>NZ_CP099997.1:0-2400000 GCF_024138145.1 Natronosalvus halobius | reverse complement strand
GCGCTTCGTCCGACTACCGACCCAGATCCGCGTGCGCGCTCGCGAGGTGCCTCGAGGCCAGCGCCGCCAGGAGCGAGAGTTCGCCCGCCAGTGCGCCGACCGCGATGACCTCCGCGAGGGCGTCGGCGTTGCTCCCCGCGGGGTCGCCGCCCCCACGCAGGCCCAGCACGTCGAGCGCCTCTGACTGGGTCGGGAGTTTCGTGCCGCCGCCGACGGTGCCGACCTCGAGCGAGGCCAGCGAGACGGAGGCGTAGAGGTCGGACGCCCCGTCGTCGTTCGGACGGGCGTCCATCGTCGTGATCGCGTTCGCCCCCTCGACGACCTGGGCCTCGTCCTGGCCAGTCGCGAGGAAGGCCGCGCCGACGACGTTGGCCGCGTGGGCGTTGAACCCCAGACTGCCCGCCTTGGCGCTCCCGATCAGGTTCTTGCGGGTGTTGGCCTCCGCGATGGCGTCGGCGGTGGTGTGCAAGCGTTCTTCGACGATCTCGCCGGGGATCACTACGTCTGCGGTGACGGAGCGGCCGCGACCCTCGACGGCGTTGATCGCCGCGGGCTTCTTGTCCGAACAGAGGTTTCCCGAGAGAGCCACGAGAGAAGCGGGCGTCTCATCCTCGACGACCGTGCAGGCCGCTTCCGTCGCAATGGTAGCCATGTTCATCCCCATCGCGTCCTTGGTGTCGTAAGCGAAACGCAGGTAGACCGAGTCGCCGACGACGTAGGGCTCGACGTCGAGCAACTCGCCGTGGTTCGTCGTCGACTCGGCGGCCTCGCGCAGGGCCTCGAGGTTCTCGCCGACCCACTCGACGGTCTCGGCAGCCTCGACGACGCCCTCGACGCGGAAGACCGGGGCGCGGGTCATGCCATTTTTCGTCACGCGGGCGCTCGCACCGCCAGCCGACTCGATAACCGAGAGGCCGCGGTTGACCGAGGCCAGGAGCGCGCCCTCGGTCGTCGCCAGCGGCAGTCGGTACTGCCCGCTCGCGGCGCCGCCGTCGACGGTGACGGGGCCGGCGACGCCCATCGGCACCTGGGCCGCACCGATCATGTTCTCGATGGCGGATTCAGCCACCTCGGCGTCGAAGGCGTAGTCGCCGACCGTCTCGAGGTCGGCGTCGGTCTCGGCCTCGACCAGGACCCGGCGGGCCGCGGCCGCGGTGTCGTGATCGGCGTGGTCCTCGAGTTCGTGCAGTCGCAAGTCGCCCGTCCGGACGCGCTCGGCGAGGGTCTCGGCGTCGGTCATGTGCGAGGAATCGGGGCGGTGGGTGCTAAGGGTTGCTGATTCGTCACCGCGAGCGCTCGACTCGAGTCGCCGACGAACTGGTTTCGCTCGACGTGCGATAACCGGCCCAGAACTCGTGACCTACCAGGATCACGAACGTCCCGCCGGCGACGACCAGGATGGCCCACCGCTGCCAGCCGGCGGCGTCCCCGCCGATCATCGCCGCGAAAACCAGCGTCGCGATGACGGCGAATCGAACCCGGGCGCGAGGGGAGACCTCGTCGTCGGTGATCGCGAGGTACAGTTGCGGGAGAACGACCACGAACCCGGAAAACAGGAGGAATGTGAGGAGGGGCGAGTCGAGCGGACCGACATCGAGGACGGCCTCGAGACCGATGAGCAGTCCGATCGTGGCAACGAACAACACGAACGAACCGAGTATGACGCGGTTTTCACGAGAGACCATGGGTAAGATATTCTACTTCTTACACAAAATACCCCGCCTCCTCTGACCCGCCCGCTGGTCACGACGCGGTCGTCCGCTTTTCCAACCGTTTTGCGACGAGGTCACCCGCTTTCCCAACCGTTTTGCCCTCTCCGTGCGCGCACTCGAACATGACCGAAGCCGCCGACACGCTGCTCGTCGACGCCCGCGTCTACTCGCTGGCGGACGTGGACGGGACCGACCCCGACGCTCCCGAACCCAATCCGACGGAGGCGCTGGCGATCCGCGACGGCGAGATCGTCCACGTCGGCCGCGAGTACGAGGTCCGCTTCCTGGAGGGCGTCGAAACCAACGTGATCGACTGCGAGGGCCGGCCCGTTCTTCCGGGATTCATCGACGCGCACACGCACGTAGAGAATCTGGGGCAGTACCTGGTCCACGCCGACCTCTCCGCGGCCGAGACGCTCGAGGGCGCCCTCGACGCGCTCGCGACTCACGCCGGCGACGCGAGCGACCGAGAGTGGCTCCTCGGGTTCGGCTACGACGAGAGCGAGTGGCCCGAGAACCGGTACCTCTCCGCATCGGACCTGGATGCCGTCAGCGAGGACCGCCCCGTCGTCGCGATGCGCGTCGACATGCACACCGCCTCGCTGAACTCGGTCGCGCTCGAGCGTCTGACCGGGTCGATGCCGGACGACGACGTCGAAACCGAGGGCGACGACCCGACCGGTGTCGTGGTCGAGGAAGCGACCGAGGCCGTCTGGGACGCCATCGAACCCGACTACGCGGAGACACGGGACCTCGTCATCGCCGCCCTCGAACACGCGAACGTGCTGGGCGTAACCAGCGTCCACGACAAGGTTCGCCAGTCCCACGCCCCGCGGGTGTACCGGGACCTCGAGGCTGCGGGCGAACTGACCTGCCGGGTGCGACTGGATTACTGGAGCGACCACCTCGAGAGCGTCCTGGACGCGGGCCTCGCGACGAACGGCGGGAGCGAATTCGTAGAGATGGGCGGGATCAAGTCGTTCACCGACGGGAGTTTCGGTGGCCGGACGGCGAAGTTGTTCGAGCCGTACGCGGATCTGCCGGGGGATGGGGGCGACAGCCGCGATGACGGTAACGGCGGCGGCGGCGGTGTCGGTAACGGCGACAGCGATGGTGACGATAACGGCGACAGCAACCGCGACGACCCCGGAGCGGGCCGCGGCCAGTGGGTCGTCGACCCCGACGAACTCGAGGAAATCGCCGCGAAAGCCACTGCTGAGGGCGACTACCAGCTCACCGTCCACGCCATCGGCGACGAAGCCATCGAAGAGACGATTTCGGCGTTCGAGGCAACCGCCAACGGCGGGTCGGCCCGCCACCGCGTCGAGCACGTCGAACTCGCGACCGACGACCACCTCGAGCGGATGGCCGAGGCGGGAATCGTCGCCTCCGTCCAGCCGAACTTCCTCCAGTGGGCGGGCGAGGGTGGCCTCTACGACCAGCGCCTCGGCGTCGAGCGCCGCGAGCGGACGAACCGCTACCGGTCGATGCTCGAGGCGGGCGTTCCGCTGGCGTTCGGTTCGGACTGCATGCCCCTCGACCCGCTACTCGGGGTTCACCACGCGGTGAACGCGCCCGTCGAGGCCCAGCGGCTCTCGGTAACGGCAGCGCTGCGGGCGTACACCGCGGGCGCAGCCTACGCCGGGTTCGACGAGGGCCGACTGGGGACGCTCGAGGTCAGCAAAAAGGCGGATATCACGGTTCTCGAGGCGTCACCGTGGGATCGGCCGGAGCAAATCGACGAGATCGACGTCGCGATGACGCTCGTCGACGGGGCCGTAGTCCACGACGCGGGGCTCGAGTCGAGCTGACGCTCGGAGCGTCAGCAGACCTCGTCTTCGTCGGGTGCGTCGTCTTCCACACTGTCGTCCGCACCGTCTCCGCCATCGGGGTCGTCGCCGGACGATCCGTCCTCGCGACCGTCCCCGGAATCAGTTTCCGATTCGTCGTTGTCGTCTTCGTTCTGATCCCCGTCCTCACCCTCGTCTTCGCGGTCTCGGTCGTCCCCAGCGTCGTCATCCCCCTCGTCCGTTTCGGCCGGGCGCAACGCCCGGATTCGGTCGCCTCCTGGCTGTGGTAGATCGCGTCCGTAATCGTACAGCGTCTCCTCGTCGACCGCCTGTACTTTGTACACGTCGATGCCGTCCTCTTTGGACGGCACGTCCCATCGCCTCGTGCCGTCCTCGAGGTCGAATCCGTATGCGGTTTCCCCCTGCCCCCATATCGTCGCGGTCGTGACGACGAGCGTGTCACCGATGATCGTCACGCTCCCGCCGTCTCCGTACTCCCTGCTGGTACCCCGCATATCGTTCCACCCACGTTCCAGGTGACTCACGTACACTCCCATTTCGTCGTAGGAGGCTCTGATCTCACCGGTCGCGGCGGCCGGCCCCCATCCCTTGATTTTACTCGTCTCCCCGGTTTCCGGGTCGAACGCCAGACTCTCGTACCCTGCGTGAGATCGGATATACACCGCCTGTTCTGTCGCCGTGGCCGGCCCGCGGATCGTCTCGCCAGTAGACGACGTCCACGCCGTCTCGCCAGTGGCCGCGTCGAACGCCGCCACTTTCTCTTTGTCGGCAGTTACCGCGTACACCTGTTCACCCGCGACGGCGACCGGCTCCGTCTCGAGCGGACGGGGTTCCTCCTCCTCGTCGGGGATTTCGGCGGTCTCGCGCTTCCAGTCGGTCGAGCCGTCCGCCGGGTCGAGCGCGTAGAGCGTTCCGTTCGCGACGGTGTACACGCGTCCGTAGATGACCGTCGGACTCGAGACGGTCGGGTCGTCGACCTCGAACTCGCGCGTCCAGCGGACCGAGCCGTCCGCGGCGTCGAGCGCCGACAACTGTTCGCCGCCGACGTAGACGGTATCGCCGGCCACCGCGGGCGTCTCGTCGACGGGTAGTTCCTCGCTCACCCACTGGACGGAGCCGTCCGCGGCGTCCAGGGCGTGAACTTCGGGGAGCCCCTCGGAGACGGTGGTGCAAACGTACACACGGCCGTCCACGACGGCGATGTCTCCGCCCTGGTCGTACTCCCAGGCGACTCGCTCCGGTTCCGGGAACTCGCCGTCCACAGGCAGGTATCTGGCGTTTCCCGGGTTCCCACCGGAGGACGACCAGCCGGTCGGTTCTTCGAGGTCGGCTTCGGCCATCCCCTCCGATGTCACTCCTGCCGTAGCGAGCACACTTCCAGCGACGAGCGTTCCACCAGCTGCCAATACGGATCTTCGATTCCAGTCTGGCATACTCCATTCGTCGGTAGATAGTATGATTACTAACAGGTAATTAGAGAAGAATTTCGAATGAGCCAACTGCTGCAGTCAGCTAAAAACGGCATCGACTGGTGTTTTCGGTCGGGAGCGTTCCGGTTACGCGGACTGGACATTCCGGTGACTGTTTCGGGTCGAACGACGCCGCGAGCATCAGCCGACCGGCTGGCGATCAGGTCCGCTCGAGTCGGGCGACGAAGAACGTCCACGGGTGGTCCTCGTCTTCTCCATCGCCTTCGCTGTCGTTGTCCTCTCCGTACTCGTCTTTCCCTTCGCTGTCCTCTCCGTACTCGTCTTTCCCTTCGCTGTCGTTGTCCTCTCCGTACTCGTCTTTCCCTTCGCTGTCCTCTCCGTACTCGTCTTTCCCTTCGCTGTCCTCTCCGTACTCGTCTTTCCCTTCGCTGTCGTCCTCGATTTCGACCTCTCCCTCACCTTCGCCGTCGTTGGCGAACTCCTCCGGCACGCCCCACTCCTCGAGCACCGCGAACCCTGCTTCTTGTAACTGGCCTCGCGTCGCCTCCGCACCCGCAATCTCCCAGGACATCTCGACGCCACTCTCGAGCCAGTCCAGGTTCTCGCCGGTCCAGGCGTTCGTCCCCTCACACAGGAGGAGTCGTCCACCCGGTCGGAGGACGCGCTTGAACTCTTCGACCACTGTCCGGTGCTCGTCGAGCGGGACGTGGATCAGCGACCAGTAGGCGACGACTGCGTCGAACGACGACTCCTCGAGCGGCAGTGCCGTCATGTCACCCTGTACGTGCCCGGCTTCCGGCGCGTTCCCCGTCGCCAGTCCCAGCTGCTCGCGCGAGAAGTCGAGCCCGACGGCGGTCGTCGTCTCGGCCAGCCGCGACAGCACCGGGGTTCCCTGGCCACACCCCGCGTCGAGAACGCGTCTGGGGTCTTCGAGCGAGTCCAGGAAGCGCTCGAGGACCCCCGTCCCGGGGCCGTCGTCCGACCGCTGGGCTGCGTATATCGGGGCCAGCTCGTCGTAGCTCCGGCGAACGGCGTTCTTGTCGGCCATTTCGATGGTGTCTCGAGGCTGGCCTGTTGAAGCTTTTCGTGCCGTGTTAGCAGTGATCGTACATCCCTCGAGTGAGCCCGAGACCGAAACGGCCGTAGGGCTTCGCCGCCAGGTACCGGTATGCACGCGAGCGCCATCGAGTCGATCCACGAAGACCACGGCGCGACGTTCACCGAGCGCGGCGGGCGCCGGGTCGTCGACCACTACGGGCGACCCGAACGCGCCCACCGCGCCGTCAGGAACGGCGTCGGGCTGATCGAGACCGCGTACGACGTGATCGTCGTCGAGGGCGACGACCGCCTCGAGTACGTCGACAACGTCGTCTCGAACCGAGTCCCGGGCGCCGACGGCGAGGGGTGCTACGCCCTGTTGCTCGACCCCCAGGGTCGAATCGAGTCAGATCTCTACGTCTACAATGCGGGCGAGCGCCTGCTCCTCTTCACGCCGCCCGGTCACGCTGCCGAGGTCGCCGCCGACTGGTCCGAGAAGGTGTTCATCCAGGACGTCGAGATCCGCGAGGCGACCGACGAGTTCGCCATCTTCGGGGTTCACGGTCCGAACGCGACCGAGAAGATTGCGAGCGTACTCAACGGAGCCGCCGCTCCCGAGGATCGATTCACGTTCGTCCGGGGCTCGATGGGCGACGCCGGGGTGAGCGTCGTCCGGACCGACGACCTCGCCGGGGAGGAGAGCTACGAGGTCGTCTGCGGCGTCGACGTCGCACCCGACGTCTACGAGGTCCTCTCGATCCAGGGGCTCAACGCGGCCCCGTTCGGCTACCGGACCTGGGACACCCTCACGCTCGAGGCC
Organism: Natronosalvus halobius; assembly: GCF_024138145.1. Classification (NCBI taxonomy): domain Archaea; kingdom Methanobacteriati; phylum Methanobacteriota; class Halobacteria; order Halobacteriales; family Natrialbaceae; genus Natronosalvus; species Natronosalvus halobius. The sequence continues at coordinate 2,393,189 of NZ_CP099997.1, read as the reverse complement.
GGCACCCCGCTGTTCGAGTCGGAACTCGAGGGCACGATTCCGAACGTGCTCGGCCTGGACCTGGCGCTCGACTTCGAGAAGGGGTGTTACGTCGGCCAGGAGGTCGTCTCCCGGGTCGAGAACCGGGGGCAGCCGAGTCGCAAGTTGATCGGGCTGGTTCTCGAGTCCGACGTCGATACCAACCCGGAATCCGAATCGCCGACCGACGCCCTGCCGACCTCCGGCGCGACCGTCTTCGACGGCGACGCCACCGTCGGTGAGATCACCCGCGCCGCGGTCAGCCCCGTCCTCGAGGAACCGATCGCGCTCGCGCTTGTCGAGTACGATCTCGAAGACCCCGACCTCTCGGTCCGGGTGGACGGCAACGAAGTGGAAGCGACATCGACGGCGCTCCCGTTCGTGGAGGGATCGGAACGATCCGCGCGCGTGCCGACCTACGAGTAAGTCTCTCGGAGTGATCGCGTTGGAGGGGGCGTCTCGGAGTGAGCACCTCGAGGGGCGAGCGAGACGGATTCGAGAATCGACCGAGCGTACCGTCACCGAAGCCGCGTCTCGAGGTGGACGATCGACCCGTTCTCGATCGTGAACGTGTCGACGAACGCGAACAGCACGTCGCCGTCGCCTCCATCCTCGAGCACGCGACCCTCGACCACGACGGTGTCCTCGTCGCTGATACTGTCGTCGATGACGTGAGCGGTGTCGGGGCTTGGCCGCTCCTCACGCATGAACCGAACGAAGGCGTCCCGCCCCTCGAACCGACGGTCGGGCCGCTCCTGGACGAACGATTGGCTCAGGATCGACTCGAGGGTGTCGTACTCGTGGTGGTCGAGAGCGTCGTAGTAGCGCTCGACCGGCGTCGGCGTGGGTGGGTGGTTCGAGGGCATGGAGACGATAGCGTGTCGGCCGGAGGCCGGGACCCGACGAACGTTTGGCACTTTCTGTGGACGATTCGTCGATGTGGGCGTTTCGTCGTTGGAGGGGATTCGTTGTAGTTCCACCGACGTCCTCGACGGCCGGCCGAGAGGATCAAGGACCTCCGACCCGAACGTTCGAGCGATGAAAAACCCGGGCATCCTGTGGATGCTGCAGGTCGGCCTCGGCCTCTCGCTGGCCGGACCGATGTTCGTCGCCGGCGCTATCTTCGTCACCTCCGGGCGGTACCTGTTCGGCGGCTTCGTGTTCGTCTGCGGACTCGCCGCGCTCTTCGCGCCGAATCTCCTCCTGCGACGGGTCGGGGGCCCGCGATCCTGGATCGGGCGACTCACCGGCGGTCCGCGGTCCTGGATTCGGCGCCGAACTCCCGGTCGCCCCGACGACCCGTCCGCCGAGAGCAGGGAAGACGGTTCGGGCGTCGAGTCGGCCGAGGACGGATCGACCGCGGACGGATCGACCGAGGCCAGCGGGGTGGGTGGGGTGCTCACGCGGCTTCGAAACCGCTGACTGCAGATCGTCGACGGCCCGTGCCGGCTCCGTTCGGTGACTCGAACCTGGACATCGACGCGAGAACGGTGATTTTCGCTCACGCTTGCCTTCGCTCTCGTACTCCCAACGTGCACTCGCACTCGTGCGCTCGAATAACGGACTCACGATCGAACGACGGACCTCACGACCGCGCGAAGGCCTACGAACGATCGAGTGACGAACTCACAACCGATCGACGTCGACCGGAACCTCACACCGCTCGTCCACGGACTCGTAGGCCGCCTTGACTACCGCGAGGTCGGCCACACCGTCCTGGCCGTCGGGTTCGGGCGTCGTCCCGGTGAGCACACAGTAGCCGAAGTAGTCGAATTCCTCGCGAACTTCGTCAGTGGGCTCGCCGGTGTACTCCATGCCCACGTCGCCGTGCTCGACGCGAATCTCGTGGGGGACGACGCCGCCGAACGGCGAGGAAACCAGGACCGATCCGTCGGTGCCGACCAGTTTCAGCTGACTGCTCGCGTGGGCGTCGTAGCTGGCGGTACAGGAGGCCGTCGCGCCGGTCTGCAACTCGAACTGGAAGGCCACGTCCCGGTCGACGGGCTCGAAGGGAGGCTCGGTGTGGGTGTTCGCGTAGACGCAGACGGGTTCGCACTCGAGCAGAAACCGGATACAGTTCAGCGGATAGATGCCCAGGTCGACGAGCGCGCCACCGCCGGCCAGGTCCGGATCGAGGCGCCAGGTGTCGGGGTCGGTCTGCTCGAGCAGCGGGTGTGAGAACCCGGCGTGAATCTGGACGACGTCGCCGATTACCCCGTTGGAAACGACCTCTCGGGCCCGGCGAACGATCGGCTCCGTCTGGTGGCGATAGGCGGTCATGAGCGTCACGCCGGCGTCCTCGCAGGCGTCGACGACCTCCTGGGCGCGCTCGACGCTCGTCTCGAGCGGTTTCTCACAGATGACGTGGGCGCCCTGCTCGGCGGCCGCGATGGCGTACTCGCCGTGGAGCGCGTTGGGCGTCGAGACGTAGACGGCGTCGTAGGCGTCGGCGTAGTCCCCCGACTTGAAGTCGTCGTAGTCGATACAGTGGTCGACGTCGGCGGCGATCGATTCCGCCGCCACCGACTCCGGCGAACTCGTGACCAGGACGGTCGTCTCGCAGTACTCGCCAGCTTCGATTCCCGGGAGCGCCCGGTTGCGCGCGAATCCGCCGACGCCGACGATGGCGATTCTGACCGTGCCGTCGACCGATTCTTGCTCCCAGTCGCGACGGGTAATCCCTCTGAAGTGTTCCTCGAGTTCCATAGCGAGAGTTGGTGAGCCAGGGAAATAGGCGCAGTGCCCTCGTGTCTGGTCGACACCCGACCAGCCGCCTGGGCCGGCGTACGTCATCAAAATATCGATCTGCATCAGGCTAGTTTGAAGGAAAAATATTTTCAATACTGGGGTATGACCTCTATATAGATACGAGAAACGACTATGGTTACACTAGATACGGCGGATCTCGACACCGAACTCAGTCTGTTCAAGTACGATAATCTCGAGCAATTACCACCGAGGTATCGCGACCTCGAAGCGGACCAGCGAACGGCGCGGATCGAGGCAGCGCTCGAGGAACTGGGCGACGACGTGGTCGTCCTCGGACACAACTACCAGCGTCGAGAGATCGTCGAGCACGCCGATTTCGTCGGTGACTCCTACCAGCTATCGGTCGAGGCCGCCGAGAGCGACGCGAAGTACGTCGTATTCGGCGGCGTCACCTTCATGGCCGAGAGCGCGGACATCATCACCGACGACGACCAGACCGTGATCCTGCCGAGCATGGAGGCGTCGTGTCCGATGGCCGGGATGGCCGAAGCCCTCCAGGTCGACGCTGCCTGGGCGGAGATCACCGCGGCCGCACCCGACGCCGACATCGTCCCGATCACGTACATGAACTCCTACGCCGACCTGAAGGCGTTCTGCGCCGACCAGGGAGGTCTCGTCTGCACCTCCTCGAACGCTCACCGCGCCTTCGAGTGGGCGTTCGAGCGCGGCGACAAGGTGCTCTTCTTGCCCGATAAGCACCTCGGGGAGAACACCGCCCACAGATTGGGAATGGAAGATCAAATCGCCGAGTGGGACCCCTGGGACCCTGAGGGAAAGGATCCGGCCGAGGTCGCCGAGAGCGACATCATCTGCTGGGAGGGGTACTGCCAGGTCCACGAGCGTTTCCGGGTCGAGCACATCGAGCAGATTCGCGCGGAGGATCCGGATGCGAACGTGATCGTCCATCCCGAGTGTCGTCGCGAGGTCGTCGAGGCGGCCGACAGAGCCGGCTCGACCGCCGAAATCTGCCGCACTGTCGAGGCGGCCGACCCCGGCGACACCTGGGCCATCGGCACCGAAATCCACCTGACGAACCACCTCCAGCGCTGGCACCCCGAGGTGAACGTCCTCCCGCTGTGTGGCGAGGCCTGCATGGACTGCAACGCCATGCGACAGATCGACCCCAACTACCTCGCCTGGGTGCTCGAGGAACTCGTCGAAGGCCGCGAGCGCAACGTCATCGAGGTCGCCCCCGAGGAGAAAGCGCTGGCGAAGATCGCCCTCGATCGGATGCTCGAGGTGTAAGCGATGAGTAACGACCCAAAAACAGCAGACACCGCTGACGTTCTCGTCGTCGGCAGCGGCATCGCGGGCTGTGCGGCCGCCCTCGCCGCGGCACGGGAAGGCGCCGACGTTTGCCTCGTGACCAAGGCCGCCCGTCCCGACGACGCCAGCACCGACCGGGCCCAGGGCGGCATTTCGACGACCCGCGGCGATCCCCGGGCGCTGAAAGCCGACATTCTCACAGCCAGCGACGGCACCGCCGATCCCGATGCGGTCGACGTCCTGGTCGAGAACGCCGACGCCGCCGTCGAGGACGTGCTGCTCGAGACGCTCGAGATCGACTTCGACTCGACGGACGACGGCGCCAGCGGAAGCGACGGTGCCAGCACGTTCGACTACGCTCGCGAGGCAGCCCACTCCGAGGAACGGATCCTGCACATCGACGCCGCGACGGGTACACACATTCTCCGGCCGTTCCTGGAGTACGTCGACGATCACGAGCGCATCGAGGTCCGAGACGACACCGCCGCCCTCGAGTTGCTCACCCACGAGGGGCGGGTCCACGGCGTCGTCACCGACACCGATCCCGCGGGCCACCCGATCTACGCCGGCACCACGATCCTCGCCACCGGCGGCATCGGCTCGCTGTACGCCCGCTCGACGAATCCCGAGGGGGCGACCGGCGACGGTATCGCGATGGCCGCCCTCGCGGGGGCCGACGTTGCCGACCTCGAGTACGTGCAGTTTCACCCGACTGCGTACGCGGGAAGCGGGGAGCCGTTCCTCCTCTCGGAGGCCCTCCGCGGCGAGGGCGCGCTGTTGCGAAACGGCGACGGTGACCGGTTCATGCCCGACTACCACCCCGACGCCGAACTCGCCCCACGCGACGTCGTCGCCCGCGCCGTCGCTACCGAGCGCGAGGCCACGGGCGAGGTCGTCCTGGACGTAGACCCCATCGCGTTCGAGACGGAGTTCCCCGCGCTCGCCGAGGCGTGTCGCGACCGCGGCGTCGACGGCGACGAGATCCCGGTCGCCCCCTACGAGCACTTCCTCTGTGGCGGGATCGACGTCGACGACCACGGACGGACCTCGCTCGAGCGACTCTACGCCGCTGGCGAGTGCGCCAGAACGGGCGTCCACGGTGCGAATCGACTGGCGAGCACCAGCCTCCTCGAGGGACTGGTCTGGGGACTCCGGGCGGGCGAGCACGCGGCGGGGCTCGACGTCGACGCCGAAATACTGGAACCGCCGACCCTCCGGAACAGCGATCCCGACCTCCCGCCGCGGTTCGCCGCCGAGAAGTTCGCCCGTCTACAGCGAACGATGGACGAGAACCTGGGCCTCGAGCGCGACCTCCAGGATGTCGCCCGCGCCGCCGGCGTCCTCCGTCGGCTCAAGGGCGAGGTCGACGCCTACGTCCGGACGCGCACGGCCCGAGACCTGTACGAACTCCGGAACGCGAGCGTGACCGCGCTCCTGATCGCCCGTGCGGCCCGGGAGAATCCCGAGTCGGCGGGGTGTCACTACGTGGTCGACGACGCGCCGCTCGCTCGATAGCGATCAGGGACAGCGACCTCGGGTTGGATTCGACGGCCTATCGCTTCGAGACCGCTTTGGCGCCGCTCGCGGACGACGGCGATGCGTCCGTCACGTCACTTTCGTCGGAAACGCCGAGCGATTGCAGATTGACGTCGCGCTGGGGGAACGGGATCTCGATTTCCGCCGCGTTCAGCGCCTTGTACATCGCTCGATTGAGTTTGTGTCGGGCCTTGTTGGCGCGGGTCGGTGACGCCACCCAGCAGAGCAGTTCGTACTCGAGCGCCGAGTCCCCGAACGATCGAAACCGCATCCGGGGCTTCGGCGAGTCCAGGACGAGTGGTTCTTCGTCCGCCAGCTCCAGGACGAGTTCCTCGAACGCGTCGATGTCCGTCCCGTAGGCGACGCCGATCGGGACTTTGAGCCGCCGTCGACGGTTGGGGGCCGACTGGTTGATGACCTTCGCGGCGTTCAGCGCCGCGTTCGGTACCGTGATCAGCACCTCGTCGCGCATCATCAGCGTCGTCGACCTGACGCCGACTTTGACGACCGTGCCGGCCTCGCCGGAGTCGAGTTCGATGTAGTCGCCGAGCTTGTACGTGTCGTCGAAGTACAGCGCGATTCCGCCGAAGAAGTTGGCGACGGTGTCCCGGGCGGCGAACCCGACGGCGATGCCGGCGACGCCTGCCGCGCCCAGCAATGGCGAGATGCTGTACTCCCAGAGCGACAGCAGGATGCCGATGGTGCCGACGACCACGATCAGCGTCCAGACGTTCGAGAAGACCGGCGCGAAGTCGAACCGCGAGCCCTTGTCCTTGACCTCCTCGACGAACCGGTTGACGAGACGATTCGACGCGAACGCCCAGGCGACGACGATGACCGACAGCGACGGCTTTCCGAAGAACGTGTCGAGTTGTGCCGTCGTGAGCAAGACGTTTTCGGTAACCGACGGGATCTGCGTGAGCACGTAGACGCCCGCCAGCGCGGCCGTCAGCACGACTGGCGCCCGAAGTTCCTGGACGAGGATGTTGTCGTACTGGGTCTTCGTTCGACTGGTGTAGCGCAGGAGCGTCCGGAGGATCACGACCTCGAGGAGGGCGGCGATCCCAAACGAGATGCCGACGAGCAGGAGGGTCGCTTGCCAGGCGGGGACCTCCTCGAACAGCGTGGCGAGCGAACCGAGGAACGCGTCTATCATGACGGAGACTGGGCGGTGATCGACGTAACTGTTTCCCTACCCTGAATGTCTGGGTTCTCGAGTTGTCGATGGGATCGTCGACCCTGGGTTGTGGACCAATTCCCGACCCGGGCTGTCGACGAAACTATCGACCCGCCGAAAACGGGCGCATTTATTCGCCAGGAACGCACAGCCGCGAACGACACTCGCATGATCTCCGACTTACAGATCGACCGCTGGCTCCGCGAGGACCTCGGCCACCATGACGTGACGAACGACGTTCCAGGCGAGACGACTGGTCGCCTCGTCGCCAAAGAGGCGGGCACCGTCGCGGGGCTCGAGGCCGCGACCGCCGTGTTCGAGTACCTCGACGTCGACGTGTTCGAGACCCTCGAGGACGGCACCGAGGTCGACATCGGCGACGTCGCTCTCCGCGTCGAGGGCCCGGCGCAGGACGTGTTGCGCGGCGAACGCGTCGCCGTCAACCTCGCCGGCCACGCCTCGGGGATCGCCACGCGGACAGCTCGCGCGATCGAGGCGGCTCGCCAGGGCGGGGAGTCAGGGCGCACCCGAATCGCGGCGACCCGGAAGACCACACCAGGTCTCCGGGGGCTCGAGAAGCGCGCCGTCGTCGCCGGCGGGGGCGACACCCACCGCCTCGACCTCTCGCACATGGTCATGGTCAAGGACAACCACGTCGCCGAGATGGGGCTCGAGGCGGCCGTCTCCCACTTCCGCGAGCGCGTCTCCTTCGCCACGAAGATCGAGGTGGAGGTCGAGTCGCCCGCCCAGGCGGTTCGGGCGGCCAAGTCTGGAGCCGACATCGTCCTGCTCGACAACATGGATCCTGAAACGGTCCAGGAGGCGCTGGCGGCGCTCCAGGACGGCGGGTTCCGAGTTGGGGACGGCGACAGTACAGGTGCCGACCGCGTTCTAACCGAGGCCAGCGGCGGGATCACCCTCGAGACCGTACCCGCGTACGCGGCGACGGGCGTCGACGTGATCTCGATGGGGTCGCTGACGCACTCCGCGCCGTCGTTCGATCTCTCCTTTCGGACAGGACCTCCGTCTCCGTCGTAGGTACTTGACGCCGGTCACTCGAGGGGCTTCTCCATCGAGACGAACGCGTAGTCGTGACGCGAGGATTCGTGGTGCTCGGTCGGCTCGTATCCGCGTTCGCGGTACCACTCGAGGAGGAACGGGTGTTCGTCGAACGTCGTCAACTGGATGCAGTCGTACCCACGGTCGCGAGCGAGTTCCTCGACGCGGTCGACGAGCGTCGTCGCCACCCCTTCACCCTGCCAGTCGGGGTGGACCGCCAGGCGCTCGAGGTACGGTTCGTCGCGCTCCTCCAGGAGACGGACGGTACCGACGAACTCGTCTTCGTCGGTGGAGGCTGTGGAGCTGGTGGGGGCTGCCGCGGGGCCGGTGTCGACTGCCGCGCCGTTGGCGCTCGCGACCAGCGTCACGGCCTCGCGCTCGAGCCACTCCGCGACGGTTTCGGCGTCGATCTCGGTCATTCGCGAGGGGTACCCGAGTTGAGCGGCGCTCGCGTAGGCCTGCCGGTAGAGCCGCGCGATGGCGGGGGCGTCCGCGCCCGTCGCTCGTCGGATGTCGAGACGGGACATACTCGAGGTGCTGTCGGGCGAATAGAAAGAGCCGTCGAATCACCCTCGGGCGGTCACCTGAGCTCGAGTATCGACCCGAGCCGCCAGAGGCTCCAGGCGACTATTACGACGACGAGGCCGCCGAACACGACGAACAGCGGGAAGTCCTCGAGCCCCGGTGGCTGAAGGTCGGTCAGATCGAACACGCCGAGTCGGTCGAGCAGCCAGCCCGTGACGACAACGGCGAGCGCAGTCCCCACGACGGCGACGGCGGTTCGGTTCTCGCGGATTCGATTCCCGCTCGTCGTCCGTTCTGATCCTCTATTTTGGTCGGCCATGGCGTTTTCGACTCGTTTCATCGTGAAGATAGACGCGGTGGGTGTGAAACCGTCGTCCCTGCAGATTCCGGCCGCGACCTCGATTCCGGGGCCAGAGAGACGACTCGCTCCGGACGCCGTAACTGACAGGTTCTGTCGCTGATGCAAGTGCTTTTACGCTTCGCGGCGGTCGTTAGGGGTGAATGCCGTCATCTCCGTACGGAGACGCAGATCCGGCACTTGCCGCCTACATCCGCCAGCAGGAAGCCATCGCCGAACTCGGCCAACAGGGGCTCGAGACTGACGACCTCGACCAGCTGATGCACGACGCGACAGTCGAACTCGTCGAGACGCTCGACGCCGAGTACGCTAAAGTCCTCGAGTTGCTTCCCGACGGGGAGGCGGTCTTGCTTCGACAGGGGGTCGGCTGGGACGACGGACTGGTGGGGACCGGGACGGTGTCGACCGACCGGGACTCCCAGGCCGGCTATACCCTTCTGACCGAAGAGCCGGTCGTGGTCGACGACCTTCGCACCGAGGAACGGTTCTCCGGACCCGATTTGCTGACCGATCACGACGTCCGAAGCGGTGTGAGCGTCATCATCGGATCGGTGGACGACCCGTGGGGCGTCCTGGGCGTCCACACGACCGAGGCGTGCGAGTTCGAAGAGCACGACGCGACTTTCGTCCAGAGCGTCGCCAACGTACTCGCGACGGCGATCGAAAACACGCGGACACAGCGACGATTCCAGGCGATCTTCGAGGATCCCAACATCCTGGTCGGCCTGCTCGAGCCAGACGGGACGGTGATGGACATCAACCAGACGGCGATGGAGTACATCGACGCCGACCTCGACGACGTGACCGGCGAGATATTCTGGGAGACGCCGTGGTGGGGCGAGGGAGACGACGTCCGGGCCGATGTAAAGGAGTGGACCGAACGCGCCGCAGCGGGCGAGTACGTCGAGTTCGAGGCCGACCTCACCCGGCCGGACGGCGAGCGCTACACCCTCAACGGGACCTTCAGACCGGTGACGGACGACGACGGTGACGTCGTCTCGATCATCGTCTCCGATCGAGACGTCACCGAGCGAAAGCGACACCAGCGGCGACTCAGGAAATCCGAACAGCGCCACCGCACCCTCGCCGAGAACTTCCCGAACGGGATCGTCACGATGTTCGACGACGACCTCCGGTACACGCTCGCGGCGGGACGGGGTTTCGACGACCTGCCCGTTTCCTCGAGCGACCTCGAGGGGCAATTCGTCAGGGAGGCGTGGCCGGACGAAGTCGGCGAGACGCTCGAGGCCGCGTTCCAGGACGCCCTCGAGGGCGAGACGCGAACGGTCGACGTGGAGTATGCTCACCGGGAGTGGATTATTCGTGCCGTTCCGCTCACCGCCGACGACGGCGCGGTATTCGGTGGGATGACCATCGCCCAGGACGTCACCGAACAGGTCGAGCGCCAGCGAAAACTCGAGGCCTCGAACGAGCGCCTCGAACAGTTCGCCTACGCCGCCAGCCACGACCTCCAGGAGCCCCTGCGGATGGTCTCGAGTTACCTCCAGCTGATCGAACGGCGCTACGGCGACGACCTCGGCGAGGATGGCGAGGAGTTCCTCGAGTACGCCGTCGACGGCGCCGACCGCATGCGCGAGATGATCGACGGCCTCCTTCAGTACGCCCGAGTGGATACGCAGGGCGATCCGCTCGAACCGGTCGACCTGGACGACGTCGTCGGCGACGTGATCGAGGATCTTCACCTTCAGATCGAAGAGAGCAGCGCCGAGATCGCGGTCGGCTCACTGCCCCACGTCGAGGGCGACGTCAGCCAGCTACGACAGGTGTTCCAGAATCTCCTCACGAACGCGATCGCCTACAGTGGTAACGAACCCCCGAGCATTCGAGTGACGGCCGATCGACGCGGCCGACGATGGCTGGTCTCAGTTCACGACGAGGGGATCGGCATCGATCCCGAGGATCAGGATCTGGTCTTCGAGGTGTTTCAACGCCTCCACAGTCGCGACGAACAGGCCGGAACCGGTATCGGCCTCGCGCTCTGTCAACGGATCGTCGAACGCCACGGCGGGCGTCTCTGGGTCGAGTCCGAGCCTGGCGAGGGGTCGACGTTCTCGTTTACGCTTCCAGCAGCCGAGGAGTGACTCGAGTCTGCCCGAAATCGTTTCGGGTCAGACGCCGACCGTCTCCTGTCGATGAGGATCAGACGATGGCCGTCTCCTGTCGATGAGGATCAGACGATGGCCGTCTCCTGTCGATGAGGATCAGACGATGGCCGTCTTCTCGTCGATGAGGATCAGACGATGGCCGTCTTCTCGTCGATGAATGTGTGATACCACGCGACGTAGGTGAGGATCAGCCAGAGCGTTCGCCCAACCGACTCCTCGCCGCGACGGTGGCGATCCCGCAACCCCGCGGCCCTGTCCGCGTCGACGTACGGCGTCCGCTCGAGGCGCCCGCGGTCGAACCACCGTTCGATTGCGTCGTGGTCTCCCCGGAACCAGTCCTCGACGGGCGGTCGCATCCCCATCTTCTCGCGCTCGAGGATCTCCCTGGGGAGCAGGTCACCGACGGCGCGTTTGAGCACGCGCTTGACGTCCTGGTCGGTCGCCTTGTACTCGATCGGGAGCGAGTGGGCGAACTCCACGATGTCGGCGGATAGGAACGGGACTCGGAGTTCGAGTGACTGGGCCATGCTCGTGTGGTCGGCCTTGAACAGGTGGAAGTTCGGGAGCGTCTGGCTCGTCTCGAACGCCGAGATGTGCTGTTCCGGCGTCGGGTCCTCGACCCGGCTCGTCACCTGGCTCACGCTCGAGCGAAGGCCCGACGTCTCGGTGGTTTCGCCCGTCGTGAGGAAGTCGTCCGGCTCGGGACGGAACGGCATGAATCCGCAGGTGTTGTGGAGGACGAGTTCGGTGTTGTCCTTCAGCCAGGAGTAGTACCGCAGGTGTTTGGAACCGACGGGCGCCACCGTGGCGACGGCCCCGGCGACGTCGTGGGTGAACCCCGGGAGGAAGTCGACCTTTCGCTTGTACTGGGGCGCCTGCTGGTACCGCGAGTACCCCGCGAACAGTTCGTCGGCGCCCTCGCCGGCCAGTGCGACCTTCACGTCCTCCCGGGCGCGCTGGGAGAGCAAGAAGAGTGGTAGCATCTGCAGGTGTCCGGTCGGCTCGCCGAGGTGGCGAATCATGTCGTCGAACACGTCCATTGAGGAGAGGTCGACGTGCACTTCGTGGTGGTTCGTCCCGAAGTGATCCGCGACGAGGCGGGCCTCCGCGCTCTCGTCGAAGCGCTCGTCGCTGAAGGCGACGGAGTAGGTGTCGAGTGGCTCGTCCCTGAGGTTCGAGGCGATGCCGACGATCGCCGAGGAGTCGAGGCCGCCCGAGAGGAACGCCCCGACGGGGACGTCCGCCATGAGGCGCTGTTCGACGGATCGCTCGAGTAGGGTCGACAGTCGATCGGCGGCATCCGCGAAACTCGTCGCCGCGCTACCGGTTTCGACGTCGAGGAAACTCCAGTATTCGCGGTCTCGAACGCCGTCGGGTCCGATCTCAACGGTGTGTCCCGGTTTCACCTTCCGAACGTCCCGCAACAGCGTCTGCGCGCCGGGGGCGTACTCGAGCGAGAAGTGATTGAAGACGGCCGCGGGGTCGATGGATCGGTTCACGCCGCCGATCAGGAGCGCAGGGAGTTCGCTCCCCCAGACGTACCCCACGTCCGTTCGTCCGAAGTACAGCGGCTTGATGCCCATCCGGTCGCGAGCCAGAAAGATCGTTTGCGACGTAGCGTCCCAGATGGAGAAGGCGAACATGCCCTCGAGGTGATCGACCATCCGGTCGCCGTACTCCTCCCAGAGGTGGACCAGGACCTCGGTGTCGGACTGGCTCTCGAAGCGGTGGCCGTCCCGTCGGAGGGACGCTCGCAACTCGTCGTGATTGTAGATTTCGCCGTTGAAGACGACGCCCACCGTCTCGTCCTCGTTCCACTTTGGCTGGGAACCGCCCTCGAGGTCGACGATGGCGAGGCGTCGCGCCCCCAGCATTACCCCTGCGTCTCGGTCGATGTACCGGCCTTCGTCGTCGGGTCCTCGGTGTTCGATCCACTCGAGCATCGACGAGAGCGTCTCCTCGTCGACCCGACCGTACGCACCAACGATGCCACACATACGAGCGGCATTCGGCGTTCGGGTCGTTGTTATGTCGCCGCTACCGCGTCGTAGTGGCCTCCTGATATGTGCTCGACGGGAGACTGTGTGCTCGGACGGACTGTCTCGCGGCGTGTGAGAACGGTTGCTCGTGGGTCTCGTTCAAACTCCAACTGTTCGATTGTTGTCACTAACGATTTTCGCAACAGCAATGCGAGGGTTGGGATTTGAACTACGCGAAGACGGTCGCTTCGCGTTGCTCGGCGCTGCGACTTCTCTACTTCAAATCCAATTGGTCGATCGCTATTGCTCGCGATTTACTCGCACAGCGATGCGAGGGTTGGGATTTGAACCCAAGGACTCCTACGAGAGCGGGTCTTAAGCCCACCGCCGTTGGCCTGCTTGGCTACCCTCGCACAGAAGGCAACTCGAGGATTGCCACCGATGGGGGTTGTGCGTTTCGGTGTCGGTTTCGTCTCACTAGCCGCTCCCCGCGAGCAAACGGAGTGTACGAGCGGGCCGAGGAACCCTCGAAGAGGGTGACGACGGCTTTTGGTGGAACTTTTGCCAGCGAAGCGAACGAAGTGAGCGACGCGCAGGAAAAGGTCCCGGCGTTGTAAGCCCACCGCCGTTGGCCTGCTTGGCTACCCTCGCACAGAATGCACTCGAGAGTTGCCACCGGCGGGGGTTGTGCGTTTCGGTGTCGAGTTCGCACTTTCGTGTAAACTTCAAATACGATGACTCCAGCGCTTCGAAGCCCTTACACGCACGACGGGCCACCCTCGAGTATGGAAACGGACGACGTCACGCGGGTCGAGTGGCGCGAATGGGGGACCGACGCCTTCGAAGAGGCAGCCGACCAGGACGTCCCAGTCTTGCTCTCGCTCACGGCGACCTGGTGTGACCACTGTCACGAGATGGACGCCGAGACCTACGCCGTCCCGACGCTCGCGGCCAACGTCAACGACGGGTTCGTCCCCGTCCGCGTCGACGTCGATCGCCACCCGCGGGTGCGCGACCGGTACAACATGGGCGGCTTTCCCTCGACGGTCTTTCTCGCCCCCGACGGCTCGATCCTGACGGGCGCCGGCTACCTCGGTCACGATGGCCTGCGACAGGTGCTCGAGCGCGTTCGATCGGTGTGGGAGACGAAGGGTGCGGAGGCGGGCTCGATTCCGCGACCGTTGCAGGACACCGAACCGCCGGCAGGGCAGCTCACGGCGGACGTCGAGCGCCAGATGCTGGGCCAGCTCACCGACCAGTATGACGAGGCCGCCGGCGGCTGGGGCGAGGAACCGAAGTTCCCGCTGCCCGACGCCCTCGAGTTCGCGCTCAAGCGCGACCGGGAGATGGCGCTGCGGTCGTTCGACGCCGTCTCGGCGAACCTGCTCGACGAGTACGAAGGGGGCTTTTACCGCTTCGCGACGGGCCAGGACTGGTCGGGCCTCCAGCACGAGAAGCTCCTGGACTCGAACGCGGCGCTCCTGCGGGCGTTCGCCAACGCCTACCTCTACACGGGCGAGGACAGCTACCGAAAGCCGGCCGAGCGCGCGCTCGAGTACCTGACGACGACGCTGTGGGTGCCTGGAGACGGTGAGGACGGCGACGGTCGGCCCCACGGCGGCGCCTTCGCCGGCAGCCAGGCCCCCGGCGATCCCGAATCCCACGTCCTGGAGGCGAGCGACCGCGAGGCGGTCGACCAGCCCCCCGTCGACGAAACCGTCTTCGCTGGAGCGAACGCGCTCGCGATCGACGCCCTGTGTACCTACCGGGCCTACACCGACGACGAGCGCGCCGGGCGGTACGCCGAACGTGCCCTCGAGACGCTTCGAGACGCGATGCTCGAGGACGGCATCGTCACCCACTATCGACCGGCCAGGGTCAACGGTGGATGGAACGTCGAGAGCGAGCGCGGACTGCTCGCCGATCAGGCCCGGGTTTTGCAGGCGCTGACGAGCGCTCGATCGATCCTCGGCGCCGACACCGTAGACGACGCGGCCGCCGTCGCGGACGCAACGATCGATCGGCTCCGGGTCGACGACTCGTTCGTCGACGGCCCTCGATCCGGCGCGGGATTGCTCGAGCGCCCCCTGCGGCCGCTCGACGCGAACGTCGAACTCGCGGACGCGCTGCTCGACCTCGGGGCGATCACGGGCGACGACCGGTACGAACGGGTGGCTCGCGAAACGCTCGAGGCTTTCGCCGGGGCGAGCGACCGCTTTTCGGTACAGGTCGCCCGCTACGCGAGCGTGGCGGCGCGCGTGCTCGAGGGGTCGCTCGTGATTCGGATCGGAGCGCCGGCCGGGTCGGACCTCCACCGGGCGGCCTGTCGCATCGCGGATCACGAGAAGGTCGTGGTCCCAGGCGTCCAGGACGCCTCTGACGTGCCTGACGGAGCGGCGGTTGCCGAACGCGACTCGCGGCGAACCGACCCCGCGACAACGCCCGCGGAGTTGAGCGATCGCGTCTCGAATCTCCTGGCGTAGGTTCTCGATCCTTCGCGGGAACTCACCGGGCGATCAAACTATCCAAGCGTTTATGGACGTCGCCTCTCGAGGACGTAGTATGGCCACACTCAGGGACCTCGGCCTCTCGGAGTACGAAGCACGGGCGTACCGGGCCCTGCTCAACACCGGTCCCACAACGGCGAAGGAGTTGTCGCGCGCGAGCGACGTGCCGATGGGACGGATCTACGACGTCCTCAACAGCATCGAACAGTACAATCTCGTGCGAAGCCAGACGGCCAGTCGACCCAAGAAGTACGTCGCCGTCGAACCGTCGACAGCTCTCGACCGCCTACTCGACGACAAGAAGCGCGAACTCGAGGAGAAGGCCGAGCAGTACGAGTCCATCGTCGACGACCTCGCGAACGAACTCGACGCGGCCGAACCCGTCGAGGAGCAGTTCTGGACGGCCGCCGTCGGTC
Source organism: Natronosalvus halobius (assembly GCF_024138145.1). Lineage (NCBI taxonomy): Archaea > Methanobacteriati > Methanobacteriota > Halobacteria > Halobacteriales > Natrialbaceae > Natronosalvus > Natronosalvus halobius. The sequence continues at coordinate 2,377,453 of NZ_CP099997.1, read as the reverse complement.
CCGACGAGACGATCGACCTCCTGCTCGAGCGCCTGGCCGCGGCCGACCGGGACATCGTGATGGTCGCCGCCGACCCCTCCCCGCAAGTGGACATCCGAACGGTCGGCGACGAAGTACTGGCTCACCTCGAGGCAGCCCTCGACAGAGGTGTCTCGGTGAACGTCCTGATGAGTCGGAGCCTGGTCAACGCCCTCTCGCCGACCGTCGGGCGCCGGTACCAGGAGGCCCTCCAGGAGCGCGAGGATTTCGCGGTGCGGACGAACGAGGACGTCCGCGGGTCGTTCAACGTCATCGACGGCGTCGAGGTGGTGATCCAGGTACCGAACCCGCTCGGATCGGGTGAGGCGTTCGGGATGATCGACCTCAAGGATCCGGAGTTCGCCGCCGACGTCCACGAGAAGTTCCTCCCTCGGTGGGAGGAGGCGACGCCGCTCTCGTTCTGAGTCGGACGAGGGGAGCGTCAGCGCCACGCCCGAATCGGATAATATCAGCAACACTTTAGGATCGAACGCGCGAACCCCGGCGTATGTCCCCCACGTCGCCCGCCGACTCGTCGACCCCCGGCACCGGCCCCGCCGCCGCGATCGAGACTCGAGGCCTGACCAAACGCTACGGCGACGAGACCGCGGTCTCCGACCTCGACCTCGAGATCGCCCGTGGCACCGTCTACGGCTTCCTCGGTCCGAACGGAGCCGGCAAGACGACGACGATGCGGATGCTGACGACGCTCACCCGCCCCACATCCGGGACGGCCCGCGTCGCCGGTCACGACGTCACCGACCGGAACGCCGTCACCCCACACATCGGCTACCTGCCCGAAGAGCCGCCGATCTACGACGAACTCAGCGGCCGCGAGCAACTCGAGTACGTCGCTGGCCTCAGGGACCTCCCGAAAGCGGAGGCGAGCGAACGCATCGAGTCCCTGCTCGAGCGCTTCGACCTGCTCGAGGACGCCGACAAACGCATCGACGCCTACTCGAAGGGAATGCGCCAGAAAGTGGGCGTGATCCAGGCAGTTCTCCACGAACCCGCCGTCGCCTTCCTGGACGAACCGACCAGCGGCCTCGACCCGCGGGCGGCCCGGACGATGCGAGACACCATCGCGGACCTGGCCGATCAGGAGATGACCATCTTCCTTTCGACGCACATCCTCTCGGTGGTCGACGAACTCGCCGATACCATCGGTGTCCTCCACGAGGGAACCCTCGTCGCCGAGGGCGACCCCGAGACGCTGAAGTCACGGGCCGAAACCGGCGAGAGCGGCAGTCTCGAGGACGCCTTCCTCGAGATCACCGACGACAGCGAGGCGGCGGTTCGAGGTACTGAAAAACGAGTCTGAGTCTAGATCCGATCCTGGGCCTGGCCTGATCGCGATCAACGGACGTACCCGTCGAACGTGCGAACCGCGTAGCCCGCCGACAGCGCCGGCCCGGCGAGTCCCCCGAGAAGCGCGATCCAGGCGAGCGCGAGGACGGCGGCACTCGGGACGGTGAGTTCGACGACCGGCGCCACCGCGACCAGTGCCGTCGCGACTGCCGCGACCGCGTCAGCGGCGTCGGTGTAGATGATGCCGAACGCCCCAATGGGAATTGCGAGTGCGAGCGTGTAGGCGACGAACGCGGACTTACTCGGCATGACCGCCTCCCGGTTCGAGGAGATGGTGACACTGCCGAATCGGGGGAACAGCGAGCCGATGCCGACGGCCAGTGCGGGCGCGGCGAGAGCGCCGACCACCGTCGCAGGAACCAGCAGGGCGACCCGCTCGAGCGATAGCGGACTCACGAGGCCGACGCCGAGACTGACGACGACGGCGACGGGGACGGCGACGAGGGCGCTCGCGACGAGCCGGCCAGCGACCACCTGTCGACCCGAAACCGTCGAGGTGAGAACGGCCGGGAGCGCCGGTCCGAGGTCGCCCAGCGGGTTGAGCGAGACGAACGCGCCGGCGCCCCAGACGACGTACAGGCAGGTGAGCACGGCGACGGAGGACGGAATCGTTCCCGCTCGAGCGATCTCCTGGACGAAGAAGGCTGCCATGAACAGCGGGTAGGCGACGTACAATAGGCGAATGGGCGCGCGCTTCGTCCGGCGAAGCGCCGTCACGGCGACGGTTCGAACCGGCTGGCTCAGTCCTGGCTCGAGCAAGGTTGCGAGCCGGCTCTCGCCGGCGTGCTCCGCGACGGGTTCGTCTTCGTCCTCGCGGAACGGATCGGATCGCCAGTGGACGGCAGCGAGACGGGTGCCGACGACGATGGCGAGCACGGCGAGCGCTCCCGAACCGACGACGCCGGCGACGGCGTGTGGCATCGAGAACGTGACATTCGGGAGTCCCGCCAGCAGGAGGTGGCCAGGCCAGCCGAGGGGTGTCCCGTCCAGGAGGTCGAACAGGACGCCGGTGACCTGGTCGAACCAGCCGAGGGCGATCGACCCGAAGTAGGCCGCCCCGACGAGGACGAAAATTGCGGTGCGGTAGCGCGCGATCGGTTCGTAGACGGTGATGAGGTGGCGGATTCCGACGCCGAGGGCGAACCCGACCGGGAACGCGGACAGGAACAGCACGGCGACCGTCGCCGGGGCGACGAGGATGGGCCAGATCGTGCCCGTTCCGTAGGCGAACGCGCCCGACAGTAGCAGCGAAATCGGGAGTAACCAGGTTCCGAAGGCGAGTAGCTCCGAACCGACGAGGCCGACGACGAGCGTTCGAATCGGGGTCGCCGTCAGGACGAGTGCGGGCTCGTCCAGGTTGGCCACCGTCGAAACGACGCGGATCGTCGCGAACGCGACCAGTCCGACCCACGCCAGCGCGACGCCGCCGGTGACGATGTCCGCAATGGTGAACCCGGCGATCGGTTCGACCGGCCCCGCGGCCAGCATTTCGCCTGCGACCGGCAACAGGAGGAGGCCGACGGCCATCATCGGGCCGAGGGCGACCAGGATGATTCCGACGCTCAGGAGGAGCTTCGTTCGATCGCCGACGACCGTTCGAACCGTTCGCCGGTACTCCGTCGTGGCGATTGTAACGGGAACGAATCCCATCAGATCGTCACCTCGAGCGCACAGGGACCCACCTCGTTCGGGTGGGGTTCCGGACCGACCGACTGGGCTGCGCCGAGGGGATGAGGCCCGGGATCGAGCGACCGAGACCTCGCCTCGAGCGAGAGTGACCTCCGGAGTGGGTTACGAATCAGGGGGCGGCACATAGGTCCCCGTGTGCGGGCCGCCCGCGTAAATCGTTCGGTCCGCTGTCACCTCGCTACTGACCGTCGCCGTTCGCTTCCGCTCGCAGGGTCGCGAAGTCGACGACGCGCTCGGCGTGTGCGTTGTGCTGGTGGATCGACTCGTCGTTCGACTGGGACATGCGGACGACCGCGCCGTCCGGCAGGTGGCCGAACTGCTCGAGGACGCCCTCGGCCATCGCGCGGACGCAGTCCTCGACGAACTTCGCGTCGCTGTGGGCCTCGTAGGTCATGTGGTCCTCGTCGGGGCGCTTCGCGAGATTGTAGATGTGCGCGCTCATCGAATCTCGGGCGACGTCGATGACGTCGTTCAGGTCCACGTCCGGGGCACCCTCGGATTCGATCGTGAGCGTCGCGTGCCCGCGCTGGGAGTGGCCAGGCTGGGGCACCTCGTCTAAGAACTCCGTGATCTTTGCCTCGGGCACATCGAGGTCCTCGAGTTTCTGCTTCGCCCGCGCGACGGACATGCCCTGGGAGCACGGGCAGACGGTCATGCCGACGACGCGGGCGCCGACCTCCTCGCGGGTTCCCTCCTCGGTGGCCGTCGCGGAGGCGATGACGTCGACGGTGTGCTGGGTCTCGCGGTCGCTCGCCGGCGTCTGTTCGCGGCGCATGAACTCGGCTTCCATCGAGACCTCCGCACGAGAGGTGTAGTCGTGTTTCTCGAGCAGGCGCTCGGCAGCGTCGCCGCAGACGTCCTCGACGCGGTAGGCCTCCTCGCGGGTGGCCTCCTCGAGGGTCTCGTCGATGACCTCCATGTTGCGACTCATGTCCGCGCCCTTGCGCCAGGCGGGGAGATCGACGAAGACCTCGAACTCCGCCGTGAACACGAGCGGGCGTTTGTCCTCGCGGGCGATCTTGACGAGTTTCTCGACGCCGGTGACGCCGACCTGGCTCAGTCCGACGGTGACGTCGGGCGCGCTCGCCTGGACGTCGGGCAACTGGTGACTCATTGGTCGCACTCGGGCCAGAACGCGATTAGGCCTTTCGGAAGGGGCTCGCTGATCGGTTGCGGACGTCGATTGCGGACTCGTGGGCGGGGACTCGAGATAATCACGACCCCTCGCTTTCGGGTGAGCGACGTCTCCGGTCGTTCCTTTAAGTACTTCTGGTCACAAGGTAGAGCTATGAAGGGCATTCTGGCGTCGTTCCACCTCGCGAGCCATTGCGCTGGACCTGCCCGTGTGCCTCGGTAACACTCCTTTCTCCTTTAAGTACTTCTGGTCACAAGGTAGAGCTATGAAGGGCATTTTGACGTCGTCACGTCCCTCGAACGACGGCACTCGCGGACTCTCTGACCGTCGACGACGGGAACGAGCCGTTTGGTCCTCGATGACAGCCGTCGGGTCGAGGCCGTGACGACGGGATTAAGGGCGTGTGGTGACTAGGTTCCGCGAATGAGTACTCCGGCGCTCGAGGTCGTCGAGTTCCTGCTCACGGCGAGCATCTACTCGAACGACCGTTCTCTCGACGAAAACGACCTCCCGCCGGCGATCCGCCGGGTCTTCTGGACGGGCGCCGCTGGTGGGACCGACGACGACACCGACGACGCGTCCGATACAGGCGACGCCGCGAGCACTGGCGCGGGTTCCGGCCGCGGACGACGCCATCGCGGCGGCATCTCTCGCCCGCTGTCGGCGACCAACACGACCATCCGGGAGGCCACCGGCGTCGACCGCCCGTGGAACGCCGTCAGCGACCTCATGTTCACCGAGCGCGACGACTTCTCGGGGTCGATCTCGCTCACCGAAGACGACCTCGCGGAACGGTGGTACCTCGAGCGAACCGACGCCGACCGCATCCAGGCGAACCCGACGCTCGCGAAGCACTTCGAGGGGCGCGAGGGGCTCGATGGCGACGTGGACTACGAAGCTGCCCGCGAGCAGAACCGACCGATCCAGGCCGACCGGGTGTGGATCGACGGCCTCCTCCAGGAGTACTTCGAGGACGAAGAGGACGAGGAGATGCTCGACCTCGTGGAAGTGCGCGCCCCCGAGGAGGTCGACGTCACTCTCGACGACCTGGTGTTGACGTCGGACCAGGAGTCCGAAATCGAGAAGATCGCCAAGGCGATCGAACACCGCGACTACCTCGCCCAGATCGGCCTGCGCGAGATCGGTAAACTGCTGTTCGTCGGCCCGCCGGGCACCGGGAAGACGTCGACGGCCCGCGCGCTGGCTCACGACATGGACCTGCCGTTCGTCGAGGTCAAACTCTCGATGATCACCAGCCAGTACCTCGGCGAGACGGCCAAGAACGTCGACAAGACGTTCGAGGTGGCAAAGCGACTCTCACCCTGTATCCTGTTCATCGACGAGTTCGATTTCGTCGCCAAGACCCGCCGCAGCGACGAACACGCTGCGCTCAAGCGGGCGGTCAACACCCTGCTCAAGAGTATCGACAACGTTTCGCTCATCCAGGACGACGTCCTCCTGATCGGGGCGACGAACCACCCCGACCAGCTCGACGCCGCGGCGTGGCGGCGCTTCGACGAAATCGTCAACTTCCCCAAACCCGACACGGGGATGCGCTCGGACATCCTGCGGGTCATCACCCGCGCGATGGACATCGACGAGTTCGACCCCGACGCCGTCGCCGACGCGACCGAGGGGATGACCGGGAGTGATCTCCGGATGGTCATGCGGGAGGCTGTCCTCGAGGCCCTGACCGAGAACCGGACGACGCTTACACAGAAGGACCTCCTCGAGGCCGTCCAGGACTTCGAGGAGCGAGACAACCTGAAGAACATGGATATGATCGACGGCGATCACGAGGCGCTGGTCGCCGGCGGAGATCTAGGGGCGGCGAGCGACGGGGGGCACTCGCACGATCACGATCACGGTCACGACCACAACCACTGAACGGTTCGAACGACCCACCGACTGGGAGTCGACCATCTCATCTACCCGTCGGTCTTTCGATCAACGGGCCCGGGTACCGGTTGGACGGATATTCCGATTCGATCGGAATACGTTGTCCGGGTCGTACGTCGTTTTGGCCTCGACGAGGCGATCGAAGTTCTCGTCGTACGTCGCCCGAACTCGTTCCTCGTCGTCGTCTGCGGTCTGGAAGTTGACGTAGTTCCCGCCGGTCGAGAACGGCTGGAACCGCTCCCACGCGTCGCGGATCCATCGCTGGTACTCCGCCGACAGGGGCTCGTCCGGCTCCCACATGCCGGCGGCACCGTACACGAAGCGAATGTCACGGTTGCCGACGGCCCCGTCGTCGTCGTCGCGCTCGTTGAGCGCCCCGGCGACGTGAGCGAAGACCAACTGCGCTCCCGGGATGGGGCACTCGTCGGCTAGCTCTCGCATCGTCGAGAGAAACTCGTCGCTCAACTCGGCGGCAAACTCGGTCTTCCAGTAGTACTCGTTGCCTTTCGGCTGGGTCGCGTCCAGATACGACTGCAGTTGCGTGTATGGCTGCTCTTGAAGGAGATCGACGACGGGATTTTCTAGCGCTCGGATCGGGGCGAGGGCCTCGTCCACCTCGTCTACGTCACCGCTGTAGCAGACGGTCATGGCGCAGATACGCTTGCCGTGCCAGTCCTCGGGAACGAACGGTGCTGGCGGAGCCCGACGGATGATCAGGAACGCCGTCAGGACTCTGGGCGCTTCGGCCGTAATCTCCCGGTACGCCTTGAGTATCTCGCCAGCTCGTTCGAAGGGCCAGGCGATGAGTCCGCCGTAGACGGTCGGCCCCACCTCGTGCAGCTGGAACGTAAACGAGGTGACGATACCAAAGTTGTGGCCGGCACCGCGGATGGCCCAGAAGAGATCCGCGTTCACCTCGCGGCTGGCGCGTCGGACCCGGCCGTCGGCGGTGACGATTTCGACTTCGAGCAGATTGTCCACTGTCCATCCGAATCGGCGGGTCAGGTACCCGAAGCCGCCGCCGAGGGTTAGACCGGCCAGTCCAGTTTCGGAGACGAAGCCCAACGGCGTCGCGAGCCCGTGAAGCTGTGTTTCGTGGTCTACGTCGCCGATGAGACAACCAGCCTGGGCCGTTGCAGTCCGCGCTTCGGGGTCGACGATGACCCCCCGGAGACGGGACATGTCGATTGTCAGGCCGCCGTCGACCAGTGCCGTGCCAGCGATGTTGTGCCCACCTCCCTTCACCGAGAGCGAGAGGTCGTGCTCGCGGGCGAACTCGACCGCGGTCACGACGTCAGCCGTCCCAGTCGGTTGGACGACGATCGCCGGCGTCTTCTCGATCATGCCGTTCCAGAGACTCGTCGCTTCCTCGAACTCCGGATCCGCCGGGGAGAGCAACGGGCCGCGTAAACGCCGGTGAAACGTCTCGATCGTCTCCTCGGGGAATGTGGTCGTCACCCCCTCGCGGGTGGTGATGGTCATGTGGGTCATAGCGTCTCCGGTGATACGATCCCGAGGGGTAGGTAGCTAGCTAGTGACTTTCTGTCACCCACTGCCGTTCGTGCAAACGATGCAAGACGGTCATTAGTTACAAATAACGGAGATCTCCCCTTCCTGATCGACTCTCGCCCGCTTCAGTCGTCGTCGCGGTTGGTGTAGCCATTTCTGGCGTTAGCAGGCCGGTCGATTTTGCGATCCAAACCTCACGAACGTTTTGACGGGATTGTCAACACCCTCTTTAGGGCGACTGTTGTGCTCGAGCGTATGTCACGGCAGCCAGTCGATCGGCGATCGGTTCTGAAAGCGTCCGGCGTCCTCGCCGGGGCGAGCGTGCTCGGTCTGCTCGGGTCCGCGTCCGTCGCGGCGACGGACGGGATCGAAACCACCAGCGGGGAGACCGAACCACGCTACGACCTCGGCGACCCCGAGTCCCACTCCATCGAGGTCGAGTTCACCTTCGAAAATCGCGACGGCGAAGGGGTGACGGAGTCGCCATCGCTGTACGGCGAGGTTATCCGTCCCGTCGACGCAAGCGGTGAGCCCGTTTCCGACGTTCCGGTGATCCTCACCTACTCGCCGTACAACGACCTGTATCAGGCGCTCAACGGTGGCGAGAGTCCCGCGAGAGACGCCATTGCCGACTTCTTCGTGCCGCGTGGCTACGCTCGCGCCCAGTTCGACCTCATCGGGACGCGCAACTCCGGGGGCTACTACGACTACGGCGGCATCCGCGAGCGCCTCAGCGGGCGGGAACTGATCGATGCGCTCGGCGAGGCGGACTGGACCAACGGGAACATTGGAATGATCGGGGGCTCTTACGACGGGACGACCCAGCTGGCGGCCGCTATCGAGGCTCCCGAACACCTGCAAGCAATCGTCCCGCAGGTCGCCATCGACCGCTGGTACGACTACCGGTTCCACGGCGCCTGTCCGTGGGACACCTACGGGACGCCGACGCTGTTCGACTTCGGCTTCGGGCTCATCCCGCCGGCAGCGGTCGAGTATCCCGAGGAACTGCTCGACTCGCTCACGACTCGCGTCGAGCCCAGCAACCGGCTCGAGCACGAGATCCGATCCTACGAGTACGATCCCAATTACGACGAGTTCTGGATCGAGCGCGACTACCGCCGACGCGCCGCGGACGTCGAGTGTCCCGTGATGATGGAAGCCGGCTGGGAGGACCGCAACGTCAAGCGCTGGGGATCGACCCGGTTCTACGAGGCGCTCCCCGACGACCACCCGAAACGGCTCGTCGTCGGCGACTGGGGTCACGCCGCCGGGCAGTACCCCGATAGTCCGGCGCTGTATCACGCCTGGTTCGACCACTGGCTGGTCGACGGCGTCGAGACCGACGTGATGGACCTCCCGCCGGTCGACGTCCAGTCGGCGTCCTCACCGCGGACGCAGTTCGACGTCTGGCCGCCGGCTGCCGCCGAGAAGACGGCGTTCCCGCTCGTCCGCGACGACCCCGCAGCGGGCGAACTCGAGTTGCTGGGGACCGGCGTCTCGAGTTTCGAGGACGCCTCGCCGCCCGTGGACGAAGACGGGATGTTCGCCGAGCGATCCTCTGGACCCGACCACCTCATGTTCGAGAGCCCGCGCCTCGAGGAGTCGGTGCGAGTCGCCGGGCACGTCACGGCGGACCTCCTGGTCGCCTCGAGCGACGACACCTGGTTCACGACTGTCGTCTACGAGCGCCGACCCGACGACAGCACCCGGATCTTCGCCCGAGGCTTCTGGAACTCGCGGTTCCGCGACGGAATCGACGACGAGTCCCCGACGCCGACGGACGGCGCCTACCGCGTCCCGGTCGCGTGCTGGGACATCGACTGGACGCTCGAGGCCGGGTCGCGACTCGGCGTCGCCGTCGCCTCGGACAACGCCGACTGGGTCAGACACGACCCCGACAACGAGTCGACGAACCAGGTCGTCCTCTCGGAGTCGTGTCTTCGGTTCGACGGCATCGCCGAGGGCCTCGACGCGCCGACGTTCCCCACCGCGACCCTCTCGCGTGAGCAAGATTCGTCGGCCTACACCGCCGGCCAGACGGCCAGGATCGACCTCACCGTCGACTCGACGACGGAGGCGACCCTGGTTCGCGACCGCCTCCCCGATGGCTGGACGGTGGTAGGCGGCGACGACCACTCGGTCACCGAGGTCGAGGGGTCGACCTACGTCGAGTTCGACGACCCGCTCGAGGCAGGCGACTCGGTGCGTTACTACGCGGAGGTTCCCACAGAGACGGGCGAGCACGAGTTCGGGCCACTCGAGTACAGCGCGAGTGGCGACCTCTGGGCGAGCGCGGACGGGACCGCGGCGTCGGTCACCGTGATTGGTCTCGACACGTCCCTCTAAGCTGCCTCGAGATTGCGCGAGACCTTCGCGTCGGATGCGCTCGTTATCTTTGGGCCGGAGGCTGAACGGCGAATTCCTGAACGCGAGCGGGTAACACCCTTATCCCCCACGGTCGTATCTCCTGCCAATGACGTCCCCTTCCTCGAGCGACCGGCTCCGGAGGTGGCCCTGACCGTGGAGGTCACGTTGCTCGGTACCGGAGACACCACCGGGACGCCCACCGTCGGCTGTGACTGCGAGACCTGCCGGCTGGCCGAAGAACGTGACGTCGAGCGCACCCGATTCTCGGTCCACATCGAAAACGAGCGAACGGGCGAGTGCCTCCTGATCGACGCCAGCCCCGACTTTCGCTATCAGTTCCTCCGTGACGAGGTCTCCCTTCCCGACGCGGCGATCATCACGCACATTCACTTCGATCACCTCGACGGTCTGGGCAACGTCTTCCGCTTGCTCCGTCACCTGGACGTCTACGCGGCTGACGAGACCGACCCCGAGACCGGGAAGACCGTCGCCGAGACCGTGGACGCGGACTACCACTACCTCGACGCGGTGACGGTCCACCCGCGGACGCCGCTCGAGCCCTTTTCGACCTGCGGACTCGAGGTCACGCTGGTTCCGGTCGTCCACCCGCCGCTGGTCTGTTACGGGCTGGCGGTCGAGGACCCGGAGACAGGCGCGAAGCTGTCGATCACAGGCGACACCAGCTACGCGATTCCGGACGACTCGCGGGCCGTTCTCGCCGACCCCAACCTCCTGCTCGCGGAGGCCATCGTTCCGGCGCACCTCGCCGAGAAACACCCAATCGGTGGCCGCCACGAAGGGCCCGACGGGATTCCGCGGACGTTCGGCACGAAGCACATGACGCGCGAGGGAGCGCTCGCGCTGGCCGACGAACTCGCGGCCGAGCGCACGCGGCTGGTGCACCTCGCACACTTCTACCCGGCGGAGGAGGCCTTCGAGGAGCCGTTGGCGGTGGACGGGGAGCGATACTCGCTGTAGACCTCTTTACCTCCCTCTCCTCGAGCGTTCGTGTCCGCTCAGTTATCGCCCGCTCAGTGATCAGGAGAACCGATCCAGTCCCGACTGTCGGCGCCGCTTTCCGGCCGGATCGGCCACCCACGGCGTCCGTTCGTCGCGCTCGGCCTCGAGGTCTACCCGAATTTCTGTCTCCTGGACCGGCTCGTAGCCCGGACACGCCGTCCCGCACTCCGAACTCGCGTCCACGACGCGGCCGGCCCACCGGCAGTGCGGCAGGGTCGCGTCGTCCCGCTCGAGCGGCCCGCAGGCCGCACACGCGGGAAACTCGTAGGTTCGCCACCCCTTCCCGTACGCTCGCTCGGCAAGTCGGCGCCTGGCTCGAGCCTTCCGTTCCGGCGAAACCACCGCGACGTCGGTCCGTCCAGGATGGTACTCGAGGGGTTCGATACCGGCCGCTGCGGTCGGTAATGGAGCGGGGTCGCGTATTATTTCAATTTCTATAGTATTGTCTACCGGGCCCGTCGGCGCTGCCGTCTCATCGCGGTGTATCCGCCAGACGCCCACCTCCTCGGGGATTCGGTTGAGGTGCGCTCGCGTCACGTAACTCTCCGTCGCCAGCACCGCCTCGTCGACCAGCGCGAGGCTCGCGTCGAGGCGCAACTGGGCTTCGAGGTCGCCTGGTCGACCCAGATCCGGCTTGTTCTCGATTCCCACCAACTTCCCGTACCAGTCGGGATAGCGAGCCACCTGCCGGACGTACTCCCGCCCGTTGCGACGCTCGGACTCGAAAAACCCAATCTCGACGGCGCGCTCGACCGCCCGGCGGGCCCGTTCGGGGTGGCAGTCGAAGCAGTCCTTCCAGTAGCGCGCCCGGCCCGTGCCCACGTCGGCCTCGAGGGCTGCGTCGGGGATCGAATCGGCGGTGATGGCCGTGCGCCGGTCGAACTCGGGGCCCGGCTCGACGGAGACGACGTCCAGGATGCGGGAACCGGGGCTGGCAACGCTCCCGCCGAGCTGGCGGGCGAGAATTCCCTCTCGACGCGCCTCCAGGGCCGCACACAGCTCGAGTTCGAACGCAAACTCGCTCACTGTCTGGGCTGGGGGCGGAACGGGCTTAAGCCTGTGGCGGCTCGGTTCCGGGAGTCGCACTCGAGTCGAGTTCGATGTCCGGGTCAGCGGAGGCAGTGCGAGCCCCGTACTCCGCGAGCGCGACGAACGCGGCGGCCCAGGCGATCACGGCGAGTGACCCTGCGGTCCCGAGACTCGAGCCCTGCTCGGCGCCCGGGAACGCCAACGAACCGACGGCGAAGAACACGGCAAGGGTGGCGCTCCCGTAGACGAGTGCACGCCAGCCGGCGGGCCGGAGGGCTCCCAGCAACGCGAACAGGCCGATCGACGCCGCCGCGAACGACAGGAACTCGTAGTGGCCGAAGACGACGTGTTCGTTGGTCAACGTCGTGTGATTCGCGAACTCGCCGACGGCGACGGCAGCGAAGCCGAGGGCGCCGACGGCCGCGAGGGCGAACAGCCGTGCGTCGAGGCCCCGTCGCTCGAGCGACGGGATCAGGTCGCGACGGGCCGGGTGCAACAGGGCGATGACGAACACCGGTACGACGAAAGCCACGATCTCGGCGGCGGCCGCTAGCCCGGATGCGGCGACGGTGATGAGGAACGCCGCGATCACGAACGCGAGCGCTGCCTGGAGCGCCCCGACGCGCTCGGCCGGCCGGAACAGTTGCACTGCAATAGTCGCGGCGAACACCGTCAACGTGGCGCCGATCATCACGTGGTGGACGCGGTGGCCCGGAAACGCGTACCCTGCCGTCCACGCCCGGCCGACCATGAGCATCGAATCGCGGAGCGCGAACAGGAGAAACGCGAGAAAGGCCGCCGTAACGAGGTAGAACGCGGGCTTGCGCAGCCGTCGTGTGCCGTGGCCGATCGACCCCACTAGTCGGGTGCCGGCGTGCACCGTAGACGACGCGAAGCTCATCGCTCCACCTCGCCGTAACGGAACACTGCCTGTACTTTTCGCTCGAGTGGTAGTATCGATATCATCTCCATCGAGAGGAGTACGCTCGCAGCGAGCATAACTATATTCAATAATCATTAAGAACTTCTCGGACGGTGACGATGGCGGTACGTACGACTCGTTGGCGGCAAATCGTCGACGTGCCCGCCAGCAAAATCCGTCCGCTTGCGGTCAGAACCGGCTCAGACCGTGAACTCGGCTCGAGCCGTACAGTCGTGATTCGCCGCGTTCAACTCGCCGACGGCCGTGTACTGTCCGGGTTCGAGCTGGTCGCCGGTCGCCTCGAACGTGGTGGCCTCGCCGGCGTCGAGGTCGGCCTGGGAGAGCACCTGCGTGAACATACGGGTGTTCGTGAGTCGCCAGCGCTCCGCGCCGTCGTCTTCGACCGCGAAGTCGGCCTTGCAGCCGTTTCGAAACTGGAGCGTGACGTCGTCCGAACCGGTGTTTTCGACCGTCAGTTCGAACGTCGGAACGCCGTCCGTCACGGTCACGTCGAGCGTGCCCTCGAGTGTCATGACCAGTGATTCCGCCCCTGGGTCTATATTCCTTGTGCTATCGACGAAATATAGTCGTCCGTTCCGGCCTGGCTGTTGTGGCACGGCTGTTGGCTTCTGACGAACACGGCGGGGTAACACCTTCCTCTTCGCTGGCCGATAGACGGGTATGGCCACCGACTGCACCTACTGCGGCAGCGACGTGGAGTGTCACGACCCCGTCTTCGTGAGCGAGGCGACGGACGACGGCCGCGAACGGGCGGGCCAGTTCTGCAACTACGCGTGTCTCGCGGCGTACATCGACGAGCAGGCGTTGACCGTCGGCGCCGCGTGCGAGTGGCCCTGACGGGGGCGAGCGTCACGGCTTTCTATCGCGGGTCCGAAGGACGACCGTGCAAGTCGTCGGGTACAGACCTCGCCGCCCGGTGTCGGCGGACGGGGCGGACGTCGAGATATCGGATGCCACCTCGAGTGCGGACGCCGAAACGACCGATCCGACGCCGCTGAGTGACGCCGTCTTGCTGCTCAGTGACCCCGAAGCGACCGCGAGGGACGACCGAACCGTCGCCCCGCTCACTCTCGAACCGGGCACCGTCCTGGAGTACGCCCTCGGAACCCGCCACTGCGCCGGGTCCCTCGAGGGCGACGTCCACCACCCCTGTGACCGCCCGGAGGCGCCCTACTGCGAGTACCACACGAGCACCTGGGTCTGCGCTCGGTGTACCGGTACCTGCCTGAAAGACGAGATGGACTGCTACGAGGAGCACGCGGTCTACCTCGCGGCGTTCGCGCCGGGGACGTTCAAGGTCGGCGTCACCCGATCGTGGCGCCTGGAGACCCGGCTTCGCGAGCAGGGGGCTGACCGCGCTGCCCACGTCCATACCGTCTCGAACGGCCGCATCGCCCGCGAACTCGAGGCCGAAATCGCCCGCGAGCAGGGGCTGGTCGACCGCGTGCGAACCGACGCGAAGATCGAGACGCTGGCCAGCGTGGTCGACGACGACGCCTGGAACGCGCTGCTCGACCGCGACGCGTTCGACGTCATCGACCGGTTCGACTTCGCATACGGTATGGACCTCGATCATCGACCCGTCCAGGAGACCATCGCTGCGGGGACTGTCGTCGGGACGAAGGGGCGACTGCTCGTCCTGGAGCGCGGTGGGACGACGTACGTCGTCGACATGCGGGATCTGGTGGGGTACGAACTCGAGGCCGCCGATACCGAGGGGCGGCGGCTTCAGTCGTCGCTCGGCTCGTTCGCTACTCGGCGGTGAGTGCATCAGTCGAGGCCGTGCTCGACCGGGGTTCCGGTGCCCAAACTCCCGAGATAACAATCCTTTTCCGCCGTGCTCGAGAATGACGGGTATGGCAGACGATCACGATAACGACGCCGGTGCGGGGGAGGAGACCGACGTCGACGTCGACGTCGATAACAGCGGAGACGGCGACAGCGACGGCGAGGAAAAATCCTTCCGCGAGCGCGTCGAAGAGATCCGCGAAAAACGTGAGGCGGAAGCCGAGGAGGGCGAGGGGCCACCGGAGAGTCCGTTCGGCGGTGGCGGTGGCGGCGGACCCGGCGGCATGGGCGGCAACCCACTCGCCCAGATGATGGGCGGCATGATGGGCGGCGGCCCCGGTGGGCCGGGACCAGGCGGCCCCGGTGGTCGCGGAGGCGACGAGGTCGGCAACGAGGAACTCGTTCGCGAGGTTCGACAGGTCCGCGACGAACTGCGCGATCAGACCCGCGCGCTCAACCGTATCGCCGACGCGCTCGAGGACGACTGAGGCCGCTTTCGACGGTACTTTTGCGATTTTCGGTTCGAGAGCGACAGCCGCGGCTTCGGTGGCGAGATGTCGTCCAGGATTCTCTTGATGCGCTCCCTGACCCCGTTCCTCTGGTCCCGTCCCTCTGGAGTCGTTCCTCTGACCCGTTCCCCTGAAGTCGTTCCTCTGGCCCGTTCCCCTGAAGTCGCTCAGGGGCTCCGATTCCACAACCCACGACGTTCGAGTCCGTCGTAAACCGACCAGCGGCCCACGAGGTGCGTCGAGAGCTCGACGGCGAGCCAGGCGAGGCCGATGCCCGCGACCACGTCGATGGCCCAGTGGATGCCCAGGTACATCGTCGAGAGGGAGACGCTGACGGCCAGCCAGGCGGCGAGCCAGAACCAGCCGCGGTAGACCTCGCGAGTTCGGTAGGCGAGCAGGGCGACCGTCGTCGAGAGCGAGGCGTGGAGCGACGGGAAGACGTTGGTGTTGCGGTTAACCTGGCGGGTGAGGTGCTGGTACTGCGGGTACGTGTCGTACAGCAGCGCCTGGATGAGTTCGGGCATCATGTTCCGGGGACCGAAGGCGATGACGAACACGTAGCAGACGAGCCCGAGGGTGTAGTTGAGGGTGTACGCCGCGAGCAGTTCCCGGAGCGGGCGCGTGTTCGGGAGCAGGAAGTAGGCGATCACCGGAAACACGAGGACGAAGACGTAGCCGTAGATGTAGATGAACGAGAAGTACGCCGTCACCTCGGGGGTCGCCTGGGCCTGCAGCCAGACGATGAAGTCGCCCTCGATGTCGTAGATCATCCCGGTGAGTTCCCAGCCGATCATCCAGGACACCTCGGGGGCGAGGTCCCTGGCGACGCTGTTGAACAACAACACGGACACGAGGACGAGCACGATCGGGAGGATCCCCGCCACCCGCCGGCGCCAGTCCCGAGCGGTTTCGACCAGTCGCTGCCGACCCGCGAACGCCGCTGTCGAGACGACGATCATGGCAGCGACGACGACGACCACCTGCGTGAGCGTCTGGAGGAACATTACTGTCTCACCACCAGGGCGTCGCCGTCGTAGTGGTACCCCGCGTCCTCGAACGCCGCTCGAGCGGCGTCGACGTCGAGATTTCCGTCGGAGCCGTGGAAGGGGACGACGGGGTCTCCGTTCTCGTCGTCGAACGCCAGCGACGACGGCGTCCACGCCGGGGACAGCGGCGTCGCGATCGGGTCGGCGTGGCCGTGAAACACCGTCTCGGCGAGCCACGCCTCGTCGATCACGCCGGCGACCGCCCGACGGAAGTACGGGTCGCCGAACGGCGCACGCCGGACGTTGAACCCGAGGTGGTAGAACGCCGCCGTCTCCGACTCGATCCGCTCGACGTCGTCGTCGGATTCGACGTCGTCCAGGACGTACGCCTCGAGCGGCGAAATCGTCACGTCGGAGTCGCCGTCACGAATAAGCGAGATGGCGGAGGTGCTCCGCGGGTCGATCTGGACCCGGAACGATTCGGCGGTCGGCGCCGGCAGGTCCACCTCTTCGCGGGTCGTGAAGTGACCGGCGGAGCGCTCGAGCGTGAGGTGTTGGCGATCCACGTGGTCGGCGTACTGGTAGGGGCCGCTGCCGATAGGCGGGAAGTTGTTCGCGACGAGCGCCTTGGTCGTTCCCTGTGCGAGGCGAACGCCGGGAACGTTCGGCGGGTCGGATCGCGACTCCCAGACGTGTCGCGGGAGGATGGGTGCGACGAGCGCTCGTTCGGCGATGGCTTCGGTGCCGTCGACGGTAAACTCGAGCGTTCGTTCGTCGAGCACGTCGACCGACTGGACGGCCGAGATCCGGCCCCGGTACCGCGGGGACGGGGCCGGAACGTCGCTCGTCCCCATCGAGGTGTCCGCGAGGAATTCGTAGGTGAACCGGACATCGTCGGCCGTCACCGGTTCGCCGTCGTGAAAGGCGTGCTCGCGGAGGGTGACTTCGAGGGTGCCGTCGTCGTTGTCGTTGCCGTCGTCGCTATCGCCGCCATCGCCGGTATTGCCGTCGCCGTCATCGCCGTCATCGCTGCCGTCGCCCCCATCGTTACCGTTACTGTCACCGTCACCACCGCCCTCACCACCCGTCCAGGTCCAGTCCTTGGCGAGCCACGCCACGACCTCGTCATCGTCCGGCGGTTCGATGACGAGTGGATCGTACATGAGGTCGACGACTGGGTCCGGTCCCCGGTAGGCCGCCGAGAGGGGATTGACGTTCTGTGACGGGGCAGCGTCCATGATCGCACCGCGTAGCTGTCCGCCTTCGCCGACTGGCTCGAGCCCGAGGTAGCCAAGTCGCGTCGTGATGTCCTCGGCGCGCCAGCCGTCGAATCGGCTGGTGCGGACCAGCCGAACCTCGTCGGGTCGACAGATGGGGACGAACGGCTGTTCGCGGGCGACCAGCGTCGCCAGTTGCTCGACTACCTCGCGTCGGTCCGCACCCGCGACCCGGCGCTGGCGCTCGAGCAGGTCGTCGACCGCCATGTTCGTGACGCCGAACGGGTTCTGCCAGCCCGATTCCTCGGCGTACCGGGAGTAGAGCGCTTCGTACAGGAAATCGGGATCCGTGCCGCCGGGGTGGCGATCGACCACCAGGTCGAAATCGTGGTTGACCAGGACCTGTCGGCGAAGTTCCTGGGGCGACCGGAGCTCGACGTGGACGTCGATCCCGACGGCCTCGAGGTTTGCGGCGATCTCCCGGCTGAGTCGAATCGATTGCCGGTCGCCGTCGGCCGGTTGGGTCGTGATCGTCACCGAGAGCGGTTCGAGTCGATCCCGGTTGACGGCGCTTCGAAGCTCGCGGACGCAGCCACTCAGCGACAGCGAGCAGCCGGCAGCGGTCGCGGCGAGCAGGGAGCGTCGGTCCATCGCGGTCGCGTCTCCGCCGTCGGCGGTCGCTGTCCCACTGGGAATCACGGTCTGTTCTCACAAGTAGTTCACCGGGAGCCGTATAACAGTATTGCGGCATCGACACGTCGGTGCGTCGTCTGACACACTCGAGGTCGCCGTCCCGTCCGAGGCCGCTGGATTTCGGTACCTAGTTACAGGCGACGACCGAACGAACCGACGATGAGCGTCGCTGCCGAGCGAATCGAGCGCCTCCACGCCCTCGCTCGAGCGGCCGCCGCCGACGGCGACGACGAGCGTGCGAGCGCCTACGTCAGGCTCGCTCGTCGAATCGCCGAACGAAATCGGCTCGAACTCCCACGACGATTCAAGCGCTTCACCTGCGACGCCTGCGACGCCTACCTCCGCCCGGGGAAGAACGCCCGCGTTCGCCTGCGCGACGGCCACGTCGTCGTCACCTGCGATTGCGGGAGTCAGGCGCGCTATCCGTACGAGTGACGGTCGCTCGGCCGTTTCGCGTTTCGCGACATTGAAAGTGCCCGCGCACATAGGGCGGTCCATGAACGATCACGAGCAGGAACTCAAGCGTCGCGCACACGACCTCGACGTCACCGTCTGGGTCGGAAAGAGCGGCGTCGACGCGGTAGTCGACGAACTCAACGATCAGCTCGCGAACGAGAACCTCGTCAAGGTCAAGTTCCTTCGGGCAGCACGAGCAGGCAGTTCCACGGAGGAGAAGGCCGCCGACCTCGCCGAGCGGGTCAACGGCCGGTTGATCGACACGCGAGGGCACACGGCAGTAATCCATCGATGAGTGGGGGCGGGGTCGGAACGGGAACGGTGCTACAGGGTGGCCTCGGCCCGATCGGTCAGCAACTCGACCGACTCTCCTGGGTCGACGAGACGCTCGCGGCGACCCTCGAGAGTGGCCTGGTCTTCCTGGTGACGCTGCTCCTCGTCTGGTTCGTCGGGCGGGCACTCGTCGTTCCGCTCGTCGGGCGGGCGATGGATCGTCGCGGCCTCGATCGGCACGCCCAGACGCCGTTGCTGGTGGTTACCCGGTTCGGGATCCTCTTTCTCGGTGTCGCCATCGCGTTCGGCGCCGCCGACTACGGCAACTTCCTCGTGTCGATGGCCGGGATCGCTGCCGCGGGCGCGCTCGCGATCGGCCTCGCGCTCCAGAACGTCATCTCGAACTTCGTTGCCGGGATCTTCATCTACACCGACAAACCGTTCCGTATCGGGGACTGGATCGAGTGGGACGACGGCACCTATTCGGGCATCGTCGAGGACATCAGCCTGCGGGTCACCCGCGTTCGAACCTTCGACAACGAACTGCTGACGGTGCCCAACAGCGTCCTCACTGAAGGCGTCCTGAAAAATCCCGTCGAGGCGGACAGGCTCCGCCTGAAGTTCCTCTTCGGGATCGGCTACGACGACGACATTCAGGAGGCGACGGACATCATCGTCGAGGAAGCCGAGAAACATCCCGACATCATGGACGAGCCCGGCCCATCGGTGCGACTCACCGAACTCGGGGACTCCGACGTCGGCCTCCAGTCGCGGTTCTGGATCGCGAACCCCTCTCGCGCCGACTTCGTCCGCACCCGCGCGGAGTACGTCACGAGCGTCAAGGAGCGATTCGACGAGGTGGGCATCGACATTCCCTACCCCGTTCGGACGCTCGATGGCGGGTTGCACGTCGGTAATCCGGCGACGCTCGAGGCAGCCGACGACTGACCCGAAGCGAACGCAGTGAACGATCGGGCGACGACTGACTCGAAGCGAACGCAGTGAACGATCGGGCGACGACTAACTCGAAGCGAACGCAGTGAGTGAAGGTGAAGGAGGAGTGCTTGTGGTCGAGCTTTTGCCGAGTAACAGCGAGACGCAGAGCGATCACTCTGCGTCTCGCTTCGACGCAGCGCAAAAGATCGGTTATGAGTGTTGGACCCCGTGGTTGCCCGGCGTTCCGGCCGGGGGAATCCCGGTTGCCTCCTCCACCCCGCAACCCGTCGAGCGACAGGTGTCCGGCGGTCCACTGCTCGCTTCCGCGCCTGATGGGCTGTCGCCGGCTAACGACGATGAGTCGTCCCTGCGGACGGTCATAGTCGACCGCTGTCCCCGACGGACGAGGCTTCCACGTTGGCTCCCGGGGCCCCGGCCGGTCTGACCGGACGCCCGCGGGCTTCGGTCCCCACTGAAGGCCATACCGTGGGTTGTGAGCAGGGCCTAACTGCCCGACCTAGTCCACATCTGGATAGTCGACCGTGACTTAAGGCCCTTTCGTCTCTCGTTCTCACTTTCGCACGTGCTCTCACCCTCACTCCCGTTCTCGCTCGTGGTCGTGAACTCCCGACGAGCAAACTTCTCGAGCCGCCAAACTGGGGGACCCCTCGGAGAGGCAACGTTTTAGTGGTGGACTGAGATAGTCGACCAGACAATGGCTCCGGAGTTACCCGACAGACTCCTCGGGATCAGTATCGAGGACCCGAGCGAGCGACAGACGACCGACGAGACGAAGGCCAAGGAAGAAGAACGCGTCCGATTCATCTTCGTCCGACTGGGCGACCACCGCCTGGCCATCCCCGTCGACGAAGTGAAGACGGTCACAGACCCGCCGGCAGACACGAACCTCACGCGGGTGCCGCGGTCGCCGGCGGCCGTCGAAGGCCTGGTCGACCTCCGCGGGGAGATCACCGCAATCGTCGACCCTCGCGTCCACTTCCCCGTCGGGCCGGCGCCGGCCGCACAGCGACTCGTCGTGCTCGACCGACCCACCGACCAGCAATCGGCGGCGCTTCGCGTCGACGAAGTGCTCGGCGTCCACAACATCGCCGAGGACGACGTCCTGGAGCCCGACGAGGTCGAGGACCCCGGGGTTGCCGGCGGCGTCATCGAACACCCGCTCGTCTGCGGGCTCGTCGAACGTGAGCGCCGCCCGCGCCAGGAGTCGCGAACGCGGCGCAGGGATCGATCGTCGCGGTTTTCGAGGAGTCGGTCGAAGTCGGGTTCCGCTTCGGCTTCGCCCTCCTCGACGGGACGTATTTCGCGCCGCGGTTCGGCGGGTTCTGGTGCTGATGCTGGCGTGGACGCGGACGAGACCGTCGTGAGCGACGAGTTTGTCCTCGAGGACGAAGATGCCGACGAGGCGTCCAGGACGCCGTCTCGAACGGAGGCGACCATCGTGATCGAGGCGACCGGAATCCTCGACGTGCCGGCGCTTTTGTTAGCAGCCGGGGCCGAAGCGTAACAAACCCGCCGTCGAACGGCCGGTAGACCTATTCGTATTCGCCCGAAAACCCGGAGAATTCGGCCGCTGCCGTCGGTTATCACGTCTGATAATCGAGAGACAGCATTTATGGTAGTTGTATCTCTATCGGAATTTGGTGTACAATTGAATGTCGACAGGGGTGCTCATCGTAGACGACTCCCATTTTATGCGTAATCTACTGCGACAGATTCTCGAGCAGGATTACCATATCGTTGGAGAGGCGTCGAACGGCGCTGAGGCGGTAAAACTCTACAAGGAACAGAACCCCGACATCGTCATGATGGATATCGTGATGCCGAAGTGTAACGGTATCAAGGCGACCGCGGCGATCAAGAAACTCGATCCCCGGTCGCGGGTCATCATGTGTACGAGTGTCGGGCAACGAGAGAAGATGAAACTCGCCGTAAAGGCTGGTGCTGACGGCTACGTTACGAAGCCGTTCGAGGAACCAAGCGTACGGAAGGCACTGGCTGACGTCGTCGCGGCATGACGGGCGTACTCGTTGTCGACGACTCGCAGTTCATGCGAACAGTCGTCGGTAACGCGCTCGATAACGCCGGGTACGATGTACGGACCGCCGACACCGGCGAGGCGGCTATCGAGGCCGTCGCGTCGGACGACGCGATCGACGTGATCACGATGGACGTCGAAATGCCGGGAATAGGCGGCATCGAAGCCGTCGAGCGCATCATGACGCACGATCCCACGCCGATTCTCGTGCTCAGTGCCCACACGGAGGCCGGGGCGGATGCGACCCTCGAGGCGCTCGAACGCGGAGCGCTCGACGTCCTCCAGAAACCCGACGGCACGGGGACGCAGAACCTTGGTCATCTCACGGACGCCGTCGTCGCGAAGGTCGACGAGCTCTCGGCGGCCCCAGTATCGGCGCTGGCACTCGCGCGCGCGACGGCCGCGGTTACGGCGACCGAACGCCGGCAGGTGAACGCGACACAGCCGGCGAACGGCGTTCGCGCCAGTACCGGGACCGGGACCGGGACCACCGAGGTTCTCGAATCTGGAAATGCGGGCACGCTAACCGCTCGTGGTCCGTCTACCCCGCCAACGATGGACGCGCCGACCCCTGTCGACGGCACGTCCCTCGACCACCCGACCGTCGTGATCGGTGCGTCGACCGGCGGCCCGAAGATCATCGAGCAACTGCTAGCGCACCTGCCGGCCGATCTCGAGGCAAAGGTGCTGATCGTCCAGCACATGCCGGCGGATTTCACCCGGCGACTCGCCGCTCGCCTGGACACCATCAGTGTCTACGACGTGTTCGAGGCGAGCGACGGCGACCGGATCGACGCCGGCGACGTCGCCATCGCCAGAGGCGGCCAGCATCTCCGGGTCGTGAACAACGTCAACGGATCGCTCCGCGTTCGCCTCGACGACGGCGAGCGCGTTCACGGGGTCCGCCCGGCGATCGACGTGACGATGGAGACCGCCGCACAGCGCGTGGTCGATCCACTCTGTGGCGTCGTCCTGACCGGAATGGGTCGGGACGGTGCCGTGGGCATCGAGGCCATCGCCGACGCCGGCGGCCACACCATCGCCCAGGACGAGGCGACGAGCCCCGTCTTCGGTATCCCACAGCAGGCGATCCGGACGGGTCGCGTCGACGAGGTCGTTCCCGCGTCGGCGCTCGTCGATCGGATCGTCGACGCGTTCGTCACGGACGGTGAGACCGATGAGTGAGTACTGGACGGACTTTACCCAGGAGAGCGACGAACAGATCACGGAACTGAACAACTCTCTGCTCACACTAGAGCGAGAACCGGACGACGACGATGCGATGGAGGCCATCTTTCGGACCGCACACACCCTCAAGGGGAACTGCGGCGCGATGGGGCTCGCCCGCGCGAGCGACCTCGCACACGCCATCGAGGACCTCCTCGATGCCGTCCGACGGGACGCCCTCGAGATCACGCCCGAGGTCATGGATGCCATCTTCGACGGCGTCGACGAACTCGAGGCGATGCTCGACGAAGCGCCCCCGAACGGCGAAATCGATCGCGATCCGGCGGCGAAGATCGAGACGCTCCGAAGTTTTCTGGACGATTCGACGACGAGGGCGAGGACGAGCGGGGACGTTTCGGCGCCAACGAAGGCCGAAATCGACGGCATCCTGGCCCGATTCGAGCCCCCGAAAGACGCCGACCACGACGCGTTTCTCGTTCGACTCGCGATCACCGACGGCGAGGGAGTCAACAACGGTCAACTCGTCGTCGAGGCGCTCGTCGACGCGTTCGATCTCGTCGGCACCGATCCTTCGCGTGAAGCGATCGAAAACGCCGAGTACGGCGCTGGATTCGACGCCGTATTCGGAAGTGCCGTTGGCAAGGACGCGATTAGCGCGGCCCTCGAGCCGGTCGACGCCGTCGAGGCGTTCGAGATCGTCGAGGTGACCGATCGGTTCGCGTCGAGCAGCGATCCGTCCCCAGCCAGTGAACCCGACGAGGCGCTTGCCGCAGACGATCCCGTCGAGGACCTGTCCTCGAACGACGCACAGAACCTCTCGGTCGACGAACTGCTCGACGAGTTCGACGAGTTCGACGACCTGGACGCGATGGTCGAGGAGGTCGAGGGCGAGGACCTCGATGCGTTCGACGCGATGGGTGATGCAGGGTCGTTCGACGACTTGCTCGGCGAGTCGACGTCGGCGGATGCCTCACTGGAAGGGGACACCGACGATTCGGAGGCCGAATCGGTCTCTGCCGACGGGGCAATCGCCGCCGAGCCATCGGATGCGGAATCCGCGAGCGGTGGCGGTGTAGACGATAGCGAAGACGTGGCCGACGCTGGCGACGCCGACGACGCCAGCGCGGTGTTCGCCGAACTCAAAAACGAGGTCGAGATGGTCGGCTTCGACGAACTCCAGGACGAACTCGAGGAACTCGAGTTCGACGAGTACGACAGTGACGACGAGGTCGACATGGACGAGCTGCTCGGCGACGACGTCGACGTCGACGACAACAGTTTCCTCGAGGTCGAAGACGAGTTCGGGGCCGAGTTTAACGACGAGTTCGATGACGAGTTCGACGACGAATTTGACGACGTGAACCTCGAGAGCGACGCCGAGGGCGTGGAAGGTACGCACGTCGATAGCGAGGTGACAGCCGCCGAGTCGTCCGACCTGGACGACGCTCCGTTGGAGCTGTCGTCGGATGCGGGTGCAGAATCGGATGCGGATGCGGATACAGAGGCGGAGACGGATTCGACACCGGCTGACGCCGACGACTCGATCGTCCCAACTGACGACTCGATCGTCCCAACTGACGACGACTTCGAGGCGTTCGCGTTCGACGACGCGGACCTGGACCCGGACCTGGACGACAGTCCCGCGGAGCAAGCCGCCGAGGCGTCCGGCGCCGACTCGCTCGAACCGCGAACGACGGACGCCGAGGGGGCCGACGAACTCGAGGAGGATGACGTTGCCGCCCTCGACGGCGTCGACTTCGGTGAAACCGACGATGAGGCGGCCGATTTCGAATTGGATTCCGACGCCGATTCCGTTGCCGACGATCAGGGAGCGAACCTGGACGTCGAGGGCGTTGCTCTCGATGACGATGATCTGGACCTCGAAGACGACCTGGACCTCGAAGACGACCTGAACCTCGAGACGCCCAACCGGGACGAGGCCGCAGACGACTTCGCGGTCGACTTCGGCTTCGATCCGGTCGACGACCCGGCACTCGAGGACGAACAGGACGCCTCGTTCGACGAGTCGGCGCTCGACGTGGACGTCGATGAAGACCACGACCACGACCTGGACGGGGACCTCGAGACGCCGGACGATACCGCGTTCGTCGACGACCAGCCGGCACCGACGGCGTTCGACGCGGACGACGCGGACGACGCGTACGCGTTCGAGGACGACGCTGGACTCGAGGCTCCCGTACTGGACGACGGTTCCGCCGATGAGTTCGACGAACTCGACGAAACGGCCGCCGCGGGCGACTCGTTCGGTGGTGCCGAATTCGAGAATGCTGGCGGTGTCGACGACTTCGAGGACGCGGACGACCTCGACATTGATGCCGTCGATTCCGCTCCAGGGGACGGCCTCGCGGCCGGCGCAGACGCGTCGAGCGCCGCTGCGTTCGGCGCTGCAGAAAACAGAGACGCCGGGAGCGCTACCGGCGAGGAATCGGATCGCGTCTACGAGGACGCTCCGGCGATGCCGATTCCTGACGTTGGCGTGCCCGAAACGGACGAGGAGGCGGATTCGGAATCCAACGCCGACCAGGCGCAGTCGATTCGCGTCGACATCGATCAGGTCGACACGCTCCTCAACCTCGTCGAGGGGCTCGTCACCGCTCGTGTCCGCCTCCGTCACACCATCGAGCAGGACGACGACCCGAAAACGCTGCGTCGCGAACTCGACGACCTGGACGACATCACGGCCGAACTCCAGGAGACGGTGATGGACGTCCGACTGGTCCCCCTCGAGACGGTCGCCAACCGATTGCCCCGGACGGTTCGGGACATCGCGCGCGACCAGGACAAGGCGGTCGCCTTCGAGACCGAGGGCGAGTCGGTCGAACTCGACCGCAGTATCCTCGACCGGATCGGCGACCCACTGATCCACCTGGTTCGAAACGCGGTCGACCACGGTATCGAGGCGCCGTCGGTCCGCGAAGAGGCCGGAAAACCCCGCGAGGGGACGGTCCGACTCACGGCCGAACGAGCCCGCGACCGCGTGAAGATTCGGATTCACGACGACGGTCGCGGCCTCGACGCCGAGGAGTTACGCGAGGCGGCGGTCGACGCCGACGTCCTGGCAGCCGAGGAGGCCGCGGACCTGGACGACGAGGAGGTCTACGACCTGGTGTTCCACCCCGGCCTCTCGACGGCAACGGAAGTGACGGACGTGAGCGGCCGTGGCGTCGGGATGGACGTCGTCAAGCGGACGATCGAAGATCTCGACGGCACTGTCTCCGTCGACAGCGACCCCGGCGAGGGGACGACGATCACGATGGAACTCCCCGTGACGGTCGCCATCGCCGACGTCCTGTTCTTCGAGATCGGCGGCGAGGAGTTCGGCGTCCCGATCAAGGCCGTCCAGGACATCGACGACGCGCGAATCGTCGAGACGGTCGACGGCAATCCGGTGATTCCCTCGGGCGACTCGTCCGTTCCCGTCGTGGAACTCGCCGAGCGACTCGAGACGCCGGAGTCGTCCGACCTCGACGACGGAATGGTGATCCGAATTCGGGACGACGTCCGATCGGTCGCCCTTCACTGCGACGTCGTCCACGGGCAACAGGAGGTCGTCATCAAGCCGTTCGAGGGGTTCATGAGTGGGCTTCCGGGTTTGAGTGGGGCGACAGTTCGCGGTCGGGGGGAAGTGGTTACGATCCTCGACGTCAATACACTATGAGCATGCACACCCACATCCATATCGAGAGTGACGGACGGTCGGGCGAGAACCCCCACTCGACGGAGACACCGATGACGGACACGAGAACGAACTCGACAACGCACACGGAGGTACCTAATCTATGACGATGATGGTCGACATTCGGAAGCTGAGCTTTATCAACGAAATGGCGAAGGTCGGAACGAACGGCGTCGCCGACAACATGAGCAAACTGACCGGCGAAGACGCCCAGATGGAGGTCACGAAGACGAACTTCATCGACGTCGACGACATCCAGAGCCAGCTCGAGCCGGGCAAGCGCGTCGGCGTCCGGGTCCGGTTGCTCGACCCGCCACACGGTCACATCCTCATCCTCTTCCCCGAGGCGAGCGCGAAGAAGATCACCGCGATCATGCTTCGGGACGTCGTCGACGACATGTCGAACGTCTCCGGGAAGATGGCCCGAAGCGCCGTCGAGGAGATGGGCAACATGATGGCCAGCGGGTTCATCGACGGCTGGGCCGACGTGCTCGGGCGCGCGATCGACATCGCCGCCCCACAACTCGTCTACGCGCCGGCCGGCGACATCGTGGTTCGAACGGCCGGGCTTGGCGGGGACGACCTCGCGCTCTTCTTCGACTCCGATCTCTCGGTGCCGAGCTACCAGATCGAGGCCGAAATCTACGCCTTCCCGGAACTCGAGGAGTTCGTCGAGATGGTCAACGGCATCGATGTGCACCCCGCATGAAACTCGACGTCAACGCCCTCGGTACGTTCTACCGGATGGCCCGTGAGGGCGCCGGGCTGGCGGCCGGTCGGCTGACGAAGATGACCGGCGTCGAGACACAAGTCGGCGTCACGAAGCTCAACTTCATGCGCGGCGAGGAGATTCGCCACGACTTCGAGGACGGCACCGAGAAGGTCGGAATTCGCGTCAAACTCAGCGGCGGCCTCGACGGTCACTCGGTCGTCGTCTTCGATCGCAACAGCGCGCTCCGCATCGTCGAGATGCTGATCGCCGAGGCCGACGTCGAGGAGTTCGACGAGATGAGCATGAGCGCCGCCACCGAGGTCGGCCAGGTGATGAACAGCGGGTTCATCGACGGCTGGGCCGACGTGCTCGAGACCGTGATCGACGTCTCGACGCCGCAGTTCATCGAGGGGGCGACCGCCGAGCCCTTCTTCGGCGACATCGACGAGGCTCCTGGCGAGGGGGACATGGCCCTACTCTTCCAGAGTCACATCAACGCCGTCGGCACCGAACTCAGTTTTAGCCACTACCTGTTCCCCGCTCGCGACTCCATGGCGAGCCTGCTCGAGCGACTGCGCACCAGCGACGGGATCGAGTACGACAAACTCGACGGCTTCGACCGGATGGCCGAGCAGGGCGCCGAGGAGGTAGCGAAGACGGCGACGACGCTCACCGGCATCGAGACGAGCGTCGAGATTCGACGCCTGAACTTCGTCTCGCTCGAGGCTATTCCCGCGTCCGTCCCGAACGAGCGTCTCGTCGGGGTCGCCTTCGAGTTCGACGGCACGCCGAGTGGGTACCTCCTGTTCCTGTTCGACGAGGAGTCTGCACACGAGATCGTCGACGCGATGGTGCCGATGGAGACCGACGACGAGGAAGGATTCGGCGAGATGGAGCGAAGCGCCATCACGGAACTCGGGAACATCATGGCCAGTGGCTTCCTGGACGGCTGGGCGAACGTCCTCGACACGACGATCGATCACTCGCCGCCGGAGTTCATCCACGACATCGGCGCCGCCGCCATCGACCCCGTCATCATCCAGTTGGGCGAGAACCAGGAGTTCGCGTTCGTCTTCGACACCCAGGTGATGGCCGACGGGCGCGAGTTCGACTGTGACATCTACGCCATCCCCGACGAGCGTGACCTGGAACGCGCGCTGAACGACCTCGACGTCGACCGCATCGAGGAGACGCCGACGACGGCCGAATTCGGAGACGTAGAATGAAGACGTACGGAACCGAACCAGGGGTCCCCGAACCGGTGCAGGTCGGTATCTCGGAACTCGTCGTCAGCGAGGGCGAGGACACGCTGAAATCCTACGGACTGGGTTCGTGTCTCGCCGTCGCGCTGTACGATCCGGACTCCGACATCGGCGGCCTTGCACACGTCATGCTCCCGGACGGTGACACTGCCGACAATAGCGACGTCAAGCCCGGGAAGTACGCCGACACGGCCATCCGGGCCCTCCTGCGACGGATGGTCGAACGCGGTGCCAGCTACACCTCCGTCGAGGCCAAGATCGCCGGCGGGAGCGACATGTTCCAGTTCGAGAGCTTCGGTGACGGCGTCGGCCAGCGAAACGTCGACGCCGCGAAGGTCGAACTCGAGAAACTCGGCGTCCCCCTGATCGCCGAGGACGTCGGCGGGAAACACGGTCGGACGGTTGAATTCACTCCCGGCACCGGCACACTTATCGTTCGGACGGCCAACGGTGAGCACGGAGTGACCGAGTTGTGAGCACCGACCCGGCGTTCGAACGCCTCCTCGAGTACGTCGAGGCGGAGCTGGCTTTCGCGACGAGCCACTACAACACGAGTTACCTCGACCGGCGGGTTTCCTCGCGGATGCGCCGAACCGGCAGTGACAGCTACGAGGAGTACTTCGAGTTGCTGCGGTCGGAGACGGACGAACAGCGGGCGCTGCTCGACTCGCTGAGCATCAACGTCACCGGCTTCTTTCGCAACCCCGACGTCTGGGAGGGGATTCGCGACGTGCTCCGGACGCTGACCGAGCACCACGAGAGCGTACACATCTGGAGCGCCGCGTGTGCCGACGGCCGCGAACCGTACTCGCTGTCGATGCTCGCCCACGACGACGACAAGATCGACGAATCGTCGATCCACATCCTCGCGACCGACATCAGCGAACCGGCCCTCGAAACCGCGCGCGAACGGACGTATACCGAGTCCAGGACGGTCGACCTCGGCGACCAGCTCGAGTTTTTGAACGACTACCACCGGTACGTCGACCACGACCCGTCGAACGAAACCTACCGGGTGTGTGAGTCCGTCGCCCGGCCGATCACGTTCGAGCGACACGACCTCATCAACGGCGAGGCGAAGTCCGGGTTCGACCTCGTGATCTGCCGAAACCTGTTTATCTACATCGACAACGCGTACAAGCAGTCGATGCTCGAGACCATCGGCCGATCGCTTCGGGCCGACGGCTACCTCGTCATCGGCAAGGCCGAGACGATTCCGCCGACGCTCAAGTCCGCGTTCGCGATTACCGACGGCAGACTTCGAATCTACCAGCGAGAGGGTTCTTCGGTGGGTGTTTCGATGAATTCCGAGTCGACCAACTGATCTCCCGTTCTCGTGGCGGCTACCGAAGCAACGTCCGGACCGACTGCTTCGTCTCGACGAACGCCTCGTCGTCGATCGATCGTGATCGCTCGAGGTCGACGGATACGAGGTCGCGATTCTGGCCGGGCTCGGTGTCTTGACGACGATTCATCGGAAGAGCGTGACCGCCGCCTCGACGTCGTCGGTGACGAGGGTGACCGATTACCGTTCCGTCTGACTGCTGGGACCGATGGGTGCATTGTTCTAACGACTACTGTCGTCCTCCTCACGGAGGTAAAGCCGTCCGACGAGTCGTCACCGTCGTGGTCGTCGTGTGGCGCAGTGTCGTCCGCCTCTGCCGTCGGCTTTGTCGGCGTCGACTCGCTGGTTCTCGGGGACTTGGACGCATGCTCGACGATTCACGTGCCGGCTCGTCCTCGAGCAATGGATCCTTATCCGGTCTCGGGAAGCGACGTCGAGGCGGCGAAAAACGACGAAAGATAACGAGAACGAAACAGAAAAACGGCGATTCGATGCAGACTCGATTATCGAGCCGCTCAGGAGCTGTTACCGAACGTGAACATGTCGTCGCTATCGTCTGATTCGTCGTCGCCGTCGCCGTCGTCGGCTTCGACTTCCGACTCGAGTGCCAGCGTCGACTCGTTTACGCCCGCCGAGTCGACGGAATCGACGTCGTCGGTCTCGCCGCCGTCGCCCGCTCCATCGCCGCCCGCTCCGCTTCCGGCCCCGATCTCGACGGGGTTCGATTCTTCGGTCTGTTGCTCAGACTGGTCGGTAGCTGGCGCATCCGTCACCGACGGGGTCGCGTCGTCGAACGCGATTGCCTCGCTCTCGAGGTCGTCGACGCCCCCAGACTCGAGCGCCGGCTGGGCGTTGGTGTCGAACCGGTCGAGGGCCTCCGAGAGCTGTGCTGCCTGGTTCGCGAGGTCGCTCGCGCTACGGGAGACCTCGGTCAGGGCCGTGGTCTGCTCTTCGGCCGCGGCAGCGACGTTCTCGCTCTCGGCGGTAGTCTCCTCGGAGATCGTCGCAGCCTCGTCGACCATCGAGACGACTTCCTGAGTCGACGCCGCCTGTTCCTCGCTCGCCGCCGAAATCTCCTGGACGCCCACGTTGGTCTCGCCGGCGTAGTCGGCGATCTCGTCCAGCGCGTTGGCCGCCCGCTGCACCGAGTCGGTGTGTTCGGCCACCCGGTCGCTGGTCAACTGCACCTCGGTCGCCGTCTGCTCGGTCTGGTTCTGGATCGCCTCGAGTCGCTCCTCGATGTCTTCGGCCGCCGTCTTCGTCTCCTCGGCCAGTTCCTTGACCTCGCCGGCGACCACGGAGAACCCTTCACCGGAGTCGCCCGAGCGAGCGGCCTCGATGTTGGCGTTCAGCGCCAGCATGTTGGTCTGTTCGGCGACCTCGGTGATGAACTCGATGAGTTCGTCGATCTGTTCCATCTCCGCCTCGAGTCGTTCGATCTCTTCGACTGCGGACTGAGACTCGGATTCGATCTCGGCCATGCCCTCGATGGCGTCCTCGGCGGCATCACGCCCGCGCTTGCCCGTCTGGGCGGTGCGTTCGGCGATGTCGGCAACCTGATTCGAGGAGGCCGCGATCTGCTCGATCGTGGTCGAGAGGCCGTTCATCTCGTGGTTCACCGACTGGAGGCTCTGGTTCTGGCGCTCGGCACCGTCGGAAATCTCCTGGACGGATTCGGTGACCTGTTCGCTGGCGGAGCGAACCTCCTCGCTCGAGGCGGTGACCTGCTCGCTGGCGGTCGCCACGTCCGTCGCGAAGGCCTTGACGCCGGCAGTCGTCTCCTCGAGTTCGGCGACCATCGCGTTGAACTCGAGGGCGATGTCCTGCATCGCCTCGTTGTCGGTGTCGGCGTTCATCCGGGCGGTGAGGTCGCCCTCGGCGGTCTCTTGCATGACTGCGCGGTACTCGTCGGCTTTCGCCTCGAGGTGGCGGTTGATCGCCTCGGTCTCCGCGCGGGCCTGTTCGGCTTCCTCGCGGGCGTCCTGGGCGTTCTGGATCTGGTTCTTCAGCGAGTCGCGCATGGTGGCGAATCCGGCGTAGAGCCGACCGATGCTGTCGACGCGCTGGGTCTCGAACTCGACGTCGAGGTCGCCTTCTTCCATTCGCTCGGCTTTCGTCGTGAGTCGGTCGATCGAACGCGAGGTGTTGCGCCCGATGACGCCGCCGATGAGCATCACGAACAGGATGCCGCCGATGGAGGCGTAGATGCCGTACTGTTGAACGTCCTGTACGAAGCCGAAGGCCTCGGACTCGGGCGTGTGGATGACGACGAGGAACGGGCTGTCCTCGGTGACGCGAGCCGCCGCGCCGATGTACGGTTCGTTTCCGTAATCGCTGCCAACGGCGGACGCGAGTGCGTCGTTCGGCTCGTCGATAGAGAAGTGCTCGCCCTTGAGCCCGACTGCACTGAGGTTAAAGTCCTTCGTCGAGTACTCCTCGAGGTAGACGTTTTCGCTTGGGTCCATGACGACCTGGGCGTCGCCGTCGCCGGTCTCCATGACGATGAACGAGATTCGACCCTCGTTTTCGTTGTGGATCATCTCATCAGTGTACGCGCCGATCTCGAGGGAGGAGACCATGAACTCGTTTTTCCCATCGACACTCGTGATGTAACTCAACACGAGCGTCCCATCGGACGCGACGTGTGGCACGATCGCAACCTTGGTGTTGAGGCTCGAAACCCGCTGGCCGAAAGCTTCGCCTCCAGATTTGAGCGGGTCATCGTTGCTCTCGTAGTGAGGCTCGATCCTGGCGAACTCCGCTGCCCAGGTAATTTCACCATTTTCGGGGCTGTGGTCTCGTGCGATCTCTGCAGGAGCCTTCCCGCTAATGTCTCCCACCGTGCTGTGGGTGACGTTGTTGTTGAGGTCGACGTAGTGGACGCTATGGGCTGACATCGAGTTTCGTGCACCTAGCAACTCTCCTGTTTCACCCGTCGTCAGCGTCGCTTCAGCCGATTTGTGTGCCTGTACGTTCAACTGGTTCCACTTGTCGACGTTCCGAGCCTCCTGTTGTGCCAACTCTGCGGAATCGTTCTGCACCTGCGACTGTACTTCATTTGCGATTTGATTCGTCCCCAGATACCCCATTGCCCCCACAGACAGACCGATGACGAGAAGCACGATAGCGAACTTGAGTGCATATCGCCGTCTGATGAATTTGGGAATGACTTTTCGGACCGGGCCTAACATACGGTCATAGACAGGTATCACCCACAATAAATCCTCTCCCGTGATTATCACGACTGAGAACAGGTCACCTCCGAACAGTGTCGTTTAAGTTGTCACCCCGGGATACCTACCCGAGTATCCTCCACTGAGCGCACATGTCTACCCACCGCCTCGAGACGTTCGTTACCCGGATACAGCTCCTGTGTGAAGCCGCGCCGCCGGAGACGCTCGCCGAAACGACGCCGATCGTCGACATGCTGCTGAGCGCCCTCGGCTGGGACACCATCCAGGACTGCCGGCGAAACGTCCCGGTGGTGGGAACCACACTCGAGTACGTCTGTTCGATCGAGGCGACCCCCGCGCTGTTCGTGGCCGTCGATCCGGCGAGCGCGTTCCCCTCGAGCGATCGTCTCTCGGCGCTCGGGACGTGCCTCGTCAAAACCGGGGTCGATCGAGCGATCTACACCGACGGCCGCGAGGCGGTGTTACTCGCTGGAACGGACTCGATCGACACCCGCCGTTGCGACCTTCGCCGCCGGGAGACGCTCGAGCCATTGCTCGAACATTACCAGCGACGGGCGCTCGAGCGGCGCCTCGGGCGCCACTCCAGAGCGACCGTCGCCCGCCGGCTAGCCGTCGAGCGCGCGGCGGTGCGAGAATCGCTCGTCGGCGACCTCGAAGTGGTCACCGGGGCGGCCTACACCGACGAACTGGAAGCCGCCGTCGACCGACTGCTCGAACACCTGGTCGATTCGTTCTCGGGGACCGGAACCGGGTCCGTATCCGTGTCCAGGAACGTCGACGCCGGGGTGCCGACGTTCGAGGGCGAAGACGAGGATGAGGCCGAGGGCGAGGGTGAAAGCGAGAGCGAGAGTGAGAGCGAGAACACCGATTCGTCGACTCGAGAACGCGTTCAGTATCGCGACCGGTTCCTGGACGGTCCTTCCGACGAGCGAGGTGACTTGCGGTCGCGTTCCTCGTTACACGGTCGGTCGACCGATTCGGCCCACGACCGGTCGACTGATTCGGCTCACGACCGGTCGACCGACTCGTCGACTCGAATCGACACTGGCGACACCGGTGACTCCGACGAGGCCTCCAGCGTCGGCGTCGGCGTCGGCGTCGGCGACGGTGATGATGATAGTGGTGGTGACAGCCAGGATGGCGATAGTGACGCCAGCGACGATGACAGTCAGGATAGCGATGATAACGCCAGCAACGGTGACAGTGAAGACGACGCCGGTGACGGCAACGATCACAGTCAGGATAGCGAATACGTCGCTCGATTCTTCGCCGACCACGGTTCGATCGGGGCGATCGGCCACGGTTCCTCGACAGGGGCACTCGTCCACGCCACCGAGTTCCTCCTGGAGCGGGGGCTCTCGGGCGTCCGCGTTCCGTGGCCCGAATCGGAGCCGGAGACCCACGACACCGACGGCGTCCTGGATCTCCCGGTTCTCGTCGGCCAGGACGGTGCAACACGCCTCCCGCGGAGTCGGCAACTCTCGAACGGCTATTACCTCAATACCGCGGGTTCCTCGACCGACCACGCCGACCGAGTCGAGGCGCTCGGCGCTCGCGCGGGGTATCGGGTGATGTTGACGGGCGACTGGAAGTGAGTAGTACTCGAAGTTAGCGTGACGTTCAGTACTCAGTTTGATGTGACGTTCAGTACTCGAGGTCCGCGTAGACGACGTGAATCGTGACGCGGCCGTCGCCGCCGCTGAACGTACATTCTCCTCCGAATCCACGCTCCTCGAGCGTTCGCTCCCAGGCCATCTCGTACTCGGAGTCGCCGACGGTGATACTCACCTCGTCGACTCCGGTGTAGGTTCGCCGGGTCGTCTTCGACTCCATGAGACGGAGCTGGTTGATCTCGCTGCTCTGGAGGGTCCGCGGTTCGGCGTCGATGACGAGCAGGGAGATGACGGCGGTACCGGAGCCGTCCTGACAGCGGAGCATGGGCTCCTGGAGGGCGACGTTGCCGGTGTGGTCGCCGCGGAAGATGGCGCCGCCCTCGTAGGCGATGGTGTCGGTGCCGCTGCCGGCTTCGTAGACGAGGCCGCCGGTGGTGACGTCGTACTCCGCGTCTGGAGATCCATTGCGTTCGATCTCGATCGCCAACTCCGTCCCCTCGTGCGCCGTCGACACCGATCCACCACGAAGGTTGAGTTCGCCCGCTCGAGCCGTCACGCCGTCGTACCGGACCACGTCGTTGAAGTTGTCGCTCAGGGCGTCCATCGCCCGTTCAGCGTTGCGCAACTGTTCGCCCTCCTGGTAGCTCGTCAGCGACTGCATCCCGAAGACCGACACCATCGTCACCGAGCCGATGATGATGGTGAACACGAGGATAAACGCCAGGACCTCGGAGACGGCGCGGTCCTCGCGGTCGTGGGTGGAGGGGGTACGACCAAACATTAGCGATCACGCTCGAGTCTGACTTTGTCGCCGTCGTGGACGATTCTGATGGTGCCACCTGAAACCGAACTTCCATCGTCGACGGGAGCAGTGACCGGCACATACACGTCAACGTCCGCGCTCTGTGCGCTCAGTCGCATGCAGTTCGTCGCGTCTGTGAGTAACGGTTCCTCCGCACACGTTTCGTTATCCAGTAACGTGATCGTGTAGCGATTCGAGGCGACCATCGACGGGTGGTCGACGGTCAACTCGGTCGTCCCGTCTTCCGTTGCCAGTCGGTCGACCCTCGAGATTTCGCCCGAGAGTCGTTCGCCAATCGTCTCGAGCGATTGCTGGGCGCTACGATCGGTCTGGGACTCGAGGAGCGACCCGGCGGAGATGAGGAGCCCGGCGATCAGGACGGTCGTGATGCCAAGGGTGAGAACGTGGGTGATGGCGATGGAAACGCCGCGGTCGTTCGATTCGGGTTCGATCACGAGTCGGACACCCCCAGTGGCATCGGCACCTCGAGCGTTCGAGACTGCGTGAGGTCGTTCGTGGTGTACTCGAGGTCGATTTCGATCGCGACGACGGCGTCCTCATCGTCCTCCCAGTCTGCCGGCGCACTTCCCTCGGCGAAAAGCACCTCGAGCTGCACGCCGCTCATGTTCTCACTGGGCGCAACGACCAGGTCGGCGCTCGCCGGCGGGAGCCTGCTCGCCGAACACGTCGTCCGTTCTGCACCGTGGACCGTTCCCGTGACGAAGTCGATCGTCGCCGGCTCTCCGTCGAGTTCGATCTCACAGCGGTCGTCTCCTCGCTCGATCTCGAGGGTGCCGTTGTTCTCCGATATCGTGACGTCTGGGCTTCCGTTCAGTTCGACGGTGACGTTTTCACTATCATTGAGGTCGACGCTCTCGAGCGTAAGCGCCACTCCGTAGATATCGGCGTTCGACACGTTTCGCTCGGCGGAGAGATTCGCGGTCGCGTACGTTCCATTCACTGTCGACACGTTGCTCGAGACGATCGCCGGCCGATTCGCTGCCGTCTGGTTCTGATACTGGTCCAGGAACGAATTGACGTCGTCGAGGAGCGGGCCGCTGTCGTCCGGATGGACGACCACCGCTTCTCGATGCTCGGTTACCGTCAGTACCCCCTGTGTCACCTCTGCTGCCGTCCGCTCGGCGTCCGAGACGGTCTGTCCCGACGCACTCGAGGAGAGCGTCTGCGTGTAGAGGACGCCATTGAACACGACGACGACGCCGAGGAGGATGAACGCGATGGTGATCGCCGAGATGAGGACGAGTTGACCGCGTTCGTGGTCTCGCGTCGGTTCTCGAGTCGATCGCGCTCTCACCATACGACCACCCGCACCTCCACGACGTTGTAGAGGCCACCATCGTCGTCGATATCGGGGATATACCCAGCCGTCCCCTCGATTTCGCCGAGGGTCCGATCTTCGTAATCGGGCGAGGTCAGATTCTGATCGTCGTGCAAGACGACCGTGTAACTCGCCGTCACCGCCGTACTCGAGGGCGGTCCCTGGTTGACGAGTTTGATCGGCGACGCCGCCTCTCCGGACTCGTTTTCGTAGTGTAACTCCACGTTGTAACTCTGTCCGGCGTCTAGGTGCTGGTTCAAAATCGCACCCAGGGTCGACACGTTCTCGAACGCCGCCGTCGAGTAAACCCCCTGGACGCCGCTCGAGTGGTTGTGGAACTCCTCGAAGCCGTCGCTCGAGTTAAGGTCGACGTACCGAACGGTTCGCGAGAGGTCGTGCTCCCGCTGGGCGATGATCAACGCGTCCTGGACCTGTTGTTGTTGCTGGGCCTGGGCCGTGCGGTCGACCGCTCCGCCCGACGATGGCGTGATGACCACCGACTGCACTGCGAACAGCACCGCGATCAGCAGGATGAACGCCGCGATGAATCCCTCGAGCGTGTATGCCTGGGCGCGGTCGGTCGACGTCGGTGTTTCTCGTGTATTTCGTCTCATGGTTACCACACCCTCACGACGAGTCGACAGGCGGGGTCGCAGTCGTGGGACGGGTCGGACACCGTCACGATCCGCGTCGCACTACCCGCCGACTGGCCCCGGTACTCGTTTCCAACGCCAAACTGGGGTTCTCGAGTGGCGTTCACGACCGTCACGTTGATCCGATCGATCCGAACCGACCCGGTGTCTCGCAGCCCCATTTCCGCGAGCCCGTCGGGATCGGCGTCCTGGAGTGCTGCCAGATCGAGCTCGTTCGCCTCCCCGCTCGAGTACTTCGTAATGATTTCACCGGCGATTCGGTCGGCCTGGGCCGACTCCGGCGCCGTCGACGCCGAAAACGGCGTGATCAGCGACGGAACGAACGAGAACACGAACGCGACCGCGAGCAGGAACACCCCGATGCCGACCGCGAAGTCCTGGGTGGTCTGGCCTCTCGTGTCGAGCGAAACCGAGACGGTGTGGGGGCGTCGGCGCGTCATCTCAGGCCACCAGCGCCCAGGCGACCAGGGCAATCGTCGAGAGGATGATCACGTATTTCAACCCGCTCAACAGGTCGGCGTCGCGGATGTAGCCGCTGATGAACCCCGAGAGGACGGCCTGCAAGGTCACCGCGTGGAAGAACAGCAACGACAGCTGATCGATGTCGACGTTCTCGCTGAAGTTGGCGTCCGCGAGCTGGCTGTTCGCCCCGGCGTCGACGTCGCTGCCGCCCGTCTCGAGGCCCGCCATCGTCCCGATGAACTGGGTCTGGAGGATGGCGATCACCGCGAGCAACGTCATGAACGTCATGATGATGATGACGACCTGCATCCGTGTCCTGGACTTTCGTTCCCGTTCGATGTCGTCGTGATTCTCGCTCGAGCGGGCGGCCGTCCGCAACACCGCCGAAATCTGGTTCGACGCCTCCTGGGACTTCGTGATGAGCTTGACCGTCCGGGCCAGCCGCGGAATGTGGTACTTGTTGTTGAACTCGACGAGCGCCTCCGAGAGGCTCATCCCGTAGTTGACCTTGGTGTGCATCAATTCGAGTTCTCGAGCCAGCCGCCCCGAGGTCGTTTCAGAGACGGACTTGAGCGACTCGAGGAGCGTGAGGCCGGTGTCGTTCGCGCTCGCGAGTTTTCGTAAGTCTTCCGAGAGCGTCTTGACGACGGCGTTTCGCGAGATGACGTTCCACTCCCGGAAGATCGAGAGCGGGACCATCGTGATGTAAAGCGGCGCGTAGAGGTAGATGAACGTGCCCCAGACGGGCCGTGCTTTCATCCCTTCCCACGAGGTCGGCGCGCTTCCGTTGACCATTGCCGTCGTCACGACGACGAGGGCGGCCGGCACGGTCAGCGCGAGCGTGTACAGCGGGTTGTCCCGGAAGAAGATGTGCGGTGCCTGCAGAACCTTAACGGTCTCGTGGGTGCCCTCTCGGTTCTTGATCCGGTCGAAGACGCGGTGAGCGCCGGTGTACTGTTCGACGAGGCCCAGGTTGAGGAGGCCGCGATCGTGCTCGTGCTTGATCCGGCTGTCCTCGCTCGACGTCCCGAGGTAGCCGTCGCCGGGCTCGTCGTGTTTGACCGTCGAGACGAGGACGATAAAGCCCGCTCCCGTGAGCGGGATAAGTCCGTAGACTGACATGTACAACAGGTTAGGATCGACGTCCGCGTCCGGCACCATCTGCATGATCACCAGGATGATGATCAACAGGAGCGGAAACAGCGAGAGCGTCATGTACATCTCGCCGAACAGCTCGAGCGTCTCGAGGGTGAGTTCTTGCTCCTGTTTAGCAGTTCGCATGTGCTTTTCCTTCTTGTCCTCGAGGAAGCTCTCCATGTCACCGCCGCTGTTGACGATCGAGAGCATGTCGGTCAGGAACTGCGAGAGGTCGTTGCTCGGCGTCTCGATCGCCTGCTTTCGGATTGCCGTCCGGTAGTCGACGTCGAAGTACTCGGTCTCCTGGACGATGCTCTGGAACTCCTTCGAGACCTCGCCGTAGGTGTCGTCGGCCTCGGCCATCGCCTCGAGAATCTCGAGCTGGTTCAGTCCGCCGACCGAGAGGGCGTACATGTAGGAGACGGAGTCCGTCAGGAGCATGTTGATCTCGCGCTTGCGTGTCGACGCACGCGAGTACGGAATCGCGACGAGCGTGCCGAAGCCGAAGGCGAACCCGAGGCTCCCGAAGAACAGGCCCGTCGTGACGATCAGTGCCGGAATCCGCAGCGTGTCGATGATCGCGAGGACCGTCTCGCTGCTGACGGGGAAGCCGATGATCGTATCGACCTGGATCACCCCGGTTGCGAACAGGCCGTACCCCAGCATTAGCCCCATGAGCCAGAGCACGAGGCCGGCGATGAATCCGATGCCGAGCGACCGCGAGAGGTACATCTCGACGGTGTCGGTCATCCGGGCCTGGGCGAGTTTCGTCTCCAGGTCGGAGACGAACTGGTTGTCCTCGTCGAACAGCCAGTCGTAGAG
The DNA here is from genome assembly GCF_024138145.1 of Natronosalvus halobius. Lineage (NCBI taxonomy): Archaea > Methanobacteriati > Methanobacteriota > Halobacteria > Halobacteriales > Natrialbaceae > Natronosalvus > Natronosalvus halobius. Next base: position 2,337,336 of record NZ_CP099997.1, on the reverse strand, counting down.
CGGGTAGAACGTCTCGCCGAGGAGGTCGGAACTGTTTGCGATGGCGCCCGGTCCGTCACTCGACTGGAGGCTCATGCGTCGTCTTCCTCCGCGTCGTCGTCGGCCGGCTCGTCGTCTCCGTCCTCGGAGAAGATCGAGCCCGACATGCTATCCTCGCTGGCGTCGCTTGCGTCCTCGTCGGCTCCATCCTCTGAGAAGATCGAATCACCGCCGTCGTCGCCGAAGATCGAGCCGCTTCCATCGGTCGAATCGGTCGAGCCGTCATCCGCGCCAGCGTCGGCTGTCGAACTTTCGTCGTCGAAGATCGATCCGTCGTCCTCGGAGAAGATCGACCCCTGGGGGGCCTCCGCCGGGGTGTCGTCGCTCGAGCCGTCAGTATCGGAACGAGCGTCGTCGCTCGAGCTGTCGGCGCTCGAGCTGTCGGCGTCGTCGGTCGTCGGGCCGGACCCGAAAATCGAGTCCAGATCCCGATCCGGGAACATCGCGTCGAATCCCGACGTGTCGGGGCCTGGCTTCGAGTGCGTTTCCGTCTGTGTCTCCGTGCTCGGCCCCTCCTCGAGGCGCTCGAGCGTCGACCCCATGTCGGAGAACAGTCCCTCTAGGGTGCCGTCTCCCTCGTCGGTCGTCTCCGGAGTAGTCGTCGTAGAAGTGGTGTTCGTGGTTGACGTGTCGGTCGTAGTGGACGTATCGGCTGTAGCTGACGTATCGGTCGTGGTGGTTGTGTCAGTAGTGGTTGATGTATCGGACGTGGCTGACGTATCGGTTTCGGCAGACGTACCGTCCGCGGCGCTCGATTTCCCTGACGTACCGTGATCGGCGGTCGCAACCGTCCCTGTGCCTGCCTGCTGAGTCGCCGCTTCCTCGCTTTCGTCCTCGAGGTCGGACTCGGGGCTGGGTTCGGCCGCCGGCCGACTCGCCTCGCTCGCCGTCTCGTCGGACCCGGTCGGCGGCTGGATCTCGTCGGTGGATCGGCTGGATGTCGTTTCCGCCGGCGCAGTCGTCGATGTCTCCGACGGCCCGGCCTCCAGTTCCGGTGCAGACGCCGGTGCCGTAGCGGGTTCGGCCGTCGATTCGTCCGCGGACGACGCGTCCGCCGTCGCCGTCTGACTCTGACCGCTCGAATCGCCGGTGGCGAAGTCCCCGTCGTCGTCCAGCCACGCAGGACCGTCGCCCGAGTCGAAGGCGAACTCGGTCGAGCCGTCGCCGAGGTCCCAGTCGTCGTCCGGGACGTCCTCGTCGACCTCGCCGCCGAAGTCGAACTCGTCGACGTCGGCCCGGTCGACCTCGATTGTGTCCGCCTGTTCGACGTCGCCGAGTGCGCTCGCGAGGCCGCTCGGAACCTGTCCCCGGTACTCCTCGAAGAGCGACTCCTCAGCCCGCTCGAGGATGTCCGTCGAGAGGTTGTACGTCTCGGTGGTCGAGTCCGGCCGCGGAACCAGTTCCTCCTTCTCGGGGTCGACGTCGATCAGGACGCTCTCCATCTCCTGGAGGTCCTCGAGGCTGTTCTCGAGCTGGCCGTTGGCGATCAGCGTCAGGATGGTTTCCTGATCGTTGATGAACGCCTGGACGGTCGCCGCGACCTCCGAGTACGTGTTGAGGCCGTTCTTGATCAGGTACGCGAGGATGACCTGGCGCTTGAACAGTTCGGTCCGGAGCTTCTCGTCGTTCCAGCCGCGGTCGAACTTGATCTCTTCCAGGGTGTTCGAGTCCCCCATCTTGAGGTACTCGTCGGTCTCGGCCTGCCACTGGTAGACGTCCTGGACGTTGATCTCGTCGTGTTCGGCCTCGTAGTGGTTGATCTCGGTGAGCGATTTGTTCCGGCGGACCTTCTGGCCCTGCACCCGGGTCTGGGTCTGGATCGAGACCAGGTCCAGCGCCGTGAACATCGTCTTCGAGACGTTAATGGGGTCCGTCGTGAACCGCTTGAGCACTTCGTCGACGGAGTCGGCGTGGAAGGTCGTGTACGTCGTGTGCCCCGTCGACATGACCTGGAACAGGGTTCGTCCTTCCTCGCCCCGAATCTCGCCCATCACGAGGTAGTCGGGACGTTGACGCAGCGCGGCGCGCAGCAGGTCGAACTCGTCGACGTCGCCCTGGTCGTCGTCGGCGAACGAGGGGCGGGTGACGGAGGCGATCCAGTTTCGCTGTGGGAGTTCGACCTCGCGGGTGTCCTCGATGGAGACGATTTTGGTGTTGCTCGGGATGAACAGCGAGACCGCGTTCAGGCTGGTCGTCTTCCCGGAGGCCGTCCCGCCCGCGAAGATCAGGCTCTTGTGGTTCTCGATGGCGAGCCAGAGGTAGGCCATCTCGTCGAGGCTGAACGTGTTCCAGTTGATGAGGTCGACCGGGGTGAACGGGACGTCCTTGAACTGTCGAATCGTGTAGTTGGTCCCGTGATCGGAGACCTCCTTGCCGAGGGTCAACTGGGCGCGCGAGCCGTCGGGGAGGGTGGTGTCGACCTGCGGAAGTCGCTTGCTGATCCCTTTGCCCGAGCGCTGGGCGAGTTTGACGACGAAGTCGTCGAGTTCGCCCTCGCCGTGGTAGATGTTCGAGATGACCTGTTCGTATCCCGAGTGGTAGACGAACACCGGCGAGTTGTAGCCGTCACAGGAGATGTCCTCGACGTTGATGTCGTGTTTGATCGGGTCGATCCGCTCGTAGCCGAGGAAGTTTCGTTTCAGGAGGTAGAGCAGTTTCTCGACCTGGTACTCGGTCAGCGTGTCCGGGTCGTCCTCGAGAATCGCTGGCTCCGGCCTGGCCGCCGTGCCCTCGAGGTAGAGGTCGGCCGTCGTCGGCGTCTCGTCCTCGTCATCGAGCAGCGTTCGCAGCGATTCGATGATCCCCTTCGTGGTCTTCCCGCTCGACTTCTCGAACAGGTCGTAGCGTTTCAGCAACCGACGGGTCTCCTCCTCGATGACCTCCCGGCGGCCGTCCAGGTCGGCGGTGTGTTTGATCCCGTCGTCGGAGTACTTGATCGCCGTCCGCAACTTCCCGCCGAGGAAGTCCCGTAGCTCCTCTTCGATTGGATTCAGGTGGGGCTCGACGGCGTAGTACTTCTTCTCGTTTTCCTTCTCGGAGTGGAAGATGATGACGAACGCGTAGGGTTTGTTCACCCAGTAGCGCTCGACTTCGCGGTAGTGGCGCTTCTTGGCGAACGGAACCGCCTTCTCGAGGTCGTACCGGTTGACGACCGTCGTGTCGCCGATTTCCGTCGAGAAGAACTTGTCTTCGTCGAGTTCTTCGCTGACGTTGACCGTCCGCTCCTCGACGACGTCGTCCAGTTCCATCGCGGCTTGCCCGCCCTGGTGGAGCTTCCGACGGATGTCGTCCGGGTCGAACCCGAGTGCCTCCTCCTCGTCGAACGACTCGATTTCGCCCGACCCGTCGCGGGGGCGGCTGCCGTCCTCGTCGTAATAGTACTCCCACTTGTAGTGCTCCCAGGTGTAGAAGTCCTTCAGAACCGGGGTGGATTCGGGGTCGACGTAGGTGAGAAAGATGTCCTGGAGACGGTCCCCGTTCGGCTGAAATACCTCGCCGATCAGGTCCGGCAGTTCGTCCGGATCGTAGCCCAGGTGGGCCTCCGGATCGAACTCAACGCGCTCCCAGTCGGCGCCGTAGGGTGCGGTCGACTCCGCCGAGCCGTCGGTATCGAGCCCGAGCTGGTCGTCGGGGCCGCTCACTCCGTGGGGATAGAGAATCGAAATTTCGTCCTCGTAGCCGTACTCCGTCATGAAATCGGCCCACGTGTACGCTCCGACCCGAACGTCGGCGCCTCGAGTCGGTTCGTGTGTCGTCTGTGTATTCGACCCCGACGCCGATCCCGAGTCACCTCCCTCAGTGACCGCACCCGGATCGGTCTGGTCGACGTCCTCAGTAGCCATTGACGTCCTCCAATCTCTCATCCATCAAAAGTTTCATCCAGAAATTACCACTTCTGATAATCTCGGACAATGCCGTCCGTGTCACTGTCTCGCGCCCGGTCGCTCGTCTCGATCTCACGCGCATGTCAGCACCTCCACTGTATCTACCGCCCGTTTCGACCACGTTTATTTTTGTCTTGTGGTTAACGTTAAAATACTATCATTTGCGATCGGCGGTTGACGACTCGGTGATGAGTGTGACCCACCGGTCTCGTTTGTCCAGTCTCACGGGCTCTGATCGCCGAAAACATTCCCCGGCTGAACAAACCGCTCATTTTATTATTCGATGCGGCCGTCTCTCAGCAGAACAGGCACTATGGCACTTCCTCGTCTTCGTGACGACCTCAGTCCGCTCGCGTGGTGGATACTCGTCCTCTCGACCATCGCCGTCGGGGTCGCGCTCGTCGGGACGATCATCCTCGCCGCCGAGTTCGGGGCCATCTTCTAACACACTATGCAGCACACTTCCCTCATCCCCTCGAAAACGGTCCTCTACCACGCCGCTGGGCTCTTCCTTCGCGTCTACATCACCATCGTGATCGTGACCACCGTCTACAGCCTTCTCTGGTTGCTCGAGATTGCGGGCTACCTGGACGAACAGATCATCGGCGTCATCTGGATCTCGATCGCCGCGATGGGATCGGTGTTTCTCGTCCTCTTGATCCCGCTCTACTGGTCGAGCCGGTCGAAAAACAGGTAGCCGACCCCTTCTCCACGAGCGACATGCGTTTCAGGTCGGGTGATCGGACTCGCAATCGACGCAATCGACGAGAAGCAGCGATCGGTACGCGTGCCAATTCCTCGAGGCAACTCTCGACCCGGCAGGTTCTCGATCACGGTATCCGACGTGGACTGCCGTTCTCTCCCGACCGACTTTCGACTCCCGGATAAAGGGATTTGAATATGCATGGCCGAGTATGATCGGCTATGGCTCGAAGGGGAGACGGCTCGAACAGAGTGGTCGCGATCTGCGTCGAGTGTGGATCCTCCCACGCAGCGATCGTCTGTGAGGGCGGACGAATTCGCCCGATCGGTACGGACGCGTGTTCCTGCGGTAGCCGCGACTTCGAGATAATGGAGTGACGGGTACTGCTCGAGGGCCTCTGCCATCGAGTCGTTGCTTCTGGTTCGTGTCCTGGACGCTGGAATCGATCGGACTGCGTCACTGCTCTATTTCCAGCGCTCGTTCGACGGGGCTGGATTACCGGGCACTCACAGTTCTGTGACTGGATTGCTGGCCGTTCACAGCTCTGTATATACTTTCGGGCCCCCTTCGAACCGGATTTCGTACACCGGCCACGTTTCGTCTTTCTTTCCGCCCATCCCCGGCGACCCTGGCGGCATTCCCGGTAATGCAATTCCAGCGATACTGGGCTCGTCTTCAAACAGCGTGGCGATGATTTCGGCTGGAACGTGACCTTCCACGAGGTAGTCGTCCAGTTCGACGGTGTGACAGCTTCGAAGGTCGGGTTCGATTCCGCGATCGTCCTTGAAGTCCTCGAGGTCGTCGGGAACGACTGTCTCCAGGTCAGTCGTGAGGAAGTCGTCGAGATACTCCGCGTAGACGTCACAGCAGTCGCAATTCGATCCCTTGTACATCGTTGCGGCGGTCGCCGGAATTGCGTCGTCCGTCTCCCACTCGTCAGTTCCATCGCTCAGGCACCCTGCCAGCGCAATGCCGATTGCACTCCCACCGGCAAGCAAGGCCGCGCGTCTCGATGTCTCTCTCATTCGCACTCCGATAGTCTCTCTCGAGTGCCATCTCTGTGTCGACGATTCCAGACGTGCGAGAATCGCCTGATTGTCGATGGCTGCGTCGCCCACAAACGAACGGACGAACCGGATAACCGAAACTGAAACTGAAACCGAAACTGAAACCGAGCGGGCGATCTGATCGCTACTCGAGGTAGCCCAGCGACTCGAGTCGCGCTTCGACTTCGTCCTGGGCCGGCCCCTCGTAGTCGTCCGTCTCGGTTTCGGCTTCGACGGACGTGAGCACTTCCCGGACGACGAACGTCACGTACTCGTCGGCTGAGTCGAAGTCGCTTCTGGGGAGCCGAGATTCGATCCTGGAGACGAGGTCCGGCGGAAGGGTAATCGACTCGCGTTCGTCACGTTCTATCGCAGCGTGGTCCGAAGCCATTGGCGTGAGTTGGACTGCGAAGCGTATTATTATCGGGTGTATAAGCTATCGCCACCGCTTCGTCGAATACAAACATTGATTGGTGAGACTGGAGACCGTAGCGACAGTAATGGGAGACCAACGGAACGTCATACTCGTCACGGTCGACAGTCTTCGACTCGACTACTGTAGCTACGCGGACGAGCTCTCGGACGCGATGCCGACGTTAGAGCGGCTCGCGGACGACGGTCTCGCGTTCGAGAACGCGATCGCCACGGGGCCTGCAACCCACGAGTCGGCGACGACGTTCATGACCGGAGAACACGCGGTCGAGCGACCGGGGAGCACCGAGATTACCAAATCACAGATGCGGACCCACATCCGAGCGCATCTCCGATCGCAGCGAACGCTCGCCGAACGGATGTCGGCGGCCGGATACGAGACCGCGGGATTCACCGCGAACCCGTGGACATCGCGCCACTTCGGGTTCGATGCCGGCTTCGACTACTTCGAAGATTTCATGGACGAAGACCTCTCACAGGGGCTCATCGAAGGTGGCCGGCCGGACAACACCGTTCGCTACGCGCTCGTCCAGGCGCTCAACTGGTGGCAGGGCCAGGACATGTTCATGTCGTGGGAGAACTATTACGACGAGATAGCCACGTGGCTCGAGAGCGCCGACGACCCGTACTTCGCGTGGGCGTTTCTGGTCGACCCCCACCTCCCGTACATTCCAGGTGACGAATATCGCTCGCGGTCGCGACTGATGACGTACCTGGCGAACATGTGGATGTACGCTGGACGGCCGGACTGGTTCGACGAGCGGTTTCGCGCGGCGCTTCTGGACGCCTACGAGGACACGGTTCGACACACCGACGCGTTCCTCTCGCGGCTCCTAGACGACCTGGAGGAGATGGACGACGACCCGTTGCTCATCGTTCACGCAGATCACGGCGAACTGTTCGGCGAACACGGACGATACGGCCACGGCGGGTATCCCCACGAGGAACTGGCTCACGTTCCGCTGGTCGTCGGCAACGGGCCGAACGACACCGTGACGGAGCCGTTCTCCTTGCGACGCCTCCCGGAACTCGTCTCGACGCTGGCGGCGGGTGGGGACTACGAAGCGCTGACGGAGCCGTGGGTGGTCACGCGGAACAGAAACCCGACGACCTGCATCCGCGGGAAGAACTGGAAGTTCGGCAGAAGACACGACGGCGAGGAACTCCTCCACGCACTGCCGGGCGACGAAAACGAACAACTGGACAACGAGGAACTGCGCGCGATTGGTCGTCAGTTGGTCGACGACTGGGAGGAGGCAAAACGAGAGCGCGAACGAATCGTCCGCGGCGTCGACGAGCTTCCGATCGGCAGCAAAGTATGAGCGGGCTGGATCATCAGTCGGCTCCAGGGAATCTAATTAGGACCTGAGGGTCAATCATTACCCAGCTGCAGAACATACGGGACGTAAACGCTGTTTCCTGGAGACACGTTGGCTCGGAAGCGTGTAGTCGCTGGATGGGCCCTGACGGATTCGAACCATCGACCACTCGGTATCTCACACCCCCTCATACCCACACGGCGGGTACAGCGCGTGTTATGAGCCGAGCGCTCTAACCAGACTGAGCTAAGGGCCCTTCAATCGGGGGAAAACGGGCGGGCTAATTAACGCTTGCTGTCTGCCCTCACTCGAGACACCTTCCCTGCCCGTTTCGAGCCTCGAACTGGCGCTACTCCCCGTCGAAATCCGCGAGCGTCTGTGTACCCGTTCCGGCGCGGTGTTTCGTCGCCAGCCCCGCCAGGTGGGGCGCCTCGGGGACGATCAACTGCTCGCAGGCCGTTCGGCAGGCGTTCGTACTCCCCGGGAGACAGAACACGGGCGTGTCCGCGGCGATACCCGCCGTCGCTCGCGAGGCCATCGCTCGCGTGCCGACCTCGTCCCACGAGAGCGAGCGGAAGAGCTCACCGAACCCCGGCAGGTCGCGTTCGAAGAGCGCCGAGGCCGCGTCCGGAGAGACGTCGTCGGCGGTGACGCCCGTTCCGCCGGTCGTGAGCACGACGTCGATCTCGGGCTGGACGACCAGACTCCTGACGGCCGTCCGAATCGCCGCGTAATCGTCGCGGACGAGTTCGCGGACCTGGACCTCGTGACCCTTGGCCTCGAAGCACTCCTGGATGGTGTCGCCGCCGGGGTCGTCCGGATCGGGCTCGTCGCTCGCGGCTCTCGAGGACGAGACGGTGACGATTCCTACGTGTAGCGGATCGATGACGTCGTGTCCATCGTCGTCGGTCGTTCGTCTGTCGGCGGGTGTCGACATGGGCGTCTCTCCGGTGGGCGGCCACTAATAGCCATTCCTCGGGAACGGTGTTGTGGTAGTCGTTTTCGAAGTGCCGTCGCGTCTTCAAACCTCGGCGTGAGTGCTCCGCGAGCGTGAGTTCGAGTGTGAGTGCGAGAGAAGGCGCCGAAGCCAGGACTCGAACCTGGGACCGCCTCGTTAACAGCGAGGTGCTCTACCAACTGAGCTACTTCGGCTTAGGGCATCTGCTGGTTGTCGGGTTGATTTGATAGGGCTTTCGCTTTTCGCCGGGTCGTGCTCCGGGTTCACAGTCCACGTCGGGCAGGCGTTCACGTACGCTTTCACTTCCGCCGTTGTGCTCGTCTTCGCCTCTGCCCTCACCCTCACCTTTTCAGTCGGTCTCGCCTCTGCCTCCGCCCTCACCTTTGCTCTCGACCCCGCGCCTCTTCTCGCCCCGCCTCGCCCCACCCTCGCTTTCGCTGTCCCTCCCCGAGGACGCGTCGTCGTTCGATACCCTTTCGGCCGTCGCTCGTGTACGTCCCCCGTATGAGCGACGACACGGGGGAGGGCGAACCCGAACGCGGAACCGGAGGGGCGCCCGAGGCCGCGGACGCGGGGAACGCTGCACTCGAGGCCGTCACCGAGCGCGTCCTGGAGCGAATCAGCCCCGACGACGACGAACGAGCCACCATGCGCGCGGTCGCCGAGGAACTCATTGCCCGGGCGACCGCCGCGGCTACCGACCGCTGTCCGGACGCCGATGTCGTCCAGGTCGGATCCACGGCGCGCGACACCTGGATTGGCGGCGACCGCGACATCGACGTGTTCGTCCGCTTTCCACCGGCGCTCGACCGCGAGACCCTCGAGACCTACGGGCTCGATGTCGGTCACGAGACGCTTCCGGAGGGCCACGAGGAGTACGCCGAACACCCCTACGTCACGGGCGAGTACGACGGATTCGACGTGGACGTCGTCCCCTGTTTTCGACTCGAGGAGGCCACCGACATCCGCTCGGCGGTCGACCGGACGCCCTTTCACAACCGGTATCTCGAGGCCCGACTCGACGACGAGACTGCCGATGACGTTCGTCTCGCCAAGCAGTTCCTCAAAGCGATCGGTGCGTACGGGTCGAACCTCCGGACGGAGGGATTCAGCGGCTACCTGACCGAGTTGCTCGTCGTCGAGTACGGTGGCTTTCGGCCCCTGCTCGAGGCAGTGGCCGACTGGCACCCGCCCGTCGAACTCGATCCCGAAGACCACGGGCGGGCGCGCGAGACGTCGTCTCGCAACGGAGCGGACGCCACCTTCCCGTTCGACGACCCGCTCGTCGTCATCGATCCGACCGATCCCGAACGCAACGTGGCCGCGGTGTGTTCGGCGGCGAATGTCGCCCGATTCCAGCACTACGCGCGCGAGTTGCTCGAGTCGCCCCGAATCGATCTATTCGAGCCGGACGAAACGGTGCCACTCGAAACCGACGAACTCGCGGCCCACATCGACCGACGCGAGACGACGCCCGTCGCGATCCGATTCGATGCGCCGAACCTCGTCGACGATCAGCTCTATCCGCAACTCCAGAAGTCCCTCGACGGCGTTGTGAGCGGTCTCGAGCGTCGCGAGTTCGACGTCCTCAGAGCCGAGGCGTTCGCCGACGCGAGCGCCGTTCTCCTCGTCGAACTGACCGTCGCCGAGCGCCCAGCCGTCGAGCGCCACGAGGGGCCGCCTGTTCACGTCAGGAGCCACGCGGAGGGGTTCCACGACGCCTACGCGGACGACGAGGCGGTGTACGGCCCGTTCATCGACGGCGACCGGTACGTCGTCGAACGCGACCGGGAGTTCACCGACGCCGTTTCGTTCCTCGAGAGCGACCGACTGCTGGACGTCGGACTCGGCGCCCACGTCGAGACGGCACTCGAGGGCGAGTACGAAGTGCTGGTCGGACCCGACGTGAGCGCGCTGCTCGAGGAGTTCGGGGCAGGGTTACGGACGTATTTCGAACCGACGCCGTGATCGAATCAGTGCCGTTTCAGTCGGCGTCGTCTCAGCTAGCGCCGTCTCACTCGGCCTCGCCTGCGTCCTCGATGACGCCCTCGACGAGCGAGAACACGTTTGCCTCCTCTCGCCCCTGGGTCTGTTCCGGGTAGACGCCGATCGCCACGAGGTGGTCCTCGCTGGTCTGGATCGCTTCGGTGACGTGGATGAACACGTCGAGGTCGACGCCGTCGAAGTTCGCGCTCGCGCTGAACCGTGACATCGTCGCCTCCTGTCCGAGCACCGACACCGACTCGTCGGCTTCATGGGTGACGTCACCGAACCCGTCGTAGTTGTTCTTGACGAGTTCCACGACCTCCTCCGTCGACATCTCCTCGATCGGGTTGAGTTCCTGTCCGAGAACGTCGACCTGCGGCGTCGTTAATACGTTGAAGACGGCCGCACGTAGACTCCCGAGCGGGCCGAGGTCGACGCTCTTGTCGTACTCCGTCAGGTAGTTCGTCACGGTCACCGTTTCGCTGTAGAGGAGCAGGTCGACGTCCTCGTCGACGCCGATCGGTTCGGTCCTGCTCTCCTGGTAGCCGGTTTCTTCGAGTACCGACTGGTCGACACCGGCCGGTGCCGATTCGTGTTCGGCAAGTCCCAGTACACCCAGACACCCCGAGAGACTCGCGAGACCGACGACACCGGTCCCCGCGAGGACGTCTCTGCGATTCATCGTGTGCTATCTGGCGAGTCAGTTCTAATGAGTGTGTTGGCTTCTATCTGGTCACTCGATTGGTACGATCTGGCCCTCCTCGGTGAATTGATTCGTTTCCGGTGGCGCTACTCGAGATCGAGACCGTGTGCCTCGCGTACCTCCTCGAGCACCGCGGCGACGTCGTCGCTCACCGGATCGTCCGGCCCGAGCGGGTCGCGCCCGTCGAACGTCTCGTGAACCAGCGCGACGCTATCGGCGAGCACCTCCAGGCCGTAGCCTCCCTCCAGGACGAACGCGAGCGCTGCGTCGACGTCTTCGGTCAGCGTCCGGAGCCGATCGGTCATCAGCGCGTACGCTTCAGTCGACAGGCGAACGCGCGAAATAGGGTCGTGGCGGTGGGCGTCGAACCCGGCGCTCGTGAGGACGAGTCCAGGATCGTACTCCTCGAGAACCGGGGCGATGACGCCGTCGAGCGCCTCGAGGTAGTCGCCGTCGTGGGCGCCGGCAGGCATCGGGACGTTCATGGTCGTCCCCTCGCCGGCGTCGGCCCCGATCTCGTCGATGTCGCCCGTCCCGGGATACAGCCCCTTCTCGTGGAGCGAAACGAAGAACACGTCGTCGCGCTCGTAGAACAGGTCCTGGGTTCCGTTGCCGTGGTGGACGTCCCAGTCGATGATCGCGACGCGGTCGACGTCGTACTCGTCGATGGCGTACTGGGCCGCGACCGCGACGTTGTTGACGAAACAGAACCCCATCGCGTCGTCGTAGACGGCGTGGTGACCTGGTGGCCGACCCAACGAGAACGGCGTCTCCCGACCGTCGTCGCCCTCGAGGGCGCGTTCGGCCGCCCAGCACGCGAGGCCGGCGCTGGTCCGGACCGCGTCCCACGTCTCTTCGACGGCACTCGTGTCCGGGTCCCAGTTGCCGCCGCCGTCGGCACAGAACTCGCGAACTTCCTCGAGATACGAGCAGTCGTGAGTGGCGGCGATGGTGTCTATGGAGAGCGGATCGACGTCGACGTACTCCACGCCGTGTTTTCGCTTCAGTCCCTCCCGAATCGCCCGAAGACGGTCTGGCGTCTCCGGGTGGCGCGGGCCAGGGTCGTGTTCGAGGCAGGTGGAGCTATACCCAAAGCGCATGTGATTACTGGAAGAGCGCGAAGTACGTCTCGATGTCGTCGGCCGTGATCGTCCGGCGGTCGGCGTGATGGGCGAGTGTCGCCGACGCACGGGCGACGTTGTCGGCGTAGTCCTCGAGAATGTCCGCGAGCGCGATGCGGGCGTCCATGGAGACGCGATAGTGTTCGTCGATGTCGATGCGCGCGATCCGGTCGACCGGGGCGACCGGCAACTCGAGGTCGTCCTTGTCGACGACGGTTTCGACCTCGAAGTCCTCGGCCATCAGCGTCTTCCGGCCGTCCGCGGTCGCTCGTTCGGCCGCGTCGATCGCTAGCCGGGCGCCGTGGGCCTGAATCTCCCTGGCCAGTTCCTCCGCCGCACCGGCGCTCACCCGAAGGTCCCCCGCGTTCCGTCGAATTATCGTGTCCACCGGAGCGAACGGAAGTTCGACGTTCATACACAGATAGCCGAAGTTGACCTTCTTAACGCTTTTCGTACAGGCTACGGGGCGTGCCCGCTCAGAAGACCTCGTCGGCCTCGAGTCGCCCGTCGTTGACCTGTCCGCGAGCCGTTATTTCTTCCCCGAGACCGACGTCGACGGTCGTCTCGACGCTCATCGTCGTCTCGCCGTCGTCGAGGACGACCGGATCGCCGGCCTGGACGACGACGCCGGTGAATTCGATCTGTTGGCCGTCTTCGGGGTCGTTGGCGTCTTCGGGGTCGTTGGCGTCGTTGGCACCGCTGGCATTGGCGGTATCGGCAGCACCGTCTGTATCGTTTGTATCGCCTGTTTCACCTGTATCACCATCTCTGCCGTCTTCGGCCGCGTTCGCCCCGCCGGCATCGCCGTTCGCGAACGCTGAAAGCCCGGTCGACTCGCTCCCACCGTCGCTCGAATCGGCGCTGGCACCACCGCCATCGCCCTCGCCGAGCACCGTCACAGTCGAGCGCCACCCGGCGGAGGCCTCGAGGTCGTCCTGCCAGCCGTCCTTGATCTCCACGTCCGCCAGCGCAACCTCGTCGCCGGGACCGACGTCGACATCGGCCTTCTCACTCCACATGGCGACGCGAATGTCGCCCGTCGCGTCCTGGACGCGGATGTTTCGAACCTGCCCCTCCGAGCCGTCGTCCCTGTCGAACGTCCGCTTCGGGTCCGCCGAGCGGACGACGCCCGCGATGTCGACCGTATCCCCGATTTCGAGGGATTCGATCGGCGTGCTCTCGGGGACGTACTCGACGTCCACGTCGACTTCCTCGACGGCGCCGCGGTTGCCGACGTGGAGTTCGAGCGAGCCGTCGCGGTCGCGCACGTAGCCGTCGACGACCTCGACGGTGTCGCCGGGGGCGAACTCGTTGGCGAGATCGGCTCGCTCGTCCCAGAGGGTGACCCGGACGCGTCCGGTCGAGTCGCCGAGCGTGAGGTTGGCCACTTTTCCCTCCGAGCCGTCGTCCCGGTCGAACGTTCGGACGGTGTCGGTGTCCAGGACGACGCCGACGAGGTTCACGTCCGAGAGGCCGAGCGAGAGCGCCTCGACGGTGTAGGTGTCGGAGATCTGGACGTCGATTTCGGTGTCGTCGTCCTGCTCGACGTCGTCGACGCTCACTTCGACGCCGCTGAACCCCTCCTTCGGGCGGCCCTTGATCTTCAGCACCTGCCCCTCCTCGAGTTCGTCGACGGCCGCCTGGGCGTGTTCGTCCCAGAACGCAGCCCGGACGCTCCCGGTCTCGTCGGCGACTTCGACGTTGACGACGCGCCCGTCCTCGTCCTCGCCGTCGCGTTCGAACGTGCGGATGTCGCCGATTTTCACGACCTTGGCGGTGAACTTCGCCTCCTCCATCCCCGGTTCGATGTCCGCGACGCCGGTGACCTCGCTCTCGCCGAGTTCGTGTGCGATGAGCATCGCCGCCGTTTCCTCGTCGGCGAGTCCACCCATCTGCTCGACTTTGGCCTCGACGGCCTCCTGGAACTCCTCGAGGGAGACGTCGGCCTCGAGGTCTTCGTAGATACCCTCGATCTCGCTCATTCTATGCTCGTGCATGGGTAGCCCGCGCATAAGCATTGTCCATTTGCGGTCGTCGCCGGATTCGGTCGTTCATACCGGGATCTGCCGCGGTATGGTATTTAAATCGTCGGCCGCCGTCAGTCGGTGCCGAACGTGCGCTGGTGCTCGAGGTGGCGTCGGGAAAACCGCCTCGAGTTCGCGTCCCGAGAAAGCGTCTCGAGAGCTGTGCGTTACGGTCACGTCCCACAGAATCGGCAGCGACACCGCCTCCCTTTCGAAAGGGCTTTAACCGACTCCGGGTTACGAAGAGATGAGTCCTGGTAGGGTAGTGGACTATCCTCTTGGCTTGCGGAGCCAGGGACCGGAGTTCAAATCTCCGTCAGGACGTTTCTGTCGACACCAACCCGCGAGCGGAGCGAGCGGCTGGTGTCGACGAAACTCACACACGGAGATTTGAGCAGACGAGTCGCAGCCCGGGAAGCGAACGAAGTGAGCGACCCGGACCGTCTCGGCGCGTTCAAATCTCCGTCAGGACGCTCACTTCTGGCGAGTACTTCGCGTTGCTCAGCGCTCGCTGCGGGTTCGGTCCTGACGTGCCTTCCGCTCGCTTCGCTCGCGAAAGACTCCGTCAGAACGCTCTTAGATGTGACTCTCGAGCGAAAGACCCCATCACTCTCTACGAGCGCTCCAAAAAACGCAGGCCGAAAGCGGTCCAACTGTCGTTACCGTTTGTCTTTCACGCCGCCGGGGAAGTCGTTGTTCTGAAGCGAGACGTTACTCGAACCGTCCAGGATGAGCAGAGAGACGCGATCTCCGTAGGACTCGCTGTAACTGTCTTCGATCACCACGTCGTTGGAGCCGTTGACGACGACCGGGATGTGATCGGTCCGGAACTCACTCTCGGTGATCTGGTAGTTGTCACCGCGGAGCTCGAGTCCGCCACGGTCGTCGCCAGGCTGATCGATCGAGAGGTTGTGGAACCGGCAGTTACTCCGCTCGCAGAAGACCGTGTGCCGGAGCGGCGAACCGCTCGCGTCGCCGGTAATCGCCACGTCTCGAAGGGTGACTACGTCTTCGTCGTCGCCGAGGAGGCGGAAGGCGTAGCCACTGCCGTCAATGTCGATATCCACGTTCTCTGCGGACATCGGACCCCCACCGGAATCGAGCCGTATTCCCGAATTCTCTCGATTCCCGATCGAGATGCTGGTGTTCGCGATCGATGTCGAGTTGACGCCGTCCATGATTCTGATCGCGTCGCCGTTGGGCTTGGGCATCCTGATCTCGACGCCGTCGATCTCGAAGGTTCCCCCCTTGTCGACTCGAATCGGGTGTTGCCCGGCTGCATACGATGGATTATCGTCGACGACGATGACCGCGTCGTTGATGGACGCTCGCGCCCCGGCGAGCCGGATCGACGCCGTGGCGCTGTTCTCGAAGTATCCGCCCTGGATGTCGAGTGCGCCGTTCTCAGTGGACTCGTACAGTCCGGTTCCGGGGAAGCCCCCGAGCGTACAGTCCCGAAGGACGAGCGACCCGTGATGGTTGTTGACGTGGATCCCGGTGGGTCCGCGCCACATGTTTCCGCTGTTGGGCGTCTCGTCGACGTGGATCCCCCCGCCGTACGCACGGAAACACTCGACGAGCCCCGTCCCACTGGGCTCGAGGACGTTGAATAGTCCGGGACCCCACGTGCCGCTGTCGTGCAGGCCGTAAATACCGATTCTGCCGACGTAAAGTCCGTCTTCGACCTCCGCGTTGATCACGCGGATGCCCGTGTCTTTGGCACGCTGGTCGACGGTAAATTTCTCGAAGTGCAGGTCACGTCCGGGGTTTTTCGCGGTCCCGAATCGAAACAGCCGATACTGCGGGCCCTGGAAATTGTGGTAGTTCGCCGGTACCAGCGTCGCCTTGTCACCGACGAGTCCGACGTTCTCGAAGCTAGTGAACCGGACCTGCTCGTCCATGTAGTAACGCCCCTCGGGGAACTTCAGCAGCGTGTCGTCGTCGACGAGCCGCTGTATAACGGGTGTCACCGATTCGTCCCCGGTGTTGTCCGCCCCCTCCTCCGTGACGTCGATAACCGTCCGGTACTGGTCCTCGAGTGTATCGTCAGACGCGGACGTCACCCCCGAAAGAGCGAGCGCAGAACCGGCGCCGACGAGACAGCCTTTCAGATACGATCTCCGACCGAATCGAGCCGACTGTGGTTCGTTGGAACTCACGGAAGGCCCTGAGAACAGTGACTATTTGGCTATAGGCTCTGTAACGTTTCACGCTTGGATTTCAGGAATAAAACAATGGAGTTGCAATTTTTCGAACCAAAAATGCTCCCCCAGAAACGACATTCACGCACGCGAGGCAGTCGATAGGTTACTCGCCAGCTAACTCCTTTCAGACCAGTGCATTCGTCGATCGGCCGCTCGAACGGACGCTAAGTATGTGAACTGGGTTAGTTAACCCGGATTGATCGCAGTTCGTGGGTTTCTCTCAGCGGAATCGTGCGCCCTCACTCGGTCCGGTCTGAACGGAGCACATATTTGTCATGACGTGAAACGAACGGCGTATGCCAGGTAGTCGTCAGTTCGCTTTCACGACGGTACTCGTCGGCGTCATTGCCCTCATGCACGCGGCGTTTACGTGGCCAACGCACGTGACGATCGCGTTCTTTGTCGGTGGCGCGCTGATTGCGTTCGTCGCGGAAGCGCTCGTCATCGGCCTCGGCTGGCTCGAGCACCACGTCGGCCCGAAGGTCGCGGGCGTGCCGCTCTACGTACTGTTCGGCTGGACCGGCGTGATTTACGTCGCGCTTCGGCTCGCGTTTCTCGCGGTCGACGGCTGGAGTGCTGTCGTCCTCGCGGCCGCGCTCGCGACCGGGTACGATCTGTTAGTCGACCATCAGGGCGTCGAGGAAGGGTACTGGACCTACACCGACAGTCTCCCCGGACCCCGTCGCCGCCGAGTTCCGTGGTGGAATTTTCTGGGGTGGTTCGTCATCAGCGGACTGACGGCGGCGATCGGCGTCTCGTTGCTCTAGTTCGGCCTCCCTGTCGCCGAGTAGTGAGTCAGGACTCGAGAACCTCGAGAACGCCCGCCGTATCGGCGGGCACCGGTTCCGGATCGCGGCCAGCCGCGGCGGCCGCGTCGGGGTCCTTGAGCAAGTGTCCGGTGGTGAGGCAGGCGACGCGTTCGTCTGCGGCGACAACGCCCTGTGCTCGAAGTTTTCGAAGGCCAGCGACTGACGCGGCGGATGCGGGTTCGACACCGATCCCTTCCTCGGCCAGGTCGCGCTGGGCCGCAGTGATCGCCTCGTCACTGACAGCGACAGCGGTCCCGCCGGTCTCCCTGATCCCGGGCAGTGCTTTCGGCGCGTTCACGGGATTGCCGATCCGGATCGCCGTCGCGCGCGTCTCGACTTCGTCCCAGCGGCGCACCGCGTCCGCGTCGTTCTCGATCGCTTCGACCATCGGTGCGGCCCCCTCGGCCTGCACGCCCGTCAGCTTCGGTACGTCCTCGACCGCGAGTTCGCCCGCCTGGACCAGCTCGCGGAAGACCTTGTACAGCGCCGCGGTGTTCCCCGCGTTGCCGACGGGGAGGACGATCCGGTCGGGCCAGGTGCCGTAGTCGGCCCGGAACCCCTCGAGAATCTCGAGGCCGATCGTCTTCTGTCCCTCGAGGCGGAACGGGTTCAGGGAGTTGAGGAGGTAGGTTTCGCCACGGCTGGCCAGTTCCTGGACGATGTCGAGACACCGATCGAAGTTGCCGTCGACCTCGAGGATGCGCGCCCCGTGAAGGCTGGCCTGGGCGATCTTGCCGGCGGCGACCTTGCCCGCGGGGAGGAGGACGAGCGTTTCCATGCCGCCGCGAGAACCGTACGCCGCGAGCGCGGCGCTGGTGTTGCCCGTGGAGGCGCACGCGAGGCGGTCGGCGCCGAGTTCGCGAGCGACGGCGACGCCGACGGTCATTCCCCGATCTTTGAAACTTCCGGTCGGGTTCATCCCCTCGTGTTTGATCCGAAGGGTCTCGACGCCGATGTCGGCCTCGAGCCGGGGGACCTGGTAGAGCGGCGTGTCGCCCTCCTGGATCGTGACGCTCGAGTCGAGCGGGAGCGATTCAGCGTACCGCCAGACCCCGGTTCCCGAGAAGTCCTCGAACGTAGGGAGTTCGTCGGAGCGAACCTCGAGCAGTCCGTCGCAGGCGTCACAGGTGTAGCGGATGGCCTCGAACGGAGCGAACGTCTCGCCGCAGGCGACGCACTCGAGCCAGGTACCGTCGACCGCGGTTTCGGGCGGTGACTCCCAGTCGGCCGTGAGAGAGAGGGTGTGGGAAGGATCGTGGCTATCGGTCATTATCCGGCGGGAGGGAGCCAACGGGGAAAAGTGGGCGGGTTGCTGCGGATGCTGCCGTCGAGGACTATCGGGTCACTGGTCACGACGCCGGTGGCCATCAGGACGCCGGTGGCCATCACGACGTCGGCGCTCAAGAAAAGTCGTCGATGACGTCGTGAACGCCCGCGGTCCAGGTGTCGAGCGTCTCATGCCGGTGAAGGCGGGTCGGCGTATCGCAGTAGTACGTACCGTCGACGACGCGAAGCGTGATGTCGTGGCTCTCGCCGAGTGCCCGGGTCGCGATCACGACTCGGCGTCCGTTTCGAAGCGCCTCGAGAATCGTTTCAGGCGGGTGCTCGCCGGCCGCGATCCGCAACGGCGTCGTCATTCGTTGTCCGTTCGAGGACCACGGGAAAAACGGTTTCTCTCCGTCACCCCCGTCCGTTCCCTTCGCCACGCACGCGCGGTCGTGTATGGACGAGTCCACACCGGGATAGACGTAGTTCCTTGAGGACTGTACGATCTCTCGTATGGCATCAGGTACCACTTCACAGACGGCCGTCACGAATCGAACATCGATCCAGCCCTGGCAAGCCGGGGTCGTCGGCGGGCTACTCGGATCCATCGTCTTCGGCGCGCTCATGATGACCATGATCCCGGACCTCGTCCTCGAGGTCGCGATTCCGAATATGTACGGCATCGAGGCCACGCCCGCGAACTCTGCGGAACTCGCTGGCTGGGTGATCCACCTCTCACACGGCGCCGTTATTGGCGTCGTCTTCGCCGGGGTGGTCCACCGCGGACCGATCGCTACCTGGACGAACTCGGGCGTCAAGACCGCGCTGATCGGACTGCTGTACGGCGTCGTCGTGTGGGCCGTCCTGGCGGTCCTCGTCATGCCGATTTGGCTCGAGGCGGTCGGCTTTCCGGGCGCTCCCCCGCTTCCGAACGTCAACGAACTCAGCCTCGTCGGTCACGCCGTTTACGGCCTCGTCCTCGGCACGGTCTACGCCCTGATCCAGCCCTGATTGGGCCAGCGGCTTCTTCGCTCGATTTCGTACCGCTTCGACACACACAAACCCCCGGGGCTCGTCGCCTCAGCCACGATGAACGCGATTGTCACTGCGCCCGACGAGGACGGTATCGCCGACGCGCTCGAGGCCGTTGGCGCCGACGTGAAACGGCTCGAGGGGCCCCTGACCCGGCCGGTTCTCGAGGAAGCAGGCATCGTCGACGCTGAATTGTACGTCCTGACTGACGTCGGCGAGTCGACGACGATTCCGATCGTCTGTGATCTCACCGACGACGTTCGGACGGTCGTCTACGACCGAAATACGGTTCCAGAGTTCGTACGCGGCCAGCTCGACCTCGCGGTCGACCCGGCGCTGATCGATCCCGACGTGCTCGCGAGCGAACTCGTCCGGGAGCCGTCGTCGTGACCACTCGTCGCTAGTCCTCGCGGGATTGGCACATTTTGCCTGCAACTGGAATAAATTCGTCGCAATCGATCGTGTGGGTTTCGAATACTCCGTCAATGAACTTTCTAACCTTTGAATTCGGCCGATTAAATCCGGGTAAAGTGTGGTAGAATCCGACCGAATTGAGTGGACTGACACCGCCGTTGAAGTAACTACCACTCGTTGTCGATGATGGAGGTCGACGGGCGAATCCCACCACAAGAGGCACCCCAAGCCTTAGTCGATCCCGTGACTTCCAGCAACCCACCACAGCACCCTTCCCCACCATTGCCGCGCCGCGTTCGCGGACGGAGGCCTGCACCTCCTCCGGCCGGTTCGTGGCTGTCGACGACGGAGGCTCTGCACCGGCCTCTTTCGTCCCTGCAATTTTCCACCCTCGAGCCCGTTCTTTAGCCATCGATATCGAGCCCGTTCTTTAGCCATCGATGTCCTCCCGAAGCGCCCGCAATATCGGAATCTCGTCGAGTCGATCGTCCGCGAGCGCATTCCAGTCGATACCCGCCGGTCTGTCGGCCGATTCCGGGCGGACAATGCGCTCCGGTGTGACGATCAGGTCTAGCGGGACGTCGTGGGCGTCCGGCTCGAAACTCGCGATCAGTTGTCGTTCGTGGACGGTCGTCGCGACGACTGTCTCATCGTCGACCAGGTCGAGTTCGCGAAGGATGGCGTACTCGAGGTCACTGTAGCCCTCGCCTTTGCCGATCCGGGTTCCCGTTTCGGCGACGGCGACGCTTCCAGAGACGATCAGATCGATTTCGGGGACGGCTTCGGGTCGAACCGCGGTGCCGTGTGTCGACGATCCGGAGACCGTCGTCGCCGCGTCGTAGTCCTGGAGCGTCTCTGGATCGAGTTCCAGGAAGCACCGCTCGTCTCGAAGGCGCGGTGCCGCCATGTAGACCGTCTTTCCGTCGCGAAGCGCTCGCCGCCGGACGGGTAGCTGTGGTGCATCCGGATTGGCCTTGATCGTCTCTGCGGCCCGCCACTCCGGTTGGTCGGCCAGCACCGTCGCGGCCTCACTTGCTCCCTCGAAATTCGGAATGCGGCCGTGCGGCGGGTAGGGAAAGCGGGCCACCCCCGAGGACTCGAGGTCGTCCCAGATTCGTTCGCGGATCGCGTCTTTCTCCATACGAGTCGTACGTCTCACCGTCCCTATGGTGATTACGACCGAACGCCGCCGTCGCTCGCCGCAGATTCTGGTGGTCTTCGATGATTTCCGCAGGACCCCGAACTCGATCGACCGCTCCGTCACTGCGGCCGCTCGTATGGGCCGCTTACACTTCTCAATTCAGCTAACACCGCGACTTCCGGCAAGCATACACAGGTGGGAAACCCTTATGCGCGGCGGGCGGAAAGATTCGATGAACGGCATGACTGTTACGCTCAAGGACTTCTACGCGGACTGGTGTGGCCCCTGTAAGACCCAGGATCCGATCCTCGAGGAACTCGAGGACGACTGGGACGGCCGATTCGAAGTAGAGAAGGTCAACGTCGACGAAGAACAGGACGTCGCGAACGAGTATCAGGTTCGCTCGTTGCCGACGCTCATCATCGAGAACGACGACGGCGTGGTCGAACGCTTCGTCGGCGTTACCCAGCGCGAGGACATCGAGGACGCCCTCGAATCGGCCGGTGCGTAAGGGCCGCGACCGAACGCAGACCCGACGATCGTTTCGCATTCCTTCTCGAGGCTCGAGGCCGATCCATCGATGCTCTGCGTTCGCGCCCGTGAGAGGGAGTGTCGTCGACAATCAGTGTCGTGACGCCGTCGTATCTTCCTCCCGTTGCGGGGTGACGGCGTGCTCGTTCTGCAGGCTGGTCAGTGAAATTGAACGCCGACGTCGCGCATGTCGTCGTTGTACCGGGCGACGTTGATCACCAGCGGCGTCACGCTCTCGACCTCGGGTGCGTTGGCAATGGGGCCGGCGTCGAGCGCCCGGAGACCGTCGATTTCCGTCGCCAGCCGCCGCACCGTCTCTTTCGCCGAGTCGTCGTCGCCGACGACGAGGGTATCGACGTCCAGGTCGGCCTCGAGGTTCGACAACTTCGCGGCGGCGAGGTTGTGGAACGCGCCGACGACCGGCACGTCGTCGGGGGCCCGCTGGGCGACGAGCGCCGTGACGCTCCCGGTTCCAGGCGGGTGGTAGTGCAGGCCGTCTTCGTCGCCTTTCATCCCAACCGCGGGGCTGACCAGGATCGAATCCGCGTCGAGTTTTTCGGCGACTGCCTCGACCGTGTCGCCGACGTGGTACGGCGGCACCGCGAGCACGACGACGTCCGCACGGTCGGCCGCCATCTCGTTGGCGAAGCCCTTGACCGTGGGCTCCCCGCCGCGGGACTGGGATTCGATCGCCTGGACGTACGTGTCGGCGGCGTCTCGAGCCTTCTCCGGGTCGCGAGAACCGATCAGAATCTCGTGGTCGGTGTCCCGAGCAAAGCGCAGCGCCAGTCCTTCGCCGATGTCGCCGGTCCCACCGAGGAGTGCGATTCGCATACCCAATTCTGGGGCCGGCAAGGTGATTAAACGCTAGGTGTTCGGCCGGCGCTGCCGGTTTCGGCGCGCGTTCACTAGAGAGCGAAAAAGGGTCGAATGCGGCCTGGCCGTCCATCGCCAGTTCAGGGCGCGTCGCCGTCTCCTGGATTCATCGCCGATCCGAGCCCGCCGTCGTAGGCGTCGCGATTCTCGATTTCGCGAATCCGCTGCTCGATTCGGGTTTCCAGGGCTTCCCGAGGCGATGCGTGACCCTCGAGGTCGACGTTCAGGTCCGCCTCCTGGAGTTCCGAATCGTCGAGGTCCTCTAGCTTTCGTCGCGCGTCTTCGAGGACGGTAACCGCCTCGTTGGTCTCGAGGTCGGTCGCGCGCTCGAGGGCTGCCTCGATTTCGTCGAGGGAGTGATCGGCCATACGGTCGCTACGAGCTGGGGCGGTATCAAGGTCGGGCCGTCTGGTTTCGGCTGGGTGCGGAGGCGATCGGCGGTCTGGATGAGTGCTGCGCGTCGAATGCTGTTGCTCGTCGGCATTGGGGCGTGCGAAAAAATCGAAACGTCACGTGTGGACTGAGTCCACTACGTCGTGGCTTCTCAGCCGAGGAACGGTAGTTGACGCTGATCGGTTTCGGTGTCGTTGGTGTCGTTCTCGGTTTCGGTGTCGTCTGTGTCGTCAGTGTCGTTTCCGGCCTCGGTGTCGTCGGTGTCAGTACCGGTGTCCGTCTCGTTGGCACCGTCCTCACCGAGTGCCTCCTCGAGTTCGCTCGTGTCGCCGAGCGTGACCGTTTCGGCGGTGGAGTTCTCGACGGTTACCTCGCTCGCGGAGACGAACTCGATCGTTTCACCGGTGTCGTCCATCTCGTCGTCGGTGCCGATGTCGGTCTCGTTATCTTCGTCGTCCGTACCGACGTCCGTCTCGTTGTCCTCGCTATCGTCGGTCCCAACGTCGGTTTCGTTGTCGTCATCGTCGTCGGTTCCGATGTCCGTCTCGGTCTCGTTGTCGTCCTCGGTGTCGACGCCGTCTTCGTCGCTACTTTCGAGCGACTGGATGGTCATCGATTCGAAGGTGAGTTCCTCGATTTCAAAGATTTCGATGGTGAGTTCCTCGATTTCCTGGGTGTTTTGCTCGTCCGTTTCGTTGTCTTCATCGTCTGTACCGACGTCAGTATCCGTTTCGTTGTCTCCGTCCTCGGTGCCGACGTCAGTCTCGTTGTCTCCGTCCTCGGTGCCGACGTCAGTCTCGTTGTCTTCGTCGTCCATGCCGACGTCAGTCTCGTTGTCGTCCTCATCGTCGGTCCCAACGTCGGTGTCCGTCTCGTTGTCGTCGTCACCGTCTAACAGCCCCTCGAAGAAGCCGCCGATCTGCTCGAGGACGCCCTCTTCGTCTTCCTCGACGGTGAGCTCCTCGATGGTGAGCTGTTCGACGTTCATCTCCTCGATGGTGACGTTCTGGACGACGAGTTCGTCGGTATCTTCCTCGATGACGTTCTCTCCAGTGGTTTCGTTGTCTCCGTCCTCGGTGCCGATGTCGGTCTCGTTATCTTCGTCGTCCATACCGACGTCAGTCTCGTTGTCTTCGCCATCGTCGGTTCCGACATCGGTTTCGTTGTCGTCGTCCATCTCGCTATCATCGTCGGTGTCAACACTGTCGTCGTCGGTATCGACACCGTCGTCCATCTCTTCTTCCTCGAAGCTAAGATCACTCATCGAGACGTTCTCGAGTTCGAGCGACTCGATCTCGATATCCGAGATGGTAATCTCCTGGGAGTCCGTTCCGAGGTCGTCGCCGTCGTCCGCGTCGGTGCCGACGTCGGTCTCGTTGTCTTCGTCGTCCATACCGACATCGGTGTCGTTCTCGGTATCAGTCCCCGTATCGGTGTCGTTCGCCCCCGATTCGTCCGTCTCGTCCGTCTCGTTGTCCTCCTCGAGTGCCTGCTCGAGTTCTTCGTCTTCGACGTTCAGGCTCTCGACGTTCAACTCTTCAATCGTCACGTTCTCGAGGGTAACGTTCTCGAGTTCCAGGGTCCCAACCTGGACGTTCTTGATCGATGCGCTCGTGTCTCCTGCTGTCGCGTCATCGCTCGCACTCGTCGTCCCTGTTGTCGCCGCTGCCAGAGCAGGGCCGCCGCCGATCGCGACGGCGACCAGGGCGGTGACGAGGATGACGGTTAGTTTCTGTGCTCGTGAAACCATGCGATTCGACCGACGGCGACGGTGAGAGTAAAACAAAGAGACTGTTACGGGCTTTCTTCGCACGAAACCAGCGCTGTACTCTCAAAACGGTTGATAATGGCGTTTTACTGATACTACCGTCCTCGATCGGCTTCGCTGGGGCCCAGTGGGGACACGTAGGTATTGGCACATCGCTTGCATACGCTGACCACCCGGACTCAGCGCTTCAGAACGGAACGTTTACCGGCGCGCTCGTCAACACTCGGTCGATGCGCGAGTGCTTCGAAATCCGGGCAACGGACGCCGGCGGTCGCCTCGGCGAGTTGACGGTCCCGCGGGCCAACACTACGGTCGAGACACCGGCGTTGCTCCCCGTCATCAACCCCCACCTGGACACCGTCGAGCCGGGCCGCCTGGACGAGGACTTCGGCGCGGAGATCCTGATCACCAACGCCTACATCATCCACAATAGCCAGGATGTCCGCGAGCGGGCGCTCGAGGACGGGCTCCACGACCTCCTGGATTTCGACGGCGCGGTCATGACCGACTCGGGCTCGTTCCAGCTGTCCGAATACGGCGACATCTCCGTCACGACCGAGGAGATCCTCGAGTTCCAGCGCGCGATCGGCTCGGACATCGGGACGCCCGTGGACATTCCGACCCCGCCGGACGTCTCCCATGAACGCGCCGAGACGGAACTCGAGACCACCCAGGAACGCCTCGAGGCCGCCGAAGCCGTCGACACCGGCGAGATGCTCGTCAACGCGCCCGTCCAGGGCTCGACCTACCCCGACCTGCGCGAACGGGCGGGTCGACACGCCGACGGAACCGACCTCGACGTGTTTCCGGTGGGTGCGGTCGTCCCGCTGATGAACGACTACCGCTACGACGACATGGTCGACGTCGTGGCCGCCGCCAAGCGGGGGCTGGGCGCCGACGCGCCGGTCCACCTCTTCGGGGCGGGCCACCCCATGATGTTCGCCCTCGCGGCCGCCATCGGCTGCGACCTCTTCGACTCCGCCGCCTACGCTCTCTACGCCCGCGACGACCGCTACCTCACCGTCCGGGGGACGCGCCACCTCGATGACCTTACGCACCTCCCCTGTCCCTGTCCAATCTGCACCAGCCACGATCCCGACAGCCTTGCCGCCCTGGACGACGACGCCCGCGAGACCGCCCTCGCCGAACACAACCTCCACGTCAGTTTCGCCGAGATCCGGCGGATCAAGGATGCGATCCGTGCCGGCCGCCTCCTCGAACTGGTCGAACAACGCGCCCGGTCGCACCCGACGATGCTCGACGGCTACCGCGCCCTCCTGGATCACGCCGAGCAACTCGAGCGGACCGACCCCATCTCGAAGGGGACGTTCTTCTACACCTCTCACGAGAGCGCCCGCCGACCCGAAGTGCTCCGCCACCACCGCCGCCTCGAGCGCCTTTCCGTACCCGACGCTGTCTTCCTCACCGAGGGCGACGCCTCGAACGAGGACCGATACGACGCCTCCTGGCGCGTTTTGCCTCCCTTCGGCCCCTTCCCGCGGGCACTCTCGCGAACGTACCCCCTCGCGGCCGAGGTGCCCGACCGCCGGGACCGGGCGGCCCTCGAGGCGGCGGCCGTGGGGATCGCCCGCTTGGTCGATGCCAACCCCGGCAGCGAGTTCACGCTGGGCCACCGCCACTGGCCGGCGAGCGTCCTCGAGTCGGTGCCCGAGAACGTGCGGTGTCTCGACCTGACGACCGATCACTCGCCACGCTGATGCCGTCGGTGTCCAGACCGCCCTCGAAACGCCGTTCGAGGAAAGAGCAACACACATAAATCACTGCACCCAAATCCCACGCATATGGACTATAGCCAGATGGGGCTCATCATCGGGCTCACCCTGACCCTCGGGGCGACCGTGCTTCACTTCGCCCGCGGGACCCCGTGGCGCCCGACCGAGGACATCTCCCAGGACGTCCTCGAACACCGTGCGAAGAGCGTCCCCGAGACGGACTTCCCGGAACCGATGAACCGGGCCATCGGCGGCGGTGGCGCCGT
This sequence comes from Natronosalvus halobius, assembly GCF_024138145.1. Classification (NCBI taxonomy): domain Archaea; kingdom Methanobacteriati; phylum Methanobacteriota; class Halobacteria; order Halobacteriales; family Natrialbaceae; genus Natronosalvus; species Natronosalvus halobius. The sequence continues at coordinate 2,310,688 of NZ_CP099997.1, read as the reverse complement.
CGCGGCCGTCGGTGGCGGGGAAGCAGGCGGCGAACTCGAGGGCGGTGAGGGCGAGAGCGAGGCCGCCTCGGGCCCGGGGGACATCCCCGAGGACGAAATCGAGTACTACGAGGTCGAGTGGGTCAAGGAAGGCGAAACGATCGAGGTCGCGAACAACGAACCGCTGCTCGACCAGGGCGAAGACCAGGGCTGGGACCTGCCCTACGCCTGCCGCGAGGGCAGTTGCGTCTCCTGTTCGGCCAAGATTTCCGGTGATGCGAACGAACTCATCGAACACGACAACCAGCAGATGCTCGACGAGAACGAGATGGGTGAGGGGTACGTCCTTACGTGCGTCGGCTACCCACGCGGAGAGTTCTCGATCGAGACGAACGAAGCGCCGTAGTCGGTTCGACTCTCGCTTCCCGACTCGTTTCGTGGCCGCTATTCTTTCACTCGTCGCGTAACTTCGACGCGTTCATCGAGCGAACGAGTTGACTCGAGAAATGCTATAGAAACTATCGTATTCCTTGTACTCCTCCTGCGGTCTCAACTGGCTTCCTGGACGTATCGATGTACGAAACGCCCGCTCGTGGCCGGGCTTACTACACGATCACCGAAAGCGGAAGGCCGACCGTCTCAGGCGCGAGCGCGAGTGCGATCGGGCGCGTCGGCCTTGTTGTTGGCGTACGCGTTGTACGCCGAGAGGAGGGCCACGAGCGCCCCGGAGATGGCGGTGCCGGTCGCTAGTTGGTCACTCCCCATCTCGATGAACGAGGGCGCGATCAACAACCACAGGCCGAGCAGGACGGTCAGCGATGCGGCGCCGACGCTCGCCAGTCGATCCCTCGAAAGGCGGTAGAAGTTGTACCCAGCGAGCAGGAAAACCGCCGTTCCGATGAGTGTGTCGTTCCAGATCGCTGTGTCCGTCGCTTCGAAGATGAACGGCGACGCGACGACGTACAGGCCGATTAGTGCGACCAGGGCGCTCAGCCACTGCATGACGTCCGTGTTTATAGTATTTCGCGCAGACTCGCGGCGACCGCTCGATTCGGTGTCAGTCGGTGTATTGCTCATGATGAACTCCATCCAGACCTGTAGCCCGGTTAAGAATAACGGCAGCGCTTGCACCCGTCGGGACGACGAAAACCTGTAGCCGTAACCCCGAGTTACCACGGTTTTACACGCAGCAAGCCGCCCGACGACGGCCGACGTTTTTCCTCTTTACCGCGCGTTCATCGTTGATTGGAGGGTTAGTGCGCGTCGCTGCGCGTCGCTGCGCGACGAACTCACTTCGATTCGTTTGGATCGTTGTGCGTCTCCGGATCGAGCTCCGGAGCGACGACCTCGCCGTCTCCGGGTTGTTCCGCCAGGTCGTTCCGCGAGGGAAGAGAATTGGCGACCGAAGAGGATTCCGCATATTCAGTCACGAACTCGTGAACGGAACGACAAACGGCGGACAGCCGTACACGTGGGGACGCAGGGAGCGTATCACCCCGCTCTGATTCACTCCTCGAGTTCGTCGTCATCCGCGGTCTCCGCACTCGAACTCTCGACAACGTCCTCGAACGCCTCCAGGATGACCTGTTTCGTGACCGCGCCGCGGGTCGTCCAGTGGTGGGCGTAGTCGAGCATGTCGTCGTAGATGTCGGGCTTACAGCCCGCGGCTTTCGGGTGGCCGCCGCCGTTGACCCGTCCCGCGACCTCGTGGCAGCGGTCGAATTCGTCGGTGCCGCGAATCGAGGCCGACCCGGCGGGTTTGACGACGACGGAGGCGTCGGCGCCCTCTTCGCGCATGGCCTCGGCGACCTCGTTCTGGGAACAGCGGCCGTAGGTGACGCCGACGGTGTAGCCACCGACGTCGTGAAACTTCGCGCGGCCGACTGCCTGCTCGATCAGGGCCTCCTTCTCGACGCGGCGCTCGGTGATGAACTCGCGCACCCACGCGGGGAAGTCGACGCCGTACTCCCGGACGACTTCGACGTACTCAGCGGGGTTCGTCCAGTAGGCGTAGTCGGCCAGGTCGTCGCTTCGCGGGTCCTCGCGGAGCCAGAGGTCGTGATCGCGGGTGACGGCCGCGAGGGTTTCGTACTTCCGATCGAAGTCGTAGGCGAGCGACCGGAGGGTCACGTCGGCGGTGCACTCCTCCTCGGAGTCACCGACGACGAGGTCGACGCCCGCGTCCCTGACCGCTTCAGCGACGGCATCGTCCCACTGGTGGTGGTCGTACCACGAGACGTCGCCGGCGACCTCGAGCAGCGCCGCGAGTTCGTCCTCGACGTACTCGTAACGATCCGGGCAGAGATCACAGACGAAACAGTCGATTCCCGGTTCGGCGTAGGCGGCGACCCGCTCGAGAGCCTCCTCGACGTTGTGAGGGCTCGCGGGGAGCAGGGCGACGCGGTGGGGGGTCGGTTCGAGTTCATCGAGGGGGTCGGTGACGGCATCTGCGTCACCGTCATCAACCCCGTCACCTTCTTCCTCGTCCCGGTCGTCCGTCGACGGCTCCGGAACCACCTGCACGTCGTCGTACGCCTCGCGAATCATGGCCACGCAGGCCAGTCCGTCGGCGTCCGGGTCCGCGACGACGGCGACCTCGGCGCCCTCGAGGGCGGCCCGCGCTTGCTGCTCTTCGAGGTCGTCCTCGACGTCGTCGGGCAGGAAGAAGCCGGTGCCCGGGAGTACAGATTTGCGAGCCAGTGGAAGATCGGAACTCGAGATGAGATCGGCGTCCATACCCATCCTGTGGGGTCCGGAGGGAAGTAACCGCCGGATGTGGCCGGTTCGGATCAGCTCGTCGCCTGACCGCTCCCGGCAGCCGATCCCTCGTGTTCGTGTTCGTTTTCGTGTTCACCGTCCGCGTCGGGGAGCTGTCTGACCGTCAGGATCGGGATCGGCGACGTGCGGACGACGCGCTCGGCGACGCTCCCCAGCAGCAGCCGGTTCTCGCCGTGGCGACCGCGCGTGCCGGTGACGATCAGGTCCGCGTCCTGCTCGCGCGCGTACGTGACGATTTCGGGGGCCGGACGCCCCTCCCGGACCGCGGTCGTGATTCCGGGACCGGCCTCGTCGCGAACGCTCGAGAGCGCGCCTTCGGCGTGGGTCTCGAGGGCGGTTCGGAACTCCTCGCGGAGCTGTTCGGGCGAGGCGTCGACTTCGCTGGCGTCGACGACCGAGAGGGCGTGTACGTCGGCGCCGAACCGGGCGGCGAGGTCGATGCCGACCTCGACGGCGCGCTCGACGCTCTCGGACCCGTCCGTCGCGACGACGACCGTGTCGAACATGGTCGTACGTTTCCCCTCCGGGCCTATAAACGCATTCGAACGTCGCTGGTGCGGTGTCAGTCGGAACCGATCGGTCGGAATCGATGCCTCGAGCGAACGGCGCGTCTCCATATCTCGAAGACGAAGGGCGCGTTTCGACACTCCCGTCGACGGTGGGCGCGTCTCGACAGCGCGGCCGACGGACGACCGCCCGAGCGTGGAGACGGTTGGTTTTTTGCCACCGGCACACCCACTGGCCGTATGGACGTCAGCGATCCGCTCACCGTCGACACCGTGCTCGCCCCCGTCGACGGCAGCGAGGACTCCGCTACCGCCGTCGAGTACGCCGTCGCCATCGCCGACCGATACGACGCCACTGTCCACGTCCTGTTCGTCCTCGGCCGGGAGGTCGTTCACGGCATGGATTCGGGCGTCGTCACCGAAGCCGACGTCGCCGAGAATACCCAGGGCTTCCTCGAGGAGGTCGCAGGCGTGACCGACGCCTACGACGTCCAGTTCTCGACGTCGACGGCCCACGGCTTCTCGCCGTCGATCAAGACGCGCCATCCTGGAAGCGTCGTCCTCGACGCCGCCGAGTCCGTCGACGCCGACTTCATCGTGCTCCCGCGCGAGTCCGTGACCGACGCGCCGACGGAGGTCCTCGAGAAGGCCGCCGAGTACGTCCTCTCGTACGCGAGTCAGCCGGTGCTTTCGGTCTGACCGCGGCCGCGGACGACCAACCACGCGATAGCACGCCGGGGAACTACGGCGATTACGCTCGAACATTGGTCCATGCCCATTCCCGGCTACGATCCACAGGACATCATCGAACGGACGCTCGAGCGGACCGCTCCCGGAACGACCGCTCGCCTGGAACTGGTCGCCTCCTCGGTCCCCGACGCCGTCGAAATCGTCGAATCCGATACGGAGGCCCCGCCCGGCGCGCTGGGCGATCCGGTCGAACTGAACGCCGTCGACGAGGTCGAGGGACTCGTGGCCTGCCGCATCGAACTCCCGTACGATCCCTCGGAACTACCGCCGGGAGCCAGTCCGACCGACGTCGCGGTCGCCGTCGAGACGGACGACGGCTACGAGGTCCTTGAGTCCGAAGCGGACCTCGAGGAGACGACGGTGACGGCGACGGTGACTGACGCGCCACCGGGGTCCGTGGCCGTACCGGTGACGACCGACGACAGGGAGGTTCCGGTGGACGATTCGCCTCGAGAGTGAGCGTCCAGGACGCCGCAGTTGCTGGTCTCACCAATCCCGGAACCCGCCCCGGCGATCAGCCGATCAGATTTCGAAGAGTGTTTCTGCGATGGCGATGGTCAGGTACGCCTCGACGAACGCTGCAAGTACCAGCAGGAACCAGCCGAAGCACGCCAGCAGGCCGGTCCGATAGAGGTACCGCTTCGTGAGAAACGAGTCGCGGCTCCCGCGGAGACGCTGACCGAACCGGTGGACGAGCCGGAAGCCGATGCCGGCGGCGATGAAGAGCGCGGTGAGTTCGAACACGCCGTGGGGGACGAGCAGGGTGACGAACTCGGCGTACCCCATCTGACCGCCGATGCCGACGGCGAGATTTCCGATGAGGATGCCGTTGAAAACCATGATGAGAAGCGTGAACGCTCCGAGCGAGACGGCGCCGAGAATGGCGAGCGCGAAGGGGCCCGAGTTGTTGACGACGAACAGTCCGGCCGTCAGTTCGATCGAGGGGGATCCGGACCCCGATCCGGCACCGGGTTCGAGTTCCTCGTCGCCAACGAACTCCTCTCCGAGGGCCTCGAGCACGAACTCGAGCAGGTCGACCCCGAGCGCGTAGAGGAGCACTCCCAGGAGGATCCCAATAGCGAAGGTCGCGGCGGCGAAGCCGACGTACGGTCGGTGCTCGCGCCACCCTGCCTCGAGGGCTACGAGCACCCGTCGCTCGCTCAATTGATCGACGGCGGCGAACGCGGCGAACCCGAACGCCAGGAGCGACGCGCCGACGGCCGGTCGAATCGACGATTCCGTGACCAGGAGGTACAGCGCCGTCAGGAGCGTTAGAACCGCTAGCGCAAGCACGAGCACGAGTGGCCCGTCCCTCGAGTCCGTCGCCGGTCGCGAACGTGTCGCCATACGTCACGTACGGTCAACAAAGCGATAAATCCGCCGACTGTAACGGGCGCGATGAAGGTCGCTGCGGGTCTCGAGGGTAGCGAATCCTCACAATCGCGTCCGACGTCGTGGTGTCTCCGGCGGTCCGACCGATGCGGAGACTGTGGCGGTTGCTACCACACTTGCATCGATTCCCGATCGATTGTGCCGAATACCGGTGACAACCGTCGCTCGTTACGATTTTCAGGGTGTGGAGCACACAGGTTTTATCTCACCCTTCTCGTAGTGTCCCGTCGTCTATGTCGGCGTCCATCTCAACGATCCGATCGGGAATTGATGGCCTCGATACGCTTCTGAACGGCGGATTCGTCCGTGGTCGTATGTATCTCGTTCAGGGCGAACCGGGCACGGGGAAGACGCTTCTCGGTATGCACTTCCTCGAGGCTGGGCTGGACGAGGGAGAGACCGTGCTGTGTATCCACGGCGAGGAATCCCAAGAGGAAATTGTCTCGAACGGGCTGGCCGTCGGAATCGACGTCAGGGATGCCGAATTCCTCGACCTGGGGCCCGAATCGGACTTCTTCACCCAGGACGAGGCCTACGACCTGGTTCACCCGAGCGACCTCGAGCAAGAGCAGTACACCCGCGATATTCACGACGCGATCAAGGAGATCGATCCGACGCGGGTCGTCCTCGACCCGATTACCCAGCTCCGGTACGTCGAGTCGAGCGGCTATCAGTTCCGCAAGCGGATGCTCGCGTTCATGCGTTTCCTCAAACAGCGCGACATCACGGTCGTCGCCACGGCGCCCACGTCCTACGACGAAAAGTCCGACGCCGAGGTTCGTTCGCTGAGCGACGGGATCATCGAACTCACTCGCGGGATCGATGGACGACGCATCACCCCCGCGAAACACCGCGCGCTCGGCCAGATGGAGGGAGAACACGGTCTCGAGATCCGCCAACACGGGATCGAGGTCTACCCGGACGTCGTTCCCGTGCACGAAGAGACGACGTTCGATCCGACTCCGCTTCGGTCGGGAGTCGACGAACTCGACGACCTGCTCGAGGGCGGGTTCGAGCAACGGACGGTCACGTTCATCAGCGGCCCCTCTGGCGTCGGGAAGACGACCGTCGGGACGCAGTTCGTGACCAGGGCGGTCGAGGAGGGGATGACCTGTGCGGCCTACCTCTTCGAGGAGAGCATCGAGACCTACTGTCACCGAACCAAATCGATCGGGTTCCCCATCGGCGACATGCGCGAATCGGGTGATCTCACGATCGAGCAGGTAGAACCACTCACCCTCTCGAGCGAGGAGTTCGCTCACCGAGTCATCGAGCAGGTCGAGACTGAGGGAACCGACGTCGTGTTCATCGACGGTATCGACGGCTACACGATCTCGGTTCAGGGTGAGGAGTCAGAACTGATTCGAAAGCTTCACGGCCTGACCCGTTACCTCAAAAACGAGGGCGTGACGGTTATCTTCACGAACGAGATCTCCGAGATCACCGGTATCTCGACGGCGACGAGCCCGAACATCAGCTACCTGGCTGACAACCTCATGTTTATGAGCTACGTCGAGATGGACGGTCGACTGCGGAAGGTCATCGGCGTCCTGAAGAAACGAACCGGCGGGTTCGAGCACAGTCTCCGGGAGTTCGAGATCACCGACGACGGCCTCCGGGTCGGCGACCCGCTCTCCGGACTCCACGGCGTGCTCCAGGGGAACCCCCGTATGAGCGATATTCGCGACCTGGCGCAGGATGAGTGACCGAGGCCCGAGTCGATCGACAGCCCTCCACCAGCTGGAACACACGACCAATGAGTAACCCGAACCGCGTCGAGCACCGACGGTCCGAAAGCCGCGTTCAGCTCCTGATCTCCCAGGACCGAAACCGGGCGGCCGTCCGTCACCTGCTCGAGGATCGCTACGAGGTGCTCACCGACGAGTCGGTGGTCGAGGCCGACGCATACCTGGTCGACGACTTCTCGTTCCCCGATTACCACGCGCCCCTCGAAGAGCACGTCGAAAAGAGCGATCCGGCGTTCTGCCCGGTCGTCCTCGTCCGGCGGGAACGGACGAACCCTCGAATCGTCCTCCCCGACCCGGACGAGAACGACGACTCGCTCCTGGTCGACGAGATCGTCACCGCGCCGATCGAGCGTGAGCCGCTGGTTCGACAGCTCAACTCGCTGCTCGCCCGGCGCCAGCAATCCCTCGAGTTGATGCACTACGTCACCCGACTCGAGGACTCCAACCGCGCACTCGAGCAGTTCGCCTACGCGGCCAGCCACGACCTCCAGGAGCCCCTGCGGATGGTCTCGAGTTACCTGCAGCTGATCGAACGCCGGTACGGCGACGACCTCGACGAGGACGGCGAGGAGTTCCTCGCGTACGCCGTCGACGGGGCCGAACGCATGCATCGGATGATCAAGGCGCTCCTCGAGTACTCGCGGGTCGACACCGAGTCGGGGTCGTTCGAACCGGTCGACCTCGAGACGGTCGTCGAGAACGTGCGTTCGGATCTGCGGATGAAGATCGGGGAGTCCCAGGCGGACCTCAGAGTCGACCCGCTTCCGATGGTTCGTGGCGACGCCGAGCAGCTCCGACAGCTCTTTCAGAACCTGTTGAGCAACGCCCTGGAGTACACCGACGAGGAGTCTCCGACCGTCCATATCGGCGCCGAACAGGATGGGGAGCTGTGCCAGGTGAGCGTGACGGACGACGGGCTCGGCATCAGCCCGGAGAACCAGGATCGGATCTTCGACGTGTTCGAGCGACTCCACACCCGCGACGAACATCCGGGGACGGGGATCGGACTGGCGCTGAGTAAGCGCATCGTCGATTGCCACGACGGGCGCATCTGGGTGGAGTCCGAACCCGGGGAGGGGTCGACGTTTGCGTTCACGTTACCGCTGGCCGGCGAATCGGCGGAGAGCGAGGCGGCGTCGAAATCGGAGACGGCAGATTAACACCTCCCCCGCCGAAACGTCACGCAATGACCACGCTGGCGATCGTCGGCGGGGACTGCCTCCGCCCCGACGGAACCGTCGACCGCGCGGACGTACTGATCGATCAATCGACCGGCGAGATTCTCGAGATCGGCGAGGACCTCGCGGCCGACGAGACGCTCGAGGCGACCGACTGCCTGGTGACGCCCGGCTTCGTGAACGGCCACACCCACGTCGCGATGACGCTCCTGCGGGGGTACGCCGACGACAAGCCCCTCGACGCCTGGCTCAGAGAGGACATCTGGCCCGTCGAGGCCGCCCTCTCGGCCGAGGACGTCCGGGCTGGCACCGAGTTAGGGTTGCTCGAGTTCATCAAGGGCGGCGTCACCGGCTTCGCCGACATGTACTTCGAGGTGCCCGAAATCGCCGCCGCAGTCGAGGAGGCTGGCCTCCGGGCGCGACTCGGTCACGGTATCGTCACCGTCGGCAAGGACGAGGCCGATGCCCGAGCGGATGCCCAGGAGAGTCTCGACGTGGCCAGCGAGTTCGACGGCGCGGCCGACGGTCGCATCTCGACGGCGTTCATGCCCCACTCGCTGACGACCGTCTCTCAGGAGATTCTCGAGGAGTTCATCCCGAAGGCCCGTACTGAGGATATCCCGGTCCACTACCACGCGAACGAGACCACCGACGAGGTCCACCCCATCGTCGAGGCACAGGGCATTCGCCCGCTCGAGTACGCCGACGAGGTCGGGATGCTCGAGGACGAGGACTTCGTCGCCCACGGTGTTCACCTGAACGAGCGCGAGATCGAGTTACTCGCCGAGACGGGAACCGGCGTGATCCACTGTCCGGCGTCGAACATGAAACTCGCCAGCGGCATGGCGCCGGTCCAGGGACTCCTCGACGCAGGGGCCACGGTCGGCCTCGGTACGGACGGCGCCGCCTCGAACAACGATCTCTCGATGCTCGACGAGGCCCGCGACGCCGCGATGCTCGGCAAGCTCGCCGCGAACGACGCCAGCGCGGTCCCCGCCGAGGCGGTCGTCGAGATGCTCACCCAGGGGAGCGCCGACGCCATCGGTCTCGAGAGCGGCCGCCTCGAGGTCGGCGGCGCGGCCGATCTCGCCGTGATCGACCTCGAGGCGCCCCACCTGACGCCCCGCCACGACCTCGTGAGCCATCTGACGTACGCGGCCGCCGCGAACGACGTCCGCCACACGGTCTGTGACGGGCAGGTGCTGATGCGTGACCGGGTCGTCCAGACGCTCGACGAGGACGCCGTTCGACGACGAGCGACCGAGCACGCCGCGGCCGTCCTGGAGCGGGTGGCCTGACCGGGGTCGTTCGCACTGTTCAGCGAAACGAACGGTCGGTCTCGGATGCGCTGCAGCCGTGAGCGTACGTTGAACACTCAGTGTATTCTATAAACGCTATAAACGGTTCTCGGACGGCCAAAACGAACGTCAACGAACCCGAACTGCTGACGGGGTTTATCAGTGATCTCGAGGGTGTTCCAGCCGGGATGAGACGCCACACACTCACCGCAGCGGTACTGGCTGCGGCGATGATCCTCTCGGTGCTGGCCCCGCTCGGTGCGGCGGCCATGGCCAGCGAGGACACGACCGAATCGCAGCTCACGATCGATGTCGACCAGACGGACGACGTCGTCGTGACGATTGAACACAACGGAACGGCAGCCGACAACGCCACACTCGAGGTCGCCCCGAGCGACGAGAACGCCTCCTACGCGGGTAACGGAACGTACACGGCCGACGAGAACGGAACCGTCGCGTTGCCGACCCCCGAGGAGAACGTCTCCGTCGATCTCACGGCGTCCGCCGAAAACGTGACGGCCACCACGAGCGTGACGCTCGAGGCGGCCGATGACGAAGACGGTGACGAAGACGAGTCGGCCGACTCCTTCGGTGCCCTCGTCTCGCAGTTCATCGAGGAGAACCGTAACGACACGGATGGTCCGTTCGGAATCGCCGTCGCGAACTTCGTCGTCCAGAACAATCCCGGGAACGCCCCGGATCACGCCGGTCCACCGAGTGACGACGAGCGCGGCCCACCAGCCCACGCGGGTCCTGACGGCGATGCGGACGACGATGGTGACGCCGACGACGAAGGCGATGACGCTGATGACGACCGTCGTGGCCCGCCGGACAGAGACGATGACGACGAGCGCGGCCCACCAGCCCACGCAGGTCCTGACGACGATGTGGACGACGATGGGGAAGAAGTTGACGGGATCGACGAAACTGACGAAGAAAGCGACGACGAAGACAGCGACGACGAGGACGGTGGCGACAACTAACTCCGCTCGACCACGATAGAACCCGAATCGAGCCCGAATCAGAACCCGAACCCGGACTGACCCCCCAACCGGCTTCGGGTCGAACGCGCTGCTGGGGGAGCGTACCGGACGCGGTCGCTGTCAGAGGCACTCACTACGCTCCTCGCCGGATACCCCGCTCCTGGACTCCCCTCTCGAAACGTGACCTCTTCGAGCCGCTACTCCACACCCGAACCGACAGGTTTCTTCGGACCCGCCGCCGATCGGGGCCCAATTATGACCTCGAGACGTCGACGACTCCCTCGCAACCCGACCCGCCTTCGGTAGGGTTTTGAGCGCCCTCTGCCTCTATCGGAACATGACCGACTATCCACCGATCAGCGACCAGCTATCGGCCGCCGCCGAGGACCCCGACTCGGACGTCCAGGACCTCGAGTCCGCACGCGAGGAGGGCCGACGCAAGATGGACTGGGCCGCCCAGCACATGCCGATCCTCACCGCGCTCCGGGAGGAATTCGAGGCCGATCAGCCACTCGAGGGCGAGCGCATCGCGATGGCGATGCACGTCGAGGCCAAGACGGCGAACCTCGTCGAGTTGCTGGCCGATGGCGGCGCCGAGGTCGCCATCACCGGCTGTAACCCGCTCTCGACCCACGACGACGTGAGCGCGGCGCTCGACACCCACGAGCGCATTACGTGCTACGCGAAACGCGGCGTCGACAGCGAGGAGTACTACGACGCGATCCACGCGACGCTCGACCTGGAGCCGACGATCACCGTCGACGACGGGATGGACCTCGTCGCGGCCGTCCACGAGGACTACCCCGAACTCATCGACGGCATTGTCGGCGGTGCCGAGGAGACGACCACGGGCGTTCACCGCCTGCGCGCGATGGACGAAGACGGTGCGCTCGAGTATCCCGTCTTCGCGGTCAACGACACGCCGATGAAGCGACTGTTCGACAACGTCCACGGCACCGGCGAGTCCTCCCTCGCGTCCATCGCGATGACGACGAACCTCTCGTGGGCCGGCAAGAACGTCGTCGTGGCCGGCTACGGCTACTGCGGGAAGGGCGTCGCGAAGAAGGCTGCCGGCCAGAACGCGAACGTGATCGTCACCGAGGTCGAGCCCCGACGGGCGCTTGAGGCCCACATGGAGGGCTACGACGTGATGCCGATGGTCGAGGCCGCCGAGATCGGCGACGTCTTCCTCACGACGACGGGCAATCGCGACGTCATCGTCGAGGAGCACTTCGAGGTCATGCAAGATGGCGTCTTGCTGGCCAACGCGGGCCACTTCGACATCGAGGTCGACCTCGAGGGACTCGCCGACCTCGCAGTCGACACCTACGAGGCTCGCGACGGCGTGCAGGCGTACGAACTCGCGGACGGCCGCCGCCTGAACGTAATCGCGGAGGGACGACTCGTCAACCTCGCGGCCCCCATCGCGCTCGGCCACCCGGTCGAGGTCATGGACCAGAGCTTCGGTATCCAGGCCGTCTGCGTCCGCGAGATGGTCGAGAACGGCGAGGCGTACGGCCCCGGCGTCCACGACGTGCCGGACGAACTCGACAAGGAGATCGCCGAGATCAAACTCGCCGCCGAGGACGTCGCGTTCGACGACCTGACGGACGTCCAGCGCGAGTACATGGGCTCGTGGGACCACGGGACCTAGATACGTCCGCCGAATTTTCCGGTACCGCCGGTCGAACGCACCCTCGAGCGCGGGCAGACAGATGGTTTTAAGCGAATCGCTCGCCGAGTTGGCGCCATGAGCACTGCAACGAAGGTCGTCGTCACCACGATCGCCGCCTCGGCCCTATTGGCGCTGCTGTTCGTCGCCCAGGCGATCGTCGCCGCCTGATGTTCGAGGAACGCACCCTCTCGCCGGCCGTCGACGCCGTTCGCGAGGAACACGCCCCCGAGGCGCTCGTCCTGGACGCGGGCCGTGATTTCGAGACGCTTCCGCCGGCCCAGGCGGAGGATCTCGGCCTGCTGGTCGAGGGTCTCGAGCCGTCGACCTACCCAGCCGAGTGGCTTCCCGAGGACGCACCGCGCCTCCTCGCCCGGTACGCTGGACGGGATTTCACCATCGGGATGCCCGGAGACGGGAGCATCGTCTGGACTCGCCAGACCAGGCCGCCGGTCGTGCTGGTCAAGAGTCGCGTCCAGGGGACGCCCGAGTCCTTCCTCGACTTCCTACTCGCCGAAGCGCTCGTCGAACTCGGCCTCGACGTACCCGAACACTTCCTGGGGTTCTTCGAGGAGGCGTATCGAGACCTCGACGCGGCCGTCCCGCTCGAACCGAACGCCACCTACCAGATCGCCGCCGCGCTGTACGACGGCTGGACGGGACTACAGACCCGCGATGTCTTCCGGTCCTGGACGGACGCCCACCCCGAACTGGCGGAAGCGTGGGCGGACGCCGGGACGAGACTCGAGGGTCGGGTCTCCGAACTCCCGGGGGCCGTCGCCCACGGGGAGACGGACCTCGCCGACGCGACGGAACTCGCGTGTGCAGCTATCAAACACGGCCTCGAGTTACCGGCCCCGTTCGCGGCCCTCGATACGAGCGCCTACCGCGACCACGGCCCGTCCTACGCGGTCCGGTGGGCCGAGAAGACGTTCGCGGCGCTCGAGGATGCGTAAGCACTCGATGTGTGAGCACTCGAAGTATGAGCACTCGAAGCGTAAGCACTCGAAGTAGAACTCGAAGACTCGAAGTAGTAAATCCGCGCCCGCGACCCGCCGATCAGAACTCCGCCGTGACGGTCCCGTCCTCGTCCAGGTCGACGATACCGGCGAACAGTCCTCGGAACTGATCGACGACGTCGGCGTCGTGGACCTCCTCGGAGAGGTGAAACAGGCCGACGGCGTCATGCTCCTCGAGCAACCCCACCAGCCGTTCGACGGTCTCGAGAGCGGCGTCTTCGCCGGCGTAGTAGGCGAGTTCGGTGACCGAGTCGAAACTCAGCCGTACCTTCCCGTCGTTTTCCTCGAGGAAGCGCTCGACCTGACGGACGATGCCGTCGACGTCGTCGGGGGCGGCGACGTAGTGGACATCGTCGCTCGAGCGCCGGGAGTAGCCCCGCTCGATGCTCAGGGTGTCCAGGATTACGGCGCGGGATTCGTCGACGTCGTAGTACTCGAGTTTCTGGGTGACCTCTCGGGCGGTGGTTCGCGTCGAGACGACGAGGAACGAATCGGTGTCGGTCTTCAGAAAGTCGGTGTCGATGCGGTCCGTTTCGCCGGTGCTCGGGTGCAGGAGGAGAATTCCCGTCCCCCCCGGTACGGTCTCCGGCGTCCCCTCGATTTCGAGCGCGTACTCCATACTGGAGGGAACAAGTTTCGGGATTGACTTAAGGATGCGGATGTCCGACGGCGTTCGGTTTCCGTCGTCGTGACCTGACCGAACGGCTGCGCGAGTTCCGCGCCGTACCGCGGGCGGAGGTGACGCGCGCCACTCGGGTTCGTGCATCGTCTCCTCGATATCCCGTCCATCCAGGAGTGATGTCTCGAGCGGCGGCTACCGGCGTCACACCCGTTCCTGCCGGAGGATGATGACCATCGAAATTCCCGAAACGAGGATGAGTATGAGGGCGGGAATCGCCGCGTGGCCGTAGAGGCTGGCGCTCTCGGCCGCCCAGATCCGCGTCACGAGCGTCTCGAAGCCGGTCGGCCGCAGGAGCAGCGTCGCCGGTAGCTCCTTCATCGTCGTGAGAAAGACCAGTGCTGCGCCCGCGACGATACCGGGGGCAATCAACGGCAGGGTCGCTTGTCGGAACGCTTCGAGCGGGCCGTGTCCGAGAGTTCGAGCGGCCTCGTGGAGACGGGGGTTTACCTGCAGAATCGACGTCCGGGTCGAGCCCACCGCCTGAGGCATGAACCGGACGACGTACGCGAAGACGAGGATCGGGATCGACTGGTAGACGCGCAGCGAGAGCGGTCCCAGGGCGAGGTCGCCGTAGTTCGCGCCGAAGAACACCAGCGCGAGGCCAATGATGATCCCGGGAACGGCGTAGCCGACGTAGGTCGCCCGCTCGAAGAGGTGCCCGAGCCGGGAGTCAGAGCGCGCCGAGAGGTAGGCGACGGGCAGGGCGAAGAGGGCGGCTACGACCGCCGCCAGTCCAGCCACCTGCACCGAATTCCAGACGTACACCCACTGGAACGTGAAGCTCTCTGGGACGTCGCTCTGGCTCGTCGAGAGCCACGAGAGGTAGATCAGGATCGGCATCGCCAGCGTCACGAACCCGAGGAGCCCGCAGGCGAGCGTCGCCGGATATTTGAGGCGGCCGAGGCGGATGCGGTCGTCGGTCCTGCCGGCAGCACCGGAGGTGTGAATCGTCTCGCTCCCGCGCACCCGGGACTCGACGGCCAGGATGAAGACCGTGATGACGATCAACTGCAGCGAGAGGAACGCGGCGTAGTCTGCTCCGCCGAGGCTCCGGTGCTCGAGGTAGATCTGTCGCGTGTAGACTTCCGCCTGGAGGAACGCGGGAGTGCCGAAGTCGGAGACGGCGTAGAGGGCGACGAGCAGGGCACCGGCGACGATCGCCGGGCGAATCTGGGGGAGGGTCACGCGCCGGAACGCCGCCAGGCGGTCGTGCTCGAGCGTTCGCGCGGCGTCGACGAGCGTCGTGTCCAGCCGGATCAGGGCCGCTCGCGTCGTGACGTAGACGTAGGGGTAGGTGTAGAGGGCGATGATGACGATGGCACCCGGGAGGCCGTAGATGCTCGGCAGTTCCTGGACGCCGAGTGGCTCGAGCCATCCCTGAACGATTCCGCGGGGTCGGAAGACGGAGACGAACGCGAAGGCGCCAATGTAGCTGGGGACGGCCAGCGGGAGGGCGACGACGACCGTCCAGAACCGACGGTAGGGGAGGTCCGTCCGGACGGTCAACACGGCGAGCGGGACGGCGATGAACACTGAGAGAAGGGTCACGCCGACCATCAACAGGACGCTGTTGGTGAGAATTTCGAGAGTGCGCGGGCGGACGACGATCCCGTAGGCGCGTTCGAACTCGACCCCGCTGGCCCGATAGAGGAGCCAGGTGAGCGGAAAGACCATCAGGGCGGCGATGGCCCCGCTCAGGAGGGTCAATCCGAGCGGTCTGGCGGCTCCCGGTCGGGCAGGTTCGGAGACTGGTTGGTCGCTCATGGTGTGGCGGGGCCGCAGACAGTACGTTTCGCTACTCGAAAATTGCCAGAGTATGCTGTAAAGGGTTTCGGAAGGGGGGACATCGTTCGACGCTGTGATACGCGAGACGGGTCGAACCGGATCGAATTGAATCCGGAGGCATCGAGACCCGGCAGGACGACGCGCCGAAACCGGCGGCGTGCTATGGGACGTGCCGGTCGAGTCGGCGGGCCGGACGCTTGCGTTCCCGTCTCGAGTGAGCGACGGGCGCTCGCCTTCGAGTGCTCGTGGTCGCTGTCGGTTTACCGGATGCCGACCTCGCGGAGGAGGTCGACGGCGGGCTCGATGTCGGCGAGCTGGTTCAGGTCGAAGTCGGGGTAGTTGATCTCGTCGAGCGGCGGTACTTGATCGTGGACGTAGTCGACGCCGGGGATGACGGCGTACTCCTTGTTCGTCTCGACGAAGAATTGCTGGCCCTCGTCGCCCAGGAGGTGGCGGATGAAGTTCGTGGCGAGGGTCTGTTCGTCGCTGCTGTCGAGGACGGCAGTCCCGGAGACGTTGAACAGCGACCCGAGGTCGCCGTCGGTGTAGGTGACGTTGATCGGGGCGTCAGGCTGGTCGCTCATCAGCCGGCCGACATAGTAGTGGTTGACGAAGCCGACGGTAACCTCGCCGGTGGTGATCGCCTCAGGAGTCGTCGATCCGCCCTCGTAGCCGGTGACGCCCGCGTCCTCCATGTCCGTGAGGTACTCGCGGGTGGTCTCCTCGCCATGTTCGATCATGAGCGCGCGGACCCACGCGAGGAACGATCCGGAGTCGACGCGCCACCCCATCTCGTCCTGGAACCGCTCGTCGTCGGGGTACGCGAAGATGTCCGTCGGCAGGTCGCTGGGGCTCCACGTGTCCGTATTGTAGGCGATACAGCGAACGCGTCCAGAGACGCCGGTCCAGGTGCCGTCCGGGTCGCGCCACGCGTCGGGAACGGTGTCGATGATGTCGTCCGGCAGTGACGTCGTTCGTCCCTCGTTCGCGAGCGCGCCCAGCGTACCGGAATCCTGGGTGTAGAAGATGTCGGCCGGGCTGTTCTCGCCTTCCTCGAGAATGGTGCTCAGGTGAGTCTCGTTGTCGTCGTAACGGATTTCGACGGTGAGGTCGTCGTAGTAGTCTTCGATGTCCCGGAGCACGGGATCGATCTGCGATTCCTTTCGGCCGGAGTAAATGGTGAGCGAGCCCTCGAGGTCGGGGAGGTCGTCCCAGGACGTTCCCTCGGCGGTGACTGGTTCGCCATCGGGGTTGGAGGAGTTGCTTTCGTCACCGTTGCCGTCGTTTCCATCACTGTTACCGTCGCTTCCGTTGCCGTCGCTTCCGTTGCCGTCGCTTCCGTCACCGTTACCATCGTCCCCTCCGCCGAGGCAGCCGGCCAGCCCGGCAAGCCCGGTGACGGCGAGGCCGGAACCAGCGAGGAGTCGACGGCGGTCGGTATCCAGCGAGTCGTCGCGGTCGTGCGTTGCCATACGTAATTTTAGGTTGACCTAAAGCACAAATACCTGTCGGTATCGTCCGTCGAAAACGTGAGAACGGAGGGCTGGCAGTGGCTCGTCGACGAACCATCGCCCGATGCCCACGGGTTTTGGCTGGCCTAAATCCCTCCACGTGCATCTATTTAGGACGACCTAAAGAGTGTGTCGGTCCGGACGCGGTCGGGGCGGCAACCGAAAGTACCTTTCGTCACTCGCGCTCGAATAGTATCATGAGCGTTCGCGAGGAATTCGACGAGTGGGCGACCGACGGTCGAGACAAGGGTATGGAGACACGCCATTGGCACACGGCGAAGCACGCGCTTGCGCGGATGCCGGTCGAAGCAGGCGACACCGTTCTCGACCTGGGATGTGGCAGCGGCTACGCCGGACGCGCCCTCCAGGAGACGAACGATGCCGGAGCGGTTTACGGTCTGGACGGCGCACCCGAGATGGCCCGCAATGCCGCGAGCTACACCGACGATTCGCGCGTCGGCTACGTCGTCGGCGACTTCGGATTCCTCCCGTTCGCCGACGATAGCGTCGACCACGTCTGGACGATGGAGGCGTTCTACTACGCCGCCGACCCTCACGAGGCGCTCGCGGAGGTCGCTCGCGTGCTTCGCCCGGGCGGGACCTTCTACTGCGCCGTGAACTACTACGAGGAGAACGTCCACTCACACGGCTGGCAGGACACCATCTCGGTGGAGATGACCCGCTGGAGTCGCGACCAGTACCGGGAGGCCTTCCAGGAGGCGGGGCTGTACGTCGCCGAACAGGACTCGATTCCGGATCGCGAGACCGAGATTCCGGACGAGAGCGCTTTCCCTACCGACGACTGGGAGACGCGCGAGGACATGGTCGAACGGTACCGGGAGTACGGGACGCTCTTGACGGTGGGCGTCGCGCCCTGACGTCGTCGATTCCCGCTTAGTACGATTTTCCTCGCCTCTCAGTCCACTTTCTCCTCGCCTCTCAGTCCACTTTCTCCCCGCCTCTCAGTCCACTTTCTCCTCGCCTCTCAGTACGTCTTCTCACCCGCCGGAATCGCCACATCGAGCCAGTTCTCCTCGGGCGGAAGCGGACAGTCGAACGTCTCGCTGAACGCACAGAACGGCGAGTACGCGAGGTTGAAGTCGACGACGAGGGCCTGTCCGTCCTCGAGGTCGCCGTCGACGTCGAGTTCCATGTACCGGCCGCCGCGGTAACTCTGCTGGCCCGTCGTCTTGTCCCGGAACGGGACGAACAGTTCGTCGATGCGCCCGTCCTGACTATAGGCCGCGAGTTCGTACCTTCCCCCCGCGAGGTCCGGATCCCCCCGATCGAGGTCGAACGTGAGGGTTGCGACCCGGAGGTAGCGCACTTCGCGTCCAGCGGTCGTCTCCATCGCGACGGGGTCGGCCTCGGGGTCTTCCTCCAGGTCGACCGTCGCTTTCACCCGGTACTCGAGGTCCGGTTCGAAGTACCCAAGGCCGTCGAAGTCCTCGCGGTCCTCGGGTGGGATCGGCGACTGGGGGTGATCGGCGAAGAATTGGTCCTTCTCCGCGCGTTTTTCCTCGAGTGCCCGGCGGTACTCCTCGCGGTCGACGTCGGTGGCGGCTCCGCGGTCGCTCGAGGAGCCAGGATCAGGGTTAGGGTCAGAGTCAGGGTCGTCGGTCGTCATAGCCGCCGATTGGCCCGCCGGACGGGTATGCCTTCCGTACTCAGCATTCTTCCAGGCGTCGACTGGTGAGTGAAAACCGGATAAACGCTATCGGTTTCACCCATCAGATCAGGCTTGGAACGCCACTCAGGGGCCCCCGGGCCCGCCGTCGACGTCGGGGAGGCGGGAGGGGTCCTCCTTCGCGGCGCGATAGGCAACCAGGAACTCGTAGCCGAACCAGCCGACGACGGTGAGGGCTGTGAGGCCGGCGATCGCCTGTCGCTCGAGCCCCTGGGCGCCCCCCACGAACAGGAACGCGAAGACGACGGTCAGGAAGACCACGATCCGTAGCCGGGTGAGGGGCGATCGCTCGTCGTCGGTGCGTGCGAGGTACAGTTGCGGTACGGCGACGCCGAGCCCGACGATCACTAGGAAGCCAAAGAGCGGACTCGACCAGCGAGGCAATCCGAGCGCGTTCGTCACGAGGTCCAGCCCGAGGATGACGGCGGCGACGAGCGCCATCGATCCCAGCAGGACGCGACTCTCTCGAGAGACCATACACGGGGGATTCGTCTGCCAGCGAGTAGCCGTTTTGGTTCGCAGTCGAACGGGCGGAGCGTCCGCGGTCGTTCCGGGTTCCAGAAAGTGAACCCGGTTCCGGAACGATTACTCGGCTGTACCCCGGAGGTGGAGGCATGCTGTCGATCGTCGGTCGCTTCCTCTCGCTCTTTCGCGTGGACCGGCGCGTGCTGGCGCTCGCGTTCGCCCGGATGGCCGACGGCGTCGGCAACTCGTTTCTAATCATCGTCATCCCGCTGTACGTCGGCAGCGACCTGATCGCCGGAAACGCGTTCGGCCTCGAAGAGGCCGTCGTCATCGGCACGATCCTCTCGCTGTACGGCTTTCTCAGCAGCAGCGCCCAGCCGTTCACCGGGCGGTACTCCGACCGAACGGGCAAGCGAAAGGCGTTCATCCTGGTCGGCCTCGCCGGGTTGGCCGTGACCAACCTGGCGTACGTCTTCGCCGACACCTACACGCACCTGTTCCTGATTCGCGGCCTGCAGGGTGTGAGCGTCGCCTTCATCGTCCCGACGTCGATCGCGCTCGTGAACGAACTCGCGACCACGCGGGATCGAGGCGGCAACATGGGCGTCTACAACACCTTTCGGCTGATCGGTTTCGGCGCCGGTCCGGTCGCTGCCGGGGCGGTCGTCAGTGCGGGACCGTACGCGCTGTCGATCCCCGGGACGAGCGACCCCGGAGTTGCCATCAACGGGTTCGACGCAGCCTTCTACGTCGCGACGGTCACCGCGGCGGTGAGCTACCTGCTGGTCACCGTCCTGGTCTCCGATCCCGAGTCGACGGTGGCGGACGCAGGGTCGGATCTCTCCATCGACGTGTTCGATCGGTCGGGTCGTCACCTCCTGGACCCGGTCTTCACCCTCGGGGTTGCGACGCTCTTTCTCGCGGGCTCGATCGCTCTGTTCGCGACACTCCAGCCCCAGATCAACGCTCGTCTCGAGCAGGGATCGACCTGGTTCGGGCTCCAGTTCGCCGGCTTCGTGATCGCGCAGATCATCCTCCAGACGCCGATCGGTCGGGCGAGCGACCGGTTCGGGCGACGACCGTTCATCGTCGCCGGGATGGTCCTGTTGATCCCGACGACGATTGTGCAGGGGTACGTGTTCACCCCCGAGACGATGTTGCTCGCCCGCCTGGCCCAGGGCGTCGCCGGTGCGATGGTGTTCGCCCCCTCGCTCGCGCTGGCCGGCGACCTCGCGGGCGCGGGCGAGTCCGGGACGAAACTGTCGGTGCTGACGATGGCCTTCGGGTTCGGCATCGCCCTCGGCCCCTTCGCCTCCGGGACGCTCGTCGGCTACGGCTTTCGAGTGCCGTTTCTCTTCGGCGGCGCAATCGCTGCGGTCGGCGCGGTACTCGTCATAACGCAGGTCGAGGAGACGCTCGAGGTCGACCGAGCCGACGACCAGAGCGAACGTGGTGAACCGGCTGACGGGTAGCGTCGATCCGCTTCAGCACTTGAGGCGTACACATATCCAGCCGTGAGATTGTACCACCCGGATCGCAAATGACGGGTAATGGACCCTCTCCCAGCCGCACTCGAGGTCACGATCTACGCCGTCCTGGTCGCGATCGGGCTCGCGGGACTCTCTCTTCACGTCCACTTTCGACGACTCGGCGAGCATCGATAATCGGCTCCGCTGCTGGAGTTGGAACCCACCTGGAAGCGGACCGGTAGCTCCCGATAGATGCCGGCTGACTCCGGACCGGTAGCTCCCGATAGATGCCGGCTGACTCCGGACCGGTAGCCACCGATGGGTGACGACTGGCTCGCGACTCGGGCGGCGACAGTCGCGCGCTTCGCTACCTTTTTCCCGCCGCTGTGGGTACGACACGCCATGCGAACCGTGCGAGCGCCCGCGACGAGCGCGAATCTCGGCAGTGGCTACGACGTATTCGGCCTCGCACTCGAGACGCCCGCGGACGTCGTGCGCGCCGAGCGCGCTGAGGAGACCTCGATTTCGGTGACAGGCGTCGGTAGCACCTACATCCCGGAAGATCCGAAGTCGAACACCGTCGGGGCGGTCGCGGAGGCGCTCGGGGTGACCGCCCACATCCACATCGACAAGGGCGTCCGTCCGTCGTCGGGGCTCGGCTCCTCGGCCGCGAGTGCCGCCGGTGCCGCCCTCGCGCTGAACGCCCTTTACGACCTCGGACACAGTCGAACGGACCTCGTCTCGGCGGCCGCCGAGGGCGAGGCGCTGGTCTCCGGAGAGGCTCACGCCGACAACGTCGCGCCGTCGTTGCTGGGCGGGTTCACCGTCGTCACCGAAGACGGCATTACGCAGGTCGACGCCTCTCTCTCGCTGGTCGCCTGCCTCCCCGAAACCGTGGTTTCGACGCGCGACGCCCGCGAGGTCGTCCCCTCGTCGACGTCACGAGCGGCCGTCACCGAAACCGTGGGAAACGCGGCGACGCTCGCGGTGGGAATGACGCGAAACGATCCCGACCTCGTCGGGCAGGGGATGGACGACCCGGTCGTTACACCCGCTCGAGCGGCCCTGATCGACGGCTACGACGACGTCAGGGCGGCGGCCCTGGAAGCCGGCGCGACGGGCGTAACGGTCAGCGGCGCCGGCCCGTCCCTGTTGGCGGTCTGTCGGACCGGCAACCAGCGGGCGGTGGCCGACGCGATGCTCGAGACGTTCGACGACGCGGGCGTCGAGAGTCGCGCCTACCAGACCCGGGTAGGGCAGGGTGCGATGCTCTACGACTGACGCACCGTTCAGCGACCTGTCGACTGACGCGAGGTCCGAGGACGTACCGACTGAGGCGACGTTTGGCGACGTACCGATTGAGGCGACGTTTGGCGACGTACCGACTGGCACGAAATCCGACGACCCACCCACTGGCGTGTGACCTGGCGACCGATACCCATACACACGAGGCGCCTCGAGTATCGAGTATCCGTATGCGCCAGTTCGTCCTCATCGCCCACGACGTCCCCACCGACGCCGACTTCTCGCTCGACGACCTCGCCGGCGGCGCCGGCCGACTCGATGCCCTCTGTCGATCGATTACCGCCGCGTTCGTCACCTCACACGGCATCCGCACCGACGTCCGGGTCCACCTCGTCGTCCAGGACACCTACACGATCACCTTCGACGGGAGTGACCTCCGGAACCTCAACCCCGACGAGCGAAGTACGGCTGCGCTGGTCCGGACTGCCCTCGACCACCGCGAGGGGGCCATCGGTGCGCTGCCCGCCGAGCCGAGCCCCGGGGTCGAACTCTACCGACGCGGGTTCGCCGAGACGCTCGACGCAGTCGCCGGGGACGGCCCGGTGATTCAACTCCACGAGGACGGTGATCCTGTCGTTGACGCCGATCTACAATCGCTCGCCGACCCCACATTCGTCCTCTCGGATCATCACGATTTCACCGAGGAGGAGGCCGACCTGCTGGCCGAGGCGGCCGACCAACGACTCCGACTCGGACCGACGCTGCTCCACGCCGACCAGGCGATCACCGTCGTGCACCACTACCTCGACACCGAGGGCTACGAGCGGATCTGAGGGCCATTGCGAGTCGTCGTGAACGGGACGCCTCTGGGCCCGTATCGAAGCGCAAAGGCCAAACCCCCTCCGTCCCATTCACTCACCGAACCCGAAATGTCCGAACGGAAGCGTCTCGTCGTCGTCTGCGGGCTCCCCGGCACCGGAAAAACGACCGTCGCGTCAGACCTCACGGAGCGACTTGAGGCGGACCTCGTCCGCACCGACGTCGTGCGCAAGGATCGGTTCCCCAACCCGGAATACACCGAGACGGAGACGCAGACGACCTACGAGGCGACGCTCGCCCGCGCGTCCAGGGCGCTCGAGCGCGACGGCGTCGCCGTCGTCGATGGGACCTTCCGCCGGGAACCTCTCCGCGAACGGGCGCGAGCGGTCGCCGACGACGCCGACGCCCGGTTCGAACTCGTTCGCGTCGAGTGTGACACGTCCGTCGTTCGCACGCGTATCGCGGAACGCGAGGGTGACGAGAGCGACGCCGACTTCGCCGTTTACGAGCTCCTGGAGTCGGAGTTCGAGCCACCAGCGGAACCTCACCACCGGGTAGACAATTCCGGCTCGCTGGCGGAGACCCGTCGCCAGCTGGCCGCGATCTGTGAGACGCTCGGGGCGCGAGTCTCCTGAACCGGACCCATTCGCAAGCGTTAAACTGTCGGCGGGCCTCGACTCGATTGCGGGCCGGTGGGGTAGCTTGGTATCCTTCGGCCTTCGGGTGGCCGTAACCTCAGTTCGAATCTGAGCCGGCCCATTTCTCCCACCGAACAACGACGACGAGCGGAGCGAGTCGTCCGTGAGGTAGAGAAATGCAGCCGCGCAGATTCGAATCAGGGAGCGGCTTCGCCGCGACCGTGGTTCGAATCTGAGCCGGCCCACTTTCGGTTTCCCGCACTCTGGTGCCGCCTGTAACCGCCCAGATGTCGACGGGTTTCGCACTGCTATCGCGCCCACGGTTGGTTTTAATTCTATTTGCAGTGCTGTGGAGTGGTCAAAGCAGTTATACGTTTTCCGTCGAGCCGACAACGGCTGGAGGTTGTTGCAGACGTCGATGTTGCTGGCAGTACCGGAACTGTCACCAATATTGTCGACCGGCGTAACGAGTACGAAACCCGAATGCTTGAACACTGATACACGTATCCGGACATGGAACCAGAGCCAGCGAACTAGCCGATGATAGGGCGACAGGGAAAGTATGATACTGGTCTGGTGGAAGGAACAAGTCATGAGTGAACTTTCGGAATCTATCTCTGAACACTTACCTGACGATTTTGACGAAGTCGTTGAAGATCCCAACTTTGGTGAGGAAACCGCAGCCAAGAACTATGGCGTCCCGATCCTAAAGGAACTCGGGTTAGAGCATGCAGACTATGAAGAAATTATCGAGTCGGGTGATCGGCCAGACTTCGTCTGGAGCGACAAAGATGGTATCACTCGAATCGTTGGTGAGCTAAAGAAACCCTGGGACGAAGACCGGAGTGAGGACAACCCTCGATACAAAATCGAGCAGGCTATCGAAGAGGCCCGCATCTACAACGACCAACTCAAACTCAAATACATTCTGGCAACCGATGGACGGTACATCTTCTTCAGCAACGAATACGACTCTCCCGCTTCTGAACTCGAACTTGATCTCCTCGAGGTTTACCAGAACACCAACAGTGATAGTGTCGAACGTACTGCTGCACAACTCGAAACCCGCATCATGCAAACGTATAGTGGTGAATGGAACGATCACCCCAGTGAGCGTAATATCAGTAACGATGGGATCTTCCAAGAATTCATAAAGGCGTCGCGCGCGGCGCTCAATGAAGATTTGTTCCCTTCTATCCAACGGCGATTTACTGCCTACCAAAACCAGTACGAGGAATTCGAGGAAGAACTCGATGACATCGATGAGAAACGCGAGAAACTTAGAGAAGAATATCGCGACTACATCGACTGGGAACCCTACCGAGATACGATCGACACACTCGCAGAGGACTTACAGTTCGACTACGAAGACCATCTCGACGGAGCAGCTTCTTCAAGCAACCTCAACGAGGGAAAATGGATCGATAGAGCGGGTGAATTCCGTGAGGAACTCATCGGCTTCCGAAATGACGTCTCAGAACTAAAGTCGGAGTACGTACACTCCCGAGATTGGCACGACAAGTGGCAGGAATGGCTTGTATTGACCGGCAAGGACTACGAAAGCGCAAGTAAATCGGATAAAGAGGAGATTCGAGAGACGTTCCAACTCCAGACTCTCAACGTCCTCTACAACCGCTTACTCCTCATTCGCACCTTCGAAGACCTGGGTATAATCGGCCAGGTCATCTCTGATGGCTTCATCAAGTTCTTCGACGAGAAAGTGCAACTGCGGAACAACAAGTATACAGAACCACTCACGACAGCGTCTCGCCAAGCAGAGGAAGTTTACTCGCCGCTCTTCCGGCGAGACACACCGCATGACTGGTACCATTACGAAGAGGACGTTCTCAAGACCGTTCTTCGACGATTTGACAACTTCAACTTCCGGGATATCGACCGTGACATCTTCGGAGAGATGTACCAGCAGTGTTTGGACAGCGAGAAACGGAAACGCCTCGGTGCGTTCTACACACCGCCGCAGGCGGTCCACTTCTTGATGGACTACTCCGGTTTCACTACCCAAGAGTCCAACATTGCTCGAGCCGGGGACAAAGTGCTTGACCCGGCCTGCGGTAGTGGGACGTTCGTGTTGGAGGCGATGAGTAGGGTAATTGGGTCGCTGAAGGACAGTGGCTACGACTTTACTCGAGATGATGACTTCCTGGAAGCGATTGGAGTGATTAATGAGAAACTGCGTGGGTTCGACATTGACCCCTTTGCAGTTCAGCTCGCCCAAAGCAATCTCCTGATTCGGGTGCTTCAGGAACGATACAGTGGAAGTGGGGGTAATACTCATCTTGAAATGCCGTCGTTTAGCACCTATGAGACCGATTCCCTGCTTACGGTGAAGGAAACCGGGCAGGTAGACAAAGATCGGTTCTATCGAGCCAGAGAAAACGACCCAGAGAACCTGGACAACATCATCGAAGCGAAAGAAGACGACTACGAGTGGGTATTCGGGAATCCACCTTACGTACGCACGCACAACCAAGACCCGAGAGTTAGTGAGGAATATGATTCGCTCCACGATACCTTTGGTGACGAACAAAGCGACATCTTCCTAGCCTTCATCGAACAGGCCCTCGAATGGCTTGACGATGGGGGGCGACTAGCGTTCGTTATCTCGAACAAACTGCTTGTTACCGACGCGTCTGAAGATGCGATGCAGTTCATGCTGGACAACGCGACGATCGATTTCGTCGGTGACCTCACCCGCTGCAAAATCTTCGGGATAGACGTCAACGTCTTCCCGATCTTGATTGTCCTAACAAAGCGGAGTGGCGACGAGTACGAGCAGGAGCGCGAAGAAAACGAAACGCAGGTCGCGAAGATCTACCCGAAGGGAAGCAAGGAAACCAACGAGTGGGGGCACGCGCTTGATTACGTCGCATCAGAAATAATCGAGTGGCGTGACGAACCGTCGGATTACGATTTTGAGGATAACTTTGAAAGCGATGAGTACCCCGACGTTACGAACGAAGATACGTACGACACGTACACAGTAGCCCAAAACCGTTTCACTGAGAACTGGAGCGACTGGGCTGACGTGCTGAAGCTGAACTACCAGATCACGGACGACCTGTGGGATGTAGTTCAGGAAATGGAGGACACAGACGACTGTGTTCCTCTCAAGAATATTTGCCCGACACTGGAGGATGGCGGCGGTCGGGGTGGCCCGCCAAGTCGCGGTGAAGAACCACGCTATTACCGTGAGTACCTGACCAACAAAAGCAATGGCGTCCCCGTAATCACCGGATCGAACTTGAACAAGTTCTACCTCGGTGACGAACAGCCGGACGTCAACGAGTACGTCGATATCGATACGATGGAATCAGACTTAGACGACCATACTATCGATACAAACATCTCGGAATCCAAACTCGACGTATTCCAGAACAAGACGAGAATCGCGTACCGTGCTGCTGCGCCGGAACTCACGTTCGCTGTCGATGATCCGTCCGATAGGGTTCGGTACTACAACAAGCGTGCGTACTTCATCCTCCTCAACGGGGGGTCGAACAACACGCTTGGGCAGTTCACTGCACAGGGCTCAATCAACGACCCGTACTACATTTGTGGGCTACTGAACAGTGAGCTTCTGGATTTCTACTACAAGGCCTACTACGAGCATCTGTCCTTCCGGCACGCACCCGCGATTGAATGCCGAACATCCCATATGACTCATCTGCCGATTTACGTCTCTAACGACGATGAGCGTGATCGGGTTAGTGGGTACTCAGAGGATCTACACACGGCAAAGCGTGACATTCAGGCTATTCGATACGACCGGGCCACGCTGATGGAAACCTTTGAGGAGCGGGGGGACACGGTGCCATTCCGGACGTTTGTTAAATCAGTCGTAGACAGTCATGACCGGTACAGCCTCAAGTCCTACAATATTGAGCAGGACGGTACCGAGGTCAAACTGAATCGGTACTATCGGGTTGAGCTAGAAGATGAGGAAACTGCGAGCGATCTCACAGACTTCCTAAAGGAATTCGGTGATGAGTATGTCTCTGGTGGACAGTTGCGGGATCTGTCGTTGCCATCGGATCTCGACGAGTTCCGTGAGGAACAGGCAGGTCTCACAGAAGATATCGAGGATTTGGAGTCTACAATCAGCAATGCAGAAGAGAACCTGAATAGTGCTGTGTACGAATTGTATGGTGTAGAAGATCACCGCGAGGAGGTTGAAGAGTACTTGGAGAGTTTCTTGAAGGTTATCAAGTAATCATTTGTATGGTTTCTGTAGTGAACGTTGCTGGTGCCGATGGGCCTGGCCTTTCATCGGAACGAGACGATATCGATGCTGGGGAAGTGAACTACGGCGATGATTTTCACTCCCCTGTGCAGTCTCCTGTGGATCTTTCAAAGTGGTCAGAACGGCAATCGGAGGTTCCTGCTTCAGCACAGGGTTGGGGAGTTGCGGGTGGAGAGCAGAATACACAGACGTTCGGACAGATGAGTAGTGGGGATTATGTTCTCTTCTACAGGGTAGGTGAAAGCGCCTATAAGGGAACGGCTTCGACACGACCGTGGTTCGAATCTGAGCCGGCCTCCCGTTCTTCCCGCGTTCGACCTCCTCGCTGTCGATCGGCGTCGCTGAACGCGGCTGAACGGTTGGAGACTCAACTCGGGATCGTGAGCTCCGTCCTGGAGGGCGAACGAAGCGGACGACCCGGGCGCCTCGGGCCCGCTCGGGGGAGGGGGGGGGGGTGAACCAGTCACGTTTGACAGACACTCGAGAACCGACCATTCACCGCTGACTGCCATTGTTCCGTCCTCCTGGATCGGGTCTCGCCGTCGGCGGCCGACCTGGACGAAGGGCGGTCGCGTCGATGCAGGTGACTGCAGTCGTTGTCCTGTCGGGCGAATCGACCTGAGCAATACTTTTATGCTTGCCTGGTATCGATACGCACCAGAGAGGGTTGTGAAAGAATGTCACGCAAGGAGACGGTCGGGACCGATCGCCGAACCTTTCTGGCGATCACTGGAACGGGCGCACTGACGACGGTCGGCCTCGCCGGCTGTATCGGGACCGAAGACGACGGAAACGGAGGTAACGGCGGCAACGGCGGCAACGGCGGCAACGGCGGCAATGGCGGCAATGGTAACGGTGAGACGCCCGACACCGTCGTGGTGGGACAGCCAGGGTCGTTGACTGGCACGTGGGACTTCCTGCAACCGGCCGCCTCCGACGCGACGGACCTGGCGGTACAGCAGATCAACGACGCTGGTGGGCCGCTCGATGCCGAGTTCGAGGTCAACCGCCAGGACACCACGGTCGACCCGCAACAGGCTCGCGAAGTACTGAGGCAGTTCATCGATAGCGACGGCGTGGCCGCCATCAACGGCCTGTATTCCAGCGAGATCGAACCGCTCTGGGAGTTCATCCAGGAACAGGAGGTCCCGATAATCACGCCGTGGCCGGGGTCGACGTATCTCGACACCAGAGGCGGGGACAAGGGAACCGACGAGACGGACGACGACGAGTGGCTCTGGCGAACCGTCATCGGCGACACGGTCCACACGGCGGGCGCTGCGGAGGCGATGATCGACGAGGCCGGCGTAGAGCGAATGGCAATCCTCAGCGCCACGAGCGCCGGCGAAGAGGGCTGGACGCGGCAGTTCACCAGCTGGTACGAGGAACTCGGCGGCGAAATCGTCGAGGTTATCTCGGCGTCCGAGGGGCAGTCGTCGTATCAGAGCCAGTTGAACGAACTGTTCAGCAACGACTTCGACGCATGGGCGCTCTCGTTCGCCCTGGAGGACGCGATCACGATTCTCCGCAACTGGGAGGACGGCGGCTACGGCGGACAGTTGCTGATGGAAGACGGCCTCCGGGACGACTCCCTGATCGACGAAGTCGGCGAACAGGCGGACGGCGCCTGGATCGCCGCCGGCAGTACGGAGGGGCCGAACTACGACCAGTTCCTCTCGAGTTACGAAGAGGTGAGCGACGAGGGGCTTCACCCCTGGGCGGTCGCGGCCTACGACGCGACGAACATCATCGCGCTGGCGATCCACCACGCCGGCGAGACGTCTCACGAGGCTATTCAGCGGAGCATCGGTGCGGTTTCTCGCCCCGACGGAACGACCGTCACGACGTTCGCCGAGGGAAAGGACGCGCTCGACAACGGCGACGAAATCAACTACGAGGGTGCCGTCACGGACTGCGATTTCACCGAACACGGGAACGTCTGGGGCGACGTGGTCGTCGAGCGAGTGACGCCGGACGGCTTCGAGACGGAGTTCACTATCAGCGGCGACGAACTGCAGGACGAGATCGACGAGTACTGACGAGTCGTAGAACTATCTATGGAAATTCCACTCGCACAGGAGATCATCTTCGGTCTGGTTATCGGTTCGTACATCGCCCTCGGCGCGATCGGATTTACGCTGGTGTACGGCCTCGTCAACATGATAAACTTCGCTCACGGCGAGTTCATCACGGTCGGCGCCTTCGTCGGCTATCTCGCCGTCGTGTTTGGCGGTCTCTCGATCCCGATGGCCGTCGCCGTCGCCCTGGCGATCACGGCGGTCGTCGGCTGGGTCATCGCCCGCGTCACGTTCGAACCTATGAACGAGGCGGGCGCCGTCCCGTTGCTGTTGATGTCTATCGGTCTGGGCCTGGTTTTGCGTAACGGGTTCCGGGTGATCGCGGGGGCGGACCGTCGGACCATTCCCCGGGACGTCACGACGTACCGCTTCGACGACTGGGGCTTCTTCGTCACGAGTCAACAGCTGTTCATCATCGGCGTGACGCTCGTCGCCGTCGTCGTCCTCCACGTCTTTCTCAGCCGGACGATGCTCGGAATCGCGATGCGCGCGACCTCGGACAACGAGGACCTCGCGCTGGTCTCCGGGATCGACAC
This sequence comes from Natronosalvus halobius, assembly GCF_024138145.1. Taxonomy (NCBI): domain Archaea; kingdom Methanobacteriati; phylum Methanobacteriota; class Halobacteria; order Halobacteriales; family Natrialbaceae; genus Natronosalvus; species Natronosalvus halobius. The sequence continues at coordinate 2,280,209 of NZ_CP099997.1, read as the reverse complement.
CCGTCGAATCAGAAACGCGGTCTGGATCGCAGCCTCCGGGCTAGCGGGTGTCGCGGGCGTCATGCTCGCCGTCTCGCAGTCGGCCAATCCCAACGTGGGCTTCGGCCAGCTCCTGTTGATCATCACCGCCGCCATCCTGGGCGGCGCGGGCAGTCCCTACGGGGCCATCGTCGGATCGTACCTGCTGGGTATCGGCATCACCGTCTCCGTCGCGTTTCTCCCGTCCGGGCTGACGGAACTCAACGCGACCATGGCGTTCGTCGTCCTCATCGTCGTCCTGCTCGTTCGTCCTGGCGGCCTCGTCAACGCGGAGGTGCGGACGTCGTGAGCGCCCCGACGACCCGCCTCGAGAATCTACCGATCGACGCAGTCCACGCTGGATTCGCGTTGCTTGTGCTCTCGGTGCTGTTCTTGCTGAGTCCGCTCTTCGTCCAGCCGCCGGGCGGTTCGTTCGTCTTCTTCGAAGTCGGCGTTCTCTTCTTCCTGTACGCGATGATCCTGGTCGGGTTGAACCTCCAGTTCGGCCACACCGGGCTGGTCAACTTCGGCCCGGTCGCTTTCTTCGCGGTCGGCGGCTACACCGCGGCGATCCTGACCGCGAACGATCCGTACCAGGCCGTCGGGCTCGGATTCCCGTGGCCGGTCGGAGTGGTCGCCGCCGTCCTCGCGGCGGCCGCGCTCGGCATCCTGATCGGCGTCTCGACGCTCAGGCTTCGCGACGACTTTCTCGCCATCGTCACGCTGGCCGTCGCCGAAATCGTCCACGGGTTGATCGTCGCGTTCCGCGACGTAACCGGCGGAACGGTCGGCCTCACCAGCGTTCCGCGGCCGATCGCCGGGACAACCGACGCTGGCGGTGGCGCGGCGCTGGTGTCAACGATCCTCATCTTCGCGGCGCTCGCGTTGTTCTTCTACGGCGTCTTCCGTCGTCTGTCGGGCTCGCCGTACGGGCGAGTCCTCCGCGCGATTCGCGCCGACGACCAGGTGACCGAGACGCTCGGCAAGCGCGTGTTCCGGTACAAGGTCGCCGTGTTCGTCTACGGTGCCGCCATCGCGGGACTGGCGGGGGCGCTACTGGTCTTCTACAACGGCGCTGCCGCGGAGGGCTTTTTCACCATCGACGTGACCGTCATCGTCTGGGTCGGGATGCTCATCGGCGGGGCGGGCAACGACCGCGGCGTCATCGGTGGGCTCGCGATTATCATGGGCTTTCAGCTGATCACCCGATTCTTCAACGACGCGATTCCGTTCATTACCCAGGACCAGTTCGCCTCGATCCGGCTGATGTTCGTCGGACTCCTGTTGATGTTCATCATCAGGTACCGCCCGGAGGGACTCTGGGGGGACGCCGACAGGCTGGGGGTGGAGTCGTGACGTTGCTCACTGTCGAGGACCTTCGCCGGTCGTTCGGTAGCCTCCTCGCCGTCGACGGCGTCTCCTTCGAGGTCGAAGCGGGCGAAATCGTCGGTATGATCGGCCCGAACGGCGCCGGGAAGACGACCACGTTCAACTGCATCTCGAGCGTCATCGAGAGCGACGCCGGAACCGTGACGTTCGACGGGGAGGACGTCACGACGCTCCCGCCCCACGCCCTCGCACGACAGGGACTCGTCCGAACCTTCCAGCGGACCCGCGAACTGGAGACGTTGACCGTCCAGGAGAACGTGCTCCTCCCGGCGCCCGATCACCCCGGCGAGCGAGCCTGGCACGCCGTTGGACGGACGGGAGCGAGCACACGGCGCGAAGCCGAAGCCCGAAGCCGGGCGCTCGAACTCCTCGAGGTGTTCGATCTGGAGACGATGGTCGACGAGTACGCGGGCACCCTCTCCGGGGGTCAGCGAAAACTCCTCGAACTCGCCCGGTCGCTGATGCTCGACCCGAAGATGCTCATGCTCGACGAGCCGTTCGCCGGCGTCAATCCGTCGCTGACGAACGAGATCGTCGCGCACATCGAGGCGCTCAACGAGGACGGTCTCACGCTGCTCATCATCGAGCACGAACTGGAGACGCTGACCGAACTGGTCGACCGCCTGGTCGTCCTCGCGGACGGACAGGTCCTCGCGACCGGGACGCCGGCAGAGATCATGGAACACGAGGACGTCATCGAGGCGTACCTGGGTGGGTGAGAACAGGACAATGAACACACTTCACGAGCACGTCTCTGAACGGAGGCCCGAACGCGAACCGCGACGGGGTGGGCGATGAGTTTACTCGAACTCACCGACCTGGACGCTGGTTATGGCGAGCTACAGGTGCTGTACGGGGTGAACCTCCACGTCGACGACGGCGAGTACGTCGCGATCGTCGGCCCCAACGGTGCGGGGAAATCAACCGCGATGAAGGCTGTCGTGGGACTGGCGACGCACATGGGCGGCGAGATTCGATTCGACGACGAGAACGTCGCCGGACTGGAGCCACAGGCGATCATCGACCGGGGCGTCGGCTACGTTCCCCAGACCGAGAACGTCTTCCCGTCGTTGACGGTCGAGGAAAACCTCCGCATCGGCGCGTACCTGCTGGGTGACCTTCCGGACGACCGGCTGGCGGCGGTCCTCGAGCAGTTCCCGATCCTGGAGGAGCGCCTCGACCAGCGGGCGGGCAACCTCTCGGGCGGTCAGCAACAGATGCTCGCGATGGCGCGGGCGCTGATCCCCGACCCGCCCTTGCTGTTGCTCGACGAGCCGTCTGCAGGGCTCGCTCCGGACCTCGTCGGCGAGATGTTCGATCACATCGACGCGATCAACGACCGCGGCGTGACGATCCTCATCGTCGAACAGAACGCGACGACCGCGTTGCGTCGCTGTGATCGCGGTTACGTCCTCGCCCAGGGGGAGAACCGGTACGTCGACGAGGGCGAGGTGCTGTTGAACGATCCCGATGTCCGGCGGCAGTTCCTCGGTGGGTAGTGAGCGGCTCGCTCGAGAAACGATTCCTGGAGACAGTCACTCCACCCCCTCGCTCGTCGGGCCAACGCAAAGAGTGCGGTTCGACGAAACGAGACTCGCTACAGCGAAACCTCCGTCCCGGCGTCGCGCTCCAGCGCCCGCCGGTAGACGGTCGCCCCCGCGGCCGCATCCAGCGTCGCGGAGCCGACGCTGTCGACGACGACCACCTCGTCCGGGGATCGACGCTCGTAGCCGTCGGCGACCAGTTCGCCCAGGGGGAGGAGGGCCTCGTCGTCCAGGCTGGTGGCGAGGATGTCGCCCGTCTCGGCGACCTCGGACGGGACGTCGGCGAACACCACGCCAGCGTCCTCGAGAACGGCCGATTCGACCTCCTGCATCTCGGCGGTGAACGCGCCGACGGCGACGACGAGCGCCCCCGGCTCGAGCGCGCCGGCCGGGAACACCGGCGCGGTAGCGGTCGTCGCAGTCACGACCACGTCGGCCCCGTCGACGGCGGCCGCCGGGGTGTCGACCGCTCGAGCCGGAACCCCCTCGTCGCTCAGGTCGGCGGCACAGGCGTCCCGCGACGAACTCGGCGAGTAGATGCGCACGTCCTGGAGCGTGGCGACCGTCTCGATGGCCCGGGTCTGCCAGCGAGCCTGGGCGCCCGCGCCGATGACGCCGAGCGTGATCGCGTCGGGGGCGAGTTCGCGGACCGCGAGCGCACCGAGACAGCCCGTTCGGGCGTTCGTGATGGTCGTCCCGCCCACGAACGCCTCGGGAACGCCGGTTCGGGCGTCCGTGAGGACGATCTGTGCGTGAATCGTCGGCAGCCCGCGGTCTGCGTTCCCCTCGTGGACGCCGACGAGTTTCGTCGCGTACTGGTCGTCGCCGTGGACGTAGGCGGGCATCGCGATCCCGGTTCCCAGCGGCTCGTCTCCCTCGAGCCCCGAGCCGACGGGAAAGTGCGGCCGGTCGGGTCGTTCGACGTCCCCTGCGGCCTGTTTGACGAGCGCGTCCCCGACCACGTCGACGAGGTCGGCGAGGTCGAGGGTCTCCTGGACTGCCGCCTCGGAGAGTACGAGTACCATGGGCGGCCATCGCCGTCTTCGGACTTAGCTTTTGGTTAGGGGCCATCCGAATCGGCGGGTGCCTCGAGTCGGCGAACGATTATGCCTCCCGGGGCCGATGGAGGGGCATGAACGTAGTCGTCGTCGGTGGGGGCATCGTCGGACTCGCGTCGGCACACTATCTAGCCGAGCGTGGCGCGTCCGTGACGCTCTACGAGCGCGGATCGCTCGGAACCGGCAGTACCGCCCGTGCGGCCGGCGGAATTCGGTCGCAGTTCTCGACGGCGGTCAACGTCGAACTCTCGCTCGCCAGCAAGCGCGTCTGGAACGCGTTCGAGGAGACCTTCGGCGTCGACATCGGACTCCGGAAGAACGGCTACCTGTTTCTCGCCCGCACCGAGCCTACGGCCGACGAGTTTCGCGAGAACGTCCGCATGCAACGGCGTCTCGGGGCGGAGAGCGAGTACCTTTCGCCGACGGAGGCGACCGACCACTGCCCCGGCCTGGACCCCGAGCCGTTCGTCGGCGCGACGTTCAATCCCGACGACGGCGTGGCGGATCCGAACCTCGCCGTACAGGGGTACGCGGCGGCGGCCCGGGAACTGGGCGTCGAGATACGAACGGGGACGGCCGTCACGGACGTTCGCCTGGATGACGGTCGAGTCGTGGGCGTCGACGTGCAAGGAACCGACGGTCGCGAACGACGCGAGGTGGACTACGTGGTCAACGCCGCCGGGGCGTGGGCGGGCGCACTCGCCGAACTGGCTGACATTGAATTGCCCATCTCGCCACGACGGCGACAGGTCGCGGTCGTCGATCCGACGCCGCCGATGCCGGAATCGATCCCGCTGACCATCGACCTGGAGACGGGATCGTACTTTCGCCCCGAACGCGAGGGAATCGCCCTCGTCGGTGGCCACTTTCCCGAGGACGACGATCCGGAGGTCGACCCTGGCCACTTCGACGAGGGAATGGACATCGAGTGGGCGGCCCGCGCCGTCGAGCACGCGGCCGACTACGCCGAGTACTTCGGCCCGGAAACCCGGATCAGACGAGGCTGGGCGGGATTGTACGCGGTGACGCCGGACCACCATCCGATCCTCGAGGAGACGATCTCTGGATTCGTGACCGCCGCGGGCTTCTCGGGGCACGGCTTCCAGCACGCCCCTGCAACGGGGCAGGTCGTCGCGGAGATCGTGCTCGACGGCGAGGCGACTCTCGTGGACGTATCGACGCTCGACAGCGGCCGGTTCGACCGTGGTGAGGCGCTCGCCGAGCGGAACGTTGCCTGAAGCCACGTCCTTGGCGTCCTCCGCTGGGCCGAAACCAGTGGGGCGTTATGCGGGCGTACCGTTCTCGAATTCCGCGTCTCGAGGCGCTCGAACGATCGGGAGTTCGAAAGCTCGAACGCCGACCGCCTACACGCTCGAGCGATTCTCAGGATTGAATCTTCTCGACGATGACTTTCGCCTGCTCTCTCGCTTTCTCCTCGCCGACCGACTTTTTGATCAGGACGCTCTGGACCTTCCAGTCGTCGTCGCCCTCCGTGTTGCCGGTCCTGACCTCCGCGCCCTCCGAGACCGACTCCGCCGGGTTCTGCGCCCAGTCGGGCGTGCGAATCTCGTCGAACTGCTCGGGGTCGCGAAACTGGACGTGAATGTAGTCGTCTTCGGTCTCGACGGTCTCGATGTCGGGTACGTCTGCCATGTCTGGGTGGACACCGCGGAGGGGCAAAAACGGCGAGGCAGCAGGTTCACGCTGGCTGCCTCCTCGAGTGGGTGGTTCGACTACTCACTCCTCGAGTACCGTCGATCGACACGATCTCAGCCGGGTAGGGGTCAGGTCAGCCAGCAGTCGTCAGAGGTCCTACGGCTCGAGGACGATCTGGTGGTCGGCGTCGACGGTAACGAGCCAGCCGCCGTACTCGAAGGAGAGCGCCCAGGATCGTCGTGCTGGCCCGGACCGTGGTTGAGACACGAGTCCGTTCAGTGCGTCGGGATCGATCGCATCGAAGAGCGGCGGGAGCGAGAGCGGATCACAGCCATTGGCAGCGGCGACGGCGTCGATGATCGCCTGCGCTGGCGTTTCCTCCATCGGATCGAACGTAAAGGTGAGCGGGGCGTCCTCGGCGGTCGATTTTCGGTGATCCGGACCGACAGTGGACGCTGGCGTCTCGACGGCTCCTGTCGTCGACGACTCCGCTTCTAGACCCCCTCGATCGCCCGCATCGGACTTCGAATTCGTGTCCTCAGTTCCTGGCCGTATCATCAGCACTACACAGACGACGCCATCGGAAGAAGGGCCGTTTTGACGACGAAACGAGCTTATGTTAGGGGAGATATCGTCACGGCTGCGATGATAGTTCCGCTGTGACGACAGTCATTGCGACGACAATCGTAGCGACGGCGACGACGGCAATAATCGCCCGGATAGTCCCTCGAGACGAGGCGCTGTCAGCAATATCGCTACGCCGGCTGGTTGGGTTCGGGCTTCGAGGCGTCGTCTTCCGGATGTGTGGGATGAGTCCCATTGAGCGCAGTCAGGACGAGTTCCCGATAGGCACGCCGGAAGCGCTCGGAGAGCGCCTGGTGGGAGATGCCGAGTTCGTCGGCGAGTTCCTCCATCGACGTCTCACGTGGGATAGTGAAGTAACCCTGTTCGAACGCCGTGAGCAACGTTTCGTACTGTTTCTCCGTGAGGCGGTCCGTCGTCGATGGGGCCTCCCGTAACTCGGTCAGTCGCTTGAGCGTCGAGCTCGCTTCGCTCTCCTCGAGTCGATCGTAGAGGCGACTCGCGTCGTCGTGATCGATGAACCGGACGCGGAGGTGCCAGCGTCCCTCGCTCGCGGACGCCGACAGGACCGTGCCGCGCTCCTTCAGGATGAGTTCGAACACGTCGATCGCGTCGTCACCCATGGTCACGTCGTAGAGGAGTTGCCCGTCGGCCTTGTCGGCCGCGATCAACGCGATGTCGTCGACCGTCGGGTCGTCCTCGAGGGCTGCCTCGAGTTCCGAGCGGTCGGCACCCTCGAACCAGAGGCCGCGGTCCGCGGCCGCGATGACCTGCTCGACCGAACAGGTCAACTCCGGAAGGGTGTCGAAGGTCTCGCCGAGGGCGACCGTCGACGCGTCGATCTCGAAGTCAGCGATTGTCGTCATGGGTACCTATCGGCTACTGCTACGAGAGGGATAACGACCATTCCAAAACATTTAGCTTCGAATTTCTTGACTGTAAGAAATTCAATCATTAGTAAAATGATTGGTATTGCCGCCAATGGAAAATACGACGGCATATTGTGAATGCTGTTTCAACTCGACCGACAGTATTCGACGTTGATCGAAGGCGAATGTCGTGGTCGACGGCGGTCGAATCAGCATCCCGCGGTCCATCGCTCCGTCGTCTCCATCGGTGTACGGAGTGCTTTCCGCGCGGTATCGTCACCCTACACGCGCCGCTCGCGAGTAAACCGGACCACGGGCGCCACAACCGACTGGGCGCTTTATCCGGTCGGCACTCACGAATTCGATCGCATGACCAGGACACGACCCACGGCACTCGAGTCGCTCGACGGCGCGGGCCGCTCGATCCAGATCGCGGGGTCCGAGGGCGAGCACGACCCCGTCTTCACAGTGAACGACCACGAGCACGAAGACGAGTCGGACACACCGTTAACGGCCGTTCGCGTCACTCACCTCGCGCCCGGCGCACCGAGCGTCGACGTCGCCGTCGACGGGGAGTCGATCGTTTCTGGGATCGCTTCCGAGCGGACGACGCCGTACTTCGTCGTCGAACCCGGCACTCACGACGTCACGATCACAGCGACCGGCGACGAGGAGACCGTCTTCTACGACGAATCCATCGCGCTCGAGACGGCGTTCTACACGATCGCCGTCCTGGACGCTCCGGAGGAAGCGGTCCGAGTGGAGTTGCTGTCCGATGCCGGATCGGCGCTGCTTCGGCTCGTTCACGCCGCCCCCGACGCACCGGCGGTCGACGTGCGCGACGCCGAGAGCGAACGGGCGGTGTTCGACGGTGTGGCCTTCGGCCGGGGGACGAACTACGTCGCTCTCCCGTCGGGTTCGTACACCCTCGAGGTGGTGCCTGCGGCGGCCGGTAACGGGGCGAGCGGTGTGTCTGCGGGCGGCGGCGAAGCGAGGGGTGGCGAGTCGGAGACGTCGGATGGTGAGGAGCCGTCGGACGATGAGGAGACGACAAACGATGAGGAGACGTCAGCCGACGGCGAGAATCGCACCGACCAAAGTCAGGACGCCGTTGCCACCGTCACCGTCGAACTCGAGGCGAATACGGCCTACACGGCGTTCGCGGAGGGATTCCTCGACCCCGATACCGATACCGACCGGCCCGATCGCGCGTTCACGGTGCAGTTGACCGAGGACGGGCCGGCAGCGCTCGAGGAGTCGGAGGTGGAGCCGGAACCAGGATCGGAACCGGAGTCGGGAGAGCGAGCGCCAGGTGATGACGACGATTCCGACAGGGGTGACAATGGCGACGAAGCCGGGATGGACGAAACCGATGGTGGCGCCGACGATGGCGATGACGATGGCGATGGCGCCCCCCAGGACGACACCAACAGGGATTAACCCAACGGAACGAGCGGTACCGACGGAGCCGAATCCAATTGAACCACCAGTACCGACGGAACAAGCAGTACCGACAAAACCTACAGTACCAGCGAATCTGACCCCTGAACCCACACTCGTCTTCGACAGAAGAAGTCAGCCGACGTGACGCAACTCGGTCAGGGAAGCGCACGCAGCGCATCCCTGCCTGTCGGCCGTGTCAACCGTCCGGCGCCGACGCCTAGACGTCGACGTATCGCTGTACCCACTTCTGGCGCCGCTCCAGGACGCGCCGTCCCTTGGGGGTGAGCGCGTAGTAGTTCGTCCGCCGGTCGAGCTGTCCCTTCTCGACCAGTTCGCGTTCGACGAGCGTATCGAGGTTCGGATAGAGCCGGCCGTGTGTCACCGGCTGATCGATGTACTCGTTGATGTCGTCGAGAATTTGCTGTCCCGACGGACGGTCCATCCCGGCGATGACGTACAGCAAGTCGCGTTGGAAGCCTGTTAGTTGATCCATGGATCACCCTCTGAAAACGAACCTTCACCGATCTGTGGCTTTGTTATAGAGCGGGTACGTCTGCGGAACGGAGGGCGTAGCGACGGCGTAGCGGCAGGGACCGGACGACCCGTTCGACCGACCTCGACTCGAGTCGGGATGGGACCGGACGTTTTTGCCCAAGACGCCCATACTGGCGGGTATGCCGACTGATCCCCTCTCCTGGGAGACCGTCGACTCTGACGTAGCCTACTCCTGTCCGGGCTTCGACGTCGTTACTCAGACCGTACGGCTCCCCGACGGCAGCGAAACCGATTTCGATTACCTTTCCGAACCAGCGAGCGTCTGCATTCTTCCCCTGACCGACGACGGGCAGGTCGTCTGCATCGAGGAGTGGCGCCAGGCGGTCTCCCGGGTTAGCCGCGGGTTGCCCGTCGGGACCACCGAACCCGATGACGACGATCTCGAGGCCGCGGCCCGCCGCGAACTCGCCGAGGAAACCGGCTACCGGGCCGAGACGCTCGAGGCGCTGCTCACCGTCGAACCCGCGAACGGCCTCGCCGACTCGGTCGTCCACTTCTTTCTGGCCCGGGGCTGTGAGCCGGCGAGCGAGCAGCGGCTAGACCACGACGAGAGTATTCGTGCGTCGTCGATGGACTACGAGACGTTTCTCGAGTCCGTGCGAGAGGGAACGATTCGCGACGGGCGGGCCGTGCTCGCGGTGGCCTACTACGAACTGTTGTCGCAATCGAAACGGTCATTCGATTGACCACAGGCGGTCCCTGAGGCCGAACCGTGCAGGTAGTCTCTGTAGCCGGACCGTGCAGGCAGTTCCTGCGTCGACGGTCGATCGGTGCGCGATCACCGAGCGAACGCCGGAGGCAGGTGGGCTTTTGGCCCACCGCACACAACTGCTCGCTATGCGCATCGTCACCACCCTTCCCTCGGCGACCGAGATCGTCTGTGCCCTCGGTCTCGAACCCGTCGGCGTCTCTCACGAGTGTGACTTTCCACCCGCCGTCCGGGACCGCCCGTCGGTGACGGCCTCCCGGATCGACGCCGACGCCTCGAGCGGCGCCATCGACGAGCAGGTGCTCGAGGCCGCCGCAGGAGACGGCGTCTACGACGTGGCCGTCGACACGCTCGACTCGCTCGACCCAGATCTCGTTGTCACCCAGGGAATGTGCGACGTCTGTGCGGTCGACGAGGTCGTCGTCGAACGCGCCCTCGAGGCAATCGCTGCCGACCCCGAGGTGCTGACGACGGACCCTCACTCGGTCGCGGACGTGCTCGCGGATGTCGAACGCGTAGGCGAGGCGGCGGGCGTCCTGGAGCGTGCTCGAGACGTGGTTGCCGCCCTCGAGGAGCGCATCGACGCTGTTCGGACTCGAACGGCCGACATCGCGCCCGGAGACGGAGAACGCCTACGGGTCGCCATCTTCGACTGGACCGACCCCGTCATGATCGCGGGTCACTGGACGGCCGAACTCGTCGAGTGGGCCGGCGGTCGGTACGGGCTCGCCGACGCGGGAGAACGCTCTCGTCCGCGAGAGTGGGACGAAATACGCGCGTACGACCCCGAAATCGCGATCGTCGCCCCCTGCGGCTTCGACCTCGAGCAGACGGCAGCCAACCTCGCGGACCTCAGTGACAGGGAGGGGTGGGACGAACTGGCTGCCGTCCGCGAGGGGCGCGTCTGGGCGCTCGACGGGAACCAGTACCTCAACCGGCCCGGTCCGCGGCTGGTGGACACGCTCGAGGCCATCGCACCCATCGTCCAGCCCGAGCGATTCCCGGAACCGCCGGACGAATCCGTTGCCGTCCCGCTCGACGTCCTGGATCGAAGGCTCGAGGTCGACCCGTGAGCGCTGGAGGTGACGGAGACGGCGACGGCGATGGAGAGGGAGACGGTGGTCGAGAGATACCGGACGAGGATTCGCCCAAGACGGCGACGCTCGTCCTCCCAGACCCGATCGAACGGGCGGTCCTCGGGGACGCTCGAGCGAGCGTCCCCGAGGAGTGCTGTGGCGTTCTCGGCGGCGAGTTTGGCCCCGATACGAGTCGCGTTCGGTCGCACTATCCGGCCCGGAACGTCGCCGATGAACCGCGAACCCGGTACCGAATCGATCCCGAAGAACAACTCGAGATCTTCGAGCGACTCGAGGCTCGAGGCGAGGGCATCGTCGGATTCTACCACTCCCATCCGCGCGGACCGTCGGGACCCAGCGCGACCGACGTCGAGGCGGCCGCCTGGCCCGATCGGTCGTACGTGATCGCCAGTCTCGAGGGCAGTGGTGGCAACGACGATGCAGCCGTCAGATCCTGGCGGTGGCGAGACGCGAGTGGCGAGGATGGGCAATTCGTGCGTGAGCGACTCGAGCGACCCTGATACCGGGAAGCCCGCGCGTTACTCCTCGAGGCCGTCGACCAGTTCGCTCGCGACGCCGACGTACGTCTCCGGGCGCAGGGCCATGAGCTCTTCGCGGACGTCCTCGCTCACCTCGAGGTCGGCGAACAGGTCGTGGAAGTCCTCGAGGGTAACTTCGCGACCGCGGGTGAGCGCCTTCACCTGCTCGTAGGCGTCGTCCCGGCCCTCTCGCCGGAGGATCGTCTGGACAGCCTCGCCGATGATCGCGGGGGTGTCCTGGAGGGCTTCGCGCATGACCGTTTCGTTGGGGACGACCTTCTCGAGGCCGACCTGCGTCTTGCCGTACCCGATCAGGCAGTGTGCGAACGCCGCCCCGACGTTCCGTTTGACCGTCGAGTCCGAGAGGTCTCGCTGGAGGCGGGAGGTGGTGACGTAGTCGGCGAGGAACGTGAGGTCGGCGTTGGCCTTCGAGAGGTTCCCCTCGCTGTTCTCGAAGTCGATGGGGTTGACCTTGTGGGGCATCGTCGACGAGCCGGTTTCGCCCTCGACGGCCTCCTGGCCGAGGTAGCGGTCGGAGACGTACAGCCAGACGTCGAGGTCGAGGTCGAGCAGGACGTTGTTGACCCCGCGGAACGCGTCGAAGACGGCGGCGAGGTCGTCACACGGGTTCACCTGCGTGGAGAGGGGCGTGAATTCGAGGCCCAGTCCGGTGACGAACTCGCGGGCAAACGCCCGCCAGTCGACGTCGGGGTAAGCGGCGACGTGGGCTGCGTAGGTGCCGGAGGCCCCGCCGAGCTTTCCGGAGAGCGCGTCGGTCGCTGTGCTCACGCGGGCCGTCGCGCGCCCGAGGCGGGCCGCGTAGACCGCGCATTCCTTCCCGAACGTCGTCGGCGTCGCGGGCTGGCCGTGCGTTCGGGCGAGCATCGGGACGTCGCGGTGCTCCTGGGCCATCTCGGTCAGCGTATCTCGAAGGTCGTACAGCGCGGGCAAGAGGACGTCCTCGACGGCCCCCCGGACCAGCAACCGGTGGGCGAGGTTGTTCACATCCTCGCTGGTCAGCCCGAAGTGGATCCACGGCGACGCCTCGCTGCCGTCGCGGAGGTGGTGGCGGACGAAGTACTCGACGGCTTTGACGTCGTGATTGGTCGCGTCGAATCCCCCATACCCTTCGATCTCGAGCGTCTTGATCAACTCGGCGTCCTCCTCGTCGAAGCTCTCGTAGAGCCCGCGGAGGTAATTTCGCTCGTCAGACTCGAGTTCGAGTGGCGTCGCCCCGAGGTCAGCGAGCGCGAGCAGATACTCGACTTCGACGCGGACGCGGGCGCGCATGAGCGCGGCCTCGCTCACGTACGGCGTCAGGGGTTTCGTCCGGGAGCCGTAGCGGCCGTCGAGCGGCGAGACGGCGTACAGCGCGTGGATGTCGGTCATGTGCGTGGATCCACGAGCGGTGTGCAAAAGCGTGTCGGAACGAGTCCCACGGCCGTGCATATCGTCTGGGTTATCACGCGCTTTCCGGCTGACTTTGCGGCACGTTCGTGCATACTTCGCGTCTCGAGACCGCAACCACTTTGCCGTTCGCGAGCGCTCCACCAGGTATGACACGACTCGCCGGACTCGCCGGGAACCGCGGGCGAAATCTGCTGAACGTCGCCGATCGGGCGCCAGGTAGCGCCGAACTCGCCGTCGTCCTGACGAACGACCCCGACGCACCGGTGCTCGAAGCTGCCGCCGAACGCGGGATTCCATCGGAGGTCGTCCCGCTCGAGGACGGGATGGGCCGACGCGACCACGAGAGGTCCGTCAACGCCGTACTCGAGGGCTACGACTACGACCTGGTCTGTCTCGACGGCTACATGCGCATTCTCTCGGATACCTTCCTGGAGGCCCAGCCGACGACGCTCAACGTCCACCCGTCTCTGCTCCCGGCGTTTCCCGGCACGGACGCCTGGGGCGACGCTCTGGAGACTGGCGTCGCCGTTACGGGCTGTACGGTTCACGTCGTCACCGACGCCACCGACGACGACGGCGAGGTCGTCGAGAGCGAGGTCGACATGGGCCCGATCGTCACCCAGGAACCGGTGCCAGTCTACGAGGGTGACACCCGTGAGGCGCTCAAAGACCGCGTGCTCTACGAGGGCGAGTTCCGTGCGTACCCGCGGGTGGTGAAGTGGTTCGCCGAGGGAGCGGTGGACGTCGACCTCGAGCGAGGGGAGGTCACAGTCGACGGCGACGAGGCTGATGGAGCCGACGGCGCCGACGGAGCCGATGAAGATGGCGGGCTCCCGGCTCGACGCCTCACCTCGAGCGACCGCCTCGATACCCTGCGATACGGCGAGAACCCCCACCAGGACGCGGCTATCTACGCCGACTACACCTGCGAGGAGGCCTCCGTCGTCCACGCCGAGCAGTTGAACGAGGGAGCGAAGGCGCTCAGCTACAACAACTACAACGACGCCGACGGCGCTCTCAACCTGATCAAGGAGTTCGACGAGCCGGCCGCCGCGGTCATCAAGCACACGAACCCGGCCGGCTGTGCCACCGCCGACACCGTCGCCGAGGCCTACGACCGCGCGCTTGCGACGGACCCGATGAGCGCCTTCGGCGGCATCGTCGCCCTCAATCGGGAGTGCGACGCCGACACCGCCGCGGCGATCACCGACTCGTTCAAGGAGGTCGTCGTCGCTCCAGGCTACGCCGAGGACGCCCTCGAGATCCTGTGCGAAAAGAAGAACCTTCGGGTGCTCGACGTTGGCGACCTTGACGGCACCAGCGAGCGGTTCACCGAGAAACCCCTCGTCGGGGGCCGACTCGTCCAGGAGCGTGACGACCAACAGCTATCAACTACGGACCTCGAGGTCGTCACCGATTGCGAGCCGACCGACGAGCAACTCCAGACGATGGTCTTCGCCTGGCAGACGCTCAAGCACGTGAAGTCGAACGGCATCCTCTTCGCGAAGGGCACGGAGACGGTCGGCGTGGGAATGGGCCAGGTTTCTCGCGTCGACGCGGTGCGACTCGCGGCGATGAAGGCCGAGGAACACGCCGAGGGCAAGTCCGCCGAGGGCGCGGTAATGGCCTCGGACGCCTTCTTCCCGTTCCCGGATGGGCTCGAGGAGGCGGCGAAGGCGGGAATCGAGGCGGTGATCCAGCCCGGCGGTTCGGTCAACGACGAGGACGTGATCGAGGCGGCGAACGAACTCGGCATGAGTATGGTGTTTACGGGGCAGCGGTCGTTTCGGCACGACTGAGTGAAACGAAGGTATGCCGAAATCACGAAGGATGAGCGAAGCGACGTCCGTCGTTGGTTTCGACACGACTGAACCGCGAGTGAGCAACGCGAACGAGCGGTTTTTGGTCCAGATTTTTTTGGAGACGGGTGATCGAAGAGAACCCGTCGAGAAAAAGGTGGATGCAGGATGGTGTTTACGGGGCAGCGGTCGTTTCGGCACGACTGAGTGAAACGAAGGTATGCCGAAATCACGAAGGGCGAGTGAAACGACGTCCGTCGTTGGTTTCGACACGACTGAGCCGCGAGCGACTGGCTCGACGCACTGCGGAACGGTAAAGAACCCGTATCCGAACGCGAATCGTTGCCGATCGAGGTCAATCTCCCGAATCGCCTCGAGTTCCATGACGTATCTGTATAATTGATAATAATCGAACGGGTTCAGTCGAGAACTGCACGACGCGGACGTACGCGCCCCATCGCGCGATCGGACAAGTGTCGGTCATCGAATGGGTTGGCCACATCCCTTAATAATGCCGCCGCCAGTTCAGAGACAGATACGGTATGCACGAGAAACTCCCCTGTCTGTTACGGTGGTTTGGCGTCCTGTTACTCGCCGTCCAGGCCGGGGAGGTACTGACACACTGGGTTCTCGGTGCGAACGTCCTCGTCAACGGCGCCTTCGTGATGGGCGCGGCCTCGACCGCTATCGCCGCAATCGGGATTATCTACGGCGGGTACTGGCTGGAAGGAGTCCAGGTGTCGTCCCGTCGGTATCCCCGCATCGCCTGGTGGTGGATCGGCGGACTCGTCACGTTCACGCTACTCAACGTCGGATTCATGGCCGTCATGCCAACCGAATCGTGGGGCATCGTGGTGGGCTGGACGCGGTGGGCGGTCGCCTTCGGCGCCGGTGTCGGACTGCTCCTCGGCGTCCTCGAAGGACGGGCCATCGATCAGGCGATCACCGCCGAGCGAGCGACGGTCCGATCCGAACAACTCGAGGAGCAACGGACGATGCTCGACTACCTGAACAGCGTGCTCAGACACGAAGTGCTCAACTCCGCGAACATCATCGACGGATACGCGACACAGATCCTGGAAGCGGAGTCGGAACTGGATCCAGAGTACAGGAAGCACGCTACGATCATCCACGAGGAGGCAAACGAGATGAGCACGGTCATCGCCGACGTTCGCGTCCTCCTGGAGACGGCCTCGGGGACGCACGAGCTGTATCCGGTGGACCTCACTCGAGTTCTGGCCGAGGAAGTGGCCAAGCTCACGAACCGATATGGCGACGTCGAGGTTCGGACGGACGTCCCGGACGAACTCGTCGTCCAAGCCGACGAATTGTTGCCTCGCATCTTCGGGAACGTGCTCTCGAACGCGGTCACGCACAACGACGCCAACACCCCGACCGTGAGCGTCAGTGCTGAACGAATGGACGACACCGTCCGCGTTCAGATCGAAGACAACGGGCCGGGGATTCGGCCGGACGCGATCGACTCGCTCTTCGAGCGGGAGAAAGGACGAGGGACCACCCACGGGCTGGGGTTGTACCTTGTCGACGAACTGGTCAGTACCTACGGCGGCACCGTCGAGGTTACGGAGACGGGACCCGACGGAAGCCAGTTCACGATTGATCTCCCGCGCACGGAATCGTCGGACGACGAGACGGTGCCTGAACCGATCGCGGCATAAGTGACATCCCTTGACCGTGCGAACGCCTCGAGACGTCTTTTGGCGCCCGAGCGTCCCTCGAGGTCCGATTCGATTGTGACTGAGCCGACGTCGACGTAAAGTGCGCGCAACTACTCTGCCTGGCCGCCGTCGACCTCGCCGAGCACGTGTGAGAACCCGAAGCGGCCCGCAGGGTAGGGGGAGGAGAGTGACCTATCTCCTCACGTGCCATCTTAGCGTTGGATTCGAGTCGTCACAGAGTCTTGCTCGCAGAACCAGCACGAGCCAGCTGGTGGGGAACGAAACGACTCAATCGGCCACCTCGAGGGAAACCAACGGGGTGATTCTTTCCTGCCACGTTGTCGTTGAACGCCCCGAAATCAGCCAATACACTCATGTGGTGCGCTTTCCCTGTATGTCGTGTGAGTTGGCAATACACGCCAGTCGTACTCCCAATTCTCTTTGCAACGATAGTTACGTTTATAATCGTTGTTTACACCCTGTTTCGCGTGCGAACCCGAGGAGCGGACCCGTCGGTCGTCCTCTTCTTCGGCCTCTCGCTCGGTGCGTTCCTGTGGACGGGATTTTCGGCCCTCAAATTGCTTCACACCGATCCGGACGTGAAACTGCTGTTCTACCAGCTCCTCCACGTCGGCGTGGCGCTCGTCTCGCCACTGCTGTTCCTGTTCGCCCTCGCCTACACTGACCGCCATCGGTGGCTTCGATGGGACGTCGTCGCTGGCGTTATGGCTATTCCGACGCTGTTCGTCGTGTTGCTCTTCGTCGGACCCGACGACGCCATCATCGCTGGCGTAAACGTCATCGAAGGGGACTTGACCCTGGTTCGCGTCGAGGACGGGCCTGTATTCTACGTGTTCAGCCTGTACAACCTCGTGTTGACGGTCGCCGCGATCGTCGTCATCGGCCTCGAGGCGAGGCGCGTCGGACCGTCGTATTACCAGCAAGCGGGCCTGCTCACCGTCGGCGCCACGAGTCCACTCGTGTTCGTGATTCTGTCGAGATTTGGCGTTCCACCGTTCGGATTCGAGACGATAAACCTGGTCCCGATATCGGGCGCGATCGCCGCTACCGCGTTCGCAGTCGCCATCTTTCGCTACCGCCTCTTTTCGCTCCCGCCGCTCGCCTACGCGACGGTTATCAAATACTCGCCCGACGGCACGTTCGTCCTCGACGCCGACGGTCGGATCGTGCACGTGAACGAGCGGGGACGAACGCTGCTCGAGCACCTCGATGGCGACTTCGGGTCGCCGCTCGCGTCGATGCTCCCCTCGTTCGACCTCGAAACGCTCACGGGTGAGGACGATCCGATTCCGATCGACGTCGACGGCGAGATCCGATACGTCAGACCGCTCGCCGAACCGCTCGAACGCGGAAACCGACAGGTCGGCTGGGTCGTCGTCTTGCGCGACGTCACCGAGAGTCAACGTTCCAGGCGCCGACTCGAGGCGCAGTACGAGCAGATGGACGCGTTCGCGGCGACCGTTTCCCACGACCTCCGGAACCCGCTGGCAGTTGCCCAGGGCTACCTCGAACTCGCTCGCGAAGACGCAGACAGCGAGGCACTCGAGAACGTCGCGATTGCACACTCGCGAATGGAGAGCATCGTGACCGACATCCTCGCATTGGCCCGGCGAGGCGACCGAGTCGGTGAGCGAGAGAACCTTTCCCTAAGGAGCGTGCTGGACACTGCCTGGAGCACCGTCGACAGGAAGGAGGCGACCCTCGCCGTCGAGACCGACCGAACGATACACGCCGACCCGACGACGATCCAGCACGTGTTCGAAAACCTCCTGCGGAACGCTATCGAACACGGCGGCCCGAACGTCGAAATAACCGTCGGTGACGTCGACGGTGGAATCTTCGTCGAAGACACCGGCACCGGAATCCCTGAAACCGAGCGCGAGGCAATCTTCGATCCAGGGTACACGACCTCGCCCGACGGTACGGGGTACGGTCTCGAACTCGTTCGAACGATCGTCGACGCCCACGGATGGACGTTCTCGCTCGATGACGGATCGACCGAGGGTGCACGCTTCGAAATTACGGGACTACCGTCCGAGCAGGCACGCAGGTCGTGATCTGTCGAGGGCCTCGAACTCGAGTCCGACGTTCAGGAGTCGGACTCGTCGATTCCCTGTCGCTCGTAGAACTCTTCGGGCGTGTCGTCGATTCGCTCGAACGTCGCATCGAAGTAGTGCTCGTGGTGACGTACCACCTGCTCGACGACCCACGCGCTGAACGTCTCGTCGAAGCGCCATTGCCCCTCGAGCTCGGGAATGTCGAACCGCTCGTCCGTCGAGAATGCGGCGTAGACGTGGAAGAAACCAAGGATCACGTCAGCGAAATCGCGCGCCTTCTCGGCGCTGTCATCTCGCCGATTCTCGAGTTCGGTCTGCCCATCGTCGGTGAGTTCGAAGTACTTCCGGTCGGGTTCGTCCTCGCGTTCGATGCGCTCGGCCCATCCCTTCTCCTCGAACTTGTAGAGGATCGGATACACCGACCCGTAGGACGGTTCCCAGTGGCCACCGCTGATCTCACGGATTTCCTTGAGAATTTCGTAGCCGTATCGGGGTTTCTCCTCGAGCAACTCGAGGACGAGGTACGCGATGATGCCTTTTGGCGGCCCACTTTTCCGCATTATGCCCTGATTTAAATCGGCGGGCATAAATGGTTTCGGTCGCCGGAAGGTGGCGTTCAGGCGCCGTCCGCGACGGCCGGGTCTGTCGATTCCGGCGACCCGTCCTCGAGGCCCTGGATGTAGCGAATCCGGTCGGGAATCGGCGGGTGGGTGTAGTGGAACGTCGCGTACCACGGGTGCGGAAACGGGTTCGAGAGGTTCTCGCTGGTCAGCCGACAGAGTCCGTCGACCAGCGGCTGGCCACCTCCCATGACCTCGGTTGCGAACGCGTCGGCCTCTCGCTCGTGGGACAGAGACAGTTTGTTCTCGAGCGGCCGGCTGAGCTTCGCCAGCGGCTGAATCCAGAGCGCGCCGACCGCGAGCCCGACGTAGGCCGTCTCCGGGAGCCCGAACATCGCGTACAGCCACGAGGTCTGGAGGAGTGCCCAGAGCGCGACGAACATTGCACCCACGCGGAGGGTACCGACGCCGAACTGCTTCCAGATGTGCGCGCGCTTCCAGTGGGCGAGTTCGTGAGCCAGGACGGCCTCGACCTGCTCGAGGGTCATCTGGTCGACCAGTGTGTCGAAGAGAACGACCCGTTTGGTCCGTCCGAAGCCGACGAAGTAGGCGTTAGAGTGCGAGGATCGCTTGCTCGCGTCCATGAGGTAGATGCCGTCACAGGTGAAGCCCGCGCGGTCGAAGACGCGCTCGACGGCTTCCCGGAGGTCGCCGGTCTCGATGGGCTCGAAGTCGTTGAACAGCGGGGCGATCACGCGCGGATAGACGACGAGCATCGTGAGCGAGAAGGCGACGTAGAGGGCGACGGCGGCGAGGGGCCAGTAGGTCGGGACGGTAGCGATAAACCAGAGGACGCCGGCGGCGAGCGCAGCGGTAATGCAGAGGCCGACGAGCGTCCCGAGGACGAGGTCCTTGACGAACAGGGCCGGCGTCTGTTCGTTGAAGTCGAACCGCTCCTCGATCACGAACGTGTCGTAGGCGTCGAACGGGAGCGAGAGCACCTGCAGGACGACCACCATGCCGGCGAAGAAGCCGACGCCGGTGACGACCGGGCCATAGCCCAGTCCCTCGAGTCCGTCCACGACGGCGGCGAGCGCCCCGGAGTAGAGCGCGGCGAGGACGAGCGCGAGGGTGACCCAGGTCTGAACCTGTGAGAGCTGGGTTGTCGCCTGCTGGTAGGCAGCCACGCGGTCGAGGTCGTCGAAGTCCAGACGCGAGGTGACCCACTCCCGCTCACGCTCGAGTGCCCGTTTGCCGTAGCGGACGTTCAGGACCGAGAGCGCGCTGAAGAACGCGGTCGTCCCGACGACCAGGAGGAGAAACGCGAGGTGATAGCCGAGCATACCCGACTTCTGTCACGCAGGTGGGTTAACGCTGTTGGTGAGGTCGGGTTCGAAACTGGTGGCAACGATCACACTCGACCTCGAGTGTGGTTCGACGGTGCGACTAACCGCCGGTTCGACGGCGCAGCTAACCGATTGATCGGTCGAGAGATCGAGGGCATCGGCCACCGGTTTGGGATCGACTCGACGGCGTCAGTCCGCGTCGGACCTGCCGGACCCATCTGGCCCGCCCATCGGATCGACGCCAACCTCGAGCGACGACCCGAAGTACTTCGAGAGGACCTCGGTGACGTCGTCGGCCTTGAACGACTCGAGGTCGTCCCCGATCGCCGATTTCAGCGCCTCGAGGTAGGGTTCGTCCGCGTAGAACGCCCGGAACTCGACGGCTTCGACTGGTTGCCCGAGTTTCTCGGCAATCAGCGCTCGAGCGTGGCGCTCGTCGCCGAGTTCGCCGCGCCAGAGGAGGTCGCGAAACAGCCGCCACCCCTGGTCGCCGGGTTCGGGTGCCGCGAGCAGACAACGTCGCTCGACGACCGGCGAATCGATTGTCAGCCCGGGGTCGACGGGCGTGAGTCTGGCTTCGACCAGGAACGCGTAGTGAGCCTCCATCGTTACGCTCTGGGCCAGGGTTCAGGCGCTGTGTTCGGACTCGATCAACTCCGCCATCTCGATGTCGTTCTCCGTGATACCGCCAGCGTCGTGGGTCGTGAGTCGAATTTCGACTTCCTCGTAGCGGATCGTTATCTCGGGGTGGTGGAACTGTGATTCAGCGATTTCGCCGACCATCTGGGCGAAGTTCACGCCGCGAAGGTAGTCGTCGAACTCGTAGACGCGAACGATTTCGTCGCCCTCGCGGTCCCACGTTTCCGGGAGTCGGTCCGAGATCTCGTCGTCGGAAAGTACGTCCGCCATAATCCCTCGAACGCAAGCCAGTGAAATAACGATTGTGCCGACGACCGCCTCAATCGTCGTCGAGTGCGCCGATCGAAGCGTCCTGGTCGGCGGTCGCCTCACTCGCGACTGCCGCTGTTCTCGCACCGGCTGTAACGACCTCGTCGCCACCGAAGTCCGGATCGAACAACTGCAGGGCCGTGTTGATCGTCGCCCAGTCGTCTTCGGCGGCGGCCTCCCGCAGGCTCTTCGTCGGCGGGGCGAGCAACTGGCCGACCAGCGCGTCGGCCATCGCCTCGATGATCTCGTGCTGGTCGTCGGTGAGTCCCTCGTCGGTCGCCTCGAGTCGCGAGAGCGCCGTCTCGAGTTCTCGTCGTTTCAGGCGTTCGGCGGACTCGTACATCGCTGCAATCACCTCGTCGGCGCGGGCACGCTTGTACTGCGCACAGAGGTGGTCGAACTCCGCGGCGACGATGGCTTCCACGTCGCGAGCGGCGTCCAGGCGCTGCTCGCGGGTTTCCGCGGTGAGCTCCTCGAGGTCGTCCAGGTCGTAGAGCGTCACGGTCTCGAGGGACCCGGCGGCAGGGCGAACGTCGCGAGGCTGGCCGAGGTCGACGACGACCTGCTCGCGCGCGCCAAGGTGAGTCGGCTCCAGGACAGGGTCGGCGCTGCCGGTCGCCGCGACGACGACTCCCGCGTCGGACGCGGCCGCCTCGAGCGTCTCGAGGGAAACGGCCGTCCCCTCGACTGAGAGGTCGTCGACCAGGTGTTCGGCGTGGGGGACGGTTCGGTTGGCGACGACGACCTCGCCGACGCCTGAATCGGCGAGGCTGCGAGCGGCGAGTTGCCCCATTTCGCCGGCACCGACGACGAGGGCGGTTTCGCCCTCGAGGTCGAGGGCCGTCGCGGCGAGTCGGGTCGCGGCCGAGCCCAGGGAGACGACGCCCTCGTTGATCGCCGTTTCGGTGCGGGCGCGTTCCCCGGCCCGGATGGCTTTGGTGACGGCTCGCTCGAGCAACTCGCCGATGCCGCCGCCGGTACGGGCGTCCTCGTAGGCGGTCCGAACCTGCCCGATAATCTGGTCCTCGCCGACGACGACCGACTCGAGGCCGGCGGCGACCCGGAGGAGGTGTCTGAGACTCGACTCGTGGTCGCTCGCGATGATCGCATCCGCATCGACGCCCTCGAAGAACGCCTCGAGGGCTGCCCGTCCGTCGGCCGGGTCGGCGGTGACGACGTAGGCTTCGACCCGATTACACGTCGAGAGGACGTACGCCTCTTCGACGTTTGGGGCGGACACCAGGGTGCTCACGGCCAGTCGCTGTCTCTCGGGGCTGGCGGCGGCGATGTCGTCGATGCCGCCGCTCTCGTGGGTCACCCGCATTCCGGAAACGACGCCCGCGCGGATCACCGCGACTCACCACCCAGTCGTTCCTCAGCTAGCACGTCGTCGATCACTTGCCGGTGGTTGGTGGTACCCGTACGTAAAGCTGTCCAAACCGACGACGTATTGACGACGTCTGTGACGACCTGCCGCCGTCGTTCGGGGTCGACACCGTGGGCCTTGAGTTCCGCTCGCAGCTCCGCGAGCAACGTCGCCATCTCGCCGGCGCCTGCCAGCGCGTCCTCGAGTTCCTGCCTGAGGTACTTGCTCAGCGCGGGTGCGGTTCCCCCGGTTCCGACGGCGACGGTCACGGGCGGGTCCTGGACGGTCGCGGGCACGACGACGCTTCCCGGGTCGCGCGATCCGGCCCTGTCGGCCCGGTTGACCAGGACGCCGCGATCTCGAGCGGCGGCGACGACGGCGTCGTTGACCGCCTCGTCGTCGGTTGCGGCAACGACGAGCGCGGGGTCGTGGCGCTCGAGCCAGCCTGCTACGTCCGGAGGGTCGGGAGCCGCTCGAATCCGCTCGGCGTCACCGAAGTCGGTCGCGGCGAAGTCGGGACTGACGACGTACACCTGCGCCTCGCGGGCGAATCGGCGAGCCTTTCGTGCGCCGACGGGGCCGCCGCCGAAGACGAGGACGGTCGCGTCCGTGAAGTCGTGAAACAGTGGGATCATCGGTAGCGTCTCGAGGAGTTATCGCGACGTCGCCTCGGGTTGCGTCTGCGTGTCCGTGTCCGTCTCTGTTCCCGTCTCCGACTCGGTATTTGCGTCCGCCCGCTCCGCGAGTCTGATCCCGGTCTTCTTCAGGATCTGCGTCGAGAACAGGGTGTCCCAGTCGTCGTCCGTGACGTCCCAGTACTCGGCCATCGTCTCGCGAACCTGTTCGACGCGTCGGTCGCTCTCGGCTTCGCTCCGACCGTGGGTCATCGCGAAGACGTTGTACGGCCAGACGCCCTCGTGGCGCGGGCGCTCGTAGCAGTGGGTGACGAACGGCAGGGCGGCCACCTCGGGACCGACCGCCGAGACCATCTCGTCGGGGACGTTCCAGACCGTCATCCCGTTTTCCGTGTAGCCGAGCGCGTAGTGATTCGGGATCACGCCGATCCGTCGGATCTTCCCTTCCCGGTCGAACCGGGCGAGCGTCTCGAGCGTCCACTCGAGGTCCTTCCCGATGGCTTCCGCGACGTCGGCGTAGGGCGTCTCGGTGATCGGGAACCCGTCCTGAACCTCGAGCACGAGGTCGCGCTCCGCGGGTGTCAACGATGCGCGGTCGATCGGCTCGACGGCGGGGCCCTGGTGAGTGAGGTCGAGACCGCCGTCCTGGAGGGGGCCGTCGACGTAGAATTTCGCCTCGACGCGGAACTCCTGGAGTTTGGGCAGGTTGTACGTCTCCTGGCCGGTCTCGGCTTCGATATCTTCAAGCACTCGCTCGACCTCGGCCTCATCTGCTACTGAGACGACGAACCAGACGTTCAGGTGCGGATGCTCGCGCTCGTAGTTGTGCGCCACCTCGCGGTGGTCGTTGACCGCCTCGACGACCTCGTCGAACCGGTCTTCGGGGGCGTGCATGGCGACCAGGGTCGCCGCGCCGCCGATCTCCTGGGCGTTCACGAGGGGGCCGAACCGGGAGAGCACGCCACGCTCGTCCAGGTCGGCCACGGTCTCGAGGAGTTCGCTCGCGGTGATCTCGACCCCGGCCTCGCGCATGGTGGTCGCCGCCGGTTCGAAGGGCGATTCGACGACCGGAAAGCCGCCCTGGAAGGCGTTGACGACCGCCCGTTCGCGCTCGGTGAGGTCGACGTCCGTGTTCATGCACGGGTGTCGGGACGGACGGGACATAAGGGCCTCGGGACGGCTGGACGACCCGGGACCACCCCGCCGACGGGCCGAGCGCTTCGGACAGATAGAGTCAATTAGAAGACATTATTACCGGGGCTCGCCCACGGTCACGTATGGACTCGAGCGAGTGGCGCGGGTACGCCGACGCCACGGTCACCGACCCTCGAGCGGCGTACGACGACCTGCTCGTTCGACGCGACGGTGAGACGGTCGACGCTGACGCGTTCGCGGCGGCGACGGAGGTGGAGGCCTATCGATCCGGTTGGGTCGCCGTCGGCACCGTTCTCGACGACAACGGGCGTCTGCTCCTGATCTACCAGGAGAAGGACGAACAGTGGTTCCTCCCGGGTGGGACGCTACGTCCCGACGAATCACTCGAAGAGGGGCTGATCCGGGAGGTCCACGAGGAGACCGGCATCGCGGTCACCCCGGAGCGCCCGCACGCGGTGGCCCGGTGGGAACTCCGCCACGAAGACCGACGCGTGGGATTCCGCGTCGTCAACTTCGAAGCGACTCCCGAGGGGACGGAACCCGCGTCTGATCCCGGCGTCGAGGACGAGTCGATCGGCGAGGTACGGTGGGTCGACTCGTTGCCGGATCGCGTCTTTCAGCGCGAACTGACCGAAACGGTCCTCGAGCGAGTTCGCGAGCGCTGACTGTGGGTACTCACGGCGCGGCTCACTCGCCTTCGACGCCCGTCATGTCGTAACCCAGTTCCTCGATATCCTCGAGGATCGCCTCGTGGTCGGCGCTCGCCTCGTAGTATATCACGACGTCGAACGTCCCCTGGCGCAGTAGCTGCTGACACTCCCAGACGAACTCCTCGTCCTGGAGGGTCAGCCCCTGGTGCTGGTTCGAGGAGAAGTTCGGGTCGTCGTTGCCCGAGTAGACGAAGCAATCTTTCGGGTCGTGACCCGCGTGCTCGGCGATGACGTCGCCGACGTCGATCGTTGCCTGCATCATCTGGACGTCCTCGTCGGAGCCGTACTCGGTGTGAACGACGGCCCCGTTGAGCTGGATGTCCCCTGGCTCGAGCAACGCCTTCGTCCGCTGGTAGAGGTCCTCGTCGATCGCGTTTGCCATGCCTCGAGGGTTCGTGCGCCGACGGATAGCCGTCACGGTTCGCGTTCGGGCGGCGACCGCGTCGCCGGCACCCCCTTTCGTAACCGCAGCCACGAGCGCGGCCCACGCCCCCTCGAGCGCACCGTTTGCGGACGAAACACACACAAGAACCATAACGATAGCCATTCTTGGTACCGACGATGAGGAGTTGGCTTCGCCGGCGAATCAACTGGGGCTACGAGCGGCTGCTTTCTAGTGAGGTCTCCGGCGCACCGACGCACGTCGCCGTGATCCAGGACGGGAACCGCCGCTACGCCCGGCAACACGGTGACGACGCCCCCGACGGACACCGGGCCGGTGCCAACACGACCGAGCGAGTCCTCGAGTGGTGTCAGGAGATCGGCGTCGAGGAACTCACCCTCTACGCGTTCTCGACGGAGAACTTCTCCCGACCCAAGCACGAACGGGAGGCGCTGTTCGACCTCCTCTGTGAGAAACTCCGGGAGTTCGCCGACGCCGATCGCGTCCACGACAACGGCGTCTGCATCCGCGCCATCGGCGACATCGAACGCCTCCCATCCCGGGTTCGCGAGACGATCGACTACGCGGAGTCGCGGACGGCCGACTACGACCGATTCGTGCTCAACATCGCGCTGGCCTACGGCGGTCGAACTCACCTGCTCGAGGCAGCTCGGAGCGTCGCTCGGGACATCGAGGCGGGGACGCTCTCGCCGGCGGACATCGACGTCGAGACGATCGACGAGCGCTTATACGGGCAGTCGGTTCGCGACGTGGATCTGATCATCCGAACCGGAGGCGACGAACGAACCTCGAACTTCCTGCCCTGGCACGCCAACGGGAACGAAGCCGCAGTCTACTTCTGTGCGCCGTACTGGCCGGAGTTCTCCAAAGCCGACTTCCTGCGCGGGATCAGGACCTACGAACACCGCGAGGCGTCCTGGCGACGGACGCGCGCCCGACGGGCGCTGGCCCTGCTGGGTGCCGTGAGCGAACCCGAACTCGCCGACGCGCGGGCGATCCTCTCGCGGTTTCGCGATTCCTTGCCGACGGCCGAACAGTCGGCAGTCGACGAACTCGAGAACGTGAGCGCCGATGCCGACGGACGGGTCGAAACGGTCGACTCGAACGGGCGAGTGGCGGACTGATCGGCTCCGCTACCGGGAGAGCGTTCACGTAACGGCGAGTCGGCGTACCGTTCGGCGACCTGTGTGCAGTTGCGACTCGAGAGCGTAACGCCACCGCGACGAGCGACGATAAAAGGTGCTTACGACTGGTCGGTTCGGCCGAAGACGCCGTCGTTGAACTTCTCCGCCGTCATCAGGGTGTACCCCAGGAGCCCGACGGCGAACAGGATGGCCATCGAGAGCGGCGAGAAGGCCGTGACCTCGAGGATGGCACCGAGGAACACCATCGCCGAGACGCCGGTGAAGCCCACGAAACGACCCGATGCGAAGTCGGGGCGTGCGCTGGCGTCCGGCCCCTGACCGTCTCCGTCCCGTTCGGCGTCGATGTATCGGTCCATCTCGTCGGCGAGGGGTTTCCGCTCGACGATGCCGCGACTCTGGTTGTAGTCGATGATCCCGGCCTTGTCCAGCTTGGGCAGGTGGGACTGATAGAGCGGGATGTACACGCGCTGGCGCTCCTGTGAGGACAGTTGCTCGACCGTCGTGTCGTTCTCCCAGGCGGCCACCTGTTCTGCGATGTCGGGCATGCGTACGGAATCGTCCTTCCCCTGCAGGAATTGCAGGACGAAGCGACGACGCTCGTTTTGCAGCAGGTGGAAGATTTCGTCCTTCGAAAGGGCGGGTTCTTCCTCCGCGTCCGCGTCTCCGGACGCGGGTCCGCTGATGGGGGATTCGTCGACGGCCGGTGTGTCGTGCGTCGTGGATGCGGTTCGTGACTGACTCATCATCAGGTACGATAGCGGAGAGGGTAATAAAGCAATAAACCCCATCCAGTAGATTTCGAACAGTTGCAGTGACCTCTACAATCGTTTCCGCCGTTCGAAAACTGTTGCAGAATCCAAAACCCACAGCAGTGGCGGCAATACCTGGAAAACGTAAACGGTTCTTACCGAGGCGTAAACGTTGCTTGCAATTTGCGTTTTTCGTGCCATTTCACGCGCTTTCAGGAGTTTGCCCCGCAATTGCCCGGGACGGCCGTAAGATATATAGGTAGGCCTCGGGCCGGGTATTACTCATCAGTATCTCTATGAGTCAGACGCGGTCGAAATGCCCGTCGTCTCGATTGCGTCGAAACGGAAGTCCCGTTCGGCGAAGTTCACTCACGACCTGTGTCGAACTCGTCTCTGTCACATATTCGGACTGAACCGCATTCGGACTGTACCGCGCACGGCGTCACACAGAGACATTGGTACTCACCTGGGGCGACGCCACTCGAGATCTGAAAGGCAAGTTCTCGAGCGCATCGCATCGTCACCTGGACACTCGCTCGTGACCTGGAGTCTGGCATTGAAGGCGGGTTCCTGCTCACGAGAGGGACAGTCCGTCAATCTCGAATCGCGCGCCGGTCTCGCTGCCGACCGCTTCGATCTCCCACCCGTGTGCTTCGATGATCTGCTTGACAATCGGGAGGCCGAGGCCGGTCCCCTGGCCTCCGGTCGTGAACCCCCAATCGAAAATCGTTTCGCGGACGTCGGGGTCGATGCCGGGGCCGTCGTCATCGACGAACACGCCCGACCGCCCGTCTTCGAGCAATCCGACCCGCACCGTCACGTCGTCCGCCGCGTGCTCGATGGCGTTTCGAAACAGGTTCTCGAACACTCGCTCGAGCCGATCGACGTCCGCTTCGACGGTTCCGGACAGTGACTCCGTTCGGAGGGTCGCCTCGGGTGCAGCCACCTGCGACCAGGCGTCGTCGACGACCGCGTCGAGCGGGACCCGTTCGGTGACATCGAGCGTCTCGCCCTCTCTGGCGAGCGAGAGCAGTTCGTCGATCATCTCACTCATCCGCTCGAGCGAGTCGTCGATCTGATCGAAATCCTCCGTCTCGTAGCTCTCTCGTGCGATGGAGAGGTACATCTGGGCGATGCCGAGCGGATTTCGAAGCTCGTGAGCGAGAATGCTCGCGAACTCGTCGAGGCGCTCGTTCTGGCGCTCGAGTTCGCGTTTCTGTCGGCGCTGTTCGGTTACGTCGCGAAAGGTTCCGATGATCTCCTCGAGTTCGTCCTCGGTGTCGATCCTGGAGGTGTTGACCTCCGCAATTCGACGGCGACCGTCGACGGTTCGGTACGCAACTTCGCGTTCCTCGTCCCCTGCCTCGTCCACCGGACGAAGCTGTTCGAGAACGTCGTCCGAAAACGCGTCGAGGTCCTGCAACCGCTCGCCAACGACCTTGGTGGGCTCGAGCCCCATCTTCGCGCAAAACGCCCGATTGACCTCCTGGACGAGGCCGTCGGCTCGGAAGACGAACGCCGGATCCGGTGCCGTGTGAAAGAGCGTCTGGAATCGCTCGTGACTCTGTCGCTTTTGCTCGGTGAGCACGACCGACTCCCGTCGTTTAGAGAGGAGATCGTCGATCTGCTCGCGCAACTCGGCTTTCCTGACCGGGACCGACACGACCGCGTCGATACAATTTCGGTCCAACGCAGTTGGGGTGTGGGATCGATTCGTGATCAGCAGGTACGGCAAGAACGTCGGGCGAACGGCTTCCTTCCGGGACGTACACCACTCCTCGAGTCGTCTGAACGCCCCTTCGTCGACGATACAGAGGTCGAAGGATACGTCGACTGTCTCCACGACGTCGGGGACGACGACATCGTATCTCGGCGTTAACCAGTCGACGAGCAACTGCCGGTTCTGATCGTGATCGACGAGCATCAAGACTCGCGATCGGGGCGTGACGGCCGACTCGTCGTCGCTCGCCGCCCGTCTCTCACCGGTCGACGATGGAGTCATTCTCCTGGATAGAGGGTTGAATCGGGGTGGCTGGATCGTTCGTCGGTTCGTGTTGGAATCCCGCTGAGAATGCCCTGGAGATTTCTGAGGGGTTCGCCGACCTTGATGCCGTGACTCGAGATCTCGAACTCGCGCATCGTCCGCTCGAAGTCGCTCGTACGCTTTTTCAATACACCGATGACTTTCTTCATTTCACCATCGACTTCGATGTACCGTAGGAAGATGATGTTGTCGGAGAGGTAGCTGATGTCGACGTCGGTCGCTTCGAACTGACTCGTCACTGTCCCGACCTCCTCGACGAGGATCACGGTTACTCCCCTGGACTTCAGGTACCGACCCAGTGAGTGAAGCTTTCGAATGAGCCGTTCTCGTTCGCCGCGCAGCGAGAGTCGGTACCCGTTGATGCCGTCGATCATCACGATCTTCGTGTCGTTTTCCTCGACCTCGCGTCGTACCTCGTGTGCAAACTCCTCGGCGGAGCGGTTGAGCGGTTCAACTTCCTCGACGGCGAGCGTCCCGTGTTCGACCATGTTCGTGACCGGGATGTTGACGTTCTCGGCTCGCGTGAAGAACGTCTTCTTGGTCTCCTCGAACATGTAGATGACCGACCGCTCACCGCGTCCAGCGGCCTCTTTCATGAACTGGGCGCCGGTCGTCGTCTTTCCAACGCCGGTCGGCCCGCTGATGACGGTGATCGTCCCCCGGTCGATACCGCCCATCAATAGTTCGTCGAACGCCGGAACACCGGACTGGACCGTTCCCAACCCAGCATCGGCGGCCTGCTCTGGAATCGTGAGGCGGGGAAACACGTCGACGCCGTCGTCTCGAATTCGAAGCGAGTGTGGGCCCCGCCTGGCGTCCGACCCGCGAAGTTTCGGGACGGAGACCGTCCGCCCGTGCTCGGTATTGTCGAGGTGAAACGTCCCGTCGCTCAGAAACTGGAGGTCGTCGTCGGAGGCTCCCTCCATGTGCTGGGACGTGAACATCACGGTGGTGCCCATGTTCTGCAAAAATCGCATGAAGGAGATGACCTGCTGGCGGAACTGGTACTCGTCGGGGACGAGGTGACGAAGTCGCGTGATCGGATCGATGAATACGCGACTCGGCTCGACCTCTTCGATCCGGGCGGTCACTTCGTCAGCAAACGACTCCTGGTCTACCTCGTCGGGGGAGAATATGCTGTAGTTCTGTGACTCGCGGAACAGATCTGAACTCGGACTCATGTCCAGGAATTCGACGGCGGACAAATCGAGGCCGACGGACTCGGCATTTCGTTTGATGTCGGCCGTGGACTCTTCGAGGTTGATGCAGAGGACGTCCTCGCCGTTTTCGGCTCCCGCGAGCAGGAAGTGCAGGCCGATCATCGTCTTCCCCGTTCCCGGGTTTCCTCGTAGCAGGTAGCTTCTGTTCGGGATCAATCCGCCGTCGATAATCGTGTCGAGACCGGTGATTCCGGTCGAGATTCGATCTGCTGATGGCATGGATACGCTCGTTTCGTCGTGATGAGTGGGTTTTCGTCTCTGTGTTCGATCAATCCTCGAGCGGCCTCACGGGAACCGATTCGTTCGGCGTTCGGCGTTCGGCGTTCGGCGTTCGGCGTTCGGCGTTCGGCGTTCGGCGTTCGGCGTTCGGCGTTCGGCGTTCGGCGTTCGAATCGTCATCGAGTACACAGGCTGTGGCGCAGTACCGTATCCCCACCCAGCCGACCCGACGAACGACGGACGAATCAGTGGTTGTGGAACTCCGCACGGAGATCTTCGTCGTCCAACTCCATCGCCGTGGCCGAGAGGTCCGCTCGCAGGGAATCGACCTGATCGGCGAGCTCCTGGTACTCCTCGTTCGATGAGAGGTCGTCTTCGTTCTTTTTCGCCTCCAGCGACGCCTTCTTCGAGGCGAGCGAGAGGAACTGCTGCATCTGTTCGTCGTACGTCGACCGATCCAGCAGTTTCGAGACTGTCTCCCGGAGTTCGCTCGGCTCCGAAACCGGCTTTTCCAGGTACATGTCGAACCCCATGTCGATGATGTCGAAGTCCGGTTCGACGGCCGAGACGATCGCAACCCGACAATCCAGGCCGCGCTCTCGGATCGTCTCCAGGAGTTCGTCGCCGGAGACGTCCGGCATGCGCCGGTCGAGAAGAACGACGTCGACCCCCTCGTCGAGGTTCTCGAGTGCACCCGGGCCGCTGTTTGCGGCCCTGACCTCGTAGGTTCCTTCGAGCCACCGTGCGTATGCACTGGTAATTGCGGGCTCGTCGTCGACGATGAGCACCGTCCCCCCATTCGAGTCGTCTGCTGTGTTTGTTGATGTCGCCATGTATTATACAGGAAAGATGTTGTCGCTTTGGTCGTATTTAACGCTCTTTGGTATCTGCTTACGTACCTTAGTAATTTCGGCCATCCCAACCAATCCCGGTGTGTCCCATTCAGCGTTACCGGGGCGTACACGCGATCTTGGGCGCGGTCGTGTCGACTGACAGCAGACGACCTATTCGCCTTTCAGCGGCGTCGTTCGTTCGCTCGACGTGCCGGATGGGGAGACGGCCGCGTCGGGTTCGTAGCCGGCGAGGAAAACGAGGTTCCCGCGGCCAACCTGCACGCGCGTGATCAATCCTTCTTCCTCCATGCTCGAGAGTTTGCGACTGACGGAGGAACTCGACCACTTGGTCTCCTCGACGAGGTCCGACTGTCGCATTCGGCCGCCGGACTGGGCAACCAACTGCTGGATCTGTTCTTGGTCCGTCAGCAGCGGATCGTCCGACTCGGGCGCCGCCGACTGTTCGACCGATTCACTCGTCCCGTTCGACCCGTTCTGGGACGGTGCCGGCGGTTCGGTGCCGGCGTCGCGGGGTGGCTGGTTCGTTTCCGTATCGAGCGATCCGTTAGTCACGGAGCCGGTTTCGCTCCCGTCGGGCGTCCGGTCGTGTGTTTGCTTCAGAGCGCTGTCGCCTCTACCGTCTCCGTCGCTTCTGTTGCTTCCATCGCCGGACCAGAGCGAACTAACCCACGTCTTGAACTCGGTGAGCGGCGAGTGGTCGTCTCCGCCGCTGTCTCGTCGCGGTTCGTGGGGGCGTTCGACGTCAGGCGCACGGTCATGAGTCGACTGGTCCAACGTCGCCTCCGACTCCAGATCCGGCTCTACCGAGTCGTGGTCGTGGGGGGCGTCTACACGTGACTTGCTCCCGACGAGTGTCCACTCGTCCTCACCGCTTTCGGTCTGGCTGACCTCGGCGACGACGTCGAAGAGCACCGAGAGTGTGTTGATCGTTTCCTCGTCGTGGATCGTGGGATCCATCTGGTAGTACCCGATCGCTCCAGCAGCCTGCACGCGGTGGATGAGAATGTGCAGATATCGAAATGCGGTGTCGAAATCGATGTACTCGAGCAGGATCGTCAACGTCTGGACGGAGATGACCGACTGCCCGCCCTCGTCTTGCCAGCGTTTCAGTTCGTCGCCGAGGTGGGTGACGACGTCGATGGGGTCCTGTGGGCTCGCACGAACCGTGTTTATCGTTCCCGGTCGCTGCTGGTCGGTACTAATCTCCTCGCCAGGTTCCGATCCGTTGTGGATGAACGTGATTTCGTTCGGTGGGCCGTTGTTGGCCGCTTCCCAGTCCGTCAACCACATGCTCGGTGGCTGCGTGTACGTCACGACAGCCATGTTCGTCCTGGATGGGTTGGTCGTCGAAAGCAGCTCGGAAAACGCTTTCGTCCCGTGTGGGGTGAGCGGTGAGAGAACGAGAACGTTCGTTCCCTCCTGAATGTGCTCTCGTTTGAATTCCTCTAATTTCATACGCGTCTTAGTCACCGTTTATCATCTGACTGATGCCTCGACAGGGACAGGGTTCCGTGTGCCCCTCGTCGTTCCTCTGACCGACCATCACTCGCCGGTGTGGTCGGTGTCGCCGATGGCCGTCGCGATCGGTCGCGGTCGGGCCGTCGTTTGCCCCCACGGTATACGGCTGCCGCTGGATTTGGTTGCCCATCGTTCGATGGACGACTCGACTGAACCACGCTACCGTTACGTTTTCTTGCCATTTGTCCAGACAGCACGCGTCTCGTCGTGATTGTGCTCGTGTAGCCGTTCTCCACCCGTCGAGGATTGGTTGCACCGCCAACCTGATCCGGATACACGCTTCCCCGGCCCACTCACGTCGTCGTACGGGGGTGCTCGATATTCGTGAGGTGGCCTTCCGATAGACTTGCTATCTCTGTTTCAATTCTGGGAACTGAGGGGGCTTTGTCCTTGCCCCAAAATACTTCGGTATGATCGAGAGTGACACCACTTCGTCCTGGCTCCGTCCCGGAACGGGGTGTTCGCGCCGGCGTCCCAACCGTTTCTGTGGAAACGACCGCGTGTCGCCTCCTCGAACACACCGTCCGGCTTCGGCAGAGACGTGGATCGAACCGGCTGGCCATCACTGCCCGAAGCGCCTCGAGCGGTTACAGAACTCCCGGACCGCCCGAAGGAAATCCCGCTTTCGAACGTTGCGCCAGTTGACGTCGGTGAAGTACAGTTCGGAGTACACCGACTGCCAGATCATGAAGTCCGAGAGCCGCTCGGCACCGGTCTTGATCACGAGATCGGGTTCGTCCGGGAAGATCAGGTGTGCTTCGACGTCGTCGTCGTCGATCATCGCCGGTTCGAGGTCGCCCGATTCGACGTGCTCGGCGAGTGTCCGGACTGCACTCGTAAATTCGTGTTTGCCGCCGAGCCCGATCCCGATCTGGATGGGCGTGTCCGCCGATTGCCGGTCGTCCGGTCCCCGGACGGCTACCGCTCGAGGGGCGTCGATTTCCTCGAGTTCACGTCGCAGCGTCGGTACGGCCGCCGCGTCGAGCACGCTCACGTAGACGGTGACACGTTCGGCGTACTCGAAGGCCCAGCGGAAGAACTCCGCGAGGGTCTCGTACGCGTCGCGCTCGAGGAGGTCTCGTTCGGTGATCACGAGTGCGACGTGAGCCGGCGGCTCCCCCTCGTGACGACGGATCCGTGTGGCGAGATACCGTTCGTACAGGCCCACGGCGTCTCGTATTCCCGGCCGGCAGATACCGATTACGGTGTGGGTCCGTTCGTCGCACGGACCGGTAGTAGGGCGATAGTGGGGCGTTAGTGGGGGTGAAAGTGGGACAAGAGTGGGACAAGAGTGGGACAAGAGTGGGACGAGAGCGGGACGAGAGTAGGGCAATAGTAGAGCGATATTCGAATCGACCAATCAACCGATCTGGCCCGGCTTAGCGCTCGAACGGCCGAATGCGTCGCCTCAACACGCCCGGGGCAGTTGACGAACCTTCAAGTACCCCCCACAGAAAGGAATCGACACCGTGACGACACCGGTTCGACGGGCAGGAGCCTTCGCCGCACTCTGTACGCTCTCGCTGGCCGTTCCGATTCTCGGCCCGGAGCTGTCGGCCCCGATCGCTCTCGTCCTCGCGCTGGTGGCTGTCGCCGTCACCGACGGCCCCGTCTTCGATCTCTTCGCGTTTCCGGACGACTACGCCGAGGGACGCCTGTTCGGGCTCCTCACGTTCATCCTCGCCGCGACGACACTCGGCCTGCTCGCCGTCAACTGGTCGCTCCCGCTCTCGATCTTCGTCGGCGTCGTTTTTCTCGTGGGATACGGCAGTCTGGCGGAGACCCTCGCTCGAACGCGAACCGACGCCGACATTCTCCAGACGATCGCGTTCGGAGCAGTCGGCTCAGTCGCCGCCATCGCCGGACAGCTCGGCGCTCGACTGGCCACCGATGCTCCGCTCGAGAGCGCGTTTCCGGTGGTCGTGTTTCTGGCCGTGAGCGGGACGTTCCTCGCGGCGTTGCTCCGCGACGTGCTAATCAGCTATGACGATCCGATCGTCCTGCTCACCGTCGGCCTCTCGCTGTGGCTCCTGTACGAACTCGAGCCGACCATCGACGTCGCCGGAATCGTCGTCGCAATCGCAATCACGATCGCGATCGGCTACGTCTCGTACGCGCTGGGCGCGGCCTCTATCGCCGGAATGCTCACCGGTATCTTGCTCGCGCTCCTGACCATCGTCCTCGGCGACTACGGCTGGTTCGCCGTCCTCATCACGTTCTTCGGCGTGGGAAGCCTCTCGACGCGGTTCCGATACGAGCAAAAGACCGACCGCGGCGTCGCCGAGGAAAACGACGGCGCACGCGGGAGCTCGAACGTGATCGGCAACACCGCGGCCGCACTCGTCGCCGTCGTCGGGTTCGCTGCCAGCGAAGCCGACCTGCTCGCCGTTGACCCCGACCTCTTTCTATTCGCATTCGCTGGGTCGATCGCGACCGCGCTCAGCGACACGCTCTCAAGCGAGATCGGGGGCGTCTACGACGCGCCGCGGCTGATCACGACGTTCGAGCGCGTCGAACCAGGAACCGACGGCGGCGTCACCTGGCAAGGCGAACTCGCCGGCATCGTCGGTGCGGCCGCGATTGCGGGCATGAGCTACGTGGCGTATCCCGGCGTCGGGCACATGGGGGCGCTCGTCATCGGCGTTGCCGGCTTCCTGGGGATGACCACCGACAGCGTTCTGGGAGCGACCCTCGAGGGTGACCTCCTCGGCAACCAGAGCGTGAACTTCCTCGCGACGCTCGCGGGTGCGCTTGCGGGTGCGGTGCTGTACGCCGTCATCTGATTCGCTTGCCGCCGTCGTCCGAACTACTTCTCGACCTCGAGCAACGCAACCCGTTCGCACACGAGGTCCTGGAGGCTCGCCGTCGTCGCCGATCGCTCGGCGTCGCTGATTTCGAAGAACGAACGCAGGGTGTCCGGGTCTGCGTCTACGTCTGGGTCCACGCCTGCGTCCACGCCCACGTCTATCTCCGCGTCCGCGTCTACGTCTCCGTCCGCCGTCTCGAGCGTCGACACGGACTCGAGGCCAAATCTATCCTCGAGGTCGGTCCGCGTCGCGAGTTCGTTACCCGCTCCGTCGACCAGGACGACCACGTCGGATTCCCCCTCGTCGACGCCCATCTCGAGGGCGCGATCGATCTGGCGTCGTCCGGCGGCGTAGCACAGTATCTCGACGGCCCGGTCGCGGGCGATGTTCTCGCCACGCTCGATGGCTCGATCCGCGAGGGCGACGGCTCGCTCGAGGTGGCGTCGACCCGCGACGTACCGGGCGTCGAACGCCTGGATCGTCACGTCGTGTGTATCGCCAATCCCGCCGAGGTCCGCGACGAACGAATCGAGGTTGTCCACGTGGAGTCGGCCCGCGAGTAGCTCCATCAGAAATCACCCAGCGAGGCCTGCGTTTCGTCGTCATCGTCGCTGCCGTCGTCGCCGGCGGATTCGACGCCCTCGCTGGCGCCACCGCCGCCACCACTTCGGGACGACCCGTCAGGCGCCCGCGGTTCGACGCCGCCCATCGACGGGTCCTCGCGACCCGCATTCTCGAGGATCGTCTCCGCGGTCTTCTCCCCCCTGAGCGCGCCGAGAACGATGCCCTTGTCCGCCGCCCGGAGGTCCGCGGGCGTCTCGAGCCCCGCGGCGTACAGCTGTCGCGCCCGTTTGCGACCGACGCCGCGGATCCCGACCAGTTCGAGCAGGTCCTCGCGGACGCCGTGTTCGACGCGGGCGCGGGCCTCCCGCACCGCGACCGTCCACTCGCTGCCGATTTCGCCGGCCAGCGACTCCGCTGCGCCCAGGAGCCACTCGGCCGTGTCGACCTTCCCGCGCAGGTCGCCCGGCCCGATCTTGTAGCGATCGGTGAGCCGATCCTCGTCGTCCTCCTCAGCCCAGTCTTCGAGTAGTTTCCCGGTCTTGAGGGCGGCGAGCCAGTCCTCGAAGCGGGCGTCCTCGTACTCGCTCGGGGCGTCGCCGAGCAACTCGGCCTCGCGCTCGTAGAACAGCTCGCCGAACTTCTCGTCCTCGCCCGACCGGAGGTAGAGTTCGTACATGTCCGGCGTGCGGGCGATCAGCTGGTACAGGCCGAGGGGCGTGGGTCGTTCGTCTGCAGATTCGAGCCCGTGGACGATTTCGGCGGCACTCATCGGATCGAGGTAGAGCCGCGAGACGGTGTGGCCGAGGCTCGTCGCCCGGAGCGTGATCTCCTCGTCGCTCGAGTCGGACTCGGCGAGGTCGGCTGCGGAGACGAACGCGCCCTCGTCGACGGGTTCTGTTTCGCTTCCGTTCCCGTTCCCGCCCCCCTCGCGCTCGATAAAGTCGTTTCGCTCGAGGTACCCCAGCACGTCGTCGGTGACGTTCTCGAGACGACCGGCCTCGCCCGACTGGCTGGCGTAGAGTGTATCCGAGAGAAACGAGAGCAGGCCCTCGCGCGTGGTGGCGAACCCGGACGCGACCGTGGCCAACACGTGCGTCCGGAGGGCGGGCTCGGCGGCGAGTTTCGAGCGAACGTCCTCGGGGTCGGCCCAGATGTAGCGCTCGAAGAGGTCGTCCATCTCGTCGTGGTTCTTCGCGAGCAGGACAGCCTCGCCGTAGGGATCGAGTCCTGGACGACCGGCCCGTCCCATCATCTGGTGGACCTCGAGGACGTTCAGGGGGGCCATCCCACCGGCGGTGGCATCGAAGCGCCGCCAGTCGCGAACGACGACGCGGCGAGCGGGTGTGTTGACGCCGGCGGCGAGGGTCGGCGTCGCGGAGATGACCTTGAGAAGCCGATCCCGGAAGGCGTCCTCGACCAGCGTCCGGTGCTCGCTTGCCAGGCCGGCGTGATGAAACGCCGAGCCCTGTTCGACGCAGGTCGCGAGGTCGTCGCTCGTTTCGGTGTCGCTCACGTCCCGGATCTCGGTCGCCAGGTCGGCGAGTCGTCCTCGTTCGTCGGGCGTGAGCTGGGGACCGCTCGTCCGCGCTAACCGGCGGGCCGCCGCCTCTGCGTTCCGCCGCGAATTGACGAACACGAGCGAGGAGCCGCTCTCCTCGAGGATGTCCCTGACGAGGGCTTCCTCTTGCTTCTCCGAGCCCTCGACGGGCACTTCACGGTTCGTCCCATCGTCGAAGTGGAGGGCGTTGCCGTAGTGGACGCCCGTCTGGAGGTCGATCGGGCGCCAGTCGCTGTCGACCAGCTCGGCGTCGAGCCAGCCGGCGATCTCGTCGGCGTTACCGACCGTCGCCGACAGTGCGACGACCTGGAGGGACGGGTTGAGTTGCCGGAGTTTGGCCAGCGTTACCTCGAGCGTCGGTCCCCGGTTGCGGTCGTCGATCAGGTGCACCTCGTCGCTCACGACGCAGGTCAACTCCGAGAGCCACTCGGCGCCGTTGCGTACGAGCGAGTCGACCTTCTCGCTCGTGGCGACGATCAGGTCCTTCGTGGCCAGCCATTCGCTCGTCGACTCGTAGTTGCCCGTGGTGACGCCCGTCGTCACGCCGAACCGTTCGAACGCGTCGAACTCGACTTTCTTCTCGCTCGCGAGCGCCCGGAGCGGAACGATGTAGAGTGCCTTCCCGCCGCGTTCGATAGCCGACAGCATCGAGAGGGCGGCGATCATCGTCTTCCCGCTCGCGGTCGGCACTGCAGCGACGAGGCTGTCGCCCTCGAGGATGCCCGCCTCGACGGCCGCCGCTTGGGGCGGGTACAGTTCCTCGATCCCCTCCTCGCGGAAGTGCTCGCGGGCACCGGGGGGCAGCCCCGAGAGGTCCTCGACGTTCATTGCCCTCCGTTCGGTCGTGCTCGGGTTTAAAGTGTCGTCTCTGGACCGATGGAGGTGACAGCGAACGCTTGCGTGCTCGACCGCCCCGGCGCAAGACGCCGAAAGCCGCCAGCGCACGACGCCGAAAGCCGCCAACGCACGACGTCGACTGTCGCCGCCACGCGACGCCGAAAGTCGATACGTCCATACGGCAGGCCATCCAGGAATCAGCTATGCACGCAGACGCCGTCGTCCTCGACATCGACGGAGTGATCGTCGACGTCGCCGACTCCTACCGACGGGCCATCGTCGAGTCTATCGATCACGTCTACGGCCGGACCATCGAGAAAGACGACATTCAGCTGTTCAAGGACGCGGGCGGGTTCAACAACGACTGGGAACTCACTTACGCCGCAGCGCTCTACCTGCTGGCCACCGGCGAGGGCTTCCAGCAGTCGATCGAGGACTTCACTGACGCCATCGCCGACGCGGGCGGCGGTCTCGAGGCAGCCGAGTCCGTCGTCCGTGAGGAGTGCGGCGCTCGAGCCACCGAGCGAATCAAGCAGCGGTGGGACTGCGAGCGACTCCAGGACGTCTTTCAACAGCTCTACCTCGGAAGCGACCTCTACCGCGGACTCGAGGGCGACGAACCGGACTCGGACCTCGAAACCCGTGGGTTCATCCACGACGAGCCGCTGTTGCTCGCCGACGAGACCCGCGAACACCTCACCGAGGGCTACGACGTGGGAATCGTCACCGGCAGGCCGGCCGCTGAAGCCGAGATTGCCCTCGAGCGCGCGGGGCTCGACGTCCCGGCCGAGCATCGCTTCACGATGGACGACTGGGAGGAGGGCAAACCGCACCCGCGGGCTCTGATGACCCTCGCCGACCGCTTCCAGGCGGACTCGGTCGTCTTCGTGGGCGATACGCTCGACGACGTCCGGACGGCGACGAACGCCGCGGATGCCGACCCCGACCCCGACCGCGAGTACTTCGGTATCGGCGTCCTCACGGGCGGACTGACCGGTGAGCAGGGCCGCCGGAAGTACGACGCGGAGGGGGCCGCCGCGGTCCTCGAGTCGGTGGACGGGGTGCCGGAATTGCTCGGGTGATCGAACCCAACTAGGTCGTCTCCCTCGGCGCACCTCGTTTTCTCCCTCGACGCACACCCGTTTTCTCTCCCTCGGCGCACCTCGTTTTCTCCCTCGACGCACACCCGTTTTTTCTCCCTCGGCGACGAGTATCGAGACGAGACGATGGTCGAGCCTCCATCCTTCCACGACGACGAGACCCTCCCCGGCGAACCGACCTCCCCGTGGCTCGCGACGACCCCCGATGGGACCTACCCGGCGCTCGAGGGTGACGCGACGGCCGACGTCTGCGTCGTCGGCGCCGGAATCACCGGCCTCTCGACGGCGTACGAACTCAGGGAGCGCGATTTGTCGGTGATCGTCCTCGAGCGCGACCGGATCGCATCTGGCGTGACGGGCAAGTCGACGGCGAAAGTCACGAGCCAGCACGGCCTGCGGTACGATCACTTGCGTCGGGAGTTCGGGCGGGAGACGGCGCGGACGTACGCCCGGGTCAACGAGGCCGCTATCGACACCATCGAGTCGCGGGTGAACGACCTCGAGATCGACTGCGGGTTCGAACGCCAGCCGTCCTATTGCTACGGCGACGACCCCGACGGATTCCGACGGGAGGCCAACGCCGCTCAGGAAGCCGGCCTCCCCGCGTCTTTCGTCAAATCGGTGCCGCCGTTCGAGCGCGCCGCGGCGGCCGTCAAGTTCGACGACCAGGCCTGGTTTCACCCGCGGAAGTATCTGCTCGGCCTCGCCAGCGCGCTCGCTCCGAAGGATGGGGTTCGCATTCACGAACGAACGCGCGTGACCGACATCGCTCCGGGGAACCAGCCACGCGTCGAAACGCCGAACGGGACGGTGCAGGCTGACCGGGTCGTCCTCGCCACCGGCTTTCCGCTCCTCGATCGGGTTGGGTTCTTCACCCGACTGTACCCGAAACGGTCGTACGTCCTGGGCGTCAGGCTCCAGGACGAGCCACCCGAGGGAATGTACTACCGGGACGACGACTCGTACCGGTCGGTTCGCACGTACCGCGGGGACGACGAGACGCTGTTGTTAGTCGGCGGTGAGAACCACAAAACCGGACAGGGCGGTTCGACCGCCGACCGGTACCGCCGACTGGCCCGCTGGACGCGCGACCATTTTTCCGTGGCGTCGATCGAGTACCGCTGGTCGACGCAGGACTACGTCTCGGTCGATACCGTGCCGTTCGTCGGCCCCGCGGGTCCGGGGGCGAAACACGTCTTCGTCGCGACCGGGTTCGGCGGTTGGGGGATGACCAACGGCACTGCCGCTGGACAGCTACTCGCCGAGACCATCGCCGATGACGCGCCGACACCACGGGCGCTCGAGACGTTCGACCCGCTTCGATTCACCCCGAAGCCCTCGCTCCCGAAGACGCTCACCGAGAACGCCGACGCCGCGAGCCAGTTCGTCACCGACTGGGCGCGGACGCTCCTCTCGCCGGCCGTCGCGTCGATCGAATCGGGCGAGGGCCGAGTCCTGCGACGAGGACCGAAACCGATCGCGGCCGCCCGCGACGACGAGGGCGACCTCCACGCGGTGTCGGCCATCTGTACGCACACCTACTGCGTCGTCGACTGGAACGACGGCGAGTGCACCTGGGACTGTCCCTGCCATGGCTCACGATTTTCGCCCGACGGGACCCTGCTCGAGGGACCGGCGACCGAGGACCTCGAGCCCGCAGAACGGGACCTCGAGTGACGTCGTAGCGCTCGACCGATCGTCGAGCTAGTCGATCCGACGGCCGTCACGTGACGGTACGTTTTTGCCCCCGACGAACCGACGCTCGCACACGCACATGTCCGATCTCGAGCGAGCGGCGACGGCCATTCGGACCGGACGCCTCGTCGTCTACCCGACCGAAACCGTCTACGGCCTCGCGACGAACGCCCTCGACCCCGAGGCCGTCGAGCGCGTCTTCGAGGTCAAACGCCGCGATCGAGCGAAGCCGATCTCGCTCGCCGTTCCGTCGGTTCCGGCGGCCCTCGAGTACGTTCGGGCGAGCGACCGCGAACGTCAGTTCATGGCGCGGTTTCTTCCCGGACCGGTGACGGTGCTCTGTCGCCGCCGCGAGGACGTTCCCGACGTGCTCACCGCCGGCACCGACCGCGTGGGCATTCGCGTTCCGGATCACGACCTCGCGCTCCGTCTCTGTGAACGCGCCGAAACGCCGATCACGGCGACGAGTGCCAACGTCAGCGGCCGCGGGAGCGTTCGCCGTCCTG
Organism: Natronosalvus halobius; assembly: GCF_024138145.1. Classification (NCBI taxonomy): domain Archaea; kingdom Methanobacteriati; phylum Methanobacteriota; class Halobacteria; order Halobacteriales; family Natrialbaceae; genus Natronosalvus; species Natronosalvus halobius. The sequence continues at coordinate 2,237,866 of NZ_CP099997.1, read as the reverse complement.
CCGACCTCGATCCCGAGGTGCGAGAGGCCGTCGCCGTCGTCCTGGAGGCTGGCGAGACGGCCGGCACCGAGAGCACCGTCGTCGACGTCGCCTCGGGGACGATCCACCGGCGTGGGGCGCTCGCCGACGAGATCGAGGCGTGGTTCGGTGCTCACTGACGACACTCGCGTTCTCACCGCCGATTCGAGTCAGCCGAACCCCAGCAACGACCGGAGGCTGCGCGTCCGGACGCCACAGGTGTCGGCGTACTCGCAGGCGGTACACTTCTCGCGGTTGCTGAGTCGCGGCGGCGGCCCGTCGAGTTCGCGGACGGTTCGGAGCGCCCGTCGATACTCGGCCTTTCGGCGCGTCGTCATCGGAACGTACCGGATCTCCCCGTAGGCTGGATACTCGAGCCAGGCGCCGCCGACCCGCTGTTCGTGTGTCCAGGCGAGGGCCTTCGCGGCGGCGACGGCGTGGACGCGCTGGGATTTCCAGACGCCCTGGTCGGGCGGTTTGCCGGCGGAGACGAGGGCCGGTTCGAGCGGATCGCCCAACACTTTGTGAACGATACCACGGCACTCTCGACCGGTGACGAGGGCGTCCACGGTGACGGGGTCACAGGTTGCCTTCCACCGATTCCCGTCTACCGCCGTCGCTTCGTGGTCGCGATCCGGCGGCGGCTGGAACCGCGTCTCCTCGGCGGCGTTCGTCAATCGATCGCGCGTCCGACACAGGCTGGCGCGATAGACGGACGGCTCGAGTTCGATCGGTTCGGCAGCGAGCGCCTCGTCGGTCGCCACGAGGAGGGATTCGTATCGGGTCGCGAGGCCGCGGACGGCGGCGACTCCTGGCGGAGGCTCGCGGTCGTCGTTGCGGCGGGCGTAATAGAGCTTTCGCGGACAGTAGGTTGCCGTCCGGAGGTCGCTGAACGCGACGTGTGACATGGGCGGTCTGGCCGCGTGTTACTATATAAACCGTCGGCTCGGTGGGGGCGGATCGGACTGCACGGGCGTGGTGCGGTCAGAATCAAACAGCTGTCCGGAGTGGTCAATAGAAGCAAACAGCTGTACTGAGTGACCGATCAGAAGGAGACGTCCGTTTCCATGCCCTCGGTCGCATCCTCGAGGCCGTCCTCCCGGACGTCACTCGCCATCCTGGAGGCGAGTTCCGAGTCGGCCAGCAGGCTATCGAACTCGTCACGGTAGCGGTCGTTCGCTGCTCGCGATTCCGCTTTCGCGGCCGCGACCAGGCGGTAGCGCCGGATCGTCTTTGGATCGACGTCGTACTCCTCGGCGAGGGTCGCGTCGGCTTCGTCCCGTTCGCGGATCGCCACCAGATCGATCTCGTCGGCGTCGCCCTCGTCCACGAGGTGAAGCGCACATCGAGCCTCGAAGACGTCCTGTGGCTCGACCTCGAGGTCGGCGGCGATCTCGTCGTCACCGTCGCGTTCGTAGTAGCGTCTCGCGACGGTCTGTAGCTCCGCCTCCGATAACGGCGTCTCGAAGCCGTAGCGTTCGTGCATCTGTGCGATCACGTTCTCGAGGCGCTCTTCGACGGTTCGCTCGTCCTTCTCGAGCGATCCACGGGTGTCTTCCTGGGATTCGGTGACGGTCTCTTCGCCGTCGGTGACGCTGGTGAAGATGTCTCGGAGTTCTTCGGTTTTCTCGTTCATGGATGCACACTGGAGACGGGTGGATATTTAAGCCTGTTGCCGTATAGCGTTGGCCGACCAGTGAGTGAACTGTACTCAATAAACTCTCAACTGAGTAGTAATTCTCGGACGACGGCTCCGGGTCATCCAGTGGCCGGTGTGACAAGAGTTAAGTACACTCTCTCCGCGTCATAGTACATGATCGTTGTAGCGCAGACGGAGGTGACCCGGGAAACGTACTACGGCATCTCTTCCGTGGAGAAGGTGCTGTTTTACTTCCTCGCCGCCGTCGCCATCCTCGTCTTCCTGTTCGGTGTCTACGCGCGGTTCGCCCGCTACGCCGAGGGAGACGACGACCCCGTCCCTCGCGTCGACGACCTCGCGAGTCGAGTCGTGGCCGCGGCGAAAATCGTCCTGACGAACGAGAAGCAGTTCAATCGCGACCTCTACGGCGGATTGATGCACGCCTTCATCTTCTGGGGCTTTCTCTCGCTGTTCATTGCGACCTCGATTCTCGCCTTCGACGAGTACGCCTACGGCCTCGTCCTCGACGCCTCCTTCTGGCACGGCGACTTTTATCTGGCCTACCAGTTCATGGTCGATGCGATGGGCCTGCTGTTCGTCGTCGGCCTCGGAATGGCGATGTACCGCCGGTACTGGGTACAGAACGAACGCCTGTGGGGGCGACACACCTCCTTCGAGGACACCGCGTTCGTCTGGATCCTCTTCTTACTCGGCCTGGGCGGGTTCGCCCTCGAAGGGATCCGGATCTACGCGACCGGTATGCCCGAGTTCGAGGTGGTGAGCTTCGTCGGCTACGGCCTGGCGATGAGCCTCGGGGCGCTCGAGTCGGTGGGCATGAGCGAGTCGCTCGCGACCTCGATGCACTGGTGGGCCTGGTGGTCGCACTCGCTGCTCGCGTTCTTCTTCATCGCGTGGATCCCCTACGCGAAACCGTTCCACATGCTCTCGTCGTTCGCCAACGTCGTCACGCGCGACGAGAAGGCCGGCAAGCGACTGCCCGGCGTGCCAGCCGACCTGGACGCGACGAACGCCGAGTCCATCGACGACTTCACCTGGAAGGAAATCCTCGACCAGGACGCCTGTACCAAGTGTGGCCGCTGTTCGTCGGTTTGCCCTGCGAAGGCCTCCGACCGGCCGCTCGACCCGCGGAACGTCATCCTCGATCTGAAGTCCTACCGCGAGAGTCTCGACGCCGGTGGCGAGGAACGACCGATCATCGCCGACGGCGGTACCTCGGTTATCGACGCGGAGACGATGGAATCGTGCATGGCCTGCATGGCCTGTATGGACGCCTGCCCCGTCGAGATCGAGCACCTTCAGTCCTTTACGCGGCTCAACCGACAGCTGGTCGACCAGGGTGACGTCGACTCGAACATGCAGGACGTCTTCCAGAACGTCATGCAGAACGGCAACACCTTCGGCGACTCGCCGCGCAATCGCGCCGACTGGGCCGACGACCTCGAGTTCGACCTCGCGGACGCCCGCGAGCAGGAAGTCGAGTACCTCTGGTACGTCGGCGACTACCCGAGCTACGACGAACGCAACAAGCGAGTCGCCCGCTCGCTGGCAACTATTCTGGAGGCCGCCGACGTCAGCTTCGGCATCCTCTTCGAGGACGAGAAGTACGACGGCAACGACATCCGCCGCATCGGCGAGGAGTTCCTCTACCTCGAGCTGGCGGGCCACCACGTCGAATCGTTCGAGGCCTGTGACTTCGAGAAGCTGATCTGCACTGACCCGCACAGCTATAACACGTTCGAGAACGAGTACCCCGAGGTCGACTTCGAGGAGTTTGCCGACGATCCGATGATGCCGTTCGAGTACGACGAGTATTGGAACCAGGACGGCGACGTCGAGGTACTTCACTGGACGCAAGCCGTCGAGGAACTGGTCACCGACGGGAAGCTGGCCCTGTCGGGTACCGAACTCGACTACACCGTCACCTACCACGATCCCTGTCACCTCGGGCGGTACAACGACGAGTACGAGGCCCCGCGCGAACTCATCCGGGCGACCGGCTGTGACCTCCAGGAGATGCCCCGAAACCGCGCCGACTCGTTCTGTTGTGGTGGCGGTGGCGGCGGCCTCTGGATGGACTTCGACGAGGAGCCGAAACCGAGCGAGGAGCGGCTTCGCGAGGCGCTCGAGGATACCGACGCTGGCGCTGGCGTCGAGAAGTTCGTCGTCGCCTGCCCGATGTGCATGACGATGTACGAGGACGGGCGCAAGACCGGTGGCTTCGAAGCGGACATCGAGATCGTCGACGTCGCGGAACTGCTCGTCGAGGCTATCGGCGAGCGAGAGACGGCGGGCCTCAAGTGAGATTGACCAGCCCCGTCGTCGTGTGTGAGGTCAGCCCTCGTACCCTGCGCCCTTCATCAACGCCGCGAACTGCTCGGTCTCGAGGGCGTCTTCGTAGACGATCCCGGTGAGCATGCCGCCGGGATAGCGTTCGCCGTTCATCACGTGGTTGACTCTGTGACAGTGCATCGCGTAGATGCCGGGGTCGGCGTCGGCGGTGAACTCGATGGTTTTTCGCTCGGCGGGCGAGAGCGGGACCACGTCTTCCTTGTATCGGGCTCCCTCGGGGACGACGCTCCCGTCCTTTTCGACGACCTCGAAGCGGTGGTTGTGGGTGTGCATCGAGTGGGGCTGGTAGCCGTTGTTGGTGATGTGGATGCGGACCCGGTCGCCTTGCTCGACGATCATGGGTGACCCCTCTTCCGGGTGGAGGCTGTACGGTGCGACCCGCCCGTTGACGGTGAACACGTCGGGGTTCCGGTCGCGATGGCTGAAGTTGACGTCACCGCCTGCCATCGAGGCCGAGAGTCGGCTGTCCCAGTCTTTGATCGTGAGGAAGAACTCCTTGTCCGGCGGGTCGTAATCGACGGGATCGACGCGGAGAATGCCGTACATTCCCATGTCGAGGTGATTCTGCGTCTGGAAGTGGCAGTGATAGAGGTGGGTGCCGGGCACGTTGGCCGTGATTTCGTAGGTCCCCGTTTCCCCGGCGTCGACCTGCCGGCCGGTCGTCGTCGGGGCCCCATCGTCCATCCAACTCTTGCTCAGGGCGTGGACGTGGAAGGTGTGCGGGCGGTTGTGTTTGGTGTTGTCGTAAGTGATCTCCATCTCTGTTCCCTCGGTCACGCGGAGCAGCGGGCCCGGTACGCTCGGGTCGCCGTCGGCCGTCTTCCAGGCCCACACCTCGGGAAGTTCCCACGGTCCGCCGCTGGCGTCGTCGCCCAGTAACTGATGGCGAGCGGCCTCGGTCGTCAGCGTCACCACGCCGTCGGTTTCGTCGAGGTCCACGACCTCGGGGGCCGAGGTGTATGGGTGGTCGGTTTCGACGTCCGTTGCGTCCGCGCCACTCCAGTTGTCAGTCGGACTGGATGCTCCGCTGGAGTCGCTGTCCGACCCAGTTTGATCCTCTCCTGGCTCTCGGCCACTCGTCGGCGACGTACAGCCGGCAAGCGTTGCGAGCCCGACGACGCCGACGGTCGAGAGCATCTGTCGTCGCGATACCGTTCGTTTGCCATTCGAGTGAAACGATCTCATCGTGGCTAGCGCTACGGAGTAGACATATCTATCCCACTCGCTGATTCCTGTGGGCTGGGAATTTCGGTCCCCGTTGGCGCCGGTCCTGGTCAGGCTGAAATATCGGTGGTGTCCAGTCCTGCCGATTCGTGCTCTCCGTCGGTGCTCGCCTGCAACTCCTGTACGTAGTTCGTAAAGTTCTCGAAGACCAGACTCGCCGGACGTGTCTTCGCGTGGTTCTCGTCGGTTACCTTGGTGAGCAGGCGCTCGCGGATTTCGGGCTCGATGTCTTTGTTTTCGAGCAACTTTCGCATCGTCGACTGGTCGAACTCGGGGTGGAACTGAACGCCGAAGACGCTCCCGAGGCGATACCCGTGGTTCGAGTATTCGTTTTCAGCCAGGGGTTCGGCACCGGCGGGCAACTCGAGGACGGCGTCGGAGTGGCTCGTGTAGGCGACGAACTCGCGGTCGATCCCGTCGAACAACGGCGAGTCGCCGGTGTGTTCGATATGACTGTACCCGACCTCGTACTCGCCCATGTCGTCGACAGAACCGCCGAGGACGTCAGCCAGGAGCTGGTGGCCCCAGCAGATGCCCAGAAACGGGACGTCGCGGTCGATGGCCTCGGCGACCCACGCTTTTGCCGGCGCGATCCAGTCTTCGTCCCAGTAGACCGAGGCCCTCGAGCCCGTGACGACGACGCCGTCGTAGTCGTAGGTTTCCGGGAGTTCGCCGTCGGTGATGTCGAATTCAGCGAGCGAGGCGTCGAGTTCGCGTCGAAAGTTTCGCCGCGTGCTCTCGCCCTCGTAGGCGGCGTTGAGCAGCGCGAGACGCACCTGTGTCATAGATCTGTAAATGTTCTCCGGATAGTAAGGCCTTCTGCCCGCTCGGTTTGCGGGAATCGTGGGGGTCGTTCCCGGGAAAACACGGGGGAATGTGGTGGTTGATAGGTGGTGTGGGTGGAACGTCGACGATCGATTCGACAGACTGATTCCGCCCGCCCCCCGCGCAGGTTCTACTCCGGACTGAGCGAGCATGAACCCACCGGATACCGTCAGTTAGCTATCGGTTTTCGGCGTCAGCGTCTTCGTTTGCGGCTGGCACCGCTGGGGCGCTCACCGTTCCAGACGGTCCTTGCACGAGCCACCCCTCGCTCCACGGTTCTCGCTCCAGGCGGTCACCGTTCGAGGTCGTCGGTGTGGTCCTCGAGGAACCCGAAGAAGCGATCGTTCACTGCGCGGGAGCGTTCGACGTTAGCGAGGTGGCCGGCGCCCTCGAGCGGGACGAACGTCCCCCTCGGCAGGCCGTCGGCGAGGTCGCGTCCCGCGTCGGGCAGGACGAGCGCGTCGGCCGTGCCGTGGACGACCAGCGTCGGCTGGGTCACCTCCACGAGCCAGTCACGGGCGTCGAACTCGGCGAGAGCGGCGAGTTGTGCGCGCCGGCCTGCGAGGTCGGCGTCGCCCTCGAGGCGCCAGTCGACGATGCCGTCGACGACGTCCGGTTGGCGGTCTCGAAAGTCCGCGGAGAGGGCGGATTCGAGGGTGGATCGAATCGCGTCGCGTCGGTCGTCGCCGGCGCAATCTGAGGCAGCGCTATCGTCGTCGACACTACTTTCGCCGCTATCGCCCTCGACCGTTGCCTCCCCGTTGTCGACCGGCGGTTCGAACAGCGCCTCGAGGTCGAACGCCGACCCGTGCGCGGCGGTTCCCAGGAGCGTTAACGTCTCGACGCGCCCGCTCGAGCGAGCGGCCTCGAGGGCGATGGCGCCGCCGAGTCCCAGGCCGACGGCGTGGACGCTCCGGCCATCGATTTCGCGGCAGACGGCCTCGAAATCGCTCGCGAGCGTCTCGAGGTCGTACGGCCCGGCCGTTCCCTCGGAGCGACCGGTGCCCCGGAGGTCCCAGACGACGGTCTCGAATGGGCCGGCCAGGGAGGCGTGTTGCCAGCCCCAGAGCCAGCCACCGAGTCCAGCTTCGTTGACGAAGACGACCGGCGGGCCCTCGTCGCCGTTCCCGACTTCGGCGCTGTAGAACAGCGACGCGCCGCGGTTCCGTACGGTCGGCATGCGTTATTCGAGGGGCCGGGAACACAGGGGCGTTTCGGTTCGTGGGCGGCGACTCGCGAACGAAACCGAGAACGTGAACGAAAACCCGACCGCGACGGTTCCGATTTCGTTTTGACACTCCCGCCGCGAGTACGCCCATGAACGCGATCAAAGACGCCGTCCACGACTACGTCGAGGTCGACGGCGTCGCACAGGATCTCCTGGACACGGCAGCGATGCAGCGACTCCGGTACGTCAAACAGCTCTCGACCGTCCGACTGGTCTACCCCTCGGCGAGTCACACCCGGTTCGAACACAGCCTCGGGGTCTACCACCTCGCGCGCCAGGCACTCACCCACCTCGGCGTCGAGGGGGCCCGCGCGGAGGCCGTCCGCGCGGCCGCGTTACTCCACGACGTCGGCCACGGTCCCTACGGCCACCAGACCGAGCGGATCATCGAGCGCCGTCTCGATCGCCACCACGACGACGTTCATCACCTCTTCCAGGACTCGGAACTGGCGGCCGTCCTCGAGTCACACGGCCTCGCGCCGGACGTGGTGGCAAATCTGATCGCCGGCGAGGGCAAACTCGGCCAGCTCGTCTCCGGCGACCTCGACGTCGACCGGATGGACTACCTCGTGCGCGACGCCCACCACACGGGCGTCCCCTACGGCACGGTCGACCCGGGTCGGCTCGTTCGAGTCCTCCAGTTCGTCGACGACGCGCTCGTCCTGGAGGAGGGAAACGTCGCCACCGCCGAGAGCCTCCTGGTCGCTCGCGCGTTGATGAACGCGACCGTCTACCGCCACCACGTCTCCCGTATCGCGGGGTCGATGCTCGAGCGCGCCTCCGAAATCCTGCTCGAGGAAACCGACCTGACGGCTGAACGATTCGCCCGGATGACCGACGCGGACCTCCTGTCGGCGCTGCGCGAGTGCCAGCCCACTACCGATTTCGCGGCGCGACTCGCAGAACGGCGCCTCTACAAGCGAGCGGCCTGGACCGAACTCGAGGCGGTGCCGGAGTGGCTGCTCGAGGCCGGCCACGACGAGGTTCGGGAACTCGAGGCTGACGTCGCCGACCGGGCCGACGTCGATCCCCGATCGGTCGTCGTTGACTGTCCAGGTCGGCCAAGCATGCCCGAGACGGAGACGCGCGTCGTCGTCGGTGGCTCCGTCCGCAGGCTTCACGAGCAGTCGCCCCTCGTCCAGGGGCTGCAGGCCGCCCAGCGCGCCCAGTGGCGACTCGGCGTCTACGCCCCGGAGCCCGATCTCGAGGCCGTCGAACGAGCGGCTTCGTCGGTACTGGCACTCGAGTGATCGCGGTCGGTGTGTCGCAGATACGGGAGATTGCCCACGGTCGATGCGTCGTAGAAGGGAGATTGCCCACGGTGGGTGCCTCGCAGTGCGGAAATTGCTCACGGTCGACGTGTCGCAGAATACGGGGGATGGACGACGCGTGTGACGCCGCCACCGTAGGATTCGTGGCCCGTCGCAGGTACCCCTACCCAGGACAGGCTCTGTGTGGTATGCTCTCAAGGGGCATGACTCTATCGTTCGCTGTCGGTCAGTGAGACGCGAGTACGTCGCTTCGCCCTCGACAGAGCGACGGCTGTCTCGATTCGTCAAGACTCGAGCCATCGCGTCTGACTCACGTTTTTGTTCGTCCGGTTCGGACGAATAGCCATGCGCGCGATCCAGACCTGTGACTTCTGTGGCGAACCGGCCGCCGGCACGTTCGAAATCGTCTCGGCGGCGCTTGGGCCGAGCGAGCGCGAACAACGTCGCGCGGTTCTCTGTAACGCCTGCCACGACCGCCTGGAGACGCTCCTCGAGCCGTTACTCGACCGACTCGAGGACGGGGGCGAGAGCGGGCACGACGGAAACGGACGTTCCTCGCGCGACGACACGCCTCCCGAAACCGATGACGTCGCCGTGTCGATCGGCGGAAACGACGAAACCCGTACCGCCGACGGGAGCCGAAGCGACGGCGTCGAGGCCGCCGCTCGAGCAAGCAGACAGGGCGTCACGACAGAATCGAACGCCGACATCGAACGAGAGTCAGCTGAAGACGGCGCTGAACCCGACGATCGGAATACTGAATCCGCGTTGGGCGACGACTCGCAGCCGCCAGCCGCCTACGGCAAGGTCCTTCGACTCCTCCGTAACCGCGAACTCCCGATGGACCGCGCCGACCTCGAGGGACTCGCCGCCGGCGCCTACGATCTCGAGAGCCACGAGGTCGACGCGATCATCGACCACGCCCTCGCGAAGGGGAAACTCGCCGAGGACGGCGATCAGTTGCGACGGCCGTAGCGGGTGCCGTCGTCGCCTTCGCTAGAGCGTTCCCTTCGTGCTCGGCGTCCCCTCGCGCCGTTCGTCGATTCGCGTCGCGTCGTCGAGCGTTCGTGCGAGGGCCTTGAACAGCGCCTCGACTTCGTGGTGGGCGTTCTCACCGTCGACCGCCAGGTGGAGGGTGAGTCCGGCGTGCATCGCCAGTGACTCGGCGAAGTGACGCGCCATGTCGCTCGTAAATTCCCCGATCCGATCCTGTGAGAACCTCCCGTCGAAGTAAAACCGGGAGCGCCCGCTGACGTCGACGACTGCGTCGGCGACCGCTTCGTCGAGCGGGACACGGCGGTCGGCGTACCGGACGATTCCCGCGCGGTCCCCGAGCGCTTCGTCGAACGCGGTCCCGACGACGATGGCGACGTCCTCCACCGTGTGGTGATCGTCGACGTGGAGGTCGCCGTCGCAGTCGAGTTCGAGGTCGAACAGGCCGTGCTCGGCGAAAGCGGTGCACATGTGATCGAAGAAGCCGATCCCGGTGTCGACCTCGGCGGTTCCCGACCCATCGACTGTCAGGGTGCACTCGATGGTCGTCTCGCTCGTTTCGCGGGAGACGGTCGCCGTTCGCTGGCTCATGTTCGAGGTATGCGGCGGCCGATACAAGGCGATTGCGCTCGAGTCGGCGTCGGATCGGCTCGAGTTGGGGCCTCACCTGGGGCTGTACTCGACGACGAGAGATACCGGTTTTAATGCGGTTTTAAAATTTTAGGAGCGTTCTAAACGCGTTTCAGGCACCCGATACCCCGGTCCATAATCGGTGAAACGGACCGAAACGACCCCAATGTTCGTCCCCTTATATGATGGGTGCAGTGAATGTCTCTACTACCCAGAGGTGTTCGATGACCATGCCAAATCCGTCCCCGCCCTCAACTGAATCGCTCACGCCGTCCCCCGAAGCGGTCAGCCAGTACAGTTCCCGACTTCGCCAGACGCTCGGCGTCGTCAGGCCCTCAGCACAGTTCCTGAGTTTCTGGATCGCTATCGCGCTGCCGTTCGCGTACCTGCCCCTCCTCGCGAACGGCCTGAACGATCCGACGATCGCCCTGACGTTCGTGACGCTTCTGGTCGTCAACGTCTTCGCCCTGTACGCCGGTCACGGCTACAACCAGCACTGACGGTCGACGCTACTGGGGCCCTCCACTCCTCTAACTTCGACCCTCCACTCCTCTAACTCTGTCTCCCTTCTCGACCCACGTACCACGCTCCATTCCACTTTTCACACGTCATCGGACACCTCGAGCGGCGAGACGGTCGTCCATCGTCGGTGAACGACCGTCTCGCCGCTCGCCCGATTACCCGTCGTCAGCCACTCTCTGGGCCGCCTCGAGCGTAAACCTCCCCTCGTAGAGCGCGCTCCCGACCACGACCGCCGCGGCCCCGGCGTCGCGAAGCGCCACGACGTCCTCGAGCGACGCTACCCCGCCGCTCGCGACGATCGGAACGTCGGTCGCCGCGACGAGGTCGCGGACCGGGTCGGTCCGGACACCCTCGAGTTGCCCCTCGACGTCGACGTTCGTGAAGAGGATCGCCGCGGCGCCGAGGTCGTCGTACCGCCTCGCGGCGTCGACGGGCGTGATGCCGGCGCCTTCGGTCCAGCCCTCGACGACAACTTCGCCGTCTTTCGCGTCGAGGCTGACGACGACGGAGTCCGGGTACTCGGCGCTGATCTCGGCCACGATGTCGGGATCCTCGACGGCCGCCGTCCCCAGGATGACCCGGTCGAGGCCGCGCTCGAGGAGGTCGAACGCGTCGCTGGCCGTCCGGATGCCGCCACCGAGCTGGGTCGGCACGTCGACGGCCTCGAGGACCGCGTCGATGGCGTCGGCGTTCGCTCGCTCGCCCTCGAACGCGCCGTCCAGGTCGACCAGGTGGAGACTGCGAGCACCGGCGCCGATCCATCGTTTCGCAGCCGCCACGGGGTCCCCGTAGCGTTTCTCGGTGCCGCGCTCGCCCTGGACGAGCTGGACGACCTCGCCGTCCTGGACGTCGACTGCCGGAATCACCTCGAACTCCGCGAACTGCTGGCTCATGCGGAGTACGCAGAGGGCGACCCGAGTAAAGGCCCCGGTTTTCGGTTACGGTGCGGTCCCACGGTCGTCGTTTTACCACTCCTGTTGACGCTCGTACCGACTCCCGGAATCGTCGCCCTCTGAAGCGTCTGACCGTCCGACCTCGAGCCAAATAGGCGCGTTTTTAGGCCCCTGCCCCATACGTTCGTCCGTGTCGGAGATACTGTTATACGCAGGTGTTCTCGTCGCGATTTTCGTCGGCTACAACATCGGCGGCGCGACCACGGGGCCTGCGTTCGGTCCCGCCGTCGGCGCAAACGTCATCACGAAGGTCGCCGCCGCGGGACTGATGTCTATCTTCTTCTTCGTCGGCGCCTGGACCATCGGCCCTGCCGTCGTCGACACGCTCGGCAACGACCTCATCACCGACAGCGACATCTTCACGCTCGAGGCCAACGTCGCCGTCCTCTTCTTCATCGGCGGCGCGCTCTTCATCGGAAACTACGCGGGCGTCCCGGCGTCGACCTCGATGACCGCCGTCGGCGCCATCGCCGCGCTGGGGTTCGCGACCGGCGAGTTGAACGTCGGCGTCGTCCTCGAGATCGCCATCTGGTGGGTCGTCGCGCCCGTCATCGGCTTCTGGGTGTCGGGCGTCATCGGCCGGTACTTCTACCCGCAGATCAACGCCTGGGTCGCCATCGAGTCCAAACGCGGCGGCGAGCCGATGCTCTCGCTCGACCGCTCCGGACTGGTCCCGCGGGTCGCCTACCGAACCGGCTCGGGTCGTCGACAGCGAACCGGTGCCCTGGTCGTCGTCGTAATCGGCTGTTTGATGGCCTTCAGTTCCGGAACGAGCAACATCGCCAACGCCATCGCCCCGATCTACGGCGCCGGCGGCCTGGACCTGGGCCCGCTCATCGTCATCGGTTCGATCGCCGTCGCTGTCGGGGCGTTCACCATCGCCCGTCGGACTCTCGATACGCTCGGCAACGACATCACGAACCTGCCGCTGACGGCGGCGATCGTCGTCGCGGTCGTGGCCTCGGCGATCGTCATCTTCCTCTCGCTCATCGGGATCCCCGCTAGCTTCGTCGTCGTCGCGACCATGTGCATCGTCGGGCTGGGCTGGGGACGCGCGACCCGGACGACGACGCTATCTGACGCCGCCCGCGGCGAGGAAACGGCGGTCTCGATCGGCGCGCTCACGGCCGACGAAGAGGGCGAACGACCGCCCGAGATCGGCGAGGAGAGCGCCGCCGACATCCCGAAGGCGGCCGACCTGTTCGACCCGTCGACGACCGCTCGCGTCATCTTGATGCAAAACGTCGTTCCGCTCATCTCGACGGTCGCGGCGTTTCTCACCTTCCGATTCGTCCCGCTGTTTGGCTTTTGAACCCGGATTCCTCACAGCGGAGGACTATCAAGCTGATAAACCGTTGCAAATGAACAGCAAGCTATACCAGTACGGGCCTCGAAGCGCCACCTGATGCCCACGGTAGAATACCTCAACTACGAAGTACTGGACGACCAGGGATGGAGTGTCGACGACGACGACGTCTTCGAAAAAGCCGCCGACGCCGACTTCGACGCCGAGGACTACGGCACCCTCGAAGTCAACGAGGGCGAGTACATCCTCGAGTCCGCCGAGGCCCAGGGCTACGACTGGCCCTTCTCGTGCCGTGCTGGCGCCTGTGCAAACTGTGCGGCCATCCTCAAGGAGGGCGAGATCCAGATGGACATGCAGCAGATCCTCAGCGACGAGGAAGTCGAGGACAAGAACGTCCGCCTGACCTGCATCGGTACTGCCGAGTCCGAGGAGGTCAAAATCGTCTACAACGCGAAACACCTCGACTACCTGCAGAACCGCGTCATCTAATCCAAAACACGCTTTCCGACCCTTTTCTAGTATCACGCGGTAAACGCATTTGTAGCCGAGCAGTCCGGATCGTGAGCGGGTCGTCCCGAGAGAGACAGGCCGGAAGCTACGGGCCGGAATCTGTGAGCGAACTCGAGCGAGCGTGGACGCCAGCTAAACGAGTCGAGGATCGCCACGGGTTCTAGGCGCCTTCCCAGTGATTGTATGCGAGCCACGCCGTTCGAGAGTCCGTCGCAGCCGTAACACCTACCACCTATCGGGACGCCGTAGCGAACGTGTACGACGTCGTCCCGTTCGCCTCGATGCCCGACCTCCTCCGGCTGGTCGCTGTCCCCGTCTTCGCCTGGGCGGCCGTCCGCGACGTGAAGACCCGCCGGATCTCGAGTTCGATCTGGATCCCGCTGTCGGCGCTCGCCGTGGTCCTGTTCGTCTGGGACGGCTGGGTCGCCTATCGTGCCGGTGGGGTCGCCTGGAGCCACGAGTTTCTCGTCCCCTCGGCACTGAGCCTCGGGGTCGTCGTCCCACTCGCGTACCTCTTCTGGTGGTTCGGCGGCTTCGGTGGTGCCGACGCGAAGGCCTTGCTGGTGCTCGCGCTACTGTTTCCGACGTACCCGACGTACGCCCTGGGCTCGTGGACACTCCCCGCCGTCACCCCGCAGATAGCCAGCGCGTTTTCGCTCGCCATCCTGACCAACGCCGTCCTCCTCGGCGTCCTCGTCCCAGTCGTCCTCGCGATTCGAAACGCCGCCGCCGGGCGAATCGCCCCCGTGATGTTCGTCGGCTGGCCGATCGAGTGGACGGCCGTCTCGAGTACCCACGGACGCCTCCTGGACGCGCCCTCGGGGCGGTCCCTGAGCGGCCTCGACCTGGACGCCCTCCGGATGTACCTTCGCTGGCGGGGGCTCGCTCTCGAGGAACTCCGGACGGACCCGGAGACGTATCGGGACCCGGCGACCCTCCCCGACGAGCCGAATCCGCCGACCGACGGCGCGGTGACGGCCGAAGTTCGGAGCGACGGCGGTTCGAGTCGCGTCCAGAACAGCCTCGAGCGCGATACCGACGCGCCTTCCGACGTCGAAGTCGAGGACCCCTGGGGCGCCGCGGCGTTCCTCGAGGACATCGACGGCACGGCCTACGGCACCGATCCCGAGACCCTCCGGGACGGCCTCGAGGTTCTCGTCGAGCGCGAGGTCGTCTGGGTCTCGCCGGGAACGCCATTCCTGGTACCGATCTTCGCGGGGCTGGTCGTCGCGCTCGTCTACGGTGACCTGCTTTTGGCGCTCCTGTTCTGACTCGTTACCCTACTCGAGTTATTCGAGTTACTCGAGTGACGACCTATCGAACCACTCCCTACCCATGTCGGCGAGCCACGACGGATCCCCGAGGTCGACGCCCTCGACCCGCGCCAGCGTCCGCAGCGCGTAGAGATTTCGATTCGAGGGGGCGGCCTCGAGGATCGCATCGTCGACGATTCCGTGCCAGGCGAGCGGGTGGGAGCCGGGTTCGCGCCACCGTTCGCGCGGCGCCAGGAACGGCGGCTCCCAGTCGCCGCCGCGTTCGAGGAACTGCTGAACGGGAGTGTGACGGACGACCGAGATCAAGCGATCGGCAGGATCGAGCGTTCGATCCGTCACCGCGGCCCGGTCGTGGGTGATACCGGCGACCCGCCAGTACGTGGCCGTAGCGAGGTCGGCGTGGAGCCCCTTTCCACGACGGAAAGCGAGGGGAACCGCCTCCCAGGCCCGGACGTAGGCAGGGTCCCACAGCGGGAGCCACCACTCGAGGCCGGCGTCCTCGTAGACCCGGCAGTCGCCGTTGGTAAACGTCGACATGCGCCCGCGCCACTCCCAGCGCTCGTAGGCCGCGGCGGCCGTCGCGGGGTCCCAGACGGCCGCCGGTGACCGGTCGCCGAGGAGACCACGTCGAATGCGCTCGCGAAACGCGTCCTGGATGCTTCCGCCATCGCTCGTGGACACGTTCGCGACGTCGTCCAGGTCCCAGAGCACGTAGTGCGTTTCGAGGACGTACTCGACCAGCGCCTCGAGCGTGGGGTCGACCGTTTCGAGTGCTTCGTCGGCGGTTCCTCGCTCGTCGGCATCCACGGCGGGCCCGCAGCCGACGGTCGCCCAGTCGATATCGAACTGGGGCTCGCCCGCGAACCGCGGCAGTCGTTCGCTGGGGGTCGCCACGGTGTGACCTGGACAGTAGAGCGCGTCTTCGGGAAGTCGGTCGTCCTCGAGCAACCCGCGAACGGCGGGCCACTCGGCCAGAAACGGGAGGGCGTCCCCGCCGAAGGCCCACTCCCGGTAGTGGCGGCCAGCCTCGCCGTGGTACCCCTCGCGCCACGTCGCTCGCGAGTAGGGATAGAACTCCCAGCGGATCCCGAGTTCGGCCGCGACCGCCCGGCTGACCTCGACGTCGGGGTGGCCCGAGCGCCCGAACGTGAAGCCGATCACGTCCCGTCCGCGCTCGACGAGGGCTGCGGCGAGCAGCCGGGAGTCGTACCCGCCAGAGAGCGGGAGGACGACGGGGCGGTCGCCGGCGACGACCTCGAGTCGATCGAGTGCGGTCCGGAGGCCGGCCTCGAGGCGCGCGAGGGGAATCTCGGGCTGGTCACCGGAACACTTGTCCTCGTCCTCGTCGGTCGGCGTCTCGGCGGCGGGCCAGTACTCGCGGTAGGTGTGGCGAGTGATGGTTCGGTCGCCGTTATCGGTGACGCCAGGAGCCTCGTCGGCGTCGTTCGATCCGAGCCGAACCACTTCCCCCGGTTGCACGGCGAAGACGTCCTGCCAGATGGTGTCGGGACCGGTTACGTACCGCGTCAGGAGAAACTCGCGCTCGGCGATCGGGTCTCGAGGCGCGTCGACGGCGTCTCTGGCAATCCACCCGCGATCGCTGACGACCGACCCGGCGGCGTCGTACCAGAGGGGAATCGAGCGAGCGCCGTCGGCGACGAGGTACGTCGAGTCTGCGTCGAGGCCGACGACGGCCGCGAAGAAGCCCTCGAGGGAGTCGGCGCAGGCGGCGACGGCCTCGAGGTGAGCGTCCGCGTCTTGGTTCCGGCCGGCCCCGTCCTCGAGCGCCCGTGCGAACCGCTCGGCGATGGCCGGCGCCTCGAGGAGGTCCGCCCCGTCGAATGCCTGGCCCCGGACGGCGACGCCGCGGCGGCGCACCCACCTCTCGTCCTGTAGTCGAACGTTCATCCGTCGATGTATTCACTACTGAAACCACCCAGTTATAGCTCTCGACTGATCGCTGCCGGATTCGGGTCGATCGAAGGGAGCGCGCTCGAGTGCTCGTGCGGACCGTTCAGCGATGACTGCAGTGACGGCAGACGCCTCGAGGAGCGTCCCGCCGATCGGATGTAGTCGACGTATCCGTGAAAAAACACCTGTGGCAGCAGGAGCGAGGTGTACCATGGTCCTCCAGCGATTGAACCGGTACGGATACGCCGTCCTCGGCTGTCTGATCGCCGCACTCGCGTCGGTGATCGCGGGTGTGAGCGAATTCGCCTGGGCGTTTCTCGTTCTCTCCGGCGTGGTCCTATGGCTGGCTCTGACCCGGAACACGCGCTCGGATTCGGGGGGCGTCTATCCCCACGATCGCGAACCCAACTCGGAGGCGGAAGAAGAACGGACCCGTACCCGCGAATCCGAACTCGAGGGCGACAAGGCGAGAGGGGGTGGACTGGGGTAGTCGCGTTCCCGCTCAGTCGGCCGCCTCGGCTGGTCGATCGGACGCGCGCTCGGGATAGATGTCCGCCACCTCTTCGTCGAATTTCTCGAGGATTACTCGGCGCTTCTTCTTCATCGTCGGGGTCAGCATCTCGTTTTCTTCAGTGAACTCCTCGGGGACGAGCTGGAAGCGCTTGATCTGCTCGTGTTTCTCGAAGTTCTCGTTCACCGCGTCGACCTCCGCCTGGACGAGGTCGTGAGCGGCCTCGCTGTCGACGATACGTGCGTCGTCCTCGAGTCCGAGTTCGTCCCGGAGGTACTGGAAGTTGGGGACGATGAGCGCGCCGACGAACTTCTCGCCGTCGCCGACGACCATGCACTGTTCGACGACCTGGCTCTGAGCGAAGCTGTCCTCGATGGGGGCGGGAGCGACGTTCTTCCCCGTCGAGAGCACGAGCATCTGTTTCGAACGCTCGTGGAAGACGAGGTAGCCGTCGGGCCGAATAGTGACGATGTCGCCGGTGCGGAACCACCGTCCCTCGTCGTCCTCGACGAACGCCTCCGCGGTCTTCTCGGGCTTGTTCCAGTACCCTTCCGCGACCTGTGGCCCCTTGACGAGCAACTCGCCGGTTTCGCCGATCGCGGTGTCGGTGCTCTCCTCGGGGACGACGGTCTCGTCGACCTTCAGATCGGTGTCGACGAGGGCGGGGCCGATCGTCCCGATCTTGGGCTCTTCGGGCGGATTGGTCGTGACCACGGGGGCAGTCTCGGTCAGGCCGTACCCCTCGTAGATGGGTAGGCCCATCCCGTGATAGAGCGTGCAGAGCTCGGCCGAGAGGGTGCCGCCGCCGCTGACGAGCATGTCGACGTTGCCGCCGAGAGCCTCCTTGACCTGCGAGAAGACCAGCCTGTCGGCGACCGTCATCTTCAGCTTCAGGCCGGTTCCGGGACTGTCAGCGCGGTAGTACGCCCGGCTGACGTCAGTCGCCCACTCGAAGATGCGCTCCTTGATCGGCGATTCGCTCGCCTGTTCGCGGATGGCGTCGTAGATTTTCTCGTAGACGCGGGGCACGCTCGTCGCCGTCGTCGGCGAGACGAGTTGAAAGTCCTCTTTGAGCGTGTCCGAACTCTCGGCGTAGGCGACGCAGGCTCCGCTGGCGAACATCAGGAAGTGTCCCGCGGTGCGCTCGAAGACGTGTGCCAGTGGGAGGAACGATACGCTTTGTGTGTTGCTGTTGATCGAGGGGGTCCCCGCCGGTTTCCCCGGACGCGGCCCGAACCGCCGGTAGGTCTGGTTGACGTTCGCCCGGAAGTTCCGGTGGGTCAGCTGCACGCCCTTCGGCTGGCCGGTCGTCCCGCTGGTGTAGATCAGACTCGCCAGGTCGTCCAGCGTGCGCTCGGCGAGCCAGCCCTGGTAGATCTCCTCGTCGTAGGCTTCGTCTCCACGGGCGTAGACGTCGGCGAGCGTGTAGACGTCGTCGCGGTCGTCGTACGTGCCGGAGAGGTCGTCCATGGAGACGATGAACTCGAGGTCGAGGTCCTCTTCCACCTCCAGGACGCGCTCGAGCAGTGCTTCGTTCTCGACGACGACGCTCGTCGCACCCGGGTCGTCGAGCAAGTAGCGGACCTTATCGGGCGACGAGTTTCGGTAGACGGTGGTGACCACCGCGCCCGCCGAGAGCAGCGCGAAGTCGGTCTGGGCCCACTCCATGCGTGTCCCGGCGAATATGGCGACGCGATCACCGGCGTCGACGCCAAGGTCGCGAAAGCCGGTCGCGAGTCGCTCGACGATCGCCCCCATCTCGGCGTAGCTGAGCACCGCGTAGTCGCCGTCGGGTGCGGGATCGACCACCGAACCTGCGAGCGAGCGGTCGTAAATCCCGCCCTTGTAGCGCTGGGCTGGTGCGTCCCTGTTTCGCTCGACCGTCTTCGCAAACATCTGGCCCAGCGTGTCAACATCGAGCACGTCATCCTCGAACTGGCGTTCGGATTCCCTCCATCCCATGGTATGGTTCCTCAATGCACATGACCCCTCTTGAACTATTCGGCTGTTCAGAGTGGTATAGGCGGTGACGGTACTCGAGCGACAGCGGACGGCGCTCAATCGGCGGCGGACGGCAGAACGAGACGAGGTGGGGTCGGGAACGTCGAAACCCCCCGTCAGGCGTCGGCGTAGAGTTCGTCGACTCGGTCGTCGAAGCGCTCCAGGATGACCCGGCGCTTCTTCTTCATCGTCGGCGTCAGCATCTCGTTGTCTTCGGTGAACTCGACGGGGACGAGGCGGAACTGCTTGATCGTCTCGTGTTTCTCGAAGTTCTCGTTCACCGCGTCGACTTCCTCGCCGACGTAGGATCGAACGCGCTCGTCCGCACAGATGGCCTCGGCGTCCTCGGGGAGGTCGATTCCCTCGCGGTCAGCCCACTTGCGGACGTGCTCGACGTTCGGGACGACGAGTGCGCCGACGAACTTCTCGCCGTCGCCGACGACCATGCACTGCTCGACGACCTCGCTGGCGGCGAAGGCGTCCTCGATGGGGGCGGGGGCGACGTTCTTGCCCGTCGAGAGCACGAGGATCTGCTTGACCCGCTCGCGGAACTCGACGTAGCCGTCCGGACGCAGGTGGACGATGTCGCCGGTGCGGAACCAGCGGGCTTCGTCGTCTCCGTAGTCGTCCTTGTCCTCGTCCTCGTCCTCGGCATCGCTCTCGCTCTCGCTCTCGTCCTCAACCTCGGCCTCGAAAAACGCCCGGTCGGTAGCGCTGGGTTTCTCCCAGTAGCCGTCGGTCACGTTCGGTCCCCGAACGAGCAACTCCCCGACCTGGCCGGGGTCATCGAAGACGTCCTGGTCGGCGACGGACTCGTCGATGCGAAGCGTGACGTCAGGCAGGGCGGGACCGATCGTCCCGATTTTGGGTTCCTCGGGCGGATTGACGGTGACCACGGGGGCGGTTTCGGTCAGGCCGTACCCCTCGTAGATGGGCAGGCCCATTCCGTGATAGAGCGTGCAGAGGTCCTTCGAGAGGCTCCCCCCGCCGCTGATGAGGAGTTCGACGTTGCCGCCGAGGGCTTCCTTGACCTGTGAGAAGACGAGTCGGTCAGCGAGGGCGTGTTTCGCCCGCAGGGCCGGCCCCGGCGCCTCCGCCTCGGCGTACTCGACGCCGACGTCGGTCGCCCAGTGGAAGATCCGTTCCTTGATCGCGGATTCGCTCGCCTGTTCGCGGATGGCATCGTAGATCTTCTCATAGACCCGCGGCACGCTCGTCGCCGAGTTCGGCCGAACCGCGCTGAAGTCCTCTTGCAGGGTGTCGGAACTCTCGGCGTAGGCGACGCAGGCCCCGCTGGCGAACATCAGGAAGTGTCCTGCGGTGCGCTCGAAGACGTGAGCCAGGGGCAGGAACGAGACCGTCTGCGTCGATTCGTCGATCACCGGTAAGTTGGGAGACTTGTCCGGACGCGGCCCGTAGCGCTTGCGAATCTGGTTGACGTTCGCCCGGAAGTTGCCGTGGGTCAACTGCACGCCCTTCGGCCGACCGGTCGTCCCGCTGGTGTAGATCAGACTCGCCAGGTCGTCCGTCTCGGGTTCGTCGATCCAATTCTGGTAGGCCTCGAGGTCGAACGTTTTCTCCCCGCGCGCGTAGACGTCGGCGAGGGTGTGGACGTCGTCGCGGTCGTCGTAGGCGCTCGAAAGCGTATCCATCGAAACGATAAACTCGAGATCGAGGTCGTCTTCGACCTCCAGGACGCGCTCGAGCAGCGCTTCGTTCTCGACGACGGCGCCCGTCGCACCTGGGTCGTCGAGCAGGTACCGAACCTGGTCGGGCGACGAACTACGGTAGACGGTGGTGACCACGGCGCCGGCGGAGAGTAACGCGAAGTCCGACTGCGCCCACTCCATGCGGGTGTCGGCGAAGATGCCGATCCGATCGCCGTGATCGACGCCGAGGTCGCGAAAGCCAGCCGTAAGTTTCCGGACGACGTCGCGCATTTCGGCGTACGAGATCGCGCGGAAGTCGCCGTCGGCGGCCGCCCGCAACACGTCATCGGTGAGCGAGCGGTCGTAGACCCCGCCCTTGTAGCGCTGCGCTGGGCGATTGGGGTGTCGCTCGGCGGCATCCTCGAACAGCCGACCCAGGCTGGTCGTGTCGATGACCGCGTCGTCGTACTCGCGTTCTGCGTCCCGCCAGTTCATATGCTCGTGGCAAGGACTCACGGGCGATAAAACGTGAGGGAACGCGTTTCACGTGACGGGCGGTTTATTCGGCACTTCGAGCGACAGGGGCGAGAACGGCAGAGTATATCGTCATCCTGGGCGGTCGCTCGCGGTCCGAAATTGGCATTCGATCAGTCGGGACTCGATCAATCGGAACTGCGGACGAACGTCACGGGACACGGCGCCGAGAGCAAGACTTCCTGGGCGGTCGAGCCGAAGACGGCCTTCCCGGTCGGGGAGCGTTTTCGCCCGCCGACGACGACGCGGTCGGCGCTCACGTCGGTTGCCAGATCGACGATTGCCTTGCCGTGGTCGCCCACCGAACCGCGAACCTCGTAGCTCACGCCCGCGTCGTCGAGCGGCTGTCGCAGGTCTCGGATAGTGGCGTGGCGTCCGGCGACTTCGTTCGGGTCGACCTCCTTGACGTCACGGTCGAACGAGAGCTGGTCTAAGACCTTTTCGTACTCGTCGTCGGTGAAGACGTGAGCGAGCACGACCGTTGACTCTGCGGGCGCTGCGACTTCGATCACTGCTTCGGCGAGTGCGTCCGTCCGTTCGGCATCACCCGGACCAACCGCGAGCAGGATTCTTTCGAGCGTCATATTCAGTACGTATACCGTCCACGACCTTAAGCGTTCATACTCTTACTCGACTTTGAGTAAAAATCCCCAACTACCGACCCCGGCGACTTTTCGTGCTCCTGAGCGAGGATGGGATATGGACGACCCAGACCTCACCGGCCGTACCGCAGTGGTCACCGGCAGCGCTCGCGGCATCGGTCGAGCGTTCTTGCTTGCACTGGCTGAACGCGGCGCGAAGACGGCTGTCCACTATCACACCAGTGACGCGGCCGCCCGCTCGGTCGCCGACGAGGCTCGAGACCGCGGCGCCGAGGCCGTCACGACGGTTCGCGGCGACGTGACCGACCCCGGAAGCGTCGACGAACTGTTCTCGAGCGTCGAGGACGACCTGGGGACCGTCGACGTACTCGTCAACAACGTCGGCGACTTCGCGCCCACCCACTGGGCCGACATCGAGTTCGAGACCTGGGCCCGCGTCCTGGAGACGAACCTCAACGGCACCTACCTCTGCTCGAAGCGCGCCCTCCCCGGCATGCGCGAGAACGGATTCGGCCGCATCGTCAACCTTGGCAATGCCTCGAGTGAGAAGGGACTCGTCAACCCGGTGAACTTCCCGTACTTCGTCGCCAAAGCGGGCGTGATCATGTTCACGCGGATGCTCGCCGCCGACACTCAGGACGACGGTATCACCGTGAACGCCATCTCGCCGTACGTCGTCGAGAACTCCGACGCGTTTCCCGAGGAGATTCCTCGAGGGCGTCCTGCCAGTTTCGACGACCTCGTCCGTCCGCTCCTGTTCTTCGTCGACCCGGAGAGCGACTACGTGAGCGGTCAGAACCTCGAGGTCGACGGTGGGTGGCTCCCGGAGACGGTCTGACGGTGGGTGGCTCCCGGAGACGGTCTGACGGTGGGTGGCTCCCGGAGACGGTCTGACGGTGGGTGGCTTCCGAAGACGGTCTAGCGACTGACGGCTCCCGGAGACAGTCTGACGGCTGTCGACTCGAGCGACGCGCCACTCGATTCGACCTTGTTCGCACGTCGTCACTCGAGCCTCGGCAAATGCCCGTAATCGGTCCCTCGAACACGGCTTTCCCCGTCGATGAACTCGACTATGGAGTTGTTATATGGCGACCAAGGAGACTTATCAGGGTTATAATGATATGACGGAAACCGATACCGACGTCCAAGATGCAGTTCAGAACACTCGCTGTGGTCTGCGTCGTCCTGCTCGTCGCCCTCTCGGGGTGTACGTCCCTCGGAGGGTTCGGAGCGGGCGACTCGCCGGAGGAGACACAGCCCGATGTGGAGGATCCGTCGGAGAACACGTCAGAGACCGATACTACCGGGGACGATTCGTCGAACGAGAGCCAGGACGCCGAAGACGACTCGGACGGTGACGGTTCCACCGAGGACGCGAACGGTGGCGGTTCCACCGAGGATCGGGAAGACGACGAATCGACCCAGTCCAGGTGGTCGCCGCCACAGCAGCCGAACATGCCGCTCGAATGGAAAGACGAGAACTCGACCCGGATCAAAAGTGTCGAGTTCGTCGACAAAGTAGAGGCGGAAAACGGCGAGGGCTACTCGGACTTCAACATCGAGATCGTCGCCAACACGAGCATGGAGGACGTCGACCCGCCGGAGTACGGTGACGTCGTCGGTGAGCCGTACTTCTTCGTCAAGATTAACGAAGGGAAAGGCAATCGAAAGATCGTCGAGCGCACCGGTCAGGTCGAGATGACCGACAACGGGACGTTCCACATCGAGGTCCGGCCTGGCGGTCTCGAGGAGTTCGGCGAAAACGAGCGCCTGACCGTCGAGGTCTTCCTGATGGACAAAGACAAACAGTACGACGACATCTACGGTGCCGTCGCCAAAAACATTCACTTCAACCCGGATGTCGAGTCAGATTCGAGTGAGGAGACGGACGAGACCGAGTCTGACGAGCCAGACGATTCCAACGAGAGTGACGAGACAGAGGGCACCGACGACGCTAACGACACCGACGATACCAACGACTCCGAAGAATCGAACGACACCGACGACACCAACGACACCGACGACACCACGAAAAACGAAACCAGCAACTGACGATCGGTTCGCTCGAAACCGTATCCTCTCTTCGACTTTCTTCGACCGTAGCGACGAACGCCTCCCGGAACGTATTCTCGAGCGCCGTCAATAGCCGTCGCTCTCGACTGGTCCAACCGACATCCAATACTGTCGATTAAAATCTCTCGAGCGCCAGCAATAGCCGTCGCTCTCGACTGGTCCAACCGACAGTATAACGTAACCGTACGTCACACTCCTCGCTATGTTCGGAACGAGCGGTATTCGCGGTGCCGTGGGTGAGGAAGTCACGGCCGAACTCGCGCTCTCGGTTGGCCGAGCGGTCGCCTCCGAGGACTACGAGCGGGTCGTCCTCGGCCGCGACGCCAGGGAGAGCGGCAGGGTGCTCGGCCGGGCGCTCGAGGCCGGCCTCCGTGAGTGCGGCGCGGACGTCGTCGACCTCGGACTCGCAGCCACGCCCACCGTCGCCCGCGCGGTCGGAACACTCGAGGCCGACGCAGGCGTTGTCATCACGGCCTCACACAACCCGGCAACTGACAACGGAATCAAGCTCTGGACGCCCTCCGGAAAGGCGTTCGGGCCCGACCAGCGAGACGCGATTTCAGCCCGCATCGAGCGGGGGGACTACGACCTCGCAGGCTGGGACGGCCACGGCACCGTTCGCGCGTACCAGGACGCCACAGCGGACCACGCCGACGCCATCCAGGACGCCGTCTCGCTCGAAACGCCGCTCTCGATCGTGCTCGACCTCGGGAACGGCGCGGGGCGGGTCACTGCGGACGTGCTCGCCGACCTCGGGTGTACGGTCACGACGCTCAACGGCCAGCCCGATGGCTCGTTCCCCGGCCGGCCGAGCGAACCGAACGAGGAGACCCTGGAGACGCTGCTCGAGACGGTCGCCGCGACAGACGCGGATCTCGGCATCGCCCACGACGGGGACGCCGACCGAATGGTTGCGGTCGACGAGACGGGGAGGTTCGTCCCGAAGGACGTCCTGCTGGCGCTGTTCGCCCGGGAGGCCGCGGGCGAGGGTGACCGGGTGGCTGCACCGGTGGATACCAGCCTGACCGTCGACGACGCGCTGGCCGACGTCGGTGCGACGCTCACGAAGACGCCGGTCGGCGACGTCTACGTGGCCGAGCGGGCGACCGACGCGGACGTCGTCTTCGGCGGCGAACCCAGCGGCGCCTGGATCTGGCCCGCGGAAACGCTCTGTCCGGACGGTCCGCTCGCGGCCGCGAAACTCGTCGAACTGGTCGCCGAATCCGGCCCACTCTCGGCACTCGTCGACAGCGTCGACACCTACCCCATCCGGCGGGATTCCCTCGAGGTCGACCAGAAGGGCGCCGTGATGGACGCAGTCGGGGAGTCGGTCCTCGAGCGCTACGACGACGTCGACACCCTCGATGGCGTGCGTGTCGACCGCGGCGACGGCTGGTTTCTGCTCCGGGCGAGTGGTACGCAGCCGTTGATTCGGGTTACCGCCGAAGCGCGGTCTGCCGACCGGGCGGACGAACTCCGGGCGGAGGCGATCGAGTTGCTCGAGGCCAGAAGGGCGCCGTGATGGACGCAGTCGGGGAGTCGGTCCTCGAGCGCTACGACGACGTCGACACCCTCGATGGCGTGCGTGTCGACCGCGGCGACGGCTGGTTTCTGCTCCGGGCGAGTGGTACGCAGCCGTTGATTCGGGTTACCGCCGAAGCGCGGTCTGCCGACCGGGCGGACGAACTCCGGGCGGAGGCGATCGAGTTGCTCGAGGCGGCGGAAAGCTGAGACTGGGACCGAGACCGGGACTGGGACCGAGACCGGGACTGAAACTGGGACTGGTTTTTGCCCTCCGGCGTCTACGCGAGCGCGCTGTACGCCAGGTACGCGAGCGCGACCACCACGGCGAGGATCACGAGGCTGACGACCGCCGAGACGATGCCGACGACGACCTCGAGGACGACCCAGAGGACCACGAGCGCGAGCAAGCCGAGTCCGGCGAGGCGGAGGAGCGAATCCATGCGGTACCCTTTCCAGTCGGCGACTATGAACGTTGCGTCCGTCCCCAATGCACTACCGGCCCTCGAGACTCCACGAAACGCCGTATGTGCCCTTCTCATTCGCACGAGCGTCGACTCGTCGTATCCTCGCGCGCTCTCCTCGAGGACGCGGTATCGTGACGTCGTTTCGAAAGATTGTACTTAAAGGATCAATATAATCAGCACCAGAGACATGGGGGCGACTCGAGTGGATGGCTGTATGGATTCCGCTGACGATTCGCTCCCTCCATCCGCGACCGTCGATCGAACGAAACGCACGCACACGGAATCGTTCGATCCGACGGAGGGGCCGGTCGAGACGATCGTCGACCTGGTTGCCGCGGCTTCCGGGCGGTCGCTGATCGAGATGCCGCCAATCTACGAGGTCATCGACCCGGACGCGCTAAACGCGCTGTTCCGTCCACGAAACAGCGGCGCCGACCTCGAGGATCGGGTCTTCGAGTTTACCTACGAGGGGTACCACGTGACTGTTCACGGTGATGGCCGGGTCCGTCTCACCGAACCTACCAACCCCGCGAAGGTGACGGAGCCGCTCGAGTGAGCAAGGCTGATACTATTGCTTCTATAGTAAAATAATTCAACAACAATAGTGAGCGGTCAGGCTCGGGCGACTGCCAGGATGTGATTCGACCAGTCGACAACGGCAGGATCAGTTCGCAGGCCGCGAACGGCTTCGGTGACGGCCTCGACCGCGTCCGGCTCGAGGTCCGCCAGGTCCTGTCGCTCGCCGACGTTCGCCGCGATTCCCTCGAGTCCGACCAGCGCGCCGACATCGAATCCGGCCGACTCCAGGACGGCCTCGAGTTCCGCGGCCCGGAAGAAGTGACACGCGGTGAAGCCGGGTTCCTCGAGGTGGGCGAGGTGCTCGCGGGCGAAGTCGGCGTCGTAGGTCCCACTCTCAGCCATCGCTGGGACACCGGGAACGTACTCGGCGGAGCGAACGAGGTTCTGGAGGACCGCGAGTCGACCCATGACGGAGACGAAGACGGGGCTCTCGGGTCGGGCGACGCGGCGGAGTTCCGCGAGCGCCCGCTCCCGGTTGGCCTCATCGG
The DNA here is from genome assembly GCF_024138145.1 of Natronosalvus halobius. NCBI lineage: Archaea > Methanobacteriati > Methanobacteriota > Halobacteria > Halobacteriales > Natrialbaceae > Natronosalvus > Natronosalvus halobius. The sequence goes on along the minus strand of NZ_CP099997.1, from coordinate 2,210,767 downwards.
TAAGATGGGAGAGCGGCCCGCCGGTACAGCAGACGGCGTCGAAGCGCTCGTCGGCGAACGGGAGCGCGCGCAGGTCGGCGCGCTCGACCGTCACGCGGTCGGCGACGCCATGTTCGCGGGCCTTCGCTCGAGCGAGTTCACACTGACGGCGACTGCGATCGACGAGCGTCACCACGTAGCCGCGCTCGGCGAGCCAGACGGCGTATCTGCCCGCGCCGCCGCCCGCATCCAGGACGCAGCCCGAGTTCGGCAGGTACCGTTCGAGGTAGGTCGTCGTCCCCTCGAACTCGAGGTGGCCGCCCAGGGTCGCCTCGAGGCGGTCCCACTCCTCGTAGCCGTACTCGTCGTAGTAGCGCTCGGGGTCGAGCGACGACAGGTCCTGCGCTCGAGTGCGGTCGTCGTCGTGGTCCGAACGTTCGCCGCGCTCGCACCGTTCGGCGCCCGAATCGGAGTCCCGCGTCTCCTCGCTCATACGTTCTCTCACGCCGACGTGCCCATCAAGGCAATGGTGGTGTGGCACTGTGTATCACTCGAGAGGCGACGTCACGGCTTGGCAGACTCCCCTTCGAGGCGAACGTGCCGGTCAACAGGTATTTGCCGTCGAGCGCCTATATACGAGTAAACGGTCTACAGCGCGATGTTCGCGCCGCAGGTCCAACACGGGCCGGATCTCCCATGGAAGACACGTCAAAATATCTCATTCGGGCGAACGTCATGGCCGACGGGGTGGTCGAGCGTAGTGACGTCGTCGGCGCCATCTTCGGCCAGACCGAGGGCCTCCTCGGCGACGAACTCGATCTTCGGGATCTTCGCCAGTCGGGAAAAGTCGGTCGTATCGACGTCGAAATCACCAGCACTCGCGGAACGTCGCAGGGTCACCTGACGATCGCGACCAGCCTCGACAAGGTCGAGACCGCCACGCTCGCGGCCTCCCTCGAGACGATTACCCGGGTCGGCCCCTGCCGAGCGAATCTCGAAGTCGGCGACATCGAAGACGTCCGCGCGGCAAAGCGCAAGGACGTCGTCGAGCGGGCGAAGGAACTCCTCCGAACGGGCTTCGACGACTCCGTCATGTCCTCAGACGAGATCCTCGAGGAGGTTCGCGAGTACGTCCGCGTCGCAGACGTCACCGAGTTCGAGGGGCTGCCAGCCGGTCCGCGGGTCGCCGAAAGCGACGCCATCATCGTCGTCGAGGGGCGGTCGGACGTCCTCACCATGCTCAAGTACGGCGTCAAGAACGCTATCGCCGTCGAGGGGACGAACGTGCCCGACGCGGTCGCAGAACTCACTCACCACCGGACGGTGACGGTGTTCCTCGACGGCGACCGCGGCGGCGACCTGATATTCGAGGAACTCTCCCAGGTCGGCGACATCGACTACGTCACGTTCGCCCCGGCGGGGACCTCGGTCGAGGACCTCGACCACACCCAGCTGTTCACGGCCCTGCGAAACAAGGTCCCCTTCGAATCCGTCTCCGGGGCGAACGAACCGCGGGACGCCATCGCCGCGACCGACGGTAGCCAGACGCCCGCGCCGCCGGCGAGTCCTAAATCACCAGCCGATGGGCCGGCTCAGCCCGACTCGAGTCCAGGAACCGAGTGCGATTCGCCGTCGCTCGAGGGAGACGTCGACGACGGCTCGGCATCGAATCGAAGCACCGGACCCGCTCCCGAATCCGAGGCGGCGCCCACCGATTCTGCGGAGCCGCAACCGCGAACCGTCTACGACCACGCCACCGAGGTGATCCGAAACGGAAGCGAGCGCGTTCGCTTCCTCGATGCCGACGGCGAGATCCTGGAGGAGGGCGAGACGAGCGACGCCCAGGCGTTGCTCGAGACGGCTGATCCCGATTTGGTTTCGACGATGCTCTTCGATGGGATCGTGAGCCAACAGCTGCTCGACGTCGCTGCGGACGCGGGGGTCGACCGTCTCGTGGGGCGGTCGCTCGGACAGTTCACGAAGCGGCCGACGGGCGTTCGCGTGTACGCGATCGACGACGTGGCGGAGTCTGCTCCCTGACACTCCCCTCTCCTGGTCGGTGTTCAGTGTCGGCGTCGATGTCGACGTTAGCCGACGCGTTAGGCTGAGGCGCCCGTCCGATCTGCGTCCGTCACTCCTCCGATTCGTCGGGATCCCGAACCGCTTTTCCGGCCACTCGACTCGCGACCATCCCCGGAACGTCGCCGGGCGTCGTTAGATAGTGGTCGATGACCACCAGCATGATCGCCAGGGCGACGAGTGCGCCGCCGACGAGCGTGTTCCCCCGCAACGCCAGTTCGAGTCCGGCGAGTCCTGCAGGGATGGCGAAGACGAGGATACCGGCGAGTTTGATCGTGTCGATGAGGCCACCCATTGCGGGTGTATTCGTCGGGAAGCGGGAAAAACACGACGACTACGCTCGAGCATCATAACGAATGTGGAACGCGTTACAGATTCGGAACGTATTTGGTCGCGAGTGCGCGAATCTCGAGCATGTTCACCGGCATCGTCGAAGAGACCGGGAAAATCGTCGACCGAACCGAGACGGACGAAGGTCTGAGGCTCCGAATCGGTGCGGACGAGGTCGCCAGGAACCTCGCACACGGGCAGTCGATCAGCGTCAGCGGCGCCTGCCTGACCGTCGAAGCGTTCGACCCCGGTACCTGGTTCGAGGTCTTCCTCGCCAGCGAGACCGTCGAGCGAACCTACCTCGGTTCGCTCGCAGTCGGAGACGCGGTCAACCTCGAGCGAGCGATGCCCGCCGACGGTCGCTTCGACGGCCACGTCGTCCAGGGGCACGTCGACGGCGTCGCGACTGTTCGCGGCGTAGAGTCCGTCGGCGACGACTGGTTCTTCGAGTTCGACCTCCCCGAGGGTTACGACCGCTACGTCGTCGAGAAGGGGTCGATCACCCTCGACGGCATCAGCCTCACCGTGGCCGACCTGACCGACGACGGCCGGGTGACGGTGGCGATCATCCCGACGACCTACGACCTGACGACCCTCTCGGAGAAGTCCACGGACGACCCCGTCCACCTCGAGGTTGACGTCCTCGCGAAGTACGTCGAGCGGTTACTCGAGGGGCACCTCGAGCGCGACCGCCTCGCGGCCCCGCAGTAGCGGGATGGCGTCGAGGCCGCGTGCTCACCGCTGACCCGGTTCGAACTCCGTCATCTCGGCGCCGTGGTCGTCGCCGTCGTCCCGGACGGCGCGGTAGGTTCGCCGGTAGCGGCTGAGTTTCCGGTAGAGGTAGAAGGCGGCCAGCCCGTCGTAGACGACGACGTAGACGATCACTGCGAGCGCGGGCCCCAGTCCCCAGAACGCGGCGATCACCGGCGGGACGATCTGTACGGTGACGTTGTACGTCGCGTGGATGAACGAGGCGACGAGTAGCCCTTTGACGACGATGGGGCCGGCGTTCGTCGGATTGAACTTCGCGAGACCGAGGTAGTAGCCGGCGATGGCGGAGTAGATGACGTGGCCGGGGCCGGCGAGCGCGCGGGTCGTCGTGATCCCGCCCGCGGCGGCGAACAGGCTGGTCTCGGCACCGACGGTGCCGACGGACTGGGTGATGTAGAGGGCGTTCTCGATGGCGGCGAAGCCCAGCCCCGCGACGGCCCCGTAGACGGCGCCGTCGATGACGGCGTCGAAGGAGTCGCTCCGGTAGGCGAAGACGCGCACGGCGAGGAGTTTGACCGCCTCTTCGACGGGGCCGACGATCAGGTAGAAAAAGAGGATCGTTCCGACGATGGGAACCGGCCGCAGGAAGGAGCCAGCGAACGTATTCGTGACGGCGGCGAACGTGGCGAAGAGGACGGCCAGAACGAACGTGCTGACGAGGAGCGAGAGCGGTTCGCTCGTGGTGATGTCGGCGTACCAGATGTACGCGGCGAGGAACGCGGCGGGGACGACCGAGAGTGCGAAGAACGCGCCGATGAGTGGCTCGTCGAGAACGAGAAACGTGGGCGAAGCCAGGAGCGAAATCGTGATCAACAGGGCGACGGCGAGAACGATGGCGTGGAGTCCGTAACTGATCGCGGCGTACAGCCAGGCGGCGAAACGGTCGAGTCGCGAGCGAGGCTCCCAGGTCGAGACGTCGTAAAGGTCGGCCGAGGATCCGGCCGCTCGTTCGATCGGGTCGCGCTTGCTGGCCATATCCACCATACACGAGCCAGCAATCAAATACGTTCGTGGGCACTCGTTCCTTATATGGCATTATATGACAATAGGTGTTTAAGGATCGGCTTTATGCGGTATGCGTTTCATCCCTTCACCATGACTCGACCCACCCGTGGAGTCCTCCTTACGTCGCCACCCTCCCCGGAGGACACAACACACGTACGAAACCTTCCGCCGGCGATCGCCGGCACACTCGAGAAAGAGGCCAAACGACTCGAGGACGAACCTGAACCCGAAACCAAATCCGAACGCATCGAACCCGAACAACCCGACGCCGACCCGACGCCGACGACGTCTCTGCCGTCCGATCCCACCTATTCTTCGCTGACCGGCGCTCACGCCGACGACTGATTTCGACAGCGAGCAGTTGCTGCCAACACCGCCGTCTCGAGCCGTTGCCGCCGTCACCGCCGACTCGACCTCTCACCATCACCGCCGTTTCGACCTCTCACCATCACCGCCGTCTCGACCCGCTGTCGTGTCCGTCGCAAAGGTCGCGCCCACCGATAGCGCCGAATCAGCTCTCGATGGCCGTGACCCCAGCGTCCGATGCTCGCCCCGAAATCTCGCTCACTCGAGTCACCGTTCGCCGCGAACCCACAATCCACAAACGCTCCCGGTTCTAACCGTCGCCCATGCACTTCGACCAGCGAACCCAGCGGGCCCTGCGTGAGGTCGGCCTCGAGACCGACGACCTCCGGCGAGCCTCGGAACTCGTCGTCGAGGCCGTCGACGCAGACGCTGCGACCCTCGAGTCGTTCTTCGAACGCCACGACACCGTCTACTCGGACCTGGACATGGCCCACTCGAGCGCCGAGTACCCCGAACACGCCGTGGAGGGCCTCGACCTGACCACCCACGCCGCCGAGATGCGCGGCTGGCTCCGATTCGACACCTGGGGCGTCTACGTCCAGGACGGTCGGGTGTTCGACGAGGAGTACGTCGAACTGACGCTCGGCCCCTCGGTCAACGACCGGGTCCGATTCGCGGCCGACCGGGAGACGCTCCGATGAGGGAGGGGGGTAGCGGTACCGACGGGTCGGCCGATCCAGGTACCGCCGTCGACGCTCGTGTTCGCGTCCGCGGCATCTACACCACCGCCGTGACCCAGCGCTTGCTCGAGGCCGGGCACACGGTCGTCCAGGCCTCGGAACCAATCCGTGCGCGATTCGAGACCGACTTCCCGACGGCGCCCGCCGACGTTCGAATCGAGACGACCCGCGACCGCCAGGGACTCGAGGTGTCGGGCGACCCCGACTGTGTCGACTGCGTGCTCGAGCACCTCGATTCGCTGGCGCTCGACACGTTCGGCTGGGCGGATTCCGTCCCTCGGGGAGCGGTGTTCGACGGCGCGGTCCACGAGGCCGACGGCGGCCGCGGCGCTCCCGTCTCTCTCGGCGACGGACGACGAGGCTACCTCACGTACGATGACGTCGACGGCTACGTCGACGCTGGCGACTGCTACCGCCTGCAGGTTCGCGAGCCGACGCCTCCGTGGGACGACGACGCCCCTCGCCTGACACCGGGACTCACCGTCGAGGGCGGCCTCTGTACACTCTCCCGGAAGCGAAACGGCGTCGGCGCCGATTTCGACGGGGCGCGGGCCGAGGAACTCGTCGGGATGACGGACCTGCTCTCGATTGCGATTCCGGAGGGGTGGGGCCTCCGGTGGCACCGCAGCGCCGTGGACGCCGACCTGGAGGCGATGACCGCAGCCCTCGAAAACGCGGTTTCTCGCGCCCAGACGCTCGAGTCGCGTCTCGAGGAAGTGCCCGAGGAACCCGGCGACCCCGCCCGTCTCGCCGACCCACAGGCGACCGCCTGGCTCTGGTTCGGCCGCGAGTCCCGGTTCGCCCTGGACGAGGTGCGACGAACTGCCGAGACCACGATGGTCGGCCACCACCGGATCAAGGCCGGCGACCGGTCGGCGAGCGCGGCCGTCGACTTCGCCGAGGCCGTCGCCAGCCCGACGGGCGAGGAGGCGTTTCCCTTCGCCGCCGTCTCCCGCCAGTTCGGCCCGACGACGGGCGACCGCCTCGCGCTCGGCCACGGCAAGCCCGACGGTCGACTCATCACCCTCGGAACGGGCGAGGTCACCGACTGGAGCGAGGACGGCAGCCTGACCCTCGAGCGCGCCATGCGCGGGGGTGGGATCTACGACGCGCTCGAGGTGCCCATCCAGGACGGCGACGTGGCGATCACCAAACTCAAGGAGGGGCGCTGGTGGTATCCGACGACGTACAAGGGTGCCGACGGAACCACGAAGGGCACCTACGTGAATGTCTGTACCCCCGTGGAACTGTTCTCTCACAGCGCCCGGTACGTCGACCTCCACGTCGACGTGATCCGGCGGGCCGACGGGTCGGTGTCGGTCGTCGACGAGGACGAACTCGAGGCCGCCGTCGCCGACGGCCAGATTTCGTCGGAACTCGCCGAGAAGGCCCGCAGCGTCGCTGCCGCGGTCGAGCGGGCGCTCTCTTGACCACAACGCTTTTGGCGCAACTCGCCGCAGTAGCGGATATGGCACCCGAATCCCGACCGCGTGCCCGCATCGACGCCCAGCCGACCAGCCGCCGCGCGGGATTCGGCTTTTTTACCCGGTAACCGGCCGGTGGACCCTCGGAGGCGACGCTGATCTCGCCCGCGGGACGAAACCGGTCGGAGGACGTCCCGACCGCTGGGGCCGCGACTTCGGAACCGCTAACTGACCGACACCCAGTCATACGAGCAAGCGAATGCACCTACCCACACCACAGGCCGCGGTCGTCCAGGCCGCGAGCGCAGACGAGGCACGGAGCGTCGACGCCCTCGCCGACGCGACCGACCTGCCCCCCGAGACCGTCACCGGCGCGGTTTTCGAACTTCAGGAGGCAGGGCTGGTCGCCGTCAGCGAGTGGGTCGACGAAACGATCGCCCTCACCGACGAGGGTCACGAGTACGCCACCGACGGCCTCCCCGAGGTGCGCCTCTACGAGGCCGCCCTCGCGGCCGGGGCCGACGACGAGGCCGTCGAAATGGGCCGGGTCATCGGCCAGTCCGGGCTCGAGGGCCCCCAGGTCAACATCGCACTGTCGAACTACGCGCGCAAGGGCTACGGCGTGATCGACGGCGGCGAGATCACGGCCGACCCCGACGCTGACCCCGAATCGGACGCCGAGGCGGGCGCGCTCGAGGCGCTGGCCGATGGCCACAGCAACGGCGACGCCGACGGCGACGCCAACACCGACGCCGAAACGGCGACCGCCACCCTCGAAATCGACGAGGACGTCCTGGAGCACCTCGAGCGGCGAGGCCTGCTCGAGCGAAGCGAGTCGACCGTCCGCGAGGCGACGCTCACCGAGGCGGGCGTCACCGAGCTGATGGCGGGCATCGAGACGGCCGAGACGGTCGGTCAGATCACCCCCGACCTCCTGACCAGTTGGGCGAAGCAGGGCTTCGCTGACCGTTCGCGCGGCCAAGGGCCACGCGAAGACGGCGACTGGCGCGACGCCGAGTTCACCGAGTACAACGTCGAGGCCGACGCGGCGCCCGTCGACGGCGGCAGCGTCCACATCTTGCGCCAGACCGCCGAACGGGTCAAGGACACCCTCGTTGGGATGGGCTTCCAGGAGATGGACGGTCCCCACGCGGACGCGGACTTCTGGATCAACGATTGCCTGTTCATGCCCCAGGACCACCCGGCGAGAACGCACTGGGACCGGTTCGCCCTCGAACACCCGACCCACATCGACCACCTCCCAGAGGACCTCGTCGAACGCGTCGAACGCGCCCACCACGAGGGCGTCGGCGAGGACGGTGAGGGCTACAACTCGCCGTGGGACGAGGACTTCGCGCGCGCCATCGCGCTTCGTGGACACACGACCTCGCTCTCGGCGCGATACCTGTCGGGCCACCAGATCGGCGACCTCGAGCCACCACAGCGGTACTTCAGCGTAGAGAAGGTCTACCGGAACGACACGCTGGACCCGACCCACCTGCTGGAGTTCTTCCAGATCGAGGGCTGGGTGATGGCCGAAAACCTGTCGGTGCGGGACCTGATGGGCACCTTCGAGGAGTTCTACGCCCAGTTCGGAATCACGGACATCGAGTTCAAACCCCACTACAACCCCTACACCGAACCGTCGTTCGAGCTGTTCGGCACGCACCCGACCACGGGCGAGATGGTGGAAATCGGCAACTCGGGCATCTTCCGCGAAGAGATGCTAGAACCGCTGGGCGTCGAGTGTGACGTGATGGCTTGGGGGCTCGCCCTCGAGCGCCTGCTCATGTTGATGTACGGCTTCGAGGACATCCGGGACATCCACGGGACGCTGTGTGACCTGGAACTGCTGCGCGAGACGGAGGTGACCTACTGATGCCCACGGTCGAAATCGACCCCGACGAACTGCGCGAACTGACCGGCCACGAGGAGAAAGGCGACGACGACCTCAAATCGGATCTGTTCGGCCTCGGCCTCGAGTACGAAGGCCGGACGGACGAGGGGGAGTTCGAACTCGAGTTCGCCCCGGACCGCCTCGACCGGCTGTCGGTGGAGGGCGTCGCCCGCTCGCTTCGGTACCAGTACGGCGATTCCCGCGGCGTATACGTTCCGACGACGAACGCCCACGACTGGACCATCGTTGTCGACGACTCCGTGCCCGACGAGCGCCCGTACGTCACGGGCGCGGTGATCCGGGACGTCGACCTGAACGAGGCGGCGCTGGAGTCGCTGATCCAGCTCCAGGAGAAGCTTCACGCGACGATGGGGCGCAAGCGAGCGAAGGGAGCTATCGGAATTCACGACCTGACGATGTTGAAGGGGAGCGCGGCGACCGAGGGCAACCCCACCATCGAGTACGTCGGCGTCGAACCCGACGAGGACCGCTTCGTGCCCCTGGACTCGGATAAGGAACTGACGCCCGCCGAGGTGCTCGAAGAACACCAGACGGGCAAGACGTACGCCGACCTCGTGAGCGAATACGAGCGCTACCCGGCAATCTACGACGACCTGGGCCAGTTCTCGTTCCCGCCGGTGATCAACGGCCGCCGGACGGAGGTCTCGACGGACTCTCGAGACCTCTTCGTCGAGATGACGGGCACCGATCAGTGGACGATCGACCGGATGCTCAACATCGTCTGCTACGCGCTGTCGGCCCGCGGCGCGACGGTGGAGGAGGTTGCGGTCGAGTATCCAGACCAGCGAGTCGTCCGGCCCGACTTCTCGACCAAGACCAAGACCGTTCCCCACGCTCGCATCGAGTCCATCCTCGGGATCGACCTCGAGCCCGAGCAGGTGGTCGACCTGGCCGAGCGGTCGGGGCTCGAGGCCGAGCGATCCGATCGGTTGGAGACCGACGGACCGGCGGCTGGCTCCACGGCTGGCTCCGCGGACGGCGAAGGAGACGAGAGCGACGAACACGAGAGCCTCACCTACGAGGTCACCATCCCGCCCTACCGCGTCGACGTCCTCCATCCCCTCGACGTCATCGACGACCTCGGGCGCGCTTACGGCTTCAACGACCTCGAACCGCGCTACCCCGACGTGGGGACCATCGGCGGCCGCCACGAGCGCTCCCGCCTCGAAAACGCCGTCCGAACCCGACTGGTCGGCCTCGGCTTCCAGGACCTGCTGAACTTCCACATGATCAGCGAGGCCGAGAACTTCGAGCGCATGACTCTCGGACCCGACGACGACGCCTACGGCGCGGGTGAACCCGCGACGATCAAGGGGCCCTACAGCGAGGACTACACGATGCTGCGCACCTGGATCACGCCCTCGCTGCTGATGGTCCTCGAGAACAACACCCACCGCCGGTATCCCCAGGACCTGGCCGAAATCGGGTTCGCCGCGCGGGTCGACGACGCCGAGAACACTGGCGTCGGCGAAGGACGCTACGTCGGCGCCGTCCTCGCCCGCTACGACGCCGCCTACGAGGACGCCAAGGCCCGCCTGCAGGCACTTGTCCGGAGCTTCGGCGGCGACCTCGAGACGCCGCCAACGGAGCATCCATCGTACATCCCCGGTCGAACGGCGGCCGTCGTCATCGACGGCGAGGAGGTCGGCGTGATCGGTGAGGTACACCCAAAGGTCCTCGTCGAGCACGACCTGGAGGTCCCCGTCGCCGGTTTCGAGTTCGACCTCGAGGCGCTGGCGGAGTGAATCGCCTCGACCTGATCCGCCTATAGCTCCCGGCTCAAGTCGTATCCAGGTCTAGCCGCGACAGGTGCCAGTCGTCGACCGTGCTCGAGGCGAGTCGCCGACCCACGTCGTCGTCGAGTCCGCGGGCGTACAGCGTTCGCGTGGTCGGCCGGAGGATCGGCTCCAGGGGAACCTGGGTGTCCGGAAGGAACCGGTAGCGGAGCGGATCGGGAAGGATGTCCCCGAATGCCGTGAGAAACGGCTTCTTCCGGTACGCCTCGAGCACCGCGAGGAACAGGTGCTCGAGCGCCGCAGCGGCGGGGTCGTTCGCGTCGACGCCGCGCGGGAGGGCGTCGACTAGCCGGACGTGGTCGTCCTGTGGCGAGACGATTATCGCGGCGATCGGGAGTCCGGTGTCCGTTCGCCTCGCGAGAACGGTCACGTACTCGTGGAGGGGATTGTCCAGCCGCCACCGGTAGAACGTGGACGACCGGCGGACGCGGATGCCGTCCAGCCGTGACCGGCGCGCGAGCGTCTCGAGCGTTCCAACTGGTGCTAGATCGTACCGCTCTACGTTCACGTCGACGTCCGCGTCGCGCAGTGATCGCCGTACGAGCAATCGATCACCCAGTCGGTGGCCCGTGGTCACGGCACTGGTGAGGGCGCGAGCGAACGCGTCTGCCGGCCTCGTCGTTTCGCCGGTGGTCGACTGATCGGTCGACTCGAGGCCGGCGTTCGTACCGGCTGAATCGGCGGTAATCGGCACGCGGGCGTCGACGGTCGAACCGACCGCCCGGAGCCATCGAGCGAGGACCGCCACGGGATTCTGGACCCGGTAGTACATCGGCACGGTTCCGACCGGGCGCCAGCCGAGTCGTTCGTTACCCGGTTTCGCCTGCGCGTTCGGGAAGTTGAAGAAAAAGGCCGGCCCGTCGTTATCGTATCGCTCGAGGCCCCAGCGGTTCATCGCCGTGAACAGCCCGCGACGGCGGTGCTCCGGGTGGACCATCGTGTCACAGGGTTGGAACGCGAGGTACGTCTCGTCGTCGACGCTGACCTCGAGCGGGAAGTAGGCGCGACAGCCGACGACGGTCCCCGAAGGCTGTCGTCTTGCGACGGCGATGGGAACGTGATCGACGTACGGGTTGGCCTCGTACTTCCACCGAAACCACTCGTCGGTTCGCTGGCGGCCGAAGACGGCAGCGTAGAGGTCCAGAAACGACTCCCGGTCGTGTTCGCGAAACCAGTCGATTGCGTACCCGGAGAGGTTCGGTGAACGTGTGTGTGTCACGATGTGGGGGGTGGGGTCGCGTGGTAATCTGTGCGATCTGGTACCCGGTACCTGGTACCGCCATCGGTCATAGCCGGGTTCGGTCGATTCGATTCAGACGATGCGGGCGGCAAACGGGGCCGCGATTGCAGCCGATCCCCTGGTACCGAGGACCCGACTCGACGCCGGCGTATCCGTCCGATAGCCCACTCTCTTTGGGAATACACCCACGAGTAGAATATAACCACCACCCTGCGATGACAACCGCCGAGGTGTATCGACCGCATACTCGCTGATAAGCAGCACGCTCGAGAGCAATTCGATACCGGCCGGCCGAGCGCGTTAGAATTCGTGTTCGACGTCGTCCTCGTCGGCTTTCTGGATGATGATCTTACCGTCCCTGACGCGGACGAATACCTCGTCGCCGATATCCATACCCGCGACCGCGAGTTCGTCCTCGTGGAGGTTCAGGTGAACGTTGTGATAGTTGCCGTCGTCGTCTTTCGCACCGCTTGGACTCAGCTTCTTTTTCCGTACCATCGCGGGTTTCTAGCACGAACTTCGCCGTAGGATATACTTAAGTGTTTTCTACGCCACAACGAATGCCTCCCGTTCACACGGGAGACGGAATCAGTCAATTCGCTTACCACGGCGTCGTCTACGAGTCTTGCCGAAAGGTGGTGTTCGCTACCCACTTAAAGATACCGGCGCCGTCGGCCGGTTTTCGGGGATATCTTTATAGTAAACCGTGTGCTGGGTTGACACGGAGGTCGAAAACCATGGTACGTGAAGACGGTAAGCGAAACTTTGCACTGCGCGAAAACGGCGGCGACGAATCGAGCGTCTTCTCGGGCAACACGCCCCGACAGGCCGCGCTGAAGGCGGCCCGGCGGCTCGATCCCGGTAGCAGCGAGGACAGCGCCGATCGCGTCGAACTCCGACTCCGCGAGAAAGGCACGGAGAAGGTCCACATCTACGACGGCTGGGCCTGGGAGGAAGAGGCGCCGGACGACAAGCCAGACTGGATGCCGAGCGATATCACCGAGGCGAACGTCTCGAAGAAGGGTATCGAGCACCTCGACGAGTAAGTCGCACACCACGACGATTTCTTGGCCGACGACGAGCGCTCGAGCGACGGCGTCGTCAGGGGATCAGTTGCTCGCCGTCGTCGTCGTAGATCGTGATCGCGTCGACGGGGCAGGTCCGGGCGGCGAACTTCGCGTCGAGTTCGGCGTCCTCGGGCACGTCGCGGACGAAGATACCGTCTTCGCCCTCCTCGGATTCTAACAGGACGGCTTTTCCCGCCGACTTGTCCTTCTCGAAGGCGCTCCACTCGGCGACGCACTGGTACATCCCGATACACGTCTCTTCGTCGAACTCGACTCGCATACTTGCCGGTTCGAGGGGCGAGCCTAAATCGATGACGGAGGGGGAGAGCGAGGCCTTGCACTCGAAACGGCACCATCGAAGCGTTCTTCTTCTAACTGCGATTCGGATAGGCCGGTCGGACGCTCGAACGCGAGGCACACTACGTGGCGTTTCTCCAGAAGGGAGGCTGATACCACTCGATCCGTCAGTCGGCCGTACTGATCTCGGCCGCCGGGTTCAACGCCCCGCTTTCGCGGATGATGTTCAGTGCGGTCATCAGGTCTGTCCGCGTGATCAGGCCGACGAGGTCGCCCTCACCCCTGCCGTCGACGACCAGGAGCCGGCCGATGTCGTCCTGTTGCATCCGCTCGAGTGCCGTCATCGCGTCGGCGGTCGGCTCGATGGTCTTCAATTCGGTGCTCATCACGTCCGAAACGGTGAACGCGTCGCGCTCGACGGGCTTGACGTCCCGGGCGTCCGAGAGGGTGACCAGACCGACCAGGTAACCGTCCTCCAGGACGGGGTAGCCGGTGTGGCGTTCGCTGAACATGCGGCGGATGAGGTCGGCGACGCTGGTACTGGGGCCGACAGTGTGGAGGTCCGTCGCTGGCGTCATGATGTCCGAGACGGTGACGCCCTCGAAGGCAGCCTTCATCGTCACTTGGCGAGACTCGCCGGAGGCGGCGATGTAGACGAAGAAGGCGACGGCGATGAGCAAGACCCGAAAGGTCAGGACGCCGAAGAGGGCCATGAGCACGGCGAACAGTTTTCCGACGCTCGCGGCCTGCTGGGTCGCCCTGGCGTAGGGCTGGTTGCGCGCCAGTAGCGCCCGGAGCACCCGTCCCCCGTCCATCGGAAACGCGGGGACCATGTTGAAGATCGCCAGGCCGACATTCAGGACGGCCAGGTAGCCGAGCACGAACCGAACCCCGTCGAGCGACGCCGGCGTCACGGTAAAGAGACCGTAGGAGGCGAACCCGACGAGGACGGAGACGATTGGGCCGGCGATCGCGATCGCGAGTTCCTGGCGCCAGTCCTCGGGCATCTCCGAGAGCGCCGCGAGGCCGCCGAGCAGCCAGAGGGTGATCGACTCGATCGGAAAGCCAAAGTGCTGGGCCGTCAGCGAGTGGCCGAGCTCGTGAAGTACGACGCCGACGAAGAGCCCAATCGCGGCCACGAGACCGAGTACCCACGGCGTCGTGCCGGTGGTGATGGCCTCGCTCGAGATGCCCGCGCCCATCACCTCGTTCAGGAGGTCGGCGACTGGTTCGATCTGGACTCCGATCAGGTACGCGAAGAAGGGGAGCACCAGGAGAAAGGTGACGTCGAGTTTGATGGGAATGCCGAACAGCGACCCGATCCGGAAACTCGTCATGACAGTGACTAACGGGGCAGTCCCCTTAAACGCGCCGTCGATCGGCAGTCAGTGGGGCGTATTTCGGTCGAACTGACGCACGTTTCCGAGCCGAATCAGGGGGACGATTGCGAGCGTCCTGGTCTGAATCCCGGTCTCTCACACCCACGGTACTGCAGGAACGGTTCGAAGCCTTTATTCCCGCGGTGGGCCTCGTTCCCATCAAGTAACCATGTCCGACAAACCTGCCTCGATGTACCGGCAAATCGACAAGCCGGCCTACACGCGACGCGAGTACATTACCGGGATCCCCGGTTCGAAGATCGCCCAGCACAAGATGGGTGACACCGGCGCCGAACCCGAGGACTATCCCGTCCAGATCAGCCTCGTCGTCGACGAGGAGTGCCAGATCCGCCACGGAAGCCTCGAGGCCGCCCGCCTCTCGGCGAACCGCCACATGATCAAGAACGCCGGCGAGTTTCAGTACAAAATGATCCTCCGGAAGTTCCCCCACCAGGTCCTGCGCGAGAACAAGCAGGCGACGGGTGCGGGCGCCGACCGTGTCTCCGACGGGATGCGCCAGTCGTTCGGGAAGATCGTCGGCACCGCCGCCCGCATCCAGCGCGGTGAGCGTCTGTTCACCGTCTGGTGTGACGTCGAGGACGCCGACTTCGCGAAGGACGCGTTCCGCCGGGCGTACAACAAGATCACGCCCCCATGTCGGATCGTCGTCGAGCGCGGCGAAGAGCAGCTGATCTCCTGATCGGTTCCTCGATTTTCGGCGTGTTCCGGTGCTCGAGCGGTCGCTTTCTCGTGTGTCGACTTTCGGATCGTACAACGTTCAATAGACGCCACGGTGAACGAACACGACGAATCTACAGGAGTCGTCGTGACCCGTTTGTCACCCTTTCTGTCTGAGAGAATCAACTGCTATCCAGGTCCGAAGGCTGCGATATCGGCTCCCACTGTGGCCAGTGCGTCGGCGGGGTTCGGGTCGCTGTCGGCCAGGTGCGTATACTGGTGGTCCGGGATGCTCGACAGTGCCGCCGTGACGGCATCGCTGTACGTCTCGACGCCCGGTTCCGTCGGGTCCTCGCCACCCCAGACGTCTCGGATGACCGTCATCGAGTCGATGCGCACGTCCAGCCTGCGTGGCTCGTACCGAGCCACCAGTTCGGAGAGCCCGAGCTGGAGGGCGACGTACTCGGCGGTGTTGTTTCCCGTCCGGGAGCCGACGGGTTGGCCGAGACGGGCGAGTTGGTTCTCCGCAGCGTCCACGATGACGGCGCCCGCCCCTGCGGGGCCGGGGTTGCCGCGTGAACTGCCGTCAACGTAGAGGACGAACGTGTCGCTCGTCGGTTCGGGGACGGGTGAACGGGTGAGTTCTGACGCCAGCAGGCTCTCGAGTGCGCGACGTAACTCGGCCGGGGTGGTTTCGGGGTCGAATAGACCGCCGTAGCCGGGGACAGCGTCGTCGATGGCGTCGATGGCGACCGCCATCTCGTAGCCGACGCCCGCGAGCACCTCGTCGACGAGCGTGGCGAGCGGTGAGAGGTGTCCGGCCGGGAGGGGGTCGTCAGTCACGCCACGTGCCCCTCCTGGCTTCGGTTCCGGGCGCTCACACTATCGCCTCCGGATAATCCTGTTGACTGGTCGCACCACTGCATATCGGTCCTCGATGCTCGAGCGGGATAACTGCTTCAGGTGGCACCGATTGCAGGCTGTTTCGAATCAGTCGCCCCTCGAAATCTGCAGCAGCTGAGACAAACGGCCTGCTGAATATGGAGGATTCGTGTCACTGCGTGCTCTCCCGTCACAATGGCAGTGGCAACGTTATCACTTATTATTTCCCACCATGACTTTCTACACGAATGGATCGAGCATTCCGCGACGGTGACCAAGAGAATGAAGAGTCGAGGGTACCAATTCCCTCGTCACCTACCCTTAGTAGACGATAGAAATACCAGATGGTACAACCATTGGGACACGTTGCTGTCGGATTGCTCTTCGCACTGCCCGCGTGGATTCTCTGGGATGGACGGACGAGCGTCGCATTTATCGCGTTCGTCCTGGTGACGTCGCGCTTGCCGGACATCGACCTCGCGTTACAATCACTCGGCCTCCCAGTGAAACACCACGGCGTGACCCACACCGTGGTGTTCGTGGTCGGGTTCGCCATCGTCGCCGGGTTCCTCCTCACCGCTGTGCTTAGCCCGCTGCTCCGACGGTGGTGGCAGACGTCCGAGGGAGAGGATGTGAGCCGGGAAACGATCTATGCGTTCGTGATCGGCGGGCTCACACTGGGCGGACTCGGTCACCTGCTGGCGGACGCCCTCGCATCGGACTGGGCCGAACCGATCGAACCGTTCTGGCCGATCTTCGAAGCCTCGTTCGAAATCGGTGTCGTCTCGTACGACTCGATGTGGGCGAATCTCGGGCTGCTGATCGTTGCGGTCGGACTCCACCTCCCGCTCGTCGCCACGGACGTGTTCCCCCTGGAAACCCGGTTCCGGGAGTGGACGGTGGAACTCCCGGACCTCCAGGGCAACGACGGCTATTGATGCTCCACTCTCTACCGAGCGATCACTCCTCACTCGAGGCCAGCGGACCAACACTCGAGTCGCCTACAACCCGAGAATCTCCCGTGCCTGTGCCGGCGTCGCAACCTCCCGCTCGAGTTCCCCAGCGATGCGAACGACCCGCTCGACCAGCTGGGCGTTGCTCGTCGCGAGTTCGCCCTGGCGGTAGTAGACGTTGTCCTCGAGGCCGACCCGGACGTGCCCGCCGAGGAGAATCCCCATCGTCGTGAGCGGCAACTGGTGGCGCCCGAACCCGAGCGTGTTGAAGAGTGCCCCGTCGGGAAGGTTGGAAACGGCGTTCAACAGATTCCGCGGCCGGGGGCGCGTGAGCGTGCCGCCGCCAAAGATGAGCGTGGCGTACACCGGGTTGGCCAGGTCGCGACGCTCGAGCAGACCGTGGACCTCGTTCAGGTGGCCGTCGTTGAACACCTCGAGTTCCGGTTTGATCCCGCGGTCGCGCATCTCTTCGTGGAGGGCATCGACCGTGCCACGGGTGTTCTCGCTCGTCAGATGGTCGTACCGGTTGAGCGGCCCCATATCGAGCGACGCCATCTCCGGCGGTGGATCCGTACGAAGCGGCAGGTGGCGATCTGCGGCTGGGGCGCCGGTCCCGCCCGTCGAGTGCTGGACGACGACGTCGTCGGCGTGCCTCCGCACCGCATCGTCGATGTCCTGGAAGCGTTCGGTGGCAAACGCGCGCTCGCCGTTTGGTTTCCGGGCGTGGAGGTGAACCACGGCGGCTCCCGCTGCCTCCGCGGCCGCGGCGGCGCGTCCGATCTCCTCGGGCGTCTCCGGGAGGTTCGGATTCGCCTCCTTGCCGTGGACGCCGCCGGTCAGCGCGGCGGTGACGATCAGCGGCTCGCCGGCGAGGTAGTCCGCGTAGCTCACGGCTCCGGCCCCTCGGCGTGTGCGCGATAGATCTCGCAGTGGGCCTCGTGCTCGAGGGCGTACCGGTCGCTGCAGATATCGGCGCGCATCGGCTGGACGAACCGCTCGGCGGCGGTACAGTACGCTCGCGGTCGGTCGAACTGTCGACCGTCGGCTTCGTCGCGGTACTCCAGGAACGGGCAGGTCATGGGGGTCCTTCACAGGCCGTCCCAATAACGATTCGGCGACGCCGACGTCCGGTGCTAACCGCCTCGTCACCCGATAACGTCGGTGTCCGAACAACCCATACGTACCTCCGGGTCCTACCAGGACGTACGATGTCACCGACTACGCCGGGAATTCATCACGTGACCGCCATCGCGGGCGATCCGCAACGAAACGCCGAGTTCTACGTCGAGACGCTGGGACTGCGGTTCGTCAAGCGGACGGTCAACCACGACGACACGGGCACGTACCACTTCTACTTCGGCGACGGCGAGGGGACGCCCGGGACGAACGTCACGTTCTTCCCCTGGACCGACAGCGGCCGACGGGGCCAGTTCGGTGCGGGGCAGACCCGGGAGACCGCCTACCTGATTCCCCCCGACTCGGTCGAGTTCTGGATCGACCGCCTCGAGTCGGCGGGGGTCGAGGTCGACCAGGACGAACGTTTCGGCGAGCCGGTTATAGGGTTCGACGACCCGGACGGGATCGGCCTCGAGTTCGTGGCCTCGGAGGGGGCGCTCGAAGCCGACACACAGCCGTGGCCGGAGAGCCCCGTTCCGGCGGACCACCAGGCCCGCGGGTTCCACAGCGTCACGCTCGCCGTCTCGGCGTTCGGACCGACCGCGTCGGTCCTCACGGACGTCTTCGGGTTCGAACTCGAGGCCGAAGCGGGCGGGCGTCGCCGCTACCGCGCGACGGGCGGCGGCCCCGGATCGATCGTCGACCTCGTCGAGACCGACGCAGAACGTGGGCGGATGGGCGTCGGCACCGTCCACCACGTCGCGTTCGAGGCGGCCGACCTCGAGGAACAGGAACGCTGGCGGGAGGCGTTCGCCGACCACGGCCTGAACGTGACCGAGATCATCGACCGCAAGTACTTCCGCTCGATCTACGCCCGCGAACCCGGCGGTGTCCTCTTCGAGATGGCGACGACGGAGCCTGGATTCACCGCCGACGAGGACGTCGACGACCTGGGATCGGGACTGATGCTTCCGGAGTGGCTGGAAAGCGAGCGCGACCGGATCGAGGCACAGCTTCCCGAGTTCGACCCCAAGACGATCGGGTCCGGGACGGGGGCGAACTGACGTGGCGCGTGACGACCAGTTTCGGTTCGAGTACGAGCCGGGGGTGCTGCGGTTCGGCACGGGCTGTGTCGACGCCCTGTCGGACGAACTCGCCCAGCAGGGGTTCGACCGCGCGCTCGTCGTCTGCGGATCGACGGTCGGCAGTACGCCCGAAGTGATTGACCCCGTCAAGCGGGGTCTGGGAGAGCGGCTGGCTGGCGTCTTCGCGGAGACGACCGCGAGCAAGCGCCTGTCGACGGCCGTCGACGGCCTCGAGGCGATGCGCGCGTGCGACGCGGACGTGCTCGTCGGCCTGGGCGGTGGCAGCAGTCTCGACGTGGCGTCGGTGATCGCCGTCCTGGACGCGAGCGACCGCGAGCCTGCCGAGGTCGGTCAGGAACTCGCCGAGACCGGTTCGATCTCGGTCCCCGACGGATCGTTGCCACCGATCGTCGCGGTTCCGACGACGCTCGCCGGTGCCGAGCAGTCGCAGGTGGCTGGCGTCACCGCCTCGCCCACCAACGGACTGGTCGACGAACCGGCGAGCGGCGGCGTCTCCGACCGGCGACTGATGCCGCGGGCGGTCGCGTACGATCCGGCGCTGTTCGCGACGACGCCAAAACCGATTCTCGCCGCGTCCGCGATGAACGGCTTCGACAAGGGCCTCGAGACGCTGTACGCCCGAAACGCGACACCGATCACTGACGCGACTGCGATGCGCGGCCTGCGATTGCTCCGTGATGGGCTGGAGGCACTCGGTGAGCGTTCCGTCGACGAGAACTTGCTACAACCGATCGCCGAGGGCATCGTGCTCGTGCAGTACGGCGTCTCGAGACCCGGGGAAACGACGCTCTCGATCATCCACGCGTTCGGCCACGGGTTGACTCGCACCTACGACGTCCAGCAGGGCACCGCCCACGCCATCGTCGCCCCACGAGTGCTCCGGTACCTGTTCGACACCGTCGACGCCCGGCGCGACCTGCTGGCGGAAGCGCTCGCCCCTGACCACGATGGCGACCCAGCCGATGCGGTCGTCGAGGCAGTCGAGGACGTCCGCAAGGCGCTGGATCTTCCCTCGCGGTTGCGCGACGTCGACGGCCCCGAACCCGAGGCGTTCCCTGCGGTGGCCGAGACGATTCTCGAGGATTCGTTCGTGGGCAACGCGCCGCCCGGGCTCGAGCCGACCGCTGAGGAGATCGAGGCCGTTCTCCAGGATGCGTACTGACCACCTGGTGACCGACGAGGCGCTGGACCTTTTACCGACTCGCACCCACTACCGGTATGATCGACCTCGCCGTCGCCAACCGGCAGGAGACCTTCGAGCGCATGCGCGAGCCCCTCGCCGAACGAGGGATCGCCTGCCACCACGTGCCGGTTCGCGAGCGAACCGTTCCGCTAAGGGAACCGCCCTGGACCCCCGACGAGTACGACCTCGGCTTCGTCTACCCCGGCCGGCTGATGGAAGGCGGCGTCGCCGACGCCCTCCTCCAGGTGCCGTGGCTCAACGGTCTGAAGGCCGTCGTCACCTCTCGGAACAAAGCGGGCGTGCTCGCTCGCCTCGAGCGCGCCGGCCTGCCAGTTCCCGACTCCGTCTACGTCTCCAATCCAGTCGACGACGACGAACTGACGGCCGTCTTCGACCGCTTCGACCCGCCCGTCGTCGTCAAGCCGAACTCGACGACCCGGGGCATCGGCGTCGCGAAGGCTCACGACCTCGACTCGTTTCTCGGGATCTGTGAGTACCTCTCGCTGGTCCACGACTACCGGGCGACCGGCGACAAGTCCTTCCTCGTCCAGGAGTACGTTCCCGGCGCGAGCGACTACCGCGTGATGGTCCTGGAGGGCGAATACGTCGGCGCGGTCGAGCGTCGACTCCCCGAGGGCGCTCGAGCCGACGGGCGATGGAAGCACAACGTCCACCGCGGTGGGCAGGCCACGGGCGTCGACCTGCCCGACGACTTCCGGGACCTCGCGCTTGCGGTCGCCGAAGAACTCGAGATTCCGTTCCTGGGAGTCGATCTCCTGGTGTCGGACGCTGGGGAGGCCGTCGTCAACGAGACCAACGCCCGCCCGACGATCGACGCCGCGACGAAGTACGAACCGGGTTTTTACGACGAGCTGGCGGCGGCGCTCGAGAAGCGAGTTTGAGGCAACACCTGTCACCTCGGATGCTGAGCGCTCGAGGGTCCGGTTAGGACCAGGTTGCATAGATATACTATCTATAGTTAGTTCTCGAGTGGGTCGTTGCCAGACCAAGGATGTCGGACACACCGCTGTCCGGTGGGAAAAACGAAAAATACGGGCCGATTACGCGTACGTTACTCGAGAGCGTGGGAGGTGGGGAGCTGGCGCCTGGAGCGCTTACATTGCGCCGCCCATGCCACCCATACCGCCCATGCCGCCCATGCCGCCACCCATACCGCCGCCGGGTGGCATCTCGTCGTCGCCGTCGTCGTCGCTGCTACCGCCCTTCAGTTCGCCGGCGGCGATCACGTCGTCGATGCGCAGCAGCATGACGGCGGCCTCGGTGGCCGACTCGATGGCCTGGGTCTTCACGCGCAGGGGCTCGTAGACGCCTTCCTCGGCCATATCGATCGTCTCGCCCGTGTAGGCGTCCAGTCCGGCAGCCGTGTCGCCGCCGTCGTGGGCGCTGCGAAGCTCGACCAGGGAGTCGATGGGGTCGAGTCCGGCGTTCTCGGCGAGCGTGCGCGGGATGACTTCGAGCGCGTCGGCGAACGCCTCGATGGCCAGCTGTTCGCGGCCGCCGACGGAATCGGCGAAGTCGCGCAGGGCCAGCGAGAGTTCGACCTCGGGGGCGCCGCCGCCGGCGACGACCTTGCCGTCCTGGAGGGTCGTGCGGACGACGCCCAGGGAGTCCTCGATGGCGCGGTCGATCTCGTCGATGACGTGCTCGGTGCCACCGCGGAGGATGAGGGTGACGGCTTTGGCGTCCTCGACGTCCTCGACGAAGAGGCGCTGGTCGCCGGCGACGTCCTTCTGGGCGACGCTACCGGCGAAGCCGAGGTGGTCCTCGGTGAGGTCGTCGACGCTGTTGACGGCTCGAGCGCCGGTCGAGCGGGCCAGGCGGTTCATGTCGCTGGACTTGACCCGGCGGAGCGCGATGATGCCCTCCTCGGCGAGGTAGTGCTGGGCCATGTCGTCGATGCCACCGTCGACGAAGACGACGTCGGCGCCGACGTCGACGAGCTGGTCGACCATCTCCTTGAGCTGGGCCTCTTCCTGCTCGAGGAACTGCTGGAGCTGGTCGGGGTCGGTGACGTTGACCTCGGCGTCGATCTCGGTTTCCTTGATCTCGAGGGCACCGTCGATGAGAGCGACGTTGGCGTCCTCGGCGAAGTAGGGCATGCTGTCGCTGACGCGCTCCTTGTCGATGATGACGCCCTCGACGAGTTCGGAGTTCTCGACGGAGCCGCCGACGACCTTCTCGACCTTGACGTTGTCCGTGTCGACGCCGTCCTCGTCGGCGACGGTCTGGACCGCGCGGACGACGAGCTCCGAGAGGAGGTCCTTCGCGTTCTCGGCGCCCTTGCCGGTCATCGCCGTCGCGGCGATCTGCTCGAGGATTTCGTCGTCGTCCTCGTCGACGTCGATGGCAATCTCCTCGAGTGCGTCGCCGGCTTTCTCGGCAGCCTGGCGGTACCCCTGAGCGAGGGTGGTGGCGTGGATGTCCTGTTCGAGGAGGTCCTCGGCGCGCTTGAGCAGTTCACCGGCGACGACGACGGCGGAGGTGGTGCCGTCGCCGACTTCCTCCTCCTGGGTCTCGGAGACTTCGACGATCATGTTGGCGGCGGGGTGATCGATCTCCATCTCCGTGAGGAGGGTGACGCCGTCGTTCGTGACGACGACGTTGCCCGTCGAGTCGACGAGCATCTTGTCCATCCCCTTCGGGCCGAGGGTCGTGCGCACCGCCTGGGCGACGGCTTTCCCGGCCGTGATGTTCATCGACTGTGCGTCCTTGCCGGACGTCCGCTGGCTGTCGTCGGAGAGTACGATGAGGGGCTGGTTGCCCATTTGCTGCTGTGACATACTCATGGATTGTTTGCTATTCTATATAAATGCTTCGTTATCGAGTTTGTTAAACCGACACACAGCGCCCGTGTCTTGCGTTTGTGTGTAACGTCGCTGGCGAGTATATATGTAGTCCATTACCGTGCGCCTGGGTTCGGTGGATCGATGAGCAGACTGGATAATGGGACGTGGGCCGACGGAACGTTCACTCCTCCCGTGCGTCCGCGAAAGCTCAAGTCCGGTCGCTCGAGGTCAATCACCTCGCCGATGCGGTCGACGGATACCCGAACCGTAATTTCGATCGACTTCCCTCGTCGCGTTCCGTCGTCTCGCCGGACCAGCCGCTGATGTGCCCGTCGCGAATACCGACGATGGTAAACTCGGTGTCCTGGACGGGAATCGCGTTGGCGCTCCCGGTCGGGACGGATCGAGGCCTCGATCAGGATTCGCTGCCGGGGAAGCGGTGATACTGCATTCCCTGGTGTTTCATCTCGTTGTGCCGGTCCTCGAGGAACGAGTAGACTGCGCCGTGGGGGGCGCCGTCGAGCAACATTTCGGCGGCCGTCCGGGCGGCGTCGACCTCCGGGGGCGTGCCGATGATGCCGAGCGTCGACCCGTAGATGACGACCGAGGCTCCCGAGAGTTCCTCCATGAGTTGGCGCGTGCGTCCGCCCTCGCCAATGAGCCGGCCTTTCTGTCGCTGGAGGTCGTTCTTGTTGCGGGCGACGGCGTCGATGTCGACCAGATCGAAGAGCATCATGTCGTCTGCGAGCAGGCGGAGCGCGTCGTCGGGGGCGAATCCGCGACCAATGGCTCGAACGATTTCGGGCCCCTTGAGGCCGCGGACGGGGTCGCCGACGGTCTCGACGGCGACCGACCCGTTCTCGGAGTCGATGTCGAGGCGGACCTCGGCTTCGGACTCGATCCGACGCATCGTCTCGCCACCCTCGCCGATGAGAACACCGATCCGGTCCTGCGGAATCTTCACGTGCTGCATGCCTCGAGTGTACTTCGTCGGGCCGGTTAAGCCCTTTGTCCGTGCGGGACGCCTCCACACGGCCCGGTTTCGCGTCGTACGCTCACGTACTCGTGGACGTACGCTCACCCGCTCGCTCCCCGCTCGATCACGCCGTCTCGAGCCTCCCACTCGGTCAGGCTCCCCTCGTAGAAGCCGACCCGCTCGAACCCGAGCCAGCGGAGGACGACGTACGTGTGGCTGATCCGGCGCGCCGTGTTGCAGTAGAGGATCACCCGTCTGTCGGGCGTGACCCCGTAGTCGGCGAACAGGTCTTCGAGGTCGTCCCTAGATTTGAGCCGACGGCGGTCCTCGTCGACGGTCGAGCGCCAGTCGAAGCGGACAGCCCCCGGCAGGTGCCCCGTCTCGAACTCCTCGCGCTCGCGCGTATCGACCAGGACGTGTTCGTCCGAGTCGGGTTCCTCGAGCACGGCCTCGATCATCTCGGTTTCGACCAGGGGGCTCGTCTCGCGTTCGCGGTCGCGGTCGTGTTCGCGTTCGCGGTTCTTGTCGAGGTCGAGGTCCAGCGGCCACGCCTCGTACGCAGTTTCCTCGAACGCCGTCGGCTCCTGGGACGTCTCGTGCTCGCGGGCCCAGCCGCTGTAATCGGTCTCGAGCAGGCGAACGTCGTCGTGGCCGTAGAGCCGGAGAGTGACGAGCACCCGGGCGGCGAAGACGCCGTAGGTGTCGTCGTAGACCACGACGGTGTCCGCGGGCTCGATGCCAGCCGAACCCAGGAGGGATTCGATGACCGATTGCCCCGGAAGCGTCCCCGGGTCGTCGCTCTCGCGGTCGCGAAACGCGTCGAACGGGAGGTTCACCGCTCCCGGAAGGTGACCGATGCCGTCGAACTCCCAGGCGTCGCGCACGTCCAGGAGACGGACCGACGGGTTCTCCCGGTGGGCTTCGAGCCAGTCGACCGAGGCGACGATGGTCTCGCTCATCGACGAGGATTCGTCGTCGAGGCTCCAGAGACCACCGGTCACGGCAGGTGTCCCCGTCTGACCGAGGTAGCGGCAAGAATGTCCGAACCCGGGACTCGATCGGTCGGAAACGCCTCGAGAACGCCGGTCGCGGTCCCGAGGCGCTTCGAAGTGGCGGCAAGATTAGCCAGTATGGTCGAGCGACGACCGTATTGGCCGATTCGCCAGTCGCTTTCCGTGCCGTCCCCATTGTACCGGCCATGGCAGACGACACCTACGCCAACGACGTCCTGGTCACCGCCGACTGGGTGGCCGACCGACTCGATCAGTTCGAGAGCGACGACCCCGAGTACCGACTGCTCGAAGTCGACGTAGACACCGAGGCTTACGACGAGAGCCACGCCCCCGGCGCCATCGGGTTCAACTGGGAGACCCAGCTCCAGGACCAGACGACGCGCGACATCCTCTCGAAGGAGGACTTCGAGGACCTGCTGGGCAGTCACGGCGTCAGCGACGACTCGACGGTCGTGCTGTACGGCGACAACGCCAACTGGTTCGCCGCCTACACCTACTGGCAGTTCAAGTACTACGGTCACGACGACGTCCGCCTGCTCGACGGCGGCCGCGAGTACTGGCTCGAGAACGACTACCCGACGACCGACGAGGTCCCCGAGTTCTCCGCCGTCGATTACGATGCGTCCGGCCCGCGCGAGTCCATCCGCGCCTACCGCGACGACGTCGAGAACGCCATCGACAAGGGTCTCCCGCTCGTCGACGTCCGCTCGCCCGAGGAGTTCTCCGGCGAAGTCCTCGCGCCTCCGGGACTGCAGGAGACCGCCCAGCGTGGCGGCCACGTCCCCGGCGCGAAGAACATCTCCTGGGCGGCCGTGACCGACGACGACGGCACGTTCAAGAGTCGCGACGAACTCGAGGAACTGTACGGCGAGGAGGGCATCGACGGCGACGAGACGACCGTCGCCTACTGCCGCATCGGCGAGCGCTCTTCGGTCGCCTGGTTCGCGCTTCACGAACTGCTGGGCTACGAGGACGCCGTCAACTACGACGGCTCCTGGACCGAGTGGGGCAACCTCGTCAACGCGCCAATCGAGACCGGCGACGGGAGTTGAACGGGGCCGAACCCGACCCGGTGCAATCGAGACTCGAGAACCCGAAAACGACCGTTCGAGCACCGAATCCGCTAAATTCGTCCGCCGTCGTGAGCGGCTCTCGCCGATTACGGCGATAGGGCGATAGAAACACGATTCTCCGCGTCCATCGTTTACACAGACTCATGACCGACACCGACACGTTCCCCGAGACCATCGAAGACGAGAACCGGACTCCCCTCTCCCGACTCGGCTCCTCGAAGTCGTTGTACGCCGCGACCGAGGGCGACATCGACACCGACCCCGTCCTCCGGGCGGCCGCGGATGCCGAGTACGCCGCCTGGCGGACGTTCGAGGCGTGGGCCGACGACGAACCCCACGACGGCGCTCGCCGGGCCTTCGCCTCGGCCGCGAGCGACGAGCGCGACCACTACGAGACCGTCACCGACCTCCTCGAGGACGATCTCGACCCCGGGGAAGCGGAGACGCCCGCGCTCCACGAGTTCCTTCGCGAGCGCGAGGACACCGTCTCGCGGCTGGGCGGTCTCCTCGGCCGTATCCTCGCCAGTGACCGCTCGAAGAGCCAGACCGTCGGCTTCTTCGTCGGCAGCGCCGACCCCCGGACCGCACAGGTCTTCCGGGACTTCGGCGACGATCTCGAGACCCAACGCGAGGTGACGCTCGAGGCGCTCTCGACGGTCTGTGAATCCGAGGAGGACTGGAACCGGGCGAAAGAAGCCGCGACGGGAGCAATCGAGGCGGCCTACGGCGAGTACGTCGAGACCCTCGAAGGACTGGGAGCGAACCCGAAGCCGGTCTGTTGAGATCACCGTTCGAATGGTCGTGTTCTCCTCTCGTCCAATATATAGCCTACCGCAGCGAAGAATAGTCAGAAAATCGAGAGGCCTTCACGTCCTGCGCTTTTAGGCTCACCTAACTCGAGAGTGCGCCGCGGAGTATATAAATAGAGGGATACAGTTAAGGGCCCGTCGTACGATGTGGATGTTAGCAATGGCCATTGATCCGCAGTTCCACGAGAATCGAGAGAAAGTCGGCGAGGAGAACGGCGTCGCCGTCTGGGGGCCGGTCGACGAACCCGAGCAACTCGGGATCCACGGCACCCACGTCGCCGTCGACTACGACATCTGCATCGCGGACGGGGCCTGCCTCGAGGACTGTCCCGTCGACGTCTTCACCTGGGTCGACACGCCGGGTCATCCTGAGAGCGATCAAAAGGCTGAACCAACGAAGGAGGCCCAGTGCATCGACTGCATGCTCTGTGTCGACGTCTGTCCGGTAGATGCGATCGACGTAGACGCGGGTCGTACGGCGTAAAAAGGGCGCAAGCGGCGTTTTTTCACTCCGCGCGGTCGACGTTGACTCGTTCTTTCAGCGTCTCGAGACCGTCTGCCTCGGCGAGCTCCTGCAACCGCTCCCGGAAGTGCTCCTCGCAGAGGCCGACCCTGAGCCCGTCGGACTCGGCGGCGAAAGCGGCTTCCTGGTCGCAGTAGTGGCAGTTCATACGGCCCTGTATGGCACCAGTTGCATTGAACCCTCCGTTCTCGTCCGACGGGCCCACTCCGATGTCCGCCGACACGACGACGCGGCCCCAACCCAAACGCGTAAGATAACATCCTGTATACAGGTCGATAATGCAGGGTAGCGCCTCCCGTGCTGGTCTCGTGATTCTCCTGGTCATCCTCCTTGCCGGTTGCAGCGCGTTCGGCTCGGGTGTCGGAGATTCAGATCGAGAGCCCTACGGTGTCGACGAGCCGATCGATCCGGAGCCCCCGGAGCCCGACGAACTGCTTCCAGGACTCACGAGCGAGGGCGTGACGAGTTCACACAAGCTCGCCGGGGCCCACGCCAGCGCGCTCTCAGACCGACACTTCAGCCTCGAACAGACCACGACGAGGTATCGCTCGAATGGCTCCGTCGCTCAAGAGCACCGACTGAACACGACCGGTGAAGCTGACGGGCCGATACTCAGTTACGTGCGTTTTGACTACGTTGACACGGAGGACGAAGCCAGTTACGTCAGCCAACAGGACGTCTGGCACGCGAACGAGACATACCTCCGCACCCGAAGCACGGACGGCTCAGTTCACTACGATCGGGCGGCCGGTTTCTCCTCGGCATTCCTGGGTGTCGGCGCCGTTCAACAGGGTCTCGACTCGATGAAGAACGTGTCTGTGGCGCGCGCCGAACGCGAGGGCGAGACGTACTACGTCCTCGAGTCGTCCGATCTCAGTCCGGATTTCTCCAACAGGGAGAACGCCTCGATGCGCGCGGTCGTCCACGAGGAGGGCTACGTGGCGTCTTTTCGCTGGGAGTACCAGACCGTCAGACAGGAGACGTTCACGGAGGTCGTCGAACTGTCGACCGCTCGCGTCGGTGACCCCGACCTGAACGTCACGGCTCCGGAGTGGCTCGAGGATGCGAAGGAGGCGACTCGAGACGAGCAGGGTGAGCCATCCGAGACCGAGACTGAGGCCGAGGAAACCGGAACTGAGACCGAGACGTAAGTATCCGCTCCCTCAGACGCCCTCGACGGGAACGGGAAACTCGAGGGCCTCGTACTCCGCCTGTGACAACCCGGCGACGCCCAGTTCCGTCTCGTGAGCGTCCGTCCCCCCGGTCGCGAGCAGGTCGTAGCGCTCGATGGTTCGCTCGACTGGCTCGAGGTCGACCTCGCGACCGTAGGGGTAGGCCAGCTCGACGGCGTCGAGATCGGCGGTCAGCGCGAGTGCGGATTCGGGATCGGGGTATCGCAGAGGGTGAGCCAGCGAGACGATCGAACAGGCCTCGACGAGGATCTCGCGTCCCTCCGAGAACGACGTGACGTCCCGCGGCACGTAACAGGGCCCGTCGTTCCCGATGAGGTGATCGAACGCTCCTCTGTAGTCGTAGCCCGAATCGGGATGGCTGGCGATGGCTCGAGCGACGTGCGGACGGCCGAAGCCGGTGTCCACATCGAGACCGAGGTCGATCCGCAGTCGTTCCTCCACGCTCTCTACGATCTTCCGCCCGCGTTCACGCCGATCTCGCTGAATGCGTTCGGTTTCGGCGACCAGGGCGTCGGTTCGCTCGACGCCGTAGCCGAGCAGGTCGACGCGCTGGCCCTCCTCGGTTTCGACGCGGAGTTCGATCCCCTGGACGAGCGTGACGCCGTCGCGCTCGACGACCGTTTCGTCGAATGGCTGGAGGCGGTCGTGGTCGGTGATGGCGACAACGGAGATATCGGCGCGGCGGGCGGCAGCGGGGACGTCGGCGAGTTCGAGGCTGCCGTCCGAGCGCGTCGTGTGAACGTGAAGGTCGGCGTAGGGCATAGTGGGTGCTGACGGGCCGACGTTAAAGCGGTTGTCAGTTCCTTCGGGACGGGTCGGGTGCTCGTCTCGGGGGCCATCGACGAACACGCCGATCGACTGTCCTTACTATATTTCCTATATCAATAACTAGATCGCCTCTCATACGAGAAATAGGCCAATCGACAGGTGACTCTAGGGGTCATTAATGAATCAAAGGAATACAGCCCTCCTGGGAGATGTTTATGGACAATGTTTATAATTATTGTTCAGGTTGGTCTGGCTGTAATGTTTCGTAACCGAACCAGCGAGTTCATCGACGCCCACGAGTACCCCGCGACGACGGAGGAACTGATCGAGGCCTACGGCGACCGGGACCTCGAACTCCCGAACGGGTCCGAGCAACTCGGTGACGTACTCGGCCGCCTCGAGGGCGAGACGTTCGAGTCCGCCGACGACGCCCAACTGGCGGTCTACTCCGCGGTGAGCGACAAGGCGGTCGGTCGCGTTGGTTACTCCGACCGGGATCCGACGCCGCTCGGTAGTCCGTACGCGCCCGTGCCGATGTCGTTCTAATTCCGGATAAGGACTATAAATTCCACCATCTCGTCACTATTATAATGTAGGATTTAGTAGTAATCACCATGGTCGAAAAAACACTGATAATAGCCGGCTTGACTGCTATCGCCGCTGTGGCCTCACTTTTCACCGTTCTGAATGCAAATTCGACCGAAGGACAGTTGTGGGCCCTAGTCGCAACTGTCGTCCTTGGAACTGTGACATTCTATTTTGCAAGTCGAGGACTATCCATCATATCTTAACTCACCTTTTCGGATAGTTTTAGCGTCAACAAAGTCTCGTCACCTTTTAGCTGAGGACCTCCTCAGAACCACACCCTTTCTAACTAACGTATTATAAATCTACACAAAAATATTTACTAATATGAAATAGGAATATATATTAAATATAAGTACAACTAATTACACGATGGTAAAGGAAATTAAACGACGGACAGGACGACGCCGATTTATTAGTAGCACCATCGCAGTAGCTGGTTTCACGATGTTCGGGGCGACGGGGGTAGGTAGCGCCGATGGGCGATCCAACGGCGGTCAAACTGCAATCGTACTCGAAAACGGAGAACTGACATTAGATGAGTCGGGTGAGGGCATTTCGAGTGCACAAACTGCCACCTATAATCTCGACCGGATACTTGAAGGACTCAACGACGAGAAACAGGAGGGATATCTCACCTTCGAGAGACATAAGGGTGACGTCTTTGCGAACCCAACCGACTTGGCCCGCGAGGAGTACGTTTCCTTGACCGACGGAGGGGTAGGTACTTATTGTGGAACGACTGCCTTCGACTACAAATTGCCAGGGCTGACACGGCCATACGCGACCTATTATTTCTACCTCAATGACGAAGATACTGAATACGTCGCAACGCGAGCCAGCCAGGGGGCTGCCGTTTCGGGGCTCGCCAGTTGGATTGCCTCAGCCACTGGAGCAGGTACCGTAGCGGCCGGAGTTCTCGCCGCTCTGGCTGCCTTTCTCGCGATCAGTGCGGCGGAGTTGAGCTACAAGAACGACGGGTGTGGGGTCAGAATTCGGGTATACGATCTCCCTATCACACCAGGGCCCAGCTGGGTCAGCGTGAGCGCACAGTAGCTGGTCACGCGACCCGCTCAGTCGACAAACGAAATCGCGTCCCCGAGGTCGAGCGGTACCGACCCCTTCTGATACCCCTCGACGCGCCCGTCGGGCCGAGCGCGGTAGACCACCGCGGGCCGGTGGCGAACGTCCGGTTGTTCGCCCCGAACGGCCGCCCAGGCGTCGTCGGGGAAACTCGAGCAGTCGACGAACAGGGTCGCGCCGCCGCCGTGATTTGCCAGCTGGCCGCTGGTCTTCGTCTCGGCGGTGTCTCTGACGGCGGCGACGGGGCCCGCGGCGGCGCGGTTGGCAGGCGGCTGGGGGCGGGTGACCTCGACCAGCACGTTCGTGCCGGTCGCGGCGTCCTCGGCTCGATAGTCGAGCGAGTGGCCCGTCGTCACCTCGATCTCAGGCGTGATCTCGTAGCCGGCGTCGACGAGAATCTTCGCTGCGATGAACTCCGCCATCGCTGCGCTCATGCGAACCCGGTCGACGTGCGGGCTCGTGCCGAGTTTGCCTGCCATCACGTCACGATAGGGGTCGAGCGCGCCGGTCTCGAGGATTTCCTCGATGAAGCGTGTCGCTTCTCGCCGGCCCGCGTCGGGGAAGCCCGCGGCGTGTTCGCGGAAGAACGCTCGCGTCGACTTGCGGCCGTCTTTGGACATGAACACCGGGAGGAAGAACCACGAGAGGTACGGGTAGTCGGCCAGCCAGGACTCGCGCTCGTGGAGCGTCGCGAGAAGTTCCCGCTGGGCCCACCGGGCGACCTGGTAGGGGACGTCCTCCCAGGCGTACTTGTCCGTTCGCCAGAGCGACGAGGGCGTTTCGGTGTTACCCATCCAGTAGGCGTCGTCGTCTGACCGAGCGAAGAGGGCAATGTCGCCGTTGGCCATCTCGAATCGATGGGTGTCCCACTGATCGCCGATGGCGTACCACGGACCGGCGTCTCGAGCCCCGATGTTACCGTTTAGCGGGTTGAAAATCTCCTGTCTGACGCGCTGGTCGGACCAGCGCTGGGGCGAGTATCGAAAGCGAAGCGGCCGTGCCACGAGCGATCGTACGGACCGAACCGGCATACGTCTTCCTTTCTTTCGAAGTGGTGATGTGAACGACCGTTACATTCATATGGCGATCGTTCCTACAATGAGTGTACTTGCCATGTCAATGGGTGCCTATGACGAAGACGAACACGAGCGCCGCGAACGCCAGGTGTCCCGGGTTGACACCGACTTCGACGACGAACGAACGATCCACGAGGGAACGATCGAGTACGACTCCGGCGACTCCGCCGACGCGCTGCTCGACAAGTTCCGCGAGATAAAGTCGAACTGAGGGCTGCGGCCCATTTTCGACGTTACTGCCCCCCGAGAGCCATCCATAGCGACCGCCTCCTCAATCGGGCCAGCCCGGCGTTTCGGGAGCACCACGAGCGACCTCGACGGCCGCTCCCTGTGACGGGTCGGCCGGTGTCTCCGACGCGCGCTGTTCCCACTCGCGGATCGCCGCGCCCGCCCAGGAGTCGGCCTCCAGGACACGCTCGTACGCCTGATCGTAGTGGTGATCGGAGATCGCGAGCGTCCCGGGTGCGGAGGCGGCGGCGACGGCGACGAAGGCCGCCCGATCCTCGGTCGTGAGCTCGCCCGACACGAGGCGCTCGAGCCGTCCGTTGAGGGCGTTGGGGTCGGGGTGGACGAACAGCTTCTGGCCGATCGCCTGGGGACCGAGGAGCAGGCCGTCGGTGGCTTCGACGTCGACGGTGACGCCCTCCTCGTCCCGTTTCGTCCCTTCGCCGTCGTTCGAGTCGTCGAACCGTATCCGCTCGCCGCCGACGGCATCCTCGACGCGTTCGCACTCGGTTTGTTGCTCCAGGGCGACGTTGTGGGCGGGGTACTCCGCGCACTCGCCCGGGTACAGGTCGTCGCCGTGGATGCGACACTGGAGGGTTTCGGGGTCGAGAAACGTACAGGTCGGCAACCAGGCGGCGTCTTCGCGACCGAAGGGAGCGACCGGCTTCGGGGGTTTTCTGAGCCCGACGAAGAAGGCCGGGCGCCCGGCGATGGCGGCGACGTCGTAGCCGTCGATCGAGACGGAGTCGTCGACCGCGTCGGCCTCCCACAGTCGTGGGATCAGTACGTCGCCGAATCCGGCCTCCAGGAACGCCCGGACCTCGTCGCGGGTGAGCGGCACGAGGTTGTAGACGTCGTCGATTGCGTTGCGACGGCGAATTGGGGTGCCATTCGTTCTCGTCTCCGTCTCCGTCTCCGTCTCCGTCTCTGTTCCTGTTGCAGTCTCTCCTCCCGTCCCCGGTTCTTCCCCACCCCCCTCACCCGAAGCGACACCGAGTCCGCGTCGCTCGTGCTCGATGGCGTCTCGCTGATCGCCCTCGAGCAACGGTCGCCAGTCGATGCAACAGCCAGCACAGCCCTGGCAGTACACCCGCATATCGTGTGGTTGGCTGTCCAGGAATATCAATTGTCCACCGAAATACTGGAAAAACGGAAAATCGGAAAACCGTTACTGGGGCTGGGACCCCGAATAGTCGTGGCCCACGACGAGCGCGAGCACGTTGAACGCGACGAGCGCGAAGAAGATGCCGAGTCGGGTCGTCGAGTTGAGACCGGTGAGAAACACCGGCACGTAGACGAACGGCAGGAGGGTGCCGACCCAGAACCCGACGGTCGTCACGGTCTCTCCGAGGTACATGGTCACGGCGTCTCCTGTTCCGGGGGGAGTGTGGTCACTGTCGCGTCGGTGGCTCGACGGGTGCGGGGTCCGTCGAACGAACCGGCGCGAGCAGGCGGTACGGTACGACTCGAGTGAGGGGGATTCATGGCTGAGGCGGTAGCGACAGTTCGAAGTGTTGACGACGAGCCCTATTGTTATCGACCGGTTAACGGCCGTCCTCCGCGGATTTCTCTCGACAACCGGCCGTTTCGAATCCGTTCGTCGACCGATACCGACGCTCACGAGAACTGATCTGTACGGGTGGCTTACTCGAGTGAGGACCTCGTACTCGAGTGTAGGGGTTGCCTTCTCCAGGAGGATCGGCCGATTCGGCTCGAGGCGGTTTGGTTCGAGGCGGTTTAATTTGACGGCTCAAAACGCCTTCAGAACGACTCAAAACGCCTTCAGAACGGACCAAAATCCGGCTCGGGCCGCTCGCCGAGGGTCAACTCGACGGTTCGCTCCTCGCCGTCGCGCACCACCGCGATCGAAATCGTGTCGCCGGGGTCGGTCTCGAGGGCGAGATACGTCGAGAGCGCGTGGTTGTCCAGGATCGGTTCGCCGTCGATTTCCCGGATCACGTCGCCGCCGACCGGGATCCTGTTCTCGATCTCGCTCGGCTCGAGGACGCCGTCTGCGGGCCCGCCGTCCGGCGTCTCGACCACCAGGATCCCCTGAGCGCGGTCGAGGTCGTTGGCCTCGGCCAGCGTAGGATCGACTGGGACGAGACGAATTCCCATGTGGGAGTGGCGGAACTCGCCCCGACCGACGAGCGCGGGGACCACGCGACGCGAGAGCGCCGCGGAGATGGCGAAGCCGATGTTGTCGCCCTGGGTGGCGTGGACGACGCCGACGACCGCGCCGTTCATGTCCACGAGCGGGCCGCCGCTGTTGCCGGGGTTGACTGCCGCGTCAGTCTGGACGACGTTCGGGTAGGAGAAGTCGTGCCAGCCCGGCGAGACGGCCCGGTTGACGCCGCTGACGATGCCCTGGGACATCGAGCCGTCGAGGCGGACCGGGTTGCCGATGGCGAGCACCTCCTGGCCGACGACGGGACGCTCCTCGGCGAACGAGAGCGGCGTCACCGACTCGGGAACCTCCTCGAGTTCGACGACCGCCAGGTCGCTGTAGAAGTCGGTGCCGATCACCTCGCCGCTCGTCCAGCGGCCGTCGGCGTACTGGACGGAGACGTCGACGTCCGTGCTGCTGAAGACGACGTGGTCGTTGGTCACGAGGTAGCCGTCGCCGTATAGGAACCCCGATCCCTCGCCCTGTGTCGGGATCCGGCTCCCGTCCTGGCCGTTCTCCGCCACGCGGACGAGGGTGACCGCGTCGCTCGTGGCCCCGTACACCTCGGTGTACGCCGAGCCGTCAGCCCGGTCGTCCTGGTCGACGTCGATGGTCGTGTTCCCCTGGTCGAACGGCACCGCGCTCGAGGACGAGCCGGGTTCGGCACAGCCCGCGACGGCGGCGAACGCGCCGGTGGCGGCCATCGAGAGGACGCTGCGACGGCTCGGTCGTGGGTCGGTCATACAGGAGAGACGGGCCAGACGACTGTAAAGGCCACCACCGACTCGATCCCGGACGGGAAGGGAAAGCGTGTTACCCCCGGCCTCCCCATACCGGGACATGACGCTCACGGAAGACGCCCGGGCGCTCCTCGCGTCGGGACCGGTCTGTGACGCCTGCCTGGGCAGGCCCGTCGCCGACCGGAGTTTCGGGCTGACCAACGCCGAACGGGGGCGGGCACTGCGGACGACGGTCGCGCTGGCCGACGACGAGGACTTCGAGCCAGTCGACCCGCTCGACTGCTGGGTCTGTGAGGGGTACTGCGGGGCGTTTGACGCGGTCGCCGACACCGTCGTCGCGGCCCTCGAGGGAATCGACTTCGATACCTACCAGGTGGGGACACGGGTTCCGCCGCTGGTCGAGGAGAACGACCGCCTGCTCCGCGAGGACGCGGGTTTCGAACCCGACGCCGGCGAACCGCTGAAACGGGAATACAACCGCGAGGTCGGCCGCCGTGTCGGCGCTCGGACTGGCGCCGCGTTCGAGGTCGAGCGCCCCGACGTGCTGGCGGTGATCGACCTCGAGGCGTTCGATCCGTTCGTGGTGTTCGAGGCCGTGAAGGAGAGCGAGAGCGAGGCCGTGAACGAGGGTGAGAGCGAAAGCGCGAGCGCCAGCACGGACGACGCGCGCGTACCCGTGACGAGCCACGCCGTCGACCTGCAGGTCAACCCCGCGTTCGTCTACGGCCGCTACCGCAAACTCGAGCGCGACATCCCCCAGACGGAGTGGCCCTGCCGGGAGTGCGGCGGCGACGGCGTTCAGCTCGGCGACGAGGGCGAGGAACCCTGCGAGTACTGCGGCGGCTCGGGGTACCTCTACGACGAGAGCGTCGAGCAGTTCGTCCGTCCCCACGTCGTCGACGCGATGGACGGCGAGTCCGGCACCTTCCACGGCGCCGGCCGGGAGGACGTCGACGCCCTGATGGTCGGGACGGGCCGGCCGTTCGTCCTGGAGGTGAAACGCCCGCGAATCCGGTCGCCCGACCCGGCGGCCCTCGAGGCGGCGATCAACGAGTCCGCCGACGGGTCGGTCGAGGTCGAGGGACTGCGCCTGGCGACCTACGAGATGGTCGAGCGCGTCAAGGAACACGACGCGAGCAAGCGCTACCGGGCGCAGGTCGCATTCGAGGAACCCGTCGACCAGACGACGTTCGACGCGGCCCTCGAGGCGCTCGACGGGGCGACACTCGAACAGTACACCCCCGAACGGGTCGACCACCGGCGGGCGAGCCTCACCCGCGAGCGCACCGTCCACGCCATCGAGGGCGACCTGCTCGAGCCGACCCGCGCGGAGGTGTCGGTCCACGGGGAGGGCGGCCTTTACATCAAGGAACTCATCAGCGGCGACGGCGGCCGGACGGAGCCGAGCCTGGCGGGCCTGCTAGAGGTCGGCGCCGAGGTGACGGCCCTGGACGTGATCGCGGTCGAGGGCGAGGACGAACCGTTCGAGCGCGACGAATACTTCCGTGAGCCGTCGTCGGCCTGAGGGTCAATCTTCCACGTCAATTCGACGGACGAACGCGATCAGTGACGGGGGTCGAGGGTGGCAGTTCGAGACGATCGAACGACGGTAAAAATGCGACGGAGGGACACAGTTATTTGCACCCTGTGGTAACGGTCTGGCATATGAGTGAAGCCACCGCGACGCCCTCACCCTCGGCCAGCCGAGTGATTCGATGCGCGTCGTAGCCAAGTTCGGCGGGACGAGCCTCGGCAGCGGCGATCGGATCAACCGTGCAGCCGACTCCATCGCGGCCGCCGTCGCGGACGGCCACGAGATCGCCGTCGTCGCCAGCGCCATGGGCTCGACAACCGACGACCTGCTCGAAGAGATCACGTTCGAGGCCGACGACGCCGACCGCGCCCAGATCGTCAGCATGGGTGAGCGAACCTCCGTCCGGATGCTCAAGGCGGCCCTCTCCGCCCGCGGGGTCGATGCCGGCTTCTACGAACCCGGGAGCGAGGGCTGGCCCGTCATCACCGACGAGTTCGGCGAGGTCGACGTCGAGGAGACCAGGCGCCGTGCGGCCGCCCTCTCGGCGGAACTCGGGGACACCGTGCCGGTCATCACGGGCTTTCTCGCGGAGGGGCCGGACGGCTCCGTGACGACCCTCGGACGCGGCGGATCGGACACGACCGCGGTCATGCTCGGCAACTACATGGACGCCGACGAGGTCGTCATCGTGACCGACGTCGAGGGCGTCATGACGGGCGACCCACGGGTCGTCGAGGGCGCCCGTAACGTCGGCGAAATATCCGTCGACGAACTCCGGAACCTCTCGTTCCGCGGCGCAGAGGTCGTCGCCCCCTCTGCACTTTCGTACAAGCACGAGCAACTCGGCGTTCGCGTCGTCCACTACCAGCACGGCGACCTGCTGGCTGGCGGGACGAACATCGAGGGCCAGTTCCAGAGCCTCGTGGACATGCGTGAGGAACCCCTGGCCTGTCTCACCGTCGCCGGTCGCGCGATTCGGAACAAGCCGGGCGTCTTCCAGTCGCTGTCGGCCGCCCTCGGGGAGAGCGACATCAACATCGACGCCGTCGCCAGCGGCCTCGACTCGGTGACCTTCTACGTCGACGAGGACGCCTCCGAGCGCGCCGAGAACATCCTCCACCGCGAGGTCATCGCCCGGAACGAACTCTCGAGCGTCACCGTCGACG
Source organism: Natronosalvus halobius (assembly GCF_024138145.1). NCBI lineage: Archaea > Methanobacteriati > Methanobacteriota > Halobacteria > Halobacteriales > Natrialbaceae > Natronosalvus > Natronosalvus halobius. The sequence continues at coordinate 2,172,780 of NZ_CP099997.1, read as the reverse complement.
CCCCGCTCGCCGTCGTCCGCGTCACCGGCGGCGAACTCCCGAACCAGCCGGGGGTCATCCAGGGCATCGTCGGCCCGCTCGCGGACGCCCGCATCAACGTCCACGACCTCATCACCTCGGCGACCAGCGTGGCCATCTTCGTCGACTGGGACGACCGGGAGGAGACGCTCGAAATCACGCAGGATCTGTTCTGACGGCGTCGCCGGTCGTGATCGAAATCGACGCCATCCGAGTTCGGTCGAGTCGGAGGTGCAGTATGCGGGGTTGGGATATGCAGTACGCAGCGCTGGCTGTGCAATAGGCGAGGGGCGTTCGGTGGCGGAAGGTGACGGTTCGGACGATACGACAGTTCGATCGACCGCCGATACGATTTACAGTTCGTACTGTCGTGCCAAATATTGTCATGGAGCGCAAGCGCGACACCCCGACGATTCGGCGCCGGACGCTGCTCGCAGCCGCCGGTTCGGTGGGCAGTTCATCCGTGATCGGAACCGCGACCGCGAAGCGGTCCGAACGCTCGAGTCGACGCTGTCCGGAGGCAACGATCGAACCGGACGCGGCCCCGTGCGACGGTGCGAGCACGGACGGGTGTGCGGACGACCATCCGACAACGGCCGAACTCAGGGAGCGAGCGAGGGCGGCGATCGAGGACCAGTACGCCACTGTTGGCGACCTGCTCGATCGGGGATTCGTTCCCTACTTCGACGCCGCACGCCTCAAGTCCGAGAACGGGTGGTCACACTGGCTGCACCCGGCCCACATCGGCGACGACGTCGTCCTGGACCCCGACCGTCCCGAGGCGGTCCTCGTCGACAACGAGTTCTGGCGCCCCATCGGCGTCATGTTTATCGCCACCGTCGACGGCGACCCGGTCGACCGCCCGCCGGCGCTCTACGCGCGAGAGGACGCGGAGAGCGACGGAGCAGGCGACTCGTCTGCCGCGAAGCGTCGGTGTTCGCCCTGGCACTACCACCGCGGCCTGCCCGGCCGCTTCGCGTGGAAATACTACCGTCAGGTGTACGAACGCGACTACCGAGAGGGGAATCTCTCGCTCCCCTGTCGGACGCCGTGCGTGCTGCACGTCTGGACCGTTCCACACCCCGACGGCACCCACGCTCACGGCGCGCCGCCTCCGGCCGAACGCGGCGGCCCGCCGGCCAACGACCCCGGGTTCGAGACCGACGTCGATCCGGACGAGGCGCGCCTCGACTGGGACGTCTTGCCGGACGACGTGGTTCCGGACCGAAAACCCGGAGACCTCCTGGAGTCGTGGTGATTCCCGGGAGGCTCCAACGGTCTGCCGTTCGGCTTTGCCAATGTTCTTCGGCTCTGTCGGCGTTCGAGCGTCCGGGCGCCGACCGCCCCGTCAATTACTGGCACCTCGAGCGCCGGGGTCGATTCTCGTGATCTGTTCCGGGGTTCCGCACCGGTAGGTCACCTGGTACACGTCCGGAATCGTGATTTCCTGCCAGAAATCGAAATCGTACCGGTCGTCGTAGGCACGCAAGATCAGCGCCAGGAGGTTACCGTGGGTGCCGACGATCACGTGGTCGCCGGGCCACCGCTCGAGCGTTCGCTCGACGGCCTCGAGGCCGCGCACCTGCGCCTCGTCGTTCGACTCGCCGCCCGGCCAGGCGAACGTGGGTTCCGACCAGACTCTCTCGATTGCTGCCTCGAAGTCCTCGACGTGGCTCCCGGCCAGCGCCCGCTCCCGGAACCCATCGTCCGTGACGACGTCCGTTCCGGCGGCTACGGCTATCGGCTGGACGGTCTCGACCGCCCGCGCATAGGGGCTCGAGACGACAGCGTCGACGGGGCGCCCGTCGCGAGCGACCACGTCGGCGACCCGAGCAGCGTCGCGATGCCCTCGCTTGGAGAGTCCTCGTTCAGCCTCCCGGTTCGGCACGTAGGGAGAGTGGGCGTGGCGGACGAAGGTGAGCGTCGTCGGTTCGGCCGTCGGAGAAGCAGTCACGAGAAACGGGCGTCAGCGGCGCGCCTCGAGTTCCGCCTCGAGTTCCGCCAGGTCTATGCCCTTCATCGAGAGCAGGACGAGCAGGTGATAGACGATGTCTGCGGCCTCGTGGGCGATCTCCTCGCGGTCGTCGTCTTTGGCCGCCAGTACGAGTTCCGTCGACTCCTCGCCGAGTTTCTCGAGGACGGCGTTTTCCCCTTTCTCGTGGGTGAACAGCGACGCCGTGTACGAGTCTGCCGGGAGCGTTTCTTTGCGATCCTCGATCACCGCGAACAGGGCCTCGAGCGTGTCGTCCATCTACAGGTCACCGGTCTCGTCGAGGGGTTGTAACTGTTCGAACTTCTCGCTGTCGTCTCGTCCGGCCTCGAAGACGCCCTCGGTGACCTCGATCGGTACGTTCGTCCGGGCGGCCAGCGCCAGCGAATCGCTCGGCCTGGCGTCGACGACGACCGTCTCTCGGGGCGTCTGGACGTGCAGGTCCGCGATGTAGGTGCCGCCCCGCCCGTCGTCGCGCTCGGAGAGTTCGCTCACGACGATGCGGTCGACCCGGCCGCCCAGTTCCTCCATCACGTCGAGCAACAGGTCGTGGGTCAGCGGCCGGCCGATGTCCTCGGCCTCGAGGCCGCGGACGATGCTGGTCGCCTCCTCGAAGCCGATGAATATCGGGACCACGTCCGTCTCCCCTTCGACCTCCAGGACGACGACCGGAACCGGTCCTTGTGGGGTTCCCGCGACGCGAACCGCGTCGATCGATGCCTTCATACGGCTTCTCACGACGGCGGGTGAGAAAAAGAGTAGGTACGCGCTGGTCTCGTCGAATTCGAATCGTCCACGGAGGCGGTGAAATGCTTGGCGGCCTCGTTCGAACGTGGTCGAGTCTGCGCTCGGATCGTGGATGAAAATCAGGAGATACGCGGCGCAAGCGGGCTCTTCGCCCTGTCCACAACCGCGACCTCGAGACGCTCGGGTCTATCGACGACCTCGACCCGCCACCCGTTCGTCGAATCGCTCGCGGTCGCGGACACGGGAAGCCAGGCCTGCTGACAGCGATACCACTCGACGACGACGGGCAAGAGCGGAAGTCGGCCCTCGTTGGGCGACAGCGCGTACTCACCGAGGTCGATCACGGCCCGTCTCGAGGCAGGCGTCGTCTCGGTGGGCCCCGTTCGCACACACTCGAACGTCTCGAGGATGCCGACGGCCCGGAGTCGCGAGAGCGATCCGTCGATGGATCGTTCCACTCGACCGTGGCTCGGATCGACGCTCGGGTCGTCGCTCACGTTCAGCCGAGCCGCCGTCGCCGAGAGGAACGTCACCTGATCGGTCGGCGACAGCCGGGTAGCGAGTTCGATCGCCGTACTCTCGAGCAAGCAGAGACAGAGCCCGTCGGGACTCGAGAGGCGTTCGGCGAGTGCGAGGTAGGCGTCCATGACCGCGGATTCGAGGGCGTCGTAGCCGTGGGTCGACATCGTTTCGAACGCGGCACCGGCAACGCGGTGACAGAACTCGACGAGGTCACGTCCCTCGCCCGTCCACCGCCCAGCATCCGATTTCGAGGAAGCGTTCGAAGCGACGCCGCTGGCTGGACGGGTGCTCGAGTTCTGGTCCCCGATCACAGCCCAGTCGCCCGGTGGGTGTTCCTGACGAACGATCACGTCGTAGTAGGGCAATTGTGGGTCGTACCGACGGAGCGTATCGCGATACTGTTCGGTGGCCCTGGCAGCCAGGCGGGCGGTCGCTCGGCTCTCGAACCGGAGGTCGGCGGCCGGTACCGGTCGGTCGCCGTACCGGGCGCAGACGAGCGAATACTCGCCGCCCTCGCTGGCCAGCCCCTCGAGGTGGGTTCGGATGGCCTGGAGCGTCGTTCCGACCATCGCTCTCGTTACCGCCGCACGGTCGCTGGCCGTTCGGCGTGGATGAACGGCTCGGCGCCGTCCGCGGCGAACGCGATGCCACCCGACTCCGGCTCGAGGACGGTCCACGCCGGTACCGTCGGGACGTCGTAGTCGGCCGGGTCGCCGAATCGGGCCGCCAGGACCCACGTCCGGGCCAGCATGCGAGGCCGGTCGTCGGTCGACGGGCCGGATCCCGTTCCCGCTCGTCTCGACGTACGGCGCCGTCGGTTCTGGGGGCGTGAATCGTCGCTGCTCATGCGTCGCTACCCTCCGTAACGATAGTGCTCACCCGCTGGCGATCGAACAACTGCTCGTCCGCGTCGAAGTCGGGATAGCTGTCGCCGTCTTCGTATCCCGGCCACTCGCCGACCTGCTCCGGATAGAGCTGTTTGGCCGTCATCTCGAGCTGGAACAGGTTCATGAGCGGTCCCTGGAACCGCGTTCCCTGCGTGTACACTCGCCCCTCCTGGACCGCGGAGAGGTGGCCACCAATGGAGTGATCCTCGAGATTTGCGCGCAACGCCTCGAGATCCACCGACGACGTCATCCCCCAGAGCACGAGGAGGACGTCGGGGTCGGCCTCGAGCAGCGTCTCGAAGTCCACCGAGGCGAACTCGCCGGTGATCTCGAGGTCTTCGAACGCGTCGGTCGACCCGAGCGGTCGCGTGTGGGCGTTGTAGTAGCCGGGGGCGTTCAACCGGAGGACGGAGACGGCGCTGAGGTCGGTCGGCAGCTGGAGGTAGCCAACGGTTGGACGATCCGCTTGTGCCGGCCGGTCGCGCTCGATCCTGGCGAGGAGGTCAGCGTGGACCGACGCCAGCGCCTCGTACCGGGCTCGCTCGCGGTAGACGGCGGCAACCTGTTCGAATAGTTCCCAGAGCGTGTAGTACTCGTAATCGGCGGCCCACGCCTCGGGCGGCGTCTGGTGGAGGTTACTGTACTGGTTGCCGAACCACGGTGCGACGGTGTCGGCGATTCGATCGATGGCGTCGCGGTCCCAGCCGTCTTGGGTCGACAGCCAGGCGGGGTCGACGAGGTGGAGGTCGCTGTCGAGTTCGTACAGTCGCTCCTCGTTCGCCCCGTACTCGCCCTCGAGGTCTGCCCACGAGACCGACACGCCCTCGAGGTCCGCGGTGAAGTACTGCAAGATCGCGTCGAACTCCTCGGCCCACCACAGTGAGTTGATACTGTCGCCGTGTCCGAGCGCGACCGCCATGTCGGCGTACCAGGGGAAGACGGTGAAGACGGATTCCGGAACCGCGTCGAACGTCACCTCGCCCACGGGCGCCAGTGTGGCGGTGTGAGGTTCGCCTTCGGAGCGGGTGGCTTCGCCGTTCGGATCGCCTTCGGCACCCGACCCGGTCGACGTGGGCGAACCCCCGTCTCCGTTCCCCTCTCCGGACAGACAGCCAGAGAGTACGCTACCACCGAGGACGGTTCCACTGTACGCGATCGTCTCTCGCCGGGTCAGCCCTCGGCGAGTCCCCGCTTGTCTCGACATGCGAGTTAGGCTCGCCTAAACCAATATAACTCCCTCGATCTTTAGGCAGGCCTAAATATGGTGGATTTGTCGGCTCTCCCCCGTGGAGACGGCTCCTCTCGAGCGAACCGTCTTCCTGCGGCGGGAGACGGCGCCGGCCGACTACCGTAGCTGCTGACCCACGTTGTCTCGGCTCACTCGAAAAACGCCAGTTCGTGGATTCGGTCGTCCTGCGTCAGTTCCGGGTGGAACGACGTGGCGACGACCGATCCCTGTTGAACCGCAACCGGGCGCCCCTCCCACTCGGCGAGCACCGTCGCGTCGCCGACCTGGTCGATCACCGGCGCGCGGATGAAGACGCCAGGGAACGGTTCCTCGAGTCCCGCGACATCGAGCGGAGCCTCGAAGCTGTCTTTCTGCCGGCCGAAGGCGTTGCGCTCGACGTGGACGTCCAGGAGGTTCAGCGTCTCGACGCGGTCGTCCTGGGCGTCGGCCGCGGCGATGATCAGGCCCGCACAGGTGGCGAGCAGCGGTTTCCCGGCGTCGACGTGGTCGACGACCTCCTCGGCGATTCTCTCGCGGTGGATCAGCCGCGAGATGGTCGTCGACTCACCGCCGGGCATCGCGAGCAGGTCGCACTCGGGCACCACGCCGTCGGTTCGAATTTCGTGGACGACGACGTCCTCGCCTCGCGCCTCGCAGGCGCGTTCGATGGCCGTCGTGTGTTCGCTGACGTTCCCCTGCACCCCGACGACGCCCGCAACCAGAGTCATAGCTTGCCGTAGTGGGGGTAGGGAGAAAAATGGCGCGTCACGAATGCGAGACGGCAATCCAGGACCCGAACGGTCGTGCGCTGGGGCGTACAGTAGTGACTCGTCGGGATCTCCTTGCCTGGTGGTTCGAGGCGTTCGAGGCGTTCGATGGCGCGAAAGGCACCGAAGAGCGACCTACGCGACGAACGTCAACAGCTGTACGAGAACGCCGAGCAGGACGCCGAAGGCGATGACCGTCTTCGGATCGATGCGAATCCCGCGGTTGTCCTCAGCGTCGAAGTAGCGAACGAGTCCCGCACTGGACATCAGCCCGCCGGTGTTCTGTCCTTTATCCATACCTGATCATACGTCAGCCCCACACTAAGTCTTTCGACCCCGACCGACCCTTCGAAGCGCTTTTGATCGCCGCGACGAAATCCACGCTATCATGCTCGAGCGCGACCGACTCATCGAAATCGGCGTCGCAATCCCGATGGTGGCCATCATGATCGGCGCGATGATGGTCGTCGGCGAGAACTACAAGACGAACGGGACGCTTACCCCCGAGGGCGGACAGCTGCTCGTGGGGACGATCATCGGTTTCGTCGTGCTCATGCTGGCGGTCGGCGTCGCACTCGCGTACGTGACGAACGATTCCGTCGACGCATCGGCCTGAACAACCGACACGTCGGCCTGAAACTCGAGTCGGTTCGATCCCGCTTGCATCGCTACGCTTCACGTTCGCTTCTTCACGCTCGCTTCTTCGCGCTCGCTTCTTCACGCTCGCTTCTTCGCGCTCGCTTCTTCACATTCGTTCCGCCGACCACACGATCCCCGAGATCCTGCGACGTCAGTCGCCCTCGGCCGACTGCCCACTCTCGGCACGCCAGTCCTCGAGGTCGTCCTCGTCGGCGTCGTCGATTCGGTGTTCGTAGTAGGCCATCGGGTGTGGAATCCGCTCACAGAGATCGTCCTTGTTCACGCAGTCGCCGTACGACTGCATGGTGGCACACGACGGCGGCGAGTACTCCGTCGGGGAGCTATCGCCCCGAATGTGGTCAGTCTGGTAGCGCGTCATCTCCTCGCCGAAACTCGAGTTGACCCGATAGAGGTCGACGATCTGATCGGTGGTCATCCCGATACTCGTCAAAAAGGCGGTGATCGCGAACCGTGAGTGGTGAGGCAGGTGCTCGCCCTTCTGAACGTCGTCGAGCAGCGCCTTCATGCAGGGTGGGAACAGGTCCGGAACGACGGTGTCGATCTCCCGCGTGAGGTCCATCTCGGCCAGCACCTCGCGGATCTCGGCGGCCTCGTCCTCCAGGGCGGCCGCGATTGGTTCGGGCACGTCGAAGGGGAGGCCGTCCTGGACGCGAGTCCGGACGGCCTCGCGGACGAGCGTCAGGAGTTCGGCTTCGGTGATCGGCACTTCGCCGTCGGCGAGCGCCCGGTTGACCAGTCGCCACTCGTCCGCCCAGAGGTCGTCCGCGAGCGGAAGGTAGGCACCGACGTCGATCCGATACGTTGGGGGGTCGTCGGCGACCGACCACACCGATGGCCCGAGGTCGAACTCCGCGAGTAGCGTCTCGAGGTCGACCCCGGTCGACTCGACGCTCTTGAGTTCGGTCGTGTCCGTGAAGTCGGCCGTGAACCGATCGAACGCCGTCTCGGCCTCCGCGCGGGCGTACTTTCGAATCAGGACGTTCTCGGCGACCAGCGACACGAGGACGCGCGCGACCGGGTAGGAGAGCAGTTCGACGCGGGCGTCGCGACTCGGCTCGCCCGTTCCGCCGTCCTCGAGGGCGGCGACGACGCGCTCGCGGGCGCGCTCGACGACCGCCCGGTCCTGCTCGACGACCGTCGCCAGGTCGACCGCCTCGGTGGCGACGGCCTCGCGAGCGGCCTCGAGGAAGGGGTAGCGAGCGTGGAGCCGTTTCATCAATCCATACATTCCGCCGGGGGTGGTTAAACACACGGTTTACTCGTTCGGCCATTTATCTTACCGGGCAGGTGCCAGAACGCGCTCGACCTGGGCCCGGGTCGGCAGTCGGCAGTGGTGTCCGTTCAAGAGGCCCGACCTCGTACCTCGAGGCATGCCACGGGTCACGCGAGATGGGGTGTCGATTCACTACGAGCGCGAGCGAGGGGACGGACGAGGCGAGGGGGTACCCGTCGTCTTCCTGCAGGGACTGGGCTTCGGGCGCTGGCAGTGGCGCTGGCAGCGCGAGGCGCTCGCCGGTACCGGCGAGTACGACCTGATCGCTCCCGACACGCGGGGTACGGATCGCTCCGACGCCGGGCTCCCCCCGCTCGTCGGCCGACTCCCGCGACGCCTCCGGTCGCCGCTCCTGCGGTCGCGCCTGAGCTACTCCGTGGGCGGACTCGCTGCCGATCTGGAGGCCGTACTCGAGGACGCCGGGGTTCGAGAGGCCCACCTCGTCGGCCTCGACCTGGGCGGGATGGTCGCCCAGCGCTACGCGCTCGAGTACTCGCGCGCGGCCTCCCTCACCCTGATCGGGACGAGCCACGGCGGGGTCGACGCGATGGCGATGGACGAGGACGTCTTGTCGGAACTCCTCGCGAGCGCCGATTCGTCCCGCGAGACCGCTCGCGAGCGACTGCGTCCGCTCTTCACCGAACGCTTCACCAACCGCAACCCCCACCTGCTGGATCGCCTGGTCGAGTGGCAACTCGCCCAGGCGCCGTCGAACCCGGCGCTCGAGTCCCAGTTGGGAGCGATGACCGGGTTCGACGTGAGCGACCGCCTCGAGGGCATTCGCCTGCCGACGCTCGTGATCCACGGGAGCGAGGATCGGATCGTCCCGGTCGAGAACGGTCGTCTGTTCGAGGCGAAACTCCCGAACGTCCAGTTCCTCGAGCTCGACGGTGGCTCCCACGCCTGCTTCCTCGAGCAGGCCGACCGGGTGAACGACGTGCTCACGTCGTTCCTCGCGGAAGTGTCGGCGACCACGACGGCGACAGTCTGACGTGACGACGAAGCGCCCGGTCTCGCGCACGTCGACAGCCGGAGCGTTTTTGCGCCGCCGGCGTGACCACCAGTCGTGGAACCCGACGCTCGACCCTGGCAGGCGGATCGCGAGGCGATCTTCGAACGCGACGATCACGCGTGCCGATACTGCGACAGCGACTCCGGCTCCCGTACCGACTCGTCGTCCTGCCGCGTCGCGGCGGTCGGCGACGTCGACCTCGAGGGCACGGTTCACGAGAGCGCGCTCGTCACCGTCTGTGACGACTGTTTTCGGACGCTGCACCGCTCTCAGGACGGCGTTTTCGACGAGCGAACGCGCCTCTTCGAGACGATTCGCGACGTGACGAGACGACAGAGCGACGCCATCTCGACCGTCGCCTCGTTCGCCTCACTCGCGACGCAGTTGCCGGCGGCGATCGAGGAGGGCGAGAACGACCGCGCGACCTACGTCACCGCTCGCCAGGACGCCTGCCTCGCGCTCGCGATGGTCGACGCGACCCTCGACCCGCTCGAGCGGGCGCCGGCCGAGTCTGATCTCGAGGCGCTTGCGGCGGGAGCGGCCGACGAAACGGGCGAAGCGGCCGACGAAACGGGCGAAGCGGCCGACGAAACGGGCGAAGCGAACGACGACCCGCCAGCCGAAACGCTCTCGACGACACTCGAATCGTTCTGCACCGCGGCGCGGAGCCTCCAGCGCGACCTCCGCGAGGTGGTCGAACTCTCGGACGGTATCGCGGTCGGACTCGGGTGCTGTTACGGCTGTTTCACGGGGCTCGAGGGCGCGGACGACCCCGCCGTTTTCGACCCCGACTCGTCCCGCCAGTGCCCGACCTGTGGCCTCGAGTCGCCTGCGCTCGAAGACTGGCGCGATGAGGACGGCGACCTCGCGTTCGACGCGCTCTACGGGGCGATCAACGACTCGCTCCAGGCGAGTTCGAAGACGACGACGGCGCTCACGGCACGGACGCAGGTCGTCGCCGAGTGCCTCTTCGAAACGTGAACACGGTCACTATAGCAGGCGTTGAACGTCATTGCACCCTCGGTCGCGACTGTACGGCCAGAACGGCTGGTTCCGGCCGTTCGCCTGCGACGGATGGGTGAATCGTTTCGACGACTACTATATCAGTACGGCGCGCGCTGCTCACGGATCACGCCGACGAGTTCGCTCTGTTCGTCCGCCAGCAGTTCGCTCAGGTCGTCGAGCGTGATGATCCCCACGAGGGAGCCGTCGTCGTCGACGACCGGCAACCGCCGGACGTTGCGTTCGTTCATCCGTTCGGTCGCGTCGTAGAATCCTGCGTCGACGCCGATCGTGTGAACCGTCCCGGACATGACATCCTGGACGGTCGCCGATTCGGGGTCGTCGCCGTCGACCAGGACCGCGAGCGCGAGGTCGCGATCGGTCACGATGCCGACCGGTTCGTCTCCTTCGGTGACGACCACGCTGCCGACCATCTCTTCGTCCATCATGGACGCGACGTCTCGAATGGAACTGTCCGGCGACGCGGTGACGACGTCGCTCCGGGCGAGCGTCTCGAGTGACATACGTCGTGCTACGAGGTCGAGATACGTAATATCGCCACCGGTGACTGCAGGCGTGGCGGCCGGTTCGTTCAGCCTACGAGTGCAAGGTGGTCGCATATCTCACGCGAGTGTGACGTTCATTCGCGAACATAACTGGGTATACTCATAATGCTCCAGCACAGTCTGTGCCTTATGAACGGAGATTGCGACGTAGTGATCGCCGGGGCTGGGCCCGCTGGTGCGCAGTGTGCGCGGGACCTGGCTGCCCGCGGATACGACGTCGTCGTCCTCGAGACGGAGGCGGAAGACGAGTTCCCGAAACAGAGCAACAAGTCGACGGCTGGCACGTTCCCATCGATGATGGCCTCGTTCGGGATTCCCGACGACGTCGTCCAGCAGTTCACCGAATCCGTGGTGCTCGAGTCGCCGAACGACTACTACGTGCAGGATCAGCCAGGTGCCGTCCTGGACTTCGGGAAGTTCAAGCGATTCCTGGTCGAGGACGGCCGCGAGAAGGGTGCGGAGTACCGCTTCGACTCGCGAGCGACAGCGCCGATCACGGAGGGTGACGAACCCGTCGGCGTCACCTACAGCGGCTCCGAGGAACTCCTCGCCGACATCGTGATCGACGCGACGGGTCCCGCGGCGCCGCTGGCGAAGAAACTCGGCGTGAGCGACCTCAAGCGGAAGAACCACGCCATCGGGATCGAGTACGAACTCGAGGGGATCGAGGTCGACCACCCCGACTACGCCGACCTGACCGACGCCATGATGTTGCGCCTCGACCACGACATCGCGCCGGGGGGTTACTCCTGGATCTTCCACACCGGCGAGGACACCGCGAAGGTGGGCGTCTGTTACATCCAGAACGACAGTCACCACCAGCACGGCCGGGACAACTTCAACATCGACGATTACCTCCAGCACTGGATCGACACCGATCCCCGATTCGCAGAGGCCGAGCGAATCGAGGGCCGCCAGCATCGCGGATCGGCGCACATCCAGCCGCCAGGCCAGATCCACACCGATCGGTTCATGGCGATCGGCGACACCGTCCCGACCGTCGACCCGCTGTGGGGCGAGGGAATCCACACCTGCATGAAGTCCGGGCGGGCGGCCGCCGTCGCCGCCGACAGCTGTCTCAAACACGGCCAGATCGAGCCCACCGCCGACAATCTCGCGGTCTACGACACGCTCTGGCACCGGGACGTCGCCCCGAACGTGGACACGCGGCTCCTGATGACCCACCTGCTCTACCTCGCCTCGAACGACCGCTACGACGACCTCATGGCGGACCTGAACCGCTTCGACACCGACACGCTGGCCCAGGCTAACAAAGGGAGCCGACTCGCGCTCGCGAAACTCCTCGGCGTTCGGGACCTGCCGTTGATCGCCCGTGTGCTCCGGGCGCGGCGGGAGTGGTACAACTAGAGTTCTAGATATCTGGAGGCAATCCGTTTAGAACCCTCGAGCGCCAACCACCGATATGGACTCGCTGGGGCTCGCCACGCTCGTTCTCGCCTCGATCACGTTTTTCGCCGGTCTCGCTGCGTACGTCTACCGCGACGCCCGCGAAGTCGGGATGTCTAACCCGCGGAAGTGGGCCGTGATCGTGTTCGCGGTGCCGGTCTACGGCGCCATCGTCTACTTGCTCGCTCGCAGCGAACTGGACTACGACCCCGAGACGGACCCCTACCGGGGCGGCGCCGTCAACGTCCACCCCTCGAGGGCCGACGAGGTGCCCTGGACTGTTCGGTCGGGGACCGACGAGGATGTGGGTGAGGATGGAAGCGGAGACGCTGATGCCGAAGACGAGTGGAACGATCCCGCGCCGCTCGAGGACCTCGAGGACCTCGGGGCCGACGAGGGCGACCGCGAGTGAGCGCCGGACCTCGCCGGGACACTCGGACGGCACGGACTGACGGCGACCACCGACGTCAGGTCGAGTGACGAGTACGGCGTCTCCAGCGATTGGTGAGCCACGCCAGCTAGCCCACCCACCTCGACACAGACTGTTACTATATTTTCTATAGCAATGAGCTATGCCAATTACTATATGTTCTATACTATTGAGTGGAGACAATTCCTATATGTTCTATACTATTGTCTCATCCTCCGGTCGCACCAAATGCCAAACCGTGAGAGTGAACCACCCCCCGGTGTAACCTCGAGCAGTGACCTCCTCGAGTCAGCGCGTCCTCGCCGCCGCTCGCGCCGCGGGACAGATTGCGGCGGTTCGCCATCGCGTCGAACTCCGGCGCCGTCGTCGCCACCCGCAACTGGCGGCCGCCGTCGTGCTCGGCGCGACGTTCGCCACGCTGTTGCTCGTCGGCACCGTTCCGGTCCCCCTCTACGAGTCCGTCTGGCCCGAACCCGGCGCCTACCACTACGGCACCCTCGTCGGCACCGAGAGCGACCGCGTCCTGGAACGTACGCGCGAACTCGCGGCGACGGGACTCGTTCTGACGGCGGGTCTCGGCGCGCTGGGGGCGACGACGAGCGACGGCTGGGAGACCCCACCGACCGAGGCCGTCACCGCAGTCCCGCTCTCGTCGGCGATCACCGGCGTCCTGGGGGCAGCCCTGCTCGAGCACGGCTGGTTCGTCGCCCCGGCCACGCTGGGGGCTGCCCTGGCGTTCACGGCCGGGACGGGGTCTCCCGCGACGCTGGCTGGCGCAGTCGTCGGCGGCGGCGCCATCCTCCTGACCGGCCTGCTCGCCGGAACCGCCGTCGGCGTCGCCATTCGGGCCGCCATCCGACGTTCCCCGCGACTCTACAGCGCCCGGTACGCCGTGAGCGTCCTCCTCCTGTTCGTCACCTTCGTTGGACTCGCCGTCAGCCGTCGGGTCGCCGGCGTGCTCGGCTCGACGCCGCTCGGCTGGTACGGCGACCTCGCGCTCGCGACCACGCCCGGTCTCGAGGCGGGGCCAGTCCAGGCCGGGGCTGCACTGCTCGTCGCCACAGGCGTGATCCCCCTCGCCCTGGGAACGACCCTCGTTTCCGGCCGCTCGCTGTGGTTCGCCGAGACCGTCCTGGACGACGGTATCGTCTCCGACTCGCGTCCCGGCCGGCCGACGCGTTTCGTGGGACGGGCGCTCGAGGCGCGATTCGGCCGGGCGACGGCGGGAGCGACCGCGGCGGTGTGGCGACGGATGCGTCGGTCGCCGCGGGCGATGCTCTACGTCGTCCTGCCGCTGGCGTTCGTGGGTCCGGTGACCGCCGACGTGTCGACGACGGCACCCGCCCTGCTCGCGCCGCTCGTCGTCCTGTACGCCGCTTCGGCGGTCGGCCTCGGGACGACGCTCAACCCCCTCGGGAACGAACGGGTCGTCCTGGAACTCGTGCGGACCACGCCGGGCGGGCCGGACGCCATCCTCCGGGGGCACGCCCTCGCCGCGCTCGTCCCCGGTGTGCCAGTCGTCGCCACCGCCGCGCTCCTCGTCGGTGCCGCCGCCGGCTATCCACCTCTGACGAGCGTCGGATTCGCGGTCGCCGCGACGCTGGTGACGATTGGCGGGACGGGCCTCTCGCTCGCCGTCGGCGCCTACCTCCCGAACCTGGAGGGACCGACGCCCGCCTCCCTGTCGCCGCCCGAACTGTACGCCATGCTCGTCTACCTCGCCGCGATGGTCGTCGTCGCGAGCCCGCTCTTCGTCGGATTCGGGACGGAGATCGCCGACTCGCTCGTGGGAATTGCGGCGACGGTGGCCCTCTGTGGCGTCTCCGGTGGAGTCGCGGGGCTCGGCGGGTATCGATACGCGAGACGGCGGCTCGAGGCGTTCGAACCCGGCGTGGACAGCTGAAACGGCGAGAACGGCGAGAGCGGCAGAAACAGCCGAACCAGTCAGTCGTCGCTCGAGACCGGCTCGCCCGCACCGACGGCTTCTGTCGGGACGGTGCCGTCGTCGTTCCAGCCACGCTCGGCGTAATACGCCGACAGGGCGTCGTCGAAGCCCGGAAGATCGTAGGGCAGTCGGTCGTCAGCCCGATCCATGCCGCGCCGGTTGTTGAAGTGGCGCTCCATCGCGACGACCTCACCGCCGATAGCCAGCAGGTCGTCGTAGTCCGCGTCGAGCAGCGTCTCGAGGCGGTCGGCGTCGACGAAGTCCCGGGAGAACTTACACAGGACCGCGCTGTCCTTGACGACGTTCAGGTTCTCCTTCTCGACGACCTTCGAGGGTTTCCCCTCGAGCCCCTCCTTGTCGATTGCCTGGTCCTGGTCGACCAGCGGGTACTCGAGCGAGTAGAACTCGGCGTACATGTGATCGGCACCGCGGTTGGACGTGGCAAAGGACAGTCCCTGCCCGTTGAGCGTGCGGCCGTCGTGGGCGGGGAACTCGAGGCCCTTGACCGACCAGTTGTCGACGCCCAGTTCGTCGTGGATGCGGTCGACGCCCTCGGCGAGCGTATCGCCAATTCCCTCCCGGTGGGCGATTCTTTCGACGGTCTCGTGGATCAGGTCGGCGTCGCCGAAGGCGTCCTCGCTCGCGAGGTACGCCGAGACGACGTCGCCCGCGGAGATGGTGTCCATCCCGAGTTCGTCACACAGTTTGTTCGACTGCATCACGTCGACGATGTCGTCGACGCCGGCGTTCGAGCCGAACGCCATCACCGTCTCGTACTCCGGGCCCTCGGTCTCGAGGCCGGATTCGTCGTCCCTGGTCGGGAGTTTGCAGGCGAACGCACATGCCGAGCAGGTCCCCTTCTTGTACTTCTTCTCCTCGACCCGGTCGCCGCTGATGCCTTCGGCGCCCTCGAAGCTCAGTTCCGAGAAGTACCGCGTCGGTAGGGCCTCGACCGTGCTCGCGAACTCGGTCATCGAGGAGGTGCCCTGCCGTTTCATGATGTGGTCGGACTGGGCGGCCTCGCGGTGGACGTCCATCTGAAGGGGCGGAATCTCGACGTCGTGCGTCGAATCTCCGTCGAAGGTGATCGCCTTGACTTTCTTCGACCCGAGCACGGCTCCGAGGCCGCCGCGGCCGAACGCGCGTTCGCGGGAGGTCATGATCGAGGCGAAGCGAACCCGGTTCTCGCCTGCGGGGCCGATCGTCACCGTGTGCTCGGCCTCGAGGCCGTGTTCGTCCTCGATGTACTCACAGATTTCGCTCGTCTCGGCCCCCTCGAGCGCCGACGCGTCCTCGAACTCGACGCCGTTGTCCGTAACGTGCACGATCACGAGGTCGTCGCTCTCGCCCGCGACCTCGACGGCGCCGTAGCCCGTCGCCGTGAAGTTCCGCGAGAGGAAGCCCCCGGCGTTCGAGGAGAGCAGGCCGTCGGTCAGCGGCGAAAGCCCTGTCGCCGACATCCGTCCGGTAAAACTCATCGTCGAGTGCTGGAGCGGCCCCGTCGCGAAGAAGAGGCGGTTCTCGGGCCCGAACGGGTCCGCGTCGAACGGAATTCGGTCGTGAGCGAGTTTTGTCCCGACCGCACGACCGCCGACGTAGTGCTCGAGTACGTCGTCGATCGATTCGGTCTCCCACGAACGGTTCTCGAGGTCGATCGTGAGCAGTGGTCCCCTGGCGTGGTTCATACCTCACTGTGTCACGCGGCCGTGCAAAACGGTACCGGTTATCGAGCTCGAGGCGCGGAGGCTACGACGACAGGTCGGAGGTCGCGGGGGGCTACGACGAGCGATCGTAGGTGTCTCGTGGCTCGCCACAGATCGCGTCCATCCGGGCGGCGATGCGTTCCCCGGTTTCGGTGAGGAGGGCTGTCTTCGTCTCCGGGTCGTAGTCGATCGCGTCCGCGTCAGCGAGTTTTGGAATGTGTACGTGGTGGAGCGAGATCGTGATCGACCGGAGGTGGTCGTGCTGGGCGTCCGCGTGGTCTGAGATCGAGTGCAACCGATGGCTCGATTCGCGAGACGAGATTTCCTCGGCTAATTCCCCGAGGGTCGCCGGGCCGGTCGTTTCCTCGAGGTACCGTACCACCACGCGGCGCCGCTGGTCGGCCAGAAGGTCGAACGTCGAGGTCGCTACGTTGGGCTGCTCGAACAGCGCTGGTGATGGGATGTTCGTCGTCATGTGCTGATCGTACTCCGGGGTTGGGTGGTGACGGGAATAATCTCGGTTCCTACGTGTTTTGACCGGATTTTCCGTACCGTTCGGACCACGTGAACGTTCCGCGAGGAGCTGACGACCGACGGCTCCTGGATCCAGCGGTCAGAAAACGGCGGCTGTTCGTGAGCGACGAGTCGTGTTGTGCACGACAGTTGCGGCTCGGAGGGATCCTGCTCGTTATGCGTTGCTCGCTCGATTGCTCAACCGCTCGAAGGCTCGAACGATCAGTCCAGGTGCTCGATTCGAACCGTGCCGGTGCCACGGACAGTGACATCGAAGCCGTTGCTCACGAAGTGAAACGACTGTCGGCTCGACCGGGAGCCGACGCGTTCGAGCAGGGCTGGATCGACATCGTGGTAGAGCGGTCGCAGATCGGTCGACGAACAGCCCTGAATCGTCGCCATTGCCTCGGCGATCGACACTGTCGTTTCGCGGTCGTCGTCGAGTCGAAGTTCGTACGCGTCTGTAGAGGTTTCCCGTACCACGGTATCGAGATTACGGTCCATACTGGTCATTGGTGGATCTCTGTGAGTCGTCCGTTCGAAGGGAACGACGCCCCATCGTTCGAAACGGACACCAGCGAGTTGTATATACCCGATGGAATAATCCGGCAACGAATCGTCTGAATCCCATAAACGGGACGTTTCCGAACGTTCGACAGCTTTGTATCAGTCGAACGAGTTGCATTGATCGAACAAGTTGCATCGATCGAACAGCACACGCTGATACGGCAATCGAGGACGTCCAGGAGGCGTCGAATCGTCCAGGGACAGCCATCTCGAGACGCCAGCAGTCGCTGATTCCAGCGTCTCGCGTGGCGGAATCGAGATTTCCGTCACTCCATCCGGAACGCGTCCGTGTCCGCCGCGTACTCCGCGTAGAGCGATTCGGCCCACGACCGCGCCCCGGGATCGGTCGTCTCGACGAACGCACGGGCGATGCCCGACTCGTCGTGTGCCGCCAGGCCCACCCGCTCGTCGAAGAGAAAGAGTTCGAACGGAACGTTTTCGGCGACGTAGACCTCGAATCGCCCGGTCTCGAACGCCTCCATCGCCTCCTCGACGTGTTGCTCGAGGATGATATCGATGATCCGTTGGTCGAAGATCACCTCGATTTCCGTGCCGTCCAGGATCTCCCGTCGGGCCACGTCGACGTAGAGTGGCGAGATGATACTCGAGAACATTCGGAGGGAGTCCGTCGCTTCGATGAGATCGGTGATGCGCTTGACGCCGACGTGTGCCTGCCGGTGGCCCGAACAGGTCACGGTCGCGTCGGTGAAGTGCTCGATCGGGAGCTCCGGCGCCGAATCGTCGATCGTGTTCAGAAACGGCTCGATCCGTCGCGCGGCCTCGAGGTTCGTTCGAAGCGTGCGAAGTTCGCCGGCGACGACGTCGCCGAGGCCGGTGCTCTCGAAGCGGTCGGCCGGTTTCTCGACGAGCCCGTGCGCCTCGAGCGCATCGGCCGCCCGGTGAACGGTCGACCGGGCCATCTCGAGCTGGTCGGCCAGTTCGCGGGCCGTCCGCGGTTGATCGGCCAGTCGTTCCAGGAGCTCGGATCGAGTCATCACCTCCTGGACGAAGTCTCGATTCCGGCGGGGTTCCGGATCGGTTCGCTCTCGGTCAGTCACGTCCCATCACCGCCGAAACGGGGCGTTCGTGTGGTCGGCTGCCTCCGGTCGTGGCGAGTCGGTGTCCGTTTCCGAACGGCTATTCTCGCGTTCGTGTTCCCGTTCACGCTCGTATTTCCCCGCCCCGTCATTTTCGGCCCCGGCTTTCCAGATGGCACGCGAGCACAGTCTCGAGCCCCTCGAGAAGCGCTCGGACGTCGACGCTCTCGATGTCAGCGGCGTACCCCTCGACCCGCTTGTAATGTTCCGACCACCGTTCGAGTAACCGGTCTTCGATATTCGCCTCCTGGATCCGTGCGACGATCTCGTCTCGGTCGGCGGTCGCAGGATCCGCACGCAATCGCTCGAGTTGCTCGCGTGAAACGATGTCCCGTTCCAGGGCGGAGACGACGACGCCAGAACTGCAGTCTCCCTCCTCGAGTTCGCGCTCCCACGTGGTGACCCAGTTGCCGATACGGGTCATCTGCTGGGCACGTCTGAGCACGTCTCGCAGCTGTCCGAGTTCGGAACGGTCGAACGACGGCGAGTACAGTAGATCGATAGAGGCGTAGGTGAACAACATCATGTTGTGACTGTCGTAGACGGTGGTTTCCTCGAGGGATGCCAGCTCGAGGTGGTGGTTCAGCAGGTAGGTGTACTCGATGGCGGTGTTGGTTCGATCGAGGTCGAACTGGAGCAGGTCACAAAATTCCGCGTACCGGGGTGCCGACTCGAGTCCGTCGGCGACGTGCGCCCAGACCTCGTGGGCGAGTGTGACGGCCGCCGCGTCGACCTCCGGACGCGTCTCGTCGGCCACCTGGTGGTCGAACGGCGCTTTCGCGGCCTCACGAAACGTGTGTACGTCCTCGTCGCGTTCTGCGAGGTCGTCGAGGATGGTGACGTACAGCGACGCCAGTAGCTTACTCTCTCGGACCTGCTGGCTGTCGCCGGGACGGACGCACGAGAGGGTAATCTCCGGAAAGAGGAAGTAGAGCCACCTCCAGAGGAAGCGGTCCCGTTCGTCGACGGTGTCCTCGTAGGTCTCCAGGAGGGTCGAAACGGACGCGGGAAGGGCAGTTTGCTCGATCTGCTCGAGGTGGGCCGTGCCAGTGAGATTTGTGTTCGGTGTGGTCATTATATAGGGGGTCGGTACGACGAAGGACGTTTTTCGGTCCGAGGTGTCACCGAGGGTGCGACTCGTCGGTGTCAGTTGACAGGGTGGCGCGCGCTATGGGCCATAGTAGCGTGTGACAACCTCATAAATATAACCATGTGTTATTTTGTATGTTCAGGTGACACGACTCACTCGAGTGCGTTCGGCGGGTCCGGCAGGCGTCGCTGTTCGTCTGGATCGTGGTGGACGACGACGTCCGCGTCGGCGACCCGGGCGCGATCCTTGATCGCGGCGATCGAGTCGACCGACGCCTCGAGCGACCACGCGAACGAGGCCGCCAGTTCCTGCTCGTAGCCCGCGCGACTGTTCGCCGCGTCGGCCGTGAGGATCGTCGTCCCCGATGTGAGGCCCACTTCGAGGGACTGGTGACCCGGCGTGTGTCCAGGCGTCGGGAAGGCGACGGCCGATTCGTCGCCGAAGACGTCGTACTCGCCCGTGATCGCGACGACGTCGGCGTCGAGTTCCCGGAGGTGGCGAAAGTCGCCCTCGAGGTAGAACAGCCGCTGGGGGCCGTCGGGCCAGAACGCGTAGCGCAGTTCCTCCTTCCGGACGACGACCGTCGCCTCGGGGAACGAATCGAGATTCCCCGCGTGATCCGTGTGGAGGTGTGAGAGGACGACTGTGTCCACGTCCTCTGGTTCGTAACCGAGGTCCGCGAGGTGCTCGACCGGGGGCTTCCCCGCCGAGAGGTCGATCGTCTCGGCGAATTCGGCCATGTGGGGTGCTCCTCGCGGGCCGTATTCGAGCGGCGCCGTCGCCATCTCGTGGCTCACGCCCGTATCGAACAGGGCGAGTCCGTCGGGGTGCTCGAGCAGGTAGCACGGACACCAGCCGACGTAGGGTTCGCCGGGGTCCTGGAGCTGGGTCGCGGCGCTGTTGTCGAAGGTCCACGTCGCCGTGTTCAGCCGGTAGAGTCGCTCGACTGGCATACGTGTCCCTTCGACTCGAGGGTGATGAATCTATCCGGGAGATCGGGTACGGCTGCGTTCGGCGCCGTCTGTCTCTGCTCACGTGAGTTTTCGGCTCACCGCTCACTGACCGACGACGTGCGCGTCACCCGGCTCGAACCCGACCCGGACCTCCCCTGAGAGCGGCTCGCGCGTTCGCAACACGACGTCCCGGCCCTGCCAATCCAGGTGAACGCGCGTCGTCTCACCGAGGAACTCCGAACTCTCGACGGTGCCCACGAACGTGTTCGTCGGCGCCTCGAGCGCGAGGTGTTCGGGGCGAACGCAGAAGGTCAGCGCCTCGCCTCGGTTCGCCACGTTGCTCTGGTCAGCCGCGATGTCGAACTCGGTTCCAGCGACGCCGACTCGAGCTCGCGTCTCGCCGCCGTAGCCGTCGACATCGACGCCGACCACCTCGCCCTCGAAGACGTTGTTGTCCCCGACGAACTCGGCGACGAAGCGCGTCTGGGGGCGGTGGTAGATCGTTCGAGGCGGGGCGACCTGCTCGGGCGCCCCCGCGCGCATGACGGCCACGCGGTCGGAGATGGCGAGGGCCTCCTCCTGGTCGTGGGTGACGTACACCGTCGTAATCCCCAATTCCCGCTGGATCGCTTTCACCTGGACGCGAAGGCGCTCTCGGAGTTGCGCGTCCAGGGCGCTCATCGGCTCGTCGAGCAGGAGGACGTCCGGGCCGGGCGCCAGCGCGCGGGCGATGGACACACGCTGTTGCTGGCCGCCCGAGAGTTCGTCCGGGTCGCGGTCGGCCATCCCCTCGAGGTCGACCAGCTCGAGCAACTCCCGTACTCGCTCCTCGCGCGAGACGTCCCCTGGCGGGTCGGCGAAGTTGAGCCCGTAGGCGACGTTCTCGCCGACGGTCATGTGTGGGAACAGCGCGTAGTTCTGGAAGACGACGCCGACGTCGCGATCCTCGGGCGGGACGTCGGTCACGTCCTCGTCGTGGAACCGGACAGTCCCTGTACTTGGTGCCTCGAACCCGGCGACGAGCCGGAGCGTCGTGGTCTTCCCACAGCCCGAGGGGCCGACGAGGGTGAAGAACTCGCCCTCGCGGACGCGGATCGAGACGTCGTCGACGGCCGTCGTCTCGCCGTACGTTTTCGAGACGCCCGTGAGTTCGAGCGCGATCGGCGCCTCACCGTCGCCGTCGTCGGCCGATCCGTCGATTGTCCGTACGCGATCGAGCCCGTTCCGTTCAGAGGCCAACGCGATCACCCCCGAGGCGGTCGATGACGACGAAACTGAACGCGGTGACGACGAGCAAGACGACGCCCATGGCGGTCGCTGGTCCGAGGCGACGACCGATGAATCGTTCGATCGCGATCGGCATCGTGTACTGGTCGGTACCCGTCGCGAGAATCACCGTCGCGGAGAACTCGCCCATCGAAATCGCCACCGCAAACGCCGCGCCTGCGACGACGCCCGGCCAGACCAGGGGCAACTCGACGTCGAGCAACGCTCTGGTTCGGGAGGCCCCGAGTGCACGAGCGGACTCGAGGAGGCTGTGATCGATCGACTCGAGCCCCGGCGCGACGGTGCGGACGACGAACGGGTAACAGGCGACGGCGTGGGCGGCGACGATGGCCACCGCGCCCGTGACGGTGATTCGGTAGTGCCAGACCTCGAATCCGAAGACCGGGCCACGAAGCAGGCCGATACCGACGACGATGCCGGAGACGGCGAGCGGGGCCATGGCGACCACGTCGACGAGTTTCCGCCCGCGGTAGCGCCGCGTCGTCAGCACCGAGACGACGACACCCATCGGGAGGGAGACGGCAAGTGCCGCGGCGGCGAACAGCAGGGAATTACGGATGGCGGGCCAGGGCCGAACCTGGAACGCCGCCGCGGTCGCCTGGCGCTCGAGGAGGAAGCCGTAGTGGGCCAGAGTGAACTCGCCGCCGGGGGTGGTGACACTCCGGACGAGCAGGCTCGCGATGGGGGCGACGAAGACGAACAGGGCGATCACGCCGTAGACGGCCAGGCCGATTCGGGGAAGGAGTTCGCGCATAGAGAACGACGACGGTGCGAGCGACTTCCGGGGAAGCGGTCGAATTCCGCTCGAGCGAACCGTGTGTTTCGCCTCATAACGGAGGTAGCCGTAGAGTACGCCGAGCGAGATCAGCAGCTCCACGATCGCCAGGGCGGCGGCCTCGGCGTAGTTCAGGTCCTGGACGAGCTGGTAGACGAACACCTCGACGGTCGACAGCCGGATGCCTCCGAGTGCGAGGACGATGGGGAAGGTGCCGAACGTGAAGACGAACGTCAGCGCTGCCCCCATCAGCGCGGCGGGGTACAGCTGCGGGGCGACCACGTCTCGGAAGGCCCGGAACGGCCCGGCCCCGAGGCTGCGAGCGGTCTCGAACGCGCTGGCGTCGACGGACTCCCAGGCCGCCGTCGTCACCCGTGCGATCAGCGGCGCGTTGTAGAAGGCGTGAGCTATCAGGATCGCCTCGAGACTGTACATGAGCGAGACCGGTCCCAGCCCGAGGGGCTCGAGGACGGCGTTGAGCGTGCCGCTCCGGCCGAAGGTGGCGACGAAGCCGACGGCGACCATGATCGACGGCATGACGAAGGGGAGAATCGTCAGCGAGCGCAGCGTGCGTCGTCCCCGGAACTCGTAGCGCGCGAGCAGGTAGGCCATCGGCAGGCCGAGCGCGAGCGAGAGGAGCGTCGAGAGGAACGCCTGGTAGGCGGTGAAGCCGACGATGCCCAGCCGACGGTCGCTCGTGAGCAGGTCCGAGAGGACCTCGAACGGGGGTTCGCCGGCGAGGAGTCTCGCGAAGTCGCCGAAGTAGAACGGATCGGTCACCAGGTCGGCGAAGACTGCGAGCGTGAGGACGCCGTCGACGACGACCGATTCGACGAACACCGTCGCCACGGGGTAGTAAAACATCGCGAGCAGCAACCCAATCGTGACGACGGCGCCGGCGGCGAGCGCCCGCCGTTCGAGGCGGTCGCGGACGGTTCGGTGGGGGGTGGGGGATCGACCCGACCCGCCGCCGGAGGGACTCCCCGGCATCGCCGCACTCGCGTCACCGCCGTCGGGGCTTGTACGGTCGGGATCGGTCGTCACGTTGGTGCCTCCGTCGGTCGTGGTCGCGTTCGGACTCGAGCCCAGGATCGAGAGCGACGCTGGACGCTGAACCGTCCAGGACGGGCCCGACGTCGGCGACCGTCACCACTAACTCCCGCTCGCGCCAACGCCCGACTATGACCGTCTTTGCACTGCTCCGCGTCTCGCCCATCACCGAGGACGACATCACGACCGACGTGGCCGCCGCCATCGACGCCCTCGAGGACTACAACGTCACCTACGAGACGACGCCGATGGCGACGACGCTCGAGGCCGACGACGTCCACGAACTGTTCGCGGCGTGTGCGGCAGCCCACGAGGCCGTCGACCGCGCGCACGTCCAGACGCTCGTCCAGGTCGACGACAAGCGTGAGGTCGAGATGACCGCGAGCGACAAGGTCGACGCTGTCGAGGGCGAACTCGGGCGCGACGCCAGGAGTCAGCGCGAGGAGTGAGGTCGGCGCTGACGCCACACTCGAGGTGCGCGGCGAGGGGACGCGATACGGCGGGACGGAGGCGAACATCTCGATTTTCGTGTCGCGCTCAGCGGCCGCCGGCGGCCATGCGACTCCAGTCGTCGAGCCACCCCGAGAGGTTGCCGCTGAGTTCCTCGTAGTCGTAAAAGACGGGCTCTTCGGGCTCTCTGGCGTACTCCTCGAACACCTCCGGTAGTTCCGTCTTCTCGTTGGTCGGCCCGGTGACGTTACGCTCGGCGACGACCGCCTGGACCTCCGGATCGAGGACGAAATCTATGAACTTGTGGGCCAGGTCGTCGTTCGTCCCGCTCGAAAAGCGGACGACGCCGGAGTAGTTGGCGTAGGACTGCCCGTCGAGCAGCGCGACCTGGTGTTTCTCGAGGTCGTTGCCGAAGCGTTTGGCGTAGACGCGGTCGTTCGCGTAGGAGACGATGATCGGGAGTTCGTCGTTCTCGAACTGGGTGTAGACGTCGCTCCAGGAGTCGAGCACGCGGGCACCGTTGTCGAGCAGGTCCGACCAGTAGTCGAGGTAGTCGTACTCACCGCCCTCGCCGAACTCGTTGAGCGTCCACAGCAAGAATAGAAGTCCCGTCGTATCCTGGGGAGTCGGGATGCCGATCTGTCCCTCGTAGGCCGGATCGAGCAAATCCTCGAACGTCTCAGGCGTCAGGCCGGTACGGCCGTCGTAAACGATTGCACAGAGGGCCCGGTAGGTCGGGATCACGCGTCCCTGAGGATCGAACTCGTGTTGCTCGCCGATGTCGTCTGCGTTCTCGAGCACCGAGCGGTCGGTTTCGACGAAGAGGTCGCCGTCGGTGTTCTCGTCGACGCGGACGAGGTCGTGGGGGCTCGCTCCGTAGTAGAGCTCGGGTTCGATCTCGGCGCCCTCGTTGTAGCGTTCGACGTAGTGAGTGAGTTCGCGCTCGGGCGTGTGCCACTCGAGGGTGGCGTCGTAGCGCTGTTCGAACTCCTCTTTGATCCAGACGCCGGGGCTGTCACTCGGTGCGTCGACGAACGAGGTGTAGGTGGCGACGTGGAGCGTGTCGTCGTCAGCGTTGCCGTTGCCATTGCCATTACCATTGCTATCGTTTGCGTCGCCGTTTCCGTTAGCGCCGTCCCCGTTTCCATTTCCGTTCCCGTCCCCGTCCCCGTCCGACGTATCCTGGATGCACCCCGCCACGCCGACGATCGTGCCGCCAGCCGTACTCGTGAGAAACGTGCGTCGTCTCATTACCTCGTGGTTGAACCGGGTGGTATGTAAACGGCGTGGTACGCGAATTGTGTGCTGTGTGGTGGCAATCTCACTGCGTCGGCGTCCGTTATCCGGTTGCGCTTACAGCAGTCGTTCGTACAGCGGCACGACGAGCGTCCAGAACAGGACGAAGACGCCGCCGGCGGCGATCACGACGAGCCACAGCCGATCGCCGGTAACGGCCCCAGTCGGTGGTCCGCTCGCGACGGCCGCGACGGTCGCGAACAACAGGAGAAAACAGGTCAG
This sequence comes from Natronosalvus halobius, assembly GCF_024138145.1. NCBI lineage: Archaea > Methanobacteriati > Methanobacteriota > Halobacteria > Halobacteriales > Natrialbaceae > Natronosalvus > Natronosalvus halobius. Next base: position 2,147,323 of record NZ_CP099997.1, on the reverse strand, counting down.
AAAACTCCCGAGCTCGATCGCTGTAGCGACCGGATGGGCTCGAAACCGCGCGCCGATACCGGCGATCCCGCGCATGGCTCGAGGCTCGCGGTCGAACGAAATAAGACTCCCGGCCTTCGGTTGCAGGCTGGCACGACTAGCGGCACGCAGCACCCGGGTTCGTCTCGCCGTTCCGGCTTCAGACCCGTTCGTCGATCGCGGCCGCGATTTCGTCGAGTTCGTCGTCCTCGAGGTCCGGCGTCTCGCCCGCGACGGCGTGAATCGGGCCGCCACCGTCGCCGTCGAATCGCGGGACGATGTGGCAGTGAACGTGGGGCACCTCCTGGCCGGCGGCCTCGCCGTTGTTGAACGCTACGGTCGTCGCGTCGGCATCGACGACGTCTTCGACCGCCGGTACGAGGCGGTGGATCGTCGCGTACAGATCCGCGGCGACGTCCTCGGGGACGTCGTTCAGCCGCTCGTACTCGTCTCTCGGGATCACCAGCGTGTGCCCCGGCGCGAGCGGGTTGGCGTCGAGGAAGGCGAACGTGGTTTCGTCTTCGTACACGACCCGCGCGGGAATGTCGCCCGCGACGATCTGGCTGAATATCGTCGACATACGAGACGATGGGACGGCCTGATCAAAGAACGTTGCCACCGGCGACGGTCGCGGGGCCGGCTCGACCGACGACTTTCCCTGCTCGAGTCGCGTCGGTGCGTCCCGAGCGGTGGCTTCGCGCTCAGGCAGCGGGTTCGGGTCCAGGCAGCGGGTTCGGGTCCAGGCAGCGGCTTTGCGTCCAGACAGTGGCTTCGAACTCGGGTTGTAAGTTCGCGTCTAGACAGTGGCTTCGCGGCAATGGTCAGCCGTCGACCAGCGCGTCGAGTTGCGCCCGCAGGTCCGCGCGGTACTCCTTGGGGTCGTACCCCAACCGCCCGAGCCACACATCCTGGTACGATGGGTGCAGGATCGGCAACAGCCACGCCTCCAGGCGATCACACCACCTGGGCTCGAGCACCGTCTCCAGAAAGCCGTCGAGTGAATCGTCCTCGAACGCCAGCACCGTCGTCGTTGCGTGCCTACCCGTCGCGAGGATCACGGCGGGATCGGCCCGCTCGAGTTCGGTCAGCAGGTGCCCCCGGCAGGCCGACCGTTCCTCGGCGGTCGGCTCGCGATTCGTCGTCGGATCCTTCGAGTCCGCCGGAAAGCACTTCACCGCGTTCGTGTAGAAGACGTCGTCTCCGTAGCCCACCGCCTCGAGCAACTCGCGAATGCGTCGACCGGAGTGTCGCGAGGTGTAAGCCATGCCGGTCCAGTTCCCGCCGCGCCAGCGTTCGGCCTCCGGATCACCCTGGCCGGGGGCCTCGCCGACGACGAGCACCGAGGCCGCGAGCGGGCCGGTCCCCCAGGAGATACACTCGCGGTGGTCGACGAGGTGAGGACAGCGCGCGCAATCGGCCTCCAGGACGTGTCGTTCGCTTGGAAACGCGGGATCGGCGTCGGTCGGCGGCGTATCGGGCACGTGCCAGTGAAGGGGTCGGTCGGGTTTAGGTGGTGCGTTTTTGCTCGAGCTGAGCGAGGCGTTCGAGCCAATCGAAACCGACGGCTGCCTCGCATCTTCGCCTCGTTCTGGCGGAGTCAGGAGTTAGAAGCGAGAACGCCCGCCACCGAGGCTGCCTGGGCCACCTATAACGAAAACCGTTCGCGCAATCGCTCGAGCAGGGAGTCCTCTTCGTCGAGGTCGTTCTCGTCGGGAACGACGCGCTCGTCCGGTTTGATGACCGTCCGGCTCGTCTGGTTGTCGATCACGATGAGCCCGTCGTCCTTGAGCGTCGCGAGGGCCTCCTCGAGGTCGTCGATGCTGACGGCGACCTCGGCTCGAAGCTCGAAGACCGTCATCCCGTTCTCGGTTCGGTCGACGAGCGCGTCGAGCACGGCGACCTCCGTCGCGGACCGGTCCCGGAACTCCCGTTTCGCTCTCATCCGGTCTGCCCTTCGTGACGCTGGGATTTGACGTTTGCCGTTGTCCCACTCGACGGCGGTTCTTGCAGTACGTTTTTTATGGCCTGGGTTGGAACGGTCTGACAATGGCCCTTCGATGTTCGCTGCTCGGGCACGACTTCGGCGAGACTGAAGTCGACCGCGAGCGCGAAGAACGGGGAAGCGAGGTCGTCGTCACCGTGACCGAGTACCAGCGGTGTCAGCGCTGTGGCGAGAAGAACGTCATCAGCGAGAACACTGAGGTGACCGCCCTCGGTCCCGATACCGCCGCGCGTTCCCCAGACGAATCTGCATCCGACCAGCCCCCGTCTCCCGGGATCGACGATCCAGCCAGTGGCGGTCTCCAGGACGGTGAATCGACCGAGGAAGCGGCGACGAGCGCTGGGGATCCCAGTGATGCGGCTGAAGTCGATGTCGAAGCCGAAGCTGAAGCCGTAGCCGGGGATGCGGACGAGACGGCGGAGGAGGACGAAGACGGAGACGACGACCTCGAGATTCCCACGGACGAAAACGGCGACCCGATCACCGACGACGCCGAAATTCTGACCGAACCCGATCCCGATGACGGCGACCGGGAACACGGCGAGTGGCCCGAGTCGGACGACGTCGGCCCGCCGGTCGGTTCGGCGGCCGAACCGACCGCGTGGCCCGAGGAGGAAGGCGCCGACGGGGACGGGAACGGGGACGACTCGTCGGTCGAGTCCGACGATCTCGAGACGACGTTCGTCGAGGAGGACGTCGGTGCGGGCGCGAACACGAACGTGAATACAGGCGAAAACGAGACCGTGACCGAAAACGAAGCCACTCGAGACGAACCGGTCACCGACGACGCGGTGTTCGTCGACGCCGAACCGGAACCGTCGCCCCAGCAATCGGACTCTTACACCGGTATCGCTAGCGCACAGGCCGCACCCGACCCGAGCAAAGCCACGACACAGGGTGGCGCCAACACCGAGTTCTTCTGTCCGCAGTGTTCGTTCGTCGCTCCCGGCGACCGCGGCTCCCTTCGCGCGGGCGACATCTGCCCTGAGTGTCGCAAGGGATACCTCGGCGAGCGCGAACGGTAGGCCGATTCCTTCGTCTCGTCCCTTATTTTGGTCTCGACGTCCCTGATTTCGGTCTCGCCCTCGGTGCTCGAGTCCGTTCCAGACCACGATCCCATCCCAGGTCTCGGCCTAGTTCCAGGTCTCGGTCCAGTTCCAGACCTGGAGCCCGTTCCAGACCTGGAGCCCGTTCCAGACCTGGAGCCCGTTCCAACCTCGAGCACCGAACACAACCCCCTCCCTCTCGACGACCTCGAGCCAACGACTCGATCCAGGCCGGTCGCCGCCTGCAACGGACTCCCACCTCACAGCCGCTGGCGACGATGAAAAGAGGTAAACACTACCCCGTACATGACTCTGCCATGAAGGAGTACAAGATGCGCCGCGGTGAACATCTCGAGGACCGAATCCCCGACATGAAAGCCACCGTCGAAGACTACTTCGGCTCGATCACGGACACCGAGGAGTTCAAGGGAAGCGACCTCTACGTCGTCGAAGAACCCGACAACCCCGTCTTCGAGCGCATCACCGTCGGTGCCGTCCAGTACTCCGGCAAGAAGGACAAACTCGCCGTCGACTTCGTCGAACGCGACCCCACCGAACTCGGCCCCGACGAACTCGAGGCCGCCGGCGAGGCCGTCTCCGCGAAGAACGACTTCCTGCTCGAGGCGACCGCCCGCGACGCCAAGTCCCGGCGCGAGTCGCTCAAGCGAGCGGTCGAGGACGATCCGGACCACGACTTCTAGGACCCACCTTTTGCGCTGCAGTCTAACGCGCTGACGCCAGCATAGCTGGCGCACAGCGCGTCGTCCTTCGGCAAAAGCTGGACCAAAAGCATTCCTCACTCCCGTTGGTCGCTCGTCAGCCCGCTCGCTCGGCGACGCCTCGCTCGCGGTGCAATTACTGGGCTGGCGACCGACCGCCTGCCCTTCCCCGACTCGCGACCATCGCCTATTCGGCGATGCTCGCTTGCGGCCACGTGGTGGTGATCGCTGTTACTGAGCCCGGTAGGGCGTTCGAGAACTCGAGTCGAAACTGCCTCGACTCACCGATCCTCGCGCCGTTGATGGACTTCGAGCAGCCCGATTCCGTCGTCGCTTTCGCGCACATCGATCACGTCGCCGACGCGAACCTCGTCGAAGTCCTCGCTCACGATTGAGACCGAGCGACAGCCACTCACGGCGTCGGGTTCGTCGATGGGGACAGAATCGCAGACTCGAGCACGGAGCCGAATCTCGGGGTACGTCGACTCGAGTTCCTGGCGGAGGTCGCCCCCGAGCACCAGCGGCTCGCCGTCGGCAACCGTCTCCTCGAGGTCCTCGTGAACGGTTTCATAGGTCGGTCCCTCGAGGCCGTCACGCCTGGTGAGGAGCGTGACCGTTCGTCGCTCACCCGTCTCGATGTCGACCTCGACCCCCTCGATCGACTTCTCCAGGACGACGACGCGCTCGGCGAGCCCGAGACGATAGAAACAGCCGGCGAGGGCGACAGCGGGGGCGCAAGCGAGGAACGCGCGGCGATTCACACACGACTCTCGAGGGTGGATCGTGGTGTACTTTTCCCTCTCGTCGTGCTCATCGAGTCGAAATCACCATTCCTATCCGCTCGCGGTCGAACCTGCGAGCAATGGACCTCCAGACGTTCCTCGCGGCGACGCTCGCTGCGCACGTGGGACTCACGATTTTCGTCACGGTTCACGCGACGTTCACGGACAGAGAACTCGGAAAGTGGCCCTTCGTGACCCTCGTGCTCGGCCTCGCGGGGGTCGCCGGCTACTTCTTTTACGACGAGTCGCCCGAGGCGGGGATCTAGGCGATCAGGCCAGGAACACGTGGCGTGGGCGTTCGGTCAAGATGTCGCGGCCCCACTCGACGGTCTCGGCGAACGCGTCGCTGCGGAAGAACGCCATCGCGTCCTCGCGGGCGTCCCAGCGGCTGGCGATGAACATGTCGTTCTCGTCCTCGAGATTCGCTAGTAGGGTAGTCTTCCGGTGGCCGTCCATGTCCGCGAGCGCGTCGCCGACGTCCTCGAAGGTTCCGACGAAGTCCCCGCGGTGATCCGGTTCGACGGCGTAGAACATCCCCATCGTGCCCCATGAGTCGCCGTCGTCGCCCGCCTGTCGGACGACGTCGGGGAGGTCCCCGAGGAAGCCAGCAGCCGTGTTCGCGGCGCGTTCGGTCTCCCAGAGGCTGACGACGGCGGCTTCGTCGCCTCCGTCGCCTTCGGCGTCGTAGACGGCCGTCTTGACGTGGCTGTCGTAGTGATCGAAGTTCGCCCGGAGGCCCTGGACCTCCTCGAAGAGGTCGTCGACGTCGGCGGCGGAGTAGAGCACCACCGCGTGGACGTCCTCGCCGTGGGGCTTCCCGGCGTAGACCCCGAGGTCCTCGAGTTCGTCGCGGACGTCGCTGTCGTCTCCGCCGTCGCTCCCGTGTGCGTGATCGTGGCCGCTCGAGTCGCCACTTTTGCCACGGCCGTGACCGCTCGAGCCGTGATCGTGATGGCCGCGTCCGCCCTCGCCGTGGTGGTTCGAGCCGTGTCCGTGCCCGTGCCCGTCGTCTACTTCTTGCGACACTCGCTCGCCCGCCAGGAGTGCCCCCAGGTTTTCGGGCGCGAACCGCCGCCCGAAGCGGAACCGGCCGAACTCTCCGAAGCGCGAACTCGAGGGATCGAACCGCATCTCGTAGAGCAGTTCCTTGATGTCGGCCGGATCGTCCGCGAACAGCGTCACGCCCCACTCGTGGTCGTCGAGGCCGACGCTTCCGGAGATGATCTGGGTGACGCGACCGGCGTACTTCCGACCGATGTCACCGTGGCCGGACATGTACTCCGCGCGTTCGTCGAACGGCAGGTCGTACCAGTTCCACTCGGCGTCGCGGCGCTTGTCCATCGGGTAAAAGGAAACGTACTCGGCGTCGGGAATCTCGGGTTCGAGGCGGGACTCGATGTAGCGGGCGATGCCGGAGTCCGCCTTTCCACCCTCTTCGAAGTACTCCTCGGACATGTAGCCCGAGACCTCCGTAACGGAGAGATAGGAGTCGGTGTGCTCGGTAAACTCGGCCAGGGCCGTCCCCTCGAAGCGGCGCTCGAGGGCGTCGAGGTCGGCGATCGTCGGCCGGAGGTGAAGCACCATGAAATCGGCCTCGTGGCCGATGACGGAGAAGACGGCCGAACCACCCTCCTCGGCGTCGACGTCGGTCAGGGACGTCGCACTCGAGAGGTAGTCGATGCCCTCATCGAGCGCGCGCTCGCGCCGGCGTTCCGGGGCGTTTCGCCAGGCGTCCCAGTCGACCGACCGGAAGTCGTGTAGCACGTACCAGCCTTCCTCGGTCTGTGGCGGTCTGCGTCGGTCCATACGTGGGGCTTCGAGTGCAGCGGTGAATAACGAACGGTTTCCGATTCGCTGGCCTGTCTTTACTATACTTTTTGTATTGTATAAGCATCCCTTCTATAGCAATATCGGCACACAGAAACGACGACTCGAGGCGGTCCGGAACTCGACGGATCGAAGGACTACTGCAACTCGATCGAGCGCACGAACGACAGCGCGCGGATGTCGGTGATGACCTCGCCCGGCAGGTCCTCGTCGGTAACGAGGTGGAGGCGGGGTTCGTCGGTGAACTCCGGATCCTCGCTAATCGTCTGGCGGATCGAAATGCCGTGGTCGGCCAGGATCCTCGTCACCGAGGCGACGATCCCTTCCTGTTCGGCGTCAGCGACCTCGACCGAGAGCACCGTCAGGTCCAGGACGGGCGCCAGATCCATCAGGCTCGGTACCTGCGAGATGTTCTGGAAGATCCGTCGCAACTCGGGGTCCTCCAGGATGACGTCCGTCGTCGAGTCGACGACGCGCCGGTCGACGTCGATTTCGCGAGCGATGCCCGTGTTGGGGATCTCGATTCCGCCCGAGACGACCCGGCCCTCGTCGTTGACCGAGAAGCCTCGTTCCAGGAGGAGGCGGATGACCGCCTGCTGGCTCGGCGACCCCTCGAATTTCTCCATGATCTCGTCGAACATGCGTTTTCGCTGGCGGACAGTACGTGCGCCGTCGTATAATGGTAGGTGATCGTCAGCGGGAGCGTCCTCGTGCGTCGATAGCGTCTCCCCAAGCCCCGGCAGGCACTCGATACCGGACGTGTGCCCAAAATTCCTATACCTGACTAAACAAAAATTATTTATTTCATTATCTTATATGCTAGACAGTATGGATGCAAACAGGCGAACACTCCTGAAAGCGGCTGGCCTCTCGGTCGGCGGCGCGGCATCGCTTGCAGCGACCAGCACGTCGGCACTCGCGGCCGAGGAACCGGTCGATCGCTGGGTCGCGGCGGACTCGAGCAACTACTCGTGGGCAGACCGCGGTGTCGACGACATCAACTGGATCGTCGTGCATACGACGGTCGGGTCGTACTCGGGCGCGATCAGCTGGTTCCAGAACCCCGATGCGAACGTCTCCGCCCACTACGTGATCCGCAACTCGGACGGCCACACGACGAAGATGGTCGACGAGTCGAACGTCGCCTGGCACGCCAGCGGCTTCAACTCGAGCGCGATCGGTATCGAACACGAGTGGACCGAATCACAGGGGTACATCTCGGACACGATGTACCAGCGCTCGGCGGCCCTCATCGACTACCTGGCGGACACCTACGACATCCCGAGAAACTACTACACGTCGATGTCGGCGCCGTGCAACGCGAGCGGCGGAATCATCGAACACCGCCACGCGCCGACCAATAGTTACTGCTCGAGTTCGAACGCGACGGCCTGTCCAGGACCCGACTGGTCGGGATCGCGGCTGATGGACTTCGTGGGCGACGGCGGCGGTGGTGGCGGCGGAGGTGTCAAATTCGAGATGGACCAGGCCGTCCACACCACGGCCAACCTCAACGCCCGCGAACAGCCCGGTACCGACTCGACCATCGTCGCGACGATGCCCGAGGGGTCTGCCGGCCGGGTCATCAACGGGCCGGAGTCCGCCGACGGCTACACCTGGTGGGGGCTGCACTTCCACGCGGAGAACGTCTGGGCCTGGTGTGCTGAACCCTGGCTCGAGGCCTGCCCCACGTTCTGTCACGGGACGCGCGTCGAGTCGACGACGGATCTGAACGTCCGTTCCGGGCCGAGCGTCTCCAACGGCGTTCGCTCGACGGTTCCCGGGGGAACCCGCGGTGTCGTCACCCAGGGGCCACAGACCGGCGACGGCTACCAGTGGTGGCACATCGAGTGGAACGACGGCTCCGTCGGCTGGTCGGTCGTCGATTACCTGCAGACGGCCTGAAGCGACCCGGGTGGGGATCCGGAAGCCGCCTCAGGGATTGAGCACGGCCCCGAGTGCCCCCGCGACGGCGCTTTCGAGCGCCATGACGATGGCGAGGACGAGGGCGACGAGGAATATCCCCACGCCAGCGGCGCTCGAGATGGCGGCGCCGACGGGACCGAGCGCGAAGCCCGCGACGGCGACGACGAGCGCCAGGATTACACCGGCGATGATGCCCCCGAGCGAGCCAGCGAGCAGGCCGTGCCAGAACCCGGAGCCGAGGCCGCCGCCGGCGAGGTAGCCTGCGACGAACCCGCCGACGAGTCCCGCGGTCAGCTGGCCGAGGCCGGGGGCGACGACGCCGAAGACGCTCAGAACGACAATCGTGAGGAAGCCGATTCCGGCTGCATGCCAGTCGGTCATACCGGGAGGAAGGGGCTCGAGGCGCATATATCGTCCGCCGGAACCGACTGTTCGGTCCGGAACTCGAGGCCCGCGGCGATTGCGGCAGAGCGAATCGCTCGAGACCGCACCGCTCGCGAGCGACCGCCGCGTATCGAACGACCTTTTAAGCTCCCAGGGGCTAGTATGGGTATGATTTTCGAAGACCTTCCGACCACGCCCACGTCGGAAGAGCTGATCGACAAGGCGTTCTCCCGGGCCTCACGGGCCGGTCGGGCCCAGAAGGGACTCGACGCCCAGCAGTCGATGCTCCAGACGGCGGCGAACATCCTCTCGGACAACCTCGAGAACGTCGTCACCTCCTGGCCTGACTTCGAGTACGACGTCCACCCGTTCTACGAGGAACTGGCCGACGCCATCGTCGACGTCGACCGCCTCCGCCAGAGCCTCTCGGAGGTGATGTGGGCCAGCCGAAAGACCCGCGAGATCCACCAGGAGTACCAGCCGAGGCTGCGCAAGACTGACGTCGACACGGCCAGGAAGTACCGCAAGCAAGCGTTCGCCCGCCTGGCGGACATCGTCGAGCAGGTCGACGACGAACTGCGCTACATCAACGACTCGCGCAACGACCTACGGGACCTGCCCGAGATCAACCCGGAGGAGCCGACCATCGTCGTCGCCGGCTACCCCAACGTCGGCAAGTCCTCGTTCGTCAACGCCGTCACCAACGCCCGCGGCGAGACGGCTTCCTACCCGTTCACGACGAGGGGTATCGGCCTGGGTCACTTCACCAGCGATCACATCCGCCACCAGATCGTCGACACGCCGGGGCTGCTCGACCGGCCGCCACAGGAGCGAAACGAGATCGAGTCCCAGGCCGTCAGCGCCCTCGAGCATCTGGGCGACTGCGTCCTCGTCTTCGTCGACGCCAGCGAGGCGTGTGGCTACCCGATCGCAGACCAACTCGAGTTGCGCGACGCCATCGCCGAGCAGTTCGCGGACCTGCCGGTGTTCACCGTCTGTAACAAGGCCGACCGCTCACGCGACGTCGAGGCCGACTTCTACATGAGCGTCGAGACCGGCGAAAACGTCGACGCGGTGCTCGAGGCCGCCGTCGACGCCATCGGGTACGAGCCGGAGTTGCCGTCTCGAGATCGCTGATCGACTCCCACTTCTCGGGTCCTCTCTCGCGTCCACTCGTGCACCTCGAGCGACGTCGGTTGCTGAAGCGACGTCGTCCCGTCTTCACCGGCACCCGCCCCGTCGCCGTCGGTCGTCTCCTCGTCACTGTCGTTTTCCGGACCGAGGGAAATGACGTCGACGTAGCGGACGGTGACCGCGACGGGGTCGTCGGTCTGTGCCGAGATGCGTTCCTCGAGGTCGGTCGCGATGCCGATCGGGGCGTCCTGGGGCGGGCCACCAATGGTGACGATCACCCGTTCGGGCCCGCGGAAGGGGAAGTCGTCGGTGAGTTCGATATCGAGGGCGATGAGTTCGTAAGCCGCGTACTGCTCTTGCTCGAGCAGTTCCTGGGTTTCGGTCCGAGCGTCGTCCTCGAAGGTAGCGGTCGTAAAGTTCGAGTAGGTGATCCCACCCAGGAACGTCGAGAACACCAGGACGACGACGATCAGGCCGACGACCTGTTTGCGAACGCGACGTTCGGCGAGGCCGCGATCGAAGAGTCGTTCAGGTCGGTAGCCGGCGTACCAGAGCGTGAGGAGTCCGGCGAGGTTCACCGAGAGGACGTTCACGAGGACGAGGACGGTCGATCCGACGGCGGCCATCGGTTCGCCCCAGGCGATGGCAATGCCGGCCGCGGCGGCCGGCGGGATAAGGGCGGCGGCGATCATGACCCCGACGAGAGCGACAGAGATGCCCGTCGTGATGCTCACCACGCCGGCGACACCGGCCCCGAGCGCGACGGCCAGCGAGAGCAGGTCTGGGGTGAGGCGCTCTTCAATCTCGCCGACGCCGCTGATGGCGAGCCCCGGCGGCACGATGTTCCCCAGCCTGACGAGCCAGGCGAAGACCGCCGCCGCGACGATCGCCAGGACGACTCCGAGAAGCTGGTACTTGACGCTCGTGGCGAGCAACTCCTCGTCGTTGATCACGGAGCCGACGCTCGCGCCCAGGGCGGGCCCGATCAGCGGCGCGATCACCATCGAGCCGACGACCACGGCCGCCGAGTCGAGGAGGAGTCCTGCCGTGGCGACGACGGTGCTGACGACCGTCATCACGACGAACACGTCGAGCGGCGGCGTCAGTTCGGTGGCCTCGGTCCGCAATTCCTGTCTCGAGATGCGCTCGGACTCGACGTCCCCGCCGTTGTTCTCGTCCTGGAGCGCATCGAACTCCTCGGAGATGACCGTCTCGGCGTCGACGACGACCGTGTAGGCGTCCTCACCGATGCCGCGGGCGCGCAGCGTATCGAGCGTCGACTCGACCATCCCCGTCGGCAGCGGAATGTAGACGAGCGCCTCGTGGCCGCGGCCGCTGGTCTCGTCCGTGACGACGTAGGGGAGTTCGTCCTCGTCAAGGGCCTTGCGGACGGCCTCGAGTTTTCCCTCTGGAACCGATAGCTGGACGAGTCGCACAGGTAACGCTCAACGGCCGGTCGAATAACCGCTTTGCAAGCAGGTGGCAGTCACGAACGCCGTGATTGGCGAAGATCGTCACCCCTCGGACTCGATCCGGACGACCAGCGTCTGCGTATCCCAGCCCGCGTCGACGGTCACCAGCACCGATTCAGAGACGCTGATCTCGTTGGCCAGCGGGCTAAAGTCGAGTACGGTGGCGTTCTCGCCGCCTGCGTCCGTCGTCCCCGTGGTGCGTTCGAGCGTCACGTTTTCATCCGCGGAGTCGTTCAGCGAGTAGGTCACGTCGACGCCTTCCTCGACGGGATCGGTTCCCATCGTCAGCGTCAGGGTCTCCTCGCTGGCGTTGACGGTACACTCGTCGGCCGAACACGTCGCGGGTGGCTGGCTGTCGAGCCAGAAGACGACGCGGTGGGCAAACTCGAGCGTCGCCCACGCCTCGTCGAGGGAGACGGCGACGCGGTGATCGCCCCGCTCGAGCGGGCGGTCGATCGTCACTTCGAGGACCGTCCCCTCGCGCCAGCGGTCGCCGTCGACGACTCTGGTTTCGGGTGCGGTGACGTACTCGCCATCGAGGACGACCTCCAGGTCGCTCGGCTCGAGGGTCTTTCCGCCGACGTTCTTGACGTACACCGTGGTCGTTCCGTTCCCGTCGTAGGTCGCGCCCGACTCGGGATCGTTGACGATCGTCAGTTCGGTCTCCAGGACGGCGCGCTCGCGGTCACTCTCGTCTTCGAGGGCGTCCGCGTAGAGGCCGGATTCGGTGACGAGCACGCCGACGGCGAGGGTGGCGACGCTCACGACCGCGATGAAGAGGACGAGGTGGACGAGGGCGGTACGGGCCATGATCTCGGGACCGTGCCGGGGCTGGTCGCCGCGGCGTTCGCTCGAGAAGCCGAGCGCGACGGGGTTAATCCTACCGGCCGGTCTCGAGCCTCGTTTTCGTCGATCGGACGACCGCGGGAGCGCCCGGTCGCCGACCCCCGACCTCCGGCCGCGCCACGCCCGACCCCACCCGCGGGAGCGCCGAACCCTGACCGCGGTTCCTCACCTTTTTTGAGCGAACGCGCCGTCTCTCGAGACGTATGTACAAACACGTCGCGTTGCTGGTCCGGAGAGACGACCTCAGCCACGAGGAGTTCGTCGACTACTGGCAGAACGAGCACACGCCCATCGCCCGCGACATCGAGGGCGTCGTCCGCTACCAGACCGTGCTCCCCACCGAACCCGAGCACGCCGAGTTCGACGGCCTCGCCGAACTCTACTTCGAGACGCTCGAGGACCTCCACGACGCGCTCGGTAGCTCCGGCTCCCGGGACTACGACCCGACGAAGGAGGTCGCCGCCGAGGCCCGTGCGGACGTAGACAACTTCCTCGACCTCGAGGGTCGCCCCCGATTCATCGGCGAGGAAATCGTCCAGAAAGACGAGACCGACGGGGACACGACGGGCCTGTACAAGCACTCGGCGTTCCTCGTCCGCCAGGAGGGCATGACCCACGAGGAGTTCGTCGACCACTGGCAGAACGAACATACGCCGATCGCCCGCGAGATTGAGGGGGTCGCCCGCTACGCGACCGTCCTCCCCGCCGATCCCGAGAACGCGGAGTTCGACGGCATTGCTGAACTCTACTTCGAGGACCTCGAGGCGCTCTACGACGCCCTCGGGAGCGAGGGCTCGCGCGACTACGATCCCGACCGCGGCAAGGCGAAGGAGGCCCGCGAGGATGTGGACAACTTCCTCGCCATCGAGGAGCGCCCGCGCTTCATCGGTCAGGAGACGCTGCAGGTCGACCGGACGGACGGAGACTGACGGATGAGCGACCTCGACTCGGAGTCCGGCGAGGGCTCCGAATCCGACTACGAGAGCCAGGTCCGCGAGGCCTTCCCCGAACTCGAGGCCATCGCGGACGACGACCTCCGCGAGCAGGTGATCGAGGCGTGGACGCTAGCGCTCGAGCGCGGGGGCTGGCAGGATATCCACGACGTTCCCTACGCCTGGAACATCCACGAGGTCGACAACGTCGAGCACGTCCGCGGGACGACGAAAGTCGCCCTCGAGTCCGCTGAGATCCAGCGCGAGTTCCACGGCGCCGACCCCGACGAGGACGTCCTGGTCGCGGCCTGTCTGCTCCACGACGTGGGCAAGTGCTACGAGTACGTCGACTTCGTGGACGACGATCTGGTCGACCCCGATCCGACCTACTGCAGTGAGGAGATTCCCCACTCGATCTCGGGGTATGCGCTGGCCCACGAGGTGGGCTGTCCGCTCGCGGTTCAGCGGGCGATCCCGCACTTCCTCGGGGAGGTGCCGACCCGGACGCTCGAGGCGGAACTGGTCAAGAGCGCCAACTCGGCGAGTTCGAACGCGATTACCCAGGCGACGATGGGGATTACGCTGAAGGAGTGGGTGGCGGAGTACTCCCAGACGACGAAGTAGGGAATCGGTGCTCGAGTCGGCGCCGTCGGTTCCTGTCACGGTGACGGCAGCTGTCGGACGAACGCGCAGGCGAATGAGCATCTACATCTACTGCCAGCCGAACGCGCAGTCGGACCAGCGCCCGCTGCCGGAACCGATGCGTACTCGTGGCTGGCCCCTCGACCTCGAGGCGATGGCTCGAGTCGGGGCGGCGCTGTCGAGATCCTCGCTGGCGGGGCTCGCCCGCTACGACGCGCTCGTCCTGACCGCCCTGATCTGGTTTCTCGCGAAGTTCCTCCGGTACGCCTTCCCGCCGCTGTTCGACGCCTTCCAGGCGAGCTATGGCGTCTCGAACGCCGTCCTCGGCACCGCGTTCACTGGCTTCATGCTCGTCTACGCCGCCATGCAGTTCCCTTCGGGCGTGCTCGCCGACCGAATCGGCGCCGTGACGGTGATCGTCGGTGGCGTCGTCCTCGCTTCCTTCGGGGCGCTCGTCCTGGTTGTCGATTCTCCCTTCGTCGTGCTCGTGGGCGCGATGCTCGTCATGGGGGCTGGCACCGGTGCACACAAGACCGTCGCCGTCCGCTTGCTGTCGCGAACCTACCCGGAGCGGACGGGCCGCGCGCTGGGGTTTCTCGACACGCTCGGCACCTATGCGGGCGTCGTCGCCCCGACTGCGGTCGTCCTCGTCGCGGGACTGTCCCTCGCGGTCCCCGGCTGGCGGCTCCTCTTTCTCGTCGCTGGCGCGCTCGGACTCGTCCTGGGAGCGCTCTTTCTCGTTCGGGTGCCCAAACGATTGCCGGGCGCTGCTCGAGGCGTCGACTCGCGTTCCGGCGAGTCCCAGGCGGACGGCTCGAGTTCACCGTCTGACCCCGGCCTCCGCCGATACGCGAGCCTGTTTCGCGACCGTCGATTCGCCGCGTTCGTCCTCGCGACGATCTGCTTCTCGTTCACCTACAACGGCCTGGTCGCGTTCGCGCCGCTGTACCTGACGAACGAGGCCGGCCTCGAGTCGGCTACGGCGAACCTCCTCTACGGTGCCCTGTTCGCCGTCAGCGTCGTCCAGCTCGCGAGCGGCGAACTCAGCGACCGGGTCGGCACGTTGCCGGTGATCGTCGCCGCGCTGGCGCTGGCTACGGCTGCCACGGTCGCGTTCGTGGTCCTCACGGGAAGCGGATCCGCGCTGGCACTGGGCGTTGCGCTCGTCGGAATCGGCCTGGGATCCCACGGATTCCGGCCCGTCCGCGGAGCCTACCTCGTCCAGACCATTCCCGACTCTATCGCTGGCGGCAGTCTCGGCGTCGTCCGGACCCTGTTGATGGGCGCGGGTGCGGTCGCCCCTGCCGTCGTCGGCGTCCTCTCGGAAACGGCTGGCTTCCGACCGGCGTTCTGGCTCCTCGCGGGGACCGTCGCCGTCGCGACGCTCGTCTGTGCCGGCTTGCTCGTGACCGCCTCTGGTGAAACTTTCAACCGTTGATAGGAATTGCGTGCTGCATATAGAGGATAAGTGCAGCACAACAATCACGTTTGTTTCACGACGAGATCTATGAACCATCCGCTCACTACACGTGCTTATTGAATGCGAGACAACTAATCAGGAATGTAACATCGGGCGGTGTGCTAAATCACGAACGGTTTTTGGAACCCTCTCCCGAATCGTCCTCATATCCCTGCCGAAACCATTTCAATAGGTATTTCGACGCAAGTCCGAGGAAGGCGAGCAGGAGCAAAGCGGGGATGAGGAATACTTCAAGGCCGCCGGGGATTGACATACCATATCAACTACTTCACATATTGAATATCTTCTGGGGGTGACTGACTCCAGTCGATATTCAGCACGTCGTTTATGACAGTGATTGGAGAGACGAAGTGCTTGCTCGAAAACCGCACCACCTGTACTGACCGACCATCACCTTCACAAACTGTGCCAAATCTCGTGCAACATTCGCGCTTTGTATTCAGCACGACTGCTTGAACTCATCATCACTCGAGGATTTCTATACTGCCTCGTGACCGAGTAACCGAGTGACCGACCAGGCTTTTCCCTCCACTCGATGTACCGAACCCGATGACCGACTCGCCCTCGAACCCGAACGTCCTGTTCGTCCTCACCGACCAGGAACGGTACGACTGTACGACACCCGACGGCCCGCCGGTCGAGACGCCAACGTTCGACCGCCTCTCGAGTGAGGGCGTCCGGTTCACCCACGCCGTAACGCCGATCAGCATCTGCACGAGCGCCCGCGCGTCTCTGCTGACGGGGCTGTTTCCCCACGCCCACGGCATGCTCAACAACTCCCACGAGGCGGACGCGATCCAGCCGAACCTCTCGCCCGAGTTGCCGACCTTCTCGGAGCTGCTCGCCCAGAGCGGATACGACCTGACCTACACCGGCAAGTGGCACGTCGGACGCGACCAGACGCCCGAGGACTTCGGCTTCGAGTACCTGGGTGGCAGCGACGTCCACCACGACGACATCGACGATGCGTACCAGGAGTACCGCGAGCGCCGCGGCACCCCCATCGAGGAGACCGACCTCCAGGACGAGATTCACACCGCGGGTGGGTCCGAATCCGGCACTCTCGTCGCGGCGAAGACGCCAGTCGACGTCGAGGACACGCGGGCGTACTTCCTCGCCGAGCGGACGATCGAGGCGCTCGAGGCGCACGCCGACGGCCGAGATGAGTCCGCAGGTGACGACAGGTCTCCGTTCTTCCACCGCGCCGACTTCTACGGCCCACACCACCCCTACGTCGTCCCCGAACCCTACGCCTCGATGTACGACCCCGAGGACCTCGAACCCTGGGACACCTACGCCGAGACCTACGCGGGCAAACCGGCGGTCCACGAACAGTTTCTGCGCTATCGGGGCGTCCAGGACTTCGGCTGGGACACCTGGGCCGAGGCCGTCGCGAAGTACTTCGGCTTCGTGACGCTCATCGACCACCAGATGGGACGGATCCTCGAGGCGCTCGAGGAACTCGGCCTCGCCGAGGAGACGGTCGTGGTCCACGCCTCCGACCACGGCGACTTCACGGGCTCACACCGTCAGTTCAACAAGGGGCCGCTGATGTACGACGAGACCTACCACATTCCGCTGCAGATTCGCTGGTCGGGCGTCACCGACCCCGGTACGACTCGCGACGAGCCGGTTCACCTCCACGACCTGGCGGCGACGTTTCTCGAGATTGGCGGCCTCGAGGTACCTGAATCGTTCCACTCCCGGAGTCTCGTCCCGTTGCTCGCGGGCGAGAACCCGGCGTGGCCCGACTCGACGTTCTCCCAGTACCACGGCGAGGAGTTCGGCCTCTACACCCAGCGGATGGTCCGCACGCGCGGGCACAAGTTCGTCTACAACGGCCCCGATCGGAACGAACTGTACGATCTCGAGGCCGACCCCGCCGAACTGCAGAACCTCGTGGACCACCCGGCCTACGCCGACGTCCGGGACGCGATGGCCGATCGACTCGTGGACTGGATGGAGCGCACCGAGGATCCAAACCGCAAATGGGTGCCGGATACGTTTCGCTGGTAACGACGCTCGCGACGGGTAGCGGTCGGTACAACGGTCGGCGATACCCGCCGTCTCAGGCTGGCACAATCGCGAGCGCTACGGAGCCGAGGACGGCCGCGTACAACGGAATCGTCAGGTTGTCGTCGACGACGAACTCGCGGACACGAATGGTGATGCCGTCGGCGATCGTTGCCCCGAGGGCAGCGGCCACGGCGACCAGCGGCGTCTCGAGGAAGAACGGCAGTGCCAGGAGCGTGCTGACGACGAACATCGTGACGAGCGTCTTGCGGTCCTTGAATCGGGTGAGGGTGTCCGCGGAGACGTAGCCCGCGATTGGGTCGCCGATGGCGAGCATCAACATCGCCGGTAGGGCGATGTCCTCGGGGAAGAGGAGGACGACGATTGTCATGCTCACCATGTAGTAGCCGTAGCCCGCGAACTGGTTCTGCTCGTACTCGCGAGTGAGTTTCTCGTAGAGCCACCACTCGAGACCCACGTACAAGCGAAGGACCTCGAGGACGACAGCACCGAGTGCGAGAACCACCATCAGGACCTGAAACCGGGGCCAGGTTAGCCCCAGCTCGAGGGCGTCCGCGAGAAGATAGAGCGCGACGAGTCCCGACCCGCTGGCGTGGACGAGCCGTCGCTTGAGTTCATCGGCCATCCCGTGGGTGCTCATTGGCCGGCGTATTCAGTTCGTCGGTTACGACATCGATAATCGGTCACCGCTGGGAGTCACGGAGGATCAGCGGCCCGATGGCGAGCGTCCGCTTGGCCACCGTCGTGACGCGGAGGATGTACGCCAGCAAGAGGAAGAACGGGACGAGCGTAAGCGTGAACGCGACGGCGACGAGCCAGAGCAGGTTCTGTACGCCCAGGGTCGTTCCGACGACCGTCGTCGCGTCGACAAACGTCAGCATCATACCGCTGACGAGCAACGCCGGGACGCTCGCGTAGAGGATCAGCCGCGAGAGGTTGATCAGTTCCCACTGAAAGTACAGTGTCTTGACGTGCTCGCGAGCGGGGCCGAACATCGCGAGCGACTGTCGGAGGTCCTGGAGGGCGGTACGCTGGCTCTCGTCGAGCACATCTGCATACTCGTCTTCGAGGCGCTCGGTCTGGAAGACCTTCCAGCCGTAGTTGAAATCGAGAGCGGCGTGAACGACGTCGAACGTGCCGAAGCGGGCCCCATCGAGTTTGTCGGTGACGGTGTCTGCGTTGCCGAGAATGCTGTCGACGAACTCCTCGAGTTCGCCCCTGGCCGTCTCGTTCGACAGATCCTCGGTGGCCTCCTCGAGTGCGGTCGCCCGTTCGCGCGTCGCGACGACGAGCGCCCGGAGGAACGCCGACGGGTCGGCGGGCGCGGGGTGGCCGGTCAGTTCGGCGACGTAGCCACGGACGTCCATCGTCGCACTCATGCGCTGTCGCTGCTCGCCGAGGGGCCCGTTCTCCTGGGAGACGATTAGCTGGCCGATGGTCACCACCAGGGTGGCGGTGGTGATGACCGCCGTGAGCATCGAGGTGAACAGCCCTTCGATGACGGCCCGGTCTTGCATGATCGTCGAGAGTCCCGGCTCGAGTATCGTCCCGAGCGAGAACAGGGCGAAAAACGCGGCCGTCAGGACCGCGGTGACGACGAGTCGGTTGGCGCCGACGAGCAGCCAGAGTTTGAGCCGACTCTCGTCGGCGCGTTCGCGCATCGTGTCGGCGGTGCTGACCTGGTCGTCAGTCATCGTCGTCACCGGAGCGTCGCCGCTTGAAGACGAGGTACTTCGTGCCGCCCTCGGTGTAATCGATCGTGTCGACGAACTCCCACCCTTTCTGTCCGAACTCGTTGAGCAGGTCTTTCGGATCGGCGGCTTCGCGCATGGTGACCTCTCGAGGCGGCCTGACCGTCTCGTACTCCCACGTCGCGTTCGAATCCGTCACCATGCCAGGAATATCGACGAATTCGAACAAAACGGTTGGCCTTGCGCCCGGTATCTTCCGGTTTCGTCGTCCGCCGTAGGTTCCGTTCGCCTCAATCGGCGTCCAGCACGGTGTTCGGACCATCCCACTCGCGCTCGAGCAGGCCGTAGCGCTCGACGTCGACGTAGTCGCCGTCGGCGAACTGCGTCTCGCGGGCGGTCCCCTCGTGGACGAATCCGAGGCGCTCACACAGACGCCGGGAGGCGTCGTTCGGCGCCATCGCCGTCGCCGACACGCGGTGCAGACGGAGTTCCCGGAAGCCGTACTCGAGGAGGTGGGCGCTGGCCTCGAGGGCGTAACCGTTCCCCCAGGCCTTCGGGTGGAACCAGACGCCGAGGTTGGCGTAGCCGTCGCGCTCGATCAACGGCGAGAGCGAGACGGAGCCGACGGGATCGCCCTCAAACTCGCCCGCTTTCGGGACGACGAGCAAGGTCGGATCGGCGTCGACGTCGCGGTCCCACAACTCGTCTCGGTAGTGCTCCTCGCTGTAGGGCGTCCTGAAGGCGCTGATGTACCGGCGTACCTTCGGGTGATTCACTCCCTCCTGGAGGAAGGGAACGTCCGATTCTTCGGGCGGTCGTAACTCGAGTCGGTCGGTGGTGATGAACGTCGGTTCTGTCATTTCTGTCGGTCGTGTCGGTCAATCGTTGCGGATATAACTAGCGTACGAGACAGCGCCACTGACAACTCACGCCGACGAATACGGTAGTATCGATAACGGCGAGAACGGTCTCAACGGAAGAAATCGGTCATCGTTCAGCTCTACGCAGAGCCTCGAGGGACTCCGAGTTAACTGCTCTGGTGAACGGCTGGCGTGGACCCAACTCGGGCAGGAACTGACTCGGGCAGGTCTCGAGCCTACGCGAGATCCTCGAATTCGACATCGCCGGCCCGAAGCGCCGCCAGCGCCTCCGAGAGGTCGCCGATGGCCAGCCGCGTCTGAGCGGTCGAATCACGTTCTCGAACCGTCACCGCGCCGTCCTCCAGGCTTTCATAGTCTACCGTGACGCAGAACGGGGTGCCGACCTCGTCCTGGCGGCGGTAGCGCCGGCCGATGTTGCCCGAGTCGTCGTAGGTGACTGAGAGGCCCTCGGCTCGAAGGGCCGCGGCGATCTCGTCGGCCGTCGCCTCGAGGTCGTCGTCGCTCTGGAGCGGGAAGACGCCGACGAAGGTCGGGGCGATTTCTGGCTCGAGAGCGAGGTAGGTCCGGTCCTCGCCGTCGACCTCGTCCTCGGCGTAGGCATGGTGGAGCACGGTGTAGAGCAACCGGTCGACGCCGAAGGAGGGCTCGATGACGTGCGGGGTGACGTGTTCGCCCGCGATGGTTTCGTCCTGGACGGTGAAGCCCGTCTTCTCGACGGGAATCTCGTGGCTCTCGCCCTCGAGGTCGATTTCGACGACGTCGCCGGAGAAGGCCTCGCGGTCGCGTTCGGCCAGCGATTTCAGGGCGTCGGCGACGGCGGCGGCGTCGCCGCCGAACTCCGGACCCAGGTAGCTCATGTCGGGGTCGACGCTCGCGCGCTCGACGGTCTGAGGTTCGTCGTACTGGCGGAAGACGGTGAAGCGCTCGCCCGAGCCCTCGGCGTGTTTCGAGAGGTCGTAGTCGCCCCGGTCGGAGAAACCGGCGAGTTCGATCCAGTTGCCGTCGATCAGGCCCTCGGCGTCCCAGCAATCGCTCGCGTAGTGCGATCGCTCGCCGGCGAGGTGCTGGCGGAATCGGAAGCGATCCACGTCGACGCCGACGGCGGCGTACCACTCGCGGGCGACGCCCAGGTAGTAGGCGATCCATGGGCTGGCGACGATCCCCTTCTCGGCGGCTTCGCCGATGGTCGTCTCGAGGATCTCGCCATCAACGGCCTCCTGCTCGGTCGCCGGGTACAGGCGGACGGGTACGTCTTCGACCGCCGATAGGTCCGGGTTGTCGCCCTCGGGATCGACGAATAACTCGAGTTCGGCCTGGGTGAACTCCCGGGTTCGGATGATCGAGCGCCGGGGGCTGATCTCGTTTCGGTAGGCGCGACCGATCTGGGTGACGCCGAACGGGAGCGTGTTGCGGGCGTACTCCTTGAGCCGCGGGAACTCGACGAAGATGCCCTGGGCGGTCTCGGGGCGGAGGTACCCCGGTTGAGAGTCGCCGGGACCGATGTTCGTCGCGAACATGAGGTTGAAGTCGTCGATCGCCTGACCGGCCAGGCCGGCGCCACAGGAGGGGCAGACGAGTTCGTACTCGGCGACGATCTCCTCGACTTCCGGAATGGGAAGGCCCTCGGCGTCCTCGTACTCGGTGTTGTCCTCGACGACGTGGTCTGCCCGGTGGCTCTCGCCGCACTCGGGACACTCGACCAGCATGTCGTCGAAGGTGTCGAGGTGACCCGAGGACTCGAAGACCGGTTCGGGCATGATCGTCGGCGCGTCGATCTCCATGTTGCCCTCCTCGACGGCGAATCGATCCCGCCAGGCGTCCTCGAGATTCCCCTTCAGCGCGGCACCCTGCGGACCGAACGTGTAGAATCCGCCGACGCCGCCGTAGACGTCTGAGGACTGGAAGAAGTAGCCGCGGCGCTTGGCGAGTTCGGTCAGTTTCTGGCTCGTAGCCTCGTCGCTCATACTCGTCTCGAACCCCGCCGGACAAAAGTCACTTTCGAGGCCGCGTTACGGGATCACAGGGTCGAGTCGGCTCGAATCCATGGCAAGTCGACTCGAATCCGTGGTAAATCGGCTCGAGGAGCCCGGTCGATACGTGATCGAGCGTCGGCAGTCGATCGTCGAAAATCGCTCAGTGAAGCCGTTCAGTGAAGTCGCTCAGTAACACCATTCAGGAAATTACTTTGTGACGTCGCTCACTCGTACAGCGACCGCACGAGGTCGATATCCCGGACGATCCCGACCAGGTCGTCGCCAGTGACCATCGGAATCTGCTCGATGTCGTTGCTAATCATCAGCTGAGCAGCCCCCTCGACGGACTTCGACCGCGAGACGGTCACCACATCCTCGGTCATGAACTCGCTGACCGGACTGGTCGGCAACTCGATGTCGCGGGTGGGAAGGGACCGACTGCCGACCCCCTTGATCCCCTCCCAGGAGTAGTCGGCGTCCTGGTCCGGGAAGTTGTTGCCCGTCTCCTCCTCTCCTTCGACGATTCGAGCGACGTCGATGACGTCGACCTCGGTGATGACGCCACTCATCCGCCCGTCGTCGTCCAGGACGACCGCGTACGGGGCGTTCGCGTAGTGGAGTTCCCGCTCCGCGACGGGGAGCGGAACGTCCTCGTAGGTCGTGTTCACGCTTCGGGTGGCGTAGTCGCCGACTTCGGCGTCGGTTTCGGCCGCCCCCCTTGCAATTGCGTGGACGACGTCAGTGACCGTGACGATTCCCTCGAACTCGCCATCCACGACGGGAACGCGTCGCGCACCCTCCTCGACCATCACCCTCGCGACTTCCTCGAGACTCGTCTCGGCCGTCGTCGTCGGCACGTTCTCCATCAGCATGACGAGCTGGTCCTCGTCGGGCTGTTCGATCAGCGTCTCTCGAGAGACGAGTCCGCGGTACTCGGCCGTGCCGTCGCCGGACTGGACGACCGGCACGGAGGAAAACGCTCGCTCCTGAAAGTACTCGAGTACGTCTGTTCGGGTTCCCGGCAGCGAGACGGACACCACGTCGTCGCGGACCGTCATCGCGTCGGCTACGTTCATACCACCTCGGTACGGTCAAAATCGGTATAAAGGCAGTGCTTCTGTGGTTGTTCGCCGCGAAGCTCGAACTCGAGCCTCGTCGAGCACATCCGACGAGTTTATATTCGCGTGCAAGCGAACTACTCGCATGGTGGCGAATAACATCCCTGGTGCAGCCGTGTCGGATGACACGGTTCTCGGTTCGATCGACTCCGACGGACGCCGCGACGAGTACGTCATCGCGGACATCTCCGTCGACGATGCGTGGCTTTCGATGGGAGCGGACGACGCGCCGACGCTCTCGACCTGGCGGTAACCTGCCGGCTGCGTTCTCCTCGACTCGACCGTTCGACCGTTCGATCGTTCGCCCCTTCGCCAGCGCTATCGACGCGCAGCGATTTCGTCTGCGTGCGCCTCGAGCAACCGCCCGAACGCTGTCGCCTCGCGTGTCTCCTGTGAGTCTCGATCGGCGTCGTCCCGCAGGCGTTCCTTGAGCACCCGGAGGGTATCGGCCGGATGCGTCGCGATCGACGCCGCGACCGCCCGCGGATCGGCCTCGATTCGCGACAGCAGTCCCATCCGGAGGGCCTCCTCGGCCTCGAGCACCCGCCCCGTACACGCGACGTCGAGTGCGTTCCCCTCGCCGACGATCCGCGGCAGGCGAACCGTCCCGCCCCAGGCGCCGAACAGGCCGAACGTGACCCCTGGCTCGCCGAACGTCGCCGACGGCGTTCCCACGCGAACGTCGCAGGCCAGCGCCAGCTCGAGCCCGCCACCCCTGGCCGGCCCGTCGATCCCGGCGACGGTGATGGCGTCCGCGGTTTCGAGCGCTCGCGCGGCTCGCTGGCCCAACCGGGCGAACGCCTCGGCCCCCTCGCGATCCAGGTCGGCGACGGTGTCCAGGTCGGCGCCGGCACAGAAGGCCGGCCCGGCTCCTTCGAGGTAGATCACTGGTTCCTGGGCGGCGCGGATAGCCTCCTCGAGCGCCTCGAGCCCGTCGACCGTGAGCGCGTTTCGCGCGGCCGGCCGGTTCAATCGAATCGTCCGAACCGATCCGTCCGATCGACTGTCGATCATGCCACTCGTCGGTGGCACCTTTCCAAAGGTCTTTGCCTGCTCCGCCGTAACCATCCGATGATGGATCGGGTCGATACCTGCCGAGGAGCCGCTCGCGACGCGCTCGCGGACGTCGAACCGGCAGCGCTACACGACTTTCTCACCGACACCCTCGAGACGGCCTCGATGACGCCCGGTGTGTTGACGCTCGCGTCCGCGTCCGTCCTCGAGCGCGCGGAGTCGCGGCCGACGGGCGACCAGGACTCGAGCGGTGCGAAGTACGAGCGAAGCGACGGCCATGACGAATCGAACGGTGAAACTGCGAGCAGGGAGAGTCCAGGAGCACCCGAAACCGAGAATCGGCCGGCGGCCGACGACCCGACGTCCGGCGAATCCGGCGATTCCCTCGAGGGAATTGCTCACCACGCCGCCGGCGTCCAGCTCATCTACGAAGGCCTGCGACTGACCCGAGCGCTCGCCCACGACGAACCCTGGGCCGAAACCACGGGCGACAGCCGCGCCGACCTCGAGATCCTCGCCGCCGACATTCTCGTCGCTCGCGGCTTCTACCTCCTCGCCCGCACCGACGCCGCCGACACCGCCGTTCGGACTGTTCGCCGCTTCGGTCGCGACCAGACCACCCGCGTGGACGCCGACGAGACGGACGCCGCCGTCCTGGACGGGAACCTCGAACAGGACGTCCTGGAACTCGCGATCCGAACGGGTGCGACGGTTGCCGATGCCGACCCGACGCCCGAGCTGCTCGCAGTGGCCACCGAGGTCGCCGACGCCACCGTCACCACCGATGCCGGCCTCGCGTTCCTACCCGCTGCAGAGTGTCTCCCGGACCTCGAGGCGTTCGAGGTCGATGCTGATGACGAGCGCGATAGTGACGATGCAGGTGCAGGTGTAGGCGAGAGCACGGATGAAGACACAAGCGAAGACAAACGTAAACGCGACCTCGAGCGACCGCCGGTCGAAACGGAGATCCCGACCGACCGCGTGACGTCCACCGGAGACCACTGAGCGGTTCGTACGGACCTCTGTCACCCTGACACACACTCAGGGGGGAATCGAAACCCATAAAGACGACTCCGGTCAACCAACGCATGCCTGCCTGGGTAGCTTAGCGGTAAAGCGCGTCCTTGGTAAGGACGAGAGCCCGGGTTCAAATCCCGGCCTAGGCTTAATACGATTCCTTCAATTTCCCCCGGAAAAGGGGGAAAGCTACCTGAACCGTACAGTCCCAACCATCATAAATTGGGGTGTCGCCCGTGAGGCAGATCGCCACCGCGCCTCACGAGTGCGAAGGGAACCTCATCTTCACCGAGAACGGTCTAAGTCCCTACTGGATCCTCGGTCGATTGCTTATCCAACGGTTCGATGGTTACTCCGGCGAGATAGAGACGGAGGTCGACGGCGAGACGTGGACGATCAACCTCAAGTACCAGAAAAGTGGGATCGCGCCACGCCTCGAGGACGACGTAGCGAGCAGTCGACTTCACGAGTATCGGATCAGCGGGTACGGACCTGGAGAGCGAAAGGCGAACTTCCTCATCCAACCCCGGTTCGCCGACATGCGCCACCACGAAACCGGTGAGCGCGTCTCGACGCCCTTTGACAACATCCCCGAGGACGAGGGGATCAATGTCCGCTTTGCCGGCTCTAACCTCGAGCCAACCGAGTTCCGACGGCTGCTGCCGACATTCGTCCAGGTACTGGCTCAAGAGGGGAGTCTCCCGATCAACACGGACTACTTCGCGAGCCGGCCACACGAGATGAGCAACATCACGACCTACGAGCGATACGTTCGACTCAATCGGTCGTGGAGCTCGAAGGTCGTCGGCCGAGCTGGCATCATGCAGCGGCTGATGCACCTCTGTGCGACCGAGAAAGGGAGCAAGTTCGAGTATCGCGTCGACAACGAGGACATTGTCGGGTACAACCACCGTGTTCGGTTACCAACGCCAGACGCGAGACGGCTGATCTCTGGCCACCAGTACGGGAAGCAGATCAAGCACTACCACCCGAAATACGTTCGCGAGAAAGACGAGACCGATCCACTGTACCATCCGAAGGTGGGTGTTCTCCTGAAGAAGAAGCTGAACAGCAATCGATCGTTTCGATGGGAAGATCACCGAAAGCTCAGGCGAGAGATCGACGAGACGCTCATCAACACTCTCTCCTGGAGCAACGTCCCGGTCAAACCCGACCACACGACGTACGTCCCGGACGATCACTTCGACGCGGTAGCGGCGGACGACCCCGTCGAACTGTTCGCCGATCCGACGCCTGAACTCGAGACCGAACAGAACACGATGATCCTGCAGACGTTCGTCGGGCTCCGTGAGAGCGACGAACGGGTTCTCCAGACGCTCGTTACCGATGGCGGGGAAGTACACCCGAACGAGCTGGCGGACAAGACAGGGCGGAGCATCAGCACGATCTACCGGACGCTCGATCGGCTCCGGGGTATTCTTCGGAACGACAACGCAAGCGTTTCGTTCGCGAGCCAGAAGTTCGAACAGGATATCACCGCGATCGTCGACCAGGTCGAATTCGGCATCGAGAACGCAGCCGATCGCGTGTCAAATCTCTACAACCTCGAGACGAAAGGCGCGTCGTCGAACGCGTGGCAGAAGTTCTGCAACAAGTACGGGGCCGCCCTCGTCGAGGTCGCTGAGGGCGGTGAGACGACGCTGCGGATCGATATGGTGCTCTCGAAGCTGAAGAGCTCATCCAACCCTCGAATCCAGGACGTGCTCGAGGAAGCGATTCGTGCGTGGCGAGCAATCGGTCGCGATCCGCTCGAGCTTCGAGAGGCGACCGTCCAGTGGCAGACGGCTCCCGAGACCTGGGAGTACGGAAAGGTAAATCCGACCCTCAGATAGCGCTGTCCTGGTGAGTGGCAACACTATCGTACAGGGCTAATTAGCGGCTGTTTTCGCTGTATTTTGGCTAACCCTTGGTTTCGACTCGAGGGATGTTTTGCGCGTATTCGACGAATCGGGCTTGTTGGGTCAAATCTCGTCCCAGCGGGTGGGAAACCCCTCTTACTGAGTGTGCCTAAGGGCACGTGCTCAAAAAATTACTTACGCCTCCGCGAGCTCGAGGTGATGCACACGGAACGGGGGTGATGGATCCGCGTAGCTCTCACTCCAGTTGTAACGCCTTGCTAGCGGCTTCGATTGGGTCGGTATAGAACACCAATTCGAGTTCGTCGAGAATCTCGTCCGGTATCTTGCTGAAGCTGTCTTTGTTTTTAGCGGGAAGGAGTACCGTTCCCGCTCCTGAATCGACTGCCAGCTGAAGCTTATCGACGAGCGAGCTTGCTTCGACGAGTTCTCCCATGAGGCTCATGCTTCCAAGTACGACAAGGCGTGGCCGTACCGGTCGATCGAGGATACTGGAGATTATCCCTACTAAGAACCCGACGCTGGTAGACGTTCCTTCAGAGGCATCTGAAGGGTTCAAAACCTGGATTTTGATGTCGTGATCGTCGAGAGTTTCGTCTCGAGAGAGCTCCCGCATATTTGCTTTGAGGTAGTCGTAGGCAGTCTGGAACTCTTCTTTCATTTTAGATCCAGGGGTGCCTGAGATGCTTTTCTTCCCTTTCCCTGGTAGCGCTTGGGTTTCAATCCGGAAGACTGCATTACTGGACTCCGAATTCCCGATTGTGTATATCGAACCTGGTTGTTGGGATCCTTGAGGAATGAGCGTCTCCTCTGCTTCCTCTGGGACAGTGACAAATATCTCCTCTCGAGTGTCCAAATCTGTGTACGAGAAGTTGACTGCTCTGTATTCCATCCCACCCATTCGCTTGAGCTGCTCTTTCACCCGTCGTCGGCCTTCCATCGCGAACTCGAGATACTCCTGGAGTTCTTCCTTTGTGTATTCCCCATCTGGGTGAAGCATCTTGAGAAAACCTGATACAGTTTTTCGGACGGCTTTCTCGTCACGCTGATTCAGGTGGTCTCCGAATGCGAAGTATTCGTTGATCGCATCCCCCTGCGATTCTTTCCGGAGCTCGCGCATGAATTCGGAGTAATAATCGACGATAAAGCCGAACTGGTCGTCGAAGAATTCCGATCGCATTTTCGGAATTTCCCAGCCGGGAAGATAGTAGTGGAAGCGATCGATCAGCGCAAGATCCTGCATCTCGTCCGGGAAGGGCTTGAAGAGGTGTGAACTTTTCAACACCCCCTCTACGTCGAGGTCGATATTCCCAACATAGACCATTGATGCACGTGCTGTGAGTTCCTCTGTCCCTCGTGAGAAGCTCCCCGACTCCATGTAATCCTTGAGCATTTGGACGGCTTCCGAATCGGAGAATCGCAATCCGCCTACTTCGTCGAAGGCGACAACATCCCACCGTCCGACAAGCCCAATCTGGCCTGTATTGAGGTTCAAGAACAACTTCGCAACCGTCGTTTTTCCACCGGAGATGAGAATCGAGTGTGGGCTGATCTCGCGATACAGGAAGCTCTTCCCAGTTCCACGCGGCCCGAGTTCGACATAATTGTAATTATTCTCACAGAGAGGGAGACAACGAGTGAGAAACAGCATCTTCTCTCGATTAGTGAAACTTGAGGGGTCATATCCCATGCTGTGTAGCAATAGATCCCTCCATTCATCGCGCGTGAACTCCTTGCGTTGCTCTTTAATTTCGTCGAGGTCGAGGCTCGATACCTGAATCGGCTGGAACGAGTCGATCCCGAAGAGGCTGTGTTCGGAGCCGACGTTGTCCGGAATGTATTCCAGATCGATTATCGCCCAGACACCTCCACCAAGCAGCTTCGGGTGTTTGCTGACGAGGTGCTCGTTAATTTCAACGTCCGTGAGATTCAGATTGACGAACGAGCCGACGTAGGCATCCTGGCGCTCGTCCAGGTGGACGGTCACTTTGTCGATGACACGGTACCGCCCCCGTTCGCGGACTTCTGATTTAATGAACTCAGCCTCATCAGGTCTGACGTAGTGCTTTTTCAGGATCTGCTTGACTGTGTCGACTCCCTCTTCGATCGCGGCCTCGCTATCCGTCGCACAGTATTTCCCAACGAGGTATTCGAGAACGTACGTCGGAACGTTCGCCCCTGATTTGATGTCCTGGACGAGGTCTTTCCGGACGACACGTCCAGAAAAGTGCTCGAGCGCCTTTTGATCGAGTTCACGACGAGTCATTCAATATCGAACTCGAAGTCCTCCCGCATAATGATGTTATTCGTTGCTTCACCAGTGGCCACCGTTTCTCGGGTTTCCTCATCGATCGCTTCGAACAAAATGGTTGCGTCCTCATCAAGTTCCCCACTCTTCAGACGGATGGTGGTCTCATTTTCGCCTTGATTTATCTCGACGCGTTTTGGCTCGGCCACCTCTCTACCATCAACCGTCGCAGTGAGTCGGAGGGTGGGTGTCCGGGTGAACGACAGCTGGCCACTACGGGCCGTAATCGTCACGTCGACAATCGTGTTCGAGACGCTCTCTGGGAACGTGACCTCGTACTCGATCGGCGCATCCTCGTCCTCGCGTTCAACAGTCGTCACCGTGAGACAGGGGACGACGAGCTCTTGCATCGAGATCCCACCATGGAAGTAGCGCATGTTCCCACCGGCAGCATAGAAACAGGCCACGCTTCGTGGGAAAAACAGCCGCAGATCGGCCGCATCAATGCCGAGTTTCTGTAGCTGTTCATCATCGAACTCGATGATTTCGTCACCGGGAATAACCGGTGCATCCGCGTCAGCGACGGCAAACCGTCGTTTCGTGAACGCAACACCGTCGAGTGAGTCGACTTTGTCCTTGTTCGGGAGTTCTTCGGTGTAGAGGAAGCCGTGATCTGCAGTAACGACGAATCGGGTATACCCAACCGCACGGAGTCGCTGAATAACGTCTTCGACGTCGCGAACGTGATCGGCAACCTGTCCGAACGCTTTGTCGTCGTCGAAGCTTTCTCCGAGCTTGTCGATGGTTCCGGAGTAGACGATCCTTGGTGGCGTTCCCGCTTCTTTCAGAGCCGACTGGGGGTCGTCGAGGATATCATCGATATCGGCGACGGTAAAACCAGCATCGGCGAAGCGCGCTTTTCGATCGCCTTTATCCGACATTTCAGTGTCATCGACCGAGACGACCAATTCGTCATCCGAGTCGAGTTTGAGTGACAGTTCGCCGGGGAGGTGTGTCGCCATACCGACCTCTGTAATCGAGGGGAGGGCTGCCGAGGTGAACTTCATCTGTTGGTCTGTCTCCTCGTCGGATTCAAACCGCTGCTCGAGTTCTCGAGCTAATTCGTAGCGAAGCCCGTCACAAATGAGAACGGCGGTTCCCTCCTCTCGTTCGACGTACGCGTCGAAGAAGTCGGTCTGTGGTGTACCGAGCGCGGGGTCGGTGGCCAACCCTTCGGCGACTGGCCGATTGAGCGTTCGAAGGAAGGAGACGTACGACGCCGTAATTTGGTCACGGACGCCATGGAGTTCGTCGACCGCACGGCGGTTATCCTGAACGCTCCGAACGTATCGACGATAGGCAGCGTCGATCGTCCACCACTCCTCGGTGTACCGGTCAGCAATGGTCTGTGGGTCGTAACCTTCGGCTTCGATTTCTTCGATCGCCGAGCCAGTCTCATGAAGTACCTCGAGACCGTGCTCGAGAATATCCCAGTAGCCTGCGTGGCCCTCATCGTACCAGAAGCCGTTCTGTCGGCGTTCGACGACGGGTTCGAGGTCAGTTGCGAGCGCTGGAAGTTCGTCGTAGTCGGCGTCTAGGAGGCGATTCAGGCAGAGCCGGACGAGTCCATCGTCGATCTGCCGAAATGCGTTGGATTCCCACTCGAGTGCGTCCGAGGCGATGACTTCCTCGGTAAGGTTTCGATCGTCGCTCACGACGGCCGCGTATTCGAGGTAGGTCGCGGTATCGATCTTCTGCCAGTACTCACAGAAACGCGCTGCTTCTCTCGTACCGTCGGCTGCAAGCCGTGAGTAGCGGTCGGTGGGTGAGGTGTGTTCGAGTTCGCCGAAGAGCAATTCGGTTGCGATTTCCTCGGCATCGAGACCGGCTGCAATCCCGTAGGTTTCCTCGAGGAGGTGCGTCCACTCGTGTGCCTGGCCGTGTTCTTCGATCGTATCTCGGTATGCGTCCGGATCGGCGAGATACTCGACGAGGTAGTCTCGTGGGGAGTGATTCGGTGTATCGAACAGGACGCAAAAAAACGCCCGGCTCAGTTGTGTTTCGTTTTGCCCCCAGTTGGCGTACTCATCCGGGATTCGATCTTCTTTTCCAACGAGGTATTTTGAGGCAGGTCGATCGCCAACCGTCGCACTAGGTCGGTATTGGCGCCCGAGCCGGTGAACGTCCATGAACCAGTCGGCGTCGTCACGCCACTTCGGGACATAGAACAGCCACTGCTCGTCGATGTCGTTGTCTTCCTCCCAGAGCCGGCGCTTGAGCTCGAGGAAGCTCCCGTTGTATCGAGCGACGTTGACGCCACGATCTTCCATCGCGGCTTCGATCTCGTCGATGACGTTCCCGTACTTTTCGCTCGAGTCGTACCAGACCCAGACGGGATGGCGCTCGAACTTCTCCTTGAGTTCGGAGATAACCTGTGTGACCGTATCGGCCATTAGCGAACCACCACTGTCGCATTTAGTTTCCCACGTCGCATATTCTCACTTACCCGTCATTGAGTGACTGTTACTATAAGAGTCTGGTAGTTAGCTTTGTCAAACGATCTGAGTCAATTTACCGATGTCTGCTTAGTGTCCATGAGCAGTACTTCCCTCACCTTTAGTATCTATTGATGAAAGAAGGAAGATATGGTTGATGTTGAGAACCCGGGGACAAAGCAGGTAGAAACTCTCTTACAGAATGTTGAGGATGGATCGTACGTCATTCCGTATTTCCAGCGAGGATTCGAGTGGCAACCTTCGATGGTCGCCGAACTTTTCGAGTCTATCCTTCAAAATTACTACACTGGGCTACTGTTGTTTTGGGATTTAGATACTAAACGCGGGGAGGAAGAAAAATGGGATCCGATTTGGGGTGCAACCCTCGAAAATACCCCCGAGAAGGCAGTTCTTGACGGCCAGCAACGACTCTCCTCTCTGTACTACGCAATTCACAACCCAGAGGAGAAATTCCCCAGTCGAAAATCCTACTATGTCTTTTATCTGGATCTGATTTCGGTTCTGAACGAGGAATATGAAGAGTCGGTCTCCTATCGATACTTTCAGAATTATCGTGACTGGGATCAGTTGCGGAAGAATAGAGAAAGCTGGATAGATCACGGAAAGGTTCCACTTTGTATTCTCTCGGCTACTGATTCGAAGTACCCAAACAAAAAATACATCGATTCACAGGAATTCGAAGTGTGGATTGATCAGTTCATTAAGGAACGGAGGTCGGATTTACCAGCAGACATCAAACCGTGGGACGTTCGGGATGTATTTGTGAGTATTTTAGATTATACCTTCGTTGACTATCCACTGAGCAACGACCGAGACATTCACGATATTTGTAATATTTTTGCGAAGGTGAACGCAAGCGGAATGAAACTCTCAACGTTCGATCTGATGAACGCTTTCCTCTATCCAAGTGGAGTCAAACTTCGAAAAGAACTCTGGGAGAAAATGGACAACGAGACGCTGAAGAGTATCGACTCGAATATGAACGAATATCTTCTAAAGACAATTTCGTTGGTCAAACAAAATTACTGTTCGTCAAAATATCTCTATAATCTCATTCCTGGTGAGGAAGTAACTAGAAAAGATAGCACTGGTAGTAGGTACGAGGAGGTATTGGTTGAGTCAGGCGAGGAGTTTGAACAGTTGTGGAACACGTCCTGTTCGTATATGGAACAGGCTCGAGAGATTATCATGAATACGGGCGATGCGGAGTTCGGAGCGATAAAGACTGGCTTCATTCCCAACAGTACTATTGTACCGGTCTTGGCGGCTATTCTCTGGGAATATGATGGTGATACTGACGATCCTGAATTTAAGCAAACACTCAGTCAGTGGTACTGGTCGGCAGTCCTCTCTCAGGATTACAGTGGTTCGTCAGACACCGTTATGGCCAAGGATTTCCGTGATTGGAAGGAGTGGATTGATGGTGGCAATCCCATCGAACGAATTATGAAGATCGATGAGGAGTTCATTGATGAACTCGATCTCAGATCCGTGGATAAAGGATCTGCCAGATACAATGCGATCATTTGTTTGTTGGCGTTGCACAATGCAAAAGATTTCTACAAGGGTCGAACCGTTGGGACGGGAGATTTCTCCGAACAGAAGATCAACGATCACCACATCTTCCCGAAAAAGGTCACGGGCTTGGCTCCCGAAAAATCCCAAACATTTGCCAGTGCAAAGGATTCGATCGTTAACAGAACTCTAATCTTGGACGGCACGAATAACAATATCAAAACGAAGCGACCATCGAAATATCTCCAGATGATGATCGCCAAACACGGGGATGAAGAAGCAGTCAGAGAACTCTTACGTAGTCATTTCATCTCTGATCAAGCATACGAGTCTCTAAAACAGGACGATTTCGATACGTTTGTGCTCGAGCGAGAGAAGGCAATCAAAACACACATCGTGGAAAATGTCGGCATTAGGGACCGAACATAATTCAATAGAGATTATACCGTACGGTCAGGTTCAGTAGAGAATCGGTTCGTGAACCGCCGTTACGGACGCCGAACGAAAACAGTCAGTTCAGTGAGATCCTCCGAGCTCGAAGTGGCGTGGCTCGTTCAAGTATACGGTCGAATTGCGGACTACAAACGAGATCACAGACGATGTCCGAGCGTCAATTCTCGAGTCCTACGAACAGGTGGCGAGAGCGTAACTCGCGTTAAAATCTGAGGGTTAGTTGCCGTTTTCGTCGGCTTTCATCGCCCGTTCTTCACGAACCGACATGACTCCAACTTTTCTCCAGAAGGCTCTCGTCAGGGGGCTACCCCCACGAAATCGGCGGGAACTGTCGCCATTATTTGAGCCGTTATCTGGTACCATTGTCTATGGTGCTATTTGCGGCCATCCTGTATAATAGTACCGCTCCTACAAAGGCCAGAATTGGTGGTAAAATCGAAGCGAGTCCAGCGTGCAAAAGTTGCCACTCGTAGATGGTTGTAAAGACGTAGAGCCCACTAGCGATTATGAGAACGCACACACCAATAAAAATCGAGACGTGCATGAGCGAAAGGACGTTCGTATTGCGCTCGATTTCTGCATCGAGTTGTGAGCCAAGCGAATCGTATCTGTCGATCGTTTCTTCGATAGGTTCAGATGGGTCGTCAAGTACACTATCTCGATGAACTGGGCCAACACCGTGTTCGAAGTCGGTGATGTTGACGACAATCCATCCAAGAAGGATCGCCGAGAGAAATAGCATAATCGCAGAGATGATGAGGGTCGGGATTCCCCAGTGTATCTCGGCAGGATCTGGGAGATCTGCAATACTGAAACCGGTTACGAGGACGCCGATAACGACAAATCCAGTTCGGACACCTCGCAGTGCTGTATTGTCGAGCGTCTTGTAGGAGTCTAGTTGCCGTTCATATTCTTGTTGAATATCGGTGAGCAGAATACGTCGGTAATCAGATGTCGTCCCAGTAGTCTGCGAGTCAATAGTACCATCTCCCACAGCATCGTCGTCATCAGGTAGGTCATGGTCGCTTGATAGTGACTCGTTCAGGCGTCCATCGAGATACTCTCGGCCAGTCTTCGAAATGCCATAGTAGCCCCACTCTTCGTGTGTTTTTTCGATGAAACCCTGTCTCTCAAGGTCTGCTATCCGAAAACGTATTTCCCCGTACGAGTGAGGGTCGAGATTCCGGGCGATAGCGGATGGAGTCAGTTCGGCGTCGGTCTCCTTAAGATAGTGAAGGATGTCCTCGTCGAGGGGTTCCATCCACAGCGGCCGGTCTCTCATTCGCGTAGTCTTCCGTTTAGAAGCAAGTAATAAATAAGTCGCGGTCGACCCAGGCGGTCAGCCCAAAGACTACTCGAGCGAGTCAGAGTTTATCAAGTTCCGTCTGCAGTAGATCGTACTCGTCCACCTTCTGAATATTCTCCCAGATCCCGGCTTCGAAGTCCGGCTCGAACCCATCGTCGATCAGTTCGTCGAGCCGGTCCCCGAAGTCCCGAATATCGTCGAGTTGTTCCTGCACCTCCTCGAGTTCCGTGTTGAGTTCCCGTTGCTGGTCGCCGCCGGCTCGGTCGAGCCGGCTTTCGATGCTTTCGAGGCGGTTCTCGAGCGTTTCGATCTTGGCGTCGACGTACTGGCCCCGAAGCTTGGGAAGGGTGTCGGCATCCATCGCGTGGTAGTAGAGGAAACAACTGAACGCCCCATCGTTGCTCTCGAGGTGCCAGTAGATGGGGATGCGTTGGCCGCGACGGCGGTACTCCTTCGTGTGGTGATAGCGGAAAAAGTTCTCGCGGAGCCAGTCGGTCATGTCCTTATTGAGCAGTTCCTCAATCTCGGCTTCCTTCTCGTAGACGTCGTCGAAGGTAGCCTCGATGCACTCGCGGATACGATCGGTGACGTTGTTGTCAAACTGATTGTCGAAGACGAGAATGCCATCTTCGGTAGGGGTGATTTGGTTCTCGAGGTTGTCCCAACGTTTGAAGAGGACGCCGAAATAATACGAAAGGAGACGACCAGCGGACTCTTTTACCCTGTCATTCGAGTACAGGCTGTGGTTCCTCCGCGCCATCGCGATGGTATACGGGGAGACGTTGAGTTTTTCGGCTAAAGAACGGACGTCTTCTTCATCCGCCGATTCGATTTCGGAGAGCAGCCTCTCATACTCCTTGTCAGAGAGTTTTTCGACGTCGACGTGCTCTCTGAATGGCTTTTCGCCCGTTTCTAATTCTCCGGCGTTGGCTATATGTGGGAGTACGGCCAAGTTCGAGGGGAGGTCTTCGTACAATTTCCTCCGCACGCTGTCCGGTATAGCGTACTCCTCGAACACTGCCTTATCAATCAACCCCGAGACAATCTCGATGTCTGACTCCAGCACATCATGTAAGAAGAGGAGATCCTCTGAGGAGTCAATGAAATTTGACGAATCAAACTCGTATTTTGATTCTATTGTTCTAAATTTCTGAGTTTGCGCTTGAATGCCGTATGTTGAGAGCGCGGTCAGTTTCCTGCTGACGTGGTCATCCTTTACCGGTATGTTTTTCGCATCGCCTACTTGAAAGTCAATTCCGGGGTTTATGCCGTTCATTATGTATCTCACCAGAGACGAGTTGAGATATCCGAGTAACGAGAGATCTGTGTCTTCGTCTCCGGTGTGAATGAAGTGTGCAGCGTGGCTAAACAGGTGGTTTTCGCGGTGGATCCGTGCAGTGAAATACTTGCTCAGACGTCTAAAGGTAATACCGTGTTTTCGATAGTAATCGGTATTCCGCGGATAACTTTTTCCAAATTCTTTTATTTCTTTCCCGTCATTCTCCCACAGCACTAGCTTTTCCGTGGAATCGTGGTATCTGTTATAGTCGCCCCCGTGCATGAGCCAGGCGTATTTCTCTCCAATCCGATTCTCGGGAACCTCCCACCAGTTTCTGGTGTACGTGTCGTCGTCGCCGGTTTCGAGCCCTTTCACAACGTCATACACATCGCCCAGTTGATGATGTTCGCTAAATAGATTCAAAATATCGTTACCAAACCAATAAACGAACGGACTCCTTCGTATCTTTTTGAAATTACGCTGATTTACAACAGTGACATCTTCGTGATTTCTGCCCTGCCGTAGGGATTTCGTCACTTCAGTTAGTCCGTCAATCTTCTCCTCGTATCCGGAGTACTCCACTTGTTCATGTGTTAATCGGTAGAATCGAGATTTAGCGAGATCAGAAGGAGCGCTATTTCTGATCACAAATGGGATGGTGAACGGCCGATCTTTCATCGAAAAGCTGTACCCCGATAAGTGTGCTCCTTCTATGACTTCTACATTGTCAATCAGCGTAGATCTAAGATTTCTGAAATGGTACTGGAACATGAAGTTTTCAGGCGTCACTAGCGTCGCATAGCCATCTTCCTTGGAAAAATCCCAACACCGTTCGATAAACGCTCCATATACGTCACTTTTCGAATCCGGGTAGTTGTCGTACACGTATTCCTTCAAGCTTTCGCTCATTTTTCCGCTGCCCAAATACGGCGGATTAGAGATGACGATATCGTACTTGTGAAGAAAGAGATCAACCAACTGGACGCTTTTTTCAACCTCGTTCGCGAACAGTTCTTCGATCGGGTCGTTCTGCTCCAGAGCTTCCTCAGCTAGCGCAGTAACTTGTTCGAGCAGCCCCACTTTCACCTGCTCCCACGATTCCTCCTCACCTGAGTACGACATTACGGACGACTGCTTTGCCAGCCCGTCGTGTGTAAACCGGGTCTGGCCCGTCGCCTTGACTTCCTCGATTTCTTCTTCGATGATCGCTTCGATCTGCTCCTCGATCCGGACAAGACTCCCCCACTCGCGAATATGTTCAAAACTCGCCCAGACCTGCTCGAGGACACGTCGTTCGAGTTCCGAATCCGCTCTTTCGAGTACTTGCCGTTTCTTAT
Source organism: Natronosalvus halobius (assembly GCF_024138145.1). Classification (NCBI taxonomy): domain Archaea; kingdom Methanobacteriati; phylum Methanobacteriota; class Halobacteria; order Halobacteriales; family Natrialbaceae; genus Natronosalvus; species Natronosalvus halobius. The sequence goes on along the minus strand of NZ_CP099997.1, from coordinate 2,109,854 downwards.
CGCCGTTAATGAGCACCGCGTTTGCCGAGACGATATTCATCCCTTCGATAGCTACCTCCGGTGCGTGGCTCTTCGCCTTCACGTACAGAGCTAGGGCTGCGATCTGGGCCGCCCCTTCATCAATGTCGACCCCATAGAGATTTTGCTTCAAAATCTCCCGCGGGATGTGGCTTTCAGGGATATCACTCTGCTCGAGATACATCTCGTATAATACGTCAAAAGCATAGAACAGCATGTGACCGCTGCCACACGCTGGATCCAGCACCTTGATCTCACGCACGTCTTTCACGTCGCGGTCGATCAACGACTTTTCGAGCGGCGCGAGGTGGAAGCACTTGTCTTCGTCGTCAATATTCGTCTTGTCGCCGTGCATCTCGAGCCACAATCGTCCCAGCGAGTTGTCAACCATCCACTCGACGATGTAGCGCGGCGTGAACAACTGGGTCTTCGTCGCTACGTCCGTATCTTGCACTTTGTAGTTCTCATCGTTGATCCGCTGGTCGATCTCCTCTCGTTCGTTCTCTCCGAAAAACTGATACACCCAGCCCATCGCCTCGTCTGACTGCCATACGTCATCACCGAGCTTGTCGAGTTCCTCAAGAATCTCCCGTCGAATCGCGAAATCCGGCTCGAGGGCTGTGTAGTCGGAGCCATCGAATAACACTCGGATCTCCGAGCCGATCTCCTGGTAGGCAAGATCCAGAGCAGCCCCGAGGCCGTCGTCGGTTGCGTCAGTCAACTCCCCTGCAATCTCGTCGACGGTGTAGTGCATGTACGACCGTCCACCGTACTCCGGTCGCCTACGGAGGGTTTCGGTGACCAGCTCCCGCGCCTCGATCGTCTTCATCCCCACGAAGCGGTTGAGATACTCCTTGGTCGCCTCGCGGATGTAGTTCTGGTAGGCTCGGCCGTAGAGTCCGTCAGTTGCCTCGAGTTCGCGTTCTAACGCCGCGTCAATCTCCTTTCGGGTCGCGATATCTTCCACTGAGAGGTGTGAGAGCGAATTCACCGGCACACGATCGTCGTCGTAAATGCCGTAGCGCTCGAGTTGGCGTTCGAACTCCTCCTCGAGTGTCGATCGCGCGCTCAGGATGGTACTTCGAATGTCTGATCGATCGTCCGCACTGAGGCCGTTCTGATGGGTCGTAGCTGCCATAGTAGATGTATGTCCGTTGGTTCGGGAACGATGGTGTCATCCCCGACACAGTATGATACCTAACACAGACAGCATCCGTATCAATCTAGTGTTTCGCCGACCTGACTATCTACCTTGCCGGATACAAAATTATATTAACCGATCATATGCCTCTTCGATGGCGCTCTGAAAGAATCCACCGTGATGGCCCCAAAATGCCCCGATCGGAATTGAACTGTCATCTTTGGAAGCGTTTCGCCGTTCAAGAACATAGGTGCTGAGCGAACCTTGATCGAGTACTGGGGCTCGCCTAATCGCTAACGTATCTCCCCCACTTTTCGCTGCTTTGGAATCCAAAATCCACTCCCAATCGTCATCTGTGAATTTTGCTGGTGGGATCTCAGATACTGCTGGAAGGGACGTTCCTTCTTGCCGGGTTTCCTCTACTTTCTGTTGGTCTCTTTCCTCTAACCAATGCTTTTCAACGGCCTGAAAGCCCTCCGCAAGCCTCGGTAAATCCTCGAGTTTAACGCCGCTCAGCCTGATTTGGTCAGATCGTTCATGAACCAAGTAGAAAGGCCCGCCGTCGTCGTTGAAGGAGATAGCTGCCAACCACCAGGTCACAAAATCGGCGTCAATCCCTATCTGTTCGGTAAGCCGCCAGATCATCGCGCCATCAGATTCATACGGTTTGCTGTATATATTAGCCTCCTCGTCGGATTTTTCCCATTCTTCCAAAAACTCGTCCTCTGCTTCTTCAATAAGCACTTCAACCTGAAGAAAGATCAAATCTTTTAACGATGGATCATACTCTTCGAAGAAAGATTCGATATCACTTCGTAATTCCTCCGGGATCTCGTCGACCATGAGATTGGAGTTGTATCTCTTGTTGAATTAAACCTATACATCCACACCCTCAAATTCGTCACATAATCTCTGCCGGAAAGACGACAGTGGTACACACAATCTGAAATGAAGAACGTACAATGGACTCTAATTACTCGAAGTGTACCTCGACCTCTCCTTCCTCCTCGAGTAATTCGAGCACTTCCGTCCGAAGCCGGTCAATTGGCGCATCGAGGTCGGATTCCTCACTCACGACGACCCCACCAAAGAATTCCTCGAGTTCGACACGGTGGTGGGTGACGTTCTCGTCTTCTGGTCGAAGTTTATCGACGAGATCCCGAGCCGTCCGGCGATAAGAGTCGACGGTCTGGAGGTACTCACTCAACTGTTTGAGACTCGGATTGAGGTTCAGGTGCGAACGTCCATCGACATCGATGGAAATCGATGCATTCCCCATCCGGCTCGTCAACGGCTCGACCGCGGTCTCCAGGTCGTCGTTGTCGAGGTCAGCACCCAGAGCACGGACGTCGTCGGCTGCACGGGAGTACAACTCGTACCGTTTCGTGTAGAGATCCTCGTACGTTCGAGCGTAGGCGTTAGCGATCGTGTGATAATCCGTCTCGACGTTCGACCAGTTCTCCATGATCGCCGTCGAATCGATCTCACCCTCGAGTTGCCTAGCTGCCTCGTGGACGTCGTCGCTAATCTCGACGAACGACGACGTCTGTTCGAGCGTTTTGAACTCTTCCCACTCGTTTTCGAGGAACTCACGATAGATGGCGTACTTCTCGAGTTTGCCAGACTGGTCGAACTGGACGATTTTCTTCACCGTATCGACTAGATCTTCCAGTTCGTCCTTGTGCTCGAGGAACGCGTTGATCTTTGCGGCAGACGTACCTTTACCGCGGATCCCTTCGAGTATGGTAACGAGCCGCTTTGCTTCATCGCGGAGCGGGAAGAAGGCGTCGTCGAGTTTCGTCTGCCGCTCTTTGCACTTCTCAATCCACTCACTCGAGACCTCCGAAATCCCCTGTGCGACTTCTTGATCGGTTTGTTTGACCTTTTTATCGAACAGGATGTCCAGGGTCTGTTTCGCTTCGTTTCGAACTTCGGGGTCGACCGTCTCACGTTCCTTGAAGGAGGCATCCCGGAACTTCGAAATCTGTGTGAACACCTCCTGTGCACCGTCGTCGACGTAACTGTCGAACGTTTGCTCCTTGTAGATCGCCATGATCGAACCGTTCCGGAACAGCACGGCAGCCGCGAGCCTGACCACGTCGCGACTCCATCCATACGGTGGTTCCTCGAAATGTTCGATCAGCGCTTTCCCGGTGGGTACGTCACCGGTTTTCTCTCGAGCGTCGATCTCGTCGGCCACCTCACTTGCGATCCGAGCTTCCGGATTCAATTCGCCGTTGATGACGATATTCAGTTCTTTGAACACTGCCGGGTTCGACCGCCCTTCGATATCACCGAATAGAGCTTCGATATTCCGGTTGCTTACGCTTCCTAACCCGTCATCGAGTTTGGTGAAGACACGTTCAACCGCGTCTCGAGCCGGATCCTGGACGATTCGATCAAGTCGCGTGCCAGACTCCTCCAGATTCGTCTCGGTGCCGTGATAGATCAGCGTCCCCGTCTGGAAACCGGCATCAATGTCTCGCTCGACGCTTCGACGCATCCGTGTGAGATCTTCCTTCTTCTGGTCGAGTGCTTCCTGCTCTTCGGCACTGGTTTGCTGGCCTCGTTTCTCGGAAACGATCTGCTCGATCTGGGTAATGCGCTTGATTCGACTCTTGATGTCGTCTGCATCGCTGTCGTCGGCGATCCAGTAAATCGTGTCCCCCTGGTCGAAACTCTGGGTCTTCAGTGTCCGCGGATCGACCTCCTCGTACTGCTGATGAACGGGCGAGTACGCATGGAGATGAATGTACCCTTTGTCCGAAAGTTGCTCACCATCAGCCTCAATCGAGAGGGAAAACGCCTGTTCTCGGTACCGAACCGTATCGGCGTTGTCCAGGCTCTCGCGGACGAACGCTTTTGATCGACGGCGGATTTCGCCTTCGTTTACGTTGACCGAGGCGATTTCGTCTTCGAGTTTTCGTTCGGATTCTTGCAGGAACCGATACCCCTCCTCGCTTCGGCCGACGTACCCCTCCTCGACTAGCTGCTCGAGTACCTCCTCGATCTGACTCTCGAGGGCACTCATGTCGCCGATTTCGTCGTATAGTGTCGTCGCGACGTTCGCTGCCGTATTCGGAATCCAGTCGAGCCGCTGGAGCAGGTAGAGTGATTTCAGTACTCGACGTGCTAATTCCTCGTCGACTTCCTGTGGGGCCGCGTTGGCGATCGTCCGCTGATCGTCATCGTCGATGTCCTCGACGATCTCTTCGTACACCAGATCGAGCGTAGCGAGCGAACCCAGCTCTCGATCTCGCAGGTTGTGTGGTTCGTTGAAAACGCTCTGTGTAACGTCGATGAGTGTTCGTTCTCGTCCCGTTAACCGATCGTCTGACCCTCTTCCTCGAAGAGCGGCGAAGATCTGAGGGAGGATCTCTAGCTGATATGGCAGAAACGGGTAGCATTCTACGAAGGATTCCTCCTCGATGGACTCCATCTGACGGGACGAATGGAGTTTGTACCTGGCACTCAACCTTCCCTCGTTCTCGTCGTACAACGACTCGATCGACGGGATTGCCTCTCCCTTCTTCTGTAGAATTCGATCGCGGACGACGTCCTCGAGGTTGTCGGAGATTAGGTCAGTTTGGTGTGGGAATCGGTCCCCGACCTTTGATTCCTCGAGGTTTTTTGCGAGGACACCTGGAACGAGTTCCTCGAGTTTCTCCTGTGACGTGACGCCGAGCCACAGTTTACCCATACCCTGCTGGCCGAACTCTTCGGCGATGCTCTGTAACTCGAGGAGCATCTGTTCGTCGTCGCCGATGAACTGCGAAATTTCGTCGAGAAAGACGAAATAGCGCACGTCCTGGTCCGTCTTCCGTTCTTTCTGTTCGACGTAATTGAGAATTCGTTCCGCCAGCGAAGCAGGAGTGATCTCGGGCTCTTCTTTGACGTTCGTTATCGCATTTTTCGCGTCCTGTTCGTCGAAGCCGGGAACGGCATCGATAAGCCCCTGTTCGATTTTCGGCTCGACGAACGCTGCGGTTTGACGAACGTCTTCCCACTCTCGACCGTCCTCAGCCTCTACTGCTTCCTTGAACGCTTCGTATCGCCCTTCGTTTTCGAGATCCTCCTCGAGTCGAGCGACCCACGGGAGTTCTGCGTAGCCACGTTTCCGATTGAACTCGCGGTTGATGACGTCGGTGATCGAATCTTCCCCGGCCCTGCTCGTTCGCGACCCGATTTGGAACATCAGCACTTCAGAATCGAACGTTCGGCTCACGGCGTCGACGGTCGCCTTTAGCGTCTCGTCTTGCGCTCGCGGTTTGAACGCATCTGACGCCGATCGACCGTCTGGAAGGGTCTTATCCTCCAGTACGTAGCCGAGGATCTTCATGAAGTGGCTCTTCCCTGACCCAAAGAAACCGGAGATCCAAACGCCCGTCTCGTCAGTTGGATTGTGTTCCGTCTCCCGAATCGCTTCCAGAATCTTCAGATAGTGTTGCTCGAGAGAGCCGGTCAGCACGTACTCGTCGAGTTCCTGTTTAACCGTCTCCGTATCGTCTTGCTCGACCTTGACGACGCGGTTGATGTGTCGATCGATCTTCCGATAGAAGATGTCCTCAATCGTCGTAATCGTGTTTGAACTCATATTAGATCACCCGAGCGCGGTAGTATGCTCCCTCTGTTTTGTCGAGGAATTTTAAACTCTTGTCATCCTTGACCGCCGGATAGAATACCACGAACGGCGTCTCGATCTCGTTCTCCAGCTGCATGAGAATCGAGGAAATCCCTGCGAAGGGATACAAGATACCGGTTCGGTACACGACCGCGGTCTCGACATCACCGATTCGGCTTTTGATCGTTTCGGCGATGAGTCCCTGTTCATCCGTTCGACCGCCAAGAAGAACAGAAGAGAGTCCTTCGCTTAACTCACCTTCGTCAGCCTGCTCTTTCTCAATCACGGCATCGAGGATCCGTTCCTCCTCGAGGAGGGAAAAGACGAGATCGCGCATGTCGATGAGCTCGACTGATTGCCTCCGGTTCCGGAGTTTTTTCACGTATGCATCAATTGTCTCTTCGACGGAGAGCTCATCTTTTGGGTCGTACGTGAAGACAATGAACGGCACACCTGTCCGTCGGCCAATCCGTTCACGGTTGTCTATCGTAAGCGACTCGAGTTCCTCCATTCGCGATTGTACGTTACTCGAAGTCATCGATAACCTCGTTAATGTCGTCGAATACCGGTTCGATCCGTTCGGTGCTGCCTCGTTTTTCGTATCGGACGTACCGTGGACTGATTCCTTGCAGTCGTCGTCGCACCTCGTCTTCGTCAAAGAGAAAGAGCCGCCAATCAGGATGTGAAACGAGCTCGTCGACAGTTTCAGCATCGCTTCCGTATAGTCGATAGCAAACGTACGCGATCGCTTCGTCTGGCACGTAGAACACCGCAAACTCTTTTTCCTGTACTCCCTTCAACAGCCCAAAGTTCTTAAGAGAACTCAGATACTTCGTACTCGCTTCTTCGAGCGTACTCTGCGACCAGTCCTGTATCTCGGGGTGATCTTCCCCTAATTCAGTGATGTACGCCCGGATTTCGGGTGCTTGAATAAGGAGCGCTCCCGACGTATATTTCTGATACAGGAAATCGACTGTCACACGATGGATCAGACTATTCTGGGAAAACTCGTAATAAAGAATCCACTCTTTGACGGACTCGTCGACGTCTGAAGCGAGTACACGCATCAACGGGGTTTCGACGTACTCGTCTTCGCGAGGAATATACCGACGAGCAATCTCACGAAAGACGCGCCTTCGATACTTGTTGGTCTCCTTGTTCAGAATGTTCTTCTCAATCACACGTTCTTTGACAACATCGAACGATTCGTGCTCAACATATTCCTCGAGAATGCGCTTTGTCTCCTCAATGTACGTCGTGTTGTGTGCTATCCACGAATCGTACTCTACGTCGTCCGGATCTACTGGTTGTTTCATCATCGGTCGATGGTGTAATAGGGCACTCGGAGGGTGGCTGAAGTCGACTGACCATACGCGAGTACACACCGACGGGCAACGTCCCGGAGCGTGTTTCGTGATTTCAGGTCTGTTTCATCGTTAACCTCGCCGAGCAGTATCGTCGAGTCTGTCGTCGACGAAACGGGTTCAGCGTCACTGGCGAGACGCTCAGACCAGCCTGGCTCTTCAATCGTCTTCGAGAGTGATTCGAGTACCTGGAAGGACTCCTCTTCATCTACTACGCTCTCGAGCTCGGCGTCGATCTGTGATTCGGCTGTCGGCCCGAGATAGAAGAGAGAAAGTGAATCTTCGGGAACGTGCTCTTGCTCCACCTTTCGACCGATGCGCTGTGCAAGTTCAATACGAGACCTCGTTGCCGTCTTGGGCGTTACCTCTTCGAGCCGGTCACGTCCGGTTTCGGTCAATACAATAGAATCCCACCAGTCGTTGTTGCCATCTTCTCCTAATCGTTCGATGAGGAGTCGATACGAGAGCACTTCACGCGCTAACGCATCCTCTACGCCAAGTGATCCTAACTCGTCTTGAACAGTTGTGAGAGTTTCCTCGAGTGATCCGGTTGACATACTGTACCGATTGGTGACCGTCCCTATAGTATTCACGTGTCTTGGTTCCACGAACAGTATCGATCTAATTATTCTGTTGACGTCTCGAGCGCTCGAGTGTTCTCGCTGGCGATCTCTTTCAGATATTGCTCGTAGAGGTCTGCATCGAGTATCTCACGAAAAGCATCTGAATCGCTATTCGTAGTATAACTCCCGAGAGCACCTAGCCCTGCTCCTGCAACCGCTCCTTGTCTTCGACTACCGGTGACATCGTCACTCATTGCGAATTCTGCACCTGCTTCGGCTCCTGCGAGAATTGCTTCCGGATCGGCGGCGACGATCCATTTTGCGTATTCCTCGGGGGCAAGCTGGGTTCCAAGGTGTGTGAACGCACCGAGTAACGTACCGGTCACTTCCCCATCGATATTTTCGAGGCCTTTGCCTGCCTGTGCTAGCGCGGTCACGTGGGCAGCGAGCGCCTCTGGATCTATCTCAGCTAATGGTGACGCTTTACTCCCGCTAGCGTGAACGCCAGCAGCACCACCAAGAACGAAATACGCGGCCAGCCACAAAGGTGTTGAACCGGGCGCTACTCTGGCTAGTGGAAGAGCTGCTTGCCCGACGCTTACGCCCCATTTCCCGACTTCTTCCGGGTCAGACTGTTTGAACGTCTCACGGGCCTGTTCAAACCCTTTTTCGGCCCGCTCTTTTGCTCGCCGTTGGGCACGTTCTGCCGGTGTCTCGAGCTCTCGACGGAGTTCTTCAACTGATGACGCCTCGCTTACCATCTCGTCCAGTGATCGACTCGATTGTTCTTCTCGTTCGATGAGCCTGTTTAACTGAGGGACGAGAGTCTCGGGGTCGTTTGTTTTTGCCAGTAATTCATTGGCTTCGTCCATAGCCGCGTCTGGAACTCGATCGAGCCTCGAGCGGACATCGGCTTCGCTGTACTCGATCGAATCATTCCCTGCAATTGTGTACCCTGCTTCATCCGAATCAACTGCGACGCCACCAGCAATCGCCCCATGAGTCTCCTGAAGGTAGACGGTCAACTCTTCGAGTGCGGTTACCCCATAGTCATTAGAGAGGGGAATTGTGTAGTGAGCGCCTTCAGTTTCCAAAGCAAACAGGTTTCTCGAAATTCTCGATCGAAGCGAATTGCCGGTTTCGTAGTTCGTGGCTTTGATTTCGTCCAGTCTGATCTCGTGTTTCTGATCACCCCGTCGGTTTCCAGCGATCATTACCCACCTCGAGTCAGTGATGAGGTGAAGCACCCGAAACCGACGCGATCGCTCAATCTTCTTTGGGGCTGAAGGGCCATTGAACGCGGGTGTATGGCGACTTGAGTGGAATAAAAAATGAGGCTGTTCATCAGACCGAAGGAGCCGGTATACCGGATCGTCGTGTAGTCGATAGCGTATGATCCCGATTTTAGTTTTAGTCAAGCGTTCCGCTGTGACTGCCTCGTGTTTCGCTTGTCTGGCGAGTATTTGTGCGCGCTCAATATCGGGATCAATCATACTTCGACAAGGTACATGTTGGTAATATATGTTTTTGCCAATATCCGATGTAGCCAGGTATTCTGTGATAACTACTATATAGTGTGAGTGTTTGAGCACAGGAATTGACTTATTCAGACTGAGTTCATTCGTGTTACTGCAGGGAGGCTCAAAGTGTGCCGAGCCGTGCCAATGTTCAGTTCTGCTAATGCAAATATATTTAATATACCACTGTCAGATTTGTAACTATGAGTTACAATATTGCTGACCTGAACGTTGCGTTTTTCAGGCACAAATTTAGCGGAACAAGACCTGAAGAGGACGTTAGAAAGTTATGGAACCAACGGAAGGTAGGCTTGCATTGGGGTGAAAAATACAGTACCGACCCCTCGGATTATGACAACTCGACCGCTCAAAGTGAAATTCAGCGGTTAAACGATTTCGGTGAAAGAGGTGTTATTATAGCTGCTTACTACGGCAACGACTACGATATTCACTCAGATGAGATGTTGATCGGTGTCGTTCCTCCGGGTTCAAAGCCAGTTGGGGAAGACGTTGGCGATAGCATATTCAAAACCCTCTCGATGGATGATGAGATGATACACGTTGTATCGTTTAAAGACCATCCTGTTCTTTCTGCAGTGCGCCCACAAGGTCACTCTCTCTGCCGGTGGAAGGCTGCAGAAGACCAGGTACGGGCCGTAGTCCGAGAGGGACAACTCCCAGCAGAAGTCGGATCACTTTCCTCTGAGCAGTTAGAGGTTGCCTGCAACGAATTCCTACGGGTGCAATTTGAGGGGTATTTCCCGACGCTTCCCGTCGGTCGAACCCTCCGTGACGTGGATATTGTCGGCGGTACAGCGAGCGAACGTATTCTTGCTCAAGTAACCCAAGAGTCAGATACGAATAAACTGGAATCGAAGATCCAAAGGCTACGGAATTACGCTGATGAGAACGCTCGGTTGGTGTTATTTGGACCTGCTGAATACGAACCGAAAACTAAGGACAGCATAGATTACATCGCTGTCGAAGAGGTTTTCGATACCCTCTACTCCGACAAAAGCCACGGGCGAAAGATGCTTGATCGGATGCTGAACCCCGCCTAACCAACACGGCGATAGTATAGGGTAGAGGGTGGTCTTAGAACTATTCCGGTAGGATCGTTGACTGTCCCACTCGCCCCGGAGTTAGTGTAGAGGACATGCACCGTTTCCTCGAGTTGGTAGCTTTCGACCTTCCCATCGTCGGGGTCGATCTCGTCGCGGTCGAGCGTCACGTACGCGAGTGAATATTACTCGTCGTCGGGATGATGGTAGTAGACGAGGTCGGTCATTAGAATCGGTAACGTACCGGGGCACATAATGGCTATTTCTTGGGATCCTCGTAGATCCGAATATGGCTATTTGGACCGACCGAAATACTGGTTTTCGCGATAAAGCGGGGAACTCAGAACCCGACTACCTGTAGTCGATATTGCTCCCGCTAGATTACACCATAACGTCTCCGAGGGAGTACATCTCGTTACCCGAGTCGATATAGTCGATAAGATCGGTACTTAGACTCGTGTCGAGCCGGGAGATTTTTGTTGTCGTCGTCGTAAATTCGAATACGACTATTTCGATCGACTGAGGTGTCTGTTTTCGCGATAGAACGCTAACTCCAGACCCGACTCCTCCTAGTCGGGTTGTAAAGTCAATATGGCCCTTCTCAACGACCATTCAACCTTCGAACTGGGAGAACGGTAATGTGATCGAAGAATCCCGACTACCGCTAGTCGGCTATCATCACTTGACTCTCCCCCATTAGACTGTAATTTCATGCACCTCAGGCGACTCAGATGCGTCTTTTCGCGATTTAACGGATCCCAGTACGAGGTCGAATAACATTGGGGCCAGGGAGATCATTCCATCCTGGCATAGAGTTCGATGCTGCCCGATTGCAAACCATCCGTTGACCATTACGAGGAGTTGGTGAAGTTGGTGGAGTTGGTAATTTTAGCAACACTCACTTCTTCGCATCGAAACCGGCGAGGTAGGGGCCAGTAGCAAAATAGAGCCTTTCGGCCCGATCGATCAACCAGTCACAGTAATTCTCCCATTCATCTCTTCTATTTTCAAGATCGGCTTTCCGCCTGAGAATGAGCTTGTAGATTCCATCAGACGGTCTCCATTCTAACGGTTCCTCGAATGCCCCCGCAATTTCTTCCTGGTATTCACTGAGATGTTCAAAAATAGCTTCCCTATTCCGTGTTCTTCGGGCTACGAGGTACACCATGATCTCATTGTCTCGCATTGGGAGATTGAAACTGTAGCCAACCGAATCCGTCAAATGACGTTGTGGTCTCCAGTTGTCGTTCTCTGAATCAGCTCGAGTCGTTTCACGAAGTGGGGTATTGGGTCTTCGTCTAATCGAATTGTTGAGTTCTTTCCAAAAGAGTTGGCGAGCCTCGCTCATATAGTCACTCCTTGTGATAGATATATTGTTAGATAACCCCTATTCGGACTTACTGGATAGCATTCGCCAGAACCAATTCCTCGCGCGCACCAATTTTGATCGCGAATATTCAATCTGAATAGTTGCTAATTCACCCTATTATATCTGGATTGGATTATTATGCAAATTGACCAACTAGGCGATGCAGTCTATCGCTTTTTGAGGGGAAAGTACACCCTCCACAAGAAGTGAGAATTTAATACGTCTGTCCGAGTCGATCTACCTGTACAAGTCCGCAACACTGGGTTGCAGGAAGATAGAACGGAGACGGTTGAACAGAGCCATTCTGGCTCTGACCAATACCGACCGCTCGATCGGGCCGAGAGTATCACTACCAGTCAGTGACTGGCAAGACTCTCTACCCTCTCGAGATCAGCCACACACCACCATACGAAAATCAGACTCAACAGAATGCCAACGAACACACCTCGCATTCAGGGACTGCAGAACCGCATACTGACTACACCACCCACCACGGCGGTGATCCGATGAGTAACGCCGAAATCCGCCGCTATGCGGAATCGAATACTGATCTCCTGAGCCGGCTCCTGGCGTACGGAGATTCCGAGTCACGCGCGTACGCACTAACGGTTCTAGCGAACAGCGGGAACGTCGAGACCATCGATCGGGTGCAAGCGGAACTAGACCGAATAAAGCGCGACCTCGAATGACGTTATTCGTCGGGCAGACTCTCGACGAACTCCTGTGCTTCTTCGTAGAGATCGGGATCACTTTCGAAGAGATCCATCAACTCACGGTTCCGTTGGAAGTCAGTGAGGATTTCGGGGTCATCACTAGCAAGACGGAGGACAACGTCCCGGACGTCTCGTTGTGCCTCTTCGATCGAATCGACCGCATCGTACTCGAGCACCTGGCCACACCAGACACACTTACTCTCGTGAGGGGGGTTTTCCTTGGTACACCGAGGACATTCGACTGGGCCGATCGGCTCGGGTTCCTCTTCGTCGACCTCGAGACCGTGGAGTCGGGCGTACTCGGCTTCGCTATCGGTTCCGAAGCGAGCGACGTAGTGAGCAGTGGCGTCGCTCCCACGCTTTCGTCCTTGGCGATCCTCGATGAACGCCTGATTCATGCTTTTGCGCGCGAGGTAGGTCGCGTTGGACTTTCTGAAATTGGTCGGGGTGACCGATTTGGTGACGCCGGCTCGTTTAGCGGCGTCTTTGAAACAGTTCAGGAACTGCCGATAGCTGATTCCATCAGCGGTGTTCAGCTTCGACCAGAGTGGCGCTGTACTATCTTCCGGTGCTGGATGGTCACTAAGCCAACGCTTGAGATACGGTACACTGGGTATGAGATCGACCGAGCGCTGTCCGGTCTTCCCGTCGACCCAGATCCGGAGTCCGTGTTCGCCATCACTCACGTCGCCGACCGAGAGATTACGAAGCTCGTCCGCTCGAGGCCCCGCGTCGAAGGCGACGGTGATGAGTGCGGCATCTCGGGAGTTTCTCGCTGCGTCAACCATCGGTATGATATCTGCTTCCCACTCGAGCATGTCTGCCGGGTCGGGAACAGGATCGTGGCTGCTCGAGGTCCCGGACGGAACCCACTCGATACTCGATGGATAGTCTCCGCCTTCGGTGACGCGTTTGCCGAAGACGCGAAGGGCCGTTCGGTAGTCGTGATTCGTGTACTCGTTGTCGTACGTCCGGTTGATCCAGCGGACGATATCTTTCGCGGCGTCTTCGTCCTCGAGTGCCGCGGTAAGCTCCCCGGCTTCTTCAGCCATGATGGTGCAGTGGCGGAGGAGTTTGTTGTGACGATGGTCAGAATATTTGGATTTGAGGAGGTCGAGTTCGTCGCTGAACGCAATGAGAAGTTCCTTATCTTTCTCACTGATGTCATTAGATTCCTGGATCCTTTCGTGCAAGTTCGTGATCTGCTTTCGGATGTCCGGCATGTGTTGATTGGGGTATCTTTAATAAGTGGGACATTGAACCTTTCGTATATGTCCCGGCCTAGGCTCTTCTCACGTTGGTACTTCGTGTACGAGTGAGTTTCTCCTTCGGCCAGTCTCTCCCAGTCCTGATAGCCACTGTCCCGTACTACGAGCGGTTCGTCGGTCGTTCGAATCGGAACCGTCTCAGTGATATCGCTGACCAGATCAGGCGGTTATACGAGATGAAACGTCCATCGCGATCGAATGGTCCCATCGGTGCAGTCGTCCTCCACGGTGAGGTCGTCCTCCACAGTGAGGTCGTCCAACATCCACGAACGCCGTGAACGGGGCCGCCGTTCTTCAGCCGGGATGGCGGTAGGCCGTCTCGAGAGCGCGCGCGAGCGCGTTCGAGGGCAGTTTGGGCCGATTCGAGGGGGTCCGACGGTCCCCGGAACTTCATTCGACATATACTTTCTGGTGGGTAGTGTGCGTAAAGACGCTCTATCGGGCCGCTCGAGCCCGAATTCGCCGCTCACAAACAGAACCTTTATAGTAGGGAAACGGGAACGGGTATTCTGTATGGCAGACCTTATCGTCAAAGCCGCCGTAAAGGAAGCACTCGATGACAAAAACGTCGCTTCGGACTTCTACGAAGCACTCGACGAGGAAGTGTCCGAGCTGCTCGAGGATGCTGCCCGACGTGCCGAAGACAACGACCGGAAGACGGTCCAGCCCCGCGACCTGTAAGGGACGCCACTGACTTTCATTTTATCGAGCGCTAACCGGTGAGCGACGGCTCTGGCCGGCCCGTACTAATCTACACCGAGGACTGACGCGACCAGTTCGAACACAGTCACGCGTCGAGCGGCTCGTCCAGGACGGGGCGAGATGTGAGATCAGCGGACGGCGTCCGAGAGGGGCCAGCGGTCGTCGGTCGGGGATTCGAGTTGGGCTCGCCCGTCGTCGGTGAGTCGGTAGTGGATGCTCGCGGCATCGCTGTCAGCCCCGCCCGTCTCGCGGTCGGCAGTTACGGCGCCGTGTTCACGCAAGTGCTCGAGGTGGGCGTACGCCTCGCCGGGTCCGTGGAGGATGTGGATGTCGGTGAGGTCGCCGAAGAGACGGGCGCTGATCGTCCAGGCGTCAGCGGGACCGGTGTCGGCCAGCACGTTCGCGACCCGGTAGGCGCGTTCTTCGTGGTGAGTCAGGATGTAGCGAGCACGTCCTGCGGGGTCGTCGATCGGATCGCGGTGACCTGGCCAGGCGCACGAGTAGTCGGCCTCGATCAGCGCCTCGAGCGTCTCCACGTACGCCGAGAGTGCTCCCTCGAGGCGGACGTCCGCGCCGCCGACGTTCGGGGTGTACTCGGGGAGGAGGGCGTCGCCGGTGTAGACCTCGTCGGGTGCGTCGGCGGGGACGAAACAGCTCAGGCCGGCCGTGTGTCCAGGCGCGTGGCGAACCTCGAGCGCCAGGTCGCCGAACGAGAGGTGGTCACCGTCCTCGAACGGTGTCACGTCGACGGATTCGCCGTAGATCCCCATCCCCTCGCCGGTATCGAGAAATTCGAGGAGTTCCTCGCGCGCGTCACTCGGCATACCCCAGTCCGCAAACAGTCGTCGCTGGCGGGTTTCGAGGTCGGTCCAGGCGTCCTGGTCGTGGGCGATCAGCGGTGCGTCGGCGGCGTGAGCGTGGACGGTCGCCCCGCTTTCGGCCTGAATCTCGCCGGCGAGTCCGGCGTGGTCGGCGTGATAGTGAGTGAGGACGATTGCGTCGAGATCCGTGAACTCGACCGCCTGCTCGCGAAGCCCCGTCTCGAGTTCGGCCCGGGTGTCCAGGACGGCGACGCCCGTATCGAGCAGGACGGTCGCCTCGCCGTCGAACAGATACGCGTTGTTGGCTCCCTCGAAGACGGTGTTCCCGAGGGAAATCCGATGAAACGTCATCGGCTGAGGTTTGGACTCGAGGGGTTACCCTGTTTTGATCCACGGCGGGGCGGTGAGGAGACTGCACTGGCAAGCCCAATCGTTTCTCTCGGCGGAGGCGACCCCCACGTTATGGCAACACGCATCGACGACGGGCGGCAGTTACTGGTCGCTCTCGAGGGAGAACCCTGTCCGTCCTGTCGGGCTGGCTCGCTCGTTCGAACCGAGTACAAGGGCAACAGCGCGGTCTGTTGTGAAGAGTGTGGGATGCCGCGGGTTCAGCTCTGGTAATCACGACGAACGAGTGTTCCAGGAGGCGTTGATCGATCGGATGGATGGGACGAACTGAATACGAGGTATCGATCCGTCTCATCACTTCGGATACGAGATAACGGTTCGTCTCATCACTTCGGATACGAGATAACGGTTCGTCTCATCACTTCAGATACGAGGTGTCGGTTCGTCTCTTCTCCAGGCTCGACCATCCATTACCCTTCCAGGCGTCGACTGACGAGTAAAGCCGGACGAACGCTATCGGTTTCACCCATCAGTTCGGGCCTGGAACGCCACTAGCGCCACAGCCGACCGACGAGCGGCGCCCGTTCGCGGGCGAGTGCCGTGACCAGCGAGACGGCCTCGTCGGCCGTGGCTTCGTCGACCCCACCGCCGTAGTGAGCCCGCTCGTAACACTCCAACACGCGTCTCGCACGCGGGTCTGTCAGGCCGACCCGCTCGAGCGAATCGACGTACTGGCGTCGCGATTCCCCGCGTTTGCGGGGCCGGAAGCGACGCGCGAGGACGAGTTCGAGACGCTCGTAGGCCCGGACGGTGTCCTCGGTGGGATCGCTGCGGAAGCCGTGCCAGTAGCGGCTGACTTCGCGGCTCACGAGCGAGCCGACTCCCGCTCGATGGCCCCCGGCGGCGAGACCGATCAGGAGTGCGACGCCGACGAGGAGGTCGCCGGGCGCGAACGGGATCAGGTCCTCCTCGTCCTCGTCGGTCGAATCGACGCCGCCGGTGCCGCCCGTGCCGTCTTCAGACGGGTTGCCGGGCTGGAGCGGATCCTGGGGCCCGCCTGGTCCGCCGGGGGTATCGTTGGTGTCGTTGGTGTCGTTCGTCTCGTTCCCCGACGGGTCGTCGCTGGTGTCGTTCGGATCGAGCAAATCGTCGATGTCGCCATCGACGTCGGGCACCGACTCGTTCTCTTCCGGACCGTCGACGGGAACGTCCTCGCTCTGGTCCGTGTCGACGCCTGATTCGTTGTCCTCGCGGGCCTGCTCGAGTCGCTCCTGGTGAGTGGCGTCCCGGGACGAGGAGGGCGTCGGCTCGAAGACGACCCAGCCCTGGTCGGGGAAGTAGACCTCGACCCAGGCGTGGGCATCGAGACCACGGACGACGTACTCGTTGTCGTCGACTTGCTGGCCCGTGGTGTAGCCGGTGGCGTACCTGGCGGGGATTCCCTCCGAGCGCAGCATCTGGGTCATCGTCGTCGCGAAGTAGACGCAGTAGCCCTCGTCCATCTCGAGCAGGAATTCCTCGGCGGCGTTGCCACCGGGCCGGTCGACCTCGAGGGTGTAGTCGTAGCCGTCCTGGAAGTACCGTTCGATAGCGGCGGCCTTCTCGTAGGGCGTCTCCGCGTCGGATTCGGCGATGATCTCGTCGGTTCGCGCGGCGAACTCGTCCGAACGACTCTCGGGCATCTGGAGGTAGTACTCCGTGATCGGCTCGGGATACTCCGTCCCGGCCTCGTTGAGGGTAGTGGGGTCGGCCTCGAGGACCGCGCTCTCGACGTTGTACGTGTCGCCGGCGATGAGCGGACCGTCGGGCATCGGCTGGCC
This sequence comes from Natronosalvus halobius, assembly GCF_024138145.1. NCBI lineage: Archaea > Methanobacteriati > Methanobacteriota > Halobacteria > Halobacteriales > Natrialbaceae > Natronosalvus > Natronosalvus halobius. Next base: position 2,092,528 of record NZ_CP099997.1, on the reverse strand, counting down.
GTGGTCGGACACGCGCGTGTGTGCCGTCACGTCGCCATCGAGTGCGGTCGGATTAGTGGCGACCGGCATCACCCCGAACTGGCGCTCGATGGTAATCGTGTGTTTGGCCGTCTCGTACTCCCCGTCCGGTTCGGGAAGGCCGACGTCGTCGTAGGGTGCGTCCGGGCCGCTCCTGACCCACGAATCACCCGTGTAGCGGTCGTACACCCCCGTTCGCCAGTAAGACGGCTCCTCCGTCACGACGGTGAAGTGAACCTCCGGCGAGAGGTCGACGCTGCCGGTAATTGTCGACCGATCGGGGTCGCTGTCGACGGCGCCGTCGAGCGTGCCCGGCTCGCTCTCGAGCAAGAACGTGGGGCTGGCGGCCCCGCCGGGGACGAACGTAATGGTCATCGAGAGGAAGACGATGATCGCGAACATGATCGCCAGGACGTCGGCCTGAGCGATCGACCCCTCGTGTCGGTCGAGTTCGCCGAACCCGACCGCGGCGATGCCGCCGACGACGCCCACGAGAGTCACGCCGATGCCAGCGTCCGTCGTCAATACGAGAAACAGGAGAGCTACTCCACCAGGAACGACGCTCAGGACGTACCGCTCGCGCATCGCGAGGTACCACGTGAGAAAGACCGGCGCGGGCGCAAAACCCAGCGTCCAGATGCCCGCCTCGAGCATCTGAATCAGTGGCATTCCGGTCGCGAGCGTGATCGTGTCCGAGATGAACTTGTCGGCCTGAGCGGCTGCGGCTCCCGGATTGTAGCCAGCGGCCTCGAGGTAGTACAGGAAGCCAATCGCCGTCGCGCCCAGGCCGATTGCGAGAGCCGTCCGCGGTCGGATCGCGTGGGCGAGAATCGTCGCTGCGATCACCATCGTGAGCACGAGGAGGTACAGCGACTGCGTGCCGCCGACGGTTCGCGTGATCTCACTCAGCGTGAAGACGATGGCCGCGAGGAGGACGAGCACGCCCGCCAGCGCGAGGGTTCGAAAGAGCGTCGTCGTCGATCCCTCGAGCGACGTGGCGATCGAGTTCGGAACGGTTCGCGTGCTCATACCGACACCCCCGTACCAGGCTCCTCGAGATCGTCACCGGAGGTACTGGAGGAACTGAACCCGCCAGACCCGTCGGCGCTCGAGCCACCGGACCCGTCGGTGGCTATCGCCGTCGATCCGGTCGAGGACTCGTCGACGGCGCCGCCGCGACGTTCGCGACGCCTGCGACATCCGCGAAGCCGGTCGAACGGAATTTCGTGCCCGTCGACGAGCACCAGGACACCCGACGCGTCCGCCTGGATGAGGACGTCCGCCTCCCGTCGAGCGCGGTCGTCGAGCTCGCCGGGACCGGCCACAGCGAGCTGTCGCAACACCTCGAGGTGGTGACGTTCGCCCGCGTCGGCCTCGAGAGTGCCCTCGGCGGTCGAGACGCCGACGGCGACGTCTTCCCTGAGCAGATACGTCGCCACGCTGGCGATGGCGGCGGCGAGGTCGTCGTCGCGTCCAGGAATGCACTCGCCGACGAGGTCGACCGAGCCAACGCGACCGTCGGCGACGAACTCCTTGACGACGAGTTCGTCGTCGGCTCGTTTGGCGGCGGACTTCCAGTGAATGTCTCGAAGAGAATCGCCACGGGTGTACTCGCGGAGGTGGTCGAACTCCTCGCGGTCGTAGGCGCCGACGGCGTCGTGAAGCAGCTGCAGGTCGTGTTTCGCGCCGCCCCGGAGGTCGTGAACTCGGGGATAGACCAGCACCTCGTCGGTCCGGTCGTACTCGAACCGCTGCTCGATGAGCCCGAAGACGTCGCTGACGACGACCGTGACCGGGCCGAGTTCGTGGATGCCGCGGCCCTCGAGGTCGATCTCGTAGGTGAGCGATTTGCCGTCGACGAGGGTCGTCTCCCGAACGTTGCCGTCGTCGACTGCGGACACGCCGTCGGGGAGGTTGTCTCGGACGGTGGCCGACAACGGCGACTCGACGTCGACGGTGAGTTCGACCGTTCGTCGCTCACCTGGATACCCTTCTCCGGTCGGAACCCGTCGGAGTCGCGGGCGGTCGACCCGCACGGCCGTGATCACGCCGGCGACGAGGACGAACGCTAGCGGCGCCACGACCGCGTTGAGCGCTCGCGAGCCGAAGCTGGCAGCCATCCAGAGACAGAAGCCGACGACGGCGACGGTCCCCCAGCCGCGTCGCGTGAGTCTCATGGCACGCGGACGTGTTCGAGGGCGTCCTGGACGATGGCCGCACCGTCGGTCTCGCGGCCGTTCGCGTTCGTCTTGATCCGGTGGGCGAAGACGTACGGCGCCTCGTGCTGGATGTCGTCCGGGATGACGTACTCCCGCTCGTCGAGCACGGCCCTCGCCTGGGCGGCCCGCAGGAGGGCAATGGTGCCGCGTGGACTCGCGCCGATGTGGGCGTGCTCGCGGGTGTAGCCGGCCAGTTCGCTCGCGTACTCCCGGACGGGGGGCTCGACGGCGACGTTAGCCACCGTCTCGCGTGCACGTACGATAGACTCGAGGTCGGTGACTGGCTCGAGCCCCTCGATGGGGTGGTGACCGACCGTACGACCGAGCATCTCGGCTTCCTCGTCGGTGTTCGGGTAGCCGAGCGAGAGTTTCTTCATGAAGCGATCGACTTCCGCGAACGGGAGTTCGTAGGTCCGGTTCGGTTCGATGGCGTTCTGGGTGGCGATGACGACGAACGGGTTCGGCAGCGGGCGGGTGTCGCCGTCGACGGTCACCTGGCGTTCCTCCATGGCCTCGAGCAGGGCCGACTGGGTCTTCGGCGGGGCGCGGTTGATCTCGTCGCCGAGCACTACGTTCGCGAAGACGGGGCCGTGCTGGAACTCGAACTCGCGGGTCTTCTGGTTGAAGACGTTGACGCCGGTGATGTCGGAGGGGAGGAGGTCGGGCGTGAACTGGACCCGTCGGAAGCTACAGTCGATCGAGCGTGCGATAGAGCGGGCGAGCATCGTCTTGCCGACGCCGGGGACGTCGTCGAGGAGCACGTGACCACGAGAGAGGATGGTGGTGATGACGTGGTCGACTTCGTCGTCGTGACCGACGATCACGCGCGTCACGTTCTCGCGAACCGTCTCGACGACGTCCGCGACGGCTGAGATGGGGAGTGGATCGATGGTTCCGAGCTGATTCGTCGTCTCCGGCTGGGATGAAGGATTGGCGTCGGTCATGGTGGTTGCGTGTCTGGAGGCCAGCGTAGCGGGTATACCCTGGATACACGGTCGATAGTGCTTCTTGTGCAATTGATCGACATATGTTTTGTGTCTTTCAGGTAAGGCTCGGTCCGTCGACAGGCGCTCGACGATGCGCCGCGACGCCTGGACGGCGGGATGGGAGTGATAGACTCTCGGATTGCCAGCGGGAAATAGTTGTACCCGCCCGTGTCCGACCGACGACGCTGTTGGCACTCACGTTGTAACGATCAGAAAACGATACCTCCGTCTGGCTCGACTGACTCAGAGTCGTTCGAGATTCGTCGCGCGCGGGCCTTTGTCGGCCTGCTCGATGTCGAACTCGACTTCCTGGCCCTCCTCGAGGTCAGGACCGCCGATGTCTTCCATGTGGAAGAACACGTCGTCGTCTGCGTCGTCAGTTTCGATGAATCCGTATCCGCCAGTGTCGTTGAAGAATGCGACCGTACCTTTCGCCATTGCGTTCGTACTAAGTAACGACGGAAGCATAAAGCTTCTGGAGGTGACACCCGGCCGCTGCCGAACCCGTTCGTCACCGATTATCGCGTGAAACTGGCCTCGAAAGGACCGTAGAGTCACAATTGTCGCACCGGTCACCACTCCTTACACGACGGACACACCAGTACGCCGTCGTCTCGCCAGACTCGGTCGACGCTCGAGTCACAGCGATCACAGGTGTAAGTCCCCCAGGCGTACGTCGAGCGGCCGGCGTCGGTGTCGCTCGACGAGGACGGGTCGGATTCGTCCGCGTCGTCCGTGTTCTGGGTACTCGAGGCAGTCGTTTCGCCCGACGACACGGCGGCGGATGCTTCCTCGGAATTAGCTTCTTCGGCACTCGTTTCCCCGGAATCAGCTTCTTCGGTACTCGCTTCCTCGGAATCTGCTTTCGTGGTATCCGATTCCGCGGCATCCGCTTTCTCAGCATCAGCTTCCTCGGTATCCGTCACCGACGCGGACGACCCCTCGTCCTGGACGTAGTCGGTGAGTCGTCTGTCCTCGGTCACGCGTGGCGATACGAACGCCCGAGGTTTATACTGTTTGTCGAGGCCGAATCGCCGTTCCCAGACCATCGTTTCGATACTCGTGACCCGAGCCGGCGAGTGCTGTCCTGGAGTCGGGTCTGAATCAGCATCCTGGCCAGAGGCGGCGATAGACGGCGCTCCTCGAGCGGCGCCGATCGATCAGGTCCGAACGACCGTCGACCAGACCGATATCGCCAAGTACCATCGCTGACAATCGTCGCACATGGCTTCCGTTCCGCTCCTCGACCCGATCGTCAGCAACCTGGTCGAAATGATCACCCAGTTCTCGAACGTCGCTACCGGCGATGGGTTCGCTCCCCTCCTGTTGCTGGTCGGGGCGATCCTGGTCGCCTTCAGCATGGGCGTATTCGGCGTGCTCGCCCTCGGCGGATTGGGCAGTCTCTTCTCGCTCGACTAGGCGTTTCCTCGCCCAATCGCTCGGTCGCCCCGGGTCGCCCCGGGCCGCCTCGCCTCACCCCTGCGCCTGCTCGAGCGCCCGCGCCGCCTGTTCGACCGCTCCCTCGAGGTCCGGCCCCAGCGGCGACCCGACGACGATGCCGTCGACGAACTCGAGGATCGACTCGAACCGTTTGGCGACCGTCTCCGGGGTGCCGGCGACGGCGAACGCGTCGATCATCGCGGGGGTGACGACCTCGAACGCCGCCGAGAGGTCGCCAGCCTCGAGGTGCCGACCGACCGCCTCCACCGCTGCCTCGTCGAGTCCGTGGCGCTCGATCACGGGCGGGGCAGCCCCGCCAGCGATGAACGCGACCGGCGGCCGGGCGGCCTCCCGCGCCGCGGCCTCCTCGTCGGCGACGCTCACACTCGAGAAGGCGAGCGCCTCGAACGAGCCGCGGTCGTCAGGGCGGTCCGTGAGGCCGATCTCGAGCTGGTCGGCGGCCCACTCGAGGTCTCGCGGGTGAGAGGCGTTGACGAGCACGCCGTCGGCGTGTTTCGCGCTCATGCGGAGCATGTGGGGGCCCTGAGCACCGACGTAGACTGGGATCTCGGTCGGCTCTAAATTAAGGGAGGCATCCTGGACGGTGAACGTCCCGTCGTGGGTGACGGTCTCGCCGGCCCAGAGGTCTCGTGCCACCGAGAACGCCTCGAGGACCCGCCGGAGGGGGCGGTCGTGTTCGATGCCGAGGTTCGACAGCGCCGAGCGGTCCCCGGCACCGATGCCGTACACGCCACGACCCCCCGAAATTTCGTCGATCGTCGCTATTCGGGTCGCGAGCGTCACCGGGTGATCCTGGAACGGGTTGACGACGCCGGGACCGAGGGCGATCGAGTCGGTTCGCTCGGCCATCCGCGAGAGCGTCACGAACGGATCCCGGTTGAAGTAGTGGCTGCTCGAGAATGCGACGTCGAAGCCCTCGGTTTCGGCGAGGGCCGCGAGGTCGGCGATCCGGTCCGGCGGGTGTTCGGGGGTGAGCTCGATTCCCCAGGTGGGACTCGAGCTACTCGCGTCGCTCGCGCCGGTCGAGTCAGTCGAGTCGCACGAATCGTTCGCGTCGGTCGCATCGCTCGAGCCGGAGTTCTCGGCCGTCATCAGCCTTCGTACCTCCAGTCCCGGAGCGCCTGTCGAACGAAGTCACCCTCGAGATCGCGAAAGAGCGCGTCGCTTCCCCCGTGATCGCCGAAGTCCCAGTCGCGGACGACCACGGCGGGCGTCCCGCCCGCGCCCTCGCCGGTCACCAGGTTCGCGGCCGAGGCGAGTTCGTCGACGACCGACTGGACGGTGACGCCCAGTTCGCGGCCGTCGCGGTCGCGTTCGCCCCGCCAGTCGCGACTCGCCGGGATCCCGGCCCAGCCGAGGGCGACGCCGCGCTGGCCGTGACGAAACGGCCGCCCGCAGGTGTCGGTGACGATCACGGCGACGTCCTCGATCCCGCGTTCGAGCAACCCGTTCCGAATGCGCTCGGCGCTCCCCGCTGGTCGCTTTGGTAGCAGGAGCAGGTCGTGATCCGGGACGTTCGAGCGATCGATTCCCGCGTTCACGCAGACGTGGCCGAAGCGGGTCTCAGTCAGCAGGAAGGGCGCCTCCATCACGAGTTCCGTGCTCTCCTCGAGGACCGCCTGAGCGAATCGGGGATCTTTCTCCTCGCCGGCGATTCCCTCCAGTCGCGTTGCGATCTCTCGGGCGCGCGGGCCCGCCGGGAAGTCCTCGAGGTCCGCCGCTCGGTCCTCCGCTTTGGAGACGACCGTGCTCGCCACCGTCAGCACGTCGCCGGCCTCGAGAGCCGTCCGCTCGGCGACGAGTTCCGCGAGGTCGTCGCCGGGGCGAATCTCGGGGAGGTCCGGCACCGCATTGAGTTCCATACTCGAGGGTGGGTCAGGAGGGTGAAAAACGCACCGTCACCGGAGACGGCGGCCGGTGCCACCGGTGCCTGACTGGTTGCAAAGCTGGAGGGATGCCGCCGGTGTCGGAAGGTGCACGCCTCGCGATTAAGTCGATGTCCGTGGTAGGTCCCAATCGTGACCAATATGGCTGTGGCTGACCACCTCCGACGCCTGCGTTCGATCGCCGGGACCGAGGGTCGTTCGAGCGAGGCGGACGACCGCCCGCGCGAGTATCACGTCGCCGACGCCGTCGCTCGAGGCGTCCAGGCCGGCTTCGTCGCGACGCTGATCATGACCGCCTTCCGCCTGCCGATCCTGCGCTCGTTGCCGCCGTCGGCGAACTTCTGGGCGCAGTACGTGACCGGCGACGATCCGAGCGACCACCCGGTCGCCGGCCTCGTCTTGCACTTCGTCTACGGAATCCAGGCGGGCGCAATCTTCGGTGCGCTGTTCTCACTGTACGACGCCGACCGGGCCATCGAGCCCGAGCAGCGCGGCCTCGTCTGGGGTGCGGTGTACGGCATGGCGCTGTCGGCGTTTGGCTCGCAGGTCATGCTGAAGGAGGTGCTCGACATTCGTCTCGAGTCCGACGAACTCGCGCTGTTTCACGCCGGCCACCTGGTGTACGGGCTCTCGCTGGGGGCCTGGGTTGGCTCGCGAACCGAGGGCGTCGAGGATCCCGAGGAGTACGAGTACGGCGACGGCAACTGAAGGGGCGGGTGACGGGCGCAGATATCGGCCTCCGAAAACGCTACCCCGCGAGCGCGCCTCGTTTTTCGCATGACCGATTCGCCGAACGACGACGGACCGACTCACGTCGTCACCGCCTTCCTCCGCAACGCCGGCGAGATCCTGCTGGCGCGTCGGAGCGACGCCGTCGGCACCTCCACCGGAACCTGGGGGGCCGTCTCCGGTTTCGCGGAGGGAGACCCCGACGCGCAGGTTCGTCGCGAAATCGCCGAGGAAACTGGTATCGAGGACGTCTGCACGCTCGTTCGATCGGGTCGGCCGCTCGAGGTGACCGACGCCGACACCGGTCGGGGGTGGGTCGTCCACCCCTACCTGTTCGACTGCGACGACCGCGATGTCGACCTGAGCGAGGAACACGACGCGCTCGAGTGGGTCCACCCGACGGCGATCCCCACGGGTGAGTACGACACCGTTCCCGGCCTCTGGGCGGCCTACGAGCGAGTGGCGCCGACTGTGCGCTCGATCACCGCGGACGCGGACCACGGTGCCGCGTGGCTCTCGATCCGGGGCCTCGAGGTCCTGCGGGATCGAGCAGGACTGCTCGTCGCCGAGCGCGAGGGCGAGGGCGAGGGACAGCCGTTCGAGGGGACCGAACCCGGGGGCGGCGCCAACGGAAAAACGGGGGACGCCGAAGTCGAGTGGGACGAACTCGCCACCCTCGCCGACCGACTGCTCGAGGCCCGGCCGTCGATGGCCGTCCTCCGGAATCGGATCGATCGGGCGATGGGGACGGCGCTCGAGGCAGCTGGCGGGATGGACGGAAGCGAAGTCGAACGTGAAAGCGTGTACGAAGGCGACGACGGCGATGCGGCGAACGACGACGGTATCGAGGGTGACGCGGCGAGCGAGGACGAAACTCCCGTCCCGGACGCCGCCGCAGTGCTCGAGGCGACGACGACCGTCCTCGAACGTGCCGTGACCGTCGACGACGAGGCCGCACGGCGGGCGAGCGGGCGCCTCGAGGGAACCGTGATGACGCTCTCGCGATCGGGTACCGTGCTCGAAGCGATTCGAGCGAGCGACGCGCGTCGCATCTACGTCGCCGAATCCCGTCCTGGACGAGAGGGCGTCGGAGTCGCCGAGTCACTGGCCGACGAGCGCCCTGTGACGCTCCACACCGACGCGTCGGCGGCGTCGCTCCTCTCGCGGGAATCGATCGACCGGGTGGTCGTCGGCGCCGATACGATCCGTCCCGATGGGGCCGTCGTCAACAAGGCCGGCACCAGGGGGATGACGCTCGCGGCCGTCCACGAGAGGATTCCCGTGACGGTCGTCGCCGCGAGCGACAAGATTTCGACCCGCGAGGACATCCCTCTCGAGTCCGGCTCCAGGAATGCGGTCTACGGCGGCGACGCTGCCATCGACGTCGCGAATCCGACCTTCGACGTCACGCCCGCCGAGTGCGTGACCGATGTCGTCACCGAACGTGGCGTCCTGGAGTCCGACGACGTCTCAGCCCTCGTCGAGGAGGCGCGCGAACTCGCGGCCTGGCGGGAGAAACGATAGACCGAAACCCGCCCGGTTCGTACCGACGAACGGGCGGCGGTGACGAGGAGTTACCCCCACCGAGCCCCGTGTGACGAGGGATGCTATCCTGAGCCGCCCACACCTCTATGTCGCAGGAACGTTGAACTACCAGTCGTCCGTACCGACGGCTATGGCTGCTTCCAATCCCTCGTTCGATCTCGAACACCTCGGCATTCACGCGTCCATTTCGGCGTTGTTCCCGCCAGAGGAACTGATCGAAACGCTCGACGACCTCCCCGTGACGGTATCGCTCGTCGAGGACCGCGACGATGTCGACTGCGAAGCCGTCGTCACCTTCGAGCACCGGGCGTGGTTCGCCGATCTCGAGTGGGTCCACTCGGTCCAGGCGGGCGTCGACCGCTTTCCGATGGACACCTTCGAACGCGAGGGCGTGATCCTCACCAACAGCACCGGCATCCACGACCGAACGGTCGGCGAGACGGTGGCCGGCTACCTGCTGGCGTTCTCCCGGCGGTTCCACCGCCACGTGGCCAATCAGCAGCGCCGGGAGTGGATCCAACCCGACTGGGACGAGGCGTTCACCCTTCCTGGAACGACGGCCTGCGTCGTCGGCACCGGCACCCTCGGCCGAGGCGTCGCCGAGGTCGCCGGCTCCCTGGGTGTCTCGATGCGCGGCGTCCGTCGCACCCCCGAAGACGTCCCCGGATTCGACGACATCTATACGAGCGACGACCTGCTCGAGGCCGTTTCCGGCGTCGACTTCGTCGTCTCGACGCTCCCACTGACCGACGAGACGCGCGGCCTGTTCGACGTCGCCGTCTTCGAGGCGATGGACGAGGGTGCCTACGTTATCAACGTCGGCCGTGGACCAGTCGTCGACGAGGCGGCCCTGATCGAGGCGCTCGAGGCAGGCGAGGTCGCGGGTGCGGCCCTCGACGTGTTCGAGACCGAACCCCTCCCGTCCGACTCGCCCCTCTGGGCGATGAACGACGTGATCGTCACGCCCCACAGCGCGGCGTTCACTGTCGATTACTATCGGGACATCGCCGGCCTCGTCCAGGAGAACGTCCGTCGACTCGAGGTGGGTGAGGCGTTCACGAACCGGGTCGTGTGACGGGGCGTTGACGGTGACAGGATGCCGACGGTGGCGAGATGCCGACGGCGGCGAGATGCCGACGGCGACGGTATCGACGACGATGACAGCCGAATCTGCCTGACCGACAGGCACAGTGGCCCCCGACTCGTACCGATCGGTATGGTCGAAATTCGCCCCGCTCGAGTGACCGACGGCGAGGCCCTCGTGTCGGTCCACATCGCCGCCGTCCGCGAACTCGGGGCTGCCGCCTACGAATCGGCGCAGGTCGACGCCTGGGCGGCCAACAAATCACCCGACGGCTACCCCGTCGACGTGGATACCGCACACTTCGTCGTCGCCACCCGAAACGGCGCGGTCGTCGGCTTCGGCCACTTCGAGTTCGGCGTGGACGAGGTCCAGGCCGTCTACGTCCACCCCGACCACGCGCGGACGGGGGTGGGGCGAGCGCTCCTCGACCACCTCGAAGAAACGGCTCGCGCGGTCGGACTCGACCGTCTGACGCTGTTGGCGTCGAAAAACGCGGTCGGCTTCTACGAACGCCACGGCTGGCAGGGACTCGAGTGGGTCGACCACGAGTCGACCGGCGCGGTCGTCCTGGAGTGCTTGCGGATGGAAAAGTTGGTTGACCAATCGCCCGGTATCGAGTGAGGGGAGGCCATCCCTCCTAGATGAATATAAAGACTTATTTACACTCTGATATTTCGATTCGATATGGTACGAAAGGTATCCCGCCGAACAGTTGGTATCGGTCTCGCGACCGCGGTCGCCCTCCCACTCGCCGGCTGCACGAGCGATGACGACGACCAGGACGGAAACGATGACGGTAACAATAACAGCGACAACGGTGACGACGATAACACCGACACCGACACCGACAACGACAACGACTCCGACGGGAGTGGAAACGAATCAGACGATAATTCGGCCGACGAGACTGACGACACCGAAGAGTACACGTTGTCCATTACGATCGAAAACGAGGACGGCCAGACGGTCTCCGAGGGCATCATCGTGACCATCGAACCGGCAGACGGTTCGTTCGGCAAACAACAGATCTACGATACCGACATCTCCGAAGGGGTAGCCGAAGCGACCCTCGAGGGGGGCGAGTACGTCGTCACCGTGGAAGCAGACGAGTACAGCGAAAACGACTTCGAGCCCCAGGAACAGGAACTGACGCTCGAGGAGGACGCCGAACTCGAGTTTACCGTCGATGCAATCGGCGACGACTCGTCGTCAGAAGAATCGGAATAGATCGTCCCGTTTTTGCTCGTGCAGGTGCGTGCGAACCGCCTCCTCGAGCGCGTCGATCTGCCCGCGTTTGGCCGTGATGGGAGCGATCGTGTCCTGCCACTGCTTCCACGGCGGGAGCAGACCCAGTCGGTCACACAGTTCATCGAGTCGCTCGTCCTGGTCGTCGACCTTGTCCATCTTGTTGACGGCGACCACCGTCGGCACGTCGAGTTCCCGGAGGAAGTGAAACATCTCGACGTCGTAGGGAATCTCGTCGTCGCCGGAGTGGCGGTCGATGATGTCGACGACGCTCTTGCCGTCGACGACGAGGATGCCGACGAGGATCGAATCGGCGTGGGCCTCGAGATACCGAACGATGTCCGTCTTGATCTGGTCCTGGCGATCCGCTTCGACGCCGCTCATGAAGCCGAATCCGGGAAGGTCCGTGATGACGAAGTCCTCGGCCGTCCAGTCGTAGTGGTTGGGCGTCCGGGTGACGCCGGGCTTGCCGCCGGTGTCGAATTTGTGACCCGTAAGCTCCCGCATCAGCGTCGACTTGCCGACATTCGACCGGCCGACCAGGACGACCTCGGCGTCACGATCGGGTCGCGTCTCGAAGGGATTCATGTACTCGCCATCGGGCGGGGCGGGTATAAACGCGACGAGAGCGGGCCAGCGAGACTGGTTCGACGTCGGTGCTACGCGGACCAGCGCTCGAGGCACTCGTCGCTACAGAAGTACCGGTGGACCACCGTTCCGTCTTCGACGGCGGTGAGTACCCGCTGATCCGGTGTGTCGGCGAGGGACTCCCCACACATCCGACAGTCGTGCCCGTCGGTCGTTCCGCCGTCAGTTCGACACGTGCGCATGGCTATCTCGTCCCAGGGGCGTGTCACACTTGAACGAACCTGTTGCGGCGGTATCGGCCACCGTCGGCGCCGAGCGCGCGCCTGGATGCGCGCGATTCGGGATTCACGATTTACGACGAGGCACTTGACGATTTACGACGAGGCACGACGCCGCCCGATAACTGCGACCACCAGCGATATAATCGCGAACCCGGCTACACCTGCACCGAAGCCCGGCTGAGCGTCGTCGCTCGCGCCGGCGGTCTCGTCGTCCTCGGGGTCGTCTTCCAGGACGGAGCCGTCGCCGGAGCGGTCGTCTGCCCCGGTACCGTCGCCGTCCGTTTCGGTATCGTCGGCGTCGCCGTTATTGTCGCCGTCTCTCTTCGTCTCCTCGCCGTCGCCGTCGGATCCATCCCCGTCGTCTCCGTCCGAATCCGAACTCGAGTCGTCCGTTCCGTTTTCGGACCCTTCGTCGTACCCGCCGTCTCCATCGCCTTCGTCATCATCAGCCGTGTCGTCGACGAGTTGCAAGACGACCGTCACCTGCCCGTGCGAGGAATCGGGCGTGAACGTCCAGCCGCCGCCGGCTTCCTCGTAAGAGACCGCGTCCGCGACGGGGTCGACGCTCGAGTCCCAGCCGGTGCCGGCGGGTTCCTGCTGGATGTAGCCGACGACCTCGATGCGGTCGGCGTGCTCGCCCTCGACGACGGCCTCGCCGTACTCGACGCTGTCACCTTCCTCGGAGAGGCCGTGGATCTCGATGCAGTGGCTGTCCAGGTAGCCGTCACCCTGTGGCAGGTCGGAGACACCGAACTGGTCGGCGTCCAGCGGGCGTTCGTAGTGGTCGGTGAGCGGATACTGAGTGACGAACGGGTCGGCGTGGGAGTGCCACGCGACGGAGTCGCCCATCGGGACTGTGACGGTCGTGTTCGCAACCGTTTTGCCCATGATAGGGTCGCCCGCCTCGTTGACCAGCGTGGTACAGACTTTCGAGGAACCGTCTCCGAGATACGGAGTCCGGTACTCGTCGCGCGGGTTGACGTAACTGATCCAGCTCCCGTCAGCGGCGGCCGCCTCGAACCAGGGGTCCCCACGTTCGGGCACCGGTTCCTCGGCGGCCGGCTCGCTGACGTTCTCCGGACCTGGATCGACGGGACCAGTAGCGGGTGCGAGCAATCCCGCGCCAACGAGGGCGCCGACGGTGAGGCCGGCGAGCAAGAGGGTGAGGCCGGCGAGCGATACGACTTTCCAGCGATCGGGTAGCGTGTGCGACATGAGCGTGATTCTGACTCGTCGCCGCTCGAGACTCCCGCGAGCGCGAGCAAGCGGGCCTCGAGGCGACGAACGTGGATCAGCCCACGACAGTCACCGGTTTGGGTATATCACGCGTACCTGACCGTACGGACTCGATACGTGACCGTACGTGGTGGCTACCGGTCGCTCGAGTCCTTTCAGCAACTGCGTAACTGCGTCCCTTCGAACCTACGGACGCGTCGCTCGCCGGTCAAAAATGGTAAAATGTGAAATCCGGGCGTCGGAACGAAAAGCCGTGTTACAGGCGGGTGACGTTCGTCGCGCGGGGGCCTTTGGGGGCCTGTTCGATGTCGAATTCGATGTCTGTGCCTTCTTCGAGGTCCGGGCCGCCGACGTCTTCCATGTGGAAGAATACGTCATCGTCTGCGTCGTCCGTCGAAATGAAACCGTAGCCGCCTGTGTCGTTGAAGAAATCAACGTTTCCTTTCGCCATTGCTTCTAAACACAACGCCGATAGACGGATAAGACTTGCGTGGGTCCCGTTCACTCGGGACTCGACGCAAAAAACCCGATACCATCGGAATCTCTATCCGTTGTGACCGATTCGGAACGTAGCGCGTTCAGGAACTCAAATACAAACGTTCTGCCGACGTACGCGGAAATAATCGCTCTGGTAGGCAAAATCTGCTCTCGATATTCCCTGAATCACACTCGGGGATGCTTTTCGCTACGACTTTATCCGTGTACTCGTGAGAAGTGGGTATGACGCAGTCACAGCCTCGATCCGGGCCAACGACCGTCCAGGTCTCGCTCATTGCCGTGTTCGTCACGGCGCTGGTGACGGCCCAGGTGACGGCGGCGAAGGTGCTCGCGTTCGAACTACCCGTGGCGCTCCCGATAGCGGGCAATGAACTCTTCCTGCCGGGGGCCGCCCTCGCGTACGCGCTCACCTTCCTGGCGAGCGATTGCTACTCAGAACTGTACGGACGGAAGGCCGCCCAGGTCGTGGTCAACGTCGCGTTCGCGATGAACTTCCTCCTGCTGGCGCTCGTCTGGTCGACCATCGCGGCCCCCGCCGCGCCGACGAGCATCGATCCGGGGACCTTCGAATCGGTCCTCGGCGCATCGACGAACATCGTCGCCGGAAGCCTTCTCGCGTACCTCATCAGCCAGAACTGGGACGTCTGGGTGTTCCACGAGATCCGCGAGTACACCGACGGGGACGCCCTCTGGCTGCGCAACATCGCCTCGACGGCGAGCAGCCAGGCTATCGATACCGTAATCTTCGTCTCGATCGCATTCGCGCTCGCGCCGACGGTGCTCGGCGTCGGTCCCGTCCTTCCGGCTGGAGACCTCGCCGCCCTGATCGTCGGTCAGTACCTCCTCAAACTGCTGATCGCCCTCCTCGACACGCCCGTCGTCTACGCCGTCGTCGGGTTCGTTCGCTCGCGGGACTCGCATTCGCAGTCGACGCCCGTCTGAACGGTACGCTCGAGGCTGATTTCGAGCCCGCGACGGATTCGACGAAGCTATACTTTCTATAGTAATTCCGGACGGCGGGTAGTGTCGATACGAACGCTGACGTTCGAGGCGAACCGCCGGAGGTTTAGTGTCCGACCCGAGTCAGGTGAGGTATGGACGAACGCGTTCGCGAACACGCATCGGTGCTGGTCGACTGGAGCGCCCGGATTGAGGCGGGCGACGACGTGGTACTCTCCGTCGGCCCCGAGGCCCACGAACTGGCGGTTGCCGTCGCCGTCGAACTCGGTGAGCGAGGGGCGAACCTGCTCACGACCTACGGCTCCGGGGAGGTGAGTCGAGCGTACCTCCAGGCGCACGACGGCGACTTCGACGAGGATCCCGAGTACGAACGCCGTCTCTACGAGGCAGCTGACGTCGTGCTCTCCATCGGCGGCGGGCGAAACACCGCGGCGATGGCCGACGTGCCGAGCGAGACCCGACAGGCCTACCGCACGGCGCGTTCGGGGGTCCGCGAGGCGCGCTACGACACCCGCTGGGTCTCGACGGTCCACCCGACGCGCTCGCTCGCTCAGCAAGCCGGGATGGCTTACGAGGAGTACCAGGACTTCGCCTACGACGCCATCCTCCGGGACTGGGAGTCCCTGGCCGAGGAGATGGCGAAGATGAAGGACGTCCTGGACGCCGGATCGGAGGTTCGACTGGTCAAGGAGGGAACCGACCTCACCATGTCGATCGAGGGCCGGACGGCGGTCAACAGCGCCGCGTCCGTGGCTTACGACTCGCACAATCTCCCCAGCGGCGAGGTCTTTACGGCACCCTACGACACGGAGGGGACCGTCACGTTCGACGTCCCGATGACTATCGACGGCGAGGCCGTTCGGGACGTCCGCCTCGAATTCGAAGCTGGCGAGGTGGTCGCCCACGAGGCTGTCCAGGGCGAGGACGTCCTGACGGAGATTCTCGAGACCGACGAGGGTGCCCGGCGCCTGGGGGAACTCGGAATCGGCATGAATCGCGGCATCGACCGCTTTACCGACAGCATTCTCTTCGACGAGAAGATGGGCGACGCCGTCCACCTGGCGGTCGGTCGAGCCTACGACGCGTGCCTGCCGGAGGGCCAGACGGGCAACGAGTCGGCCGTCCACACTGACATGATTACGGACATGAGCGAGGAATCTCGCCTCGAAGTGGACGGAGAAGTTGTACAGCGAAACGGGACGTTCAGGTGGGAACGCGAGACGTGAGGGAACGAAGGTCTCGGAAATCCGAACGGGGAGGAACGACCCGTGAGGAGCGCGAGTTCGAGGCCTGAGCAGGTACTTTTGATCCAGCTTTTGCGAACGAGTCGCGAAGCGAGAGTGAGACGGTGGGTACGAGCGAGACGCTCGAGGCCGACCGGCAGACGCACGGTTGGGCGGCCCCTACCATCCGCAAACGACTGCATACTCTTGTGGTGCGTCCTCGTCGATTTCCTCACCGCTCGATCGGCGGCGGTGGCCGTCGGCGCGCTCGAGCCGCCTCGAGGCGGCCGACGGCCAGAACAGTCGATCAGTCGATACGGACGGTGGGTTGCTCGTCCCCACATCGCTGACCTGCCCGCCCCGCCGGAGGCGGCACGTATCCGGCTTTTTATACGCTCGACACGATATGCACGGCTATGCGCAACGCGCTCCGGGCCGGCATCGCCATCTACAACGACGGGTACTACCACGCCGCCCACGACGCCTGGGAGGCCCACTGGCTCGACCTCGAGGCGGGCACCGACGACGAGCGCCTGCTCCACGGGCTGATCCAGTTCACCGCGGCGATCTACCACGCACGGAACCGCAACTGGGCGGGGGCGACGGGGCTGGCCGCGAGCGCCCACGAGTACCTCGAGGGCCTTCCGGCGAACTACCGCGGGGTCGACGTGGCCGCCGTCCGCCGCTCCCTTCGGACCCTCGCGAGCGATCCGGAGGTAATCGAGCGTCGTCGTCCCCCGTCCCTCGAGCACGCCGGTGCGGCGCTCGAACTGGCGGATCTCGACCTCGAGGCGACGTTCCTGGCAGCGGGCGTCCTGGCCGAGGAGTTCGGCTACGACGAGCCGATCATCCAGGACGCGATCGCGTTCGCCCGGGCGGACCTCGAGGCCGAACGGGCGACCAGTCGCTTCCTGGCGCTGGTCCAGGACTTCGTCCGCGAGCCGGCCAACCGTGCGCTAGTGTACGATCGGCTCTCGGCTCATGTCGGGCACCGCCGAGCGAAGCGGCGGGACGTCGAGGGATTGTTCGATTCGTGATCGGCGATCCGTAACTGTGACTCGTGGCCGCCCAGACGGGCGCGGAGCGCGATCTGATCTGCACTACTGTACCCTATTGTACCACCGACGTACTTTTTATCCCACCAATCGACGTGACGAACATGTCTGCAGGCCTCTCTCGAACGATCGACCGGCTGCGCCAGCCCGAGTACACGGGCGAGAATCGGTGCACGCCGTGTACCGCCGTCAACGTCGTCATCGCCGGCGTCCTCGCGGTCGCCGTCGGCGTGGTCGTCCCGCTCGCGGGCATCGCGGTGTTCGTTGCGTCCGCGTTCACGATCTACGTCCGCGGCTACCTCGTGCCCGGTACGCCCGCGCTGACGAAACGGTACTTCCCCGACTGGCTCCTGGCGAAGTTCGACAAGGCGCCGGCGGGGTACGGGCTCGAGACTGACTCCGACCCCGACGCCGACACGACGGCAGGCCACGGCCCCGATCCGATCCACGAACGCGAAACGCGTCTCACTCCGGAGGAGACGCTGCTCGAGGCGAACGTTGTCGAACCCTGCGTCGACGAGGACGACCTGTGTCTCCGCGAGGACGTCCGACGCGAGTGGCACGAGCGCATGGACGCGGTTCGGGACGACGACCGAACCCAACAGCTTGGCCCCCTGCTCGAGGCCGACCCCGAGGAGATCGAAGTCAGCGGCGAGCGCCCGGACGATCCGGTCGTCGTCCGCGTCGACGGCTACGTCGCCGCCCGCTGGGAGTCTGACGCCGCCCTCGTCGCCGACCTCGCCGGGATCGAGGTCCTCGCCGAGCGCGTGCCGGGGTGGGAGTCCCTGCCGGCCGACCAGCGGAGCCAGCTCGCGAGCGGGCTGCGCGCGTTTATCGACACCTGTCCGGCGTGTGGCGGGGCCATCTCGATCGACGCCGAGACCGTCGAGTCGTGCTGTCGCTCCTACGAGGTCTACGCCATCACCTGCGACGACTGCGAGGCGCGGTTGCTCGAGGTCGACGCCTGATCTCGGACCGGCTCGAAGCCGTACCGGTCCCCGTCCCAGATCGCGGCGAACCTGCAACCGACCGAAGGAGTGTTTTGTCTCCGGCGCCTGTATTCGCGTAATGAGCCACCAGCACCAGCGCGAAGGCGTCGACTCCCTCGACGTCGCCTCTCTCCGCGAGGACTACCCCATCCTCGAACGGGAGTTCGACGGAAGTCGTCTCGTCTACCTCGACAACGCGGCGACGACCCAGACCCCGGATCAGGTCGTCGACGCCATGAGTGACTACTACCGCGAATCGAACGCGAACGTCCACCGGGGCATTCACCACCTCAGCCAGGAGGCCTCCATTCTCTACGAGGAGGCCCACGACCGGGTCGCCGAGTTCATCGGGGCGGAGGGCCGAGAGGAGATCGTCTTCACGAAGAACACGACCGAGAGCGAGAACCTGCTCGCGTACGCCTGGGGGCTGACCGAACTCGGCCCCGGCGACGAGGTCGTCCTCACGGAGATGGAACACCACGCCTCGCTGGTCACCTGGCAGCAGATCGCCAGGCGCACCGGTGCCGACGTGAAGTACATTCAGATTTCGGACGACGGCCGCCTGGACATGGACCACGCTCGCGACCTCGTCACCGACGATACCGCAATCGTTTCGGCCGTCCACGTCTCGAACACTCTTGGGACCGTCAATCCCGTCTCTGAACTGGCGAATCTCGCCCACGACCACGGCGCCTACGCGTTCATCGACGGCGCCCAGGCCGTCCCCACCCGACCGGTGGACGTGCAGGCCATCGACGCCGACTTCTACGCCTTCTCGGGCCACAAGATGGCCGGCCCCACCGGGATCGGCGTCCTCTACGGGAAGCGGGAGTTGCTCGAGGACCTCGAGCCCTACCTCTACGGCGGCGGCATGATCGAGAAGGTCACCTTCGAGGACTCGACCTGGGCCGACCTCCCCTGGAAGTTCGAACCCGGCACCCCGCCCATCGCCGAAGCCGTCGGCCTCGAGGCGGCGATCGACTACCTCGAGGGGATCGGTATGGACCGCGTCCGCGCTCACGAGGAGGAACTGGCGGGGTACGCCTACGACCGGCTGACCGAGTTCGACGACATCGAGGTGTACGGTCCCGAACCCGGCCCCGACCGTGGCGGCCTCGTGAGTTTCAACCTCGAGTCCGTCCACGCCCACGACCTGGCCTCGATCATGAACGACCACGCGGTCGCCATCCGCGCGGGCGACCACTGCACCCAGCCGCTGCACGACAAACTCGGCGTCGCCGCCTCCGCTCGCGCGTCCTTCTACGTCTACAATACGCGCGAGGAGGTCGACGCGCTGGTCGAGGCGATCGACGGGGCGCGCGAGTTGTTCGCCTGATCCGCGTTTTCGTCTCGAACGCTCTCTTTCTCACTTCCGTAAGCGGTGCCGTTCGTCACTCCCGATCGGGTGGGTAGAGATGTCACGCCGCCTGAGAACGAGTGACGTGCCGAGAAACAATGCAACGATTCGGCTTTTCCCTCGAGCGACGGTAGGTCGGGTGCCGAAGTGAGTACGATGATAGAGACGACTCGCGAGCGACCGGTCGGCAGTCGCATCGTTGCAACCCTCGAGACCGCCGCTAATGGCGGTTCACTCCTCTCGAGGCACGACCTCACGCTCGGGATCATCCCGTTGGCCTACGTGTCCGCGCTCGCCGCGACGATTCCGACCGCGTTGTCAGTTCTCCAGTCGCTAGCGGCGGCCTCGACTGTCGGCCTCCTCGCCATCGCCGACTCGTGTTACGTACGTCCGCCCGAGACGAACGCGCGAGTTGGCGACCGCGACCACGACCACGATTACGACCGCTCGTCTGAAACCCCACCGGCCCGCGAACCATCTCCGGGCCGTTCGCTCCCGAGCGCCCCCGGAACCCTTTTCCACGCCACCGACCTACGTCTCGGCAAATGGGACTCGGCTCCGATATGTACCGGCAGCAGATCCTCGATCACTACAAGAGCCCCCGCAACTACGGGGAACTCGAGGACCCCACGTTCACCCACGTCGGGGAGAACCCGATGTGCGGCGACGAGATTCGTATGGACGTCGTCCTCGCCGACGACAGCGAGACGATCGAGCGGGTCGCCTTCTCCGGCGACGGCTGTGCGATCAGCCAGGCGTCGGCGAGTATGCTCTCGACGGAACTGCCGGGCACCACGATCGACGAACTGCTCGAGATGAACCGCGACGATATCGTCGACATGCTCGGCGTCGAAATCTCGCCGATGCGGATCAAGTGCGCGGTGTTAGCCGAGAAGGTCGCCCAGGACGGCGCCGAGATCTATCGTGGCGAACTCGATAAGGACAGGACGACGACCGAAGACTGAGCACGCACGTTTTTACTCGAGTTCGACCTGCAGGCGCCCGCTGCCCGTTTGAGACGTTACGAATCAATCGAACGGCGACGATAGGCTTCTGACAACAGATACAACCCTGCCAGAATCGCTAGCACGGCACCGAAGAGAGACAGCGGCCAGAACGTTCCGCTCTCGAAGCCAGCTTTGGACGCGAGAGGGCCAGCGAGGAGCATCAGGCTGCCCGCCACAACGAGGATCAGTCCTGCACCTCTGGTGTTTTCCATCGGGAATTTCGATTAGGTATAATTCCGCCAACTGGAAAAATGCTGGGCGCTGGTTCGAAGAGAGCTGTAGCCGTGATTACTCGGGCATCAGTCCGCCGTCCTGGACGCGCATCACGGCCTCACCGTCGGCGAGGTTCGGCGCGTCGACCAGCTTGACGATCCGCTTGTCGCCCTTGGACTTGCGGAGGTACATACGGAAGGTGGACTTGTGGCCGAGGATGTTGCCACCGATGGGTTTGGTCGGGTCACCGAAGAACGCGTCAGGGTTGGAGGTGACCTGGTTCGTGACGATGACGGCGGCGTTGTAGAGGTTGCCGACCTTGTCGATGTCGTGGAGGTGTTTGTTGAGCTTCTGCTGGCGGTTCGCGAGGTTGCCACGGCCGACGTACTCCGCGCGGAAGTGGGCGGTCAGTGAGTCGACACAGAGCAGGCGAACGGGGAACTCCGAGTCCTCGTGCTCACCGGCGATCTCTTTGGCCTTCTCGGCCAGCAGCATCTGGTGGTTGGAGTTGAATGCCTTCGCGACGTGGATCTTCTCGAGCATGTCCGCGACGAGTTCGTCGACTGCTTCTTCGTCGCCCGCCGATCCCTCGATCTCGCGATCCTCGAGGGCGGCGTCGATGGCTTCATCGGGGAGCCCGCGGACCATGTCGTCGATTCGCTCGGGCCGGAAGGTGTCCTCGGAGTCGATGAAGATGACGCTCCCGTGGAGGCCGCCGACCTCCTTGGGGAGCTGGACGTTGACGGCCATCTGGTGGGTGACCTGGGACTTGCCGGCACCGAACTCGCCGTACACCTCGGTGATCGACTGGGTTTCGATGCCACCGCCGAGGAGGTCGTCGACCTCGTCGATGTTCCAGGTGAGTTTGCCGATCTGGTTTCGGCGCTCGAGGACGGTCGACCCAGTTTCGAAGCCACCGATGTCCGCAGCGTCGCGGGCCGCGCGGACGATGTCACCCGCGGTGGACTCGCCGACGTCGGCGGTGTTCGACAGTTCGGAGGGTGAGGCGACGGCCAGACTCTGGTAGGAGTCGTAGCCGGCTTCGGTGAGTTTGTCTGCGGTTGCCGGTCCAACGCCGGGAAGGGATTCGAGGTCTACGTCTGCCATACCCGGTCGTTGTGCCGGATGGGGTATAAACCCTCGTTAACAGTAGAGTGGAAGTGAAAGTGGCGGGCGAGAGTGGGCCACGGTCGAAGCGAAGGTGAGGGTTTCTATACGAAGACGCGCGCCGACGGACGTGAGCGAACGCCGAGATTCTGATGAGCGCTCACCGATTGTCGTCCCACGCGAGACAACGAAGCCGACCCGACTCGTTCCCGACGAACAGGCGGACGCTCGACGGTTCGTCGTCGAACGAGTCCACCTCGAACGCGGGCGCGGGCGTGCTCGCGATTTTCGCCTCGAGCGGGAGGTGCCAGCGAAAGTCCGGATCGTCGGCGTCCACGCCGTAGAGGCCGCCCGATCGGTCGCCGACCAGGACTGTGTCGCCGACCACGATCGGATCGGTGGCGGGCGCATCGTCGAGTGGGAGGCCGGGCTTCGAGAACAGGAGTCCGCGGAGTTTGCGATTGCCGAACGTCGTGTCGGTCACGTGGAGGGTGTCGTCGTCGGCGGCGACGAAGAGCGTGTCCGCGCCCTCGAGGACGGTCGGCGACGAGGTGAACGCTCCGTCGATTTTGTAGGTGAACCAGGTCTGGCCCGTCTCTGCATCGAGCGCGAGGACCGTCCCGCCCTCGTCGGCGACGTAGGCACGGTCGTCCGCAAGCGTGGGGCCGCCGACGACGACTCCGTCGGCCGGAGCGCGCCAGACCTCCTCGCCCGAGTCGCGGTCCATCGCGGCGACCGACTCGTCCTGGACCGCGACGTATACTCGTTCGTCGTCGACGGCGATGGCGCCGACCGGCGGGGCCTCGAGGTTGCTCGCCCAGATCGCTTCGCTCGTCTCTGTGCGGATTGCGGTGATACCTTCGGCGTCTCCCACCAGCAGCAGACCGTCCGTGAGCGTCGGCGGCGTCGTGTAGAGCCCCGTCGCCTCGCGTGTCCAGGCGGGGTCGCCCGTCTTCGTCTCGATCGCGATCAGCGCGTCCTCGAGACAGCAGTAGACGAACTCCGCGCTCACGCCGGGAGTGAGCGTGGTCGAGGTGTCGGTTTCGTACACCCAGCGCCGTCGGCCCTGGAAGTCGAGCGCGTAGAGGTCTCCACCGGTTGTTCCGACGTAGACGCCGTCCCGGCCGACGACGGGCGGACAGCCGACCGGATCCCGGAGGTCGGCCGTCCAGTGCTCGGCAGGTCTTCGACGAGGTCTCCCGAGATTCGCGCCCACCTCGAGTCGAGCCGTCTTGCGCTCGTCGCCGCGGTACTGGTTCCACTCGGTCACTGCTCGATGCATGTGAGGCGGGGACGATAAGACCGACGGAACGCTCGAGGCTACTTGAATGGGCGCCCCTGCGCGAAGCGTTATCCCGCTCCTCGTGGTTCGCCAGCACGATGGCTCGCCTCCACACCGGCCAACTGTTGGCTCGCCTCGAGCGCCCGCGAACCCCGGAGCCGACCACGCTCGCGGTGGGTTCGGACGTACACCTGGCGACCGACGCGACGGGCACGTGGAAGGTCTTTCACCGGACGGAGCGCCACCTTCGGGCCGCCGTCCGGTGCGTCAACGAGCGTGACGTCGACGGCGTCCTCCTCGCGGGCGACCTGACGCGAAACGGGACGCGCGCGGAGTTCGACCGCTTCGACGGACTCGCGACGTTCGACCCGCCGACGGTCGCGATTCCGGGAAACCACGACGAGCCGACGACTTTCGACGAGCGCGAGTCGCTACCGATCGACGCCTTCGAGGGCCGATACACGCCCGGCGGCCTCCCGTTTCGGGTTCGCGTGGGCGGTCTCGAGGTGATCGGTCTCGACAGCCACGCCGCCGAACCCGACTCGCCCGCCGAGACCTGGGACGGACGCGTCGACGCCGAGACGCTGATGTGGCTCGACGAGACGCTCGAGACGACGCCCGTCGACGCCACGATTGTCGCCATCCACCACAACCTCCCCGCGACCGGCCGACTTTACGAGCGCTGGCGCGACGAGTTGCCCGTCGACGGACGCGTTCCCGGCTTCTCGAATCCCGAACCCCTGCTCGAGGTGCTCGCCGACCACGATGTCGGACTGGTCGTCACCGGTCACCTCCACTTTCCGGCGATCGAATCGAGCGGTGGCGTTCGGGAACTTACCGTTCCGGCCGTCTCCTCGTTTCCCCACGCCCTGCTCGTCCTCGAGGTCGACGAACGGGGCACGACCGTCCGCCAGGTGCCCCTGACCGACAGCGACGGGATGGTCGAGTCGATCGCCCACGGCTACGAGAAGGATCGGGTCCTGCTCTCGGCGGCCCAGCACGCGGCGTACCCGCTGCTCGAGGAGTGGTGACGTTCCCCTTCGATCGAGTCAGTTCGTGACCGCCAACAGTAGCCGATGGACTCCGACCAGCACCGCTACTGCGAGCACGATAAACGCCCCCTCCAGGACCGTCGAAAGCAGCCCCAGTGAGACGATCAGCGTGGTCGCGCACGCAGGCGGGTGGCGGGTGTCCGTCGCGAGCATCCCGCCCGCGGTGGCCGTCGTCGCGAGCACGCCGCTGGTCGCCAGGCGCAGTGCCTCGAGCGAGCCAGGCTCGTAGGCGACGGTCATGGCGGAGTCGCCGGCAACGACGTGGTAGGCAAGCAGTCCAGCGACGACGCCGATGAGGTGGCCGCCGACGACGCGCCGCGGGCGGGTTGCCTCGCTACGTTCGAAGAGCGCGAGGACGAATGCCGAGGGGCCCAGGCTCGGAAAGAGGAGGGGGAGGCCGGAGAGCCACGCGAGCGCGCCGGTCACGGCGAGTAACAGGCCGGTGTGAAGCGTCGTCCCCACGCGGTCGTCCATCACCCGCTATTTCGGACCCGGATAAAAAGGAACGCCGGTTTCACCCTCCGCTCGAGACCGATATCACTATACTTTCTATATTTTTATACCCGCGCTCGAAAACCGACTGTATCGGAACGACTCGAGGGTAGACGACGAGTCCGATCCCGGCCTCGAGTCAGATGATCGTCACCGGAACCTCGACACGCCGGGCGACCCCCTCGGCGACGCTCCCCAGCAGCATCCGTGAGACGCCGGAACGGCCTTCACTTCCGACGACGACGCCGTCGACGTCGCTCGAACGCACGTACTCGAGAATGGCGTCGACGGGGGTCCCCTCGAGCACCTCGAGCGCGATGTCGCCCGCGTGGCCCTCGGCGAGCCGGCGGACGTCAGCGAAGAACGCGGGTTCGTCCTGGTCGCGGGCCGCCTCGGCGGTCGGCCCGCCGCCGTAGCCCGCCTCCAGGTCGTCGACGACGTGGACCACCGTGACTTTCGACTCGGGAAACGTCGAGAGCGCGTACTCGAGGGCCGTTCTGGCCGGCTCGGAGTCGTCCATGGCGACGAGGAGGTGTCGACTCACGTCTGAACCGTCGAGTGCCGCGGCCAAAAATCCTTGCAGGCTCCTGGTATCGTCGCGACGGTCGCCGTCCTGGAGGGCTCCCGGTCTACGAACGCTACCCGTCTGCCAGCAGTACCCATCCGCAACCGCCACTCTCGAGCACTGCCCATCTGTGAACGCTACCCGTCCGCGAGCGCAGCCTCGAGTTCCTCGCGCGCGTCTCGAATCCCCTGGAGTTCCGCGTCGATGTCCCGACGCTGGAGGCGCTCGCGTTCGGCCGCCGAGAGCTGGTCGAGCGCACTCGCGGCGGTCTGCAGTCGCTCGTAGTCGTCGTCGAACGTCCGCTCTCGAACCGCAAGCAGGGTTTCGACGAGTTCCTGCCCGCCGACACGTTCGACCAGCGGCCGTCGATCGCGAATCGCGTACCGCAGGGTCGTCGCGTCCGCGGGCGGCCACGACAGCGTCAGCGGCGTCGCGTCGATTCGCTCCAGGAACGTCTTCCGGGTGGCGATCCGTCGCTTGAGTTCGTCGGGGTCGTCGACGTAGTGATCCAGTTTCGACCGGGAGTACTCGGCGTACTCGAGGAGTTCCGGAATCGAGTAGGTGCCCGCGTCGTTGTCCTCGACGTACTCGCGCAGCTCCGGCGGCGGCGACTCGAAGTCGACGAACGGCCGGAGCTGGCTCCGCTCGAGCAGGTCGAACACCGCCCGCGCAGACCGCTCGTACAGGAACGACTCGAAGGCCTCCCGAACCGACTCGTTGTAGGCTTCGATGGGGTCTCGAAGACGGTCCACCGGCGCCTCGAGGTCGGCGTCGGCGAGCGAGCGCAGTCGCTGCAGATTCGAGAGTTCGTCCTGGAGCGCGTCGACCTGGTCGGTCGCCGCCTTTCGCGCGAGCGTCAGTTCCTCCTCGGCGGCCGCCTCCTCCTGGAGGAGGTCGACGAAGCGTTCGGCCGGTTCGAGCGCCGCTTCCGCACTCTCGAAGTCCGACTCGTGCAGTCGACGCTTGTCGACGGCTTCGAACGACGCCTCGAACGCCTCGCGGTGGGGGAGGTCTGCGGGTAAGTCCTCGACGAGCGTCGAGTACTCGCCCTCGAGGTTGATGTAGTGTTTGAACGTCTCCCGTCCCGTGCCGGTCGCCAGGTCGACGTACCGGTCGAGGAGGCTCGCGGCGGATCGGTAGGCGTCGGCTCCCGTCTCGACGGTCTCACGGCCGCCGGCCTCGTCGATCGCCGTCTTCGCGTCCTCGAGGCGCTCGCTGGCGCGTTCGAGGCGCTCCATCGCCGCGTCGGCGTCGGCTCCTGGGTCCGATCCGTCGTCCGTCGTCGGATCGTGAGCGGTATCTGGCATCGTTCGTCAGTCGTCCTCGCTGTCGTCCCCGTTGCCGTCTTCGGTGACGTTCTCGTTGCCGTCCTCGCTGTCGTAGACCGCATCCGGCTCGAACACCCGCTCGCCGACGTGCTCGCCTTCGATTGTCCGGTAAAAACACGACCGGTGGCCGGTGTGACAGGCACCACCGGTCTGGTCGACGAGGTACAGCAGGGCGTCGGCGTCGCAGTCGACGCGCACCGCCTCGACGGACTGGGTGTGGCCGCTCGTCGCCCCTTTCTCCCACAGCTCCTCGCGGCTCCGCGAGTAGTAGTGAGCCGTGCCCGTTTCGAGGGTCGCCTCGAGCGCCGCAGGCGAGACGTACGCGAGCATTAGCACCGCCCCGGAGTCGGCGTCCTGGGCGACGGCGGGCACGAGGCCATCGTCGCCGAAGTCCACGTCGATCCGCTCCTCGAGGCCGGTCCCGTCGGCTCCGTCGGTCCCGTCGGCCCCGTCGGTCCCGTCGATCCCGTCACTCCTGCCTCCGGCCGGAGTCGGTTCAGTCATACTTGCTTCGATGACCGTTGGGGCTATGGGTCTTTTGCTGACTCTCCGGGCTGTGAGTCCTTTGCTGGCTCGCGGCGGTCATCGGCAGACCTCGGCCACGACCCGCGCGACCGTCCCGTCTGCATCGCTGAGTCGAACCCGCACGACGTCCCCCTCGGCGAGCGCTGGCGAGTTCGTCGCGGCGAGGCGAATCCTCGCGCGCTCCCCGACGGTCCAGGACGGATCGCTGGCGGCGTTGAATGGTCCCGAGGGAGAGCCGCGAAATCCCGTCGCCCCGACGAACGGCACCGATGGCTGGTGAGCGAGCGGTTCGCCGTCGACGGTCACCTCGAGCGTCAGGTCGCGGACGTCGAGCGCGTCGCCGCCTGCGTGTACGAAGACGAGTTCGTTCCGGTCGGCGTCGACCTCGAACTCGATGGCTGCGGTGGCGCTCGATCCCGACTCGACCGAGAGCGACCCCATTGTCGATGCGACGGTTGCCGCCAGCAGGACCGTGATCGCAACGAGCAAGATCGTTTCGACGAGCGGGCTGACGGCTCGCTCGCCGCCGCTTTCCGGCTGGGCCGGGGGAGCCGATCGAGCGTCCGGTACGGATCGGGGCGTGGACACGGGCCATCCTGGCCGCGCTATTGGATATAAATGGACGGACGACTGTTCCAGGAGAGATCGGTACGGCGAAGCGGCGAGTTGTGGGGTGTCGCTCGCGCCGACTCCCGGTGGTACTAGCCTGCTGTGAGATGGATTTTCTCGGAGTCCTGGACGAACGACGGGCTGTCGGACGGTTTTTCGAGGTATTGGATCGACGAAAGGCTGTCGCGACGGGGTGTCAGGTGGACGGCGCAATCGTCACCGTCTCGTCTGCCGTCTCCACTTCGATCTCGTAGTCGCCCGCTGGCGTCGCGAGCCAGAGGTGTCCGTCGTCGCCCGTTTCCCCGACGGCGACGCCGTCGAGGCGGATGATCGCTTCGACCGGTTCGCCGGTCTCGAGGTCGGTCACGCGGACCTCCGCGGGACCGTCTCCGGGGGTTCGGTTCAGGGTGATCGCGACGGTGTCTCGTTCCCAGGTGTTCTGGTGTTCGATCGGGAGTCGAGAGACGACGAGCGACTGGTGCTCGCGGGTGACGGCTTCGGTCGCCCCGTCGATGTAGCTGTACAGTTCGCCGTGGGGGTGGGAGATTTCGGTCAGGTAGAGGTGAGGGCTGGCCGTCGCGGAGAACTGGTAGGAGTTCGCGTTGTCCAGCGCCCACGGGTAGCGTTCGGCCGCATGGCTCTCTGCCTCGGAGAACGAGCCGAACTGGGACTCGCCGTTTCGGTCACGAAGATCGAGTCGGGTCACCTCCTGGTAAAACTGGCCTCCCGAAACCAGCGAGAGCCGATACCCTTCGGCGCTCGTCTCGACGGTCACCATCGGCGATCGGTCCGCCGTCGAGGCGGCGGCGATTACGGCGCGCGCCTGGCTCTGGTGGGTTGCGATGGCTCCCGCCGTAGGGTTGATTCGACTGCGTCTGTATCCAGGAACCCGGTCGACGTACTCGTAGAGGTCGCGGTACTGCCGTTCCAGTTCGTTCGCCTCGTTGTAGTTGCGCAACACCATTTGCGTGAACTCCTGTTCGGTGATGGTGCCGTTCGCGTACGCCTGGACGGCCTGTCGTTCGCGTTCCTCGAGGGCCTGCACGCGCGTTTCCATCCTGTCGCGCGAGGCGTCGATCAGGTCGGCGCGTTCGTTCGAATCGGTCGTCTCATCGAACGCTTGCTCGAACGCGAAGTGGTCGGCGTCGGCGCGAACCTCGTCGTCGGCCGACGCGACAGCCGTTCCGAAATCGCGCGTTGGCGAGGTATACGTGCGCTTACTCTCCTCGGGCACGGTGAGTCGATTCGCCGTGTTCTCGAGTTCGAGGAAGGGGCCGGTCGAGTCGTGCGGCGTCGTCAGGACCGTCGATTGCGGCTCGGCTCCGGTCGACGACCCGGGGGCGGCAGCGACCAGCGTCACCGCCGGAAGCGCACAGACCAGTAACAACGCCAGGAGGGCGGGGGACGCCTTGGTCATTAGCCACTGCTATAGAACCCCTGGTACAAAAACCCGCCCGTCTCCGAATCGGTCTGCCATAGCGACAGGTAAAACCACGTTACGAAACGCCTCGAGAGCGTCGGAGACGGTTTAGAAGCGGGAATAACGTTTTATTGGGGATGGAAAGGGTTTTTTGCCCTGGGAGATACCCGTTGAGACGTATGCGGTTTCCCCGCGCGAGTGTCGTTGCCCTCACGGTCCTCCTCGTAGCCGCCGTCAGTGTCGGCGTCGTGGCCGCGACCGCGCCCTCCCCCTCCGACCACTCGGCTCCCGAGCAACCGACGCTCGAGCAGTCGCCACTCGTCCTCCAGGACGACGACAGCGACGGCGACGGCGATGGCGGTCAGCTCCAGCCAGCGGACCCGAAACAGGTAATTCAGATCAACGTCACGGACAGCGGCGACGCCCGGTGGACGATCGAGAGTCGATTCCTCCTCGAGGACGCCGAGGACGAGGAGGCGTTCCAGTCGTACGCAGCCTCGGTCGCCAACGGCGAGCGCGACGCCGGCTACGACGTATCGACGTACGAGCAGTACGTGGACGCGGCCTCGGAGGCGACCGGCCGCGAGATGGCACTCGTGGATGCCGGGTACGACGAGCCGCGAATCGAGGAGGTGAACCGAACCGGTCCGATGGGAGAGCAGTCGACCGATCGCGTCGGGGTCGTCGCCTACTCGTTCACGTGGGAGTCGTTCGCGACGACCGAGGAGAGTGAGGTCCACGTCGGTGACGCGTTCGAGACGCCGGACGGGGACGGCTCCTGGTTCCCGGCGCTGAACGCCGACCAGCAACTCGTCGTGGAGATCCCGTCTAACTACGGGTTCCATTCGTTTCCCGATGATTTCTCGAGACGGGACGATGGCGCACTCGTCTGGGACGGTCCGGTCGAGTTCGTCGAGGACGGCGACGACAAACGTGAATTCGTGTTGTTGCGAGGAGAATCATCTGGTGGCAGCAGCGACGGGCCCGGCGGGACCGGCGGCGAGACGCCGCCACCCGAGGACCCGGAATCGTGGGCCTCGACGAGCGTCCTCCTCGGCGGTGCTGCTCTCGCGTTGCTCACTGTCGCTGTCGTCGGGGGTTACCTCGTGACTCAGCGCTCGAGTTCGGGTTCGGGTTCGGGTTCGGGTTCGGGTTCGGGTGCGACTCTCGCCTGGCTCCCGGCCCCCGTTCGCGACCGGTTCGAGGACGACGAACCGGACGTGCGAGACTCGAATGCCCCGCCCGTCACTGTCCCACCGGACGACCCCGTCGAGGAACCCGACGACGGGGGCGGGATCGATCCCGACCTGCTCAGCGACGAAGAGCGGGTGCTCCGACTCCTGCG
Organism: Natronosalvus halobius; assembly: GCF_024138145.1. Taxonomy (NCBI): domain Archaea; kingdom Methanobacteriati; phylum Methanobacteriota; class Halobacteria; order Halobacteriales; family Natrialbaceae; genus Natronosalvus; species Natronosalvus halobius. Next base: position 2,062,223 of record NZ_CP099997.1, on the reverse strand, counting down.
GGGCAACGGCGGTCGGATGAAACAGGCGTCGATCGTCAAGGAAACCGGCTGGTCGAACGCCAAGGTCTCTCAGTTGCTCTCGAAGATGGACGACGACGACGAGATCGAGAAACTCCGCATCGGTCGAGAGAACCTCATTACGCTACCCGAAATCGATCCGACCGAACTCGATTGACGCTCGCATCCCTTCGACGCTCGCATCCCTTCGACGCTCGCTCCCTGCGAATCGTCTCGCGTTCTCGACTACTGCTTCCTGCTTCCCGCTTCCCGCTTCCTGCGTCGAGCGCAACAGGGAACTCGTACTCAGTTGCACTGACACGACTCGAGGCGGTGTGCTCACGATTTAAGGTTCTCCCGCTACACTGTCCAGCTAGTAATCGAGTATGTCCCAGGAGACGGTATACGCCATCGCGAGTGGCAAAGGCGGTGTCGGGAAGACGACGACGACGGTGAATCTCGGGACGGCCCTCGCCCAGGCGGGCAAACGCGTCGCCATCGTCGACGTCGACCTCGGCATGGCGAACCTGGCCGGGTTCGTGAGCCTGACCCCCGAATCGACGACGCTCCACGACGTGCTGGCGTCCGACGCGTCGATCGAAGACGCTACGTACAACCTCGCCGAGAACATCGTCGCGATCCCGAGCGGGACGGGGCTCGACGACTACGCCGAAACGAGCCCAAAAGGTCTTCGCGAGGTCGTCGAGACGCTTCGCGACCAATTCGAGTACGTCCTGCTCGACGTCGGTGCCGGCGTAAGCCACGAGACCGTCCTCCCGCTCGGCCTCGCCGACGCTGTCTTTCTCGTCTCCACTCCGGAGCCGGCCTCGGTTCACGACGTCAAAAAGACCATCGAGTTGACCGAACGAGCGGGCGGCTCGACGGCCGGGCTGATCGTCACCCGGACGCGCCCGGCTGGCGACGTCTCCTACGAAGAGATCGCCGACCGACTCGACGTGGCGCTCCTCGGGACGATTCCGGACGATCCGCTCGTTCGCGAGAGCGTGTACGCGGGAACGCCCCTCGTCGTACACGACCCGGAGAGCCCGGCTGCGGTCGCTTATTGCCGGCTCGCCGCGGATCTCGCCGGCATCGAACCGCCCAGCGTCCCGGAGGACGCGTCGGACGAAGACGCCAAATCCGACGAATCGACGACGCCAGATCCGCCCTCACAGCCCGCCTCGTCCTCGTCGTCCTCGTCGTCCTCGTCGTCCAGGTCGTCGGACAAGGACGCCGAATCGAGCCGGGCAGCCTCCCACGACGACGTTTCGAGTGCGATCACCGAGGCGGAGTCGGATTCGAGCTAGCGAGAGTCGCCTGAGTCGTTGTCGCCGGAACCGTTCTCCGAGGCGACCTCACGTGTCCGTCCAGTCGAGATAGCCCAGCACGCCCCGGGCGTTCATCGCGGTCTCGGCATGCGTCTTTCGCTCGCCCCAGACGTCGACGAATCGCTCGTCGGCCTCCGTAGCGAGTGCGTCGACCACGGCCTCGTCGTCTTCGAGTTCCGCTCGCGTTCGTTCCACACGACCGACCCACGACTCCAGGACGTCGCCGTACGTTTCCAGGGCGGCCCCCAGGTTGTCGACCTCGCGCGGGCCGAAGTGGGTGTAGAGGAGGACCGACGGATCGATCTCGCGGATCGTCTCGAGGTCGTCCAGGCAGCCCTCGAGATCGAACTGTGCGGGCGGGGATGTCTCGCGGATCGTCTCGAGCGAGGGGACCCAGATGCCGGCGGCGTCGCCGGTGAAGACGGCGTCCATCTCGGGGACCTCGAAGATGGCCTGATGGGGCGCGTGGCCTGGCGCGTCGTGGGCGATCAGCGAGTAGTTCCCGAGGTCGATGACGTCGCCGTCTTCGAATTCAACCACCTGTTCTTCGGGGACGGGCTCGGGGTCGACGTAGAACTCCCACTGGTCGCCGACGGCAGCTTTCGTCCCGGCGACGAGGCGCTCGGGATCGATCAGGTGGGGGGCGCCGACGTGGTGGGCGTAGACGTCGGCGTTCGGGCAGGCCTCGGCGAGGAAGCCGGCGCCGCCGGCGTGGTCCAAGTGGATGTGGGTGACGACGACGGCTTCGAGGTCCGATCGATCGATTCCGATGGTGTCGAGTGCCTCCAGGATGCGTTCGTGTTTGGTCCCGATGCCCGTCTCGACGACGGCGGGACGTTCGGCGTCGAGGATGTACGCCGCGCCGTACTCGCTCGTGTCGTACATACCGGTATCGACGAAGTAGAGGTCGGCGCAGTCGCCGGCGTCGACCTCGCGGACGGCTCCGATGTCGGTGTCCATACCCATACGGAGACGGCGAGGTCGCGGGCGATAAAACCTGCCCTCGAGGCGCCTCCAGGAACGACCGTCACGCGGACTACTATAGTGACTCGACGAGAAGGGCCACCGATGGAACGCGGTACCGGCATCGACGAACCCGCACCGAACACGGCGTTGCTGATCGGCGCCCCGGACTGGATCGAGGCGGTGCGCGCGACCCTCGAGGCGACGGTCCCGAAACTCGAGCCTGTGGCGGTTTCGACGGCCGATTCGGACGAGCCGCTCGCGACCTGGGATGGCGGCACGCCGATGGTCGTCATCGTCGACGCGATGACGTCGTCGGATGACAGCCGGTCGTTCCTCGAGCGCGTGCGAGCGCGCTGGCCGTCCCGTCCGGTGGTGAGCGTTCCGGTCGACGGCGATGAACGCCTCGCCAGCCAGCATCTCGCGGCGGGCGCGAACGGCTACGTGCCGTTCGACGACCGGGAGTCGCTCCTCCAGGAGGTGCTCGACACGGTCCTCGAGGACCGAGACGAAACCGGGGAGCGACGGTCAGCGTCCGACGCTCGTCGGCGGGCCCGCCAGTTCGACGCTGTCGCCGATGTCCCGGTGAGCGGCGACCACGGTGACGTGCTGGACGTCGGACCGTACCTCTGGGTGCTCGAGGCCGACGGCACTATTGCCGAGACCAACCCGGCCGTCCGCGAGGGCCTCGAGACGGGCCCCGATCCGACCGGCCGATCGTTCGTTGATCGCCGCTACTGGGCGCTCGAGGCGGTCAGCCCGCTCGAGTCGGGGCTCGAGGCCGCCCGGTCGGGCGCGTACGCGGAGCGAGAGGTGGCGCTCTCGCGTCCGAACGCTGAGAAACGAACGCTTCCGAACGACGAGGAACGAACGCTCGCGCTCTCGTTTCACCCTATCGAGTCGGGCGACCAGGGGGTGGTGGTCCTCGGTCGCGACGTCACCGAACGCGTCGAAACGATTCGCGAACTCCGACGCTCGGAGGAACTCCACCGGGTGACGCTCGCGCACATGACCGACACGGTGTTGCTCACCGACGAGGAGGGGCGCTTCACCTACGTCTGCCCGAACGTCCACTTCATCTTCGGCTACACCGCCGCGGAAATCCACGAACTGGGAACCATCGACGCCCTGCTGGGAGACTTCTACGACGAAGCGGCGCTCGCCGAACGAGGCGTCCTCACGAACGTCGAGTGCACGGCGACCGACCGGGACGGCGACGAGCACGCGCTGCTCGTGAACGTCCGCGAGGTCTCGATCCAGGACGGTCGTCGGCTGTTTAGCTGTCGCGACGTGACCACGCGCAAGCAGCGCGAACGCGCGCTCACGTCGCTCCACGAGACGGCTCGCGCTCTCCTGTACGCCGAGTCGGAGGCCGAAATCGTCCAGCGCGTCGTCGACGACGTCGAGGCGGTCCTCTCGCTCCCGTCGGCGGCGGTCTATCGCTTCGACACGGCGGCGAACGCGCTCGAAGCGGCAGCCCGTGCCGGTATCGGCGACGGCGACCGACTCGAGGCGATCCCGCTGGGGGCAGACGACGCGGTTGCGAACGCGTTCGTCGAGGAGGACACGCACGTCTTCGAGGAGCTCGACCCGTCCGATTCGCCCGTCGACGGGCTTCGAAGCGGCGTCATCGTCCCGCTCGCCGACCACGGCGTCTTCCTGGCCGGGACCGCCGATCCCGTTACGCTCGACGACGTCACGATCGAGGTCGCGGACCTGCTGGCGGCGACCGCCGAGGCCGCCCTCGACCGGGTCGAACGGGACTCGCGGCTCAGGGCACGAGATCGGGAACTCAAACGGCAGAACCAGCGCCTGAGCGCGCTCGATCGCATCAACGAAATTATCCGCGAGATCGGGCGGGACCTGGTTCGAGCGGATACCCGCGACGACATCGAGGACGCCGTCTGCGGTCGCCTCACCGACGCCGACCGATTCGCGTTCGCCTGGATCGGGTCGCTCGACCCGCGAACCGACGAGGTCACACCTCGCGCCTGGGCCGGCGACGGCCAGGGCTACCTCGACGCACTCGAGACGCTCGCGGCCGATTCGACGGAGTCGGAGCCAACCTCGCGCACGCTCGAGACCCGGTCGCCGACGGTCGTCGAGAACGTCGCGAGCGATCTGCGGGCTGGCGAGTGGCGTTCGCCGGCGTTGACCCGCGGGTTTCAATCCGTCGCCAGCGTCCCCCTCGCGTACGACGAGTTCAGCTACGGAGCGCTGACGGTCTACGCCGACAGACCCGACGCCTTCGACGAGACCGCGCGGGAAGTGCTCCGGGAACTCGGTGAGACCATCGCCTCGGCGATCGGGTCGGTCGAACGAACCCACGCCTTGCTGGGCGGCCGCGTGGCCGAACTCACCTACGAGGTCGACGTCGAGAACACGGGGACGGCGATCGATCGCCTCGCCCGAATCCTCGAGTGCCGGCTCGACCTCGAGGGCGGCATCCAGCGCCTGGAATCGGGCGTGTTGACGTTCGTCACCGTCACCGGCTGCTCGCCCGAGGCGGTCGTCGACCGGGCCTCGTCCCTGACCGGCGTCCAGGACGCACACGTCGTCAGCGCGAGTGCGAGTGCAAGCGCGGACGGAGGCCTCGTTCGGCTCACGCTCTCCGAACTGGCGCTCGCGACCCGCCTGGCCGAACACGGTGGCGTCGTCCGTCGGCTCACCGCCGACCCCGACGGAACGACGCTCTCGGTGGACGTGCCAAGCCCGGTCGAAACCGCGTCGATCGACGACCTTGTCCGGTCGACCTATCCCGAGGCCTCGCTCGCGACGCGCCGAGAACGTACCGGGCCCCCGACGACCGGCGACCGCCTCGAATCCGCGGTCCTGGAGTCGCTCACTGACCGCCAGCTCGAGGTGGTTCGGACGGCCTATCACGCCGGATTCTTCGCAACGCCGCGAGCCCAGACCGGTTCGGCCGTCGCCGACTCGCTGGGCATCTCTTCGACGGCCTTCTCGAACCACGTCAGGGCGGTCGAGCGAACGCTCTTTTCGATCCTGTTCGAAGACTCGTACGCGACGAGGGTTCAATAGTAAACCCGGGGTGACTGAGAGGGGTTTAGAACTGAACCACTACGCCCATCGGTGTCGGGCAAATATTGCACTACGTGGCCACCGACCGTCGCGTGGCCGGCTACCCATGAAGGACGCTCCATACGACCCAGCGGCCGAATCGACCTACGAGTGCCTCGAGTGCGGGGACACGGTCACCGCGACCACGAACCCCGGAACCTGCCCCACGTGTGGGGTCGCCTATCGAAACACGGCGATGCCGATCGAATAACTGGCCGGTAACGTACCGCAGCGGTAGGTGCGGCTTGGTCCCCGCTGTCCCGTCTCGTCACTCGAGACGGATTCTATCGTACTGAACGTCTCCGTCGAGCGGTACGTTCGCGCGAGCGCGGTCGAGTCCGTCGGCGTTCACTCGGCGTAGACGACTCGCTTCACGTCGGCGACCCCTGCCCGCCGGACAACCGCCCGAACGGGATCGCGAACGCCCGCGATGTTCGGCGAATCGCCGTCGAGCACTAGCACGCGGGCGACCTTTCCGGCCTCGAGCGAGCCGTATTCTAGATCCAGCAGGGAGGCCCCGTTGACCGTCGCCATCCGCAGAATGTCGCGGGCAGGGAGGTCCGAGAGTTTGGCGAGGAACTCCATCTCCCGGAACATCGACGGCGAGTTGAGCATCACGTTGTCGGTGCCCAGCGCGAGCGTCGTTCGGTCGATTAGCTCCTCGACGGGCGGGAGGCCGACCCCGGTGACGATGTTCGAGCGCGGACAGACCACGACGGGAATCTCCTCGCTTGCGATTCGTTCGAGGTGGTCGTCCTCGGGGTGGACGACGTGGACCAGGAACTCCGGTTCGAGGTCCATCGCCGGGTGGAGGTCGCTGGGGTCGGCCTCGCCCGCGTGGATGGCGAAGGGCTTGCCGGCCTCACGGGTCGCCTCGCGCTCGTGGCCGAAAGTGTCGTCGTTGGCCCCGCTGGCCCCAAAGCCGTCGCCCGCCTCCATCGCCTCGAGCGACCCGCGGGCGAACGCGTAGGCGTCGATCGCCTGGCCCGAGGCGGCCTCGCGAAGCACCTCCACGCCTGCGACGCCGCCCTCCCGAAAGTCGAAGCAGGCCGCCGTGCCGCCGCGTTCCATGTACTCGAGCGAGGTTCGGACAGCCGAGACGAGTTCCTCGCGACTTGCGTCCCGGAGGAGGCGATGTTTGAGGCCGTCCGGCGGCGCGACGAGTTCCTCGAGGGTGAGCCCGCCGCCGGCCTCCTTCGCGATGGAGTCGCCGATGTGCGTGTGAGCGTTGATAAATGCCGGGAGCACGACGTCGTCGCTCTCGACTGCTTCCTCCTCGATGGCCTCGATTCTGCCGTCGTCGCCGACGACCAGTCGGCCCTCGACTGGCTCGAGGTCCGCTCCCCGAAGAATCGTTCCGGTGAGTTCCATACCCGTCGGTTCGGTTCGGGCGCCTTCAACGGTTCCGTTTCGACGCGTCTCGGGTCGTCGAGCATTTTGCTGGATTTCGATTCGGTTCGTTTTCGTCGCCACTCGAATCTAGCCTAGATTTCACCTCGAGACGTTAGAGGGGGTTTGTGAGCACTCGGGCGGCCTCACTCCACGAACTGATCGAGCGTGGCGTACAGTCCGTCGCGCACTTCGGTGACCAGCGGGCCGTCGATGTCGAGGCCTAGCACGTCGACGGCGGCCCGACCGACGGGTTCGCGCATCTCGTCGGGCGAGTAGACGCCGAGTCGCCACTGGGAGTACTGAGCGGCACGGAGCGCGTCCACGAGCGGGGACTGACGACCCAGCTGGCGGACGTCGCCGTTGACCAGGACGCGCGTCGTGGACTCCTTCATCGACGGGCGAGACGGGACGTCAATGATAACCGTCTCCGGGTCGACGTTCGCCAGGTCGGCGATCTCGCGCTCGAACTCTCGAATCGCCTCGTGGTCAGCCTCGATGATTCCGCCCGGGACGTCGTCGATCTCGGCCCAGACGGCTCGTTTGTACAGGTCACGGTGGTCGAGGCGCCGGGAAAATTCTTCGGTCGCCCTGCTCGAGCGCAACGCGACGATCAGGTCGTGGTCGTCCATCCGCTGGAGGGTGTGGGCGTCCGTTTCCTCGGCCTCGAGCAACTGTTCGCCCGCGCGACGGAGCATCGCCTTGCTGATGCGGGCGACGCTGTGGCTGTAGACGGTCGGATTCATCAGCGCGCGAGCGACCAGGAGGCTCTCGGCGGTCTGGACGTTCCCCGCCGCGAGGACGAGTTCGCCATCGGCGAAGCGAAGCTCGCGAACCAGCCGTCCGTGGTCGATCGTCCCGTAGGGAACCCCCGTGTGGTGGGCGTCGCGCACGAGGTAGTCCATCCGGTCGACGTCCAGTTCCCCGGAGACGATCTGCCCGAAGCGGCCGTTTCCGGCGACCAGGTCCGCGACGGCGTCGGGCTCGAGGTCGTGCTCGCGGAGGACGTCGCCAATCTCGCCCGCGGCCAGCAGGTCGTGGACGTCGTCGTGGTACCGGCCGGTCTTTCGGTGGGTCAGCTCCTCGAGGTTGTGGCTGAACGGGCCGTGACCGACGTCGTGGAGGATTGCGGCGGCCTGGACGCGCTCGGCCTCGCGACCCTCGATGCCGAGGTGCTCGAGGGCCTCGCAGGCGAGGTGGTAGACGCCGAGGCTGTGCTCGAAGCGGGTGTGGTTCGCGGAGGGGTAGACGAGCGAGACGGTGCCGAGTTGGGTGATGTTCCGCAGACGCTGGACGGCGGGGGTGTCGAGGAGGTCCCGCGCCACGCCGTCGACCACGATGTGGTCGTGAACGCTGTCCTTGATGGTTTTCATGCCATCGCATTCGGCGCTCTCGTACAAAAACCGTCGGACACCCGTCGTTCAGGCAGTCTCCTCCGCCTCGAGCGCGTACTCGAGGAACTTCGGCATCAGGACGGCGTCGAGGACCGCGAGTCCCAGCGCGAGGTAGCGAACGAAGCCCTCGAGGTAGACGATGGCGACGAGGCGATGATCGCCGCCCCGGAGAGGCCAAGCGCGTAGCGGACCATCGGATTCTCGAACGGGTTCGCCTGCTGGGTATTGGAGGTGCTCATACGAGGGACTCCAGGACGACCCGGCAAAAGTATACTGATTCTAACCAGTTGTGGGAGAATAAAAAATCGAACGATTCGATATGATGCACGAACGTGGATATGGAAACCCCTTTACTGTCCGACTTTCACCACCTAGGTGAATGAGCGAAGCCGATTCGGACCACGAACTGATCGTCGCCGAACTGGGCCGAGAGCCAACCCCAGCGGAGGCGGCGCTGTTCGAGAACCTCTGGAGCGAACACTGCGCCTACCGATCCTCGAGACCGCTACTGTCGGCGTTCGAGAGCGAGGGCGAGCAGGTCGTCGTGGGGCCGGGCGACGACGCGGCGGTCGTCGCGCTGCCCTCTGGCGGGAGAAATGGAGAGCAGGACGTCTACATCACCCTCGGTATCGAGAGCCACAATCACCCCTCCTACGTCGACCCCTTCGACGGCGCCGCCACGGGCGTTGGCGGCATCGTCCGGGATACCCTCTCGATGGGCGCCTACCCAATCGCGCTCACCGACAGCCTCTACTTCGGCCCGTTCGAGAACGAACACTCCCGGTACCTCCTCGAGGGCGTCGTCGAAGGGATCAGCCACTACGGCAACTGTATCGGCGTCCCCACCGTCGGCGGCAGCGTCGACTTCCACCCCGACTACGAGGGGAACCCGCTGGTGAACGTCGCCTGCGTCGGCCTCCTCACCGAGGACCGCCTCGTGACGGCCATCGCCCAGGAGCCGGGGAACAAACTCGTGCTCGTGGGCAACGCCACCGGCCGCGACGGCCTCGGCGGCGCGAGTTTCGCGAGCGAGGACCTGGCTGAGGACGCCGAAACGGAGGACCGTCCCGCGGTCCAGGTCGGCGATCCATACGCCGAGAAACTGCTGATCGAGGCCAACGAGGTCATGATCGACGAGGGGTTGCTCGAATCGGCCCGCGACCTCGGCGCCGCTGGATTGGGCGGGGCCTCGAGCGAACTCGTCGCCAAGGGCGGCCTCGGCGCCGAAATCGACCTCGAGACGGTCCACCAGCGCGAGCCGAACATGACCGCACTCGAGATCCTGCTCGCAGAGTCCCAGGAGCGAATGTGCTACGAGGTCGCCCCCGAGAACGTCGAGCGGGTTCGCGAGATCGCCGAACGCTTCGACCTGGGCTGTTCGGTCATCGGCGATATCACGGCCGGCAACTACGTCTGTACCTTCGACGGAGAGACCGTCGTCGACGTCGACGCCAAGTTCCTCGGGGACGGAGCGCCGATGAACGACCTACCGTGGGAGGAGCCGACCGAACCCGAGACCGATCTCCCTGACACCGACCTCGAGGACGCCTTCGATGCCGTCGTCGGCTCGCCCAACACCGCCTCTAAACGGTGGGTCTACCGCCAGTACGACCACGAGGTGGGGATCCGGACGAGCGTTCCGCCGGGTGACGACGCGGCGATCGTCGCCGTTCGAGAGACCGATACCGGAATCGACGCGGGAACCGGAACTGGACTGGCCATCTCCGCAGGCGCTGCTCCGAACTGGACGAGTGCGAACCCGAGAAACGGAGCGCGCGCGGTCGCCCTCGAGAACGCGACCAACCTCGCCGTCAAGGGCGCGACGCCGCTCGCCGCGGTGGACTGTCTCAACGGCGGCAACCCCGAGAAGGCCGACGTCTACGGCGGGTTCAAGGCCATCGTCGACGGCCTGGCGGAGATGTGTGCCGACCTCTCGGTACCGGTCGTCGGCGGCAACGTCTCCCTGTACAACGACTCGGTGAGCGGCCCCATCCCACCGACGCCAACGATCGCGATGGTCGGCACGAAGGCGGGCTACGACGCGCCGGGCCTCGGGGCGCGTTCCGAGGAGTCGTCGCTTCTCCTGGTCGGCGACGACGCCCTCGAGCGCGATTCCTTCGCCCTCGGCGGCTCCGAACTCCTGGCGCAGTTCGGCGGGAGCGATCAGTTCCCCGACCTCCCCGAGTCGCCTACAGAACGGCTCGAGACGCTCGCTACCGTCGCGAACGCCGACTCGACGCTCGCGACCCACGACGTGAGCCACGGCGGTCTGGCGGTGACACTCGCGGAGATGGTGACCGCGGACGTCGGCCTCGAGGTGGCGCTGCCGACCGACGACCTGGCGGCGGGCCTGTTTCACGAACTCCCCGGACGGGCAGTGGTCCAGACGACCGACCCCGATGCCGTGGTCGAGGCGTTCGATGGCGTCGCGCCCGTCGTCGAACTCGGCTCGCCGACGGCGGACGGGACGCTGTCGATTACGGTCGCGACGGAGGACGGAAACGAGACGACCGTCCTGGATCGAACGGCGGCCGGCATCGCCGCTCTTCGTACTGTGTTGGAGACGGAACTCGAGTAGCGACCCGGCCGGTTTCGGCTGCGTTCGAACCGTTTATTCAGTTCAGGGGCGTTTTCCAGGTTCAATCGCCCGATATATTCATATAGCTCCGTGAGAAGTTTGTCGATTGTCAGCCGATACTGGAGACTATCCCGATGCCAACCGAACCCCACGTCCTGATCGTCGAAGACGAACCCGACCTGGCGACGCTCTACAGCGCCTGGCTCGAGGACGAGGTGTCCGTCGAGACTGCTTACGACGGCACGGACGCCCTCGATGCCATCGACGAAACGGTCGATATCGTGCTTCTCGACCGCCGAATGCCGGGTCTTCCGGGCGACACCGTCCTCGAGACCATCCGGCAACGCGACCTCGACTGTCGCGTAGCCATGGTGACGGCAGTCGAACCGGACTTCGACATCATCGGCCTGGGATTCGACGACTACCTCGTCAAACCGGTCTCGAAGGCCGAGCTCACCTCGCTGATCGACCAGTTGCTGTTGCGCTCGAGCTACGACGACCAACTCCAGAAATTCTTCGCACTCGCGTCGAAGAAGGCACTCCTGGACGGCCAGAAAACGGTCGCCGAGCGACGGGCCAGCCAGGAGTACGCCGTTCTCGAGGACCGCCTGGCGGTATTGCGGGCGACCGTCGACGACACCATGATGGAATTGCTGGAGCGGGACGTCTATCGCCGCCTCTGTGAAGACATCTCCAGAACGCCGGTTGCGACCGAGTAGCGGGACCGCGAACCGCGAACCGCGAACCGCGAACCGGGCGAATGCGACCCGATGGGTTGTCGCAACAGTTATTTTCTACCGACGTTTCCGTCTGAACTGAATGACGGAGACTGGTAGTTCGAGCGAGTCAACCGACCGCGTCTCGATGCTGACGTTCGAACTGCAGTCGGACGGCTACTGCGTCGAATCCGATCGAGTCTCGTCGGTGCTGGGCGTCGGTGACACCGGCGTCGTCGACGCCGCTGAGGATCCCTGGAACGCGGGCGAAATCGACGTCGGTGGCGAGCGGATCCGAGTCGTCGACCTCGCTCGCGTGTTCACGGCACCGACGGCGTCGATCGATCGCTCGAGCGATCCCATGCTCCTCGTGTTCGGCGTCACCGACGACGCCGGCGCCTACTACGGGTGGCTGGTCGACGACGTCGGCATCACCCGGCGGGTCGACCGGGACCGCATCGAACCCAATCCGCAGAGCGGCGCGTTCGTCGCGGGCCACCTCCCGCTCGAGGGGGAGACGTACCGCTGGCTCGACGAACGAGCGATTCACGATTAGTTGAGATCGTCGTCGCTGACTCCGGACCAGTCCCGGAGTCGTTAGCTCCAGTTCAGTCACGAAATCGCTGGCTCCAGTTCAATCTTGACGTCTTCGTACGGCACGTCGAACCGTCTCGAACTCCCGCTCGTCGTAGGCGATGAATCGCACGTCCTCCAGCGTGCTTGGTTCGTAGGCCTGAAGCTCTCGAGCGATGATCTCGGCGCCCTCGGCGAGGTCGAAGCCGGCGACGCCACAGCCGAGGGCCGGGATCACGAGCGACTGACAGCCCAGGTCGTCGGCGCGCTCGAGGGCGTTCCGGGTGGCGTCGCGGATGCTCTCTTCAGTGGCCTTCCCGTCGCCGTAGTGGGGCATCGCCGCCGCGTGGACGACGTACTCGGCCTCGAGGTCGTAGGCGTCCGTGACGGCGACTTCGCCGAGGTCGACCGGTCCGTTCGCCATCGCCTCCTCGTTGATCTCCGGGCCGGCCCCGCGCCGAAGTGCGCCGGCGACGCCCGACCCCATCCGGAGGCTGGTTCCGGCAGCGTTGACGAGGGCGTCGGCGGACTGGACCGCGATGTCGCCCTGGATGACGTCGAAGTCCATACTCGCGGTACGATCGGTATCGTGAAAAAACTCGGGCGGATCCCGTTCACGGGTTCGCCACTTTCGCCTCACGCCGTCTCGGCCCCCGAAAACACCCTCGAACAGAGCGCTCAGTAGTCGATTCGCGTGATCTCCTCGACTGGCCACCGGCTCAGGATTTCGACGCCGTTCTCGCGGACGACGACCATCTCCTCGACGCGCACGCCCTGGTTCTCCGCGGGCTCCTGGGTCTCGACGGCCATCGTCATCCCCTCCTCGATCTCGATGGGGTGCTCGGAGGAGAGCCCCCGCCAGATCAGGGGCACCTCGTACAGCTGAAGCCCGAGACCGTGGCCCCAGTGGTTGGTCGTCATCTGCCAGTGTTCGTCCGCGTCGTAGAAGTCGGCATGCTCGCCTTCCATGTCTGGGAAGCCCTTGCAGATCTCGTCGGTCGTCGCACCGGGTTCGATGCGCTCAAGCACGTCGTAGAGGTTATCGCGGGCGATCTCGTAGGCGTCTTTTTGGGCCTGGGTCGGCTCGCCCATGCTGAAGGTGCGGTAGTAACACGAGCGGTAGCCCAGGTAGCCGATGTTGTAGAAGTCGGCGTAGACGAGGTCGCCGGGCCGGATCATCCGATCGGTGGTGTTCGCCTGGTGTTTCGGCCAGGTGTTCGGCCCGGAGGTGACGTAGCCGCCGCCGACGAACGCCCCCTGCTTCCAGAGTTCCTCCGCGGCGGCCCCCCAGAGGTCGGTCTCGCTGGCTCCTGGACGGGCGGTCTCGGTGATCCGCTGGAATCCGGCCTCGCAGATGGCCGCGACCTGGCGGAGACACTCGATCTCGTCGCGGGTCTTGACCTTGCGGGCGTCCTCCATCACCGATGGGACGGTCCCGGTGTCGACCTCGATTCCGCGGTCCTCGAAGGCGCTTACCAGGCCGGCGTTTCCGACGTCGATGCCCAGAACCTCGTCGTCGACGCCGTACTCCTCGAGAGCCGTCGCCACGGTGTCGGCCATCTTTGCCTTGAGGAAGTCACGTGCGGAGTCCCGCCCGGAGGCGCGGGGGACGTTGCCGAGTCCAGGGCAGGCGTACCGGATGTCCTGGAGCCACGGGCAGTTGAAGCGCTGGTTGCTCGCGTGGTCGGCGGTGTCCCAGTGGATCACGTCGCCTTCCTCGGTGAGGACTGTGTAGTGGTCGGCTCCGCTGCCGCCGGTCATCGCCAGGCCGGTGACGTAGCGGATGTTCGGGTCCGAGACGAGGAGCATGGCGCCGAGTTCGGTCTCCTGGAGGCGCTCGAGGGCGCGCTCCTTTCGCTCGCGGCGCATCCGCTTGACGTCGATGCGCTCCTCCCAGTCGACGGCCTGGGTCCCGCGCGTTCCCTCCATGAAGTCCCGCTGGTACATACTCGTAGGTCACGAACGATCCCTAAGAAACCTATCGACACGCGGACGGCGTGGGAATTACTATACTTTCTATAGTGTAACGATGCGTTCGAAAATCGTCCTCCTCGTTCTCGCTTCCCTCGAGAGGGGACGAAAGAGATTCGCGGTTGCGGGCCAGGTTCCGGAGGCGAGCCCGGTCAGGACTCGACGTGATCCTTCCACTCGCCGATCCCCGAGGGATCGAGATGGACGTGGGCGTCCCCGACGTCGTCCTGTTCGCGCAGGGCCGTCACGAGCGCCGTCTCGAGGTCGTGGGCGTCCCGCAGGGGCATCTCGCCGTCGACCTCCACGTGGACCTCGACCTCGAGGACCGTCCCGTCGTAGTAGACGGTGAGGTCGTGAATTCCCTGCACGCCCGGATGGTCCCGGAGCGTCCTGGAGATGGCCTCGCGCTTCTCGCTCGAGGGGGCGGCACCGACGAGGTAATCGACGTTCTCGCGGGCGATGGAGACGCCCTGAGAGACGACGATCAGGCTCACGAGGCCGCCGGCGACGGCGTCGAGTTCTGGAACGCCGAAGACGACGCCGGTGACGCCGATCACTGCCGCGAGGGAGGTGTAGATGTCGTTCAGGCAGTCGACCGCGAGGGCGTCGAGCGCGGTCGAGCCAATCTCGCGGTTGATCGCCTGGGTGTACCGGTAGACGAGGTACATGTCGACGATCGCGAACGCCAGCGCGCCGAGCAGGAGGGGACTGAAGGTGACGTCGGTGCTATAGAGGAGGCCCCGAACCGACTGGTTGAGCAGGGAGAGGCCGAGCAAGGCGATGACCGCGCCGACGAACAGCGCCGTCAGGGGTTCGATTCGGTCGTGGCCGTGGGGGTGGGTGTCGTCGGGTTCGTCGTAACTGCTCGTTCCCCAGACGAGGACGACGACGCTGGCGACGAGGTCGGCCAGGGAGTGGGCGGCGTCGGCGAGCAGCGAGAAACTGCCAAAGGCGAGACCTGCGGCCCCTTCGACGGCGATTTTGGCGGCGTTGCCGATGACGTTCACCCAGGCTGCGCGCCGGAAGTCGCGCCGGTGTCGGTGTACGCCCTCGCTCATACCCGATTTAGAGTGAGTCTATCCTTCAACGTTGTCACTCGAGTTCGGGACGCCGCGATACGTTCGAATCCACGTGTTTCGACACGCTCATAGGACCCGCATCCAAATCACGGCGTAGTTGGGCGATGGGGCCCGCCTGATCCAACCGCCGACCGCCACCTCGACGGCGGTCGGCTGACGGTCCCTGGATCAGCCAGCATGTCCGACACCGCACTCACTCGACTCGAGACGCTCGCCCTGATCGCCATCGGCGGCTTCGTCGGGTCGAACCTCCGATTCTACGCGTTCGGCGCGCTTCCCGAAGAACTCGCCCTCCTCACCGTCAACGTCGTCGGGAGTGCCGTCCTCGGCTTCCTGGTCTACGAGGCCCAGTACCGGGGACGGATCGATCCGGCGACCCGGATCTTTCTGACGACGGGCTTTCTCTCATCGCTGACGACCTACAGCGGCTTCGCGTTGCAAGCGGGGACCGCCAATGGGCCGCTGCTATTCGGCGCCGTCGTCGTCGGCAACTACGCGCTCGGCTTCGCCGGCGTCTTCGTCGGACGGTCGCTGGCTCGAGCGACGGGCGGTGATCGCTCGTGAGCGCCGACCTCTCGCTCTCGTTCGCGAGCGAGCTGGCTCGACTCGCGGACGGTCTCGAGCCAGCCCACCTCGTCGGCGTCGGTGGTGCCGTGGGAGCACTCGCTCGTCACTGGGTGTACCAGCGCCTCTCCTGGGACTCGTTCCCGGTCGCGACCCTCGCGGTCAACGTGCTGGGGAGTTTCCTGCTGGGCGTGGTTACCTTCGCCAATCCGGGACCAGCGACCGCCCAGTTCGTCGGGACGGGAATCTGCGGCGCGTTCACGACGTTCTCGACGTTCTCGGTGGAGACCGTTCAGTTGCTCGAGCGCGGCGACCGTCGCCCGGCAGCCATCGCGGCCGGGTCGAATCTGCTCGCCTCGATAGGCGGGATCTGGCTGGCGTGGTGGCTGGTCACGCTCTGAGCAACGGATCGACGACGGTCGAGCGTACACTGTCGGGTGTTACCACGGACTGTGCGGAGGAAAACGCCTATCAGACTCGTCTCAGTAACGAACGTACATGTTCACGTGGGCCGCCACTCCCGTCGACCGACACCGACGCCGAACTGCGCAGCCGGTGTGTCCCCACGCTCCGGCAGACGGTTCCGTCGACAGGAGACGCGTCGGTCCACGCCGCCATCGCTGCTCGCACGTCCGGGGTGACGTCTATGGAGGTTGCTGAACGACGAGCACCGGAAGTGGATCGACGTGGGTCGTACGAGACCGAGACGAGTGAGGATCGACGTGGGTCGTTCGAGGCCGAAACGAGTGAGTCCGGTACCGCACGAAACGCTCGAACAACGCCGCGCGGTCGCTTGGAGGCCACCCCATGAGCGCTCGCGAGGAGTTCGTGTCGATCTATCGGGAGACGCTCCCGGTGCTGTTGATCGCGCTCGGCGGCGGCCTCGCCTCCGGCGTCATCCTGGAGAACCTCCTCGCCAGCGTCGAACGGTTTCCCGGGCTGCTCGTGATGGTTCCGGTCTTCCTCGCCACGCGCGGGAACGTCTACGGCGCGCTCGGGGGACGACTCGCCAGCGGGCTCCACCAGGGGCTGATCGAGCCGCGCTTCTCGTGGGACGAACGCCTGGTCAATGCGGTGGTGGCCTCCTTCGTCAACGGCATCGGTATCTCGATCGTCATCGCCGTGCTCACGCGACTCGCGCTGGCGGTGCTTGGCTGGGAGTCTGCGGCGCTCTGGGAGTTTCTCGCCATCATGCTCATTTCGGGCGTGCTCACCTCGACCGTGTTGATCTTCGGTCTCTTGCTGGTGCTCTTCGGCGGGTACGAGGCGGGCTACGACCCCGACAATCTCGTCGGCCCCATCGTGACGACGCTGGGTGACATCTTCGGCATGCTCTTTCTTGTCTTTGCCGTCACACTCGTCGGGGTGATGCCCTGATGTCGATTCTCTCCACGAACGACTCGCTGGGCTCCTGGAGTGCCCGATCGATCGTCTCCACGATGTTCCCCCTACTGATCGTGCTCTCGATCATCGTCCTCGCGGCCGGGATCACCCTTGATCGGGCCGAGGCGCTCCTCGAGCAGTATCGCGTGCTGGCGATCATGGTTCCCACGATGGTCGGACTCGGCGGCAACCTCGGCGCGATTTTGAGTTCGCGACTCTCGAGTCGCCTCCACCTGGGCGTCGCGACGTTCGACGTGCGGGATACTGGTCTCTGGGCGAACATCGCCGCCATTCTCGCGCTGGCGGTGACGGTCTTCACGGTGCTCGCGATCGGTGCGTACCTGCTCGGCGTCGCGTTCGGTATCGCCATCGCGCTCCCGACGTTGCTCTTTATCGCCCTGGTCAGCGGAATCTCGACCGCCGTCATCGCCATCGTCTGCAGTTTCGGCGCGACGTACGCCTCCTACCGACTCGGGGTCGATCCCGACGACCTGACGATTCCCATCGTGACGAACGTCGTCGACGTTTTCGGGATGCTCATCTTCATCGGGGTCTCGTGGCTCGTGCTCGGGTTGTAACCTCATCGAATCCGACGCGGCTTTGTACACCCGGTCGAAAGATCGAAACGTGTCACCGTCACCGGATCGTCCGGACCGCCCGCCGACGGCGGCCCTGCTCGAGGCCCTCGACGTAAAGCGAAACGCAATCATTTCGCTACTCGTCGGCGTCGCGTTTACCGTCGCGGTCTTCGCCTTCTTCGTCGTTATCCCCGGCTCGAACCAGCAGTCGAGCTACCTGGTCGCGCTCGCGTTCGTCCTCGCGACGACCAGCGCCGGAACCGTCTGGATCGCGCTGACGGTGTACGCTGCCGTCGGCCTCTCACGGGAACTGTCAGCGGACGAACGGCCCTGACCCGAATCGGCCGTCAGCCGAGCGAGAGCCGATCCGAGGCCGATCGTTCGAGATCCTGATCCGATGGATACCGATGCAGGCGCCGGGACGAGTGCCGTGGTGCCAACGGGCAAACGGCAATACTTTTCCAATCCCGCACGAAAGTTCCTGCTATGGCTGACGATCTGAAGAAAGGGCTCGAGGGTGTGTTGGTCGCCGAATCCCAGCTCAGTTCGATCGACGGTGACGCCGGTCGACTGATCTACCGCGGGTACCCGATCGAGGACCTCGCGGAGGGAGCCAGCTACGAGGAGGTACTCTACTTGCTCTGGCACGGCCAGCTCCCCGACGCGGGCGAACTCGAGTCGTTCACCGACGCGATGGTTGCCGAGCGGGCCGTCGACGACGCCATCCTGGAGGCCGTTCGCAGCCTGGCCGAGGCCGACGAGACGCCGATGGCTGCACTTCGGACCGCGACGTCGATGCTCTCGGCGATGGAATCCGAGAGCGACGCCGGTGCCGAGGATTTCGAGGCCTCGCTACGAAAGGGACGCCGGATCACCGCCAAGATCCCGACCGTCCTGGCCGCTTTCGAGCGCTTCCGCCAGGGCGAGGAGCCGGTCGACCCCGACCCCAATCTCGGACACGCGGCGAACTTCCTCTACATGTTCACGGGCGAGGAACCCGACGACGTCGCCGCCGAAACGTTCGACCAGGCGCTCATCCTCCACGCTGACCACGGCCTGAACGCCTCGACGTTCACCGCGATGGTCATCGGTTCGACGATGGCCGACGTCTACAGTTCGTTGACCGGCGGCATCGGGGCGCTCTCGGGGCCGCTTCACGGCGGGGCCAACCAGGACGTCATGGAGGTTCTCTTCGAGATCGAAGAGAGCCACCTCGATCCACGCGACTGGGTCGAGCAGGCGACCGAGGAGGGTCGGCGCATTCCCGGCTTCGGCCACCGCGTCTACAACGTCAAGGACCCCCGCGCGAAGATTCTGCAGCGACGAAGCGAGGAACTCGCCGAAACCGGCGACGACACCTGGTACGAGATCACCACGACCATCGAGGACTACCTCACCGAGGAGAAGGGCCTCGTCGAGAAGGGGATCGCCCCCAACGTCGACTTCTACTCCGGGTCGGTCTACTACCAGCTTGGTATCCCAATCGACACGTACACGCCCATCTTCGCGATGAGCCGCGCCGGCGGCTGGATCGCCCACGTGCTCGAGTACCAGCGCGACAATCGACTCATCCGCCCGCGAGCGCGCTACACGGGTCCCGAGGACCAGACGTTCGTGCCGCTCGAGGAGCGGTAGACCCGGTCAGGTTCTTTCTCTGCGGTTGCCTCGAGTTCACTCGAGTTGCGTTGCTCGCTACTCGAGTTGCGTCGCCCGATACCCCGACACGGATTCGACGGCGAGGTAGACCAGGGCCGTGAGCGTGAGCACCGCGAGGCCGATCTGTCGGACGGTGACGGGGCCGAGTGCGGCGTCGCCAGCGACCCACAGGAGCGCGCCGACCAGGAGGAAGACGGCGACGACGGCGACGTACCGCCAGCGGGACGCAGTCGGGATCATGCCGTCGTCGCCGCGAGCGGCCAGGTAGAGGTGCGCGCCGCCGAAGATGATGCCGTAGCTCACGAGGAAGGCGACGAGGTGTTCGGGACCGTCGGTCGCGAAGTCGAACCTCGAGACGACGGCGAAGATGGCAATCGCGAGAGCGATGGCAACGAGGTGGACGCGAGTGTCGCGGGAGACCATGCGATCGTGTTTCATTTCAGATTATTTGATGTTTTCGAGGGCGTGGCCTCGAGGACGGTTCGGAGGAGTCGGCGTACTCGAGTGTACGGTGGCCTCCCTCGAGGTCGGGATTATCTGTCGCTCGAGGCGTTGTCGTCTGTGTCCTCGGTTCCATCGTCGGTACTCTCGCCGTCGCCACTCCCTTCGGCGTCTGTGCCATCCGTTTGGCCACTTCCTGTGTCGCTCGTCTCGTTTGTATCGTCGGTTGCGTCGCCGTTTTCACTACCTTCGCCATCGGTCTCGCCATCGCCGTCTGCGTTTGCTCCGTCGGCTGTCTCACCACCATCGTCAGTTTCCGCGCCGTCGTCACTACTGGGCTCCTCGCCGTCACCGTACGCACTCGCCGCTTGCGTCGCCACTCGAATCGACTCCTGACCCCCGAACGCCGAGAGATCGATCGTCCACTCGAGGCGCTCGTCCCCGCTCTGGGGCGTCCACCGGGTGGTGAACGACCCGCCGCCAGCTGTGAGTTCGTTCGGGGGCTGGCTGGTCGCGGTTCCCGCGGTGAACGAACTCCTGACGACGATCGGAATGCCGTTGTCGTTCGTGTAGCCGAAGGTCACGTCGTAGCCGTCCCCCACGGGGGAGACGGACGCGACATCGAGTTCCGGCGGAACCGGGGCGATCGACCCGCTGCAGTTGTGGGGGTTCGAGTGGGTCGTCTCGGGACCGATCGC
Source organism: Natronosalvus halobius (assembly GCF_024138145.1). Classification (NCBI taxonomy): domain Archaea; kingdom Methanobacteriati; phylum Methanobacteriota; class Halobacteria; order Halobacteriales; family Natrialbaceae; genus Natronosalvus; species Natronosalvus halobius. The sequence continues at coordinate 2,041,837 of NZ_CP099997.1, read as the reverse complement.
GCTCGGGCCGCCGATCCCGGTGATCGCCGTCCCCAGGACGCCGTAGTCTTCGACGGTGACGGTGGCGCTCGAGTCATCGCCGGAAACGCTGCGGTCGTCGCCGATCTCGAAGACGATGGTGCCGGAGAAGGGAGCGGGGACGTGCTCGCCGATAGTGACGAAGTCCTCGCCTGCGGTCGTCCCGATTCCGTGGTCCGTGTTGAAGGCGGTGTGGGCCATGATCGTGTCACCGTCTTCGAAGGTGCCGGTGACTTCGGCGCGCGAGCAGTCGACGAAGGTGACATCGAGGTCGTCGTTCCCGGGACCGTCTTCGTCCTCGCCGTCCTCGCCGTCCTCGTCTTCGTCATCTTCGCTGCCATCGTCGTCCCCGTCGCCGCCACCGCCGTCGACCCCCCGAACCGAGACTGTCCGTTCGTCTCGCTCTCCGCCCGCGGAGACGGTAATCGGGAACTCGACGTCCTGGCGGACGGGGTACGTCTCGTAGCCCAGCGCGAGCGTCTCCGTCTCGTCACCCTCGACGGTTGCCGACACCGAATCGACCACTTCGCCGCCGACGACCAGCGAGACGTCCTCGGTCGCGCGCTCGCCGCTCCGATTCTCGAGTTCGACCGTCGCCTCGAGGCGCTCACCTCCGGTGACGGGGTCGTTCACCCCGATAATCCGCGGTACGAGCGCGGGGAGTCCATCTGCGTACACGCGCACGAGTCGGCGGTCGCAGGCCCCCTCGGTCCACACCGACACGGGAAATTCCACGTTTCGGCGGACAGGATAGGTCTCGTACCCTAACTCGAGGGTCTCGACCGCACCAGGGTCGAGAGACACCGTTTCGCTCGCGACCCGGTCGCCGGCGACCAGGTGGATGTCTCGCGTCTCGGATTGGGTACCCACGTTCTCGACCTCAGCGAGCACCGAGAGCACCTCGCCCGCCGCCACGGGCGCGTTCGTCTCGAGGATCCGGATCTCGAGGTCGGCCACGCCGTCGGCGTACACTGAGACGGTTCGGTGGTCCGCGTCGTCGCCGGTCGTCACCCAGACGGGAAACTCGACGTCCTGGCGGACGGGATAGGTGTCGTAGCCCAGAGTCATCGAATCCGTCCCGCCGCCGTCGACCGTAACCGAACGAGCGTCGACCACGTCGCTGCCGACGATCATCGAGACCTCCCGCGTCGCCGCCTCCGGGCCGACGTTCTCGAGGTCGAGGACGAACTCGAGAGGGTCGCCGGCACCGACCGGGTCGTTCGACTCGCGGATCGAGACGTGCAGGTGGCCGCCGTCGGGTTCGACCGGCGTCCACGGCTGGGCCGTCGTCACGGTGCCGTCGCTCGAGCGAACCCAGACGATCACCGGACACCCGTGACAGAGCGACGAACCGTCGACTGCGAGCGTCGCGGTGTCCGACGAGCCCGAGACCGAGGAGATGTCCAGGATGCGGTCGGCGTGACCGAGCCACCAGACGACCTCCTCGAGGCGTCCCTCGGCGTCGGTCACGTCGACGGCGAGTTCGACCGTCTCCTCGTTGCCAATGGCGAGCCGGCCGGGAACGGGGCGAACCTCCTCGACGGCCGGGCCGCCGTGCCCACCCTCGGCGACTTCGACGGTCCACTCGGCGGTCGCGTTCGCCCCTTCCTGGACGACGCTCGCTCGAACGGTGTACGTGCCGGGCTCGTCGAAGATGTACTGCCAGTAGTCACGACCCGTCCAGCCGAAGTACTCCGCCTGCCACGGCCCCATCGACCAGCCGGCGTAGTCGTCGTCGACGTACCAGTGTGTGAGCCCGCCGTAGCTCTCCGCGTCGTCGGGTTCGGTCTCGAACTGGACCGTGGTTCCAGGCGCGACCGTGACCTGTGAATCGGGTCGCACGCGGTCGACAGGCAGGTCGTCGATGCCGGTAACCGTTACGAGCCGCTCGTCGCTCCCGTCTCGCGTCTCGATGCGGACGGGGAACTCGACGTCCTGGCGGACGGGATAGGTCAGGTGGCTGAACTCGATGTCGCGCGTCTCGCCGCTAGCGAGCTGAAAGATCCAGCGGCCACCCACCGGTTCGTCGCCCACGACGAACTGAGCCGTGACCTCGAGTTCCGATGCGGTCGTGTTCGTTACCTCCGCCGTGACGGTCAGGTACTCGCCGGCTTCGACGGGGTCGTTCGTCTCGAGGATCCGCACGGACAGGTCCGTGGCCGTCGCGAGCCTCCCGTCGGTGACCGAGACGAGCACCCCGACGCCGGTGCCGAGTCCCACCAAATAGCCTCTTCGGCGCATATGTGTGACTTCGCAGGCGAAAGGCAATATATTCTATCGAGTAAATTAGAAATTAATCATACAATGGTGAGTTTCATGGCCGGTGACATTGGTTCGATGGGCCTCCCGTGGCCGGAAACGCGAGTACGTCCTCGCTACGCGGACTGTCACCCCAGAGCGATAGTCGTAGGCCGAAACTGCGTTCTGACTGTCTCCGCAACTGACGTAGTAGTTTATCCGTTCGCCGTCCGCCGACTTCCCCATGCCACTTTCACGACGACGAACGCTCGCCGCCCTCGGCATCGCCGGCGGGGCGGCCACGACCAGCGGAATCGTCTTCGGACGCGGGGAACACGACGACGACGAGCGGGAACGGGACCCGGACGACCAGGAATCGAACGGCACGGCCGAGCGAGGGGCGCCGCTGACGGCCGTCCGCGTCGCCCACCTCTCGCCGGACGCGCCTGGAGTCGACGTCCTGGTCGACGGCGAACGCGTCGTCTCGGGCCTCGAGTACGACACCCTGACGCCGTACCTCGAGCTCGACCCGGGGACGACCACCGTGACGGTCACGGCCGCAGACGACGCCGACACCGTCGTCTTCGAGCGCGAGTACTGGTTCGGACAGGCGTTCTACACCGTCGCCGCCATCGGCGAACTCGGGGCCGGGACCATCCGCCCGCACGTCCTGGTCGACGACGGCTCCGTCCTGTTCCGGGCCGTTCACGGCTCGCCCGACGCGCCAGCCGTCGACCTCTACGCCAACGACGGCGACAACCCGATCGTGTCGGACCTCTCCTACGGCGAGACATCGAACTACGTCGCGGTCCCGGCCGCCGAGTACGCGCTCGATGTGCGGCCGGCCGGCGATCCCGAAACGACCGTCGCCTCGGTCGACCTCGACCTCGAGCGCGGCGGCGCCTACACCGGGTACGCGGTCGGTGCCCTCGAACCGGGTGACGGCGACGCCGAGTTCACCATCCGAGCGACCCTCGACGGGCCGATGGCTGCGGCGAGCGATCGCTAATCGACGCTCGAAACCGCCGTCGCGCGGTTCACTCCTCGGCTGGAGCCCTGCTTCGCCCCCTCGATATCCACTGACGGACTCGAGCGAACCAGCGCCGTGGAAATGTTTTTACGCTTATCTGATGAGTGAGAAACGAGATGGTTCGCCCGCCCGGCACCCTGCATCGAGGGAGCGAAGTCGCGCTCGCAGTCTTCGTGCTATTCGTCGACGTCGTCCTGCTCGCCAATCGGCCCCTGCCGTGGCCGTCGTGGCCGGAACTGGGTTCCGTGCCCATCGACCCCGAACTCGTGTTGCCGGGCGTACTGGCGATCCTCGTCATCGTCGGCGTGGTGAGGGAGGGACTGGGACTCCGTGCCAGTCAGTTAGCGGCGCTCGGCCTCGGGGTGCTGACGCTCTGGTGGGCGTCGCTCAGCCTCTACACGCTCTACGCCGGAACCGGCGGTGGCGTCTTCTTCGGCGGCCTGTTCACTCTCGCCAGCGCCACCCCGCTGGCCGTCGTCGTCCTCGCTCGAGCGGGTATCCGCCGAGACCTCCACCGGCGCCTGGTTGCGTCCGTTCGACGGGTAGGGACCTGACCGGTCGTACGGATCGTTGTAACGTATTACTGCCGATCACGATCCCGAAGATCGGCGGTAACGAACCACAACAGACCGTCTCAATTCCCGCCGTCGGCCATCGCCTCGAGCGCCTCGTCGAGCGTTCCGGCCTGGGCCTCCCAGAGGGTCGCGTACCGGCCCCCGGCCGCGAGCAGTTCCTCGTGGTCGCCGCGCTCGACGACCCGGCCGCCCTCGAGGACGAGGATTACGTCCGCCTCGCGAATCGTCGAGAGGCGGTGGGCGATGGCGAGGGTGGTCCGCCCCTCCGTCAGACGGTCGATCGACTGCTGGATCAGGAGTTCGGTCTTCGTGTCCACCGCGCTCGTCGCCTCGTCCAGGATCAGGATTTCGGGATCCTGCAGGACCGTCCGGGCGATGGCGATTCGCTGGCGTTGGCCGCCCGAGAGTTTGACGCCGCGTTCGCCGACCCGCGTCTCGTAGCCGTCGGGGAGGTCCTCGATGAACTCGTGGGCCTGGGCGGCCTTCGCGGCGTCGCGGACGGCCTCGTCGGTGGCGTCGAAGTGGCCGTACCGGACGTTGTCCGCGATAGTGCCGTCGAAGAGGAACGTCTCCTGGCTGACGTAGCCGACGGACTCTCGGAGGTCCGCGAGTCGAACGTCGCGAACGTCGTGGCCGTCGACCCGTATCTCGCCGTCGTCGACGTCGTAGAGTCGCAGGAGGAGTTTGAGCACGGTGGACTTGCCGGCGCCGGTTGGTCCGACCAGGGCGACGGTGTCTCCTGGATCGGCGGTGAAGGAGATGTCCTCGACGACGATTTCTGCGTCCTGGTCGTCACCGTCGCTACCGTCACCGGTGCCGCCACCATCGTTCTCGAAGCCCTCGTCGCCGGATACCTCGCTATCGCCGACGGCTCGCCGCTCGCCGGTCGCGTAACTGAACGTCACGTCGTCGTACTCGACGCGACCCGCGACGTTCTCGAGCGATTCGGGGTCGTCGGGATCGGAGACGTAAACCGGGATGTCTCGCAGGCCGAAGACGCGCTCACTCGAGGCCTTCGCGTTCTCGTACTGGTCGACGATGTTCGAGACCTCCGCGAGCGGGGCGACGATCCGCTGGGTGAGAAAGAGAAAGATGACGAAGTTGCCGACCGAGAGTGTCCCCGTGAACGGGCCCGGCGCCGCGCCGTTGGCGAGCCAGAGGCCGCCGACGAGGAAGGTCGCGGCGAAGGCGAGACCGGCGAGCAGTTCCATCCCCGGCCGGTAGACGTACGAGAGCTTGAGGACGGCCATCGTGTCGTCGAACAGCCGCTTCGAGGCCTTTCGGACCCGCGAGACCTCGTACTCTTCGCTGGCGGTCGTCTTCGTCAGGTCCATCCCCGAGAGGCTGTTTTCGAGGCGGGTGTTGAGCCACCCGACCGAGGACCGCTGGCGGACGTATCGGGGTTCGATGACGCGCATGAACCACAGCGTGAAGACGAACATCACTGGCACCGCGACGAGCGTGACGGCCGCCAGTTGCCAGTTCAGGTAGAAGAGGACGCCCGCGATGCCCCCGACCATCACGAGCAGCCGGGCGGAGTTCATCAGCGCGTTGTCCAGGAATCGCTCTAAGTTCTGGGTGTCGTTGTTGAGGACGGCCATGACCTCGCCGGTCTGCTTGTCGTCGAAGAAGGTCATGTCGAGGTTCTGCATCTTCCGGAAGCAGTCGACCCGGACGGCGTGCATGACGCTGTGGGCGAAGAGGTTCGCCGACACTCCGTAAATCCAGGTAAAGAGGGCGACGGCGACGAACGCGCCCGCGATGGCCGTGATCGAGAACCAGAACTGCTCGAGGCTCTCCGTCGGGAGCCAGGCGTTGGGGACGACGGGGAGGCTGTAGTCTCCTTCGCCGACGAAGACGGCGTCGATGGCTGCACCCAGCACCAGCGGCGGCACCAGACTCGCCATTCGGGCCAGGAAGTTGGCGACCATGCCGACGCTGAACCAGCCCAACCGACCGGGCCCGTACTCGCGAAAGAGCCGCCAGAGCGGCCGGTCGACGTGCTCCCGGTAGGCGTCGAATGGGGTTTCGTCCTCGGTACTCACTGCTGATGGGGTACTGTTTCGAATCGTAAATGTGTACGGATTCGAATCGTCTCGTTCCCCGCTCGAGCCAAAATGTATCTCCCCAGACGGCTGTCTCGACGAACAACATCGGAAGGGCGTCTTCTCGAGGGTGTCGACGACACGAAAAGTCGAACGATCGACTCGAACAGTTTGCGTACGTCGCCAGCCACGCCGTCCAGGAACCACGCCGGATGCCTCTCGTCAATCGACGCTAGCGCTTATCGGATACGGTGACGCCGTCAAAAAACGAAACAATCGGTGAACGATCGGCGGTGAGCGAGTGGAGACGATTTCGACCGACGTCTACATCATGCCGCCCATGCCGCCCATACCGCCGCCCATGCCGCCGGCACCCGGCGCGCCTCCCTCGTCGTCGCCCTTGTCCGTCGACAGGTCGCCGGCGGAGATGATGTCGTCGATCTTGAGCACGAGGTTCGCGGCCTCGGTGGCGGAGGTCACGGCCTGCTCTTTGGCGTGGGCCGGTTCGACGACGCCAGCCTCGAACGTGTCCTCGACGTCGCCGCTGAAGACGTTAAGGCCAGCGCGGATCTCGCCGTCCTCGTGGGCCGCGCGGAGATCGACCAGCGTGTCGATGCTGTCCAGGCCGGCGTTCTCGGCGAGCACGCGGGGGACGAGTTCGAGCGAATCGGCGAATGCCTCGACGGCAAGCTGCTCGCGGCCGGAGACGGAGTCGGCGTAGTCGCGCAGGCGTGAGGCGAGTTCGACTTCGATTGCGCCGCCGCCCGCGAGGACGCGGCCGTCGGAGACGGTCTGGGCGACCACGTCGAGGGCGTCGTTGACGCCGCGCTCGAGTTCGTCGACGACGTGCTCGGTAGAGCCACGAAGCAGGAGGGTGACGCCGTGGGCGTCGTCGCCCTCGACGTAGAACAGTTCGTCCTCGTCGTCGCGGGTGACGTCACCGAAGCCGAGGTCGTCCTCGGACGCGCTCTCGAGGTCGGAGACGACCGAGGCGCCGACGACCTCCGTCAGGAACTCGAGGTCACTCTTTTTGGCGCGGCGGACGGCCAGGATGCCCTCCTTCGCGAGGTAGTGCTGGGCGAGGTCGTCGATGCCCTTCTGGCAGAAGACGACGTCCGCGCCGAGGTCGACGATGTGCTGGACCTTGTCCTTGAGCTGTTTCTCCTCGCGGTCGAGGAACTTCTGGAGCTGGTCGGGATCGGTGACGGAGACTTCGGTGTCGACGTCGGTCTCTTCGACCTCGATGGGGTCGTTCAGCAGGAGAATGTTGGCGTCCGTCGCCTCGGTGGGCATGTTGTCGTGGACGGGATCCTTGTTGACGATGCCGCCCTCGAGCAGTTCGGACTGGTCGACGGCGCGGCCGGTCTGAGTCTCGATGTTGAGGAACTCGAGGTCGACGACGCTGTCGCCCTCGTCGGTCTCGACGGTGACGCCGGAAACGGCGTCGACGATAAGCTGGGCGAGGTGTTCCTTGTTGACCTCGGCGCCCTTGCCGGTCATCGACGTCTCGGCGGTCTTCTTGAGCAGGTCCTCGTCGGTGGTGTCGATCTCGGTCGCGATGTCGTCAATCTCCTCGCGGGCCTGTTCGGCGGCCATGTGGAAGCCCTTGATGATGGCCGTCGGGTGGATCTCCTGCTCGAGGAGGTCCTCGGCGTTTTTCAACAACTCGCCAGCGATCGCGACGGCGGTCGTGGTGCCGTCACCTGCCTCGTCCTCCTGGGTCTCGGCGACCTCGATGATCATCTCGGCTGTCGGGTTGTCGATGTCCATCTCCTGGAGGATGGTGACGCCGTCGTTGGTGATCGTCACCGATCCCATCGAGTCGACGAGCATCTTGTCCATCCCTTTCGGGCCGAGCGTAGAGCGTACGGCCTCCGCGACCGCTCGAGCGGCCTGAATGTTGTAATCCTGCGCGTCTCGGTCTTTGACGCGCTGGGAGTCCTCGCTCATCACGATCATCGGCTGTCCCTGTTGCATTCGCTGACTCATAGTCGCTCGAATCATTGTTTGCCCTTCTATATAAAAATACCGTTTATCGTGCACTCGAACTGTATGGCCTTCGGCCGATCAAAATCGCTGAAACCACCGGAAGGAGCGACTCGAGCGGGTTGACCTTGCTACTCTTTGACGCAGACAATCGCGGCAATTGAAAGTCCGACGCCCTGTCTTTTATATAAGTTCGTCGGACGGTCGTCGAGCGGGGATCGACGATGACGGAACTGCCCACGTCCCTCCTCTCGCGTCCGACCGGCTTCGGCACCCTGATCGTCTCTTGTGGGTCCAGGAGGTCGCCTACTTCCAGTACACTGCCATCCCTACGCTCGTGCTGACGTCGTCTCGGGCCTTTGATCCTGCTCCCCACACAGGGGCCCGCGGGTTTCGAGGGGCTCTGAGCCTCCGGGCATGAGTGCCGGCTAGCCGTTCCGGCCTGGCGAACCAGGTCTAGCTGGTAACCCAGGTTTGGCCGGCCAACCGGATCAGTCGGCCAACCAGTTCAGCCGGCCAACCGGGCATAGCCAGTGACTATGTATAGCCAATGAACCGATTCTAGACGCCCTCGAGCGGTTCCACCAGCGACGGCTCGTCCACCGCCGGACTGTTGACCGCCGTCGACACTGGGTACGTCCGCATCTCCTCAGCGGGGTAGGACTTGAGCAACTCTCGCGGGTCGTCGGCAGTCAGCCACTCGCGTTCGCGACCCGGCTCCAGGATGACCGCCATACGGTCGTGGAGGTCCGCGACGAGGTCGTTCGGGCGAGTCGTGAGCACGGTGAACGTCTCGACCGGTCCTGGTTCGCGTTCGGCAGCGCTTTCGTCCCTACTCTCGCTCGAGCCACCGCCGTACGCCTCGAGCCCCGCCTGGGTGGTCTCCGGGTCGGGCTTCCAGCGTTCCCAGAGCCCGGCCATCGCGAACGGGCGGTCGTCCGCGAGCGCGACCCGGTAGGGTTGCTTGCCCCCATTTTCGGTTGGGGCCCACTCGTAGAAGCCGTCGGCCGGGACCAGACACCGTCCTCGGGAGACGGGCGTCCGGTCCCGATCTCCTGCACCGGATTTACTCCGTTCAGACGGTTCATTCGCGTCCTGAACGCCCGCAGACCGCTCGTTCTGCATCTCGTACGCCGGGCGAAAACTCGGCTTCTCGGCTACCGTTTCTGCCCTGGCGTTGATCAGGCCGTTCGACCTGCTCGACCTACTCGAGCCACTCGAGGCCTGCACGTCCTCGAGCCAGGCCGGGCGCAGCCCCCACTCGAGGCGCTGGAACGTGGCGGGTTCGTCGTTCGTGATCACCGGCAGGCGTTGTCCTGGTGCCGCGTTGTACCGCGGCGCAAACGTTTCGTCGGACGGGAACCTGGCGTCGAACCGGTCCTCCAGGTCGCCGCGCTCGAGAAAGAGGGTGTAACGGCCACACATACGTCCCTAGAGGGGTGCCAGGAACAAACCGGTATCGCCCCCGGGAACGGTAACCTATAGTCTTGAACGAAATCCCGGTCGTTCCTCGTGGTATGCAGTCGCTAAGGACTGATTAAGAACTGGCTGCAATGGGACGGGCTGGATTAACACGTCCGTACTCATGACCCTCGGTCTCCTCGACACGAGTATGTCCGCCGAGCACACGGACGCCTACGAAGCGTCGTTCACCGACGACGGATGGTTCGAGATTCGCGAGTATGACCAGCCCGAGCGCTGGATCACGACGGACTCGCCGGTCGAGTGCGAGCGGTGATCACCGGCGCCCCCTCGAGATCGACGTTCGGTTCCTGGACGTGAGTCCGACTCGAGTCTGTTCCAGACGGCTTGAGTCCGATCCAGGCGACTCGAGTCCGGTCCAACCGGTTCGAGTCCGACCCATCCTGCGGAGAGCCGTCGCTCGAGGGAGTAACAGCGTGAGTGAAAACCGGCGGCCTGCCTAGGCCTCGAGATCCGTGGTCGCCAGCAGCACCTGCAACGCGTCGGTCGGCGACATGTCGTCGTCGAGCTGCCCGGCGTACCAGGTCAGGAGGTCGGCGAACACCTCGCGAACGTCGTGAGACGTCGCGCGGTGGTGTGCGATTTCGCCGTCGGTCTTCAAGGTGATCTCGACCCCGTGGGGTTCGGACGCGGTCGCGAGCCACTCGTCGGGCTCGTTCGCGTCCGAATCGTTGGAACCGGTTCCGAACTCGAGTCCGCCATCGGACTCGAGACCGATATCGGCACGCCGGCGTGTGCGTTCACCAGCCGCCTCGGTCTCGAGGCCGTGGTCGCCGTCGGGTGACGGCAACAAGGGGGACTCGAGTTCGGAACTCGAATTCGAGTCCGACCGCACGACGTACCGATTCTCATCCAACTGTTTGACGGTCTCGTTGTCAGGTGTGACCTCGAGGTCGTCGGGGGTGAGTATTGCGTCGTCGTGTGTCGGGTTAGGGGTCATGCGTTAGTAGTTGTAGGCGTGGGTGATCAGACGTTGACGACTGTCTGATCGGAGCTAACCGTCTGCGGCATCGTTACGCCGTAGGTGAATTTTGCACCGGACTGGTCGACAATTTCGACCGTAGCGCTGTCGCCGGTGTTGAGTGCGGATGGGTTCACCGATTCGTTCAGATTGATCGCGATGACGACTCGGTCGGACGTGTCAGTTAGCGAATTAGCGTCCGAATCCGTCGTTGCTGCAGTCGTGTTGAAGTACGGATCGTTAGTTGAGTCAACTACGCTCTCGTGTGCGAGTGTGAGTGATTCATTGCTGTCCGTATACTGAACCGTTACTGCAGTCAGATCGATCACATCGGAGCCGGCCGACTTCTTCACAGTCAAGTTGAGCTGCTCAAATGGCTCGCCGGATTCGTTGGTCTCAGCGACGGCGTGGACAACTTCGATCTGGTTCGCCACTGCCTGCTGGGTCTCGGTTCCGGTATCAGACGCCTGACTCTGCAAGGAGCCAGCCGTGTTGATCAGGACGCCGGCGGCGATCGCCGCAACCAGCACCATCGCGATGAAGACGATGAGGGTACCGATACCCACCTGCCCGCGTTCGTCAGTGTTTGTTAGATTCTCGAACATGATTAGACCTCCACCACGCTCTTGTCACCGAAGGTTACGGGGGCAGTCACGCCGTACGTGAACTGCGCACCGGACTGGTCGGTGATGGTGACGGTCGCGCTGTCACCTTCTCCGAGAGCATTCGTATCTTCGATAGCGCTTGCGTCTAGTCGGAGAACGACACGGTCGTCTGTGTTGGTCAGGGACTTACTCTCGTCCGAACCGGCATCAGCGCTGAAGTTGCCGCCAACTTCCACCGTACCGAACGTGGTAGCGGTAGCAGCATTATTGATGTTGGAGTTGTTCGCGTATTCGAGCGTTTGATCGGTAGTTTTACTCGTGTACTGGACGGTCATGGACGTCAAATCGATTACATCGGAACCGGCTGACTTCTTGATCGTCAGGTCGATGTTCGAGATGTTACTGTTGTCGACGTAGCCAACGGCGTGGACGACTTCGATCTGGTTCGCCACCGCCTGCTGGGTCTCGGTCCCGGTATCGGACGCCTGACTCTGCAAGGAGCCAGCCGTGTTGATCAGGACGCCGGCGGCGATCGCCGCAACCAGCACCATCGCGATGAAGACGATGAGGGTACCGATACCCACCTGCCCGCGTTCGTCAGTGTTTGTTAGATTCTCGAACATGATTAGACCTCCACCACGCTCTTGTCACCGAAGGTCGCGGGTGCGGTTACACCGTACGTGAACTTCGCACCGGACTGGTCGACGAGGCTGAGCGTCGCACTGTCACCCTCTTCGAGCACGGCGTCGTTCTCGAACTGCGGATTGGCGTCGGTGAGATCGATCTCGATCCGGACCCGGTCGTCCGTATCCGTCAGCGAGTCACCCTCGGCTTCCGTGCCGGCGATACCGGTTGTGTTGAACCCGTCGTCGTACAGCAACGCTTGCGAGACGTCGGAGCTCGTATACTGGACGGTCATCGACGTGAGGTCAATTACGTCAGAACCGGCGGATTTCTTGACAATAATGTTGAGGTCGGTGATGTTACCGTAGTTCGGGTCAGCCTCTGTCTGGTTCACCTCGCCCGTCGCGTGAATGACCTCGATTTGGTTCGCCACCGCCTGCTGGGTTTCTGTACCGGTATCGGACGCCTGGCTCTGCAAAGAGCCAGCCGTATTGATCAGGACGCCGGCGGCGATCGCCGCAACCAGCACCATCGCAATGAAGACGATGAGGGTACCGATACCCACCTGACCGCGTTCGTCGTTATCTGTTATTGTTTCGAACATGTATGCGTACACCCTGTGTGCCCTCTCGAGCCGCCGGTCGCAATAGCAGTCAACCCACCATTGTCCCTCGAGACACCCTGTCGGTCCCTCGAGCCTGTCTCCGCCGACTCGACGGGCACAGCCCGTCGCTTCCTGGGGGGACGTAGCGACGGAGTCGTGTGGACGCGAACGGACGCGTCTGAACCCCGTCGAAAGTCGGCGTGCGGCGATATCGTTGACATCACAGATTCTGGGGATGTACCCCAGTCGATCCATAGCCTAGTTAGGTAATCAACCTCCGTAGAATATCGAACGGCGTATCGAACGCCGACTCACGACTCGATACGCAGGCCGAATCGTGGAGCGAACTCGAGCGTACTACTATACCGCTACTGTGACTACTGAGTGATGAATGACTGTAACTGCGCGACGTGACGACGGGCTCGCCGCCGGCCCGCGTCACTGCCTCTCTGGTGTCTGTGGCCGTCGTCAGGGTTCCGGCCGCAGTCCCGTTTTCGCTTTTGGTTCCGTTTTGAATTCTACTTCCGCCTTCGCTTCTGCTGTCGCACTCGACCTCCCTTACGCTCCCACTCACGACACGCGACGCGCCACACGCGCGGTGATCCGATGAATCTCGGCCTGGGAAACATCCGCGAACTGCTCGAGAACTTCCTCGGGAACTCCGGGGGTCGACGAGGGCGGGACCGTGAGGCAGAGCGGCAGGCGAACGCGGAGGCCGAAGCCGGAGCCGCCGACACTGACGCCGCACACGACGGCGACGAACCCGGACCCGACGAAGCCGCCACTGGCCAGTCCGAAGCCACGACCTTCGAACGCGAGGAACGTCCCGACCCCGACGAACTCGACGAGGACGAGGTCGTCGACGACCTCTACCACCGCATCGAGAATCTCGAGGACGACCTCGAGCAGAAGGGCAACACGCTGGGATCGATCCAGGACTCCACCCAGCACGTCTCGAGCCAGGTCGAGGACGTCAACGACACGATCCGCCAACTGCTGGGGATCTACGACCGGTTGACCGACGACGTGAACCCCTTTACGGGGAGCGGCGAGGAGCGCCACGGGTTCGGGGTCTTCGACGACGAGGACGAACCCGAGGGCTTCGGCCTCGGTCAACCGGCGACGGAGGCGACCGAGGCGAGCCGCGACCGTGACGGCCTCGAGATGGATGCCGACCCAGAAGCGGAATCCGTCTCCTTCGACGACCTGAAAGGGATGATCGAGGACGCGGCGGCCGACGCGACCGCCGACGAAACCGGGCAGACCATCACGTTCGACGAGGACGACGTCGACGACACGCACGTCGAGGTGCAGGCCACCGATAGCGTCGATGGTGCGGACGGAGAGGCAGCCGAAGACGAGGACGAGGACGAGGCTGACACGAGCGACGCCACCCTCGCGCGTCTCTCGAACACGTACGCGAGCGACATCATCGTCTTCGAGTGGCTCACCGCTCTCGTACGGACCGGCGGCCCGGCCGCCACACTGCGGGCCATCTCGTACTATCGCGAGATCGGCTGGATCAGCGAGGACGTCAAGGACCACCTCGAGAGCGTTCTCAGCGGGCCGGACCTCGACATGCACGTCGATCCGGAGACGACACCCGACGAACTCACCGCCGAAGACCACGCCGACAGCTACACGTACATCATGAAACTCCAGGAAATCCACGAGACCAAGCGAGAAGTAACCCCCCAGAGGTGACAGGATGGGATTCAGCACCAGCGGGGCCGTGGCGATCCTCTTCATCGGGCTCCTCGTCGCCGTCGGCATCGTCTACCCGACCGTCGAGACCGCCCACGAGCGACGGGCCGACGCGATCGACGAACGGGACGAGCGCGCGCTCGACCTGCGGAACTCGGACGTTGCGCTCGAGGCGACCTACGACGATGTGGCGAACGAACTTCGCGTGAACGTGACGAACACAGGGGCGACGACGTTATCGGCGACCGAGACGACGCTGCTCGTCGACGGCGTCGTTCGGCCGGACGCCGCAACCAGCGTGGAGGACGACGCGACGCGCGAGCGCGTCCACAGCGGCGAGGAACTCCAGTTCATCGTCTCGGACGTTACCGACTACCCCAACCGGGTCAAGGTCGTCACCGAACACGGCCTCGCCCGAATCCTCACGGAGGTGACCGATGGCCAGTGAATCCGTCTCGACTCTGATTCTGTTCATCGCCGCGATGCTCGTCGCGGCGGGAATCGCGGGCACGCTCGTAGCGAACGTCAACGAACTCAGCAACTCGATCGACACCCAGAGTAGTAGCGTCAAGCAAGAAATCGACACCGACATCGAGATCATCAGCGACGCCGGGAGCAACGCCGTCTACAACGACTCCGAAGGCGAGGAGCGAATCACGCTCCTCGTCAAGAACACGGGCAAGCGAACGCTCCCCACTGACGGCGCGAACCTGGACGTCCTCGTCGACGGAACTTACATCCAGAGCGACGGCCTCGAGGTGTCGGTGCTCACCGCCGGCCCGACCTGGCGACGCGGCGAGGTCGCCGAACTCGTCGTCGCCGTCGACGGCGGGCTCGATCCCGGCGACCACCGCGTCGTCGTCGACGTCGGCGGTGACAGGGAGGTGTTCGAATTCTACCTATGACCGACCACTACTCACTCGGATTGACGGAGACGGACCGCGTGGACAACGCTATTGGCGGCGGCCTGCCGGAGGGGAGCGTCGTGCTCATCGAGGGTGAAGACGGCGCCGGCAAGAGCGCCCTCTCCCAGCGCTTCTCCTACGGGATGGCCGAGGAGGGGACCTACGTCACCTACGTCTCGACGGAACTCGAGTCCTGGGAGTTCGTCCAGCAGATGCACTCGCTGTCCTACGACGTCGTCGAGCACTTACTCGGCGAGCAAATGCTGTTCCTGCACGCAAACGTCGACACCCACTCGCGGGGGAAGAAGCGCCAGTTGCTGGCGCGACTGGCCGACGCCGAGACGCTCTGGCGGGCGGACGTGGTCTACGTCGACACGCTCTCGGCGCTGTTGCGAAACGATCCCAACTTCGAGGCGGCCGACCCGGCCGACACCGATCACGTCCTCCAGCGACTGGTCACGTTCCTCCGGCAGGTCACGCTCCAGGACAAGACGGTCGTGTTGACGGTCGATCCGACGAGCGTCGACGACGACGCGCTCCGTCCGCTTCGGAACGTCGCGGACGTCTACTTCGACATCGAGACGTCCGCAGTCGGCCAGGAGATTCGCCGCCAGATCAGGGTGCGTCGCTTCCAGAACATGAAGAGCCCGGTCGACGACTCCATCGGGTTCAACGTCCAGCAGGGCCGGGGCGTCTCGATCGTCAGCCGGACGGTGGCCTGAGATGGCGGACTTCGGCACCGCGCGACTCTCGAACGAACTCGAGGCACTGGCGAACGAGTATCCTCACCTCCGCGAGCACCTCGAGTGGTTCCACGAGGAGTACGGCGAGTACCCGACGCTCATCGAGGAGCCGTCGGGCGAGTGGGAGTCCCACCGCCCGAACGTGATCTACGAAGCGGAGGCGCCAATCTTCTGCCACGTTCACGGTGACGTGGGCATCGACAAGACGTACTACTGCGTCGAACCCATCCTGGACGAGGCCGACAAGGCGCTGTACAACCAGATCAGACAGCGGATCCTCGACAAGAGCGTCACCCGGCCCGCCCCGACCGACAACGAGGAGTTCGAGGCCCACCTCGACGAGTTGCTGAGCGAGGTCGCCGAGGTAACTTCGGGAATTACCGGCCAGTCGATCGGTCGACTGCGCGCCTTCGGCGGCGGAAAGATCGGCCTTACCCAGGCACAGTACGACAAAATACGCTACCAGCTCCAGCGCGACATCGTGGGCCTCGGCCCCCTGGAACCGGTGATGGTCGACACGGCCAACGAGGACATCCACGTCATCGGCCCCCACCAGTGTTACATCGATCACGGCACCTACGGGATGGTCGAGGCGACGGTCGACTTCGGCTCCGCCGAGGAGTTCGAGCAGTGGCTCCGGAACATGGGCGAGCGGATGAACCACCCCATCTCGGACTCGGACCCGGTGATCGACGCGACCCTGCCCGACGGCTCGCGTATCAACATCATCTACTCCGACGACGTCTCCGTGCAGGGGCCGTCGCTGACGATCCGGCAGGGCGAGGAGATCCCGCTCACCATCCTCCAGATCACGAAGTGGGGAACGCTCAGCCCCGAACTCGCGGCCTACCTCTGGCTCTGTCTGGAGAACGAGCAGACGGTGTTCGTCGTCGGCGAGACGGCGTCCGGGAAGACGACGACGCTCAACGCGATGCTCTCGTTCATCCCGCGTGACGCCAAGATCTACACCGCGGAGGACACCGCCGAGGTCGTGCCGCCTCACAGTACCTGGCAGCAGCTCCTCACCAGGGAGGGCTCGAGCGACGGCAACGCTGACGTCGACATGTTCGATCTCGTGGCGGCCGCCCTCCGTTCCCGCCCCGACTACATCATCGTCGGTGAGGTTCGTGGTGCGGAAGGACAGATGGCGTTCCAGGCCGCTCAGACCGGCCACCCGGTCATCCTGACGTTCCACGCGAGCGACATCGTCTCGATGATTCAGCGATTTACCGGGAACCCGATCAACGTCCCGGAGACGTTCATGGACAACTGCGACGTCGCGCTGTTCCAGAACCGGGTGAAACAGGGCGACGACATCCTTCGACGGGTGACCTCGGTCCAGGAGATCGAAGGCTACTCCGACTACGAGGGCGGTGTCGTCACCCGCGAGGCCTTCAGCTGGGACCCCAGGGACGACAACGTGACGTTCACCGGGCGGAACAACTCCTACGTCCTCGAAGAACAGATCGCGACCCTGCTCGGCTATCAGGACACCCGCGACATCTACAACGAACTCGACCGTCGCGCGGAGATCATCCGCCAGCTCATCGACGCCGACGTGCTCGGGTACACCGAGGTCAACAAGGCCATCACGGACTTCCAGCGCGACGGCGTCCAGGGGCTCCCGATCCAGGTTCGCGGGCTCGAGCAGTTCGCGTAACGATCACCGAAATTATGGCGACCGACACCCAGACTCAACCGCCCGACTTCTCCACTCGCTCGGCGCTGGCCTCGATCAACGCGGCCTACGAGACCATGGAGATGTCCGTCGAGCGGTACCTCCTGCTCGTCGTTCTCCCGGCGTTTGCCATCTTCGTCGCGTCGGTCGTCGTGCCGTTCGTGCTCGGCTTCTCGCTCACGGTGACGGTTCCCGCCGTCGTCTTCGGACTGTTCGCCGTCGTCGTCGCAGTCATCTACCCGAAAATCGCCCAGGATCGCAGGCGCAAGGAAGTTCGCCAGCGCTTTCACCTCTTCCTGACTCATATCACCGTCCTCTCGACGACCAACGTCAACCGCGTCGAGGTGTTCCGGATCCTCGCGGAGGAAGACGAGTACCAGGCCATCGCCGAGGAGATGGGCCATCTCGTCGCCCTCGTAGACACCTGGAACCTGAGTCTCGACGACGCCTGTCGCATCCGGGCGAAACAGACCCAGAGCCCCCTGCTCTCGGACTTCCTCGAGCGCCTGGCGTACACTGTCGGCGGTGGCCAGGAGATCAGCGACTTCCTGATGGACGAACAGGATACGATCATCCAGCAGTTCGTCACCCGGTACGAGGGCGACCTGACCAAACTCGACGTGATGAAAGAGCTGTACCTGTCGATGATGCTCTCGGTGGCATTCGTGCTCGTGTTCGCCATCATCCTCCCGATCCTGATTGGAACGAGTCCGACCTTGCTCATCGCCGGGACCATCGTCATGTTCGGCTTCGTCCAGGCCGGCTTCGTCTACGCCGTCCACACCATCTCCCCGTACGACCCGCTCTGGTACATCGAAGAGACCGACGGCGAGGGACCGCTCGTCCGTATTCCGCAGGCGCTCGTCGTCGGCGTCGGCGGGTGCCTCCTGCTCGCCGTCCTCGTCGTCGCCGTCGCCCTCGGATTCACGCCGCTCGCGCCGGATCGGATTCCGCTCCCAATCATGGCAGCCATCCCGGTGACGCCGCTGTTGCTCCCCGGGTGGCGGATGCGACAGGAGGAACAGAAGGTCAAGAATCGCGACAGCGAGTTTCCGAGTTTCATCCGTGCACTCGGGGCCGTCGAGAGCGTCAAGCAGACCTCGACCGGGAGCGTCCTGGAGAGCCTGCGCCACAAGGACTTCGGCTCGCTCACGAAGAACGTCGACGCGCTCTACAAGCGGCTGAACATGCGGATCGACGACGTTCGATCCTGGCGGCTGTTCGCCGCGGAGACGGGGTCGTACCTGATCCAGAAGTTCGGCGACATGTACGTCGTCGGCCGGCAGATGGGCGGCGATCCGAAGGTGCTCGGCCAGGTCATCAGTAAGAACCAGAACCAGGTGCTGAAGGTGCGCGAGAAGCGCCAGCAGGCGACGACCACGCTCATCGGGGTCCTCTACGGGATCACCGCCTCGAGCGTCTTCGCGTTCTTCATCGGTCTCGAGATCGTCGAGGTCATGATGGACATCACCGCGGAGATGGACCTAGATCAACAACTCGTCGGCGACTTGCTCAATACCAGCCAGTACAACCTCGTCGTGATGGAGTACCTGTTGATCACGACGATCTTCATCAACGCCGCGCTCTCTGCCATCATGATTCGGCTCACCGACCGGGGGCACATCCTGAGCGGGCTCGTCCACTTCGTGTTCATGTCCTGGCTGGGCGCCATCGTCGCCGCGATTACGACGTACGTCGTCAACGCGGTCGTCGCCGTCTGAGGGACTCGATCTCGTGGTTGCCACCATAGCGTCGGTAACTGTGTCCGAATCGCTCGAGAGAGCTGGCGCTCCCGAGCACCTATCTCGTCGGAGAACGGCGGTCGCTGGCGATTACTGCGTGCTGCGCCGAAGAGGGCCGACCACCCCGCTGGTGGCCGACCCCTGCCCGGGACCGCCCCCGGGCTACAGTAACAGCGACGCCACGGCCAGTACCAGGAAGATCAGGACCAGCCACTTGGCGATGGTCATGCTCAGGCCTGCTACACCACCTGCCCCGAGGGCGGCGGCGATCAATGCTATCACGAAGAACAGCAGTGCCAGTTCGAGCATACCATCTATGCGAACCACGGATTTCTGCAAACCAGTGCGGCCTGCAGGTGCCACTAACTCACAAGGGGGGAGATAGTACGTGTCCAGTGACCGTCACGACCGGTGATGAGAACCATTCTCGCGGTCGAATAGCTGATTGCTCGCGGCTCGAGTTAGAAAACGGCACCTGTCGTGGCCAGCGAACGCCGATCACTCGAGGGGTTCCGGGGCGGGCGGGACCTGCCGTTTGTGCGCGCTGACCTCGTACAACCCTCGAACCATCTCGACCGTTTCAGGATCGACCTCGAGACGCCGAGCCGTCGCCGCGACCGAGAGCGGCCCGTCGACGTGGCTCACGAGTATCGCATCGAGGGTGTCGTAGTCGATGCCGAGTTCGTCCTCGTCGGTCTGATCGGCCCAGAGCTCGGCCGTCGGCGTCTTCGTCACCAGGTCCTCCGGGACGTCCAGGACGCGGGCGAGTTGGCGAACCTGCTGTTTGTACAGGTTGCCGATCGGGTGGCAGTCGACCGCGCCGTCGCCGTACTTCGTGAAGTAGCCCACGGCGGCCTCGCTGCGGTTGCCGGTCCCCAGCACCAGTTGCCCGTCGTGGTTCGCCACCAGGTAGTTGAACACCGCCCGGACGCGAGCGCGGGCGTTGCCGACCGCCACGTGGTCACCCTCGGCTTCGGGGTAGGCCGCGAGCAGTGCCTCGACGACGGGTTCGACTTCGATCACGTCGTAACTCATCTCGAGGTCCCGCGCTACCCGCTCGGCGTCGCTCATGTTGTCCTCGCTGCTGACGCGGGCGGGGAGCACGAGACCGTGGACGCGCTCAGCACCGAGGGCCTCGACGGCGAGGTAGGCGACGGTCGTGCTGTCGATCCCGCCAGAGAGTCCTAGGACGACGCCGTCGACGCCCGCGGCTTCGACCTGGTCGCGGACGAACTGCACCATATGTTCGCGTCGCGCCTCGAGTTCCGCGTCCGAGAATCGAAGATCGATCATCGCGCGTGTGTTTGCTCGAGAGCGACTAATAGGCTCGCCTCGAGCGGGAAAAGTGGACGGGCGTTCGATTTGGCAACGCCCACCGCAAAGCGTTCATCGTTTGCCCATTCTCGAGAGTGGATTGAGAATTCGAGTTAGTACTCTATTTATGGTCGTATTCATTATCCACCGTCTCGACTAGTTACGCACTTATTGGCACAGGAATTACTCGATCATCACCTCAAAATCTTCCATGAGTATATGCAGCGCAAGGTGTTGACGTTTGGTTAGTGCAATGATGTTGTCGGGAGTGTTGAGCCATGGAATCGGCTTTTTGTGATGAATTTGCTTGTCCACTACTGCGTCAAATCCGAACTCAGATACCGCGAGAAGACGATGAACGCTAACCTCAGATTGCTCTCCCTCGTATGTATGCACCCACCGCTCGTAGCCGCTTGAGTCTGGATGGTACGGGACGTGATCGTATGCTTCCCCGACTTGATCGTACGTCTCAACACCTGCCGCCTCCTTCGCTTTATTCCATCCTCCTACAATATCGCAGATATGGGTTACGCACGGCGAAAGATTGAGTTCTCTATATTCGGCTTGCGTGGGTGACTTCTCGAGCTTCTGAGCCGCTTTCTGGAGCGATGAGATACAATCAGCCTTCGTGTAGACTGTCGCCATATGAAACCACTTCGAGCGTTTTCACAAATAAACTGATTCTTCAGCGATCCAACAGTCAGGATGATGGATCTCATCCCGACGATCATCGGAACAACTCACGAAACAAACTGACGCGATCTCGAGACTCTCGTAGCTACCTTCTTCCCGAAGGACTGATTAAGAAGTGCGCGGTCCGGGAATTGAACCCGGGCTCTAAGCTTGGGAAGCTTATGTCCTGCCACTGGACCAACCGCGCTCGCCCACTCCTACCACCTCCTCGTTTAAGTGCATTCCTTTCTGCGTCACCCAACTCGAGAGCGTGCGCTTTTCATACTCGAGGCTCGGACTCATGGATATGCGAACCAAGGGGACGGTCACACTGGCGACGCGAGGCTCCACCCTCGCCCGGCGCCAGGCGGACCTCGTGGGCGAGGCCCTCGAGAACCGCCGCTACGACGTCGCGTTCGAGACCGTCGAAACCACGGGCGACCAGCTACGAGACGAGTTGATCCACCGACTGGGGAAAACCGGCGCGTTCGTCCGCGAACTCGACGAGCGCGTCCTGGAGGGGAGCGTCGACGGCGCGGTCCACTCGATGAAGGACATGCCGACTGAACAGCCCGGCGACCTCGTCACCGCGGCGGTGCCGGAACGCGCCCGACCTGGCGACGTGCTGGTGACCCCCGACGGAACGAGCCTTGAGGATCTCCCCCATGGTGCTGTTGTGGGGACCTCGAGCCTGCGCCGACGGGCCCAGCTCCTCTCGGAGCGCCCGGACCTCGAGATCGAACCGATCCGCGGCAACGTCGACACCCGCCTCGAGAAGGTGCTGGCGCCCGCGCTTCAGGCCGAGCGCGAGGAGCGACGCGAGGCGGACAGCGAACGGAAGGGGAACGCGGGTAGCGATGGTGGGAGTTACAAGCCGTCGTACGACGACCCTGACGACGACGCCGAGAACGGAGACGAGGCCGACGAAATCACCACGGTCGACGACTGGTACGCCACCCTGAGTGACCTCGAGCAACGCGCCCTCGAGCGCGAGGTCGACGTCGCGTACGACGCGCTCGTCCTCGCCGAGGCCGGCCTCGAGCGCAGCGGACTGAACGAGTACGTCGAGTACCAGCGACTCTCCCCCCAGACGTTCGTCCCCGCACCCGGCCAGGGGGCGCTCGCGGTGACGGCCGTCGACGGCGAGACTGCCCGCGAATTCAACGAGGTTCTCGACCATCCCCGGACCCGCGTCGAGACGACCGTCGAACGGTCGATCCTGGCGGAACTCGGCGGCGGGTGTATCGCCCCAGTGGGCATCTACGCCGTCTTGCAGGGGGAGTACGTCCACGCGAACGTGCAGGTGTTCGACGAGGACGGCCAGGAGTCGGTAGTCGGCAGTCGCGACCTGCCGGTGGAACGCCACGCCGAGGCCGCCCGACAGTTCGCCCGCGACCTGGCCGAACGCGGCGCCGCCGAGTTGATCGAGGCCGCTCGAGACACAGAAGACGAAGAGAATGAAGCGGGCGCGGCGGACGTCCAGGCCGAAGAAGGTGCGGCGGACGTCCAGACCGAAGAGGGCCGCGATGACTGAGGCTGAGGCCGACATCGGCACCGTCTACCTCATCGGCAGCGGACCGGGCGATCCCGACCTGCTCACCGTGAAAGCGAAACGATTGCTCGAGACCTGTGACGTCGTCCTCCACGACAAGCTACCGGGCCCCGAGATCCTCGAGTCGCTCCCCGACGACGCCGAGGACGTCGGCAAACGTGCCGGCGGCGAACGCACGTCTCAGGCGGAGATCAACGAACGGCTGGTCGCGCTGGCCCGGGAGGGAAATGACGTCGCCCGCCTCAAGGGCGGCGACCCGTTCGTCTTCGGACGGGGCGGCGAGGAAGCCGAGTATCTCGCCGACCACGAGGTCCCGTTCGAGGTCGTCCCTGCGGTCACCTCGGCGGTCGCCGCGCCCGCCGTGGCCGGCATCCCGGTCACCCACCGCGACCACGCTTCCTCGGTGTCGTTCGTCACCGGCCACGAGGACCCCACGAAACCCGAGTCGGTCGTCGACTGGGAGGCGCTGGCCGCCACGGGCGGGACCATCGTCGTCCTGATGGGCGTCGGTCGCCTCCCCGACTACACCGCGGCCCTGCTCGAGGCCGGTATGGCGCCCGAGACGCCCGTCGCCCTCGTCGAGCGCGGCACCTGGCCCGGTCAGCGGGTCGCGACGGGAACCCTCGAGACCATCGTCGACGTTCGCGACGAGGCCGGCATCGAACCGCCCGCCGTGACGGTTATCGGCGACGTGGCGGGAACGCGCAAACGGGTGCTCGAGTTCCTGGCGAACGAGCGAGAGCAGGGTGGCGATCGGATCGAGAACGGGGGGAACTGACCCGTGCGTGACCTCACCGTCGCCGTCTTTCGCCCCGACGACGACCGCCTCGAAGACGCTATCGAATTGGTCGAGTCCCTCGGCGCGACGCCCGTTCCCGACTCGATGCTGGCCGTCGAGCCGACCGGCGCGAGTCCGCGCGAAGACGCGGATTACGCGATCCTGACGAGCAAGACGGGGGTCGAACTCGTCGCCGGGTCGGCCGAGAGCGAAGAACGTGACCGCTGGGACCCGGGTACCGCGACCGTCTGTGCCATCGGCCCGAAGACCGCCGACGCCCTCCGCGAACAGGGGTACGATCCCGAAATCGTCCCCACGGAGTACACCTCGAGCGGTCTCGTGGCCGACCTCGAGGGCCGCGTCGACGGCGCTCGCGTCGAGGTCGCCCGGAGTGACCACGGAAGTCCGGTCCTGCTCGAGGGGATCGAGGCCGCCGGCGCCTACGTCCACGAGACCGTCCTCTACCGACTCGTCCGGCCCGACGGGAGCGGCGATTCCACGGAACTCGCCGCCGCGGGGGACCTCGACGTGGCCTGTTTCACCTCCTCGCTGACGGTCACCAACTGGCTTGAGGCCGCTGACGAGCGGGGTATTCGGGACGCGGCGCTCGAAGGACTCTCGAATGCCACGGTCGGCGTCATCGGCGAGCCGACGCGCGAGACCGCAGCCGCGGCAGGAATCGACGTCGACCTGGTCGCGAGCGAGGCGACGTTCGAGACGCTGGCGACCGAGACGGTCGAGCTGGCGGCGCCGACGTACTACGAGTGATCGGCCGTCACCACCCTGGCCGACCGCAGCCGTTTACGCTCCCGTTTTCGTCACCCGGTACCACTCGCCGTTCCAGCTGATCGCGTACTCGAGGACGGCCTTGAGCGTCAGGACGCCGAAGGCAGGCACGACGAAGACGACGAAACAGGCGCTCCAGTGGAGTCCGTCGATGCGCCCGTCCCGGACGTCCCTGAGCGCGACGCCGCCGATCAGGGCCAGGAGGCAGGCCACGGGCACGAGCAGGGCCGATTCGGTGTCGAGCATGAGCAAGAGAGCGATTTTGCCGGCCAGCAAGAGGACGGCGAGGGTGCCCAGCAGGGCAGACGTCAGGCGGCCGATCGAGACCAGGCCGCGCCGATCGATCCCCTCCGTGAGGGCCTCGCGAAGCGTCCGGTGGAGCACCTCGACCTGGCCGACGCGCCAGCGCTTCCGTTGGCCCCACAGGTCCCGGAGCGTGTGAGGTGCTTCCATCGTGTTCGTCCACTGGCGTGCCTGTGTGACCGAACAGCCCGCCCGGTAGCAGTCGTGGGCGAACGCCAGGTCCTCGGTGAGCACGTCGTCGAACCCCCCGACGCGCTCGAGGGCCTCGCGGGTAAAGACGGTAGAGGAACTCCGGCAGTTCGCGAAGCCGAACAGTTCGACGAGCTTGTAGCTCGAGTGAAAGAGGACGCGCTCGCAGTACGCCAGCGTCTCGACGGGGCCGGTCGCTCGCGGGACGCGACGGCCCTGGAAGACGTCTGCGTCGCCGCCGTCAGCCTCGTCCTTGCCTTCGCCCTCTCCCTCGAGTTCGGCCATCGCCCGCGGAAGAAAAGCCGGGTCGACCCACTCGTCGGCGTCGAAGACCGCGAAGTGGTCGGCGTCGCTCTCGGCGACCGCCCAGTTGATCGCGCCCGCCTTCGAGCCTGGACGGCCGTTGACGCGACACCGAACCCGGTCGTGACGGGCGGCCAGTCGGCAGGCCACCGATACGGTGGGCTCGTCGTTCGGTTCGACGACGACCGTCACGGCCAGGTTTTCGTACTCGCTCTCGACCAGACTCTCGACGCTGATCGGGAGCGTCTCCGCGTCCCCGTAGACGGGCACGATGGCCTCGAGTGGCGGCCCGTCGGTAATTCGCGGGTCGTCGTCGTTCGAGGCCCACACTTCCCGGAGCAATAGTGCGCCCGTCGCGAGGAGGAACGCCGTGAAGAGGACGACGGCAGGCAGGGCCTCGAGGTAGACGACCTGAACGGTCACTAACAGTAACTCGACGGTGACCGTCTGGATGTCCGCCCCTTGGTAGAGGCCGGCGAGGACCAGCGATCCGGTCCCGACTCCCGTCCCGAACCGTTCGATCACTCGAGAAATCGGGGAACCCATACAGGGCAACGTTCCAACCGACCCGTATTCAATATTATGAACGAACGTTCGAACTGCACGCAACCCCTGCTCGAGGCTGAAGGTTTTTGTCAGTTTGCTCGGTAGGTCGAGCAATGACGGAGCGACGGGTGACGCGCCGACGGTCAGTTCTCGCGACCGGCGGCGCAGTTGTGCTCTCGGGATGTGCGTCGGTTCTCGACCGCAACCGTTCGGATCAGAATGAGGCACGGGGTGCGAACGAGAATGGGTCGCGTCGCGAGGAGAAGGCGGACCAGGAGCGAACCCGCATTGGCTTCGTCGGCGACGTCATGCTGGCACGAGGCGTCGAGGCCGAGCACGTCGACGGCGGTCCGTCCGACCCCTGGGAACCCGTCCTCCCGTACCTCGACTCGCTCGACGGCCTGGTCGGGAACCTCGAGTGCTGTCTCTCGACTCGCGGCGAACGATTTCCCGACCGAGAGTTCTACTTCCGGGCGGACCCGTCGTGGGCGGCGCCGGCGCTCTCGCGGGCCGGGTTCGACGCGCTCTCGCTCGCCAACAACCACCTGCTGGATTACGGTCCGACGGCGCTGCTCGACACGCTCGAGGCGCTGGACGAGGAGGGAATCGCCCACGCCGGCGCGGGTGGGACGCCCGACGATGCCTACGCGCCGACGCGCGTCTCCGTCGACGGGGCCGACCTCGCGGTCGTCTCGATCGCCGACCACTTCCAGTCCTACGGCGTCACCGACGACCGTCCTGGAACGGCCTACCTCGAGTGCGACCCGACGGAGGCCCGGACCCAGGTTCGGCTGCGGGAGGCACTCTCGCAGGCGAGGGCGTTCGATTCCGGCCCCGACCTCGTCGTCGTCTCGGTTCACTGGGGACCGAACTGGGTCGAGTACCCCGAAACGGCGTATCGAAAGTTCGCTCACTACCTGATCGATTCGGGTGCCGACGTCGTCCACGGCCACAGCGCCCACGTCTTCCAGGGCGTCGAGACCTACAACGGTGGCGTCATCCTCCACGACACGGGCGACTTCGTCGACGACTACGTGATTGAGGAGGAACTGCGAAACGACCGCAGCTACTGCTTCGAACTCGTCCTGGAGGCGGGTACGCTCGAGGCGGTCCGACTGGTCCCGATCGCGATCGACGACTGTCGGGTCCATCACGCGAGCGACGACGCGGCCGACTGGGCGCGAGGCACCATGCGCGAGCGCTCTGACCCGTTCGACACCGACTTCGAGCGCGACGACGACGCGCTGGTAGTCACGCTCGAGTAGGACTGACGGTCTCGAGCGCAGTCACGCTCGAAATCGCTTGTAACGAGCAATACTATACCTTCTATAGTTTGCTTCCCGACTGATCGTCTTCTCAAAAGCTTGTATCGGTCAGGCCGGGAAGCCCGTACTGGCCAGCGCCGGGAAGCCCGTACTGGCCAGCGCCGGGAAGCCCGTACCGGTAGCGCCGGGAAGCCTGTACGGCTAACGTCGGGCAGGTCGTTCCCGTCGATAGCCAGCCACCGGAGGGACTCAGGAGTCGCGAGACCGACGGACAGTACCCACCTTCACCGTCTCGACCCGTCCCAGGGCCGCCATCAGTGTCCGTCTCCAGGACGGCTCCTCCTGGCGCTCGAGTTCTCGCCGGAGCGCCTCGTTCTCGCGCTCGAGCCGGTGGACCGTCGATGCGAGCCGATCGACGCGGGTCTCGAGGTCGTTCCGACGTGACCGCTGGGTGCGCAGGGTCGATCGAAGGTGATCGCGCTCACGCGTGAGTCGATTTCGCTGCTGTTCGAGTTGCTCGAGTTCCCGCTCGCGGGTGACCTGCCTGGCGGGGGCCCGATCGAGGTCGTCCTCGTCTTCGACCTCGAGGGTGAGCCGTCCCGCCGTCGTGGCGTTGACGACCGCGCCGACGAGCAACACCAGGCCACCGAAGTACAGCCAGGTCAAAAGCAAGAGGATGGCGCCGATCGCACCAGCGGAGTCGGTGCTACCCGAGAGGGCGACGTACACCTGAAACAGCGCCTGGAGCGCCGCCCAGCCGACGGCGGCGACGACGACTCCCGGGAGAATCTCGCGGACGCCGACGTCGACGTCGGGGAAGAAGTAGTACATCGGGAGGAAGGCGAGCGTGAACCCGACGACGAGCATGAGCGGGTTCGCGACCCCGAGCAGCGGACTGTCGGGGAGGGACGCGAAGACCGCCGTCGCGACTGCGGCGGCGAGCAGCGCGAGCCCGATCGCGGCGAAGACGACGAACGCATCGCGAAGTTGCTCTAAAAAACTGTTCTCCGCGGACGACTCGTAGATCTCCGAGAACGCGGTGTCGAGGCCGCGGAATATCTTCAGCGACCCCCACACCAGCGTCACGAGGCCGATGATCGACGCGCCCGCGCTCTCTACGGAGCCGGCGATCGCCTCCTCGAGCAGCACCTGGCCACTCTCCGGGAGGACGCCTTCGGTCGTCGCGGCGACCTGTTCGGCGACCTGTTCGTCACCGGCGATGGAGACGAGGAAGAACACGAGGACGAGCAGCGGAATCAGCGAAATGAACGCCTGGTAGGCGATGCTCGCCGCCATGAACGTCACGTTCTTCTGCTGGATGCCCGCGACGACGTCCTTTCCCGTCGATAGCCGCCGGCGAACGTCGAGAACCATATCTATAGCCGGATGCACCACGGCACCGTCGATAACGGGTTTGCTTGCATGCGTTCTGCACACGAGCGTTCCCGGTGCGGGCGTGATTCCGGACACGAGAAAGACTGTCGGAAACCTACTCGGTCGGTGCGTCGGAATCTCGGTCGACGTCCGCCGCGTCCGCTCCGCTCGCTGGGGCTCGAGGCTCACCCGGGTCGTCCTCGACGATCGCCTCGCGCCACGTACCGAGCCGGAACCAGACTACGGCGACGACGAACGTGGCGCCCATGCCGATCGAGAACGCCCACCAGATGCCGTCGACGCCCCACTCGAGCCCCGAGACCGTGATACCGAGGCCGGGGACCGTCACCGTCCAGGCGAACGCGAGCACGAGCGCGACGGGAACGCGAAAGACCCACCGCGAGAGCATCGAGAGCACCATCGCCTCGCGGGTGTTCCCGGCGCCGCGGAACGCACCCTGGATGACCATCACGCCGGCGAAAACCGCCCAGAAGGGGGCGTTGATTCGGATGAAGACGATCCCCTCAGCGATCACGTCGGGATCGTCGACGAAGATGGCCATCGCCTGGGCGGGGAACGCGAAGACGACGGCAGCAATCGCGAAGATGAATCCGATCGTTCCCGCCGTCGCCGTTTTCGCCACCGTTGCCGCCCGGTCGGGCGTCCGTGCGCCGAGGTTCTGGCCGACGCCGGTCGCGGTCGCGTCGCCGACGGCGCCCGCGACGGACCACGTCACGGACATGAGCCGAACGACGATTCCGTAGGCGGCAGTCGGCGTCGCGCCGAAACGGGCGACGAACCCGGCCATCGCGACCGACGCGAAGCTTCGCGCCCAGCCGTCGAACGTGGCCGGGTAGCCGACGTCGATCAATCGACGCTGGATCGTCAAGTTCGGTGCGAGGTCTCGAAGGCGGAGTCGAACCCCGTAGCGACCGTCCAGGAGGATGGCGATTCCGGCGATCCCGGCGACGGCCCGCGAGAGGAAGGTCGCGATGGCCGCCCCCCGCGTCCCCCATTCGGGAAACGGCCCCCAGCCGAGGATGAGAAACGGGTCCAGGATGACGTTCAGCCCGGCCGATATCAGGACCAACCACATCGCCGTCTTCGTGTCGCCGGCACCCTGCAGGGACGACCGGAACGCAAAGAACAGGAACGTCAGCGGCAGGGCGAGGAAGATCACCTCGATGTACGCCAGCGCCTCGACGAACACCTGGTCACGCGCGCCGATGAGCTGGAGTAACGGTCGCCGGAACGTCAGGCCGAGCGTCGCCAGGAGGCCGGAAACGACGAGGGCGAGGATGATGGTCTGGCCGACGACCCGGTCGGCTGCGCGCTGGTCGCCGGCGCCGACGTGCTGGGAGACGAGGGCGATGGTCGCCGCCGTCAACCCCATCGCCGTCGAGACGAACATCCACGAGAGCGGGAACATCAGCGAGACAGCCGCTACCGCCTCCGAACTGACACGCCCGACCCAGAACATGTCCGCGAGATTGTAGACCGTCTGCAGGAGGTTGCCGAGGACCAGTGGCCAGGCCAGCCGCGCGAGCTTCGGTGGGATCGATCCGGTCGTCATGTCGATCCCTTTTCGTGCCTCGACATCGACATCGCCGGAACGGGAACCGGACCCGGCCTCGTGTGCGGCCGCTTCACCGTCGCTCGTCGACGAGTCGGACTCGAGCACGTCGTCGCTATCGTCGGCCCCCGGAGACACCACGTCGGTGATTCTCCTCGGGGAAGCAGCAAAAGGGCTCCCGTCTCGTTCGGCGTTGCCGGCTTCTGAGCGCGGGTTGGGATACAATTTTCCCTTACGGTGTAGCCAGGACACGACCATGCCTGGTAAATCGCGATTACTAACGGGCCTCGATGGCCGTAGTGGCCGTACAGCGCGAATCCATCGTCGACGGCGAATTTGCAAATTCGGAATATTGCTTTCGCTGCAGCGAATACTTCGTTATCGATTTAGACAATCTTATTAGGCGAAAGTAGCAATTACCGGGTGATGACTAGGTCCAACCGAGACTGGTGGCCGAACCAGTTGAACCTGAAGATTCTCGACCAGAACGCCCGCGATGTTGGTCCGATGGGCGAGGAGTTCGACTACGCCGAGGCGTTCCAGGAACTCGACCTCGAGTCCGTGAAGGCGGACATCGAGGACGTGATGACGACGTCGGAGGACTGGTGGACGGCCGACTACGGTCACTACGGCCCGCTCTTCATCCGAATGGCGTGGCATAGCGCCGGCACGTACCGCACCAGCGACGGTCGCGGCGGCGCCTCGGGCGGCACGCAACGGTTCGCGCCGCTCAACAGCTGGCCCGACAACGCGAACCTCGACAAGGCCCGCCGGCTGCTCTGGCCGGTCAAACAGAAGTACGGCGAGAAACTCTCGTGGGCCGACCTGATCGTCCTGACGGGGAACGTCGCCCTCGAGTCGATGGGATTCGAGACGTTCGGCTTCGCTGGCGGACGCGAGGACGCCTACGACCCCGACGAGGCCGTCGACTGGGGGCCCGAGACCGAGTGGGAAGCCTCCGAGCGCTTCAGCGACGACGACGAACTCGAGCATCCCCTCGCTGCCACCGTGATGGGGCTTATCTACGTGAATCCGGAGGGACCAGACGGCGAGCCGGAGCCGGAAAAGTCCGCGGAACGAATTCGAGAGTCGTTCGGTCGGATGGCGATGAACGACGAGGAAACGGCTGCGCTCATCGCCGGCGGGCACACCTTCGGGAAGGTCCACGGCGCCGACGATCCCAACGAGCACGTCGGCCC
The DNA here is from genome assembly GCF_024138145.1 of Natronosalvus halobius. Classification (NCBI taxonomy): domain Archaea; kingdom Methanobacteriati; phylum Methanobacteriota; class Halobacteria; order Halobacteriales; family Natrialbaceae; genus Natronosalvus; species Natronosalvus halobius. The sequence goes on along the minus strand of NZ_CP099997.1, from coordinate 2,011,043 downwards.
CGAGCCCGAAGCAGCACCTATCGACCAGCAGGGCCTGGGCTGGGAGAGCAGCCACGGCTCCGGAAAGGGCGCCGACACGATCACCAGCGGAATCGAGGGCCCGTGGAACGCCACGCCGACCCAGTGGGACATGGGCTACATCGACAACCTGCTCGAGTACACGTGGTGGCCCGAGAAGGGTCCCGGCGGCGCCTGGCAGTGGACTACACAGAACGGCGAACTCGACGGCACCGCACCCGGTGCCGAGGATCCGTCTGAGAAGGAGGACGTGATGATGCTGACGACGGACGTCGCCCTGAAGCGCGACCCCGACTACCGGGAGATTCTCGAGCGCTTCCAGGAGAACCCCGACGAGTTCCAGGACGCCTTCGCGAAGGCGTGGTACAAGCTGATCCACCGCGACATGGGGCCGCCGGTGCGGTTCCTCGGCCCGGAGGTTCCCGACGAGGAGATGCTGTGGCAGGATCCCGTCCCCGACGTCGACCACGACCTGATCGGCGAGGCGACGATCGACGACCTCAAGGAGACGATTCTCGCGTCGGACCTCTCGGTTTCCCAACTGGCCAAGACCGCCTGGGCAGCAGCGTCGACGTACCGCGACAGTGACAAGCGCGGTGGCGTCAACGGCGCTCGCATCCGCCTCGAGCCTCAGCGGAGCTGGGAGGTCAACGAACCCGAAGCGCTGGAGACGGTGCTCGCGACCCTCGAGGAGATCCAGGACGAGTTTAACAGCTCCCGCTCCGACGACGTGCGCGTCTCGCTCGCCGACCTGATCGTGCTGGGCGGCAACGCGGCCGTCGAGCAGGCCGCGGCCAAGGCCGGCTACGACGTGGACGTGCCGTTCGAACCGGGCCGTACCGACGCCACGCAGGAACAGACCGACGTCGAGTCCTTCGAAGCGCTCGAGCCGGAGGCCGACGGGTTCCGCAACTACCTCGGCGAGGGCCACGATCGGTCGGCGGAGGAGTTGCTGGTCGATAAGGCCGACCTCCTGGACCTGACGACACCCGAGATGACGGTGTTAGTCGGCGGTATGCGCGTGCTGGGCGCGAACTACAAGGATTCCGACCTCGGCGTCTTCACCGACCGGCCGGAGACGTTGACCAACGACTTCTTCGACACCGTCCTCTCCATGGACTACGAGTGGGAAGCCGTCTCGGACGCGGACTCCCAGGACGTCCTGGAGTGGGAAGCGCCCTCGGAGGGCCACGACATCTACGAGTTGCGCGACCGCGAAACGGGCGAGGTCGAGTGGGCGGGGACCCGTGTAGACCTGATCTTCGGGTCGAACGCCCGGCTTCGAGCCATCGCGGACGTCTACGGGTCCGACGACGCCGAGGAGAAGTTCGTGCACGACTTCGTCGATACGTGGGGCAAAGTGATGCATCTCGACCGCTTCGACCTCGAGTGATCACGTCTGCGGGTTCGGGTCGGTAGTCGTGTAGGCCGTGTCGACGGCACACGGCGCCCTTGCCGGCGTGAACGGTGAGGGACGACCTGTTGAACTTCTCAGCATTTGAGACTGGATCTTCACGCCGATCAACGTACAGAGCTAATTGCCCGTCTCGAAGCTCAACCGTGAGTCGTTCGAAGTTCGTCGCGTACATGGTTCGATGATGTCCACCATCTGTATCGAGTTTTGTCCGTTCAATGAGTAGGTCGCACTCTCGAAGCTCTTCCAGCCGACGATAAATCGTCGGTTCGGAGACGCCACAGCGGTCACTCAGGGTGGTTGCTGACATGGGTTCTTGGCTCGTTTCAGTGAGGATCGTCCGTGCTGTCGAGTCCTCCAGCACGGCCGCAAGTCGTTCGATTTCGTCATCCTCACTCACAATACCTTCCATCCGTAGCTACATTTTTAAAGAGGTTAGCATAACTACAGGGGCTGAAGTCGTGCTCGACCCACTATCCATCTACTCTCCGTCACTCAGCGTATGGCAGCACACGCCGCCACGGAAAACGCAGTTCGAGTACCATCAACAACGCTCGGTGGGCTCGTAATCGTCCTTACAAGTGTCGTTCTGAGTATCGTTTCCTACAGTCACCTCGAAAACACTGTTCGAATTCGATGGACTGTCGGAACCTACCAACACTACGGGCCAGAATACATCTCGACGTTACTCGTACTTGTAGCGTTTCCAGTGACTGTAGCGAGCCTATACGTCGGAGCACGGTGGCTCAAGGCCTACCTGGAGCGTAGCGACGCGAGTGACGACATCGAGGGGTTCTGTACCATTTACGACATTTGTGTCCTGGTGACCCTCGGAACGGTTGTTGTTGGTCAATTCGTTATCATTGGCCTCAACCTGTGATTCCAATGAGCCGAACCACCTCAACACCAGAAACTATCGATACGCGCAACCTCGCAGAGTTCCTCTGCATCCTGACAGTGCTCACCCTGGGGTTCACCGGCGTCACTCACGTTACGGATATTGATCTCGTAGCCGTTGGGCCACTCTACATGTTCACACCTGGGATCGCCGGACTGATCGTGTGCCTGCACAACGGCATTGCACTCTCGGACGTCGGTCTGGTAATCGGGCGGAAGCGGTGGCTCGCTCTGGCCGCGATCCTGCCGCTTCCAATCCTCAGTGCCATAACGGCACTCTCGATTGGCGTGCCGGGCGTGACGTTCGATTCCTCTCTCGATATCGCGGTCGAGGTCGGCCTTCCGTCGGGAGTGTTCTGGGCACTCATTGCGTGGGGTATCGTCGTCGTGATTGGTGCGACGTTCAATGCGATCTTTGGCTTCGGTGAAGAGTTCGGATGGCGGGGCTACCTCTTGTGGGAACTCGCTCCACTGGGCTTCTGGAAGGCGTCGCTGGTGATTGGTGCCGTGTGGGGAGTCTGGCACGCCCCCCTCATCCTCGTCGGACACAATTACCCGTCGTTCCCGATTATCGGGGTCGGAGCGTTCGCCCTCACGTGTATCGCTTTGGCCCCGCTGTTCACCTACATCGTCATTCGGTCGCAATCCGTTTTCCCTGCGGCTATCTTTCATGGTGTGTTCAACGCAGTTGGGCTGGTGGGATATGCAGCAACCGATGACGCCGTTCTCAGACAACTTGTTGCCAGTGAGGGCGGTGTAATAGGGATGGTCGTGTTCGCATTCATCGCGTTCATGATTGCGATTACTGGATCACCGCGCTTAACCCGTAATTTTGCAAGGGGGAGGTATCCCATCTCGACTGGCTCCGCTGTGGGCGAAACAAACTCGGTACGCGAGACGCAACTGCCGAAAGATCAGTAGCAGGTATCATCTGGTGTAACGACTATTGATAACGGTTACTGCATGCGCCCTCTGTACTGAGGGTTCGACCTTCCGCGTTGTTCCCTTCTCAGACTGTGCAACATTCGCGCCCTAAATTCAGCACGATCGTTGAAACCTATCACCGTTTGAGGATTTCAACAAAGCCTTCAAATCCTACTCGCTCACATTGCTCGCACTATGTCGTCTTCCTGGCCACAGAAACAAATTGACGATCCAGAATTCGAAAGAGGATCGAAATTTCCTCGTTTTTTACCGTGAGAGAGTGTCAACGGCGACGTTTGAGGATATAGAACATAAATGATGGGCGTTTGTGTAGCCCTCAACTACGAGTACGTATGGTGATATCGCGCATACCGGTTTCGGGCTACTAACCGCATGCTCACCCCGACATGGAGTATAAGTTTGACGTAGCAGCTCTTGATTCCAGAGTAACCGCTAAACTGAAAGCGGAAGGTAGGGATCTCAGTGAATATGCTCCCTAACGAATGGAGGAATTCACAGAGGAATGAGCGCTTCTATGATCGTATTGGCCAGACTACCTTGGTGATCATAACCACGACAGCTGTCCGGAAGATGTGTGTAGAAGTGGTCTATGGACGAACCTAGGAAGAGATCCTGGAGTGGGTGGTTATCGCTCGAGATGGCTTTTCAGGACAGAGGTAGGCGTGAGCGGGACAAAGAGAGTGACCCAAAAAGAGGAGAAATCACGCTTTCAAACGTTCATAATCGGTTTCCATCTTGCGTTTCCCGAGTTAGCGGCAACCAGGAAGAAAAACGCCACGAAGAGAGCCTCAAGCCAGTCTCACAAAATCGTATTCGGCGTTTTAGAGCCTTCTCCGGAGGGATCTTACTCACCCGCTCGAGTCGAACGTGTGGCCGTCCAGGACACGATTCAAAAGTTCATAATCGGTCCTCTGCTATCGATTTTGAGGTCCTAGACGACGCTTGAATGTCCGAACAGGTTGAGACACTTTTTGAGAAGGATAACACACCATAGAGCGCGTCTCGAACCGGTTATGAACGTTTGACGCCTTGACCCCTGCATCTACGCAGCGAGTACCGATTACGAAACGGACCTCGCTCGCCCATCAGTCTCGGAAATCATCGAGACACACGCGAAAGTATCCTAACCCCCTCGAGAATCCTCCTATTCGACGATTGGGACACAACTCATGCTCTCGAGGAAGATCCTCATCGTGCAACCTTTCCTAGACTATCTTCATAATCGGCTCTCGAAACAGAGACCATACTCACTCTTCCGGACAGAGAACCCGATTATGAGGTATCTGAAACGCGGTTAGTACGTTTTGTTGTAATCTTCAGTAGATAACAAGAGTTGTCTGCTGAATACAGAGGATGGGCCTTGTTTAGACGCTCAAACGTTGGCAGTGTAGAACCGATCGAACTCATATCGTCGTGCTAGTAGCTCGGAGAAAATACCAAATTTACTAGGAAGTGAAGCGGGACGGGTTCGTTGTGCACACGATGACCTCCCGCTTCACAGAGAAGGTTGTATCGCTCGCCCAAAAAGCCGTCGTTGGTACGCCAGCTCCGGCCTACCGTCCGGGGGAAGAAGGCTACGCTAACTGGGTAATTCTCGCCATTCAGGGATTAAAAGAGTATCTCGGTCATCCATACCGGAAGCTGATGGACGTCCTCCGTGAGATGCCGAGAGTCACGAAATCACTCGGATTGACGCCTGAAACAGTCCCTCACTTCTCGACAGTATGTACGCGAAAGCAGGCGATTCCGATGAAGCGGTGGCGAGCGATCCTCGATCAGTCCGTCGAACTGTATGATCTCGGTGATGTGCAGGCAATCGACGCAACCGGTGTCGATCGCGTTCAAGCTAGCCAGCACTACGCAAAACGGACGGATTACACGTTCGAGGCGGTGAAGACGACGCTACTCATCGATTGTGAAACCAGTGCGATTCTCGATATACACTGCTCGATGAAACAACCGCACGATACGCAAGTCGGCTGGCAGGTGCTAGTACGGAATCTCGACGAGTTGGCGACTGTCGCTGCCGATAAGGGCTACGACTGGGAAGAGCTTCGTACGAGGTTACGTGCGGAAAGTATCACGCCGCTGATTCCGCAGCGAGATCCTGGGATGCGGGGGTGGGCGAGAAATTTACTCATCAAGGATCGGGCGTATCACCAGCGCTCGAACGCTGAATCGGTGTTTTTCGGGCTCCGACGCAGATACGGCGATACGCTCTGGTCCAGAACCTGGTTCGGTCAATTCCGCGAACTTGTCATGAAATCCGCCGTCCGCAACATCGAACGCGCCATCGAGGACTCACACCCGTGAAATCAGGCGTTCTAACAAGGCCCAGAGGATGTACTCACCACCTCCCCTTAGCCTGTGGCGTAGGCTTATCATCGAGTGAAGCGTACAATCATCGTTATGCCGTACGTCCAGTGTAACGGGGCAGACCTCTATTACGAGGACCACGGCGAGGGCCAGCCGATCATTTTTCTTCACGGCGTGATGTGTGGTCTCAGGTTTTTCGAGCCGCAGTTAGCCAGTCTCTCGAACGAGTACCGCACAGTCGCCGTCGATTTCAGAGGGCATGGCCGATCTGAGAAGACGGAACTCGGACACACAGTCGCGCAGTACGCCCGTGATCTTCACACGTTCCTCAAACAGCGAGACCTCGAAGAAGTTGTCATGGTGGGGTGGTCGATGGGAGCGTTCGTCTCGTGGGACTACGTGAATCAATTCGGCACTGAGCGGATACGGGGACTGGTTGATATCGATATCGAGGCATCGCGTTTTCAGTGGGATGATTACGACTATGGACTCACCGATTTAGTGGGACTGAAAGATACGCTCGCACTGGTCCAGGAAGATCAGACGAGTTTCATCCAACGCCTCACGGAGCAAGTCTTCTCAAACCCCACCACTGAGATGAGAACGTTGCAGGTCGACGAGACGTCTCGAACTCCGACCCCCATCAAAAGCGCCATCCTGTTCGATGCGCTCACACGTGATTACCGAGCAGTCCTCCCCGAGATCGATGTCCCGATGTTGGTGTGCGCCGGCGGGGACGAAACGCGGGGAACGGGGACCGTCGAAGCGGTGAGACACGTCACAGACCTCGTCCCGGACGCCACGTTCGAACTCTTCGAAAACTGCGGCCACTGTCCGCCTATAGAGCAACCCGAGCGGTTCAACCGGGTAGTGAGCCAGTTCATCAACTCACTGTGACCGATACGCGCTCTGTATTCAGCAGAAACTGAACGTTCTATTCAAATCCTGCCAGAAGGTGTCTGCTGAATATAGAGGACGTATGCAGCACGCTCATCTCGTTCTTCCGGCTCCAGGTTACTGAATCAGCGGACTCGTGAGGATGCTGACTGACCGGCGATATTCTATCATATTTGATGATGCCCTTCGAATCTTGCTGAATGTACAGCGCGTATCTTGCAAAGCAGATCGAACTCTCAATCTCTATCGATCCTGGCAACTTTGAGTCCTATACTTACCGAAGCTTGGGAAGTTCGACATCTATTGATCGATATTGGCAGCTATCTCTTCCGTGGAGTTCAGGAACTGGGATACATCGATGAGTTCGCTGTCGGTTGTCCCTCGATATCGAACATCGCCGTTTCGGGAGTCGTATTCGATGAGTCCTGCATCATCTAATTTCGGCAAGTGTCGGTGATGAAGCTCTATTTTCACCTGCTCTCGTTTTTCCTCAGAGACTTCAGAAGGATCGGTCTCCTGGATAGCAATTATCTGGGCAAGGTCGTCAAGGTGAAAGAGATCCTTGTTGATGGTGTGCATATAGGCGACGAGCTGTCGTCGATGACGATCGCTCAGCGCACCAAAGAGCAGTTCGATTTGAAGCCGTCCACTGTTTTCAGTCATTATTGATTGGGTTGATGGTCAGGCAAATTCAGTCCATAGCAGAAATATTCCTGCACTTTATTGCCCTCAATCCCTATCCCCTAACCGAGCTCCATGATCATCGTCGAGTTTCGACTGGACCATCCGATCCTGAAGAAGGCATTGAACCAAGTGCCGGAGATGGAGATTACGTGGGAGCGGTCGGACGCCGTCGATGACAGTCAAGTCCGAACCCTCGTCTGGGCAGAGGGCGGTGATTTCAAGACTTTTGAAGACGCTCTCGATGACGATCCTACGGTTGCGCCTCCGTCTCGAGTGATCGAGGTAGGGGACCGACGGCTCTATCAGATCGATCTGGTTGGAGAAGGATTGCGTACGAGTATTTACCCGTTGGTGGTTGAGGAGGGAGGAGTGATTCAGAATCTGACTGCGTCCCATGACGGTTGGGAGTTTCGAGCTTCGTTTCCTGACCGGACGTCATTTGTTCGATTTCACGATTTTTGTCGTGAGCACGAGATCGGGTTTGACTTCACCCGGATGTACGATGAGCATGAAACCGGTGATGGGGCGGGTTACGGATTAACCGAACGACAGCGGGAAACGCTTGTTGGGGCTGTTGACTGCGGGTATTTTGAGATCCCCCGGGAGTGTTCACTTGCTGAGCTTGGAGAGCATCTTGGAATTTCCGAAACGGCGACCTCGGAACGGGTTCGCCGTGCTGTAAATATGCTTATCGTCCAGACCGTTCATTCCGGCACTTCAGAGCCTTAGTACCCCAGTTGTGGCGCGATCCAGTTGTGGTATACATCTGATTTTGGAATCTGATAGATACATCTCTGATTCTGTCAAAAGTCGGGCTCCCATTGATGATTCCCCCTATGCTGAGCGATCACCACCTTTGCAAATCGGACCAGATTTCGTGTGACATTCGCGCTTTGTATTTAGCATACTCTGAACGATATATCGAACCGCTATCAAGAGGAGCATGCAAGATACAGAGGATGAGTGCAGCACGGCGACCAACTTTGTTTCATAGGAGTGGTTCTGAATTACCCAAAAGAAAACCTGCGAACCTACCCCTGTTACTTCTATCAACTATCACTGTCATATTCGACAGCCAGTCGTCGTCCCACCCTGTCCCTAATCAAAATCAGGGTGAGACGTATTCAATTGGCCTCAAATGGTCGTTTCGGTCCGTAAGAGAGTCTTCGCTACCGTTTTCAGATTTTGCTTGCTACCGCAGACAGAACGGTAAACCGAATCCAGACTCTACTCTTCGATGGCGATCACAATGGCATCACCACAACGTCGACCAGATTCCTCGAGTCTCGCAGAAGTGCTCGATCGCATTCTTGACAAAGGCGTCGTTATTGACGTTTGGGCACGCATCTCCGTTGTCGGAATCGAGCTCATCACCGTCGAGGCTCGAGTCGTCGTGGCCTCCGTCGATACCTTCCTGCACTACGCGGAGGAAATCGCGAAAATCGAGCGGGCCACCGCCGAGGGCGGCCTCGAAGACCTCGAAGTTGAGACACGGCCGGAGTCATCACCCAAGACAGCAGCCGAGTAACACTCGAGATCTGAGGCCGTTCTCGCGAACGCAGAAGGGCTATCCCGGGAAGAGGGAGAGCGTTCAGAGCTGATTTCGGAAGACAGAATATCCCGTTATGATGAATCCACCCCCTCTGTGTTGACCGAACACCGCCCACGCAAATCGAGCCAGAACTCATGCAACATTCGCGCCCTGCATTCAGCACAGTCTCTAAATCCTATCACTATTCAAGGACTTCAACGATACTTGGAGCACGGAAATTCCTCGAGCAATCGGGCTTTTCCGACTGTACCAATGTTTTCGGGTCGAATGATTCGAGAGTCCCTCGAGACGGGTCACCTTTCGTCGCAATTCGCGTACTCCTCGCCGACGTCACCTTTGCCCACCTCAGGAGCTATCGCCGCTCCTCGAGAGAGAGAACGCCATAGCTAAGGCGGCGGCGACGCTACCCGGTGTCGGTATGTTGATCGCGGGAACCGTCGTCGTCGACGCTGAGACGATCATCCAGGACGGAGCCGTCGTCGTCGAGGGCGACCAAATCGTCGCCGTCGGCCCTCGAACCGAGTGTCTCGACCGGTATCCCGACCACGAGCGTCACACCTGTGACATCGTGGCTCCGGGGACCGTCGGTGCGCACGTCCACTCCGTCCAGAGCCTCGGCCGTGGCATCGCGGACGACACGGAACTGCTGGAGTGGCTCTTCGAGTACGTGCTCCCCATGGAAGCCGAACTGGACCCGGAGGCGATGCGCGTTGCCGCCGAACTCGGCTACCTCGAATTGCTCGAGAGCGGGACGACGACCTGCATCGACCACCTTTCGGTCCGCCACGCCGAGGAGGCCTTCGAGGCCGCACGTGAGATGGGCATCCGGGCGCGCCTCGGCAAGGTCATGATGGACACCGAGTCCCCGTCCGGCCTGCTCGAGGACACTGACGAAGCGTTAGCCGAGAGCGAACGCCTCATCCGGCGCTACCACGGGGTCGACGGTGGCCGAATCCAGTACGCGGTCACCCCTCGATTCGCCGTGAGCTGCACCGAGGAGTGTCTGCGGGGGGCGAGGCGGCTGGCCGACAGCTACGACGGCGTTCGCATCCACACCCACGCGAGCGAGAACCGGGGCGAGATCGCCGCAGTCGAGGAACGGACCGGGTTGCGAAACGTCCACTGGCTGCACGAGGTCGGCCTCACCGGCGAAGACGTCGTCCTGGCCCACTGCGTCTGGACCGACGAATCCGAACGCGAGGTGCTGGCCGAGACGGGGACCAACGTCACCTACTGCCCGTCGTCGAACATGAAGCTAGCGAGCGGCGTCGCACCCATCACCGACTACCTCGACCGCGGGATCAACGTCGCGTTGGGCAACGACGGGCCGCCGTGTAACAACACGCTCGATCCGTTCACCGAGATGCGACAGGCGTCTCTGCTCCAGAAGGTCGAAGCCCTCGAGCCACGAGCACTCCCCGCGGAGACGGTCTTCGAGATGGCGACGATGAACGGTGCGACCGCCGCGGGATTCGACCGCGTCGGGAAACTGCGCGAGGGGTGGAAAGCTGACATTATCGGCCTGCGGACGGACCGCACGCGGGCCACGCCGATCCACGACGTGCTCTCACACCTCGTGTTCGCCGCCCACGGCGACGACGTGACGTTCACGATGGTCGACGGAGAGGTCCGGTTGCGAGACGGGGAAGCGGTCGGTATCGACGCTGAACGGCTTCGTGCCCGCGCGGCCGAAATTGCGTCGGGACTCGAGGCGGCGCCGTAGCGGGCCGGACATCGATTACTCGCCAGAACTGCGTCCGCTCCGGTCGCAGTCGGTGTCGAGGCGTCCGAAAGCATCCGAATCCACCGCTCACGCGACGGTGCGAGCACGGACTCGAGTTCTGCAGCACCTACAATCCGAGCGTTTCGAGCACGGTTGTGCCGAGTCCTGCCGTCTCCACGAACTTGTAGCCGAGGTAGATTCCCACGATACCCAGGAGCCCGGGGAGTTCGGGCGGGGCCGGAATCGGCACGTCGACTAGCGCGAAGAACGCTCCGGTCAGGAATCCCGTCAGCAGCCCCAGTGCGATGAGTTTGACTGTCATACCGGACACCGGGTCGGCGAAACCAAAAAGGGCTCTGAGTCTGCTCCGACAAGTTACGTCAATCGTCGATACAAGGTTTTAATATCGTCGAACACCCGACCCTGTAGTATGCAAACCGACGTTCGACAGCAGACCCTGGTGGCGGTCCCACCGGATATCGAATCGGCGCAGGCGAAACTCATCTACCTCTCGCTCGCCGTCTGGGAGGGAACGTCCGTCGACGACCTCTGTACGGAACTCGACGTCGAGAAAGGCGCGGCACTCTCGATCCTCGGAACACTCAGGGAACGCGGTCACGTCGAACGCCTGGACGGTCGGTATCGCGTCTGCTGAAGGCTCCTGTTCTCGGAACGATTACACGTCGCAGTGCCATCGACGACCGTCGATATCGGCCGTGGAGGCCACCAACGTCTCGAGCAATCCCTCGTGAAACGGCACCCTGAACGACCAGTACGTTACTGGGCTATCCCCGTTTCGCGACGGAGTCGTCTCACAGTTCGATACGTTCGACGAGCTGTTCGCGGTTCTCGTTCGTGTTCACGGCGACGATCCGGATGTCGTCTTCGAGCCCCGATCCCTTGAGCTTGGCCTTTAGCAGATTGTCGACCTGGTAGACGCCGGCGGCGTTGGTCATCGCGATCTCGACCATTACGGGGCTGGATTCGCCCTCGTGAAGCGAGACGCGGCTGATCGCCTGGCTCGAGAGGGTGTTGATCCCGCGGCCACCCTGTTCGTACGGGATCCGCGAGCGACCCCGCTCCATATCGAGCGCGTCCGAAACCCGGATGACGCCCGCCTCGGTCGTCAGGGGCTTTTCGGCCGTGTGATGACAGAGAATTGCGTGCAGGGTCTCGCCCTTTACGCGGACGCGATCGGCGATGTCGTAGAACTCCGGCAGTATCCGGTCGAGAATGTCAGCGGCCAGCGGAATCGAGTAATAGGCGTGCTGGTCGCGGTGGACGATGTGGCCGACGTCGTGGAGGGTGGCCGCCAGCGCGATGATCACCGCTTCGTCGGCCTCCTCGAGGCCCTGTTGTCTGGCTCCGTTGAAGTCGACGTCGCCCGCTTTCAGCAGGTCGTAGAGACAGAGCGCACGATTGCGAACGATCTCGATGTGTTTCGCCCCGTGGTCGTTGTACCGTTTGCGGTCGACCGCGTTGACGTTCTGGGCCTCGAGGTAGGTCTGTATCTCTTCGTCTGCCTCGACGAACTCGAGCACCGCGTTCAGTTTCTCGTCGGGAAAGTGATGATCGTCGTCTGGGTCGTAGATGCGGCCATCGGAGGGACTCTCGACGTGTTCGCTGTCACTCATAGCCTAGCCGTCGTCGGGCAAGCAAAAAAGCCCTCCGCCAGCGGCGTATACGAGGTGACTCGCGGTCGTTGCGAGCGTCGGCACGTCACGCCGCTCCCGCAGGTTTAGCCCGGATTGCGGTCAGAATCGTTCTGTCGGACCGATGGTCAGCATTAGGCCAAGGTGACGGAATTAACCGGTCATACCAACTGTGGGCGAGTGAACGGTGGAGATGCTCCATCTGTGCGCACTGAATTGGGCGTATGGCGCCTCTCGTCCCCTTTTGTGGCTTCCTGTGGCTTCACTTGCCGGTCCAAAAAGGTTATAATTGCCAGCGGGTAATCTGCGGACAGAGATGGTAGCCGAAATCGCACCGCTTGTCATCCCCGGCGTCCCCGGGGGTCCGGAACTCCTGATCATCCTCTTCATCGCCATTTTGCTCTTTGGGGCGAACAAGATCCCCAAACTGGCACGGTCGACCGGAGAGGCCATGGGGGAGTTCAAGAAGGGTCAGGAAAAGGTCGAGAAAGAACTCGAAGAAATGCGTGAAACGGGGAACTATGACGACGAGGAAGAGGAGTTCGTCGACACGGAGCCCGTCACGGCTGAGGACGAGGAGACGGAAACCGAAACGGAAACGGAAACCGAAACGGAAGTCAACTAACATTTTTCTCGGGGCGAGTGGCCTAGCGGAGAGGGCAGGAGGTTCCTAACCTTCTGATCGCGGGTTCGAATCCCGTCTCGCCCGTTTTCCTGCGAGCGTCAGCGAGCAGTGAAAACGGCACAGCGGGTTCGAAGTAGAGAACGGCGAGCAACGCGAGCCGTTCGCGTGGTTCGAATCCTGTCTCGCCCGTCAACGGCCTCGCGTCGCTCGGCACGTTGACGAACCCCGTCTCGTCCGTTATCACCTCCGCAGGACTCAATACGATGACGGATCCCGAGACGCCACGTCTTCGTCTCGCTCCGTCGATCACTCGTGGCCTTGCCGAACGTCGAAAACCCACAGGTGTGCTCGATCCAGTCTCGCCAGGTCTTGAGCATCTCGAGGTGCACCCCGAAAGTCGCGATTTTCGCTTCGTCATCCCTCGAATCGGTCTAACTCGCTGCCTACCCGGCGGCTGTTCTTCTCGTCTCGACCCCGGGTGGCCTATATGTCACTGTCCGTGGTCGAAGTCTCCATGCGGTACCTCGAAATCGCTATTCCGGAGGGCCGTCGCCAGGCCGTACTCGACATCCTGGAGGACGAGGGAATCGACTACGTCGTCGGCGACGAAACGAGCGGGCGAGGGTACGCGGCCGTCGTCCGGTTTCCGCTTCCGACGCGAGCCGTCGAACCGCTTCTCGACCGATTGACTCGGGCTGGCGTAGACAACGAGGCGCGCGTCGTCGTGATCAACGCCGAGACCGTCATCTCACGGAGTTTCGACGCCCTGCTGGACCAGTACAGCCACGGCGGCACGAAAGGAGAGCGAACATCGAGACAGGTGCTCCGAACCAGGGCCGACGAACTCACGCCGTCGTTTTCGATCTACGTGGTGATGTTGCTCATCAGTGCCGTCGTCGCGACCGCCGGCCTCCTGGCGGACTCGCCGGCAGTCGTCGTCGGATCGATGGTCATCGCGCCGCTAATCGGCCCCGCGCTGGCTGCGAACGTCGGCATCGTCACCGGCGATAGCGAACTCACGTCGACGGGGTTTCGTTACCAGGTCGTCGGCGTCGCTATCGTCGTCGCCGCGTCAGTCGGCCTCGCGACGCTCGCTCGGTTCGCCGGTCTCGAGCCCGCGGGCGTCGACATCGTCGTGGTCGCCGAACTGCAAGAGCGGGTGTCCCCGAACCTGCTCTCGCTCGCCGTCGCGCTGGGGGCCGGCGTTGCCGGCATCCTGAGTCTCACGCGGGGCTTTTCGGAGGCCATCGTCGGCGTGATGATTGCCGCCGCGCTCATCCCGCCAGCGGCCGCGGTCGGGATCACTGTCGCCTGGGGAATGTACGGCGCGGCACTCGGTGCCGCCGTGCTCGTGACCGTCAACGTGCTCTCGATCAATCTTGCCGCGCTGACCACGCTGTGGATCGCCGGCTACCGTCCGCAGGGACTGTTCGAGGTGTCGCCAACTCGACGACCAACCTACACGTACGCGGCGGTTTTTGGGGTCGCGTTGCTCGTGCTGGCCGCCCCTCTCGTTAGCGTTACTCTGGTCGACTTTCACACGACGGAACTGCGCTCGAGCGCGACCGACGAGGTTGACGCCGCACTCGAACAACCGCGATTCGACGGTCTCGAGGCCGAGTCGGTCGAGGTGACGCTCGACGACGACTATCCCGTCCGGTCGGTCGACCAGGTCGTCGTCACCGTCTCTGGAGACGACCCCGGCCAGTTACCGGCGCTGACCGAGCGGATCCAGGAGGGGATCACAGCGCACACGGGCGAGTCGGTCGTCGTCGAGGTCCGGTTCGTCGTCTCCGAGCAGCGAGGTGGGACGTCCAACGACCAGACCGACGTGTTCTCGAGGGTGGACGGACGACTTTCGACACCATGACCGTCGTTCTGACGGGAGAGGAGGGGTGAGGTAGCTGGTACGTCTCCGGCCGATTACGGCCACTCACACGCCAACGCTTTTAACCGCAGGTTCGGTACGTCTCTGGTATGACTGCCGACACGTCCTCGAGAAGACCGGCCGACACGCCCGATACCGGCGGTTCGAGCACCCTGATCAACGCGCTGATCGGTGCGGCAGCCGGAATTATTCTGACGTTCATCCCGCTCTCGACGCTCCTCGGTGGCGCGGTTGCGGGGTACCTCGAGGACGGCGAGCCGACCGAGGGGATGAAAGTGGGGGCCATCGCGGGACTCATCATGCTGATCCCGTTCGTGTTTATGGGTTTGTTTTTCGTCCTGTTCTTCCTCGGGTTCGGCGCCAGAGGCGCGCCTATCGCGTTCGGTCTGATGGGGTTTTTCGTGCTCACGTTCGGCGCGCTGTACACCGTCGGCCTGAGCGCAGTCGGTGGCTACCTCGGCGTCTACCTCAAGGACGAGTTGTAGTCCGATGACGCGCGCCTAATCACGACTCTCCGCTTCGGGCATCGAGGCCGAGAACGACGAGCGCGACGGCGAACACTAGCACGCTGGCTCCTATTACCGTCACGCCCCGTGACTCGAGCGACTGGTCGGCGACCGGAACGAACAGCCGCAGGTCGAAGAGCACGACCAGCAGCGCCCCGAGCACGTCGAAGACGAGGTCGAACGCCGTGTCGCGCCAGCCGTAGTGGACGAGGACGGGTTCGACGTCGTACCGGATCCCGACCCGACGTGCGATGATCTCGAGCAGTTCCCACAACACGCCGACGACGAACGTGACACAGATGGTCAGGAGCCCGATTTGCCACCACCCGAGCGCAGGGGTCAGAACCAGGAACCCGGCGTAGACCAGCGCCGCAACGAGGGCGGCGGACACCAGGTGAGTGAGGTGATCCCACCACCAGACCGAATCGTACGGACCCAGCATCCCGACGGCGTGCAAGAACCCCGCGATGGCAATCCAGAGGGGTAGGTCCGTTCCGAACGCGATGGATGCGCCGAAGCGGGCTTCCGCGACGTACTCGACGGCTGCCGGAAGCAGCGTGACGGCGAACGACACGAGCGCGTTCGTGGCAGCGGCGGCGTCTCGGCGACGAAGCGCCTCCAGTAAGATGGCGAGAATCCCGACCTGGAACGAAACGAGTGCAACTGTCATCCATCCAGTCATCGCAAACGCCTTGCTGATGACTGATGCCGAGTTGATATGATTCTTTGGTCGTTATTACTATATATTCT
Source organism: Natronosalvus halobius (assembly GCF_024138145.1). Taxonomy (NCBI): domain Archaea; kingdom Methanobacteriati; phylum Methanobacteriota; class Halobacteria; order Halobacteriales; family Natrialbaceae; genus Natronosalvus; species Natronosalvus halobius. The sequence goes on along the minus strand of NZ_CP099997.1, from coordinate 1,995,176 downwards.
ATAGTAAAATCGTCGCTCGCGTACTCGAGTCTATCGAGACTGCGTCGAACCGCGTTCGGCGCTGGCTTCCAGATAACGGGCCGGGACGTACGCCAGGACGCGATTCGAGGCGTTCGGGACCACGAGGTCACCGAGCAGTCGACTGGCGACTGCGGGCAGCATCCGTCGAACGGCCGTGTACGTGACCGCGATACCCAGGAACGCGATCACGAGCCACTCGAGCGCGCCCTCAAGGGCGACCACGAGCGGCACGGCGAGGACGACTGACAGTGCTAGGTCCTCCGGCGCCCCATCGTAGCGTACCCAGCGCAGGGGAGCGATCCATCGGCGGTTGTGGTGGTCGTAAACCGCACGGTTCGATGTCGCCTCCCAGGGGCGAAGCTCCAGTCCGCCGCCGAAGACGTCGCCGACGCTGTGGAGGGCGGCGCCGACCAGGAACCACGTGGCGACGACCACGGGGAGGGTTGGCCGTAAGAGGGCGATTGGGACGACGAGCGTGGCGACCCCCGAGTAGTACACCGGGTAGTGCAGCGTCTTCCGGTGACCGGCGTACAGATCCAGGTCCGGAACGATCCCGCCGAGAAATCCGGCGAGCAGGGCCACAGGGCCGAATTCGGGGAACGCAAGTGCGTACGGGAGGGCAATCACCATTCCCGCGAACGCGTGGGTCGGCAGCATCATTTTGTCGTTTATGAGGGGACACGACAGTATGAATCCGTCGCCCGCCTCGAGTTCGTATCCACGTTCGTGTCAGTGTCCGCGTTCGTGTCTGCGTCCACGCTCACGTTCGTCTTTGGGTCGCTCTTCCTGGCACCGTTCGCTGCCTTCGCGGACCCTCGGTCGCCGACCTCTCCGGTAAAGTCGAACGATCCACAGTGAGGAACGAAGAATCGGTACTCGAACTCGAGTCGGCGAGCGTCCCCGGGCTCCTTACAGTCCCTCGTAGGGGCCCGCCTTCGCGGTCGTCAACCGATCCATCTGCTCGTCGGAGAGGTTGACCGTCGCGGCCGCGAGATTCTCCTCAAGTTGCTCGACCGTCCGGGCGCCGACGATGGGTGCACTGACCCCCTCTCGGTGGGAGAGCCACGCCAGCGCGACCTGGGCCGGCGACGCGTCGACCTCTTCGGCGACCGCGTCGAGTTCGTCGTGCAGGTCGAAGTTCTCCTCGGTGAGGTAATTCTCCCTGAACCGACTCGACTCAGCGGACTTCGAGTCCTCCGGGACGTCCTCCTCTCGGGAGTACTTCCCGGTCAGGAACCCCTGCCCGAGCGGGCTCCACGGACAGATCGCGAGGTCGCGTTGGCGGGCGAATTCGAGGTAGTCGCCCTCGATCTCTCGGTCGACGAGGTTGTATCGCGGCTGGAGGATGGTGAAAGGCTCCCAGCCGTGGGCATCGGCGATGGCGTTCGCGCGAGCCACTTTCCAGGCGTTCGGTCGCATGGTCGACGCGCCGAGGTAGTGGACTTTCCCGTCCTGGACGAGCCCGTTCAGTGTCTTCATCAGTTCGCGGGTTGAGGTCGCGTCGTCCCAACGGTGGATGTAGAGGACGTCGACGTAGTCGGTGTCGAGACGATTCAGGAGGGCGTCGATGCGATTCCTGACGGTCTTCCGGTTCGTCCCCTTGCTGTTCGGGTCGCCGTCGCGGATCTGCCAGTAGATCTTCGAGGCAATGGTGTAGCGCTCGCGGTCGCGGTCACCGTCGGCGAGCCAGTCGCCGATCCAGCGCTCGCTGTCGCCGCCGCCGTAGACGTCGGCCGTGTCGATGTACCGACCGCCGGCCTCGGCGTAGGCGTCGAGCAATTCGTGGGCGCGTTCCTCGGTGATCTCGAGGTTCCCCTCCTCCGTGGTCCGGCCGAAGCGCCAGGTCCCGAACTGGAGTTCGCTGGTCTGGATGCCGGTTCGACCGAGCGAAACGAACTCGAGGTCGACGTCGTCGAACGAGTCAGTCATGCACCGACCGTTCGCGGCCAGGAGAAAAAAGCCCTGAGGAAGCGGCGATCATCTCGCCCACACGTTTTTGACGGTCACCGCCGTCTACGCGCCCATGATCGACGAACTCGCGATTGGCGAGTCGACCGTCCAGGACGCCTGCGGAGACGTCGCGCTCCCGCGAATGGGCGTCATCGAACAGCGGTGGGAGACCGACCCGGTCCCGCCCGAAGACGTGTCGGCCGAGGCAGCCGAGGCGGTGGCGGCCCTCGAGTTCGCGGACGTCCCCGCGGGTGGCGACGTGGCCGTCGGCGTCGGCAGCCGCGGCATCGACAACCTCCCCGAGATCGTTCGCGGCGTCGTCGACGCGCTCGAGGACCGGGGGTACGAGCCCTTCGTCGTCCCCGCGATGGGGAGCCACGGCGGGGCGACCGCCTCCGGACAGCGCGACAAACTCGAGACTCTCGGCGTCACCGAGGCATCGATTGGCTGTGCGATCCGGGCGACCATGGACGTCGTCCAGGTCGGCGAGACGCCGGATCGCGGAGTGCCGGTGTACGCGGACGCGTACGCGGTCGAGGCGGACGCCATCGTGCCGATAAACCGGATCAAGCCCCACACCGGCTTCAGCGGCGACGTCGAGAGCGGCCTCTCGAAGATGCTCGTCATCGGGATGGGGAAACAGCGCGGCGCGAAACTCGCCCACGACTGGGCGGTCGAGTGGAGCCTCAGCAATATGATTCCCGAGATCGCCGACCAGTTGCTGCGGACGCTGCCGGTCGCCGGCGGCGTTGCAGTCGTCGAGGACCAGCACGACGACACCACACTCGTTGAGGGCGTCCCACCGGAGGGATTTCTGACTCGAGAGGCCGACCTCCTCGACGTCGCCCGCGAGCGCATGCCGACGCTGCCGTTCGACGACCTGGACGTCCTCGTCATCGATCGGCTCGGCAAGGACGTCAGCGGCCAGGGGATGGATCCCAACGTCACGGGTCGACGCCACTTCACGATCAACGAACCTGAACCGGACTCGCCCGAGATCAAGCGCGTCTTCGCTCGTACTCTCACCCCGAAGACGAAGGGGAACGCGATGGGAATGGGCCAGGCGGACGTCGCCCATCGCGACGTGCTCGCTGAACTCGACTGGTCGAAATCCCTCATCAACGCCATCACCGCGAGCACGGTGCGCGGGGTCCGTCTCCCGCCGGTGGTCGAGACCGACCGCGCGGGACTCGTGGCCGCCCTCGGTACCATCGGCCCCGTTCCAGGTGAAGACGCTCGCGTTCTCAGAGTGACGGACACGATGCGCCTGAAGCGGTGTTACGCCTCGAGTCCACTCGTCGAAGTTGCGCGGGAACGCGATGATCTCCAAATAATTTCGGAACCGGCGCCACTCGAGTTCGACGACGACGGGCAGTTCGTCGCTCCGTCCCCAGAATAACGCTTGTCGGCGGTCACGTTCCGCTTCGCGTGGTTTCTTAGGCGACGAGTGCGAGGATTCTCCTATCTTTGAACAGCGAGAGAATCCCGCCGTCCACGGCGGGCGTGAATCGCGCCACTTGACTACGCAACCCACCGTCTACAGCAGTCTGAATGCCAAACAGAAGTTATTAGCACCAAGAAAACGTTCAAAGAGTTGTGCGAACTGAAATCGATATGGAGCGAGGGGGCGACCTCCACGAGCGGGTGAAAGAGTACGCCCGCGACAATGGCATCCGACATCCTCGCGCCTACGCCGAACTAATCGAGAAAGGGTTAGACGCCAGTGACGACGATAACTAAGACGCTTCAAGCGACGTTCGCCCCACCGACCGCGCACAAGCAGTCGAAACTGAACGACCTGCTCGAAACCTACCGTGACGGTCTGCAAGAAGCGTTCGACGCCGGGGCGAGTACCATGTCGGCGGTGAGTGACATCGTGACGCCCTACGACCTGCCGTATCAGGCCAAAGCCGCCCTCTGCAACTACGTCCCGAAACTCCACAAGACGTACAACGCGAAAGAATTGGACGACGAACACCCGATACGCCTCACGAACCAAGCCGCGACGTTCGACCGCTCCGAAGAACGTCGCTACGAATTCACGTGGTGGGTTCCCCGTCCCGGTCGGGGAACGAACTTTTGGATTCCGCTCCGCATCAATCCCGAACAGGAGGACCTCTGGCACGCCCTCGTAACGGAGGACGCGAAAGCGGGCGAGATACGGCTTCAGAAGCACCGGAAGAACTGGGTACTGCATGTCACCGTCGAGTACCTGGTCGAAGAACCAGCAACGGACGGTGACACCACGCACATCGGCTTAGACATCGGAGAGACTGCCCTCATCACGGGCTGTGCCCTCAAGGACGGTTCTCCGACTGACCCGTTCGTGTGTAGCGGAAGCAGAGCGAAGCATCTCCGCAAAGAGATGCACACCACCCTGAAACGACTCCAAGAGCGTGACGCATCCGAGTGGCGTACCGACGACCGCTTCTCGCACTACCAGAACGCATTCACCGACATCGTGGAGAAAGCGTCTCGGCAGGCTGTCCAGTACACCAAACAGTTCGAGAATCCGGTGTTGGTGATGGAGGACTTGACGTACATCCGTGAGCGTCTCGACTACGGGAAGTACATGAACCGTCGGCTTCACTCGTGGGCGTTCGCCCGACTCCAAGGGCGCATCGAGGACAAGGCGACGGAAGCAGGCATCCCGGTCGAGTACGTGAACCCGGCGTACACCTCGAAGACGTGCCACTCGTGCCACCGTATCGGTCGGCGGGACTCCCAGGCTGAGTTCCGGTGTCCGCACGACGACTGCCACGTTTCGACGTTTCAGGCCGACATCAACGCTTCCGCGAATATCGCACGGCGGGTTGACCCGTGGGGAGAGAGCGTCCCGCTTGACAAGGCGGAGCGCGATGACTCGCCTCGGGATGGGAGCGGTTGTGACACCGCCACGACTCACTGTGAGCAGAGCATACCAGCGTAGATGACGCTCACGGCCTGCGAAGAGTCGAAACCCTCTGCCAGCGTTCACGAGACTAAAAGTCTCGTGCAGCCCGCCAGAACCGAAAGTTCTGGAGACGGCGACTGACTGGTATTCCCCATGCGTGGGAAGCCTCGCCGTCAACGGCGAGGAGGATGTCACGGGGTACGACGCAACCTCGTACGAGGATGTCGAACCGCGCGCGCCGGGTATGTCCTTCCTTCGGGACGCGCTCGACTGCGAGACGCACGGGCTAACCGTCATCGAAGCCGACGAGGGCTGGGACGGCCTGGAACACGACCACGAAGACGACGGCCAGGAGGAAGTGTACCTGTTGATCGAGGGCGAGGCGACCATCCAAATCGACGGCGACCAGGTCGACCTCGCGTCCGGTGACGCCGTTCGCGTCGACCCGGAGACGACGCGCGAACTGCGGTTTACGGCGGACGACTCGCTGATGGTCGTTACGGGCGCACCGTAAGCGGACGCGACGGTCGCTGTTTCTGCACAACCCGGTAAAATCACGAGAGCGATCGAGTTTTGACGCCCTTCGAGCGCTACGACCGGTTGCCTCGGGCGGCTACGAATCCACTCGATCGACCGAGATCAGATAGCTCGGTACGTACGCGGACGCCGAGACTGCCGGATCCGTCCCAGCCGTCGGTCCCGCTCGAGCGTCCTGCTGGTCGCCTCCATCCGAAGACTCGATCACCTCGACAGTCGTCGACGTCCGGTCATCGGCCGTGCGAACCCCGATCTCGAGGTCGCCCACGTCGCCCGGGCCGGTCTCGACGGTGACGACGAGCGTCGCCGTTTCGTCGGGAGAGAGCGAGACGAAATCGGTAGCGGCGTCGAAGCCGTCGATGTCGAACACCACTTCGGCTTCACCGGGAGCCGCACCGACGTTCGTCACCTCCGCGGCGACCTCGATGGACTCGCCTGCCTCGACGGTTTCGGGTGCGTCGAGGGCCGTCACCTCGAACGCCGGTTCGCCGGCCTCCTCGACGGTGACGGTCACCGAATCGCTTCCCTCCTCGGGCGCAGCCACGTCTGGGTCGTCGACGCGAACTGTCACCTCGAGTTCGCCGACGGCGTCGGTCGGCGGGTCGACGGCCACCGTGAGCGTCGTCGTCTCGCCGGGTGAAAGCGTGACGGACTCTTCGACGACCGCCTCCTGCGCACCGACGCCGATCACCACGGGCGCCTCGCCGGGACCGGCGCCGCGGTTCTCCACCTCGACGGCGAGTTCGATCGGCTGGTCGGGCTCGACGGTTTCCGGCGCGTCGACGATGGAGACGGCGAACTCGGCCGAGAGGGTGAGTTCGGCCTCGTCGGCGACGGGGTCGCCGTCCGCGTCGAGGTACGGGCCGTCGTGGACGCCGATTTCGTCGACGCTCTCGAACGTAAACTGGCCGTCGTCGGTCAGATCGCGGTGGACGATCGCGACGAGCGTTCGGTCCTCGTCGATCGATTCCGCGAGGTCGACGGTGACGTTCTCGTGCTCGCCGGGCTCGAGGTACTCGGAGACGCCGAGGACGGCCTCGTCCTCGATCGGCGCTCCTGCTTCGTAGAGGGCGACGAAGCCGCCTTCCGAGAGCGAAACGGTGTCGACGGTCGCGCTCGTCCCGTCGGTCTCCTGGTCGCCGAACGCGACGTCGGCGGTCGGGCGCTCGCCGAAGCCGAGTTCCTGACAGTCCTCGACGGTCGCGGGGTGCGGATTCTCGACGACGTTCTCGTCGTCGGCTTCGGAGAGGGACGCGAACTCGACGTAGTGGGTGAACTCGCTAAAGGGGTACAGATCGGCCGTCGAGAGGACGGTCCCGTCTTCGATCGGGCCGTCGACCGTCTCCGCGAGCACTTCCTCCTCGAGTTCCGTCTCGTTACCCGCCAGGGGCCCCTCCAGGTACGAGACGCGTAGCGAGAGGCGATCGATTTCGGCCGCGTCCCGGACCTCGAGCGCGGTACAATTGAGGAACGCCACCGGAGCCTCGACGGCGTACTCGATCGTCTGACCCGTCAGTTCCGAATCGTCGTCGTCGGCTCTGACGGCGACCTCGACGTCGCTGGTCTCCTCGAGGGGTGGATCGAGTTCGAGCGTCAGGTTCTCGACGACCTCGTCCGCGTCGAACGATTCGCTTTGCACCACCTCATCGTCGTAACGAGCATCGACGAAGAAGTCGACAGTCGCGGTGGCGTTTTCGACGGCGAGGGTCCCCCCGTCGCCGGTCTGGTCCGTCACCTCGAGATCGGCCGTCGGCTCGACCGGTTCCGCATCGACGGCGTACTCGATCGCTTCGACGGCCAGGTCCTCGTCGTCTTCGGTCGTTACGACGGCGATCTCGACCTCTGCATCCGCCTCGAGGGGCGGATCGAGTTCGAGCGTCAGGTTCTCGACGACCTCGTCGGCATCGATAGCGTCGGTTCGTACCACCTCGCCGTCGTAGCGCGCTTCGACTGCGAACTCCTCGTCCGCGGTCGCCCGATCGACGGACAGCGTCTCGCCGTCGCCGGCCTGGTCCGAAACGTTCAGGCTCGCCGTCGCCTCCGCCGGTTCGTCGGCGCCGGCGGCGTCGACGTCGTACTCGAGCTCCGCCGACTCGAGTCCCTCACCGTCCTCGACGGCACGGATCGTCACCTCGAGGTCGGTAGCCTCCTCGAGCGGCGGGTCCAGATCGAGCGTCAGATTGGCGGCGGTCTCGTTCGCCCCGAATCCCTCGCTCTGGACGACCCGGTCGCCGTCGCTCGCCTCGACGTAGAATTCGACGTTCGCCGTCGCGCGCTCGACGGTCACCGTTTCACCCTCCCCGGTCTGGTCGGCGACCTCGAGGTCGGCGGTGCGTTCCTCGGCGACCGTCGCCTCGAGCGATGCCACCACCGGTTCGCCACCCTGCCGGACGTACGGCGGATCCGCCCCGTCGTCGGTGTCGATGCGATCGAACACCTGGTCGTCGTCGCCGTCGCGATACGGGACGACGAAGAGCGAGTGCTCGCCGGCCTCGAGCGCGTCGACTTCGTACTCGGCACCGGGAACGTCTTCGAACAGGGGAACGGTCACCGATTCGTGTTCGCCGGGCTCGAGGTACTCGGAGACGCCGATCACGCTGTCGGCGCGTTCGCCTTCCAGCCACCTCCCGTCGTGGACGGCGACGAATCCGCCCTCCGAGAGCGTCACGTCGTCGATCGTGACCGTCTCCCCGTCGATCGTCTGACCGACGGTGCTCACCGTCGCCTCCCCCTCCGAAGGCTCTTCTTCGGCGGTTCTATCGACCGCGCTCGCCTCCGCACGCTCGCGGATGTCGACCTCGCGGTCGAGGTCATCATCGACCGTCTGCTGGGTCGTGTCCGCGGCGGTACGTTCGCTGATCCGCTGAACTTGCTCGACGGTGACTCGCTGGTCCTGAACCGTCTCCGAGACCGACTGGCACGTTACTTCGGCCACCTTCTGTATCTGGAGGATCGTCACGCGCTGTTCCTGGGCGACCGACAGGACGCCTTTCGCCGCGCCGCGGGCGATCGTCTGTACCTGCTGTACGCGCACCGTCTGCGTCTGTTCGACGGCACCTTTTCCGGCGCCCATCGACGCGGCCTGGATCTGCGTGACGGTGACGGCCTGGTACTGGATCGCGGATTCGACGGCGCCCATCGCGGCGCCGCGAGCGGCGTACTGGACCTGCGTCACGTGAATTTCCTGTTTCTGGACAATCGTTCCCTTCGCTGCGCCGATCGCCGCCGCCTGGATCTGTTCGACCGTCGCCTCCTGGCTCTGGTAGATCGCGCCCGTCGCGGCGCCGGTCGCCGCCGCCTGGATCTGCGTGATCTCTACCCTCTGGATTTGCGTAACCGACAGCACGCCCTTCGCGGCGCCGCGTGCGGCGACCTGCGTCTGCTCGACGGTGACCCGTTGCTTCTGGACGAGTGCGCCTTTCGCGGCGCCCATCGCAGCCGTCTGAATCTGCTTGATCGACACGTGCTGTCGCTGCTCGACCCTGACGTGCTGTTCCTGGTGCCCGTCGACGACCCCCGCTGCCGCCCCTGCTGCCGCGTGTTGAATTTGCTCGACGGTTATCTCCTGGCGCTGGACGACGTGCTGTCGAGAGGGGTGCTTCTGCTTCTTCGCGGCCTCGAGCGCCCCGTGGGCCGCACCCTGGGCGGCCTCCTGGATCACGCCGACGTGACCGACTCCCTTCTCGCCGGCCTCTCGTGCGGCGCCTGCGGCGGCCCCGCGAGCCGCGTACTGGATCTGCTCGACCGTCACCGCCTGGTACTGGTCCAGCGCACCGTGAGCGCCGCCCCACGCCGCGTTCTGCATCTGCGTGACGTTGGCCGATTGGTGCTGGCTCAGCGCGCCGTCCGCGCTGCCGGTCACGGCCGACTGCAACTGCGTAACGTTGACCGCCTGGTGCTGAAGCAACGCGCCGTGAACCGCACCCGTGGCGGCGTGCTGAACTTGCTCGACGGTCGCCTCCTGATGTTGTTCGACGGCATCGACGGCGGCGGACGTCGCGGCCTCTCGTTGCTCCTGGGTGACGTTTACGCCCTGTGCCTGGGCGAGTTCGATCCCTCGGTCGGCACCCTCCTCGGCCGCCTCTCGCTTCGACTGGGCAGTCGCTTCGTCCTGTCGTGCGCTCGAGTGCGTCTCGTCGAACTCGACGAGTTCGACACCGTCCTCCGAAACGTCGCTTGTTCCGTCGATTGCATCGCCACCAGCGGAGGATTCGGGTTGCGTCTCGCCGTCTCCTGAACCAGCGAGCGGAGCGCTCCCGAGCGTCAATCCGGAAGCGCCGACGACCAACCCGCTCACGATCACGGCGACGAGAAACGCGAACAGAAGTCGCTTCATCGCTCGAAACGACCCCCGTGCCGTGAATCGAACGTTGCCTCGTTAGACGGTGAAGCGAGATTTGTGGGGCTTTCATGTGATACCGTGCACCAGGCGCAGAGGTTCGGAATCATCTTCCTATCCAGACCGCTGTGCGATAAAAACGGGGTTCATTGTTCCCCCACGGCTCGAGCCGGTAACCGTGCGTTCCGTTACACCAGCGCCTCGAGGAGTCGACTGCGACCGCTCCAGCCCGTTCGGCGGGGTCGAGAAGGGAGGGTGAAATTCTTCGACCACCGCCACGAACTCTGAAACTTCTCCTCGAGTAATGCCCAGTTGCGAACGACGGAAACCACTCGCTGGGTTATAACCCGGTCGCTGATGCCTAAGAAAGACCCCCGCGGCAGCCCGTACTCTCGGCTCACGAAATTGGTCGCTGAGAAGAGTGGGCCACCTCGGATTTGAACCATCTCGAGACGTTCCGGGTCGCTCGTTTCGCTCGCTTCCCGGGCTTGCGACTCACGTCATTCAAATTCGAGCAGGATCCAGTACTCTCCGTTCGAGAATTTGATCGCTACAAAAATATGGGCCAACTCGGATTTGAACCGAGAGCCTCCACCTTATCAGAGTGGCGCTCAACCTGATTGAGCTATTGGCCCGCGTCGCATCTGTGAGTTGCGCGGAGGGACGTTTAAACGTTTCTTTCTCTGTGGGCCGTGAGAACCGCTAGCGAGCGGAGGGGTCGTCGCGGTCGCCCCGGTCATCTCCCTCGTCGTCGAACCCCACGTGGCGACCGCTCGAGCTGGTATCGACCGAGTAGTCGTCCTCGTCGAGGTCGACCGTCGTGGCGTCGTCGCTGCGAGTTTCAGTTCCGGTTCCGGTTCCGGTTCCAGCTCCAGTCCCGACTCCCGCGTCCGCCCCAGAACCGCTGGACCACGAGATGCCAGTCGACCCCTCTCCGGGGAACCCGCCTGTCCAGGTGACGCCGCTGGCGAACCCGTCGCTCTTCTTGTCGAGGTAGGGGACGATGACGAACCGCTTGAGCGCGGCGCGAATCGGCACCCGCGTGAGCGGAATCACGAACAGAAAGCCGATCAGGTCAGTCACCAGCCCCGGGGTGAGCAAGAACGCGCCGGCGGCGATCAACAGAGCGCCGTCCAGGAGCTGGTTGGTCGGTGGTTTTCCCTCTGCGAGCGATCGCTGGGTCTTTCGGAGCGTTCTGCGGCCTTCGGCACGTACGAGCAACATGCCGACCAGGCCGGTGAGGACGACGAGGGCGACCATTCCGATCCAGCCGATGTACGTCGTCTGGCTCACGACGACGGCGAGCAACACGGCGTCGAGAAACGGAATGAGCAATAGTGCGAGGATCCACCGAAGCATTACTCGAGATAGCCACTCGAGGGTGAAAACCCTTTACTCTCGGTCAGTCCGTTTTGCTCTTCGTTCGAGTCTCTCGGTCGATTAGCCGTCGACAGAATGCTCTACATATATGCTACGAACATGTTCGACGAAATTCCCGCCGACTGGTAATGACCGAGCAACTGACCCTTTACCCGGACATACACTCTGATAGCGACGAACAATGACTTCACACACCAGCAGTCGACGGACGTTCTTGCAGGTATCGGGCGGAACACTAGCGCTGGCCCTCGTGGCCGGTTGTGTCGAGGAAGACGAAGGGAGTAGCGGCAACGGTAATGGAAATGGTAACGGCGACGGTGGCAGCGGCAACGGGAACGGCAGCGCCGAGTACGACTTCGACGGCTACCTCGACGACGCCAACAACTACGACGGCGTCGAGGACCACACCGGTGAGTCCGAGGTCGCCGTCGACGTCGGCGCCGGCTCGGACGGCTTCGCGTACGAACCTGCGGCCATCGTCGTCGACTCGGGAACGACCGTCGTCTGGGAGTGGACCGGCGCCGGTGGCAGCCACGACGTAATCGCCGAGGACGGAAGCTTCGAGAGCGAGATGTACGGCGACGAAGGCGAGACCTTCGAACACACTTTCGACGAGACGGGAACCTTCACCTACTACTGCTCGCCCCACATCAGCATGGGCATGAAAGGCGCCGTCGTCGTCGAGTAAGGTCTCGTTTTCATCCGCGCCCTCCTCTTTACCTGACGCCGACGGTCGGCGTGCGTTACCGACTTCCGGAGAGCATCGCCTTCAGGTGCTCGAGGCTGGCGACCGACGTCGGTCGATCCATGTGAACACCGATTTCTCCGGCCGTCGCCGCCAGGCCGAGACGCTGAACTGGTTCGGGGAGCGAGTACGCCCGCCTGAGCCAGTGGCCGAGTTCGATCTCGCGCTCGAGGTCGTTCCGCCAGGCGTGCTCGTAGGCGGCGAGACTCGCCGGACGGTTGGGATCGATCCGGTCGGCGGCGTGATCCGCACAGGTCATCCCGTAGAGGATGCCGCCGCCGGTGAAGGGCTTGGTCTGGGCCGCCGCGTCGCCGACGAGAAAGCCCCGACGGCTCGTAACTCGATCAGGCGGACCGATGGGAATCAGCCCCGAGCAGCGGTGTGAGACCTCGATGTCGTAGCCGTCGATCAGCTCCTCGAAGTGGCGGTTGACGTGGACGCCTGGCGGCGCGGCCAGGCCGTACTCGACGCCGGCGTCGGCGCGCGGAATGCGCCACGCGAAGAATTTCGGCGCCGTGAGGTGAACGTCGACGAAATCGCCGGGGTCGTCCTCCGCGGAGAAGGCGAGCACGCCGTGGAGCAACTCGTCGGGTTCGGGAAGCGAGAGCGCCTCCCGAACTCGCGAGCGGGGACCGTCACAGCCAGCGACCATCTTCGCCTCGAAGGTGTCGGTTCCGTCGGGGCCTTTAACTGTCAGTTCGACGGACCCCTCGCGCTCGTCGACGGCCGTCACGGTGTGCCCGTCTCGAACGTCGGCCCCGGCCTCGCGAGCGAGCTCGGCGAGGTGGCGGTCGAGACCGACCCGATCGATCACGTTCGAGACGACCTCGCGCTTGTAGAACTGGTAGCTGTCGCGTCCGCCATCGTGGTCGACTACGTGGGGGCCCCCGACGTGAAATCGGGCGCCGTACACCTCGTTCTGGAGGAGGTCCTCGCGTGCGCCTGCGCCAGCGAACGACCAGACGTCGGTGCTAACGTGACCGGAACACGCGAGTGGCTCGCCGATTCGGCCCTGCTCGAAGGCGACGACGTCGTAGCCCAATTCGGCGGCGCGCCGGGCAAAGCGCGCCCCAGCCGGGCCGACGCCGACGACGGCGAAGTCGTACATACCCGGGCAGTACTCAGCCGACGGTAAATAGCTTCACGAAGCCCGTCTCGTGGCGAGAACCGCCGCCGTCTTTCTCACGCCTCGAGCAGCGCCAGCGCTCGCTCGACGTCACCGTCGAATCGTTCGAGCAGGTCTCGCGCGCTCTCTCGCGTCTCCGCGTCGACGGTGACGTGAACCATCCCCACGTCGGGCTGGCCGTAGACGACGCTCGCGCCCTCGGGCGCTGCGAGGAGGGCCGGGAGGACGGCCAGGTCCTCCTCGCCATCGACCACGATGGTCACCGGGTCAGGTCGCTCGAGGCCCTCGACCAGCGCCTCGAGCAGCGGTCGGGTCAGCACGGCGGGCGGGTTCGTGACCTCGAGGGTGGTGCGGTCGTCCTCGCCGCGTTCGTCGCTGACGACGCGTTCGACCTCCGCATCGACGGCCTCCCGCTTGGTGTAGCCGTCGATCAGGGCGACGTCCGGCGTGCGCCCAGCCTCCAGGAGGTGGTAGGTCACGACGTCGCCGACGGCGATCAATGGTCCGTCGACACCCTCGAGCAGGATCCCGGCGTCGGTCTCGACCGGCCCCATCGGGTCCTTGAGTTCGTGGCGAAGCGATTCAGGAAGCGAGAGCAGGGGCTGGTCGTCATCGTTATCGTTATCGTCATCGTCGTCAGAACCGGCGTCTCCGTCCGCGCTCGTGTCGTCTCGAGTCACGGCTGGGGAGTCACGCTCACGCCCATGCTCACGGTCATGATCATGATCATGATCACGCTCACGAGATCGACTACCGAACCTTGAGGGCGTACGAGCCCGGTTCGGTGACCTGCATCTCCGTCGCAATCTCGCTCTGTTCGGGGTGGGCGATGACGACGTAGCCGGCCCAGTCTTCGGTGAGCGAGGAGGAGGCACAGGACTCACAGGTGGTGGCGTCGGCCGGATTGACGAGGTGGCACTCGCGACAGACGAGGCGGTTCGACGCCACGACTATTCACCCGCCGTTACTTCTTCGCGTTGCTCGAATTCTTCGGTCAGCCAGCCGTGTTTGCCCAGACCGGGCTGTTTGGCCGTGAGACCGATCTTCGAGTCGCGCGGGTTGCGTTCGTCGATGCTCTTCGTCACGATGCGCGCCCGGACGGCGTCGTCGACGCCGATGGCTCGGTCGGACTCGCTCGAGGCGAGACGCTGGTTCTCCCGATCGAACGCGAGGTACTCGTCGGAGATCTGGGAGACGTGGAGCAGTCCGTCCACGGGGCCGATGCCGACGAAGGCACCGAACTCGACGACTTCGACGATCGTCCCGTCGACGACCTCCTGCATCTGCGGGTCGAAGGTGACCGCGTCGAACTCCGCCTCGTAGTAGACGCCGGGGCGGTTGGGCAGGACCGTCCCTTCACCGATGTCGTGGACCTCGGTAATTGAGACGACGCTGCCGACCTCCTCGTCCATGCGTCCTTCGAGTTTGTCCTGGAGCAGTTGCTTCACGAGCCCCGGCGAGACGTCGCCGAGGGCTTCCGGGGGCACTTCTACTGTATCCTTTAGTTTGACCCGTTTGTACATCTATGGTTGAGTGGTTGCTAACTTGTTTCTCCCGCGTAATGCAATTACCGGTATCCCCGCCTCGAGGATCCGGTCGCGAAGCGCGAGGTCGTTCGTGACGACGTAGTCGGCAACGCCCTCGCGGGCGAGTTCGACCAGCGCGTCGTCGGCGTACGATTCCTCGGTGTCGACCACGAGACAGCGCTCGGTCGCGAGATCGTGGCCGACCGTCGCCGCGGTGCCCTCCTCGCCGCCCCGCTCGGACAGTCGTCGGAGTTCTTCGAGGACCGGCTGGGGCGTCGTCGGTTCGTACGACCCAACGACTCGGTCGAGTTCGTCGAACAGGCGCACGTCGAGTTCGACCGGCATCATGAGCGCGCTCGTATCGAGGACTACCGTCGTGGTCATCTCTCCGGACTATTCTTGGAGCGTGCCGAGGCCGATCAGGCGCCACCGGGCGCCGATCCGGCGATTGATGGCGATCTTCGCGCCGGGTTCGGCACAGACGGGGCGCTGGAGGTTGACCTCGCACTCGCCCTCTCGGGCGCTGGTGACGGCGCCGACGGTCGTCGAGGTGCCGACGGTCATCATCAGCGGTTCGCCCGTGCTGATCGGGTCGATGGTCTCGCTCCCCTCGGCGCCGACGACGCGCTCAAGCAGGTCGACGCTCATGGTGAACTGCTCCCAGGTCGGCGGGAGCGACCCCGGTGGGCCGGCGATGCGGCCCGCAAGGGCGTCGCCCTTCGTCAGCGATGGGTCCAGTCCGGTGCCGACGCCGAGCAGGCCGCCCGGCGTCGCCGTGTCGACGGACTGTCCTGCCGCCTGCAGCGAGCGGACCGTCGTCTCGATCGGAACGTACTCGGACTGGCCGCCCTCTTCGACCTGTCGACCGGGACGAACCTCGAGTTCGCCGCCGACCTCGAGTTCTCCGGCGACCAGGCTGCCGCCGAGGACGCCCCCAGTGATGTTCTCGTGGGTCGTCCCGGGTTTGTTGATGTCGAAGCTCCGGGCGACGTGCATCCGGGGGTCGACGTCGGGGTCGCGCTCGGGCGTTGGAATCTCCTCCTCGATGGCGCCGATGAGGTAGTCGATGTTGACCTCCTGACCGGCGGAGAGGGGGACGATTGGAGCGTCCTCCGCGACCGTGCCCTCGACGAACTCCTTGATCTGCTGGTAGTTGTCGCGGGCGGTTTCGGCGTCGACTAGGTCGACCTTGTTCTGAGCGATGACGATGTTCTCGATGCCGATGATGTCGAGCGCCATCAGGTGCTCCTCGGTCTGGGGCTGTGGCACGGGCTCAGAAGCCGAGACGACGAGCACGGCACCGTCCATCAGCGAGGCGCCCGACAGCATCGTCGCCATCAGGGTCTCGTGCCCCGGGGCGTCGACGAACGACACGGTCCGGACGGGCTCGCTTTCGGAGCCGTCCGGACACTCCTCTTCGACGGTGAAACACTCGGGTTCATCGACCCCGGGACAGCGACGGAACGTCGCGTCCGCGTAGCCCAGCCTGATGGAGATACCGCGTTTCATCTCCTCTGAGTGCTGGTCAGTCCACGAGCCGCTCAGGGCCTGCACCAGCGTCGTCTTGCCGTGATCGACGTGGCCGACGAGTCCGATGTTCACCTCCGGTTGTCCATTTCCTGCCATAAGACGGTAAGTAATTCTACTAGGGCTTCCGCCCTGCGATTGATAAACCTACTGTTCTGCAGGTGCGTGCGCCAGGCCCTGCCAGCCTCGCCCGCTCGAGCGATGGCGGTTGCGCGACTCGCTACCTCGACACCGCTCGAGCGGTTTGCGTTTCGGTCGGTTGCTCGAGAGAGGCGCAATCGGGTGCGACGGGTGCGACGGGTGCGACGGGTGCGATGGGTGCGACGGGTGCGATGGTGCGATGGGTGCAGCGAGAGCGGCAGGAGTGGCGGGCGCGAGAGACGCGGTGAGCGTGGCGGAAGCGACGGGAACGGCGAGCACGGCAGGCGCAGCAGATTTGGCGAGAGCGACGGACACAGCGGCGAGAAACCTCTGATTCCTTACAAAAACACAATTCAGCGAACGCTTTAGTCGTTCCTGGTCGATCATCCGATATGAGCAAACCCGAGGTCTCGAGCGACTCCACGATCCTCGAGTGCACGGACTGTCTCGGACCGGCTGAGGCCTTCGCCCTCATCGGCAACGAGACGCGCCTCTCGATCCTCGAGGCGCTGTGGGCCGCCGACGAACGCCCGGTGTCATTCTCCAACCTCCGCCGGGCCGTCGACATGCGGGACTCGGCGCAGTTCAACTACCACCTCCAGAAGCTCTCGGGCCAGTTCGTGGTCCAGCGTGACGGCGGCTACGACTTCAAACACGCCGGCGAGAAGGTCGTCAGATCCGTGATCGCCGGCACGTTCAACGAACACCCCGACCTCGACCCCTTCCCCGTACAGGGGGGTTGCGTCACCTGCGGCGGCCCGCTCCAGGGCGTCTACGATGACGAACGACTGGCCATCGAGTGCGCCGACTGCGGTCAACGCCACGGCGAGTACTCCTTCCCGCCGGGCGGCCTCGCCGACCGGACCCACGAGGAAGTCGCCGAGGCGTTCGACAACCGAGTGCGCCACCTGCACTGTCTGGCCGCCGACGGCGTCTGTCCGGAGTGCAGCGGCCGTATGGAAACGCACGTCGTCGAGGAGGGATCGTGCTGTCTCGGCGTCGACGTCCGCGTCGACCACGAGTGTGTCCAGTGCGGGCACACCCTCTGTTCGGCGGCCGGCCTTCGCCTGCTCGACCACTCTGCCGTCGTGACCTTCCACCGCGAACGCGGGATCAACCTCGACGAGCGCCCCTACTGGACGCTCCCGTGGTGCGTCAGCGACGAGTTCACCCGCGTCGTGGCTCGCGACCCGTATCGACTCGAGGTCCGGATGCCCGCCGGCGAGGACGTGATGACCGTCCGGCTGGACGACGACCTGGACGTGCTCGAAACGAGCGTCGACTCGCGGTCCTGTTGAAAACGAACGAACGCCTTCTCGCGGCCGAACGACCACCCGGTTTCTCGTGGCCGAATGCCCGCCTACTCCCGCTCGCCCGCGCCCAGCGCGCTCTCGCCCACTTTCTCGTGGCCCTCGATGATCTCCTGGCCACCCATGTACGGCCGGAGCGCCTCCGGGACGGTGACGGTCCCGTCCTCGTTCTGGTAGTACTCGATGATCGCCACCATTACGCGCGGCAGCGCCAGCCCCGAGGCGTTGAGCGTATGGAGATATTCGGCCGACTCGTGACGCTCGGGGCGGTACCGCAGGCCCGCTCGACGGGCCTGGAAGTCCTCGAAGTTCGACGCGCTCGAGACCTCGAGCCAGCGTCCGCCCTCCTCGGGCCCGTCGTCCATGTCGTCGCCGGGCGCCCAGACCTCGATGTCGTAGGTCTTCGCGCTCGCGAACGTCAGGTCGCCGGTGCAGAGTTCGAGGATGCGGTAGGGAAGTCCCAGTCGCTCGAGCACCGCCTCAGCCTCGCCCACGAGGTCCTCGAGGCGGTCGTCACTCGTTTCGGGTTCGACGAAGTTGACCAGCTCGACCTTGTTGAACTGGTGAACGCGAACGATCCCGCGGGTCTCGGTGCCGTGCTCGCCGGCTTCCCGCCGGAAGTTCGGCGTGACCGCCTGATGTTTCAATGGGAGGTCGTCCCTCAGAAGGATCTCGTCGGCGTACATGTTGGTGACGGGGACCTCAGCGGTCGGGCAGAGCCAGAGGTCCTCGTCCTCGTAGGGGTCCTCGTTGCTGCCGCCGAGTCGGTAGGCGTCGTCGACGAACTTGGGGAACTGGCCCGTCCCTCGCATCGATTCGCTCGAGACCGGGACCGGCGGCAGGAGGTCGACGTACCCCTGCTCGCGGTGGACCTCGAGCATGAACTGGATCAGCGCGTGCTCGAGGCGGGCGCCGTCGCCCTTGAGGAAGTAAAAGCCGGCGCCGGTGGTCTTCGCTGCTCGGGCTTCGTCGATGACGTCCAGATCCTCACCGAGGTCGTAGTGGGGCGTCACGTCTTCGGGCAGGTCGCGGAGGTCGTCGAACCCCCACCGGCGGCGCTCGACGTTCTCGTCCTCGTCCGCGCCGACGGGGACGCTCTCGTCGGGAATCTGCGGTAACTCGAGAATGCGTTCCTCGAGGTCGGCCTCGAGTTCGGTCGCCCGGTTCTCGACCTCCTCGATCTCGGCCTTGAGCGACTGCGAGCGCTCGATGGCTTCCTCAGCCTCTTCGTCCTCGCCGGCCTGTTTCAGTTCGCCGATCTTCGAACTCACCTCGTTTCGCTGGTGGCGAAGGTCGTCGCCGCGGGCTTTCAGGTCGCGCCACTCCTCGTCGGCCTCCAGGATCGCCTCGAGGTCGACGTCGGTCCCTCGGTTCTCGAGGGCCGTGCGGACCGCCTCGGGGTCCTCGCGCAGGATCGTCCGGTCGAGCATTGGGCGTCGATTCCCGTCCCCCGGCAAAAACCGTGTCGGATGTGTGTGACGGTGAGACAGTCCCCTTCCCGTCTCTCGTCTACGTGCGAGCCGACTACGAGCCTTCCACTGTTTTAAATTTTAGTTACCTCTAACCATCGGCCGCCTCGAGGAGCATACGGAGCACAGTCCGTTTCGCGTTCGAGACTCTCTGGGTGGTATTGTCCGGGTGGCGTAGTCTTTCGAAAAAACTGACGGTCACGACGTCACTCGAGGGCCGTTCCCCGCGAGTCTTGGGTTGGCGATCCGGTCACCTGACCAGGCCGGCGAGCCAGAGGAGGACTCCGGCCCCGACCATTATCATGCCGACCGTCGAGGTGATGGGTTCCGGGAAGAGAACGAGGACGACCCCGGCGGCGACGAGCAGGGTGCCGAGACCGTACTTTGCCCGCGCCCGGCTCAGCCAACTGCCCGACTCGTCGTCGACCGTCTCCGATTCCTCGCTCCGGCGACCGAACCAGCTCCCTCGCTGGTTCTGCCCTGGCCGCATGGAATTCCACTTCCTCCAGCCGGATCGGCCGCTCGATTCCTCCGGTGGCTCCTCCGCCGATCGCCGCCGTACTCGATCGAGCCAGGATCCCGATTCGTCTTCGGATCGTACGGACGTTTGTCTTCCTCTCATGTACTATACTCGTGCATCGTGACCGAATAGCGACTCGCTTTCCAGTGCCAGCCATTGAAAGTCACCCCGATAGATAGGACACGAACGAGCGGCGGGTGACGTTCGGATCGGTCCGCTCTGTTCGTCGCGAGTCGTCGAAATCGAACAGTCGGACGCTCGAGCCATCGGACGCCTCTCGGCCGATACGCGACCACGGCCGGGAAACGCTTTTTTCCACGCGGTGGGTGTGTTCGGGTATGGACCCGCTCGCGGACGAGGCGCCGTCGACGCCCATCGAGTACGAGCCGATCAGCGTCAAGGACGTGTTGATCGAGATGAAAGACACGGCCGAACTGCTGATCGACCTCGCGTACTCCGCCGTGCTCCACCGCAACGAGGACCTGGCACGCGAAGTCCTGCGCCTCGAGTCTCGAATGGACCTCCTCGAAATGCGCGGGCGGATGAGCCTCATGATGGCGGCCCGAAACCCGGACGACGCCGAACAGCTCGCGCCGGTGCTGGGCATCGTCGCCGCCGCAGACCAGATCAGCGACGCCGCCGGGGACATCGCGAAGGTCGTCCTGGAGGACATCGGTCTCCCGGAGGCGATGCGGGCGGCGCTCCCGGAGGCCGTCGAGACGCTCGTCCGCGAGGTCGTCGCCGACGAGTCGGGATACGCCGGGCGGACCCTCCAGGACATCAACATGGAGTCCGAGACGGGCGTCCGGGTCATCGCGCTCCGGCGTGGCGACGAGTGGATCCTCAACCCCGGCCCGCAGACGACCGTCGAAGCTGCGGACGTAGCGTTCATGCGCGGGCCCGACGCCGGAATCGAGGAGGTCTGTGAGGCAATGACCGGCTCACCCCACGAGCCCCCAGTCGCTGCGACTCCCGACCTGGCGGATCTCGAGCGGGCTGTCGACGCAATCGTTCACATGAAGAACCTCTCGGAACTGGCCGTCGATCTGGCTTACAGCAGCGTCCTCTTCGACAGTGACGGCCTGGCCGAGGAAGTCCAGAACCTCGAGGTGGAGGTCGACGCGCTCGAGTCACGCTTCGAAGCGTGGGCGCTGCGGGCGGCCGCCGACGCTTCGGATCCGGTGCGATTGCGCGGGTTGATCCACCTGAGCAAGGCGACGGAGATCATCAGCGACGCCGCCGTCGACATCACGGAGGGCGTCTTTCGCGAGATCGACGTCCACCCGGTCGTGCAGATGGCCGTCGAGGAGAGCGACGAGATCATCACCCGCCTCGAGGTCGAGCCGGGGAGCCAGCTCGACGGCCAGTCGATCGTCGACGGAATGCCCGACACCGAGTCGACCATGTCGATCATCGCCATCCGCCGGCCCGAGGACGGCTGGTTGCTGGTCGGGGACGCCGACGCGAGCCTCCAGGCGGGCGACGTGTTGATCGCGAAAGGGACCAGGACGTCGGCGTCGGCGTTCGAGGACCTGGCTCGAGCCTGATTCGTTTTCCCGGCCTTACTGGCGTTCACCCCACTCATCCGCCAGCAATCCATACCGAAGGAGGTCCACGTACTCGCCCTCGACGAACGCCTCCCGGCGAAACTCGCCTTCCTTCTGGAACCCCGCCTTCTCGAGCACGCGCGCCGAGGCCCCGTTCGTCGCGTAGACGCTCGCGTACACCTTGTTGAGCCGTCGTTCGGTGAACGCGTACCCGCAGAGCGCCTCGACCGCGTCGGTGGCGTAGCCGTTGCCCCACTCGGCCGGCGCGACCATGTACGCGATTTCGGCACAACCCCAGACGTCGTTCGGGGGCTCGAGGGTGACGATGCCGACGGCCTCGTCGTCGACGCAGATCAGGAGTTTGACGGCGTCGTCCTCGCCGATCGATTCGATCCACTCGCGCTCCTGGTGGCCGGCGATGGGACGGTGAGCGAACAGGCTCGTCCGGACGGCCGGGTCGTTGATCAGTTCCTGCAAGAATTCAGCGTCTTCTAGTTCGACGGTTTGGAGTTCGACCCGCTCTCCCTCGAGGAATACGGCTCCGGGCATACGCTTCACTCACGGACTACGTACTTCAACGTCGCCGTCGTGTGCTATGCATTCACTCAGTCCGGGCGTCCGGGATCACCCGCCCGAACGACCGGAATCACGCTGTCTCTAATTGAGGAGTACGCGTCCAACTCACATCGACTCCGGTGCCTCGACCCCGAGCACGGACAGCGCATTGGCCACCGTGTGCCTCGAGGCGGCGACCAGCGCCAGGCGCGCCTCGCGCACGTCGGGTTCGACGTCGTCGGCGAGCACCGGACACTCGCGGTAGAAGGCGTTGAACGCCTCGGCGAACTCGCGGGTGAAAGTCGCCACCTGGTGGGGCTCGAGGTCGTCGGCGGCTTCCTCGATGACAGCCGGGAAGCGAGCGATGGTCTCGAGGAGGTCGCGTTCGGCGTCCGTGGTGAGCAGGTCGGTGTCCACGTCAGTTTCGAACTCGCCACCGACGCCGACACCGGCCTCGTCCAGGATCCCGCAACAGCGTGCGTGGACGTACTGCACGTAGGGGGCCGATTGGGCCTCGAAGTCGAGTGCCTGGTCCCACTCGAAGGTGATCCCCTTCGTCGGCTGTTTGGAGACGATGTCGTAGCGGACGGCTCCGATCCCGACCTGGTGGGCGATGCGCTCGACGTCCTCCTCGTCGAGGTCGTCGTCGCGGATGCGGTCGTCCATGCGGCTCTCGACTTCCTCGCGGGCGCGGGCGATGGCCTCGTCCAGCAGGTCGTCGAGCATGATCCCCGTTCCGCGGCGAGTGGACATCCCCTCACCGCCGGGAAGGTTGACCCACGAGAAGTGAATCGAGTCCAGCGCGTCCGTGTCGTTGCCGAGCAGTTCCAGGGCCGCCTCGAGCTGATTCGCCTGGAGTTTGTGATCCTCACCGAGTACGGTCACGGCGCGGTCGTAGGTGTCGAACTTCCACTCGTGATGGGCGAGGTCGCGGGTCGTGTACAGCGAGGTGCCGTCCGAACGCAGGAAGACGAGCTTCTTCTCGATGCCCCACTCCTCGAGGTCGAGTTGCCAGGCCCCCTCCTCCAGGACGGCGTACTCGGTGTCCTGGAGGCGGTCG
Organism: Natronosalvus halobius; assembly: GCF_024138145.1. Taxonomy (NCBI): domain Archaea; kingdom Methanobacteriati; phylum Methanobacteriota; class Halobacteria; order Halobacteriales; family Natrialbaceae; genus Natronosalvus; species Natronosalvus halobius. Next base: position 1,972,530 of record NZ_CP099997.1, on the reverse strand, counting down.
GCGAGGTCCTGGGTGCTCCCGTCGCGCATGAACCGGGTCTCCTTGACGAACTGGTCGAACGTCGCGGGGAGACGGGCCAGACACTGCTTCATTCCGCCGAGCACCTGATCGACTACCGTCTGGACGCGCTCGTAGGTCTCCTCGTCGCCCGCTTCGAGCCCCTGCAGGATGCCCTGGATTTCGGCTTCGGCCGCCTCGACCGCGTCCTCGTCGGCCTCCTCGAGGTAGGCGTTACCTTTCTGGTAGTAGCGCACGAGGTCGTACTCGATGCGGTCGCGGTCGGGCTCGGAATCGAGGTCGTCCTCGTCGAAGGTCTCGTAGGCCCAGGTGAAGACGGCCATCTGGCGGCCGGCGTCGTTGACGTAGTAGTGGCGCTCGACGTCGTAGCCCGCGGCGTCGAGGACGTTCGCGACAGCGTCGCCGACGATTGGATTGCGGGCGCGGCCGACGTGGACCGGGCCGGTGGGGTTGGCGCTGGTGTGCTCGACGACGACCGAGGTGTCGCGGTCGGGCAGGTGGCCGTAGGCCTCGTCGGTACCCGCCGCGAGAGTGTCGGCGAAGTAGGCGTCGCTCGGCAGGACGTTGAGATAGGGCCCCTGGGTGTCGATCCGGCCGACGTACTCGAGATCGTCGACGTCGATTTCCTCGGCTAGCTGGGCCGCGACCTGTGGCGGGGCCGCCCCCATCTCGCCGGCCAGCCGGAAGGCGACGCTCGAGGCCAGGACGGCCGGGACGTCTTCCGGTGGCTCTTCGATGCCGAGGTCGTCGGTCGGGAGGTCGAGCGTAGAGAGCGCCCCCTCGAGGGCGGCCTCGACCTCCGCACGGAGTGAACGGAACATACCACCCCGTTTTCGGGGCGCGAGTAAAGGGGTGTCGGGTTTCCCCGACCGCCGACGGAGCCGGGATCCACTCGCCGCTGACGAGCTACGTGTCCGCGAGGACGTCCTCGATCAGATCGACGTACGCCTCGTTTCCGACGTACAGCGGCGTCCGCTGGTGGAGTTCGGTCGGTTCGACGGCGAGCAGGGAGCCGTGCCCGTCGCTCGAGCGGCCCCCTGCCTGCTCGAGGATGTAGCCGATGGGGTTACCCTCGAACTGGACGCGCAGTTTCCCCTCGGGACTCGACTCGAGGGTCGGGTACGCGAAGAGGCCGCCGTAGGTCAACACCTGGTTGACGTCGCCGATCATCGCGCCGCCATACCGGAGTTTGAGTTCGCTCTCGAGGCGGCTCACGTAGGTCTCGATCGCCGGCGGCCAGTCGGGAACGCGCCCGCCGACGCCGTAGACGACCGGGTCGTCGGGGAGGGTCACGTCGTCCTGGACGACCGTCGCCTCGCCGCCGCCGAGTTCGTACTCAGAAACGCCGTCCTCGGTGGCGACGACCATCGTGATGATCGGCCCGTAGAGGACGTAACACGCGCCCACGAGGGCCTCGCCTGGCGCCGGGAGTGGCTCGTCGTAGATCCCGACGATGGTTCCCATCGTGTTGTTCGACTTCAGGTTCGAGGAGCCGTCGAGCGGGTCGAGGGCGACGGCGACGCCGTCGTCCACGCCGATGTCGTCGCCGCAGTCGAGAATTTCCTCGCGCTCCTCGCTCGCGTACTGGGCGACCCCCTCGAGTCGCGAGAGGCGATCGTAGAGGAGGTCGTCGGCCCAGACGTCGGCCTCGAGCTGGGTTTCGCCGCTGGGGTTCTCCTCGGCGGCGCTGCTCCGGCGGCCGATGAGTCCCTGACGAATCTCTGTTGCCGATCGAGCGACTGTCCGAATGATCGAATCGACCGGCTCGACCGCGCCGTTGAGCGCCGTCGACATCGTCACGCCTCGAGCGCGGCGTCGGCCGTCTCTTCCTCGTAGATGACCTTCTCGAGGGCGTCGAGCAGCCGTTCGGGGTTCTCGCGCTGCCAGACGTTTCGGCCCACGGCGAGGCCGTTGCCGCCGGCGGCGATCACGGCCTCGACCGTCGAGAGGAAGTCGAGGTCGTCGGTCTTCGAGCCGCCGCTCATGACGACCTTCATGTCGCCGGCACACCGGACGGCGTGTTCCATGGCGTCGGCACTGCCGGGGTACTTGACCTTCGCGATGTCAGCGCCCAGTTCGAGGGCCAGTCGGGTCGCGTAGGAGATCGTACCCGGTTTCGTGTCGTTTTTCAGCCCCTGGCCGCGCGGGTACGACCACATGACGACGGGGAGGTCGTACTCGCGGGCGGCCTCGTGGATCTCGCGGAACTCCTCGGCCATCTCGACCTCGTTGTTCGACCCGCCGTAGAGGGTGAACCCGACCGCGTCGGCTCCGATTTCGGCGGCGTACTCCACCGAACAGTTGAGCGAGGAGTCCGGTTCGCCCATCCAGAGGTTCGACGTGCCGTTGAGTTTGACCAGGAGGTTGACGTCGTCCTCGTAGCTCGGGTAGTAGCCCTCGGCGATCCCCTTCTGGACGGCGATGCACGTCACCGCGTCGTGGGTCGCCGTCTCGAACACGGTTGCGGGGTCGAGCTTCTCGGGCACCGCCTCGAAGTCGACCGGCCCGTGCTCGAGGCCGTGGTCCATCGCGAGAATGCAGGCGTTTCCGTCGCGAACGATCGGTGAGTCGTCGATGGGTCGCATCTGCCTGCAACTCCACCATCGACCCATATATCGTTGGCGGTCCTCTCAGCTGAAAAATACTTTCTCGAGTAGTAAATTCGGTGCTCCCCGGCCCGCATCCGCTGGTCGTCGTCCTGCTCCAAACGTCACGCTCGAGTATCTATCCAATGGGTGATACGTATTTGGGATGTGCTCGCTAGCCTCGAGGTAGGCGGGTCGGATGGCTCAAGTGGCCCGGATGATTCGCTCAATCGACTAACTCGCGAGCGTTGTGACGCCACGTCCGAACGTGGAGCACGCTCAACTCGAGGACCTTCGCGACTTCGGTCGCTTGAATCGTCGCCAGCCGTTCCGCGGAGTTGACCCCCGCCTCGGCCAGCCTCGCGGCGTTTTCAGGACTGACACCGGTGACTGCCGTTACCGGCGTGGGCCGGGGCCAGGGACGGTCGGGTGCGTCCTCGGCTCCCGCTTCGGCCCCGCTCGAGGGGATGGGTTCGAACGCCTGCCAGCCCTCGTCGGCGCTCGCGGCGACCCAGGCGCGTTCGGCCTCTCCCAGGCCGCGGACCTCGCTCGAGCGCCGGTCCAGGTCGCCGTCGGTCTCGAACGACCACGGCAGGGAGAACTGTCGGCGGAGCGCGTCGGCGGCGTCTTCGTCGAGGCCGGCGTCGAGCAGCATCCGATAGGAGCACCGCTCTCTGGAGACGACTGCCGGTTTGATACCCGCGTCCTGGAGAGCCTCGCGATGGCCTGGCTCGAGGACCTCTGCGGAGTCGTCTCTCGTTTCGGCCACGTTTTCCTTGCTCACGCGATTCACCGGAACTATCAGTACCTCACACGCCCGGAACTTGAACCTTCCCCCTCGAGAAAATCGCCAGCAGTCGCGACGTCTGACGCCGCGGTCGCCGTCCCCTTTTCGCACCGAATCCAGCAGGGGGACGGGGACTCGACCGGCGGCTCGTTCCGACGTATCGCTACACTTACCAGCGAATCGCAAGTATTGCCCGCCATGGTACGCCAGGACATCGAGCGAATCGGCGTCGTCGGCGCGGGGACGATGGGGAGCGGTATCGCCCAGGTCGCCGCCACGACCGGCTACGACGTAATCATGCGCGACATCGAATCCGAGTACGTCGAGGGCGGATTCGACGCGATTTCCGACAGCCTCGAACGCCTCGACGGGAAGGACGCCCTGCCCGACGACCCCGACACGATTCGGGAGCGAATCGCCGGGACGACCGACATCGCGGCCCTCGCCGACTGCGACCTGGTCGTCGAGGCCGCCGTCGAAAATATGGATATTAAGCGCGACATCTTCCAGGACCTCGAGGCCCACTGCGACGCGGACGTCGTGCTCGCGACCAACACGAGCACGCTCTCGATCACCTCGATCGCGGCGCCGCTCGAGCACCCCGAGCGCGTCGTCGGCCTGCACTTCATGAATCCCGTCCCGATCATGGAGGGCGTCGAAATCGTCGTCGGGGAGAAGACCACTGATGCGGTCACCGACCTGGCTCACGAGGTCGCCGAGGACCTCGGGAAGACGACCTGGGAATCGGACGACAAGCCCGGTTTCGTCACGAATCGCATCCTGATGCCCTGGCTCAACGAGGGGATCAGAGCCTACGACGAGGGCGTCGCGAGCAAGGACGACATCGACGCAGGGATGGAACTCGGAACGAACGTCCCGATGGGGCCGCTGAAACTGGCCGACCACATCGGCCTCGACGTCTGCCTGCACGCCTCCGAGACCATGTACGAGGAACTCGGGGACCGGTACAAGCCTGCCTACCTCCTCAAGCGCAAGGTCGAGGCAGGCGACCTCGGCAAAAAGACCGGACGGGGCTTCTACGAGTACGACTAGCACTCGCATACCTCTTGGCGAGTCAACAGGTATATGAGTAGCGCCGTTGAAGTGTTCGGTAGCCGATGCCCTCCACTCCAACGTACTCCCGCCGAACAGTCCTCGGTCTCGGGCTCGGCGGTCTCGGCACGACCCTGACCGCCGCCGTCGCCTGGGGCCAGCGTTCCGATCCCGGCACCTTCCGGATCGCGTCGCTTTACGTCGTCAACGACTCGAGCGAGCGCGCCACGGTCGAGATTGCCGTCGGCACTGACCTCGAAACCGCCCGCGAGACCACTCGCTGGCTCGACCCCGCCGGCCACGAGAGCGGCCGCGACCGCCAGGCCGTTCGGGGCCCGTGGCACGAGACCGCCCGTCCCTACGGCATTCGTGTACGACTTGACGACGAGTCGATTCAACTCTCGAGCGATTCAATCGAGGACCAGCTCGAACCCGGCTGGGGCGTCACGGAGGCCCACGTGGCGATCACCGTAACCCCCGACAGACTGCTCGAGGCGGACGTCTTCGCACTCGAGTAACGTCTGCGCTAAATTTTCCCGTCCTGGACATCCCGCGGATTTCGAGGCTGCGCAACCCGAAGAGCGGCAATCGCCGACGAATTTTGGATGCTCGAGGCGCACGTGCCGACCCGATACTATACTCTGGATAGTAATACGATATATTTTCTGTAGTAAGTTGCGTGCCGTCGAATATTCCACCTCTCTCGAGCCCTCGCGGACCCACTACTCGCGGACACGAACTCACTACCGGCAGACACGAACTCACTACTGATGAAGCGGCTTCTCGGACATCTCGCTTCGCAACTCCTCGAGTGCCGACCTCGAGAGGTCCTGTTCGAACTGTTGCATCACGGCGAAGACCTCCGCGCGCGAAATCTTGACGTTCCCCTCCTGGATGACGTCCTCGGGTCGTTCGCGGAGTTCCCGGAGGGTGCCCACGGCCAGGAGGTACGGAATCGCCCAGGCCGACAGCGTGTTGCCGTGGCGTTCGGGCAACACCTCGAGGTACCGTTGAGCGCCGTCGAGGTATCCCTCCGCTCGTCCGGTCACCCGGCGGATGACGTTCGTGACGCCGCTGTGGTGGGCTTCGTCAGTGACGCCTTCGACGGCGACGTTCTCTTCTGCGAGCCACTCGGCCGGCAGGTAGACGTTGTTCTCCTCGTGGTAGTCAGTCTCGACGTCCTTCGCGATGTTGACCAACTGCAAGAGCAGGGCGAACGACCGAGCGTTGTCACGGAGTACCTGGGCGCGCTCGGGCGAGGTGCCGCGGGCGACGAGCCCCGTAATGAGCGTTCCGACGGTCCCGGCGGCGTACCAGCAGTACTCCTCGAGTTCCTCGAGCGTCTGGAGGCGGAGGCCGCCCTCGTCGGCGTACCGGCTGGTAAACATCGCCATCCCGTCGACGAGTTCCCTGACGGGTTCGCGCATGATCTCTCGAGGTTCGTCCTCGAGCGATTCGAAGGACCTGACGACTCGCGGGGTGTGCGCGACGACGTCCCAGTCGCTAGATCGCTCCTCCGGGATCCAGGGTTTGACAGCCTCGCGGAAGTCTTCCGCCGTCGTTTCGGCGTCCGGATCGAGTACCCGATCGAACTCCTCGAGCAGGGCGGTCTGCTCGGCCGGCGGAATGTGACCGGCGTCCTCGATCGTATCCGCGATTCGACACAGGAGGTACCCCAGGCAGATGTGACGCGCCATCGGCTCCTCGAGTCGGTCGATGGTAATCGAGAAGGTGCGCGAAACGCCGTGGACGGCGTCGTAACACCACTCGATGTCGGATTCGGCGGCTGGAGGGGAGTGGCCCGTAGTCATCTTGGCCCCTTATTGGTCGTCGTTCCGGAAAAACACCCCGGTCGCGGACGATCCTGAATATATGCGAACCGGACCAGTCGGTTCATCCTGGATGGGGCCGACCCACCGGGTCTCGAAGGGCGGTCGAATACACGCAATTCAACGGGACGAGCGTACAACAACAATAAAGCGGGGGCCGCTCGATGGATCGGTCATGGACTTCAGCCTCTCGCCGGAGCAGGCACAGATTCGGGACATGGTCGCGGAGTTCGTCGACGAGGAGATCGTGCCCGTCGCGAGCGAGATCGACCACGAAGACGAGTTTCCGCGAGATCTCGTCGACCAGATGGCCGACCTGGGCCTGATGGGGATGCCGTTTCCCGAGGAGTACGGTGGCGCGGGTCTCGACTACCACTCCTACGCGATCGGGATCGAGGAGATTTCCCGGGGCTCGGGTGGACTGGGAACCGTCGTCGCCGCGCACATCTCGCTGGCGGGGAACATGCTCTACGAGTTCGGTGACGAATCTCAGAAGGAGGCGTACCTGACGCCGCTCGCCGAGGGGAAAGACGTCGGCGCGTTCGCCCTCTCCGAAGCCGGAGCCGGCAGCGACGTGCCCTCGATGACGACGACGGCCGAACGTGATGGAGACGAATACGTCGTCAACGGCGGGAAGCTCTGGATCTCGAACGGATCCGTCGCCGACACCGTCACCCTCTTCGCGAAGACCGATCCCGACGCCGGCAACCGCGGCATCTCCTCGTTCGTTGTACGCCCCGAGGAGGACGACGGCTTCTACGTCGAGGGCACGGAGGAGAAGCTCGGCGACAAGGGCTGTCCTACCGCCGAACTCCGCTTCGACGACCTCCGGATCCCTGCCGACCGTCGACTCGGCGAGGAGGGCGACGGCTTCGTCCAGGCACTCAAGACGCTCAACGGCGGCCGCATCACCATCGCGGCCCGTGGCGTCGGCATCGCCCGTGCCGCCTTCGACGAAGCCCGGTCGTACGCCGGCGAGCGCGAGCAGTTCGGCCAGCCCATCGGCGAGTTCCAGGCCATCAAGCACAAACTCGCGGACATGGACACGAAGATCCAGGCCGCGAAACTGCTGATGCACAGGGCCGCCGACAACAAGATCCGCGGCGAGGACTACATCACCGAGGCCGCTCAGGCGAAACTCTACGCCAGCGAGGTCTCCCGTGAGGTCGCCAACGAGGGCATCCAGATCCACGGTGGCTACGGCTACACCAAGGACTTCCCCGCCGAGCGCTTCTACCGGGACGCCAAACTCAACGAGATCTACGAGGGCACGAGCGAGATTCTGCGAAATACGATTGGGGACCGACTCCTCGAGTAAGTTGCGTTATTCGGGACCGTCGTTCCCGTTTTCGCCCTCGAGACACGCCCGCACCCACGACCCGTGTTCGCGCACGCGAGCCTCGCCGGCGTCGGTCAGGCGATAGACGTCGTGGAGTCCCTCGACGTCCTTCTCGACGAACCCCGCGTCGACGAGTGCCGACAGCGATCCGTAGAACGCCTTCGGCTCGAGGCGCTCGTCGTAGTGGGACTCGAGGGCCGACTTGAGTTGCTGGCCGCGCGCCGCCTCCATCGCTGCGAGGAGGTAACAGATATCGCGTCGCCGCCCGCTCTGAAGCCATCTCGCCATACCGGACGTGGTGTGGACGAGGCTACAGTCGTTACGGTTCGTTCTCGAGCGTGGTGCCCTGGCCCGAGGAATTAATGTAAAAAATATGCCATAGTCCCGGGCGGATTCGAACCGCCGTCAATGGCTGTCTCCCGCAATAGGTGGGTTCCGATTGCGTCCAAAGGCCATTATGATTGGCCACTACACCACGGGACTGTACGCGTCTCCACGGCCAGCCGTCGGCTTGACAGTGGGTATCCAGTCGTAGTCGGTCGAAAAGTAATAGTGTTACCTTTTTCCGTCAGGTGAAACGGCGATCGACCCCTCCTCTGCCAGTCGATGACAACGACGACAGAGTGAAACGACGTTATCCAGAGTATGGGCGTCTTCGGGGTCGTCGAACGTTCGGACCGGGATGACGTGATGGACGTCGGGATTTCGCCCAATCGCCTCGTTGTCGCGGCCACACGCCTGACAGCGATAGTCGTCTCGTTCGAGCGCCCGCCGGCGTATTTTCCACCACGCTCGCCCGTACGATATCGGGCCACCGGCCCACTGGTGGTGATTCTCGCCGACGATCGTCTCCGAGAGCCAGTTTCCGTAACACGTCCGATCACAGAACACGCCGCGCTCGTTCGCCTCAACACGGGACGGATAGACCTCGAGATTAGCGTCGCAGTACGCACACATGGTCGATACCCGTTCACCCGGCGCCGACGGATTGTCCCGGAGCAGTCCATCCGCGTCAGCGACGCACGACGGACAGTACACGCCCTCCTTGTTCGAGGGATAGTACTCGAACGTCTCGTCACAACGCACGCACGAAGCCTCCTCCATGGCATCCTTCCAGTTGCCGTTGTTCGAGCCGCCGTTCGGATTGTAGTCGTCGCAGTAGACTCGTCTCGACTTCGGATCGTAGAACTCGAGGCCACAGCCCGTACACGTCCGGTTCGGCAGTGGCTCTCCGTGGACTTTCGTGTGGTGTTGTCGCAATCCCCGCTCCGTCTGCAGGGACTTCTCACAGGTCGGACAGCGCACGCCGGGTCTGGCCGCCCGATCTTATATAAACTCCCGTACCGTCCGCGACCGATGCCAACACGTCGCCATGCCGCCACGCCGTCACGCCGTCACTCCGCGAGCGACCCCGCCTCGAGGTAGGCACAACAGTCTTCCTCGGCGTCGAAACAGTCCGGGCACTCCTCCCGGCGGTCGATAATCGTGTCCAGTCGGTCCGCGACGGTCTCGTCGATGACGCTCTCGAGGGCGCGAGCCTCCTCGCGGAACTCCTCGACCTCGAGGACGTTCGTGAGAAATCGCTCGATGATACAGTACGTCTGGAGGGCGTTGTGTGCGCGCTCGAGTCCCTCGTCGGTGAGCGTCGCTCCCTTGTACTTCTCGTGTTCGACCAACTCGCGCTCCTCGAGTTTCCCGATCATCTCGTTGACGCTCGCCGGGCTGACCTCGAGTAACTCCGCGAGGGTGCCGGTGGAGGCCGGGCCGTCTTCGAGACGCTGTGCCAGGTAGACCGCCTTCAGGTATTGATCTGCCGTATTCATCGATTGCCACCTCGCGTCCGCGATGTGCGCAATATGTGCGACGTGCGTGTTCGGTTCGTTCCCGTCGTCTCCCCGCTCATGCTCGTCGCTCCATGATCTCCGTTACCGCTTCGACCCCCTCGGTCTCCTCCTCGCGGATCGCCTCGAGGGTGTCGAGGACGCGCTCGCGGTCGACGCTGAAGTCCGTCTCGGAGGCCTCGATCGCCGCGATGAGGTCGTCGTAGAACTTGTAGGCCGTCTCCTCGTTACACAGCTGATCGTAGAGGACGCCGTCGGTGTCCTCGGGCGGCCCGTAGCGGGCGTCGACCAGCGTGTTGATCTCCTCGTAGGAGACCGTCTCGGCGTCGAGTTCGTCGACGAGCGCCTCGAGGCGCTGGCGGTGCTCGGCTGACTCCTCGGCCGCCTCGGCGAGTAACGCTCGTACCTCCTCGTCGATGGCCTCGCGTTCGGCCTCGGGCAACGACTCGAGGTGGTGGGCGGCACGCGACTCGACGACCTCTTCCAGGACGATCCCGATCTGTAGCAGTCGGGTGAGCTGGTGGTCGCTCGAGACCCGCTGTCCCAGGCTCATACCCCCGATTCGGGGCGGATCATACTTAGTCTCCCGCTTTTCGGCGCGTTTCGCACGCCCTGCTGGCTACTCGATCTCGTGTCAGCGAAGGAACTATCCCGTCGTCGCCCCTCGAAGACGGTATGAGCGAGCGTTCCGACGAGGTACCGGTGGACGACGGCGAGACGCGGTCGTCCGGCCAGCGCGAGCCGACCGAAAGGGGCGGGTCTGGCGCCGACACCGACGACCTGCTGGCCGAAACTGAACGGCTCCTGGAGGGCGGGTCCGGCGCGAGCGCCGACGCTGGTGTGAGCGCCGACGCCGAAGCGCGGTCGACCCCGTCGGCCGAATCGACGACGGACTCGAGTCGGAGGCGAAAGTGGAACCCGTTCTCGCGGTTGCGACTTGGCGGCTCGATCCGCGACCGGCTCTCGCCGTCGCGGTACCCCTCCCCGAAGAGTCTCCTCGCCATCGTCCTCACACTCGGGTTCGGCATGGTGGCTGGCGGCATCGTCTTGCCGTTTTCCGGCATCGGCCGCCTGCTCGGCCTGCTCGCGATGGCGTTCGTGGTCGGCCTGGTCACCTCGAGGCGTCGCTACCTCGAGGTCGGACTCGCGGGCACCGGCATCGGTGCGCTGGGCGTCCTTCTCGATTTTGCTCTCTTTCTGCCGACGGACACGGGTCGATACGTGCTCGCCATCGGTGCGGGCGCTGGCCTCCTCGCGAGCGTGATCGGCTACTACTTCGGTCGTGACCTTCGGGCAGGACTGGTTCGCGACGTCGAGTGATCGAATCGCCACGCTCGGGCGGATCAGCTCGTTGTGTTCGAGCGAATCGACTCGTTGTGTTCGAGCGAATCGACTCGCTACGCTCAGGGCGATAGACTTGCTGTACTCGAGAGGGTCGAGGGCGGAAGACGGGCCGAAGACGGCAGAAATCGGATTCGACGGTTAGCGTGCCGTCGGCGTCACGTCGTCGCTCACGGCCTGTTTCACCTGCAAGGCGGCGCTCGCGGCCAGACCCCGGGCGACCTCGTCGCGGTCGTCGGCACTAATGAGGTCCTCCGGCGTGTTTTCGAGGTCGGGCGTGAACCCGGCGCTGACCGGATGACCGATGGGTGGCTGGACGGCCACGAGCGCCTGCGGGCCGGAGACGCCGTCGGCGACGTCCGCGTCGACGATGTACTCGTCGGGGAGGAAGTCCCGCGTCCTGGCGGCGATCTGACTGACCGTTCGCTGGAGCGTTCGCTTTTGCTCGAGCGACAGTTCGGGAACGTCCGCCGCCGCCCGATGTCCGGCCTGTGTAACTCCCGGCAACCCCCCGTACGGCGTATTTCCGTTCATGAGAACTCGCTACTTCCGATTGGGGATGGCGCCTAAAAAACGTTCCCTTCGTGACAACTGGTATCACGACCGGCTACGGGGCGGATCAGGGCCGTCTCGAGCCGTCGATCGGCGTCGCTACTTGCCCCAGAACGGATCCCGCTTGCGGTGTTTCTCGAGGTACATGTTCAGCGCCTCGAGTTCGTCGGCGGGGATCTCGCTGGCGAGTTCCTGCTCGAGGATCTTGGCGTGCTTCTCGGGGACCTCCGTCCACAGGAGGTCGCCTTCCTTGACCTGCCGGCCGATGGTCGGGCCATCGATGGCCACCGACACGCGCTCGCCCGCGCGGGCCTCGTCGACGTCCTCGCCCTGCTCCTGGATGCCCTTGACCTGTCCAACTCGCGTCGGTTCGTTGTCCTCCCACTTCGCGACGAAGGAGTTGTTCTGGAGCGTCCCCGAGTAGATCTCGACGCCGACGACGGCGGGGTCGTTCTGGCGGAAGACGTGGTCCTCGAGTACGCGGAACCGGGATGGGCGGGTGATGTTGTCGAGGATGGTGTCCTGCTGGGCGCGCTCGATCTCTTCGACGTGATCGGTGTAGCCCTCGACGAGCTGGTAGATCACGTCGTCGGTGAACAGCTCGACGTCGTCGATTTCGGCCCGGCGCTCGGCGTCGGCGAGGACGTCGACGCTGAACCCGAGGACGGCGCGCTGTTTCGCGTCGTCCGCGGTCGAGGCGACCGAGATGTCCCGCGGCGCGACGTCGCCGACTTCGGCCCGGACGATCGGAATCTCGGCCTCGCCGAGAGCGTCGGCCATCGCCTCGAGGCTGCCCAGGGTGTCGGCTTTGACGACGACGCCCTCCTCTTCGGTGTCGACGGCGATGTCCGCGAGTTCGGACTCGACCTCGGCGACCACGTCCTCGAGGTCGCGGTCCCGGACGACTCGAACGGGGGCGCCGGCCATCGCGTCCTCGAGGTCCGGCGCGGCGACCTTGATCCCGGCGGCCGCGCCGACCTCTTCGACGTTGTCGAAGCGGCTCTCGGTCCGGATTTCGGCGAGCGGTCGGGGCTGGAGCAGGGCGCGGACCTCGGTGACGATGGGGTCGTTCAGGCCGCCGACGACGATGGTGTCGTCGCTCCGGATCGTCCCGTCGTAGAGGACGGTGTCGACGGTGGTTCCGAACCCCTTCTCCTCTTTGACTTCCAGCACGGTTCCGACGCCGGGGCCGGCGACGTCGATCTTCATTTCCTCTTTCATGTAGCGCTGGGAGAGTCCCATCATGACGGCGAGCAGGTCTGGGACCCCCTCGCCGGTGAGCGCGGAGACGGGGACGACGCCGACGTTGCGCTGGAAGTTCTGGACGCGCCAGTAGAGGTCCGCCGAGAAGTCCTGGTCGGAGAGGTTCCCGATGATGGTGTAGAGACTCTCGTCCAGTCGTTGGCGGGTCCGATCTGACTGGGACTCGTAGGTCTGGGTGATCGGGGCGTCCTCGTGGACGTTCCAGCCAGGGACGGTGTCGATCTTGTTCGCGGCGACGATGAACGGCGTCTGGGAGCGCTTGAGTATGTCCAGCGCCTCGAGTGTCTGGGGCTGGAAGCCGTCGTTGACGTCGACGACCAGGATGGCGATGTCCGCGAGCGCGCCCCCGCGAGAGCGAAGCGTCGTGAACGAGTGGTGGCCAGGCGTGTCGATAAAGAGGAGCCCGGGGAGGTCGAAATCGTCCGGATCGACGAGTTCGCCGGCGATCGAGGAGACGACCTCGAGCGGGACGGCGGTCGCGCCGATGTGCTGGGTGATCGCCCCTGCTTCGCCCTCGATGACCGCGGAGCCGCGGATCTTGTCGAGGAGACTGGTCTTACCGTGGTCGACGTGTCCCAGGACCGCGACGATCGGGGTCCTGAGGGCCGCTGGATCGTGTGTATCCGAGTCAGTGTCCGACATAGTGAACCACCCGAGAAGGTCTTATCCGTATCGTCCGTTGCCCGGTAGTTAAACCCATCGTCACCGGCTTCTCCGCGCGTCACCTGTCCAGGAGGTCGAGATGGCCGTCTTCGAACTGTAGTAGGTCTCGAACTGTCGAGCAATCGAGCCCTCGACGATTGAGCCCTCGAGCGCACAGGCACGCAAATTCACGTCTCGATCACGAGTCTCCGTCTGCTCGAGGGGCGACGTCCGTCTGACGGCTCCCATGTCTTTAATAGTCACTAGTCAGTACGAGGGGGTATGAGCGAGATACTCGCCGAGAACCTCTCGGGGAAGTCCGTCATGGGCTCTGACGGAACTGAACTGGGACTGCTCTACAACATCACGATGGATATCAACTCGGGGAAACTCCACGACCTGGTGGTCGACCCCGACGAGCAACTGCCGTCCCGTTCGGTCGACTTCGACCGAAACGACGCCGGCCGCTTTCTCATCCCCGTCAGCCGCGTGCAGGCGGTGAAAGACTACATCGTCGTCCAACGCTAACGGTATGTACATTCTCGATTCGTCGGCCTTTATTCACGACTTTCACACCACCGAACAGACAGCCACGATTCCACTCGTCCGCGAGGAACTCGAGGACGAGAGCGTCTACCGCTACGACGCCATGGAGGGGTCGGGCATGCACGTCCACATTCCCAACGGCGACACCACCGAGAAGGTTCGCCGGGCTGCGAAGGAGTCGGGCGACCTCGACGTGCTCTCGGACACCGACGTTCGCCTCGTGGCCGCTGCGTTCGAACTCGACGCCGTGCTCGTGACCGACGACTACGCCATGCAAAACGTCGCTGAGCGCCTGACCGTCACCGTCGAACCGATCGCGCGTGAGGGCATCGAGGAAGAGCGCGAGTGGACCTTCCAGTGCCAGGGCTGTGGACGGGAGTACGACGAACAGAAAGACCGTTGCCCGATCTGTGGCGCCGAACTCGCACGGAAGAACCCGGGCTCGAGCTAACATCCGGTTCGAGGTAATTCCTCTCGCGCGTATCCGAGCGCGTTCGGTGCACTTCGGAACTCTTCAGTGCTCGTTCGACGCGCCGTCAGCCAGTTCTGTCTCGCTCGTCAGCGGCGGGACGGCCGATACAGACCGGTTCGCGAATCTCCAGCGCCGTCTCGAACTCGGCCTCGCGATCGCGGCGACGTCCAACCCGACGAAATTGTTCGACGTGTGCGCGCGAGACAGCATCCCACTCGCGCTCCTCGAGTGCGAGCGCCGACCCGATTTGCTCCCAGAACCCGGTTTCAAACAGCAACACGATCCGGTCGTCGTCCTCGTAGGGGCACTCCGCCGATTGGCGATGACGTTGGATGTCGGCCACGAGGTAGTGCTGAACCCGATCCACGAGGTCCGGAAGCTGTGACGGCGCTACGCTCGCTTTCGCCGCCGCGAGCAACAGGATCTGGCCTTCGATCGGCTCGCCGGCGTCCGTCATCGTCGATCTCACCCCCCGGCCCGCATCGCCTTCCGAGCGAATGCGGGAACGAGTTCCTCGAGCGTCTCCTCCTCGCCGTCGAAGACGACGGTCACCTCGGTCAGCGTCAACGTCGGTCCGACGCCAACCGTCTCGGCATCGAACTGGGCTCGCCAGCCATCACCCTCGACGACATCGTCTCCCACTCGCTCACCGCCCAGGTTCTCGAGGTAGCGGACGGCGAGTCGCTCGGAGATCCCCCGGAAGGAACGTTCGACGCGCGCGGTCATTGGATCAGCTTGGTGGAGAGTACCCATAAACGTGCGTCCGGCGGCAGGGTGTCGGGTAACTCTCGACAGTGAAGGTGCCTCCGGTACGATGCCGAGCCACTCGGCCACTTACTACTTATCCTTTTTGTAGTCTTACCCCGAGAGTGAATCAGCCGCCCGCAACGGGTGGAAACACCGAGAGCCGATCGCCCTCCTCCAGGTCGGTGTCGACGCCGGCCATGTGAACCACGTCCCGGCCGTTTTTCAACACGCTCAGTTGTGGCCGAATCGCGCCGTCCTGGAGCAGTTCTCCCTCGAGGCCCTCGTACTCCGCTTCCAGCGCTGCGAGCACGTCGCCGACGGTCGCGCCGTCCTCGACCGTCCTGGAGAGATCCTTCTGACCGACGGCTTCGCGAAACGTGGCGAAAAATCGAAGATCGAGTTCCATGCGCTCGAATTGGCGCGACGAAACTTAAGTGCCCGCGGTCGGGAAGTGGGGACGACCGGCCCCGAGCGGACCGCTTGCCGGTTCCCGAGACCGCTCCTGAGACCGCTCAGACGAGTCGATCGTAAATCTCCGATAGCTGCTCGATGGAGTGGTCGACCGAGAGCATCGCCCGTCGTCGGCGACAGAGGTCGGCTAGGCGGTCGTGTTCGTCGAGACAGCGCGTGATCGCCCACTGGAGGTCACCGATCGACCCGCGTCGGTAGCGATAGCCGGTTTCGCCCTGGATCACCGAATCGGTCAGCGCCCCCTCGTCGACGGCGACGACGGGCGTCCCGCAGGCGGTCGCCTCGAGCGCCACGAGTCCCTGGGTCTCGACCGGACTCGGGAAGACGAACACGTCGAGGGCGGCGTAAAATGCCGGCAACTCCTTGCGCTCGAGGAAGCCGAGGAACCTGACGTCGGCGTCCACATCGGCCGCACGTTCCTCGAGGGCTTCGCGAGCGGGTCCGTCGCCACCGAGGACGAGCGTCATCCGCGTTCCGTCCACGGCGTCGATCGCCTCCTCGAGGTTCTTCTCCTCGCCGTGGCGACCCGTGTAGCCGAGCAGCGGGCGGTCGTCGGGAAGGTCGTATCGGGTGCGAAACGAGGTCGGATCGACGGGCCGGAAGAAGTCGGTGTCGATGCCGTTCGAGACCACCGTCACGTCGACGTCGGCCTCGACGGTCTCGAGCAAGTGGTCACGGGCGAAGGAGGTCGGCGCGGTGACGTGGTCGACGCGCTCGAAGAACGTGCGTTCGTAGAGTCGGCAGGTCCGCTTGACGCCGTCGAGGACGTTGCCGGAGACGTGCTGGCTCGCCCGGTCGTCCAGGAGGGTGTGGTAGGAGGCGACGACGGTCACGTCGCGCTTGCGGGCGAAGCGAATCCCGGCGAAGCCGATGGTGAACGGCGTGTGGACGTGGACGATGTCCGGCGTCTCGAGGTCGTCCGGAATCGAGGGAAGCCCGAGACGGTACTGGGGATACAGCGGCGCGCGAACGCTTCGAATTGGGTACTCGCCGGAGCCCGCCTCGTAGCCGTCCATCTCCGGGTAGACGATGGGCATCGCCGTCCGCTGTTGGCGCCAGCGCTCGCGCCAGAGCTGGATCGTGTAGGTGACGCCGTTGACCGTGGGGAGGTAGAGGTCCGTGAAGGCGGTGACCGTCTCCGTCCGGGTCATGAGCCGTGGTTCGAACGCGGGGACCGAATAGGTTGCGTTGTCGATACGTTCTCGGGCTCGTTTCGAGAGGTGAAAACGAGGCCTCTCGAGGCACGGTACGAAAGGTCTCGAGGCACGGTACGGTACGAAAAGTCTCGAGACGCACAACGGGGACGTGTCGAGACACAGTACGAAAGGTCTCGAGGGGCGGTCCGCCGCGCTGGCCTCGTCTAGTCCACGACGAACTCGATCCCGTGACCCCGCAACAGCGACCGCATCCGTTCGACACCTCCCGACGTATCCCAGCCATCACCGACGTAGTGCTTGTAGGGGTGGCGAAGCCAGGAGTACTCCCGGTGGGCAAACACCTCGATGGCGTCTCGCCCGTCCTGGAACAGGGTCACGTGTAGCTGCCAGTCGGCCAGCGGCGATCGTCGTCGTACCCAGCTTCCAGCCGAAAAGCGGCCGTCCTCGTGGACCTTCAGCGAGGCGATCGGTTCGGGTGCAAACGCCATCGCCTCGAGGTCCGGTCGAAACGCTCGCAGGTCGCGTTCGATGGTCCCAACGTACTCCGACGGGTGTTGAGTACACGTGGCAAACCCGCCCAGCGGCTCTTTGATTCGGTGCAGTGTCGGGAGCACGCGTCGGCGAAGCCGCGTCGTCGCGTCCAGGTCAGCGCCGTCCTCGTCCCTCGCGTTCACGCCCCTCTCTACCGTAGATGCGGAGAAAATCGTTGCGTCTGCATTCGCAACCGATCGGTTTGAACGGAAGACTATCTGATCGACTGTCAGCACTCACCGGTCCCGGAGACGAATCCCGTCCTGGACCAGCCGGGAGTTTCGCTCACGGTCGAGGTACGTCGCGAGGTCGTCGTGTTCGTACAGCTGTGCGATGACGTCCGCGTAGAGCGTTCGCCACGCGATGGCGTAAATCGGTGACTGCCCCCACGCCCGTAGCTCGGGGACGAACGCGTCGTAGGTCTCGAGGCGTTCCTCGAAGTGTTCGATCGCGTCGAGGACGTGGCCGGCGGCTTCCGCGTCGTCGTCGGCCTCCTCGATAGCGCGATTCAATCGGCTCTCCCAGCCGGCGACGGCCTGTTGCATGTCCATCGCCGCGTCGCCGCTCTCGTCAGGCAGTCGCTCGAGCACCGGTTCCGGAACGCCGAGTGAAACCTCGTCCATACCGGAGGGTGTCGGCCGGTGGTAAAGAAACCACGGTCGACGGGCCACATTGTTCCGTCAGACCCTGTGGCGTGGCGAGAACGATGCCCGACTCACTCGTTTCGAGCCCCCGAGGCCCGAGTAGTGCCTCCAGGCCGGATTTAATATACCATTATATGATTTATCTGGCCCGTGTCGGTCCGGCCATTCGTCCGATTCAGCTGCCGAATCATCACGTGAGGCCGGGTGGCCAGGGAGATGGAAGTCCAATGAGCGCATATTCGAGGCATTGGCTAGGGTGTGCTAGTACTCCCTCTCGAACGAGTAAACTCGTCTAGCGGCCACATTCGACGGCCCGGGCTTCGAGAATGTGATTTGCTCAATCGTGCCAAACCACCGAAACGCTACTCGAGTCTCTACTCGCGAACGATTGTGATAATGCGTTCAGGTCAGCCGGTCACGAACGATACTCATATCTGGTTCTCCTGAGCGAACGAACTCGAGCGTGAGCCCGATTTTTCGAACTAGCCTGGACGAGGAGGACAATGTTCGGTCCAACAATCGAGGGTCTACGGCGCCAGGACAGATTTCGCGAACGGTGGGTCGATCGGTGCAACTTTGCTGTGGGTGCCGGGCGCCCCAGTCGTTTTCGTACAGTTGCTACTGTTCCACATTTCGTTGGGTCCGCAAACGAGACGACCACTCTTCGAACGTACGCAGTGCAGATAATCGATGGATCCTGGTTGCACCTGGCGGTGATGGGGGTTGCAATCGTAGAACAGCCAGTTGTTCGTCTATTCGACTGTCGGCAGTCGGTCCACCGCACGAGAGTGCTCACGGATCGCAAACACAATTTTTCACCAGGGTATGAATTCCCGCGCCTCTGGATAGAGGCTACGTCGATCAGCGAGACAGTCGTGTGGGTCTCATTTAGGACCGCGTCGCAATACGGGCTCATCGATAAATATACTGTATAACGATATACGAATACTGGTCGATTGGGCCTGGACGCGTGACAAACTAGACGAACGCGGGCCTCTCGTCTCGGTAGTGAGTGAGTACACCTTGCGTCGAAAACGCTGGTATGGAGAGTGCACGCGGCGAGCCACGACCGTTTAAGGTACTCGAGTGCACACTCGTCGTATCGTGATCGTCGATCCGCGCGTCCTCCAGGAGGACTTCGTCCCGAGTGAGGTGGTCCACCGTCACGACGAGGTCTCCCACCTCTCGGAAACGCTCGAGCCGATTCTCCGCGGGGATCGACCGGAGACGACCTTTCTGCTGGGGCCGACGGGCGTCGGCAAGACCTGCATCGCGCGCTACACGCTCGACCGGTTGCAGGAAAAGCGACCCGACGTGCAGGTCGCCTACGTCAACTGTTGGCAGGACCACACTCGGTATCGCGTGCTGTACGCGATCCTCGACGCGCTTGGACTCGCGCTCGAGGTCCATCGCTCGACGCCGAAGGACGAACTGTTCGACCGCCTCGCAGCGGCGAACGACCAGCCCGTCGTCGCCATCCTCGACGAGGTCGACCAGCTCGAGGAGACGACGGCCCTGTACGACCTCCACCGGCTCGGCCACCTGTCGCTGGTGTTGATCGCCAACCGCGAGGCCGAACTCTTCGCCGGGTTCGACGACCGCGTCCGCTCTCGCCTGCGCGCCGGGACGCGCGTGCAGTTCGACCGCTATTCGACCGAGGAACTGGTCGCGATCCTTCGAGAACGGGCGAAGCAGGGTCTCGAACCGGGCACCGTCGAGGACGACCAGCTACAGCTGATCGCACAGGCGGCGGGCGGCGACGCCCGCGTCGCCATCGGCATCCTGCGCTCGGCGGCTCGACTCGAGACGCGCCGCGGCGACGGGACGCTCTCGGACGAGGCGCTCCAGGAGGCGATTCCCGACACCAGGGAGGCGATTCGTCGGGAGACCATCGACGGCCTGATCGAACACCAGCGGGTGCTCTACGACGTCATCGACGAGGCGGGCGAGATCGAACCGCGTGCGCTCTACGCCGAGTACGAGCGACGGGTAGACGATCCCAAGACGTCGCGGACGCTGCGGAACTACCTGACGAAGATGGTTCACTACGATCTGATCGAAGCCGTCGGCAGCAAGCGGGGGCGGACGTATCGGGTGGTCGGTGATCGATCCGAGCCGGAGAGTGAATCAGCCGGAGAATGAGTAGCCTCGAGCCGCCAGGGGACGGCAGGAGACGGCAGACTCGATGGGGTGGCCGTCAGTGTGTCGCTTCCGCCGACGCCAGACAGATCTCGAGGAAGTTTTCGAACACTTCCTCGCCCTCTTCGGTGTGGGCCACCTCTGGGTGCCACTGGACGCCGTAGAGGTCCCGGTCGGTGTCGCTCATGGCCTCGACGCCGCAGACGTCGCTCGAGGCCGTGCAAGTGAATCCCTCGGGCAGCGTTTTGACCTCGTCTGCGTGACTCGCCCAGACGCGCGTTTCGGGGGCCAGCGAGCCGACGAGCGGATCGTCCGCCTCGAGCACGTCGACGGTGACGTCGGCGTAGCCACCGTAGTCGCCGCTGCCGACCTCGCCGCCGAGTTCGACGGCCATGAGCTGCATACCGAGACAGATGCCCAGGACGGGGCGGTCGTCCTCGAGGTAAGCGGCACTCTGGCCGATGCCGTCCATGTCGGGGCCACCCGAGAGGACGATGCCGTCGGCCTCGACGTCTTCGGGCGGCGTCTCGTTGTCGACGAGCGTGCAGTCGACGCCGAGGTCGCGCAGCGCGCGCTGTTCCAGGTGGGTGAACTGTCCGTGATTGTCCACCACGGCGATTGTCGTCATTGCAGCGAGGTAGCCACTCGAGCGATAAAAACGGTCCGAACGATGGCTGGCGTTCCCGGTACGTTTATATCCGCGTCGGCGGAGAATCGGGTATGGCACTCGATCTCTCGGCGTACGAGCATCCGACGTGGCTCACGGCCCTCGGGACGGGCGCGGGCTATCTGGCGATACTCGGGCTGATGACCGTCGCGTTGTTCCTGGTTCCCTGGGCCCTTTTCGCGACGCTGTAGGCTCCCGTTCGTTTTCACTGCGGGTACTCACGGATTCGACTATCGAGTAAAACGCGAACGCGAAAAGGATCTCGCTCGAGGCTCAGGCGAACGTCTTCGAGACCTCGGGGTCCTCGGTGGACTCGGCCTGGACTTTCTCCCAGGCGTCGTAGAAGTCCTTCATCCGGATCTCCGTGCGGTCGTCGCGGATGGCGAACATCCCGGCCTCGGTGCAGATGGCCTTGACGTCGGCCCCGGAGGCCTCGGGCGTCTCGGCGGCCAGCTGGGTGAAGTCGACGTCGTCGGCGACGTTCATGTTCCGGGTGTGGATTTGGAAGATCAGTTCGCGGCCGTCCTCGGTCGGCTTCGGGACCTCGATGAGGCGGTCGAACCGTCCAGGACGGAGAATCGCACGGTCGAGCATGTCGAAGCGGTTCGTGGCCGCGATGATGCGGATGTCACCGCGCTCTTCGAAGCCGTCCATCTCGCTCAGCAGCTGCATCATCGTCCGCTGGACCTCGGCGTCGCCGGAGGTCTTCGACTCGGTACGCTTGGCGGCGATGGCGTCAATTTCGTCGATGAAGATGACGGCAGGTTCGTGCTCGCGGGCGACATCGAAGAGGTCACGGACCAACTTCGCACCCTCTCCGATGAACTTGTGGACGAGTTCGGAGCCGGCCATCTTGATGAACGTCGCGTCGGTCTGGTTGGCGACCGCTTTGGCGAGCATTGTCTTCCCCGTACCCGGCGGCCCGTAGAGCAGGACGCCGCTCGGCGGATCGATGCCGACCTCGTCGAACATCTCGGGGCTCTTCAGTGGCATCTCGACGGTTTCGCGAACTTCCTGCATCTGCTCGTCGAGGCCGCCGATGTCCTCGTAGCTCACGTCGGGACTCTCGGTGACTTCCATCACCCGGGCCCGGACGTCGGTCTCGTTCGAGAGGGACTTGACGATCGACAGCGAATTGTTGACGGCGACGCGGGCGTCGGGCTCTAAGTCGCCGCGCATCTCCTCGGTGACCTCGGTCAGCGCCTCCTGGTTGTTGCCGTGCTGTTTGATAATGACGCCCTCGTCGGTCATCTCCTGGACGGTGGCGACGAACAGCGGCGACTGCTTGAGCTTCTTGTTCTCGTGGGTCAGACGCTCGAGTTTCTGCTGGTACTTGTTGTTCTCGGCGTTCGCGTCGAGGAGCTTGTCCCGCATCTCCTCGTTCTGGGACTCGAGGAGTTCCAGGCGCTCCTCGAGGGCGCGTATTTTCTCCTGTTGAGACGCCTCGTCCTCGTCGTACGGGACTTCGACGTCGTCCACAGTATCGGTCATTACGCACTGGTAGGGCATTCCATCATAAGAGACTTCGGGTAGATACACCCCCTCCGTGGAATAACCATGGAGCATATTCTGAAACAGAAAATATTATCACGCTGTATGCGGAAGGTGGTCGTGTATGAGTGTCTCAGAATCGTTTCAGGGAGAAGAGCCGGAGCGAGGGACGTGGGAAGATGTCCGCGACCTGCCGCCGAGCGCGAAACTCGTCGCGAAGGTTCTCGAGTACAACGACACGATGACCCAGAAACAGATCGCTCAGGAGAGCCTGTTGCCGCCGCGAACCGTCCGCTACGCCCTCAGTCGACTCGAGGAGCAGAACGTCGTCGCGTCTCGTTTTTCCTTTTCGGACGCCCGCAAGCGACTCTACTCGCTCGAACTCGAGAACTGATCACTCGTTCGGACCTCGAACTCGAACTCGAATGCAAACCGATCTTTCACTTTCGGCCCGGTCGCGGAACCCCTTTAGTCGACGACGCACAATGTCGTCGTAGATGACGCGGGTGATACACACGGGCGACACCCACATCGGGTACCAGCAGTACAACGCGCCCGAGCGCCGACGGGACTTTCTCGAGGCCTTCGACAGCGTCGCGACGGACGCCATCGAGGACGAGGTAGACGCCGTGATCCACGCCGGAGACCTCTTTCACGACCGCCGGCCCGGCCTGGTCGACCTTCAGGGAACCGTCGAGGTGCTCCGGCGCCTGGCCGACGCCGAGGTTCCGTTCCTGGCGGTCGTCGGCAACCACGAGGGCAAACGGGACGCCCAGTGGCTCGACCTCTTCGCCGACCTGGGGCTGGCGACCCGACTCGGACCCGACCCGGTCGTGGTCGACGACGTGGCTTTCTACGGCCTCGACTTCGTCCCCCGCTCACGGCGCGAAGACCTCGCCTACGACTTCGACCCGATTCCCGGCGACGCCGACCACGCCGCCCTCGTGAGCCACGGCCTGTTCGAACCGTTCGCCCACGCCGACTGGGACACCGAATCCGTCCTCGAGGAGGCGTCGGTCGACTTCGACGCGATGTTGCTCGGAGACAACCACGCGGCCGACACCGCGGAGGTGGCCGACACCTGGGTCACCTACTGCGGGTCGACCGAGCGTGCGAGCGCGAGCGAGCGCGAGGATCGGGGGTACAACCTCGTCACGTTCGACTCCGACTCCGACGTGGCGATCAGCCGACGGTCGATCCCCGGCACCCGCGAGTTCGTCTTCGTCGACGTCGACCTCGCGGACGAGGAGGGCGTCGACCGGGTCCAGGAACGGGTGCGGGAGTACGACCTCGAGGACGCGGTCGTGATCGTCACCGTCGAGGGGGAGGGTCGACCGGTCGCTCCCGCAGCCGTCGAGGAACTCGCCCTCGAGCGTGGTGCGCTCGTCGCACGGGTGAACGACCGCCGGGAACTCGCCGACGAGGACGCCGAGATTTCGGTGAGCTTCGCGGACCCCGACGCGGCGGTTCGCGAGCGCGTTCGCGAACTCGGACTCAGCGACGCGGCCCTCGAGATCGACCAGACGGTCCGAGACGACGACGTGGCCGACGCGAACGTTCGCGAATCGACGAAGCGGCGGGTCGAGGAACTCCTCGAGTCCGACGAGTCGGCGTTCGCCCCGGCCCCGGAACGGGATCCGGAGGACGTCCAGACCGTCGCGGACGCGCTCTCGGGTGGGGACGATGCGACGGCGGAGGCGCTCGAGGGCGACAAAGCGGCAGAGGCGCTCGAGGACAGCGGCTCAGCAGCGGCGCTCGAAGCCGACGAATCGGACGAAACGGCGGATGTCGCGGAAGTCGCCGCCGAAACCGAAGCCGAGGGTACCGACGAGGGGAGCGCAACCGAACCGGACGACCAGGCCGATACTACTTCCCTGGGTGATTTCGCGTGAGAGTCGACTCCCTCTCCCTGCGCAACTTCAAGTGCTACGCCGAGGCCCACCTCGGCCTCGAGCACGGCGTCACCGTCGTCCACGGCGTCAACGGCAGCGGCAAGTCGACCCTGCTCGAGGCCGTCTTCTTCGCGCTCTACGGCTCGAAGGCCCTCGACGACCGAACCCTCGACGACGTGATCACCATCGGCGAGGACGAGAGCGAGGTCGACCTCGCCTTTACCCACGACGGGACGAGCTACCGCATCCGCCGGGAACTCAAACTTCGGGGCGACCGGGCGACCACCACGACGTGCGTCCTGGAGACGCCCGACGACACGGTCGAGGGCGCCCGGGACGTCCGCCGGGAGGTGACGCAACTCCTGCGGATGGACGCCGACGCGTTCGTCAACTGCGCGTACGTCCGCCAGGGCGAGGTGAACAAGCTGATTCACGCCTCCCCGCGCGAGCGACAGGACATGATCGACGACCTCCTCCAGCTCGGCGCGCTCGAGGAGTACCGCGAGCGGGCGAGCGAGGCACGATTGGGTGTCAAGGACGTCCTCGACCGCCAGGAGGGTGCCCTCGAGAAACTGCGCGAGCAGATCGAGACGAAGGAGGAGAAGGACCTCCCCGAGCGGCTCAACGCCCTCGAGACCCGGCGAGCCGACGTGGTCGCGGAGATCGACAACTTCGAGTCCCAGCGCGAAGCCGCCCGGGAGACGCTCGAGGACGCGACGGAGGTCCTCGAGCGCCACGAGGAGACCCGCGAGGAGATTACGGCGCTCGAGGGCGACGTCGAGGAGCTCCGGGAGACGATTTCGGCGACCGAGCGCGAGCGAGAATCCCTCCTCGAGACGATCCAGGACCTCGAATCCGAGCACGAGAGCGTCCTGGAGGAACGAGCATCATTACTCGAGGCCCTCGAGGAACCGGTTGCGCTCTCGGCAGGTGGTGCTGGGGACTCCGACGATGTCGACGGTTCCGATGGTGCCGACAGTTCCGATGGTCCAAACCGTGCCGAGAGCGCCGACGAGAACGCACCGACCGTCGACGCCCGCATCGACACCCTCGAGTCACGAGACGACGAACTTCGGGACCAACTCGAGGAGATTCGCGTCGAGATCACCGAGACGACCGGCAAGGTCGACCGACTCCGGACCCGCGCGGACGAACTCGAGTCGGAAGCCGACGAGAAGCAAGCGACGATCGACGATCTCACCGAGACGCTCGAGGCGGAGGCCGAGACGATCGAACGACGAGAGGAGACGCTTTCGGAACTCGAGGACGAGATCGAAGCGCAGCGAAATCGCTTCGAGGACGCGCCGATCCCGTTCGGCGACGCGGACGACCACCGCGAGGAACTGGCGGCCCAGCGAGACGAGTACAAATCCGATCTCGCCACCGTGACGGCCAGGATCGAGGCCGTCGAGGCGTCGATCGAGGAGGGCGAGGCCCTGCTCGAGGAGGGGAAGTGTCCCGAGTGTGGCCAGCCCGTCCAGGACTCGCCCCACGTCGACGTACTCGACGAACGCCGGGAGGAACTGACCGACCTCGAAACCGAGCGGGACGATATCGAGGCCGACCTGGAGGACGCCGAATCCAGACTCGAAGGCGCTGAGGACCTGGTCGAAGTCGAGAGCGAGGTCGCAGAACTCGAGGGCAACCGCGAGAACGTCGCCCAGTTGCTCGACGAAAAGCGCGAGACGATCGCGGAGCGCCGCGAGCGGCGCGAGGAACTCGAAGGGCGCGTCGAGGATCTTCGGGAGTCGGCGACCGAGAAACGCGACGAGGCGGACGCGCTCGAGGACGGCCTGGCCGAGACCCGGAAACGCCTGGGAGACCTCAACGGCGAGCGCGCCGAGATCAAGACCGAACTCGAGACCCTCGAATCGGTGGAATCGCTCACCGATCGGCTCGAGGAGCTCGCGGGCGACCTCGAGCGTGCCCGCACGGAACGGGCGAACAAGGCCGAGTTGAACGAGGAACGCCGGACTCGCCTCTCGGACAAACGGGAGCGAAAGCGGACCCTCGAGGACGAGTTCGACAAGGGCCGGATCGAGGACGCCCGCGAGAAGAAACGAAATGCAGAGAACTACCTCGAGCAGGTCGAACCGAAACTCGAAGAGCTCGAGGAGAAGCGCGAGGGCATCCAGAACGCGATTGGCGCCGTCGAGCAGGAACTCGAGGACCTCGAGGACCTCCGAACGGACCTCGAGCGAGTCGAGGATCGGGTGGCGGACCTCCAGTCGCTGTACGACGAGGCCGAGACGCTGCAGGCGACCTACGGCGACCTCCGGGCCGAACTGCGCCAGCGAAACGTCGAGACGCTCGAGCGCCTGCTCAACGAGACGTTCGACCTGGTCTACCAGAACGACTCCTACGCGGCGATCGACCTGGACGGCGATTATCGGCTGACGGTCTACCAGAAGGATGGGGAGGCGCTCGAGCCCGAACAGCTATCCGGGGGCGAGCGGGCCCTGTTCAACCTGAGCCTCCGCTGTGCGATCTACCGGCTGCTGGCGGAGGGCGTTGAGGGATCGGCTCCGATGCCGCCGTTGATCCTCGACGAGCCGACTGTGTTCCTGGACTCGGGACACGTCACCCAGCTCGTGTCGCTCATCGAGTCGATGCGCGACCTGGGCGTCGAACAGATCGTGGTCGTGAGCCACGACGAAGAACTCGTGGGCGCGGCCGACGACCTCGTGCGCGTCGAGAAGGACGCTACGTCGAATCGCTCGCGCCTCGAGCGCGGCGAACCCCCGGAGGCGGCGTTGCTGGCGTCCGATTGAGAGTTGACGGGTGACGACAACGGGTGACGGATGACGGCGACGATTGAGGGCTGACGACTACGGCGACCGCTCCCCGTCGACCGCCGTTCCCTCGGTGAGCACCTCGAGTCCGCGTCTGGCCGACTCGCTGATCGCGTACCCGCGCTCGCCGCCGACCTCGGTCTCCTCCAGGACGCCGCCCGCCGTGAGGACGGCCAGTCGGCCGTGGAGATCGCTCTCGCAAAAGTCGCTGTACCCGAGGATCTCTCGGACGCCGAGGGGGCCGCGTCTGGCGATTTCGAGGACGAGCCCGAGCGTTCGTTCGTCGTGAATCGACAGGAGAGGGGTACGGACGTCGCCGTCGACGGCTCGAGCGGCCAGCTCGAGCGCGGATTCCTCGGGGAGGGTTTCGAGTCGATCGTTTGTGACGTAGCGTTCCTCGCCCGTTCTCGGGTCACGAACGAGGCTCGAGTCCGACGAACGTTTGACGAGCAGGTAGCGGGTGCCGTCGTCGTCGCGGACGGGTTTCACGGCTGGTCCTCCGCGGTGGCTGCCGTCGAGTGTTCGACAGTCGGATCGTCGGCGATTCTCTCGACGTCGGTGTTTGCGGGGTCTTCCGAGGCATCGTCGCCATTGCCATCGTCTTTGCTATCTCCGTCGTCGTTGCCATCATTGTCGTCGCTGCTATCACTATCGTCGCTCGAGACGGCCGACGGATCGAACGTCCGGTACCGGTAGACGGCGAACCCGGCGAGCACGACTCCGGCCGCGAGCGCCGCCAGGCCAAACTGCGGCATGACGTCGAACGCGAGCAACAGAATTCCGAGGGCAGTCGTGAGAATAGACGCCTTGACGACGAGCACGAGCGCCCAGAACATCGTGACCAGTTTCGGATCGGCGTCGCTGGCGTCAGTCTCGACCCGCGGGATCGTCAACGAGTCGGAATCCGGATCGTAGAGGTCGCTCTCGGGGTCGAACTCCTCGGGTTCGTGGTCGCTCGGCTCGAGATCCACGACTGATCTCAGGAGGGTGTCGCAAAAAAGCGTTCGCGTTGGGGGTTCGAGAGGGTGTGCACCGCGCACCCCGGAACCGTGCACCTGGGGACTCGAGGCCGCCAGATCAGGCGACTTCCTCGAGCGAGAACGTCTGGGTTGTCTCCATCCAGGCGAGGGGGTTTTCGGCGTCGTAAAAGACGGTTCCGTCGTCGGTTTCGTAGCACTCGATCGTGGCGGTGCCTGCTGGTTCGCCACTCGGTTCGCCACCGTCCGTCGTATCGTCGTTCATATGGATAGACACGGCATGTACCTCGTTATATGCTATGTGTTACCACGTTAAATGTCTTGTTGCCCACTGTCAGAACACTACCACGTCCGAATGGCGAGCAGGCAACGTGAGTTAGAGCCCGAAAGCCGATTCGCGTGGGTTTTTATCCGGTGACTGCCAAAGCCGACACCATGACTGACGCGGGCCAGGCAGGGCTGGATGCGTTCTCGGCGTCGGACGACGAGGCCGACGAACGCCCCGACGAGGAAGCCGTACATGTCGCCGGCAACGGCGGCGCGCTCGGCAGCGAGGTAATCGACGTGCAAGCGGAGACGCTTCCGGAACCCGATGGGACGCTCGAACTCGCCGTAATGCAGGTCGACTACACCGTGTCGGGCTACGGCGACGACGAGTCCCCAATCGTACACGTCTTCGGGCGTACACGCGAGAACGAACTCGAACACGTGAAGGTGCTCGGCTTTCGGCCGTACTTCTATGCGCCGACCGAGACGCTCGAGGAGGACGCCCTCGAGCGTCACGACCGAATCACCGGCTGGGAAGAGAGGGGGTCAGATGGTCAACCATACGAGAGTATCCGCGGCGAGCGACTGACGAAAATATTCGGCCAGACGCCCCGCGACGTCGGCCAGATGCGCGACGAGTTCGAGCACTACGAGGCAGACATCCTGTTTCCCAACCGATTGCTGATCGACAAGGACATCCGGAGCGGGATTCGCCTGCCCGAGCGACGAGCGGACGACGGGAGCCTCGTCGTCCCGCACGACGAACTCGAGGCTTGCGAGGTCGACGCCGACCAGCGTGTACAGACGTTCGACATCGAGGTCGAGGACCGGAACGGCTTCCCCGAGGACGGCGAGGAGCCGATCATCTGTCTGGCCAGCCACGACTCCTACCGCGACGAGTACATTCTGTGGATCTTCGAGGCCGACGACGGTGACGGCGAGCCGCCGGCGACCCTCGAGAACTACGAGCCCATCGAAGGCGACATCGACCACGAGGTCCGCGCGTTCGAAGGCGAAGAAGCCATGCTCGAGGCGTTTCTCGACTACGTAGACGAGACCGATCCAGACGTGCTTACGGGGTGGAACTTCGACGACTTCGACGCCCCCTACTTTCTCGACCGGCTAGAGGTGCTCGAGGGGCCACACCACGACTACGATCTGGACCCGGACCGACTATCACGAATCGGTGAGGTCTGGCGAAGCAACTGGGGTGGCCCGGACATCAAGGGTCGTATCGTCTTCGACCTGCTCTATGGCTACCAGCGAATGGTCTTCTCGGAACTGGACTCTTACCGTCTCGACGCGGTAGGCGAGGCCGAGTTAGGTGTGGGCAAGGAGCGCTACGCCGGGTCGATCGGGGACCTCTGGGAGGACGACCCCACCCGCCTGCTCGAGTACAACCTCCGAGACGTGGAACTCTGCGTCGAACTCGACCGCCAACAGGAGATCGTCGCCTTCTGGGACGAGGTGCGCACGTTCGTCGGGTGCAAACTCGAGGACGCACCCACGCCCGGAGATACCGTCGACATGTACGTCCTCCACGAAGCCTACGGGCGGTTCGCCCTCCCCTCGAAGGGCCAGCAAGAGGCGGGCGAGGAGTACGAGGGCGGGGCGGTCTTCGAGCCGATCACGGGCGTCAAGGAGAACGTGACCGTGCTCGACCTGAAGAGCCTGTACCCGATGTGTATGACGACGATCAACGCCTCCCCGGAGACGAGAGTCGATCCCGATGAGTACGACGGGGAGACGTTCGTCGCGCCTACAACCCCGGAACCGACCCACTTTCGGCAGGAACCCGACGGCGTTATGCGCGAGATGATCACCGAGTTGCTGGCCGAGCGCGAGGAGAAGAAATCGCTCCGAAACGAGCACGAACCGGGCAGCCTCGAGTACGAGCAGTACGACCGCCAGCAGGGGGCCGTGAAGGTTATCATGAACTCGTTGTACGGGGTGTCGGGATGGGAACGTTTTCGTCTATATGACAAAGAAGCCGCATCCGCAATCACGGCCACTGGGCGCGAAGTCATCGAATTTACAGAGACTGCCGCAAACGAACTGAATTATCATGTTTCGTATGGTGACACCGACAGCGTCATGCTCGAGCTGGGCCCCGAGGTCACGAAGGAAGAGGCCATCGAGCAGTCGTTCGAAATCGAGGAGTACGTCAACGGCCGCTACGACGACTTCGCGCGCGAAGAACTCAACGCCGAGGAACACCGCTTCCAGATCGAGTTCGAGAAACTGTACCGGCGATTCTTCCAGGCCGGTACCAAGAAGCGCTACGCCGGCCACATCGTCTGGAAGGAGGGCAAGGACGTCGACGACGTCGACATCACCGGCTTCGAGTACAAGCGCTCGGACATCGCGCCGATCACCAAAGAAGTGCAACACCGGGTGATCGAGATGATCGTCCGCGATGGTGACATCGAGGGCGTCGAGGAGTACGTCGCCGAGATCATCGAGGACTTCGAGGACGGGAACGTCAGCCTCGAGGAGATCGCGATTCCGGGCGGAATCGGCAAGCGCCTGGATAACTACGACACCGACACGGCCCACGTTCGCGGGGCGAAGTACGCGAACCTCCTGCTGGGGACGAACTTCGACCGCGGGAGCAAGCCAAAGCGACTGTATCTGGAGCGCGTCGACCCCGCCTTCTTCCGGCGTGTCGAGGACGAGCAGGGGCTGGATCCCCACACCGATCCCGTCTACGGCGCGTTCAAACGCGACCCCGACGTGATCTGTTTCGAGTACGACGACCAGGTGCCCGAGGCGTTCGCAGTCGACTACGACAAGATGCTCGAGAAGACGCTCAAGGGGCCGATCGAGCGAATCCTCGAGGCGCTCGACATGTCCTGGGAGGAGGTCAAGTCGGGACAGACCCAGACGGGTCTCGATTCGTTCATGTAGGTTTGTAAGGGGTTCGGTGCCTCGAACGAGACCGAGGGCGGCGCACGCCGTGGGAGTGCGGCGAATATGCTAGCCAGCCCTGTTACTATTTACGGGAACAACGGTGTACCTGCCGTGCTCGGCTAATACAGCATTGGATCCGCACCTTCCCTGACGGATACGGGCGTTCTCGCCTCCCCGCCAGTCCTTTCTCTTTCAAAAAATTATCTTCCCGAATCGGCACATCATCCACTCAGATACGAAACCATTATCAGGCTCACGCTCCACTTTCGAGACGACAGAGGTATCCGATCATATGGCACGTCTTGAACTCAAAAATCTGCACGCGAAAGTAGCTGAGGGCGACGAACAGATCCTGCACGGCGTCGACCTCGAGGTCAACTCGGGCGAGATCCACGCCCTGATGGGGCCCAACGGCTCCGGGAAGTCGACGACCTCGAAGATCGTCGCCGGCCACCCGGCCTACGAGGTCACCGAGGGTGAGGTCCTGATCCACCTCGAGGAGGGCGAGTTCGGCGACGAAATCGACATCCCCGAGGACAAGCGCACGTGGAATCTGCTCGAACTCGAGCCAAACGAGCGCGCGGCACTGGGCGTCTTCCTCGGCTTCCAGTACCCGGCCGAGATCGAGGGCGTCACGATGACGAACTTCCTCCGGACGGCGCTCAACGCGAAGATCGAAGAGCGCGAAGAGTTGTTCGAAGAGGGCGAGGGTGAGGACGACGAGGACGAAGACGATACGC
Organism: Natronosalvus halobius; assembly: GCF_024138145.1. Taxonomy (NCBI): domain Archaea; kingdom Methanobacteriati; phylum Methanobacteriota; class Halobacteria; order Halobacteriales; family Natrialbaceae; genus Natronosalvus; species Natronosalvus halobius. The sequence goes on along the minus strand of NZ_CP099997.1, from coordinate 1,940,837 downwards.
CTGCCACGTCGCCGATGGAAGGTCCGGCTGACGACGGCGAGATCGGCGTCTCCGAATTCCAGGACCTCCTCCGGGAGAAGATGGAACAGCTCGACATGGACGAGAAGTTCGCCCACCGCTACCTCAACGCCGGCTTCTCCGGCGGGGAGAAAAAGCAGAACGAAGTGCTCCAGGCCGCGATTCTCGAGCCCTCGATCGCCGTCCTCGACGAGATCGACTCCGGGCTCGACATCGACCGCCTCCAGGACGTCTCGAACGGGATCAACTCCCTGCGCGACGACCAGGGTACGGGCATCCTCCAGATTACCCACTACCAGCGCATCCTGGACTACGTCGAACCCGACCGCGTCCACATCATGCTCGACGGTCAGGTCGTCAAGAGCGGCGACGCCAGCCTCGCCGAGCAACTCGAGGACAAGGGGTACGACTGGGTGCGCGAGGAGGTCTACGAGACCGCGTAACCGAATCTGCCTAGGCGAACCGTCATAACGCCAGGGCTGCAACCAACTACATACACCAATCATGAGTTCAGAACAAGACCACCTCAAAGACACCGACACCGAAGCCAGGTTCGAGTTCAAGAAAGAAGAGCGCTCAGCCGTCAAATCGGGGAAGGGGTTGACCGAAGAAGTCGTCAACCTCATCAGCGACGACAAGGACGAACCCGACTGGATGCGCGAGCGCCGCCTGCGCGCGCTTCGGCAGTACCACGCGATGCCGCTCCCGACGGACTGGCCCGGCCAGCCGGACCTGACCGAGCTCGACATCGAAGAGATCGTCCCCTACATCCGCCCGGACGTCGACAAGCGCGAAGGCGTCGACGACTGGGACGAACTCCCCGACGACATCAAGGACACGTTCGAACAGCTCGGCATTCCGGAGGCCGAGCGGAAGGCGCTCTCGGGCGTCGGCGCGCAGTACGAGTCCGAGGTCGTCTACCAGAACATGCAAGAACAGTGGGAGGAGAAGGGCGTCATCTTCATGAACATGGACCAGGCGGTCAAGGAGCACCCCGAGATCGTCAAGGAACATTTCATGACGACTTGTGTCCCCCCGAGCGACAACAAGTTCGCTGCGCTCCACGGTGCGGTCTGGTCTGGCGGTTCGTTCGTCTACGTCCCCGAGGACGTAACCGTCGAGATGCCTGTCCAGGCGTACTTCCGGATGAACAGCGAGGGTATGGGCCAGTTCGAGCACACGCTCATCGTTGCCGAACCCGGTTCGGAGGTCCACTACATCGAGGGCTGTTCGGCCCCGAAGTACGGCAAGCACAACCTCCACAGCGGAGGCGTCGAGGTCTTCGTCAAGGAGGGCGCACACGTCCAGTACTCCACCGTGCAGAACTGGTCGAAGAACACCTACAACCTCAACACCAAACGGGCCATCGTCGAGGCCGACGGGACGATGGAGTGGGTTTCGGGCTCGATGGGCTCGAAGGCCACCATGCTCTACCCGTGTTCGATCCTCAAGGGTCGCGGCGCCACCGATACGCACATCACCATCGCCTTCGCGGGCGAAGGTCAGAACATCGACACCGGCGCGAAGGTCTACCACAACGCGCCGGACACGAAGTCGACGATTGAGTCGAAGTCGATCAGCAAGGACGGCGGCCGCACCAATTACAGAGGATTGGTCCACATCGCTGACGGCGCGGAGAACTCCTCCACCGCGGTGGAGTGTGACGCGTTGATGTTCGACAACGAGTCGACCTCGGACACCATGCCGTACATGGAAATCGAGGAGTCGAAGGTCGACGTCGCCCACGAGGCCACCGTCGGGAAGATCGGCGACGAGGACATCTTCTACCTCCAGTCTCGTGGACTGGACGACGACGACGCGAAGAAGATGATCGTCGCTGGGTTCATCGAACCCATCACGGAGGAACTGCCCATCGAGTACGCGGTCGAACTCAACCGCCTCATCGAACTCGAGATGGAGGGAAGCCTCGGATAACATGAGCACGCAGGTACACGCCAATTTGACGCCGGAACAGGTACGCCAAATTTCGGGGGACCTCGAGGAACCCGAGTGGATGCTCGAGACCCGTCTCGAGGCCCTCGAGGCCCTCGAGGAACTGGACATGCCGGACGTGATCCGTACGCCGGGTCGCAACTGGACGAACCTCCACGGACTCGACTTCGAGTCCCTCGTGGACCCCCTCAACGCGGCTGAAGAGAAAGACCAGGTCGGCCCCGACGACGTCGACGTGCTCCCGTGGGCGGAGGCCCTCGACGAGCACGAAGACCTCGTGCGCGAGCACTTCGGCTCCATCGTCGACCCCCAGGAGAACTACCTGACGGCGCTGTCGACGGCGCTGTTCAGTACGGGAACCGTGATCTACGTCCCCGAGGGCGTCGACGCCGAGGACGTCACGATCCGGACCGAGATGCACTCCCGATCGCTGTTCAATTACACGCTCGTCGTCACCGAAGACTCGAGTTCGGTGACGATTCTCGAGCGCCAGTCCACCGGGACGGAACTCGACGAGGAGCAGTACTACAGCGGCATCGTCGAGATCGCCGCCGGCGAGAACAGCTACGTCCAGTACGGGAGCCTCCAGAACCTCTCGGAGGAATCGTACTGCTTCAGCGCCAAACGCGGCGAGACCGACACCTACGCCACGATCAACTGGATCGAGGGCAACATCGGAACCAAGCTGACGAAGACCGAAACCTCGACCCTGCTCTCCGGGGACTCCTCGGAGACCCAGATCGTCGGCGCCTTCTTCGGCCACGACGATCAGCACTTCGACATCGACGCGAAGGTCTGGCACCGCGCCGAGCACACGACCGCGGACCTCGTCACCCGCGGCGTCACCGACGACACCGCCCGCTCGGTCTACGAGGGCGTCCAGGACGTCGGCAGGGACGCCTGGGACACGAGTTCCTACCAGCGCGAGAACACCCTGATGCTGAGCGACGAGTCGGAGGCCGACGCCTCGCCGAAGCTCATCATCAACAACCACGACACCGAGGCCAGTCACTCCGCGACGGTCGGCCAGATCGACGCGGAGGACCTGCTGTACATGACTTCGCGTGGAGTCTCCCCGCGACTCGCGCGCAATATGCTCGTGGAGGGCTTCTTCGTGCCCGTGCTCGAGGAAGTCGCCGTCGACGAGCTGCGCGAGGACCTCGAGGACCTGATTCAGGCGCGTCTCGAGTAGGTCGCTTCAGACTCACTCGAAACGACGTTATCAAACTGTTTCTCGGGCGCAGATCATTCGTGTACTGTTCGACCGATCGTTCGTCCCCTCGCTCCTCCTGTCGAGCGCTCGAGCCACCTGAAGACTTATAATTTCATGTTAGGGATTTTGAATATGGCGACGAATCCCTCCCGCCGCACGCTCCTCGGGAGCGTCGGTGCTGTCGTACTTTCAGGCTGTCTCGGTGAACGGATCGAGAATACCAGTCCGGAACGAACCACAGGGCCGAACGATTTCGACAGTGCCGACAGTGATGGTTCGTTCGACGACGATGGGTCCTCTGAAGACGAAAATAAATCCGAGGTGACAGACGCACCCGGAAACGATGACGCCACTCGAGACGATTCGTCCTCCAAAGACGACGAATCGTACGAAGACTCCAGATCCTGTCGCCAGTACGATCAGCGACGGTCCCCCGGCCAGGCGGAGCCAATCGAGGAAATGGTCACCGTCGAGGAAACGGATCGCCTCCATCGGGAATGTGCCAGGGCGGCCGCCGATATCGCCCTCGAGGCGGCGGACGAACGAGTCGACCTCGATCTCACCGACCCGGATTCGTGGTGGATTTCCGCGGGCGCCTCGGGATACAGCGAGGACTGGGACGCCGGTATCACCGTCCGGACCGAGACGGACAGCGACGGCGACTACATCGTGTGTCCACCCGCCGAGTTCGACTTCGACGAGATCGTCGGGGCGGTCCCCGAGGAGGTGACCGTCACGATCTCGCCCGAAACCGACGACGAGACATTCACCTGCATGCACCGAATTACGGTCGAAGAGGTCCGCTCGAGTTTAGATTAGTTGGCCCTGATCTGGAACCGCCAGGGCCCGATGCGTCGAGTGTGCGGAGGGAAACGTGTTTGTAGCTCCCATCAGTTGACCTGAGTGTATGACTGACCTGGGTGACTTCGAGGCGTTCGACGCCGACGCCTCGAGCGAGGCGGCCGACGACGAGTCGGAAGCGGCGGAGTCGGCGTCTGCGAGCGCGAACGCGGGCGCGGACACGAGTAGCGGGACGACCGGTAGCGACTTCGAGCGAACCGCCGTCGAACCGCGCGGTCGGGAGAGCGGTATCGGGACCATCTGCGTCTCGCAGGGCCTGCGCGTCTCGACGGACGGCGACGAAACGACCCTGCGGGCGTACGTCACCGCCGACAATCGCTCCGATATCCGGCTAGGAACGTACGTCCTCGCGAGCTACCCCGACGGCGAGCGCCTGTTCTGCCAGATCGCGGGCCTCGAGTACGCCCAGCAGTACCACGCCGACGACGCGACCGAGATCCACGCTCGACGGGCGATGCACGGCGGCGGCTTCGACCCCGACGACGAGGCCGATTTCAAATTCGTCGCGGAACTCGAGCCGATCGCCGTCCTCTACGACGACAGCACGGAGCCCAGCTCCGCGAGCAGCCGGACGTCGTCCGGCGACGACGGCGAACTCAAGCGCCGGATGACCGACCGCGTGCCCAAACCGCAAACGGTGATCCAGGAAGCAAGCGACACCGACGAGATCAAGACCGGGCTGAAGATGCCCGAGGAGGGCGTCTTCCTCGGCCACCTTTCGGTTGGCGGGGAGAAGGTCCGGACGAACGCCTCGCCGCCGACCATCGACTACCGGCTCAAGGACGACTACGACTCGGGCGACCCACTTGTCTTCCGGCACACGCTGATCGCTGGCGGGACGGGCTCCGGGAAGACCCACGGCGCGAAGAACATCTTGCGGCAGTACCTCGCCGAGGAGCGCCGGTACCCGATGGCCGACGGCCGGGAGGTCACGCCCGCAGTCGTCCAGTTCGACCCCCAGGACGAGTACGCCCAGATGCACGACGACAACCCCGATTTAGAGGAGGACTTCGCCCGCCGCCTCGAGCGCGAGGGCATCGCCTATGGCGGCCACGACGACACGACGGCGTTCGTTCCGAAAGTGGGGGACTCGAGCTACGCCGCGGGTCACCACCGCGCCGAACAGGTGGAGTTCACTATTCCGTTCTCGATGTGTCGCTCCCGGCCGTGGCTTGTCTCGGGTGGGTCGCTCAACGACAATCAGTACGGGGGGCTCACGTACCTGCTCGACCAGTACTTCAAAGAAACGTCGAGCGCGAGCTACGCGGGCTTCAAATCCTTCCTCGACGACCCGGCTCTGCGGGAGGAACTCGACGAGTCGGGTCGGGTCCACGAGGCGACGTACGACGCCGTTCGGCGGCGCGTCTTCGGGTTCGACGACGTGTTCGACCAGGACGCGCGTCCGATCACGGACCTGATTTCGGAGTTCGTCGCGCCGGGGCAACTGAGCGTCGTTCCGACCTACCACATCAACGACTCGCGGGCGACGGAGGCGGTCGTCCTCGCGCTCTCGAGCCTGCTGATCGACCAGAAACTGTCGAACGACCCGGACTTCGACCGGATCAAGGAGACGCCGCTGATTCTGGGAATGGACGAGGCGCACAACTTCCTCACCGACGCCGACAGCGTGCAGGCCCGGAAGGTCATCACGAAGTTCACCGAGGCCGCAAAACAGGGCCGAAAGGAGCGTCTGGGACTCTTTTTGATCACCCAGGACCCCCAGGACATCCACGACGCGGTCTTCAAACAGATCAACACCACGGTCGTCCTCAATTTGGGCGACGAGGACGCGATCAAGAGCGTGAACATTCCGAGCGACCTCGAGTCGAAGGTCCCCTACATGGAGAAAGGACAGATGGTGGTCTATTCGCCCGACAACTCCGAACCCGTGGAGTTAATCGGACTGTCGCGGTGTGTGACGAGGCACGGGCGGGACTGAACTGTTCGAGCGTCGGGGTGAGACTGAGACCGTTCGGACGTCGATTGCCCCATCTTCTACGATCGTCGAAACGCCTTCTGACGATCGTTGGTGGCACACGTGCCGATAAAACATGACTTAAACCGTAGAAGGTCCGTAGTTCAGACAACCACCAGTACCACGCATGTCAGGCAAATACGACCTCGTTATCGTCGGCGGTGGAATCAGTGGCGCGTCGCTCCTCTACACGACCGCGAAGTTCACCGACATCGAGTCGATCGCCCTGCTCGAGAAGGAAGCCGAAATCTCGGCGATCAACTCCCACCACACGAACAACTCCCAGACCCTGCACTTCGGAGACATCGAGACCAACTACACCCTCGAGAAGGCCGAGAAGGTCAAGGAAGGCGCCGAGATCCTCGCCGGCTACCTCGAGCACCACGACCCGGACCGCGAGATTCACTCGAAGCGTTCGAAGATGGTACTCGGCGTCGGCGACGACGAGGTCGCCGAACTCGAGGCCCGCTACCACGACGAGGGCTTCGGCGACCTCTTTCCGAAGCTGCGCCCGATCGGTCGCGAGGAAATCGGCGAACTCGAGCCGAAGGTCGTCGAGGGTCGCGATCCCGCCAAAGACCTGCTGGCCCTGCAGACGCCCGACGGCTACGTCGTCGACTACGGCGAGGTCGCTAAATCGCTCGTCGACAACGCCCGCCAGGAGGCCAGCGTCGACGTCTTCACGGGCACCCAGGTCACCGACCTGACCGAGACGTACGACGGCTACACCCTCGACACGGCCCGGGGCAAGTTCGATTGCGACGTCGCGGTCGTCGCCGCCGGCTCACACAGCCTCCAGATCGCCAAGGAACTGGGCTACGGCGAGGACAAGGTCTTGCTCCCCATCGCGGGTAGCTTCTTCCTGGCCGAGGACTTCCTCAACGGCAAGGTCTACACGCTCCAGATGAAGAAGCTCCCCTTCGCCGCGGTCCACGGCGACGCGGACGTACACGACCCCTCGATCACCCGCTTCGGACCGACCGCGAAGCTCGTGCCGACGCTCGAGCGCGGTCGCCTCTCGACGGTCGAGGACTTCCTCGACGTGTTCGGTCTCAACGTTGCGGCGTTTGCCAGCTACGCCAACATCCTCTCCGATCGCATTCTCCTGCCGTACGTGCTCCGGAACCTCGTCTACGACCTCCCCGATGTCGGCCCGAAGTCGTTCCTCCCGCACGTCCAGAAGGTCGTCCCGACCGCCGAACTCGAGGACATCGAGCGTGCGAAGGGCTACGGCGGCGTGCGCCCGCAGATCGTCGACACGAAGAAGAAGTCCCTCGACATGGGCGAGGCCAAGATCGTCGGCGACGACATCATCTTCAACATCACACCGTCGCCGGGCGCATCAACCAGCCTGAAGAACGCGATGCAGGACGCGAAGACGGCCGTCGACTTCTTCGAGGAGGACTACTCCTTCGACGAGGAGGCGTTCCGCGAGGACACCATCGGTCACTTCCCGCGACTCGAGGACGACGCGTTCGAGACCGGAGCAGGTGCCGATCCGGAACCGGCGCAAGCGGACGACTGAGCCGCGTTACGCTATTCTCACTCGGTCTGGAGGCCTTCACCCTTCGCTCGGCCTCGAGTGCTGACGACGCCGCGTTCAGAAGTACCCGAACAGCGTGCCGGCCAGCACGAGCCCCCACATCGCGGCGCCGACTAGCAGCATGTCGTTCAGGACGCGGTCGCGAGTCGCTCGTCGAGCGGCCCCAGCGGCGATGAGTCCGATGGCGACGATCACGAGCATCCGCTGGAGCACGACGTCGATGGGGAGCGAACTGACGCCGACCATTCCGTAGTCGATCCACATCGCCGCCGCGAGTGAGACCGAGGCCGCGACGGCCGCATCGAGTCTGGACTCGAGGCCGCGGGCGATCAGGTAAGTGGCGATGGGGATGCCCAGCGCGATCACCGGATACAGGAGCGCCGCGATGTTGTGCATCGTGAGGAATGTGGCCCACTGTTCGAGGGCGATGCCGGCCACGCGAACGCCGAGAAACAGCGCGACGATGGTCCCCGCCAGGATGGGGTGGCGAACCTCGATCCGGTCGTAGGCGGCAGCGAGTCGTCGCTTGTCGACCTCCGTGAGACGGTCCTCGAGGCCTCGTGGTGCGCGCTCGACAATTTCCCGTCCGGCGGCGAGCCCGAAGACCGGAAGGACGAGGAGGCCAATTAGATCGACTTTGGTCGCCCAACCGTCGGCGTCGGAGGGGCCGGCGTTGTCCACGTTCCGGCGGACGACGTCCTCCTTTGGATCGACCTTCGGGAGGGCCATGAACTCGCGTTCGACCTCGAGTTGGGCGTTTTCGACGCCGTCAACGCGGTGGCGGAGGGTGAACCAGTCGAAGTGCTCGCTGTGGGCTTGCATAGCGACCCACTGGTCGTCGGGGTTGGGGCTCGCGTAGACCCGGATGTGGATCCGCTCACCGTAGTAGGTGCCGTCGTCGAGTTGCACTGTTTCGGTGGCCCAGTAGGCTGGTTCGTCGGGACCGGGATCGATCCAGGCGTATCGAGTTCCGCCCGCGGTTTCGCCCCAGTTCGTGGTGGTAGCGATCTGCCGGTTGATGGACTCGAGTCCGGTTTCGTTCGCGGTTTCGTTGGTTTCGTTTTCGTCGGTTTCGGTGGTTCCGTTGGTTCTGTTGACTTCGTTGGTTCCGTTGACTTCGTCGGTCCCGTTGGCGGTTTCGTTCGTTTCGTTCCCCCCGAACACCGCATAAGTGTCGGCGTCGGCGTCCTGTTCGTCTTCCTCGAGTTCCTGCCAGTCGCCGTCGGCTTCCTCCTGGAGCAGGCGGACGACCTCGTCGCTGTCGCCCCGAACGAAGACGTTGATGGGGCTGTGTTTCTTGTGCGTCTTACTCGGGCTCATGTACGCCCAGATCGCGCTTTCGGAGTCTTCGAAGGTGACGAGTTCGATCTCGGGGTCTTCGCTCGTCTCGGGTGCGACGTCTTCTGTCGACGGTGAGAGCAACGCCGACGGACCACCGACGAGGACGAGACTCAGCGCGACGAGCAGGAGACCGATGGTGAGCGAACGGCGCATCGGGTCGACGTATTCCGCACGTCCTCTTGAAACGTAGTGTATACTGACAGTCGACGGTCACGACCAGTTCTGATGCCGAACTGTCGAGCGAGGACGCGGGAGAAGCGTCCGAAACCCGTCTCGAGGTTCGTTTAGAAACCGTCCGAGACAGACGCAATCAGTCGTTAGACGGCTTCGGGGCCAGTCGCCCCCGTACGAACCTGGCAGGCGTCCTCGACCGGGATGACGAAGATTTTGCCGTCGCCCGGTTCGCCCGTGTTCGCGGCCTCGCGGATCGCGTCGACGACTTCGGTGGCCGGGACATCGGCGACGACGCACTCGATCTTGACCTTCTGGTGGAGGTCGACGGCGTACTCCTCGCCGCGCCACTGGCCGGTCTTCGCGGGCTGGGAGCCGCGACCGGAGACGTTCGTGACCGTCAGCGAGGGAGCGCCGATTCCGGCGAGGTTCGTCTTCACATCGCCCAGGCGGTCGGGGCGGACGATGGCGGTGACCATCCAGATGCCGCTGTCTGCAGTACCGCCGTCCGCCCGGATCGCACCGCCGTCGGCCGCGACTTCGGGCGTGCCGAACTCGGGGTAGGTGTCGACGCCGTGTTCGCTCACGTCGAGGCCGTCGCGTTCGTGTTCTGGCGTAACTCGAGCCTGGCCGACCGCTTTGAACGCGCCCCAGACGAAGCCCGTGGCGAGGATCGTCCAGCCGGCGATGACGGCCACGCCGACGACCTGTGCGGCGAACGCGTTCGCGACGCTCTCGACGACGCCGGGTGCGGCGACGAACGGGTACAGGAGCGTCCCGAGGACCCCGGCCGAGCCGTGGACAGGGAACACCGCACAGACGTCGTCGATCTTCAGGACGTTCTCGACGAAGCCGAAGACCAGCGGGAGCTGGGCGCCAGCGAGGCCGCCGACGACGAACGCGCCCCACCAGGCGGTCGTGTGGGGAATTGCGGTGATGCCGACGAGCCCGGCGAGCAGGCCGTTTGCGACGTACAGGGTGTCGACCTTGCCGGTCTTGAGCCAGGCGACGAGCCCGGCACCCATGGCGCCACAGCCCATCGCGATGGTCGTCGTCATGGCGACGCGACCGACGGTGGCGAAGTCCCCGAGGACGAGTTCCCCGCCCTCGAGTGCGAAGACCGTCGCCGCGGTGCCGACGTTGAAGCCGTACCAGCCGAAGGCGAGCACGAGCGTGCCGAGCACGGCGAAGGTCATCGAGTGGCCGGGGATCACGTTGACCGTCCCGTCCTGGTTGTAGCGGTCGAGGCGCGGGCCGAGGACCCACGCGGCGGTGAGGCCGGCGATGCCGCCCATCCCGTGGACGATCATGCCGCCGGCGAAGTCCTCGAAGACGACTCCACCGACGACCAGATGGCTCCCGGCCCAGGTGAGGCCGGTGACGACCGGGTAGATGACCGCCGCCAGCAGGAATGTGTAGCCGACGTACGCGCGGAGTTTCGCACGGCCGGCGACGGCTCCGGAGACGATGGTCGCCGCCGTCATCGCGAAGACGGCGCCGAACAGCCAGTCGACCCACGCGTTGGGTTCGGCGACGTCGAAGGCCGGCACGAACCCGTCGCCCGCGACGAGACCTTCGACCCCGGCGCCGACGAGGAAGAACACGGTCACGCCGACGCTCCAGGTCAGCAAATTCTTCGTCAGCTGGTTCGCGACGTTCTTCGAGCGCACCTGGCCGGCCTCGAGCATGGCGAAGCCCGCGTGCATGAAGAAGATCAGGAAGGTGACCGTCAGCACCCACGCGAGGTTGACGCCCTCGACGAGCACCTCGGGATCGACCTGCAACGGTGTGGCATCGATCATGGTAGCACCTCCGACGAGTTGCAGCTATCGTGCAGACGTTCGTTCGCTTTCAACCACTTTTTTCGCATGTTTGGACTGTATATCACGTTAGGTGTGGAAGATAGCGTATTGTATAAGGATTAGTGTTGATGAATGTCCAAATATGTCTCTATAAGAGTAAAATCCTACAGCATATAATGTGCCTTTTACCGATCTAAGGTGTCCGTCCGTCCGGCAGCGTGATTCCCGAGCGACCGAAACTGGACGATTGTCAGCGTCCATTCGCGGTAAGAATGGCCGAGTCGCCACCATAGGCATTCGGAACGGCTGATTTCGGGCTCACGCGCGGCAAACGTTGCCAGTCGTCACGGAGCCCGGAACCCCGACTGGACGAACGTCCGAGCGCCCCTGCTCGAGTGCGACGAATCGTCGATTCGAGTCGTACGAACTCGAGTCACACGCACTCGAGTCATCAGTCCGAGTGCGTCGAATCCTCCGAATAGCGACGAACTCGACTCAGAGGCGAGGGGCCACGTCCTCGGCGAAGTACGTCAGAATCAGATCGGCACCCGCCCGTTTGATCGACAGCAGCGACTCGAGGGCGGCCGCCTCGAGGTCGAGCCACCCCTTCTCGCCGGCGGCCTGGAGCATGGCGTACTCCCCGGAGACGTTGTAGGCGGCGACGGGGTGGTCGAACTCTCTTCGGAGGTCGCTCACGACGTCGAGGTAGGGTAGGGCGGGTTTGACCATCAGCACGTCCGCCCCCTGCTCGACGTCGAGGCGGACCTCGCGGGTCGCCTCGCGGCGGTTGGCCGGGTCCATCTGGTAGTGGCGGCGGTCGCCGAAACTGGGCGCGCCGTCGGCCGCGTCCCGGAACGGGCCGTAGAAGGCGCTCTCGTACTTCGCGGCGTAGCTCATGACCGCCACGTCGGCGTGGCCCTCGCGGTCGAGGGTGCTCCTGATCGCGCCGACCATTCCGTCCATCATGCCACTCGGGGCGACCATCTCCGCGCCCGCATCGGCGTGGGAGACGGCGATTCGTTCCAGGGACTCGAGAGTAGCGTCGTTGTCGACGGTGAGGCCGCCGCTCGCGCCCGCGGTTCGCCCTCCTCGTTCGCCCTCGAAGTCGCGCGCCCCCGTCTCGATCGGCCCGCAGTGACCGTGCTCGGTGTACTCGCAGAGACAGACGTCGGTGATCACGTAGGCGTCCGTCTGGGCGGTAATCCGACGGGTGGCCTCCTGGACGACGCCGTCGTCGGCCCACGCCCGAGTCCCCTCGGCGTCCTTCGACCGCGGAATGCCGAAGAGCATCACCGCCTCGACGCCGGTCTCGAGCACCTCCTCGACGCGGGGGACGGCCTCCGCGATCGGGACGCGCTCGTGACCGGGCATCGATTCGATAGGGATGCGCTCGTCGGCCGTCGCGTCGATGAAGACGGGCGCGATGAAGTCCGACGGCTCGAGGTTCGTTTCGCTGACGAGTCCCCGAATTCGGTCCTTGCGGAGTCGGCGGGGACGGTGCGTGAGGTCCACGTTCATATCTGCCACTACCGACGGCACGGCCAAAAGCCGTGCGCTCGCGGATCGGGTGCCCGCAGTCGGTCGGCGACGACTCGAGGCCGTTCGATTGCCGACGTTAGCGGTCTCGAGACCGCACGGACGACCCTCCGTCGTCGGTAGCGCCCGGCAATTCTTGCGATGAGATAGGAGTTCTTTTCACGCCCTCTCGCGGACGTACACCCATGCTCGATTACCTCTCCCTCGAGGCCGACCTCGAGGAGGAAGAACGGTTGATCCGCGATACTGCCCGCGAGTTCGTCGAGACGGAAGTTGCGCCCGACATCGGCGACCACTTCGAGGACGGGACCTTCCCCACCGACCTTATCCCCGAGATGGGCGAGATGGGCTTTTACGCCCCAAACCTCGAGGGATACGGCTCCCCGAACGTCTCCGAGACGGCGTACGGACTGTTGATGCAGGAACTCGAGGCGTGTGACTCTGGTCTGCGGTCGATGGCCTCCGTCCAGGGCGCCCTGGTCATGTATCCTATCCACGCCTACGGCAGCGAGGCCCAGAAGGAAAAGTGGCTCCCCAAACTCGGGGCAGGCGAGGCCGTGGGCTGTTTCGGGCTCACGGAACCTGAACACGGCTCCAATCCGTCGGGAATGGAGACCCGTGCCGAGAAGGACGGGGAGGGCTACGTGCTCAACGGATCGAAGACCTGGATCACCAACTCCCCCATCGCGGACGTGGCGGTCGTCTGGGCGAAGGATCGCTCGAGCGACGAGACGGGCGGGGACGCGGTCCGGGGATTCCTGGTCGAGACCGATCGGGACGGCGTCTCGACGAACAAGATCACCGAGAAGCTCTCCCTGCGGGCGTCGATCACGGGCGAAATCGGCCTGAACGACGTGCGCGTGCCCGAGGAGAACGTCTTGCCCGGCGTCGAAGGGATGAAAGGACCACTGTCGTGTCTGACCCAGGCCCGGTACGGCATCGCCTGGGGCGCCGTTGGCGCGGCGCGGGATTGCTTCGAGACCGCGCGCCAGTACGCGACTGACCGCGAGCAGTTCGGCGGGCCGATCGGTCGGTTCCAGCTCCAGCAAGACAAACTAGCGGAGATGGCGACCCAGATCACGCTCGCGCAGCTGCTCGCCTACCGGTTGGCCGAACTCAAGGAGCGCGGCGACTTGCGCCCGCAGCACGTCTCGATGGCCAAGCGCAACAACGTCCGGATGGCCCGCGAGCAGTCGCGGGTGGCCCGCGAGATGCTCGGGGGTAACGGCATCACGACGGACTACTCACCCATGCGCCACATGGCGAACATGGAGACGGTCTACACCTACGAGGGAACCCACGACATCCACACGCTCGTGCTGGGTCACGATCTGACGGGCATTCCGGCGTACGACGGATAATTCGAATCACTCGAGAGTCGAGAGTAGAGGGGCGAGAGTTACGTCGCTCACAGCCCGAGTCACCCGTAGCCCGAGGGTCGAGACCCGAGACCTCAGCCCAATTCGGCACTCGGGACCGAAACCCTGTTCTCCACTCGAGAAAATCGACCGCGGCAACCATCGATATCGCCCCTTCTTGCACAATCCTGCACCGATAAGTACGCCCGCCACAGAGGGCCAGCTATGAACGGCAACCGCTTCGGTCGCCTCTTCCAGGTGACGACCTTCGGGGAGAGCCACGGCGAGGCGATGGGGTGTACGATCTCCGGCTGTCCCGCCGGCCTCGAGCTGACGGAGGACGACATTCAGGCGGACCTCGACCGGCGAAAACCCGGCCAGTCGATGATCACGACCAGCCGCGGCGAACCCGACTCGGTCTCGATCAAATCCGGGATCCAGGACGGCTACACCACCGGGACCCCCATCGGCCTCGTCATCGAGAACAAGGACGCCCGCTCGGGGAAGTACGAACCCTTCATCACTGCCCCGCGACCCTCCCACGGCGACTTCACGTACTCCGCGAAATTCGGTACGCGAAACTGGGGCGGCGGCGGGCGCTCGTCTGCGCGCGAGACCGTGAACTGGGTCGCCGCAGGCGCGGTAGCAAAGCAACTGCTCGCAGGCGAGGGGATCGAACTCAAGGCCCACGTCAACCAGATCGGCGACGTCGAGGCGCCCGAGACCAGTTTCGAGGAGATCCTCGAGCACAGCGAGGAAAACGACGTGCGCTGTGCCCACCCCGAGACAGCCGTGAAGATGCAGGACCTGATCGAGGAGTACCAGGAAGCGGGCGACTCCATCGGTGGGAGCATCTACTTCGAGGCTCGAGGCGTCCCCGTCGGCCTCGGTGCCCCGCGGTTCGACTCGCTCTCCGCTCGACTCGGACAGGCGATGATGGCGATTCCGGCGACGACGGCCTTCGAGTTCGGGCTGGGTCGGGAGGCACGGGAGTACTCGGGGACGGAGCGAAACGATGACTGGGAGTTCGGCGAAGACGGCAACCCGACGCCCGTCGAGAACGACCACGGCGGCATCCAGGGTGGCATCTCCAGCGGCGAACCGATCTACGGCGAGGTCACTCTCCACGCGCCCACATCGATTCCGTCACCCCAGCAGACCGTCGACTGGGAGACCGGCGAGGTCGTCGAGGACGCGCAGGTCATCGGGCGCCACGACCCCGTGCTCCCGCCGCGCGGGGTGCCAGTCGTCGAGGCGATGCTCGCGCTCACGCTCGTGGACTTCATGTTGCTGTCGGGCCGGATCAATCCCGACCGGGTAGATGGGACGCCCGGCGAGTACGATACCGACTACCACCCGACCAATCCCCGGAACGAGTGAGGCGCGTCCTGCGTCTGCCCTCGCTGACGTTTGCACTTTGTACTCGTACTCGTACTCGTCCACCGCCCATCACTCGAGCAAAATTGCTAACTGGATGGCACCATCAGTATCGCGAGATGGCCGCCCCCGTCACCGAACGAACTAGGAGACGAGTCGAGTCGTCGGTTGCCGACCTGCGGGACGAGTACGGCGAGTTCGAAACGGTCGACAAGACGTGGGAGCACGCACCCGACCAGTATCGACGCCTGTGCGGGCGGGCCGAGGAGGGTGCACTCGGTGGCGCGGGCGTCTGGCTGACGAACGCCGACGGAGCGGTTTTGCTGGTGCGAAACGAGGGCGACGAGGGCTGGGGTGACCCCGGCGGCAAGCGAGAACGCGAGGAAACCTACCGGGAGGCCGCCCGTCGGGAACTTCGAGAGGAGACGGGTGTCGAGTGTGAGATCACAGGCGTGCTCGAGGTACACGTGATCGAACATCGTCCGATAGATGCCGATTATCCGCCGATTTACGACCTGATCGTAATCTTCGCCGGCGAGTACGCCGGCGGCGAACCGCGTGCTCGAGACGGCGAAATCGCCGATATCGGCTGGTTCTCGGAGCCTCCGTCGACGGTTCTCTACGACGAGGTCGCGACCAGGCCGTTCGAGGGTGGGGCGTGATCGGCTATTCGCCCCGTAGTGGTAGTCCTCGAGCGTCGATATGACTGGCCCCTGTCTACAATTCTAAACTCGTTTTCCGTACGTACTTGCGGAAAAGGGCGGCGTATCTGTCGCGGATGCTCATTCTTCACGAAAGTTTCTTGGTAATCTATAGCAAAGGCTTTAGGTTCGCTGGAGCAAAATTCCGCATACTGCTGGCCACCGAGGCCGCTTATCCACCATGAGCGACCATGAACTTATCTGGCGAATCGCAGGCGGTTCCGGAGACGGAATCGACTCGACAAGTCAGAACTTCGCGAAGGCCCTCATGCGGTCGGGCCTCGACGTATTTACCCACCGACACTATCCGTCTCGGATTCGCGGTGGCCACACCTACGTCGAGATCCGCGCGGCAGGGCACAAGGTACAGTCTCGGGGGGACGGGTACAACTTCCTCCTCGCACTCGGTGACTCCTTCGCCCGGAATCCGAAGGAAGGCGCCTACTACGGCAACGAGGAGATCAAACCCCTCTCGGAGAACCTGGACGAACTCAACGAGGGCGGGATCATCGTTTACGACTCGGGGCTGCTCTCTGAGGATGACGTGTCCGAACTCGACCTCGAGGAGCGTGCCGAGGAGAACGACTGGCACGTCTTCCCGATCGACCTTCGAGCGATGGCCAAAGAGCACGGCCGCGAGGTCATGCGCAACACGGCAGGCGTCGGTGTCACGGCGGCGCTCCTGGAGATGAACCTCGAGCATATCGAGGACCTCATGCGCGACGCCATGCCCGAGAAGATCCTCGAGCCGAACCTCGAGATCCTCCACGACGCCCACGACATGATCACGGAGGAGTACGACTTCGAGCACGACCTTCGCATTCCAGAGGGCGACCACGAGGGCGAGCAGGCGCTGCTCTCGGGCTCGAACGCCATCGCCTACGGTGCCATCGATTCCGGCTGCCGGTTCATCGCCGGCTACCCGATGACGCCGTGGACGGACGTCTTCACTATCATGTCCCAGAACCTGCCCGACATGGGCGGGATCTCCGAGCAGGTCGAAGACGAGATCGCGGCCGCGGCCCTCGCCGTGGGCGCGAGCCACGCCGGCGTGAAGGCCATGTCCGGCTCTTCGGGCGGTGGATTCGCTCTCATGAGCGAACCTCTCGGTCTCGCGGAGATGACCGAGACGCCGATCGTGCTGCTCGAGTCGATGCGGGCCGGCCCCTCGACGGGGATGCCCACCAAGCCCGAACAGGGCGATCTCGAGTTCACCCTCTACACGAGCCAGGGTGACTCCGCGCGCGTCGTCTTCGCGCCCGCTAACATCGAGGAGGCCTACGAGCAGACGCGCCTGGCGTTCCACATTGCCTACGAGTACCAGATTCCGACGATCATCATCTACGACCAGAAACTGAGCGGGGAGAACGAGAACGTCCCCGTCAGCCTCCTCGACCGCGAACCCGACCCGTCGCTGGGCTCGACGCTCACCGAGGACGAACTCGAGGACCTCCCGCACGACGAGTCCGGAAAGTTCCACCGCTTCCAGCACGACGTCGAAAACGGCGTCAGCCCGCGCTCGCTGCCCGGCCAGAAGGGCGGGCGCTATCTGGCGACCGGGAACGAGCACACGCCGGCCGGCCACATCTCGGAGGACCCCGACAACCGCGTCTTCCAGATGGACCGACGGCTCGAGAAACTCGAGGCCATCCGCGCCGAACTCGACGAGGAGCACGACTCGAACCAGACCTACGCGGGCGACGAGTCGGCCGACTTCGGCATCATTACCTGGGGATCGGCCCAGGGTGCCGTCGTCGAGGCGACCGAGCGCCTGAACGACCAGGGCCACTCGGTCAAGGCCGTTGGCGTCTCCGACATGATGCCGTTCCCCGAGGCCGAACTCACCGAGTTCATCGAGAGCGTCGACCAGGCGATGGTCGTCGAGATGAACGCCACGGCCCAGTTCCGCGGCCTGATCCAGAAGGAACTCGGCCGCTACGGCGAGAAACTGACCAGCCTGCTCAAGTACAACGGCAATCCGTTCGAACCCGCCGACATCGTCGAGGGCTACGAGCTCAACGTCGACGGCTCGGACGCGGAACCGGACGCGCAGGTTCGAATCGAACCCGCTGCAGGTGACTGACTATGAGTGCATTCAACGCAATCGGCGACGAACGCGAGATCGACCGTGACGAGTTCACACCCGGTCTCGAGCCCCAGCCGACCTGGTGTCCAGGATGCGGTGACTTCGGCGTCCTCAAGGCGCTGAAGCAGGCCCTCCCGGAGGTAGGACTCACCCCGGAAGAAGTCCTGACCGTCACCGGCATCGGCTGCTCGGGCAAGCTGAACAGCTACCTCGACACCTACGGGTTCCACACGATCCACGGCCGCTCGCTGCCGGTCGCCCGCGCGGCGAAACTGGCCAACGATGGCCTGACCGTGGTCGCCGCGGGCGGCGACGGCGACGGCTACGGCATCGGTGGCAACCACTTCATGCACACGGCTCGAGAGAATCACGATATGACCTACATCGTGTTCAACAACGAGGTCTTCGGTCTGACGAAGGGCCAGACCTCGCCAACGAGCCCGAAGGGCCACACGTCGAAGACGACGCCCCACGGCAACGCGAAGTCTCCGATTCGGCCGCTCTCGCTGGCGCTGACCTCGGGGGCGACCTACATCGCCCGCACGGCGGCGGTGAACCCGAACCAGGCCAAAGAGATCATCAAAGAAGCCATCGAGCACGACGGCTTCGCCCACATCGACTTCCTGACCCAGTGCCCGACCTGGAACAAGGACGCCCGACAGTACGTCCCGTACGTCGACGTCCAGGAGTCCGACGACTACGACTTCGACATCCACGACCGTCAGGAGGCCCAGGAGATGATGTTCGAGACGGAAAACGCTCTCTACGAGGGGACCGTCCTCACGGGTCGGTACTTCGTCGACGAGCGCCCGTCCTACCAGCAACAGAAGAAGGAACTGGGCGAGATGCCCGAGGAGCCGCTCGCGGAGCGCTACTTCGACGACGACGCCGAGTGGGAGCGAAGTTACGACCTGCTCGAGCGACACAAGTAGCCTCGCTCGCGCTCGAATCCTTTCGATTCGCTTTTCGAACCCGTTTTCGTCAGAATCTGATTGAGGCCCGTTTCACGCGAGCAGTTGCTCGAGTTACAGCGCGTATTCGTCCTCACGAGCCCGCGCTCACGACGTTCCCCCGCGAAGGGACGCGTCTCTCCCGTTCGCCGTGCTTAAATTGATTTCAGGGAACGCCTTTAGGACTCCTCGTCCATCGTTCTCGTATGTCATCCGATACCGACTCGGGATTCGTCGAGGCGGTCTCCCTCGAGGACCTGCGAGCGAGCGGTCGCGAATTGCTCTCGAAGAACGGCACGGCCATCGCCCTCTTCTACCACGAGGGCGAGGTCCGGGCGGTCGACAATCGCTGTCCGCACATGGGCTTTCCGCTCTCGGAGGGAACCGTCGACGACGGCATTCTGACCTGCCACTGGCACCACGCCCGGTTCGAACTCTCCTGCGGGGACACGTTCGATCCGTGGGCCGACGACGTCCGCACGTATCCGACGGAGGTCCGCGACGGCACCGTCTACGTCGACCCGAACCCCCCGCTCGAGGTCTCGCCAGCCGAACACTGGGCCAATAGGCTGGAAACGGGTCTCGAGGAGAACTTGCGCCTGGTGACCGCCAAGTCGACTATCGGCCTGCTGGACGCCGACGTGGAGTACACGGAACCGATGGCGACGACGCTCGAGTTCGCCACTCGCTACCGGGACATGGGCTGGTCCTCCGGGGCCACGATCCTCGGTTGTATGGCCAACGTGATGGACGACCTCGAACCCGAGGACCGAAAGCGGGCGCTCTACACCGGCGTTCGCCACGTCGCGAGCGACTGCGCGGGCGAACCGCCGAAGTTCGACCAGCCGTCGTTCTCGACGAGCGAGGTGTCCCTCGAGCGCCTCAAAGACTGGTTCCGCGAGTGCGTCGAGGTGCGCGACGCCGACGGCGCTGAGCGCTGTCTGCGGACGGCCGTCGCGGCCGGCCACACCGAAGCCGAGGTCGCGGAGATCGTCTTCGCCGCCGCCACGGACCACCCCTACCTCACGACCGGCCACGTCCTGGACTTCGCCAACACGGCATTCGAGTCCCTCGAGCACGTCGGCTGGGACCTCGCGGGAGACGTCCTCGCGTCGCTGGTCGAGCCGCTGGTGACCGCCAGCCGGAGCGACGAGTCCTCGGCGTGGCGACAGCCAGTCGACCTCGTGTCCCTGCTCGAGGAGGTCTACGGCGGCGACGTGAGCGAGACGAGCGGGCTCGAGGCGCTGGCTGCGGAGGGGGCGGACGCTCGCGAGGCGGGCGAGTGGACCCCGCCGGCTGACTTGCAGACGACCCTCCTCGGCGACGACCCCGAAGCGATCGTCGACGCGTTAGCGGACGCCGTCGCCGACGGCGCGACGACCGAGGACCTCGCCGCGGTCGTCACGCGAGCAGCCACGACGCGGGTCGCCCAGTTCGGCGTCGCCAACGAGTTCAACGACTGGAACACGGTCCACCACACCTTCACGTACGCCAACGCCGTTCAGCAGACGACCCGCCGAACCGACGCCGTCGAACTGTACCGCGGCGTGTTCGACGCCGCGATGAGCGTCTACCTGGACCGGTTCCTCAACACGCCGCCCGCGCCGGTGCCGGAGCCGAGCGATAACGAGACCGGACGAGAGCCCGACGCGATCCTGGAGACCCTCCTCGAGACCTTCGACCGTGAGGGCGAGGTCAACGAGGCGGGCCGGCTCGTCGCCGAGTTCTTCGACTGCGGCGGCGATCCCGCCGACCTCAAAGAGACGCTCGGCCGCGGACTCCTCCGGGAGGACGCTGGCTTCCACACCCTCCAGAACGTCGAGGCGGCGTTCCGACAGTTCGACCTGCTCGCGGCGGAGGGAGAGGCCGATGCAGGGGCCGACGACCCTGTCGACGAGCGTATGCGACGGATGCCGCTGCTCGAAACGGCCCGCTATATGGCCGCTCACTTCCCGACGAACCGCGAGGCCGAACAGACGTTCCGGATCGCCTCACGGCTGAATCGCGGGGAGGCGATCCACGAGGCCTGAAACGGTCGTCGGTCCGAGGCCGGCCCCGTCCCTGCCCTCGACGCTCGCACGGGAACGCAGAGATCGACCCCCTTTTGGTCCCCACGCCCCTCTCTCCGGGCGTGGAGTGTCACGTCTACTACGAGGGCGACGACGACCCGAAGAAGTGTACGGCCCGGCGCCTCGAGCGCTTCGACCGGGCGATCCTTCACCGGTCGATGCGGGCCGTCCCCTACGGCGTCGTGCTCAACCCCCACGCCGAGCAGGCGCTCTCGCCGGCGGACGCCGACGACGCCCTCGACACACTCGTGGCGCTCGACTGCTCCTGGGAGTCCGCCGAGCAGGCCGCGTTCTCGATGTCGGGCGTCCACCGGGCACTTCCCTTCCTGGTCGCCGCTAATCCCATCAACTACGGCCGACCGTTTCGGCTGACGACCGTGGAGGCCCTCGCCGCGGCGCTCCGCATCTTCGGTCACGAGGAGGCCGCCGGCGACCTCCTCGAGCCGTTTCGATGGGGCGAGACGTTCCTGACACTCAACGAGGAACCGCTGCGGCGGTACGCCGGGTGTGCGGACTCGAGCGAAGTCGTCGGCGTCCAGGAGGAGTACCTGGTGGACGAGGACACGTGAGTCTGTTTCTATCTCGAACCAGATCAGCTCCCTCTCGAGCCCCGACGCCCGACGAGCACCAGCAACAGGACGCCGACTCCACAGAGAACCAGCGGCGGGATGGCGACGACGCCGAGTGCCACGTCGTCCTGGCTGGCGAGCAGCGCACCGACGCCGAGTCCCGAGAGGACGAAGCCCACGGCCATCGCCTGGAGCCCTCGGCGGACTAGCGTCGCTCGCATCGACGTCGCCCTGTCGTCGCTCACGGTCGGCGAAACGGCCGAACCGGTTGTAAGCGTACCGTTCGACAACTCGGGTCCCGTACAACTCGAGACTCGCGTGGTACCAACGAGGGATCACAGCCGTTATATGGCCCTCCGGCTAACGACCGGTATGGCCAGTTTCGACGCCGCGGAAAAACGGACGCTCGAGAAGATGATCTGCATGCGCTGTAACGCCCGCAACTCCCAGCGAGCGACGCGCTGTCGCAAGTGCGGCTACAAGAACCTCCGTCCGAAGGCGAAGGAAGCCCGCGCGGCCTGATCGACTCGGCTCCGATTTCTCTCCGCTCGTTCGTGGCGAGTAACAGGCTACTACTCGTCGGGATACTTCGGCTCCCGTTTCTCCGCTCGCTCGAGCGCCGTCTCGATTACGTCTCTGACATCGCCGTGGAACACCTCGCCGTGGCCCGCGTAGAGGTGCTCGACGCCGTCGGGAAGCCGATCGAGCAAGTGCTCGAGGCTCTCGATGAGCGTCTCCCGGGACTGTCCTGGCATGTCCGTCCGCCCGAAACTGCCGTAGTCGAACGCGCCGTCGTCGTGGACGACGACGTCGCCGCTGAACAAGGTCGTCGCCGAGACCAGCGAGACGTGGTCGTCGGCGTGCCCCGGCGTGAACACCACCTCGAAGTCCTCGTCGCCGATCCGAACCGTCTCGTCGGCCTGGAGCACCTCGGTCCGGAGCGAGTGATCCGCGTAGGCGTAGACCGTGGGGTCGAACGCGTCGACGACAGCCTCGAGTTCCGCGACGTGGTCGCCGTGCTGGTGGGTCAGGACGACGGCCTCGAGATCGTCCGTGTGTTCGCGGATTGCGTCGACGACGCCGTCCATCGCGCCCGCGTCGACGAGCGTGGTCCGCCCGCCGGTGACCAGGAACGCGTTGCAGGTGAACGTGTCCGCCTTTTCGGTGACGTGGTGGACGTCCATATACGACCGACTCCATGCCGACGGACAAAAGCGCTGGCCCTCCAGCGAACGACCATACCAGCGTGGCTCGACTCGAGTGGGAGCAATAGGGCCGCCGTTACCGTCCAATACGCTCGAAACGGGTTTGTTATCGCCACTATCTGCTCTCGTGACCGATCAACTACCGATCGATTAGGTCGGTCGCTTAAGTACTATCGGCCCCAACGTGTTGGTATGACAACGGTTCGATTCGAGAACAGCACGGACACGATGCGGAAGTGGAACGACGTATTCGAAGCCCTCTCGGCCGAACCTCGGCGTCAGCTCATTGTCTCGCTCCTGGACGCCCCTCGAGACGAGGCGGTTCCGCTTCCGGAGCGGGCGATCAATCCGGACGCCCCCGCCGACCCCAACGTGCTCCGGAAGGAACTCTTTCACCGCCATCTGCCGCTCCTGGACGACCTGGGGTTCGTCGAGTGGGAGTCGGACCCGTTCGTCGCCTCCCGCGGTCCGCGGTTCGAGGAGGTGGCCGCGGTGTTCGAGGCGCTTCACTCTCACGCCGCCGAACTCCCCGAGTCGCTGGTTCTGGGCTGTCAGCGACTGGAACGGGAACGGGAACGAGAAGTTTCGGTCAGCAACTGACGCGCTCGAGTCGGCGAACGTCTCGTTCTGGTGCCAGCATTCTTATTTAGCTTCGGCCTGTAGTTTACTCCGTATGGGGTTCGGAAGCTACGACGAGTCCGAACAACGAGACGTCGATACGGATTTTGACGAGAACGATGCGGTGGAGTCGGACGAAACCAACCACCAGGGGAGTATCGAGTTCGAAAACGGCGCCTCGAGCGAGGAACTGCTCGATCGGCTCAAGGACATCAAAGACCGTAACTAGCGCGTCAGTTCACTGGAGGGGACCGCGATGCAACTGAAACCCGGGACGCGAGCGCTCGGCATCGCCGAGTCGTACCGTCCTGGGGCCGACGAGAGCACGCTCGCCGGGGTTGTCGTCCGCGCCGACCGCGTGCTCGATGGCGCGATTTTCGACCGGTGTACCGTCGGTGGCCTCGACGCGACTGATGCGATCGTCTCACTCGTCACCGGTCTCGAGCGTCCGGACGTTCGCGTCTGTTTCGTCGGCGCGGTCGCTCCCGCCTGGTACAACCTGCTCGACCTGGAGGCGATTTACGATCGGACGGGCGTTCCCGTCGTCGCGGTCACTTTCGAGGAGAGCGACGGCCTCGAACCGGGCCTCCGTGAGGCGTTTTCCGGCGAGGCACTCGAGATGCGCCTCGAGCGGTATCGGTCGCTCCCGCCGAGGCGATCGGTTCGCCTCGAGAGCGAGATGACTTCGGACGGGGCGGATTCGGACGAGATGGATTCGGACGAGATGGATTCGGACGAGATGGGTTCGGACGAGATGGGTTCGGACGGGGCGGATTCGGACGGAGCAGAGACCGTCTACGTTCGAACGGCTGGTCTCGACGCCGACCGGGCCGCGTCGTTCGTCCAGACGTTTACGCCGGAAGGCGGCCGCCCGGAGCCGATTCGCGTCGCGCGCACGCTGGCTCGAGCGGGCGATGCGTCCTTCCACGACAGGGTCGGTCACGAGTAGTCGTCGATCACCATTTGTCCGTCGTGCGTCGAGCGTCGAGCGTCCTACGTCGTGAATAGACGCCGTCGTGTAGAAACGACTTTACCTCCCTCGTGCAATTTTTCCACCATGCAACTCGGCACCGGGCTGTTCACGTGCCAACAGCGGCCGGACGACGACCGCTCGATGAGCGAGCTCTACGACGAGGTCCTCGAGCTTGGCCGGGCAATCGACGACGCCGGCCTCGACAGCGCGTGGGTCTCCGAACACCACTTCGCCGAGGACGGCTACCTCTCGGCAACGATGCCAACCCTTGGTGCGCTCGCCGCCGCGACCGAGGACATTGAAATCGGGACCTGCATCGCCCTCGCGCCGCTGTACGACGGCGTGCGCCTCGCGGAGGACGCCGCGACCGTCGACCTGCTCTCCGGCGGGCGGATGACCCTCGGACTCGCCATCGGCTCCAATCCTCGGGAGTTCGACGCCTTCGGCATCCCCCGCGAGGAACGGGTCGAGCGCCTGGCCGACCAGGTCGGCCTGTGTCGGGCTGCCTGGTCCGAAGGCCCGCTCGAGTACGACGCGCAATTTCACGACGTCTCCCCCGACGTGACCGTCACGCCAAAACCGGGCGGCGACGTGCCGATTATGCTCGGCGGAAAGGCCAAACCAGCCGTCAGGCGGGCCGCGCGCACCGCCGACGCCTGGTGTGCGCCCTCGTCGCTCTCGCTCCGGGGCCTCGAGAAGCGCGTCCAGGACATTCGAAACGTACGCGAGGAGGAAGGACTGGACGACGACTTCGGCATCTACGTCATCAAGCACGGCTTCGTCGGCGACTCCCGCGAGGCGGCCTGGGAGACCATGCGAGACGGGTACCTCTATATTCAGCGACGGTACGCCGAGATTTTCTCGGGCGAATCGGTTGAGGAACTCCCCGCAGAGCGCAAGCAGGAACTGAAAGAGCAGGCGATCTTCGGCACGCCGGAGCAGGTCACCGAGGAACTCGAGACGCATCGGGAGGTGCTGGGCGACGACGTCCACGTGATCTTCCGGACGTACCATCCAGGTACCGACACCGAGGCCATGCGCGAGTGCATCTATCGGTTGGGTGAGGAGGTCGCGCCCGAACTCCGCTGACGTCTTCCTGACGTTTCTGGCGCGGTTTCCGTAGATCCCGGGTCGCTGTTCCTCGCGGTCTGTTTCTCGGTGTTTCTCGGACCTGTGAGTGGCCGACTCGAGCGTCTAGAAGTCCGGTAGGTCCTCCGGCGGCTCGTACTCGGCTTCCCAGTCGATGTAGTCGTCCTTGAGGATCTCACAGACCAGTTGCCCGAACTCCGTGAGTTCGGCGTTGATCGAGGAGACGGTGCCCCAGGAATCGAGTGCTGGGTGATACTCCGTCTCCTGCCAGTCCTCGGGAATGCCCGGCGCGTGGTAGCCGACGCGGTCGGCGAAGTCGTCCCAGAAGAAGTCGAACTGGGCGAACAGGCCGAGGTCGGTCGCGATCTCGAACGCTCGTGGCTCGAGGTCGGCGTCCTCGCGCCAAGCGTCGAAAGCCTCCTTCCAGGCGCCCTCCTCGAGGAACGCCTGGAGTTCCTCGCGGCGGTAGTCGATGTCGTCGGGTTCGCCGACGACGGTCGCGTCCTCGTACTCGTTGGGGTCGACGTAGGAGAGTTCGGGCGGATCCGGGGGCTCGACCTCGAGTGTCATGGCCGATGGTACGGCCGGGGTGTGAATAAGGATTGGTACAGCCATCTCGCGCCAGCGCGAACACCGAGACCCGAAGGCTCAACACGCTCGCGCGCCAGGTGCCGGCCATGACGCGCTACGAGGCGGTGATCCTCGACGTCGACGGGACTCTCGTCCGCGGCGACCGACTGCTGCCGGGTGCGACCGTAGGCATCCGAGCGATCGACGACGCCGGCTGCGACCGCCTGTTGTTTTCGAACAACCCGACCCGCGGGGCGGCCCACTACGAGGAGCGACTGTCGGCGCACGACCTCGCCGTCGACCCGCATCGAGTGCTCACGTCCGGGACCGTCGCTGCCGAGTTTCTCGCGGATACGCACCCGGAGGCGTCCGTCTTCGTCGTCGGGGAGTCGCGACTCGAGACGTTGCTCGAGAAATCCTCGCTCGCCGTGATCGACGACCCGCGGGAGGCGGCCGTCGTCCTCGGTTCGATCGACCGCGACCTGACCTACGACGACCTCGGCCACGCTTTGACGGCGCTCGAGCGCGCAGACGCGTTCTACGGGACGGACCCGGACGTGACGATTCCGACCGACGGAGGGATGGTACCCGGATCCGGAACGATCATCGCCGCAATGGAGGCGGTTGCGGACCGCGAGGTCGACGGCATCCTCGGCAAGCCCTCGAAAATCGCGGCCGACGCCGCGTTCGAGCGCCTGGGTCTGGAGGGCAGCCCGGAGCGAACCCTCGTCGTCGGCGACCGGTTGAATACGGACATCGAACTCGGCATGCGGGCTGGCACGGACACTGCGCTCGTAACGACTGGTGTGGCGAGTCGCGCCGATGTCGCGGCCGCCGACCTCGAGCCGACGTACGTCCTCGATTCGCTGGCGGAACTCGAGGACCTGCTCGGCTGACCCGGACCGTGCTATCTCCTCGCAACCCTGGCATAGTTTCTTGAGCCGACCGGCACAGTCACACCTATGGACGATCAGGAGTTCGTCACGCCACCGCCGGTCGAGCGCGGAAGCCGGATCGCCGTCGTCGCCCCGGCGTCGAATCCCGCACTCGAGGCACCTCACGTCTACGAACTGGGACTCGAGCGCCTGCGGACCGTCTTCGACCTCGAGCCGGTTGAGTATCCGACCACGGAGATGGGCCGGGAGGAACTCTACGAGAACCCCGAATCGCGAGCGAGGGACGTGATGGACGCCTTCGCGGACCCCGACGTCGACGGGGTAATTGCCGTTATCGGCGGCAACGACCAGATCCGGATGCTCTCACACCTCGAGCCGGACGTCCTCCGCGAGAACCCAACGCGATTCTACGGCTACAGCGACAACACCAACCTCGCGACGTACCTGTGGAACCTCGGGATCGTCTCGTTCTACGGCCCCGCGGTGATGGTCGAACTGGCGATGGACGGCGAGATGTTCGATCACACCATTGAGTACGCCGAACGGGCGTTCTTCGAGGATTCTATCGGGACGGTCGAACCGGCCCAGCGATTCACCGACCAGCCCGGCAACTGGGCCGATCCCAAGGCCCTCGAGGAGCCACGTGAGACGGAAGCGAGCGACGGCTGGCACTGGTCGGGCGGGAACGACGCCGTCTCCGGACGGGTCTGGGGTGGCTGTCTCGAGATCATCGACCAGCAGTTCCTCGCGGACCGGTACCTCCCCGAGGATGACGCCTTCGAGGGGGCCGTGCTCGCGCTCGAGACCTCCGAGGAGGTCCCCGTTCCCGAGTGGGTCGCCGGCGTGTTGCGCGCATTGGGTGAACGGGGCCTGCTCGAGCGGTTTTCAGGGGTCCTCGTCGGTCGACCCGCGTCACGGTCACACGAGGAGGACCGGCCGCCGGAGTGGCGCGAAACCTACCGGGAGCAACAGCGCGAGGTCGTCGCGGACGTCTTCGCGGAGTACAACCCCGACGCGCCGGTGGTGCAGGGACTCGAGTTCGGGCACGCGTGGCCGACGGTACCGATCCCCATCGGCGGTCGGGTCGAGATCGATCCCGTCGACGAGACGGTTCGGTTTCCGTAGGATCTGAAGGGCGGGGAAGGGGCGAACTCGGACTCGACGGATCGTCCTGGATCGTCAGGGCCACCGGAGATCTCCGACGCCGAACGGCTCGAGTTGTGGCAGTCCCGCCTCGATTCGCCGTCTCGAGCACGGCCGGGTTGGCTCGAGGACCTCCGGCAAGGGATCGCACACGGCTTTCGGCGCCGGCTCCGTCGCTTCTTCGGCGAGCATTCGGACGCCGGCGGTCGTCACGACCGGCGTCTCGAGAATCCGTTCCTGAGCCCAGGCCGAGACGAGGTGTGCCCGAACCGGCGCGGGGACGACGATAGGATTCCGTCCGATTGCGTCGCCCACACGCTTCACGAGTTCCGCGACCGTCAGTTCCTCCGGGCCCGTGACGGCGACCGTCGTCTCCGAGAGCCGATCCTCGACGATCGACGCCGCCAGCACGTCGACGAGGTCCTCGATCGCGACCGGCCGAATCCGTCGCTCGCCGAGTCCGACACGCGGAAACACCGGGACGGTCGCGAGCGAGCGGGCGATTCCCCACAGCATCCGATCCCCCGGTCCGTAGACCACGCCGGGTTTGACGACCGTGTACTCGAGTCTCGATCGGCGGACGATTCGTTCGGCTTCCCACTTCGACTGGTGGTACGCCCACCCGCAGTCCGGACGGGCGCGCAGGTAGCTCGTGAGGAGGAGTTTCGAGACGCCCGCGTCGGTCGCCGCCTCGACGACGTTCCTCGTCCCGTCGACGTGGACGGCCTCGTACGTCTGTGCCCCGCGCTCGTGATTGATCCCGGCGAGATGCGCCACGGCCTCGCAGTCGACGAACGCTTCGCGTAGCGTCCGCTCGTCGGTCACGGCGGCTGGGACGAATTCGACGTTCTCACGCTCGAGCAGGTCGACGTTTCGCTCGTCAACCCCTCGAGCGATCAGCACGAGATCGTGCCCGTCGTCGCCGAGGCGTCGAGCCAGGTGTGACCCCACGAATCCGGTGCCACCCGTGATCGCGATTCTCATCGTCGGGGCTGACGGTGCTCGTCGGGTTAGTAGCGTCGGTCGCGTTCCGTCGGTGGGGCGATGGGTGGTCCGGTACTGACCTCCCAGTATGGACGCGGTCCGTGTCACCGACCGCTCAGCGATCGCCAGTATCGTACTCGAGGGCCTCTCGATGCAACTGCTCGCCGCGCTCGGATTCGATCGTCAGATCCGGAACCGGCGTCGGCTGGCTGGCGTCGTCGACGGCGACGAACGTGAAGACCGACTCGGTCGTCTTCTCGCGCTCGCCCGTCCGGAGGTCCTCGCGGTAGGTCCGGAGTCGCGTCTTTATGCTCGTCCGCCCGGCCTCGAAGACGTACGCCGAGATGAACGCCACGTCGCCGACCTGGATCGGCCGCTCGAAGTTCATTCGGTCGACCCGGGCTGTGACGCAGGTCTCGCCCGAAAACCGCATCGCCGACATCGCCCCAATTTCGTCCATCCAGAGCATGACGTTCCCCCCGTGGGCCGTCTCGAGGTTGTTCGAGTGATTTGGCTGGACCATCTCGCGATTTTCGATCAACGTCTCCAGGAGCGCGGTCATCGCTGCTGGCTTCTCCGCCGGGGAATCAGTTTCTTTCGATCGGGTTCGATCACCTGAGACGTGCCTCGAGTCTCAGCACCAGCACTTATGACGGTCGCGTGCGGACTCGAGACGAACGAACTAATGGGTACTCGAGACAGTGGCAGAGATAGAGACAGCTACAGAACCCTTCGTCGATGGCTCGGGATTCCCGGTCAGTTACTCGTCGGCGGCCTCGTTCTTACCGCTATGCTCGGTCTCGCGTGGCTGGCCGCGCGGTCGATCGACAGCCTGACGTTCCGTCTGGCGGGGATCGCCGTGCTTGGCCTCGTCCTTCCGGCGCTGCTTCTCGAGGTGGCCGCACTGACCGGTGGTCGTCGACGGTGATCAGGAACGGTTGGGTTCGGAACCGACGTCGGCTGCGTCCGTGCACTGCTCGAGGAACATTTCGTCCCCCTTCGATACTGGTAAAAGCCGTGAGCGAGTTACCCCGACAATGAGCGATGCAGGTGACGCGACCGTTCCGGACCCGCCCGAACCACCGGAACGCAGTCGTGGCTCGATTCACGTTCTCGGGACGGCCCACGTCTCCCAGCGGAGCGTCGACGACGTCCACGAGACGATCGACCGCGAGGACCCCGACGTCGTCGCCGTCGAACTCGACGAGGGGCGGTACCGCCAGATGCAGGGCGGCACGCCCGACGACATCGAAGCGAAGGATCTCCTGAGCGGCAACACCGTCTTCCAGTTTCTGGCCTACTGGATGCTCTCGTACGTCCAGTCTCGCCTCGGCGAACAGTTCGACGTCGAACCCGGCGCCGACATGAAGGCGGCCATCGAGGCGGCCGAGCGAAACGGCCACGGCGTCGCCCTCGTCGACCGGGACATCCAGGTGACGATCCAACGGTTCTGGGCACGTCTCACCGGCACCGAGAAGCTCAAGATGGTCGGCGGGCTCGCCCTCGGGGTCACCGACCCCCGGACGCTTTCGGTCGCATTCGGCGGGGTGTTCGGTCTCGCCCTCGGACTCCTCTTCGGAACCCTGTTCGCCACCACGGCCGGCCTCGAGAGCGCACTCGGCCTCGGAATTACGAATCCGACGATGCTCCAGTACGTGGGGGCGCTCGGCATCGGGCTGATCGGCGGGCTGTTCGTCGGATTGCTCTTTCTCCCGTCGCTCGAGCACGCGGGAGAGTACACCGGTGGCTTGCTCAGCGGGTCCTCGCTCCGGGTGGTTACGGGTGCCATGCTCGGCGTCGTCGGAATGGGGGTACTGGTCGCCACCGAGACGTTCGTCGGCCCGTTCGACGCCACCGCGCTCGAGGCGGCCGGGGACTTCGCTATTCGTGGCATCGTCAGCGGACTCGTCGGACTCGGGATCGGCGTCGCCGTCGGCGTGGCCGTCGGTCTCCTGCTCGAAGCGCTCACGTCGGACGTCGAGAACATCGAGGAGATCGACATCGAGGAGATGACCGACGGGGACGTCGTCGCCGCCATGATGGAGGAGTTCCGCCGGTTCAGTCCGAGCGGGGCCAACGCGCTGATCGACGAGCGAGACGCCTTCATCGCCCACAAACTCCACACGCTCAGAGGGCAGGGATACGACGTCGTCGCCGTCGTCGGCGCCGGCCACAAGGCCGGTATCGAACGCTACCTCGCGGCGCCCGAGACCTTGCCGTCCATGGAGTCGATCACGGGAACGGCATCGAGTCGTCGGTTCTCGATCTTCAAAGTCATCGGCTATCTCGTGATGGTCGCGTTCGTCGGCTTCTTCTTCCTCCTGTTGATGGCCGGCGTCCGAGACATCTTCCTGCTCAAGGTGTTTCTCGCGTGGTTCCTGTTCAACGGCGTCTTCGCGTTCACGCTGGCTCGCCTGGCCGGGGCACGCTGGACCAGCGCCGGCGTCGGCGGCGCCATCGCCTGGCTCACGAGCATCAACCCGCTGCTGGCTCCCGGCTGGTTCGCCGGGTACGTCGAACTCCGGTACCGCCCGGTGAACGTCACGGACATCAGGACGCTCAACACCATCATCGGCGACACGTCGAAACCCATCACGGAGTCCATCGAGGAGATGTTCGACGTGCCGCTGTTCCGACTCATCATGATCGTCGCGCTGACGAACGTCGGGAGCATGATCGCGACGTTCCTCTTCCCGCTGGTCGTCTTACCGTGGCTGGCGGGCGGTGAACTCGGCGGGGTCGACGCGTTGATGAACGAACTCATCAGGGGCGCCCAGAACAGCCTCGAGCTGATCTACGAGGTCCTCTCGTGAGCTACGAGCGACCCTCCCCGCTCACATTCACCGATCGGGAACTGTTCGACCTGGCACTCGCGTGGATCGTCCTGAGCGTCGCGTTCGCCCTCCTGCTCGCCCCCATCCACCTCGGACTGGCTTCGCCAGGCCACTTCGCGATGATGATCGCGCTGAGCTTCGTCACCGTCGGCGTCGCGTTCTTGCTCCACGAACTCGCTCACAAGGTCGTCGCGGTTCGTTTCGGCCAGGTTGCGGCCTTTCGAGCCGACTACCAGATGCTCTTTCTGGCGATCATGAGTGCGCTGATCGGCTTTCTCTTCGCCGCGCCGGGCGCCGTCTACCACCGGGGGCAGATCACCTACCGCGAGAACGGGCTGATCTCGGTCGCCGGCCCGGTGACGAACCTGGTCCTGGCCGGGCTCTTCTTGCCAGTATTCGTCGGGACGCGGGCGCTCGAGGGACCCGCACTCCTCCAGCAAATCGGGCACATGGGCGTCCTGATCAACCTGTTCCTGGCCGCGTTCAACATGATCCCCTTCGGGCCGCTCGACGGCAAGTCCGTCCTCGAGTGGAGCAAGCCCGTCTTCGCGGTGACGTTCGCGACGTGTGCCGGCCTGCTCGCGCTGTTTTATCTCGAGTTCGGCCTCCCGTTCTAATATCGGTCCGTTCTTGTAAGCTAAAACGTCGATTTTAGCCTTCATTGGCTTTTTCACCCCTGTTTTCGTACGAATGAGTATGAACAGGCGAGCGATACTAGCCGCACTCGGTGCCACGACGGCGGCCACGGCGGGCTGTCTGGCCGACGAAGCCAGTCCCTCGAGTGTGGACGACGGAAACGGCGCTGAAAACGGTGGAAACGGTGACAACGATGGAACTGACGGTGGTAGCGGGGACGAGAGCCGCGTTCTCGAGGCGTTCGACGGCGAGCCGACCCGGCCCGAGTGCGACATCGAGTCGGAGACGGTCGAGGTAGAGTACGGGGATGACCACGAAGAGTACGAGACGGCCGAAACGATCCCCTACCCCGTCATTCCGGAGGGATTCGACGAAGAGGCGGTGATCGATTACCTCATCGCGTTCGACGAAGCGTACCTCACTCACGACCTGCTGTGTGCCCGATCCGGCTCGGATCGAATCCTCCGCATCGGGCACAGCGTTCGAGAACGCGAGACCTTCGACTGGCACGAGGGAGTCACGACCGTCTTCTTGCTGCGTGCGGCCGGCGCGACAGCGGGTGTCTCCGATGACGGAGCGGTCTGGGAGGCCGACATCGGATTCAGCGCGGTCGTCTACGCCATCGACAGGGGTGGCGTCGCGAGAGCCGACTACCGGGACGCGGGTGCTGCCCTCGACCCGGAGGAACCCGAGACTACGGCGCCGGATCCTCTCGAGGACGGGACGCTGGTGGCGACGTTCGAGGGTGGGGTGACGTTCTGAGCACTCGAGGGCCGCCCGTCGGGCTGGAACGGTCGACGGCCACGAACGATCACGCGGTTTGATGGCCGGGGCACGCCTCTCTGCACTCGAGCCATGACCGATATCGAAACCGATCACACGATCAGCTACGAGGACGGCAAACTCTACGAGTTCACCCCCGACCTCGAGCCAGCGATCACCGTCGAGTCGGGTGACAGCCTGACCGTCGAGACGGCCGACAGCCTCGAGGGCGCGATCCAGGACGACGCGGACGTCCTGGAGGCGGTCCCCGAGGAGGTGAACGCGGCGACGGGCCCTATCGCGGTCGAGGGAGCCTCTCCAGGAGACGTCCTTCGGGTCGGTATCGAGGAGATACGCATTGCGGAGGACGCGGGCCGGGTCGTCACCATCGACGGTTTCGGGTTGCTCGACGGTCACGAGAACGTCGAGTCGCCGCGATCGAAGATGACGCCGGTCGACGACGGCAGCCTCGCCTTCGCGGACCTCGAGGTTCCGCTCGCGCCGGTAATCGGCACGATCGGCGTCGCCACCGCCGAGGACAGCTACAGCACGCTCGTACCTCACGACCACGGCGGCAACCTCGATACGACCGATATCACGACCGGCAACGCGGTCTACTTCCCCGTCTTCCAGGAGGGTGCTATGCTCGCGATGGGCGACTGCAAGGCCGCGATGGCCGATGGCGAGATGTGCGGCACCGGCGCCGAAATCGCCACCGAGATCGACGTCACCCTCGACGTGCTCTCCGACCCTGCGACGAGCCTCGAGCGCCCGCTGGTCGAGACGAGCGACGCCTGGAAGTCGCTGGCGAGCGCCGAGACGCTCGAGGCAGCCTGCGAGCTCGCGAACCAGGATGCCATCGCGTTGCTTGGCGCCGAGCACGACTTCGACGATACCGAGGCGTACATGTTCTCGAGCCTAGTTGGCGGCCTCGAGATCAGCCAGGTTGTCGACCCGCTGGTTACGGTTCGGAACGCCGTCCCGAAGGCCTACCTCTCGAGTCCGTTTTGATCGGGTAGCGACTCGAGCGGCTGGCGGTCCACTGTCGTTGTCGTTGCGTGTTCCGTCGATATTGTCTGGATGCGGCACCCTGTCGGCGAATCTGCATGGTTAGGAACAGTCCTCACCTCGATCCTCGAGAAGGGACTGGTACGATGTCGAAAACACGACCGACGGTTCGTAATCGAGAGGCAGCGTATCGGATACTCACGAACCCCCGACGACGACGGCTCCTCACTATACTCACGATGCGAGGGCAGGATACAGTCGATGGCCTCGCTGAGGCGATCTCGAGACGGGAGTGTCTGCCGGACGACGACGCCGAGGACCGTCGGCGCGCTCGACGGGACGTTCACGTTTCGCTCGTCCACGTGCATCTGCCGATGGTAGCAGATCACGGGCTCGTCGAGTACGACAGGGACGAGGGCGACGTTGCATTACTCGAGAAGGCGGAGTCCGTCACGTCCGAGGGCGCCCTCGAACTGGCTGTCGGTGACGCCTGACCTCGAGCGGTTGATCGAACTGCCGAACGCCACGCTGCCGTACTCGACAATGCCGCACTCGACACCGCCGCACGCGATGCTGCCGCTCGCCGTAGCGTCCGTCGCCCGCCTACTCCGACGCTGGACCGGTGACCTTTTGCCCTCGCCCCGTGCTCTCTCGAGCATGACCAACGAGGCGAACGAGGCAGGGGGTGGTTCCGGCGGTGGCGACGGAGACGGCGACGACAGTGATGGCGAGCCAGAGGAACTCACCTACGCCGAGACGGGCGTCGACATCGACGCTAGCGAAGACGCCACGGCCGCGCTCCTCGAGGCGTTCGGGAGCGGCATAACGACCGAGTACGCCGGCCTGCTCGACATCGGCGACCGCTACCTCGCGCTGGCGACCGACGGGGTCGGCACCAAGCTCCTCGTCGCCGAGGCCATCGAAGACTTCTCGACCATTGGTATCGACTGCATCGCGATGAACGTCAACGACCTCGTCGCCGCAGGCGTCGAACCGGTCGCGTTCGTCGACTACCTCGCGGTCGACGAACCCGACGACGACCTCACCGCCGAAATCGGTGAAGGGCTGGCGGCCGGCCTCGAAGAGGCGAACCTCACGCTCCTGGGCGGCGAAACCGCGGTCATGCCCGAGGTCGTCACAGGCTTCGACCTCGCCGGAACCTGCGCCGGTCTCGCGCTCAAAGACGAAATTCTCGATGAAGACGCCGAGGCGGGCGACGTCCTCGTCGGCTTCCCCTCGAACGGCATCCACTCGAACGGCCTCACGCTCGCCCGCGAGGCTGTGACCCGGAACCACGACTACGGCGACACCTTTCCGCTGGACCCCGAGGTCACCATCGGCGAGGAACTGCTTCGACCGACCCGTCTGTACACGCACTTACTCGAGCCGATGCGCCGCCACGACGTTCGGGCTGCCGCACACGTCACGGGCGGCGGCTGGACGAACCTGCTTCGGATGGGCGAGAATCGCTACGTGATCGAGGATCCTCTGCCGATTCAGCCGATCTTCGAGTTCGTCGCCGAGGAGGGGAACGTCACCGACGAAGAGATGCACCGCACCTTCAATATGGGTACTGGCTTCGTGGTTGCCCTGGACGAGTCGGACGCCGAGGCGCTCGTCGACGAGACGGACGGCGAGATCATCGGTCGCGTCGAGGAGGGCGACACGGTCGAGATTCGCGGCCTCTCGCTGTCCTGAGCGTCACGGCTCGATTTCTCGTTCCTGGATCACGCCTCGAGACCTTCCCGATCCGGGCCTCGACTTCTCGCCTCTGTACCCACGCGTCGAGCCGCCTACATCCCCGGCGGCGGCCCCTTTCCGGAGTCGTCCTCGAGTTCGACATCGAGGCCCATCGACTTCCGCTTCTCTTCGAGGGCCTTGACCTTCCGGTAGTAGTAGGCGACGCCAGCGCCGCCGACGGAGACGACCACCAGAACGACGCCGGCGAAGATGAAGACGTCTCGCCCCAGATAGTACCGAATCGAGAGCGAGCTATCGACGTGGTCCCATCGGAGGTGCTCCTGGTCGTCGACGACCTCCCGTTCGTGTCCGCCCGGGTTCACCGACCCGAAGAGATAGTTCGTCGATCGATAGCCTGGAGGGAGGATGACCTCGTAGGAGCCGTCGACGTACGCCGGCAGGTAGAACCGCCCCTGGCTCGCGGATCCGGTGAACGCCAGCGTCCCGTTGCCGTCCGGAACCCTGATGTCGGTGCTCGAGCGGTCCTGGTCGACCTCGAGTTCGGAACCGGTGAGTTCGGTGCCGTTCGGGTACCAGTAGCGGACGGCCCGAACCTCGAGTGGCTCCTCACGGTAGAGCGTCGACCGGTACAGCGACAGGTCTTCGGTGTCGTTCAGGTCGTAGACGGCGCGAAACTCCCCGTCGCTGACGAACGACCCGCTCTCGACCTCGATGGCGACGTCCGCCTCGCGGTCCCGAAGGTCGTCGTACGACTGGGACTCATCGAGGGTCTCGTCGGAGATGCCGCCAAAGAGCATCGTACACCCGGCAGTCGTCGCGAGCAGGGTGACGGCGAGCGTTGCGAGGACGAGGCGACGGTTGACCGTTCTCATGGCTTGCGGTCAGGGAACGACGCAGCGCAACTCCGCCGGCAGGTACGAGCCGATGCTCGAGAGCAGCCCCGGCGGGTCGGTGTCGTCCGTACAGATGACGCTCTGCTCGAGCAGACCCAGCCGTTCGATCGTGACGTAGTCCTGGGCGTGGCCGGCGCGGTTGAGCGTCGCCCGAACCTCCGCGCGGGTCGCACTGTTGACGTTCAGACGGCCGTCCCCGCGGGTCCACTCGAAGAGGCGGTCGCGCTCGGCGTCGGCCAGCCGTGATCCATCCGCCTCGTCTGGTCGGTAGACGAACTGCAATGGCAGGTGCTGGACCAGGCCGAAGCGTTCCCTGACCTGTGCGGGCGACCCCTGCCCCAGACCTAGCTGGTCGGCGGGGATTCGAACCCCGGTTTCGGTTCCGACGTCCAGGACGAATCCATCGTCGTCCCAGGATTCGAGCGTGCCGACGTAGGTTTCCCCGGCCTCGAGGTCGGGGACGATTTCGCCCCACTCTTCGCGGAGGACGTTGCGGGCGACGACGGCGTCCTCGCCCTCGATCGTGACGGAGGGGAAGTCGTCGTGTCGGACGCCGATCTCGAACTCGACGTCGAGTTCGCCGATTTCGTTGTCGACCAGCGATCGCAGGGAGTCCAGCGCCCGCTGGCGGGCATCGCCGTCGACGTACAGTTTGGTTGCGAGGACGACCATCAGGCGGTGGATTCGACGTTGAGTTCGTTCTCGAGGGCGTCGAGGCGGTCGTCCATCGCGCGGACGAGCCGGCTGTTGTCCATCGATTCGACGGGCGAGCCACACTCGGGGCACTCGAAGCCGAAGTCCATCGCCTCGCCGAATTCGAAGCGGATCGAACAGATCTCACAGAGGTAGAACTCGTGGTTCTGCTCGTACTCCCGACGGTCGAGGAGGGCGTCGTAGAGCCGGTAGAGCTCCTCCTCGAGGTTCTCCGGGATATTGTCGTACTCGAACGTCCAGAGGTAGGTGAGCCAGCCGGAATCCTCGTCGCGGAGGCGGCGATAGGTGGCGAGGTCGTTCTCGTACAGGATGAACAGCGCCCGCCGCACGTCGTTCAGTTCGAGGTCCAGCGTCTCGGCGAGTTCCTCGTCGGTCACCTCCCCGTCCGGCGGCGCCGCCGCGACGGGCATCCCCTTGGGACCGACGAGCTCGTGTAAGTACTTCTGGATAACCGGGTCCTCGAGCAGGTCCTCAAAAGCCATTACCCCGTACTAATCGCATGCGGCCATTAAGTCTTGTTACTCGGTGCTCCAGCCGCGACGCTGTAAACCGTAGGGGCGTCGAGACACGAGTCCGTGCCGCTCGAGTTCGGGTGTCTTCTCTGCTGTCCGTCTGCCGTCACCCACTCTCCGTCGACCGTCTGCCAGCCGGCACTCACTCCTCGTCGGCCGAAACGACCCGCTTGCCCGTCTCCATCGGAACCACGCGCCGATCCGCCCCCTCCCACTCGCGCTCGAGTTCACGCCCCTCGAACAGGCGGTCGAGGAAGACGGCCAGCCCCGCGACCTCGGAGTGGGGCTGGTTCGTCACACCGACATTCCAGTCGGCCTCCTCGTAGACGTCGAACGGCACCTTCTCCGCACCGACGACGACCAGGAGCGGATCGCCGTCCTCGTGGTGACTCGCTCGGACGGCGTCCTCGACGTCCTGGACGCGCTCGCCGTACATCGTCAGGTGGACCACCTTGCCCTCCCACCCGCGGACGACACCCTGCGGCGAGTCGGTCAGTTCGACCGCGAACGACCCGCCGAAGCGTTCGGTGATGTCCGCGACCGTCTCGAGGGACTGGCCGGCGTTGTCCGGGAGGAGGACGCGGTCGGCGCCCAGTGCCCGGGCTGTCAGGCCGACGTGGGTCGTCATTCGTTCGTCTCGCCCGGGGCGGTGGCCGAGTCGGAGGACGGCGACCTCGGGGTCGCGACGCTCGTTCATACGAACGCGTAGCTGGCTGGGGCATATGTGCGTTCGGATCCGCATTCGCTCCGGCTCGAGACCGCTCGTGGACGCTTCCCGAACGGTGTTCTCGGCGGTAGCTTTTTGCTCGCACCGGGACACACACCGGCATGCACTCGACGAAACCGCTGGCCGCGCAGGGTGACTCGCGATGAAGCCGGGAGCGTGGCTCGAGACCGCCCGCGAGGAACGGTGGGGAATGCTGGTCGACCTGCTGTTCGCGATCATCTGGGTGACGATCGTCCAACTCCTCTTCAACGCCCTCGAGGGGCCGACTTGGGCGTACTACGCGCTCATGCTCGCGGGGATCGTCGCTTACTTCGCGTTCGTCTGGAACCTCGAACTGGCCCGGGAGTGGTACGGTTCCGGCGAGAAGCGGTGAACGCTGGATTCTCGAGGTCGTCACCGAGCGCGAAACGAGAGGTCATCACCGAACGCGAAACGAGAGGTCGCCGCTATTGAGCGATCGAAACGCGAAAAACCGGGGGTGGTAGTCGGTTCTACCGTTACTCGTCGGCCGACTTCCGGGCGTCGACGACGAGCACCGGAACGGTCGTCGACCGAAGGGTTCGTTCGGTGACGCTGCCCAGCAGGGCGCGTCTGACCCCGGAGCGACCGTGGCTGCCCATCACTACGAGGTCGATGTCGTTGTCCTCGACGTAGTCGGCGATCAGGGCGTGCGGTCGACCACCAGAGTAGTGTTCGACCACCGGGATGCCCCTCGTCTCGGCGAGGTCGCGAACGTACCCGGTCGCGGCTTCCGCCTTCTCGCGAAGTTCGGTCATGCCCTGGAAGTCGCCCTGCCTGAGGCGATCGACCTGCTCGGCACCGAGTCCGTAGGCGACCGCGTCGGTGTCGACGACGTACAGCGCGTGTACTTCCGCACCGTACTTCTCCGCGTGGTCGAGCGCGTGCTCGACCGCTACTTCCGCCACGCTGCTACCGTCCGTCGGGATGAGTATGCGTTCGTACATTGGTCAGTCGTCCGCTGGGGTGGGTCCGTTTCCGTTTCGTTCCCTGACGACGTCGGCCGCCGTCTTGTCCTTTGGCATCGGATCCGGGCTGTGACACTGCCGGACCATCTGCTTGGTCTGGAGGGGCGGTTCGGGCGTCACCAGCGACACGACGATCGTGACGGCGAAGACGACCGGAACGCCGATCAGTCCGGAGCCGATCGCGGGCATCCAGGTCTCCAGGAACTCGATTCCCAGGGGTGCGATCTGGAAATGACCCTCGTTGAACATCGGGATGAGCCAGAGGATCAGCCCAGTGGACATCCCGGCGAGTGCCCCCTGGCGGTTCGTCTTCTCCCACCAGAGTCCGAGGAAGAACATCGGGAACAGTACCGTGGCTGCCAGCGAGAACGCGAACGAGACCAGCGCGGCGATCGGGGCGGACGGGTCGAGCGAGAACAGGATCGTCAGCGCGCCGAGTGCGACGATGCTCAGTCGGCCGACGAGAACCTGCTGGCGCTGGGTCGCGTCGGGGTTGATGATGTTCGCGTAGATGTCGTGGGAGATCGCCGACGAGCCGGCGATGAACAGTCCGGCGACGGTCGCGACCGCCGCGGCGATGCCGCCCGCCGCGACGATGCCGACGAGCCAGGTGGGCAGGCCGGCCAGCTGCGTCGCCAGCACGACGATGACGTCACCGGCCTCGGCACTCATGCCCGGGTCACCGTATGCCGGCTGGACCTCGCTGCTGTATAGGTCGGTCCCGAACGCCGCGTACGCGGGCGCCGAGAGGTACAGCAGGCTGATGAAGAACAGCCCCCAGGTGCACGACCAGCGAGCCATTCGCTCGTTCTCGACCGTGTAGAAGCGAACGAGGACGTGCGGGAGCCCACAGGTCCCGAAGATCAGGCTGAACGCCGTCGCGATCCAGACGTAGTAACTCTGGTTCACGAACGGCTCGGAGAACTCGGCACTGAGTTCGCTGATCAGCATTCCGTACTCGAGCTGTGGGAGGATCGTCGAGTAGCCGCCCGCGTAGCCGGTCACCACCAGTCCGATCAGGAACGCGCCGATGAGGATGACGTACTGGAGGACCATCGTTTTGGTCGCACCGAGCATCCCCGACAGCGAAAGGTACGCGATCGTGATGATCATGAAGATGACCATCATCGCCTGATAGCCGCTCAGGCCAGGAATACCGGGGTCGCCGAGGATGTACAGGCCGACCAGTCCCATCCCGCGGGCCTGCCCGAGCGCGTAGACGAACCCGATGAGGAACGTCGTGACCGCCGCGATAGCGCGAGCGGCGTCGGAGTTGAATCGATCGCCGATGAAGTCCGGCGCGGTGTACTTCCCGAACCGGCGCATCTGAGCGGCCAGGAAGATGAGCAGGACGAAGTAGCCGGCGGTCCAGCCGACGACGAACGCCAGCCCGTAGACGCCCGACAGTGCAATGAGCGCAGCCATGCCGAGATAGGATGCTGCCGACATCCAGTTGGAGCCGATAGCCATCCCGTTCTCGACGTTCCCGATCGAGCGGCCGGCGACCCACATGTCCGACGTGTCGGCGACTTTGTAGAAGACGCCGGCCGCCAGGAACAGGCCCATCATCGCGATGACGATGATCGCCGGGACCGGCTTGAACCCGATGTTCAGGCCCTCCGGGAGCAGTTCTTCGTCCGCTTGCAGCACGACGGCGGCGTCCCCGATCAGCGAGAGCGCCGCGAACGCGAGGCCGTTCATCGATCGACACCCCCGTCAGTTGCCGCCGGCTCCGAGCTCGTGTCGGTTCGGGTCGTTTCTGGCGCCTGTACCTGCTCGATTCCGTACTTCTCGTCGATCTTGTCGCGCTTACGCACGTACCAGACCGACAGGAGGAGTGCGCCGCCCGGGCCGCCGATCGCGATCAGGAAGTAGTGAAGCGGGAACCCCAGCCCTGGAATCGGCTGGGTCATCAGATCCGGCGCTAGCCGTGTCGCAGTGACCGGCCCGAAGACGATGATCGCCCAGAGGAAGAACCCCGTCAGGATGACTCTGTTGTGATCCCGCATGAACGGTGTTCCGGGCTTCAGTAGGTTGATCTCGACGTTCAGGTAGTCGATCTCCTTCTCTCGTTCGACGTCCGAACGGCCGCCGTCTGTCACGACGGTCCGTTCCTTTCGCTCCGATTCGTGAGTGGTATTATCTGGCATTGTATCGTTCGTGTATCGTGTGCTGTGATTGTGGTCTCGCTAATCGATAAGCGGTGATCTACCCAGGCCCCTCCTCAGTCGTCCCCAACCTGGGCAGCGATGTCCTCGACGACGTCCGGGTTCCGGAGCGTCGAGGTGTCGCCAAGTTCGTTGCCCGAGGCGATGTCCTCGAGCAGGCGACGCATGATCTTGCCCGAACGGGTTTTGGGGAGTTCGGGGGTGACGATGACCTCTTCGGGTCGAGCGATGGGCCCGATGGCGTCTTCTACTCCCGCCACGATGCGCTCCTCGAGGCTGTCGTCGTCCGCGTAGCCGTCTTCGGGGATGACGTAGGCGTAGACAGCTTCGCCTTTGATGTCGTGGTCGCCGCCGACGACGGCGGCTTCGGCGACGCCCTCGACGCCGACGATGGCGCTCTCGATTTCCATCGTGCCCAGGCGGTGCCCGGAGACGTTGATGACGTCGTCGACGCGCCCGAGGATGGTGATGTAGCCGTCGTCGTCGATTTTCGCGCCGTCTTCGGGGAAGTACACCCACTCGTCGCTTTCCTCGTCGGAGTACTCCTGCCAGTACTCGGAGAGGAAGCGCTCGTCGTTGTTGTACAGCGTGCGCAGCATCCCCGGCCACGGATTATTCACCGTAAGGTAGCCGGCGTTGCCCGCCTCGACCTGGTCGCCGCTGGCATCGACGATGCGGGCGTCGATACCCGGCAGTGGCGGCCCGGCCGAGCCGGGTTTCATCTCGCCGACACCGGGGAGGGTGGTGATCATCATCCCGCCCGTCTCCGTTTGCCACCAGGTGTCAATGATGGGACACTCGCCGTCGCCGATGTGATCGTAGTACCACTGCCAGGCTCGGGGGTTGATCGGCTCGCCCACCGTCCCCAAAAGACGCAGACTCGAGAGATCGTGCTGATCGGGGTACTGCTTGCCCCACTTCATGAACGCCCGGATGGCGGTGGGGGCGGTGTAGAATATGTCCACATTGTTTTTCTCGACGAGTTCCCACAGCCGGTCCTTCTCGGGGTAGTCGGGCGTCCCCTCGTACATCACGGTGGTGGTTCCCAGCGCGAGCGGGCCGTAGACGATGTAGGAGTGGCCCGTAATCCAGCCGATGTCGGCCGCACACCAGTAAGTGTCCTCGGGTTTGACGTCCAGGACGGCGTGAGAGGTCCAGGCGGCGTACGAGAGGTAGCCACCCGTGGTGTGTTTCACCCCCTTTGGCTGACCCGTCGTCCCCGAAGTGTACATCAGGAACAGCATGTCCTCCGCATCGCGAGACACCGGCTCGACCGTCTTGCCTTCGTGTGCGTCGACCAGTTCCTCGTAGTCTCGCTGGTTCTCACTCAGCGAGTGCGAGTGATCGTCGCCGAGGCGGTCGACGACGACCGTCTCGACGTCGTGGTCGACGTCCTCGAGTCCCTCGTTGGCCTTCGAGAGGTGGTTTAGCGGATCGCCACGGCGGTAGTAGCCGTCGCAGGTGACGAGGTACTCGCTGTCGGCGGCGTTCATCCGGGTCGCGAGCGCGTCGGCGGAGAAGCCAGCGAACACCACCGAGTGGGGCGCGCCGATGCGGGCACACGCGAGCATCGCGATGGGTAGCTCCGGAATCATCGGCAGGTAGAGCGTGACGACGTCGTCCTCCTGGACGCCTAGCTCCCGCAACGAGGCGGCAAACGCCTCGACCTCGTACAGCAGGTCGCTGTAGGTATACGTTCGAGTTTCCCCGAGTTCGCCCTCCCACTTGATCGCCGCCCGATTCTTCGCGCCGTCCTCGACGTGGCGATCCAGACAGTTGTACGACGCGTTGAGCTCGCCGCCGGTGAACCACCGATAGAA
The DNA here is from genome assembly GCF_024138145.1 of Natronosalvus halobius. Taxonomy (NCBI): domain Archaea; kingdom Methanobacteriati; phylum Methanobacteriota; class Halobacteria; order Halobacteriales; family Natrialbaceae; genus Natronosalvus; species Natronosalvus halobius. Next base: position 1,897,075 of record NZ_CP099997.1, on the reverse strand, counting down.
CGGCGCGTCGTCGTCCTCGAGGACGGTGTCGTACTCCTGGCTCCAGGAGAGCAGGTCCGCGGCGCGCTCCCAACACTCCGGCCAGTTCTCTGCGAACTCCTCGTAAATCTCGGGGTCGCTCACGTTCGCCTGGTCGACGAACGACGCCGGCGGCTCGTAGGTCTCCCCCTCGGCTAACCGCGCCTCGAGTGCAGGTTCTTCCTGTGCCATGTTACACTACAGCAATACGAGATAAGGGGGGTAAATACCGACTCTAGGTGAGCAAAATCACGCCGGGTCGGGAGCTCGAGTAATCAATTGGATGGGGTTAATTTGTGGATTATTCGGGAAATTGTGGAGTGGAATATATCCTGGACGCGACCCGAACGTGTTCGAGACGGGCGTCCCCAACTTTGGGGGGCGGTACGTGGGCAGCGGGCGACCGGCGGTATCTAGACAGTTAGGGTCGACCGTCGAAAAACGTCCGCAGTAGTTCGTGCTGGCCTTTCCTGAGGTGATTGTGCAGAGTCGGTGAGGAGACGTCCATCGCGTCGGCGATCTCCTCGGCTGTGCTCTCGCGCGGCCAGTCGTAGTACCCGCCGAAGTACGCCGCTCGAAGCGCGGCCTCCTGGCGGTCGGTGAGTCGATCCTCCAGGCCCGTTCGGAACGCGCGGGCCGTCTGGACGGAGCGCTCGACCTGGCGCTTTCCGACGAGTTCTGACGCGGGAAACGCCGCGCGCAGACCGTCGACGACGGTTCTGACGTCAGTATCGCTCGCGCACTCGGCCGTGATCGTCGTCGTCCCGTCCCGGGTCACCGACTCGAGCACGGTCACGCCGTACTCCATCAGCGTGAGCGCCGGCGAGGAGCCCTCGACGACGAACTCGAGGCGGCTACCGTCCGCGTAGGTATCGATCACCCGGCACTCTCGAATGCCGGAGTCCGATTCGGCGTGCTCGAAGACGGCTGCCGGGGTGGCGTCGGTGACGTGGACGTAGTATAACTGGGTGTGGTCGTCGATGGGGACGAGTGAGTCGAGTTCGAACCGACAGTCGAGTCGAGCGCTGGCGTCGACGAAGAACGACGCCGCGTCCCGGCACGCGAAGTCGAGTTCGACCACCGCATCGGAAAGTAGGAGGTTACGTCGTCGGACGGCCGCGATGGTGTGACCGACCTGGGAACCGAGGGTCTCGAGCCAGGTCCGTTCCCGTTCGCCGACCGTCTCGCGCGCCGTTCCGAGGGTCAGCGTGCCGTAGACGGTGTCGCCGTAGCGGACGGAAACCGCCAGGAGCGTCCCGTCGAAACCGTCGGTCGAGACGTTCGTGCGAACGATCCCGTCGTCCAGGTCTCCGTAGTCCACGTCGGTGGCTTCCCCGAAGGCCGCCTGCAGGTGTTCGATCGTCGCGCCCTCGAGGCCGTTCGCGGCGTACCACTCTCGGCGGGTTCTCGAGGCGGTCGTTCGGTCGATCCAGGCGAGTTCGTACGGCCCTTCGTCGACGAGCGCGCGACAGACTTCGGTTTCGACGGCCTCGTGCGTCGAGGCCTCGAGCAGCGCGGCCGTCACTGCTCGAGCGGATTCGAATCGGTGGTTGGGTGTCGAGTCCTGACACGCGAGAACGACGAACCTTCGGCTCCCGTCGGCGTCGACAGGAACGGGGACGATCGTTTCCAGCACGCGCGTCCGCGACCCGTCTGCTCGGCAGCGCCACCCGTCGATGTCGACCCCGTTTTCGTCGCGCGCAGTCTCGAGCAGTCGATCTGGAACGCCCTCGTCGACGGCCGCGTCCGGAAAGAGAATTCCGACGTGTGAGCCGATCACGTCTGCCTCCGTGTGGCCGAAGAGGCTGGCTGCCCCATCGCTCCAGCGGTCGATACGTCCGTCGTGATCGAGGCGGAACCAGGCGTATCGGTCGGAACGCTCGAGTACTTCCTGCAGCGCGTCGTCCGTCGAGTTCCCGGCCGGTTCGCTCGCTCGTTCCTGTACCGGTCGACCACCGTTCGAGAGGGCCGAGGGGGTCGACGAACGATCCGGCGTGCCCGCCGTTTCGAGCGGCTCGAACGCCCGAACCAGCTCGTCGGGCGTCGGGCTGGGGAGGTAGGGCTCGAGCGCCTCGAAACTCTGCCAGTCACCGGCGGCTTTGATGGCTCGGGGGTTGGCGGTTTCGCGAAGTGCACGTTTCGCGAAAAACTGACGCAGATCCCTCGAGGAGACGGTCTCGAGCGCCGGATCGTCGAACCGCTCGCTCGCCCGGGTGCTCACCTCGGCAACGAGCATCTGGACGCGACGCGGCGTGACGGGAACGAGGTGGTCGTCGTCGCCGATACCGTTACCGTGGGCGTACTGGCGAAGCGCTCGTTCGACCCGTGTCGGGAGGTAGGCGACTCGAGCGAGGTCGTCGACCGATTCCGTCGAGGCGGGGATAGCGAGTCCGTATCGTGGCGGATCGGCGCGAAGTTGCCGGACGCAACCCGGCGTCAATCGGACGACTTCCGCCGGGCGAAGGCCGACGTCGCCGCACAGCCGGACGACGAGAGCCTCGCGGTGGGTTTCGGCGGCGTTCAACAGCACCTCGTACCGATTCGTCGTCAGTACTGCCGATCCACCGTCGGTCATGTTTCGTGCTCTCGAATAACGCGAATATAAGTATATCCTTCTCGCTCGGCGTTACGCCCAGATCATCACTATTACCGCTCGGCCCAACGGCTAACGGCCAGAGTCCGTATTTACAGTTATTTCGCCTCTCTCAAAAAAGCGAAATGTTACTGGTCGCGAACCGCCGATTGAATCTCCCCGACGATTTCCGGATTTCGTAATGCGCTCGTATCGCCCAGCGGTTCGTCGTTCGTCACGTCCTCGAGGAGGCGGCGCATGATCTTGCCCGAGCGGGTCTTGGGTAACTCGGGCGTGAACACGACGGTTTCGGGCCGAGCGATTGGTCCGATCTCGGTCTCGACGGCCTCGAGAATCCGTCGTTCGAGGGCGTCGCTGTCGTCGGTGGAACCCTCGGTACTCACGTAGGCGTAGACGTCGCCGCCGTCGGATCCGCCGACGACGGCCGCTTCCGCGACACCCTCGACGCCGGCGACGGCGGACTCGAGTTCCATCGTGCTGACTCGCTGGCCGGCGATATTGAGCACGTCGTCGACGCGTCCGAGGATCGTGAGGTAGCCATCCTCGTCCATCCGGGCGGCGTCGCCGCTGGCGTAGCGCCACTCGCCGGCGTCGGGGTCGGAAAACTGCCGCCAGTACTCGGCGACGTACCGCTCGTCGTCGTCGTAGAGCGTCTCGGCCATCCCCGGCCACGGCCGCCCGAGGGTCAGGTACCCTCTCTCACCGGGGTCGACCACGGTGCCGTCGCCGTCGAGCAGGTCGACCTCGATGCCGGGCAACGGTGGCCCCGCGGATCCCGGCTTCATCTCGTCGACGCCCGGCACCGTCGAAATCGCGATGCCGCCGGTCTCGGTCTGCCACCAGGTGTCGACGATGGGGCACTCCCCGCCGCCGACGTGCTCGCGATACCAGTGCCAGGCTCGCGGGTTGATCGGTTCACCGACGCTCCCGAGTAACCGGAGGCTCGAGAGATCGTGGCGCCCGGGGTACTGTTTCCCCCACTTCATGAACGCACGGACAGCCGTCGGCGCCGTGTAGAAGACGTCGACGGCCATCCGCTCGATGATCTCCCAGAGTCGGTCGCGGTCGGGGTAGTCGGGCGTCCCCTCGTACATCACGGTGGTCGTGCCCAGCGCGAGCGGGCCGTAGACGATGTAGGAGTGACCCGTGATCCAGCCGATGTCCGCTGCACACCAGTAGGTGTCCTCGGGTTTGATATCGAGGACGGAACGGGCGGTCCAGGCCGCGTAGGCCAGGTAGCCGCCGGTCGAGTGGACGACACCTTTTGGCTCGCCGGTCGTGCCCGAGGTGTACATCAGGAAGAGCATGTCCTCGGCGTCTCGCGAGACGGGTTCCACGGTTTCTCGGGAGTGGGCCTCGAGCAACGCGTCGTAATCGTACTCGTTCGAGCCGAGGACGTGAGGGAGTTCCTCCCCGAGACGGTCGACGACGACGGTCGTGACGTCCGCGTCGACCGAGAGAACGGCGTTGTCGGCCTTGCTCTTCTGGTTGAACGCGTCGCCGCGGCGGTAGTAGCCGTCGCAGGTGAGCAGGTACTCGCTGTCGGCGGCGTCCATCCGGGTCGCGAGTGCGGCCGCCGATAACCCGGCGAAGACGACCGAGTGGGGGGCGCCGATTCGGGCACAGGCGAGCATCGCGATCGGGAGTTCGGGGATCATCGGGAGGTATATCGTCACGACGTCGTCCTCTTCGACGCCCAGCTCTCGCAAGGCCGCCGCACACTCGTTCACCTCGACGTAGAGTTCCTGGTAGGTGAACGTTCGACGCTCGCCGTCTTTTCCCTCCCAGCGAATCGCCGCGTGGTTCTTTCGACCGGACTCGAGGTGGCGGTCGAGGCAGTTGTACGAGGCGTTGAGCGTTCCGCCGGGGAACCAGCGATAGAAGGGCGGGTTCTCGTCGTCGAGGACGGCCTGGTAGGGGTCGTCCCAATCGAGCAACTCGCCGGCTCGATCCCAGCAGTCGGGCCACGTCCGCTCGAAGGCATCCGTGAGGTCCTCGTCGACGTTCGCCTGCTCGACGAAGGACGTCGGTGGCGATTGGCTCGGCTCGTCGCTCGAGGTCCCGTCGTTCGGAACCTCGTCTCTGTCTCCCATTCTAGGTGAATCTGATGGAAGTGAAACGAATAAGCGTTCTGTCGGCGGCGAACGAGAGGGTGCGTTGACCGATGCCGGCCTGTCGGACGCTCGCTGGGGAAGGCGGAGGCGGGAGAGAAGGAGAGGGCGATCAGAACAGGTTAGCCTGCTGGTAGACCGAGAGCCCCTCGCCCGTAATCTCGTACGGTTTCTTCTCCCGCGAGTGGTTCGCGTCCCGGATCTTCTGAATCTCGATCGCCAGCCGCGTCTCCCGGAAGTCGTCCGGGCGCACGTACTGCAGGACGAACACGGCGTCGGTGAGGTACTCCACGATTCCGTACCGTGAGGCGTACGGCGAGGTTTCTGACACCTCGCTCGTCAGCATCGCCGTGACGCCCGCCTCCTTGAGGCTGCGCGTGAAGTCGTAGATTTCGTTGCGGCGCTTCGCCCGTTCCTCGTACATCATCTCGAGTAGCGAGACGGAGTCGAGGACGAGTCGCGACGCACCGAAGTCCTCGATGAGTCGGGGGAGGTCGTTTCGGATCGACGTGAGGCTGTTCGCCATCTCGATCGGGTCGACGCCGACGACCGCGAGCTGGCCCGTCTCGACGTACTCCTCGAACGGGTAGCCCTTCTCGGTGGCGCTGTTGATCACCCGTTCGCGGCTCTCCTCGAGCGTGATGAACACGGCGCTCTCGCCGGACTCGAGGCCGTAGTGGAGGAACTGGAGCCCGAACGTGGTCTTGCCGGTGCCGGCGGGCCCCATCGCGACCATGAGCGTGCGTTCGGGGACGCCGCCCTGGATCATTCGATCGAGGCCGTCGATTCCCAGGTCGATCCGTGGTAACTCGCTGTCGACGTCCGCCTCGAAGTCGGTTTCCTCCGATCCGCCGAGGTCGAAGTCGAGGTCGTCGAAGCCGTCGGGCCCTGTTGAGACGTCTCCTGGAGGCGCCGTTTCGACGCCGACGTCCGGCATCTGGACGTTGTCCAGGGCGCTGCCGAAGCCCTCGTCGAACAGGGAGGACGAGGAGTCGTTCGTCTCGTCAGCACCCTCGGTTTTCGCGGCGTCGATCCCCTCTTCTGCTCGTCCGCTGTCGCTCTCTTCCGCTCGGTCGCCGTTCCCGTCTTCCGTTCGGTCGCCGCCCGCCCCCTCTTCGCCGTCGTCAGTCTCGCTTTCGCGCTCCTGGAGGGCGCGCTCGAACCAGTCGTCCTCGAGGTCCTCACTCATCGTAACCACTCCGCAGGGGGGTTCTGGTCCGGGGTTGGGAGTTGGCAGGGTGGTCCATGGCTGTCGTCGCGTTCGGGTGGCGACGTTCGTTTCCGGGGAAACGCCCCAGAACGATGAATGTTGTTGCCATCCTGGGCCGGACTGGAACTGGATAAGGTGGATTTTTGCCCGCGGAGACGCTACCTGGCAGGTATGGGAGTCGACGTCGGCATTGTCGCTCAGCGAGGGAACGACCGGGCACAGCGACTCGCGGCCTCGCTCATCCGGACCGTCCACGACCACGGCGACCACGCTGTCGTCGACGAGGCGACCGGACGGGCGATCGACGCGGATTCCGTCCCGCTCGAGGCGATGAACGACTGCGCGTTCGTCGTCAGCATCGGCGGCGACGGCACGTTCCTCTTCACGGCCCGTGAGGCCGGTGGCGCCCCCCTGGTCGGCGTCAACCTCGGCGAGGTCGGCTTTCTGAACGCCATCTCTCCCGCCGACGCCGTCGAGACGGTCGAGACGTTGCTCGAGGAAGCCCACGAAACCGGATCGATCACCGGTCGCTCCGTCGCTCGCCTGACAGCTACCGGCGACGGCTGGACGCTCGCACCGGCGCTCAACGAGGTCGTCGTCCACGGCCCGAAGCGGGGTCCGGCGGGCGGGGTCGACGTCGAGGTTGCGATCGACGGCGAGACCTACACCGCGGGCCGGGCCGACGGCGTCCTCGTCTCGACGGCAACCGGTTCGACGGCTTACAACCTGAGCGAGGGCGGCCCGCTGGTTCGACCGACCGTCGATGCGTTCGTCGTCACGCAGATGTGTGCGACCGAGGCGATGCCCCCGCTGGTCGTCGGGGCCGAGAGCGAAATCACGCTCACCGCCTCGGGCGCCGAGACGGCCTGGGCGATCAGCGACGGGCGCAATCGACAGCCGCTGGACCTGCCCGAGACGGTGACGGTCCGGGCCGCCGACGCCCCGATCACGCTGGCGGGGCCGTCGGTCAACTTCTTCGACGCGCTCGAGAAACTCGAGTGAGCGCGGACTACCGTTTGCTGACTTCCGCCCCGTCCTCGCCTTCGACCAGCCGCTCGAGGTGTTCGGGCGGAACCGCACCCTGGGCGGCGTAGCCCTCGTAGACGAACGTCGGAACGCCGCGCACGCCGGCTCGACCCCCCTCTGCAAACAGCTCCTCGAGGCGCGATCGGAGGCTCTCGTCTTCGTCCTCGTCTTCACTACCGAGCGCCTCTCGAACGACGTCGCCGGAAACGCCGGCGTCGTCGGCGATCTCCAGCAAGACGTCGTGATCGCCGATGTCGCGGCCGTCCTGCCAGAGGGCGTCGTAGATCGCGACGTCGAACGCCTCCCAGCGCTCGGGCGCGGCGGACGCGACGGCCAGCGAGGCGAGCTGGGCGTCGTAGGAGTCGACATCGACGGCGAGGTCCTGGACCATCTCGATGTCGTAGCGCTCCCGGAGTCGGCGGACGTTCTTCCTGGCCTGCTCGAAGTACTCGTCGTCCTTGCCGTCGTCGACGTCGTGATCGATCGAGCCGTCGGGGTTTCGCTTCCCGCGTCGAAGGTCGAACGGGTGCCAGTCTATGGCGAGTGGTTCCTCCCGGGTCTCCCGGTAGCGCTCGAGAGACTGGCGCCCGAGGTAACAGAACGGGCAGACGTAGTCCGCGTAGAGAGTGATCGTGTCCGGACCGTCACCGTCACTCGCTCCGGAGTTGCTCGACTCGAGGCCACGCTCGTCGTCGATCGGGCTCGACTGGTCGGTGGTCATCGTGTGTCGTAGGGTCGCCGTCCACAAAAGGACCGTCCTGCTCGAGGCCGTTGCCGGTATCACTCGTCGTGGAACCCGTTTCGCGTGTCGTCGACGCCATCGGTTTCGCCGTCAATCGTTGTGTCCGCTTTCGCTCCCTCGCCCTCTGCTTCGTCCACGTCGACGGACTCCGTCACGCCCGTCGGCAGGTTCGGATCGCGGTAGGGTGCCCGTCCGTAGGCCGGGAGTTCGGCCTCGAGCTGACCCTTGAGTACGCGGCGAAGTCGGTTGAGACTCGTCGTATCGAGCCCGTGGCGAGCCGCGAGTCGCTCGAACGTCGGGTCGTCGGTGATGTCGTGGGCGCGGTACTGGCCGAACAGTTGCTCCATCCGCTCGGGCGAGAGTTCGCTCACGTCGACGTCGTCGAGGCCGAAGTACGCGCGTCGGTCGACGTCGACGACGTGACGGATCACCACCAGCGCGACCGTCGCGATGGCGCGCTGGCTCCCGAACGCGGTCAGGTCAATCTCGTCCATGACGCCCAGCGCCAGGTCTCGCTGCCACGGCGTCAACTCGAGGGCGTTACAGAACGCCTGGGTCGTCCGCAACCGGTCGAGACGGTGGGCGCGTTCGGCGTAGCCGGGGGTCGCGGGGTGCTGCTCGTCGTGGAGTCGACGGACGCTCGACGAGAGGTCCATCTCGGGCGAGTCGGGCCGGCCGATGACGGTCGCGCTCGGCGTGATGACGCCCCACTGGCGGACGGTGGCGTCGCGCTGGTGAGCGGCCCGCGAGAGCGACCCCGATCCAGGACGGGTTTCGATCTCCCGCTCGCTGTCGTTGCCACTCGGTCGCTCGAGCCTCGCTCCCTGCGGCACGCCGTTCGGACTCATCCTCGTGCGTGGATGGAACGTAGACGGTGAAAAACCCTCGCTCGCGTTCTCCTCGAGTGATACGTTCCCCTGTGTGATGAGTTCCTCGAGTGATACGTTCGCACGTCGGACGCAGGGCCTCCGCTATCGAGTGTGGAACGTCGGCGCTACCAAAATGCCCTTCATAGCTCTACCTTGTGACGAGAGGCACTTAAAGGAATTCGCACATAGACGACCAGTCGTTTGGCTCGCTGCGTCGCCTCGATCAGCCGCTCGAGACCGTCTACTGTTCGAGGCTGACCACCGCTCGAAACTCGGCCGACGACGAGCGGTCGAGACTCGACCTACGCCGACCGTTCGAGGCTCGCCCCCAGATCGTAGAGCACGTCGAAGAACGACGGGAACGAGACGTCGACGTGTTCGCCACCTGCGATGCGCGTCTCGCCCTCCGCCTGGAGGGCCGCGACGGCCAGCGACATGACGATCCGGTGGTCGCCCCGACCGTCGACCGCCGCGCCCTCGAGCGAGGAGTCGTCGCCGTGGACGGTCAGGGAATCGCGCTCCTCCGTCGTCCGAACGCCCATCTTTCCCAGTTCTTCGGCCATCGCGCTCACGCGGTCGGTCTCCTTGTAGCGGACGTGTTCGGCGTTCGTGATGTGGGTATCACCGTCGGCGACGGCGCCCAGAACCGCGATCGTCGGCAGCAGGTCGGGTGTGTTTGCGACCGACACCTCGACGCCCTCGAGGTCGCTCCTGGAGACCTCGAGGACCCCCTCCTCTCGGTCCCAGGCCACGTCGGCGCCCATGCGCTCGAGGATCTCGAGGATGGCGCTGTCGCCCTGGGCGCTCGGATAGACGCCCTGGACGCGGACGCTTTCGTCGCCGGCGACAGCGCCCGCGGCCGCCAGGTACGAAATCGAGGAGAAGTCGCCGGGGACGTGATACTCGCCGTCTGCCGGGTCGTAAGACTGTCCACCGTCGACGGCGAACCCGTCGTCCGTGCGCCGGGTAGCGACGCCGAAGTCCTCGAGGACCTCGAGGGTCACGTCGACGTAGGGTGCGGACTTGAGTTCCGTCTCGAGGTCGATCTCGAGGCCGTCCTCTACCAAGCCGCCGGCCATCAGCAGTGCCGAGACGTACTGCGAGGAGACGTCGCCGGGAATCGAGACGTGCTTTCCCGAAACCGGGCCGGTCACGACCAGCGGTGCCTGGCCGTTCCCCCGCGTGCTGAACGCCTCGCCACCGAGGTCGTCGATCGCCTCGAGCAGCGGTCCCTGCGGGCGCGAGCGGAGCGAGTCGTCGCCCGTGAGGATGGTCGTCCCGTCGGCCAGTGCCGCGGTCGCGGTGACCAGGCGCATCGTCGTGCCGCTGTTAGCACAGTCGATCACGTTTTCCGGGACGTTGGGTCGGCCGCTAAAGCCCGCGACCTCGAGGCGGTTGCCGCTCGCTTGCAGGACGTCTCCGCCGAATGCCTCGACGGCGCGCGCCGTCGCCTTGGTGTCGGCCGACCAGAGCGGATCGTGGACGGTCGCCCCGTCGGCGTAGCCCGCGGCCAGGATGGCTCGGTGAGTGTAACTCTTCGACGGCGGGGCGCGGGCGGTCCCGCGAACGCTCGAGGGCGAGAGGGTGACGTGCATGGTCGTCGTGTGGTGGACGGGGCATAATACGGTACCGGTGGGTTAGATATTTGCACGCGTCCCGCAAGCCTTATGTATAGATTAGTACATTAGTGTACGATAATGGAAACCACTGGCGACCTTGCGCCGTCCGTTTGGTCGATCCTCGAGTCGGCCGGCGAACGCGGCGGGGCCGATGCGGTTCTGGACGTCGACCCGCGCTCGTTTGCACGCGCGCTCGACCAGGCCGAAGCCGACGGGCGGGTGCCGATCATCGCGGAAGTAAAACCGACGAGCCCCACGAGCGACGGGGTTCGGGACGACGACCCGGCCACTCTCGCTCGAGAGATGGTCGCGGGCGGCGCGGCCGCCATTTCCGTCCTCACCGAACCGACCCACTTCGGCGGCTCCGCTGACGCGCTTCGAGACGTTCGAACAGCCGTCGACGTCCCCGTGTTGCGCAAGGACTTCGTGCTCGAGGAAGCCCACCTCGACCTCGTGGAGGCCGACCTCGTGCTCCTGATCGCCCGGTTCGTCGACGACCTCACGGGGCTGCTCGCGGCCGCGCGGGACCGAGGGTTCCAGGTCCTCGTGGAGGTCCACGATCGGGCGGAACTCGAGGCGGCTCTCGAGGCGGGCGCCGATATCGTCGGCGTGAACAACCGCGACCTGGCTCGACTCGAGGTCGACCTCGAAACCTTCGAGTCGGTCGCGCCCCACGTCCCCGACGACGTGACGCTGATCGCAGAGAGCGGCATCTCGACGCCGTCGGACGTTCGGCGAATGCGCGAGGCGGGCGCCGACGCCCTCCTGGTCGGGAGCGCAATTATGGATCACGCGGGCGAGATGGACGGCGACGTGCGTGCGAACACCCGGCGGCTGACGACGGCGGAGACTGATACGACATGACCGAGCTAGAGGCGAGCGACGACGGCACCGAACGCACCCCAGCTGGGCGCGAGAACGAAACCGAACACGAGGGGGACGATCGGCCTCTCGAGGACGGAAGCTTCGGCCGCTTCGGCGGCCAGTACGTCCCCGAGGCGCTGATGCCCGCCCTCGAGGAACTCGAGGACGCCTACCGGCGGTACGTCCTCGCGAACGAGGACGGCTTCATGGACGAGTTCCGGCAGCGACTCCGGGACTTTGGGGGACGACCGACGCCACTCCAGCGGGCTGACCGACTCAGTGAGCGCTACGACCGCGACGTGTACCTCAAGCGCGAGGACCTGGTCCACGGTGGCGCGCACAAACTGAACAACGCCCTCGGGCAGGTTCTACTCGCGAAGTACATGGGCAAGGAGCGAATCATCGCCGAGACCGGCGCGGGCCAGCACGGGACCGCGACCGCGATGGCCGCCGCCCATCTGGATATGCCCTGTGAGATATACATGGGTCGGACGGACGTGAACCGCCAGCGACCCAACGTCTTCCGGATGCGGATCAATGGGGCCGAGGTGAACCCGGTCGATGCGGGTCGCGGAACGCTCAAGGAGGCCATCTCGGAGACGATGCGCGACTGGTCCCAGACGGTCGAGAACACCCACTACGTCATTGGCTCGGTCGTCGGCCCCCACCCGTTCCCGGCGATGGTCCGGGACTTTCAGTCGGTGATCTCCGAGGAAGCGCGCGATCAGTGTCTCGAGCAGATCGGCTCGCTGCCGGATTCGGTGCTCGCGTGCGCGGGCGGTGGATCGAACACGATGGGTGCGTTTCACCACTTTACCGCCGACGAATCCGTGTCGCTCTACGCCGTCGAAGCCGGCGGCTCCTCGCTCGAGGTCGACGAAGATGCAGGAGTCGCGCCCAACTCCGCGACGCTCTCGACGGGTACCGAGGGCGTCCTCCACGGCGCGCGAACGCACCTCCTGCAGGACTCCCACGGCCAGATCATGGAATCACACAGCGTCTCCGCCGGCCTCGACTACGCCGGCGTCGGCCCCGAACTCGCCCACCTCGTGGAGTCGGACCGGGTGACGCCGGTCACCGTCGACGACGACGCCGCGCTCGAGGCGTTCCACCGGCTCTCGACCGAGGAGGGGATCATCCCGGCGCTCGAGACCGCCCACGCTTTCGGCTTCCTTCACGAGGCCGCCGGGCGCGACGACGCCGACGAAGTGCTCGGCGATTCGGTCGTCGTCACCGTCTCCGGTCGCGGCGACAAGGACCTGGAGACGGTGATCGAGGAGACCGAGAAACGAGGGCTCGAGGCCGCGCCCGACCTGTCGGTATTCGCGAAGGAGGGAGGGCTTCGATGAGCGAGCGCATCGACGCGGCGTTCGCCGATGGCCCCGCGTTCGTCCCGTACCTCGCGGCGGGTGACCCGACCTACGAGGCCTCCCTCGAGTACGTCGAGGCCCTGGACCGCGGCGGCGCGGACGTGATCGAACTCGGCCTCCCGTTCTCGGAACCGATCGCGGAGGGACCGACGATCCAGGAGGCCGTGATCCGGGCACTCGAGGGTGGGATGACCCCCGAACGCTTCTTCGAATTCGTCGAGGACCTCGAGGTCGAGGCGCCGCTGGTGTGTATGACGTACTACAACCTGATCTACCAATTTGGCGAAGAACGAGGTCCCAGACCGTTCGTCGAACGCGCCGCCGAGGTCGGCCTCGAGGGATTCGTCGTCCCCGACCTGCCCGCTGAAGAGGCCGACCCGCTGCGCGACGCGTGCGACGAGTTCGGCCTCGATCTGATCTTCATCGTCGCCCCGACCACCCGCGGCGAGCACCTCGACCGGATGCGCGAACACGTTTCGGGGTACGTCTACGTCCAGGCGCGACTCGGGACGACCGGCGCGCGCGAGGATGTCTCCGATCAAACCAACGCGAGCCTCGAACGACTGGCCGACTGGGACGTCCCGAAGGCGGTCGGCTTCGGCATCAAGACCGGCGAGCACGCCGAGCGCATCGTCGCCTCGGGGGCCGACGGGATCATCGTCGGGAGCGCCCTGGTCGACATCGTCGCCGAGGGCCACGAGAACGATGAACCGACCGCCGAAACCGCGGCCCGCCTCGAGACGAAGGCGCGCGAACTCGCCGAGGGCGCCGCCCGCGGGGCGAACCCGGAAAACGTACCGCAACCAGAACAGCCATAACCACCAGTTTGCTACTCATTCGCAATATGACTTCGACAGCCGGACTCGACGCACGACTCGACCGTATCGGAACAGACGGGCGGTACGTCATCGTTCCGATGGACCACGGGATCACGCTCGGCCCCGTCACGGGCCTGAAAGACATCGAATCGACCATCGACGCGGTCACGCGCGGCGGCGCCGACGCCGTCTTGACCCAGCGCGGCATCGCCCCGCGCGTCCACTCGAGCAAGAACGACGCGGGCTACATCGTCCACCTCAACGCCTCGACGACCATCGGACCGGACGAAAACGACAAGCGCCTCACGGGGACCGTCCAGGACGCGATCCGGGCTGGTGCCGACGCCGTCTCCTTTCACATCAACGTCGGTTCGACCCACGAGCCCGGCCAGCTCGAGGATCTCTCGAAACTGACCAGCGAAGCCGCTCGTTTCGGTGTGCCGGTCCTTGCGATGGCCTACGCGCGCGGCCCCGACGTCGCGGGCGACGACCCCGAGGCGCTCGGTCACGCCGTCCGCCTGGCCGAGGAGGTCGGCGCCGACGTCGTGAAGACCGGTTACAGCGGCGATGCCGACAGCTTCGAACACGTCGTCGAGGCTACCCGGCTCCCGGTCGTCATCGCCGGCGGCTCGCGCGGCACCGACCGCCAGACCCTCGAGATGGTCCGCGGAGCCGTGGACGCCGGCGGTGCGGGCGTCTCGATGGGTCGGTCGATTTTCCAGCACGAGGACCCCGAGGGAATCGCCCGCGCGGTCGCCGCGGTCGTCCACGACGACCGGGACGTCGACGAGGCGATCGAACTTGGCGGACTCGCGCTCGAGGCCTGAATAAACGACGAGGAACTCGAACTCGGCGGACTCGCGCTCGAGGTCTGCGTGATCGACGGCGCGAATCGCCACGAACGTATTCGGGTCGTGTCGTCTCCTCGACCGATGGGATTAAAGGCTGCTTCTTCGAATTTCCACGCGAATGGTTCGGGATCCACTCACCTCGGACGTCGCCCCCTCGGCCGAGGACATCTGCGCCGCCCTGGACGATCCCGATAGCCGCGAAATCATCCGCCACCTCGACGAACCCATGACAGCCGCAGAACTCAACGCCCGCTGTGACATCCCACAGTCGACGCTGTACCGAAAACTCGAGTCGCTGACGGAGGCGACCCTGCTCGAAGAGTCGACCGAGATTCGACGCGACGGCCACCACGCGAGCAAGTACGGGGTCGCCTTCTCCGAAATCACGCTCGTACTCGAGGACGACAACACCCTGGGCGCCAGAATCGAGCGCCCGCCGCGGACGGCCGACGAGCGTCTGGCCGACCTCTGGTCGGAAGTCCGCGAGGAACTCTAGTGATGAATCCGCACGCACCCGGCGACGTGACCGTGATGATCGCACTGACGATCGTCAAGACGCTGATCCTGGTCGTCGGCGGGACGATCACGTTCCTGACGCTCAAGGCCTACCGGCGAACCAGACGGCGGGAACTCGGTCTGCTCGCGGTCGGGTTCGGCGTCGTAACGCTCGGGTTCGTCCTCGCCGGCGTGCTCTTCGAGGTACTCGAGGTGGCGCTGGCCGTGGGCGTTTTGATCGAGAGTCTGCTCGTGCTCGGGGGCTTTCTGGTAATCGCGTACTCGTTGTACGTTGATTGAGCAGGCGGCGCTGTCGTCGATAGAGGGCGGAGCTTACGCCGGTTGGGCGGGGGACGCTGTACATCGGTTGAGCGGGCGGCACTGGGTGGAGAGCGGCGGGGGTGGCGACCGTTGGCTCACACGCAGCGCCGCCGGGTGAAACACGGATTTCACCTTGGGCCAATTATATGGGATCGCTAACACATTCTCGGTCCATGCATCGACGAACGATGATCGCTGCGCTCGGCACGGCAGTTACCATCGCCGGCTGTCTCGACGAGTCGCCGGCGGGCAGTAGTGACGGGGATACCGACGATTCGACGGAGAACGGCACCGATACGGGCGACGAAAACGAGACCGATCCGAGTTCCGGCTCCGATACCGACCGCAACTCCCGAACGATCGACGCGAAATCCGTCGCCACCGCCTTCGACGGTCAGGTGGAACGGCCGGAGTGTACGAAGGAATCGGAGACCGTCGAACTCGAGCGCGGCGACGAGACGCGCGAGTACGAAACCGCGGCCACGATTCCGTATCCCGGACCGCCAAAGTCGTTCGACGACGATGCAATTTTCGAGTACGTCGCGGACTTCGAAGAAGCCTACATCACGCACGACGTGCTGTGCGATTCGAACTCGGGATATATCTTCGACGTCGCGACCAGCGTTCGGGAGCAGCACCTTCTCGGGTGGGACGAGGAGATTACGGTGATGTTTTGCCAGCGAGCCGCGGGCGCCACACACGGCGCGGACGAAGACGGCGGCGAGTGGCAGGCTGATATCGGATACAGTGGAGTCGCCTACGCCGTCGACGAAACGGGTGCGGCCAGGGTTCGCGCTGAGACCCACGATGTCGAGACGTACGAGGCCGATGGGTCCAGTCCGCTCGAGGAAGGGGATTTGGTCGCCGTCTTCGAGTGACGGCGCGGCGGCTCCGACTTCCTGGATACACTTCAAAAACTATAGTATAGGTGCTTCGCACGGCTCGTGCATAGCGGACGCTCGAGCCGTCGATCGATCCTCGGAAGCAACGTATCGGAGAAGAGATGGTGAGAACGGATACCAAAACGACTCGAGTCCTATCGACTATCGACCGCCGGCGTAGAGAATTGGGCCGACCAGCACCAACACGACGCCGATCAGGCGGAAGACGACCATGTTGTCGGTCAGGCTCGTCGGTACCAGCAGGAACAGCGCACCCAGTGCGGCGAGGTTGATGCCCATGATCTTCATCGACTTCAGCGGGAGCGTCCCGAGGATCGCGAGCACGAGCAACCCGATGAGGGCGTGGCCCATGTGGATGGGGCGCAGCAGGTTGTCGATCGTCTGGAGAGGTACCTCGATCATTCGTACACGTATCTCCCCACGATTCGGCCTTTAATACTTCGATTGTGTCCCCAGGGCTGCCTCGAGGCACTCGATGGGCGTCTGTGGTCGGGCGTGGTTCCGTCCACGGCCTGCCAGCTGGGTGCGACAGGAGGCACCGGGGGCGACGACCCGCTCACCCGGGCTCTCCTCGACCTGGTCGTACAGAATCTGCCCGATGGCCGTACTCATCGAGGCGTGCTCGGCCTCGTAGCCGAAACTGCCGGCCATCCCGCAACAGCCCGAATCGAGCGGGTCGACGCGGTAGCCCGCCCGCCGGAGGACCCCCACGGCGTGGTGGTCCTTCCGGGTCGCCTTCTGGTGGCAGTGGCCGTGGTAGGTCAGTGTCTCGTTCCCCGGCGCAAACGAGAGGGCCTCGTCCAGGTCGAACGCGTCGAGATACTCACAGATCCCGTAGGTCGCCTGCGAGAGCGGACGAGCGTCCTCGCCGAGGAGTTCGAGGTAATCCGACTGGAACATGACGGCATCGGAGGGCTCGAGGACGACCACGTCCCAGCCGTCCTCGATCGCTGGTTCGAGCGTCTCCACGTTCTCTCGGGCGGTCGCTCTCGCCTGCTCGAGGAAGCCCTTCGAGAACGCGGGACGGCCCGTATCGCCGAGGTCGTCCGGCACCGCGACGTGGACGCCGGCCGCCTCGAGGACGCGCACGGCGGCTTTTCCCGCCTGGGGGTTGTTGTAGTTGGTGAACGTGTCCGGGTAGACGATCGCCTTCCGCGTCGCTCCCGACAGCGGTCGCAGGGTGCCGCCACGGTCCTGGAACCAGTTGGTGAACGTTCGCCGGTGGAACCGGGGCAGGGGTTTGTCGGCGCTAATGCCGGCGACGGCCTCCATTACCCGCCGTGCACCCGGTATCTTCGGTCCGAGGTTCGACAGCGGAGCCAGCCGGGAACCCCACCGGGAGAGGGCGTGAACGTTCGCGAACAGGCGGTCGCGCAGGCTGGATCCGTGTCGCCGGTGGTGCTCGTGGGTCACCTCGGCCTTGAGTTTCGCCATGTCGACCTCGCTGGGGCAGTCGATCGCACAGCCCTTACAGCCGATACAGAGGTCGAGGACTTCGTCGAGGAACTCGTCGGTGAAGGCCTCACCGGGCTCGAGGTCGCCGCTCATCGCCTGTCGGAGGGCGTTCGCCCGCCCGCGCGTGCTCGTGATTTCCTCACGGCTGGCCCGGTAGGTTGGACACATCACGCCGCCGGTCGTCGACTGGTCGCCCCGACAGCCGCCACAGCCGTGACAGAGTTCGACCATCCCCTGGAAGCCGTTGTCGACGTCCCACTCGAGTTCGGGGTCGAAGTCGGGGTCGAAGGCGTAGTCGGGGCCGAAGCGGTGATGCTCGGTCATCGCCGTGGGATCGCCCTCGCGGAAGACGACCTGGCCGGGGTTCAGGAGCCAGTCGGGGTCGAACGCCGTCTTCAGTCGTTGGAAGGTCTCCCAGAGTTCGTCGCCGTACAGTTTGTGGTTCCACTGCGTGCGTGCGCGCCCGTCGCCGTGCTCGCCCGAGACCGACCCGTCGTACTCGACGACCAGGTCCGTCGCGGCGTCGGCGATCGATTCCATATTCTCGAGCCCCGATTCCGTCTTGGTGTTCACGAGCGGCCGGATGTGGAGGACGCCGGGGCCGGCGTGGGCGTAGAAACTCGCGTAGGTGTCGTGGGCTTCCAGCACCGCCTGGAAGTCGGCGACGAACGCGGCGAGGTGCTCGGGCGGGATGGCGGTGTCCTCGATGAACGCGACGTGCTTCTCGTCGGTCGTTCGCGAGAGCAAGATCGGGAGGCCGGACTTGCGGAGTTTCCAGACCTTCGCCCGGGTGACCTCGTCGTAGGCCTCGAGGGCGTCGAACGCGCGAACGTCGGCTTCCAGGACGGGGCGTTCGTCGGCGGGGTCGGCGTCGACGGCCGTCGCGACGGTCGGACACCGATCGGCGAGCAGGTTCGCGACTTTCCGTTTCCCGTCCGTGTCGTCCTCGGCGTAGAACTCCACGAGGAGGACTGCACCTGTGCCCTCCGGAAGCATCTCGGTCACCTCGACGAACTCCGCGGTCCCGCGCGCGAGGTCGATCAGCACGTCGTCGACCAGTTCGACCGCGGCGGGGTCGTGTGCGACGATGGATTCGACGTCGGCGACCGCCTCGAGCACACTGTCGTAGGCCAGCAGGGCCATGCTCTTGGTCTCGGGAATCGGTTCGAGGGCGACGGTCGCCTCGGTGACGATGGCGAGCGTTCCCTCGCTGCCACAGAGGAGTTTCGCGAGGTTGATCGTGCCGCCGTCGGCGTCGGGTTCGCCGGCCTCTCGAATCGCTCCGCGGGCGTCCTCGAGCAGCCAGTCCAGGTTGTACCCCGAGACGTTTCGTTTGAGATCGGGGTACCGATCCGCGATCAGCTCGCCTTCCTCCTCGAGCATGCGGGCGACTTCGGCGTAGATTTGCGACTCGAGGTCGTCGCCGTCGGCGAGGTCGGGGAGATCCGCGAGGGCGACCTCGCCGAAGCGGGTGACGGTGCCGTCCGCGAGGACGACTTCCACCTCCTCGACGTAGGCGTCGGTCTTGCCGTACTGCAGAGAGTGGGCCCCCGTCGAGTTGTTGCCGATGGCGCCGCCGAGGGCGCTCTTGTCGCCCCAGGCGGGGTCGGGCGCGAACTTCAGGTCGTGGGGGGCGACGGCCTCGTTGAGCCGTCCCAGCGTGATTCCGGACTGTGCAGTCGCTCGTCGGGCGTCGGGATCGACCTCGAGGAGGGCGTCCATGTCGATCGTGAAGTCCAGGACGACGGCCTCGTTGACGCTCTGGCCAGCGAGGCTGGTCCCGCCGCCGCGCGGGAGGACGGGAATCTCGCGGCGAGCACAGTAGTTCATCACGGCGGCGACGTCGGCCGTGGAGGTCGGGAAGACGACGGCGATGGGCGTCTTCTCGTAGATGCTCGCGTCGGTCGCGTAGAGGGAACGGGAGTACGAGTCCGCGCGGACGTCGCCCTCGACGACGCGCTCGAGGTCCTCGACGAGCGCGGGTCGGTCGACATCGTCGCTCCGATAGTCGTAGGTCGCTCGAGAGTCGGCGGCGGGGTCGACGCCGCGCTCGGTAGCCATACCCCTCTGTTGGCCGTCGATCGTATAAAGCGTCGGGCATGCGGCGAGTTGTTGTGTCATTGTCGCCGCAGCGGCTGCTCCACCTCCGCCGAACCACCGTCAACTCGCATCGTTCAGAGCACGCCCGTCTCGAGTCGGAGCGTTTCTATACCGCTCTCGTCCACATCGAGTATGCAAGACGTCTGCATCGTCGGCGGCGGCGTCGCCGGCCTCTCGGCGGCCATCTACACCGCCCGCAACGGACTGGACACCCTCGTGATCGACGGGGGCGAATCGATCCTGGCGCGCAACGCCAGCCTCGAGAACTACCCTGGGTTCCCCGACGGCGTCGACGCCCGCCGATACCTCGCACTCGTCCGTGAGCACGCCAGGAACGCCGGCGCCGAGTTCGAACTCGGATACGTTACGCGCGTCGAGCAACGCGATTCCCGGAATCCCGAGGCCGGGTTCGTCCTCGAGACTGACGGTGGCGAACCGCTCGAGGCGCGCCGGGTGATCGCCGCCTCCTGGGCCGACAGCGAGTATCTCACGCCCCTCGACGTCGGTCGCGAACAGCGCGGGAGCAAGTACGTGGTCAGCGTCGACGAGGCGGGCAGGACGGCCGTCGACGGCGTCTACGCTGCGGGACGGCTCGCAGGTGAGCCCCACCAGGCGATCGTCGCTGCTGGCCATGGCTCGAAGGTCGGCCTCGCCGCGATTCACGACTCTGGGGTTCCCTTCTACCACGACTGGGTCGCCCCCGAGGGCTACTTCACGGGCCGCGATCGGGATGTGCCGCCGGCCTGTGAAGAGATCGACGACGTAGAGCGACGCGAGCGGGACGAGACGGCGAGAGAACGGATGCTCGAGGCGTTCGCGGAGCCACTCGAGGCCGAGCCGACGATGCACCCGAGCGTCGCTCGCGACTGATTCGTCCGCGCACCGAAAGACCGTCGCCCATCGTCGGCGCTCGACGGCGATCCATACGCATTTTACACCTCCCGCCGAAGTCCAACCGAGAATGCTCGAGGGAGTCAACGTTGCGCTCGGGGTTTCGGGGTCGATCGCGGCCGTCAAGACGGTCGAACTCGCCCACGAGTTGCGCCGGCAGGGGGCGAGCGTCCGCGCGGTGATGACCGACAGTGCCCGGGGAATCGTCCACCCATGGGCACTGGAGTTCGCGACCGAGAGCGAGGTCGTCACCGAAATTACGGGCGGGGTCGAACACGTCGCCCTCTGTGGGAACGACGGCTGGGCCGACGTCCTCTTGCTCGCACCGGCCACGGCCAACACCGTCGGCAAAATCGCCAGCGTGGTCGACGACACTCCGGTCACGACCTGCGCCACGACGGCCCTCGGTGCGGGCGTACCCGTCGTCGTCGCCCCGGCCATGCACGAACCGATGTACGGCCATCCGGGCGTACTCGAGGCCATCGAGCGCGTCGAGTCCTGGGGCGTCGACTTCGTCGACCCGCGCGTCGAGGAGGGGAAGGCCAAGATCGCCGCCGAGGAGGCCATCGTCTGTGCGGTCGCGCGGGCCATGGGCGACCGACCCCTCGAGGGGCGCCACGTCGTCGTCACCAGCGGCGCGACCAGCGAGCCGATCGACCCCGTCCGCGTGCTGACGAATCGCTCCTCGGGGAAGATGGGTCGGGCCGTCGCTCGCGCGTGTTACGTCCTCGGAGCCGACGTGACGCTGATCCACGACGGCGACGACGTCCCCTACGCCGACGTCCGAGCCGTCGAGAGTGCCGCGGAGATGCTCGAGGCGACGCTCGAAGCCTGCACCGAGGCGGACGCCCTCGTCTCGGCCGCCGCCGTTGGCGACTACACCGTCGACGCCAGCGACGCGAAGCTTCGCTCCGGCCAGGAGCTGTCTCTCGACCTCGAGCCGACGCCGAAACTCATCGATCGGGTGCGCGAGGCTCGTCCCGATCTGCCCATCGTTGCGTTCAAGGCAGAGACGAGCGGCGAGGACGAGGCGATGATCGACGCCGCACGAGAGGTACTAGAGCGCGTCGACGCGGCCTTCGTCGTCGCCAACGACGCGAGCGTCATGGGCGGCGACCGGACTCGAGCGCTCCTCGTCCACGCCGAGGACGTCGCGAAGTTTTCGGGTGTGAAGGCCGACCTGGCGGACGAAATCGCTCGATCTCTGGCCGTCGTCGTCGTCGGCTGAGAGACGGGACGATGTCGGGTAGTGCCATCTTCCGATGCCTGGTTGATATTTTCAATCGATTAACCTGTCGTCGAAAGCGACCGTCACGAGAATTATATACGTGGCGTTCTTGCCGTCAATCGATGACGATCTCTCCCCCCATGGCTGGTGTCGCGAGGTGACGATGAAGATGGACCGACCCGGCCGGCCGAGCACGCTCTCGAAGGGCGAAATTTTCGAAGTCCTCCGCAACCAGCGACGGCGCTACGTCCTTCAGTTTTTGAAACAGGACGGCCGACCAGTCGAACTCGGCGACCTCGCCCAGCAGGTCGCCGCCTGGGAGTACGAGACCACTCTCGAGGGCGTCACCCCGGAGCAACGAAAGCGCGTCTACACGACGCTTCAGCAGACACACCTCCCGAAGATGGACACCGCCGGTATCCTTCGATTCGACTCCGACGACGGGGTCATCGAACCGACCGATCGGACCAGCGATCTCAACGTCTACCTCGAGATCGTCCCTGGCCGCGAGTTCGCCTGGCGCGAGCTGTACCTCTCGCTGGGTGCGATCGGCTGTGCGCTCGTGGCCGCGCTCTGGCTCGGGATCTACCCGCTCACGATGCTGTCGGAACTCGCCTGGGCGGGCCTCCTCTCGGTGACGATCACCGCGACGGCGGCCGCTCACATCTACTACGAACGGAACATGCGCGTCGGCCACGGCGACGAACCGCCGGAGCTGAGTTACGGACGGTAACGAGAGTACAGGCGGTAGAGCTAGCGCACACAGGAGAACGCTCGCTTCGAGGTCGTCCAGGGTCGAGGGGCGAGCGCGTATCGTCACCTTTTACTCGATATCTCCCCCATCCACGACATGGATCAGTTGAAACGGTCGCTCCTCGAGGCCCCCATCATCGAGAAGAACGGCTACCACTACTTCGTCCACCCCATCAGCGACGGCGTCCCCAAACTCGACCCCTCCCTCCTCCGCGAGATCGTCATCCGCATCACGCGCAAGGCCGACCTGGAGGACGTCGATCGGATCGTCACCCCGGCCGCGATGGGCATCCACATCTCGACGGCCGTCTCGCTCATGACCGACATCCCGCTGACGGTCATCCGCAAGCGCGAGTACGGCCTCGAGGGCGAGGTCTCTATCTCACAGAAAACCGGCTACTCGGAGAACGAGATGTTCATCAACGACGTCTACGAGGGCGAGCGCGTGCTCGTCCTGGACGACGTCCTCTCGACTGGCGGCACGCTCGCAGCTGTCCTCGGGGCGCTCGACGAAATTGGGGCCGAAGTCGTCGATACCGTTGCCGTCATCAAGAAAGTCGGTGGCGAGAACAAGGTTGCGGACGCGGGCTACGACGTGAAGACGCTGATCAACGTCGACGTCGTCGATGGCGAGGTCGTCATCGTGGACGAAGACGGCGACGATTGAGGTCGAACTGGAGTGACGAGTGCGGGTGACGATCACCTGAACCGACCACCACCCGTCGCGGCCATTTGCGTCGTGGGCTGCGGCCGAAGCACTTCTCGATCCGGCGTCGAACGCGCGCGTCCTCGCCTCGAGCGAGAGCTGTTCTCACGTTCCTCTCGACTCCCATTGCCGGAACATCTCGATTTTCGCCGTCCGAGAAATCGGTCGAAAGGCTGTTGGTGAACCACTGGACAACCGGGAAAACCCTCGAAAACCGCTGGACGATCGGTTGAAAACTGCTGAAAAACAGTTCCGAACTCCGAACCAGTGTCAATCGCTCGAGCGAGCCGGCGTTTCGACCGTGGTTTCCGCTTCCGCGAGGTGACAGACCGCCCGGTGGTCGGACGCAACGTGAACCTCCGCCGGCGTCTCCTGGCGACAGACGGTCCCGAACTCCTCGCGAAGGAGCGACGCCGCCGCCTCGAGGTCCCCGTCGTAGACGGAGCGTACCGACCGATCGAAGACGTCCTCGGCCCGCTCGTCGGGAAGCGGAGCCGGAATCGAGAACTCCGACCGAAGTCGCGATTCGAACGGCTCGAACGAAACCTCGTTCGGCTCGTCGTACGCGTCTTCCTCCGTGACGACGCTCTCGAGAATCGATTCGGCGTCGAGCGATCCGTCCTGGACGCGGTACTTGTAGTCCATGACGTGCCGCCAGGTCTCCTGGTCGAAGTCGTACGCGTCGGGCTGGATCACTTCGGGACAGCGGGTGTGGAACCGACATCCCTTCGGTGGGTTCGACGGGCTCGGGACGTCCCCCGATAGCGCGACGTCGTCGCGGCTCAGGTGCGGGTCGGGGACCGGAATCGAGGAGATCAGCGCCCGCGTGTAGGGGTGCTGTGGATCGTTGAATATCTCCTCGGTGGGCCCCTCCTCGACGATCTGGCCGAGGTACATCACACCGACGCGATCACAGATCTCCCGGATGACGCCGAGGTTGTGGCTGATGATCAGGATTCCCAGACCGAACTCCGTCTGGAGTTCTTCCATGATCGAGAGGATCTCCGCCTGGATCGAGACGTCCAGCGCCGACACCGGCTCGTCGGCGACGAGGAGGTCGGGATTGACCGACAGCGCCCGGGCGAGCGCGATTCGCTGCTTCTGGCCACCGCTGAACTCGTGGGGATAGCGATCCGCGTCCGACGCCTGTAGGCCGACCCTGACGAGGAGCTGTTCGACGATCCGTCGTCGCCGCTGTCGGTCGTCCATCCCGTTGACGAGCAACGGTTCGGCCACCGATTCGCCGATCGACATCCGCGGGTCGAAACTCGAGTCCGGATCCTGGAAGATCATCTGGGCGCGCCGACGGAACCGCTTCATGTCCCGCTTTCCGAACTCGGTGACGTCTTCTCCGTCGAAGAGGACCTGCCCGCCCGTCGCCTTCTCGAGCTGGAGGATGGTGGTCGCGGCTGTCGACTTGCCACAGCCGGACTCACCGACCAGGCCGACCGTCTGTCCGCGCTCGACGGTGATGTCGATCCCGTCGACGGCGCGGACGCGCCCGACCTCGCGCTTGAGAATGCCCTTCGTGATCGGGTAGTGCTTCTCGAGGTCGCGTACCTCGAGGAGCGGGTTCGGACCCGGAGCACTCATCGACGATCACCTCCGGGGCCCGAAACCGGCCGTGAGCGCGTCGCGTTCGCGCCGTTCTGGGGGCGCTCTTCGAGGACGACCGACTCGTCGTAGCCGTCGTGGTAGTAGAGACAGGAGACGGTGTGCTCGCCGGTCGTCGCGGGAACGAGGTCCGGCTGATCCCCGACGGTACAGTCGTCGATCGCGTAGGGGCACCGATCGGCGAACCGGCAGCCGTCAGGCGGATTCAGGACACTCGGAAGCGTCCCACCGATCGGTTCGATCGTTCCGCTGCTGCCAGGGAGGCACTTGAGCAGGGCTCGCGTGTAGGGGTGGGCCGGGTTGTCGAAGAGTTCGTAGACGTCGGCCCGTTCCATGACTTTCCCAGCGTACATGACGATGACGCGGTCGGCGATCTCGGCGACGACGCCGAGGTCGTGCGTGACGAAAACGATCGACATGTCGAACTCCTCCTGGAGGTCCATCAGCAAGTCGAGAATCTGCGATTCGATGGTGACGTCGAGCGCCGTCGTCGGTTCGTCGGCGATCAGGAGGTCGGGTTCGCACGCGAGCGCCATCGCGATGATCGCCCGCTGTTTCATTCCGCCGCTGAACTCGTGGGGATAGTCGTCGACACGGGAGGCCGCTTCCGGAATGCCGACCTCGTCGAGCAGTTCGATCGATCGTTCGCGGGCGGCCGCCTTCGAGAGATCCTGATGAGTGTTGATCGCCTCGCGTATCTGGGCGCCGATGGTGTACACCGGATTGAGTGCGCTCTGTGGGTTCTGGAAGATGTGGCTGATTCGCCCGCCTCGAATCCGGCGAATCTCCTTGTCCGACATAGCCGTTACGTCCTGGCCGTCGAAGACGATCTCTCCGCTGGCGATCTCTCCTGGCGGCATCTTGAGGATTCGAGTGATTGATTCGGTGGTTACGGACTTCCCGCTCCCGCTTTCGCCGACGATACAGACGGTTTCACCGCGCTCGACGTCGAAGCTGACGCCGTCGACGGCGTGAACCGTGCCTTCGTCCGTGTGAAACACCGTGTGCAGGTCGCGAACGGAGAGTAGTGAATCGTCAGTCATTGTTCTGTCTCGTGTCGTGGGTCGAGTGCGTCTCGAAGTGCGTCACCGAGGAAGTTGAACGACAGCACGGTGAAGAACAGGAAAATTCCTGGAATCGTCGCGATCCACCACGCGTCAGCGAGGTTTCCTCGGCCCGCGGCGATAATCCGACCCCACGACCAGACGTCGGGATCGCCGAACCCGAGGAACGCGATGATCGCCTCCGTCAGGATCATGCCGGGAATCAGCAGGGTCGCGGCCGTAATGATCGTGTTCGAGACGTTCGGGAGGATGTGCCGCCGGATAATGTACGCCCGGCTCGCCCCGGCCGCCTCCGCGGCGCTGATGTATTCCTCCTCGCTTCGCTGGAGCGCCTCGCTCCTGATTAGCCGGGCCGTCCCGCCCCAACCGGTGAACGCGAGGATGATGATGAGTAAGAACAGGCTCCCGCCGTAGATGTAGATCAACAGGATGATCAGGAAGAACGTCGGGAACGTCATCAACAGGTCGACGAACCGCATCAGCAGGGCGTCGGCCCAGCCACCCATAAAGGCCGCCGTGGCACCGACGATAGCTGCCAGTACGACGCTGAACAGCGTCGCGATGAGTCCAACCTGGAAGCTCACTTCGGCCCCGGCGACGACGATCTCGAGGATGTCCTCGCCAGTCCGGTGGGTGCCGAAGGGGTGGGCCCAGGTGCCCCCGAAGAACACCGGCGGAACGAGCAGATTCCCCCAGTCCGGCTCGGGTTGCCCAATGATACGCGGACCGAGGGCGCCGACGAGGAAGATGCCCGAGAGGAAGTACAGGCTCAAGACGGCGGCGGTATTTTGCCTGAATTTCTTCCAGTAGTACATCGTCATCCGCTTGTTCTCCCACAGCGGCGCCACGACGAACCAGAACACGGCGACGAGCGTCATCAGGAACAGCCAGTCGACGTTGTTCGGGTTGAACGATAGCTCGAACAGTCCCAGGTTGACGTCGACGATCGGGAGCCGTTCCGGGATGAAGAAGTAATCGTACAGCCAGAGCAATCCGACCAGCAGGAGCGATCCGTACGTACCGATCGTTCGACGGTCCAGTCTGAACCGTCCCTGGTCGTACTCCTCCCAGTCGATGGACGTGACCTCGAGTGCGTCGGATGTGGTCGTATCAGTTGCCATCAGTTTCTCGCCTCGTAGCTAATTCGTGGATCGAGCACGGTGTACAGGATGTCCTGGAGCAGGTTCGCGAGAATCGCCAGGATAACCGGGACCAGCGTCGTCGCCAGGACCAGCGGCGTATCCATCCGAATCAACGCGTTGTAGCTGACCAGCCCCAGTCCGGGGATGCCGAAGATCACCTCGACGATGTACGCCGTCGAGAAGATGATCCCGACGAAGTCGGCCACCAAGATGGTGATCAACACCGGCGTCGCCGGACGGAAGATGTGGTGGTACATGATCCGCCACTCGCTAACCCCCTTCGCTCGAGCGCTCTTGACCCACTCCGCGTTGACGTACTCGAGTGTCTCCGCCCGTGCGTATCGCATCTCGGAGGCGACCGCCGCCGTCGTAAGGACGAAGATGGGCATGATGAGGTACTTTACGTGCTCGAGCGACCAGAACGCCATGCTCCTGTCGGGCGAGTAACTGGCCGGTAACCACTGTAACATCACCCCGAAGATGAGGATGAGCATGATCGATAGCCAGAAGTTCGGGACGCTGATGCCGAAGAACGCGAAGAACGTCGCGGCGTAGTCCGACTTGGTGTACTGGTGCGTCGAGGAGTAGATCCCGACGGCGAAACCGACCACGACCGCGATGATCGTCGAGGGGACTACGATGAGCGCCGAGTACACCCAGGAGTTGCCGATGACCTCCATGACGTCCGTGTCGTAGGTATAGGAATCACCCCAGTCGAGCGTGTACATCGAGACCATGAAATCGATGTACTGTTCGCTCAGCGGTCGATTTTCCCCCCGCGTTTGCTCGTAGGTCTCGATCGCGTCCTCCGGATTGTCCCCCTCCTGGGCGGCTTCCCAGGCGACCGTACTCGTCGCCGGGTTCGGCGAGGCCGTCAGAAAGCCGAACGTGACGCTCATGATGATAAACGACGCCAGGAGCGCCCAGGCCAGTCGACGACCGATGTACCACGTCATACTCATCTCGACCACCCCCCCGAGCGGTGTCCGAGCGTGCCGCGGTGATTGTTTGCTCTAACGTACATGATCGATATTTGCATTAATTGAGTGGTGTGATATGTGTCCTTCGATGTGTATGTTCACGATCAAAAAAGGATAGCCGATACGCAGAAACCCTGCCCGGTAGCGAACCGGGGCAAATCGGGCAAGCGGCGTCGATACCGTCGATGGTGAGCGGCTATCCGTTAGTGGCCCCGCAGCTCAGTTGTGCGGGTCGTCGGTCATCCACCAGGAGTTACTCTTGTACCCCCATGACGGGGACGGATCCTCGGTGAAGACGACCTCGTTCTGGTAGCCGTAGATGTCGTCCTGGAAGTGCATGAAGTTGACCGGGAGGTCGCGGCTCAGGATGCCGAACACTTCGGCGAAGATTTCCTGTTGTTCGGCCTCGTCGGTCGCCGTCGCTCCTTCCTGGATCATCGATCCGAGGTCCTCTTCGGGGACGTAGCCGTAGAAGTTGGTTCCGGACGAAGCCGTCCAGAAGGCGGCGATCGATCCCGGAGACCGTGGGTACGTGTTGAATCCAATTCCCCACATCATATCCCACTCCCGGGCGCTGGACAGCGCCTGTGGATCCTCCGCCTCGGGGTCGTTGAAGATACCCTGTGGCTCGCCATCCTCGGCGACCATCGCGTACTGCTCGAGCATCGTGTTGAACGGCACGCCGTTCGAGTCGACGTCGATGCCGAGGCCTCCGAGCGCGTCCGCAATGTATCGCGCGGAGTCCTCGGTGAGCGGCGACCCGTTCGTGTAGACGAACGACAGGACGACCTGATCGCCGTCGGGGTCGAGGAGCGCGTCGCCGTCGTAGCTGTATCCGTCGCTCAGGTTCTCCTCGAGCAGCGACCGGGCCTCGTCTACGTCGTAGGTATCGCCGACGCCGACGGGGTCGACCTCGCTGTCGTCGTAGAAGTCAGAGTACTCCGGCTGGAACGTCTGCGCAGGAATCGCGTATCCGCGGTAGATGTCGTTGGCGACCGTCTCCTTGTCGATGGCCATCGAGAGGGCGCGTCGAACTTCGCGCTTTCGCAGTTCCTCCCAGCCGTTTGCGCGCTGGTTGAACGCGAGGATACTACAGTACGGCGTCGCGGATTCCACGAGGGTGTAGTCGTCCTGACCCTGGTAGTTCTCGACCTGGTCGGCCGGGATGCCGACCGTCGAGAGGCCACCCGTCTCGAACTCCGCGAGTCGCGTGCTCTCCTCTTCGAGGATGTTGATCGTATACTGGTCGAAGTACGGTGCGTCCTCCCAGTCCTCGTCGTCGCCGCGTTTGTAGTAGTCCTCGTTACGGACGGCGACGAAACGGTCCTCGACGGCTCGTTCCTCGAACGTGTACGGACCGAGGTTCCCCGTGTACGTCAGCTGCTGGACGGCGTCGGAACTGTTGAGTTCCTCACCGGCCTCCTCGTTTCCGTCCTGATAGTCCTGGAAGTACGGTTCGACGAGCCCCTTCGGCAGGATGTACGTTCCCCAGAAGGTCGGCTGCCGAACGAACAGTGGATCCGCTGCCGCGATCTCGATTTCGAGGGTCGTGTCGTCGACTGCCGTGACGCTCTCGACGTCGTCCCAGTTCGACTGGTTGACGTGAGCGGCCCAGTTGTCCTCGTTTTGAGCGACGTTCTCGATGTGGAAGACCCAGTCCTCGGTTGTCATCTGACCGTAGTCGTCGCCCCATTCGAGGTTGTCGCGGAGGTGGAACGTCCACGTCTTGTTGTCCTCGGTTTCGTAGTCTTCGAACCAGTAGCCGTAGAACTCGTCGTTTTCGTCGAGGCCGTATGGGCCGTCGAGCAGCGGCGCGAGTCGAGCCGACGACGTCGTGTCGTTGATTCGAAGCGGGTTCAGGTCCTGGGCTTCGGAGGCGGAGGGCGCGATCCAGTCGGGCTGGATCTCCCGGTCGCTCACGTCGGCCTGATCGCTGATGTCGTCGCTGACGTCGTCGTCGTCATCGTCGCCGTTGCCGTTACCGGTGTTATTCCCGTTGCCGTTACCGTTATCGTCACCGCTCATACAGCCTGCAAGTCCAGCAGCACCTGCAGCACCTGCAAGCAGTAGCACCTCCCGGCGGTGGGCGCCGGGTGCCTTCAAGTCTTTATGAGGCATAGTAAGAGTACAGATACTAATTACATAAATAGCTTCCGACTGTTGCCTTCACTGACCATTTCTCAATCATGGGAACGATCTTCGACCGTATAATTGGATGAACGTCCATTCCTCACGAATATTGCTTTTGATACATGTTGGAAACTGACGTGGTACTGGATTTCAATCAACCGGCGAACATTTTTCGTTTGCACGATTTGGATCGCAACCGATGAATCGATTTCTACCTGTCCAGGAACACGGTCGCTGTCTGCCGAATTTTCGCCGCCAAATTCTCTATGTCCGCAAGGCTACCGGCTCACGCTGTGACGCTTCTACCGAAACTGGAGCGTTCGATGTCGCTATCTGAACGGGACGTAGACGAGGCGAAGACTGCTCGCACCGCCCTCGCAGTCGTCACTCGTTTGTTTACTCGTTATTGTCGCTTACGAACAGTATTGCGTCGAAGCAGCGGGAGGTAGATGTGAACCACGAAAAGACCGCTCGCTACGCTCACGGCCTTCTCTCGTTCAAACTACTCGTGTTGTTTCCGCCGCTCGCAAATTTGCTCGCGACAAAACATAGCGGGAGGTAGATTTGAACCACGGTCACGGAGAAGCCGCTCCCTGCTTCAAATCTACTCGTCGTCTTTTCAGGGACACGGCCTCCTCGCTACGCTCGTCGGGTCGTGTTCCTGAAAAGTAGCGGGAGGTAGATTTGAACTACCGATCTGCGGGTTATGAGCCCGCCGGAATCTCCTGGCTATCCCATCCCGCTGGCTCATGATAATCCGGTACGGTAGTTAAGGGTTGTGATTCGGGTGCCGTGTGTGGGTTTCTACCGGCCGTCTCGAGTACACTGGCCCAGTCTGAACCGACCCGTCGACCCCAGGTAATCGTCGAACAGGTACTTACGGACGCGCGAACGAACAACTAAGCGAGTAGGTAAGAAAGCCGACGACATATTCTTGCGGCCACGTTGGTCGAAGGGGGGCGGGGGCACTCGGGTGAGTCGAACGCGGTACCTGACCCACGATTCGACGACTCAGACGAAGAGGTCGCCTTTCGCCTCGAGAACTGTAATCTCGCTCGCGTCCGCGCGGACGACATCGAGCCAGTGGGGCGTGAAGTTGCGGCGCTGGAAGTCCTCGAACTCGCCTTCCTCGCCGACGGTGCACCAGAGCTGGACCCGGTCGGGTCCGTGCCACTCGCCGTTGCGACTGATGCCGAAACACACCAGTTCCTCCCCGTCGTGTTCGACGACCGCGCCCTTTCGAATGCCGGGGTCCCCGTGGATGATGAGCCGCTTCATGCCCGGCGGTTCGCACGATGGGGAATTAAGCGCTTCGAAGCACCCCCTGGCTCTCGTCCCGCGACGTCTCTGTCGGCGTCGGTAGCAACGAAACGAGCGCGGAGCGTCGACGGCGAACCAAACGGGTTTTAAACGGGGCTCTCTTAGCCCACTCCAAGTGAGTTAACGATGCAGATGCCACGCCGTTTCAATACGTACTGTCCGCACTGCCAGGCCCACCACCAGCACGAGGTCGAGAAGGTCCGAACCGGCCGCCAGACCGGCATGAAGCAGATTGCCGACCGACAGCGTGCCCGGAAGCTCTCGACGATCGGAAACTCCGGAAAGTTCTCGAAGGTGCCAAGTGGGAACAAACCGACGAAAAAGACCGACCTCAAGTACCGCTGCAACGAGTGCGGCAAGGCCCACCTCCGCGAGGGATGGCGCGCCGGCCGACTCGAGTTCCAGGAGTGATTTCAATGGCAGGAAGCTACTACCGCGTCCGATGCAGCGACTGTGAGAACGAACAGATCGTCTTCGGCAAGGCGGCCTCGGAGGTCGCCTGCGCCGTCTGTGGGACCACGCTCGCCGTCCCCACCGGCGGGAAGGCCGAGATCGACCACGAAATCCTCGAAACCGTCGAGTCACGATGAAGTACAGCGGCTGGCCCGAACCGGGCGAACTCGTCGTCGGCAAGATCGACGAGATCGAGGACTTTGGCGTGTTCGTCGACCTCGAGGAGTACCAGGACAAGCGCGGCCTGATCCACATCTCGGAGGTTGCCAGCGGCTGGATCAAGAACGTCCGCGATCACGTTCGAGAGGGCCAGATCGCCGTCTGCAAGGTCCTCGACGTCGACGAGTCCCACGAGCAGATCGACCTCTCGCTCAAGGACGTCAACGACCACCAGCGCTCCGACAAGATCCAGGAGTGGAAAAACGAGCAAAAGGCCGACAACTGGATGGAGATCGCCTTCGGCGAGGACATCGCCGACGAGGAGTACATCGGCATCGCCAACGAACTTCTGGGTGCGTACGGCACGCTCTACGACGGGTTCAAACAGGCGGCCATCCACGGCGACGAGGCTCTCCAGGACACGGATCTCGACGACGACGAGCGCGACGCCATCGTGGAGGCGGCCCGCGAGAACGTCTCGGTGCCGTACGTCAACGTCACCGGCTACGTCGACCTCGAAAATCCCTCCCCGAGCGGCGTCGACGGGATTCGATCGGCGCTCGAGGCCGCCGAGGGGAACGGCGAGATCCCCGACGGCGTCGAACTCGACGTGACCTACGTCGGGGCGCCCGAGTACCGGATCAAGGTCCGTGCGCCGAACTACAAGACCGCCGAGAGCGTCCTCGAGGCCAGCGCCGAACGAGCGGTCGATGCGATCGAAGCCGAGGGCGGAGAGGGCGAGTACCACCGCGAGCGACGAACCGACGACGAGTAGCCGGTTCCGTTTTTCGACGATGAAATCCGACATTCGCATCTGTTCGGCCTGGCAGTCGGTTCACGACCGGCCGGTCTACACGCTCTCTGATTCCTGCCCCGAGTGCGGTGCCGACGCGGTCAACAGTGCCCCCGCGCCGTTCGACCCCGAGGATCGAAACGGAGAGTACCGACGTGCTCTTAAACGTCGCGTCCGCTGATACGGTATGGACGAACTCGATATCGAGGCGGTCGCCGAGACGACACTCGACGAACCGGTGTTGATCGAGGGACTACCCGGCGTCGGCCACGTCGGGAAACTCGTCGCCGACCACCTGCTCGAGGAACTCGAGGCCGAGAGCACCCTCGTTCGGCGGATCTACTCCCAGGAGTTCCCGCCACAGGTGACGGTCGAAGACGGCGTCACCAGTCTGACCTGCGCGGAGGTCCACGCGGTGACGCCCGAGGAGGGCCGAGACGTGCTCGTCCTGACGGGCGATCACCAGGCCCAGACCAACGCGGGCCACTACGTCCTCACCGACGCGTTTCTCGACGTCGCCGAGGACTTCGACGCGACGGAGTTGTACGCCCTCGGCGGCGTTCCGACGGGCGAGCTCATCGACGAGTACGCCGTCCTCGGTGCGGTCACCGACGAGTCGCTAATCGAACCCCTCGAGGACGTCGGTGTCGAGTTCCGCGAAGACGAACCGGCGGGCGGCATCGTCGGTGTCTCTGGGCTGTTGCTCGGCATCGGGGAGCGTCGCGGGTTCGAGGCGACCTGTCTCATGGGCGAGACCAGTGGCTACCTCGTCGATCCCAAGAGCGCTCGTGCCGTCCTGGAGGTGCTCGAGGCACGACTCGGGTTCGATGTCGACTACGACCCCCTGGACGAGCGCGCCGACGAGATGGAGGAGGTCATCGGCAAGATCCAGGAGATGGAACAGCAACAGCAGGCGATGGACGTTCCGAACGACGACGACCTGCGGTACTTCGGCTGAGTCCCTGGGCTCTCTCCGTTGCGCCCCATCCTGGTGACGGAGTCGTCTCCGTCGCGTCTACCTCGGTCGTGCCGCCGTCGCGTCTGCTTCAGTGACGTCACCGTCCGGGTCGGTTCGGCCACTCGCGAGCGAGCGGTTCTTTATCCTCCGGCGACTACGGTGGTCCGTGCCAACGAGCGTCCTCGAGGTGATCCCGCCGGCGGTTCTGTGGGGGCTCGTCCTCGGCGGGATTTTCACCGGGGTCGCCGCGACGCTCTTCGTCGTCGGCGAACGGTTGTTCCCGAGTCGCGTCACCACCAGCGAGAGCAAGTACTCGAGCGAGCGACGACGCCGTGGCGAGATTCGGACGTATCTGCAGGAGATCGACGAACGCTACCTCGAGGAGTGGAAACTTGAGGACGCAGCCGAGACGGTGGCGTTCTATTTGCCCGACCGTGACGTCGCCGTCACCTTCGACGCGGAGGCGTTCGTCCGGCTCCAGGCGTGCACCGGCACGCACCTCATCCTGGCCGAACACGAGATGCCTGGCGTCCATCTGGCCGATCGACTCCCGTTCGAGGTACCGTCCCTCGAGCACGAGCGCGAGTACGGGACGATGACCGTCGAGGGCCGCCTGAAGCGGGCCTACGAGGCCCTCGGCGTCTCGACGACGGCGGACGCGGAGGCGATCCGCGAGGCCTACCGCGAGCGGGTCAAAGCCGTCCACCCCGACCACGGCGGCGACGAGGAATCGTTCCAGCGGGTCCAGGAGGCGTACGCGACGGTGCGAGAACACGCCGACTAGTGGCGTTCCAGGCCTGAACTGATTGGTGAAACCGATAGAATTCATCCGGTTTCGCGCATCGGTCGACGTTTGGAATCGCACTAACGCCCTATTTTCGGCACCGACGTCGCCTCTCACCCCTCGAGCACTTCGTAGGCCACGTCGCCGTCTCTGAGCACGTCGGTGACGCGCCCGACGGCGTCGGTGGTGGCGACGACGGCGGTGTCGAGGCCGCGTTCGGCGGCGTCGGCGGCGACGGCCCCGACGGCGAACGTGACCGCCGGTTCGACGTCGGCCTCGTCGAGGGCGACGATGGCCTCGACGCCCGTCGCCAGGACCAGATCCGCGTCGGCACAGCCGTCCGCGATGGCCTCGAGGGTCGCCGACTGGCTGCCGCCTGCTCGGACCGGTGGAACCTGCCAGACCGTCACGGAACCGGGCTCGAGATCGATGACGCCCTCGAAACTCGTGACGCCGACGTCCGATCCGGCGGCGGCGTCGGTGGTCGCGACGCCGGTCGCGGGACCGGCCTCGCCGGGGGCCGCGTGGAGGAGGCCGTCTTCGACGGTGAGCGAGACGGGGTCGCCGGCCTCGAGGTCGGCGCTGGCGATGGCGGCGTCCTCGCCCATGGCGCCGAGGATGTCCTCGGTGACGTGGTCGGCGAACCGGCGGACGTCGCCGGCGGCCTGGAAGAGCCAGTCGACGCCCTCGTTCGTGACGCGGTAGCGAGAGCGTCCCTCCTTCTCGACGAAACCGTCCTCGACGAGGTCGCGGATGTACTCGCTGACGGCCTGACTGGTGACGCCGACTTCCGCGGCGATTTCGCCCTGGCTGACGGCCGGTTGCCGTTCAGCGATCTCGACGAGGATTCGAAACCGCGTCGCGGCGCGTTTGTTGTCGAGAACGTCGACCATGTGCACGCGTTCTCACGACATGGCCAAAAATGGCGCGGTCTCTCGGGCCGCTCGTTTCAGTGGTGGACTGTGGCCTCGAGTACCGCAACCACGTCCGAGCGGCATACAGCGTCAGGTTGATAGCGCTCGAGTCCGTCAATTCGCGTGACAATGTCCTCCTCGCCCGTAACGGTCCTGCCAGCGGCCGTAGGGTCGTTCGGCGCCACCGACGCGCTGGCGTGGGTCGCGATCGGCGCCTTCGTTCTCGCACTGCTCCTCCAGTGGCAGGCCCGTGAGAACGCCGCCCGCTACCTGGCCGCCGGCGCCTGGGTCGTCTTCGGCGTCTTTTGGTTGACGATGGTTCCGTACTACTACGGCGAGGCCCAGAGCCCGATCCAGACGATGTTGAGCCTCGCCGCACTTCCGCTGTGTGCGTACACGGGGTATCTCCTGTACCAGGGCCGAACGTCCCTGCTCTTGCTCACGAAGGCGGTCGCCTTCATGGGAATTATCTACCTCCCCGTCGAGACGATTCCGTTCGCCAGGACCTGGCTGATCGAGACGACGGCTGCCCAGACCCACTACGGGATGGAACTGCTCGGCCACAGCCCGGGCCTCAACGAGGGTGCGAACGGCTACAAGAGTCGCTTCGACTTCGACCCCGACGAGACGGTAACGGGGCGAACGACCTACATCGTCCTCGCGTGTACCGGCATCGGGAGCATGGCGATCTTCGGCGGATTGATCGCCGCCGTGAAGGCGCCACTCCGGCGAAAGGCCACCGCGTTCGCGCTCGCCATCGGCGTCATCTGGTTCCTGAACCTGATCCGAAACGTCTTCATCGGTCTCGCCTCGCCCTTCGGCTGGTTCCAGTACGACCCGCTGATCTACATTACGACGACGTACATGGGATCGCCCGCCGACCGGACGTCGTTCCTCGTCGCCCACAACTTCGTCGCCCAGTCGCTATCGATCGTCGCCCTCGTCGGGATCACGTACCTCGTGATTCGCATCCTTCCGGAGGTCGTAGAACCGCTCGAGGAGGCGCTGTTCGTACTCACCGGGACCGAGTACGACCTCGCCGAGGCCCTCGGAAAACCCGACCCCACAGGCGAGCAGATCACGCCCTCGAGCGACGATTGAGGCGATGGCCGGCGCTTTTCCCGACTCCGTTCGAGTGGACGCCCCCGTCGAGTTCCTCGAGCGTGCCGTCTTCGTCCCGGGAGCCAACGCACTCGTCCTCTCGGACCTCCACGTCGGGAAGGCAGCGGCTTCTCGGATCGAGGCACCGATCGACGACGGCGGCGACGTGATCGATCGCCTCGAGCGCCTGCTCGGTCGCGTCGACGCCGAAATGGTCGTCGTCGCCGGCGACCTCTTGCACTCGTTTTCGACCGTACCCCGTGGGGCCGACTGGACTGTCACTCGCCTCGAGCGGGTCGTTGCTGAGACCGGTGGCGAACTGGTGGTCACCCCCGGAAACCACGACGGGATGCTCGAGGCGGTCTACGACGGACGCGCTCCCGACGCGTACGTGCTGGCCGACGGGGAGACGCTGGTTTGCCACGGGCACGAGCAGCCCGTCCTGGAGCGAGTCGATGCGGAATCCGAGAATCACGAGAATCACGAGAATCACGAGAATCACGAGAACCGCAAGAATCGCGAGAACCGCGAGGCCTCGAACCTCGAGCGAGTCGTCGTCGGCCACGACCACCCAGCGCTCTCGGTCGGCGGGCGAAAGCTCCCCTGTTTTCTCTACGGCCCGGCTGCCTGGGAGGGCCTGGACGTGCTGATGCTCCCGGCGTTCACCCGGAGCGCGTCGGGCGTGACGATCAACCGGGCCCGAGGAACCGACTTGCAGTCGCCCGTGATTCGGTCGCTCGAGCCGTTCCATCCGGTGATTCGCGACGAGGGCGCCGACGAAACGCGTTGGTTCCCGCCGCTCGAGGCGTGTCGGCACCTGCTGTAGCGAGTCGACGGGCGAGATACTCAGTCGTCGTCCCCCCCCGCGGTAACGGCACCTGCGTGAGTACGGCCCAGAGAGTCGACGCGATGGACAGGGATTTGGTCTCGCCGTCACAAGAGCCGGTATGGACACCACGGACGCGTTCGTCGGTCTCGAGTGCATCGACTGCGGGGCGTCGTTCGACGCCGAAACCGGCACTCACCGCTGTCCCGACTGCGACGGCATCCTCGATCCGACCTACGACTACGACGCGGTCGACCTCGACCGGGAGACCCTCGAGGCTCGCCCGTTCGACTCGATGTGGCGCTACGAGGAACTGCTCCCCTTCACCCGGGCGTCGGCGGTGACGATGGACGAGGGCGCGACGCCGCTGGTCGAGTGTGAAAAGCTCGCCGACGAACTCGGCGTTGGGCGCGTCCTGATCAAAGACGAGGGTCGGAATCCGACAGGAACGTTCAAGGACCGCGGCCAGACCCTGGCGATGACGGCCGCGAACCAGCACGGTGCGAGCGACGTCGCGCTGGCGTCGGCGGGCAACGCCGGACAGGCCGCCGCCGCGTACGCCGGCCGTGCCGACATCGACTCGCACGTGTTCCTCCCATCTCGAGCGGGCTTCACGACCAAGGCGATGGTGAACGTCCACGGCGGCGACATGACCGTCGTCGGCGGGCGAATCGGCGACGCAGGCGCGGCTTACGCGGACGCGATGGCCGAGCACGACGACTGGTACTCCGTGAAGACGTTCGTGACGCCCTACCGCCACGAAGGCAAGAAGACGATGCTGTACGAGATCGTCGAGCAACTCCAGTGGGAAGTCCCCGACGCCATCGTCTACCCGACCGGCGGCGGCGTCGGCCTCGTGGGAATGTACAAGGCGGCCGAGGAGTTCCGCGACCTGGGGCTCATCGACGACGTGCCGGCGCTGTACGCCGCTCAGGCGACGGGCTGTCAGCCGATCGTCGAGGCCTTCGAGAACGGCCGAGAGCGCCACGACCCCGTCGAGTACCCTGACACCATCTGCGGCGGCATCGAGATTCCCGACCCCGGCGCCAGCCCGTGGATCCTCGAGGCTCTGCGCGAGAGCGACGGCGGCGCGGTCGCGACCGACGACGACGAGATCCTGGAGGCGGCCGTCGCCGTTGCGAAGGGCGAGGGCCTCGAGATGGCGCCGACCTGCGCGGCGGCGGCCAGCGGGGCCTGGGAGCTCGGCGAGCGCGGGGCGTTCGACGACGACGCGACGGTTGTGATCCTCAACACGGGGGCCGGAAACAAGGACGCCGACGTGCTGCGCAGTCACCTGATGGGCCAGGGCGTCTGACCGTCGATCGAGTGCTCGACGGAACTGAAATCGTAATTTCCTTCATTGTCGAAATACATTTAAATGGTGTGGGTTGTCTGCTGCATATAGCGGATGAGTGGAGCACTGCGGAATACCCTACTGAGATCGATTTCCCAATCGTCCATCGCGGACAATAGTTAGGTAAATCGCTCGCGAACTACGAGTACTATGTCGAACGAAGAAGCGAACGGTCGAACGCCGGGTCGAAATCCGGACCTCGAACGACTCAACCGCCTCATCGGGGAATGGGAACTCGAGGTGTCTCTAGATGGGCAAACGTACAGGGGTGGACACGTAACATTCGAATGGCTAGAAGACGGAGCGTTCCTCGTTCAACGTTCGGAGGTAAGTGATCTTTCGACATTGCCGCCTGGGTGGGTCGAGAACGCGCCGCGCTCTACCGTCTCGATCATCGGTTTGGACGATACGAGCGAGCAGTTCTGGATGCTCTACGCCGATTCACGTGACGTCTTCCGGGTGTACAAGATGAGTTTGAGCGATGAGGTCTGGGGACTGCGGAGGGATGCACCCGAGTTCTCACAACGCTTCACGAGTAACTTCGACGATGACGCCAACGTGATCGAGGGTACGTGGGAATACTCGGACGACGGGGTTGACTGGGAGGTAGATTTCGACGTAACCTACACGAGAACTGGAGCGTAGAAAGCGAGACTGTTGGTACTCCCGAAGGCTGTTACATAGCGTACCCGTTATTACCGTTTACAAACCGTTCAACGGTGCAAGGTTCGCGCTATCTATTCGGCACGACCGCTGAAACATATCACCGGTGGGAGTTTCGACAGAGCCCGATTTCCGAACTCACGATCTCCAAACGGAACTTCTCGCTCAGGACGTTTCGACTAACTCACTAACGCCTCGTACTGCGCCCCCGTCTGCTTCAACGTCTCCGTCGAGTACAGGCGCTCGTGGGTAACCGGCAGGTACTCCTCGGTGAGTTCGTCGATTTTGGCGTCGACCGCTGACTGATCTCGCCCGTGGATCATCGTGAACAGGTTGTAAGGCCACTCGAGGTCTGGTCGTCGCGGTCGGTGGTAACACAGAGTCACGTAGGGCAGCGAACCAGCGCGCTCGCCCCACTCGTCCAGTCGGTCGTCAGGGACGTCCCAGACGACCATGCAGTTGGCGTCGAAGCCGGTCACGACGTGGTTGACGATGCAGCCGACCCGCTTGATGCAGCCCTCGTCTTGGAGGCGGGAAACGCCCTCGAGCACCTCTTCGACGCACACCTCGCACTCCAGGTCGGTCGCGAGTTCGGCCGCAATGTCGTCGTAGGGCGTCCTGGACAGCGGGAACCCGTCCTGGATCGCGAGCAAGAGCGCGGCGTCGAGCGGGGAGAGGCCGCCCGCGGCGTCCTCGCTGATCCGAGTTGCGGAGGCGTCGGTGCCGTCCTCGAGGCTCTCGCGTGCGAAACTGTCCGCGTTCACCACGGGAAACTCGAGGTCGATGTAGTAATCCGTCAGCATCGGGAGCACTAACACAGTGCAGCCGGTTCGCTCCTCGATCTCCTCCAGGATGCGGTCTCGCGTCTCTTGGGAACCGGCGGTCACGACGAACCACATGTTCCACTCGTGGTCGCGGGCGTAGTTGTGGTTGACCTGTCGGTACCCGTTGATCACCTCGGCGATCTCGTCGAACCGGTCTTCGGGTGCCTTGACGGCTGCGAGCGTCGAGGAGCCGATGACGGGCGGGTTGAGGACGGCGCCGAAGCGACGGAAGATGCCGTCCTCGCGCAGGCGTCGGACGCGGTCGAGAGCCTCATCTTCGTCGATCCCGAGGGCGTCGCCGACGACGCGGAAGGGACGCTCCGCGATGGGGAACCCGCTCTGGTAGCCGTCGACGATGGCGGCGTCCGTCTCGTCGATCGTCTCGCGCCAGTCGTCCGCGGCCGATCGAGTGGAACTCATTGGTCGAAGTAGGGACGACCCGCACCTATCGCTTTCGGGTTTCTCGAGCGCGGAGTTGCACGTCATCAGGAGCGTTTTCTCCGGAACTGCCCCGCAGTCGAGCGAGACACCCGAGCCACGCGGGAATTATCCCCTCGGAGCACGAACTGTGACTATGTCTCGCATCGAAGTTGCCGAACTCGAGGAGGCCGAACGGACGTCGGTACTCGGAACCGGCGGTACGGGCGTGCTGTCGTTTTCGACCGAGGGCGACGAACCACCACGCACCGTCCCAGTCTCCTACGGCTACGATTCCGTCGAGTCGACCTTTTACTTCCGGCTGGCGACCTCACCGGAGCACCCACCCGAGACGCTCGACGGCCACGCCGTCTCGTTCGTCACCTACGACGCCAACGACGAGTGGTGGAGCGTCGTCGCCAAGGGCCGTCTCCAGGACATCGAACGCGACGACGTGGGCACGGACGCTCTCGAAGGCCTCGAGCGCGTCGAGATTCCGCTAATCGACATCTTCGAGACTCATCCCCGAGAGATTGACTTTGCGTTCTGTCGCCTCGAGCCGACGGCGTTCACGGGTCGTCGGGAGTCGAGCACGGCGCCGTGAGCGGCTTCGGATCGCTTTCGTTTCTAACTTAGTTGGCCACCACGCCGCTGCGATCGATCCAAACGGGAGGTTTTTCCCCCGCCCATCCCAACCTCGAACTATGGCCCAGGCTACCCAGGACTTCGGCGAGTGGCCGCTGAAACGCCTGATGACCGAAATCGTCGGCTCCGGTCCCAAATCCGCCGACGACATGACCCGCGAGCAGGCTCGAGAGGCGTTCCGGCGGATTCTCGCCGACGAACCCGACCCGACCACGCTGGGGGCGTTCTGGCTGGCGAATCGCTGGAAGAAGAATACGCCCGAGGAGCTGGCGGCGTTCACCGACGTCATGCGCGAGGAGAGCGTCGTGACGGCTGAACCCGACTGCGACCCCGTCGACTGTGGCGCGAACTACGACGGCAAGCACACCACGGCCGTCCTCGGCGTGGCCGCCGGTATCGTCGCCGCTGCCGCCGGGACGCCCATCGTAACCCACTCCGGCGACCGCGTCCCCACCCAGAAGGCGACGGCCTACAAGCACGTCCTGGACGAACTGGGCGTTCGGACGGAACTCGAGCCCAGGGAATCAGCGGAGATGGTCGACGAGACCGGCTTCGGCTTCTACTACCAGCCGACCTTCAGCCCCGGCGTCCACGCGCTGTACGACCGTCGGGATCAGATGGGCGTTCGAACGTTCGTCAACACCATCGAGACCGTCGCCAATCCGGCTAATGCCAACGTCCACCTCGGCTCGTTCTACCACCTGGCGTTCGCGAAGAAGACGTGCGACCTGGTCGCCGAGAGCGAGGCACTCGAGTTCTCCCGCGTCGTCATGTTCCAGGGAATGGAGGGCTACGACGACATCCGTCCCGGGTACACGAAAGTCGCCGACTGGCGGGCTGGCGAGTTCGACGACTTCGAGATCGAAACCGCCGAGTACGGTATGGAGATGGAGAACGACGACCTCGCCGTCGACGACGTCGACGCCGACTCCGCAGCGATCACCGAGGCTGTTCTCGCCGGCGAGCGCGACGACCACTTCGCCGACGCCGTCGCGCTCAACGCCGCGTTCCGGATGTTCGCCCGTGACGACGTAGCCGATCTCGAGGACGGCCTCGAGCGCGCTCGCGCGGTTATCGACGACGGGAGCGCGGCGGCAGTGCTCGAGGATCTGCGCGCGTTCTGATCCTCTCGCAAATCGACCGGGGTTGCGCGCGGATACTGCGACGACCGTTGCCTCGAGACCACCACTGTTTTCACCACGCCCCTCGTCGGCCGTGGTATGGCAAATCCGACAGCGACGCTTCACACGAGCGAAGGCGACATCACCGTCGAACTGTTCGAAGAGCGAGCGCCCCGAACGGTCGGGAACTTCGTCGGTCTGGCGACTGGCGAGCGCGAGTGGACCGATCCCGAAACCGACGAGCGTGTCACCGACGAACCGCTGTACGACGACGTGCCCTTTCATCGTATCATCGAGGGGTTCATGATCCAGGGCGGCGACCCGACCGGCACCGGTCGCGGCGGCCCCGGCTACACCTTCGACGACGAGTTCCACGACGACCTCACTCACGACAGCGCCGGCACCCTCTCGATGGCCAACGCCGGCCCGAACACGAACGGCTCGCAGTTCTTCATCACCCTCGACGCGACGCCTCACCTCGACGGCCGCCACTCGGTCTTCGGCGAAGTGACCGACGGGATGGACGTCGTTCGCGAGATCGGTTCCGTAGAAACGGACGGGAACGACAAGCCAAAACGCGACATCGTTCTCGAGTCGGTGTCCGTCGATCGGTAGGATCGATCGCGGGATCGATCGCACCCTCGAAACCGTAACGCGAAAGACCGTCGCCTCCCGAGGTGACGATATGAGCGACGCACGCGAGAAGACCGCTGAAACCGACGGGGGCGAAGGACGCCCACGCCCCAGCGACGTCGGCTCGAGCGACGGGCCGCCGGTCGACGAGAAGCCGTACAAGATCATCTTCGAGGCGAACAAGTGCTTCGGCGCGGGCAAGTGCGCCGAGGTGAGCGACAACTGGGAGATGGACCTCCAGACGAGTCTCGCGCGGCCAAATTCGTACTTTATCAGCGAGGACGATCTCCAGGAGAACGTCCGCGCGGCCGAGGTCTGTCCGGCGAAGAAAGACCAGGGCTGTATCCACGTGATCGACCGCCGAACGGACGAGGAGATCGCGCCCGATCCACACGGCGACGGCACGCTGAGCGTCGACTGGTAGTTGCCGCGGAACCGGCCCGCGGTGACGGCAAGGTCCATATGCATTCGAATCGAAGAATGACGCGTGCGACCCGTTCGTCTGCTGCTCCTGACGCTCGTCGTCGTCGTACTGGTTACCGGCGGCTGTCTCGACTTCGGGACGTCAACGGGTCCTCGAGACGTCGATGGTGGAGACGGTGACGACGGCGACGAACTCGAAGACGGTGACGACACTGACGACAGCGACGATCACTCCAACGACGGCGAAACGGATCGGAAGACGGGCACACTCGAAATCCACCACATCGACGTGGGACAGGCCGACGCGACCCTGCTGATCGAGCCATCGGGGGAGACGATGCTCGTCGACAGCGGCGACTGGCGAGACGACGGTGAGCAGGTCATCGCCTACCTCGAGGAGCGGGGAATCGACCGCGTCGACCACCTCGTCGCGACCCACGCCCACGCCGATCACATCGGCGGCCACGCCGCGGTGATCGAGCACGTCGAGACGAACGGCGACGGCGTCGGCGCCATCTACGACTCCGGTGTCGTCTCGACGAGCCAGACCTACGAACGCTACCTGGACGCCGTGGAGAAACACGATGTCGACCTCTTTCCGGTTCGAGAGGGGGACGCCGTCGACTTCGGCGAGGCGGAAATCGAGTTCTACAATCCGCCGGCCGAGGGTCCGAACGACGAGGACGGCCTCAACGACAACAGCATCGTTTTATCCGTAGCCTACGGCGACGTCTCCTACCTGACGACCGGTGACGCCGGGCGCACGGTCGAATCGCGCCTGGTCGAGCGCCACGGCGACGACCTCCGGGCGGAGGTCTACCAGGCAGGACACCACGGGTCATCGACCAGCTCGTCGTCGGCGTTTCTCGACGTCGTCGATCCCGAGGTGACGGTCGTCTCGGCTCCCCTCGAGAGTCAGTACGGACATCCGCACGACGAGGTGCTCGCGGCGTTCAGCGAACGCGGAATCGAGACCTACTGGACGGGCGTTCAC
The DNA here is from genome assembly GCF_024138145.1 of Natronosalvus halobius. Classification (NCBI taxonomy): domain Archaea; kingdom Methanobacteriati; phylum Methanobacteriota; class Halobacteria; order Halobacteriales; family Natrialbaceae; genus Natronosalvus; species Natronosalvus halobius. The sequence goes on along the minus strand of NZ_CP099997.1, from coordinate 1,852,821 downwards.
GGTCACGTGGTCGTCACCACGGACGGCGAGTCTGTCGCGGTTCAGACGGAGCGGTCTGGTCCAACGGATGGATACGTCCTCCTGGAGGAGTTCTCGACCGATGAGACGGAGACGTCCGAGCAATTGGCCCAACGCGTAACCGGATTCCCGACGGAGGTACTCTCACTCCCATGACCAGTGCGACTGTCACTGCCGTCCTCGACCGCATCGCCGACGATTCGGTCGCGGTGTTGCTGCTCGAGACCGAGGCCGGCGACGAAGGCGAAGACAACGACGACCACGGCAACGACGTCGATGGTATCGAAGACGAAACACTCGATGGCGAAGACACCGAAGCCGACAGCGGCGGAGCCACCGAAGCCGATGACGGTGAAGACGCTACGAAACGCCGGCAACTCGACCTCGACCTCGAGTCACTCCCCGAGAACGGCCGCCACGAGGGGGCCGTCTTCGAAGTCGTTCTCGAGGATGGAGCAGTACGCGAGATGCGGTATCGACCCGACGAGGAGACTGATCGCCGCGATCGACTGCAGGATCGTTTCGACCGACTCTCCGACCGACTTCCGGACCGAGACTAACTGTCAACAATCGCCTCGTTCGACGCTCCTCTCTACTTTCTCATACGTCTCCGTCTCGAACGCCTACGATTTCGATACGCGGCTTCGCTGACCACGTCTCAGCTACGCGACCTCACTGTCCACGTCCCAGCCGATACTTTCACGTACCGGACACACCCATACCCGGTAATGATCGACCGACCCGTCAGGAGGCGGAGAACGTATGCCGACTAAGGTCGCTCGTCTGCTCGAGACCTACGACCTCGAGAGCCTCGGACTCGAACTCGAACAGCGCTGGCTCGGGAAGGGGTACGAACGGGAGAGCCTCCGCAAGTTGGCCACGCGATTCAACGAGCGTCTCCTCGGTGAACGGATGGCTCGCGCCGGCCTGTCGCCACTCGACGGCGAGGTCGAGAACACGTATCGACTCCTCACCGATGACGGCGTAAGCGCCGGGATGCGAACCCAGGCCGAACGCGAACTCGAACGGGCCGGCATCGACGTCGACGCGCTCCGACGGGAGTTCGTCTCCCACCAGGCGGTTCACACCTACCTGACGAGCGACCGGGAACTCGAGGGGCCCTCGAGCCAGACGAGTCCGGAGGACCGCCTCGAGCGGGATGCAGCGTCCATCCAGCGACTCTCGAGTCGGCTGACCGCGGTCACGGAGGACACAGTGAAGCGATATCGGGAGACGGACCTCCTCGAGAGCGGTTCCGTATCGGTGCTCGTCGACGTGAACGTCCTCTGTGAGGAGTGTGGAGAGCAGTACGACGTCGCGACGTTCCTCGAGCGTGGCGGTTGTCGCTGTCGCGAGTGATGGATCGGATCTGTCGTGAGTGATGGATCGGATCTGTCGTGAGTGATCGATCGAATCTGACGTGAGTGATCGATCGACCCGTTCGAGTAAACGGAACGCCAACGACCACTTGTCGTTCGAAACGGACGATAGACGATGGCATATAAATAGGTGGTGCCCCAAGTGGGGCCAATGAGCGCAGGCGAGACGACTGGACAGCCACGAGTGTCCGTCGAAAACATCGGCGGAATCGACTCGACGACGGTAGAACTGACGACGGGCGTGAACGTCCTCACGGGCCGAAACGCGACGAACCGAACCTCCTTCCTTCGATCTATCATGGGCGCACTCGGAAGCGACCACGTTTCCCTCAAGGCGGACGCCGACCACGGCTCGGTAACGTTAGAGCTCGAAGGTGAAACGTACGAGCGCCACTTCGAACGTCGGGAGGGGCGGATCGTCAGTTCAGGTGATCCCTATCTCGAGGATCCAACGCTGGCGAACCTCTTCGCATTCTTGCTCGAGTCGAACACCGCACGGCAGGCCGTTAGCCAGCAAGATGACCTTCGCGAGGTCATCATGCGGCCGGTCGACATCGAGGAGATCGAGGCCGAAATCTCCCAGGCCGAATCCGACAAACGCCGCCTCGACGAAGAGATCGACCGTCTCACGTCCCTCAAATCGTCGCTTCCCTCGCTCGAGGAACGTCGACAGTCGCTCCGGAAGGAGATCGAGGAAACGGAGGCCGAACTCGAGGAACGACGCGCAGACCTCGAGGCCTCGCGCGCGGACGAATCCGAGACCGACGACGACGAACTCGAGGCTAAACTCGACGATCTGCAGTCGGCGCGAAACAACTTAGAGGACATCCAGTTCCAGCACGAGACCGAACAACAGAGCATCGAAACCCTCGAGTCGGAACTCGAGGAGATGCAGGACGAACTCGAGGAGCTTCCCGACGGCTTCGAAACGGATCCCGACGCACTCGAACGGGAACTCGAGACACTTCGCGACCAGCGATCGACGCTCGATTCGAGTACGAACCAGCTCCAGAGCATCATCCAGTTCAACGAGGAGATGCTCGAGGGGACGAACCAGCGAATCACGCAGGCGTTGCAGGGCGAAACGTCCGAAACCGATGGTGGCGCGGTAACCGAACAATTGCTCGAAGACGACACAGCCATGTGCTGGACGTGCGGGTCCACGGTCGAAACCGACCAGATCGAGTCGACGATCGACCGCCTTCGCTCCCTCCGCCAGGAGCACGTCCAGGAACGCAACGAACTCCGGCGCCAGATCGACGACCGGAAGGAGACGTTGCGGGAGGCACGGGAGACGAGCCAGCGTCGACAGACGCTGACACAGCGAATCGAGAGTACGGAGGACGAACTCGAGCAACGGCGCGACCGGCTCGAGACGCTCAACGAGCGCGAAACCGAACTCCAGGAGGGAATTGACGACCTGGAGACGACGGTCGACGAACTCGAGGAGGAGAGCGAGAGCGAAACGCTCGATCACCAGAAGGAGGTGACCGAACTCGAATTCCAGGTCGGCCGCCTGGAGGACGACCTCGCGGACGTCGAGGCGGAAATCGAGGAAGCCGAGACCGAGATCGGCCGCATCGACGACCTGCGATCACAGCGAGAGCGCGCGTCCGAACGACTCACCGACCTCCGGACTCGGATCGACCGCATCGAACGGGAGTCGGTCGAGGCGTTCAACGACCACATGTCCTCGGTGCTCGACGTCCTGGAGTACGAGAACCTCGAGCGCATCTGGATCGAGCGAACCGAGCGGACGGTCAAGGAGGGACGACGGCGCGTCGACCGACCGGTTTTCGAGTTACACATCGTTCGACAGGCCGACGACGGGCGGACCTACGAGGACACGGTCGATCACCTGAGCGAGAGCGAGCGAGAGGTGACGGGACTCGTGTTCGCGCTGGCTGGTTATCTCGTCCACGAGGTGTACGACGAGGTGCCGTTCATGCTGTTGGACTCGCTCGAAGCCATCGACTCGAATCGGATCGCCCGACTCGTGGAGTACTTCAGCGAGTACGCGGAGACGCTCGTGACGGCATTGCTTCCCGAGGACGCGGCCGCCCTGGATGAGGAGTATACGCGAATTACGTCGATCTAGCTTTTTCGGGGTAAAGTCCTAAGTCTGAAGGCACGCTCCAACGGATGTCGTGTCCGATTGGTATCCGGACTGGTGTCGTATACGGTGTTCAGTCGTGATTCGAGCGTTACACGGATAGGTGTGTAACGTACAGACTGGAGGGTACGTTTGGGTACGGACTCGAGGGTACGTTTGGATACGGACTCGAGGGTACGTTTGGACTGGTAGGTAACGCATGGTCTACCGGTACCGCCTTCCTCGAGACGACGTAATCGACCTCTCAATTACTGTTCATAGCTATAATACTGATACGTATTGAATCGCTGTCGATGGCCCCGACCGGCGGTTTGGGCAAAGCGACCACTGGCTTTTTTGCTGATTGACTCGGTGGAGTCGAGCATGACACTCGATCCGGTTCACTTTGACGGCATCGCGCGGCTCGCGCGACGGATCGATCACGGGGCCGACGAGCGCGACCACCGGGCGCTCGCCGAGACGGTCTGGGCTGACTTTCTCGACCCGCTGATCGACGGTGACGGCCGATTCGTCCTCGAGCCGCTCGACACCGTCTCGAAGCACCTCGTCGACCGGGAGGCCATCGCCCTCTGTGACCGGCCGTTCGAAACCGAACATGGACTGGACGCCGGGACGATCAACCCGACGGTGTTCAAGAACGGCCTCGTGATCGACATCGCCCAGGCGGCGATGAGCACGACGCCCTCGTCGCTCGACCTCCACCGCTCGCGGACGATGATCGCGACGGTCCACTCGAACGATCAGACGGCCCACGTCGACGAGACGTGGGACGAGTTCGACGACGGGTACAGTCGCTCGCGGGCGATCAAGGTCCAGCAACGACTGCCGCGGTTCGCCGAGGGCATCGTCCACGCGCTGGCGCTCTACCTCGCCGAGAGCGAACACGCCCGCGATCACGCCGAGGACGTCTCGGACCTGCTGATCCTGGACGGGCCGCTCTACCCGCGAGGGCTCCTCCGGTGGTCGGACCAGCACCCGGACCTCGCGACGTTTCTCGAGGAGAATGCCCGGCCGAAACAGGTCGTCCAGAACTACGTTCGACTGGTCGAGACGTTCCTCGAGCGCGACGTCCCACTCGTCGGTTTCGTCAAGAACCCGGCGACACGGGCGATCACCCGGGCGGTGCAGTCGAAGGACATCGAGGCGCCGTGGGGCGACGACGGGACGTTCTTTACCCGCATTCTCGAGCGCGGCGAGTACGTCTCGGACATCGACGGGGAGCGCTGGGAACGCGACACCGAGAGCCTGACCTACACCGGATGGTTCCGTTCGCGAGGCGGCGTCGACAGACCCCTCTCGCCGGAAGGTGACGCACTCGGCGTCGATCGAAAACTCGACCTGGAGGCCTACGAAGTGACGTTCTTCGTGATCTACGACCCACGCGACGACTTGATCTACCGGGTGGAATCGCCGTACGGGGTCGTTCGCGACGAGGGGCGCCGGGACCGACTCACCCGGCAGGTGCTCCAGGACGTGGCCGTCACGGGCGGGCCGCCACAGGTCATCGAGAAGGCGGACGAACTCGCCAGAATCAGCGCGTCCGAGAAACGCTCGCTCCGTGAGGCCCTCGAGACACAGTTCGAGACGGTCGAACGGCGAACGTACGACGACAAGCGGTGGGGCGAGGAGTTCGTCTGAGGTTAGGTCGCGTCCCGTTCGAGCACGTCGGCGGCGTCGAGTTCGTCCTTCTCGATCTCGAGGTCGACGGCCTCGCGGTCGACGCCGATGCGGGCGAACTGGGTCTGAATGTGCTCGGTTGCGGCCTCGAGTGCCTGTTCACGGGTGTCGAAGCCCCGTGGCATCGGCGATTCGAAGGCAATGTGAACCTCGCGGCCGTCGATGAGCTGTGCGGTGCCGCCGCTATCGACCTCGTAGAACTCGTCGCAGATCCAGACGTACGGGGCGCCTTCGTCCGGCGCGCCGCGGAACGTGGGCGACTGCTCACCGCGCTCGTACAGCGTCCCGGTGAGTTCGGTCCCGCCGGCACGGCCGCGTATGAGGAGCATACGAGTGAGTAGGGTATCGAAACGGAAAAACCGGATGGTTGCAAGATGGCCACGAGCGGCCGTCTCGACAGACATTCTGTCTGTCGATAGATTCAGCGATTCACGACTCCCCGGAATTTCTCGCGTACCTGACTCCAGGCCAGCGGGCGATTCGTTCACGCTCGCGGAGTGTGTTCGACGTCACCACTGTTTGGACCGTGGTGTCTGTGGACCTGTTCGTTCGAAGACGACACTCCGTATCGTCTCCCTACCCGATAATTCGCGATGGTAACGACTGGGTCGACGAATCCGATTCTCGGTAACAGAAACCGGTAAATCGCTCACCGCCGAACACGTACGCAGATGTACGGATCCCCCCCGCTTTCGCGACGCCGCCTCCTCCAGCGAGCGACCGCCGGGGCCGGCACACTCGCCATCGCCGGCTGTCTCGAGCGCGGTGAGGACGACACCCCGGAATCGACCGGGGACGACGAACCGAACGGATCGGACGACGGCACCGATGGACCCGACGACCTGCTCGCGTTCCCCGAAATCGAGAACCCGCCGGACGCGGTGTACCGACCGACCCACCGCGAGCGCGTGCGGATGCTCGAGCCCGTCGACGCCGGCGACTACCACGTCGCCGGGATGGTCACCTACCCGCACCCGTTCTGGCTCGTCGACGGGAGCGGCGTCGAGACGGTCGAACCCGACCGTGACGATGTCCACCTGATGGTCACCGCCTGGGATCGCGAGACCGGACAGGTGGTTCCCGTCGACTCGAGTCCCGTCCTCGAACTCTCCCAGGACGGCGAGTTCGTCCGCGAGGTTCGCCCGTGGCTCATGCTCTCCCAGCAGATGGGCTTTCACTTCGGGGACAATCTCTCCCTCGATGGCGACGGTACCTATCGCGTCGAGGGCCGATTGAGCCCGGTCTCGATCCGTAAAACTGGCGCATTCGAGGATCGACTCGATGACCCCGTCTCGTTCGAATTCGCGTTCGACTTCGACGACGACCTTCGCCGACTCGCAACCGAGGTCGAGTACTTCCCCGAAGACGAGTGGGGCGAGCGCGGCGCGCTCGAACCGATGGCGAACGGAGATGGCGAGAGCGACAACGACGTGTCCGATCACGATGGCCACGCTATCCCGTACTCGAGCACACCGCCGACGGGAGGCCTCCCGGGCTCTCTCCAGGAACCGCTCGAGAGTGGCGACGCCGTCTTCGAGGTCACGATTCTCGAGCCAGGTTCCAGATTCGTCGATGGCGAGGCAGACGCCGGTACCGATACCGGCACCGACGGTCGGTACCTCGCCGTCTCCCCACGAACGCCTTACAACCACTGCGTACTCCCGCTGATGGCGCTCGAGGTGACCGTCGACGGCGACTCCCGGCGGCTGACCGAAACCCTCGACCACGAACTCGGCCTTCACTACGGGACGGCGCTGGCGACCGATCCGGACGAGGCTACCCTCGAACTCGAGGTTCGAACACCGCCGCAGGTCTCGAGACACCGGGGCTACGAGACGGCCTTCCTCGAGATGCCGTCTGCGTCGACGGTGATCTCGCTATGATCGGCATCGGCCGCCGACTCCTCGTCGCGTCGCTCGCGCTGGCACTGGTGACGTCCGCCGTCGCACTGGCCGGGTTCGGGGTCGGGACCGTCACCGCCGGCGACGCCGTCGCCACAATCTCGCCGACGCCCTACGAGGTCGAGGCCCAACCCGGCGAGGAAATCGAAATCGACGTCGTCATGGGCAGCCAGGGCGCCCACGGCGAGGGCGTCGCCTCCTACGAGTTGATCGCCCAGTACCACCCCAATTACCTCGAGGTCACGGACATCGAGGCGGGCGACTGGCTCGAACAGGGCGAGGAAACGGAAATCCGCGAGGAACGGGTGATCGCCAACGAGGCCGGAACGGCGATCCTCGAGCAGCGGCGCGATCCAGTGGCCGGCGGAGCGACGGGGCAGACTCGCGTCGCCACGATCACGGTCCAGGTCGTGACGGACGCACCGGCGGCACAGACGACACTCTCCTTCGGAAACTCGGAGGTCTACCTCGAGCGCGAGTTCCCGCTCGCAGTGCACGACCGGGAGGTGACGATCTCGATCGACGGCGGGGAGGAACCGCACGAGCCGTTCGATCACCCCGATCCGCAGAATCGCGACGTGCTCGAGGCGGATGCAAACGATTCGGCCGACGAACCCGATACCGCCGGTACTGGGGACGAACTGGACTCGAGCGACTCCACCGACGATGTGGACGAGAACGCCTCCGGATCGGCGGCCGAGTCAGGCAGCGACGAGCCACGCGGGGCAGACGATGTCGATTCGGTGCCCGGATTCACGCCCGTCTCCCTGCTCGTGGTGCTCCTCGCACTCGCTGGGTTCTACCGGGTCCTGGATGGAGAACGATAGCGGTGTCTCGAGTCGTGTAGCGAATCCTTCGAGCAGTCACCGACGCCGAATCCCTGGAGCGATCACTGACGTCGGTTCTCCGAACAGTCCTCGATCAGCGATTCCACGCGGCCGCGTCCGGATCGACCAGTCGCTCGCCACGGTCGAGTTCGGCGATGCGATCCAGTTCGTCGTCGCTCAACGCCACGTCGAGCGCCGCGTAGTTCTCCTCGACGTGGTCGCCGGTCGCCTTCGGGATGGGGACCACGCCCTCACGGGCGTAGTGCCACGCGAGCGTCACCTGGACGGGCGTGGCGTCGTGAGCGTCGGCGATCGCCTCGAGCGCGTCGTTCCCGGCGACGTTGCCCTTCGCGATCGGACAGTAGGCCACCGTCGTTAGGTCGTGCTCGCGTCCGTACTCGACCAGGTCGTCCTGCTGGAGGAACGGGTGCAGTTCGACCTGGTTGGCCACGATGGGTGAGTCGAGGATCTCTCGAGCCTCTTCGAGCAACTCGACGGTGAAGTTACTCACGCCGACATTGCGCGTCAGCCCGCGCTCGCGAACCTCGTCCATCGCGGGCAACGTCTCTGCGGGGTCGTAGGCGTCGGTCGGCCAGTGGACGTACAGCAGGTCGATCGAATCGACTCCGAGTCGATCGAGGCTCTCCTCGGTGGTCTCGAGGACGTCGTCGTGTGCGAGGTTCGAGGGGTGGACCTTCGTCGCCAGGAACACGTCCTCGCGGTCGACGTCGCTTCGCTCGAGCGCGGCCCCGACTGCAGCCTCGTTGTCGTACATCTGGGCGGTGTCGACGTGGCGGTAGCCGGCCTCGAGCGCTCGTACGACGCTCTCGGTGCAGGTCTCTCCTTCGTGACCAGACGTTCCGAAGCCGGGTTGTGGGACGGGTGTCTCGCTCATACGGAACCGGACGAGCGCCGAGTACTCGAGTGTCGGGGAAGCGGCAAGTGGTCGGCCGTCCCTCGAGTCGGTTTCGCGCCTCCGTCGTGCGCCTCGAGTTTATATACGATCGGGCGGCCAGACCGTCCATGGCTCGACAGCCCACTCGAACTCGCCGTACCGTACTCGGAACGATTGCCGGCCTCGCCATGGGCACTACTGCGGGAATCGTTAGCGGGAGCGGCGACGGAGCCCCCTCACAGGACGGGCCCGCCGACGCTCCGGCATCGCGCACCCAGCCAACGGCTCCCACCTCGAATTCGGGGCTCCCGTTCGAAACGTTCGTTGCGACCGTCGACCGAATCGTCGACGGCGAACACGTAGTCATCCTGCTCGAGGAGGGCGGGCGAACCGTCGATCAACTCGTCGTGCCTCGTGATCGCCTCCCGACCGTCCAGGAGCGCGACCGACTCGTCGTGCTCGTTCGGGACGGGAACCTCGCCGCAGCCTGGCCGCTGCCCGACCGTCTCGATCCCCGCCTGGGGGAGTAACCACGGGTGCTGCCAGCGAGGCTCGAGAGGGCGTCTCGAGCGAAGCGACTCGCCGTTCGTTCGCCGTCGCCCGAGTCGACCTGGCGCTGTGCTCGAGAGCGGGGACCGAGGAACCGAGACGTCACTCCTCCTGCCCGACGCCGTCACCCGCATCGCTGCCATCGACATCGCCCTCGTCGTCCGCCTGCGACTCGTCCCGGTCGCTCTCGTCCTGGCGTTTCGCGTCGCCCCCGCTGTATTCATCCGTGTCGGCTTCCTCGTTCGAATCGTCGCCGTCCAGGACACCGGGTCTCGGCCCGCCGGCTTCGGGGTCGACCTCGCTATCGATCGACATCGTCGGTTGTGCCTGTTCGGCCGATGGACCGGTCGCCTCGCTCACTTCGTCCGCGACTGCGGTATCCGAGAGGTCTGCTTCCTCGGTATCGTCATCGTCTAGCCGTGGATCGCCCGCTGCCGGGGTTTCTGCGGCCGATTCGTCGTCGACGGCCGGCTCGAGTGACGACGTCTCGTCGTCTTGCCAGTCGAACGCGTCGCTCGAGGCATCGAGCCCGGTTTCGCGACCCTGATCTCCCCGTTGTGCTGCTGCGTGGGCCTCGTCTGACGTGGATTTGTCTGATTCCCCGGTGCTCGCACGGCGTCGCTTGACGCCGGCGCCGACGGCCGCGATGCCGATGGCGGTCGGGATGACGCCGCGCACTCGACCCCGTCGAATCGATCGGAGCCCTCGCCAGAGGACCACGGCGCCGGTCGCCATCGTGAGCGATCCGTCGCTCGCGCCGCGTCTGGCCAGCGATAGCGCTCGTTCGACCGTCGACCCGCCGTCGAGCGGCGCGTTCGACTCGAGCGCTCGTTCGGTCAGATCGCCCGTCTGATTCCCGCCGTCTCCTGTGTCGACCATTGGAACGGGAGCTACACCGTCGACGCAAGTGAATCTTAGCCCGGCATACCAATCCACGCTCGATGCCGTCGTTCGCCGGCCGACGTTTGTGGAAAAGCGCCTGATACCGGAGACGTGACCGCCGAAACGACACATCTCGAGCGCGGCCGCGAGCACTGCGTCGACTACCAGAAGTCACCTGCCAAGACGACGAGATGGAGCACGCGTGGAATCGGTCGTCGCTCCCGACCTCGTGGCCTCGACGACCTCGTCCTGGACCTGGATGACCTCGTCCTGGACGTCCTCACCCGTGATTCTCATGGACGTCCTCACCTGCGATTCTCATGGACGTCCTCACCTGTGATTCGTACAAATCCCGACGAAGTTCCGCAGGATCTGGAGCCCCGTCTCGCCGCTCTTCTCCGGGTGGAACTGGGTCCCGAAGACGTTGCCCGCCTCGTTCGCGACGATCGAGGGGAACCGTCGCTCGTAGTCGGTGGTCGCCACCGTCGCCGATTCGTCGTCGGGGACGGCGTAGTAGGAGTGAACGAAGTAGGCGTAGCGCCCGTCGACGCCCTCGACGAGCGGATGCTCTCGTTCGACCGCGAGTTCGTTCCAGCCCATGTGGGGGATCTTCTGGCCCTCGGCGAAGCGGACGTTGGTTCCGGAGATCAGGTCCAGGCCGGTGACGGCCGACTCGCCGTCGGTCTCGCCCTCTTCGCTCGATGTCAGGAGCATCTGCATACCGAGACAGATCCCGAAGAGCGGCTGGCCGCGCTCGGCGACCGCCAGGAGGTCATCCCGGAGCGGATCGGCGTTCTCGACGCCTTCGCGGAACGCGCCGACACCGGGAAGAACGACGCCATCGGCGTCCTCGAAGTCGGCCGGGTCGTCGGTGATTTCGACGGCGGCGCCCGCGCGCTCGAGGCCGCGAGTGACGCTCCGGAGGTTGCCCAGGCCGTAGTCGACGATGGCGACGTCGGCGAGGGTCTCCTCGCTCTCCGCTGGGGACGATAGCGTGCTCTTGGTCATACGTACGTGTCGGCGACGAGCGAGCAAGTGCGTTGCCCTTCGAGAAAGAACGGCCGCGGAGGGGGAGTGAAGCCGCTTACTTCGCGAGTGACTCGGCCATCCGCCTGGGGAAGCCCTTTAGCAGTTCCCACAGTCCCATCGGCTCCTCTTCGGCGCGGATGTAGGACCGAACGCGCTGGCTGAACATCTCTACGGAGATGATCAGCACCAGGATTACGAGGATCGTCGCCATCATGTTCGTGTACTCGAACAGGCGCTGCTGGACGGCCAGGGTGTAGCCGATCCCGCCACCGCCGATGATTCCCAGACTAACCGCGATTCGAATGTTGATCTCGAGGATGTAGAGCGTCCACGCGATGAACGGCGTGGTCACCTGCGAGAGCATCCCAAAGACGATCACCTGAATGCGCCCTGCACCGGTCGTCTGGATCGCCTCGATCGGCCCCGATTCGATCTCCTCCAGTTCGTCCGTGAACAGGCGACCCAGATTCCCGATCGTGTCGGTAGCGATCGCGAGTGTCGCGGTGAACGGCGTCACGCCGCCGAGCGGAACGTAGATCAGCGCCCAGACGAGTGCTGGGATGGCTCGAATCGAGGACATGACCCCCCGGAAGAGGAAGTTGAACGGGAACGGCGTGACCCGTCCGGATCCAAGGACGCTGAACAGCAGCGCGAGCGGGAAGCCCATGATCGTCCCTGCAAAGCCCATCGCGAGGGTAATTCCCGCCTGCCCGAAGAGATTCCGATCGATGATGAACTCCCAGTACTGGCCCACGTCGAGAACCGGGACGCCGTTGACGGTCGTGACCGGGAAGTACTGCTCGAGCGCCCCGAGGAACTGCGGCCCGTAGCGTATGTACTGGGCGACGGTCATCTCGACGGCGATTAGCGCGCGATAGAAGAGCGCCATGACGGCCAGAAAGAGGAGTCCGCCGATTACGGCCCGGATTCGACGTGCACGTCGAATTTCCTTGTAGCGCTGCTTTACCTCCGGCGAGAACGTCTGTTGGCTCACTGTGCGGTCGCCTCCGTTTCGTCGTCGATGAGATCACCCAGATCGGTTCCGTCGACCGAGGGTGAATCGTAGATTCGGTCGATCACGTCGAGGTCGAAGTCTTCTGCGTAGCCGTCGAAGACGACTTCACCGTGTTTCAGGCCGATGAATCGCTCGCCGAACTGGCGGGCGAGGTTCACCTGATGTAAGCTTACGACGGTCGTCAACTGGCGATTCTCCGCCGCTCGTAGGAGGTAGGTCATCACTTTCTGTGCGCTCCCGGGGTCGAGGCTGGCGACGGGTTCGTCCGCGAGTAGCGTCATCGGCTTTTGCACCAGCGCTCGAGCGATCCCGACGCGCTGTTGCTGCCCCCCGCTCATCTGGTTCGCTCGCTGGCCCGCCTCGTCGAGCAATCCGACGGTCTCGAGGGCCTGTAGCGCCTCGAGTTTATCCTCCCGGTCGTGAGACTGGAGCACACTCTCGAGCACGCCGCTTCGCTGTAACGTTCCGGTGAGTGCGTTCGAGTAGGCGCTCATCTGCCCGATGATGTTGTGCTGCTGGAAGATCATCGCGATCTCCGGGTGCGGTTCCGTGATGTCGGTATCGTTTATCGTGATCGTCCCGGATGTGGGCTTCGTCAGCCCGTTCATACACCGCAGAAGGGTAGATTTTCCCGATCCTGACGCTCCGAGTACCACGACGAACTCGCCCTGTGGGACCTCGAACGAGACGTCTTTCAACGCCTGCGTATCGCCAAATCGTTTGCTCACCCCCTCGACACTGATATATGACATTGAATGGTGTTGTGGAGTATACTGTAAGAATCGTTTGGATTGATCCGAGCGTTACGCGTCGGCGAGATCGGCGAACTCGAGACCGAGTGCGTCCATGACGTTCTTGATTGGGTCGTAGTCCTCGACCGATCCTTCCTTCACGCCGGTGAACCAAAGTTGCTCGTCGGAGTCCTCGTCGATGAGATCCTCCTCGGTCGCGTTCAGCAACGCCTCCTCGATGTCGCCCTTCAGCGAGGAGTCCCAGTTCGAACGGGCGACGATCGGCGCTCGTGGGATGGGGTCGGATTCGGAGAGGAGTCGCAGTTCCTCGTCTGCACTACCCACACCGTCGGCCTCGGCCGAGGTCTCCAGGAATTGATCCGAGAACTGGTCCTCGGGGATGTGCGGCGCGAGCACGAACGCGCCTGCGCCGGCGGCCATGACCTCGTCCTGCTGGAGGAGTTCGTCTCGAGCGGTCGAGTGGTCCGAGTGACGCGTGCTGAAGTCCTCGGGACTGCCGTCGGGCGCGTTCCCGACGTCGAGTCCGGCTTCCGAGAGCATGTACAGTGGGAAGAGGCTCCCGGAGACCGAGAGCGGGTCACTGAGCGACACGTCGGTGCCCTGGAGGTCAGCCAGTTCTTCGATTTCGCTGTCCGGCGTCGTCGCGATCAGCGAGAAGTACTGTTCTGCACCGTAGGCAATGCGGATACCCAGGACGTCCATGGAGTCGGGTGCCGCGATCACGCCCGTTGGCGAGATGTCTGCGATTTCCGCCTGGTCGTTCCGAATCGCGTCGACCGTCGCCGTGTAACTGCTCGTTTCGGTCGCGTCGATCGTGGCCCCGGTCTCGTCCTCGAGGTAGTCGAACAGCGGCTGGTACTGTTTCATCATGTCGACGTCGCCTTCAGCGGGGTTCAGCACCATCCGAACCTCGCCGTCGTCTCCACCGTCACCCGTGAGATCTCCCAGACAACCCGCCAGCCCCGCCGTCGCCGTCACACCTGCACCTTTGAGGAACGTTCGCCGCTTGTTTGTCCACCGTGTCTTATCGGACATGGATGACACTATGAACGCCACCATTTAGGAGTTTCTATGTCGTCTACATACTCATCCATCGGGATTCCAATTGAGACGCGCTTTGTACACAAACCGGCCGAGTTTATCCGACATTTTGGCTCTTGACTGCTATTATTAAACAAACGATTATCGAAAAATTCCGTCGGTTTTCGGTATTGCTCGTTCGGACAAAATGTGACCCGTCCGAACGAAATACGAGTAGTTTTCACGCATACGTGAATCACCGCCCAGGCCTCGAGCGAGAGTGGGAGTGGGAGCGAGAGTGGAAGTGGGAGTGGGAGCGAGAGTGGAAGTGGGAGTGGGAGCGAGAGTGGGAGTGAACGTAACCGTCAGCGTCCACTGGTCGATACGGCTAGTCGAACCCGTCGAGGCGCGACTGGCCACCCTCGCCACCGTCGTCGAGCCCCGCCAACTCCGCCGCCGTCTCGAGCGTTTCTGCGAACGTATCGGTCTGGCTCCGGTCGTACAGCGTCGCGGCCGGGTGGAGACAGATCAGGACGCGTCTCGCGGTGTCGCCGATGCGGGCGTCCTCGACGGTTCCGGCTTCTTTCGTCACCGCGACCGACCGCTCGAGCAGGTGTTCGCTCGGCACCTTGCCGAGCGTGACGATCACCTCTGGGTCGAGTCGGGCGATTTCAATCTCGAGGTAGCCCCGACAGTTCGCGAGTTCCGCCTTCGTCGGGTCCCGGTTCTCGGGTGGCCGACAGCGCACGCAGTTCGTGATGCGGACGTCCTCCCGGTGGAGGCCCACGTCCCGGAGGTGGTCGTCGAGAACCGACCCGCTCCTCCCGACGAACGGTTCCCCTTCGCGGTCCTCGGTCGCACCGGGTCCCTCCCCGATGAACAGGAGGTCGGCGTCCTCGGGCCCCGCTCCGTTGACGATCTGACTGCGCGACTCGACCAGGTCGCTACAGCGCGTACAGCCCGTCACCTCGAGGCCGTCCATCTGTTCGGTGTCGGCGTTTTGCTCGGCGTCGGCGTTTCGCTCGGCCTCAGTCGACAGTTCACCGTCGGCGTCACCGTCGTCCGCGGTCATATGCTCCGCTCGGAGAGCCATCTACTAGAATCCTTCCACGCGCGCTCACAATCAACAGTGGGTGGGCGACCTACCGCGAGACCGACTCGAGGCGCTCGCCCTCCAGCTCCTCGAGACACCGCTCGAGCGGAGCGAGCGCCTCGTCGGCGATCGTGTACGGGTCGGTCTCGCCTGTCCGGACCGCCTCCGCGAGCGCGTCGACGCCGCCGGCGCGCTCGAGTTCGTCCTGGAGCAGGTCGTGGACGTCCTCCCGGAGCAGGGTTCGGATCTCCTCGCCGTAGCGTCGACGGGTGCGCTCGGCGAGGGTCCCGGAGCGCTCGAGGTAGTGGCGGTGGTGTTCCAGATCCTCGATCAGGTCGTCGACGCCGGTTCCGTCGGTGGCGACGGTTTCGACGACGGGTGGGATCCACGTGTCGGGTTCGTCTGCTTCGTCTGGTTCCCCCTTACCGCTGCCCTCGCTCGAGTGAGGGCTCGAGTCACCCTCACCCATCGCGTCCACACCGTGGTGCCCGCCTCCCGAACTCGAGAAGCCGCTGCTCCCGTCGCCCAGTTCGATCATCTCGAGGAGTTCCTGGACCGTCCGGTCGGCGCCCGGCCGGTCGGCCTTGTTCACGACGAAGACGTCGGCGATCTCGAGGATGCCGGCCTTGAGCGTCTGGACGGAGTCGCCGGAGCCCGGTGGAACGAGCACGGCGACTGTATCCGCGGTTCGAACGATGTCGATCTCGTTCTGTCCGGCACCGACGGTCTCGATGATGATCTTGTCCTTGCCGAAGGCGTCCATCGCCTTGACGGCGTCGGCGGTCGCCGTCGAGAGCCCGCCGAGGGTTCCCCGGGCGCTCATCGAGCGCACGAAGACGTCCATGTCGCCGACCGTCGAGGCCATGCGGATGCGGTCACCCAGCACGGCTCCGCCGGTAAAGGGCGAGGAGGGGTCGATGGCGATTACGCCGACGGTCTCGCCCCGATTGCGGTAGGTCTCGGCCAGTTTGTCCACGAGCGTGGACTTGCCCGCGCCCGGACTGCCCGTGATGCCGACGATTTCGGCGTTGCCGGTGTGGGCGTACAGGTCGGAAACCAGTTCGCGGTAGCCCGGCGCCCGGTTTTCGATCTTCGAGATGACGCGCGCGAGCGCCCGATGCTTTCCGGCCAGGAGGTCCTCTAACAGGTCGTCGTCGCCGCTCATCGCTCGGGGGCGTTCTCGCGGACGAACTCGACGGTCTCCTCGATCGAGGTGCCGGGTCCGAAGACGGCGGCGACGCCCTCCGCTTGCAGCGCTGCCTTGTCCTCCTCGGGGATCACGCCACCGACCAGGACGAGGGTGTCCTCGGCGGCGTCGTACTCCTCGAGGCCGTCCATGATCTTCGGGACCAGCGTCTTGTGGGCTCCCGAGAGGATCGAGATGCCGAGGACGTCGACGTCCTCCTGGACGGCCGCCTGGACGATTTCGGCGGGCGCCTTGTGCAGTCCGGAGTAAATGACCTCGAAGCCGGCGTCGCGGAACGCTCGAGCGATGACGTGGGCCCCGCGGTCGTGGCCGTCCAGGCCGACCTTCGCCACGAGACACCGGATCGATCGCGTTTCCTGTTCGCTCATGTCCGGTACTTTTCCGCCGGTCGGTTTGACTCTAACGGAAGTTCGTGGGGGTTCACGCGCCAATCGACGCGCACAAATCGCCGGCGCACGAGTCACCGCCAATGACCGATCTCGCGACCGACCTCCCGTTCATCGTCGACGTCCCGATCCGTTACCGTGATCTCGACCCCTTCAACCACGTCAACAACGCCGTCTACGTCACCTACCTCGAGTCGGCCCGGGCCGCGTACCTCGAGGCCGTCGCCGACCTCGCGGCCGAGGACTACGGATTCGTCGTTGCCAACCTCGAGATTGACTACGAGCGATCGATCACGATGGGCCAGGACGTCGTCGTCGCGACGGGAACGACGAATCTGGGCACCTCGAGCTGGACGATGGGCTACGAGATCTACGCCGACGGGACTCGTGCGGCGATCGCGGAGACGACCCTCGTGTGCGTCGACGCCGAAACCCGATCGTCGATCCCGATACCGGATTCGATGCGCCAGCGAATCGTCGAGTACGAGGGGTTCGAGGGCTGAAAGCTCGCTCGAGAGACGCTCGACTCGACAGTACCCGACGAGAGCCAGATCAGTCGATTCGCCCGCCAGTCAACCGCACGACGCCGCCGGTGTACGTCTCGTGGGCGACCGCACCCGACTGCGCGCGGAGCCGATCGTGGGCGTCTCGAACCTTTCGGTCGAGCTGTCCCGAGAGGTCGCGATCGTAGCGAAGCCGCGTCGTCGGCGGGGTCGACAGGGCGACGACGATCCCGAAGAGCGCGTTGACGGGCGGAGCGTACCAGCGCCTGCTCCGACCGGCGTTGACGAGGACGAGGTGGCCTCCTGGCGCGAGCGCGTCACACCACTGGTCGACCGCTCGAGCCGGCTCGTCGAGCATGCCGACGACGAAGGTGGCGAGGATCGCGTCGACCCCGTCCTCGTCGGGAATCGGCGGCTGGGTCGCGTCCGCCCGGACGACGTGGACGTTGTCGTACTCGGCCGTCGCTACGCGCGCTCGCTCGAGTACACCCCGGGTGAAGTCGAGCCCGATGACGGTCCCCCTGGGGCCGACCTGCTCGCGAAGGTAGGTCAGGTTGGCACCCGTTCCACACCCCATCTCGACCACGGTGTCGCCCGGTTCGAGCCGACAGGCGAGGGCGGCCTGACGCCTGAGGGTGACGATGCCGGGCGTTCGCGTGGCCAGCAGGTCGTACAGACGCGCCCAGCGGCTGTAGAACGCCTGTGCATCCTCGTCTGCCATTCAGACCAGCTCTCGGATCGTCCTCGCAACCGCCTCCGCGTCCGGACCCAGCACGTAGGTGAGGGGTTCGATGCCCTCGCCGCCGGTCTGGTAGAGGACGGTCGCCTCCGGCGTCTCCTCGATGGCCGCCCCGACGCTCGAGGCGACATCGCCCGATTCGTCGAACTCCGCGAGGTCGTGGCCGCGCTCGGCCAGCGCGTCCAGGAGCGCGGGATCGTACCGGACGTTCACCGCGGCCGCCGCGTCGCTGCCGTGACGTCGCGCGGCAAGGAGCACTGTGGCCACGTGCTCGGAGACGCCGAACTCGGGCTCTCCAGGGACCGTCGCCCGCCCCTTTACGTCGAAGATCCGCCCGGGGACGCCCGCCACGTCGTCGACGTCCTCGGCGTCGGGGACGCAAGCGACGAGGTTCGACCCCACCGCCGGAATCAGGCCGGCGAAGCCGCTCGCGTTCTCGAGGATACGCAGCCCGCGTCGGAGCGAGGACCGAACCCGCTCGCTCGAACGGACGGCACTCTCGGGGTCGTGAACGCGAAAGCTCGCGTCGTGTTCGGCCAGTTGCGGGACGGACGTCTCGTGGAGCGTCGCCAGCAGGTCGCCGGGACTCTCGAGGTCGCGCACGAGCACTTCGATCTCGACGAGCGCCTGGACCGGCGACATATCACCGCTCGAGAGTCCCTCGCCGAGTCGCGTCACGAGTTCCTGGACGCGGTCGTCGTCGGCGATGCGGTCGTTCGTGGCGACGTCGCCGTGGGCGTACTTCGAGACGGCGCTCTGGCTGATCCCGAGGACCTCGGCGACCTCGCTCTGGGTCAATCCTCGCTCGCGAAGCTCTCCCGCGAGCTGTGAGCGGATCGTCGGCAGGAACTCCTCGACGACGATCTCTTCGACGAATTTCATCTGCCCGGACGTAGGGGACCGCGTACAATAACTGTGGGGATCGTCCTGGACGTACTTCTCGCGGCTCGGGACTCCCGTCGCTCGAGGCGCGCGACTGGTTTACGGGAAGAAGCCTCGGCGCTTGACCTCGAGGCGGTTCACTCCTCGCGACGGTCGAGCTGATCGCCGCCGAACTCGTCGTCGCGCTGGATTCGGGAGGCCTGCGGGCCGTCCTGGTCCTGGTACTTCGAACCGCGTTCGCTTCCGTAGGGTCGATCCGCTGGCGTCTTCAGCTCCGTGAAGGTGAGCTGTGAGATCCGCATCCCCGGCGAGAGGGCGACCGGGGCACTCCCGAGGTTCGAAAGCTCGAGGGTGATCTGGCCTCGATACCCCGGGTCGCACAGGCCGGCCGTGGCGTGTACCACCACGGCGAGGCGTCCAAGGGACGAACGCCCCTCGACGTGGGCGATCAGGTCCGCCGGAATCTCGACGCGCTCGTGGGTCGTCCCTAGCACGAAGTCGCCGGGGTGGAGGATGAAGTCCTCACCGTCCTCGACGACGGTCTCGGTGACGTAGTCGTCGACCTCGCGTTCTTCGTTCGGGTGAATGCAGGGGATGTTCGTGCGCTGGAATTCGAGGAATCGACTCCCTAGCCGGAGGTCGACGCTCGCCGGCTGGATCTGCAGGTCGTAGTCGTCTATCGGCTCGACTACGAGGTCGCCCGCCTCGAGTCGGTCGAGGATGTCCGCGTCCGAGAGGATCATGTGCGGGAACTCGCGTGCGGCGTGGTAAATGGTTCGGATCCGCTGGCGGTCTGGTTCGGATCCACGGGCGCTTTCGTGGCCGTGCTGGTGGTGGCGCGGTGGCGATGATTGCCGGAGCCACGTCTCTGTCGCGGTCGAGCCTCAGTCGTTCGCGAGCGCTTCGTCGATTGCCCCGACGATCGCCGCCGTGTCGGGCTCCACTCGCTCGCCGTCGACGACGATCCAGGGTGTTCCCTCGATGCCTAGCTCCATCCCGTGGGCGCGCTCGGCTTCGAGGCCGTCCCGGTAGGTCACGTCCTCGGCGTCCGCTCGAACCTGCTCGGCGTCGAAGCCCAAGTCGCTCGCGACCTGTTCGATGAGGTCGTAGGAGTACCCGTCATCCCAGTGGGTGAAGATTTCGCCGGTGAACTCGAAGAATGCCTCGTCACCCTCCTGGTCCTGGACCGAGCGGGCCGCGCTCGCGACGGCGTAGGACCACTCCTCCTGGACGGGGATGGGAAAGTCCCGGTGTTCGTAGCGAATCTGCTCTGCGTCGACGTACGCTTCCTTGATGTCCGGGAATATCTCCGTGTGATAGAGGGCGCAGTGCCCGCAGCCGAAGTCCTCGAAGACGGTGACCGTGACGTCCGCGTCCGGGTCGCCGATGACGGGTATCTCGAGCAGGTCGTCCTCGTTGACGTCGGATCCGTTGCCGTTGCCGCCACCGTTACCGCCGCCATTGCCGTTTTCCTCGCCGTTTCCGTTCCCGTCGCTCTCCGCATCACCGCCACCGAGACAGCCAGCACCGGCGAGCGCCGATCCGGCGGCGAGCGCGGCGAAGCGTCGTCGCGTCACGTTCATGGTCCATCGTATCGAGTCCGTGCGCAAATAGGTGTCGCAGTCGCCAGTCTGTAACTCGAGCGTAACCGCGGACATTTTACCGGTCGTCCACCTCGTCGTCTGCATGAAACAGGCGATCGTCGCCCGAACGGACATCGGTATGGGAACGGGAAAACTCGCCGCACAGGTGGCACACGCCTCGTTGTCGGCCTACGAGAAGGCCGACGATCGATCGCGCCGGCGCTGGAAGAACGGCGGCCAGAAGAAGATCGTGCTGAAGGGCTCGAGCGAGCGCGAACTCCACGAACTCGCGGCGATCGCCGACCAGGAGGGACTGCCGAACGCGGTCGTTCGGGACGCAGGCCACACCCAGCTCGAGCCCGGAACGGTGACGACGCTGGCCGTCGGCCCTGGTGACGAGGACCTGGTCGACCGGGTGACGGGCGAGCTGTCGCTGTTCTGATCGACGGGGTCCGTCTCGCGATGCGACTTCGAGGACGCCCGTCCGATGGTGCGCTCGAGTGCGCCCCAGTTCGCCGCCTCGAGAACGCCTTTCACGCTCGAGGCCCTTCGTGAACCTATGAGTGGAACGTCGACCCCGAACGCCGGCGACGACCCGCACGGCGACCAACCCGTCGAGCGCGCCGGTGCCGACCTCGAGGACGCCAGTGCCGCGATGATCCTCGTCCACGGTCGCGGCGCCCGCGCCTCGGGCATGCTCGAGATGGCCGCCCAGTTCGACCGCGACGATGTGGCCTACCTCGCACCCCAGGCCGCCCGCGGAACCTGGTACCCGCAGTCGTTTCTCGCCCCGATCGAATCCAACGAGCCGTACCTGACCTCGGCGCTCGCCCTGCTCGAGTCGACGCTCGAGACCGTAAACGAGTCGATCCCGGTCGAGCGGACGATCCTGGCTGGCTTCTCACAGGGGGGCTGTCTCGCCAGCGAGTTCGCCGCCCGGAACGCCCGCGAGTACGGCGGCGTCGTCGCCTTCTCTGGCGGGCTGATCGGACCCGAGGGAACCCCGCGGGAGTACGATGGCTCGCTCGAGGGCACGCCCGCGTTCTTCGGGTGTAGCGACCAGGATCCCCACATCCCGCTCGAGCGGGTGCACGAGTCCGTCGAGGTCTACGAGGGACTCGGAGCAGACGTCACCGAACGAATTTACGAGGGAATGGGCCACACGATCATCGAGGACGAACTCGAGGTCGTTCGCACCATCGTGGACGATGCAGCCGACCAGTAGCCCGAGAGGCCGCTACTGTGGCGTTCGACGCAGTGGCCGTACGGCAATGACGAACGTCCACCCCAAACTATACTTTCTGTAGTAAGGCCTGATTGCTGACTCGAGCAGATCGTCCCTCTCCGTCAGTGGCGCTTGGGACTGCGGTTTCCGCACGTGGCCTGAAACCGATCCCCCACCGGGCTTCGCTCGTCCACCGTCAATCGCTTCGAAGTCCGTACGCAGCCGGTAAATATGCGGTATAATCCGAAATAAATGCGCAATTAGCGGTCTTTATTCCGATTTTATTATGAATTTGGCGGCAGTCTTAGATAGATCTGAAGCCAATTACGTGTGTGACCGTAAACCATGTCTAACGTCAGCGAACGAAATCTGGCATCCCGTACCATCGAGGGAGTGGAAGCGCTGGTTAGCACGGAATCCGGCGAGGTTTTTATCGACGTACCAGCCGCGAACCCGCGCTACATCCGCGTCGAGGAGGGCGACGTAATTCAGGAAGGAGACACCCGCTCGCGAACGGAAGAAGAACTCGCATCCGACTCGCTCAGAAAGTGGACGGTAGATACGATCGGACCGGAGACGGTCATCGGGACGGATCGAGAGACGGACGAGCGGCGCGAATGGGATCGGGAGTCGCTCGAACAGAAACTCGCGATCGGCAGTCTCTCTACGAACCTCACCGATTTCGAACGAGTAAACGTTGGGGAACCCCGCACGGCGGATCGGGACGGCGGACGGTCGGACGAGCAACTCGTGACCGTGACCGCGTATGGGAACGATAGCCGAAAATTCACCCAATCGTACCGCCTCGTCGACGTCGATGAGGGCGGCGACGAACGCCGCCTCGAGCTGGCCAAATCCGACAAACGGATCGAGGGGTTCGCAGACGAGCTGCGAAAGGAGTTCAACGAAGCGGTCGAGCTCGCGCTGCGAAACGAAGGGTACGCGGTCTGACTGACGTTTTGCTTCGATCCGGCGTTCCTTTCAACGGTGTTTCGAGTCAGGCCTGTTATCGTTTTTCGTTTCCCAGCCCTCGGACTTCCTCCACGGCCACTGGCGCCTCGAGTGCGGCACTCTCGTACAGCGCGTTGGGCAGGGGGACGTACACCGCGTCCAGGTCCGAATCGGCGAGCAGGTCGTCGTACGAGCCGTACGACCGCG
Organism: Natronosalvus halobius; assembly: GCF_024138145.1. NCBI lineage: Archaea > Methanobacteriati > Methanobacteriota > Halobacteria > Halobacteriales > Natrialbaceae > Natronosalvus > Natronosalvus halobius. The sequence continues at coordinate 1,829,988 of NZ_CP099997.1, read as the reverse complement.
GGATGCCGTACTCCTCGGCGACCGATTCGGCTCGGCCGGCGTCGCGGGAGGCGATGGCGCCGACGCGGTGTTCGTTCGAGTCGATCGCCGGCAGCAGCGCCTTTTAGGCGATTCCGGCCGTCGATAACACGCCAAATTCCATACGCGAACGCCGACGAGGAGGCGCAAAAACCCAGCGGATGAGGCGACGAGAGGGAGGGGGTTCGGATACTGTTCGGATATAGAGAGATCGTATTCGAATGCGAGAATCTCGCGAGATGGAGTTGAATACCGAGTTCCATCAGTAACTCTGGTGTCGCTTCTCGTTCCACAAAATCCACTTCGAGATGGCTATCGATCCGGTGGGACTAGCGTTTTCCGACTCAGGCATGCAGAAAACGCTCTGCCTCTCCTTTCGGTGTTCATCTAAACATCGCCCAGGAAATTCAACAGTTATTTACAGAACTATTTTGACATTCGCTCATGAATCGAAAACGCCATAATTATGCTGGGGTTCTCGAGCGCGGCCTTGCGTTGCTTCTCGATGGTATCATTATATTCGTGCTTCTACTTGCAGTCTTACTACCACTGATATTCCTCCTCCAACCAGCATCCCCGGAATCGACGGAGGCTCTGGGAGGTTTCGTTGGGCTCGTTGGAAGTGCCGTGTACTATGTCGGGACTGAAGCCAGGTGGGGTGCAACGGGCGGAAAGATGGCTATTGGTCTGCGAGTGGTCAACCGACACGGCGAGCAGTGTTCAACTGGGGATGCCGTCATACGGAATATTACGAAGATCATCGGCGCAGGTACGCTATTGGCGGTCATCGTTGCTATCCTCCTCATTATCTCGTCAGAAGACAACCAGCGCCTCGGGGATATGATGGCCGAGACGGTGGTCGTTCGAGAATAAGTTGTTGGACCGAATCACTATGTTGCCGTGTCCGGTAGGCATCGCCATGAACGTCTACCGGACTCGGGCCGGGCTTCGCCATCAGTTCCGGGACATCTTGCAGTTCTACTACCCAGTGATGATCGACACCAAAATTGGCGGGTACGCTGCCCAGGTCGACGAGCGGGACGGCTACGTCTACGACGCGAGGACGAGACACCTCGTCGCCACGGCTCGCGGCGTCCACAACTTTAGCCTCGGCGTTCTCGAGGACGGGCCCGACTGGTGTCGCTACGCCGCCGAACACGGCCTCCGGTTCCTCTCAACGGTCCACTGGGACGACGAGCGCCAGGGATACGACTGGGTGCTCGACGGCCGCGAGCTGACCGACCGCACCCGCTACTGTTACGGACATGCGTTCGTCCTGCTCGCCGGGGCGCGGGCTCACCAGGCCGGCATCGCCGGCGGCCGTGCGGAACTCGAGCGCGCGTTCGACGTGCTCGAGGAGCGGTTCTACGAGCCCGAGCACGGGTTGTACACTGACCGAGCAACGCCCGACTGGGATTCGCTGTCGCCCTACCGCGGCCAGAACGCGAACATGCACGCCTGCGAGGCGCTTCTCGCGGCCTACGAGGCTACCGACGAGGAGCGGTTCCTCGAGCGGGCGTACACCGTCGCCGATCGGTTTATCAGGGAAGTGACGAGTTCGACCGACGGCCTGCTCTGGGAGCACTACACGGAAGAGTGGAAACCGGATCTCGCGTACAACGAGGATCAGCCGACCCACCAGTTCCGGCCCCCCGGTTACCAGCCGGGACACCATGCCGAGTGGGCGAAGTTGCTCGCGTTGCTCGCGGAACATCGGTCGGAGGGGTGGCTCCTCGAGCGCGCCCGCGACTGCTTCGACGCCGCGGTCGACCTCGGCTGGGACGACGAGCACGGCGGACTCTACTACACGGTCCAGGACGACGGCGAGCCGATCGTCGCGGACAAGTACGGCTGGGTGCACACCGAGGCGATCGGCGCGAGCGCGCTGTTGAGCCGGTTCGACGCCGAGTATGCCGAGTGGTACGATCGCCTCTGGACGTACTCGCGTGAGCACCTGATCAATCCGAAGTACGGCAACTGGTATGGACGACTCACGCGCGTCCACGAACGCGACGATTCGGACCGTGGGCCGGCGGTCGAGCCGGGCTACCACCCGTTGACGAACTGCTGGCTCGCGATGCGGGCGCTCGAGGCCGAGTCGCCTAGTTAGACGTCGCTCCCCGAGCCCAGCACCGTCCGCACGTCCTGCGGATCGATCAACCCGCTGGCGAAGGCGAGCCCGGCCCAGACGACCACGCCGACGGAGATGCTCGCGAAGAGCATGCCCAGGCTCGAGATGAAGGGCGCGAGGACGACGACCAGCAGCCCCATCACGCCGGTGATGGCGACGATTTTCCCGACCGTCGCCGCGAGTTCCTCGAGGCGCAGGGAGAGTTCGGTGTGGACGACGTAGAGGTTTACACCGACGTAGATCGAGTGGGTAGTGATCGTCGCGATGGCCGCACCGACGACGCCGATGGTCGGGATCAGAACGACGTTGAGCCCGAAGTTGGCCAGGGCGGTCCCGCCTTTGGCCATCGCTCGAGCGCGGGCGCGTCCGAGGTAATCGAGGCTATCGCTCGTGAGGTTCGTGATCGCCTGCAGGACGACGAAGACGCAGAGCACCTGCAACACGGGGACGGCCCCGGCGTAATCACCGCCGAAGACGAGGGTCACGAACGGCTCGGCGACGATGGCCAGGCCGACGGCCGCGGGCACGTAGAGCAACAGCGTATTCGTCAGCGCCGTCTCGTAGAGCGTTCGGGCGTACTCGAGGTCTCCCGACGCCTTCTGTTCGCCGAAGTTGGGCGAGATGGTGAACCCGAGTGAATCCGCGGGCGCGAGGACGAAGTCGACGACCTGCTTCGCGAGGGTGTAAAAGGCGACGGCCACCGGGTTGAGGAAGAATCCAACGAGGACGATGTCGATCTGTTTGTCGATGACGTTCGCCCCTCGGGTCGCGGTGAGGGGGACGCTGTACTCGAGCACCCGGCGGGGGAGCCCCGGTTCGAACGACGACGCTCGCTCGAAGGGGCGATAACACTGGAGGTAGAGGACGGTAATCCCGAAGACGGCGGCGATGGCGTAGCCGACGACGTAGCCGAAGAAGGCCCCGAGTGCGCCGAAGCCGGCGACGACGAACGCCACGGCGAACAGGAGCCGCGAGACGCCGCCGATCGCCTGGACGGCGGCGCTGTACCTGAGCATGTTGAACCCCTGGAAGGTAATGATGGCGAGGCCGTGAAACGACATGGCCAGGACGTAGACGGCTCCGGCGGCGAGAAACGGCGCGACGGCCCCATCACCGAGTACCGCGGCGATCTGATCGTGACCAAAGAGCAGGATGATCGAGACGACCGCAATACAGAGCACCTGCACGGCGACGGTCAACTCCAGGACGCGAGGGATCTGGCCGGGATCCTTCTCTCGATACTCGGCGAGGTAACGTGCCGCAGACTTCCCGAGGCCCCCGCCGGCGATCAACTGGACGACGCTCAGCACGCCGATCGCCCAGAACAGCGTTCCGTAGCCGTCGGGATCGAGGAGGAATCGCGCCAGAACGACCATCAACAGCGCGCTCGAGCCCATGTAAATCGCTCGAGCGACGAGCATAGCCTTGAAGCCGCGGACGATGTGATTCAGCGTGCGTGAACTCATTGTATGAGAGTCGTGATAGTGGATGGAGACGATGTGTGGGTCGTGGCAGCGGGTGGGAGACGATGTGTGGGTCGTGGCATCGGGTGGGTGACGGCGTCGTGAGGCGGCCGTCGTCCGTGTGACTGGTCGATTCTGGATACGGCGGTCGACGGTCACCACGAGGCGACCCAGCGGTCGACAGTCGGCGTCGGCGTCGAGCCCACCTGTCGCTCGAGTCCAATGCCTGGACGGTGGTTTGTAATGCGGTCCGTTCGCCCTCGAACGAGCGGGCTACCGCCGGGGGATTCGAGCAACGCCTTTAGCCGTCAGTGATGGGCTCGAAACCGATGTTCGAATCCGACCGGCGGCTAGTAAGCGGACCCTACGTGGCGAGGTCGACGAGTGCGACGACCGTCCGCGACTGTCCGTCGTGAGAAACCGAGAACGAGGGTCGATTACTCGAGGTCGGCGTCGCCAGGACGGACGTCGTCGAGCGAAACCCACGATGGCCGAATCACGTTCGTCTCCGGATCGTACTCGAGCACGTGCATCTCGGCCATCTTGGGGAGGTGGTGGTGATGGAGGGAGATTTCGATCTCGCTACGGTCGACGCTCGCCTCGTCCTGGACACCGCGGTCGTCTTCGCGGGCAGCGACCTCGCGGGTCAGTTCCTCGAGTGAGACAGTCCCAGAAGTCCCGGTGAGAACCTCCAGCGCCAGTCGACGACGGTCGGCGGCGAGCAATCGATGACGATCACTGGTGCTTAGTTCGATTGCGTCCGAGCGTTCGTCCGTTGCGGTGTTCGATGGGGAAAACATTGATTTACACCGGTCGGCTGGTGATTGCCAACACGTACGGGTAGAGCGCGCCGACTCCTGTAAGGTCGTACTAGAAGTGATTAGGTATCTTTCGAAATCGTGAAGTGACCGATTGGGTGCGTTCGCTCCCGTCCGGCTATAAGAAATCGTGCCGGAGTCAGCGGATAAAATAGTAGGTACTTGAACGAGACGGGAGACTCCATCGACGGAACGTTGAAGCCCGAGTGTCTGGTATACAGGCTATGCCCTCGGAACGACTGACGCCCGCCCTCCGAGAAACCCTCGCCGTCTTCGACGGTGCAGGCGAACCTCGGACGACACCCGAGGTCGCCACGGCGATCGAACTGGGTCGGCGCAGCACCTACGCCCGACTGGAGCGACTCGCCGAACGGGGCAGACTCGAGACGAAGAAAGTCGGCGCCAACGCACGCGTGTGGTGGCGACCGTCCCGACCGTCCCGACCGTCCCGACCGTCCGAACACGTCGACGGGACGGCTCCAGACTGGCCGGCCGCCGCGGAGTCGCTGGTAACCGACGCACTCGACGAAATCGAGGTCGGCATCTTCGTACTCGACGAGTCCTTCGACATCGCCTGGGTCAACGCCGCGACGGAACGCTACTTCGGGCTCGACCGGGAGCGGGTCGTCGGTAGTGACAACCGACATCTCGTCGACGAACGTATCGCGTCGACCGTCGCGGATTCGGAGAGGTTCGCGGAGACGGTCCTGGCGACGTACGACGACAACACGTCCACCGAACGCTTCGAGTGCCTCGTGGAGGCGGCCGACGGGCGCGAGGAACGCTGGCTCGAGCATCGAAGCCAACCGATCGAGTCCGGCGAGTACGCCGGCGGGCGGGTCGAACTCTACTACGACGTCACCGACCGGAAGCGATCGGAGCGCGAACGTCGCGATCGGATACGCCAGCTTCGTGACGAGCGCGACCTCACCGAACGACTTCTCGAGACCGCGCCGGTCGGACTTGTGGTCGCGGGAGCCGACGGATCCGTCGAGCGAATCAACTTCCGGGTGAGAGACCGTCTGGGAATAGACGAAGGGGACGTCTCGGGTTTATCCGTCGAAGATTTGGCAGTCTACGAGCCCGACGGGGACCCACTCTCGGCAGCGGATCACCCGATTTCACGCGTGATCGAAACCGGCGAAACGGTCACCGATCGACTCGTCCGGTACGACGAATCGGGCGAGAGCCGTCGATGGGTTTCTCTCACGGCGGCGCCAGTATTCGGCGAGAACGGGAGCGTCGAGCGGGTCGTCGTCGCCAGCAAGGACGTGTCAGACAGCAAATACTGGGGTCGCGAACGGGAACTCGAGCAGTACGAACGAATCGTCGAAGCGGCCGACGACGGCATCTACGTCCTCGACAGCGACCGCCGGTTCACGATGGTGAACGACGGATTCGCGTCCCTGACGGGATACGATCGGGAAGAACTTATCGACGCTCGCGCAGAGACGGTGTTCGAAGCGGCGTCCGTCGACGTAGCAAACGAGAAACAGGCCGAACTCGACTCCGGGAACTTGGACGCCGCCGTCCTGGAGGAGGAGCTGCGTCGGGCCGATGGAACGTCGTTCGTCGTCGAGAGCCGGTTCGATCGCTTCGAATTCGACGACGGCGAGACGGGGCGCGTCGGCATCGTCCGCGACGTTAGCGAGCGCGTCGAGCGCGAGCGGGAACTCGAGGAGGTGAGGCGTCGCTATCGAACGATCGTCGAGCACTTTCCCAGCGGGGCCGTCGCCCTCGTCGACGAGAATCTTCGCTACATCACCTTCGGCGGCACGCCGGAGGGGGAGTCGGGCGTGACGAGGACCGATCTCGAGGGTAGCCCGGTCGAGGAGGTACTCCCGCGGAACCTCGCCGACGTCGTCGTCCCTCGTTACGAGGCGGCTCTCGACGGCGAGCCCTCGACGTTCGAGGAGACGGTAGACGGCAGGGTCTACCAGTTCCACTTCGTCCCGGTTCGAGACGACGACGGCGACGTCTTCGCTGCGACGGCGATGTCTCAGGACATCACCGAACGAAAACGGTACGAGGAGCGACTCCGGGCGCTCTACGAGTCTTCGCGCGGGTTCCTGACGGCCGACACGGTGTCGGCCATTGGCGAAATTCTGACCGAAACGGCCCAGGAGGTCCTCGATCTCCCCGGTATCGTGGTCTACGACTACGACGACGACCGCGACCGACTCGTTCCTGGTGCTTCCTCCGCCGAGTCCGGGTTCATGCGTGATGACTTCCCGGTCGTTTCGCTCGACGAGCGGAGCCTCACGGGTCACGTGTTCGATTGCGGCGAGAACCGGTACTACGAGAACGTCCACGAGTCGTCGCACCTGCAGGTTTCTCCCGAGGCAACCGAGATGCGTGCCGGTCTCTTCGTCCCGCTGGGATCGGAGGGAATCCTCATCGTGGGCTCACGGGAAGTCGACGGGCTCGACGCGAGCACCCGCCGGCTGGTGGCGTTGCTGGCGATGAACGCCGAGGCGGCCTACGAGCGGGTGAACAACGAATACACGCTCAAGCGCCAGCACGAGCAACTCGCGGCCCTGAACAGTCTCAACGAGGTCGTCAGGGAGATTACCGACGCCGTCATCGATCAGTCCACACGCGAAGAGATCGAGGCGACGGTCTGTGAGCGCCTCGCCGAATCCGACTCGTACCTGTTCGCCTGGATTGGCGACGTCGACACCACCCAGACGGTGAATCTGCGGACCGAAGCCGGCGTCGACGGGTACCTCGACGGCGTCACGATCACGGTCGACGCCGACGACGATCGGAGCGAGGGGCCCACCGGACGGGCCCTGCGAACGGGCGAGATTCAGACGATGCACGACATCGATGCCGACGCTCGCTACGATCCCTGGCGTGGCTGCGTCGAGTCCTACGGCTTCCAATCGTCAGCGGCCGTCCCGATCGTTCACGAGGGAACAGTTTACGGCGTCCTGAACGTCTACGCGGAGCGGGCGAACGCGTTCGAGGGCCAGGAGTGCGGACTGATCGGCCAACTCGGCGAAATCGTCGGTCACGCGATAGCCGCTGCCGATCGGAAACAGGCCCTCATGAGCGACGAACTGGTCGAACTCGAGTTCCGGATCCAGGACATCTTCGCGACGGTCGACGCACCTGTCGAGACGGCGGGAACGATCACGCTCGACCAGGCGGTTCAGATCGAAGACGACGAGTATCTCGTCTACGGTACCGCGACGCCGGACGCGGTCGACGCCGTGACCGGCCTCACCGAAGCTATCCCCCACTGGAACGACGTAACCTTCCGCTCGGCGGGCTCTCCGACGGGATTCGTGCTCCGCCTGTCCAGCCCACCGGTGCTCTCGGTCGTCGCCTCCCTCGGCGGCGTCGTCGAGCGGGTCGTCATCGAAGACGCCGACTATCGGATGACGATCCACCTCGCCCCGACCGTCGACGTGCGTCGGGTGATCGACGCCGTCGAGGCGTCCTACCCGAACGTCGAAATGGTCAGACGGCGGCAAATTACCCGACCTCACGACGACCCGCAGCGTATTCAGCGCCGTCTCGTCGCGGACCTCACCGACCGACAGCGCGCCGCCCTGGACGCCGCCTACCACGCGGGCTACTTCGAGTGGCCGCGCGAATCGTCGGGCGAAGACGTCGCGGCGTCGCTGGACGTGGCGCCCCCGACCTTCCATCAACATCTTCGAAAGGCAGAACGGAAAGTGCTCGATTCGCTGTTCTCGGACGAGGGGCGGACCGAAGACTAACAGCCATCGAGAGCGGTGTGAGGTCGCGAGCGGGCCGCCGTGTTCGGGTGAAAGGGTGGTCGTCATCGGAACACACGATGGCCGGTCGCCGGAATACACGACCGCTGGTCGCTAGAATATACGACTGCCGGTCGTCGGAAGACGCGACGACGACTGCACTCGATCCAGAGCCAGAGCCAGAGCGAGAACGAGAACGCGGACTCGATCAGAGGTACGACGCGTCCCAGCGCGTCGCCTTCCGCCGGTTATCACAGCTGTTACAGACGATCCGTCCCATCGAATCCATCGCATTGTCCAGCGAGTCGCAGTTGCCACAGAACCAGCCGTAGCGATCGCTCGCCGCCTCGTTCGCGTACACCGTGTAAAAGGGTGCCTTCGACCCGCGCGCAGGCTCCCCGTAGCTCACGTATCGCGTCTGCCCGTCGTCCTCGAGCGCCTCGAGCGCGCGCCACGCGTCGTCGTCGTGGTCGCTCTCGACGTAGACGTTCTCGGTGTGGGTCTGGTCCCCGACGTCGAGTTCGCGGGAACCGACTCGATCGAACCCGTGGGTGGCGTAGAACTCGTTGCCGACCTCGTTCGCCTCCAGGACGACGCCCTGAATCTGTTCCGCCCCGGCATCGAGGAGGGACTCGCGCGTGCGAGCCAGGAGCCGCGGGCCGATTCCGCTCCCGCGGTGGTCCGGATCGACGTGGATCCACTCGATGCGCCCAATCCCGTGGTTCTCGCCGACGAGTTCGCTCTGGGAGAATCCCACGGTTTCGCCGTCGTTCTCCGCGACGAGGTACACCGTGTGTTCGCGTTCGACCGCGTCCTGGAGGTCGTCGCCGTACCAGTTCCCGGCGGCCTCGTCGATGGTTTCGTCGTCCAGGAAGTGGGTGTAGGACTCGGCGAGCGAGCGCTGTGCGACCGACCGGATCCTCTCGCTGTCTGCGGACGTGGCTTCGCGTATGTCCATACCGGCCGCTACCACGGCCTCCTAGAAAACTTCTTGCTCGAGTGACGGCGCGCGAAGGTGTTGGAGTGTGGTTCGAAACCGGGAGTGTGGTTCGAAACCGGGAGTGTGGTTCGAAACCGGGAGTGTGGGGAGCGATTCGACACCAGGAGTCTGGAAAGCGGTTCGTTTACCAGGCGTGACCGTCGCAGGCGGAAGTAGGTCACACCAGTTATACCGATCCCCCTCTTCTTGCCGACCATGAGCGAGGATCGCGCCGACTCGAGTTCGGCCGATGGCGGGCCCGGCGAGGACGTATTCACCTACAACGGTGGGCGGGTCGACCCGGGCGAGTCGGCGAACATTCGGTACGGAATCAGCGAAACCTATCTCGGCGACCCGGTTCGTATCCCCGTGACGGTCATCAACGGCACCCACCCGGGGCCGACGGTCTTCCTGTCGGCGGCGGCCCACGGCGACGAACTGAACGGTATCGAGGTCGTTCGCGAGGTCGCTCACGACTGGGATCACGCCAACCTCCACGGCACGCTGATCTGTCTCCCCGTGATGAACGTCCCCGGCTTCCTCGCCCAGGAGCGGTACCTGCCGATCTACGACCGGGACCTGAACCGGTCGTTTCCCGGCCGGGAGGACAGCACCAGCGCGCGGCGGATGGCCTACCGCATCTTCACGAACTTCATCGAGCCCTGTGACCTCGGCATAGACTTTCACACCTCGACCCGCGGGCGAACGAACATGCTTCACGTGCGGGCGAATACGGACGACGACGACATCGAACGGCTCGCGAAGGCGTTCAGTTCGAACGTGATCATCGCCGGCGAAGGGCCGTCAGGTACGCTTCGCCGGGAGGCCACCGATGCCGGGGTACCGACGATCACCGTCGAGATGGGGGAGGCCCACCGCTTCCAGCGACGCCTCATCGACCGATCGCTGACAGGTGTTGCGAGCGTGCTCGCAGAGTTCGGCCTCCACCCCGACTCCTCGGTCCACTGGCCTGGATGGCGCGTGATCATCGACGACGCGGGCGAGAAGACCTGGCTCCGGGCCGACGCCGGCGGCATCGTCGACATGAAACACTCGAGCGGCGACCTCGTCAGGGAGGGAGAGACGATCTGTGCGATCACCAACCCGTTTAAGGAAGAAGATGACATCGTCACGGTCGAGGCGCCGTTCACGGGGCTGCTCGTGGGCGTCCTCGAAAATCCGGTCGTCTACCCCGGCAATCCGCTCTGTCACCTCGTCAGACTGGATCGGACCATCCTGAACGCTATCGAGCGCGAGATCGAATATCAGGACCCATTCCTGGAGACCCTCGAGTAGCCGCTGCTCGGGCGCACCCGAACGTATTCGGCTTCTCGGTCGAACCGGGGCGAACGGTGCCAGGCGACCCGCCGTTCGCGGTGGCCGACACGGCAGGATAAAAGTAACTTCTATAGCCCCAGGGTCCAACCCTCGAGATGAGCGCATGAGTCAGTCTTACAATCGCGGCCTCATCGAGGACTTCGGTCGCTGGAAGGAGTTCTCGGCCGGGATGTGGGCGTGGATCTTCCACAAGTTCACCGGGTGGGTCCTCATCGGCTACCTGTTCACCCACATCGCGGTGCTGAGTAGCGCCATCTCGGGCCCGGAGGCCTACACGAATACCCTCCAGGGACTCGAAGCACTGTTCCTCGTCCGACTGCTCGAGGTCGGCCTGCTGGCGGTCGCCGTCTTCCACATCCTCAACGGGATCCGCCTGCTGATGGTCGACCTTGGCGTCGGACTCGAGGCCCAGGACAAGACGTTCTACCTCTCCTTGCTCCTCACGGGCGCGATCACGGTCGCAAGCGTCCCGACGTTCATGACGGAGGTGGGCTTCTAATGGCGGAACGTTACTCCTCGTTCGCGCCGGGCGGGACCGCGTGGTTCCTCCAGCGCGTCACGGCGGCGTTCCTGATCGTCGTGTTAGCCTTTCACTTCTTCCTCTTGCACTTCGTCAACCACGCGTGGGAGATCGATTTCGCCGGGACCCAGACGCGTATGCAGGACATCGGCTACTTCCTCACGATGGTCCTGTTCCTGATCACGGCCACGTTCCACGGCGTCAACGGCGTCTACAACGCGCTGATCAACCAGGGACTGACCGGCACGTCGAAGAAGGTCGTCCTCACGATTCTCGTGATCGCCGGGGGCGCGCTGATCGGCCAGGGAATCTGGGTCGCACTCGTCATGGGGGATTTCATCTAACATGAGTACACAACAACAGGAGCAACCGGACGAACCGGAGACGCAGGAGGTACCGGCCGACCAGGAGATGAGCGGCCTGACCTCGCCGCAACAACAGCGACTCCAGCGCAAGGAGTCCGGGCGAGTTGACCGCGAGCGGGCCGCCGAGACCGAAGACTTCGAGGAGGATTCCGTCCACCTCAAGGTGTTCCGATACGACCCCGAAGTCGAAGCCAAGCAGGAACCGCGCTTCGACGACTTTCACGTCCCCTTCACGAAGGGGATGACCGTCCTGGACGCGCTCATCTATGCGCGCGACGAGTTCGACTCCTCGCTTACGTTCCGTCACTCCTGTCGTCAGGCGGTCTGTGGCTCGGACGCCTTCTTCGTCAACGGACGCCAGCGCCTCGGGTGCAAAACACAAATCTCCGCGCTCGAGCAACCGGTCCGCGTCGAACCCCTGCCCCACCAGGAGGTCGTCAAGGACCTGGTCGTCGAGATGGAACACTTCTACGAGCAGATGCACGCCGTCGAGCCGTACTTTCAGCAGGAAGACCTGCCCGATGGAGAACTCGAGGAACAGCGCCAGACTCGCGAGAACCGCGAGAAGATCAAGATGTCCAGCCGGTGCATCTGGTGTGGCGCGTGTATGTCCTCGTGTAACATCGCCGCCGGCGACAACCAGTACCTCGGACCCGCGGCCATCAACAAGGCCTACAAGTTCGCGATGGACGACCGCGAGGACGAGGAGATCAAGGAGCACAGACTGCGCATCCTCGAGCAGGAACACGGCGTCTGGCGCTGTCAGACCCAGTTCTCCTGCACCGAGGTGTGTCCGAAGGACATCCCGCTCACCGAGCACATTCAGGAGCTCAAGCGTGAAGCGGTCAAGAAGAACCTGAAGTTCTGGTAATATGTACGAACACGACGTCATCGTAGTCGGCGCCGGCGGTGCCGGCCTCCGAGCGGCGGTCGCAGCGCACGAGGCGGGAGCGGACGTGGCCATGGTCACGAAACTCCACCCGGTTCGCAGTCACACCGGAGCCGCCGAGGGCGGCATCAACGCCGCTCTCCGGGAGGGCGACGACTGGGAACTCCACGCCTACGACACCATGAAGGGGTCCGACTACCTGGGCGACGCCCCCGCCATCGAAACGCTCGCCAAAGACGCCCCCGAGGACACGATCAAACTCGAACACTGGGGGATGCCCTTCTCCCGCGAGGACGACGGCACGGTCTCTCAGCGGCCGTTCGGTGGCCTCTCGTTCCCGCGAACGACCTACGCGGGCGCCGAGACCGGCCACCACCTGCTCCACACCATGTACGAGCAGGTCGTCAAGCGCGGCATCCAGGTCTACGACGAGTGGTTCGTGATGAACCTCGCCGTCAGCGACGAACCCGACCCGAACGACCGGACCTGTCACGGCGTCGTCGCCTACGACGTCCAGTCGGGCGAAATCCAGGGCTTCAAGGCCCGCCAGGGCGTCGTCCTCGCGACTGGCGGCCCCGGCCAGGCGTTCGATCACACCACCAACGCCGTCTCCTGTACCGGCGACGGCCAGGCGATCGCCTACCGTGCGGGCGTCCCGCTCGAGGACATGGAGTTCGTCCAGTTCCACCCGACGACGCTCCCGAGCACGGGGGTCCTCATCTCCGAGGGGGTCCGTGGTGAGGGCGGTATCCTGTACAACGAGGACGGCGAGCGGTTCATGTTCGAACACGGCTACGCGAACAACGACGGCGAACTCGCGAGCCGGGACGTCGTTTCCCGCGCCGAGTTGACCGAGGTCAACGAAGGACGCGGCGTCAACGACGAGTACGTCCACCTCGACATGCGACACCTCGGCGAGGAGCGCATCCTCGACCGCCTCGAGAACATTTTGCACCTGGCTGAGGACTTCGAGGGCGTCGACGGCCTCGTCGAACCGATGCCGGTCAAGCCCGGCCAACACTACGAGATGGGCGGCATCGAGACGGACGAGAACGGCCAGACGTGTATCTCGGGACTGTATGCGGCGGGCGAGTGCGCCTGCGTCTCCGTCCACGGGGCGAACCGCCTGGGCGGGAACGCGCTGCCCGAGCTCATCGTCTTCGGCAAGCGCGCGGGCGCCCACGCCGCCGGCGCGGACCTCGGCGAAGCCGAGATCCAGACGGGTTACGGCGACGACGTCGAGGACGAGACCGACGCCGACCTCCCCGTGACGCCCGGCGAGGCGGGGCTCGAACCCGTCGGTGCCAGCGAGAGCGAGGACGTCGCCGCCGATGGCTCCGGCCAGATCACTGACGCCGACGGCCTCCTCGAGCGCGCCGTCGAGACCGAGCGCGAGCGAGTCGCGCACCTGATGGGACGCGACGACGGCGTCAAACACGCCGACATCCGCGCAAAACTGCAGAAAGCGATGACCCGAGACGTGAACGTCTTCCGCGAAGAGGAGGGACTCAAACGCGCTCTGAAGGCGATCCAGGAGTGCCGGGAGATGTATCAGGACGTCTACGTGGAAGATCCCTCGCGGACGTTCAACACGGACCTACAGATGACCTACGAGACGCGCAACCTGATCGACGTCGCCGAGACGATCACCCTGGGCGCGCTCGTGCGCAACGAGTTCCGCGGCGCCCACTGGCGCCTCGAGAACCAGGTCCGCGACGACGAGAACTGGCTCAAGCACACGCTGATCTCCTGGAACGGCGGCAAGCCGTCGATCTGGTACCGGCCCACGATCCTCGAGGGCGAGGACGAGACCTACGAGCCGAAGGTTCGCAGTTACTGATCGCACGGCGTTTGCAATCCTCGTTTTATCGAATCCGTTCTGTCAGGCGTCGCCGAACCCGTCAACGACGGTCGAATACAGCGGAACTGCTAACTCCCGTCGATTCGACACTCGAGTCATGGAATCCGATACGTCGACAGAGAAGACGCTCCACCTCGCGTCCTGGGAGGATCGGTTCTGGGCGTGGCTGATCGACGTACTCCTCGTGGGCGCGGCCCTCTCCGGTCTTGGCGAAGCGGTCGGGACGCTCTCGCTCGTCACCGGCGACCTGTCGTTTTCGCCCTCGTTTCTCGGCGTCAACGGCCTCGGGATCTGGCTTTACTGGACGGCCCTCGAGGGGTACAACGGTCAGTCAGCTGGCAAGCTCGTGATGAACATCGCGGTCACTGACGAACGCGGCGACCCGATCGACTACCCCACAGCGGCGCTCGAGAGCTTTGGGAAGGCGTTCTTGCTCCCGCTCGACGCGCTGATCGGCTGGATCGCCATGGAGGGCGAGTACGTGCGACTGTTCAACAGGCTGTCCTCGACGATCGTCGTCGAGGCTCCCGAGGAAGACGAACCGTCGGGCGTGACGTATGTCCCACCTGAGTGATTCGAAAGGTGATCGACGCCGATCCCGACGCGATTTTCCCCCTCGAGCGCCAGCGATAGCGTATGATTGGTGTCCGTTTCGTCGAGCGCGGTTGTGGACTCGAGGTCGAGCAGGAGTACGAAGGCGAGCGCAAGTACGGAGGCGAGTGCGAGTATAAGGTCGAGCGGGAGTACGAAGGCGAGGACCAAGACCAGGACGAGGACGAGGACGAGGACGAAAATCGCATCGAGTGGGAGCACGAGTGCAGAACCCGCGGATCAGCTAACCGGGTGCGACCATGAGCGGCCCGCGCAAACGACCCCGCCGAACCGGCGACGTGTCGGGCGGTCGTCGACTCAAGCTCGGATTTATAGTGCTCGTCGCCCTGTCGGGAGCCACGATGGCATTTCAGGGTGGTGCGTCGCTTCCGATCGTCGCCCTCGCCACCCTCATCGGTGGGCTGGCGGGTGGTGCACTGCTGTGGTACGTCTCCTGGATTACGCGCTAAACCCGAAGCTCTCGGTTCAGGACTGCCGGCGACTTACCACGAGTTACCACGGTTCGCCAGACGCCAGGTCGATCTCGCTGTCCCCCCTCTCCGACGGACAGATATCGGCGAGGACGCACGCCTCGCAGTCGGGCGACCGAGCCGAACACACCGCGCGCCCGTGATCGATGCAGAGGTGGGTGAACTGCTGCCAGTTTCCGTCGGGAACGATCGCCATCAGATCCTGCTCGATTCGCTCGGGATACTCCTCCTCGGTCAGGCCGAGTCGTCGCGAGAGCCGCTGGACGTGCGTGTCGACGACGATGCCCTCGACCACGTCGTGGCCGTGCTGGAGGACGACGTTCGCCGTCTTGCGACCGACGCCAGGGAGATCCGTGAGTTCGGCCATGGTGTCGGGGACCTGGCCGTCGTGTTCGTCGACGATTTTCTCACAGGCGGTGCGAATGTACTTCGCCTTGTTGTTGTAGTAGGTGATCGAACTGAGGGCGTCGGCGAGTTCCTCCTGGGGAGCGTTCGCGTAGTCTTCGGGCGTCTCGTAGGTCGCGAAGAGCTCCTTCGTCTCCTGGTTGACGCGCTCGTCGGTACACTGTGCCGAGAGGATCACCGCGATCAACAACTCGAGGCGGTTCGAGTATCGAAGCGAGATGGTCGAGTCGGGGTACTCGCGTTCGAGGCGGTCGACCACCTCGGTGGCTTGCTCCTGGCGAGTCTCGAGAGGGGTTCCCATCGGCTGTGGGTTTCGAGAGCGACCATTTCAGGCGTTCGGTTCCGCTATGACGAGTTGCAGAAATGAAAACTGAGGGACACTCTTATCATCCTCCACTTCGAGTCTCTCGAAAAGGCTCCGGGGGGAGTCCACCAGGTGGGCGGGCCACCTGGAAGCGACAGACGGGGAACTCAGGTTATGACCGAAGCAAACGAACCACTCACGATTCCGGACGAACCGTACGACCGATTCGACGACGATTTGCTCGACGCCCTGCTCGCCCAACTCAGCACGGACGAGGGCGGGGCCAGGCGTGACGCGCTCCGGCGAGCCCTGAACATCGACACCAGCACGAGCAACGAGGTCCGCCTCGAGCACGTCGAGTCGTCACTGACCGAACTCGAGGCCTACACCGACGCCATGGGTGAGTTCTTCGACGAGAACGGGACCGCCGAGGACGTCCTCGACTCTGTCCAGGACGGCCTCGAGTCGGCCCGTACGGACCTCGAGTCCCTCGAGTCCGAGATCGGCAACCTCGAGGCGACGGACGAGGTATTCGAGGAACGCGTCGATGGACTCGAGGAGACGTTCGAGCGCCTCGACTCCCGCCTCGAATACCTCGGGACGGAGACGACGGAGCTTCGGGGAGACTTCGAGGCCACGCGGGACTCACTCGAGGATTCGGTCGCCGAGATCGGTGCGACCACCGACACCCTCGCCGACGACCTCGAGGCCCAGTTCGAGACCGTCCAGAACCTCGACGCGCGTCAGGAGGACCTGACGGACCGACTCGACTCGATCGCCGACCAGCAGGAGGCCAACCGCACGGCGCTCGAGGCGCGGATCGACGAGCGGGCGGACGAACTCGAGACTCAGATTGACGACCGAGCCGGGGCCCTGGAGGACCGAATCGACGACCGAGCGGTCGAACTCGAGGAGCGAATCGACGCCGTCGAACGCCACGTCGACGACCGTCTGGCGTCGTTACGCGAGAACCTCTTCGCGGAACTCGAGTCGGTAGACGCCTCGCTGACCGAGGACGTCGAGGAACTCGAAACGGACGTGAGCGACCTCGAGGAATCCGTCGACGACTCGATCGCCGACGTGCGAACGGCATTCGCGGACGACGTTGCCTCCCTCGAGTCCGACCTCGGAACGCTCGAGGCGGCGACCGACGAGCGGATCGACGACCTCCAGGACATCCTGGAGACCGACGTGGACGAACTCGAAGGACGCGTCGACGAACTCGAGACAACGGCGGCCGAGGCCGAGGAGTGGCGCCAGTCGTTACAGCACGCGTTTCAGTGAGCGAGGTGTCGGCGGTCGGGACGGCTACGACCGGGTGCACCCGGCGGTCACTCCGATGCCGTGACCTTTAAGCGGTCGTCACACCCCTGTGGGGGTATGAAAGCGACGGCGATGGCCCACCCAATCCAGGGCCTGATCAAGTACCACGGGATGCGCGACGACATCGAGCGACTCCCGTATCACGACAGCATCAGCGTCTGCACCGCCCCGAGTCACACCCGCACCACCGTCGAGTTCTCGATGGACCACGACGAGGACGTCTACGTCGTCGACGGCGAGGAACTCGAGGGACGGGGCTTCGAGCGCCTCGAGGCCGTCGTCGACAAGGCCCGCGACATGTCGGACGCGGCCCACACCGTCTACCCGGTTCGCATCGAGAGCGAGAACAGTTTCCCCTCCAATGTAGGGCTGGGCTCGTCGTCGTCGGGCTTCGCGGCCGCGGCCCGCGCCCTCGCGGAGGCTGCTGACCTCGACGCCTCCCTCCAGGACATCTCGACGATCGCCCGCGTGGGTTCGGCCTCGGCCGCCCGGTCGGTAACGGGGGCGTTTTCTCAGCTCTACACCGGGATGAACGACGAGGACTGTCGCTCCCGGCGGGTCCCGAGCAATCTCCACGAGGAGTTGAAGATCGTCGTCGGGCTCGTCCCCTACCACAAGGAGACCGAGGACGCCCACGACGAAGCCGCCGACAGCCACATGTTCCAGGCACGAAACGCGCACATCCACGGCCAGATCGCGAAGATGCGCGACGCGCTCCGCAACGACGACTTCGACCGGGCGTTCGAACTGGCCGAACACGACTCGCTGTCGCTGGCGGCGACGACGATGACCGGCCCCGAGGGCTGGGTCTACTGGCAGCCGGCCACCCTCGCGATCTTCAACAAAGTACGCGAACTCCGGGAGGAGGAAGGCATCCCGGCGTACTTCTCGACTGACACCGGAGCGAGCGTCTACGTCAACACCACCGAGGAACACGCCGAAACCGTCGAGGAGGCCATCGCCGAGACCGGCGTCTCGACCACCACGTGGGGCGTCGGCGGCCCCGCGCGGCTGCTCGAGGAAGAAGACGACCACTTGTTCTAACCAACCACCTTTTACCCACCTTTTGCGTTGTCGTTCGAAAGAGCGTAGCTCTTTCGTGATGACGAAACGCCGCAGGCGTTTCGAACCACAGTCTAACGCGCTGACGCCAGCGTAGCTGGCGCACAGCGCGTCGTCCCTCGGCAAAAGCTGGACCAAAAACACTCCTCCTTCCCCTACGGGTCAGTCGTCGGTCCGCTCGCTCACTGCGCTCGCTCGCGGTGAGCATCGGTGGACCGCCTGCCCTTCCCCGAGTCGCGAGAAGTCGCCGCTACGGCGACTTCGCGCTCCCGGCCGTTCGTTATTGTAACGAAATCACGTGTGTGTCTGGAACTCACAATTGCTCGAGATTGTTCGAAAATACCGGTGTTGCCACTCGTCTCCTCGAATCGAGCGACGACCCGTTACGGGTATGCGCCGCTATCGCGGCATCTCAACAAAATGGGGTCGTCTGATCGATCACGCTCGGATAGCGCTGAACGACACTGCTCGGAGCGCCGCTCCCGTGAACAGGAGAACGACGAACGCGATGGCCAGCCACATGCCGACCTGCGTTCCGAGCGCGCCAGCGATAACACCGAGGAGATCGACACCGAATGCTTGCCCGAGCGCGAACAGCACGATCGTCAGGCCGACGACGGCGACCGCCGTCTGCAGTGCCGTCGAGGCGGCCCAGGCCCCCGCAGCGCTCTCGTCGCGGCGCTCCGCGGGTGGTCGCTCGTCACGAGCACGTGTCTCGGATCGATCGGCAGTGCGGTCTCGAGTCATCGGTCTAGTACCCCATCTGAGGTCACAAGACGGCTACACGTCAACGCTCACCCGGCAGGTGCATGGCGTACTTTATCTGGCGGACAGAAATCGCCGAGGTACCAATCCGGAATTACCGGTGGAAAAAGGTGATTACCCCTGAATCTCACGTCCACTTGTCCAGTCCGGTCTGGGTGACGCTCTCCTCGATCCGTTCGAATCCGCGTTCGACCTCGCCAGCGTCGACGCCCCACTCGTCGACTACGTAGGTGCGCGCCGCCTCGAGGTCCGGATCCAGGGTCGTCTCGAACTCGTAATCGTCGGTGACGTCCGGGTCCCGGAAGAGCTGTCGAACCCGGTCGCCGTACTCGACGTGGTCGCCGCGGGCCTCGAGCACGCTCCAGAGGTCGCCGTGTTCGGCGATTTCTTTCAGGGCCGTCTTCGGGCCGATTCCGTTCACGCCCTCGTTGAAGTCCGTCCCGATCAGGATGGCCGCGTCGATGAGCTGTTCCTGCGTGAGGTCGTGTTTCGCGAGGGTCGCCTCGAGGTCCATCAGTTCGGGGTCTCCCTTGCTCGTCAGTTGTCGAAGCGTGTAGGGGGCGCCGAAGAGGAGCGCATCGTAGTCCTCCGAGCCGACGTAGTCGGCGTCCCCGCGACGGGCCATGTGCGCGGCTTGCGCCTCGCCCTCCGCGGGCGCCTCGACGATAGGCACGTCGAGCAGTCGGAGCAGTTCACGACTGGTCTCCTGGATCGTCGGCGTCAGCCGCTGGGTTCGGGACTCGAGCTGGGCGATGGCGACCGTGTCGCCCTCCTCGCGGGCGCGCTCGAGTTGGGCCTCGTAGGTCTCGCGCTGGTCGCGTCGGGATTCGATCTCGTCGGCTTTCAGTTCCGAGGGGCCGCCGTCGAAGACCATCACGGGGATGATGTCGTGTTCGAAGAACTTCGGCAGGCCCTGGACGATACCGATCAGGTTCGCGACTTCGGTGCCGTCGCTGGTCGTGTACTTCCCGCTCGCGGTCCACTTGACGGTCGTCGTCAGGTACCGGTAGAGCCAGTTGTGGGCGTCGACGGCAACGACGCCCTCGACGTCCGAGAACGGAATCGACTCGATAACGGCGATGTCCCGGAGTGCTGCGTTTCCCATTGGGTGTTCTTGGAAGGAGAGGGATTTGAAACGTTCCCTCCCAATTTCGTTTTCATCGTCTGTCTCCGACATGAGCGGGCCCCATCTCGGCGCACCTACGCTACGTCGAATCGATCCGCGAAGGCGGCCCCACCTCGAGTCGGCGCGCTACGAACGCGCGTTCGCCGTCGGTGAGGTCGCGCTCCAGGAAGCGTTCGAGGCCCCGGCGATACGTCTCCGTGGTCGCCTGCGTCGGGTACTCGAGAACGAGTTCCGCGATGCCGGTGGTCTCGCCGGTGAACCCGAAGCCGCCCTTCCAGAGGGCGTCGTAGGCGTAGGGGTTGTTGACGGCGATCTGCAGTCGGTCGTAGCCGCGTTCGAGGGCTGCGTCGCGGACGAAACCGACGAGTTTCGGGCCGAGACCCCGGCCGCGGTGGGCGCGGTCGACGGTGACGTACCGGAGCCAGAGCGTCGAGGCGTCGGTCCGATCCTCGTTGAACGCGACGGCGGCGAGGACGTCGGTCGCGTAGGGGAGGTCGGCGCGTTTGCTCGAGTCGAGGTCGGCCGACACGATTCCTGCGTCGGCGTCCCCGGACTCGTACTCGTCGTCGTCCGTTCGAGCGCGCGCGACCGCTTTCCCGGTCGACGACATCACGAACTTGCCCGCGTAGCTGAACCGCTCGTGGTGAAGCCTGACCGTGGGGCCGTCGGGTGGCCAGCCGAGCAGCTCGAAGGTGACCGGCGGCGTGTCGGGCATCGACCGCAGTTCGCGCGCCCCGCGGAAAAGTCCGCGCTTTCGGTGAATTGAACGCTTCCCTCGAGTGTCGTCTCGTTCCAGACCGGGGATCGACGCGAGGTCGCGAACGGTCTGTAAGCGGTGAGTCGGGCCCGACTTCAACGACCGGGTGCTCGCCAGCCGTTGGCTTTTGCCGCCGTCCGTGCTAGCACACGGCATGAGTGCAAACACAGACACGACCAGCGGGTTCGGCGTCGGCGGACGCATCGGCTGGCCCATCGGTGGTGCGGTCGGCGGTGTCATCGGCGCCGCCGCGTTCGGCCTGCTCGTCTGGTTCTTCAGCCCCGACGTCATCGAGGCGACGATACCGACGGCATACGGCCTCGAGGCGGCGGGCACAATCGGCTGGGCGATCCAGCTCGCGCACGGAGTCATCCTCGGCCTGATTTTCGCGTTCGTCGTGACTCGCCAGGCCGTTCTCGGACTGCTCCGGACGGACGTCGAGACGGATGCAATCGCTCGAACCGGCCTGACGGGTCGCTTCGTCGCTGCGGGACTCGTCTTCGGATTCGCCGTGTGGGCCATCCTCCCGATGCTCATCCTCCCCGTCTGGCTGAGCGCCGTCGGTGCCGGCGAAACCACGCAGTTCTCCGCGCTCGCGACCAACGGCCTCGTCGGGCACCTCCTGTTCGGGACGGTCCTCGGCGCCGTTTTCGCGTTGCTGGTCGACGTGACCAAACGCACGTCGCAAGACGTGCTCGGGGAGTGACCTCGACCGCTTACGCCGCTGGCTCGAGGGTCACGGACTTCGTCTCGTAGTCCTCGACGAACGCGCCCTCGCCGCCGAGGGTGACGGTGCGGTTGTCGCCGTCCTCGCCGTCGCCCTCGTCCCCGTCGTCTCCCGCACCATTGGCGGCTTCGATTTCGACGATCAGCGCGTTCTCGACCGCGAACGTGTCTCTGGTCGGCTCGAGGAGGCTCTGTCTGACCCCAACGAGTCGCCCCTCGACGGTGGCATAGTCGTCCGTCCGAACGGGACGAGCCTCGGCGCTGACGGCGATTTCGCGGCCGTCCTCGAGGTGGAGCGTCGACTGCAAGACGGCGTGGCGGAAGTCGGTGTACGTCCGCGGGAGGTCATCCGGGTCCGTGACGTACACCTGCTCGGCCATCGGCCAGTAGTTGCCGAAGAAGGAGCCGACGATGATCGGCACGAGCTGGGCCTGCGAGATGGCGATTCCCTGCGTGCCCGCGTTCGAGCGAACGAGCATCTCGTTCGGGGCGAACAGGCCGAGGCGGCGCTCGGCGGTCACGATGAGCGGCGCGTGCTCTCCCCAGAGCCTGACGACGCTCGCGATGCCCTCGAAGCGCTCGGCTGGGAGAGTATCGTCGCCGGTCACGAGCAGGATGACCAGGACGCCGCGGTCGACCGTCTCCCGCAGTTCGTCTTCGATTTCCTCGAGCAGCGAGGCGGGGATCGAGAGGGTCACCTCCTCGGTGGCGCGCTCGAGCAGTCCCTTGATCCGCTTCATGATGGTCGTCCGGGTCTTGATGACCTCGAATTCCCGTTCCTGTTCGGAGACGTTGCCGTACCGGGTGGTGAGTTCGGGTTCGAGCGACTCGAGGTCGCTCGTGAGCGCCGCAACGACTTCCTCCGGCGGGTTCGCCCGGATCGTCGTCGGCACGACGTGATCGATGACGTCGACGAAGCCCCGTTCGTCGAGCTTCTCGCTGACGCTGTATACGTAGCGCTTCGAGACGCCCGCGTCCTCGGCTACCGTGCTCGCTTTCGCCTCTCCGTGCTCGAGAATAGTGAGATACGTGTCGATTTCCTTCTCCGACAGACCCAGCTGTCGGAGGTTGTCCGCGACCGTCTCGTCGTCCATACGGACTGTTGGATAGTCGGGTACAATGAGTGTTCTGCTCGGCGGTAGAGTGAACGAGGGTGGGAAGGGTGAGGGACTGAGGATCGGCCCGTATCCTACCTCGTCTCGAGGACGACCACGTCGTCCACGGTGATCGTCGTCTCGCTCCCATCTGTCTCGCAGTCGACCGGGGTCCCGGTGACGAGGTCCGTCGGGTCGACCGGGACCGTCGCGTCGAACGTGATCGTCGCGAGTTCCTCGCCGAAGTTCAGCGCCACGACGACGCGCTGATTCTCCTGGTCCCGAACGAACGCGACGGCCGCGTCAGTATCGGCGTCGTACGTGAGATCCTGGAGCGTCCCTTGGGAGAGGGCGGGTTCGGATCGACGGGCGGCTACGAGCCGCCGGTGGAACGCAGTGGACTCGCCGTCGCCCTCCCAGGGCATCGGTTGTCGGTAGCCGGTCGCACCCCGCTCCTGGCCGTAGTAGATCATGGGGACACCGGGGAGCGTGAGGACTGCCGCGACGGCCGCGCGCTGGGCGTGTGGGCCGCAGGTCTCGAGGTAGCGATCCTCGTCGTGGTTCTCGACGTAGCGCATGTGGAGCGACCAGTCGGGGAACCCCTCTCGATCCGGTGCCCGGGCGGCCTCGAGGATCGATTCGGCGGGCGCCTCGCCCTTTCCGACGTCGACCAGCGTCCAGTAGAGGGTGGTGTCGTAGTGAACGTCGAACTCGGCCTCGGCGTACGCCGGATCGCGGGGAATCGTCTCGTCGAGCAGGAGGAACTCGGGATCCCGGCCCTCGAGCTGGTCGTGGACCTCCTTCCAGAAACCGTGAGGGACGCCCCAGGCGACGTCACACCGGTAGCCGTCGACCACGTCCGCCCACTCGTCGACGACGTCGAGCATGTACCGTCGAACCGCGAGCGAGTCGAAGTTGACGTTCGGGATGTTCCGCCAGTTGAAGTAATACTGGGCGAGCTCGGTGCCTCGATCAGGGAGGTACCGTCGCGGGGGGCCGTACTCGTCTCGTCCCTTCTCGAGGTCGCTCTCGGTCAGGTGGCTCCCCTCGAACGGCTCCCAGACGTACCAGTCGGCGTAGTCGTCGACCCCGGCGGCGCTCAGGTCGAAGTTCGCGTGCTCGCGAGCAGTATGGTTGATCACGAGGTCGAAGACGACACGAATGCCCGCCTCGTGGCAGCGGTCGACGAACGACTCGAACGCGTCTCGAGAGCCCAGGTCCGAAGCCGTGTCGAAGTAGTCCGTCGTGTGGTAGCCGTGTTTCGTCGGGCTCTCCAGGACAGGCGTGAGCCAGATGCAGTCGACGCCCAGCGACTCGAGGTAGGGGACGCGACGTTCGAACGACTCGAACGTCCCCTCGTCGGTGAACGATCGAACGAACACTTCGTAGACGACGGCGTCGCGAATCCACGCCGGCGGGTCGTTCACGCGGTCGACCGACCCGTCCGGCGAGACGGCGACGCAGTCCGCGACGCTGTGACGTTCGCCGACGGCGACGGCGTGGACGCGAACCGGGTCGTCAACGGCCACGGACTTGAGGGCCCGAAGCGGGAGGCGGGCCTCGTGGCCGTCGGCCTCGAGCACGCCGTCGTCCAGGCCGTCCCGGTCGTCGATCAGGAACTCGACGGTCAGTTCGTCGTCCGCGAACTCGCTGCCGGCGCCGGCCGTCGCGTCGGCGCCGATCACCACCGTCTCGTCTTCGACCTGGCCGTCGAGGCGAATTTGCGGGCGGGCGGGGCCCGGAACCGTCGTCTCGGTCCAGACGTCGTGTTCGCTCCCTTCGCCGAGGACGAACCCGTGTCGATGGTCGCCCGGCGGCAGTTCGACGTCGAACACGTAGGTGCCGTCCTGGAGCCTGGGTCGGTCGCGGCCGGCGAGGTGCTCGTTGAACGGCCCGATGACCGACACGTCCCCCGCGTCGTGTTTAGGGAGTTCGTCGCGGTCGAGTTCGAAGGTCGTCTCGCGGCGAACGTCGGGGAACGCCCTGACGCGCTGGACGGCGGTACCGTCGGGTCCCGCGCACTCGAATTTGTAGGTTCCGGGCACGTCGGGTTCGGCGTGCCAGACCGCGGTCTCGGGCGCTTCGAGGTCGCTCACGTCCGGCTTTGCGAGGACGCGCCACCGATAGGCGGCTGTCGGATCGGGATCACGGGGGGCGAGTTCGACGGACTCGCCGACGGCGACGAAACGGGGTGGTCCGGGGTGTCGCATACCTACGCCATTTCAGGCGTTCCTCTTACGCCTTTGGTCTCCGGCCGTCTCCGACCCGCTACGCCATGATCAACTGTGAACTAATTTTACAACATACTTTTGTACCCGCCGTTCGTGGTCAGAGTCAATGACGCTACGCGCCGCGCTCGACGACTACAAACGACACCAGGGGTCCCCGACCGTGTTCCCCGGCGAGCGCCGGACCACGAGCGGCCGTTTCTCTGGACTGGCCGGCCGAACCGTCCACGTCGGCCGAGATGGAACGCTTCGAGACTTCTCCTATCCGCTCACTGGCTGCTACGGCATCGACCGCTCCCGGTTCGGCGTCCGGGTCGACGGCGAGATACAGTGGCTCGACGGACTCGAGACGACGTCCCAGACCTACGTCGACGACACAGCGCTGGTCGAGACGACCTTCGCCGGTGAGGACCGCGACCTCGACATTAGACTCGAACTGGAGCGCCTTGACCTCACGCTCGATGATTTGCACGTGACCCACGTCACCGTCGCCGAGGGGAGCGCCGACGCGCTCGCGGCGTTCGTCTCGTTCGCGCCAGGGGGACGCGACGACCGGATCGGGCAACTCGTCTACGACGACCCGGGCGTCGTCGAGGTGTACCATCGAGCGGAACACGACTTCCTGACGAGCGAACCCCGCTTCGAGACGGTCGGCGGTCAGCTTCCCGAACGACTGGCGGACGTTCTCGACGACGAACCCGTGGACTTCCCCCGAGGCGAGGAGACGGGCCAGTACGAGGACGGCCGACTCGGCGGGTACGTGCTCGGCTTCGTGCCGTTCCAGGACGGGAGCGCGACGGTCGTCAGCCGTCTCACCGACGCGCCCGAGTCGTCGGCCGTCGTAGAGGACCTCGTCGAACGAACGACCGCACTCGCTGACGTCGAATCGATCCGGGCGGCGGCGCCCTCGATTTCCGCGGGTCGGGAGGGAAGCGCCGATGCCGGGACCGGGACCGAGACCGGGACCGAGACCGAGACCGAAACCGAGACCGAGACCGAGACAGCGGACCTCGAGCACGGAGCCGTCGTCGATGACCTCCGCGTCCTCGGCGTCCTCTCGAGCGAGCGCGGCAGTCGCATGGCCGGCCCCGACTTCGACCCTCACTACGAGTACTCCGGGGGCTACGGCTACACCTGGTTCCGCGACGACGCCGAAATCGCCCGCTTCCTCCTCGAGAGCGCGGACGCCCTCGACCTGAACCTCGAGACCGTCCATGAACACAGCGCGTCCTTCTACGCCGATGTCCAGCTCGAGGACGGCACCTGGCCCCACCGGGTCTGGCCGAACGACGGCTCGCTCGCGCCCGGCTGGGCGAACGACCATATCGGTGGCGACGGCGTGGACTACCAGGCCGACCAGACCGCCAGCGTCCTCTCGTACCTCGCGACGTACGCGGGGACGAGCGACGAACGGGCTCGCGAGGCCGAACCCATCATCGACCGAGGGCTCGCTGGGCTCGACGACACCCTCGCCGAAGACGGGCTGCCGGTCGCCTGCCAGAACGCCTGGGAGAACATGGCCGGGCGCTTCACCCACACTGCCGCGACGTTTCTCCACGCGTATGCCGCCGTCGCGGCGGCCCCCATCGACGAGGAACTGCGAGCACACGCCCGCGAGCAGGCGCGGACCGTCTACCGCGGCCTCGATCGGCTCTGGGACGACGACCGCGGCATCTACGCGCTCCGGGAACGCGACGGCGACCTCGACGCGCGGCTGGACTCGAGCACGTTCGCACTCGTCGACGCCCACGCGGCCTACGACGTGCTCGAGTCGGTCGACGACGAACGCCGTGAACGACTCCGCCAGCACGTCGACGCGACGCTGGACGGACTCGCCCGGAAGACCGACGCCGTCACCGGGTTGATCCGCTTCGAGGGCGACGACTGGCGCACCCGAACGCAGGCAGACGAGAAGATCTGGACCGTCTCGACGGCCTGGGGAGCCAACGCCGCCGTCTCGCTCGCTCGCTTGCTCGGGGACGACACGTACCTCGAGCGCGCCCGCAACCTCCTCGCGGAACTGTTCCCTGGAGGGAGTCTCTGCCTCGAGTCGGGCTACCTGCCAGAGCAGGTCTTCGACGACGGCACCCCCGACAGCGCGACGCCGCTCGGGTGGCCTCACGCGCTCCGGCTGGCGACGATCGCGCAGCTGTGCGAGATCGGCGAACCGGTTCGGCCGGAGCATTCGACGCCAGTCTCGAACTGATCGGCTGTTCCGTCCCGACGTCGACGCTCGTGTCGGGTCGAACCCCGTGGATACCGATCACGAATTCTACCCTCCTCCGTCGAGCGGAGTCTCCGCTGGCCGATCGAACGTGAGTCGACCCGGGAAGCAACTCCGGGTCGCCGCGATTGTGCACGACGGAACTCGAGTATCGACTCGCGGACGCGAAGAAAAACGCGATCAGGCTTCCGGGGTCGCCGGCTCACGTCGCTGGGGGTGGAGCAAGGATTCGCCGGTGTCCCGGTCGAAGAGTCGGATCTTCGATTCGTCGAACGTGATCTCGATGCTCTCGCCCACGGTTGGCTTGACGTCGGCGTTGACGCGAGCGATGAAGTCCTCCTGGACGTCGAGGTAGAGGTAGTTGTCGCTCCCGATCGGCTCGAGGACGTCGACCGTCGTCTGGATGCCGTCCGAACCGGGATCGGCCGTGTAGACGTCCTCGGGGCGGATGCCGAGGGTGACCGGCTGTCCGTCCTGGACGTCGATATCGGCGGCGTACTCGGGTGACAGCGAGAAGCGGAAGTCTGCGCCGTCGGTGAGGACGAGCGAGTTGCCGGACGTGCGGGCGACGACGTCGATGAAGTTCATCGAGGGCGAACCGACGAAGCCGCCGACGAACGCGTTCGCGGGTTCGTCGTACACGTGAGTCGGCGCGCCGACTTGCTGGAGTTCGCCGTCGTTGAGGATGACGATTTTGTCACCCATGGTCATCGCCTCCTCCTGGTCGTGGGTAACGTAGACGGAGGTGATGCCGAGTTCGTCCTGGAGGCGCTGGATCTCGGCGCGCATCGTGGTCCGGAGCTTCGCGTCGAGGTTCGAGAGCGGTTCGTCGAACAGGAACAGTTTGGGCTCACGGACGATGGCTCGCCCGAGGGCGACGCGCTGTTTCTGGCCGCCGGAGAGTTCGTCGGGTTTCTGATCGAGGAGTTCCTCGATGTCCATCATCTCGGCTGCCCACTGGACCTTCTCCGCTCGCTCGGCTTTCGACAGGTCCGTACTCATTCGCAGGCCGAAAGCCATGTTCTGGAAGACCGTCTTGTGCGGGTAGAGCGCGTAGTTCTGGAACACCATCGCGATGTCCCGGTTCCGGGCGCTCTGGTTCGTAACGTCCTCGTCGCCGAGGGAGATCGACCCGCTCGTCGGCTTCTCGAGGCCGGCGATCATGCGCAGCGTCGTCGTTTTCCCACACCCCGACGGCCCGACGACGGTGACGAACTCGCCGTCCTCGACCTCGAGGTTCAGATCGTCGACGGCGACGATTGCTCCGCGGTCGTACTCCTTTCGGAGGTTCTCGACTCTCAGACTCGCCATTTCCTAGGTGTGAGTGAATCGCACATATAATTCTTTTCCTCGATTTCGAACGAATGATGCACTATTTCGTAGTACTTTTACCAGCGGCGGTGTGAGACACAGTATCGAACGTCAGCGGTTGCTGGCGCTCACGGTCAACGCGCCGTCTCGACCCTCGGGAACGTCCAAAGAGTCGCGTGGCCGTCCTGACAGCGCGAGCAGCCACGACCGACACTCATGACGACACCGAATTCGACCCACGACGACTCGAATCGATTTCCCACCGTAAGCTGGGCGAGCGGCGAAACGTACGGACTCGAGACGCCCCACGACTACGACACCGAGGACCCAACGCGCGTCTGGTGTACCCTGACCGACGGAGCGATCACCGAACCGCGGTTCCCGCGCGTGGACGTGATGAACCTGCGAACGCTGTCGTTCGTCGTCACCGACGGTGACGGCTACGTGGCACGAACGAGTCGACCGACCCAGCGCGCGACCGATACGCTCGAGCGCACCGTGACGCCGACGGCCGACGACGCACTCGTCTACGAACACCGGTTTCGCGAGACGGCGGCGGGCCACGACTGGACGCTGACCGTCGAAACCGCCGTCGATACCGAGAGCGAAGCGCTGTGCTGTTCGCTCGTCTTCGACGCGGCCAACGCACCCACCGAGTACGACGTCTACGTCGTCGGCCAGCCGACGCCATCCGCACGAGGCGTTCACACCCGCGCCGAACGCGTGGGTGATACTGACGACTACGGCCTCGCCGTCTCCGACACCGGCGGCGGATCGACTGTCATCCACGACCAGGACGGTGAGCCATACCGCGTGGCGCTGGCACTCGAGGCCGCGGACGGGTTCGACTGGGCGGCGGTCCGCGAGGGTGGCGAGAACGGAATGGAGCCGCTCGAGGGGGACGCCGGCGCCGCGGCTTCGGGCGAGGAAATCGTCTCATTCGGCGCTCGCGTCGGGCGTAGCGTTGCTGCCCTCGAGACCGAGGTCGCGCTCGGATTCGCGACCGACGCGGACGTGGACGCGGCCCGAGTGGAAGCAACGCGAGCACTCGAGCGCGGCTTCGAGACGATCCGCGAGGACTACGTCGACTCCTGGCAGTCGTATCTCGCTGACCTGGACGTCCCCGCGAGCGTCGCCGACGATCCGGACCGGCGCGTCCAGTACGACTTCGCGGCGATGACTCTCAAGGCCGTCGAGGACAAGACGTTCGTCGGGGCGGGCCTCGCATCTCCCTCAGTTCCCTGGGGAACCGGCGTCGAGGCCACCGAAGCGGCGGACTACGGCTACAACTTCGTCTGGTCGCGGGACCTCTACCAGGTCTCGACCGCCTTCGAGGCGATGGGCGACGTCGAGAGCGCGATCGACGCCACGGAGTACCTCTTTCGCTACCAGATCGAGGACGACGGCTTCCTCCCGCAGAACACCTACCTCGAGGGGACCACGCGGTGGGGCGGCGAGCAACTGGACAACGTCTCGTTCCCGGCCGTCATGGCCTACCAGCTCGCGAATCGCCACGGCTACGGGCTCGATCGAGCCAGCTACGACTACGAGGACGTGCGATCCATCGCGGAGTACATCTTGCGAAGCGGGCCCGACAGCGAACAGGAGCGATGGGAGGAGGAGGCGGGTTACTCCCCGAGTACGATCGCCGCCGAGGTCGCCGCGCTCGTCTGTGCGGCCTGGTTCGCCGACCGCGAGGGCGCCGACGAGGATGCCATCCGTTACCTCGCGGTCGCCGACGACTGGTCGCGCGGCGTCGAGGAGTGGTGCGCCACGGACTCGGGAACCGAGGAGCACGACGCGCCCTACTACGTTCGCGTGAGCGCGGACGGGCGACCGGACGAGGCGAGCGAGCGGACCCTCGCCAACGGCGGCCCAACGCTCGACGAACGCGAAATCGTCGACGCAGGCTTTCTCGAGCTCGTTCGGCTGGGAATCGTTCCCTGGGACGACGAGGTCGTCCGCAACTCGCTCGCCGTCGTCGACGGAACGATTCGCGTCGACACCCCTCACGGCCCCGCCTGGTACCGCTACAACGGCGACGGCTACGGCGAACAGACCGCCGACGGGCCGGACGGATCGGGTGCACCCTGGTCCCTCACGCACGAGGGCAAGGGACGACTGTGGCCGATCTTCACAGGCGAGCGCGGCGAGTACGAACTGCTCGCCGACGAGACCGACGCCGACCTCGAGCCGGAGGCCCTCCTGGAGACGATGACCGGCTTCGCCAACAGCGGCCGGATGCTTCCAGAACAGGTCTGGGACGGCGAGGAGACGACCGAGTTCAGCTGGACGTTCGGTAGCGGAACGGCGGCTGCGACGCCCCTGGCGTGGAGTTGCGCCCAGTACGTTCGGCTCGCTCACTCGATGGACGCCGGACGTCCGGTCGAAACGCCCGAAATCGTCGCGGACTTTTTTCGCGAGCGAGGTCGTCAGAGCCGCACATCGAGCGATTCGATAACCCCGACGCTCGAGGTCGAGATCGATGGCAAGACAGTCTCGGGCACCACCGATGGCGACTACCTCGTCGTGCAGACGGACGCAGGAATTGAGACGAGAGCGGTCACGAATGGACGGTTCTCGCTCGAGAAGGACAATGCACTGTCACCGATGCGTGTCGTCGCCGTCAGCGTCGGGGAGGACGTCTGGGCCCTCGAGACGGCGACTGAGGTCCTTCGCCCGGAACGAGGCGCTCCGTAACCACGTGTGTGATTGGCATCCGCATCCAAAGGACTAAATAGGTGAAGTCATAATTCATCACGTATTCACCATGACAATGGACAGGAGAACGCTGGTGAAGTATCTCGCGGGTGCCTCGGCGGCAGGCGCTCTCGCAGGATGTATCAGTACCGAAGACCCCAGCGGCAACGGTGATGGGAACGGGAACGGGGACGGGGACGGCAATGGAAACGGCAACGGCAACGGCGAGTACGAGGACGACGAGGACTGGCCGACCGTCGAACCCGAAGGCGTCTCCGGCGAGGCCGAACTCTGGCACGACCTCAGCGAAGGTGAGCAGGACTCCTTCGACTCGTACATCGAGGAGTTCAACGACAGCTACGACATCACGATCAGCCCGGAAGCGGTGTCGGAACTCGAGGACCAGACGACGGCGTCGATTCCCGCCGGCGACGGTCCCGAACTGTTCGTCTGGGCTCACGACTGGGTCGGCAAGTACTACGAAAACGGCTTCCTGAGCGACCAGAGCGACAACCTCAACATCGATCCCGAGGAGTACTTCGGGGAGAACGCGAACTCGGCGCGCTACGACGGCGCGACCCTCGGCCTGCCATTCGCAGCCGAAACCGTCGCTCTCGTCTACAACAAGGAGTACGTCGACGAGGCGCCCGAGACGTTCGAGGAAGTGCTCGAGGTCGCCGAAGAGTACCACGCACCCGAGGACAACACCTACGGCTTCACCTGGCCGATGGACGCCTACCACGTCAGCGCGTTCCCGCACGGCTTCGGTGGCTACTACTACGACGAGGAGTCGGGTGAACTCGGACTCACGAACGACGAGACCATCGCTGGCTTCCAGTACGTCATCGACAACGTCTGGGACTACATGCCGGCCGACCCCGGCGGAGAGGCCCAGCAGTCGGTGTTCATCGAGGGCAACTCGCCGTTCCTCATCACCGGCCCGTGGAACCTCGGAAACTTCGAGGACAACGACCTCGACTACGGCATCGCACCATGGCCCGAGGTCGAGGGCAACGAGCCCAGCCCGTTCACGGGCGTCCAGCTGTTCTACTTCGCCGCCGCAATGGACGAAGACCAGGAGCGAGCCGACTCGGCGATCGGGTTCGCGGAGTGGTACACGACCAACACGAGCCTGATCGCCGAACAGGCGGACAAACACGGGTTCATCCCAGTCCACAACGCCTTCGCGGACGACGGCGAGGAATCCGGTGAACTGTCCGAAAATCTGCAGGGCTTCTCCGCGGCCGTCAACCAGGGCAACCCGATGCCGACCGCCGCCGACTTCCAGGCCGTCTGGGAACCGCTCGAGACCGAGTGGTTCGAGGCCCTCAACGGCAACAAGTCCGTCGAAGACGCGATGGCCGACGCCGAGAGTCAAATTCAGGACGCCTGGAACTGAACGTCTGACTACCACAATGAGCCTTTCCTCAGTCGGAGCGCGCTCACGGGACGGATACCGTGCGATAGTACCGGAGTCGACGCAGGAGTGGATCAGTGAAAACAGCGCGTTGCTCCTGGTCTTACCGGGCCTGTTTTTCTTCTCGCTGTTCATGTTCTTCCCGCTTCTGTTTACAATCTACCTCTCCTTTACGGACGCCGAACCGGCGACTGTCTTCCAGGACGGCCCCGGCGGAATAACCGGCTTCTTCGGCCTGCGTGGGGTGGAGAACTTCGTCGGTCTGGAAAATTACGTGTCAGTTCTGTCCGATCCTGCGTTCTGGAACTCGCTCGGAATCACGTGGCTGTTCGTCGCGATAAGCGTCACACTCAAAGTGGCGTTCGGACTGTTCCTCGCGATGCTCGTGACGAGCGACCGCGTCCGCGGGAAGCGGTATCTCCGGTCGATCATCATCATCCCGTGGGCGCTCCCGCCGATTTTCACGATCACGATCTGGAGGGGCGTATTCAGTTCGGCCCGATTCGGCCTGGCGAACCAGGCGATTGCCGTCTTCGGCATGGCGCCGAAATCGTGGTTCAACGACCGATGGCTCGCGTTCGGGACCTACCTGCTGACCGAGATGTGGCTGGCGTATCCCTTCATGGTCATCATCACCGTGAGCGCACTCCAGGCCGTCCCGGACGATCTGATCGACGCCGCGAAGGTCGACGGCGCCGGCTTCGTTCACCGGTTCCTGAACGTGACCGTGCCGTCGATCAAACGGCCCGTGATGTTCGCGGCGATCCTGACCGCTGCGGCGTCGTTCACCCAGTTCCTGATTCCCTACGTGTTCAACCGGGGCGGACCGGGTCGAGCGAACGAACTCATCATCCTGTACGGCTACCGTGAAGCGTTCACGTTCGACGCCTACGGGGCCGGGGCCGCGATCATGATGACCGCCGTCGTCTTCATCGGCATCTTCATGCTCGCCGCGGTCTGGAAGGGACAGCTGGCGGAGGGGGTGAACTAACCATGACGATGCTCGAAAGCATTCGCCGAAAACTCGCACGCGACGTACGCACGGCAATCGACAAACCAGCCGAATTCCGGGCCGATGTGGAGTACACGATCGAGGGGGTCAAGCGGGGAACGATCTCGCCGCGGGACGTGTTGATTCCCGCCCTCTCGACGCTCGCAACGCTCGTCTTCGTCTTCGTGCTGTTGATCCCCATCTACTGGGTGCTCATGATCGCCCTGCAGGGAGACGGTGCCACGCTGTACTCCACCGATAGCGCGGGCCTGATCCCCCAGGACTTCAGCCCGGAGGCGTTCGTCTGGGTCGTCGGCGATCTGTTCATTCCCGGCGCAATCGTCCGGATCGCCGTTCCCTTCACCGACGTCGTGTACTACTTCGAGTGGCCACGAATCGTCTTCCTCGACGCGAGCAACTACGTCGACACGACGTCTGACTTCCCCAGGTACTTCTGGAACAGCCTGTACATCGGCGTCGCCACTGTCGTGATCGCCATGTCGCTCATCGTTCCAGCGTCGTACGCGTTCTCCCGCCGGGAGTTCGCGGGCCGGATGAAACTGCTCTACGGCTACATTCTGTTCACCCAGATCGGCGGTGGCCTCGGCATCGCGGCGCTGATCGCCCTGTACACGATCTTCTCGAGCACCGGGCTCACCAACAACAAACTCGTGCTGGCGGTCTACTACGCGGCGATGGCCGTACCGTTCAACACCTGGCTGTTGAAGACGTACATGGACTCGATCCCGGTCTCCTACGAGGAGGCGGCGATCATGGACGGGGCCTCCCCGTTCCGCGTCGCCTGGGAGATCGTCCTGCCGCTGGCGAAGCCGGGGCTGGCGACGATCTTCATCTTCATCTTCCTCACCGGGTGGATGGAGTTCATCGTCGCCCAGCTGGTGTTGCGCCCCGAGAACTACACGCTCCCCGTCGGGCTGTTTAGCCTGGTCGACACCTACACGGTGCCGTGGGGGCGGTTCTCGGCGTTCGCACTGGTGTACGCCTCGCCCATCGTCTTCGTCTACATGTTCGCTCAGCGCTACATCGAGAGCGGGCTCTCCTTCGGCGGCGTCTCGGGGTAGTCCGGCCCCGAGCGACGTTCTCCAGTTTTACGTCCCATCGCGGGACGCTCGCGCGAGCGGGTTCCGACATCGCCGCCATTCACGCCGCCGATCGGGCCCGTCTCGGCTTGCTGAACGCGTCCGAATCGGCTGCTCGAGTCCCGGCTAGCCTCGAGACGATCACCGCAGGCGAGTGGCGAGTGCAAGTGAAGCGACTACGCACGTCCCGGTGAAATGGGTGACTATGACCCAGTTCGGGTACACGCTCTCGAGCGAGGAACAGGGCCCCGACCGACTCGTCGACCTCGCGGTCGCCGCCGAGGAGGCCGGCTTCGACTTCGTCTCCATCTCGGATCACTTCCACCCCTGGATTAGCGCCCAGGGCGAGTCCCCGTTCGTCTGGAGCACGCTCGGCGCGATCGCCCGCGAAACCGAGGAGATCGAAATTGGCGTCGGCGTCACCTGTCCCATCGTCCGCATCCACCCGGTCAACGTCGCCCAGGCCGTCGCGACGGTCCAGGAACTGGCCGACGGCCGGTTCACCTTCGGGGTCGGAACCGGCGAGAACCTGAACGAGCACGTCGTCGGCGAGCGCTGGCCCGAGCACTCGGTTCGCCTCGAGATGCTCGACGAGGCCATCCACGTCATGCGCGAACTCTGGACGGGCGAGCCGATAAGCTTCCACGGGGAGCACTTCACGGTCGAGGACGCGAGGCTCTACACCGTGCCCGACGAGGACCCCGACGTGGTGGTCTCGGCGTTCGGTCCAAAAACTGCCAGGATGGCCGCCGCGGAAGGTGATGGCCTCTGGACCGTCGGCCCGCAGGAGGAGGTCATCGAGGCCTACGAGGACGCCGGCGGAGACGGACCGACCTACACCCAGCTCGACGTCTGTTACGCCGACAGCGAGGAGGAGGCGGTCGACACGGTGTACGAAATGTGGCCGAACGGCGCGCTCCCGGGCGAGTTGAGCCAGGCGCTTCCGAGTCCAGCCCACTTCGAGCAGGCCACCCAGATGGTCGAGAAGGAGGACATCGCGGAGGGATCGACGGTGACCGATCCCGATCCCGACGCACACGTCGACTCGCTCGAGGAGGCGGTGGAGGCCGGATTCGACCACGTCTACGTCCACCAGATCGGCGACGAGGAAGAGCGCGCGATCGAGTTCTACGCGGAGACGGTGCTGCCGGAAGTCAGGTAGATTTGGGTCCGAGGGCGGTGTCGGGTCGCGCTCGGTGCGATCGGTCACATCCTCGAGACGCCCTCGGCCGTCTCGCCAGGCAGACACTGTCAGCGAGCACCCTCGACCGTCCCGCTGATGGACGCCGTCACCGGGCACCGTCGGCCGCGTCCGCTCCAGCGCCGGTCGGCGTGCGGCCCCCAGCGTAGGCGACGTACCCAGCGAGCAGCGCCGTCAGGGCACCCGAGACGATGGTGCTCCAGGAGGCGCCACCGGTATCGGTCCCGTACGCGAGCACGAACGGCGAGAGTAACACCCACAGTCCCAGGATGGCCACGAGTGACATCGCGGGCGTACTGGAGGGGTGAGCCGTCTGGATCCGGTAGTAGTTGTAGCCGGCGAGCAGGAAGATCGACGCGCCCACGAGCACGTTGTTCCAGGTGGCCGTCTCCGCCGTCCCGTAAACGAACGGCGAGACCGCGATCCAGATCCCGATCAACGAGACGAGTCCGCTGAGCCACTTCTGGCCACTCGCATTCCCCCGCGTCGCCGTTCGGGTCGTTCGGTCGTCGGTTCCCGCGTCTGTCGAACCGTGTGATGAGTCGCTCATAGTGATCCTCGAGTCGGCTCCGACCAGGACGCCCAAAAAGGCGGACGACCGTTCGACCCGCCGTCTCGCGGCTTCGAAGGTTTGCTCTGCGGACTGCGACTGCCACAGGGGTCGACGATCGGCGGCCTGGACGACTAATCAGCCATTATCGACGAGTCAGGGGATCAGGAAAACGCGGGCTCGAGGGACACGGTCGGTTCGAGTGCGTCGGAATCGATAACAGCTGGTTACTCCCCGAAATCACGCGCCGACAGCGACGAGCGCGTCGACCAGGATCGCCACGAGGACAGCCCCGAGGAACGCGTTCGAGGCGTGGAACGCGCGGAACGCGGCCCGTTCGGTCTGCTCGAAGTGGAGGTCGACGGCGAACCAGAGGAAGAGACCGCCGAAGCACACGACGGTGACGGAGTAGAGTGCGCCGAGATCCGTGAGCCAGACGAGTGCAACCGCGCCGACGAGCGTCGCCCCGATGTAGTAGAGGATGTGCTTTCGTGTGACGGTTTCGCCTCGAACGACGGGCATCATCGGGAACCCGCCGCGGGCGTAGTCGTCCTGGTAGGCCAGCGCGAGGTTGTAGAAGTGCGCGGGCGTCCAGAGGAAGATC
The DNA here is from genome assembly GCF_024138145.1 of Natronosalvus halobius. Classification (NCBI taxonomy): domain Archaea; kingdom Methanobacteriati; phylum Methanobacteriota; class Halobacteria; order Halobacteriales; family Natrialbaceae; genus Natronosalvus; species Natronosalvus halobius. The sequence goes on along the minus strand of NZ_CP099997.1, from coordinate 1,792,911 downwards.
AGGCCCGCCAGTGCCAGGGCGGGGACGCCGATCTCGTTGGTGACGGCGGCCCAGCCGATGAGCGCCGGAAGCGCGCCGGCGAACCCGCCGATGACCGTGTTCTGAACGGTATTCGGCTTGAGCAACAGCGTGTAGACGACGCTGTAGAACAGGATGGCCACGAGACCGAGGGCGGCCGCCAGCACGTTGATCGACAGGAAGACCGTCATCGACGCAGCCGTGAGGAACAATCCGAACAGCAGGGCGTTCCGAACCGGAATCAGGTCGGTCGCCAGCGGCCGGTCGGCCGTCCTGGACATCTGCTGGTCGACGTCGCGCTCGAGGACGTGGTTGAACGTTCCCGAGGCGCCGATGGCGAGGACGCCGCCGCCGAGGGTCGCGACGATGGTCGAGGCCTCGAGGTCCGGGCCAGCGGCCAGCGCCATACCAGCGGCGGCGACCAGGCACAGCAGCCACATGAGCCGCGGCTTCATCATCTTGAAGTAGGCGTAGGCGGTGAGCCGGACTCTGGCGAGCCCGCCGTCGGGAAGCTGTCGGGGCGGGGCGTCGCCGGTGTCGATCGGTTCCGGCGGCTCCATTCGGTCGTCGCTCGAGCCGGTGGTGACCTCGAGGTCCCACGCGAGCGCGAGGACGACGAACGCGAAGATGGTGACGCCGATGGTGAGGTGCAGTCCAGGGATCAGCGCCTGTGGTCCCATCGTCGCTGTGGCGGCACCGACGGCGACCTGGACCGGGTACAGGGCGACGGCGGCGTACAGGGCGTAACGGACGCGCTGGGTGGCGTCGCCGATTGCGGCCACGAGGGTCGTGCCGATCAGCAGGAGGCCGACGAGGACGGCGGCGATGCGGTGGCCCCACGCGATCGCGAGTTCGGTCTGGCTCAGTGGGTTGGTGGGTGGGGCACACACCGGCCAGGATGTGCACGCGGTGACGGCGTTCGTCAGCGACGTGGTCGCGCCGACGATCACCAGGAGGTAGACGCCGACGGCGGTCGCTGCCAGCAATCCGGCGAACCGCGAGCGCGTCTCGATCGGACGAGGGAACGGCGGCGATGACACGTGTCTCTAGAGGAGGGTTCGTCTCCGCGTATTTAGGGGTCCCGTTTTTTCGCCCGGCCGTCCACCGTTCGCGGCACTCGATTCGGCGCCCACTCGGCCGTCGGATTCGTCACTCGGTCGTCGGATTCGTCACTCGGTCGTCGGATTCGTCACTCGGCTGTCCGACCACCCACGGCGCCGGTCGTACGTTCGACGAACGGTACTCGATATCGGGGCGCCTTTGCCCCTCGAGGTGCCCCGTCCAGACACGTATGATCGCTCGACGAATCCTCCGCTCCTCGAGACCTGCTCCATCCAGAGAACTACCCCGAACGGAGGCCGGACGTCGATGAACGTCCTCGCCGTCGTCGGCGCAGCATTAGTGCTAAGCGGCGTCGCCGGAATTCGGATGGCACCGCGGATGGTCGACGCGCAGGCCGAACGCGGGGTCGGCGCCGCGGCCTCGGCCGGCGTCTCGCGAGATGACCGAATTCGCGTGATGAAGGGGTCGGGCGTGGTGATTACGCTCGTCGGGTTCGGACTGGTTCTCCTTGGCGTTAGCTGAGTTCACCGCAAACAGGCCGCCACGACCTCGAGCATCGACTCGCCCTTGACCTCCTCGGCGAACAGCGGCACTCGCCGCACGTCGGTCACGCGAAAGAGGTCCTGGGCCTCCATCAGTGCGTTCTGCTGGACGTCCCAGCGGCGCTGGCAGAACGCACAGGAGTCGAGATCTGGCTGCAGAAACTCGCCCTCGACGTCGTCGGTGACCTCAGCCAGCGGCTCCATCACCCGATTGACGACGACGGTGCCGACCGGAATGTCGAACTCGTTCAACTGGGCGCGCAGTCGCTTCGACTCCAGGACGCTCATCTCCTCGGGGACCATGACGATCCGGAAGTCGGTTCGCTCGGGGTCCTGCAACACGGCACGAAGGCGTTCGATGCGCTCCCGGAGGATCTCGAGGTCCTGGAGGTCGTTTTCGTCTGCCTCGCCGGCATCGCCGAACATTCCCTTGATCCCGTCGACCATGCTCCCGACGCGCTGGCGAAAGCTGATGATCCGGCCCATCATGGTGTCCATGATCTCCGGCAACTGGAGCAACCGGAGGGTGTGGCCCGTGGGCGCGGTGTCGACCACTACGCGGTCGAACCGGTCGTCGTCGAGGTACTCGAGGAGGGTCTGCATCGCAGCGGCCTCGTCGGCGCCCGGCATCGTTCCTCCGAAGAGCATGTCCATCGGCGTGTCCTCACCCATGAACTGGCCGAGGCCGCCCAGGGCGTCGGGGCCGCCCTCGGCCATAAATGCGGCCTGCCCCTCCTCTAAGGCCGCATCGGGGTCGATCTCGGCAGCGAACAGCGGAATGTCCTCCCGAAGGCGCTCGGGCCGGGTCCCGATCTCGGTCTCGAAGGTGTCCGAGAGGGAGTGAGCCGGGTCGGTCGAGACGACGAGCGTCGCGGTTCCACGTTTCGCGCTGTCGAGTGCCGTCGCGGCGGCCATGGTCGTCTTGCCAACGCCGCCTTTCCCGCCGTAGAGGACGTAGGCGGGGCCGTCGACGGGTTCGTCGGATGGCTCGACGTCGATGGTCTGTCGGTCTGTGTCCGCGTCCGCGTCCACATCTTCGTCGGCCCCGTCGTCGACTGATTCCGTCGGCGTCACTTCGATCGTGTTGTCCTCGTTCGTCGCGTCGGTCTCGTCGACGGGATCGACATCGAGTCCGCTCATGCCCGTGGCTATCGGACGAAGCCACGAGTACTCGTCGGTTGCGAGCAGCGAGTGGCGAGTGGCGATAAACGAGCAGCGAGCAGCGAGTGGCGAGTAACGATCAGCGCTCAGGGAGCAACGATCAACCGAAGTACTCGGCCAACCGATCGGCCGCCTCCTGGAGGCGTGGCGTCACGAGCGCGAATCGGAGCCAGTCCTCGCGGGCGGTGCCGAAGGCCTCGCCGGGCATCCCGGCGACGCCGGCCTCGTCGATCAGGCGCTCGACGTTCTCGAGCGTGCCCGGATATCCCTCGAACCTGGCCAGCACGTAGAACGCGCCGTCCGGGCGGGTGTACTCGGCGCCGGCCGCCTCGAGCGCAGCGGTGAAGGTGTCAACGCGCTCGCGGAGCAGTTCGCGATTGGCCTCGTAGTACTCCGGACCGGTCTCCCGGAGCGCCTGGAGGACAGCGTACTGGGCCGGGGCGCTCCCGGCGACGTTCACCAGCATGTGTCGACTCTTGGCGTCCTCGACGAGATGGGGCGGGAAGATCGCGTAGCCGACGCGAAAGCCCGTGATCGCCAGCGACTTCGAGAACGCGTTGGTGACGATCCGGTGGTCGGAGTCGACCTCGAGCGCGCTCGAGAACGTTCCGGAGAGGTCGTAGTGATCGTACACCTCGTCGGCGACGAGGATCGCGTCGTTCTCCTCGGCGATGGCGACGAGTTCGCGAACCGTCGACTCGGGGTAGACCGCGCCGGTGGGGTTGTTCGGGGTGTTGACGACGATGGCGGCCGTCTCCTCGCTCGCCGCTTCGCGGGCCGCCTCGGGATCGAGCTGGCCGTCTTCGGCCGCCTCGACGTACGTCGGCTCGCCGCCGAGCATCGTCGTCTTGCCCGGGTAGTACGAGTAGACGGGATCGGTCAGGATCACCTCGGAGCCCGCGTCACGCTCGAGCGCCCGGGCCATCGCCAGGTAGTTCGCCTCGCCGGCTCCGTTCGTGACGACGACCTGCTCGATGTCGACGCCGCGGCGGGTCGCGATCTCCTCGCGGAGGCTTCGAAGCCCTTCGCTGGGCGGGTACTGGAAGTACTCGCTCTCGAGGTCGGCGTACTCGTGAAGGCCGTCCCTGAGTGCCTGAGGCGGCTCCCAGTCGGGGTTGCCGCTAACCATGTCGACGACGTCCCGGTCGGCCTCGGCGGCGTAACTCATGACGTGAAAGAAGAGAGGCGTTTCGTACTCCATGTGCGCTCGTGCGCGGTCGGAGATGGTGATTCTTTCGTCACGCGGTTCCGATCCGGGCGGGCGATGCCATAGAACCATTGCCCTCGAGTGCGTGTGATGTGTCATGCCTCCGCTGGATGACACGCCTAACGGAATTGACCCCGAGGCACTCGTGCGGCGCTACTACGACCGCGTCGACGCCGACGACGTCGAGGGGCTGCTCGAACTCTTCTCGGAGACGATTACCTACGAACGTCCTGGACAGGATCCGATCGAGGGTCGAGCGGACCTTCGGGCGTTCTACGAGCGCGACCGCCCGCTCAAGGACGGCGAGCATAGCCTCGACGCCGTGATCGTCGACGCTGGCGATACTGGAGAAACCGACGTCGATGCTGCAATCGGCGACGGCGACCGGGTAGCCGTTCGTGGCCGGTTCTCGGGCGTCCAGGACGGCGATCCCGTTTCGTTCGGCTTCGCCGATTTCCACGAGATGAACACGGAGGGCGTAATCGAGACCCGCTGGACGTACACGGATCGCGACACGGTCTAGCGCTCGAGTCGCATTGGTTCGGGCTCGCGCGGCCTCCCGACCTCGTCTCGACCTGGCGACCCCACGATTCACGACGCTGGCTCCCGTCTGGGGAGATATGAGCAACGCCAACGTCGATTCGGACCAACCTGCCGAATCGTCGCCGACGGATCCCGCCACCCGAACTGGTTCGGCGTCTGGAGCGATGCAGTTCGACGCGCCGCTCGATCTCGTCTCCGGGGTCGGCCAACGACTCCGCGAACGCGGGGACACCCTCGCGGTCGCCGAATCCTGCACCGGCGGCCTCCTCGGGGGCGCGATCACCGCGGTTCCCGGCTCGAGCGACTACTTCGACAGCGGGCACGTCGTCTACGCCTACGACGCCAAGCGTCGCCACCTCGGCGTCTCCCGGGAATCGCTGGACGAACACGGGGCCGTCTCCGAACCCGTCGCCCTCGAGATGGCTCGCGGGGTGCGCGACGTCACGGACGCCACGTGGGGGGTCTCGATCACGGGCGTCGCTGGGCCCAGCGGCGGGACCGCGGAGACGCCGGTCGGGACGGTCTTCGTTGGGGTCGCCTACGCCGGTCCCTGGGGGACCGAAACCTCGTTCGCGACGGCGACGCGCCACCAGTTCGACGGCGATCGCCACGACGTTCGCATGCAGACGGTTCGAACCGCTCTCGAGCGACTGGTGGCGGTGCTCGAGTCCGGACCCGATTCCGAGTGCGAATCGACCTCCTGACTTCACTACACTAACGATACTAATACAATATAGTATGTATAGTAAAAGTGAACTGCCCGACGATGTGGACGATACCTCGAGCAGCCGGGGTCCAGAACACCTGAGTGAACGGTGACCAGAACACCTGAGTGAACGGTGACCAGAACACCTGACGTCACTCGGGGCGAAGCGGTTCGCGACCGGCCGTACGCGGGCGCGCTCTGGTTGCCCTGACCGTCACGAAGACAGGCTTTTCTCCCTCGGCTACACAGAGCGAGTCGATGAACAAGAAAGGACACGTGCTCAACGCCGTCCTCCTGAGCATCGGGCTGGCGTACCTCCTCGAGCCGGCCGGGGACGAGACGACCTTCGCGACGGTGCTCCAGGTGGGCGTGCCCGTCACGCTCGGGGCGCTGTTCCCGGACGTGGATACGGCGTTCGGGAGACACCGCAAGACGCTGCACAACCTGCCCATCCTGGTGGGGTTCGCTGCCTTCCCGTTCTACTTCGGCAACCTCGAGTGGGTCTGGCTCGGCATCCTGACTCACTACGTGCTCGACGTGGCCGGAAGCAAGCGTGGTATCGCGCTATTCTACCCGGTCTGGAAGAAGGAGTTCGGTCTGCCCGTCGGCGTCGCCGTCACGAGTCGGCAGGCGGACCTGGTAACTGTCCTGGTCACGGCCGGCGAACTGCTGATTGCCGGGGCCGTCATCTACCGGGCGGACGTCTGGGCGAGCGAGACGGCACGCGCGATGCTCGGGCTGTAGCCCGTTCGCGAAAACTCGGCGCTGCTCAGAAACTCGGCGACGGCGCTCGCATATGCACGGGCGTGAATATTCTCCCTCTCAGAATCGCGGATGCGAGCACGAACACGGGGGATTTTTATCGCCTTGGCCCGGTAGGTTCAGCCATGACTGATGGGCGGGGCGAGACACCCCGGCGAACAGGGATGACCGAGAAGTGCGGCGTCGTCGGCGTCGCGCTCGCGGACCGCAACGTCGCGCGACCGCTCTACTACGGACTCTACGCGCTCCAGCACCGCGGCCAGGAGTCCGCCGGCATCGTCACCCACGACGGCTTCCAGCAACACAGCCACGTCGAACTGGGACTCGTCGGCGACGCCTTCGACGAGGACGACCTCGAGTCGCTCGCGGGCTCGGCGGGGATCGGTCACGTTCGCTATCCCACCGCCGGGAGCATCGACACCTCCTGCGCCCAGCCGTTCTCGGTCTCGTTCAAGTCCGGCTCGCTCGGACTCAGCCACAACGGGAACCTCGTCAACGCCGACGAGATTCGAGACGACCTCGCCGCGCTCGGTCACGCCTTCACCTCCGACGGCGACACCGAGGTGATCGCCCACGACCTCGCGCGCAACCTGCTCGAGGAGGACCTGATCCGGGCGGTCAAGCGGACGATGCAGCGGATTCACGGCTCGTACTCGCTGACGATCATGCACGACGAGACCGTCATGGGCGTTCGCGATCCGCAAGGGAATCGCCCGCTGTGTCTCGGCGAACTCGAGGACGGCTACGTGCTGGCCTCCGAATCCGCGGCGATCGACACCCTCGGCGGCGAGTTCGTCCGCGACGTCCGGCCCGGGGAACTCGTCGTCCTGGAGGAGGACGGCTCCGGGTTCGACTCCTACCAGCTGGTCGAGGCCGAGGCGACTGCTCACTGTTTCTTCGAACACGTCTACTTCGCCCGTCCGGACTCACAGATCGACGGCACGCTGGTCTACGAGGCCCGACGCAGACTCGGGCGCAAACTCTGGGAGGAAAGCGGCGTCGAGACCGACGTCGTCATGCCGGTCCCCGACTCCGGGCGCGCGTTCGCCTCGGGGTACGCCGACGCCGCCGACGAGACGACCGCTCAGGGAGAGCCCCGGGAGGAGGACGACGAGGGCGTCGAGTTCGCGGAGGGCCTGATGAAGAATCGCTACGTCGGCCGGACGTTCATCATGCCGACCCAGGACGAACGCGAGCGCGCCGTGCGACTCAAACTCAACCCGATCACCTCGACCGTCGAGGGCAAGACCGTCACCCTCATCGACGACTCCATCGTCCGCGGGACGACCTCGAACCAGCTCGTCGAACTCCTCAAGAACTCCGGGGCTGAAGAGGTCCACATGCGCATCGGCGCGCCGCCGATCGTCGCTCCCTGTTACATGGGGATCAACATGGCGACCCGCGAGGAACTCATCGCCTCGGACAAGACGATCCCCGAAATCGGCGACGAAATCGATGCCGACAGCCTCGCGTACCTCTCGCCAGACGCCGTCGCCGAGGTGCTCGAGACCGATCGGGACGACCTCTGTCTGGGCTGTGTCACCGGCGAGTACCCCTACGACATCGACGGCGAGGCGACCGACCGGGACGTGACTCGCCCGCAGATCGGGCAGGCGACCGTCGACGCGGACGACTGAGCGGGCGGCTGTACTCGAGTCGAGCTGTTGTGTCGGGTGTCGGTCTCGAGTGAAGCTGGTGTGGGCGTTCATCGGGCGCCGGTCAGTAGATCACGTGCAACAACACGTAGACGACGACGCCGAGGCTGAACGAGACGAGCCAGAGCGCCGCGGCGATTCGCCCGACACGCGCGTGCGCGGTTCGTCGAAGTTCCGGCACGCTGTGACTCGCGGCGAGCAGGAGGACGTAGTACAGCAGGGGAATGCAGACGACCGCGAGCAGGATGTGGATCGCCAGGACGGGTAAATAGACGTACAGTCGGATCGCGTCCGGGCCCGGAAACGGCTGGGAGCCGCCGAGGACGATCAGCCGATACAGGTACAGGACGAGAAAGGTCGCGAACAGCACGGCCGAGATACCCATCAGCAAGCGGTGGCGGTCGACGTTTCCGCGTCTGATCGCGCGCCACCCCGTCGTGATCGTCACGATGGCGGTCAGACTCAGGAGGACGTTCACCGTGGGAATCGCCTCGAGTAGCCACGCGGGCGGCCTCGGAACGGCCGTCTGTGGAATCACGCCGCCAGCGGCGCCGAACACGAGCGCCAGGGAAACGAGCGAGAGCAGGGCCGTCAGGTGGGGCACGCGACCTCGAGTAACTGCAGTCATAGTTCGAAATCTGGCCCGAATCCCCAAATCGCTACCGTTCGCACGCTGGTGACGGTACGCACGGTTGGTGACGCGCGGTATCGATCACAGGCCAAGCCAGTGGACCGACTATCCGCTACTCGCCCAGCGCTGCAATTTCGTCCTCGAGCCACTCGCGGAACCACTTCACACGCTTGAGCCTGCGATGGGCGATCGAGTCAGCGGTATCGCTTCGGACGCGCGAGGCGGCGTCGAGGCCGCGCTCGAGGACCCGGTCGACCATCTCGTCGGCGTCCATGTGCGTCCGCGCTTCGTACCCCATCCGCAACAGCATGAGCGCCGTCCCGTTGGCACCGATCTTGTCGAGCAGATCGGCCTCGATGACACACTGGCTCTCCATCGAGAGGTCGGTCACGTCGCCCTGGTAGGAGTGGTACTCGATGGCGCGAGTGACCTGGGCGATGAACGACTCCGGATACTCGCTCTGGGCCTCGAGGTACTCGCGAGCGACGCGAGCGCCGGCCTCGGCGTGGAGCTCCTGGTCGGTCTCGAGTTTGGCAACGTCGTGAAACAGCGCAGCCACGCGCGTGACGTCGACGTCGGCGCCTTCCTTTTCGGCGATCTCGGTCGCCAGATCGACGACGTTGAGGATGTGATTGTGTCGGTACTCGGCGGAGTGCCAGGGGTACCACCGCATCCGACCGCCCTCGTCTTCTTTCTCGACGCTGGCGGCGAGGTACTCGAAGACGAACTGTTTCATGGCCTCGAACTCGGCGTCGGTGACCGTGGTCTCGGTTATCTCGACACCCACGATAGATCCCTCCGCAATATACGAACGATAGTCATTACACGAACATTAGAGTGATTCACTCTTTAGCCTTTGGTTCGGGGCGATGGACAGACGTTGGGTTTTGTCACGGTCGACGACACTCGCCAGCTTATATCTCCCTCGAGCCCCTGGGCTCGCCTATGACCGACCTCCTGTATCTCGAGGACTCGACCGTCCGAACGTTCGACGCCACCGTCGAGCGGGTTCTCGAGGACGGCCGCGTCGTCCTCGATCGAACGCACTTCTACCCCGAAGGTGGGGGTCAGCCGGCGGACACGGGAACCCTCCGCGTCGATTCCGACGGAGGGAGGCTCGAGTGGCCCGTCGCTGACGTTCAGAAACGCGACACGGTGTACCACGTCCTGGATCTCGAGGCGGGCACGAATTCGACGGCCGCGCCAATCGCGGACGTCCTGGAGCCCGGAACGACGGTAACCGGCGAACTCGACTGGGATCGACGGTACGCGCACATGCGCTATCACACGGCCCAGCACCTCCTCTCGGCGTACCTGCTCGAGGCCTACGACGCGCCGACGACGGGCAACCAGCTCTACGCCGACCGGGCCCGCCTCGACTGCGCGTACGAGCGCTTCCAGGACGACGACCTCGCGACGATCGAGGCGGCCGTCAACGACCTGATCCACGACGGCCTTCCCGTTCGCTGGTACGAACTCGAACGCGACGTCGCCGAAGCCGATCTGGACCTCGAGCGGACGCGCATCGATCTCCTGCCCGACAGTATCACGGAGATACGGATCGTCGAGATCGGGGACACGGACGATCCCTTCGACCGGGTCGCGTGCGCCGGCACGCACGTCCAGTCGACCGCTGACCTCGGCACGCTCGAGATCACTGGCCGCGAAACTGCCGGGAGCGGGGAGGAACGTATCAGGTTTCGACTTCTCGAGTAGCTGCCCAAAAATTTTTGGCGCAATTATTGAGGGGAAGAGGGTCCCGGTAGTAGTTATGTCAACCGTGCGAACACCGTCGGTGGAGCCGCTCTTCGAGGCGCTTTCGGATGCTCGACGCCGGTACGTGATGTCGCTGCTACTGTCCCGTCCACAGGTGAGCGTCGAGGAGCTTTGCGACGAGGTCGTCGCCTGGGAGCGAACGGGGGCCGAAGGCGCCGTCGTGCGAGAATCAGTAATCACCATTTCGCTGGTGCACAATCACTTGCCAAAACTCGACGACCTGGGGCTGGTCGACTACGACGTCGAGACCGGACGCGTCGCTCGAGCCGACGTCGACCTCGAGACGCAGCGCATCGTCGAGCGAGCGATCGAACTGGACGAGTCAGTACCGGTGGCACCCGCCTCGCCGGTCGGTAGCGCTTACCGTCCGGAATCGTCCCTCGCACTCGACGACGAATGATCGCCTGAGCGAGTGCGAGTGCGAACGCGAGCGACTGCACCCGTACCTGCACCCGCATCCGCGCCGTCACCCGCGTCCGCCTCAGCATTCGCAACTGCACCCGGGCCGTCGCTCGCATCTTCTTCGGCATCCACAACTACATCCTCACCATCGGCCGCACCTGCCTCAGCGTCCGCATCCGCCTCAGTCCGCATCCGCATAAACCGTGGCGTGCTCGGCACAGAACGCCGTCCCCACTAACTGGGCTCGAACGACAGCCTCGTGGGTGTGGGCATTGAACAGGCGGCAGGTCGGCTTCGCACAGAACGGCTCCCCAGTCGCGAGGTAGTGAACGGCCTGGAGCACGTACCCGCAAATCGCGTCGGTCGTCCGGGGGTCGTCTTCGAGGAGGAAGTCGTCCGCGACGTCGCGCTCGAGAATCTCTCTCGGTGGCACGTCGCCCGAAACCAGCGCCCGTCGCTGTTGTTCCTGGTAGTACGATTCGGGTTTGGCTGGCGCCTCGTACAGTCCAGGAACCGAGACGAGCGCCGGCTGGCCGGGAACCGTCACCCGCTTGTGCCAGCGTCCGTCGTGGTCGCCCCACGTCGCGAGTGCGCGGTCGAGAAGGACCACGTGTGCCCACCCGAGTCCTCGCTCGCCGGCCGGCAGTTCACGGTTGAGCGCGCGACCAATCTGCGCGCCGTCGTAGAGTACGCCGCCTTCCCGCTCGGGATGCTCGAGAACGCGCTTCTCGTAGCGAACGGTTCCGAGCATGGTGTTCCCAGTCTCTCGTTCGCGCGGCCGTCGAATTCGGGCGGCCGCGAACCGTTCCGCCAGACCGTCGCTCCGAACGTCGTCCAGAAACCGTTCTCGTACCGTTACCGACGCCTCGAGTCGCGACTCGAGCCACGCGGCGACGGCGTCTGCGTCGACGACGGTGGTCGGTGCGCGATAGATGGCGACGTGCTCGACCATGGTACAACGTAGTGGTACCATCGAGTGTAGTCGTTACGGTCAGCGACGGAACGACGATACGAGAATCGGCTGGTGCGACTCACTCCAGAAACAGCGGTCCCGCCACCTGCTCGAGTTCCGCATCCTCCCACGTGTGCTCCGGCTGCCAGCCGAGTTCCCGCCTCGCCTTCTCTGTGCTGAACGCCGACTGGTCCCCTTCGAGGGCACAGGACTCGGGCAGATCGCCGAAGACCGACTCGATCACCTCGGCGGTCGGGCGATCGAGGAAGTTGTTCTCGGCCGCCGCGAGGTACACCTCGTGGCTTCCGTGGTCGTGGCCCTCGGGGCCGGCCTCGGGGTCCGCCTCGAGCACCGCTCGAACGATCGAGACGACGTCGCGAACGTCGACGTACGACCAGAAGTTACCGTTCGGGTCCGCCGTCTCCGGATCGAACGTCTCCCGACCCCGGGCCGTCTGCTGGCTCCCCGGATACGTGATCCAGGAGGGCCGGATCGAGGTCACCGAGATGCCGTATTTGCGGGCGGTCGCCGCGGCGAGGTCTTCGCCGACGAGTTTCGACGTGGCGTAGGGGTCCTCCGGTCGCAGCGGGTGGTCCTCGTCGATCGGGAGGTACTCGGGGAGCCACGGTTCGTCGGCGAAGACCGACCCGTAGATGCTCTCGCTCGAGGCCCAGACGACGTCCGCGCCGATTCGGCCTGCGGATTCGAAGACGTGGTAGGTACTCTCGACGTTCGTCAGGAAGGTCTCGGCTCCCGGTTTGATCCCGTTACGCGGAATCGCGGCGAAGTGGACCACGGCGTCGGGTTCGTACGTTTGGACGAGTTCCCACGTCTGGCCCTGCTCCCTGAGATCGGCCTCGAGGAACGTGACGTTCTCGCGGGCCCGGGGCGGACGCTCGAGGTCGACGCCGACGACGTCGTGGCCGTCTCGCGCGAGGTCCTCGACGATCCAGCTACCAGCGCCGCCGGTCGCGCCGGTGACGACGAATTTCATGTGCGGACAGTGTGTACGGGTGACGAAAACCGTGTGGGTACCCACACCGCGCCGCTGCTATTGATTGGAGTGGGCTACTACTCTTGTGCGACATATACCAAACGTATTCTTAATATTATCATCGAAAAATAATCGACACTCAAAATACGATATATGAATCGCACTTTTATAAAATATTATAATATAAAATAGAAAATTATATAAATTCTCGAGTTAAGTATTTTCTATGGTCAATAGAAGGCAGGTTTTAGCCTCAGGTATCGGACTATCAACGCTCAATGTAGTTGGGACGGCTAATGCTGTAACAGAGAAGGCGGCGATCAGAGAATTAGGATTGGAAAACGAATATATTGAAGTGCTGCAAGAACAAGGCGTTGAAAAAGCCACTGAAATCTTAGAGAAGAACAATGTTGAGTGTGTACATAACAAATCAAAAATAACTGGGAGAGATCTCGTTGGTTCAGATTTCTCGACAGAAGGCCGTTATACTAAAACTGAGAGCGAGATTGATGTAATCATAGGCCGATTATCGAGAGGAGATAATTTATGGTATGCAGCAGGGAATGTAATATTTATTGGAGCAAAATCTACCGTCCGAGATGTTACTCAAATCGCAGATGCCATAGGAATCACATGGCCTGACTCAGATTGGACGGGAGAACGTCCCGATTCTGATGGTGTTAATTATTGGTCAACTTATGACAATAGTGAGCATGACATTGCCCCTCCCACACATGATATAAGTCATGAAGATTATGATACTGGAACCGGCGTTGCCGGCTCTGTAGATATCACTTATTCGATGCCACAACATACCATTGTTGGAATGGGTGTCCCGATAGAACGAATAAGGCCCGGAGCTAATGCAGTGCAATTTAATTATAAACATAATTATGCCTTTAGCTATATCACGGGCAGTGCATCAATTTCGATTTGTGCTGGCGCTCTTTGTGTTACACTCCCGTGGGGGGCTTCGACAGCTTGGGACATTGAGAGAGCAATCCTTATTGATTAGAAATATTTAAACCTAATTGGAAAATATAATTTAAAGGGATATTATGATGAAGAACGCTTTAATAGGAACGCAGCTTAGTGTTATTGGAACAGCAATTGTAGCTATTTCAAGCCATCCAGGAACCAGTAGTAACGTAGGTGCAGTTGGTATCCTCGTTCTTGTTATCGGAACGGTCGCGTTCACCCGAGGAATCCGAGAATGATTTCCACCGTCGTGGATTCAGCGTAATACGAGTTACTGTTCAATCGTCCGCGGGGACTCGGCTCGTCAACTCTACCGGGTCGGCGTCGACCTCGAGTTCATCGAGAGCAACTTGAGCGGCGCGCTTGCCGGAGACGAGCATGGCGCCGAAAGTCGGGCCCATACGCGGCAGGCCGTAGGCGGTCGCGGTCGCCATACCAGTCGCGATGAGTCCGTCGTGGACGAGGCCGGTGTGTTCGACGACGGCGTCCTCGCTCTTGCCGACCCACATCGAGTCGTGGCCGGGCGAATCGTGACCGGGGGCGCCGTAGGTGTCGCCGTCGGTCTGATCCATCACCGTGCCGCGCTCGCGAGCGTCCCGGATTCCGGGCGCGTCCAGGACGCCACGCTCGTCCAGTTTGGTGATCGCCATCGCATCGTGGCCCGTCGCGTCGATCACCAGGTCCGCCTCGACGGCGATGGGGTCGACGCAGGTGATCTCGCGGGGCAGGGCGTGGACCGGCGTCCAGTTCATCACGATGCCGGCGACACGGTGGTCCTCGCGGATGACGATGTCCGTGAACTCCGTCATGTTCTGCATCTTCGCGCCCGCGTCACAGGCGGCCTTGATCAGCGCGGAGCAGGCGTGGGGACCGTTGGCGACGTACAGCCCCTCGGTGTCGGCCGCCGGCTTGTACTCGACGTCCAGCTCCTCGAGCACCCGCTGTGCAGGAGAGCGGACGGTGACCTTGTTCATCAGGAAGCCGCCGAGCCAGAAACCGCCGCCGAGGTAGTTGTTCTTCTCGACGACCATCGTCTTCACGCCGCGCTCGGCGAGTTCCTTCGCGGCGGTCAACCCGGAGGGGCCGCCGCCGACGATGATGACGTCCGAATCGGAGAAGTCCATGAACTCCTTGGTCCACTCCTGTCCAATCGCTCGGGTTACGTCTGCTTCGCCAACGTCGCTGAACGGTTCGAACTCGCTCATATTCACAAGTGGTACGACCAGGTAGTAAAACGTATCGAATCCGCTCGAGCACACACCGATCACCGAGGAGCCGTTCGTTCGGCTCGAGACGCCCGATTACCGAGCGGCCGACGTCGTTCACTCGACGCGGCTGTTCCCGAAGGCTGAAGAGTCGACCCGTCGAACTGGTAGCTGACTCGCGTATGAAACGCCGCGCGCTCCTCGCGTCGACCGCCTTCGCCTCGCTGTCCCTCTCGGGGTGTCTCGACCTCCTGACGGACAACGGCGAGGACATCCTCCAGCCGACAGACCTGGTGGTCGTCTGGTCGGACCTCCTTCGGGAGAACCCCTGGACCGACGACGAGCGCGTTTCCGTCTGGGGACTCGTCCGCAACGAGGGGGAACGTGAACCGACTTACGTCGAGATTCGGGCAACGTTCTTCGACGCTGACGGCGAGGAACTCGACACCGTCATCGAACTCATCGACGACACGACGGAGGGAACCGACTGGCCGTTCGAAGTGGAGTTTCCCCACTTCGGCGAGGCGGCCAGAGAGGTCGCCAGCTACGAACTCGAACCAGCGACGAGCGTCTAAGCGAGTCGATATCTACTCCAGGTACCGACTCGAGCCGAACCGCCAACCCAGCAGTCGACCCAATACACGACTCTCGAGGACATGACCGAACACGATTCAGGGGTTTCCACGCTGGCGAAACAGGGGAGTATCACGTTCGTCGGGAACGTGCTCAACGGCGTCCTCGCATTCGCCATCGTGATGCTGATGACGCGGTTCGTCAGCCCCTCTGTCTACGGCCTGTGGGTACTCGCGACGTCGGTCATCCTCTTCATGCAGGTGTTCGCGAACCTCGGATTGCCGCTGGCCATCGATTACTTCGTCCCGCAGTACCTCGAGGCGGACGAACCCGGGAAGGCCAAGGGCGTCATCGTGCAGGTGACGGCGACCGTCCTGGTCACGTCGTCGCTGGTCGCGCTCGCCCTCGCGATGACGGCCGAGCGGTTCGGGGTCTTCTTCCGAGAGCCCTCGCTCGAGGTCGCACTCCTGTTGCTGGCAGTGACGATTCCGATGCTCGCGATGTACAACGTCCTGCTCAAATCCTTCTACAGCATCAAGAAGCTCCAGTACCGGGTCGTGATGCGCGACATCGTGCGCCCGGTGGTTCGGTTCGTCGTCACCGCGGCACTCCTCCTGGCCGGCTTCGGGTTACTCGGGCTCGTGGGCGGCTACGTTGTCGGGCTCTTCGTGTGCATCGTGGTCGGCGCCCTCCTCTTTACCTACCGCGCCTGGGAGATCATGTCGGCGACGTTCGAACCCGTCGCGCCGGGGCCGATGATCCGGTACTCGGTGCCGCTGGCCATGACGAGCGTCGTCTTCGTCCTGATGGGCCACGTCGATTACTTCGTACTCGGATACTTCCTCGACTCGGGCGAGGTCGGCATCTACCGCGTCGGCTACATGCTCGGCTCCGGGTTGATGATTATCTTCAACTCCCTCTCGCCCGTGTTCAAACCCCTCATCGCCGAAACGCGAGACGACACCGCTCTCGTCCAGGAGCGCTTTCGCGTCGCCGCTCGCTGGATCGTTGGCATCACCCTCCCGTTCGCGATCATCATCTCCCTCGGCGCAGAGGCGTTTCTCTCCGTGATGTACACACCCCAGTACGGCGAAGCCAGCGCCGTCGTCGCCCTCCTCGCGATGGCCTTCCTGTTCAACGTCACCTTCGGCGGCCCTGACGGCACTCTCCTGCAGGGATGGGCTATTCCCGTATCGTCTTCGCCAACACCCTCGCACTCTTCGGTACCAACCTCGTCGTCTCGTTCCTCCTCGTTCCGATTTACGGCATCAACGGGGCCGCTATTGGGTCGGCGTCCGCGCTCGTGGTCGTCGGCCTCTTGACCCTGGGCGAACTCCACGTCGTCGACGGCATCCACCCCTTCACTCGAGATTTCGGCACCGTCGTGTTCGCGGGGATCCCGGCCGCCCTCGCCGGGCTTCCGATCGTCCTCCTCGTCGATTCGCACCTCCTCATCGTCGCCACGCTCCCGCTCGTAGTTCTCTTCGTCTACGTGGCGACCCTCGTCGTCACTGATGCGTTCACGGACAAGGACATCCAGCTCGCCAACGAGTTCGGGTTCAATCTCCGATCCTGGTTACCGAGGCGGGGCGAACAGTGATGGATGGCGACCGTGACTGCTCGACCCGATCCGTCTCGGGCCACTGATTCGAGCCAGCGACTCCGAACCACTAGCTCGAGCCACTACTTTTGACCACCGACCTGAGCCACCACGAGTACCAGCGTAACCGACGGTAGCCCGTCCTCGAGAACGCAGACGCTCGATGGACAGATGAACAGGAAACCGATCGGGAGCCGGAAAAAGACGCGACGAGAGGTGGTTCAGTTGTTCTCGGCGTAGTGGGTTCGTACGCGACGGCCAGCCGGGATGAGCGCCCAGAACGTGACCGCGCCCAGGATACCGAAGTAGAACGCCGCTTCCTTGACGACCAGTGCTAGCATCGTGTACGTACCGGGGTCTTCGGGGTTCGGTCCGACGAGCTGGGTGTCGTAGAACGATGGCGTGTTGTACCAGCCTGCGAACGTCATCCACACCAGTAATCCGAGGGACAGGATTACGAAGCCCTTGACGAATTCGTCAGCCATTGTGTGGTCCTTCGTCGGCGTCGTCTTTAGCGTTTCCCATTCCTGCCGTCCGAAATCGCGTCGAAAACGCGTAGGCCCCGGCCCCGCTTGCGATCAGCGCCACGCCGAGCAACGCCAGCCCGATGCTCACGTCCGAGGCTGCCGCCTGGGCTCGATCGGTCGCGACGTCGAGCACGATGAACCCGCCGAGAATGCCGATCACCGCGAGCAGTGTCGAAAAGACGGTGATCGTCTTGTACAACCGCATGGGAACGACGACCTCGCGCTGGCCCGAGGCGCCGACTCGAGGCCCCTCTTCGGCGTTAGCACCGCTCTTGTTCTTGCTCTCGCTCTCGTTTTCGTTCTCGTCCTCGCCCCGGAGGCCTCGTTCGAACCGCTCCGTCCGTGCCTCCTCCGTCGGCGGGTCCGATCCCGATTCTGAGCCGCTCATAGCCGGGCTACGCGGCGACGCAAAATGAGTACTGTGACTCCGCGTCGATCGATCTCGAGTCGAGAAGGGTAACTCGAGGGTTCAAAAGCGGAAACGAAGCACCGTCATTGAGCGTGACGACCTACCGCGGCGGTCGTAATCGGTAGTATCGCTTGTTGAGATTGTACATGTACCCCTCCCGCATCGTCTTCAACACCGCGTAGGTGATGATCGCGCCGATAACGGGCAGGAAAAACGCCATGTCGAACGTGATGTGGACGTCCCAGGGGAACATGGCCTCGATTGGCAGGAGCGACAGCGTGAACGCGAAGATGACGCCCCCCACGCCAATCGACGCCCAGAACGGCTCCTCGACGGGTCGCCGAGCGCTCCCCTTGTTCAGGAACGGGAGGATCGCGATCGCCCCGAAGACGACGCCATTCGCCAGCACACCGTAGAGCTGGTCGGACATGATCTTCTCGCCCCCGGCAAGCGCCAGTTCGGGGTTCAGCGACTCGAGGTGCAACAGGCCGAACGACCAGTAGAGATACCAGTCGGGCAGGATGACCGACGGCGTCTCGGATGGATTTGCCGGGTCCTCGATCGTCGGCGGCAACAGCGCCGCGAGGAACAGCAACATACCGACGAAGAAACTCGCGAGCGCGATGTTTCGGATCGTCTCGTGAGGCCAGGCGGGGAAACCAAGTACGTCGCGCTCGACGTAACTCGACTCCTGGCGGAGGTCCTGGTCCTCCCGGCGGGCCCGCTCGAAGTACTCGTAGGTGAGCCGCGAGAGCCCGGTCGTTCGCTCTTTCCGTTCGCTCCAGGATGGCACCTCGTCGTCGGGGGCGACGATGCCGGTGCCGCTTCCGTCGGTTCGGACGTCGTTGTTTGCGTCGGTGTCTGTATCAGTCATGGTGGATCAGTGTGGTTCGGCGATGCCCTGCATCCAGACGATGCCGATGTGAAGTGCGATTAGCGCCGTGACGACGAACGGCAGGACGAACACGTGCAGGATGTACATCCGTTGTAGCGTCGGTTGGCCGAGGCTGAGACCGCCGAACAGCAGGTTCGCTGTCCACTCGCCGACGATGGGGACCGAAATCGCCATTTCGACGCCAATCTGTCCCGCCCAGAACGCGAGCTGGTTCCAGGGCAGGAGGTAGCCGGTGTACCCGAAGAGGACGGTCAGTGCCAGGAGTACCACGCCGAGCAGCCAGTTGACCTCTCGGGGTTCTTTGTACGCGCCCGTAAAGTAGACGCGAAGCATGTGCAGGAAGACCGCTGCGACCATCACCTGGGCTGCCCAGCGGTGGATGCTCCGGAGCATGAACCCGAAGTTGAGATCGGCCATAATTGCCTCGACGGTCTGGTAGGCAACCGGCGTCTCGCCGGCCGTCGACGGGGAGTAGTAAAATCCCAGCAACGCGCCGCTCAACGCGGCGACGATGTACGCGAGCAGCGAGAACGAACCTAGTGCATAGAGCGGATACCAGTACCAGAATTTGTTGTCCAGGTTGTACTGTTCGGTGTGGCTCTTTGGCATCTGGAGGTTGATCTTGTAGTACATATCCTCCAGCAACTCGAGGTAGTCGACGAGCCGGAGTCGTCGGTCGAACCAGATTAGCATCATTAGGTAGGACTTCTCGATGAGCGAGAGGTCCTTCTCCGCGAGCCACGCGCCGTGGTCGTGTTCGTCTTTGCGCTCTAAGCTCATTCTTCATCACCCGACCGCGGGAGCGCAACGAACTGCTGTTCGCTGATGCTGAACGGGTCGTAGACGGAGTTGTGGCAGTTACAGAAGATTTCGTTCGCGGCGCCGAAGGCGGCCGCGTCGTCGAGAGAACGGTAACCCGGTGCACAGCAGAAGTGCGTACACTTGTTGACGTAGCCGAGGTAGCGGCCGCCGTCTTCGTCCTCGGGGCAGGACGCTTCGACCCACTCGCGGATGCGGTCGTCCATGTTGTCGACCTCGAGTTGATCCGTCTTGATCACCAGCACGGGAACGGTCTGTTCCGGGGGAACGTTCTGTGATCGCCAGGTTCCCGTCGCGGGTTTGCCCTGGCCCGGCTCCCCGATGTCGTTGGTCCACTCGTCGTAGTCCTCGAAGTGTTCGGTGAGCATCGGGTCGCCATTTTCGACGTCCGACATCCACTCGTAGGAACCGGCGTCGTAACGAATCACCTGATCTTCGCCGTCTGCATCGGGGACGAGTCCACCGAAGGTCTGGAGCCCGCAGTACTGGTACCACTCGGTCGTGTAATCGACGCCGCCGAGTTCCATGCTCGCTTCGGTAAATTCGGACCCGTCGGGGAGGGTTTGCGTTTCCGGTTCGGGCCACACCCCGAGCAGCTGTCCCTCGTCGTCGATTTCGAGGGGGATTTGCGGAAGTCCGCGGGGGGCTGGACCAGCGAGCCGTTCTGCACCGAAGTAGTTGACGAATCCGCCGCCGCCACTCGAGGGGGCGGTCGCGCTGGAGACGGCGACTGCGCCGGTCGTCAGTACGCCGGCGAGCGCGGAGCCACCGACGACGCCCTTGACGAAGCGGCGACGATCGGATTCGACTGGATATTTGTCGTCGTTAGCCATTGTTATCGTTTGTAGTAGGGGTAGATTGCGCGTTTGATCGTGTCCCATGCACCGGTATCGTCGGTCAGCGTCTGCCCTTCGACGTCCGATTCCCGAACGTAGAGGTCTTCCCACTTGCGACGGCGCTTCTTGACGATCATCACGTCCGGCAGGAACTCCTTGCGGTACAGCAGAAGGATGAACCCGAGGTTGAGGAAGATCGCCGACAGCAAGAAGCCGAGGAACGTGTTTCCGACGCCGGCGTCGAGTCCAGCGATCGCCCAGTTCGCCGAGAGACCGTACACGAACAGCGAGACGAAGATTATCTGGACGAACGTCAACAGGACGATCGCGATCGCCGCTGCGGTGCTCTCACGCGCGGGTTCGTAGCGGTGAATGTCGCCGTAGGTACTTCCAGACGATGACATGGTTATTTCCTCCCTGGGCTGCTGGTATTGGCCGATTCACCGTACTTCAACAGGTAGAACGTGAAGACGAGGGCGATGAAGATCGCGAAGAACGACGCGACCCCGACGAAGTGCTTCTGGATCGGGACGCCGAGGTCGTGGATGTCGACGTCGGCGGCCGCTGCTCCTTCACCGCCTGCGTCCTGGGTCACTTCGACCGAGCCGGTCATCCCAACGCTCACGTGGGGATCACAGACGTACTCGTAGGTTCCCTCGACCTCGAACGTGTGTTCGTAGGTTCCTTCAGACTGGAGGTCCGTGTGGCCTTCCCAGCCTGCCTCCTCTGGCTGGCTTCCGGGGTTGATGTTGTGTTGGCCGGAGCCGACCCACTCCCAGACGACCGTGGTGCCGGGTTCGATGGTCAGATCTGCGGGAACGTACTCGTTGTCGTCAACTTCGACGGTTTCGGTGCCACCGCCTCCGCCGCCTCCGCCGCCACCGTCGGCCGACTCGTTGCCGCCTTCTTCGCCGTCTCCGCCGCCTTCGCCGGCTTCGGTGTCGTTTCCGTCGCCACCATCGCCTGTTTCGGTGTCGTTACCGTCCTCATCTTCCTGGGCTACGACGGGTGTCGCAGCAGTGGCGGCTACGGCACCCCCGGACACGCCGCTGGCCGCTACCATAAACTCCCGCCTCTTCATACAGTGTGGACTCAGGAACGTGTTCGCTTAAACCCACCGATGCAGACGCTGGCCGTGCCCCGCGGTATCGTGGGGTTACTCCTCGAGCGGCGACCGATTTCGGGGAGGTGAGTCGCGCTCGAAGGCCTCGTCGTCGATGGGGAGAAACGAGGGCCGGTCCCCGGAACCGATCGTCCGCAGGCGCGACTCGTATGCTTCGGTCCGGAATCGATCTGAGAGTCGAGCGTTCGCCACCATCAAGAACAGCACGAGCGAGATGACGACGAGCACGACGCCCACGACGCCGAGGACGAGCTGGGACTGGAGTCCCTGCACGAACCAGATCCCAATCGCGACGATCCCGATGACGAGCTGTGCAGCCGCCAGCAACTGGAGCATCCAGTTGCCGAGTTCGCTGTGGTCGCCCGAGAGGTCGGCGGGCTCGGGGAGGTGCCAGTCGGCGGGCGGTTCCTCGACCTCGTAGCTCTCCATCGAACACAGGGCAACCGTGGGCTTGACGTCGCGAACAACCGTTCCGCGACCTTCGACGGTCCCGTCCTGGAAGATGATCGCGTAGTCGGTGTCGGAGTACGCGACGAGGCTTCGTCGGCCGTCGACGACGGCGTACTCGAGCATCGCGAACACCTCCCGGTAGGCGATTCGGGTTTTGAGTTCCCGCTCGACGCGATCGAGGAGTTCGTCGCCGGTGATCCAGGTGTCCGGGTCGAAGGCGACATCCCACTCCTCCGGGGTCATCTCGGCCATGTCGGCCTCGCCGAAGTTCTCGAAGTCGTACTTCGACTCGACCTGCCGGCGGAGGTCCTCGACGGACTGGTCGTCGTCTCCAGTCGCTGAACCGTCGGCCGACGGCTCGGTCGTTCGGCCGGCGGGCGGTTCGTCCGAAGCGTCGGTCATCGTTCGACGATGGGACCCGTAGCCGCATAAGCGCCGCGACGTTCGCTGACGAACACCGCTAGTGGCGCCCAGGCTCACTGGGCCGGGGAAACGGAGAGCGGAATCAGGCAACACCAATACGTACGTGGCCGTCGTACCGTTGGCTAGCAATGAGTGTCACGCTGGAGTTTACCGTCGAGAACGACCAGTTCACCCTCGGACAGGTGCTGTCCGGGCCGCCGTCGATGCGCATTGAACTCGAGCGGATCGTACCCACGGGAACCTCCGCGATGCCGTTTCTGTGGGTGGCCGGCGACGACTACGCCTCGTTCGAGGAGAAGGTCGTCTCGCACCGCTTCGTCGACGACATCATCGCCATCGACCGCGTCGAGAACGCGGTTCTGTACCGCGTCACGTGGCACGAGGATCACACCGACCTGATTCGAGGGATCACGGACGCGCAGGGGACGGTGTTACAGGCTTTCAGCAACGGCAGCTGGGAGTTCCACGTTCGATTTCCAGACCACGACAAACTCTCACAGTTTCACAACTACACCACCGACAGCGGCATTTCTATCCACATCAACCGAACCTATACGGTCACCGAACGAACCGAAAGCGTCCACCAGTTCGGCCTCTCGGACGAGCAACGCGAAGCCCTCGTCCTCGGACTCCGTCGCGGGTACTTCGACACGCCGAGCGAGGCGAGCCTGGACGAGCTCGCCGACGAACTCGGCATCTCCCAGCAGGCCGTCTCCAATCGCGTTCGTCGGGGCACGAAACAGGTGCTCAGTGAGATGTTACTCTCGACTGCGGCCGACTTCGACTGAGCCCCGTCTTAAGAGGGTTGTCTCAACAATGATGATTCATTTCTCGATGGATCAAATACGCCTAATCAGGCTATGTCGAGACCAACCCTCGAGGACGAGTTCGAGCCCGAGACGATCGACGATCTGCAATCGATACTCTCGAACGGGTACACCCGTGGTGTCGTAGACTACTTCCACCGCTGCACCGACGATGTCGCCTCGCTCGACGAACTCGCCGACTACATCGTCGACGGCCAGTTCGACTGTGCGGCGGAATCGTCGCGAGACGTTACGATCTACCTGCATCACGCCGGACTCCCGAGATTAGCCAACGTCGGTCTCCTCGAGTACGACGAGCGGAGCAAGCACGTCCGACGGCGGGACCATCCCGTACTCGAGGCTTCCAGGGCATTCCACGAGTCCACCGAGTGCGACGAGAACGCCGGTGTGGCGTGACGGCGTTTTCGCCCCTCCAGGTGGCCGGTCGCGGGGCGGCCGGTCGCGAAGCGGTCGGTCTGCGTGACGAAGATCGTGTCTCCCTCGCGTTCTAACGCGAGTGACAGCGAGTGCGTCCGATTTGCCGGAACGGTCCCTCCGGTCTCCTCGAGGACCGGTCTCTCCGCTTCAGTCGGCGTTTTACGTTCCGTGTCCAGTAGCGTTTCACGTTTTGCATCCGGCAACGTTTCTCGTCCAGAGAACGTACGTTCCGTTCACGAAGATCCTGATCGCCCTCTCTCGAAGGCTCTCGAACCCTCTCGAACCCTACAAGTCGTCACCGTGGCCACGTCCCGGAACGCTTTCGCTTCGTTTATTCGTTCACCCTCCCGACATTCAGTATGGTCTCTGAGCTGGCGACAGCCACCGTTGCGCTCGTGATGGTCACCGCCAGTTTTCCCTTCTATCTCTACGGCGCCTGGATCATGATCGACACGGCGGTCGTCACCTGGGACGTCCTGGTCTACCACCTGAAGGTCATCGCCGTAGGCCTGACCTTGAACACGATTCCCGTCGTCTTCTGGATGGCACCGCGGGTGCTCGAGCAGATAAGCGGTCTGGCGGCCGTCCACGCGTTCTTCGGGCTCCAGGCGTACGCGATGTTACTCGTCGCGCTGACCGGGATCGTTCGCATACTTCAGGTCAAACTCACCCACGACCTCTACGGCGACCCCGACCAGGACGTCGACCTCGATGACCTCCACGAGCACATGGGCGCCTGGCGGCGACGACTCCGCGTGGGCGTCTTCGGCTACGTGTTCTTCTGGCTGCTGGCGTACCTGCTCGGTCTGATTCGTTATCTCCTCCGGTACGATGTGTTCCGATGACTGGGGGCGGCGCGTACTCAAATCTCGTCGACGATCGACGCGAAGTCGTCGGTATCGAGAATTTCCATCGTCTCGCAGTCCAGTCCGTGGCGATGGAGGGTCAGTGCCGACGTAAACGCCTTCTCGTGGTCCGGTGCGTCGAAGATAATCAGAAAGTCGTGACTCCCGAGGACGGCGTAAGAATCCCTGAGTTCGGCGTTGTGTTCCTCGAACTCCGACTGCACCTCCCCCCAGATCGATGCGAGTTCCTGTGCGTTCTGGACGTCTCGGTCGCCAACGTCGACGAACGATGCGTAGAGCGGCATGTGTCCGACCACTTTGCCACGGAAGTAAATCGTTTGGCAGGCAGGTGCCATCGCGACCGCCCCGTCGACCGTCGTCCAGGACGTGCCTTTTTTCACAGCGCTCGGCCAACGGACGGCCATGCGAAACGCGAAGATCGTCTGTACCCTGGGGCCGGCGACGAACAGTCGCTCGGCTATCCGGGATCTCTCAGAGGCGGGAATGGCCGTCGCCCGGTTGAACGCCAGTCACGGGTCACTCGAGGATCGCGCAGAGTTGATCGACCGGGTTCGACGCGTCGACGAGGCGACGCCAAATCCCGTCGCCGTGATGCTCGATACGAAGGGACCGGAGATTCGAACGGCGCCGCTTCCCGGCGGGGAGACGGTGACCCTCGAGACCGGGAGCGAGATTCGGTTCGTCGAAGGGACGAACGCCTCCGCCGAGGAAGTCGGCCTGTCCGTCCCGCTCACCAGCGTCGAACCCGGCGACCACATCCTGCTGGACGACGGGTTGATCGAGACGACCGTCACCGGAGTCGACGGGGAGGCGGTCCTCGCCCGCGTCGAGACCGGTGGCGAACTCGGCGGGCGAAAGGGGGTCAACCTGCCGGGCGTCGCCCTCGACCTCGACGTCGTCACCGAGAAGGACCGTCGTGACCTCGAGTTGGCCGCGGAGAAGGACGTCGACTTCGTCGCGGCGAGTTTCGTCCGGAACGCCGACGACGTCTACGAGGTCAGCGAGGCTCTCGAGTCATTCGGGGCGGAGATTCCGATCATCTCGAAGATCGAACGCGCAGGCGCAGTCGACAATCTCGACGAGATCATCGAGGCCTCCTACGGGATCATGGTCGCTCGTGGAGACCTGGGCGTCGAGTGTCCGATGGAGGACGTTCCGATGATCCAGAAGCGTATCATCCGGAAGGCCAGGGAGGCGGGACGCCCGGTCATCACGGCGACGGAGATGCTCGATTCGATGGTTCACTCCCGCCGACCGACGCGGGCGGAGGCCTCAGACGTGGCGAACGCCGTCCTGGACGGGACCGACGCGGTCATGCTCTCGGCCGAAACCGCCGTCGGCGACCACCCGACGGCCGTCGTCGAGGCCATGGACAGCATCATCCGCCAGGTCGAACGCTCGGGAGAGTACGCCGAACTGCTCGAACAGCGCGTGCCGACCGCTGGCGAGGCCCGGACGGACGCACTGGCCCGCTCGGCGCGATATCTGGCGCGTGACATCGGCGCCGACGCCGTCGTCGCGGCGACCGAATCCGGCTACACGGCACTGAAGACGGCGAAGTACCGCCCCGGCGTGCCCGTGGTCGCCTCGACGCCGAGCCACCGCGTCCGGCGCCAACTCGCGCTCACCTGGGGCGTGACGCCGCTCTACGCCAGCGTCTCGGATCAGGGGGCCGACGCCGTCGTCTCGCGGGCGGTTCAGTCGGCGCTCGACGCCGGAGTGGCCGAGAGCGGCGACACCGTCGTCGTGCTCTGTGGCATGATGACCGAACTCGAGGGTGCGAACACGACGAACATGATGAAGGTCCACGTCGCGGCGGACGCCCTCGAGACGGGGCGCGTGGTCGTCGACGGTCGCGCGACGGGACCGATCGCCCGCGTCACGGACGGCGACCTCGCGGCGATTCCCGACGGCGCGATCATCGCCCTCTCTGCGGACTTCGACGCCGAGTTCACCGGCGACGTCGGGAAGATCGGCGGCATCGTCGACGCCAGGCCCGGTATGACGGGGTATCCGGCGCTCATCGCACGCGAGACGGGCGTCCCGATGGTGAGCGACGCCGACGTCACCCACCTCCAGGACGGGCGGACGGTGACGATCGACGGCGAGCGCGGTGTCGTCTACGATGGGGACGTTCGCGGTCGATCGACGCGAAACTAGGTTGGATCGACGTCCAGGACGACGGAGCGTCGAACCGCGGCTTTTTGCCTGCAGCGATCGAAGCCGGGGTATGGACGACAGGAAATCGGATCGTGTCTCGGACCGAGCGAGCGACCGGACCGAGCGCGCGCAGGCCCAGTCCGATGGACTCGAGCGACGTGCTGACGCGGACGACGAATACAACGAGGACGAAGACGAGGGCGCGTGGGGCCGCATTCCCATCTCGGATCCGGCCTCGCGACGCCAGCATACCGAGGACGACGATACCGTCGCCCCCGGCGACCCGTCCGCGTCCGAACCAGAGCCGAACGACCAACCGGTCCGATCGGGCGACCCGTCCCTGGAGAGCGCCGTCTTCGTCTTGCTCGGGGCAATCGCCATGGTGCTCGTGATGGTGAGACTCGGGTCGATCTTCGCCATCTGAGTGGCCGGCCGCGGTAAACCTTTAATCGGGCTGAGACCTAACCCTCACGCATGGTCGAATTCCTCGTCGACAATCTCCCCGTGGTGCTCCTGGCGGCCGGACTCGGATTAATGGTGCTCGAGGCGATTTCCCCGGGCGCGCACCTCATCGTCATCGGGGTCGCCCTCGCCGGCGCGGGGCTCGTCGGGATGCTTCTCCCCCTGACGCTCAGCCCATTCATCCTCGTCGCGTTGACGCTGGTCATCGGCGTGATCGCCACCTACGTCTACCGCGAGTTCGACTTCTACGGTGGGAAGGGAACGGCCCAGACTCGCGACTCGGATTCGCTGTCGGGATCGACCGGCTACGTCACCAAGACGGTTACAAACCGAAGCGGCGAGGTCAAACTCGACGACGGCGGGTTCGCCCCGTACTACTCCGCGCGATCACACGACGGGACGATCGAGGAGGGCGAGGAGATCATCGTCCTAGACCCTGGCGGCGGGAACGTCCTGACCGTGGCGTCGCTCGAGGCGCTCGAGACCGACAGCATCGACCGGGAACTGGCCCGAGAAGCCAGGCAGGCGGACGCCGAAAACTCCTCGTCCCGAGATACCGTCTCCGAGACGGAAGGATCAGGCTGAGAGAAATGTTAGTGAAATAAGGGAACGCTTTTAGTCCCACCGACATAAGTTCCGCGTATGGTTCCGGAGCTAATATTCGCACAAGCGGCAACGGTTGGGCTCTTCATCGGCGCCCTCCTCCTGATCGTAGTCCTCGCGGCGCTCCTGAGTGCCATCGAGATCGTCAACGCGTACGAAAAGCGCGCGCTGACGGTCTTTGGGGAATACCGAAAACTGCTCGAGCCCGGTATCAACGTGATTCCGCCGTTCGTCTCTCAGACGTACACGTTCGACATGCGGACCCAGACGCTCGACGTCCCCCGCCAGGAGGCGATCACGCGCGACAACTCGCCGGTGACCGCCGACGCCGTCGTCTATATCCGCGTTATGGACGCCAAAAAGGCGTTCCTCGAGGTCGACAACTACAAGACTGCCGTCTCGAACCTCGCCCAGACCACCCTGCGGGCCGTGCTGGGTGACATGGAACTCGACGAGACGCTGAACAAGCGCCAGGCGATCAACGCGCGCATCCGTACGGAACTCGACGAACCCACCGACGAGTGGGGGATCCGCGTCGAGTCCGTCGAGGTTCGCGAGGTCAACCCCTCGAAGGACGTCCAGCGCGCGATGGAGCAACAGACTTCCGCCGAGCGGAAACGCCGTGCCATGATCCTCGAGGCACAGGGTGAACGCCGCAGTGCCGTCGAGAAGGCCGAAGGTGACAAACAGAGCCAGATCATCCGCGCACAGGGTGAAAAGCAGAGTCAGATCCTCGAGGCCCAGGGTGACTCCATTTCGACCGTCCTCCGGGCCCGCTCGGCCGAGTCGATGGGCGAACGCGCCGTCATCGACAAGGGTCTGGAGACGCTCGCGGAGATCGGACAGAGCGACTCGACGACGTTCGTCCTGCCCCAGGAACTGTCCTCGATGGTCGGGCGCTACGGCAAGCACCTCACCGGCAGCGACGTGAAAGCCGACGGCGAGAGCCTCGATAGTCTCGCGTTCGACGAGGAGACGCGCGAACTCATCGGCCTCGACGACATCGCCGAGATCATCGGCGAGATCGACCAGGAAGCCGAGATGGACCTCGAAGCGATGGAACAGCAGGCCCAGGCGATCAAAGAAGGGAAGGACACCGGGACGGTCTCGGAGACCGAGACCGAGGAGAGCATCGGCGGAATCGACAAGGACTTCGACTCCTCGAGTGAGGAGCCGACCTCGCCGGAAAACGACTGAGTCGAAGGAGTCGCCTCGGTCGGCGGCGTTCGCCGGCCAGGTACGAGCATCGCTCGATTTTCTCTACACGCGGTGGAGCGAAACGCGTTTTACCCTCCGTCGCTTTTCAAACGATACGCAGCATATGACGGGTTCCGATGGGGTCGACGAGAAGAAACGAGCCACGCTCCGGCGGTTCGCCGCCGTCGGTGCGGCCTCGCCGCTCACGCGGTTTTCGGAGTCAGCCGCCGCCGACACGGGCGAGAGCGACGCCCGAGACGCCATCGTCGGCTACCTCTCGACGACTCCCGGCGCACACTTCTCGAAGGTCAGAGACGACCTCCAGCTCGGAACCGGCGAGACCCAGCACCACCTGCGCCGACTCGAGGAACTGGACCTCGTCGAATCGTACAGCGACGGCGACTACAAGCGATTCGTCCCCGCCGCCCGGTTCGACGGCTTCGAGAAGAACGCCCTCGGATACCTCCGGCGAGCGACCCCGCGAGGCATGCTCGTCGAACTCCTCTCGAATCCGGACGCAACGGCGAGCGACCTCGCGGCCGCCCTCGAGGTGTCCCCACCGACGGTGAGCAAGTACGCGGGCGAACTCGAGGAGGCCGGCCTGCTGTCGCGCGAGGATGGGTACGCAGTCGAACGACCCGAAACAGTCCTGCTGTTACTCGTTCGGTACGCCGATTCGTTCGGTGAGCGAGCGGTGACGCTGGCGCGGGACGCGGACGCGTTGATCAGGTACGACGGGTAGCCCGGACGGGGGGCTCAAACCCGAGAGTCGGTATCGACGGGTCAGTTTCGATTCTAATTTCCGGTTTCCGATTCCGAGACGCAGTCAGTACAACGAGTCGCGCCGCTATCGAGTACGTGAAATACAAACGAATTGGCGCGAAAAACCGACCTATGGTATCGAACCCTATTACAGGAGTACTTTCCAGGTCGTACTCGAAGAGTACCCCCACTTCTCGATCTCGATGTCGTAGTCGCCGTCCTGGATTGCTGTGATGTTCGCGCCGACTTCCTTCGCGGTCATCCCGAGTTCCTCGCCGATCAGTCGGGACTTGAAGTAGGTCTTGGTCGCGGCGTGTTCGCGGAGGTACCGCAGGATACGGGTTTGTTTGCTCGTGAGGTCGGCGGCGACTGCTGTGCTCATACTGCACTCGAGGTCAGGCGCCGACTTAGGGGGTTTGGTACACCCGGTTAACCCGTTGTAGTCTCCCGGTTTTCGGGTCGGTAAACCGGCCACTACTCCACCCGGCGGGCGCTCTTGGTACGGCCGGTTAATACGTTCTTTTACGTGACGATCGCCGGTAATTGAACGATACCCACGTTCGCGAACGGGGCCTCGGTGGTCGAGCCAGTCGGCGAACGATTCGAAGGTATCGAGGCGACGCGAGCGACGGGTAATCGTGACTTATCCGACTAGTCGTAGTACGGCGTCACGAACGGCCCTGCGGCGCAGGAAACGGCAGCCGCGAGTGCCGTCGTTCGGTCGGTCAATCCGTCAGTGAGTGCGCCGGCAGCGCCCTCGGTTTCGGCGATGTCGGTCGTCCCCAGCAGATCGTTCATCACGGGTCCGAGTTCGGCGCCTCGCTCGAGGCGTTCGGCGACGACGGTCGGGAGTCGAAGGCTTGGCCCGCTCCCGAGGCCATCCCGCTCGCCATCCGTGATGGCTGCCCACATAATCAGGTACAGGTCGTCGGTGCCGTCGATTCGAGCGATGCCGCCTTCCAGGCCGACGCCCCAGTCGGCGTCGATCGCCTCGAGGGCGCGCCTCGCTCGCGTTTTTGCGCCGGTGATGGTCTCGCGTTGGCCGGTCGGCTGTTCGGCCACGCCGGAGTCGACGGTGACATCGGCGACGGACGGGTCGTACCGCTCGAGGGCGCGTTCGGTAGCCTGGACTTTGACCGGGTTCGTACTGCCCACGGCGACGTGCATCGGTTCGACGGTGGCGTTCAGCGCCTAAAGCCGGTCCGAAAATCGTGCGAGTGGGGCGCACGCACATATTTTAATGTTTGGATTGATAATGCCATTCCCGACGAATAACCAGGTTTCGCGCACTCTCGGCGTATGCTTTCGAAATGTTTATATATAGCACCTCTGAACCCAGTAGGTAACGAATCCGTCCGAGCTTTTCCGATTTCGTTCGGCCGGGGAGAGTTATCATCGTATGACCAACGCACGACTATCCGCCAGAGCCCGACGCACCGAAACCGAGACCGAAACCGAATCAGAGGACGTCGCAGACAGCGACCTCGCCTGTCCGGAGTGTACCGGCCAGCTGGTCGTCGACGACGAACACGGCGAGACTATCTGTGAGGACTGTGGCCTCGTCGTCGAGGAAGATTCCGTCGACCGCGGCCCGGAGTGGCGCGCGTTCGACTCCGCCGAGAAGAACAAGAAGTCCCGCGTCGGCGCGCCCACGACGAACACGATGCACGACAAGGGTCTCTCGACCAACATCGACTGGCGGAACAAGGACGCTTACGGCAACTCCCTGGGCAGTCGCCAGCGCGAGAAGATGCAGCGCCTGCGAAAGTGGAACGAGCGCTTCCGCACGCGCGACAGCAAGGAGCGCAACCTCAAGCAGGCCCTCGGCGAGATCGACCGTATGGCCAGCGCGCTCGGCCTCCCGAACAACGTCCGTGAGACCGCCAGCGTGATCTACAGGCGGGCGCTCAACGAGGACCTCCTGCCCGGCCGGTCCATCGAGGGCGTCTCCACGTCCTGTGTCTACGCCGCCGCCCGCCAGGCCGGCGTCCCGCGCAGCCTCGACGAGATCGCCGACGTAAGCCGCGTCGAGAAGAACGAAATCGCGCGCACCTACCGCTACGTCGTCCGCGAACTCGGCCTCGAGGTCCAGCCGGCCGACCCCGAGAGCTACGTCCCCCGCTTTGCCTCGGGACTCGAACTGTCCGACGAGGCCGAGCACCGCGCCCGCAGCCTCCTGCGAAACGCCAAGGAGAAGGGCGTCCACAGCGGCAAGTCGCCGGTCGGCCTCGCGGCCGCCGCGGTGTACGCCGCTGCCCTGTTGACCAACGAGAAGACTACCCAGGCAGCCGTCAGCGACGTCGCTGATATCTCCGAGGTCACGATCCGAAACCGCTACCACGAATTGCTCGAGGCTGAGGAGACGCTGGGTCTGGCCTGATCGCGGTTTCGTTTTTCCTGTTTCCCGTCTCCCAGCTATCCTCTCTCGTTTCACTCGACGCGCGAGCATCGCCGCCGACGCGTCTTTTTTCACCGCTGCCCTCGAGCGACGCACATGGGCACGAACAGGGACGGGGGTTGGGACGAGAACAGGACCCTCGCGTTCGAGACGTTTACGCTCGCCGCCTCGACGGCCGATTTGAGCGAAGAGCCGGCGGCTCGAGGCCGTGCGGACTGCCTCGAGTTTCGGATGGACCTCGCCGACGCGCCGCTCGCAGCGCTCGAGTCCTACGACGGCGAGCTACCGATCCTGGCGACGAATCGTGCGGCCTGGGAGGGCGGCGAAGCGGACGACGAGGGGCGACTCGAGGCGCTCGTCGAGGCGACCGCCATCGAGGCCGTCGGGGCGGTCGACGTCGAACTCGAGTCGGTACTCGCAGGAGACGCGGACGACTTGCTCGAAGTGGCCCGCGAGCGCGGCGTCGCCGTCGTCGCCTCGACGCACGATTTCGAGGGGACGCCGCCGAGATCCGAGCTGGTACGAACGCTCACCGAAGCGGGGAAGCACGCCGACGTGGCGAAGCTAGCGGTGACGGCGGAGACGAACGGCGACGCGCTGGCGTTGCTCTCGGCGACCGAACAGCTGACGGCGCACGGCGACCGGGTGGCGACGATGGCGATGGGCGAGGTCGGCCGGCACACCCGGGCCGTGGCCCCGGTGTACGGCTCGAAGATTGGGTACGCGCCGGTCGACCCCGAGCAGGCGACCGCACCGGGACAGTACGACCTCGAGACGCTTTCGCGGCTGGTCGCGGCACTCGAGTCGACGGATTGACGCCGCGTTGGCGGCGGTATCGGGTATCGGGTATCGAGCATCGGGTTTCAGGTATCGGGTATCGGAAATGGACCCAGGAATCGCACCGTAGAACCTCGAGCGAAACCGGAATGTTAACGGAGTCGACACCGAACGCACACACGAATGACGCTGGTCCGTGCCCTCGTCGCCGCCGCGTGTTCGCTGCTGTTCCCCGGGATTGGCCACGCCGTTCTCCGCGAGTGGGTGCGTGCGCTTTTCTTCTCGGGGCTGTTCGTCACGGCCGTTGCGCTCTCGTTTTCGACGGACCAGCTCGCCGCGATGTCGTCGCTCGAGGGGACCTGGACGGTCGTGACCGAAGAGACGAGCGTGATCGATCGGTTCGTGCTCGCTTCGATCGCCCTCTTCGCGGCGACCGACGCGCTCTTTCGCGGGCTTGGGACGATCGGCCACGACGGCACCGAGGGGCCGACCTGTCCTCACTGCGGCCGCCCGCTCGATACGGACCTCGAGTTCTGTCACTGGTGTACAACGCGTCTCGAGCGCGTGGAGCCGGATTCGACGCCGTAGCCCGAGTCGAGACGGTTGCCGGTTACCAGTTGCCAGTCACCAGTTACTTTTCGATAATGCTCTCCTCGACGGCCTCCCCGAAGTGTCGCGCTGTGTCCTCGTAGTAGAGGAGGAGTTCGTCGCCGGCCGAGAGGTCGGTCACCGCTCGGCGCCCGTCCCTGGTCGACACCTTGATCGTCTCGGCGTTCTGGAGGAGCGTCTCGACCCGGTCGCCGGAGCCGGTCTCGAGAGCGACCCGGAACATCGGGCGCTTCTCGATTTTGACCCGGCCCACGATCGCCTCTCGAGTGTGACCGTTCGTATCGACGACCTGTACTTCGTCGCCGCTGGTGAGTTCCGAGAGGTACTTCGTGCCGCCGTCGGGCGTCCGGACGTAGGCGTGGACGGCGCCCGCGTTGACCCGGAACGGACGGGAGGCGACGTACGGCGACTCGGCGGTCTCGGCGTGGACGAACACGAGACCGCGGGCCATCGATCCGACGAGCATCCCCTCTTCGTGTTCGAACAGGTTTCCGGTGTCGACACAGACCCGGTCGGCCGAGCCGACGGGTTCGATTTCGACGACGGTGCCCCACTCCAGGTCGAGCGATTCGCGCTCGGACTCGTCTCGAACCTCGACGGTTCGGCGGATTTCGTCGGGATCGTCCGAATCGAGCAGGACGGCGTCGGCGCCGTGCTCGAGGGTCTCGAACGCGGTTTTGGCCTCCGCGGCGTCCGTGACGCCCGCAACGAGGGTCGTCTCGTCGCCGATCCTGGCGATCAGGTTCTCGAGGGGGATGATCGTCCAGTCGTCGCCGATGACGACGGTGTACTCCGCGGTCTTGGCGGCAGCTTCCGCGAACGACTCGTACTCCGTTCCGAGGATGCGAACGTAGGCCCCCTGGTCGACGGCGCCGTTTCGACGCAGCGTCGAGAGGTCGGCCGATCCTGAGAAGTCGTTGGGGAGATCGATCGTGCCGTCGCCCTCGCCGTCCTTGCCGGTAACGTAGGCGTCCGGTCGCTCCTCGTGCTCTTGGCTCTCGGCGTCGTCGATCAACGTCACGTCGCCGTCGGTTCGGAAGGCGGCGACTGAGACGTCGCCCAGTTCGCGCACGCGGGCGACATCGTCCTCGTCGACCAGTACCCAGTCGGCGCCGGCCTCGAGGGCGGCGGTGATTCGTCTTCGGCGGGCGTCCCAGTCGCCGACGGTGCCGTCGGCTTTCACCCAGACTGCTCTCGTCATGGCTCCACCCTCGAAGGGAACTGGCTTCAACGTGGCGGATTTGTCAGTGCTCGCCTTCGGTCACCATTTCGGCGACCGACCGTCGACGGTCGCGTTCGAGACGACCTATCCGGACGCTGCGGATTACAATGAATGTGGAGAAAGTATCGATAGTTACGATAGTCACGACACTATCTTGGATATCAATAAGATACAACGGAAACGAGACGTAGGTATGCTGTGGAATACCGAATCGGTGGCCACGGACGACTCGACCGTCGAACGCATCAGCCGGGACCTGGGGTGTGCCGGCGTTGCGGAGGACGCTCGAGCTGTCGTCGCTCGCGCCGAAGCGGTACTCGGGTGCCAGTACGACCGCGGGGTGCTGACCGTCGCCACGCTTTCAGTGCTCACCCGCCGCAGCCGGGGTTCCCGTTCGCCCCTCGAGCGGGGAGCCGCCTGCGACGCGCTCGCGATGAACCCCGAAGCGGTCGCCGAGGCCGAAGCCGCCCTCGCGGCGACCCTCCAGTCTCCCGCTGACGAAACCGACATTCGCGCCCTCCGACGGACGGTCATCACCCTCCAGGAACTCCTCGCTGCGGTCGAGGCCGGTCGGTCGTGTGCCCCATACCGACCCGGATCGGACCTGGTCGGCCTCGACCCCGCGCTGGCGAGGCTCCTGGAGCAGCCCCTCGACGAAATCGACCCCGAATCCCTCGAACGTCACCTCGAGCGACTCGAGGCGGACCTCGAAATGGCGCGGCTGGGTGTCGAGCTGTACGCGTTGCTCGAGGGTGAGACGGAATCGGCGGACGACGAGAGCGATTAGCGATCAGGAAGTCAGGGGAAGGTGCCACCTTCCTCGAACGCATTGACGACCCGCTGCATAGCGACGACGTAGGCCGCCGTCCGGAAGTTCTCGAGGTCGTTCGCCTCGTAGGCGCTCGTCAACTCGTCGAAGGCGTCGACGATCATCGTCTCGAGTTCGTCGTTGACGCGCTCTTCTGACCAGTAAAAGCGCTGGCGGTTCTGCACCCACTCGAAGTATGAGACGGTGACGCCGCCGGCGTTCGCGAGGATGTCGGGGATGACGTGGACGTCACGCTCTGCCAGCACGTCGTCGGCCCCTGGCGTCAACGGTCCGTTCGCGGCTTCGACGATCAGGTCGGCCTCGACATCGCGGGCGAGGTCCTCGTCGATCGCGTTCTCCAGGGCGGCCGGGATCAACACGTCGACGTCGAGCGTGAGGAGATCCTCGTTCGAGAACTCCTCGTCGGCGCCTTCGTACCCGTTGACGGTCCCGGTATCGGTCTTGAACGTCTTGACGGCCGCCGTGTCGAAGCCGTCCTCGGCGTAGATCGCCCCGCTCGAGTCCGAGACGGCGACGACGCTGCCTCCGAGGTCTTCGAGCAGGTTCGCGGCGATCCAGCCGGCGTTACCGTAGCCCTGGACGGCGACCGTTGCACCCTCGATGTCCCGACCGAGGTAGTCGTAGGCCTCGCGAGTTGCGAGCATCGTCGACCGTCCCGTCGCCTCGACGCGGCCCTCGCTGCCGCCCGACTCGAGCGCTTTTCCGGTGATTACGCCCGGTTCGGTCGTGTTCTCGAGAGTCTCGTAGGTGTCCTTGATCCAGTTCATCTCGCGCTGGCCGGTGTTCACGTCGGGCGCTGGAATGTCCCGGTCCTCGCCGATGAACGGGCGCAGTTCCGTCGCGAACGCGCGCGTGATCCGCTCGAGTTCGCTCTCTGAGTAGTCGGCAGGGTCGATGACGATACCCCCCTTCCCGCCGCCGTAGGGGATGTTGACCACGGCGCACTTGTAGGCCATCCACCCCGAGAGCGCCTTCACCTCGTCGCGGGTGACGCCGGGGTGATAGCGGATTCCGCCCTTGTACGGCCCGCGGTCACCGTTGAACTGCGACCGGAACGCTTTGAATCGCTCGAGCGTGCCGTCGTCGAGTTCTACGGTGAGGTTCGTCTCGAGCACCCGTTCGGGATGTTTGAGGCGGTCGAGAACGTCGTCGCCGACCTCGATGTGGGCCGCGGCGTCGTCGATCTGTGACTGGAGGCTCTCGAATGGATTTGCGGACTCAGTCATACAATTCTATTCTGGAGAAGCCGGTAAAAGCGCGTCGACAAGGGAGAATATTAGATGAGTAGGCGGCGCTCGTCACCGGTACCCGCGAACACTGCTTCGACGGGACGGCGTCTGCACGTGCGCCCGAGATGGTTCACTCGCCACCGTCGGAATTGTACGCGAGACGGGATTCACTCGCCGCCGGCGGCGGAGTCGGCTGCCGCCTCCGCACGTTCGAGGATCCGTTCGGCCTGGGCGATCAGCGGGGCGTCGATCATCTGTCCGTCGACCTCGAAGACGCCTCGACCGTCCGCGTCGGCCTCGCGTTTTCCCTCCAGGACGGCCTCGGCCCACTCGACGTCTGTGGGTTCAGGGGTGAACGCGTCGTTGATCGGCCCGACCTGTGCCGGGTGAATCGCCATCTTCCCGTCGTACCCCAACTGAATGGCGAACTCGGTTTCCTCGACCAGTCCGCGCTCGTCGCCGAAGTCGGTGTAGACGGTGTCAATGGCGTCGATGCCGTTGGCCGCCGCGGCGATTACCACGCGCTCGCGAGCGTAGAGCACCTCGAGTCCCTCGTCGGTCCGCGTCGCGCCGATGTCCGCCGAGAGGTCCTCGGCCCCGAAGACGAGGGCGTCGGTCGCCGCCGCCGCAGCGATGTCGGGTGCGTTCAGGACGCCGCCGGCAGTTTCGATTAGCGCCAGGATCGGCACGGCAGCGTCGTGTTTGCTCAGTACGCCCGCCAAGTGGTCGACGTCCGCCGCCGACTCGACTTTCGGCTGCATGATGGTGTCGAGGCGAAGCTCTCCATTCGCGTCGTCGCCGAGGACGGACTCGAGGTCGGCTCGTGCCTGGTCCGGTGTGGCGTTGACCCGCACGCACACCTCGCAGTCGGGGTCGAATTCCGGGTCGGTGAGTACATCGCGAACGATCGTCCGTGCCTCGTGGGTTCGGGCGGGTGAGACGGCGTCTTCGAGATCAAAGACGAGGACGTCGGCGCCAGCAGTCGGCGCTTTCCGCAGCATTTCGGGTCGATCACCGGGCGTGAACAGGACGCTTCGACGTGTCATATCCGTCGTTTCGAGGAGAAGGAACGTGAATCTGCGGACTTCCAGTCAGGGCCAGAGGCCGCGAACGTCGTGGGTTTCGGCGACCCGTTGGAGCGCGACGATGTAGGCGGCGTCGCGCCAGGTGACATCTCGAGCCTCGTACTCAGTTCGTACGGCGCTCCAGGCCTGGAGCATCTCGCTCTCGAGTTCGTCGTGGACGCGCTCGAGCGACCAGGTGCGGCGGTTCGTGTTCTGGAGCCACTCGAAGTACGAGACGGTGACGCCGCCGGCGTTCGCGAGGATGTCGGGAACCACCGGAATTTCGCGCTGTTCGAAGACCGAGTCCGCTCGCGAGGTGGTCGGCCCGTTGGCGCCCTCGACGATCATCTCCGCCTGCACGTCGTTGGCGTTGTCACTCGTGAGCACGTTTCCGATTGCTGCAGGGATCAGGACGTCGACGTCCAGCTCGAGCAGTTCGGCGTTGGTGAGCTGTTCGGGGGCGTCGTACCCCGAAACCATTCCCGGGCGGGCGTCGTGGTCCTCGACGTCGTTGGTGTCGAGTCCGTCGGGGTCGTAGATCGCTCCGTCGACGTCGCTGACGGCGACGACCCTAGCGCCGTGGTCGTCGAGGTAACGGGCGGCGTAGGCGCCGA
Organism: Natronosalvus halobius; assembly: GCF_024138145.1. Classification (NCBI taxonomy): domain Archaea; kingdom Methanobacteriati; phylum Methanobacteriota; class Halobacteria; order Halobacteriales; family Natrialbaceae; genus Natronosalvus; species Natronosalvus halobius. The sequence continues at coordinate 1,754,626 of NZ_CP099997.1, read as the reverse complement.
CGCTCCCGAAGCCCTGGACGGCGACGGTCGTGTCTGTAATGTCCCAACCGTAGTGTTCGATTGCCTTCTCCGCGATGATTCCCACGCTCCGTCCGGGGGCATCCTCACGGCCCTTGCTGCCGCCGACGGCGGGCGGCTTTCCGGTGACGATTCCGGGCTGGGTCTCGCCTTCTTGCATCGAGTAGGCGTCCATGAACCACGCCATTATCTGCGGGTTCGTGCCCATGTCAGGTGCGGGGATGTCCTTCATCGGGCCGATGACCGGTCGGAACTCCTCGGCGAGCCGGCGCGTGAGTCGCTCTTCTTCCGTCTCGCTCAGGTCCTTGGGATCGACGACGATGCCGCCTTTGGCGCCGCCGAAGGGGATGTTCATGACGGCACACTTCCAGGTCATCCACATCGAGAGCGCGACGCACTCGTCCTCGGAGACGTCGGGGTGATAGCGGATGCCACCCTTGTAGGGGCCGCGGGCGTCGTCGTGGTGGGCCCGGTAGCCGGTGAGAATATCGGTCGTCCCGTCGTCGCGCTTGAGCGGAACCGCCACCCGGTAGACCGAGTCGGGGTGCCGGAGTCGCTCGATGATGCCGTCGTCGACGTTGAGGTGCGCAGCAGCGCGCTCGAGTTGCGTGCGAGCGGTTTCGACGGCTGACTCTGCCTCCGTGTTGCGTTCTGGTTCGGATGTGGATTCAGCGGTTACCATGGTATCTCTGGGAGCGGACACGGTCCGTCACGGACGGTGTCTGGACCAACCCGTCGACGACCTCGTCGAGAGCGGACGAGCGTGTCGACGCATTCGTTCGGATTTCCCGAGGCCGACGCTTAACCCTTGCTATTACTCTCTGGATTGGGCAATACTTGCACCCCGGCCACGGCCTCGGCGTCGAGCAGGGATCGATCGGTGTCATTTTACTCGCCCCCGTCGACGCTCGAGACGATGACTGGCCTGTACTACGAGGAGTTCGAGGTGGGCGAGACGATCGAGCACCAGCGCCGACGGACAATTTCCGAAGGCGACAACCAGCGATTCTGTGACATGACGATGAACCAGCAGCCGTTGCACCTCGACGAGACCTTCGCCGAGGGAACCCAGTTCGGCGAACGCTTGGTCAACGGCATCTACACGATGGCGCTAGCCGTCGGCATCTCGATTCCCGAGACGACGGACGGCACGATCGTCGCGAATCTGAGCTACGACGACGTCGAGCACCCGACGCCGGTGTTTCATGGGGACACGATCCGCGTCCAGTCGACGGTGACCGACAAACGCGAGACCAGCGACGGCGAGCGTGGCATCGTCACGATGGACGTCGAAGTCTTCAACCAGGACGACGATCTCGTCTGCTCGTTCTCCCGAACCGTCCTTTCGCTCAAGCGTGAGTTCGCGGAGACGGACGGGGAGGCAGGCGAGGATGCGGAGACGGACGCTGATTCGGACGACTGAATCCGAATCTGAGCGACCGCTCGAGTTCGGCGTGCACCGACTCATTCAGTGTTCGGTATGCACCGATTCACTCAGTGTTCGGTATGCACCGATTCACTCAGTGTTCGGTATGCTCGACTCCCTCGGTCGATTCGGCGCGCGCTCGTTCACTCGGCCGGTTCGGTGCGAATCGACGGCTCAAGGTCGATCGGATAGTCGGTGAGATTCTCGTAGCCATCTTCGGTGACGACGACGAGGTCCTCGATTCGGACGCCGCCGACCGCGGGATCGTAGATGCCGGGTTCGACCGTCACGACGTGGCCGACCTCGAGTTCCTCGCCCGACGGCGAGAGACTCGGCGACTCGTGGATGTCGAGACCGACGCCGTGGCCGGTGCTGTGGATGAATCCCGTTTCGGTGCCGGGATCGCTCCGGAAGGTGGCGTAGCCGGCGTCCTCGATGACGTCGCAGACGGCGTCGTGGACGGCCGCGCCGGTGACGCCGGGTTCGATCGCTTCGAGGGCGGCCTCGAATGCCTCACGAGTGACCTCGTAGCGACGGCGCATCTCGTCGGTCGGGTCGCCCCGACAGAACGTCCTGGTCATGTCGCCGAAGTACTTCGTCTCCTTGTCCCGCGGGAAGATGTCGATCACGATCAACTCGTTCGCTTCGAGCGGGCCGCTCCCGCGGTCGTGGGGGTCGGCGCCGTGTTCCCCGCACGCGACGATGGTTTCGTCGAGCGAACATCCATTTCGCAGGAGCGCGACCTCGATCTCCTCGGTGACGCGTTCGCTGGTCAGCGGTTCGCCCTCGTGGTAGAGGACGTCGTCCTCGACGTTGGCCCCGCCGATCAGGCTCTCGGCGACGGCCATCGCCGACTGGTTCGCTCGCTGCGTGCGGTGGACGTGCTCGATCTCCTCGTCGTGTTTGACCGAGCGAATCTCACCGACGATTCCATCGGGCTCGACGGTTACCTCGAGGCCGCGGGCGCGGAGACCGTCGGCCGTCCCGGTCGGGAAACTGCGCGGAACGCCAACCGAAGCGATCTCCCGATCGTCCAGGAACCGCTCCTGGACGCGGAGGAATCCCTCGTAGCGGCCGTGCTCGGCGATGAGTTCCTGGGAGTCGTACGTCGCGTACCGTGTGACGGTGTCGGCCCCCGACTCCTTGACGGCTCGGCCATATTCGAGGCCTGAGACGAGCAGGTGGACCGCGCCGTCGGGCGTGACGAGCGTCTGGTAGGCGTCCGGCGCCGAGAATCCGGAGACGTAGCGCTGGTCGGAGTCGGTCGCGTCGTCGTCGATGAGGTAGCCGTCGAGTTCCTCGGCGGCGAGGAAGTCTGTGAGTGGTGACAGATCGATCTCCATGCCAGAGCATGGGTGTGGCGCGCTAATAATTACCGGGAAAGCGGAACAGTGCGGAGACTCGGGCGCTCCCGTCGATACCGTGGGCACGAGTCGACGAGTACGCTCGCGATTTCGAAAACCGTTCGAGAATTGGACGGCGACGGCGACAGCGACACACCGGAAAACGGCCCGGGACCGACTCAGTGTTCGAGGGACGGGTCGTCGGGAACCTGCCGACGCTGGCGGGCGTAGCGCGGGTGCTCGCCCGCGTAGACGTGATCGAACATCGTCTCGGCGTCGGGGTCGGACTCGGATTCGGCCGTCTCGACTGCCGACTGGACGCGCTCCGTTGCGCGCTCGCGAACGGCCTGCTCGTCCTCCTCGGTCCAGCCGACGGTCGATTCGAGGTACTCGCGGGTGCGCTCGAGGGGGTCGGTCCACTCCTCGGCTTCGTCCTCGTCGCGGTAGACGTCGGGGTCGTCGGTGGTCGTGTGCGGTCCGCGCCGGTAGGTGACGGCCTCGATGAGGGTCGCGCCGTCGCCGTTCCGGGCACGTTCGAGGGCCTCGTTCACGACGTCGTAGACGGCCAGGACGTCGTTGCCGTCGACGCGGACGCCCTCGATGCCGTAGGCGTCGGCCTTCTGGGCGATGGTGGCACTCGCCGTCTGGCGCTCCCGTGGCACCGAGATGGCGTAGCCGTTGTTCTGGCAGAAGAAGACGGTCGGTGCCTCGAAGACGCCCGCGAAGTTGAGGGCTTCGTGGAAGTCGCCCTCGCTCGTGGCGCCGTCGCCCAGGCTGGCCATCGAGACGACGTCGTCGCCTTTGAGGTTCGAGGCCATGCCCATGCCGACGGCGTGTGGGAGCTGGGTCGCGATGGGGATGGTGATCGGGAACGTCCGAAGGTCCGCCTCGTCCTGGCGGTCGATGTAATTACCTCGCCCCATCAGGTGACGGATGACCTCCGAGAGTGGGAGGCCGCGCGAGAGGTACATCGCGTGGTCGCGGTAGGTCGGAAAGAGGTAGTCCTCGTCACGAAGCGCCATCGCGGCGCCGATCTGGGCGGCCTCCTGGCCCCGCATGGGGGCGTAGGTACCGATCCGCCCCTGTCGGTGGAGGCTGATCGCTTTCTCGTCGAATGTTCGGGCGAGTACCTGTGTCTCGTAGAGTTCGAGGAGCGTCTCCTCGGAGTGGGTGAGGGAGTACTGTGGGCCCTCGTCCTCGTCGGCTTCGAGTTCCGGCAACACACGAACGATTTCATCGACGTGACTGGCCATAGTAGATTCCAACGGTCTATCAGGGAAGATGCCGTCCTAGCTAATAAATGATGGGCTTTGACCCGGTATGGTAAAGATAACTCATTTCTACTTAAACCACTACAACGATTTGTCGAGAATAGTCCGTAGATTCGGGCAATTTTTGACGATCTGTCGACCATGGCTCGTTCCGGACGGCCGGATTCCCAACAGTTAGGCTACCGGGCAAACCTACTCCGGCACATGTCCACGTGGATCGGCGACGTATTCACCAGTGATCGCGGCTGGAACCACCTCGAGGCCCTCGTCGACATCGGCAACCGCATGGCCGGCTCGCCGGGCGAACGCGAGGCGGCGGAACTGACGCGCGACGCACTCGAAGCTGCTGGCGCCCGAAATGCGAGGCTCGAAACCTACGAGATTCAGGGCTGGGAACGCGGCTCGAGCGCAATTCGAGCGAACGACCTGGAACTCGAGTGCATCGCGCTTCCCCGCAGCCCCGCGGCGTCGACGACGGCTCCGCTGGTCGACCTGGGGTACGGTCTGCCCGAGCAGTTCGAGGACGCCGACGTCGAGGGCGCGGTCGTCATGGTTCGAAGCGACATTCCGGACTACTACGATCGATACGTCCACCGGCGCGAGAAGTACTATCATGCGGTCGAAAACGGGGCGTCCGGATTCGTCTACCGCAACCACGTCGAGGGCTGTCTTCCGCCCACGGGAAGCGTCGGAACGCCTGAAAATCCCGTCGGCGAGGTTCCGGCCGTCGGCGTCTCGAGCGAGGTCGGCGCCAGGCTGGCCCGGCGGTTCGACGGCGAGGAGATCGAGGTCGCAGTCGAGGCGACGATCGAGGACGCCGAGAGTCAGAACGTCCACGCCGAGCTCGGTCCCGAGACCGACGAGCGCGTGCTCGTCACGAGCCACGTCGACGCCCACGACATCGCGGAGGGCGCCCTGGACAACGGTGCCGGCACCGCGATGGTTATCGAACTCGCGAACGCCCTCGCCATCCGCGAGGACGACCTCGAGACACGCGTCGAATTCGTCGCCTACGGCGCCGAAGAGGTCGGTCTCGTCGGCTCTGGATACCACGCCGAGGCCGCCGACCACGACCAGATCAAGGCCGTCGTCAACAACGACGGCGTCGTCCGCGGACGAACGCTCTCGCTGACGACCCACGGCTTTGACTCCCTCCAGGACGTCGCGGACGAGGTGTCCGACCGGTTCGGCCATCCCATCGAGACGATCCCGAAGTTGGGTCCCCACAGCGACCATTGGCCGTTCGTCCGGTGGGGCGTCCCCGGCACCCACGTGATGAGCACGTCCGACGAGGTCGGTCGCGGCTGGGGCCACACCTTCGCCGACACGTTCGAGAAACTCGAGAAGCGCGACCTCCTCGAGCAGGCCATCCTTCTCACCGAGTACGTCGTTACGCTCGCGAGCGACGACGTGACCACCGAGCCGAAGTCGACCGACGAGATCGTCGAGCGACTCGAGGCCGAGGACCTCGCCGAGGGGATGCAGATTACCGGCGACTGGCCCTACGACGAGTGATGGCAACGGTGGTGTGACCGCCGACGCGCTCGGGGACGGGTACGACGGCGGCGAGTACGACAGTGACGGGTACGGCGATGACGGGTACGATGGTGGCGAGTACGACAGCGGCGCTCGGAACCGCACGTTTTTGGTCGATCACCGGGAACAGGTTCGTATGGTCGAGGACGGGTGGACGCCAGGCGACACGCCCCAAATTGGGGTCGTCGCGGACGATGTGACGGATGATTCGATTCGAGCGGCCGGCTCCGGCACGCTCGCCGGCGAGGACGGCGCGACGGACGAGAGCGCAGGAGCCGGCGAACGCGAAGAGGCGCTCGAAGACGCGCTCACCGCGCTCGGCGGCTCCCCCGAGGTCGTCACCGGAACGCCGGCCGAGGTCCGTGACGCCGCTCCGGACCTCGTCGTCGCAGTCGGTGATCGCGCGCTGTCGTCGCTCGCCAGGCTCGAGAACGCCGTCGACGCGCCGATCCTCCCCGTGTCGACCAGCGCCGGGGTCGCTCCCGTCGCCCTGGCCGACGTCCAGGAGGCCGTGAACGCCTTCGTTCGTAGCGAGGCGACGATCACGCACCACCCGCTCGTCTCGGTTGTCGTCGACGGCTCGGTCGTCTCGAGGGCCGTCTTCGACGTCTCGCTCGTCACCGACGAACCGGCCCAGATATCGGAGTACAGCGTCCACAGCCGCGGGAGCGCGCTCGCGACGTTCCGCGCGGACGGCGTGGTCGCGGCGACGCCGGCTGGGAGCCACGCCTACGCAGCCGCTGCCTCCGGCCCCTCGCTGTCGGCGGCCGTGAACGCCCTTTCTGTGGTCCCGATCGCCCCGTTCACCACCCGGACGCGCCACTGGGTGGTGCCGGACGACGACCTCACGCTCGCCGTCGAGCGCGACGAGGTCGCCGTCTCGCTCTGCGTCGACGACCGCTGTCTCGAGTCGGTCGGCGTCGGCACGGCCGTCTCGATCCGGATCGATCCCGAACGCGCGCTCGCCTGTCTCGAGACGCCGGTGAGTCGCGGGCCGTTCACTGGCCCGTAGCCGTAGCCGACGTCGACCGAGCGCCTATACCCGCCGTAGCAGCCTCAGCTGATGGAGTATCGGAACGAAAGCCGAGAATTGGCGGTCGCGCGCGACATTGGAAAAATTCTAATGCACGAACCACCGTGTTTCGAGTATGTTATCACCAGCGCTGCTCGGCCCGATCGACATCCTCGCCGAGGAGGTCGTCGGCGGCGTCATGCTCATCGAGTTCGTTCTGCTCGGACTCGTCGTCGCGAACCTGCTCGTCCGCGCGGTCGCACATCGGCGAACCGTCTCCGCGGCCCGCGAGGAGGATCCCGAAGCGATCGCGCGTCCGATCATCCTCGACGTATCGACGTTTCTGATCGTCCTCGGTGGCTTCTACTACCTGACGGTCGAGGTCCACCCCGGGGTCATCTTCACCTCGCTTGCCATCACCCTGCTCATCGCGGACTTCTTCGAGTTCGAGGCGCGCCTGGTCGAAGCTCGTCAGGAACTGCCTCTCGAACGACCCAAGGCCGCGATGACCGCCTCGGCAGTCGCCCTCGCGTACATCGCCTATCAGTCGCTGTTCTTCCTGCTCAGCCCGTTCTGGGACTCCGTCGCCTGGTAAGGCCGTAAGCCCGTCTTGAATCGGTCTGCGTGCCGATTCCACCCTCTCGGTTCGACATCTACGAGCGGTTCGCCTCGCGACACCCCGCTCTCGATACTTTCGCTTCAAGCAGCCGCAGAAAAACTCGAGTGTCGTGCGACCCCCAGCCCCCGCTCAGAGACCGTTCTCGATACCTCGCTCAGAGACCGTTCTCGATACCTCGCTCAGAGACCGTTCTCGATACCTCGCTCAGAGACCGTTCCCAGAACCTCGCTCAGAGACCGTTCCCAGAACCTCGGTCAGAAACCGTTCCCAGAACCTCGGTCAGAAACCGTTCCGAATCCGCGCTTCGGCAGCCTCGAGCGCCGCTTCTCTGTCGAAGTCGGCGACGATGGCCTCGAGTGTCGCCTCGTCGGCGTCGATCAGATCCCTCGCGTGAGCGGTAATATTCGGCACTGCCCGGACGATGTTGTCGACGATCGGGACGTCCGCCACACGCGGTGAACGGGAGAGCGGATTCAGGTCGATGACGATCTCCGTCTTCCCCATCGCGTCGAGGGCTTCCGCGCGGTCTCCGTCCTCGAGCGGGACCAGGACGACGTCGGCCGCGTAGATCCCGTCGGCGTCGACCTTCGCGCGTTCGTGCTCGAGACCCGGAATGAGGGCGTCCGCCTCGATTCCCTTGACGTCCTCGGCGCCGTGCTCGCGGAGGTGGCTGGTGATGGCGTCGATGCGCTCGGGCGTCCGGTTGAAGAGGTTGACCTCGAGGTCGGCGTCGACGACTTCGGCAAGCGCGACCATCTCTTCGGGGACGAGCGCGGCGACGTTCCCGTTGATCGAGAGGACCGGCCGGTCAGCGAGCAGGAGGTGGGCCGCGGCCGCTCGTTCGGCGTCGTCGGCGCTCGGAATCGTCTCCTCGTCCAGGAGGTAGTCGAACGCGCTCCCACGGCCCTCGGCGTGCATGCCCTGGATGTGGGTGATCCCCTTCTCGACGCCGCGTTCGATTCGGTGTCGGGTCACCAGGTCGGTATACCGGGGGTGGTCCTCGGGGATCTCCGACTCGTCTTCGACGTCGGCCGGGACGGTCTCGTGGTCGCTCACACCGGTCACCTCGAGCGGGTCGGACAAAAACGACGCGATTGGGTCTCGAGTGGGACCGAGACCGCCACGGACGCCGGCCCAGACCGGGCGAACGGTGAACGGTGGCCACCATTTATGCCGTCCTGCGCCGTCTCGAGGCACATGCGCGCTATACGACTCGAAACCCACGGTGGACCGGACGTCCTCGAAGTAGTCGACGCCGACCGCCCCGACCCGGGAAGCGACGAACTCCTCCTCGAGGTCGCCGCAGCGGGCATCAACCCCGTCGACACCTACTTCCGAGATGGATCCTACGAACCAGTCTCCCTGCCGTTTACGCCGGGTGTGGACGTCTCGGGAACCGTCGTCGAGACCGGCGACGCCGTCGAGGGCTTCGAACCCGGCGACCGGGTCTTCGGAACCGGCATCGGCAACGCGACGGCCCAGGGGAGTTACGCCGAGTACGCCACGATTCCGACCGATCGCGTCGTCCACCTGCCCGACGGCGTCGACGCCACGCAGGCGGGCGCGGCCGGCGTCGCCACCGTTACCGCCTGGCGGGCCCTGATCGACCACGCCGCCCTCGACCCCGCCGAGTACTGCCTCGTTCACGGCGGCTCCGGCGGCGTCGGCCACGCCGCCGTCCAGATCGCTGCCGCGGTGAGCGCCCGCGTCCTCACGACCGCGAGCCCCGACTACCACGACGCCCTGACCGACCTCGGCGCCGAGACGGTCCTCGATTACGGTCGGGAGGACCTCGCCGATGCCGTCCTCGAGGCCAGCGACGGCGGCGTCGACGCGATTCTCGACCACCGCCTCGACGACTACCTTCAGTTCGACGCCGACGTAGCGGCGACCGGGGCACGGGTGGTCGGCATCGGGGAGAACAGCCCCGACCCCGGCTTCACGAACGATGGCGCCGCCCGGTCGAAGGACGTCAACTACCAGTTCATGAGTATGTTCAACACGCCCGACCTTCGCGTCCCGCTTCGCGGGGTCGCCCATCTCCTCGAGACGGGCAAGCTGTCGATCGAAATCGCCGAGACGTACGGACTCGAGGAGGCCGGCGAGGCTCAGCGGGCCGTAATGGAAGACAGCGTGTTCGGGAAGCTCGTGATCGTTCCGTAAGCTTTTGCCCGTCTTCGACCACGATCTCAATATCGCTCTCGAGACGCGATTCCCTCGAGCGAAACGGACCGAACGCTCAAGACGAAAAGCTCGCCAGTAAAACGAAATCCGCGTCAGCGACCGGTGATCACTCGGTGAACGTGATCCAGCCCTCGGGTGCGTGCGATTTCACCGCCATCATCGCCTCCCGAGCGTCCGTCCGGTGCTCGTAGCTCTGGGTGCTCTCGGCCAGCACGTCGCCGTAGGTGTCGATCAGCCGCCAGACCCAGCCGTCCTCCGCGCGGTGGAGTTCGAACGAAACGCTGTCGATCTCGAGGATGCTCGCGTTCGCGATTAGCCCGCGAACGTCCTCGAGGGCCGCCTGGGCGGACTCGCTCGAGGCGTGGCCCTCCGATCCGACCGCGACGGTGCGTCCGTTCTCGTCGATCAGCCGCCAGCGCCACCGCCCGTCCTCGTCGGCGAACAGTTCGAAGGAGGCGACGTCGAAGTCGACGCGACCGGCAATGGGTGCCCGTCGCCTGACCTCGTCGACGACGGACATCGCGTCCGCCTTGGTGCGCTCGGTCTCGACGGCGCTCGCGAGTATCTCCCGATCGGAATCGATGAGTTCCCAGGCCCAGCCGCCGTTGTCGGTCAGCCGAATGGCTGCCGTGTCGATGGTGAAGATCGGCGCGTCGACCGCGCGCGCTTTCAGGCCCTTGACGGCGGACATCACGCGACCGCGCGAGTCGTACGTCCGGGTGGCGTCGGTGACGATCGTCCGTTCGCGGTCGAGGAGCCGCCAGCGCCACTCGCCGCCCCCGCTGCCGTACAGCTGAACGGAGACGTCGCCGATGGTCGTAGGCTGACCGTTCGCCGCCGTCTGGCGAACGTCGTCGATGGCCCGCTCGAGTTCGTCGCGGGTCGAGGTCTCCTCGGCGGATACGGCGACGGTTTCGCCCGACGGAAGCACGAATCGCCACTGCCAGTCCTGGTCGGCGTAGGTCTGGAAGATGGCGTCGTCCATGGTCCGCACGCTCGAGTCGAGGTGGGCGAGCAAGCGCTCCATGGCTTCTTTGGCCGCCACTCGCGTCGGGTGGCTGGCTGGGTCCTCTGCGACCATCTTGCCGGCCTCGTCGATCAGCCGCCAGCCCCACTCGCCATCTTCGGTGAAGATTTCGAACGCGGCCGTGTCGATCTCGAGGAGTTCGGCCTCGGGCGCCTGCTCCTTGAGCGTCATCATGGCCTCCGCGGCGTCCCCGCGGGAGGTGTGTTCCTCGCCGGAGTCGGCGAGCACGTTGCCGTCCTCGTCGATCAGCCGCCAGCGCCACTCGCCGGAGTCGGCCTCGTAGACCTGGAACGCCGCGTTCTCGAACTCGATGAGCTCGGCCTCGCTGGCCTGCTGGCGGACGCGCTCGATAGCGTCCTGGGCAGTGTCCTCACCGACGTGGGCCTCGGTACTGGCCGCGATGACCTCTCGGTCCTCCGTGACGAGGCGCCAGTGCCAGTCCTGAGTCACCGCCGGCTCGTCGGTGCCGGTCGATTCGTCGTCGGTCTCGGTGTTGTCGGCGTCGGCGGCGTCCACAGGTTGCAGTTCACCACCGTCCGTGGTGGCCGTTCGCTGGGTCGGATAGATCTCGTACTCGGCGTCGTCGATCTCCACGACGGACGCGGCCGTCGCGTGGTCGGCGAACGCGGTGGTCTCCTCGGTGGTCGCCGCTTCGCTCCCGTGGACTGACGGGCTGTCCGCGACGACGTGTTCGTTCTCGTCGACCAGCCGCCAGTTCCAGCCGTCGTCGACCTCGTAGCACTCGTAGGTCGGCTCGCTCGCGACGGTCACCGCCGCCGACTCGAGTTCCGAGAGGAGCGCCTCGACGCCGTCCTCAGCGGCACGCCTGGTCTCGAAGTCGGTCGTCGCCCGAGCCAGTTCCTCGTCGGCCTCGTCGACGAACCGCCAGGTCCAGCCGTCGGCCTCCTGGAGGAGTTCGACGCCGACGTGCTCGATGTCGAGGAGTCGCGCCCGATCGAACTGCTCGGCGAACGTCTGGGCGGCCGCTTCGGCCCGATCCATCGACCCGTAGCCCTCCTCGCTCTCGGCAAGCGGACGCCGATCGTCGTCGAGCAGTTGCCAATACCACTGGTCGCGCCGTTCGGTGTAGGTGAAGGCCGCGCCGTCGATCTCGATCACGTCCGCACCTGGGCCACGGTCTTTGAGGAAGCTCACCGACTGTTCGGCGTCGTCGCGTCGGTCGAACTCGCTCGCGCAGGTTCCCACGACGCTCCCGTCGTCTCGAGCCAGCGTCCACTGCCAGGTCCCCTCGCGGTCCTCGTGGAGGCGAAACGCCGAGGTCGTCAGCTCCATCAGTCCGGCCGAGCCGATCTGGGATTTGACGTTGTCGATGCCCGACTCCGTCTCCGGGCGGGTGACCGCGCTGGTCACGCTCTCGGCGAGCGCCTCGAGGTGGAGCACGTGCCACTTCCAGTCGCCTTCCTCGTCGCGGAAGACGGCGAACTGGGCACCCTCGAGGGAATCGCCGGTCATGATCGGGGGCTCCTCGGTTGCACCCTCTTCCGTGACGAACATCCCTTTGCGCCCCGTCACGATGGGGACGAGGGCGGTTACGCCGGCGATGATCGCGATGCCGGTCGCGTAGAGGCCGACGACTTCGACGGTCAACTCGCGGCCGTATGAGTACCAGTGGTCGGGATAGACGGCACCGAAGGATGCGGCTCCCGCCAGTGCGATGACGAGGCCGACGACGCTCGCCTGAATCCCCCGTCTTCGGACGGGTAACAGGAGTACGATGCCGAAGAGGCAAAGCGCGAGGCCGATGGCGGCCAGGACGCCCGACACGCGGAACTCGAACTGAGCGACCTCCCCCGTGTAGCCGACCACGAAGACGATGACGCCGACCGCGCCGAGGAGATAACCGGCGATGAACACCCAGAATCCGTACACGTCCTTCGGCGAATCGGGCTCGCCGACGTAGTGTTCGTACAGTCGAAACAAATTTTGGTGAAAGTCACTGAAAGACGACATTCTGAAACTCGAGTGCATCACCACACTCAACCATAATAAACTTCTGGCTACCAATGAGTAAGGTTACATATTCGAAAATCGACGGATGGCGCCGTCCTGGACGGGTCGAAACTGGTCGGCACCGATTCAGTCGAGGCCGTCACGGCGACTGGAGACGCCATTGACGTCGCGGTCGGTACCTCATCGTCGAACGACGCGGCGCTCAACGACGCGATTCGAGTGGGCGAGTCACGTCGATAACAGTCGCGAGCATCGATGGTAGTGTAGGAGAACTGATATCTTCAGCCGTTATGTAAGCGGGCGTCGTTTCTCTTCGCCGTTCCAGAATCAGGTGATTTTGCTTCGCCGTTTCAGAATCAGGTGATTTTGCTTCGCCGTTTCAGAATCAGGTGATTTTGCTTCGCCGTTTCAGAATCAGGTGATTTTGCTTCAGTGAGCGACGTGTTCGACGCACGGGATGACATCGACGAACGTGATCCGTCTCGGTATCACACCGAAAACCACAATGCGTCACTTCAACACGGCCCCGGCCGAGTGGGTCCCACACACCGACGGCTCGTAGCCCGCATCCGACAGGCCCGTGCCGAGCGCGAACACCGTGTTGCCGAGCATCGCCATCGACGCCTGGCCCTCGACGTCCGCGACAGCCTCGAGCACGTCCCGCACCTCGTCGGTGAGCAATCTCGCCTCGCGGGCGAACCGCCTGGAGGCGTAAATGAACGACGTGAGCGTCGGTTCGTCGACGACCAGTGAGAGCGCCTCCTGCCCGGCCGCCGACAGTACGTCCGTGTCGCCCGTGATGACGTCCGCCGTCGACAGCCCGCCGAACGAGATATATTCCACGCGTGCCCGTGCGGGAATCGCATCCAGGACGTTGTGGGCTGGTGCGCCCGGTTCGAGCCGAATCGGAATTCCTCCGTGGGCCTGGGCGACGACGTCGCCGAGTCCGGTCCCGGCCTGAACCTCCGCGCCGTGGGCGAGCGTCACCAGTTCGTTGTACGAGAGCCGCCGGTCGAAGACGTGGTTGGCGGCCATCGCCGCACCCAGCGCCGTCGCCCCGGAGACGCCGAACCCGGACCCGAGCGGGAGCGAGGACTCGATGTCGACTCGTGCCGGCGCCTCGAGCGTCTCGAGCACCGTGTAGACGGGGTCGATGTCGACGTGCTCGCCCTCGAGGGAGATGGCCGGGTCGTCGGACCGCGTCACGGTCACGTCGACGCCGTCGGTCAGCGTCAGCCCGGCGCCTCGAGAGCCGGCTTTCGTCGGGTCGTCGTCCGGGTGGGCGCTGAAAAATCCGGTGATGTGACCGGGAACGAACGCCGTCGCCTCCTCGCGCATACGGTCGTCGTTTCGGCCCGGCGGATATAACGTTGAAGATTTTGACCAACGGAGGCCGTTCCGGCAAACACATGGACGTGGCTTTTCCGTCCCGAGCGCCCAGTATCAGGTCGAGAACTGGGCAGGTCGCCGTTCCCCGGGTGACGAGAGTCGCCGTGACCGGGTTCCCAGCCAAGCGACCCGTCCAGGAGCCTCTCACGATGGCCACGAACACGAACACCGACAGTTTCGGCGCGTTCTTCAGACGGTATACGAAGACCTGGGTCCACGCCGTCGCGACGGCCGGATTGACTGCCTTCGGCACGCTGACCATATTCTACCGCGGGTTCGCCGTCCTGGCGCTCGCTAGTTACGTCGTTCCGCCGGTCGCCCTCTACGTCGCCCGCGGCCGCCGATCCGAGGCCGTGATCGCGACGGACGACGAGGTCTCTCGGTCGAGGGCGAATACCGGTCCACGTGCCGACCGGCCCGAACCGGCCTCGAGCGGCGGGAAGGCACGGTCGACAACAATGGGTGAAATGAACTCGGAGAGAGACACGTCTACCGGCCCCGGTTCGGACGCTGACGAGCACACGAACGCAGATGCAGATTCGGACACGAGCACCGACACGGACACTGACAGCGCCGTGGATACTGCCGCCGATGGCACCTCGGGCACCTCGAGCCGTCCCGAGGAGGCACACTGGACCGCCGTCGACAGCCCGACTGAGTCCACCCTTCACGACGTTGCCGTCGGCACGGGCACCGTCGCCGTCGGAACCGGTGGCACGGTCCTCCTGGACACCGACGACGGGTGGGAAGCAGTCCTCGAACACGGTCCTGCCGGCCAGGACCAGGACCTCCACGGCGTCGACGTGACGGACGACGGCGACGTGTCCTGGATCGCCGGCGATGGCGGCGCAGTCGCCCGTCTCGAGGTCACGACCGGGCGCCACACGGACTTCTCCGCCCCGGACGACCGGACCGACAACCTGGCCGGCCTGGCCGCCGCGGGCCCGACCGGCGACGAGACCGTCCTCCTGATCACCGGGTCGGGAGTGGTCGTCAGGGGCCGATACCGGGACGGCGACCTCGCGTGGGCCGAACCCGTCACGCCCGGCAGCGGCTCGAGCCTGTCCGGTGTGACCCTGCTCGACGACGAGACCGGATACTGCTGTGACACCAACGACGGCGTGTTCCGGACCGACGACGGCGGCCGAACGTTCGACGCGATTGGAATCGACGGGTCAGAGGGAACGCTGACCGACGTCGTGGCGGGCGGGGGTGAGGGAGAGGGCGAAGGCGGAGGCGAAGAAACGGCGTGTCACGCGAGCACCGACGCCGGCTTCGTCTACCGATACGACGAGTCTCCGTCCACCTGGACGCCCGACCGCGTCGGCGACGACGCGATCACCGCCCTCGCTCGAGCAGGGAGTCACCTCGTGGCGATCGACGACCAGGGTGGCGTCCACGATCGTCCCAACCTCGCAGCCGACTGGAAACACGCCGTGACCGGCGCAAGCGGTCCTCTCTACGGTGTCGCGATCAGTCCTGGTCGAGCAGTTGCTGTCGGAGATGGTGGGACCGTGCTCGAACGACGATAGTCGGTTTCGCCCCCGTACTCGTCTCTCGCTCGAGCGTTGAAGCGGGGTCTGGAGGACCAACTCCCGTACCAATATCAGTATCTCGCCCGTCTCGAGTTCGTCGCTTCGGCGAGCCCTTACGGGCTCAGCCTCTGTCGATCTCTCGGGAATAACGCAGGATCAGAGATCCTGCGAACTCCCACTCGACAGTTGCGTCGTCGCCTTACGGCGACAGACGCTGCCGGTCCGGCGAGACTCACACGGCTCGTCTCGCTGGCTCCCAGGTCTTCGTCCTACGGACTCAGACGTTGCCGATCTCGCGGGAAGAGAACAGCCTCTCGAATGTTCTCGAGCCCCAGCATCGTCATCACGACGCGCTCGACGCCGTAGGCCCACCCGGCGTGGGGCGGCATCCCGTAGCGGAACATCTTCGTGTAGTAGTCGAACTGCTCGGGGTCGAGGCCTTGCTGTTCGAAGCCGGCGACGAGGTTCTCGTAGCGGTGCTCGCGCTGGCCGCCCGAGACCAGTTCCATCCGTGGGTGCATCAGGTCGAACCCCTTCGAGAGGTCGGGGTCGTCGTCGTGGTCCTGGATGTAGAACGGCTTGATCTCGCTAGGCCAGTCGGTGACGAAGTAGTGGCTGCCGATGTCCTCGCCGAGTGCCTTCTCGGCCTCCGTCGAGAGGTCGTCGCCCCAGACCAGCTGCTCGTCGACCTCGCCGGTCGCGTTGACGCGCTCGATGGCCTCCTCGTAGGTGAGGCGGGGGAACGCCTCGTCGAGCGGCTCGAAGTCGTCGTAGCCGAGCAGGGAGAGCTGCGCTTCGCAGTTCTCGGCGACCGCCTGGTAGGCGGCCTTGAGCGTGCCCTCGCAGACGTCCATCGCCTCGTGGTGGTCGATGAACGCCGACTCGAAGTCGATCATCGTCGCCTCGTTGAGGTGACGGGGCGTGTTGTGCTCCTCGGCGCGGAAGATGGGCCCGATCTCGAAGACGCGTTCGAGGCCGGAGCCGACCATCAGCTGCTTGAACAGCTGCGGGCTCTGGTTCATGAACGCCTCCTCGCCAAAGTACGTGATGGGGAAGAGTTCGGTGCCGCCCTCGGTCCCGGTGGCGACGATCTTCGGCGTCGTGATCTCGGTACAGCCGACCTCGCGGAAGTGCTCGCGGACGGCCCGCAGAATCTCGGCGCGGATCTCGAAGATCGCCTGCACGTCGTCCTTGCGGAGGTCGAGCGTCCGGTTGTCCAGGCGCGTCGACAGCTCCGCGTCGACCTTCTCGGAAGGATCGAGCGGGAGCTGCGGATCGGCGGGAGCGACGACATCGAGGTCCTCGGGCGTGATCTCGACGCCCGTTGGCGCGCGGGGCTCCTCGGCGACCTCGCCGGTGACGCTGATGACGCTCTCGCGGGCGACGTCGAGGCCGGTCTCGACGAGGTCTTCGTCCATCTCGTCCTTCTCGAACTTGATCTGGATCTTGCCCGAGGTGTCCCGGAGGATCAGGAAGGCGATTCCGCCGAGGTCGCGCACCTCGTGGACCCAGCCGGCGACCGTCACGTGGTCGCCCGGCTCGGCGTCTGCCGTGTAGGTTCGGTCCTGCATACCCACCGATTCTCGTAGCCGGGACTTAAGCGCAATCTTTCGTGCTCGAGCCGGAAACGAGACTCTGCCCGTTCTCATTTTTGACACTGCCACACGTACCGGGAGACACTGCATGCAACCGATCAACAAAGCCGACCTCGAGTGGACCGAGTACGACCGCGGCGACGCACGATTCCGCCGGAAACAGCTCTCGGAAGCCGCCGACGCCACCGACCTCGGCTGTAGCCTCTACGAACTCCCGGCGGGCGAGCGCTCGTGGCCGTACCACTATCACACCGGCAACGAGGAGGCGCTGTTCGTCCTGGACGGCGAGGGAACGCTCCGGTGTGAAGACGGGTCCGTCCCGCTCGAGTCGGGCGACTTCGCGGCGTTTCCAGCGAGCGA
The DNA here is from genome assembly GCF_024138145.1 of Natronosalvus halobius. NCBI lineage: Archaea > Methanobacteriati > Methanobacteriota > Halobacteria > Halobacteriales > Natrialbaceae > Natronosalvus > Natronosalvus halobius. The sequence goes on along the minus strand of NZ_CP099997.1, from coordinate 1,737,340 downwards.
GGCGGGCGGCCATCGAATCGTCAACGAGGGCGACCAGCCGCTTCGGTACCTGCTACTCTCGACGATGAACGAGCCGGACGTGACGGTCTACCCCGAGATGAGAAAAATCGGCGTCTACGCCGGCTCTCCGCCGGGCGGGCGCGACGAACGGTCAGTCCACGGGTACTACCGGCTCGAAGACGAAGTCGAATACTGGGACGACGCAGCGTAGGATAGTGGTGACGACAAACGGTTACCGTTGGCGCACCGTCATCGGAATCTCCTTCCTGGGCCGCGCCGTGATCGTCGCCATCAGGTCCAGTTCGGTACCGGGGACCAGCTCGAGATGGTGACGTTGATAGATCGTCGCCAACAGGAGTCGCGCCTCGAGCATTGCGAACCGGTCACCGATACAGCGGCGTGGTCCCGCGGCGAACGGGAAGTAGGCCAGTTTCGGTAACGCCGAACGCATCTCGTCGGTCCAGCGCTCGGGCCGAAACGCCAGCGGATCGTCGTACCACCGTGGGTCCCGGTGGACGACCCACTGGTGCATCTGGACGGTCGCCCCCGGCGGAATCTCGTACCCGCCGATCAGGTCCGGCTTGACCGCTTCGCGAACGATGCTCGGAACCGGCGGGTACAGTCGCATCGACTCCTTCACGACGCGCTCAGTGTAGGTCAGGTCCTCGAGGTCGGCCATCGTCGGCGGCTCGCCCTCCAGGACGGTCTCGAGTTCCTCGACCAGTCGCCCCTCCACGGCGGGATGGGTCGAGAGCAAGTACGCCGTGAAGGTCAGCGAGAGCGCGGTCGTCTCGTGGCCCGCGAGCAGGAGGGTCGTCACCTCGTCGCGGATCTGCTCGTCCGAAAGGTGGTCGCCGCCCTCAGTCTCGACCTCGAGCAGTTTCGAGATGACGTCGTTGTCGGTCGGGTTCGCTCGCCGTTCGTCGATGAGGTCGTAGATCAGCGAATCGAGGCGCTCGCGTGCGCGCTCGATCCGCCGCCTCGAGGGCGTCGGGATTCCCGGCGGCAGGATGTAGTGTGAGAGGGTCTCCGAAGCCAGCATGAAGTCGTCGAGCGCCGAGGAGACGACGCCGAGACGGTCGTCGATGCCGACGCCGAAGAGCGCGCGAGCGACGATTCTGAGGGTCAGTGTCGACATCTCCTCGTGGAACGGGACTGTCTCGCCGTCAGTCCAGGATTCGGTCGTCTCGAGACCGATGTCGGTCATCATCGTCGCGTACTCCCGGATCCGATCCGGGTGAAACGCGGGCTGGAGGAGGTGGCGGTTGCGTCGCCAGACCGCGCCCTCGCTGTTGAGGATGCCGTTGCCGGTGATCGGTCGGAGGGTGTTCTGGAACAGGCTTCCCTTGACGTAGTGCTGGTTGTTCGCGACCAGGACGTGCTCGATGTAATCGGGATGGTTGAGCTGATAGACGGGGCCGATGGGATCGGTCCAGGAGACGATGTCACCGTACTCGCGGGCCGTCTCGGTCATAAATTCGTAGGGTCGGCGGAGAAAGGAGAGCTGTGTCCCGACGTAGGGGAGGCCGTCGGGGCCGGGTGGACGGCGGTCGGTCGAGTGCGTCGATGGGGCCATACGGTAGTTAGGGAAGGCTGACGGGTTACCTCTTGTCGTCCAGGCGTCGCGTGAGGTCGAAAGAGGACGGAACTCGTGGGCGATCGCGGTCCGCCGATCAGGCGTCGTTCGCCGCTTTCACCGTCTCGCGAACCGCGTCAACCCCCTCGTCGTGTGCGAGGTTGCCAACGACGATCACGTCGGCGTGGGTGGCCATCCGGTGTGCCGAGTCATAATCGTGGATGCCGCCGCCGTAGAACAACGCCGACTCCTCGAGGCTCTCCGCGGCCGCCTCGACGACCGACTCCTCGCCGTAGGTGCCCGAGTACTCGACGTAGACGATCTCCTGGCCGAACATCTGCTCGGCGATGGTGGCGTAGGCGGCCACGTCGTCCTCTGCGAGGTCGCAGTCGGCCTCCGTCAACGTCGCCACGTCCGCCTCGGGGTTCATGACGATGTAGGCCTCCATGTACGTTCGATCCCACTCGAGGTCGCCCTCCAGGCGGACCCACTCTTTGTGAGCACCGGTGATCCAGAACGGCGATCCGGCGTTGAAGACGGTCGGGATGAGGTACCCCTCGAGGCCGTCGTTCTCGACGACGACACTCGGATTCGACGGCTCTTGGTACAGGGGCACGTCGTGTTCGGCGCAGGCCTCGATGACCGCCGTCATGTTCTCTTCCGTCATCCCCATCGTCCCGCCGACCTCGATGGCGTCGGTGCCGGTCGCACAGAGGTCGCCGTAGGTCACGCCCTCGGGCAAGTCCTTGTCGGGGTCGAGTTTGAGGATGTGGTTCCAGTCCGCCCAGGGTGCAGTCATACCGACCCGTTTCTCGGTCTCGAGCAAAAGTTCTGCGAATCGGCGGTTCTCCGTCGACTTCTGGCACCAGATCCGCGAATCATGGCGATACCAGGTCGTAGGCGGTGATCGACCGAATGACGCTGTAGAGACTGCGTCCTATACTATATAAAATATAGTTAAGAGCTTGTCGACGATGACTGGACCTCACGTCACCGATACCAACGACTACTCAACCGCCTCGAGTGCCTCCAGAATCTCACCGACCAGGTCGGGGTCGTACGTCCAGAACCCGAGAAACCCCGACTCGCGTTCGCGGGCCACGAGCGCACACGCTTGCATCGGGTCCTCGCCGCCGTCGAACGCCAGACACCAGAACGGGGCGAGGACGCCTGCTTCGTCCCGGTGGTAGCGCACGTTCTCGAGCGGCGGTGGCTCCCAGTCCGGGCGACCGTAGACGTACACCTCGAGGTCGGTTTCCTCGCCGAGGCGTCGGTACAGCGGCACCTGCTGTTCGAAGACCGACAGCCGCTGGAAGCCGACGCGCAGCGTCCCCCGGCCGATCCGGAAGGCCCGGTCCTCGATTTCGCGGCTGGTAGCCAGCAGCTGTCGGTGATCGAGGGCGGTAAACAGCGTCTCCTCGAGCACCTCGAGGAGTGCGCGATACCCCTCGGACAGGCCCGTCCGATCCGTCGGTCGGACTACCGGTGGTTCGAGCAGTTGCTCCAGTGTCTCGAGGGCGATAGCACCGACGAACGTCTCTCCGTCGTAGATAGTGACGAACGGCGACGGTCCGTGAGGCGGCAGTTTGCGGTGGACGACCGTCACGTTTCGCGCGGCGAGCCGATCCGAGAGGTCCGTCGCGTCCGCGCCGCTGTAGACGGTGAGCCACTTGCGTCGGCCTTCGACCGCATCGAGGTACGTATCGAGCATGGGTCGTCGATGGTGCTGGTCGCGAGTTCCGAAACCGGTCGCTCGAGGGGCGACGGTGGCATTCCGACGGCTACGCGGTCTCGGCTTCGATCGCGCGACGGACGAGCGCCTTCGCCGGCTCCGGAACGGTCGCGAGCGAGACCTCCCCGCTCTCGGAATCGTACGCCACCAACCCGGCCTCCGAGAGCAGCGGGAGATGGCTGTGGACTAGCGAGAGCTCGTGCTGGTGGCGTCGGTCGGGAGCGACCATCGTTTCGGTCGTCGTCTCCCACCCGGCGAGGACGTCCGCCAGTTCGTCGACCGAACACTCGTCTCGCTCGAGCAGGTAGTAGAGCACGCGACGACGGGGGCGTTCGGAGAGCGCCCGATAGAACGAATTGCTGGCCAGTAGCGGTGCCGTTTCGACTCGGTCCGGATCGCCTATCGCGGGTTCGTCTTCGGGCATGTATTCACCGGCGTCGAGTGCGAGCGTGGATCGGTGCACGACCGCGCTTCGATGGGTCGCGCCGCGTGCCGTGATCGTCCGGTACTGTACGAGACCTGTGAACACGTATGCTACTGTCCGACACTCAATAAGCGATTTCCCCTATACGAGTGACGTTCTCGATCGCCCACGTGAGAGCAGCGCTGAACTGGTCGGGATCCGAGATCGATCCTCGAGAAGCGGCTTCGACGGCTCTCACGCGTCGTGGCAGCGGGAGAACCGAGGAGTAGTCGTACCGATTCGCCCGTCTGGAGTGGACGAGTCGCTCGTCTGCTCCTGAGCGACGACTGCCGAGAAACCGGTACCCGAATCCGGTTTCATCGGGCAGTTCGAGCTTAGAACTGCACTAGTCGTCCTGAGTCGTGATGTCCGCCGAGAGCCCCTGGGCCATCTGGATCTCCTTCGAGTTGTTCAGCGTCCAGGCGGTGCGCTCGGTGACCGCCTCGATAGCCTCGCGGGCGGAGGGGTAGCCGTTCCCGGATTTCTTCACGCCGCCGAACGGCAACTGGACCTCCGCGCCGATACACGGCAGGTTGGCGTAGGCCAACCCGATTTCGGCGCGGTCGCGGAAGTAGTTGATCTGGCGGTAGTCTTCGGAGATGATCGCGCCCGCGAGTCCGTAGGGCGTGTCGTTGTGGATCTCGACGGCCTCCTCGATGTCACCCGAGTACTTCAGCAGAGCGACGTGGGGACCGAAACACTCCTCTTTCAGACAGCGCAGGTCGGTGTCGTACTCGATCTCGTAGACGAACGGGCCGACCCAGTGGCCGTCTTCGTGACCGTCGGGGATCTCGCTCGCCTCGAGGTCGGCGCGGTCGACCAGCACCTCGGCGCCCTCCTTCTCCGCCAACTCGTTGTGTTTGTGGATCTTCTCGACGTGCTCCGGCTCGATCGCCGGGCCCATGAACGTGTTCTCGTCGAGCGGGTCGCCGACGGCGACGCTCTCTGCGAGTTCGACGTAGCGCTCCTTGAACTCGTCGTAGACGTCCTCGTGAACGATCAGGCGCTCGCTCGAGACGCAGCGCTGGCCGGTAGTCTTGAAACTCGACATGACCGCCGAGTGGACGGCGATGTCGAGGTCGGCGTTCTCCGTGATGACGATGCCGTTCTTCCCGCCCATCTCACAGGCCGCGAGTTTGCCGGGTTCGCCGCCGACCTTGCCGGCGATCTCGTGGCCGACCTCGGCCGAGCCCGTAAAGAGGACGGTGTCGACCCGGGAGTCGTCGACGATCGAGGCCCCGGCGTCGCCGAAGCCCTGCACCATGTTGAAGACGCCCTCGGGGACGCCGGCGTCTTCCATCATCTCGGCGATGATCTGGCCGCACCACGGCGTCTGCTCGGCGGGCTTCCAGACGACGGTGTTGCCCTCGACCAGCGCGATGGCCATGTGCCAGAACGGGATGGCGACCGGGAAGTTCCACGGCGTGATACAGCCAATGACGCCCCGCGGTTTGCGGCGCATGTAGGCGTCCTTCGCGCCGACCTCGCTCGGGACGACGTCCCCGTGCGGGTGACGAGCGTTGCCCGCGGCCCACTCGACCATGTGGTAGGCCTCGACGACGTCCGCCCGGCCCTCGGAGATTTCCTTTCCGCACTCTTTCGTAACGATCTCGGCGAGTTCGTCGGTTCGGTCGCGCAGCTCGTGGTAGATGTCCCAGAGGTACTCCGCGCGGTCGATGTAGGAGAGTTCTCGCCACTCGTCGAACGCCTCGTCGGCGGCCTCGAGCGCGGCGTCGACGTCGTTCTCGGTTCCACGGTGGAATTCGGCGAGCGTCTCGCCCGTCGCCGGGTTCTCGCTCCCGAAGGTGTCGTCGCCGGTTCCGTCGGTCCACTCGCCACCCACGTAGTGGCCGTACGTCTGCGAAGGGTCGTCTTGACTCATGCTCGGCAATATTTTCGCCGAGCGGTATGAAAAAGCCTGCTACTCGAGGCGACCGATCGAGTGTGCATCGAGGCCGACGAGTTCGGGCAGTTGATACCTGGTGGTCGCTCGCCGACGGCTCTCGAGCGGCAGAATTCGGCCAGGAGGAATCTCGAGCGGCGGAGCTCAGCTTGGACTGATCGTCAGCCGTCACCGGGATACCCGATGTCGGCGACCTTCTCGACCTCGCTTCGCAACTGCGTCGAGTCGAACTCGTGATCCGGGCGCAACCTGACGAAATCGAGGAAGGACCGCGCCGACAGCAGCGTCTCCGCGTCGTAGACGCTCGCGGCCGCGGCAACGGCTGCTCGAGCCCCGATTCGCGGCTCGAGCATCGCGAGCGCACAGGCGAGGTCGTACGCTCTCGTTTCGCGAATCCGACCCTCGTTCACGCTCGTCGCGTCGATGAAGTAGAGGTCCCCCTCGAGCAGGAGGACGTTCTCCGCCCGGAGGTCACCGTGGGCGAGTCCGTGGTCGTGGAGCGTTCGGAGCATTCCGAAGAGCGTCGAGGAAACGTCGCGGATCTCCTCGTCCGTGAGTTCGTCGAGCGAGTGAAAGTCGGGAAGGTACTCCAGGACGAGGACGCCGAGGCCGTTGACCTCGAAGGCGTCGATCGGACGCGGTGCGTTGAGACCGATCTCGCGCATTCGTCGGGTCGCCTCGAACTCGTGTTCGACCATCTCGCGAGGCGTCTCGAATCGGTCGAAAAAACCCTCCGTTCCCGAGGAGAACGCGCCGACGTTGCGCCCGGTGGTCAACAGTCCGTGAACGAGGGCGTTCTGTCGCGAGACGATCTTGACGAAGTACTCGTCGTCGAGCACGCACGGCGTCGAGAGCCAGTTGTTGGCCTCGAAGAAGTCGACGCGAACGTCTGCGAGGTCGTATCGGTCCGCCAGGGTCCGGACGACTCGTTCGAGTCGATCCCACTCGACCGTACCGCGAGCGAGCTGGCGGATGTCCATACCGGAAATATAGACGCGACGATCATAAATGCCTCCCGGCTTCGGCGATCGTGAAGGCTTCCTGGACCAGAGGGGTCATTGCCGGATCCGGGCGGTCGGTGTCCGCGGTCCGACCCCGCACCTCGGTGCCGTCCTCTCCACCGAGATCGGGATCGAGAGCCGATTCGTCGGTAGTACCCGGAGATCGCTCGAGGCGAAGATGGCTAACACGGTGACCGGCTCGGGCGAGCCGAGTGTCGACTCATTTGGATTGAGGACCGAAACGACGCCGACGTGATCGTGATGGGGCGAACACACGTCCCCTGTCGGGCCCCGTCCTCAGTTCGCTGTGAGACCGGATTTCCTCGCCTCGATGACGGCACTATTTTACAGTCCCAACACGTAGCTCCAGAAAACCATGTACGCAATCGACGATCTCGGCGATGCGATCGACGTCACACGAAACCGACTGACGCCGATCGACGCCAGCACGTGGCTCAAACTGGCGCTCGTCCTGTTTTTCATCGGTGGGGCTACCTTCGGTGGACCGGGAGCACCCTCGACCGGCACGGACACCGCGCCAGAGGGGGCGACCGAAATCGACTCCTTCGCGGATCTCGAGGCCGAATACGAGTCCCAAGTCAGCGACGGTCCCCCGTTCGAAACGGTGCTGTACGCCGTCGCCGCCCTCGTCGTCGCCTTGCTAATCCTCTGGCTCCTCTACGTGCTCGTCGGATCTATCATGGAGTTCGTCTTCATCGAATCGCTCCGAACGGACGCCGTCCAGGTCAGGCGGTACACACGGAGCCACCTCGGGGACGGCCTGCGGCTGTTCGGCTTTCGACTCGCCTTGCTGCTCGCGGTACTCGTTCCCCTCCTCGTCCCGATCTGGTTCGTGGTGGCGAGCGCGACCGAGTTCTCGGCGGGACTCGCCGCCCTCGGCGCCCTGTACGTCTTCGGCGCGATCGTCCTGGGGCTCGCGTACGCGCTCGTCAATCGCTTCACCACGATCTTCGTCACCCAGATCATGGTACTCGAGGACCGCGGGGTGCTTGCCTCCTGGAGCCGGTTCCTGCCGACGCTCCGCTCGAACCTGGCGGAGTACGCGGTCTACGTGATCCTGGTGTGGATCTTGCAGCTCGTGGTGAGCTTCGGCTACGGGATCCTGGCTGCCATCGTCGCCGTGGTCGTCGCGATTCCGTTCGTGATCGTGGGGGCAATCTTCGTCGTCGTCGGCGGCCCGGCTCTCTACCTCGCGGCCGTCGTCGCCGTCGTCGGCCTCCTCTGTATCTTCCTGGCTACGCTCGTGCTTCGCGTTCCCATCGACTCGTACTTCCGGTACTACGGCTTCCTCCTGCTCGGTGACACGAGCCCGGACCTCGATCTGATCCCCGAGCGCCGGAGCGCGGTTCGGGCGGGCGGACCGGTTGGCCCCGGCTCCGGGTCGAGTGGCGGACCCGACGGCGACGACTGGAACGACTCGGGTTCGTGGGACGACGATGCCGACGACGGCTGGCGGTTCGACAGCGAAAGTGAGGACGACACCGGGCGGCTCGACAGCGGACGTGACGACGACGAGGACCAGGACCAGGACCGCGACCGCGGCTGGTAACCCACGACGTCCGCCGACCAACTGGTCTTCGGAGCGTTTATTTCACCGGTCGGCAAGTATTGCGCATGGAGTTCGATCTGCCCGACGAGCACCGGATGATCCGGGACACCGTCCGGGAGTTTTGCGAAGAGGAAATCGAGCCGATCGCCCAGGAGATCGAGGACGAACACCGCTTCCCCGAGGAAATCTTCGCCCAACTCGGCGAACTCGACGTGATGGGCGTCCCCATCTCCGAGGAGTACGGCGGACTCGGCGGCGACACGCTAATGTACGCCGTGGTCGCCGAAGAGCTCGGCCGGGTGTCGGGCTCGATCGCGCTCTCCTACGTCGCACACACCTCGCTCGCCTCGAAACCGCTCGAGCTGTTCGGTACCGAGGAACAGAAAGAGCGCTGGCTTCGCCCGCTCGCGGAGGGCGAGTACCTCGGTGGCTGGGCGCTCACCGAGCCCGGCAGCGGCTCCGACGCGTCGGATATGGACACTCGAGCCGTGAAAGAGGGCGACGAGTGGGTGCTCAACGGCACCAAACAGTTCATCACGAACGCGAGCGTCGCGGGTTCGGTGCTCGTGAAGGCCGTGACGGACCCCGGGGCGGGCTACGACGGCATCTCGACGTTCATCGTCGACCCCGAGGCGGACGACGGTTTCGAGGTGACGACGGTGTGGGACAAGATGGGGCTCAACGCCTCCCCGACCTGCGAGATCTCCCTCGACGACGTTCGCATCCCCGAGGAGCGCCTCCTCGGCGAGGTCGGCGAGGGCTGGGACCAGACGAAGAAGACCCTCGATGGCGGCCGAATCTCCATCGCGGCCATCTCGACGGGGCTCGCCCAGGGGGCTTACGAACACGCCCACGCGTACAGTAAAGAGCGCGAACAGTTCGGTAAACCGATCTGTAAGTTCGACGCGATCCGGGACAAACTCGTCAACATGCACCGCAAAACCGAGCGTGCCCGACTGTTGACCCACAAGGCCGCCAGTCGGTACGACAACGGGCAATCGGTGACGAAGGAGTCGGCTCTCGCCAAACTCGACGCCAGCGAGGCGGCCCGGAAAGTCGCCGAGGACGCCGTCCAGGTGCTGGGCGGCTACGGCTACACGACTGATTTCGCTCCCCAGCGCTTCTACCGCGACGCGAAACTGATGGAGATCGGTGAGGGCACCAGCGAGATCCAGCACCTCGTGATCGGACGCGAGATCGGGCTGTAGAACACTCGGGCGTCGACGTCGTTCGGTGCCGACGAAATTGTTCTCGATCGGACAGTCGTCCGCCCCGAAAAATCCGTTTCACCAAAGGTAACGATCTATTGTCGAGGTTTGTGGTACGAGGAAGCGAGTCGTCCGTTCACTATTCAGACAGTCTGGTGGATGTGAGACGACCACACGAAACGGAGGCGTATATAAAACCTTCAAATCGACACACGTCGGGGCGTTGAACCGAACTTTCTACTGGACCAACGTCGGGAAATCACCAGACGTGATGGACTTCGTAGCAACCTTCACCGCGAAAATCGGAATATCAGTATAAATAGAATATATAAAAATCTGGACGTGAACTGTTCGTTTCACGACTCGGAATCGGCAGAAGGTGTGGGTCAATGCCGTACACACACTCACCTCTGTGAACGTGCACATCCGTTCAATTTCGCCACGCTGGCCTCCTTTAAGTGAAATTGGTGCTTAACTCGATTTCCCGGAAGGTGAAACAGGGATCATGTATGAATTGTGTAATATGTGGGAATGAGGCAGGGTACAACAGGGCTGCGATCGATCTATACAGCGGCGCGGAAATCGGTCGGCTGTGTATGAACTGCGAAAAAGACGAATTCGGCAAAACGCTTCAGTACGCGAGCCGCCGAGACGGCACTGAGTGCGAACTCTGTCGCCGCGACGGTCAGATCTCCCTCCCGCGATATCTCTCCCAGGTAGAGACCCGGGATCAGTCGCTGGTCTCGACGAGCGTGCTCGAGGACGGCGACGTCCCGTGTCTCTGTGACGAACACTTCCACGAACTGACGCGGACGTCGGATCGTCGGACGGTGGTCGGCCCATGACGATCGCCGTCAGGAAGCAGGGCGAGTGGATGTCGAAGAACGACGAGCGAATACTCGAACTGCTGTGTTCCACCGATCGGTGCCGCCCTCGAGACATCCGAGACGAACTGAACGATTTCGGAATCGCGCTCCGTCTCGACTACGTCGACAAGCGACTCGAGACGCTCGAGGACGCTGGGCTGGTCGCTTCTGACGCATTGCGATTTCGGATCACCGACCGCGGGCGAGCGTACCTCCTCGGGGAGTTCGACGCGACGTCGGTCCGTTCGCCACAGCTGTAGTGCGTCGACCGAAACCACGTTCTGAGCCGGCACCGGTTGCACTCCTCGAGTCGCGAGTCTCGAGTCGCGAACAGCGACACTAATTCGTCCAACTCGAGGACAATCCGCATCCAGGCCACACACGACGGCTCACAGCCCCGGGCGCCGCCGTCGTCGCCGCTCCTGGAGCAGCGCCTTTGCTCGTTTGCCGGGACCGCCCTCGATGGGCCAGCCGCGGGTCCGCCACGCGGGCGGTTCGGGTTCGACGTGGGAACAGCGACTGCTACACTCCGCGGCCGTCTGACAGCGCCCCTTCGCCGCACACCACGGCAGGAGCTGACCCGCCGACCGTAACTCGAAGTGCCGGCAATCGGAACGCATCGTGTCGACGAACGCCCGCCAGCCGCGTTCGTACGCGCGCTCGGCGATTTCGAGCCGTTTTCGCGCCTTGGCTTCGGGATCGACGTACTCGAACTGTGCTGGCGACGCGTCTCGCGGGCCACCCGTCGGTCGTTCGAGGATGCGCGTTCCCGGCCCGTCGACGTCGAGGCGCCGGGGATACCACGCGACCTCGCTCTCGAGCGAGTCGGGATCGAGCGTCAGGATGCCCGCCTCGACCGGCAGGCGCTCGAGCAGGGCGGGTTCGATCGGTTCGCCCGTCTTCCGAGTGGCCACCCACACCTCGTCGGCCAGCGCCATCGCTACGTCGTACTCGAGTTGTGGGCGCAGGGCGCGTGCGGCGCTCGCGTCGAGGTCGGGTTTGTTCTCGATGGCGACGATCCGTTGGACCCACTCGCGGTAGGGCCACGTGCGTCGGATCTCGATGCGGTTGCCGTTCCGGCGCGTCTCGAGAACGCCGCGGTCGTCGGCCTCGTGGATCGATTCGCGGACGTAGCGCCAGGGATAGCCGGGGTCGGGGAGGCAGTCGCGGTAGTAGGTCCACTCCTCGGGCGCGTTTCGGAGGACGTGGAGCAGATCCCCGTCGAGGCGTTTCTCGCCGAACTTCGCGCGGTGGCGGAGCGCGTCGGGGTCGCACTCGAGGACGATAGTATCCCAGCGGCGCCGCTTCGTGCCGAGTTGCCGGGCGACCAGGACGGCGCCGTCGGTTATCGCGTCGAGTGGCCACTCTCGTTCAGCCCACCGACAACATCGAAGCTCGAACCGGAATTCGCTATCGGCCGATGTCACGGCCTGTGTACGAACGGCTGTGAAAAAAGCGTTCCCGTCGTCCGATCAGTGGGCCGATACAGTGGCGTTCGCTGCACGTCCTCCTGTCTGACTCGTGTTCGCGAACGCGACACCGTACATTCGGAAGACCGCGACGTACGTGTAGAAGTACAGGAACGGCACTAAGAGCAGCCCGATGAGGGTAATGGCCAGGAATCCGGCTACGATGTTCACCAGGATAGCGAGTACGACCGGCATCAGCATCGCCACGAGATAGTCGACACTCAGAACGACGGGTTTGATCGCTCCGATGTCGAACGCTGCGCCCAACGAATTGTTGACGGCGTAGTTCGTCAGCGCTGCCGGGACGATGTAGAGGATCAGGAACATGAGGGGGATGTACATGAGCAAAGTCATGAATCCCATTCCGGCGAGCAGGCCACCGCCATCTCCACCGATTGCACTGCCAGCACCGATGAGCGTGAACACGATGAACGTATAGACGACTGTCGGGACGATCGCGTATGCGAACCCGATAACCGTTGCGACGATACCTTTCACGAAGAGTCCTCCCCAGTCGGTAAACTCGGGTGGCTGCTCGGCGCCCGAAACGGTCGTCTCGAGCACGCGTACGAGATATCCCATCAGGAAGAACACGGGGATAAACAGGAACGAGAGGAACCCGAGAACCGTCCCGATAATCATTCGTCCGATCCAGTCACCGCGTACGGGGTACGATAAGCCATCTTCGAACATTGTACGACCCTGTCAAAGAACTCATACGTTATCCGTGTTTGGGCCGATTGTGTGCGACGGTCTACGTTCACACCACACACGCACACGAGGAGCGAACGAATTCGGTCGGCATAGTACCAGAAGAGGGTACGTTGGCACGAATGAAGGGTATGCCGCCACGAATGAAGGGTATGCCGCCACGAATGAGATGAACGCCATCACGGGAATCTGAATCTCCGGACGAAATAGTGAAGCGTCTCTCGAGAGCCTAGGTTCGGCCACCGGTTGTGGCCACCTCTCGTGACTCTATCTGCGGTGACGGACCAACGGTTCGGTCGCTAGATCTCGCCGTCTTCCTCGAGATCGTCGAGGTAAACGTGGGCCTGCTCGAGGATCTCACGGGGCCCGTCCTGGGTGACCGTGTTGACCGCCTGCTCGTAGTCACGCCACTGGAGGTCCCGGTGTTCCCTCGAGAGTTCCGCACTCGCTTCGAACGACTTCGCGACGAAGAGGTGGACGGTCTTGTGGATCGTCTTCCCGTTCGCCTCGAAGACGTAGTCGTAGTCCTCGCGGAACCCGTCGAGTAGTCTGAACTGTTCGATACCTGCCTCTTCCTTGATTTCGCGGATCGCCGTCTGCTGTAGCTCTTCCTCTCCCTCGACACCGCCCTTTGGAAACTCCCAGTCGCCCGGGCGGCTCTTGAGTAGAAGATACTCGCGCCGGCCCCGCGTGTCGCGGAAGAGGATCGCGCCTGCGCTCGTAGCTTCGACTGCCATTGCCAGAAATAGCAGGCCGGACGTTAAGAGAATATCGGACTGTTCGTCTCCGGTGAACGCGACTCAGCACCTTTTTCTGTCCCCGTCGTGGAGTAGTGCACAATACGACTATGACCTTCGTCACCCGTCTCAAACTCCAGAGTGGGGACCGGGCCGCCCTGGACGGCATCGTCGAGGACATCAAGGCGACCGCCGAGAAGAAAGGGGCCGCGCTGAAGGGACCACACTCCCATCCGCCGGAAAAGTACACTGTTCCACAGCACCGTCGACTCCACGCCGACGACGACCGGCGCTTTTCTGCGTGGACCTACACCGTCTTCACCCGCGAACTCGAGATTCACGGCCACGACAACCTCGCCCGGAACATCGCCTCGCAGAATTTCCCCGATTCAGTTCACATCGAGGCCGAAGTCGAGCAGGTCCGGGGCGTCGGTCAGGGCCGGAACTGAGCGCCATCTTCGCCGGTTCCGATTTGCGATTGTAGCCGTCACGGTCTCGTCTTCGTTCTCGTCGTCGCGGTTCTGACGCACACGCACATCGCCGCGTTCATCAATCCTTTTACCGTCCCCGAGAAGAGGGTCGTATGCACGACGACGAACTCGTCTCGCTCCGCCGAGACCTCCACCGAAAACCCGAACCCGCCTGGCGGGAATTTTACACCACCGCGCGAATTGTCGAGGCCCTCGAGAGCCTCAAGGCCGACCTCGACCTGTACGTGGGACCCGAAGCCATCAATGGCGACCACCGCCTGGCGCTGCCCGAGGACGGCGAGATCGACGCCTGGTACGAACAGGCCAGCGAGTACGACGTCGACCCCGACGTACTGGCATCGCTCGAGGGCGGCTACACGGGCGCCGTCGCAGTCCTCGAGCAGGGTGAGGGTCCGACGGTCGGCCTCCGAGTCGACATCGACGGCCTCCCACGAATCGAAGCCGACGGCGAGGATCACGAACCCGCGGCCGACGGCTTCCGGTCCGAACACGAGGCCATGCACGCCTGCGGGCACGACGCCCACGCGACGATCGGTATCGGCGTCATCGACGCCGTCGCCGAGAGCGACTTTCAGGGCACGTTGAAAGTATTCTTCCAGCCCGCAGAGGAGGTCATTGGTGGCGGGAAGGCGATGGCCAAGAGCGACCACCTCGCGGACGTCGACTATCTACTGGCAATGCACGTCGGCCTCGACCACCCAACTGGCGAAATCGTCGCCGGCATCGACGGCTTCCTCGCCGTTTCCCACGTCGAGGCGACGTTCCACGGCGAACCGGCCCATGCGGGCGCTCGTCCGGAAGAAGGGCGCAACGCGAACCAAGCGCTCGCGACGGCGGTCCAGAACCTGTACGCGATCCCGCGTCACTCCGACGGGGAGACGCGGGTCAACGCCGGCGTCATCGAAGGTGGCTCCGCGGCGAACATCATCGCCGAGGAGGCCCGCCTGGTCGCGGAGGTGCGTGGCGAGACGACCGAACTCATGGAGTACATGCGCGAGAAGGCCACGCGGGTACTCAGGTCCGCAGCCGAGATGCACGACTGCGACCTCGAGATCGAACTCGGTGCCGAAGCGCCGAGCGCGACGAGCGACGCGGAGCTGGCCGACCTCGTTGCAGAGGTGGCGGGCGCGACCGGCGGCGTCGAACGGGTCCTCGAGCGCGATAAACTCGGCGGGAGCGAGGACGCCACCTTCCTGATGCGGGAGGTCCAGCAGAACGGCGGGCTGGCGTGTTACGTCGGTGTCGGCACGGATCACCCCGGCGGCCACCACACGTCGACGTTCGACGTGGACGAGGCGAGTCTGTACCACGGTGTCCACGTCCTGGCGGGGACGATCGAGCGGGTGAGTCTCGAGCGACCCTGAGCCGATCAGTAGAGGCGAGGCGAGGACTCCAGCGACCAGCGACTTTACAATCCTCCTGTGAGAACGGAAGGCAGATGGACGACGTTCTGTGGTACGTCCTCGCAAGCTCTCGCGGGGGTCCGACGCGCGTCAGGATCCTCAGGGCGCTCGAGGAGCGGCCGCGGAACGCCAACCAGCTCGCGACCGACCTCGAGTTCGACTACACGACGATTCGCCATCACCTGAACGTCCTGATGGAGAACAACGTCGTCCGCCGAACTGACGACGACTACGCGGCCGTCTACCTGTTCACCGAACAGGTGCGGTCGAACTGGGACACCGTCGAAACTGTTCTCGAGGCGGTCGATCCGGACTCGGAGGCGAGGTAATCGTAATCATGGATCAATTTTGGACAACACGGATAACCGTCGACTGGAAAGGTGGGGATAGATGAGCGCCCTGTTCACGATCGCCTGGGTCGCCGCGGCGGTGAACGTCGTGCTACTGGCGGCTCTGGGCTGGGTCTGGGTGCAGGGCTACCGGCGACACGGCGCGAGCCACACCCTCGGGTTGCTCGTGTTCGCGTCGTTGCTCCTCGTCCAGAACGGGGTCTGGCTGTACTTCTACCGGCTCCACGAGGGGTACATCGGGTGGTTCGTCAACGCCGGCGTCGACGTCCAGGTCGGGATGGTGCTCCTCTGTGGCCTCGAGACGGTCGCCCTGGCCTTCCTCGTTCGCATTACGTGGTCCTGACGAGGTATTTGGACACGAGGTCGTGACGGGGTGTTTTGGCGCGAGGCGTGATGAGACGATTGGGGACGAATTTTGGACGGACTTCGGAAAACCCTCATCTACCATATCGGCGTCGGTAGTGGTATGTCGATACCACGACGAACAGTCCTGCTCGCCGTCGGCTCGAGCGTCGCCATCGCTGGCTGTCTCGGCGACGATGAATCGGACGAAGACCCGTCCGACGACGGAATCGAAGATTCGACGGACGACGGGACGCAGACGGACGATAGTGACGGTTCGGGTGACGAGGATAGCGAAAGCGAGAACGAAAACGAGACCGACAACGAAGGCGGTTCCGGCGCGACGGTTCGAGTTCGATCCCATCCCGACCTCGGCGACATCCTCGTCGGGCCGGAGGGGCTGACGCTGTACAACTTCGACCAGGACACCCAGGACGAGATGGCGAGCACCTGTTACGAGGGTTGTGCCGAGGCGTGGCCGCCGCTGACGGTCGAGGGGGAGCCCACCACCGGCGACGGCGTCTCCGCGACGCTGACCACGTTCGAGCGGGACGACGGGGAAACACAGGTGGCTACAGACGGGTGGCCGCTGTACTACTTCGCTTCGGACGAGGAACCGGGCGACGTGAACGGTCAGGGCGTCAACGACGTCTGGTGGGTCCTCGCACCCGACGGAACGCCGGTGCGGCCGGATGACGACGGTGACTCTGACGGCGATACCTCGAATGGTACGGATGACACGGATGACTCGGATGGCGACGATAGCGAGGATGACGATAACGGAGTCGGTTACTGACGATGCGTGAACCTTGCCTCCTGAGCCGTCGGTTGGAAGAAACACACCTCGACGTTCGACATCGACGAGGAGAGTCTGGGTCACGGCATGGACTACTAGCGGGCGGAATCGAAGAGATCAAACTCGAGCAGCCCCGCGTCGTTGCTCGATCTGATCGCCTAAACGTCTATACCCTGCTCGAGAACGGCTACGTCACCGAGAACTGCTGCGTCATCCAACGCGGACAATCACGGCGTGTCTGCGTTACGGTAAACTCACTCGAATTGCTCGCGAGTCGTCTCCCACCCGGTACCGCTTTCGGTTGCTACGACGGCGTCTGGAAACGGCCCGTCGACAGTAATCGTGGCTCGGTAGGTAATCAGTTGGTCGATTTCTTCACATTCATCGCTCCCGTCGTGCTTTCGGGAGACGCGAAATTGTAATTCCTGCTCTTCGGCATCGTAGGTCGCGTCGTCGTACGTCGCTTCGTAGCACGCGCTCCCAATTGAATACTGCCCCTGGACGTAGATTTCTCCCGCTTCTCGTTCGTAGCTTACCGACGGTGAATCAGTTGCTTCCGCTGGAACGTTGACGTTCGTCTCGAACTTTGTCCCAGTGATTACCGTTTCATCCTCGGTTTCGTCGTTGTCGTTACTGGTTCCGTCAGCGGTGGGGATATTGCCGAGGCAGCCAGCGACAAGCGTGCCGAGACCGCTTCCAACACCAGCGAGTAGCTTCCGTCGGTACATACATACGGCATATGACAAGGGATATGAATACTTTGTGTAGATTCAAACTCCTATTTCACGTTAATGTATTCCTGAAATATGGTGGGTGTGAAGAGAACACGAGTAGAGAAACGGCAACGCTAATGGCTGAGAACGGCCGTTAGTACCGTATCAATCGTTATCGACAGTTGTAATCGTCCGGTAAAAATCTACGATTGTGGCCTGTGGACCCTGCTGATCAGTACTTGGGATCCGCACCTGTCGTCTCGTACACCGTCTTCATCAGGTCGTCGCGCTGGCGTTGCCAGTTCGGGAGCGCGTCGGGTCTCGAGGGATACCCCTCGTACTGCTCGAGCACCTCGTCCGCCCGCCGTTTCGTCCGGTAGAGGTTCAGGATCGTCCCCCAGTGGCCGCGGCTCTTGACCAGTGCCTCGAGTTTGAGTTTCATGCCGATGTCCGTACTCCCCGAGTAGAGCGCCTCGGCGAGCTTGTCGCCAGGCATGGCTGCGAGCAGGCCCATGAGGTCGTCGACGTCGACGGCCGTCGAGAGGATGTTGTAGACGTCGAGGGCGGCGTAGCGGGCGCCGTAATGGTCCATCACGCGCTCGTTGTACGCCCAGAGGGCGTGTTCGCTGACGTCGCCGTCCTCGATCGCCTCGACGGCCTGCTCGCCGGCGTACTTCCCGGCGTAGGCGGCGCCCGCGATGCCGCCGCCGGTCGTGGGGTTGACGTGGCCAGCGGCGTCGCCCACGGCCATAAAGCCGGGGTGCACCGCGGAGTCGTAGGGTCGCCGGGTGGGCAGGGCGGCCCCCAGTTTGTCCTCGACGCGGGCCCCGGCGAACTCCGGTCGGTCCCGGAGGTCACGCTTGAGGTCCTCGACGAGTTTCATCGGCTGTTCGGTCATCTGGAAGCCCAGGCCGGCGTTGATCTCGGTGTCCGTCCGCGGGAAGTACCAGAGGTAGCCCGCGGCACGCTCGGTCGGCTTGAACACGAGGGCGTCGTTCCACTCGACTGGCTCCTCGACGTGGACGATCTCGCGATAGGCCGAACAGAACTGCGAGTAGGTGACGTTGGTGTCGAACGTCGAGTCCGAGAAGTCGACCTTGTCCTGGAGGAGTGAGAGCGACCCGGCGCCGTCGATCACGATGTCGGCCTCGTACGTGTAGGGCTCGCCGCGGGACATCGCCCGGACGCCCGTGACCCGCCCGTCGTCCGCCTGGATCACGTCCTGGACGACGGTGTCGTAGTGGAACGTCGCGCCCGCGTTCTTCGCCCCTTCGATGACCCGACGTCCGTACTCCCAGCGGTCGACGACCGCGAGTTCACCGGGGACCGGAATTTCGAGGACGGTGTCCTCCTGTGGAATCTCGAAGCGACCGTGGGTGACGTCGGTGTTGGTGAACGCCGGCTCGAGCTGGGACTTGGGAATCGCCTCGGGGAACGCGTCCGCGCCCTTCAATGCGTCGCCGCAGGCGATGTGTCCGGCTTCCTTCCTGGACTTTCGCTCGAGAACGACGACCTCGTAGCCCGCCTTCGCGACGGTTGCGGCGGCGTAACACCCTGCCGTGCCGGCGCCGACGACGACCACGTCCGGCGACTGCTCGCGCTGGCCCGTCGTCGCGGCCGACTGCTCCATGCTGCTCATAACTCGACTCTCCACACTGGGGTAAGAAAACGTTTTTCGTGCGCCGGCGACCGCATCGCCGCCCCAGATTCTGTCGGAGCAAAGACGACAGAGAGGGATAAAGAGTTTTAGTACGGTCTTTCGTACCGGCCAGTATGACCGAGTACACCGTCGAATTCGTCGGCACGGGCGAGACGATCACCTGCGCTGACACGCAGACGATTCTCAGTCGCTGTCTCGAGGAAGGGATTGCCCAGGAGTACTCCTGCCGCGTCGGGATGTGCCTGGCGTGCTCGGCGGAGATCCTCGAGGGCGAGGTCACCCAGCCGGCGGCCCGCGGGTTGACCGAGGAGGAGGCGGAAAACTACGCGCTGACCTGTATGGCGCGACCCCAGTCGGATCTGAAACTCGATCGGGGAACGTACCCGCCGAGCATCGAATCGGACGTGGACGTTGACGACGATGCGGACGCTGGATCGGCGACCGCGGATGACTAAAGGCAGAGTGACGGCACTGCCTTCCGGGGAATGGGGAGTCTAATTCTGGGTTCTGGGTTTGATTTTTGATTTTTGAATTCCGGGTTCCGGATTCCGGTTTGCAGGTTCCGGGTTCCGGATTCCGGTTTGCAGGTTCCGGGTTCCGGATTCCGGTTTGCAGGTTCCGGGTTCCGGGCTCCGGGTTTCATGCTCTGGGCTCTGGATTCTGGGATCTATCGATAGTCGGAACTCGCTAGTGTTGGCTGTACGAGGTAAGTATAGAGTTCAGGAGTCGACGCGAGAACGGTAAGTCAGCCGAATACCGATGAGTGTTCAGCGTAGACCGATCAGTCGACGAAGTCGATGTCGTCGCCCTGTGGCTGGACGGCCTCGCCGTCCGGGCGGCCGTAGATCTGTGGCGATTCGACGCCGGTGACGACGATCATGGTTCGCATCGAACCCTCGAGGGTCTCGTCGATCGAGGTCCCCCAGATGATGCGGGCGTCGGGGTCGATCCGGTCGTAAATCTCTTCGACGACGCCCTCGGCCTCCTCGATGGACATGTCGTTGCCACCAGTGACGTTGACGAGCGCGGAGTTCGCGCCGGAGATGTCGACGTCGAGCAGGGGCGAGCGGAGGGCGGTCTTCACGGAGTCTTCGGCTTTCGCCTCGGAGTCGGACTCCCCGAGGCCAATCATGGCGACGCCACCGCGTTCCATCACGGTGCGAACGTCGGCGAAGTCGAGGTTGACCAGGCCCGGTTTGGTGATGAGTTCGGTGATACCCTTGACGGAGCGCATCAGGACCTCGTCGCTGACCTTGAACGCCTGGCGGACGGGGAGTTTGCCGACCGAGTCCAGGAGGCGGTCGTTCGGGACGACGATGACGGTGTCGGAGACGTCCCGCAGGCGCTCGAGGCCAGCCTCGGCGTTGGTCCGTCGAACCTCGCCCTCCGCGGTGAAGGGCGTCGTGACGATCGAAATGGTCAGTGCGCCGGACTCGCGGGCTGCCTTCGCGACCACAGGGGCGGAGCCGGTACCGGTGCCGCCGCCGAGGCCGGCGGTGACGAACACCATGTCGGCGCCGTCGATAGCGTCGTAGATGTCCTGCTGGCTCTCCAGGGCAGCCTCCTCGCCGACCTGCGGGAGCGAGCCGGCGCCGCGCCCGGACGTTTTCTGCTCGCCCATGAGGATCTTGGTGTCGGCGTCGATCTCGACGAGGTGCTGGACGTCGGTGTTGGCGGCGACCAGTTTCGCCCCGTGGATGCCCTCCTCGTTCATCCGATCGACGGTGTTGCCGCCCGCACCGCCACAGCCGACGACCGTGATGTTCGTCTGGAGGTCGTCGAGTACGTCGAGCAGTTCGTCGTCGGTCATCGTCCCGGAGTTCGCGCCAGCGTCGGCCCCGCCCTCGTGGGGTTCCTCGGCCCCGGGGACGCCCTCGGCGGCGTCCTCCTCGGCCTCGTCGATGGCATTTTCGACAATTGAGTCCATTCTTGCTCCGTTCTAGAAGATGGAGTATTATTATCTTTCCCCCATGCGTCAGTCAGACGTCAGACATAGTAATTCGTTCTTACATATAATTGAGTTGTCACTGGCGCACCGGCCGAAGGAACCCCGTAACTGATCGTTACTCCTCTCCCTCAAGACGATTCCACGGGAACGATTTGCTCCGTTCTCGAGAGACGTCCTCGGCCCGGACGGTCGTCCCGTCGACGGTCACGTCCTCACCTGCGGACAGTCGTCCGAACTTCGGGCCCTCCGGGACGCCCGCTTCGCGAGCGAGCGCCGGATCGAAGGCGACCTCGCAGACGACCACTGCTCGCTCGCGGACGTCGACGGTCTCGTAGCGGTCCTCGAGTACCGCAGCGGCCGTGCGAACGATGGACTCGAGCGGGCCCTCACCATCGGTGGAGGTAGCGGGAAAGGCGGCTCGTCCCCCGACTCGGCTCCCGCCGTTTCGCGTCTCGAACGCGACCGCGGTGGACTCGAGACTCGTTCGAACGGCCCCGGCGTCGACGGCTTCCGCGGCCTCGAGCAGTTCCGTGGGCAGGTCGACGACCGCGAAGTCGTCCGCTCGATGGGACCCGAAGCGAACGCCGTCGTCGACGGCTCCCAGTCTGGACTCGACCGCGTCGACGAGTTCCAAGGGTCGGTCGCCGACTTCGCGAAGCCAGGTTTCGCTCACGACGCGGTAGCCGATGTCCTCGATCGTGTCCTCGAGGTCAGGCCACTCGCCGTCGACGACGGCGTAGTCGGCGTTGCTCGCGTCGAACGCCGCCTGGATAACCTCGCGGTGGTCGGCCGGGTCGCTCATCGCCTCGAGCGCCCAGTCGGCGGCGACGTGGCCGACGGCCCATGGCGTCTCCCGGACGATCCGTTCGAACCGGGGGACGTAGTGGTTGCCGCCGAAGCCGACGAAGGTCCGTCGCCGGTGCGGCGCGACGTCCCGCAACTCGAGAATCGCCCTCGCGACGGCGCGCGCACCCTCGGGGTCGTCCCACTGTGCGTCGTCGCTCCCCAGTTCCGCGAACAGCGAGGGACAGCCGACATCGGTCGGCCCGTGGTGGGTACACTCGAGGCCGGTGTCGTACCCCTCGGGCGCGTGGTGGTCGAACGCCTCGAGGATCGCGGAGAGAGCATTCGGAGCCGCCTCGGCGACGGCGTTCGGGTCGCCGCCGAACTCCGCGGGCCCGAAGTTGCCGGTGGAGTGGGCCGTCAGCAACGGGCCGGTGTTCCCGGAGTGGCGCGAGGCGAAGACGAGCAGGTCGGGTTCGGGGTCGGCGTCGAAGGCCTCGACAGGGCGCTCGAGGTCCAGGTGGAGGGCGTCGAACGACCGCAACTCGGCGCCGTCGGTGCGATAGTAGGTGCCGCCGCCCTCGGCGTCGGGCGTCTCCGGGTCGACGCGTTTCTCCCAGTCGGCGAGTTCGAGGAGGTGCCGACAGACGTGGCTCGAGGCGCGGTCGGCGTGGCTCTCGACGATGGCGATCACGGTGAGGCGTCGGTGGCGGGGAACTGAATAGGCTCCGTTTTCGAACCGTCGATCTCGTATGCGAACCGAGCGTGCCGTCGGCAGCTTGGAGCCGGTTCGTCGGTCAGAAATGACGACTGCAAACGAGATGGCTGCGAGTGAATCGGTCGAGAACGTATATCAGTTTCACAACACATTTTGCCCCAGAGTACCCGTATCGTCAGTATGAACGCCGTGACCCGCCTCTACAGGCGCACCGACGAGTGGGCCAAGGGACTCTCTCGAGTGCGGCACGCAGCGTTACTGGGTACGTCGGCAGGCGTCGGCGTTCTCACGGTTGGCCTTCTGTTGAGCGGCGACCTTCCCCTCGTTCAGGCTCTCACGATGGGACTCGTGATGTTCTCCCTGGAGTGTGCGTTTGGGGCGTTCCAGACGACCGAGGAGTGACGGAAGACGGATCTGTGACGGAGCGATTCACAAATCGGTCCAGGCGGATCGAGTCTCAACGACTCCGAGTCGGCGGTGACGGCGTCGGCGTGAGGGCAGCACCGAGCCGTCTGTGGGACCGACTCAGCGCTCGAGGTCGACGGTCAGGTCGGTCGCGATCCAGCCGTCGGTGTTGTTCCACTCGGTGAAAACGGCTTTGCCGGGGCGGGTCTCGTGACAGGTCACCAGGCAGTCGGCGTCCGCGTCGTCGGAGCGCTCGAGCGAGCGCCCGTCGTCGCGCTGTACGGGAACGTCCATTAGCAGGTGTTAGGCGAGCCTAAACCTATATAGGTTTTGGTCCGCCTAAGACGACAGCGGACGACCACGCCCGCGGACTTTTGGCCTCGGCCGACGAACGTCGACCCATGAGCAACGAGACGCCCGACGTCGCCCCCGTCGTCGAGGAGACCGCCACCGACATCGCCGACATGGAGGTTCGCGGCGCGGCGACCATCGCCGACGCCGCGGCGGCCGCCCTCGCCGCCCAGGCCGAGCGCTCCGAGGCGGACTCGCCGGAAGCGTTCCGCGAGGAACTCGAGGCGGCGGCCTCGGCGCTGTACGAGACGCGACCGACCGCGGTGAGCCTGCCCAACGCCCTGCGGTACGTCCTCCGTGGCGTGGAGGGCGAGACCGTCGAGACCATGCGCGAGTCGACGGTCGCCCGCGCCGAGGCCTTCCAGGAGGACCTCGAGCGGGCCCAGGAGACCCTCGGCGAGGTCGGTGCGAACCGGCTTCGCGACGGCGACGTCGTCATGACCCACTGTCACTCGACGGACGCGCTCGCCTGCGTCGAGGCGGCCATCGAGGACGGCAAGCACATCGAGGCGATCGTCAAGGAGACCCGGCCACGCCTCCAGGGGCACATCACCGCGAGCGAATTGCGCTCGATGGGCGTCCCCGTCACGCTGGTCGTCGACAACGCCGCCAGGCGGTACCTGGACGAGGCCGACCACGTGCTCGTGGGCGCCGACAGCATCGCCGCCGATGGCAGCGTCATCAACAAGATCGGTACCAGCGGCCTGGCCGTCAACGCTCGCGAGCGCGGCGTGCCGGTGATGGTCGCCGCCCAGTCGATCAAACTCCACCCCGACACGATGACGGGCCACACCGTCGAGATCGAGATGCGTGATGAACGGGAGGTGCTCGAGGAGACGGCCTACGCGGACGTCGCGGCCGATGGCGACGTTCCCGACGACGGCCTGACTGTCGAGAACCCAGCGTTCGACGTGACCCCGCCTCGCCACGTCGACGCCATCGTCACTGAACACGGACAGTACCCGCCCGAGAGCATCGTGATGCTCATGCGCGACCTCTTCGGCGAGACGACGACCGATCCCTGGGCGGTCTGAGGGCGCGCTACGGCCGAACGTCGTCGATAACCGGAAATTGTTTCACGCTGGTCTGTCCCAGTAGTGCTATGGTAGTACCCGAGGGTTTCGTCTTGCCGCCGTGGTACGTGGTGGTGCCGCTGGCGGTGGTGCTTCTGGGAACCGTGGCGCTCCTGTGGGTGCTGGCGCCGCCGGTGACCGACGAGACGGTGATGGCATTCGTCCCGTGGATGATGCTGGGGTCGACGCTGTACGTCCTGTACCAGCTCGAGCAGTTTCCGTCGAGCCTCGAGGCGCTGTTCAGCGCGCCGACGGTGTACGTGACGACGGCGGCCGTCGCCGGGCTAACCTGGATCGCCGGCAGTTTTCTGTACGCCGCCGGCCTGCAACGATCGATCGAACGCTTCGTCGGCATCGTCGGGACCGGCTTCGCCGTCGTTTTCGCCACGTTCACCGTCCTGATTGGCTGGCAGATGGGGACCTTCGAACCCTTCTGGCCGGTGATCACCGTCGTCGTCACCGGCGTCGTCGCCGCAATCGCCTGGGTGGCCCTCAGCCTCTGGCGAACCGACGTCGCGGCCGTGACGGGAGTGACCGGCGCGCTGGTCGTCTTCTCTCACGCGCTCGACGGCGTCTCGACGGCCATCGGCTACGACATCCTCGGCGTCCGCGAGGACGTACCCGCCTCGGCGTTCATCCTGGAGGTGGGTGAGATGCTCCCGACGGCAGGGTACATCGGCGGTGGCTGGCTGTTCGTCCTCGTGAAGGTCGTCCTCGCGCTGATCATCGTCTCGCTGTTCGAGGAGTACGTCCGTGAGGAGCCGCGACAGGCCCGGATCGTCCTCGGGTTGATCGCAGCCGTCGGGCTCGGTCCCGGCGTCCACAACATCCTCCTGTTTACGGTGGGTGTAGGGGCGTGAGATCGGGTTGGCTCAAGTAGTGTGAAGAGCCCGACGAACACCCGAGTATCGCGAAAACCCACCGACTGCTCGCACATCGAGAGGAGACGACAACGTTTTTTGACCGGCTCTCGTCTCTCCGCCATCGTCGAATGGTCACCGTACTCACCGCCGGCCACGTCAACTGGGACGTCACCCTCCGCGTCGACCGCTTCCCCGAACCCGACGGCGAGGCCGCCATCCGCTCGCAACGCCAGTCCGGCGGCGGAAGTGCCGCGAACGTCGCCGCCGCGCTCGCCACCCTCGAGGTCGAGGCCGGGCTCGTCGGAAGCGTTGGCGACGACGACAACGGCCTCCTGGCCAGGCGCGAACTCGAGGCCGCGGGCGTCGACCTCGACGGCGTTCGGATCATCGAGGGCGCCGACACCGCGGTCAAGTACATCCTGGTCGACGACGACGGCGAGGTGGCCGTCCTCGGGAACGACGGGGTCAACGAGGCCGTTCGTCCGTCCGATCTGGACCCGGACCGCATCGAGTGCGTCGATCACGTCCACCTGACGAGCCAGCGCCCCGATACGGCCGGGCGCCTGGCCCGTCTCGCCAGCGACGCCGGCGTGACCGTCAGCACCGACCCCGGTCGACGGCTGGCCGAGCGCGACTACGACGAGGCGCTAGCCCACGCGGACGTGATCTTCGCGAACGATCGGGAGGTCGAGTCGATGATCGAGGAGACCTACCCCACGTCGGACTTCAGCGACCGCATCCTGGTCGTCAAGTACGGCGGCGACGGAGCCGAAGTCCACACTCCTGGAGGGTCGATTCACCATCCTGGATTCGACATCGAAGCCGTCGACACGACGGGTGCCGGCGACGCGTTCGCGGCTGGCTTCCTCGCGATGTACCTCCAGACCGAGGATGTCGAACGGATTCTCGAGTTCGCGAACGCCTGCGGTGCGCTCGCGGCGAGCGTCGAGGGAGCACGGTGTGCGCCGACGGTTGGTGCTGTCGAGGAGGTTCTCGACGGCGCCCGCACTCGCTGATTTCGTGCCACTTCTTACCACGTTCTTCGCTACCAAACTATTGCAGCCAGTGGTGTCTGACGGTACCTATATGGCGCTGGTCGTTGGCAAGTCGACTAGCGTCACGGAGACGTATACCTGATAGACATGAACGAACGAACAGCAGGGGCCGTTCGCTCCAGGGGGACTGGGGCACGACACCACGTCCGGTACGAGCGGGACGACGCCGAACCGCTGAGCGTCGCCACGGCGTCCGCAATCGCGATGTACAGAGGTGAAGAGGTACTTTCGTCGTCGACACAACTGTACGAGTACGTCGACCCGGAGGCACTCGACGCACTGTTCGCCGACAGGCACGACGGCACGCCTCGTGAAGCGGGCCGGATCACGATCGACCTCCCCGACGGGTTGGTCGTCATCACGCCGACGTGTATTCACGTGACGGCTGACGACGAACCGCAGGAGATCTCGTAACCACGTCAACGCTTATGGCTCAACGCCCAGGGGAACACTGGGCGACGAATCGCATCGGCGATACGACGAGCAGCGACAGCGAGAAGCAACAGTAAGTAGCCAGCAAGGCAGCAAGGGGGAGCGGTTACTGACGATTCGAACTCGGGCTGCCCGAGCGTCGACGTCGAATGCGGGCACGGTCCTCGAGTCGTCCGTGCTGACGGGCACCGAGGACCGTCGGTGTCGAGTGCGGATCACGAACCGACTGGTTCCCGCCGGACGGAACGCGACCTTTTTGCGGCCGGTCCGAGAATCGTCGTCCATGGCAACCCAACCGCACCTGCTCGTTGACGACGGCGACGTCCACGACATCGCGTTGATTCCAGGCGATCCAGGACGCGTCGACCGCATCGCGAGCCACTGCGACGAATCCGAGACGATCGCTCAGAACCGCGAGTACAAGCTCGTCAACGCCGTCTACGACGGTCGTGAGCTAACCATCTGTTCGACCGGCATCGGTTGTCCCTCGGCTGCCATCGCTCTCGAGGAACTGTCGAACGTCGGCGTCGAGACGTTCGTCCGCGTCGGGACGACCGGGGCCCTCCAGCGAGATATCGAAATCGGCGATATGATCGTCGCGACTGGCGCTGCCAAGAACGAGGGGACGTCGAAGCGCTACGAGGACGTGGAGTACCCGGCCGTTCCGGACTACGAGGTCCTCTCGGCGCTGGTCGACGGGGCAGAAGAAAACGACGAGGACGTCCACGTCGGCCCCATCGCCAGCGACGACGCCTACTACGCCGAGACGGACGAGTACGTCGAGAACTGGGAGGCCGCCGGCCTGCTCTCTGTCGAGATGGAAGCCGCGGCCGTGTTCACCCTCGCGCGCCGCAAAGGCCTCCGCGCCGGCGCCATCTGTACCGTCGACGGAAACCTCGTGAAGGGCACCCAAAAGGGAACCGACACCGAGGACGACGAGCTGCCCGAGAAGGCGAAGAACAACGTCGCTCGCGCGATTGACATCGCGCTCGAGGCGACGACGAACCTGTAGACGAGTCCGCTGCGACCTCCAGACAGATCGCCAGCGCGGAGTTCCCTTCGTTTGACGACCCCGTTATCGTGGACTCGAGCGATCCCCACGTCCCGCGATTACAGATACCGTTCCATCTCGTAGTCGCCGCGGTTGCGCGCAGTCGTCTCGAAGCCGGCTGACCGGTAGAGGTTCATCGCGATGCGATTATTCCGGTCGACGGTCAGCCAGACGTGACTCACGCCGTTTTCCCGGCCGTACTCGAGCAACCGACTGATGAGTTGCGTACCGATCCCCGCCGACTGGTACGCCGGCCGAACGAAAATAGCTAACTCGGCTCGGTCATCGAACGGAACCAGGACGGCGTGACCGACCACGTCACCTCGATGGCGCGCGACGACGTGGAACCCCTCGTCCAGGAGTCCGTTAATCCACTCGCGTATCCGGGGCTCACTCCGCGGTGGAAGCCCCTGCGACCGCGATTCGTCGTCGAAGTGCGTGTACATCTCGACCACTGGTTCGGAGCCGTCAGCGTAGGCGGCGACGGCAATCGGTCGCTCCGCGCGATCCGTAACCGTCGTCGGGGGCGAGGGTCGTCGGTGCTGATCGGTGGCGGTGACCATACGTTCGCTTCGAGCGACACGGACCTAAGCCTGGCTCGTATTCCCGGACACTGGGAGACGAGGGCCTGCGGGGGTAACTCGGCGAATTCGTCGGTTCCACCGTGCGCCACTCGACTTGCGAGATCGGGTCGTCCGAAGAGCCGACGGCGGCCACAGTTCGAGAGCGGAAACGACCGAATGTTGGCGAGTAACTGTCAGAAAACCGGACAGAGGGCTTAACCTTCCCCGTCGCATTCAGGGAGGTATCCGATGATACGCCCCACCCGCGAACGAGAGCAATCCGCGACGTCGGCTACGAAAGAAACGGACTCGACTCAGTCGACGGTGAAACAGTGTCCGGAGTGTGAGTCCGAGTCGCTGGTCACGAGCGATGGGGGGAGCGAAATCAGTTGCGAGCGGTGTGGGCTGATCGTCGAAGAATCCCGTATCGACCGCGGGCCGGAGTGGCGGGCGTTCAACGCAGCCGAGCGCGACAGCAAATCGCGCGTCGGTGCGCCGACGACCCAGACGATGCACGACAAGGGGCTCACGACGGCCATCGACTGGAAGGACAAGGACGCCTACGGCCGCTCGCTCTCCTCGGAAAAGCGCAGTCAGATGCACCGCCTGCGCAAGTGGCAAGAGCGCATCCGAACCAAGGACGCGGGCGAGCGCAACCTCCAGTTCGCCCTCTCCGAAATCGACCGGATGTCCTCGGCACTCGGCATTCCACGGTCCGTCCGCGAGGTCGCCTGCATGCTCTATCGCCGGGCGCTCCAGGAGGACCTCATCCGCGGGCGTTCGATCGAGGGCGTCGCCACCTCGGCGCTGTACGCCGCCTGCCGAATCGAGGGCATTCCGCGGAGCCTCGAGGAAGTCGCCGCCGTCTCGCGGGTCGATCGCAAGGAGATCGGCCGAACCTACCGCTACGTGGCTCAGGAACTCGGTCTGGGCATGGAGCCGGTCGACCCGAAGAAGTACGTCCCCCGGTTCTGTTCGGAACTCGAGCTCTCCGAGGAGGTCCAGGCGAAGGCCAACGAGATCATCGACGTGACGGCCGAGAAGGGGCTCCTCTCCGGGAAATCCCCGACGGGTTACGCTGCCGCGGCCATCTACGCGGCCTCGCTGCTCTGTAACGAGAAGAAGACCCAGCGGGAGGTCGCCAACGTCGCCCAGGTGACCGAGGTGACGATCCGCAACCGGTACCAGGAGCAGATCGAGGCAGTCGGGTTGTACTGATCGGCGGTAAATCGTTCTCGCGAGTGCGATATTTTCGGATCCATTAGCGTGGTGAGCGTGACAATCGGTCCGTCAGCGAATCGTTGCCGTTTTCTCGCCGACTTGACCCCTCGACCCACCGACGATCCTGGAGAATCCGAGCGGACGTCTTCTGACGACATCCTCGGTACCCATCCCGTTATCCACACCCTCGAGACCCACCCGTTATCCGCATCCTCGGGGCCCACCCGGTATCCGCACCCTCGGGGCCCGCCGTGTTACTCACATCTCGGGACTCATCCGCGTCAGTACCTCCGCGATCACTCGTAAGTCAGGGTCATCCCGCCGTCGAAGAGCAGGTCGCCACCATCGAGGTGGCGCCCGAGCTTCGAGAACCCGACGACGAAAAGGTTGGCGACGTCGACCGGATCCATCATCTCTTTGACGCGGGACTGGCCGAGCATCACGTCGGAGATGACCTCGTCGACGCTGATCCCGCGCTGTTCGGCAGTGTCCTGGAGCTGGTTCGTGACGAGAGGAGTCTTGACGTAGCCCGTACTGACCGAAAACGACCGAACGTCGCCTTCGCCTTCGGCGGCGATCGACTGCGTGAGGCCGCGCAGGCCGAACTTCGAGACGTTGTAGGCGACTTTATCGCTCGTGACGTAGTGGCCGTGAACCGAGGCCATGTTCCCGACGCACCCGCGCCCGTCCGCCGTTTCTCGAAAGTGCGGGATACAGAGCTTCGTCAGATAGATCGGTGCTCTGAGCATGATCTGGTGGATGCGGTCGTAGGCGTCCATCGGGAACTCCTCGATGGCGTCGATGTGTTGCATCCCGGCGACGTTGGCGAGGTACTTCACGGAGCCGAGATTCGCCGCCTCCTGGACGATCCGTTCGATGTCTTCGTCGACGGTGAGATCCCCGACCACCGGCGCTACGGACCCGGCGACACCGATTTCGTCGGCGCGGTCGACCGTTTCCTCGAGGCCGGCCTCGTCGTAGTCCGTTGCGGCGACGGTGAGTCCGTTCTCGGCGGCGGTGAGGGCGACCGCCTGGCCGATGCCCGACGCTGCACCGGTGACGATACAGACGTTTTCCTCGGCGAACGAATCGTCATCTACCGTGTGAATTGTCTCTCGAGTGACCGCTGGGACGGCGACTTGATCCTGAGTCATCGTTGTATCGAGTGACTAGTTGACTCGAGTCACGCTAAAACTCGAATGTTAACATATCAATGGGCGGTCGCGGAGGGTGAGGGAAGGGAGCGCCCGCGTGAAGAGACGACCAGTGAGAGGAAAGGTAACGCTATGAGGGAGATGCTAACAATTAATGTCGGTGGGCCCCATTCGGGTATTGACCTGCGATGATCGACCTAAACATCGACATGCGTCAGTACGACTGTCCGTTCATCGACACCACTGACGACGTCGACATCGCGTTCTCGGCCGTCCAGTGGCAACTGGATACGGACGCCGAAAAACTCGAGACTCGCCTTATCGCCAGGGGAAATTCCCCCGGAACGCTGGATACCGGCCTCCAGACGCTTCGAGAGCACCGAAACATGTCCGACTACTATCTGCTCTCGCGGCGGGGGAACGTCGCCCAGATCGGGACAGTTATCGAACAGACGAACGCGATGAAGACGATCCAGCGACACGGAGGCTACATCACCGGTCCGTTCCAGATCGAAAACGGTCGCGAGCACTGGCACGTCGGCTTCGACGACGACGACGCGGAGGACAGGACGCTTGCGGACCTCGAGCGCCACAACGATTACGACGTCGAAAACCGGGATCAGTTCGGCGCGTCCACGCTGTTCGACCTCCTCGAGAACGCCGACAGCGCGAGGCGGTTGCTCGACGGCTGCCGGTCGCTCACGGAGACCGAACGGAAGACGTTCGAAACGGCCTCTCGATTCGGCTACTACGAGACGCCTCGCGGGGCGACCCTCGACGAACTCGCGGATCACTTCGACATCTCGAAGACGGCCGTCTCGATGAACCTCCGACGGAGCGAGCGCAAACTGCTCGGGGCCGCGCTGTCGGCGCTCTCGGACGTGGACGACGAGGAGACCCCGCTCTAGCGTCGCCGTTCTCGCGACCGATCCGAAATCTCGAGGCGCCTCCCTGTGTTTCCGTGTTAACATCGGAGTTTATCCGAGGGTGCCGCGTCAATTCATGTCGTGATAGAAAATAGCACGCATATCAAGGGCGCGGAGCGACCGTCGCTCGAGTTTCCACCCGAAGTGACCGAATCCGTCTCGGAGATCATCGCTGCCGTCCGAAGTGACGGGGACGACGCCCTCCGCGAACTCACCGCCAGGTTCGACGGCGTCGAGCGGGAGTCGATCCGGGTGACGGACGAGGAACTGGCGTCGGCTCGAAAACGTCTCTCGGAGGAGGATCGGGAAGTGATCGACGAGACGATCGAGAACGTTCACGAATTCCACGAGGAACAGCGCGGCCACCTCGAGGGCTTCGAGCGCGAGTTCGACGACGGGGTTCGACTCGGACAGCGAGTGGTCCCCATCGAGCGAGCCGGGGTGTACGTTCCTGGCGGACGGTACCCGCTCGTCGCGTCGCCGGCGATGACGATCGTCCCCGCCGTCGTCGCCGGCGTCGAACACGTCGTGGCCTGTGCGCCGCCCCAGGACGACGGGAGCGTCCAGCCCGCACAGCTGTACGCGATGGATCGAACTGGTGCGGACGAAATCTACTGCGTGGGCGGCGCCCAGGCGATCGCGGCGATGGCTTACGGTACCGAATCCGTGCCGACCGTCAACGTCGTCACCGGCCCCGGGAACGCCTACACGACCGAGGCGAAGCGACAGGTGTTCGGCCACGTCGGCGTCGACTTCCTCGCTGGACCGACCGAGGTGCTCATCATCGCCGACGACACCGCCGATCCCGAACTGGTGGCGACCGACCTGCTCGCCCAGGCCGAACACGACACCGACTCCCGGGTGGTCCTCGTCTCGCTCGAGGAATCGCTCGCTCGCGAGACGATAGACGCCGTCGAGGCGCAACTCGAGGAGTTGCCGACGGCCGAAACCGCTCGAGCGTGCTGGGCGGAAAACGGCGAGGTGATCGTCGCCGAAGACCGTGATGCCGCTATAGCGGTCGCGAACGACTATGCGATGGAGCACCTCCAGGTGATGAGCGACGAGCCCCGCGAGTACGTCGACGACCTCGTCAACTACGGCTCGCTCTTTCTCGGCCACCACTCGCCGGTCGTCTTCGGGGACAAGGCCGTCGGGACGAACCACTGTCTGCCGACGCTCGAGGTGTCGACGTACACCGGTGGTATCTGGGTCGGCACCTACCTGAAGACGCTCACCCACCAGCAACTGACCGCCGAGGGAGCGGCCTCGATTGCACCGCATGCGGCCAAAATCTGCGAACTCGAGGGGACGGTCGCGCACCGACTCTCTGCCGAGAAGCGGTTCGACGGCGAGGCGGAACGACAGTAATTTGGGGAGAAACTCCCTCTTCTACGACCTCCTACCCCTGCCTCACCGGCTCGACGTTCTGATTCGTCCGGAAGACGTTCTCCGGATCGTACTCGGCCTTCGTCTCGGCGAGCCGATCGTAGTTCACGCCGTAGGCGTTCCGCTCGCGCCCCTCCTGGTCGCCCTCGAAGTTCACGTACGTTCCGCCGGTGGCTCCTTCATCGAGCGCGTCGTGGCACTCCCGCACCCACGCGATGCACTCGTCGTCGTTCGCCGGATCCTCCCACCGAGCGGCGACGCTCGCGATGAACGCCGTCTCCCGGTGCGGGTAGGCGGTCTCGTCCGGTCCGACCTCGTTGACTGCCCCGCCGACCTGGTGGAGGAGGATTTCGGACTGTCCCGTCGGGAACCGTTCGGCGTACTCGACGATGGTGTCAATCGTCGCGTCGGTGAGTTCCGTGAAATTCGGCGCCTTCCAGTAGTTACGAGCCCCCTCGGCGTACAGATCGTCCAGGAGACGCTGGGCCTCCGTGTAGGGGGTCGGCGCGACGGCGTCGGCAATGGGGTCGCCGTATTCGCGGAGCGGTTCGAGCACTGTCTCGCCTTCCTCGAGGTCGCCGGCGTAGAACTGCACGAGCACCAGGACCGTGGTACCGTGGATTTCTTCCGGGATGACCGGAAGCGGCGGCGCGGCCACGCTGTTCGCCCAGACGGCACACTCCGGCGGCGCCTCTCGAGCGAACGCCGCGTAGCGTGAGAGGATGTCGGGTGCGTCCTCGTAGGCGTACACAGTCGGGCCGAAGAGCACGTCCGGACCGACCTCGTGCAGGTCGAACTCGAACGACGTGACGACCCCGAAGTTGCCGCTGCCACCGCGAATCGCCCAGAAGAGGTCCGGGTTCTCGGCTTCGCTCGCGGTGATCAGGTTGCCGTCCGCGGTGACGACGTCGACCGACCGGAGGTTGTCGATCGCGAGCCCGTACTTGCGGCTGAGCCAGCCGACACCGCCCCCGAGCGTGAGTCCGGCGACACCAGTCGTCGAGATGACCCCGCCCGGGGTAGCGAGGCCGAACGCCTGCGTTTCGTGGTCGAGATCCCCCATCGTTGCGCCGGGACCGACCCGGGCGGTTCGGGCTGCGGGATCGACCCGCACCGACGCCAACGGAGACAGGTCGATCGTGAGGCCGTCGTCGCAGACGGCGTTTCCGGCGACGTTATGGCCACCTCCCTTCACGGCGAGGGGAAGGCCGTGGTCGCGAGCGAACTCGACCGCGGTGATTACGTCGGCCGTGCCGGTTGGCCGAACGATAACGGCCGGTCGGCGGTCGATCATTCCGTTCCAGACCGATCGGGCTTCGTCGTAGCCGTCATCGTCGGGACGGAGTACTTCGCCGCGGGTCGTTTCGGTGAGCGTTTCGTAGTCCGGGTGGTCTACTGGCGTTTTAATCGTCATTGAACACGTCCTCGAGGGTGGTACGGAAGCCAGGGCCAGATAGCTACGTGGTGACGTTCGTGCAAGCGCCGACACTCGAGCACAGGTTGCAAGCAATTCACGGACTGCAAATGGAGTGGCGGTCTCCGTACGCTACCTCGGAATGTGGCCGAGTTCTCTCAGTCGTGGACGTCGACGGAGTTCCCCAGGTACTCGTCAGTACCAGGCGGTACCGCCGTCGACGTTGACGTCCTGGGCCGTCACGTGGCGGGCGGCGTCGCTCGCGAGGAATAGGGCCATCTCGGCCACGTCGTCGGCGTCGACCAGCGTCTCGAGCGCGGCGTCCTCGGTGAACACTCGCCGTTTGGCCTCGTCGTACTCCACGCCAAGGCTCTCGGCCTGTGCTTCGATGACGGCCTCGATCCGCGGACCGCTGGTCGCCCCTGGACAGATCGCGTTGACCGTAATGTCGTCCTCGCCTAATTCGAACGCGAGGGTCCGGGTGAGACCGATCACCGCCATCTTCGAGGCGACGTAGGGCGTCCGGTTCTCGAGCGGCCGTTTGCCGCTGATCGACGAAATGTTGATGACGCTCGCCCGGTCGCTCTCGCGGAGGTCAGCCACCGCGTGTTTCGCCGTCAGGTAGGGGCCGGTGGCGTTCACGGCCATCGTCCGGTCCCAGTCATCGCGCTCGACCGCTCCAATCGGCGCCGTCGGTCCGGCGATCCCCGCGTTGTTGACGAGGACGTCGAGGCCGCCGAAGCTGTCGACGGTCTCGGCGATCGACGAGCGTACAGAGGACTCGTCGGTGACGTCGGTACGAACGGGGAGCGTCCGCGACGGGTCGCCGATTTCGGCGGCCGTTTCCTCGATTCCGTCGCCCCGCGCCGCGAGGGCGACGTTCGCCCCGCGGTCGGCGAACGCGAGGGCGATCCGACGGCCGATGCCCTGGCTGGCCCCGGTGACAAAGACGGTGCGGCCTGCCATCTCGTCGGCAGTGGGACTCGAATGACCCGCCGTCATTCCCCGCCACCGCCTTGCATCAGCATCTGGATGTCCTCGTCTTCGACCAGGACGTCCGGATCGCCGCTGTCGACGATTTCGCCGCGTTCCATGACGTACATTCGGTCCACGATGTCGGGGACGTGGCTCGCGTTCGACTCGGCGATGAGCACGGAGATGTCCCGGTCGATGATCTCCCGGATGTATGTCTTGAGATTCTCGACGACGACCGGCGCCAGTCCCTCGAGCGGTTCGTCGAGAATGAGCAGGTCTGGGTTGAGTGCGAGTGCCCGACCGATCGCGGTCATCTTCCCCTGGCCACCACTCAGGTTCTGGACCTCGGCATCGCGGCGCGACTCCAGTTCGGAGAACAGGTCGAAGATGTCCTCGACCATGGCGTCCTCGTCGTCGACGCCGCGAGCGTCACCCGCCGTCCAGATTGGAAGCCGGAAATTCTCCTCGACGCTCATGCCCGTGAACAGGTCGCGATTTTCCGGCTGATACCCGATTCCCCGTCGCGGGATGAGTTCCGGTCGGAGCGTCGTCAGTTCCTCGCCGTGAAGTCGTATCGACCCGCTTGCGATGGGCGTCAGTCCCATGATCGCCCGGAACGTCGAGGTCTTTCCGGCGCCATTGCGCCCGACGAGCGCGACGGCTTCGCCCTCGCGCACTGTCAGATCGACGCCGTGGGTGACCTCGAATCCCTCGACGGTCGCCGAGAGGTTCGAGACCTCGAGCAGCGGGTGCGACGAACTCATTCGTCCACCCCCAGGAGGACCCGCCGCAGTTCGCTGTCGGTCTCGAGCAGTTCGGGTTTGCCCTCCCGGAACACGCTCCCCTCGTGGAGAACGACCAGTCGGTCGGCGTACTCCTTGACGAGATCCATGTCGTGTTCGATCGTGACGGTGGTGACGCCGTCGGCCTCGCTCGCCTCGACGATGGTTTCGATGACGTACTCCTTCTCCCGCGTGGCGACCCCGGAGGTCGGCTCGTCCAGGAGCAGGTACGTCGGATCGAGGGCGAACGACATCGCCACGTCGAGGAGCTTTCGGTCGCCATGAGGCAGCGTCTCCGCCACCTCGTTGGCGACGTCTTCGAGCCGGAACTGCTCGAGCAGACCGTCGACTGTTTCTTCGACTTCGTCGTGCGAATCGTCGCGGGTTCGCATGCTCAGCGTCTTGCCGTAACGCGAGAGGACGGAGACGCGAAGGTTTTCGCGAACGGTCATCTCCTCGAAGACGTGGACGATCTGGAAGCTCCGAACGAGTCCTTCGTTGACCCGTCTTTCCGGCGACGTGTCCGTGATGTCGCGCTCGACCGTCGAGCCGCTGCCGTCGTCCTCGTGGACGACGACCGAGCCCTGATCGGGTTCGAGCAACCCCGTGAGGAGGTTGATGAGCGTGGTCTTTCCGGCGCCGTTCGGACCGACGATGAAGACCATCTCGCCGGGGGTCTCCCCGAACGTGAGCGAGACGTCGTCGGTGGCGCGGAGCACTCCGAATTCCTTCCGTAAGTTGCGTGCTTCGAGCATCTATTTCACCCCGAATACGAGAATGCGAACGGTCGTCGCGGCGCGGTACAGTCGCTGGCGGATCGTCGTCGAGACGGTAGCGGCGTCCCCGCGAACGAGCGTCGGGTCGCGAAGGCGCCGCTCGAGGCCCGCTCTGAACGTCGGCAGCGAGCCGAGTATTCCCTCCGGCAGGAAGAAGACGACGACCAGCAACACGAGTCCCGTCAGTGCGTGGTAGTACTCGAAGTAGAACCGTGCTAGCCGGAGTAAGTAGATGAGTACGATGCCGCCGACGATCGGTCCGACGATCGTTCCGATGCCACCGATGATCGCCATGAACAGGATCTCACCGGAGACGAAGACGAAGAGGACCGGCTCTGGTCGGACGTGAAGTTGCAGGAGGGCGAACAGCCCGCCCGCGATGCCGCCGTAGAGGCCGGAGAGCGTGAACGCGATCCAGACGTACCGGTCGACCGGAATGCCGATGAACCGAGCTCGAGTTCGATCCTGACCGATGGCGTCGAGCGCCCGACCGAACGGCGAGTTAACGATTTTCCACGTCACGGCGACCATGACGAGGAGGACGACGACCGTGAGGTAGTACAGGACGTAGTCGTAGGCGACGATTGGGTCGGCACCGAACGTCGAGACGAGCCAGCGGTCGATTCCGAGCAGCGACGGCCGGTCGGCGCCTACGCGGACCCGGAGGCCATCGTTGTAGTTGAAGAAGCCGCTCTGGAGGACGAACGCGAACAGCACCTGGTTGAACGCGAGCGTCAACAGCGCGAAGTAGATGTCGAGGTAGCCGGCGACGAGATAGCCGACCAGCAGAGCGATGGCCGTCGCCGCCAGGGCCGCCCCGAGCAGCAACAGCAACCCGTTCGACACCTCGTAGTGGGCCGTCAGTACGGCGACGCCGTAGGCACCGGCGCCGAAGAACGCGGTGTGTCCGAACGAAACCAGTTCGGTGTGGCGCAACAGGAGGTTCAGCCCCATCGCCGCCATGCCGAACAGGATTCCCTGGTGAATAATCGAGAACGACAGCGGCGTCACGTTGGCGATGTCGGGGACGGCGAGCAGGAGGACGATGGCTAACACCGCCAGGACTCCATTTCTGGAAACACGAGTCATTCGATCTCACCCCACGTCCCGTAGAGACCTTCGGGTTTGACCAGCAGGATGATGGCCATCAGGATGAACGGTGCCGCCAGCTCGAGCTGGGGCAGGCTGAACACGCCGACCGTCCACCGGCTGATGACGCCGACGAGCAACGCGGCGACGAACGCCCCCTTCAGGCTTCCGAGGCCGCCTATGACGACCACGACGAACGAGAGTACGAGGGGGTCGAGCCCCATCTCGAGGTACGCGTCGCTCGGCCCGATGCTGTTCATCGCTCCGCCGAAGGCGGCGAAGAACGCCCCCATGGCGAAGACGAGCGTGAACGTCCGGTCCGTGCTGACGCCGATGGCGGTCGACATCTCGCGGTTGATCGCCGTCGCGCGAACGATACGCCCGGTCTTCGTCCGGTCGAAGAACCAGATGAGCCAGGCGAAGACCACGACGCCAACGAGAATCACGATCACGTTGTAGGAAGGGTAGCTGAACCCCACGAGTTCGGTCGTCGGAATCTCGTTGAGTCTGCTGTACGACGAGGTGCTGACCGGAGACGTCCCCCAGAGGAACTTCATCACGTCGACGAGGATTAGCAACAGCGCGTACGTCAGCAGTAACTGGTAGACGTCCTCGCGCTCGTAAATCGGTCTGACGAACACCGACTCGATGACGGCGCCGACCGGGAGCAGGACGGCCGCCGCGAGGAGCGATCCCAGCAATACTACTACACCGAAGACGAGCGCTGAAAGTGGGCCCGTGGGTTCGGCGACGAATCCTGCGAGGAATCCGACGACGGTAACCACGAGAAACGCCCCGAGCGCGTACAGTTCGCCGTGGGCGAGGTTCAGTATTCCCAGGACACCGAAGATGATCGTCAGTCCGGACGCGATCATGAACAGGATCAGGCCGTAGTAGAGGCCGTTGAGCGTGTGGGTGAGGAGCGATTCGATCATCTCGTTACACCCTCTCGACCGTCGCTTTCCGATGTACTTGTGCTAAGAATTTCATAAATTGCGTCCGTCGTACCTCTACCAGCTGTCGATCCAGTCGAGAGACGTCGTTCCCGGCGGCGGAGAGACGTTTTCGGCCGCGTAGACGTTGACGTTTTCGAGGATGGCCCCGCCGATTTCGTCCGACCACGCCATCTCGCCGAAGTGGGCGCTCGAGTAGCCCTGATGGTCGGTCGACATGACGTGGTAGCCCGCCGGGGTGAAGAACCCGTGTTCCTCGAGCACCATCGCGAGTTCGTCCTGGTCGGGCCAGCGCCCGAGGAGCCTGACGGCCTTGTCGGCGGCCGTCGCCCAGGCGGTCACCGCGCCGTAGCCACTCATGAAGTGCGCGGTCGGGATCACGCCGTACTCGTCTTGTACTTCGTCGAAGAGGTCTGCGGCGGGCGTCCACTGGTCCGTGGTGGGCTGGTCCCAGTAGAAGTTTCGCGATCCGCCGTGGATTGGCCCCTCGAGGTCGCCCTCCTCGTAGTCGTTCGCCGACCCGTACAGCACCGTGCCGACGACGAGTTCCGTGTTGTCGAGCATGTCGTTCGCCTGCGCCTGCTGGAGGAGCAGGGTGGCGTCGCCCCCCCAGCAACTCGTGAAGACGACGTCCGGTTCCTCGCTGTTGATGTTCGTCACGTGGGTCGACATGTCGTCCGCGGCGAGGTCCGGCGTCCCGTTGTACACCTCCTCCGCACCGGTGAGCTTCTCGATGCCGGCGGAAAAGAGCGCCATCTCGTCCTCGCCGAACGCGTAGTTCGGGTTGACACCGGCGTACGTGTCGATGTTGTCCGCGCCGAGGACCTCGACCGCCTCCTTGGCGGCCGACAGCGCCTCCATCACGTCGTGATTCTGGAAGCGAAACGAGTAGGTCGTATCCGGAAAGTTCTCCTCGTACAGCGTCGTCACCGTGCCGTCAGTCGCGACGTTGATCACGCCCTGGTCGTCGATTTCGGGCACCATCGCCTCGTGGCCGCCGCTCGAGATCGGGCCGAAAGTGACGTCCTTGCCCTGGTCGACGAACTGCTGGTAGTTCTCGAGCTGTTCGGACCCCTCCTCGACGATGTCGAGTTCGATCTCCCGGCCCGCGACGCCGCCGTTTTCGTTGATTCGCCGGACGGCGGTTTCGGCTCCGTACTCCGCCTGCACGCCGAGCACGGCGGGTGCACCCTCTCTGAAGGTCTGCAACCCGGCCTGGATCGGTTCGTCCGGAACGTCGCCGTCGCCCGTCTCGGACGGCGAGGAATCGTCACCGTCGCCATTGCCCAGGAGTTCGGTACAGCCAGCGAGCGCGACCGCGAGCGCCGACCCGCCGAACAGTTTCAGTGCGTCTCGTCGGTCGATACCACCGTTCGCCGCCGGATTGGTCGCGTCGGTCATTGCGTAGCAACCCCCGTTCGTGGCTGTATTGCCATAGGTATGGTAGCAAGCATCACTGCAAATAGCCAAACGTGAACATGTTAATGGTGCCTCGCAGTCTCGGATCGACGCGCGAGCGGACCGCCGAAACGTGGCGATGTTCGTCGTCGTTTATCTACCAGAAAAAATACGCATGTCTGACGTACGTTTAAGTAGCGAGAACAGTCCCTAGTAGGTATGCCGAAAAATCGCGTCGAGCGACTCGAGGCGACCGTGAAGGAACTCGAGTCCACCGTGGAGGGACTGACCGAAGAACTCGTCGAGTCGAAAGAACGCATCCGTGTACTCGAGGCCGAGTTGGATACCGAAATCCCGACGCGCGTCCCGGAGCGACGCCAGTCGGCCGATGCCGAGGTCGAGGGCGACGAGACGCCGGAGGCCGCCCAGAACGACGTCGCCGAGGCGGCCGCGGAAGCCGACGGTGCCGAGGAAGACGGAGAGGAAGCGATCGAGGGCGAACCAGAAGACTCAGGTACCGACGACATTATTGTCGCATAACTCGTCGACTCGCCCGACCCACGTCGGCGATCGACGCCCGCTCTACGGAGATCTCGAATGCACATCAAGGCGCTCGTCCTGGACAATTTCAAGAGTTTCGGCCGGAAGACGAAGATCCCCTTCTACGAGGACTTCACCGTCGTTACGGGCCCGAACGGGTCCGGGAAGTCGAACATCATCGACGCCGTCCTCTTCGCGCTCGGCCTGGCTCGCACCCGCGGGATCAGGGCCGAGAAGCTCACCGACCTGATCTACAACCCGGGCCACGACGGCGAGGGAGCGTCGTCCGGCCCGCGTGAGGCCATCGTCGAGGTCATTCTCGACAATAGCGACGAGACGCTGACGCGCTCCCAGGTCGTCAACGCCGCCGGCAGCGACGACGTCGGCGACTGCGAGGAGATTCGAATTCGCCGGCGGATCAAGCGCACCGAGGACAACTACTACTCCTACTACTACCTCAACGACCGCTCGGTCAACCTCTCGGACATCCAGGACCTGCTCGCCCAGGCCGGGGTCACCCCCGAGGGCTACAACGTCGTCATGCAGGGCGACGTCACTGAAATCATCAACATGACGCCGTACAACCGGCGTCAGATCATCGACGAAATCGCCGGCGTCGCCGAGTTCGACGCCAAGAAGGAAGACGCCTTCGGCGAACTCGAGATCGTTCAAGAACGCATCGACGAGGCCGAGTTGCGCATCGGAGAGAAACGCGACCGCCTCGCCCAGCTCGAGGACGAGCGCCAGACGGCGCTTCGCTACCGGCGACTCCGCGAGGAAAAGGACGAATACGAAGGGTATCTCAAGGCCAGCGAACTCGAAGACAAGCGCGAGGAACTCGACGGCGTCGAGACGAAGATCGACGGCCTCGAGACCGACCTCGAGGACCTCCAGCGCGAACTCGACGAGCGCCAGGGGAAAGTCCTCAGACTCGAGGAAGACCTCGAGGACCTCAACGCAGAAATCGAGCGCAAGGGCGAGGACGAACAACTGCGGATCAAGAGCGAGATCGAGTCCGTCAAGGGCGAAATCTCCCGCCTCGAGGACCGCATCGAGGCGACGACCGAGCGGATCGACGAAGCTGAATCCACTCGGCGGGAAGCGTTCGTCCAGATCGACCGCAAACAGGAGCAGGTCGCCGACCTCGAAGACGAGATGCGCGAGTACAAACTCGAGAAGGCCTCGCTCACGTCCGAAGTGCAGGAACGCGAGAGCGAGGTCGAACGTCTCGAGGCAGAGATCGACGACGTCGACACCGAGTACGACGAGGTCAAAGCCGAACTCCGGGAGCGAAAGGACGAACTCGAGGCCGCGAAAACCGAGAAGAACGACCTTCAGCGCGAGCAGGACCGCCTGCTCGACGAGGCCCGCCGTCGCTCGAACGAGGTGAGCGAAACCGAGGCCGAGATCGAGGCGCTTCGGGAGTCGATCCCCGAGATCGAAACCCAGCGAAAGGACCTCGAGCGCGAACTCCAGAAAGCCGAGGCCAACCGCGAGAACATCACGGGCGTCGTCGATGACCTGCGCGAGGAGAAGCGCGAACTGGGGGCGAAACTCGAGGAGATCGACGACGAGTTACAGGCCAAACAGGCCGAGTACGCCGAACTCGAGGCCAACGCGGGCGAGAGCGGCGACTCCTCGTTCGGTCGAGCGGTGACGACGATCCAGAACGCGGCCATCGACGGCGTCCACGGCCCCGTCGCCGAGTTAGGAAACGTGAGCGGCGAGTACGCCATCGCCTGCGAAACCGCGGCGGGCGGCCGACTGGCGAACGTGGTCGTCGACGACGACGTGATCGGCCAGCAGTGCATCGAGTACCTCAAATCGCGAAACGCCGGGCGAGCGACGTTCCTCCCGATCACGAAGATGCGCTCGCGAGGGCTGCCGAACGCGCCCTCTGATCCGGGGGTCGTCGACTTCGCGTACAACCTCGTCGACTTCGACGACCAGTACGCGGGCATCTTCTCGTACGTCCTCGGGGACACCCTCGTCGTCGAGGACATCGAAACCGCCAGGGCGTACATGGGCGACTACCGCATGGTCACCCTCGACGGCGATCTGGTCGAGAAGAGCGGGGCGATGACCGGTGGCTCCCGGAAAGGGTCCAGGTACTCGTTCACCAGCGGCGGGAAGGGGCAACTCGAGCGCGTCGCCACTCAGATAACCCAGCTCCAGGACGAGAAGCAGTCCGTCCGGAGCGACCTCCGGGGAGTCGAAGAGCGACTGGACGACGCTCGCGACCGCCAGACCGACGCTGCCGACGAGGTGCGTTCGATCGAGGCCGAACTCGAGAAGTTAGACGAGAAACGAGCGCGCATCGAGGGCGACGTCGAGGACCTCGAGACGAAACTCGACGACCTCGAGGACGACCGGGAGTCCGTCGACGAGCGGATGACCGAGATCGCCGACGAGATCGAGGCGACCACAGGAGAGATCGACGAGATTCAGGCCGACATCGACGACCTCGAGACCGAACTGGCCGACTCGAAGATCCCCGAACTCACGGCCCAGATCGAGGAACTCGAGGGCGAAATCGACGAGCGCGAAGAGCGGATGGACGGCCTCGACACGAAACTGAACGAACTCGGCCTCGAGAAGCAGTACGCAGAGGAGGCCATCGAGGACCTCCACGACGACATCGAGACGGCCCAGAACCGCAAGGCTGAACTCGAATCCACGATCGACGACTGCGAGGACGCCATCGAGGACAAACGCGGAGAACTCGAGGACAAACGCGATGCCGTCGCGGAACTCGAGGACGAGTTAGCCGAACTCAAAGGCGAACGTACGGAGGTCAAGGAGGCCGTCTCGGAGGCCCGAACCGCGCGCGACCAGCAGCAGGATCGCGTCAACGCCGTCGAGAGCAAACTCGAGTCCGCCCGCGAGCGCGCAGGCGCCCTCGAGTGGGAGATCGACGCTCTCGAGGAGGAAGTCGGTGAGTACGATCCCGAGGACGTCCCCGACCACGACACCGTCGTCGAGATGGTCGAGTTACTCGAGGCCGACATGGAAGCGCTCGAACCGGTGAACATGCTGGCAATCGACGAGTACGACGAGGTGCGCTCCGACCTCGACGACATCGAGGAGGGACGGGAGACGCTGGTCGAGGAAGCGGAGGGCATCCGCGAGCGGATCGAGCAGTACGAGACTCAGAAGAAGCGGACGTTCATGGAATCGTACGACGCCATCGCCGAGCACTTCACCGACATCTTCGAGAAGCTCTCGGAGGGGACCGGCACGCTCCACCTCGAGGACGAGGCGGACCCGTTCGAGGGCGGCCTGACGATGAAGGCCCAGCCCGGTGACAAGCCCATCCAGCGCCTGGACGCGATGTCCGGCGGCGAGAAGTCCCTGACCGCCCTGGCCTTTATCTTCGCCATCCAGCGCCACAACCCCGCACCGTTCTACGCCCTGGACGAGGTCGACGCGTTCCTGGACGCGGTCAACGCCGAGCGTGTCGGCCAGATGGTAGACGAACTTGCGGGCCGAGCTCAGTTCGTCGTCGTCTCTCACCGCTCGGCGATGCTCGATCGGTCCGAGCGGGCCATCGGCGTCACGATGCAGCAAGATAACGTCTCGGCCGTGACGGGGATCGACCTGAGCGGTGACGGCGAGGAGGTCCCGGCAGATGACTGACGGCGAAGGCGAGAACGACATCCCGCTGCAGATCGCCGGTCACGAGGATCGCGAGCGGCCGGGGTCTGATAGGAACTCGAGAGCCGGGGACTCGGTCCTCGCGTTCGACGAAAGCGAGATCACTGGCTCGGATACCAGAGACGACCTCGAGACGGCGGGTGACGGGGAAGAAGG
The DNA here is from genome assembly GCF_024138145.1 of Natronosalvus halobius. Taxonomy (NCBI): domain Archaea; kingdom Methanobacteriati; phylum Methanobacteriota; class Halobacteria; order Halobacteriales; family Natrialbaceae; genus Natronosalvus; species Natronosalvus halobius. The sequence continues at coordinate 1,692,683 of NZ_CP099997.1, read as the reverse complement.
GGGCGAGGCCGGGAACGAAGGCGAAGGCAAAGCCGAAGACGAAGACGAGGTCGAACCCGTCGAACTCCTCGTCCAGCTCGCCAAAGACGGCGAGATCGACCCCTGGGACATCGACATCGTCGCCGTCACCGACAAGTTCCTCGAGGTGCTCGACGACGCCGACCTCCGCACCTCGGGTCGGGCACTGTTCTACGCGAGCGTCCTCCTCCGAATGAAGAGCGACGAACTGTTCGCCCCCGACCAGCCCGAAGAGGAGGAACTCCCGCCGTGGGAGGCCCCCTTCGCCGACGAGGCGGCGATGGAGGACGCAGCGCCCGGCTTCGACCCCATCGAAAGCCTCGAGGCCGAGATGGATCGTCGCCTCGAGCGCAAGCACGCCCGCGGGAAACCCGAGACGCTGGACGAACTGGTGCGAGAGCTCCGGGACGCCGAGCGCGGCACCTGGTGGAAGTCCTCCAGGAGCTACGACACGAGCGGGTCGCCGCACGGGTACGGTCGCGGGATGCAGGAACTGAGCTACCACTCGGGGGACGACTTTCGAGTTGATGACGAGCCGACGGCCGACGACGTGACCCACACGGCCCACGAGGAGGACATCGAGGCCGTCATCGACGACGTCGAGGCCGAACTCGAGACGCACTACGAGAAGGGGCGCGACGAAGTACTGTACGCCGAAATCGACCACGTGGGCGGCACCCGCGTGATGACCTACCTCGCGTTGCTGTTTCTGGCCCACCGCGGACGGCTGGTGCTCGACCAGGACGAACTCTTCGGCGACCTATGGATTGCACCCGTGACGCCGGAGGCCGAGGCCGAGGAAGCGATCGCGGATTGACCGACGCGCGATACGTGGCACGTCGTACCGCTCGAGTCGCGCTGACGTCCCAATTTTTGTAGTGGCCGCCCACACTGAGCGTATGGAACGCGTGCAGGCAGCCCTCGGCGGACTGGTCGTGGTCGTCGCCCTCTACGGCGGGTACGTCCTCGTGCGGACGCTCACGCGAGCGCTCTACGCGATCGTCTGGTTCACCGAGACCGTCGCGATGTTCGCGTTCGCCCTGCTGGTCGGCTACGTCGCCTACCGGGTGCTCTGGGGCGTGAGCGACGACCCGCGGCGCCACTGACGGCAGGGATTCTGTGAGCGATGATCTACGAATCGAGTTCGATCGCAATGGTTTAGGGAGCCACGAGAAAACAAATAAACAGATGTCGCGACCCGACGACGTACTCTATCGTGCCCGCCTCGGCGCGTTCGCCCTCCTCCGAAAGATCTTCCCGGTCGTGGCGCTCATCTTCCTGTTCGTCTGGCCACCCATCGTCTTCGGGGCCGAGTGGGCATTCGCCCTCAGCTGGGCAAACCTCCTCCTCGGTCTCTTCGTCCTCTGGATATCCCGCGGGATTCCCCTCTATCCAGCACACACCTTCGGCGTCGAACACCGCGTCGACGAGGACACCTTCGACGGCCCCCGAAAGCACTGTGCCGGCTGTGGTACTACCTGCCGACAGGGCCTTCGACGGCGGTACACCCGCCAGTTCGTTCTCTTCGGCGTCCCGCTGCACACCCTCGAGTGGGGCATCAACGACTACTGCCTCGAGTGTGCCCGTCCAGGTGGCGGTCCAGGCGTCGATCAGGGGTCGGAGGTCGGGCGCGTCCAGACCAACGACACCAGCGCGAAGCGCGAACTCGAGCGCGCCCTCGAGTCGAGTTCTCGGGACGAAGGGAGCGGAAAAGGCGAGCTATCTCGAGAATTCGACGACTGACGTGCGCAGTGAGACCGATTACTCGAGGTACTCACCCGCCAGCAACTCGACGCGCTCGCGGGTCTCTTCGGGAATGGATTCGACGGGCGTGTTAATCGTGCCCTCGAGCGCCGACCAGGCCTCGCTCTCGAAGTCCTCGGGCATCGTCCGAACCGCCTGCTCGATCACCGCGTTGATCGACTCCTGGTTGGCCGCCGCGTTCTCGAGCACCTCCTCGAGGGTAACCTCGTTGTCTTGCTTCCAGACGTCGTAGTCGGTGATTCCCGTCACCGTCGCGTAACTCATCTCGGCCTCGCGAGCGAGTTTGGCCTCCGGGATGGTGGTCATGCCGACGACGTCCCAGCCCTGGTCACGGTAGAACTCGCTCTCGGCTCTGGTCGAGTACTGGGGCCCCTCGATGCAGACGTAGGTGCCGCCCTCCTGGACGGTGGTCTCGGCCGCTTCCTCGGCGGCGGTCGCGAGGTGATCGACCATCGCCGGACAGTACGGATCGGCGAAGCCCATGTGGACGACCATCCCGTCGCCGAAGAACGTCGGCGTCCGGTGTTTCGTTCGGTCGAAGATCTGATCCGGGATCACGAGCGACTGTGGCGGCAGGTCCTCGCGCAGGCTGCCGACAGCGTTCGTCGAGATGACGCGGTCGACACCCGCGTCCTTGAGCGCGTAGATGTTCGCCCGGTAACTCGCTTCGGTGGGGGTGTGCTGGTGATCCTCGCCGTGACGCGGGAGGAAGACGACCTCCTGCCCGGCGAGTTCGCCGATCGTCAGGCCGTCACTCGGCTCGCCGTAGGGCGTCGTTGCCGACTCCGTAGAGACGTTCTCGAGTGGCAGTGCTTCGTAGATACCGCTTCCGCCGATGACGCCGATGGTCATACCCTGACGTCGACGGGGAGGTTCCTAAACGGTGTGGAATCGGGCCACCCCTCGGGTACACCCCGAGCGGAGATGTGACACGCTATCACGTCGTACGAGAGTTCAAGTATCCTGAGAACTATTTCGATTCGTAATGCCTCTCGAGGACGATTCCGGCACCGAGCCCCTCGAGGAGACGGCGGGTACGGACGCGAGCGTGAACGCGAGTACGAACGCGAACGCGAACTCGAGTACGAGCGAGAGCGAGACGACCGATACCGACTCCCCGGGAACGACCACAACGACCGCGACGACCACGACGACCGGTAGTGGGCTCACCGACGGCCCGCTCCTTCGACCCATGTTTCGGCTCGCGTGGCCGCTCATGGTCATCCAGTTGCTGCAGGTCGCCTACAACATCGGCGACACCTTCTGGCTGGGCGCGCTGTCGCCCGAATCAGTCGGCGCACTGAGCCTGGCCTTTCCGCTGATCTTCTTCCTGATCTCGATTGGCGGCGGCTTCACCGCGGCGGGGGCGATCCTCATCGCCCAGCACACGGGCGCCGGGAGCGGCAAGGGCGGACTGATCGCCGGACAGACGCTCTCGTTCATCTCGATCGTCGCGATCGTGCTCGGCGTGCTCGGCTATTTCGTGACCGATCCGATGCTTGCCCTGCTCCCGGCGGATCCGGAGACGAAGGCCGTCGTGATCCCCCTGGCAGCCGACTACATGCGCATCTTCTTCCTCGGGTCGCCGTTCCTGTTCGGCTTCTTCATCTTCACCTCGCTCATGCGCGGCTACGGGAACACGCGAGCGCCGATGCGCGTGATGGCCGTCAGCGTCGTCATTAACCTCGTGCTCGACCCGCTGCTCATCTTCGGCGTCGGGCCGTTTCCCACCCTCGAGATCGAGGGGGCGGCCGTCGCGACGGTCTTTTCGAGAGCCGTGGCGACCGCCATCGGACTCTACGTCCTGTTCGGGACGGACGTCGGTCCAAAGATCGAGGCCGGCCACCTGTGGCCGCGGCGCGAGTACGTCTCGAAGATCACGCGACTGGGCGTTCCCACGGCACTCGAGCAGTCGATGAGTTCGCTCGCAATGATCGCGATGACCGCAATGGTGGCGACGTTCCCCATGGCCGTCGTCGCGGCCTACGGCCTCGGAAATCGACTCATTTCCCTCGCTTTCCTCCCCGCGATGGGGATGGGGCAAGCGACGGACACGATCGTCGGCCAGAACCTCGGAGCCGGGAAGCCCGACCGCGCCGGCCGTGCGACCTGGATCGCCTCCGGCGTCGTCGCGGCGATTATGCTCGGGGCGGGAGCGATCGCGTTCGTCGCCCCGGAACCGATCGTCGGCGTGTTCATGACGTCCGGGGAGGAGGGGGCGGCCGAGACGATCGCCCACGGCAGCACGTACCTCAGAATCGCCGCCTCGATGTTCGTCTTCATGGGCGTCTTGCAGGTCCTCCTCGGTGCGTTCCGCGGGGCCGGGAACACCAAGACGGCGCTCGTCTTCTCCGTCGTTACCCTCTGGATCGCCCGGGTTCCGGTGGCTTACTACCTCATCTTCGTCGCTGGCTGGGGAACGACGGGGATCTGGATCGGGGTCGTCGCCGGCGACGTCGTCGGCGCGCTCGCTGCCATCGCCTACTTCACCCGCGGCACCTGGAAGGGGTCGATCGTTGAGGACGAGGGCGAAACTGAGCGCTCGGGTCGCGACTCGACGACGGCGTCTTCGGTCGACGATTGAACAAATGAACGAGTGAATGCCTCGAGTGAGGCGTCGACTGCCTCCTCGAGCGTTCCAGACCGAAAATCGGCACCGAGCGCGTCGACGGTGTCAGTCTCGAGACGCTACTCCGCCAGCGCCCACTCGCCTGGCGCCGTCATCTCGAGGACCTCCCGGCGTTCCATCTCGGTCAGCACCTCGGTCAACCGGTTGGGCTGGGCGATCTCCATACCGATGCGGTCGACGTCGTGGAACTCCTTGAGATAGTGACGGACGTCCGCCTTCGTGAACGACTCCTGGTCGGCCTTCTCCATAACGCCCGAGATGAGGTCGACCATGTCTTCGATGAAGTTCCACGGGTAGACGACCCAGGCCCACTCCTCGAGTCGCTCGCCGACGTAGTCGGGGTCGAACTCGCTGGTCTGGAGCAGTTGGAGGGTCGCCGTTCGGACCTCGCCGGCGCCACGATCCTCGACGTACTCCTGGGCACGCCTGATCGAGCCGCCGGTGTCGGCGATGTCGTCGATGATGAGGACATCCTTGTCCTCGACGCTCCCTTCGGGCATCGGGTACCGGATGGTCGGTTCGCCGGACTTCTCGGCGGTGCCGACGTAGTGTTCCATCTTCAGGCTCGTCAGGTCGTCGAGTCCGAGAAAGTCACAGATACATCGACCCGCGAACCAGCCCCCCCGAGCCAGCGCGACGATGACGTCCGGCTCGAACGCGTCGCGGCGAACGTCGTCGCTGACGTCCCGACAGAGGCTGTAGATGTACTCCCAGTTCGTGATCGTGCACTTGAAGTCGTCCGGTAGATCGGACATTGCGTGTGGCCACCTACCTCGAGTCGATGACGCCATCCCTCTTAAGTCGGCTGAATCCGATTCGTGCGTTTGCTCGAGTCCTCGGGGTGAGCGACGAAGTACAGCGACCTCGACCGGTCCGAACCGTCGCAACACCTATTTGGTCCCCGTTCAGTGAACAGTGGTAATGGCTGGCAAGTGGATGGCTGGCGTCGTCGAATCGCGTTCGGAGGGCGGGCCACCGACCGTCGATCGATGGACCCCCGTTTCGGTCCCCGGTCGACCGGACGGGTTCGCGAAGACGGCGCGTTCGGCCGACGAGCGCCTCGCGTATCGAACGACGATCGCCGATCCTCGGTCGACGCCCGACGCCCGAACGCTGCTCGCCCTCCACGGCGCCTCGGGCCTCGAGTCGGTCCGGATCGACGGTATCGATCGAGAGATCGACGCTGGGGCACCGTACTTCGTCCCGACGAGACTCGAGTTCGAGCCGGAATCCGAAACCGAACTCCACCTCGAGTTCGCGACAGCGCGGACCGCCGGCGGCGTCTACGATACTGACGAGGTACCGCCAGAACTCGGTCTGCCGGGGATCTGGTGGGGCGCGGCGGTGCAAGTGCGCCCGCAGACGTTCATCGACGAGCTGTCGGTGACGCCTCGACTCGAGGGAGAGACCGCGTACATCGACGTCGAGCTCGTCGTCGACGTCGGCGAGGACCCGCTCGACGATTCGATCACGCTCTCGCTTCGCCCGGAGGGGTTTCGCGGCGGCGGAACGATGGACCGCGTCCGCGTCGAGGGCGACCCCGGCGAGCGAGTCGCGGTCTCGAAGACACTCGAGGTTCGGGAGCCGTCGCTGTGGTGGCCGCGGGGATACGGGGATCAGCACCGATACACCGTGCGGGCGAAACTCGGCGAGGACGCGACCGAACGGACGGTCGGGCTCCGGACGGTCGAGCGCACCGACGACGAACTCCTCGTCAACGACCGGCCGATCCGCGCTCGCGGGGTTGCCCGACTCCCCGGCAGCGACCCCCTCCAGGACGTCCAGCGCGCCGTCGACTGCAATGCGAATCTCGTACGCGCGCGAGGTCACGTTCCGCGTCCCGAGTTCTACGACGCCTGCGACGAGGCCGGGTTGCTCGTTTGGCAGGACCTGCCGATCATCGGGGCCGACCCTGAGTTCGAGGTCGACCGCGCGACGAAACTGGCCGAGGCGCTCGTCGAGTACTATGGCTCGCACCCGAGTCTCGGCCTCGTCGGCGTTCGGAACGAACCGGTCGACCCGTTCGCGGACCCGCTCGGGAGCGGCTGGCGGGCCCGCCTGGCATTTCGCTGGCGGGCCTGGCGCGCCGGCGTCGACCAGCGCGGGGCGCTCGAGGTCGCCGACTCGATTCCCGACTCCGTCGCGACCGTCCCCCTAACGGGAGCGCCAGGGCTCGACGCGACCGCCACGACGCTCTACCCGGGCTGGCGCTACCTCGAGGCGACCGACGTCGAGTGGCTCCTCGACCGATACCCGTCCCTCGGGCGGTTCGTCGGCGCGTTCGGAAGCGCGTCGCTCACCGACGACGTCGATCCGGCAGCCGTCACGGGCGTCGACGCCGCGTTGCTCGAGCGACGAGCGACGAGCCCCGAGGAGTCCCTCGCGGAGCAGGCCAAAACTGTGCGGACCGTCGCCGAAGCCCTCCGTCGCCACGAGAGCAGCCTGCTCGTCGCATCGAGCCTTCGGGACAGCGGGCCGGGCGGCGGCACGGGCTTGCTGAGCGTCGACGGCGAGGCGAAGCCGGCGTTCGAGCCGCTCGCGTCCGCCTACGAGCCAGTGCAGGCGGTGCTCGACGCGGCGCCGGTCGGCGGTGGGGAGATTGGAGTGACCGTCGTCAACGACGGTCCCGAACTGCTCGAGACGACGGTTTCCTGGCGGGCGGGCGAACGGTCGGGCGCGACGTCGGTGACCGTCAACGCGACGGGTTGTGCCTCGGCCGGAGCCGTCGACGTCCCGCCGGACGCCGACGCCGTCGTCCTGTCTCTCGAGTTGCCGAGCCGAACGGTCGAAAACAGGTACGGTTTATAAGCTCGTCGTTTGACCGTGCGAGTGAATTACACACCGTATCGGGCCCCCTGGTAACGATTTTCACAGTTGGGTGGACCGGTACATTTAAATGGTACGCACCAGTAGTATCGGGTACCAGAACGCCACCGGGGCGCGTATCGCTCGATGATCGATGACAGGAAATCTTATCACTGGGTTTTCGCGAGTCACGAGCGATTGCGCCGGCCGGTGCGGGTATGGCACCGAAGGTAACTACACATGGTAGACGAATCGAAAAACATCGACCTTACTGACGAAAATCTCGAGAACGACTCCAAAGGACAGCTCATTAAAAAGGCCGGCCAGCTCCGGGACCGACGAAACGACCTGAACCAGATGGCCTCTGAGCGCGCCGGAAAGCGTGACGACCTCAACGCGAAGACTCGCGAGAAGGTCGACGAGGCCCAGGAACACCGCGAGAAGCGCGACGAACTCAACGAGCAGGTCCAGGAGCACAAGGAGAAACGCAACGAACTCAACGCCGAGGCCAACAAGCTCTTCGACAAAGTTGAGACGCTCAAGTCCGACATGGAACTCGACGAGGGCAAGGACCTCGAGCAGCTCGAGTCCGAGATCGAACAGCTCGAGTTCAAACAGCAGACCGAGGTGCTCTCGACCGAAGAGGAGCGCGAACTCATAGAGAAGATCGAGGGAAAGCGCGAGGAGTACGCCGAGCGCAAGGGCAAACTCGATGACAACGACGGCCTCGAGGAACTCGTCGAGGAAGCCGAAGAGGTCCGTTCCGAGGCCTCCCAGCACCACCAGAAGGTGACCGAGCTGGCTGACAAGGCCCAGGAGCACCACAACCAGATGATCGAAGCCTACCGCGAGGCCGACGACATCCGCGACGAGGCCGACGAGATGCACGAGTCCTTCGTCGAGGCCCAGGAGGCTGCCGACCGCCACCACGAGGACTTCGTCCGCGTCCAGAAGCGCCTGCGCGAGATGGACAAGAAAGAGGAGAAACAGCGCCAGTCCGCTCGCGACAAGAAGAAGGAGGAAGCCAAAGAGGAAGCCGAGGAAATCTATCAGAAGTTCAAGGAGGGCGAGACGCTCGACACCGAGGACCTGATGAAGCTCCAGAAGACCGGTCTGCTCTAAGTCCGACGTTCTTCTCTGATCTATCTCAACTCATCGCTGAATTTCTTCCTCGAGGTTAGTATTGACTTACCGTCCCTCGAGCGATTTCTCCATTCTCGTTGTGGAATTCTCCCTGCTAGCGACTCTAGCCACACTATTTGTTACGAATTGTCACAGAGTGGTTGAGAACTCATAATGAACGGATTTTTAATCTATTAGTTATTAGTTCTATATGATGTTTAATGATATCAAGAGAAAAAAGGTGCTTAGAAAAGCAGGTGTTGGTGTCGGAACACTCGGTACATTACCCTACGCAGTAGCAGCGAGCGAGACTACGTCCGCCGAAAACCGTGACGGAGAAATTATTCGAGAAACGGATACATATCTCGTTACTGCGCACAAACACGACAGCAACGTCTATATCGTGACAATTGAGAAAGAGACAGGGGCTGTTTACATGGACACAGTGCCCGCAGATACGTTTGATACGATGACTCCGCAAAAACTGGGTGTCAACGGAGATGAAATCACTCCAGAGGGTCACGATAAGATTATCACACAAAGTGACGGTGGTCACGAATGGGTCGGCAATTGTAGTAACATTCGCTACCAACTCCATCAAGAGGTATACCTGGCAATTGAATTTGGCGAAACCATAGAGGAGTTAACCGCTGGTGGATTAGAAGCGGCAATCTGTGCGCTCGTCGGTTTCAAGTTCGGTGGTCCGGTAGGAGCCGTAGTCGGTGCTGTTGGTTGTCACGCAATCGCCGTTCTTATCCTAGACCACATAACCCTGTCTGGGACGCGGATGACGTGGGGTGCATGGGACTGTCATCGTGGGTTCACTGGTTACTCGAATATCTGTCATGGCGTAACTGATGGTATGACCGACAACGTGGGGAACATTCCAAGCCTGAAACGCATTCCTCACACACATATACAAGAATTCAATTTACCCTAATTCACCAAGAGCATGATGTTCCTATCGATATGAAACAAGTACTTACTGCGGGTGCGGCTATTGCAGCACTTCTCGCGAGTTGCGGATGGATAGTTTCCGGAGGAGCCATCGCTCCGATACCAGGTGCACTCGGCGCGCTCTCCGGGACAATCGTGACAACGTTACAACGTAGACCCTCGAGGAGAGATAAGGCAGCTGGGGTCGCTGTGGCCGCTGGAGTCGTTGTGACGTTCATCGTACTCGACAGTGAAATCGCGTTATTCTTCGGGGCGGTCGTGACGATCAGCATCGTCGTAACTGAACTCGTTTTGTGGCTCCGGTCCAGACTGACTGGAAAGCAAGCAGAAAGGCGGTAACTTCTTTTTGGCTGACGTGCAGGACTATCGGAGCCCCCTCCCGAAATTATCGCGATACTATCCTCAACCGATATCCAGGGTTGAGGCGATCAGAATCGAGCACAAGAGACATCGCTTCGACCGTATCGGCGGAGTGGTTCTGATGGAGAATCACGGACACTCAACAGCCGGATGATCAGAGAACAGAGCATGTTCGAGGGGATTGGCAGTCGGGGACGAACCAGTATCGATCGATATACGACGCGACGACCGGTCCGGCCCGCCAAACGAGTGAGTGGTTTTATCGTCGCAGAGAATGCAACAGAAACCGTGACAACGCTGGTGGTCTGTCTCGACCGAACCGACGACGTCGGTCGACGGACCGGCCTTCGGACGCCAATCGTGGGGTGGGAAGCCGTCCGCGCGCTGGTGACCGACGTCGGCCTCGCCGACCCGGAAGACTCGGGAGTGAACACGTTGCTCGAGTCCCTGCGGGTCGCCCAGAGCCTCCGTGACGACGACGAGGAGACGGTCGTCGCGGTGGTTTCAGGGGACCGCGAGTCGATGGTCTCGGCCGACCGGGCAGTCGCCCGCCAGCTGGACGACCTGATGGCCGAGTACGAACCGGACTCCGCGGTCGTCGTCATCGACAGCGCGGAGGACGAGCGACTCGTCCCCATCGTCGAGAGCCGTCTCCAGGTCGACGCCGTCGACCGGGTGGTCGTTCGACAGGCCAGGGACATCGAGTCGACGTACTACCTGCTCAAGCAGTTCCTGGCCGACGAGGAGCTTCGCCAGACGATCCTGGTTCCCCTCGGATTGACCCTCCTCGTCTTCCCGATTCTCGCCAGCGCGTTTACACCGGCGGTCGGCGCAGCCACGATCACGGCCGTCATCGGACTGTTCCTGCTGTACAAGGGATTCAGTATCGACGAACGGCTGACCAGGACGGCGAAACGACTCCGGGAGTCGCTGTACTCCGGACAGGTTTCGGTCGTCACCTACGTCGTCGCCATCGGGTTGACCCTCGTAGGCCTCTTCGTCGGCGCGCTCGGCGTCTCGACCCTCGAGGACACGCAGGGGGTGCTCGTGCCGACGATGCGCTTCGTCTTCGACAGCGTGCCCTGGTTGGCCGCCGCGGGGCTCACCGCCAGCCTGGGTCGGCTGTTCGACGAACTGATCGACGATGGTCCCCTTCGCAGTTCGTACCTTCACCTGCCGTCTCTCGTCGTCTCCGTTGGACTGGTCGTCCGCGGGTTCAGCGGCTTCTTCCTCGAGCAACAGGGATGGACCGATCCGCTGGTCATCCCCTCGATCCGGATCAACCAACAGGGAATCGGCAGTTTCGCGCTCACGCCGGGTCAGCGGCTGGCGCTCTTCGTTGGCCTGGCTATTCTGCTCAGCCTCGTCGGCGTCTTTACCGTCTCGCGTATTGCCGACTCCGCCGCTGGAAAGGAGTACGCCGACGGTGACGAGCCTGCGGCTGAAGAAGAACCGTCGCGACTGGCGGATGCGGAGTTGACCGACGGTGGGTCGAAACCCCCACGGCCTCGAGACGGAGCGGAGGCGGGGAGCGATAGCGACGATTCGGCCGACCTGGGGCCGAACGCGGAGGGGGAGGACGAAACCGGTGCTAACGTCTACGTCGATACTGGAACCGATGACGACGTGGACACCAGCACAGACACCGACACCGGGACCGACACGAACACCGATAGCCAGCGTGGCCCCGAGTAACCCGACTCGCCACCCCTATGACTCTCGAGTCGAACCATCGAGTATGACACCGGACGATGCCGACGGTTCGACGGGCACGGGCGCCTGGGTCGGCCTCTTTTCGGGCGGCAAGGACTCCGCATGGGCGGTGTATCGGGCACTCGAGCGCGGGCTACCCGTCGAGTGGCTCCTGACGGTCCATCCGGTCGGCGACTCCTACATGTACCACGTCCCCGAGACGCGCCTGACGGCACTGGTCGCCGAAAGTATCGGGATTCCGCTGATCGACGTCGAACCCGACTCGTTCGACGCCGAGTCGGCGGCGGACTCGAGCACACAGGGTGACGACGAACTCGAGCCACTCGAGGCGGCGCTCGCCGACCTCGCGGACGACCTCGAGGGGGATGGCGGGCTTGCCGGGGTCACCGCAGGCGCCGTCGAGAGCGAGTTCCAGACCAGTCGCATCGAAGCGATGTGTGAGCGACTCGAGTGTGACCTGTTCGCACCGCTCTGGCGAGAGGATCCCCGGGAACTGGCCGAATCGATGCTCGAGGCCGGATTCGAGATCGTGATCGTCCAGGTGGCGGCAGCGGGACTCGACGAATCGTGGTTGGGTCGGACGCTCGATTACGACGCGCTGGAGGAACTCGAGGCACTCAACGAGGAGTACGGCGTCCACATTCTCGGCGAAGGTGGCGAGTTCGAGACCCTGGTCGTCGACGGACCACACATGGATCGGCGACTGGACCTCGAGTACGAGACCGAGTGGGAAGGGACCCGTGGACGGATTCGAGTGAGTGAGGCGAGGCTCGAGTAGTCGTTGTCGTGTAGTCTCTGTGTGTGATCCTTGAGTCCCAGGGAATTGTACTGCGAGCGAGTGTAACGAACGAGCGGCCTTTTTTTGGGTCTCCTGGCGAGCACGGCGAGCCAACGGCCAGCGAGCGCTCGCGCTCGCCAGACAGATTTTTGCCGCGAGGGTGAGCGAAGCGAACCCGAGCGGGAAAAAGGCGGGTGTAAAAGGTGGGTTTCAATCCGACTCGCCCGCCGTCTCATCGCCAGCAGCTTTCGCGGCGGACATCTCGAGCGTCGTCGGGCCCGGAGCGGGTTCCTCCGCGAGCGTGGGTCGCGGCTCGAGGTTCCCGTAAGCCTCCCCGAAGACGTTGAGGCCGGCCTTGAACACTGCGAGGAGGACCGGTCCGAGGAACAGCCCCATGATCCCGAGCAGGTAGAGGCCCCCGATGACGCCAACCAGGACGACCGCCGGGTGGACGCCCGACTGGCGGTCGACGAAGATGGCACGCAGGTAGTTGTCGACGACCGAGAGGACCGCGGCGCCGTAGGCGAGCAGGAGGAGTCCGGCACCGGTTTCGCCACTGGCGAGGAGATAGGCGGCGGCCGGGCCCCAGACGAGCCAGACGCCGATGGCCGGCAGGAAGGCGGCGACGATCATGATCAGCGTCCAGAAGGCGACGTTGGAGATGCCGGCGAGCCAGAGTCCAAGGCCGCCGAGGGCACCCTGGACGAGCGCCACCAGGACGTGACTGCGGATGACCGCCCAGGTGACGACCCGAATTTCCTCGAACAGTTCGTCCTGGACGACGGGGTCGAGGGGGGCGATGGCGCCGACCCAGTGAACGAACCGGTCGCCGTCGACCAGGAAGTAATAGAGCAGGAAGACGAGGATGACCAGTCCGATGCCCATCTCCATTCCCGAGTTGAGCAGTCGAACGGATTCGTCCAGCAGAAGGTTGATGACGCGGGTGAGAACGTCGGTTTCGATCCCGGTGAGCGCCTGTTGCTCGAGGGCGGCTACCGTCTGTGGGTCGAGGCCGAGGTCTTCGGCCGTCGTTCGAACACCCTCGAGCAGGTTGCGGCCGTCCAGGTCGCGGAGAAACGAGAATACGGTCTGAAAGAGGACGACCGAGAAAATCGCCAGCGGCACGACGGCGGTGACGACGGCAACGACGGTCAACGCCAGGGCGACGAGTTTCGTCCCGTAGCGATTCCCGAGCCGTGTCGTTTCGAGTCGATCCTCGAAACGCCGCTGGGTGGGGTAGAGCACGAACGCGAGCAGACAGGCAGCCATGACGTACGGAAAGAGGGGAAGAACCATCAGCGCGGCAATGTAGCCGAGGATCAGCAGCGAGAGCACGAAGAACCCGGCTCGAATATCCATAGCGAGTGCTAACGTGACAGTCCTATAAATCTTCACCTTCGGCGGGGCGAGCGGTGACGATTTACAACGGGATGGGGAGCCACTCGAGGGCCTCGAGCAGCCCCGTGGGGTCGAACAGCGGCTCTCGGAGGACCAGCCAGTCCAGGAGCACCAGCCCGGCACCGTGGGCGACGACCGAGGGGAGAATCGAGTTCGAGTGGTAGTCGACGACGCCGAAGAGGACGTCCGTCGGCCCCGAGAGCAGGAACTCGATCGGTGGCTTCGCGGCGTGGTGGATCATGTAGACGACGGGGCTGATGAACACGGCCACGATGCCGATTTCCTTGACGCCGACACAGAGCAGCCCCCGGTAGTAGGTCTCGGCGGCGAGCGCGAGGACGAACAGTTGGATCGCGTGGGGGAGAAACTCGCCCATCGCGAGCGACGTTTCCCACATCGGGTAGTACGCCCGGATCGTGGGGAGCGTCGAGCCGATGAGGTAAATCGGGAGGACGAACAGCGCGAGCAACACCGCGTTGCGGATCGCGACGCGGTCGACGTGCCAGCCGATGTGACGCCCGTGGGTGTAGCCGAGCGCGAGCGGCCCGCCGATCAGGACGATCGAGTCGAAGATCGCTCGTCGACCGATGGACCCGGGCACGTTAGTCATCCAGACGATCGTGAGAACCGCACCCGCGATCAACGACTTCTGGACCCAGGATCGGTTGCGGAGGTGCTCGCGTATCCAGCGGCGAGGGCCCGATTCGTCCACCCGTTCCACGATTCGTTACTCGCTCGAGGTCGATTCGTCGACGGCCGATGCGCCCGAGTCCGCCGTCGCGACTGGACCGGTTCCGACGACGTCGCGGACGTGTTTCTCGAACTCCTGGTGACGCTCGAAGTACGTCTCGTCGACGTCCTCCAGGACGGTCGAAATTGTCCGGGGGCCGTCGGGCGTCCGGATCTCGCTATCGCCCTCGAGCCGGTCGATTTCGCTTTTCTGGATGGGCCAGTGCAGGCGAGAGGTCACGCGAGCGAGGGGGGCTCCCTCGACGGGCGTGTGCTCACCGAGCTCGACGGCGGGCGTCGAATCGTCTTCCTCGTCACTCATAGGCGAGCGTTCGCGAGCCCGTTGATTCAAGCTTTCGTTTCCGGGGGACTGCCATCGGCGGTACTGCAGACCAGCGCTCGCTCGTGTCGCTCGTGTCGCCCGAGACAGCGCCGGTCGTCGCACGAACCGGAGCGTCGGCACTGCTCCTCGGGTCGTTACGCGAACCGACGCGTCGGCGTCGCCCCTCACGTCGAAATCCTCTCTGATTTTTTACATACGTCTGACGTATCGTTTTGTGGAATGAGCCCCATTGGGCGGACATGACAAGCCTGACGGACGTTTACGACGGGGCCGGAACGGGAACGAGCCACCGGCGGCTGTACGCCGGAACGGCACTCGTCGCCGTCGGGGCGTTGCTCTCGGTCGTCGCCGTCGTCGTCGCGACGACCTCGACGTTTGCGAGCCTGTTCGCCGACCAGTACGGGCCGGTGCTGTGGGCGGGGGTGCTCGCTGGTACCGGCGTTCCGCTGGCGCTGCTGGGGGTCTTCGCCGTCCTTCCGGCGAGTCGCCGTGTACAGGCTGCCGCCGTAATTGGCACGAGCATCTGTCTGCTCGGCGTCGTCTTCTTCTCCTACGCCTACCCGGACCACTGGCGAAACTACGGCCAGAACCTCACGCTCCAGGTATCCGTCGTCTACCTCTTCGGCCTCTTCACCGCGATGTGGTGTCTGTTCACCGGCGTCGTCAACTTCAAGACGCGAAACGATCCCGGCGGCATGCTCGAGATGAACGTCACCCGCCGAAACCAGACGAAGGTCGTCGAGGTCGAGTCCTCGAGAGGCGGCCTGGGCGGCATCGGCTTCCTCGGCGGGACGCCCGACGGCGAGGTCGAAACGCAGACTGCAGAGAAGAACGGACCATCCACTTCCGGAAACCCGACCTCGGCAGCCAGCGACGGTGGCTCGACCACGCAGGACATTCGATCGCCGCTCGACGACGGACCGTCCGCCGACGCCACCGAATCGGACGGCATCATCGTCGACGGGCCGACGGCCGCCGATCCGACCGACCGCTACTGCGGGAACTGTCGGCACTTCCAGTACGTCCGAACGTCGAACGGGATGACGCCCTACTGTGGACGCTTCGAGGAGACGATGGACGACATGGACGCCTGCGAGGAGTGGACGCCGAATCGTCGGTAGACCGTCGGAGCCTTTCGAGCCGTTTTTCGCCTGGTCCAGGTCGTGAGAGCCGTCCGGGAACGAAAGAGTAGAAGTGCTCCGTCCGTGAACCACATTCCATGTACGACCGCATCAAGGGCTTTCGTGACTTCTACCCCGGCGAGATGGCCGCTCGCCGCCAGGCGATCGATACCCTCGAGGAGACGGCGCGTCGGTACGGATTTCGAGAAATCGGGACGCCGGCGCTCGAGCGCGCCGAAATGTGGACGGACAAGAGCGGCGACGACATCGTCGACGAACTGTACGCCTTCGAGGACCAGGGCGGCCGGTACGTCACCCTCACCCCGGAACTGACGCCGACGGTCGCCAGAATGGTCGTCGCCAAGCAACAGGAACTCTCGAAGCCGATCAAGTGGTTCTCGACGCGCCCGTTCTGGCGCTACGAGCAGGTCCAGCAGGGCCGCCAGCGCGAGTTCTACCAGACCAACGTCGACATCTTCGGCTCCTCGGAACCGGAAGCCGACGCCGAGATTCTGACGTGGGCTGCCGACGCGCTCACCGGCCTCGGGCTCACGGGCGAGCACTTCGAGTTCCGCGTCTCCCACCGCGACATCCTTGGCGGGATTTTCGAGACTTATGGCGACGATATCGACGTCGACGCGGCCATCAGGGCCGTCGACAAATCGGACAAACTCGAGCGCGCCGAGTACCACGGACTGCTCGCCGACGCCGGGCTCTCGCGAGGGGAGGCCGAGGACGTCGCCGATCTGATCGCCGGGGGCGACCTCGAGGCAGTCGACGCGTTCGCCGACACCGAGCGCGTCACGGCGGCTGTCGAGAACCTCCAGGATGTGCTCGCGGCGGCCGAGGACTTCGGCGCCCGTGAGTACTGCACCATCTCGCTCGAGACGGCTCGTGGGCTCGATTACTACACGGGTGTCGTCTTCGAGTGCTTCGACTCCGCGGGGGACGTCTCGCGGTCGATCTTCGGCGGCGGGCGCTACGACGACCTGATCGAGTCCTTCGGCGGTCAGCCGACGCCCGCGGTCGGCGTCGCCCCCGGCCACGCGACCCTGCCGCTGCTCATGCAACGCGCCGGCGTCTGGCCCGCCGAGGAGGTGACGACCGATTACTACGTCCTCTCGGTGGGCGACACCCGCTCGGAGGCCTCGCGGATCGCTCGCGACCTCAGAAACCGGGGGCACGTCGTCGAGAGCGACGTCGCCGGGCGCTCCTTCGGCGCCCAGCTGGGGTACGCCGACTCGATCAACGCCGAGACGACGGTTATCGTCGGCGAGCGCGACCTCGAGAACGACGAAATCACGGTCAAGGAGATGTCCTCGGGCGACGAAGTCCAGGTTCCAGTTACCGCGTTCCCCGGCGACCTCGACCGGCCGACCATCGGCGATTTCGACGCCTGAGGTGGCGCCGTCCATTGTGAACGGACCTTCTTGCTCGAGCGCCACGAAGAACGAGTCGTGACCGACGAGGAACGACGACGCTGGAACGACCACTACGAGGACTCAACACACCGCTCGCCCGGCGATCCGTCGGCCGTTCTCGAGGCTTTCGTGGACGACATCCCCGCGGGCCGGGCGCTCGACATCGCCACCGGCGGCGGGCGAAACGCCAGATTCCTCGCCGAGTGCGGGTGGAGGGTCGACGCCATCGACATCTCGAGCACCGTACTCTCGCGGGCTCGAGAGCGGGAGCAGGACCGCGAGCGGTCGCTCGAGCGGAGGCTGGGGATCAACTGGATTCTGGCCGACGTGGATCGCTACGGGTTTCGCCTGAACGCCTACGACCTGGTCACGATCAGTTTCTTCGACGCTCGCGACCGCCTGCCCGCGATCCTTGACGCCCTCGCCCCTGGTGGGGTGCTCGTCTACGAGCACTACCTGGACGACGCGAACAGCGGTGGCCCCGGAAGCCCCGGAAACCGCTACCGCTTCGAGCCGAACGAACTCCTCGAGGCCTGCTCGAGGCTCGAGATCCGGTACTACGCCGAGCGGGATGTCGACGGCGAGCGGCTGGTGACCCTGGTCGGCCACCGACCGGAGGATCCCGCGGGAGGAGAGTCCGAGCACGGGGAGTGGTTTCCGACGTTTCGCGTCCCCTGAATCGTCTCCTCTGACTCGAGCGACCAGAACTATTTTTTGGCCGTCCAACGCACGACAGGTATGCGACTCGCCGTCATTTCCGATACGCACATTCCCGAGCGAGCAGACGCCATCCCGGACGACTTCCGCGAGCGCATCGCCGGCGCGGACCACACGATTCACGCCGGCGACTTCGAGACCCCCGAGGCGCTCGCGGAGATTCGCGACCTCGCCGCTGACCTGACCGCCGTCCACGGCAACGCCGATCCGGCCAACCTCGAGTTGCCAGCGGTGGCGGACGTGACCCTCGAGGACGTCACCTTCGTCGTCACCCACGGCACGCTGAACCCAGTCGAGGCGGCCGTCTACGGCCACGACGGGATGGTCATGACCGACGAGGACTGGGCGAACGCCATCGCGGACACCGCTCGAGCGCGGACCCGCGCGTGGGACGGGGAGGGGGTCGTCGGCATCGGTGGCCACACCCACAGGGTCGAAGACCGTGTTCACGAGGGAATTCGGCTGCTCAACCCGGGCTCGGTGACGGGGGCTGACCCCGCCGAGAAGGCGACGATGATGACCGTCGACGTCCAGGACGGTGAGTTCGAGGTGACGCTGTACGAGGCCTGACCTGGCTATCGATAGCGCTGGAGCATCGCCCACCCCAGCACGCCGGTGACGGCGAGGACGATCAGCGTGCTGACGACGTAGACGAGCGCCGTGAATACGGGGCCCAGAAGAACGACGAGAATCACGACCAGGAGGACGATGATGACGTTGAGACGAAAGATGACGGGGTCGTCGGACATTATTTCGGCTCGGTTTTAAAACACTAAATATATTTTGATGGAGGCGGACGACTCGAACAGGATGGGCGACTCGAGGCCCGCTCAGGCCAGCCCGATCTGTTCGGTGTAGGCGCCGTAGTGGTCCTCGAACACCTGCATGATCTCGCCCATCGTCGCGTACGCCTTGACGGCGTCGACGATGGCGGGCATCGTGTTCTCGTCGCTCTCGATGGCCTCCTTCAGGTCATCGAGGGCGGCTTCGACGGCCGCGTCGTCGCGTTCGGCCTTCGTTCGCTCGAGGCGCTCGAGCTGGGTTTCCTGGGCGGCCTCGTCGACGTGAAGGATTTCGGGGCTGGTGTCCTCCTCGATGGTGAACGTGTTGACGCCGACGACGACCTCCTCCTCGCGCTCGACGCGTTCCTGGTACTCGTAGGAGGCCTCCTGGATCTCCCGGAGGAAGTAGCCGTCGTCGATGCCCTGGAGGATACCGTCGCGAACGGAGCCATCGCCGAGGTCGCGGATGTGTTCGATGTACTCCATTGCCTGCTGTTCGACCTCGTTGGTCAGGGCTTCGACCGCGAAGGAGCCGCCGAGCGGGTCGACGATGTCCGCGGCGCCGGACTCCTCGGCGATGATCTGCTGGGTTCGAAGGGCAACGCGAACGGCTTTCTCGCTGGGCAGGGCGAGCGCCTCGTCGAAGCTGTTGGTGTGGAGGCTCTGGGTTCCTCCCAGCACTCCGGCGAGCGCCTGGACGGTGACGCGAGCGACGTTGTTGATCGGCTGCTGAGCGGTCAGCGACTGGCCGGCGGTCTGGGTGTGGAACTTTAGCCGTTTGGACTCGGCGCGCTCGGCGTCGTACCACTCGTCCATCACGTGGGCGTAGATTCGCCGTGCAGCGCGGAACTTGGCGATCTCTTCGAAGAAGGAGTTGTGGCAGTTGAAGAAAAACGAGAGACGTGGCGCGAACTCGTCGACCTCGAGGCCCCGGTCCATCGCGTCCTCGACGTAGCCGAAACCGTCCGCGAGGGTGAAGGCGAGTTCCTGGACGGCCGTCGAACCGGCCTCGCGGATGTGATAGCCCGAGACCGAGATGGGGTGGAACTTCGGGGTCTCCTCGGTGCTGAACTCGACGACGTCGGTCACCAGGTCGAGGGCGGGTTCGGGCGGGATGACCCACTCCTTCTGGGCGATAAACTCCTTGAACATGTCGTTCTGGAGGGTACCACGAACCTGGTCGCGGGGCACGCCCTGCTGGTCGGCCAGCGCGACGTACATCGCGTAGATGACGGGCGCGGAGGGGTTGATCGTGAAACTCGTCGAGACCTCGTCCACGTCGATGCCGTCGAACAGCACCTCCATGTCCCGCAACGTGTCTACGGCGACGCCCTCCCTGCCGACCTCGCCGTCGCTCATCGGGTCGTCCGAGTCGAGCCCCATCAGCGTCGGCATGTCGAACGCCGTCGACAGACCAGTCTGTCCCTGTTCGATCAGGTAGTGAAAGCGCTCGTTGGTCTCCTCGACGGTCCCGAACCCGGCGAACTGACGCATCGTCCACGTCCGGCCGCGGTACATCGTCGGGTACGGCCCTCGCGTGTAGGGCTCCTCGCCGGGAAAGCCCAGATCCTCGAGGTAGTCCAGGTCCGAGACGTCGTCGGGGGTGTACAGTCGGTCGACCTCGAGGTTCGAGACCGTCGCGAACCGGTCCTTTCGCTCCCCGAAGCGGTCCACCACGGGCTCGAGCGTCTCCGATTCCCACTCGGATTCGGCGTCCTGGATCGCCTCGAGATCCGCATCGTCGTACATGAGCGTACATATTGCCGGACGGTCCATTAAGGATTCCGGGAACGGTCGATACGCCGGCGTCATCGACGAGGTTGAGGGATGCGGAAGCGCGATTTGCTCGCGTTGCTTGATCCTCCCGACGTGTAGCGGAACGGCGGTGCGAGGCTAGGCTGCATCTGCAAGCAGCATGGTAACGCACGGCCCGCTCGAACCTCTCAGTGAGTGAGCGGCGGCCACAGTCGCCGCTGCATTTGGAGGGTGAGACGTATGCACATGCGACGACAGACGACCAAAGACGTAGACGGCCGGTGGAACCGTTCGCGAGTGACCGGTCACCGACACCGTCCCTGGGATCGTGTCCGAGACCGGAACCAGGGCCGGCAACGATCCGCGAGGTGGCACGGTGGCTGACTCGAGTTACCACTACGTGTACGGGATCGTCGCCTCGAGCGACGCCGACGTGATCTCGCTCGAGGAAGTCGAAGAGTCCGAGGAGTTCGAGGAGGACGACGATTCAGACCGGGAGACGCTACCCGTGGAGGGGACGGGCGTCGCCGGGGCGACCGAGTTGTACCCGGTATCCCACGGGCGACTCGCCGCACTGGCGTCGCCGATCGACGTGACCGATCCCGAGGAGACCGACGAGGACGCGAAACGCCACGACGCGGTGCTCCGCGCGCTGTTGACCGAGAACGGCGGCCGAACGATCATTCCGATGCGATTCGGCATGGTCTTCGAGAGCGAGCGCGCGCTCAAGAACGTCCTCCGCGGCGGCCGTGGCGCGTTTCGACGAACGCTTCACGACATCGACGACAGGGTCGAACTCGGCCTGAAGGTCGTTCGCGAGCAGGACGCGACCGTCGACGACGAGACGATCGTCGAGCGGGTGAGCGACGAACTCGAGCCACTGGCCACGAGCAGCGTCGATAGCGGGGAGTTCAGCGATCGGCTTGTACTCAACCGCTCCTACCTCGTCGACCGATCGGAGCGCGAGGCGTTCGACACCGCCGTCGGCGAACTCGAGGCCGACCTCGAGGACGTGATGATCCGGTACTCGGGACCGTTTGCACCGTACAGTTTCGTCGACGTCAAGATCGGGGCCGAGCGATGATGGCGATCATCGTCGACGACCTGCTCGTCCGCCCGTTCGTCGGTCTCGTCAACACGTTGCACACGATGGCGATCGACGAACTGTACGACATCGACGCCCTCGAGGACGAGCGCAAGGAAAACCGACTCCTCTACGAACTCGGCGAACGGTCGAAAGGCGAGTACGAGGAGCGCAAAGACGAAATCGAAGCCGAACTCGAACTCGCTCGCGAGATCCACGAGGAACTCACGAGCGGACGCGTGGAGGTCCGAACCAATGACTGACGAACCACCAGATCCCCCAGATTCACCCGACAGTCCGCCCGAGGAACCACCTGAGGAATCGTCCGAGGACCCACCGAACGACGGCGACGATTCGGTGTCCGACTCGAGCCAGCCGTCCGACCAGGAGCCGACCGCGGGAGACGACGAAGTCGACGCGGGAGAGGATGCGACGGAGGAGCGATTCGGCGAATCCGGCGTATCCGGCGAATCCGACGAACTCGACGAACTCAACGAACCCGGCAACCAGCCGAACGAGCGACCGGATCGGTCCGACGAACAGGGAAACGAGCGTCGTCCGTCGACCCCGTCCTCCCGTCGACCCCAGTCGGAGTCCGGGTTCGAGGCCAGGCCAGGCGGAAAGCTCCTGTCGCGGCTCTTTCGGCTCCTCGAGTCGGGAGCCGAGAGTAGAACCGAATTCGGTGGCGCGTACGGAAACGCGCCCTTCGGTGACTCGAGCCGACGCGACGATAGTATCCGTCCCGGGTTCGACGCCGACGTCGACCTGACGATTAGCTCGATCGAGCCCGACGGGGACGCCGGCAGTCGAAATCGGCGTCGCGGATTGCACGACGAGCGCTCGTCCGAGCGCACTCGACGCGGCGTAACCCCGTCGATCGACGTTGCAAAGCGACGATACGGAACGGAACTCGAGGTCGTCGCCGACGTCTCGGCAGTCGGGGAAGATCGGGTCCGTGTCGGGTTCGACGACGAAGACCTCGTCCTGGCCGACACCGACGGCCACGAGCTGTCGCGCGTAAGCCTGCCGTGGCCGGAAACGGAGGCCGACGCGTCGGTGAACAACGGCATCCTCACGGTTCGGGTGACTCGGGTGGATTCCCCCGACCCCGCGGACGGTGAGATCGATGAGTGAAACCAACGAAACGGGCGAGACGGGCGAGACGAACGAAACGAGCGAAATAGGCGACAAAATCGACATCGAGGCCGACGACCTCGAGTCGATCGTCGAATCCGGCAGCGCCGCGCTCACCGCGCTCGAGGGCGACCTCGCCGACGTCGACGCGCTGGGCGATCTCGACGACGATGCGCTCGAGAACGTGCGGGAGAACCTCGACGCGCTCGAGGACGTGACGACGGCCCTCGCCGAGTTCGTCGAGGCGATGGACCTCGAAGATCTGGCCGAGGTCGTCGAGCCAGGCGAGTTGCTCGACGCAATCAAAGTGGGCGAGATCCCGGATGCGCTGCAGTCGGGCGAGATCCACGATGCGGTCGACGTGACGGCCCTGCTCGACGCGCTCAACCTGCTCGAAGCGTGGGGCGCGACCGACGTGACCGACGTGCTCAGGGAGGGTGACGATCTCACCGACACCCTCGAGGACGTGAGCGAGGAAGACTCGGCCGTCGGCGCGGCGGCTTCGACGGTAACGGACGACGATGGCGACGACGATGATGACCTCCTCGAGGACGAACTCGACGTCAGCGCCGAGGAAACCATGGAGGCCCTCGACGTCGACGTGCTCGAGGACCCCGAGTACGTGCAGGTCTCGATCCAGCAGGCTGCGATGGAGGCCATCGACGGCGTCCGCTGGACGCTACTCGAGACTCACGAGCAGTTCGAGAAGCTCTACGAGTTCAACCGGGAACGGATGCGCCGCCAGGACCGAGGAACCACGTCTCGGAATCCGACCGCGGCGTCGACCATGCCGGTCGGCCGGGCGGACCTCGGGAGTGACAACCGCTACTCGACGGTTCCCCAGCAGGTCAAATTGTCGACGGCGCCCGCTCGGCGTCGGATCTACGGCAGACGATTCGAGATCGAACGGGAACGCCAGCGGGGTGAGCGCTGATGGTGGACGCAGTCCAGCCAAGCCGTCAGCAGGCCGACCTCGCGGACGTCGTCGAGATGCTGCTCGACAAGGGGATCGTGATCAACGCCGACATCGCCGTCTCCATCGGCGATACCCAGTTGCTCGGCATCCAACTTCGCGCCGCCATCGCCTCCTTCGAGACGGCCGCGAAGTACGGCCTCGAATTCCCCGAGGGGACGGACATGCGCCGCGTGGCGGAGGCCGCGGGCGAACCGGAACTCGCGGAGGAGGATCGGCGCCTGATCCCACCCGTCGCACCAGTCCACGGCGTGAATGTGACTGGCGAGGACGACCAGATGGAGCGTTCGGATGCGGACGACTCGAGTGCGGCGGATGCAACCAAGTCGGACGAGGACGAATTGGACGACGATACCGACGGTTCGAGTGGGGGGGACACTGACGACGGTGAGGAGAGCGAAGACGAAGCAAAGGCCGAGGTCGAAGCCGAAACCGACGGAGGCGAGACCACGTGACCACGATCGACGTCG
Organism: Natronosalvus halobius; assembly: GCF_024138145.1. Classification (NCBI taxonomy): domain Archaea; kingdom Methanobacteriati; phylum Methanobacteriota; class Halobacteria; order Halobacteriales; family Natrialbaceae; genus Natronosalvus; species Natronosalvus halobius. The sequence goes on along the minus strand of NZ_CP099997.1, from coordinate 1,668,610 downwards.
GCGAGGACGGCAACGCGCGCCAGGGACTGATGACCCTCGTCATCACCGTCGTTGAACTCCTCGTCGAAGCGCTCGAGCGGGAGGCGATCCGGCGGATGGAATCTCCCGATCTCACCGACGAAGAAATCGACCGGCTGGGGCGCCAGCTCGCGACCATCGAGGCCGAACTCGAGCAACTCAAAGCCGATGAGGGAATCGAGGAGGGCGTCGCCGATCTCCGAAACGACCTCGACGGCCTGGTCAGCGACGCGATCAGGCAACTCGAGGGCGATCCGACGAACGTCGAACCGGGCCACGCCGTCCTCGGAGGTGACGACGATGGGGCGTGAACAGCGCGAAACCACTGCCCAGGAACGGGAAGTGAACCGCGACGACCTGGCAGGTCGCGACGCCGAACCCGTTCCTGACGCCGACGCGACCCCTGACTTCGCCGAGGGACGGTACGTCTACTGCGTCGTCACGCTCGAGAGCGGCGAGGCCGACCTGGACGTCGAGGGGATCGACGACGAACCCGTGTCGGTCGTCGCGCTTGAGCGTGACGACAGGGACAGAGACAAGGACGGAGGCAGTGACAGGGACGGAGACCGGAACGCGACCCTCGCCGCGGTCGTTCACGCCTGTGACTCGCTGTACGATTCAGCCGACCTCGCGCAGGTCAAACGGTGGCTTGTCCGCCACCAGACGGTCATCGACCGGGCGAGCCAGCGGTTCGGTACGCCGCTGCCGTTCCAGTTCGACACCATCGTTCGGGGCGACGACGACGCCGTCCGTGGGTGGCTCGCGGACCAGCGGGCCCAGCTCGAGTCGGCGCTCGCGGACCTCGCCGGCCACGCGGAGTACCGGATCGAGGTCGTCGAGACCGATCCGCCCGACGAGGAGACGCTGATCGAGCGCGACGACGAACTCGCGTCGCTGGCCGAAGAGCGAGAGGCCGCCTCGGAGGGGCGGGCGTTCCTCCTGGAGAAGCAGTTCGACCAGCGGATCAGGGACCTCCGGCGTGACCGACGAGCGTCGATTCGGGAGTCCCTGCGTCAGTCGCTCGAGTCGTGTACGCGGGAGGTACAGGTGCTCGATCGCCAGCCGTCGGTGAGTCTCTCTAGCGCTTCCAGCGGCTCCGGCGGGGCGGGGAAACCGACTGACGGAACCCGGCTCTGCCGACTGACCGTCCTCGCCCGGGAGAGCGAGGAGGAGACGATCGGTTCGGTACTCGACGACGTCGCCGAAAAACCGGGGCTCGAGGTCCGGTTCACCGGCCCGTGGCCGCCGTACTCGTTCGCGCCCACGCTCGGGGAGGAGACGGACGCTGCCGCGGGCGGTGGTCAGCCTGGAAGCACGGAGACGAGGACGCAATCCGAGACGGAAACCCAGACGGGTGATCCCCAGCGATGAAACCCGACCGGGACGACGACGCGCTGGTCGACGTCCTCGACGTGCTCCTGCGCGACGGCGCGGTCGTGCGCGCCGACGTGATCGTCTCCGTCGCGGAGATTCCGCTCGTGGGCATCAAACTGTCCGCCGCAATCGCCGGCATGGAGACGATGACCGACTACGGCCTCTTCGAGGACTGGGACACGACGCGGCGCGCTCGAGCAGTCGAGCGCCGCCAGTACGGCCATCGGCGTGGAGACGACCAGCGCGAGGTCGACGCGAACGAGGCCCGTGAACTCCAGGATCACCCCACGATGCGCCCGCAGGGGGAACCGCGGCGATGGACGCCGGCGCCGGAGGACGAGCGAGAGCGAGAGGGAGAGCGCAGGCGCGAGTGCCCACAGCCATCTACTGTCTCCGACGACGAGTGACCGCGACAGCGACCGAAGTCGGACGACGGACGACTCGAGAATCGAATCGGGCCGAACCGACCGAGTGAGCGAACGCTGGCCGGACCAACTGATCGAATCGAGCGTGCGCTGAACAAATGGATCGAGTCGAGCGCACGTCGAATCGACTCGAGCGAGCGAACGACGGGCCACCGACGCCCACCGAACCGTTTTTGCGCCGGCGACGGGTAGCGGTCCCCAATGGAGGTTCTAATCGTCGGCGCCGGTGCGATGGGAACGTGGTTCGGGGAAGCGATAGCCGACGATCCGTCCGTCGACGCGATGGTGGCGTTCGCCGACGTCGATGAGGACGCCGCCGAACGGGCCGCCGAAACCGTGGCCGGAACCACTGCCGACCTGGATGGAGCGACGACCTACGACGCCGTCTGCGTGGCCGTCCCCATGGGTCGCGTCGAGGCGTCGATCGAGCAACACGCGAAGCGGGCCGAACGCGCCATCCTCGACGTCACCGGAGTGATGGCCACCCCGCTCGAGGCGATGGCCGCCCACGCCGACGACCTCGAACGAGCGAGTCTCCACCCGCTGTTCGCCCCCGAACGCGCGCCGGGGTCGATTGCGACGGTACGTGCCCGCGAGGGGCCAGTCACCGACTCGCTCCTGTCGGCGCTCGAGTCGGCGGGCAACCGCCTCGTCGAGACCACGCCCGAGGAACACGACCGGGCGATGGGTTCCGTCCAGGCGGCGGCTCACGCTGCGATCCTGTCGTTCGCCCTCGCGGCGGAACGCGTCCCCGAGGGGTTTCAGACGCCGATTTACGACGACATCGAGCGACTCGCGACCTACGTCACTGGGGGCAGCCCTCACGTGTACGCGGACATTCAGCGAACGTTCGACGGCGCTGACGCCGTCGCCGAGGCCGCTCGAGCGATCGCCGACGCCGACGACGAGGCGTTCGAGGCGCTGTACGACGAGGCGACGGAGCGGTGGAGTGCTCGGGAACGCCTCGACGACGGTGAAACGGACGTCCAGGACGACGGCGAAACGATAGATCAGGACGGCGTCGAGAGCGTGAACGGAGGTGACTGCGAGTGACCGACCAGCGCGACGCCATCCGATCGAACGCAAAGTACCTGCGCCAGGTCCGACCGATCGATCCCGAGGAGATCAGCTCCTACGTCGAGGGCGAACCGCACCCGGCCGTCGTCGCCCAGATCCTCCGCGAGGAGGCCCTGGACCTCGGTCTCGTCGAGCGCGAGGACGGGACGTTTGCCCCCGTGAGCGACGAACCGGTTCCGCCGCGGTCGGCGGCCACCACCGATCCCGTTCATCGATTGCCCGAGCGGTACGTCACCCGTCTCGAGGAAGACCTAGTCGACCGCTACGGCGTGGACTGGCACGAGGGCCCCTCGGGTTCGCTCCTCCGGTCGACGATCCGGCGCACGAAGTCCCAGTACCTCGAGCGACAGTCGGTCTCCTACGACGAGGACGTCGCCGCCGGCTACGCCATCTACCACCTGCCGAGCTACTACGCAGCGATCCAGTACGTCCTGGACGACCTCGCCGAGCGGGGGTTGCTCGGGCGGCGGTTGCGCGTGCTCGATGTTGGGGCCGGCGTCGGCGGGCCCGCGCTGGGGCTGTTCGAGTTCCTCCCCGACGATTCGCTGGTGGACTACCACGCGGTCGAGCCAGGCGAGGGCGCCGACGTGCTCGAGGCGTTGCTCGGGGAGACGGGGCAAAACGTTCACACGACTGTCCACCGGACGACTATCGAGGCGTTCGAACTGGGGTCACTAGACGATAACTGTGACTCCGATGCGGATCCCGGGTTCGACCTCGTGCTCGCCTGTAACGTCCTCAGCGAACTCGAGGATCCCGAAGCCGTCCTTCGACGGACGCTCGAGTGGCTCGCACCTGACGGCTCGCTGGTGGCGATGGCGCCCGCCGACAAGAACGCCAGCATCGAACTCCGGGAACTCGAGCGAACCCTCGAGGCCGACGGGGTGACCGTCTACAGCCCGACTGTTCGGCTGTGGGGCGGCGAAACGCCCGAAGACCGGGGCTGGTCGTTCGACGTGCACCCCGATCTCGAGGTGCCATCGTTCCAGCGAAAGCTCGACCGGGCGGGCGAGGGCGCGGACCCCGGCGAGTTCGTCAACGTCGACGTCCAGTTCTCCTACTCGATTCTCCGACGGGACGGAACCCGTCGAATAGCGATCGGTCTCGAGGGGAGCGGGCAGGCGAAGATGGCCGAGATGGAACGCCACGTCACGAACCGGATCGACCTGACGGCTGCGAAGCTCAGCCACTCCCTGAGCGACGCCCGTGGAGAAGACGGCGGGACCCGAGGGGGCGATGCAGACGACCGGAAACCGAACCCGATCTTCAAGATCAGTGACGGCAGCGAGGTCGTCGACCACTACGCCGTCGTGACGAACGAAACCGCGCTCAATCGGCCCCTGCTCGAGGCCGAGTACGGCGATGTGCTCGCGTTCGAGAACGCGCTCGTCCTCTGGAACGACGACGAGGGCGCGTACAATCTCGTCGTCGACGAGGAGACGATCGTCGACCGGATCGGCTAAACCAGCTGAATGGACTGAACCGGTTGTATTGGCTGAACCGATTGAACCGGCTAAACCGGCTGACGAGAGCCGAGACGACTCGACGTTCGCCAAACGGAGCACTTTTCGATCACGGCGCCGACAGATGGGTATGAACGAGCGCGAGCGCGAGCGCAACCGAGATCGGGACCGGGACCTGGACCGGGACCAGGACCGGGACCAGGACGGCGACAGCCTCGAGATCCTGCTGACGAACGACGACGGGATCGACAGCCCCGGCCTCCGGGCGCTGTACGACGAACTCACCGCCATCGGCACCGTGACGACGGTCGCCCCGGCCACGGACCAGAGCGCAATCGGACGCGCCCTCTCGAACGACGTCGACGTCGAGGGCCACGACCTCGGCTACGCCGTCCACGGCACGCCCGCCGACTGCGTCGTCGCCGGCCTCTCGGAACTCTGCCCGACCGACCCCGACCTCGTCGTGTCGGGGTGTAACAAGGGCGCCAACCTCGGCGAGTACGTCCTCGGGCGCTCGGGTACCGTCAGTGCCGCCGTCGAGGCCGCATTCTTCGACGTCCCCGCGATCGCCACCTCGATGTACGTCCCCACCGGCGACCTCGCGTTCACCGACGTCGAGACGACCACCGAGGACTACGCCCTCGCCGCCGACGCGACCCGCTACCTCGCCGAACGCGGCCTCGAATCCGGCGTCTTCGAGACGGCCGCGTACCTCAACGTCAACGCGCCGATGCCCGACGGCGCAACCGAGAGCGTCGACCTCGCCCCGCTCGAACTCACACGCCCGTCGAAACGCTACGAGATGGACGCGAGTCGCCACGAGACCGGCGTCACCCTCCACGATCGCGTCTGGGAGGACATGGACCCCGACGTGATCCCCGACCCCGAAGGGACCGACCGGCGGGCCGTCGCCGAGGGTCGCATCAGTGTCTCCCCGCTAACGGCCCCACACACGGTCGCCGATCACGATCCGCTGGCGGACCTCGTGTCCTCCTACGGCCGACTCGAGGGGCGTTCGCGCCCGGAATTTTAACGAACGCGACGGGGCCGCCACCACTTTCCGTATCCGCAACGCTAGTTGTGACATGCCCTCCCTCGAGATCGAGTACTGCCACCCCTGTGGCTTCCTCGACCGCGCGCTCGACGTCCAGGCGGCCGTCATGCGATCGTTCGGCGGCGACCTCAAGTCGGCAACGCTCACCGTCGGCGACCACGGGGTATTCGTCGTTCGCGTCGACGACACGGTCGTCTTCAACGTCAGCGAGGAACCGTTCGACGTCGACGAAATCGTCAGGACAGTCCGAGCCGAACTGTGACCGGCGGGGCCGACCGTCGAACCGCGGCCCACGAAAGTGTCGGATTCGACTTAGTTCTCGAAAAGCGACTCAACACCGGACACATATAATACTGCGAGCACAAGAGAAAGGTAGGAGCACATCCTATCAGCGATGTCAACCGAGGTTGGTGATCACACAAATGGTATTCAATTCACTTCGAGACCGTCTCTCGTCCCTCTTCGGATCGGAGGCTGCCGACGCTGAATCGGTCGACGGCCAGTCGGCATCTGGGACGCCCTCCGATCCCGATGCGACTCCCGAGGAACCGCCCACAGGACCGGGCACTCGAGAGCACAAAGAGACGTTGAGCTACGCCGAACAGGTCGAGTACGGCGCCAACGACCGCGAAATCGCCGACGAGGACAAAGTCCTTCGCCTCCTCGTCAAACGCGGCGGGCGCGTCGACGAAACGACCATCCTGGAGGAGACGGGATGGAAAGAATCACATCTCTCGGCAGTCGTCGAGGAGATGGAAGCCGACGACCAGGTCAGTGCGATCACGGTCGGGCGAAAGCGCGTCATCTGTCGGCGCGGCTTCGAGCCCAAAGGGTACCGGTCGCACCTGAACGAGTAACTGGGGATTTTTACGGGGGTTGGGGACCTCTCGAGAGCAACCGGCGCTAGGGCTGGCTTTCTGATTTTCGCGTCCAGGATGGTATTTCAGACGTCGTCGGGTTCGAAGGGGTGTGGAAAGGTGTGGTTCTGGCTGAGGGCTCCTGGTCGAGCCGTTCCACTGCGTGAACCGACGTCTCTGAGGCGATAGCGGTGAGGACAGAGTAGATGCAGCTACGAGATCGCCGCAGGTACACGCTCGAGCGCGCCATCTAACTGGGATTCGTGGCGGCCGAGCATCTTCCGCATTACCGCTTCAGCAGCCATGTCTGCAACGATTCCGTCAGGGATCCAGTTCTGGTCTGTCGGCGTCCCTCGACCCTGTAGTTCTAACACGGCGAATTCGGCGATGTGAGCGTGTTCGATGTAGTGGGTAGCGAGGTTCGCGTACTCCCATGCCGTCCGCGGGTCTTCGAAATCCACGAGCGGTTTGCGTCTTTCGTACCCCGATTCGATACCCGTTCGGAACGAAATCGAGTAGACGGTTGCGTCTGCCTCCGTGTCGCGTTCTCGAGCGTAATTCACTCCATCTTTCGAAACGACGTGTGTGGGGGTCACGAAGACACCTATCTCCCCATTTTTGTAGCCGTCCTCAGTATCTTCCCACGCTGCATGATGTGACACCATTTAGCGTCCACTCGGTTTCCCATCGCATAGAGTTTTTGGACTGTCAATCTCCTGCTGACGTTCTACCTGTGTTCGCTACGTCCTGGCTTGAGGACATTGAACAAAGTATTTTCAAAACCGAACAGAGACGGTCTACAACACGTGCTTAGATCACCTCCGTGTCGTCAGTTACATGATCGATCCCATAGCCTGGTGATGGGGGTGGCGTGGTCGCGAGCGAGTCGCCACCCCTCCTCGGTTCGCTCAACGACCCCCAGGGCTTCTCGATCCCGGAGCGTGAGTTCGACCTGGTCAATCGGCATCCCGGTGACGTCGACGATCTCCCACTTCGTGAGCGGTCCGTTGGCAAGGATGTGTTCCTCGAAGCAACTCATGTGATCGAGGGCCACACCAAACAAGAAATAGGTGAGCCGTCCGGGGCGAAAGTGGTCGACCCCACGATATCGAGAACGAGTGGCTGATCGAGTAGTTACGGATTTACAATTGGTCTCTCCGATAGCTGGAATCACAGCGTATGGGTTTGTCAAAACTCCCAAAATTTGATGTGTTTTAGCTCTGTGTTGAATACACAGCGCAGATCTCGAGAAGTACCTCAGGGACAAACCCCTAAGTACTCGTTCTGTAGAATTTACCATCGTGATTCACACTAGTGAAAGGGATTCGGAAGCTATTACCAATTGGAAAGAGGTTGGTATCACGTTATGGGAGTATTAGATGCGTTCGGTTCGCTGGCTAGTGCGCTAATAGCGGGTTTCGTTATGCTCGCCTTTGCGATTTTGAGCCTGTTCGTTACTGTCTTTGTCGTAGACATGGCCGCGGCAATTGGTGGTCTCAATCCGGATGACGGCTACGTTGTCCTCGGCGCAACCATCCTCGCCGCCGCCGCCATCGTGGCAGGCGGCGTTGGCTTTTCCCTCCCGGAAGAATCAGCGTAAATCAGCTTTCTGCGCTCATCCTCTGTACCTCACACACAACTTCTGACCGTAGTTCGATAGTTCATTTATCCCGAACATAGGTTTGGCTCGCTTGCCGGCATATACCAGCCCGAACGGAGTACTCACGTAGTTATAATCGAGTTCGCTCTGTTGGTTGGTCCCTTCGATCGGGTGTCCGATCAGCATCTACACGAACTCGATTCCACGTTACCAGCGCGAAACAAACTTCAGGGGAGGGGGAAGAGGTATGCCTCTAGTGAGGATTGAGTGGCAGAAAGGCTCGCGTGGGACGGCATTTACAAGCGGTACAAGAGAACTCCCCCGGGATTGGATTTAGCATTTATTTATACAAACCATTAGGACAACACATTCCTGGCTGGGCGGTGGTCTACTGCATACAATTGCACGACGGTTGTGACGGGTTACCCGAGACGGGGGCTAATCGAGGCGTCGGTGCTTGCCGGAAGACGGGTTTGACTCGGGTCTCTACAGGGTCTAAGTGTGATAAAAGACCGACGCAAGCTGTCGTTCATGCTCCGCGTCGTCGCGTGATGGACTTGCCGGGCGGGCAGTCGGCGACCAACGCTATAGTCATTCGTCGTACAGCGGAGGGTTCGAGCGATGAGCGCGTTCTCCCAACCTACCGATGGGAAACCACTCGAGTTCACGACCGAACGAGACGGGCAGACGAGATCGTGGGCTCGAGCCCGCCCCGGCGACGCTTTAATCGAAGCGTTCGGTCGATTCGGCTACAAGGTGATCCTTCGAGACGGCGAGGACGTCCACTACTGCGCTCTCGGAGTCGAGAACGGCGAATACATTGGGCGGTGCGACTGCAAAGGCTGGAAGTACCACGATGGCCCTTGTGCGCACCTCTGCACGCTCAGGAAAGCCGCCTTCATCGGACTCATCAACGTCGAAGAAACGGATGGCAGTCTCGACGATGAGCACGAGATGCGCCAGATGACCGGTGAGATGTTCGATGGAGAACGATTCGACGGCGCAATAGAACGTGCGAAAGGAGAGGTGTGCTGCCGATGACGCACGCACCCGCGCGCGATAGCCCTCCGCGGGCATCCCCCAGGGGGCGTGTGGCTAAACTGTCTATCGCGACGCCGTCTGCGTGTTCACCCGTGAACACGATGGGGTCAAACACCATCGATTCTGTGTACACGTCGGTAGGTGGTCATTGATGAGCCGGATGGGTGCCGAAGGCTACAGCAGCGCCGGTCAAACCCGTCTCAGCGCGAAAGTCGACGCGGAACTAAAAGAGGACTTCAAAGCCGCCTGTGAAAAACTCGGTGAGACGATGACCGACGTCATAGAGGCGCAGATGCAAGATGTTGTCTCTGAGTGCGGTGGCGTCGATGTCGATAGTAGAGACGACGGGTACTATCCGTCCGATCCGCAACTCCGCGGACTGTACGAAGCGTGCCTCAAGTACGCAACGGAGGACCTGAAGATCTACCAGCGGCGCCACGCCGGAAGTATCGCTCAGGAGACTCGGCAGGTGAGCAAGAGCGAACTCCCAGACGCTCTAATGCCTCTCCGACAACAAGGATTCGTGGCTCTCGGAGCAATGCCGATTGATCTCTCCGGTAATGCGGTCCATCGCTGGCGGAGCTGGCACGTTAAGCCGCCGTGCGCTGATCCGAAGCGGTGGAAGTATCGCGAACGAAGATAGAGCTAATCACACAAATTATAAGAGTTACTCGTCTTCCTCGAGGACTTTTCTTCGTTTGGCGTCCCAGATTTTGTGACGCTGTCGAATTTCTTCCCTTTTCGATTTGGAAAATGTCTGATTTACTATCTCAGTCCCGCCAACAAGTGTCACTGCTTCTGTTCCACAATCCGGACAATACCATATTTCAAATTCTTCATCGGATACCACGAAATCGTCGATAAACAGCAGTAAGTCGGTACATTTGGAACACTGCGGGTTACCGGGATAACTCCATGCTTCAGGATTGTCCTTCATTGATTGCAGATAGTAACAGATCCCTATAGAATTTTTGCTCAGAGCGTCTCATAAGCGAGGTGGTGTATAGTACTACTACGACTTAATCGGCGTCACGATGAACGATCCCGTTTTCACGTCATACGCAACTTGAAGCGGCGTTCCTTGCTCGATTTCCTCGTTATCGCTGAAGGGGCTGGGAAGAACCGAGTAGACACTGTTCCCGTTCTCTTGTGCACGAACCATTCCGCACGGAATCGTCTCATCATCACGGTGAGCCTCAGCCGCTTGCTGGGCGCGAGCCGACGCAGTTGTCATCACGTGAGGTAGGTGGTGATCCACCTACAAAAATACACGTCTCAATTGGTATTTCATTGCTTACTGAAGTTCCAATTCTGTCACTTGTGATGTACGTCACACCGGTTTAGCGGAGTATGGACCCACCCGATGAGTCCGAAAAGAGTATCGACGACGTATACCACGATCGCAATCTGCTCGCGATCGCCTTTGCAGCGATCGTCGCGATGGCTTGGGGGCCGGAATCGGCCGGCTATTACTATCACGACGGCTGGCCGGTGATCTGGGTCGAAACGCCCGCTGGTCAGAAGTCGTGGCACGTGACGCCCGACCTCGAGGACGTCATCAAGCGATCGACCCTCCAGGAGAGCGAGCCGCCCAAGGGATTCGATGGGCACGATCGCGTGACGAAGAACAGCCGTCTCGCCCGCTACATCACCGGCTCATACAGCACATTTCCGGAATGACCGAGCGCATCGAATTCGGATCGAAGTCGGCAGCCGACGCCTTCCGTAACGAGCACGAGGGCCACCTGGGAAGCCACGACGACCGGCGGTTGAAAACAGTCGCGATCTCCTCGAGCGCGCCCGATTGGGTGCTGGAAGAGGCAACGATCGAGGCGGCTTCCGGTCGGTCCGATCGAGGAAGCCGTGGCGGCCAGGTTAAACTGACCGACCACGAGCGCGAGTCGATCGATTTTACCCGGACATCGATTCCCCACGCCAGGAGCGTGAAAGGGTTAATGATCGAAACGGGCGTCGACGACTGGCTCGCGTACTACGACCACACCCTCAGCGTCGATGAACACCGGGAGGTGGCCGAGCGGGCAACTCGCGACGAACGCGGGGCGCGCATGGACGCCGGGGCCGACGTTGACGAGCGGCTCGCGGCAGCTGAAGGGGCGCGCGGCGAGCAGTGCGAGCAGGCCCGCGACTACTGCGAAGACGAGGGCGACGACGACGCTTGTCAGTTCCTCCAGGAGGCGTGCGGCTTCGATGAGGACGATATACAGACTCTCCTCGAGGCCGAACCCAGCGACCTCTCCGGTGAGATCTATGGCGCCCTGCGTCGGCTCTGGCTCCGCTACCAGATCGCCGTCGCGGACGCGAAGGAAGCAGCGGCGGCGATCAACGAAATTCACCGAGAAAGTGGGCGCGATTTCGTCTCGTTCGAGGAACTCGGTGATCGGCAATTGACCGAGGAAGACATCGACTGGTGACACCATGACCAGCTATTACTGCCCCGTAGAGGGGTGCGAGAAACACGACGACGAATGGAACGATGACCAACCCCCGTTTGCCTCTCCCGAGGCGGTCAGGGGCCATATTAACGCGATGAGCGACGACGACCACCAGCAGGCTAGGGACGAAAGGGCCTGGTCGACCGCCCTGGAGGTACCCGAAGAAGGGGACGGCAAGGGGAAGGAGACCACCGACGAGGTGGAACAGAATGTGATCGAACAAGCAGAAGACCAGCCAGAAGGCCCCGATGAGGGGGGTGAAGCGACCGACGAGGAGGTATCCGAGATGGTGAGTCAGGAAGAGTACCAACAACAGCAGGCAGAATCGACCAGCAAAACTGGCAGCAGTGAGGCCGACGACAAGGAGGTCCGCGAGGCGATCGAGCAGGCAGACGACCAGGGCGAAGACGGCCTTCTACCGTCGGTCGGCAGTGCCGTCCCGGAACTCTCACCGATGACCACCTTCGTCATCATTTGCGGGGTGTTCGCGGCGATCGTTATCTGGCGAGTGTACCGCGCCCGCTCGGAAGATGAGCCCGTTCTTGAGGAGGCCGTCGACGAGGAGAACGAGACGCGGAGCCAGACGACCGGACTCACGATGATCGAACAGTAACCCATGAGCGACGATACTGACGCTGTTGACGAGGCCATGGAGGATCTCGAGGCAGCAAACGAACCCGACGAGGAGGAGACGCCGGAGATCGACGGCGACGCGACCGTCGATGTCGACCTCGAGGCAATCGACGCCGACCTCGAGGACGACGAGGAGGGTGACGCCACCCCCAGCAGTGACGAGAGCGGTGCCACGCCCGATGTAGTGGGCGAGGGTGACACGATGGGGGACATGTACGTGAAGGGGCTTTGCAGCGTCTCCAACGCGGTTATCGAGCAGCACGGCGGCGACCCAATCAACGAGTCGGTCGCTCGCGATCTCGGGCTCGATTCGGCAATGGATGAATGGATCAAAAGCAAGGGCGGAAGCGAGGATCTTCCACCGGGGCAGGCGCTCGCGATTGGGACGACGATGTTCGCGATGGCGGTGCTCGCATCGAACCCGCAGATCGTTAACGGACTTCTGGAGGTACTCGAATAATGCTAGGAAACATGCGCGAGCGGACGATCGGGAAGGTAGTCGGCAACATGATCAACGGCGAGGCGGGCGACATCCTGACGGGGCTGATCGCCGCGAAGGAAATCGACCTGCTCGAGCGCGTCGACCGGCTGCACGACGCCGTCGACGTCGACCAAATCGAGTCGATCCCGTCGAAGGCCGATCGGAAAGAGCAGTTGAAGGCGCTCGTTCAGGCGCTCATCAACGACGAGATCCCGGCGTTCTGGTTCGACGTCGTCGGCGAGGACACCCTCGAGAACGCGGCAGACGCCCGCGAGTATCTCGACCTCGAGGGCGACGAATGGACGCATCGCGTCGACAAGATCGTACGCTCGTACCGGAAACAGGGCGACGAGCGGCCCCGGTCGGAGATCATCGCCGACTACATCAACCGGAAGCACGGCGTCGACGTCGGCTGGTTCGTGAGCCACGTCGTCAACTGGACGCCGACGCAGAAGCGAAACGTCGCGTCGACGTTCCTCCTGGGGAACTTCAACGCGGTTGGCGCCGGGATCAACGCGGCGCTCGAGGCGATCGAGGACGACGTCGACACGGAGGGCGGCGATGCTCCCGATGAGTGATGAGCAACTGACGCAGGCGCTCCTGGGGGCGCTGGCGCTGGTGTGTGCGCTGATTCTCGAGGCAGGCGACCGGCTTCGCGACGACGTCGATGACGATCGTCTCCTCGAGGACGACTGCGCCCTCGAGGTGGTGCGTGTCTCGCCCGACGTCGTCGTGCTTGAGGAACCCGTCGACGAGGACCGGAGGGCGTAATGTCGCGGGTCGGGCTCGCGGCGAAAAGCGGCTGGGGGAAGTCGTACAACACCCAGCTATGGCTCGAGAAAAACCTGCCCGACCAGGATTTCGCGGCGATCCTCGATTACAAGGACGAGTACCGGGGCCTGGTGCGCGGCGTCGAGCCGTCGTCGCCGGAGACGGACCTCTGCCGGTGGTACATCGCCGGGCCGAACGAGGTAGACCTCTCGCCGACGCAGTGGGCGGCGATCCTCGAGGCCGGCGGGCGGCTCGTGATCCCGCGCTACCGGATCGACGGCGACGACTGGCGGGCGGTCGTCGGCAACGTCGCGGCGGCCTGCCGACGGCTGTACGAGGACCACCCGAAGGCGAAGATCTTGCTCGCGATCGACGAGGCGCATATCGCGGCGCCCCAGAAAGGGAAGTACCCGGAGGCGACGAAGAAGGCGGCGACGACCGGGCGAGGCGAGGGCCTGTCGTCGCTCTGGGTGACCCAGCGGCTCGCGGAGCTAGCCGAAACCATCGCCGCGCAGTGGGATGAGCAGATTCTCGGCGGCTTCTCGAGCGACGCCGACCTCGGGAAGATCTCGGTCGACTACCCCGCCGACGTCCACGACACCCGCTCGCGACGGGCACCCCCGTTCCCGAGCGAAATCCAGGTCGACGGCGAGAACCTGCCGCTTCGGAAGTTCGAGGACGACGCCGGGAACACCGTCGGCAGTGAATGGGTACGTTCGAACGACTCAGGCCTGCTCGAGCGCGTCAACACGGGTGACGCAACGATGCACTCCCGCCACTACGGGAGCGAAGGCCAACAACTCACATCACCGTACGAATGAGGATCCAAATCACACTAACGGGCGAGAGAGCCGACGAGTACGCCGAACGGAAGCAGCGCCTCGAGGACGCGCTCGGTTACGAACTCTCGCACCCGGAGGCGTTCGGGATTTTGATGAATCCTGCTGTATCTGACGAAATCGTTTCGTCACTGGCGAAAGCCTAATACCTCGTTTTGCCGGGTTTCGCACGGGTTTTACACCATTTTAGGTGTTCTGACAAGGCGCAATGTCTGCGACTGAAGAACTCGAACGACTCATCGACTTCGACCTCTGGGAAGAGGTGGCGCTCGTCTTCGCGGGCTACCTGCTTCCGTTCGTCGTGAAGACGGTCCTCGAGGGCCGTGGAATCGTCGAACTCCCTGACGAAGTGTACGGCCTGGCGACGATCCTCGGCGCCGGCTACGCGCTCGAGGGAGATTACCGAAACGCGGCGGCAGTCGGCGGCGGCGTCTACGTCGCTGACACCGTCGCGAACGATCGCATCGGCGTCAAACAGCGGCTCACGGAGATGGCGGCCTAAGAATCATGGGACGGAACATCAACCACAACAGCGACATCGTCGAACTGCACGAGAACACCCCTGGCGACCTCACGCCGGTCATGACAATCAAACCGGAGGAGGGGACCATGATCCAGATCGGGAACCGCGTACCCCAGGGCGACGCGCCCGGCCTGCCGATCTACGCCGACCTTCGCGACGTCGACGGCGACCCGCTTCCGGTCGACACCACGTTCGTCCTCACGGCGAAGCAGCCGGGCGACCCACGCAGAACGCCCGTCTCGCTGGCTGAGGACAACATCAGTACCTATCTCAACAAGACGATCAGCGAGCAGCAGTCGACCGACCACGTCGACGCGACGAAGATCGAGCTTCGCGGGAAGGCGGTCAACGTTCGCGACGTCGACGAGCTGGCCGTCGAGATCGAATCGTCCGTCGCGATCGACTGGTCGAACTCGAAGCTGTACTTCGAACGCTCTGGCGTCCGCGAACGCCAGCGGTGATCGTCATGCAGGGAATCATCAAGGAACTGGCGCAGATGCCGGCGACGCCGGCGCGCCTCGAGCGGGACAGCTTCGACCACCACAACGGCGAGGCGGGCAGCCGCTCGCTGGTCGCGTCGTTCCGGGCGCCGAATCCGCTGGTCCTTCGGTCGGATCGACCGATTCGGGTCGTCATCACGGCCTTCGACTCGTTCACGACCGACGGCAGCGGGAACAGCCAGACGTTCGAACTCTCGCACGACCTCGTCGAGAGTCCGCAGTCGCAGGACCTCATCATCTTCGCCGACGGCGCTCGCGTGAAGCCGGACGCGGTCGACTACGACGCCGACTCGTTCGACTACACCGACGGCGGCGCCGGCGAGGACCTCGCGGTGTACTACATCAGCGGGGCCGACTGCGAGATCGAGATCGAGAAGCAAGCGCCCTCGAGCCAGGGCTCGGTGTCCGAACGCGTCTTCGAGGAGCCGCTTTCGCTGCTCCACCAGCGCGACCAGGACGAACAGCCCCGGTACTTCGAACTGGGCGCCTCGCCGCTGCAGGCGGTCGTTCCCCGGAAGTGGCGCCTCAACGTCTACGCCGACGGCGAGTACGGCGCGACGTGGGACGACGAGACGACCGGGACGAGCGCCCGCAACGCGGTCCTCTCGCTGCCGTACAAGCAGGGCCGGGGCGAGGTGAACGGGCTCGGTCGGGCGGTGGCGCACGACACGGTGAACCGCTCGTAACATGATCGAGAGCCCGCTCATCGTACCGGAGGACGGCGCGAGCACCACGGGCGGGCAGGTGGCCGCGACAGGCGCGTACACGACGACGTCGACGCCGGACGGGGCGGCGGGGGCGAACTCCGCGAATCCCGTCGACGAGTTTTTCGCAGGAACTCGCTGGCGACGAGACGACGTCGTGTTCGCACTAGCGGCGCTCAACCTGGTGCTCGTGCTCATCAACATTTGGACCTCTCTACAGGTCAGAAAACAATGACGAACCACACCAACACGACGACGACGAACAGCACTCACGGAGGTGAGAACGATGGTATTCGGAGGGATCGTTGACGGCGCCAGCGACGCCTGGGACGACGCGACCGACACGGTCGGTGACGCGGTCGACTCCGGCAGCGACGCGGTCAACGACGCCTGGGAGACGGGAACCCACGAGTTCGACGACACCACCAACACGGTGACGTCAACGGGCGGCTCGTTCTTCGACGACGTCACGGGCGGCCTCTCGGACGCCTGGGACTCGGGAAGCGACGCCGTTGACGACGCGGCCTCGAGTGGCGGCTCGCTCTGGGACTCGGTGACCGGCGGCTTCGATGACGCGGTCGATGACGCGGCCTCGAGCGGCGGCTCGCTCTGGGATTCGGTGACCGGCGGCGCCGGCGACGTCTTCGACGACGCGACCGACACGGGCGGCTCGATCTGGGACGACGTGACCGACACGGGCGGCTCGGTCTGGGACTCGATCGGTGACACCGTCGACGACGCGACCGACGCGGCTGGCGACGCTAGCGGATCGATCTGGGACACGGGAACCGGCGTGATCGGTGGCGGCTTCGACGCGATCGGGGACGCCGGGAGCGGCCTGGTCGACTTCGGCGGCTCGATCATCGGCGGCGCTGGTGACGCTGCAGGCGATGCAGCGAGCGGCGTCGGTGGCGTCATCGGCTCGATCGGCGGCGGGATCGGTGACGCCCTCGGAGCGATCGGGGGCGGCGCCGCGACCGGGATCGGCGCGGTCGGCGGAGGCGCGGCGGAGACGGTCGGCGGCCTGCTCGCGTACTTCGCGAGCTACGGCGACGAAGAGATCACGCCCGAGCAGATCGAGCAGGGCCAGGCGCCCCCGGCGGGCTCGCTGGTAACGAACCCCGTCATCATGGGCGGCAGCGCGCTCGTCGCTGTGGGCGCGTACTACGGGTACACGCGGTACTACGGTGGTTCCGATGAGTGACGCCGGCGGGCTCTCGAAAGTCGCGCTGCTGGTCGGGCTCGTGCTGATCGTGATCCCCGAGCCGGCGACGACCGCGACGGGGCTCGCGATCACGACCGCCAGCGTCGGCGTCAACGTCGCCGGCAGACAGGCCGAAGCGGCAGCAGGAGGCGCCTGAGATGGTCGACATCATCGACGCTGGCGGCGGCTTTCTCGACTTTACGGGCGACGTCGCGACCGGGGCCGGCGATGCGGCCACGGACGCGGCGGGCGCCGTCGGTGGCGGGCTCGTCGACACGGCGGGCGACGCCGTCGGTGCCGTCGGTGACGTCCTCGGGGACGCGGCCTCGACGACTGCCGACGTCGGCGGGTCGGTCATCTCGGTTCCGATCGACGCGCTTCGCTGGGGTGCGGAGGGCGTCGGTGGCGCAGTGGCCGACTTCGCGACGTGGGCCACTGGCGGCGTCGTCGGCGCGGGTTCGGACGTCGCAGGGGCGGCGTTCGGCCCGTTCGTCGACTTCGGGCTGAAGGTGGGCGTCGTCGCGATCGTCGCGTACGTGCTCGTCTCGAAACTCGAGATCGACGTCGGAGGGGTGACCGATGGAGCCAGTTGAACTGCTGGGGAACTTCGGGTTCCCGGTGGTCGCGTTCCTGCTCATGTTCCGTCTTTACCGCGAGGAACGGAACGAGCGACGCGAGGAGCGGTCGAACTGGCTCGAGGCGATCAAGGCGCACACGGGGGTCCTGCGCGACATGCGTCACGACGTCCGTAGCGTCGCGACTGACGGCGGCGAGGACGAACACGACGGAGGACTGAACGAATGACGCTCGGCAACATCGGAACGACCTCACCGATCGACAACCTGCTCGCTCCGTACTTCCCGGGGCGCGACGGCCTGCTGCACCAACTCCTCGAGGACGAGAACGCGGCGCTGCAGGCGGCGATCCTGATGGAACTGCAGCGGCAGAACGGCAACGATCCGCTCGAGGCGCGCGACGAACGCCCGGACCAGCAGGAAGCCGAATACTTCGTGACCGAGCAGCCGCTCCCGGTGACGTCGGTCAACCAGACCGACCAGCACATCAACTGGGGGTTCCCGGCGACCTCGGTCCAGGTCTGGGGCTTCGATGCCCCGATCTACGTCGCGTTCCGCGAGAGCGGCGACAATCGACTGATTCCGCTCGATCCGAAGGATGCGCCGTACAACGCGGGGCCGGAGGGCGGGCTCGGGTCGTCGTCGATCTGGATTCGGAAGCCGAGTGAGGGGACGAACGACACGACGATCAAAGTGAAAGCGTACAAGTAAAAATGGCATACGATAGCAAGGTCGACGTCACTTTCGACACGGCGATCGACGACTTCATAGCGGCGATTAGTGGAATGGCAGACTGGTCCGTCGTCCGAGATCACACGGACGGGACCACGGACAGCAACAACGATGGCGAGTACATCGTTTTCGAGTACGCCGGATCAAGCATCACGCCCAACGTGTTCATCTCGTTCGGTGACGAAAACGACTACGACTACAATCAGGAACTCGAGACAGGAACGTGGGACGACGCCAACCTCTCGATGAATAGCGACGCGGGGGAAATCCTCAACTTCTACCAAATCTCGAGATCGTCAAACGTCCACTACGACATGGGCTACGTGAACGATCGAGGTTTCTGGTTCCGAGTCGACGAGGACACCGGAGCAAGCGGCGACACGACCGAATACTTCGGGGTTGGCGTCGTCGAAAAGATTTGGGACGACTCGGGAGCCGACAGCCCGAACGCCGAGCTTGTCGTCACTCACAACCCCCGAGAAACGGAGTATCACGCTGCTCCGCACCCGAACGACGACGAGCGTTACGAAGATATGAACTGGGGCGGCGTCGGTGGCATGAATCCCGATCCGAACGACGACTCGGTGATCTGGACCGAGTGGATTCTTCGCTCGAGCTATCAGTCGAATAGCTGGCCGCAACAGTTCGGCAAGCATTCGATGTGGATCACCGACAACGGTAGTGGCTTCGCGAACGGTGACATCGTGCAAGATTCGAGCGGGAACGACCTGTTCGTGTTCTTCAGCGGTGGACTTTGGAGGATTGCTTAGGGATGGCAACCTACACCGGCACGACGTCGTCTCCGTTCGTGAGCAGTGTCGAGCCGGAGGCGATTCACGTCGTCGAGACGTACACGCAGGCGGGTACGCCGACGATCGAGAGCCACGTCGAGCCCGAGGCGATCCACATCGTCGAAACGTTCAACGAGGCGGATCACACGTCGACGGTCGACACCCATCGAGGCGTTCAGATCCCGACCGGGCCGTTCAACCGGGTGAGCGTCCAGGCACTCGACCAGGAGGGCGACCCGCTCGACAACACGCTGTACATCGGGACTCGGGAGAAGTTCCCAACGATGGCGCCGCTCAACGAGGACTCGGTGGCGACGATGTACCTACTCCCGAATCACAAATATACGGAGTTCTTCGTGATCGCGCTCGACGACTCACCGGGGTACGACCTCGTCTGGTACGAGTCAGACGCGACGTCAATCCAGTCCAACATGGAGATGGGCGTTGCGTACTTCAACAAGAACGAGCCGGTGACGAAGAGCGGGCTGAACGCCGGGATCGGCGTCTCGTTGGGATGATCTCAAGTAGGATCAAGATGTCCGTGAAGCCCTGATTCGAGGTCATTTAGGGAAATGGAACTGGACGCAGAAAGAGCGATCAATCAAGAGTCTTTTACAACAGTCTCCAAATGATTCTTAAATTGTTCAATGAATTCCTCAAATCGATCTATGTCTACAGGATGGCCTACCAAATATTCGCCAAGCAGTTGTGCTCTTTCAGCGCTTTTACCACTAAACCCCTTTTCATCACTTACTTGAATTGAATGATGTAGCTCACAGAGATACTGCAAAACATAACCATCCATATTCGTTTGAATGTGTTTAAGCAGATCAACAGAATCTGATAAGCGGTTTCTGTATTCTCCCAGAGAACCGTCATACCGTATTTTCATCTCCAGTTTGTCAGACTGTAGTTCATGTGTCTCTGCTGCACGTATGGCTGGAATCGGATTCATTAACTTTCGTTTTTTGTATCCATCATATCTCATTGCAGTAGAAGAAGTCATATATCCTATAGGCAATCCATCTGGGCGTATCTGTGTTAGATCACCATTCTGAATATTAAATCGAACAAGGGTTATCCATCGATCTTTAAGGACTGCGTTAAGTCTCTCACTCATAGTCGGGGACGATCGTTCCTGCTCGAGTTTAGTAAATGCTTGATCCGCTTCTACTGACGATATTCCCTTTCTCTCTTTTTTTGGAAAGTATTTTGGTCGGACTGTTACTGATTCTACTGAAATACAGGCCTCTTCATGGTTATAGTTCTGGAAACACCACTTTTCACCTACCAGTTCCCTATTCAATTCTCCCTCTATATCACGGCCAGTCTTTTGATCACGTAAAGCTTCAATCGCTACTTTGCTTGCGGAAAGGAAGAAATCTGAAATCATATTGCTAGCCTCTTCTAGTCTAAAACGCGATATCTCTTCTGGTGGTTATAATCTTACAGGTTAATGGATGTCCGTGAACCCCTGATTCGAGGGCATTTTGAGCGAGATCGGTACCAATTCGAGTACTGATAACCCTATCCTTCATGGACTGTCGGGACAAAACTGAGTATCGAGGACACTGATGAGACTCAAGTCGTACCCTCACCGCGAGGGTAAGCGAGTGTGGTTGAGTGATGATGAACTCGAGGCCGTTATAGCGGAAGCGAAGAACACCGAACAGACAATCGCGTTTTTGCTCGCCGGTCGGTGTGGATTACGCCGCTGCGAGGTCGTCCAGGTGACGCCTGCCGACGTCGTCGATACGCCGACAGGCACGCACCTACGGATTTGGGAGGACGTCGCGAAGCAAGAGCACTATCGAGAGCCACCGGTTTCCGATCGCCTGACGACGTACATTGACGCACACACCGATGCCGCAGGGATCAGTCCTAGTGAGCCAATCGTTGACGTCGCCGACAAAACAGTGTACCGTTGGGTTCGTCGAGCTGCTGAACGACTCCAGGCGAAGACCGATGACCGTGGTTGGTCGTTCCTTGACGTCCACGACCTACGCCGGACCTGGGGAACGAATCTGCTTGAACAAGCTGTTCTTCCGTCGGTTGTGATGGATTGGGGTGGATGGGAGGACTGGGAAACGTTCAGGCGGCATTACCTTGGTGAGTTCTCACCAGAAGCGATTCGTAGAGAACGTGGGAAAATCAATTATCTTAATGAGAAGTCCCCTATTGACAAAAATAAAGCAACAGAAGGGGTCGTCGTCTCTCCATTAAGCAAGTTCAAATAGTTTCACATTCACCTAGGTCCCGTTGTCTTTATATCCGACCTGAATAAAGAGCAGTCATGGAAATATCCGCTGTCGATTTATTTTGCGGAGCTGGTGGACTTACATATGGTCTCGAACAAGCAGGATTGCCTGTTGTCGCCGGCATTGATCTGAACTCACGATGTAAGTATCCCTACGACGAAAATACTAACTCAGAGTTTATTGAGGAAGATATCCAAAGATTAGCCAAAGAAAATCCAGAAAGAGTTGCGCAACTCTTCGGTGATTCCGATGTATGCGTATTAGCGGGGTGCGCTCCTTGTCAACCCTTCTCGCCTTTGAATCATGGTGATGACAGTAAAGAGCACCAGAAATGGGGGTTGCTTAATGCCTTTTCTGCTTTAGTGAAGGTTGTTGAACCGGATATTGTGACTATGGAAAACGTCTATGAGGTTAGGAACCATGATGTTTATGATGAATTTGAGGAAACCCTGTCCGACCTAGGTTATTGGATTAATAGTGATGAGAACAAGAGGGTATATTGTCCAGAATACGGTGTTCCACAGACTCGGAAACGGTGGGTCTTGTTGGCGTCTCGTCGAGGCCCAATCAATCTGAAGGGACCTGTTCATAAAAACGAATCCGAATATCCGACAGTGAAGGACACCATCGAGAATTTGCCTGCGATCAGTGCTGGTGAAACCCACTCTGAAGATTCTATGCATCGCTCTCGGGATCTTGCCGATGTCAATATAGAACGAATCAAAATTTCAGAGCCGGGGAAAACCTGGAAACTGTGGGAGGAAAAGGGTTATGAGGATTTATTGTTAGCTTGCCATAAAAAATCATCAGGACGAACTTATACGGATCCATATGGAAGAATGACCCCCGACAAGCCTGCCCCGACTATCACTACTCAATTTTACAATTATGGAAGCGGGCGCTTTGGCCATTATGACATGGGGCAAAACAGGGCGATATCTCTACGAGAAGGTGCAATGCTACAGACATTCCCGAGAGATTACAAATTTATAGACTCTCCCGAAGAGAACCATCTTAAACCACTTGGGGAGATGATCGGAAATGCTGTCCCGCCGAAACTGGGCGAAGTCATTGGGAAAAGTATTATACATCATGTAGAGAACACTGCACGTCAAGAGCGATTAAAAAACTTCCATGTCTGAACAAACATCACCTTCAGAAGAGCAGAATAGTAAGTATGAAATGTCGCTGAGTCTCAACGTTCTAAATCATCTTGGCTTAAACCTTTACAGCAACGTTCCGGCCGTTCTATCCGAAACAGTTGCTAATGCATGGGACGCGGATGCGGAACTAGTAGACGTTAACATATATCCAAATGAAGAGGTCATCATTATCACCGATGATGGGGAGGGAATGACAAGACAGGATGTTAATAATCGGTATCTGCATGTCGGATATAAACGCAGGGAAGATCGCGGAGATACGTCTGAAAAGTATAATCGACCAGTTATGGGCAGAAAGGGAATCGGTAAACTATCCCTATTCTCTGTTGCTGAAACAGTTGAAGTATATACCACAAAGAATGGCGATGAAAACGCCTTCCGTATGGTCGTTGACGATATTCGTGAGGCCATCGGAGAAGAAGAAAAACCAGATTCCGATCAAACGCCAGCGGGTACATATACCCCCGAACCATTAGATGATTTTCCTCCGGATCTGGACAGAGGCACCAGAATTGTACTAAAAGACTTGAAAAAGAGAGTTCACACTGCTGAACAGGCCCTCAGAAAACGGCTAGCCAGACGATTTAGCATTATTGGTGCAAATGAAAATTTCTCTGTCGAAATTAATGGTGAGCCAGTTGAGGTTACTGATAGAGATTATTTCCACAAATTAGAATATATTTGGACTTATGGAGATAGTAAGGATTATAGCGGCGATAACAAGTCATATGAGGACTATTGTACAGATTTGAATGAAGAGCCTTTTGAAAGAGAAAATACCACTCCTGACGGAAACAATATCTCAGGATGGATTGGTACAGTAGAAGTTCCAAGTGACTTGGAAGAGAACTATGGTTCTGAAGAAAGCGATGATTTGAATAAGATAACCTTGTTAATACGTGGGAAAATGGCTAAGGAAAACCTCCTTGGCGATTTCAATGACAGTAGACTATACACAAAATATCTTGTTGGTGAGATTCGAGCGGATTACTTAGATGACGTAAACGAAGATGATATAGCGACATCTAACCGCCAAGACATAGTTCAAGATGATCCTCGTTATCAAGATCTCCAAAAATTCCTACAAGAGGAGTTGAATAATATCCGGAGGAAATGGAGTGGTCTACGCCGAGAAAAGGGGTCAGATAAAGCCAGAGAAGAAGTACCTGTCATTGATCAGTGGTACCAGCGGCTCGACTCGGAGGCTAAGCGTGATAAAGCTAAACAACTATTTGGGAAAATAAATCAAATAACTACAGACTCGGAGGAAGAAAAACGTCAACTATTCAAATTTGGTGTAATGGCTTTTGAAAGGTTGCGATATAAAGATAATTTATCCAAGTTGGATAATTTGGACCCACAGGATTTGACCGCCGTTGATGAGATGTTTGTGGATCTGAATGACCTAGAGGCTACGTTATACTATCAGATTGTGAAACAGCGTATTGAAGCGATAGAAGAACTTAATGAGGCTATTGAGGAAAATTACAAGGAGAAGGTTCTTCAGAAACACCTGTTTAACAATTTATGGTTGTTGGACCCTTCATGGGAACGTGCCACTGATAGTCAATATAAGGAGTCTTCCATTTCGAAGGAATTTGAAGGAGAATTGCCGGATGCATTAACTGATAACGAAAAACGAGGGCGGATCGACATCAAATATCGGTTAACAACCGGACGCCATGTCATAATCGAATTAAAACGCCCTGACCGATTAGTGGACACCTCTGAGTTAATGGAGCAGGGCGATAAGTACAAAAGGGCCTTAAGCAAAGTTCTAAAAGCAAGAGGCCGGGAAGATGAAGCCGTAGAAGTCGTATTTGTTCTCGGAAGAGAACCGCGTGATTGGGTTAATGAAACCGATGAACAACAGAAGGAACAGGCCCTTAGAGCAATGGATATGCGGGTTCTTGATTATAAAGAATTGCTTGACAATGCTGAAGATTCGTACAAAGAGTATCTAGATAAACAGAGAGAGGTCGGCGAGATCTCAGATATTATTGACCAAATTGAGACATCAGACCTACTCGAAGAATAACGTTAAACTATCTATTTTTTATCTTCTAATTGGTTGAGGTGCTGGCTTCGGTTTGTGTTCAACGTCAAGTCGACCCTCGAGGTACTGTTGCCCTTCACTGGTGATCTCATACATACGACTGCCACTGAAGACTGGAGCGATGAGTCCAACCTCTGAAAGCATCCAACAACGTTCGGCGATGCGATCGCAAGAAGCATTAAACTCTATAACCTGAGACATCAGGCGAGGAGATGAAAGTGAATCCTCCGCAAGGTGCTCGAGAATTCGTTCATCAAGTGTACACATCCAGCGCGCCGATTTGCGACCGGTCATGATTTCGAGGCCTCGCTAGCTGTTGGCCCGTTTTCAGACCCGTTGCCGTTCCCATTGAGGAACACCTCGTTTTCGGCGTCGTATTCTTCATCGAGATACGCTTCGCCAGTCTCTGTGATTGAATAGACGCCATTTCCGATAGGGAGAAGAAGATCCTTTTCGGCGAGTTTTTGACAGCGTCTGGATACCGATGACTGGCTAATTCGGACCTCATCGGACTCAGTGAGCTTGCCTACAGGAGTAGGACCCTCTTGTTGGATAATCTCTAAAATACGGTCGTCCCATATTGTCATCCACGTTCCAGACTTCCTCATTAACCCCACTACAGGGTATTGGAACCTATTTCCCATGAATATCCCTATTACCTATCAAAATCAGAGATACAAATATTCGATGCATTTATGCATACTCCATCTAATTGTGCTGGTACGGAGCTACCAATTCGGGTGAAGACGACTCTTGTTGGTAGGTGAGACAGGGCGGCGCTGGAACGCCGCCCAGAAGGTAGCTCCGTGTCCACAGTATGAGCTACGGAACTTCCGTGGGGACTACACCCCACGTACGGCAAGAGGCATCACCCACGAATAATTCTGACGCTCGATGCGTCTGCGGTGCTAGAGCGGATGGCTTAGACGCACGAGTCGGTATTGCCGTCTGCAAAAACTGCGCGCGGCTGCGATGCGACGGCGGACAGGTGAAGGAACTTCCCGATCACATCGTCGAGGCGGTTTCCGATCGCGTGCTCGCGAAAGGTCCCGTGGTGGCTGTCTACGAGTACGAGAAGAAGCACATTACGGTCGGTTTTGCAGAACGAGACTGTCGCGTCTGCAACGGCGAAACTCACCACCGAATCGAGCGAGACCACTACCGTTCGCGTACGGCTTCGGTGTGTTCGGTCTGTGGCGAAACGGATGTCACCGTCACCGATGGTGGCGTCGCTCTCTCAGACTATACCGATCAGGGAGACGTTGACGCTCGTCCCGACGACTGCGACTGCGCGCCGTGCATCGTCGACGAAGATCTCCCTTGCTGGCCGTGCTACCGGGACGGCTTTGAGGAACCAAACCAGGCCGTTCTCGAGGACACGGAGGAGACGGCATGACGATCGTCCCCGACTCAGTCACATGTGCGACCTGTGGCGGCACCGCTCGACGATGTTCCTGGGGAGCGACCTGCGCCGACTGCTATCGCTGCGCTGGTTGTCACGCGGGCGGCCACATCACTTTCCGAGAGGACGGTACAGAGGTTCGCCAAGGCGGTGTCTTCCGTCGCCTTCGAAACTACGCGACCAGGAGGGCGTGGATATGAACAGAGGTGGCCGATGACGGACCTCGAGCCGATCACGCCTCAGGAAGCCGTCGACCTCTACGTCGCTCATCGCGAACTCGAGGTGAGTGCGAAAACGCTCCAGAATCACAAGTACCGGCTCAACGCTTTCGTCGAGTGGTGTCACGAGGTTGGAATAGGGAATCTGAACGACCTCTCTGGGCGCGACCTGCACCGATACCGCGTCTGGCGACAGCAGGACGTCAACCTCATCACGCTTCAGGGACAGCTCGCAACGCTTCGCGTCTTTCTCGAGTTTTGCGCGTCGATCGACGCCGTCGAACCCGGTATGCGCGAGCGCGTGAAGCTTCCCGAGGTGACGCCAGGCGACGAAGCGAAAGACGTGATGCTCGACGACCACCATGCGAAGAAACTCATCAGCTACCTCGAGCGGTACAAGCGTGCGAGTCGCGAGCACGTCATTATCGCCGTACTCTGGCACACCGGCATTCGTCTCGGAAGCCTACGCGCGATCGACCTCGAGGACTACGAGCGCGAGAATCAGTGCGTCTGGCTCCGGCACCGGCCCGAGTCCGAGACGCCGCTGAAGAATCAGGAACCGGCTGAGCGACCGCTCGCGCTCGACAAGTACTACTGCGACGTGATTGACGAGTACATCCAGTTCCACCGGCACAACGTCACTGACGATTTCGGACGCGAGCCGCTGGTCACGAGTGACCAGGGACGGCTGAGTTCCGGCCAGATCCGTTCAGAGGTGTATCGACTCAGCCAGCCGTGTCTGGTCGGGGACTGTCCGCACGATCGCGACCCGCTCGAGTGCGAGGCGCGGTTGTACGATTCCTATTCACAGTGCCCGAGCAGCCTCTCACCGCACGCGATACGGAGAGGCTCGATCACGTACCAACTACGCGAGGACATCCCGGAGGAGATTGTCAGCGACCGCTGTAACGTCTCTTCTGACATCCTCGATCGTCACTACGACCGACGAACCGACCGCGAGAAGATGGAACAACGACGCGACTTTATCACCGATCTTTAAAGGGAAATGATTCACACGAACTGCGGAGTCAGCACTGGCAGGAGTAGAGACATTGAGAAACCCGGGGGGAAAGGAATTCAGGCGTTAGAGGGCCTGAAACCCTTTTTTGCATATGGACTTGCCGGGATTTGAACCCGGGGCCTCTCCCATGCCAAGGGAGTGATCTACCGCTGATCTACAAGCCCTCCTACGCACCTTCTGCTTTCCGGCGGGCATAGATAAACCCCTCGAATTCTCCGCAGGGACGCTACGCTGGCACATGGTTTTCGAGCGCTCGAGTCCGCCTCTCACCCAAGAAACCGAACCCATCCGCTCCTCGAGTTTAAATACCATACCGAAGCCAGAGCCGGTGTATGAAACTACACTTCAGGCGGGCAACGGGCATCTACCTCCAGACGTTTCCGTTCGTCCTCCTCAGACTGGGCATCGGGCTCGCACTCGGTATCGCATCGCTCCTCTACTTCGGCGCCATCGCCTGGATAGCGTACACGTTCGTCGACGCGGGGACCATCTCGGGGTGGATCGCCATCGTGGGCCTCCTGGTCGCGCTCGCCCTGTTCGTGAAGGCCTGGCGGCTCCTGGTCAGGTACGTCCTCTACCTGGTCAAGGCGGGACACATAGCCGTCATCGCCCACGTGATCGAAACGGGTGACGTTCCGTCGAACCAAGTCACCTATGGAATCGAGCAGGTCAAAGCGAACTTCACCGAAGCCAGCGCCCTGTTCGCCGTCGACCAGGTCGTCAAAGGGGTGATCGAGCAGTTCAACCGTCGCCTCCTGTCGGTGTCGAACCTCGTCGACTTCGCTCCGAGCCTCGAGCAGATCGTGGAACTCCTGGGGCGGGCCCTGGCGCTCGCCGCGACGTACATCGACGAGGCGATCGTCGCCCACCTGTTCGTCACCGACGAGGACAACCGCTGGCAGGCCGCGGGCGATGGACTGGTGTTGTACGCCAAGACCTGGAAGTCCGTCCTGGGCTCGACGCTCCTCATCGTGGTGGGAATGTACGCAGTAACAGGGGCGCTCCTCCTGGCGCTCACGCCCTTGGCGGGTGCGTTCGGTGGCCTCTCGACGACGGTCGAGTTCGCCGGCTGGCTCGTCGTCGGGGCCATCGTGTTGACCGTCTACACCGGACTGCTCAAACCGTGGGTGAAGACGGTCGTCATCACGACGTTCCTGCTCGAGTCACGGAATCACTCGCCGGATGCGAAGACGCGGGCGCGGATCGAAGCGCGCTCTGAGAAGTTTCGCGAGTTGCTCGGGCGGGCCGACGCGGCGGAGGAAACGAAAGCACGGGATGGCCCGGCGGCCCCGGTCTGACCGAATCGTCGCCGAGTCCATACACGGCGAGACGCAGGTCGCAACGCTTTTGCCTCCGACCGAGAAGAAGAGAGTGGGAAGCGCGCGGCCGCAAATCTGACTTCGTCACCCCGCAGTTGTCGGGTGACTCGGGATTGCGGAAGTGCATCCAGCGAGAGCTGACAGTTGCAACGGTACGCCTCGCGGTCAGTGCGGTTCCTATCCTCGATCAATGGCACGAATGCACACCCGCCGCCGTGGCACGTCCGGTTCGGACAAGCCGGCGGCAGACGAACCACCGGAGTGGAGCGACGTCGACGCCGAGAAAATCGAATCTCGCGTCGTCGAACTGGCAGAGCAGGGGCACGATCCGAGTCAGATCGGCCTCAAACTTCGCGACGAAGGCGTCACGGGGACGCCGATCCCGGACGTCAAGTTGGCGACCGGCAAGAAGGTCACCGAGATCCTGGACGAGAACGACGCGAAAGGCGACCTCCCCGAGGACCTTCGCAACCTGATGGAGCGAGCGATTCGACTGCGCGAGCACGTCGAAGCAAACCCACAGGACGCCCAGAACAAGCGCGCCCTGCAGAACACCGAGTCGAAGGCTCGACGCCTCGTCTCGTACTACCGCGGAACGGAGATCGACCCCGACTTCGCGTACTCCTACGACGCGGCCGTCGAACTGCTCGAGGAGTAGATGACGATGGAAGGTCGCGCCACGGTCAATTCGTCCGCCTCGTCGGTATCGGCACCGGCGCTCGAGCGACTCGAGAGTGCCGACTTCGTCCGCATAGTCACGCGGGCGGACGGCGACGGACTGGCCGCGGCCGGCCTTCTCGCCAGAACCCTCACCGATCGCGAGACGCCGTTCCAGGTGACGGTCGGCGAGACGATCGGCGATCGGACGGCGCGCCTACAGCCGAGCGACGATCGCATGCCGGGAACGGTGTCGGTTGCGATCGGTCCGCACGACGTCGACGTCGACGCCGACCCCGAGGGGGCGGACATCGTCTCCCTCGAGACCGAAACTCGCCCGGCGACGCTCGCCGCAGCGGAACTCGCCCGAGATCTCGAGGGCTCGCCCGATCCCGTGCTCACTCTCGCCGGAACAATCGCCGCCGGGATCGAACCCGGTGCCGGCGAGTCCGAGTGGGTGCTCGAGTCGGCTCTCGAGAGCGACCGCCTGGAGCGACGACCCGGCGTCGGTGTTCCGACTGCGGACGTCATCGACGGCCTCACTGCCTCGATGGGCTGTCTCGCGCCCTGGTCGGGTGACGAAGCCGCGGTGGTGGACGCGCTCGAGGAGATCGGGCTAGGTGTCGACGTCGATGTCACCAGCAATGGTGACGGCAACGGCGATGGCAACAGCGACGCTATCGGCCCGAACTCGGACTCGGACCTGGACCCGGACCCGAACACCCACCGAACGATCGGCTCGGCCGTCGCCCTCGACGTCGTGGGCGACGACGACGCGAGTGAGTACGCCGCGACGGCAATCGGGCGGTTCCTCCGCCCGTACGCGATCACCGACGGCCGGCCGTTCGCCACGCTCGAGGGCTACGCGGACGTCCTCGCGGCGACGGCAGCGCTCGAGGCCGGAACCGGCGTGGCCCTCGCGATGGGCCACGAGGCCAGAAAGCCCGCGCTCGAGGCCTGGCGAACCTGTGGACGACGCGTCCACGCGGCTCTCGACGACGCGTCGACGGGTCGGTACGACGGCCTGTTCGTCGTCGACGTCGGTGACGCGCCGGTCCGACCGGCGGCCCGCCTCGTGCTTGCCTACCGATCACCCGAGCCTGCCGTACTCGCGCTCGGAGACGGGGAAGCAGCGCTCGCGACGCGAGACGCCAGCGGCTTCGGGCCGACGCTCGAGGCCGTCGCTCGCGACCTCGAGATCGGCGCGGCGTACGACGTTGGTCGGCGTGGCGGAACGCTGCGATACGGCGACTGCGAGCAGGACAACGAGACGGTTATCGCGGCAGTGAGGGGGCACCTATGACGGAGCCGAACGCGACGCGACGAGCGACGATTCGGACGCGACTGGAGGCCGATCCGGCGACGATTGCGGCGGCCATCGCTCCGGACAACACGTCGGAGATGGCGACGCGACTCGAGTCGGCTGACGACGAGTCGACGGCCATCGTCACGCGAATCGAACGCGAGACGACGGGTAGCCTCCACTCGACGGTCGACGATTACGTCATCAATCTGGACGTCGCGACGGACGTTGCGACAGTGGCACAGCACGGACGAACGAACGACACAGATACCAACACACAATGAGCGAACGATCAGTTTCACGCGCGAAACAGGAGAAGCGGTGGTACACCGTGCTCGCCCCGGAGCAGTTCGACCGGGCGGAGCTCGGCGAGACCCCCGCCGACGAACCCGAACAGGTCTACGACCGAACCATCGAAACGACGCTCGGCGAACTCACGAACAACGCCAGCGAGAACAACACCAAGCTCACCTTCCAGGTGAACGACGTCGGTAGCGACGCCGCGTACACGGAGTTCAAAGAGCACTCGCTGGCTCGCGACTACCTGCGCTCGCTGGTCCGCCGCGGCGCCTCGAAGATCGAGGCCTACGTCACGGTCCTGACGACCGACGACTACCGCCTCCAGATCCAGCCGGTCGCCTTCACGACGAAGAAGGCCGACGCGAGCCAGGAGAAGGCTATCCGCCAGCAGATGGTCCAGATGGTCGAGGAGGCCGCCGCCGACCGGACCTTCGAGGAACTCATCGACAGCATCGTCGAGGGACGACTCTCCTCGGCGATCTACGGTGAGGCGAAGACGATCTACCCGCTTCGACGCGTCGAGATCCAGAAGACGACGCTCGAGGCTCACCCCGAGGAAGTCGCCGAAGAGGAGGCGACCGCGGTCGACGTCGACGAAGAAGACGTCGCCGTCGACGAGTAGACCCCCTGTCGATCGATTTTTTCGAGTGGTTCGGCGATAGCGGTGCGTGGACTGGGAGCTGAGACTCTCTTCGAGTTTTGAATCTCCGATTTCTCCGAGCTCCTCGAGTTCGTCATTCCTCGGAGTCCTCGACTTTCTCGAAGCGATCTCGAAAAGCGCACTGGCGAGTCGCGACTCACTCGGTGACGACGACGCGGCCGACCATGCCGCCGCCGACGTGGGGAACGCAGATGTAGTGATAGGTGCCGGGAACCTCGAACGTGTACTCGTAGGGCTCCCGAATGTCGATTGCGCCGCCATGGTGGTCGTGCCAGGCGTCCTCGGCCGATTTTTGATCGTCGTAACCGCCGGTCGCGAAGTACTCGGCGCCGTCGGGCAGCCTCCCCTCGATAGCGGTGACGGTGTGGATCGACTCGCTCGTGTTCTTCCAGACGACAGGTTCGCCGACGGTCGTCTCGTACTCGGCGGGGAGATACTCGTTTCGGGTCATCCCGATGTCGTACTCGGGTTCGCCGAAGACCTGCTCGCCAACGTCCCCGACGACCGTACAGCCCGCGAGCCCCGCCAGGGCCGCGCTGCCAGCCGTGGCGAGGTATACGCGCCGGTGCATACCGGACGTTCGGACAGGCGAGACATAACCCGCTCGGTTGCTCCCGCTGGGCTGGAATCGGGCGAAACGGAAACACGTAAGAGCGCTGCCGGTCGAACCCGGGTGTATGCTGCCCCGGTTCGTCGGCCGACTCGGAATCGCCGACGCAGTGACTATCGCCAACGCGGGCCTCGGGTTCGTCGCCGTCGTCGTCGCGTTCGTCGACATTCGTCTCGCCGCCCGGTTGATCCTGCTCGCGGCGATCGCCGACGGACTCGACGGCCTTCTCGCGCGCCGGTACGGCGGGACGGCGGCCGGCCCCTACCTCGACTCGTTGGCAGACGTGGCCTCCTTCGCCATCGCGCCCGCCGTTCTCGCGTTCGTCGTCGTCAGCGACGGGCTCGGAATTGGTTTCGAGACGGTGTCCGTCGAACTTGGGGTCGTCACCGCCGTCTGTGCGCTGTTCGTCGCAATGGCCGTCGCCCGCCTCGGCCTCTACACGGCCTACGACACGGCCGACGACTACACCGAGGGCATCCAGACGACGCTCGCGGCGACGATCATGGGTGCGGCGATCCTCGCGGGTTACCCAGTCGACGACCCCTGGCTCGTCCTCGCCATCACCGGCGCGTTCTGTTACCTGATGGTTTCGCGGATTCGGTACCCTGACCTGCTGGCTCGAGACGCGCTCATCATGGGCGTCGTGCACGCGCTGGCCATGCTCGTTCCGAACGCCGCGGGCCGGACGTTCCCCTACGCTCTACTCACGCTCGGCATCGCCTACATGACGCTGAGTCCGTGGTTCTACTGGCGCGAAGAAACCCATCCGGTCGAGGAACGTGCCGCTGGCGTGGAGTAGCCAGCGCGAGGGCGAACGGGTGCGAACCGATCACCTCTCAGAAGCGTGCCTCGAGTGGCACACTCCGTAGCCAGATGGAAACGCTTAGGAGCATCCTGACACGATTCTCCGGTATGAAGACGGAACTGCGTCACCGCACGCCGACAGGTCACCGGGTGGTTCCATGAGCGACGAGGAGTCCGAAACGGCCGACGAACAAGAACACGAACTCACCGTCGAACCACTCCGCGAGCGCCTCGAGTCCGTCGAGGCCGCCCTCGAGGACGCCGAAACCGAGTCCGATCTCGACGAAGTCGAGGCGGCACTCACCGACCTCGAGACGGACGTCGAAGCGGCCGACCTCGACGAAGAAGACGAAGACGAACCCCTCGAGGACGACCTCGACGCACTCGCCACCGACCTTGAGGACGCCCGGGGCCCCTACGCCGAGGACGTCGTCGCCGAAATCGACGACGCGAAGGGCGAAATCGCCGAAACCCGGTGGACCGAGCAAGGCGAGTCCGAACTGGTCGACGTCGTCGAAACCTTCGTCGCCGACGTCAACGAGGTTCTCGGGACGAACCTGACCGTCGCCGATGGCAACGGCGAGGACACCGTCGCCAGGCTGACCGCCACGCTCGAGAACGCCGGCGCCGCCGTCGAGGAAGCCGACCTCGACCCCGACGACGACGCCGACGAAATCGCAGCCCTGCTCGAGGCCACCGAGGCACTCGTCAACGGCATCGACGACGCACAGGCCTGGGAGGATCTCTCGGTTCGCCAGCAACTTCGCGCCCAGGGGTACTACGACGTCCTCGAGCACGTCAAGGACTACCCGCCGGAGTGGCACGCCCTCAAGGTCCACGAGAAGCAACACAACGTCGACATGATCCTACTGGCCCTCGAGACGTTCGACTCGGACTTCATGGAGGAACACGCCCTCGAGGCCCTGGAGCGAATGGGGCCTGAGGAAGCCCTCGAACCCATGCTCCAGCGGGCGACCCGTCGCGACCAGGACGCGATCACCATCATCGGCAAGATCGGTGTCGCCGACGAGGAAGTCGTCGAGACGCTCGTTGACTACGTCGACAACGACTCGAATCCGCTGCTCCAGAAGGTGACGTTCAAGGCCCTGGGCGAAATCGGCGACGAGGACGCCGTCCAGCCCCTCGCGGACCAGCTCGTCGCCGAGAACGGCGAGATTCGAAGCGCCGCCGCGCGCGCCCTCGGCCTAATCGGTGACACCCGAGCGATTTCTCCGCTCGCGGACGTCCTCGAGGAGGACGACGACGACACCGCCCGCGCCTCCGCCGCCTGGGCGCTCAACCGAATCGGCACCGAAGACGCCCTCGAGGCGCTCCTCGAGTACGACGACGACCGCGCCTACCTCGTGCAGGCCGAAGCCGAGAAGGCGGGGCCGGCGCTCGAGCCGACGGTCTGAGACCGAGACGCGACCCCGTCCAATCCTTTTTCGCCGTCGCCGTGGGACGAGAGTTTATATACGAACGCGCGGCCAGAGCCGACCGTGCGCCCCTTCCTGGTCGTCCTCCTCGTGATCGCGCTTCTCGCCACCTCGGCGGGAACCGCCGGAACCGCCGGCGCCGGCGTCGATTCGTCAGCGAGCCACCGCCACGCCCCAGTCGACTCGAGCGACGGCCGAGTCGGGATGGCCGGGACGTTCACGGGAACGTTCACAGGGGACCCGTCGATGGACGTGCGCGACGACAGCCGAGCCTGTCCGGTTCGGGCGGCAACGGCATTTCCCCGCGATGGCCGTCTCTCCGACGCGGTGGAGACGTCCGAGAGCGAACCCCGAACTGAACCACACGTTACGGTCGTCTACCCGAACCCGACGACACGCGGCAACGTCGGTGAATTCTTCGTCCTCGAGGTGCCGGAACGAACGCGACTCGAGAACTGGACGGTAACCGATGGTCACACGACGGCAGCGATTCCGAACGCGACAGTCTCGGGTCCGGTTGCGTTATCGATGAACCCCGACGAAACGGCGTCGATGACGACCCTCGAGGTGCTCGAACTCGAAGGGCACCTCCGGTTGGCGGCCGACGGGGACGCCCTCCGAGTGCTCCAGGACGGAACGCTCGTCGACGAAATTGCCTACGACCGTGCCCGAACGGCCAGGGTCTGGTACCGGTCGGGCTCGAACGCGACTGACGTATCTACGACTCCGGATCAGGACGCGTGGTGGCCTCGCGACGCGACCTGCCTCCCGGTTGCCACCTACGGCGAGACGACGGGGACCGCGTTCGTCCTGCCGGACGCATCCAACGTCGCCCGCGATCGAATCACGGCCGCCGAGGATCGGATTCGCCTCGCCGGTTACACGTTCACGTCTCCGGAGGCCGCGACGGCGCTCGAGGACGCCCTCGAGCGCGGCGTCGACGTCGAGATTCTCGTCGAAGCGGGACCCGTCGGCGGTGCTTCGGAGCGTACCGACGAACTTCTCTCCGAACTCGAGAGCCAGGG
Source organism: Natronosalvus halobius (assembly GCF_024138145.1). Classification (NCBI taxonomy): domain Archaea; kingdom Methanobacteriati; phylum Methanobacteriota; class Halobacteria; order Halobacteriales; family Natrialbaceae; genus Natronosalvus; species Natronosalvus halobius. The sequence continues at coordinate 1,633,262 of NZ_CP099997.1, read as the reverse complement.
CGCCGATGTGTACGCTCTCGGCGGACCGGGAGCGCGGTATCGGTACCACCATCCAAAGTACGCCGTTATCGACGAAACAGTCCTCGTCACCACCGAGAACTGGTCGCCGTCGGGACTCGGCGGTGCCTCGAGTCGTGGCTGGGGCGTCGTCGTCGAGAACCGTGCGCTCGCCCACGACCTGGAGGCGGTCTTCCGGGCCGACGCGGACGGCTGGGACGTCACTCCGTGGGCCGAGCACCGCGAGACGGCGACGTTCGTCGAACCCAACCCGTCGTCGGCCGCGTATCCGACGGTCCACGATGCAGAACCGGTCGCACTCGAGCAGGTAGAACTCCTGCTCGCGCCGGACAACGCCGAGGGTCGACTCCTCGAGTTGCTCGAGGGCGCCGAAGAGTCGATCGACGTCACTCAGGCCAGCATCGGCGACGACGCGTCGGTCCTCGAGGCGACAATCGAGGCGGCCGAACGCGGCGTCGAAGTGCGCGTCCTCCTCGACGCCAGCTGGTACAACGAGGCGGACAATCGCCAGGTAATCGAGCAACTCGAGACGGCCGCGGCGAGAGAGGACCTGCCACTCGAGGCTCGTCTCGTCGTACCTGGCGAGCAATTCGAGAAGATTCACGCGAAGGGCGTGATCGTCGACGGCGACACGGTCGTTCTCGGGAGTTTGAACTGGAACCGGAACTCGCTCCGAAACAACCGTGAAGTCGTTCTGGCCCTCCACGGCGAGTCGGTCGCGTCGTACTACACGGCCGTCTTCGAGGCTGACTGGGAGGGAGAGGAGACGACGCCGCTTCCCGTCCCGCTCGAGTTACTCGGTGCGGTGGGTGTCGGCCTGGTCGCCGCGGGCGTACTCGGATGGCATCGGCTCGCGTTCGAGGGTCGGGGTGGAGAGAGACAGCGGAAGCAAGAGGAATCGCTCGACGACGAGCGGATCTACTTCTAGACTAGTTCTCGAGGGGCGCCGCACTCGAGAGCGCTTCGTCGATGTCCGCGGCGGCCATCTTCTCGACGAGGGCGTCGATGACTGCCTCGCGTTTGCCCTTGACGAACTTGATCGAGCCGACGACGAGGTGGCCACCGCCGGAGACGCCGCCGCCGGGGATCTCTTCTTCGAGTTCCGAGACCATCCGGGGGATGTCGAGGCGGACGCCATCACTGCGGAGGACGGCGAAGTCGGGCCCGTAGCCGACCGTGATGACCGGGTCACCGGTCTCCTGGATCTTGCGGTCGTGGATCTCGCCCGTCGTCTTGCCCGGAGCGGGGTAGGTGAAGCGATGGGCGTGGTTCTCGACGTCGATCCGGTAGAGGTGGACGCCGCTGTCGAGACGCTCGTGCTCGACGTGGTTCATGGCCGCGTCGAGCTGGCGGTCAACGTCCCGACCGGAGCGGTTGGCGAGGAACGTGACCAGTCGTCGGTGGCGGTTATCGTCGGCGTCGGAGAGTTCGAGGACGTCCTGGATCAGGTGATCGCCGGAGTTGTAGCGGAGCCAGAAGGCGGCGTAGTCGAGGGCCTCGCTGACGTCTCGCAGGCGGTCTTCGTCGTAGCCGTTCTCGGCGGCGAGTTCGAGGTACTGGTCCATCGCGTCGGCCTTCGATCGATCCGAGACGCCGGCTACGGCGGGGACGTGTCGCAGGTCGTCGGTGAGGTCGGGGTCGATCATCCGGGCGAGTTCGACACAGAGCATGCCCGTCGTGATCCGGTAGTCCTCGTCGTGGAGGTACGGGTTGACGTGGGCGTCGAGCAGACTGCCGACCGCCTCGGGGTCGGGGTGGTGGTGGTCGATGGCGACGATGGGGATGTCGTAGTGGGCCAGCGTCTCGTAGGCGGGCACGTCCTCGGCCGTGGAGCCGTTGTCGAGCATGAGTACGAGGGGCAGTTGCTGGCCGTGTCGCTCGCGGTCCTCGAGCGCGAAGTTGAGGTCGCGTGTGGCATCTTCCATCTCGTAGAACGGCGCCTTCGCAGGCAGACGCTTGATCAGGTGCTGGGGCGCGTTCTCGTCCTGGTGAACCTCGGCGATGAAGTTCTCGAGGGCGAGCTGGAGGGGGACGGCCGCGCACATGCCGTCGCCGTCGGCGTGGTGACGGACGCGGATGGGTCGCCCCTCGAGGACGGTTCGCCGGAGAAGGGTCGCGACCTCCAAGAGGTTCGGGCGGAGTTTTTCGAAGGCCGGCCAGTCGATGAGCGGGTCGACGTCGTGGGGCTGGGCGCGCTCCTCGAGGGCGGCCTCGAGTCGTTCGCGGGCCTCGGACTCGTCCTCGCCATCGAGTTTCGAGAGGCCGTCGACCTCGATCTGGACGCTCTCCTCGCGGGTTTCGGGGGTCCCGGTGACGCGAACGATGTCGCCCACCTCGACGGAGGGGTAGGCGCGAACGCCGGCCTCCTCGAAGGCGGCACAGGGGACGACGCCGTGTTCGTCGGCGATGTGGAAGATCGTCGGGCCGCCGGTCTGTTTGATCTGGACGACTTCGCCCTCGAGGTGGACCTGTTCGCCGACGTTCGCCTCGAGGCGGTCGGTCCCGGTCAGGGGATAGTCGTGGTCGACGGGTTCGACCGCGTAGTCGTCCTCCTCGAGGTCGACCTCGGCCGGCTGGAAGGCCATGTCGCCGTTGTCGCGAACCTCCTCGAGTTCGACGGCGAGTTCCTGGCCGACGCTGAAGGTCCCCTCCAGGACGGATTCGTGGACGAGGCCGGAGACGTTCTCCGAGAGATCGACGAAAACGCCGTACTCGACGATGCCGTTGATCGAGGCCAGATACGGAACGTCGGGTTTGACGTCCGAAGCGGTGCAATCGGGAGCGAGATCGTAGACGACGGAAACATCTCCGTCTTTACTATCACTGTCGCCGGAACCTCCGGCGGAGTCACGTGTCATCGGTGACGGTAATTTGGCTTCGCCGCGTATAACGCTTGCCAAGGCGATCTGTGGCCCCTTTCGGCGGGTGCGGATGCAGAATCCACGGCCGGTACCGATCCGGGCCGCCGGGGATGACGCGGGCCGCTGGGCGTCGGCTTCCGGAACGTTTAGCAACGTCAGGACCGGACGTAGGGGCATGGGTCTGCTGGACGCGTTCTTTCGCTCGAGCGAGATTCTCGGCATCGCCGAGGAGACCGTCGAGTTCGCCCTCGAGTCCTCCGAAGCCGCCCACCCCGACGAGTACATGGGGTTTCTCCGGGGGACCGAGGCTGCGGAACTGGGACTCGACCGGGAGGGGCTGGTCATCACCGACGTGCTGATCATCCCCGGAACCGAGTCCAATAGCGTGAGCGCGACCGTACAGACCAGTTCGATTCCGAACGACGTGAAGGCTCTCGGCAGCGTCCACTCCCACCCCAACGGCGTGATCCGGCCGAGCCAGGCTGACCTGGAGACGTTCGGCCGGGGCAGCGTGCACGTTATCATCGGCGCGCCCTACCGCCGGAACGACTGGAAGGCGTTCGACTCGCAGGGGCGGCGGACGCACCTCGAGGTCATCGACGTCGACTTGCCCGACAGCGAGTCGTTCTTCGATTTCACGCAGGCGGACATCGACGAGGAGTTACGCGGATGAACGACGCGAACGATGCGAGCGATACGAGTGTTGCGAACGATGCGAGCGATACGAGTGTTGCGAACGATGCGAGCGATGCGGGTGTTGCGAACAATGCGAGCGCGGTGAGCGCGCAAAGCGCGGCGAACGGTAACGGCACCAACGCGACCGACGGTGAGAGACTACAATGACGGACACGCGAAACACCGACCGAACGACACGAACCCGGGGACGAGACGGCCGACCCGACGAGACGCTCGTCGTCGCTCAGGGAACCTTCGACCTGCTTCACCCCGGCCACGTCCACTACCTGGAGCAGGCCAGGGCGATGGGCGACGAACTCGTCGTCATCGTCGCTCGGCCGACGAACGTCGACCACAAGGAGGCCCCGATTTGTGCCGCCCGGCAGCGCCGGGAACTGGTCGCCGCTCTCGAGGTGGTCGACGAGGCAATCCTGGGTGACCGTGAGGACATCTTCCGGCCGATCGAGGAACTCGATCCCGACGTTATCGCGCTGGGCCACGACCAGCACCACGACCCCGGTGCAATCGAGGCCGAGCTCGAGTCCCGCGGCATCGACTGTGCGGTCGAGCGTGCGTCGGGGCGAGAGCCAAAGTACGACGACGAACTGTTGTCGACGCGATTGATCGTCGAGCGAATTCTTCGACGCCGCGGGTAACGGAATTCGGCTTACAGGATTTGGGTAACGGCTTGGGTCAGGTCCCTACGCTCGAGTTCGATGGGCGTTCGAATCCGATCCAAACGCAGTCAGAATACGGCGCGAACGGTCGTCCCACCGGCGTCGGCCCTGCTGACCTCGAACGTCCCGCCCGACTCGAGCACGAGGATCTGTGCCAGCCAGAGGCCGACGCCGCTTGCGTGAACGAGTTGATCCTCGACGGCGGTTTCGAGTGCCTCGCGCTCGGTCGCCGGGATGCCGACCCCATCGTCGACGACCTCGAAGGCGACGTGCCCGTCCGCAGACCGATCGACCGCGAGCCGCACTACCGGTTCGGGCGAGCCGTGGTGAACGATGGCGTTCTCGAGCAACTCGTCGATGGCGAGTTCGACCTTCGGATGTGCTTCGAATCGGGCAGTCTCCGGAACGTCCGTTTCGATTCGGGCTGATGGGAACCGTTGGCGGTAGATCTCGGCGTACTCCTCGACGATCTCCGCCAGGTCGACCTCCGTTCGAGACTGTGGACCCGTTCCGATCACCGACTCCAGAGATCGTGATTTGTCGCCGATCGAAACCAGCCGCTCGGCTTCCTCTTCGATGATTTCGAGTGATCCGTCGACGTTCTCGGTTCGCTCCTGGAGCGTCTCGGCGGTCCCCTGGATAACGTTGCAGGTGTTCCGAAGGTTGTGCCTGAGCACGCGGTGGAGAACGCTCGAGTGTCGAAGCGCGAGGTCGAGGCGGCGGTTCGTCTCCTCGAGTTCGTGTCGACTTCGGGCGACGAGGGCGTAGATGATGATGGTCGAGGCGAGGATGAAGACGAGCCCTTTTGCCGTCTGTGCGACGGACATGGCTGCGATCGTTGGAAACAGTATCTCGAGGAACCGATCGGTGAGGACGACCCACAGTCCGCTCACGATCGCGTAGATGCCGGCGATTTGTGCGGCTGTCAGCGATCGACGATTCTCGAGACCCATATTCTCGCTACGGAGACAATATCAATAAAACTAGGTGTGTGGTCGGAGAATGTGGCGGAGGGCGCCGTCTCGAGGTCGATTAGAGGTAGTCTTCGGCCGCCAGCCGCTCGATTCCCTCCTCGAGTCGCTCCTCGCTCGCCGCGTAGGAGATGCGGGCGTATCCGGGTGTTCCGAAGGCACTGCCGGGGACGGTCGCGACGTGGGCGTCTTCGATGGCGCCCTCACACCAGGCCTGGTCATCGGCATCGACGGGGAGCATCATATAGAACGCGCCGTCTGGAACGGCCACATCGACGCCGTGGTCCTCGAGCAAGTCGACGACCAGGTCGCGTCGGTCCTCGAACGCCTCGACCATCTCGGTCACGGCATCGTCGGTGTTTTCGAGCGCCTCGATCCCGGCGTACTGGACGAAGTTCGTCGCCGAGGAGACCGAGTGGCTGTGGAGTTTGCCGGCCTGGTCGATCAGGTCCGTTGGTCCGGCGAAGTAGCCCAGTCGCCAGCCGGTCATCGAGTAGGCCTTCGAGAAGCCGTTGACCGTGATGGTGCGATCGGCCATCCCTTCGAGAGTTCCGAGACTCGTGGGCTCGACGCCGTAGGTGATCTCTTTGTAGATCTCGTCGGAGATGACTGTGATATCGTGCTCGACGGCCAGGTCACGAACACTCTCGAGCGCCGCGTCCGAGTAGACCGCGCCCGTCGGGTTCGACGGCGAGTTGACGATCAGCAGGTCGGTGTCGTCGGAGACCGCCTCGGCGAGGTCGTCGAGGGCTGGCTCGAGCCGGAAGTCAGTTTCCGAGAGGTCGACTCGCGAGAGCGTGCCGCCTGCCATCTCGACCATCGCCTCGTAGGAGACCCAGGCGGGGTCGAGGAGGACGACCTGGTCGTCTGCCTGAATCAGCGTCTGGACGACCTCGTAGAGCGATTGCTTCGCGCCGGGTGTGACGATGATCTCCTCCGGGCCGTGGTCGAGGCCGTCGGCGGCGAGTTTCTCCGAGATGGCCTCGCGAAGCTCGAGGTGGCCCGCGGGCGTCGTGTAGCCGGTGTGGCCGGCGTCCATCGCGTCCTTGCCGGCCTGGACGACGTTTTCGGGCGTCGGGAAGTCCGGTTCGCCGACGCTCAGGTCCACGACGTCGACACCGTCGGCTTCGAGTTCGGTGGCGAGCGCGGAGATTGTGAGGGTTGCGGACGGTTCGACTCGGGAGACGCGGTCGGTGAATTCCATGGTCATGGCTGAGGGTTTGGCTGTGGTGTGTTTCGCTGTGAGTCAGTCGGCTGGTTCGTTTGTTGGCAGTTCCTCGACGAGGGCGAGCGCGCCGTCGACGGCCTTCGCGGCGTTCTCGACGCGCTCGCGGGCCTCCGCGGCGGACATGCCGGGACCTGTGACACCGAGGGTTACCGGGGTGTCACGCTCGAGGCTGACGTCGGCCAGACGGCCGGCGGCGGCGTCGGTGATCACCTGGTCGTGGTCGGTGTCGCCGGTGATGACCGTCCCGATCACGACGACGGCGTCGACGGCCTCGAGGCGGGCGAGCCGGTCGGCGGCCAGCGGTGCGTCGTAGACGCCAGGGACCGACACCACGTCGTACACGTCGGCCTCGGCGGTCTCGGCGGCCTCCAGGGCGGCGGCTTCCATCCGTTCGGTGATCGGACGATTGAACTGGGCGATCACCAGCCCGAGCGTGGTCATACTCGAGGCGAAGCGTGGATGCCTAAAAGAGGTACCGCTATGGGCGAGTGTAACGAGCCCGGAACCGGCAAACACCCGTTCTCGCCCCCGTTCCCCGCGAGCGATTCCGAGCCCGGTACTCGAGGAACGCTCTGCGGGATCGAATGCTCGACCGAAACGATCCCTCCCGAACGAAGAGGGCTGCTGACCGGAACGTCGTCGCTAGCTGTTGTGAGGTGGTTCGTCCCGGTGATTGTCCGGGTTTTCCTGCTCGAGGGCCTCGTTCTCGCGTTCGATCGATCCGTGTTCGATGTCCTCCTTTCGCTCCTCTTCGTCTCGGCGACGGCGGGCCTCTTTTTCCTCCTCGGTGAGTTCTTCGTTCTCGTCCGCCTCGGGGTCTTCTTTGGCCAGTTCGACATCTCGGCCGTGATCTGTCTCTTCAGACATAGTCTTCACCGGTTTGTGATTGACGGTTCGCTCAAAAGGTCGTTGGGCTTGCAACCGCCATCGTCTCGTCGGCCCGCAGCTCTACGGACAGCCGAAACGTCGTTCGAACGCGGCCTGACTAGTAATCCTTTATCTATAGTGCTATGCTACAACCATTGTATTATATGTCGTAACTGCTTCGAGTCGGTGGTCTCTTCCACCCGACGTCGAAATCGAGCGTCTCGGGCTCCATTGTCGCTTCCTCGTATACCTATCCGACGATGGTGAACCGATGCTGCTCGGTCACTGTTCCGTCCGGCCACGGCGAGTGCTGGCGCAGTAGCCCCTCGTGGCGGCCACCGTACTTTTTGGGCTCGACTCACGAACGCGTACAGCTCGAACGGGTCGACGGTTTCGTGACTGATTCGTTCGAAAATCAGTCGGTCTGTATCGAGACGCGTGGAAAACAACGTGTGCATCCTGCTATCCGTGTATCCGTAGAACCCGAGAGGTACAGGGTGAGCAGTGTGTACTCATCGCGAGCGAATAAGGTGAGCGAGCGAGCCAAGGAATCCCTCGAAGGCGCAGCTTTGCTGCGTCGGAGGGGATGACGCCGTGATTTTCATCAACGTTTCGCCGAGCGAGCGAGCGAAGCGAAGGAGCGTAGCGCAAACGGTTGGCTGTCACAGGTGGCGGAGAATCTCACCGACAGCGACACCGATTGATGGCCTCAGCTAGAAGCGAAGCCAATGAGCCAGACCCGCGCGTCGCTCCACCGACGCCTGTGGAGCACGTATCGATCCGTCCCACTCATCTACCGCATCGCCGTCGCATTCGTCCTCGGATCCGCTCTCGGCGCGGTCGCCGGGGAGCGAGCGAGCGTTCTCAGCCCGCTGGGGGATCTCTTCTTGCGCCTCCTGGAGATGCTCATCATCCCGATCATCGTCTTCACGCTGCTCGGCGGGATCCGCAAACTGACGCCGTCTCGGCTGGGCAAGGTCGGTGGGCTCACGGTCGGGCTCTACATCGCGACGACGACCGTCGCGGCCGTCATCGGCCTCGCAGTCGCGAACCTGTTCGACCCCGGTACAGCCGTGGAGTTCACCGGTGGCGAGGCTCGAGAGGCAGAGCCGCCGACGGTCACGGAGGTCATGCTCGGAATCGTCCCGGAGAACCCGCTCGGGGCGATGGTGGAGGGTGACATCCTCGCGACGATCTTCTTCGTGATCGTCTTCGGGCTTGCGCTGACGTCGGTCCGCGAGGCCACGAACGACGAGTCCGTCGAGGGGGCGGTCGGCGGTTTCTTCGCGTTCATCGACGCTGGAACGCAGGCGCTGTTCAAGATCATCTGGGGCGTCCTGGAGTACGGCGTCGTCGGCGTCTTCGCGCTGATGGCTGCGTCGATTGGGGCCGAGGGACTCGGGGCGATCGTGCAACTCGGCGCGCTCGTGGGCGTCATCGCGGTGGGGATCGTGATCCACATGACCGTCACCTACCTCGGCGTGATGACGATCGGAATCCTCGGGCAGTCGCCGCTTGACTTCCTCAATGGGGCGAAAGACGCCATGCTGATGGCGTTCACGACGCGTTCCTCGACAGCCACCTTGCCCGTCACGATCACGAACGCCGAGGAGAACCTGCGGATCGACGAGTCGGTCTACGGCTTCGGGCTGCCCCTCGGGGCGACGATCAACATGGACGGCGCGGCGATCCGGCAGGCGGTCACGGCCGTCTTTGCCGCTAACATGGTCGGCATCTCGCTGGGGCTGGGCGAGCAGGTGCTCGTCCTCTTTACGGTGATCCTGATCAGCATCGGGACGGCCGGCGTCCCCGGGGCCGGGCTCATCATGCTCACCGTCATCCTGAACGCACTCGGCCTGCCCCTCGAGATCGTCGGCTTCGTCGCGGGCGTCGATCCGATCCTCGGTCGGATCGCGACGACGAACAACGTCACCGGCGACCTCGCAGTCTCGTCGGTCGTCGGCAAGTGGACCGGTGCGATCGACCTCGCGGACGGGGCGTGGGCCGACGCGCCTGTTGACGGGGGACCGGAGGAGACCGTGACGACCGATTGACGAACGAGTTGCTCTCGTCGAGTGTATTCGTCGAGTATCTTGTCAGCCGTTTTCCTCGAGTGTTCTCGCCAACGTCTCTCGTGATAGATGACGACGACGCTCGCTACATGAACCCGCGATCGACCGCGTCCTCTTCGATCAGGTCCTCGAGTTCGGAATCCAGCAACTTCTCGGCGTCTTCGAACTCGTCGGACAGCCCCTCGAGTTCGTCGGGACGGTCGTACTGGTCGTACGCCATCGGCCCGAACGCGGGGCTCTCGAGGGCGCCCATCACGTCGTCGAAGAAGTCCTGGGGCCGCGTCGGCGCGTCGGCGTGCGTCTGGACGACGGTCTCGAGGCGTTTGGCGACCGATTGGGCGTGGTCCTCGTTCTCCGGCGGAGACTGAACGGCGAACCGGCTGGGCGTCTCCTCGTCGGGGAGAAAGGAGCCAATCTCGTCGTCCAGGTGACGAGCGACCCGGCTACCGATGCCCCTGACCTCGTAAGGGTTTTTCGCGTACGTCTTCAGGACGAACAGCCCGACACGAGGGTGGGCGAGGTACATGTCCTCGCCGACCCCGCGGGCCCGGTCGCCGGCGACCGCGCGCCAGCCCTCGGGGTCGACGTCCCGTTCGACGACGTCCTGGAGCACATCCTGCCAGTCACGGATCCGCATACTCGACGATACGCGCCGGGAAGAAAATACGTATCGGTCGGGACGACCCGCGCCCCGTCCGCCGCGTAAGGTGACGTTTCCAGACAAACGCGGGATTGAACCGCCGTCTCGTGATCGGTTTCGGGCTCGCTCGAGAACCACAAGAGCTACGAAACCCCCGTTCTGGTGTCCGGTAAGAACGGATTTCGTATGCCCGCTACCGACACATTCCCGTTGACGGAACTGTTTCGAACCGCGCCCGTCGAAACCGCGCTCGTCGTCGTCACACCGGTGGTCCTCGCGCTCGCCCAACTCGCGATCGGGGTACTCACCGACGGACCGCTCCTCCCCGTGATCGGCTTCGCAATCGTCATGGGCGCGTTCGCTGCCGTCGCCGCCGGCTTTCTCGAGGCGACCCATCGACGGCGGCGACTCGAACTCGAACTCGAACTCGAAGGAGTCCCCCTCGAGCCGTAACGTGGATCGAACGGACTCCCCTCGAACCGTGACCCGAACTCAGAACCGCGATCGGGCTTCCCCCGTCACGGATCGTGCTTCTCGAGCCGTGTAGACGGTCCAGCCCGAGAGACCGACGACGAGGAGGCCGGCGGCGAACGTACTCCAGAACAGCGCGCCGACTATTCCGAGGGCGGGGGCCGCGACGATCAGCCAGAGTCCGAGGACGGCGACCAGGGAGGCAACGACCGGGCTCAGCGGGACGTCGTTTCGGACGCGATAGTAGTTGTACCCGGCGGCGAGTGCGATGACGAGGCCGACGAGAAAGTTGTTCGTGACCGCGGTCGACGTCGCTCCCGCGTCGAGGAGGAGTCCCGAGAGCGCGACCCAGAGCCCCAGTCCGGCGATGATCGCGCTGAGAATCGGTGTCTGTTTCCGTCGCTCTTCGTTCGCGATCTGGGTCGACTCGTCGCGCGGGTCACGCTCCATGGTTCGGTGACTCCCGGTCGATTCGGCGTGGCGATCGGCCATGATCTCGAGCGGGGTGGGCGCTCGTCGGTTCGACTGTCTCACGGTCTCGTCGGTTGGCGAGGATCGACAAAAGCCCGTTCTACCGTTACGGCCTTCTGTGGCCAACTACTCCGGTAATACGGTGTTTCCGGCACAGAAACGATCGTGGGGCGACGCGACAGCGACCGATAGCGTTTTTCCCTCCCGGGTCCGTCAGAATAGCCGTGAACGTACGCGGAACTGTCGCCGGTGAGGTGTCGATCCGAACGGTGCCGACGAGTTACGGCGAGAGCGAGCTCGCGGAGGTACCCGTTCGCGTCGAGTCGCTCGAGGGTGAGGCGATGGGTCCGGAGGCAGTAGCCGACACGGGTATAGCGGCCGGTGGGGATGCGGCAATCGACACTTCGACCACAGTCACAGTCACCTGCTGGGGCAAGTGGACCGAATCCGCCGAGCGTCTCGAGCCAGGGATGGAACTGCTGGTCACGAACGCTGAAGAGGGCGAGTACCAGGGCGAGACGCAGTACTCGACGACGGGGGAATCCTACGTCGTCGTCGAACCGAGCTTTCTCGTGAACGTCACGGCCATTCGGAACTGGGTCGAGTGCCCTCGCCTGTACTACCTGAACAAACTCTCGGGCGTTCCGCTCAACTACCCCGTGGTCAAGGGGACCATCGTCCACGAGGTGTTCGGCGACCTACTCCGGGGTCGTGACCTGGACGCCGCGATCGACGAACGGATCGACGACCGCGGCCTCGAACTGGGCCTACTCGGCGAGTCGCCCGAAACGGTCGAGGAGGACGTTCGGAAGAACGCCGCAGCCATCGAGGGATGGCTCGAGCAGGGTCGGCTTACGGGTGGCGATGGGGTGGCCGCTGCCACCGAAGACGGGACGGGTACTGCCACCGAGGACGGGGCGGCCGCTGCCACCGAGGACGAGGCGGCTGCCGAAGACGGGGCGGCCGCTGCCGACAACTCGGCGCGAGCGTTCGCGCCCGAGCAGAGCGAGTGGCGCTCCGAGCAGTTGCTCATCAGCGAGACCTTCGGCATCCGCGGGCGGGCCGACGCCATCCGACGTGGGGCTCCCGTCGAACTCAAGACCGGAAAGAATCTTCGGAAGGAACCCCGGTTCAAGGACAAGGTGCAGGCGGCCTGCTACGCCCTCCTCCTCGAGGAACACGGCGACCCCGTCGATACCGGAACCCTGCTCTACACCAAGAACTCCGCACTCGAGCGCGACGAGGAGACCGGCGACCTCACGCCCGCGAAAGACTTCTCGATGGGGCAAGGGCTGCTGAAGTACGTCGTCCGCCTGCGAAACGAAATCGCGGCGATGGAGATGTCGGGGTCGATCCCGACCGGAAAGGAAGCGGACGCGAAGTGTGAGTACTGCTTCGAGCGCGACACCTGCATGGTCGTCTCCGGGCGCCTGGACCAGGAGTCGAAGGCGGGTTCGATCGGCCAGGCGCTCCCCGACGAGGAACTCGAGCACTTCGATCGTTTCTATCGCGCTATCGAGGAGGAGCGCCGCGAGGTCCACCGGGAGTACGCCAAACTCTGGGAACAGACCGCCGAGGAGCGCGCCGACGACGACCGGGCCATCATCGACCTCGAGTTCGAAGGCATGCGCGAACTCGAGGGCGGACGCTGGGAATTGCGCGCACGCCAGCGCTCCCCGGCGACCTCGAAGATCCGCGAGGGCGACCTGGTGCTCGCGAGCGACGGTCATCCCGTTCGGGGGGAGGCCGAACTCGCCCGCATCGAACGGCTGGACGAGGAGGTCGTCCTGACCGCCGACGAACCCGTCGCGGTGACTCGGCTGGACATCTACCCCTCCGAACTCACGACAGACCGACTGCTGACGGCGCTGCACGACGCCTTGCTGAAGGGCGATCAGCGGCGAAAGGACGTCCTCTTCGGGCGAGTGGAACCCGAATTCGACGACCTCGAGGAGACGTTCGTCGACAACAACGCGGCCCAGGACGAGGCGGTGCGAAAGGCCGTCGGCGCCCGGGACTGTGCGCTGATTCACGGCCCGCCGGGGACGGGGAAGACCTACACCATCGCTCGCGCGATTACCAAGATGGTCGAGCGCGGCGAGCGCGTCCTCCTGTCTGCCTTTACCAACCGCGCCGTGGACAACGCGCTCGAGGCCGTGCTCGAGGCGTTCGGCGAGGCCGGAATCGATTCCGACACCGTGGTCCGGGTCGGCAGCGAGAGCGGAGTCCGCGAGGACATGCAGCGCTACCGCCTCGAGCGGTCGGGCCACCCCGAGAAACGGCTCGAAGAACTCCAGAGCGCACGAGTAGTCGCGGCGACGACGGCCTCGTGCGGTTCCCGGATCATGGCCGAGCAGTCGTTCGACGTGGCGCTGGTCGACGAGGCGGCCCAGCTCACCGAACCGGGCACCTACGCCGCCATCGAACTCGCCGACCGTTTCGTCCTAGTCGGGGATCACGAGCAACTCCCGCCGGTCGTGCGCGCGGAGAACGACCTCTCGACCTCGCTGTTCGAACGCCTCGTCGACCTCCACCCCGACGCCGGCGTGATGCTCGACCGCCAGTACCGGATGAACCAGCGCATCCAGTCGTTCGCCTCACGGGAATTCTACGACGGCGCGTTGCGTCCGGCGACGGCCGAGGTGGCGGGTCGGACGCTCGACGACCTGGAGGGCGTTTCCCGCGATGCCCTCCCCGATCCCCTTCGCGATCCCGTCTCGTTCGTCCTCGTCGAAGGTGACGGCGAGCAATACACGGACGCCGTCGAGGCCGAACGGATCGTCGAGTTGATCGAGACGTACGAACGAGCGGGACTCGACCGGAACCAGATCGGTGTCATCGCCCCCTTCCGGGCGCAGGTCGCGACCATCTCGAACGCGGTTCCCGACGGCGTCACAGTTGACACCGTCGACCGGTTCCAGGGCTCGAGCGAGGAGGTGATCGTCATCTCGTTTACGGCGACCGGCGACCTCGAGGGGCCAATCTTCGAGGACTATCGGCGGATCAATGTCGCGTTGACGCGGCCCAAACGGGCGCTCGTGTTAGTCGGCGATTCCGCTGCACTCGAATCCGATCCGGTCTACGCGCGGTTGCTCGAGTGGGCCGACCGGTAGCTCCCGGTTTCGGCCAGGACGAGGGTAGCTTGCAGGTGCAATCCAAGTCGTCAACCCGCATCCAGTGTATACGTAGATACAGTATGGCAGCACCACAACGCAGACCTGACTCCTCGAGTCTCGCCGAAGTACTCGACCGAATCCTCGACAAGGGCGTCGTCATCGACATCTGGGCGCGCGTCTCGGTCGTCGGGATCGAACTCCTGACCGTCGAGGCCCGCGTGGTCGTCGCCTCGGTCGACACGTTCCTCCACTATGCGGAGGAAATATCGAAAATAGAACGGGCAAGTTCCGAAGGCGATCTCGAGGACCTCGAGGAACTCGAGATCGAGCAGCGTCCCGAATCGTCGCCGCAATCGGCGGCCGAGTGATCACCACGAATGGGCTCGGACTCCGGACGCAAACGAAAGGTTCGCGGACGGAAGATCAGGAGCGACCGATCCGTCAAGGAGCGACGGAAGGCCGAAAAGCAACGTCGTCGGGCAGCGAAGGAAAACGGCACCAGCGGTAGCGCTAACGGCACCACAGACGCCAGCACCGACGTCCTTCGCTCGCCCCAGTCGGCGGCACCCGACCCGTTCGTCTCGACCGACGCCGTCGAGGACCTGACGACCCGCATCGGGCGCTGGCTCGAGGCCGACCAGCCGGTCCACGTCGTCGGGCCGACCGGCTGCGGAAAGACCGCGCTGGCGCTCTCGGCGGCGGCCGAACGCGGTCGTCCGGTCGTCTGGATCGACGGCGACCAGGCGGTCGACACGGGTACCCTCGTCGGCGAACACGCCGGTGGCGAGAGCTACGTCGAGGACGACCAGTACGTCAGCGGCGTCCACAAGCGAACCGAGGTCGTGCGCGAGCGGTGGGTCGACAACCCGCTCTCGGTCGCCGCCCGCGAGGGCGCGACGCTCGTCTACAACGAGTTCTCCAGGAGCGACCCGCTCGCCCACAACGTCTTGCTATCGGTCTTCGAGGAAGGCGTTCTCGAGCGGCCCGAGAAACGCGGCGACGATCGGAAGATCGACGTCCACCCGGAGTTCCGGGCGATCCTCACCTCGAACACGGCCGAGTACGCGGGCGTCCACGAACCGCAGGACGCTCTCCTGGACCGAATGGTCGGCGTCCACGTCGACTACTACGACGCCGAGACCGAGCGCGAAATCGTCGCTGCGCACGTTGAGTTGCCGGACGACCAAGTCGAGCGAGTCGTCGACGCGACGCGTGCGCTTCGCGAGGAACTCGACGTGGTCGTTGGGACCCGCGTCGCCATCACGGCGGCGAAGGGGCTCGCGGTCTTCGGTACCGGGGGCGACGATGCCATCGACGACGAGGTACTCGTGACGGTCTTCACCGACGTCCTGGCGCCGAAGTTCGCCGGTCGCGAGGACGGGGCGGACGTCGCCTCCCTCGAGGGCCGCGTCGCGGACGCCATTTGACGAATCGACGCTCACCGACCACTAACCGACGCACACCAACCACTAACTCGCTCGACGACGAAGAACACCCATGGCCGAAGCAGAATCCGCGTCAGCCGACCAGTGTAAGGCGATCACGTCCTCCGGAGAGCGGTGTTCACGGCCCGCCCAGGAGGATGGATTCTGCCACCAGCACGGGCCTGACGACGAGACGGTCGACGACGAGGAGGCGAGCGAGAACGCCGACGAGTCGGCTACGAAGGGGTCGACTACGGAGGACGCCGACGAAACCGGCGATGCCAGCGAGGACTCACAGATGAACCAACAGGAAACCACTGATCCAGACGCGGTCGACACCGACGACGTCGACATCGAGGCCGAAACGGACGACGACCAGCTCGAGGGATTCCTCGCGATCCGACGGCGAATCGAGCGCGCCGCCGATTCGATCATCGGCCATCCGCTCGATACGATCAGCGAAATCTCGCCGACTGACGAGGGCTGGGTGGCCGTCGTCGACGTGATCGAACGGCGAGCGGTGCCCGACACCCAGGACATCCTGGGGCGGTACGAACTCACCCTCGATTCGGACGGGGCGATCCAGGGCTACCAGCGCCTCGACCGGTTCCGTCGCGGCGACACGGTGGCGTTCGAGTGAGCTGTCGTCTCACACGCTTGGCGTCTGGCCAGTAGCCTCGAGTCCTGCCGATACCGTCGTGTCCTGTCGGTAGCCTCGAACCCAGCCAGTAGCCTCGAGTCCTGCAACTGTCGACCCCCTCGAAACCCCCGCCGACGCAACACTCTCCTTCCCGGCGCCCGACGTCTCGAACGTGAGCGACTCCGATCGCGACGTGCCCGTCCAGGGCGTCGACCTCGACGCCGAAACCCGTTGTAGCCACTACCGGAGCGACCGCGACGTCGTCGCCCTCCGGTTTGGCTGCTGTGGGGACTTCTTCGCGTGCTACCGGTGTCACGAGGCCGTGGCGGACCACGAGGCAGCCCCGTGGCCGCACGACCGGTTCGACGAGCCAGCGGTCTACTGCGGGGCCTGTGGGTCGACTATGACGGCCCCCGAGTACCTCGAGAGCGAGCACACCTGTCCGCGCTGTGGCGCACCGTTCAATCCGGGCTGTCGGCGACACGTCCACCTGTACTTTGAGGGCATCGACACGCATGTGGAGGGGCTGGACGCGAGCGACCGCACGGACACGAGCCTGACGGACGGGACTCGCTGACTCTCGACGGAAAGCGGCCGCTGGCCGACACAACCGTGGCCAACCCAGCAGGTATTTTTGCGTGCGGGCGCCGCTATCGAGTATGGACTCCGCGCTTGGTCCCCCCGAATCGATGTCCGAGCGACGCGCGGAACTTACGCCGATGATGGCCCAGTACCACGACCTCTGTGCTCGGTACGACGACGCCATCGTCCTCTTCCAGGTCGGCGACTTCTACGAGACCTTCGGCGGCGCCGCCGAGACGACCGCGCGGTTGCTCGAACTTACCCTCACCAGCCGCGAGGACTCGACCGGTGAGTACCCGATGACCGGAATTCCGGTCGACAACGCCGCCACCTACGTCGAGGAACTGCTCGAGGCCGGCTACCGGGTCGCCATCGCCGATCAGGTCGAGGAACCGGGCGAGTCGGCGGGCGTCGTCGAACGGGCGGTAACGCGGGTAATCACGCCCGGAACGCTCACCGAGGACGAACTGCTCTCCAGCGACGACAACAATTTCGTGGCGGCGGTCGCCGTTGGCGACGGTTCAGGAGACACGGCTGGCGACGCGACCGGGGACACGAACGCGAACGCAGACGTCGCCCTCGCCCTCCTGGACGTCTCGACCGGCGACTTTCTGACCACCAGCGCCAGCGGCCCCGAGCGAATCGCCGACGAGATCAGCCGCTTCGTGCCCTCCGAGGCGGTTCTCGGCCCGTACGCTCCCGACGATATCCTCCCGGAGCGGTGTATGGTCACGCCGTTCGATCCCGAGGCATTCGACCTCGAGCGCGCCACGGACCTCCTCGAGACGTACGTCGCTCGAGCGGAGGCGCTCGTCGCGAGCGACGCGGAGGTTCGCGCCTGCGGAGCCGTGCTCGCCTACGCTGAGTACGTTCGCGGGGGTGTCGAGGGAGTTGTGGACGAAGCCGACCTCGGGCCCGGCGAGACGGATGACGGCGAATCGACCGAACACGAGCGCCAGGGAGACAAAAACGAGAACGAGAACGAAAACGAAGACGGCGACGGCGAGGAAGGCGACGGAGACGAAGACGGCGACACGAGCGACGACGGACGCCCACGCCTCGAGTACCTCACGCGACTCCGCCGGTACGACCCCCGCGAGTACCTGCTCCTCGACGCCGTCGCCGTCCGGAGCCTCGAACTCTTCGAACCACGAGGCGTTCACGGCCACGAGGAGGCCACCCTCGTCGGCGTCCTGGACGAGACGGCGAGCGCCCTCGGCGGTCGCAAACTCAGGGACTGGCTCCGGCGACCGCTGCTCGAAGCCCAGCGGATCGACGACCGTCTCGACGCCGTCGAGGAACTCTACCGAGACCCCCGCACGCGAGAGGCGATCCAGGACGCGCTGACGGGCGTGTACGACCTCGAGCGCCTCATCGGACGGATCTCTCGGGAGCGGGCCAACGCTCGCGACCTTCGGTCGCTCCACGACACGCTCGCTGTGGTTCCCGAGATCCGGGGTGCACTCGAGGACGCCGAGGCCGGTCGACTGAAGCGAATCCGCGAGGCGCTCGACCCGCTCGAGGACGTCCGTCGGCTGATCGATCGGGCGATCGTTAGCGATCCGCCCCACGAGATCACCGAAGGCGGCATCGTCGCCGACGGCTACGACGCCCGCCTCGATACCCTCCGGGAAACGGCCAGGGACGGCAAGCAGTGGATCGACGAGCTCGAGGACCGAGAACGCGAGCGGACGGGCGTCGACTCGCTCAAGGTGGGCTACAACTCGGTCCATGGCTACTACATCGAGGTGACGAACCCGAACCTCGAGGCCGTCCCGGCGGACTATCAGCGCCGCCAGACGCTCAAGCGCTCCGAGCGCTTCGTCACGCCCGAGTTGAAGGAACGCGAGGACGAGATCGTTGGCGCGGAGAGTCGGGCCGACCAGCGCGAGTACGACCTGTTCTGTCGGGTTCGTCGCGACGTCGGTGCAGAAGTCGAGCGCGTCCAGACGCTCGCCGACGCCCTCGGGACACTCGACGTGCTGTGTTCTCTGGCGACCGTCGCCGCCGAGCGCGATTACAGCCGGCCCGAGGTGCTCGAGCGCGGGAGCGGTATCGACGATGATAGCGGTGACGGCGACAACGGCGATGACGATGGTGACGGCGGTGACGGCGATAACGGCGATGACAGCGATGACGGCAGTGACGGCGATAACGGCGACAACGGCGATGACGACATTGCGCCCCGCATCGAAATCGAGGCCGGCCGTCACCCCGTCGTCGAACGAACCCAGGAATCGTTCGTCCCCAACGACGCACGCTTCGACGCCGAGGATCGGCTGGCGATCATCACGGGACCCAACATGTCCGGAAAGTCGACGTACATGCGCCAAATCGCTCAGATCGTCTTACTGGCGCAGGTAGGGAGCTTCGTGCCCGCTCGAGGCGCGACGCTCACGCCAGTCGAGCGCATCTTCACCCGGGTCGGCGCCAGCGACGACATCGCGGGCGGGCGCTCGACGTTCATGGTCGAGATGGACGAACTCGCGACGATCCTCCAGGAGGCCGACGAGCGGTCCGTCGTCCTCCTCGACGAAGTCGGCCGAGGCACATCGACGAGTGACGGCCTCGCCATCGCCCGTGCGATCACCGAACACCTTCACGACGAGATCGGGGCGCTGACGCTCTTTGCGACCCACCACCACCCCCTGACCAAACTGGCCGACGAACTCGAGGGGGCGTTTACCCGTCACTTCGAGACGACCCAGGAGGGCGGCGATGTCACCTTCGACCACGAAATCGCTCCTGGCGCTGCCGCTGGCTCGTACGGCGTCGAAGTGGCGACGTCGGCGGGCGTTCCCGACCCGGTCGTCGAGCGCGCTCGTGCGCTGGTTGACGATGATGACAAGGGTTGCGAGGATGATCCGGTCGGTAGCGGGACGGAGGAGGGATCCACCGCCGCTCCGAGCGACGTCGAGTCGACTCCCGCACCGACCGTGAGTTCAGACGGTGGGGACGACCCGAGCGACGTCGCGAGCGAACTCCGGGCGCTCGACCTGGCCCACCTGACTCCCGTGGAGGCGCTCACCGAACTCGACCGGCTGAAGCGGTTGCTCGAGGAGTGACTCGGGGCCTGTTGGTGAAGCGCACGGCTGTTACGGGCGGAACGCAACCGATGATCGACAAACGAGAAGTGGCGCGATCACCGAGTCGATACGTGAAGAGTCGTCAGATCGTCTCCCGTCAGTTGTCGCCGGTTTTGCCCTGCCAGGCGTACGAGCGGCGTTTGGCCGACTTGCCGAAGCCACACGACGAGCAGACGCTTTTCTTGACGTGGTAGGATTTCTCACCGCAGCGCCGACATTTGACGTGCGTCGTCTTGTTCTTCTTTCCTTGGCTCGGGGTTCCTGCGCCAGTCATGGAGTGATCGAAACGACGTTATCGCCGCGTATAATGGTTGTGTCTTGGACCGAGGGCTCGTCGGTCGGATCCGTTTCCTGTGAGACGGTGACGTCCTCGAGGACGAGATTCATGTGCTGGTCGTAGCCGGCGAGGTCACCGACGTACTCCTCGCCGCTCTTGAGTCGAACGCTGACCCGGTCGCCGAGTGACGCTTCGAGGACGTCTAGCGGTCGTCCACTCATACACGAGAAGGCAGTTGTTGGACACTTAACCGTACCGGTCCGGCGGCTCGGGTGGGACCGCCTTCGTCCGGGGTTAGCCTCGAGCTGAGCGCAATCGAAGCGACACGATTATTTAAATGAGGGAAATAATTAAATACTACATACCATCTTCTGGTCGGCAGGGCGACGAGTGAAGGTTTATCGCTGGATTCTGAATATAATCAGTGCCGGAGTGCCTCTGACAACCGGCGATTGCGGCGGGTCCCCATGCCCGAGGGACACGCCGTAGTGTTACCTTTTGACCGACGCGATCAACGCAGAGCGGTCGCGTTCGATTCACTCGTACACGAGGAGAGAACCGGAAACCGTCCTGGGAGGGTAGTCTGTGGAAACCGTCCTGGATGATTGGTGTGGAAATCGCGACGGGACATCCCCCGAGGTCTCGAGCGCCGCTACCGGCCGCTCAGCGAAGCGACTCGAGGTCGGCGTGGTCGGCGAGAAGCGCCTGCATGCGCTCGACGGTCGTCTGGTCGCGGGTCCGACCGCTTCGGACGATTTCCTCGGCCCGCTCGACGGTCGTGAGCGTGTCCGACTGGACTAGCAGGACGGGGACGTCCTTCTCGGCCGCCTGGCCGAGGATCGCGCCGGACGGGCGGTGGCCGCCGGTCAGGATGAGACACTTCACGCCCCGTGCCTCGAGCGCCGCGGAGTGGATGTCCGCGCGGTCACCACCCGTGATGACGGCGGCGTTTTTCGTCCGCCGGAAGTGCCTGAGCGCGCTGTCGGCACCCATCGCCCCGACGGAGAAGCGCTCGACGTACTCGTCGAGGCCGTTCTCGGACAGCACGCGCCCGCCGAGTTCGTCGGCCAGGTCCTGGACGGTGACGCCGGCCAGCGTCTGGTCGCGTGGCAGGACGCCGTGGACCGGTACGCCTCGCCCCTCGAGGAAGGGCGCGATGTCGGACTCGAGCTGGTCCCGGACGGAGTCGGCGACGGCGTTGAAGAGGACGCCGTCGAACTGGTCGCCGAATGCGTCCGCCGCCGCCAGCACGTCGTCGACGTCGCCCGGGGTCTCGTAGGGAGCGATCACCAGCACGCGCGCGTCGACCAGCGACGCGATGTCCGCGTCGGTCAGGTCCACGATGGCGCCTTGCTCGAGTCGGCCCGCACCCTCGAGGAACATGCGGTCGCGGTCCGCCGCGAGGGCGTCGTAGGCCTCCGAAACGCGCTCGCGCAGTTCCTCCGGGTGTTCTCGTCCCCGAATCGCCTGCTCGATGAACGTCGGCGAGTAGACCACGGGCTCGAGGTCGTGCATCTCGGCGTCCAGGCCGAGGATTTCGCGCGCGAGCATCGGATCGGTGTCGAGGGTCTTGCCGACGTTGCTCTGGAGTCGGGTCCCCTTGGGTTTCATGTAGCCGACGTCGTCGCCCGCTTCGGCGGCGTGGTTCGCCAGCGCGAGCGTGATCGCCGTCTTACCTGTGCTCTCCTCGAGGGAGGCGACCAGGATCGGTCGGGTGCCGTTCGTCTTCGCGTTCGCCGTGGTGTCGGTTTCGGTTTCGGTTTCCGTATCTGAGTCGGTCATAGCTCCTCCGTGTCAACGGTCAGTCTGAGGTCGATCGCCTGTACGCCGCCGGATCCGGCGACGAGGGGATTCACGTCGAGTTCGAGGATCGCCGGGAAGTCGGTCACCAGCTGTGAAAGTCGCTGGATCGACTCGACGACGGCGTCGACGTCGGCCGGATCGCGCCCTCGAGCGCCGCGCAGGAGCGGCGCCGCTTTGATCTCGTCGACCATCGCCCGGGCCTCGCTCTCGCCGATCGGCGCGACCCGAAGCGATGTGTCCTCGAGGATCTCGACGAAGATGCCGCCCAGGCCGAACAGGAGCAGGGGACCGAACTGCGGGTCCCGGTTCATCCCAATGATGGTCTCGGTCGAGGACTCGAGGTCGAGCATCTCCTGGACCTGGACGCCGATGATCGTCGCGCCGGGCTGGTAGTTTCGCGCCTTCGCGACGACGTCCTCGTAGGCGTCGTAGACCTCGTCGTCCCCCACCCCCACGCGGACGCCGCCTATGTCGGACTTGTGGCTGATGTCCGGGCTGACGATCTTGAGGACGACGTCGCCGTCGATCGACTCGGCGACCGCTCGCGCGTCCGCCGGATCGTCGACGATTTCGCCCGTCGGCGTCGGAATGCCGTAGGCCTCGAGCAGGTCCATTGCCTCGACGCCGAGGCGGTTGTCCGACCGGTCTCGGGCGGTCTCGAGGATCTCCCGGGCCCCCTCGCGGTCGACGTCGAATCTGGTGGGCTCGTCGGTCGTCGCCTCGCGAATCGAGCGATAGCGCTCGAGGGCGTCGAGCCCCGAGACGGCCCGGGCGGGGTCGAAGTAGTTGGGAATTCCGGCCTCCCGGAGGACCGCCTCCGCGTCGCGCGATCGACTGCCACCCATCAGGCTCGTGACGATGGGTTTCTCGTGCTCGTTTCGTTTCTCGATCACGACTTCGCTCAGTTCGTCGTACGGGAGCACAGCCGTCGGGGCGCTGACGACGACGGCGCTGCCGACGTTGGGGTCCGAGAGGGCGATGTCGAGCGCCGTCTCGAACCGCTCGACGTCGGCGTCGCCGATGACGTCGATTGGGTTGTAGACGTTCGCCTCATCGGGCATCGTCTCGGTCAGTCGGTCGATCGTCTCGTCGGTAAAGCCGGCCATCGACAGCGTCGAGTCGCCGACCGCGTCGGTGGTGAGCACGCCAGGTCCGCCGGCGTTCGTGACGACGGCGACGCCGTCGGTCTCGGGCGTCGGCAGTCCCGAGAGCGCTCGTGCCCAGTCGAAGAGTTCCTGGACCGACCGCGCGCGGAGGACGCCCGCCTGCTCGAGGCCGGTCTCGTAGGCGGCCTCGCTGCCGGCGATGGCGCCCGTGTGTGAGGAGGCGGCCTGCGCACCTGCGCTAGTCCGACCCGACTTCACGAGCACGATCGGCGTGTCGTCGCTCACCTCGCGGGCGACCTCGAGGAACTCGTTGCCGTGATCGATTCCCTCGAGGTAGCCGATGACGACGTCCGTCTCGGGATCGTCGCCCCACTCGCGGACGAAGTCCGTCTCGTCGAGCACCGACTTGTTGCCCAGCGAGACGACGTCCCGGAAGCCGATCCCCTGTTCGTTCGACCAGTCCAGGACGGCGGTGATGAACGCACCCGATTGGCTCATGAACGACACCGAGCCCTCGATGGCGTTCTCGGGGCCGAACGTGGCGTTCATCCCGGTCTGTGTGTTCATAATCCCCAGACTGTTGGGGCCGACCAGATTCAGGTCGTACGACGCGGCGAGGTCGCGCACCTCGCGCTCGCGAGCGGCGCCTTCGCCACCCGTCTCGGAAAACCCGGCGGTGATGACGACGACGTTCTCGACGCCCGCCTCGGCGCTCTCCTCGATCGCCTGGAGGACGATCGACGGCGGGACGACGATCACCGACAGATTGACCGGCGGTGCGCTCGCGACGTCCGGGTAACTCTCGAGACCCAGCACGGACTCCCGGTTGGGGTTGACGGGGACCACGTCGCCCCGAAAATCCGCCTGCAGATTCTCGAGAATCGCCCGTCCGACGGCGCCCTCGCGGTCGGTCGCGCCGACGACGGCAACGGTCTCGGGTGCGAATAGATCGCGTAACCTTCCCATCGAATGTACTGTTCCCCGGGAAGGGAGTTAAACGTGGGGCCGTTCCCTGTGGGTGGGATTCACCGGAGAGCTAGTGGGTCGAAATCGCCGCGACCGACCGACTCGAGAGCGCGATCACCAGCAGGTAGACGGCGATGGCGACGACGATGATCGAGCCGCCGGAAGGGAGCCGCTGCGAGATGGCCAGGCCGAACCCGCCGGCGATCGAGAGCTCTCCGAATAGGACCGAGAGGATCACCGTTTCCCGGAATCCGCGGGCGATCTGTGAGGCGGCTGCCACGGGGATGACGAGCATTCCGGCGACGAGGATGACGCCCAGGACCTGAATCGAGCCGACGACCACGACTGCGGTCATCACGACCAACAGCGTGTTGTACGCGGTGACGTTCAGTCGCGCGACGCGAGCGGCCTGCTCGTCGAACGTGATGAACAGGAGTTGTTTGTACGTGGCGGCGACGACCGCGACGACCGCAACGCTGAGGACGGCCATGAGTCGGGCGCTCGAGGCCGTGACGATCGAGAGGTCGCCGAAGAGGTAGTCCTCGATGCTGATGCCGCGCCGGCCTCGGCCCCAGCTCACGACGAGCGTCCCGACGGCGAAACTGCCCGTGAGCATGATCGCGACGGGGACGTCGCCGTAGGCGTTCGTCCGCTCGGAGAGCCACTGGACGCCCAGCGCGCCCAGAATCGCGACGACGAGCGCCGCGTACATTGGCGAGCCGGCCCAGCCGACTAGCGAGGCCGCGGCGAAACCGATCGCGACGCCGGCGAAGGCCGTGTGTGCGAGCGTCTCGCCGATCAGCGCCATTTCGCGGTGAACGAGAAAACTCCCGATGAGTGGGCCGACGATGCCGATCAGGACGCCGGTGGCCATCGACTGCCACATGAACGACCACTTGAAGACGTTCGTCCCGAGGGAGTAATCGAGCCACTGGCCGGCGATCATGAACTGCTCGTACGCGCCGGCCGCCAGCGGATACTCCTGGAGCCAGTAGAGGACGACGAAGCCAATCATGACGGTGGCCACCAGCCCCGTCAGGGCGAGGCCGGCGACCTCGAGGCCGTATCGCAGGCCGGAGTCGTGACTCGAGACCGGTTCGGCCGCCCTGGCGGTGTCTGTCCCTTCGGTCATCTCAGTGATCGTGGTGGACGATCTGTCCCGTCGCCCCGTAGGCCTCGGCGAGCGCGTCGCTCTCGACGAACGACTCGGTGTCGCCGTGGTGGTACAGTTCCGTGTTGATGCAAGCGATACGCGAGGCGCGGTCGGTGACGACGCCGATGTCGTGCTCGATGAGGATGATCGTAATCCCCGACTCGTTGAGCGATTCGAGTAACTGGTAGAACGCGTCCCGGGACTCGGCGTCGACGCCGACGGTGGGTTCGTCCAGGGCGAGCAAATCCGCCTCGCTCGCGAGCGCACGGGCGATGAACGCTCGCTGGCGCTGTCCGCCCGATAACTGGGTGACGCGCCGATCCGCGATGTCGGTGATGCCGACCGTCTCGAGGGCGTCCTGGACGATGGCGCGGTCCTCGTCGGTCAGTCGCGCGTGGCCCGCGTGGGCGAATCGCCCCATGGTCACCGCCTCGCGAACCGTGACGGGCATCGACCCGCCTTGCTCGGTTGACTGCTGGGAGACGTAGCCGATGCGCTCGCCGTCGACGAACTGATCGACCGATTCACCGAAGAGGTCGATCGAACCGCTGTCGGGCTCGAGGAGGCCGAGCATGAGGTGCAAGAGCGTCGTCTTGCCGGAGCCGTTGGGGCCGATGAGGCCCAGGAACTCGCCCGATTCGATGGTCAGCGAAACGTCTTTCACGACGGGGGTGTCGCCGTAGGCGAACGAAACGTCGCGGACGTCGACCGCGGAAGTCACTGGCGAGTCTCCGCCCGCAGGGGAGTTAGTTCTTACACTTTCGTGTCGGTCGTCGAGGGACATCACTCGGCTTTGAGTGCGGCGCGAAGCGACGGCAGGTTCAGTTCCGTCATCTGTTCGACCCAGCCCCAGTCGCGGTCGTTCCACTCGGCCAGCGTCCCACCCACCGGGGTCAGCGGCGCCGTCTCGGTCGCCTGGCTGTCCTGGACGATGGTCTCGGCGAGGGGCGGCACCTCGCCCTCGGGAACCTCGAACGGATCGTAGAGAATCGTGTCGATTCCGCGTTCGTCGACGAGTTCGATCGTCTCGGCGATCTCGCCGGGGCTCGGCGACTCGTCGGGAGAGACCCCGACTGGCGAGTGGAGCTCGAAGCCGTAGCGGCGCTCGAGGTACCGGAACGAGTCGTGACCGGCGATCACGGCGACCTCGAGGTCGGCCTCGTCGACGAGCGCCCGAAACTGCTCGTCGACTTCGTCGAGTCGCTCGGCGTAGGCCTCGGCATTGGCCTCGAAAGTGTCCGCTTCGTCGGGCGCAACTTCGGCGAGTCCGTCGGCGATAGCGTGAACGACGTCCGCGGCGAGCACGGGATCGAGCCAGACGTGCGGGTCGTGGAAGGCGGTCATTCCCGATCCGGCGTCAGCGGTGACCTCGACGCGGAGTGAATCGGCGCTCGAGTCCCAGACGATTTCGTTCTCTCGTTGGAGTTCGAAGACGAGACGTGTGTCTCCTTCCTCGAGTCCGCGTAGCTCGACGATGTGGCCGTCCACGTCGGTCTCGAGGACGTCCGCCGTCGCGTCGTCGGCGACTCGGGCCTCGAGGTGTGTGGATTCGTCGTCCTGGAGCGAAAGCTCCTCGCCGTCGGCTTCGAGCGCAACCTCGAGTGCGATGGATTTGCCGACTGGAACGAACGGAATGCCGCCGTCCCAGTGATCGCCGTGCCAGTTGGCGGTTACCTCGCCCGAGGAGGTGTGCAGTTCGACGGTCTCGAGGGATAGCGATTCTCCCTCGTGGTCGTCGTGGTCGTCGTGGTCGTCGTGTTCGTCGTGTTCGTCGTGGTCGTCGTGTTCGTCGTGGTCGTCGTGGTCGTCGTGTTCGTCGTGTTCGTCGTGGTCGTCGTGGTCGTCGTGTTCTTGTTCGTTGTCTTCGTGCTCGTGTTCGTCGTGATTGTCATCTTCGTGACCGTGATCATCGCCCGAAAACGACAGAAATTGCGCCTCGGGAACGCCCGCGAGTCCGTCGATGACCGCCACGTCGGTTCCGTCCTCTGCTTCGAGTTGTGTGGCGATGTCCTGTGCCCAGGAGAATTCGGGACTATCGAAGTAGACGAAGACGTCAGTTTCGGCGACGGTTCGAATTAGATCGCCTTCCGGGCTCCAGCCGTGACCCAACTGGCCGGCATCGACAGGGTCCTCGAACGACCCTGTATCGCCCACGACCTCGCTGGTCCAGTCCCAGAGCGGGAAGAAGGCGGCGTATCCGGTGACCTCATCGGGCCCGTCACCGTCAGTCTCGTCTCCGGGTTCGCTCAGACACCCTGCGAACGCACCGATACCGAGAGCCGTCGCACCGCGACCCAGTACACGTCGGCGTGTCAGTTCCATATCTCCCACCAGCGGTCACGCCGATAAAAGTGTTATTATCTTATTGACCAAGGTTAATAACTCGTGGCAGGAACGTGGGAGCAGATTATTAAAACAGGTTCCGACCGGACTTCTCGCGCATCGCTCTCTCGAGGTCGCACCGGACGGTTCCCCACCGCGGCTCGCTGCCGTCGGGCTGATGTCGCTCCCCCGCCGATCACTCGCCGTTATCGGATGGATAGACGAAACGAACCTACGCGAGAACGATCCGCGGCAGTTCACTCGACGACCGAAACGACTCTGGCGTTGGTCAGTTCCTCGAGTTCGGCTGGATCGATCGGAAAGACCGCAGACGGCGTTCCAGCGGCCGCCCAGACCGTGTCGAATTCCTGGAGTGTTTCGTCGAGGTACGTCGGTACGGGTCGGTCGTGACAGAACGGGGGGACCCCACCGATCGACCAGCCCAGGCGGGACTTGATCCGCTCGGGGTCGGCCATCTCGACTGCCTCGGGAGCGATTCCGATCGATTCGGCCAGTGCACTTTCGTCGACGCGGTTCGCACCGCTCGTGACCGTCACCACGAGGTCGCCATCGGCGTCGAACGCCAGCGAACTCGCAATCTGGGCGACGTCACAGCCGATGGCGTCGGCGGCATCCGCCGCCGTCTTCGTCCCCTCCGGAAACTCCTCGACGGCCGGATCGAAGCCGTACTCCTCTCGGGCCTGTGCGACAAACGTCGCTGCACTCGGATGCATTAGATTGTGACTCTCACGCACGGGTTTAAAAGGTAGCGGTCCGAGCGGTTTCGACGGGGACGAGCAGTGGTGCTCAGCGGAGTTCGACAGAAACGTCGACGGATTCGAGGCGGTGATACGCTGGCCTGGACGCGCGGTCGCGTTCGAGACCGAAGACGGCGAGCCGAACGACGAGTCGTCCTGGATGGATGGTCGCCCGAAGCATCGGACCGCGGCTCGTCACGACGACGTACGGCGGAGCGGGAACCGGTCGTGCAGGGAGGGTGTATCCCGCGGATTCGACCAGGTCGACGAGGAGCGGGGGAAACGCCTCCAGGAGCCCCGCCGCCTCGAGTGCGTCCTGAAGCGGATCGACCGCAGCGCCACTTGCGGAAACCGACTCGGCTGGCCAATTGTCGGCCACGGCGTCGGCACAGGCGTCGAGTCGGTCCAGAATCGCGCCGTGTTCGTCCAGGAGGCGGCGTTCGACCGCCCGTCTCGTGGCTCGGTGGCTCACCGTCGATCACCCGTGGCGAACACACACTGCCCGAACCGGGTCATTTCGAACCGCGAGCGTCCAGCCACTCCTGGACCTCGTCCCGGGTCGGGAGCGCCGTCATCGCCCCGGGCTCGGTCGTCGCACGGGCGGCCACCGCGCTGGCGACGGTCAGGGTCTCCTGGAGTCCTCGACCCTCGCGAAGCGAGGCGACGAGCCCGGCGACGAACGCGTCGCCCGCGCCGGTGGTGTCGACGACGTCGGCCTCGAAGCCGGGATGCTCGAAGACGGCTTCGGGCGTCGGTGCCGTCGCGTTCGTCACCACCATCGCGCCCTCGCTCCCTCGCGTGAGGAAGACGGTGTGGGGGCCACAGTCGAGGGCGTCGCGGGCGACGGCTTCCGGCGTCTCGCCGGCACAGCCGAGCGCCTCGAGTTCCTCGACCGTCGCCTTGCAGACGTCGGTGTGTGCGAGCGCCCGCCGACCGATCCGTTCGAACGTCTCCTGGTCGGCCCACAGTTCGGGCCGGTGGTTGGGATCGAATGAGGTGGTACAGCCCAATTCCCGGGCGCGCTCGAGCAACTCGAGGGTCGCCTCGCGCGAGCGGCCGCTCGAGAGGGTGACGCCGCCGGTGTGGACCCACTCGAGGGAGTCGAGGGTGTCGTCGTCGACGATACCGGGTGCGAGGCGTGTGTCGGCGGTCCCGTCGCGGTAGAACGAGAACGTGCGGTCGCCCGACTCGTCGTGGGTGACAAACGCGAGGGTCGTCTGTGCGTCGGAGTCGACCTCGACGAAATCGTTGGGGAGGCCGTGATCGCCGAGGACGTCCACCAGGTAGCGCCCGAAGGGGTCGTCGCCGACGCGCGTCCATAGCGCCGGGACGTGTTCGAGACGAGCGAGCGCGACGGCGACGTTCGCTGGCGCGCCACCTGTTCGGCGTTCGAACTGGTCGACGGCCGAGAACGGTCCTGGACGGTTGGGGAGGAAGTCGACCAGCGTTTCGCCGGCGACGAGGATGGGTGCGTTCATACGGGCGGATCGGTGTCCTCGAGTATAGTGTTCCGGGTCGTGCACGTCGCTCGCAAACTCGAGTGCCGAGCAAGAAACCGGGGCCAAAAATTTGATCTCGAGTAATAATTTTCTCGAAGTCGTAAAAACAGGTTCTGACTAAAGAAGAAATATTTTCTAATGGAGAGGCTTTAAGAGGAATGACGACGTAGTCGGACGTGGGATGAGCACTCAAAAGACCGTCCGTCAGCAGGCCGACAAAGTCGAGGAGAACGCACTGCGACTCGACCAGGAGAAGGCCGAACAGGTCGTCGACGCACTGAACACGGAGCTCGCGAACGCGTACGTGCTGTACCACCAGCTCAAGAAGCACCACTGGGTCGTCGAGGGCGCGGAGTTCCGCGACCTGCACCTCTTCTTCGAGGAGGCCTACGAGCACGCCGAGGAAGGCGCTGACCTGATCGCCGAGCGCGCACAGGCGCTAGGCGGCGTCCCCGTTTCGGGCCCGTCGAACCTCGAGGACCGAGCGACCGTCGAGTTCGAGGGCGAGGACGTCTACGACATCCGCACGATGATGGAGAACGACCTCGAAATCTACGGGGAGATCATCGAGTCGATGCGCGACAGCATCGAACTCGCGACGAACCTCGGGGATCACGCGACCGCCCAGATCCTCCGGGAGATCCTCGTCGAGGTCGAGGACGACGCCCACCACTTCGAGCACTACCTCGAGGACGAAACCCTCGTACTCGAGGAGGCGACCCACTGAGGCGGTCGCGAGCGCGACCATCGCGCCGCGTCGACGAACCCGTTTTACACCGTTTTCGCTCCTCGAGAGTCTGAACCAGTATACATCGTCGCTCGAGCGAGAGGCAGTGACAACTGGTGCTACGTGGTGCGTTCGCTGGGACCAGCTTTGGACGCGTCGTTCACAGGGTTTTGGAAAGGGAGAATCCAACATTCCACGTCCACTGACGAGCCGGTTTCGCGACGTGAACCCGATGGAGGTGCGCCCACCGGCTGTCACGGTACCTGTGACGCCTCGTCTCAGGCCTCGCGCAGTTCGCGCAGTTTCTCGCGACCCGGCGCGATCAACTCGTCCAGGTAGCTCGCGAGCGTCCCCTTCGCGTCCGCTGGGTGGAGTTCGCCTGACTCGAGGTCGCTCGCCAGGTCCTCGTAGCTCCCGTACTCGAGGTCCCCGCCGTACTTCTCGGGTCGCTCGACGACGACCGTCTCGAACCGGGGGAAGACGTGGTACTCGAACAGTTCCAGGACGGGGTTCTCGAGGTCGCCCTCCGGGTCGCGGGTCGGCGGACAGAATGCCGAGTTCACTTTCTCCTCGAGGTCGTCAACGGAGTCCTCCATCGAGATGGTAACGCCCTGGCTCGATGACATCTTCCCCTCGCCGGTGGTGAGGTCGGCGACGATGGGCGTGTGGAGACACGGACGAGCCTCGTAGCCCAGGCCGGGGAGTTCCTCGCGCATCAGCATGTGGACCTTACGCTGGTCCATCCCGCCGACGGCGAGGTCGAGGTCGAGGTACTCGATGTCCAGCGCCTGCATCAGCGGATAGACGACGTGGCTGACCTTCGCCGTCTCGCCCGACTGCAACTCGGCCATCGCCCGCTGGGCGCGATTCAGCGTCGTCGATAGCTCGAGTTCGTGGAGGTCGAGCACGTACTCTTCCTCGAGCTGGTAGCTCGA
This sequence comes from Natronosalvus halobius, assembly GCF_024138145.1. Taxonomy (NCBI): domain Archaea; kingdom Methanobacteriati; phylum Methanobacteriota; class Halobacteria; order Halobacteriales; family Natrialbaceae; genus Natronosalvus; species Natronosalvus halobius. Next base: position 1,601,917 of record NZ_CP099997.1, on the reverse strand, counting down.
GCCGTAGACGAACTCGGTCTGGGATTCGTCGAGCCCGTAGGCGAGGAACTGCGCGCGCATCTGTTCGGCGGTGTCCCGAATTTCCTCGAACGTTCCCTTCCCGTTGAGGTAGGCGTGGACGTCCGCGAGCAGGACGACGACCTCCATGCCGGCGTCCTGGAGGTCGATGAGTTTGTTCGCGGTGAGCAGGTGGCCCAGGTGCAAGACGCCGGAGGGTTCGTAACCGACGTAGACGCGCTTGCCGGCCGGATCGGCGGCGAGTTCGCGTACCTCCTCGTCGGTGACGACCTCGTCAGCGTTTCGCGTAATCAGGTCGTAGGTGTCCATACGTGGACGGTACCGGAGCAGGGATTTATGCGTTCTTGAACGATGCGAACGCGACTCGAGGTGTGCTATAATTTTTATAGTAATGACCGAGCCCCGAGTGCTTACTCTGGCGTCCTCACTTGTCGAACACGAAACGAAGCGGCAACCCGATCGCGAAACAAAGCGCGGCCAGGATCATCCCAACCGGTGGGATCGGCGCGATCACGAACACGATACCGAGCAGGATGAGCACTGTCGAGAGGCGAACCATACCGGTACGTTCGAGAGACAGCCGTGTAGCGGTGATGCCGGCAGATGCAGCGTCCACCAGCACGAGGGTCGTCAATCGGCCGTCGTCGCGTCGGTCCCCGAAACCGCTGGCGACGACCGCCAGTAGGCTTGGGCGTACGCGCCGACGAACATGCCGGCGATACCCCAGAGAATCGCGTAGTTGCCGATTCCCAGGCTGGCGTAGGCGGCGCCGGGACAGATCCCAGAGAGTCCCCAGCCGACCCCGAAGATGCCGCCGCCCAGGACGACGTTCCTGTCGAGGGATTTGAGCCGCCGGCCGTAGTAAGCGCCGGTCAACGGAGCCGTCCCGAGGACTCGAGACGCGCCGAAGAAGGCGAGGCCGGTAACGGCGGCACCGCCGAACATGACGAACAGGAGGCCGAAGTCCTCGAACTGGAGGAACGAGAGGACGACCTCCGGCTTCGCCATCTCGCTCAGCGCGAGGCCGACGCCGAAGACGAGGCCGCCGAGGAAGACGACGGGTAAGAATAGCGGGTGCTGATCGTGTTCCTGGACGACCTCGCCGGGATCGGCGGCGCTCACGGCGACACCCCCGCGGCCATCGCCAGTTGTGCGGTTACGATCGCGACGAGGAGGAACGAGAGCACGCCGACGAACGAGGTGCTCGAGGCGGAGCCGACGCCACAGACGCCGTGACCGGAGGTACACCCCTTCCCGAGACGGGTGCCGATGCCGATGAGCACGCCGCCGACCAGGAGTCGCCACGGGGCGACCGCCGTCACCCAGGCCCCGCCGCCGGTCGCGAGCGTGTAGAGCGCCGCTCCGGAGACGATGCCGAGGGTAAAGACGACGCGCCAGTCTCGAGAGGCGCGATAGCGGTCGAGTCTCGAGAGCGACGAGCCGTACGAGAGCGTCGACTCGAGGAAGGTGCTCGCGCCGGGCGCGATGGCGGTCGCGAGGTAGATGGTAACGACGCCGAGGCCGACCAGGACGCCGCCGAGGGCGTAGTGATCGATCCCGTTGGGGAACGGTGCGGCCGGAAGGAGCGACTCGAGTGGCATTGGTGTACTCCCCGAAAGGGGGCGCCCCTAGATCAATGTTTCAGCCGCGGCATTGATTTCACTAATTTAATCCGGACATCGTCGACGCGAACTCGTCCCGAAAACTCGTCCACGACCCGATCGGTCGGGTAGCTCGCCCTCATTCGGCGGCCGTCGATGCGGTCAGCGTTTCGAGTTTGCGTGCGGTGTACCCGAAGACGTTGCGGTAGCCGTAGGGCGACAGCAAAACGGGATAGAAGGATTCGGTGGCGACCTGTTTCTCGCCGTCGGCAGCCGCGAACGCCGCGCCCTCCTGGACACGCTCGAAGTTGTCGACGAACACCTCGTAGGTGTCGGCGGCCGTCTTGTCGATTCGGTCGACGAGCTGGTAGACCGGGAGGTCCCGCCGAACCGTATCGCCCGGGAGCGCCCCGACGGCGGTCAGGAACGCCCGTGTGAGGCGGTCGGCGTTTTCGGCCGCAGCGTCGCTTCCCTGCAGTCCGCACTCGACCTCGATCGCATCGGCCCCGCTGAACAGCCGCCCGCCAGCGAAAGGGCCGGTTTCGACGAGCGCCGTTACCGGCAGCTGCGGGCACAGGTCTCTGGTCGTCTCGCTCAGTTCGTCGACGATGGCGAACGGGTCGGCGTGGCTCTGCGTGGAGTGCATCGAGAACGTGAGACAGCCCTCGAGTTCCGCCCCGAGTTCGTAGGCGAGTCGGCCCTCGTGTGTCTCCGCTTCCGGGTGACCCGGAAAGGCCCGGTTGAGGTCCTCGTCGACGTACCTGACGCCGCGCTCGAGGGCCTCCTCGTTTGCGACGACGAGCTTTACTGGGCGTTTGACCGACGGTTCCTCCTCGATCAGCCGTTCCACAGCGCGGACGCCGCAGGGCTCGTCGCCGTGAATGGCGGCGACGACCGCGAGTTCTGGCGTCCCGGACCCGAGCCGTACAACTCTCATCGGCCGTCCTACGACCGTCAGGCTCAAAGGGGATTCGGTCGACGACAGTCCGCGAGAGCGACCTGTTGCCGTCGGCGACGGCGGGCGAATATTCAAGACGCGGCCGTCCCTGCACTCACCTATGAACGACCTCACCGATGCGGACGCAGGCATCTACGCGTTCGAGTCGACCTACCTCGAGCGGTTCGTCCAGGTCGGGATCGCTAGCGGTCGGGTGATGTCGGTCTCGTTCCCGGACCAGCCGGACGAGAACGCCGTCGTCGACGATCATCCCGTCCTGGATCGCTTCGCGGAGTACCTCGAGGGCCTCTCCGAGGTCGACTTCGCCGACCTCGAGGTCGCCCTGACCGTGCCGACTGACCAGCGATCGGTGCTCGAACAGGTTCGTGGGATTCCCTACGGAGAGAACGTCGACGTCGCCACGGTTGCTCGAATGGCGGGACTCGATCCCGACGACGAGGACGACACCATCCTCGTGCGAACGGCGCTCGACGAGAATCCGATTCCCATCATCTTCCCCGACCACCGGGTCCGGGACGGACCGAGCGCTGCTCCACCGTCGGTCGAACAGAAGTTGCGGTCGCTCGAGGAACTGTAATTGCTGGCACCGGTCTCCGCGAGTGTCAGCCCGTCGTCGAACACTCGCGGGCGACCGTTCGTGACCGATCCTGGTTTCGGCGCGACGATACTCAGGGAGGGAGTAATTGAATATGGTTACTAAACCGGATCGAGGATACCACGAGTGGTTATTATTACCCTTCGAGTGGAGCAACGGACTATGCTCGACGACGTCGTCTCACGGTCGGCACTCCAGGCTCGGAAGCGAGCCTTCGTGAAAACGCTCTGCTACCGGCTCTTCATGATCCTCATCACGACGGTGGTCGCGTGGGCCATCGTCGGGGAGGTCGGCGCGGCGCTCAACATCGGGATCGTCACGAACGTCGTGAAAACGGGGACGTACTACCTCTACGAGCGGACGTGGGACCACATCAGCTGGGGTGTCTCGGCGTCGACGTAGGTCGCGATCACGAGGCCGTCAGGACCGCATAGACGTAGAGCCCGATCCCGACGAAGACGGCGATCGATGCCACGGAATCGATCAGGATGTCGACGACGACGACCGCGACAAGCTGCGCGATTCCGCCGACGACGAGACAGATGCCAGCTCCTCCGAGTGGAGAAAATGTCTCCCTGGCACTGGAGAGGAACACGGCACCAACGCCCAGGGCAACGAATCCGAATACGGCGTTTGCGGCGCGTCGAACGGCGAAAACGTCGGCGATCTCGGCGTAGAAAAACAGCGCGAAGTAGAGCACGATCCCGGCGACGATGGCTCGCTGGACGGTGTCCGAAACGGACTCGAGTTGCTTCATACGCGTTGGAGGAGGGCCAGGTGTTTAGATAGTCCGATAGGTGATTGAGTCACGACTTCTGGAGAGTGACGTCCTCTCGTCCGAAGACGTACGTCTCGTTGACGCGAAATGGGGGATACGCGAGGTGGTGGTCACCGAACACGGGCGGCCGCCCGAACCGTCCGGAGTCAGGGCGAGAATCGGTGGAAACCGACGACCATAGCCAGCAGATGGATCGATACGCTACTCGAGAAGCACGACAGCCGATTCCGTCTCGATCATCTCGCCGTCGCCCGAGTAGGTTCGCTCGTACTCGACTTCGAAGAGGTCGGCCTCGAGTTCTTCACCGGCGACGCGGAGAACCCCTTCCTCCTCGTCGATTTCGTAATTCTCGCTCTCTATTTCCGAATCGATCTCACCGACTTTCGCCCCGTACTTCGGGCCGAGGGTCGAATAGTCGAGGTCGATCGCCGTGATTTCGGTCGCGATTTCGGGCTCTTCCTCGAGCACAGTTAGCTCCTGGACTTGCATCACGCTCTGGACCGCATCCTCGAAGCCCTCGAGAGGGCCGTAGACCGAAACGGACCCGAGATCGGCGTTCAGCGGGAGTTGTTTCTCACTCTTGTATCGGCGGAGTGCGGAGATGACCTCCATGGCGGTCTCGCCGGCCTCGAGGTCGGCCTCGTAGTCCTGTGATTCGGGCCAGGCTTCGGTGTGGATGCTGTCGAAGTCGACGGCCCCGGTGTCTTCGCTCCCCGTATACCTCGCCTGCCAGATTTCCTCGGTGGCGTGAGGGAGAATGGGCGCCCAGAGCAGGAGGAAGGTTCGGTGGGCCGTCCGCAGCGCGTACTGCGTCGAGGCGCTGTCCGCGCGCGATTTGGCGATTTCGAGGTAGTCGTCACAGAAGGTGTTCCAGAAGAACGTCCGGAGGTGGTTGCGGGCTTTGGCGAACTCGTAATTCTGGAAGTGTTCGGTGAGCGTCTCGACGGTAGCGTCGAGTTCCGCCAGCAGCCAGCGGTCGATCGCCTCGAGGTCGGCGGGTTCGTCGGGAGTGGCTGGTGCGAGGTGGTCGACCAGCTTGGAGGCGTTCCAGAGTTTGCGCAGGAGTTTCTCGCCGGCGACGATGTCCTGGTCCTGGAAGGGGAAGTCGTCGCCGACGGCGGCACTGGCCGCCCAGAACCGGACGGCGTCGACCGGATACTCTGCGAGCACTTCGGCGGGTTCGACGACGTTGCCGCGGGATTTGGACATCTTCTCGCGGTTTTCGTCCAGGACGTGGCCGTTGATGAGCGTCGCGTCGAAGGGCACTTCGCCGGTGTGTTCGTAGCATTTGACGATGGTGTGGAACAGCCAGAAGGAGATGATGTCGTGGCCCTGCGGGCGGAGGTCGAAGGGGTAGAGTTCGGGGTTTTCCATCGTAAAGGCCTCATCCTCGGTGTCCCAGTCCCAGCCGGCGTTGATCAGCGGGGTCAGCGAGGAGGTTGCCCACGTGTCGAAGACGTCCTCCTCGGCCTCGAACCCGTCGTGACCGCACTCGGGGCAGCACTCGACCGGCGGGTCGTCGCTCAGCGGATCCACGGGTAAATCGGCCTTCTCGGCGATGACCGGGTGATCGCACTCGCCGCAGTACCAGACGGGGAACGGGATGCCCGAATCGCGCTGGCGCGAGATGAGCCAGTCCCACTCGAGGCCCTCGATCCAGTGGCGGTACCTGGTATACATCTTCTCGGGGTACCAGTTCATGGCTTCGCCAGCCTCGAGGTACTCATCTTTGTGGTCGAGGATTTCGACGTACCACTGTTTGGAGACGCGGTACTCGACGGGGGTGTCACAGCGTTCGTGGACGCCGACGTCGTGGACGATTTCGCGGCGGTCCCTGAGGAAGCCAGCGTCCTCGAGGTCCTGGACGATGGCCTCGCGGGCCTCTTCGGTGTGCAGCCCCTCGTAGTCGCCCGCGAGATCGGTCATGGTCGCGGTCTCGTCGATGGCGACTCGCAGGGGCAGGTCGTGGGCCTGGTACCACTCGATGTCGTTCTGGTCGCCGAAGGTACAGCACATGACGACGCCGCTGCCTTTCTCCACGTCGACGCGGTCGTCGGCGATGATCGGCACCTCGTGACCGAAGATGGGCACCCGTGCGGTTTCACCCACGAGGTCCTGGTTCTCGTCGTCGTCGGGGTGGACGAACACGGAGACACAGGCCGGGAGGAGTTCGGGGCGAGTCGTCGAGATGACGAACTCCTCGCGCGGCGGATTCTCTCCGGCGAGTTCGAAGGCGATGTCGTTGAAGTACGAGTCCCGCTCGTCGTCCTCGGTCTCGACCTGGGAGATGGCCGTCTCACACTCGGGACACCAGATCGCGGGTGCCTTCTTGCGATATTCGCGCCCTTTCTCGTAGAGGTCGATGAACGAGAGCTGTGAAATCCGCTGGACGCGGGGCTCGATGGTCTTGTAGGTGTGGTCCCAGTCGATCGAACATCCCAGCGACTGCATCTTCTCGGTGAACTCCGCCTCGTACTCCGCACAGACCTCGCGACAGAGCTGCTGGAACTCCCGGCGCTCGTAGTCCTGATGGCGAATGTCGAGTTCCTCCTCCGTGAGCCGTTCGGAGGCGATCCCGTTGTCGTCGTAGCCGAACGGAAAGAGGACGTCGCCGTCGGCCATCCGCTGGAAGCGGGCCGCGAAGTCCTGCAGCGTCGAGCCGTAGAGGTGGCCCATGTGCAAGCTCCCCGACACCGTTGGCGGCGGCGTGTCGATGGCGTAGGTGGTGTTCGGGTCCTGGCCGGGTTCACCCTCATAGGCGTAGGTTTTTGCGTCGACCCAGCGCTGCTGCCAGCGCCGCTCAGCTTCAACTGGGTTGTACTCGCCCTCGAGAGACGGTTCAGTATCGATTGTGCTGTCTTCTTGTTCGGGTGTATCCATCTTCTTTCTCTTCCTGGTCATGTTGGGGCCGATCGATCATACGAACGGTGACGGTGAATTCGTCCATTGCGTACCGGGTGTTGCTCGGTGAGTGTTGGTCGCCAACAATAGATTCGTCGAAACGGACGATGTGGTGCTACGGGGCTCCAACAACAATCCCGTCACACGGATCGACGAACGCGTTGGCCGTGACCACAACTGAATCGAGCATACGTAACCGTACTCGAGCGATCATTTATCGGTTTCGTGTCTGGCTTATGAGCGCTGTGCCACGGAATGACGACTGAAACGAGTCTCGAATTCTTCAGTAAAGCGATGCAGTTGGACGAGGGGTCGGCGCTCGGGCAGGTCAATTATCCGAGGGTAACTGTTCCTCGAGTACGTTAACGCCAGCGTCCAGGAGGATCTTCTTTAGATACCCCCTGTTTTGGAAGTACACATTGTGTTCCTCGTACTTCTCCAGGCTAACGTTCTTTGACTTCCGTAAGTCAGTTACGTCAGTGACGGAGATTACGTACGAACGCATCTCGATGTGAGGGTCGTCCAGTCGGTCTTCGAGGGCTTTGATCCGATCGTTCAGTTTCACTTTGTTCGATTTTTCGATGTCCTCTGGCTCGAAGACCATTCCGTGTGGATCTAAGAAGATGATCGTTTGCTTATCGTCGGACTTGATCCAGAGGATAAAGTCGGGATATCCACCCTGTTCGAAACCGATTCCTGTCCCCTGTGGGTTCCTGAGAAGGTAGACATCCTGTCGACGGAGGGTACCTGCGTCGATGAGCGCATCGAGCCGTTCGACTAACCGCTGCTCGCCCTCGTTGAGCGCCTGTACAGGTGCTTTCAGCCGGTCTTCGCGGTCCTCTGCTTCGATCCGTTTTTTGATGAACAGCGGATCGTAGAGACTTCGGTCGAATTCGAGTCTATACGCGTTCGTCGACCGGTCGTCCAGTGCCAAAATCTCGTTCATCGTTTCGACGATCTCTGGCTCCTCGGGAACCCGAAACGTTAATTCGAAGTTCAGTTCGGGATCGTCCGGTTGAAGCAGTTGATACTCACGGCGTTTGTCTTCCCAGTCGGATTTCTCGGCACTGAACACGTTGTCGACGTAGGACCGGAGAATAATGCGGACGACTTCTTCAGTCTGCACTTTTGCTTCGATCGGATCATCGAAGTGGAGTCGGGATTCTGGACAGGTAAGGGTGAAATGGTCGTCTCGAATAACCGTCTCGATCTGGGGTACATCGAGGATGAGGTTAGAGTAGCCCTGCTGTTGTTTGTAGTCGATTAGTTCGATCAAGAGTCGGTCCCAGTCTACGAGATCGAGATCGAGGTCCTCGCTCCGTGCATTGTACTTCTCCTGGGCACGTGTTTGCGTATCCGAACTCCGTAATGTTTGGACGTTAGAATACAGATCGACAGCCGGCGCATGCTCCTCGGATACTGGCAGTTTCAGGCTAGTCGAGGAAACGAACGCCGCGTCCTCTCGCTTTCGTGGAATAGGCAATTCGTCCTCGAGCAGGTCGGCTTTTACGGTCGTTTCGACACTCCGTCGAACGAACCTGGTTGGGATATTTTCTTTCTGTAATTGCGCCTCGAAGTCCTTGATATAGTCTGCCTTGATGCCGAAGACGTTCAGTCGCTCCAGGACGTGGATGTGCTCTGGGAGTTCTGCGTCGGGGATTTCTAGGTACGAACTCCGCTTCAGAGCATTGTTCATCCCGCGCAGACGGATCCCACGGCCGAAAATTTGGATGATCTCGGAGCCCTCGCTGCGTCCAACACGCATGAGGCCCATGCTCGCAACGCGGTAACTATCCCATCCATCGGTGAACTTCTTCGCGCCGATGAGGACGTTGATGTTGGAGTCGTCTGAATTCAACTCCGTGAATAGTGCACGCTTGAATTCCTGCTCTTCAGTCGTTATCTGCGTATTTTCTTCGATGCGCTTGATGAATTTTCGCGTAGAACCGATACTGATGAGACCAAAGTACTTCTCGTTGCGGCCGACCCGTAGTCCGATCTCATTTTCAGCGTTCTTGAGGTGAACGACGCTCAATTCGGCGCCCGATGATGCGTTAAATACGAGATCGAGTATTTCATCGTAAATTTCATCGGCAGATAACGAGTTCCCCTCGAGATAGTCGAACTTGTTTTCGAAGAGACTCCGTCCTTCCTCGTCTACGAACTCCGTACCAGACAACACGTCCTCGATTTCGTAGATAACGGTATCTCGCTCTCGGAGGAATCGTGCGAGGAATCGGACTACCGTTTCGACGTCGGAGGCTTTGTCTTTCTTCGTGATCGTTCGGCCACTGACCGCGTTGACCGTTTGCCCGACGAAGATCCAGAGTGGATTTTCGAGATTGAAGGGCGCCAACTCGGCTTCATTTTCGACGTAGTACTTCTTCTGTTCGTAGAACGAGAGCAGGTTAGCAGTGAGGTATTTGCCGCGGCGCAACTCGGTTTCCTCGGCGAGGTTCAGGATGTCGTACTCTTTCCCAAATCCATCGACGTGGAAGTTTCTGAAGGAGTAGTCGAAGATGATCGACTGAACGTAGCGATTCTGGAGTTGCTCGTTCTCGATGGAACTGAGCGCCTGGCCAAACGTGGCGCTGTACTCGAACGAGAATCCACCGTCGCCAATTACTTGCTCCCGATAGGTAATCCACTGATCACCTTGTGCGCCTTTGTGACCTTCATCAACGAAGACGAGATTATCTCCCTCGAACGTGTCGACAGCGTACGTTTTCTCGCCAGTTTCGTCGCTAATTTTGTGGATGTCTAAGACGTCGATTGTCGTTCCGGAACTGGAGTTACGCTCCGGGCTAAAGCGGCGTGCGTCGATTCCGCTCGCTTCGAACTCCTCGAGGTGTTGATCTGTCAGTCCCTCGTTTGGCGTGATCAACAGCACGTTTGCCGGCTCCTGGTCGCTGTATCTCTGAAACTGCCAGAGGTTTGCGTGCATTATGAGCGTCTTCCCTGAACCGGTCGCCATCCAGTAGGCGAGTTTACTGAGCGTATCCTCTTCCAGGGGGTACAGATCCTCGACGTCGAGTTCAGCCCGTTTGTCCTCGATCAGGAAGCTGAATTCCTCTCGCAGTTTCTCCTCGTAATTGTAGTAGAGGTCCAGGTAGATCTCGGTGAACAGCAGCGAAAGGTACTGAAAGTACTTGAGACGGATATTCTCCTCACGGTTTTTTGCTAACCGTCTCTCGTACTCCGAGATGTTTCGATCGTACTCCTCAATGTGTTCCCAGAGCCAGTCAGTCGGTTCCAGCTCGGTAGTAAGTTGCTCGACGAATCGGCTTCGGTTGTCAGCCTTGAATCCCTCTTCAGCATCGTTGAGCGCGTCTCGGAACTGATCGAAGCTGTCGGCGCCGAATTTGCTATACAGGTATTCGGTCAGCACTAGTTTTTGGTCAAAGTTTTCCATCAGTCACCACATCCGATTTCCGAAGGCCTTCTCAATTGAACGCGTCTCAGGAAGAGCGCTGTCGCGATTGATGTACAAGACGTCTTCGTCGTCGACGACTTCGTCACGCAAGAAGTCTCGTTCACGCTCGAAGAACTCCGCATCGTCGTCGTCGTATACGGGCCGCCAAATGACGGTTACGTCCCCGTCTTCGTTTTCTCCGTGAACGACTCTGTATTCGCGATCGAGTCGTTCGTAGCGCCGAATCCTGTCGACGTGCAGTCCGAGCAGGTGGTTGAAGGTCTCGACCAGGTCTACGGGCGTGTCTTCCAGTTCGTCCGCTGAACGAATTTTCATCTGGTACTCGAAGGGGGTTCGCAACTCGTCGATTTCGAGGAGTGAGGACCCTTCGAGTTCGAAATCGAGGAAGTACTTGAGATGCCTCCCAGTGAACTCGTCTATTCGGCTCTGTTGATCGTCCGATTCGAGGTTATCGAGTGTGTCTTCGTACTGCTCCAGGGAGTAATACTTGAAGACGTGTGAGACGCTCTCGTTGTCCGTAGCGATGGGCGTTCCATCCTCCCACTCGTCGCTGTAGACTGACTTGATGATTCTGGGCTTTAGCACCTCCTTGAAGTGTTCACCCATGTCGATGACGATGTACTTTCTCTCGCTTCCTTCCTCCTCGTTCAGTCGAATCGTGGCTTCAGCAGTCGTTCCAGATCCGGCGAAGAAGTCGAGGATGTAATCGTCGGACTGGGTGCCCAGTTTTGCGAACTGTTTGACCAGGCTGACCGGCTTCGGGTTGTTGAACAACCCACGTTCGCCAAACATATTCCGTAGATAGGTCGTTGCGTTGGTCGTCGTATCGAGGTCGTCCCAGAGCGTGGTCGGGGTGGTACCGCGTTCTTTCGCCTCGTCCAGGAACCGCTTTCGCTTCGGTCGTCCAGTTCCTGTCTTTCCGAAGACGATTCGGTCGTCTTCTTGCAACTGCTGGAACGTCTCGAAGTCGTTCTTCCAGCTATTGCCATCTTTCGGCGTGAAGGTCTCGCCGGTCTTCGGGTTGGTAATTTCGTATCGCTGATTAGGTCGTTCCCCACCAACTTCGAAGGGATCTGCTTTCCACGGGCCTCGCGGATCGTCGTCGGGGTTCTCGAAGCCGTCTGTTATCGCCGGCAGCCGGAATTCGTCCTTGTTAGCTTTGAATAGCTCTTTGTCCTTCGCGAAAAATAGGGTGTGGGTATGGGCGTTCGAGATTGGAGCGGGATTCGTTACTGATTTAGTCGAGTTCCAGATGATATCCGAGACGAAGTTTTCACGACCGAACACAGTGTCGAGGGCTTTCTTTAGATTCGAAAACTCGTCGTCGCTGATGGAGACGAACAGTTTGCCATTGTCTGTGAGAAGTTGTTTTGCGAGGGAGGTCCGATCGTACATCATCGACAACCAACTGGAACTCTGGAAGTTATCCTTGTAGACGAACCCCTCATCGTCGCCGGTGTTGTATGGTGGGTCGATGTACGATACTGCGATTTGATTCCCGAATGTTGGCTCGAGGAGGTTCAGCGCCTGGAAGTTCTCGGATTGAATTGCAATTCCATCCACCGCATCGTTCAGTGGTTCAATTTCCTTCAGGATCTCGAAGACGAACGCTGTATCGAAGTACTGCGTGTCGAGCATTACCGACGGATTGTTTCGGAGGAACGTCTCGTCGATAGCCTCACCAGTTGTGAATCTCGATAATCCCTCGTCTTCACTATCGTCAATCGCGTACAGTTCTTTCCAGGCTTCGATCTGCTCGTCGTTGTCCAGGATCTGCGAGTAATAGTCTTCTGGGACGTGGTCGAGCGTAATACAGTATTCGCTCCCGACGACGAACTTCTGCTTCTCGAAGAGCCGTTTCTGGAAGTTCTCGATCTCGGAGACGAGGTCGATGATGTCGGTGGCGATGTTCTCGATAGCGTTCAGCCTTGCACGGACGTGAAACGGAATCTCACCCCGCTCTTCAGTAATTTGTGTCCAGGAGAAGATTTCGTTTTTGAGGTAGAACTCGAGTTCTCGCTGGAGGAATCCGTTCAGATCTTTGTGGATGAAGTAGTCGCTTTCGTTCTTCGTCCGATAGCTCCGTAGATGACGCTGTAGCACGGTGCTATCGCTCTGTTTGACGGCCGAATCTTTTCGAAGCGTTTCCGCAAGTTGGGTACTTGCTCGAGAGAGAATCCGTTTCTCGATCCCTTTTTGGATATCTCGTCCCTTTGTTCGAGATCCTTCAGAGAGGTCGTACGTTTCGTAATCGTCTGGCGTCAGCGACCGATATTCGAAGTGTACGGTGACGTCTCGACCGTCCTGAGTCAGTGAATTGGATTCCCTGAGAACGAAATATTTCCCTTCGTCTTTCCGGTCATTTCGTTTGACGTGAGCGTCGTGGACTTTGAACGTGATAGTATACGAATCTTTACGGAACGTATAATCCGTAAATTCCTCACCAGTTTTGACGAAGTATTGCTCTCTGTTCGCCCAGTGGAGCGTGACCTCTTCACCATTGTATGGGATTGCGTACTTTTCTTGGTTCGCGGCTCGGCGTTGAGCGACGAAGTCACCGTCGTCGTAGTACCGTTTAAAGAACCGATAGAGATCCTGATAGATTGCTGCCTCGGTTTGTTCGGCGACTTCAGCCTGCTCGATCGCTTGCCTGGCGTCGAAATAGGCTTCTTTCCGCTCTTTGGCGATCCCCTGCGCGTCGTCTGGAAGTAGCCCTTCGTCGACGTTACCGTGCTCGTCGACCCAGTTTGGAAAGTCCTCCTGAATTTGTGTCTTCGCTGCTTCGAGCCGGCGTCTTGCGTCTTGCTCTTTCGCCGATCGAAATTCGTCTAATTCGTTTTCAACGCGTTCCGGCAAGCCCTCGTCGAGAAACGCTCTAATTTCAGCGCGCTTCTCGTTCATTATCCGATAGATGCCGAAGTCCAGGTCGGCACTCTCGAACTGAAAGAGTTCCTCCAGGAGTGCTCGAAATCGCTCGTAATTTTCAGTTCTATCTGGCTTCTCCCGCAGTCCATTTTCCTCGAGAAATGATAACAGTAACCGACGCTTAGAAGGTGATTTGATTCCTCGAATGTCACCGAGTTCCTCCCAGGTGATGCCCTGCAAGTCTTCGAGATCCTCATATCCTGCATCCTTAAAGTTCTCTATTTTTGACGGGCCAAAACCTCGTAGATCCGCGATGTCCTCGAGTGCAGCCATCGTCCCAACCCAGCGACCAACCAGTATTAATGATTCCGTGTTCGAGCCCTGATCTCTTTCTCGAGCCAGCTGAGTCGAGAAAACGTGCTACAGGAGGCCATTGCTTTCCAGATTCATATCTCCACAGAAAAGTCCGTAGTATCGTTGATCACCCAGAAGTGAGCGCCAATCTGACTAGAGAAATCGAACGATTCAGTGTCGAGATTTTGAGCCACGACCTTCTAGTCTCCATATTCAAATCTAATGAAAAGTTATTTCCTCCCACAAACAACCCGTCATACGATGTCGGATAAATCGAAGCCGATTGCTGATGTCGACGAGGAAGCGAAGAAGTTACTCATCGAGGTGATGGACGGTGAGGACTCTGGTGGCTTTGACGTCGATTCTATCTATTATATCGATGGACGAGGGTGGGTTGTAGTAGAATTCTTGAAATGTGATTCTGTACGCCCGTCCGAAAGCCACCCAAACAGATACTGGTTTAACAAGCAGAAATTCTTGAACTTGTGGCGCCTGGCGACTGACCTGGATGGCGAGTTGGTACTGGTGAACTACGAAGATTCACGGGACCAATTCAAAGTAATTGAAGTGGAGGAAATGGACGAGAGGGGTATTCGTGAGGACACACAACGCGAGATGGAATACGAGGAGTTCCAGGAGTATTTCGTTGGTTTGAATCGGTCGGCGCGTGGGGAGTCCAGCGGCTAGATTCGTCTTCTATCCGCGAGCGGTCTGCACTTTTACCGGCGCTCCCAACCAGGACTGTTCACGGGCGTCGTCGGCGATGCAGTCCCTTTGCTCGTCCCAGTCGGTGAGCGACTGGTTTCCGAAGTCGTCGACAGACATTGATTGGACCACTGTGCGAGATACCAGCTCTCGCAATCTGGCCTATCTCTTTTTTCTAGCGCGAAGACAACAGTAGTCCTGGAGCAGATTATCCCCTGTGGCCGACATACAAACTTATTGTCTGGTAATCCAACACGCTATGCATCGTGTCACTCAAACGGTCGAAATCGATCGATCGGCTGTATCACGAGGTCGCCGACTACGACCTCGTGATCGTCCCCGACTCGCCGCTGGCAGACGCCCTCAACCGCCGCCTCGAGCGACCCCATTTCGGGCCGTTCGCAATCACACCCCGGCGGCTCGCTACCCGCCGCCGAGAGACCGCGGAGGACCGGACGGCCTTCCTCGAAGTAATCGATGAGACCGATCTCAGCTGGAAGGAGGTTGCGTACACCGTCGGAAACGTGCTCCAGTGCTGGGAGTACCGGGGAAGCGCCGACGCAATCCTCGAGTACGAGGCGTTCGACACGCCGGCGACCAGAACCGTCGTCGACGTGGTCAGGTCGCTGCAGACGTCCTCACGACTCCTCGCAGACTACGAGATCGACGTTGCTGCAGACGAAGCGATTGCAGTCGTCGGTGAACGCCAGTTGACGAACCTCGAGCGGTCGATTCTCCCCGACGAGTACGATTCGATCGATCGGTTCACCGATGACGCGTTCGATCTTCCGGCGTTTCGAATCTTTGAGTCACCGACAGCGATCATCGATGCGATTCTCGACGCCGTCACGCGCGAGAACGCGAACGAGATCGGCATCGTACTCGAGGCAGGCAGCGACTATTCGCCGCTCGTCGAATCGGCTCTCGAGACGGCGGAAATTCCCTACTACGGCGGTCCTGGATTCATGGACGACCGGGATCACCGTGCGTTCGTTCAGTTGCTGCGCTGTACGACGGCTGGCTCCGACACCCGCGTTCGCACGATAAAACCGCTGCTCTCGTGTCTCGGTGCAACGGTGCCCGTCGAACACGACGAGAAGCGACTGGTCGACGTCGACGACCCCGAGATCGATTGGCTTCGTGCGTTCACCGAAGATGCGGACGCGCTCACCTTCGAAGAGACGCTGAACGCGTACGAAGATCGAACGGGGCGAACGCTCGAGGGGTTCCGCGAGGAACTCGATACACTGGGCGTACTCGAGGAGTCGATCACGGCGGACGCGATCAATCGCCTCGCGTTTTACCTCGAGACCTACGAGGTACCGATCGACCGGGACAACGAGGGAGTCCTACTGGCGGATGCGAAGTCGGCGTCGTTCGTCGATCGGCCGGTCGTCTTCTATCTGGGCCTCGACGAGGACTGGACCCACAACTCGCCTAACCGTCCGTGGGTCGACCGTGACGAGGAGTACGAGCGAAACGTAGACGGCTTCCAGACGCTCCTCCAGAGCGGTGTCGACCGCCACTATCTCGTCCAGGACGCGGCCGGTGGCTCACCCGTCACGCCGTGTCTCTACTTCGATGCGTTGCTCGAGACCGAATTCGATCGGTTCAGCGATCTCGCGTCGATTTGTCACGACCGAACTGACCGGTCGACCGGCGATGGATTCGATCGAGTACCGCTGGATGCAGACGTCGAACCTAAACGCGTCGAGACGGTCAGTCAGTCGAGTCTGAACACGTACGCGAACTCTCCACGGGACTACTTCTTCGGCCGACTCGTCGAGGGCCCAGACAGACACTACTTCGTCGAGGGAAATCTCTTTCACGACTTCGCCGAGTTCGTCGCCAACCACCCCGGGTTCGTCGACGATGCGCGTCTCGAGGACGTCGTCGACGTCATGATCGAGGAGACGCGTGCGTTTCATCGGGCGATCGACATCGTGACACAGCGGACGCGGTATCGAATCGGCCTCGAAACGATCGTCGAATATCTCGGCGAACACGCTCCAACCGACACGACGTTCCTGACGCCGTCGAGTGGCTGGGGGGCTAATTTCTTCGCAGAATACTTCGACCGCGATGTCGACTCACCGGCGACCGAGCGGTGGTTCGAAGCCGAGGACCTTCGACTCGAAGGGAAGATCGACCTCGTTCAGTCGCCGACACGGCTCGTCGATTTCAAGAGCGGAACCAGAAACTCCGCGTCGCAGGTAACTAAATACGCATCGCTCGATGAACCGAGTGACAGGCCGAACTTCCAGGCACTGTGTTATCTCACCTACTGGCGTCGACAACAGCCAAATGAAGCCCTCGAATTCACGTTCTTTCACTTCCTCGAGACGCTCGACGACGTCGTCACCGGTGACGCCACGGAGACGCTCGAAGACTGTCTGACGACGATAACCTACCACCCAATCGCGTTCGACGAGTTCGTGCAGTCCAGGACGGTCTTCGACGAACTCCGTGAAGAGGCCGCTAACGACTGTACCAGGACGTTCTCGAAAACCGACTACGAGACGTACCTGGCGACGTTCGACGCCCACGACGTCCCCAGAACGCGAGACGCGGACGAGATGGCTGATTCACCGTTTGGCAAAGCGCTGGTCGAACACCTCGTCGACGACGTTGGCGACTACAAGTACGTCAAAAATGGCTGTTTGCAGGCGTTCAGACACCTCTGTGGCTACCGCAAAGCGGGCTACTTCGTGGAAGACCTCGACGCGTTCGAGCGCTTCGTCGACGAGCAACTCGAGGAGTTGAACCGCTACCGTCGTGGCGACGACCGCTTCCCGATCGACGGTCGTGCTGGCGAACCGAACTACCGCTACGTGAACAATCGCGATATGCTACTCACTGAATCCCGATCGACTCGAGACGGTCTCCAGGCCACCCAGATCGAAGAACCACTCGAAGCCGAGCCAACGGGTGCCGAGGCAAACCGATGACGTCGCCGACTGACGAATCGTCTTCGGCAGCGCCGACACCCAACGAGGGCCAGCAGGAACTCATCGAGGGAACGGACGGCCTGTATCTCGTGGACGCCGGCGCCGGGACCGGCAAGACGTTCACGGTCACTCACCGGTATGCGAACATCGTTGCACAGGACGATGTCGAGCCCGACGACGTCCTCTTGATCACGTTCACTCGAAACGCGGCGACGGAGATGAAAGACCGGATCGTCACCAGCTGTGACTACGACATGCGGGCGTTGAACGACGCACCCATTCAGACCTTTCACAGTCTGTGTAGCGATATTCTCGATCAGCACGGTTTTCATGCGCCCGCCTACCTCGGGATCGACGAGGCGATCACCGGGTCGACGCAGATCCTCGAAAACGAGACAATCGAGCGGGAGTATTTCCGCGAATTCGTCGATCGCTTCAATGACGAGCACGACGAGTACGCCGACTTCCTCCGATGTCTCTCCGAGCCGACGACGCTCCTCGGTCTCATCAACAATCTCGCCGCGAAGGGCGTCTTTCCATCTTCGGACGGCTGGTATCGCGACTCCAGAGACGCTCTCGAGGGAGATTTCGACGCGTTCGAAGACGCGTTCGACGAGGTGAATCGGCCACGAAACGGCGGGAGTAAACAGTCGAAACTCCGTTCGCGTCTCGGCCGATACGGGAAGGGGAAGTGCTACCTTCCAGATGCTCCCGACCGCACCGAGTTACGCGGCGAATCTGGATCGAAATCCGTTCCCGAAGTCGTTGCCGGACGGGTCTTCACCGAGAATCGCGACCATCTCATCGCGTTCGTCCACGACGTGTACTTCGAGTATCTCGAGTTCGCACTCGGACGGAACTATCTGAACTTCTCGTTCCTCCAGCTGTTCGCGTTCGTGCTGTGCTGTGAGGACGACGACCTTCGTGAGTCACTGGGGTTCGAGTACGTCATGGTCGACGAGTTCCAGGATTCGAGCGAGATCCAGTTCAAACTCGCCTTGCTCCTCTCGGGGACGAGCAATTTCTGCGTCGTCGGGGACTGGAAACAGAGCATCTACTCGTTCCAGTACGCGGCCGTCGAGAACATCACCGAATTCGAGTCCCGACTCGAACACTTCGCCGACGAGTTGAACGACGATGCCGACCGCGTCTCGTTCCCGCTCGAACCCGTCACGCGGATCGAACTCGAGCAGAACTATCGCTCGACGCAGTCGATTCTGGACTTCTCCGAGAACGCACTCGTCGTACCAGGCAACAGTCGCGAACCGATCGACCGGAAGTCGACTCTCGAGCAGGTCGTCTCTCTGTCCGCAAACACCGAACGGGACCAGTCGCGGATCGAGGCCTTCCAGCACGCTGACGAACACGAAGCGATCCTCACGAAGATCCAGGACGTCGTCGGTAACGACGAATACGCGGTCGAAGACGACGGTGAATTGCGAGCGCCAACGCACGGTGACATCGCCGTCCTCACTCGAACGCGCGACTTCGCTCGCGAGTTGCTCTCGACCGCCGACACGTACGAGTTCCCCATCGCCTACGAAGGCGGAATCGAGCTGTTCCGGACCGACCAGGCGAAACTCCTGCTCTCCTGGATGCGTATCCTGGAGGGGGGATCGGCGGCCGAGCGAGGGTGGGCAGTCGTCCTCGAACGTGCCGGGTACACGCTCGACGAGATCGAATACGTTCTCGAATACGAGGCGTATCCCGATCCGATGCAGCGCTTCCGTTCCGAACTCGAGGCCTTCGAGACGCACGCGGCCGCTACGCGACGCGTTTTCGAACGCTACGGCTACGACGGACCGACGGCGGACGTCGTCCTCACGACGATCCAGTCGCTCCACCGTTCGACGACGATGACCCGGGGAGATCTAGTTCGAGTTATCGAAGATGGGATCGAGAACGGCTACACGCAGGATGTTCAGGCCGCCGCAGGCACCAATGCGGTCACCGTCCAGACGATTCACTCCGTGAAGGGGCTCGAACATCCGATCGTTATTCTTGGGAACATGAACAGCGGAGCATTCCCGCCGTCGGGAGGGTCCGGCGACACCATCAGTTACTCCGAAACGGCTGGACTTCGCCAGCGGAAGTGCTACGACGATGTCCACGGTAAACCACACGTCTACGACAACTGGTATGCCGATGTCCTGCGATGCTGTCAGCCGACCGAATACGACGAGGAGCGGCGTCTCCTCTACGTCGCGATGACTCGCGCCGAATCTCACCTGCTGTTCGCCGCTGGGGCGGATCCCAACACCTTCCTTCAGGAGTTACCAGTCGAGATCGAGACGCTCGAGCCACACGTTCTCCCAGACGACGTCGACGAGACGAAGCACACACAGTTCAGTATCGACGTTCCGGCGTCATCGGAACCCAAAGGTCGATCACCGCACTCACTCATGGACGACAGCGTCTACGAGGACGTTTCCGATGGAAGAGGGATGGACTTCGGTTCCCGAGTACACGAGTTCGCCGAAGACTATGCGCGTAGAAAGGATGTGCTGCCCGAAAACGACGACGAACAAAACGTGAAGGCCCTCCTGGATGGACTGCCGGGTGAGCTGCGAGTCGAGGAACACGCCTACCTTCCGCTCGAGGTCGATGGGACTCAGGTCACGCTATCGGGAGTGATCGACCTGGTTCACGTGACCGACGACGCCGTCGAGATCGTCGACTTCAAAACGGATCTCAGCCGTCGCGCCGAGTCCGAGTATCGAATCCAGCTCAGCGTCTACTACCACGTCCTCGACGAGTGGTTCAGTGATCACACCGTGACTGCGTCACTCTTTTATACGTCCGAGGGGACTCGAGTCGAGATCGAGCCGGTATCGAAAGCAGCGTTAGTGGGGTTAGCCAACAGTCGGTGATTCGTGACTGCCCCGCTCCGTTCGAGGTCGAGTTATTCAGTACGGTGATCGACGGCCTGTTCCAGGTCTATCTATCTTCTACCGCACGGCACCGTCTCCCCATTCGACAGCACGATCTTCTGAATGGTTAGCTTCCGGTGATACTCTCGAGCACCGATTCGACGGGCTCGAGTCCAAGTCCCTCGTGGACGACGAACTCGAGAGCATTGACGAGGTAGTGAGCGACGATGACCGCGAGCAGGCTCCCCGTGACGATGAAGAGCGCCGCGAGAACGAATCCCAGGAGGCCTGTGACGACGATGCCGGCGGGTCCCTGCATCCCGTGACCGATCGCGAACGCGACCGACGAACCCACGGCGAGCAGCCAGATCGGCACATCGAAGCCGGCAGCGAGGACGCCGATCAGGGCCGCGCGGAAGAGAAACTCCTCGAAGAACGCGACGACTGGCAAGACGGCGACGAGCAGGACGACCCATCCGCGAACGTCATCTGGGGCCAGCAGTCCACGAAGTGCCTCGTCGTGGTCGACGCCCAGGCGATTCGCCAGCGCGGCCCCGACTTCGTTCGCTGCGTAGAGGGCGACGCCGGCGACAGCGCCGATGAGCAGGCCGCTTCGAAGGTAACTCGAGTCGAACTCGATTCCGAGGGCCTCGAGCGGGATCGCGGTGTAGACGGCGGCTCCGAGCAGAACCGCGGCGAACAGTCCCTGCGAGAGTGCGACGTTTGCGAGCAGGGCTCCGGTCGAGATGTCGCGAGGGTCGGTCCCGTTCCTGGTCCCGCTCTCACTCCTGATCCTGGCCCCGGTCCCGGTCCCACTCTCGCCGCCCCTCCTGGAGTGCGCTGGCTCGCGAGTCCCGGCCGTCTGACGACTGGCCGACTCCGCCACATCGGCGGCCGCGGCATCGGTCGACGCCTGATCGGCGGCCGCGGCATCGGTCGACGCCTGGTCGGTGACGTGGGCGGCTTCAGGGTCGTCACCCGACCCTCCTCTCGGTCGAGCGGTGCCATCGGCTTGATCGATGCGCACACGAGAGTCGTCGAGTGGATCGCTTCGATCATTTCGATCGTCTCGATCATCTCGATCATCTCGATCGCCTCGACCGCTTCGATCCAAAGCGCGCCCGCCACCTGCCTCGTCGCGCTCACTCGAGCCGTTTGGCTCCTCGAACGCGCGCTGGGTGAGTACCGAGAGAACGAGAAGTGCGATCAGGACGACGCCGGTGAGTCCCGCGAACGCCGCCCACTGAGCCATCCGATTACTGCGGGCTCGGGTTCGAGCTGCCGGTTCCAGTCCCAGTCCCGGTCCCGGTGTTGACCTGGCTCTCGAACGCCGAACCGGTGATCTGCTTGAGTCGGTCGACCAGCGAGTCTTTCTTCGGTTCGCCCATCAGGGCGACGTCCAGGACCTCGCTGATGTTCGAGCACGGGATGATCTCGATCATTTCCTCGTATTCGTCCTCGATCATGACGTCCTGCTCGTTGGTTTTCGGGATGATGACCTTCGTGCAGCCGGCTTTCGCGGCGGCCTCGATCTTGTGGGTGACGCCGCCGACCGGGAGGACGTCGCCGCGCACGGACAGCGAGCCGGTCATCGCGACCGACTGATCGACCGGGATGTCTTCGAGGGCGGAGATGACGGCGGTCGCCACCGTGATGGAAGCGGAGTCGCCGTCGACGCCCTGCTGGCCGGCCTGGACGAACTGGATGTGGACGTCCTTCTCCGAGAGGTTCACGTCCGAGAACTTCTTGATGATCGCGGAAACGTTCTGGACCGACTCCTCGGCCATCTCCTTGAGCTTCCCGGTGGCAATGACCTGGCCCTGGCCCTGTGCCGGGGCGATTTCGGCCATGACGGGGAGCATGATCCCGGAATCCTCGCCCATGACGGCGAGACCGTTGACGCGGCCTTCGACGCCGCCCTCGTTGACCTGCAGTTCGTAGTCCTTGCGGCGCTCGATGTAGTCGTCGGCGAGTTGCTGTTCGATCGAGCGCGAGCGACTCTTCGCCTGCAGGACGTGATCGCGCGACGTGAACTCGGCGTCCTCGGCCCGCGCGATGTCGCCAGCGACCCGGACGAGACCGCCCAGGTTCCGGAACAGCAGGGTGAGGTGTTCCTTGCGCCCTGCCCGGCGCTTTGCCTCGAGGATGACCTCCTCGACGGCCTCGTGGGTAAAGTGAGGCAGGCGACCGTCGCGTTCGACCTCCTGGGCGACGAAGCGCGCGTACTTGCGGCGCATCTCGGGGGTGTCCTCGATGGTGTCGTCCATGTAAACTTCGTACCCGTAGCCCTTGATCCGGCTGCGGAGCGCGGGGTGCATGTTCTCCATCGCGTCGAGGTTCCCTGCGGCGATCATGACGAAGTCACAGGGGACGGGTTCGGTCTGGACCATCGCGCCCGAGGAGCGCTCGGACTGGCCCGTGATGGCGAACTCGCCCTCCTGAATCGCCGTCATCAGCTTTTGCTGGGTGCGGACGTCGAGGGTGTTGATCTCGTCGACGAACAGCACGCCCTTGTTGGACTTGTGGATCGAGCCAGGTTCGACGCGGTCGTGACTCGGGGTCTCCATGCCGCCGGACTGGAACGGGTCGTGGCGGACGTCGCCGAGCAGTGCGCCGGCGTGAGCGCCGGTGGCGTCCTCGAAGGGCGCCGTGCGCTGCTCGCCGTTGTTGACGATCATGTTCGGCACCATCGCGTCCATACCTCGAGAGGTGTACCGGAAGATCAGCCAGATGATACCCGCAGCGAGGATACCGAGGAGAATCTGTCCCGCGAAGAGCGCGTAGACGACGACGATGGCGATGATGATCCACATCAGAATCGACCGCATCTGGTTGCGCTTTCGGGCTTCCTCCTTGTGGGCCTCGATGATCTGTTCGCCCTTGCCCGCCGGCACCGTCCGAACTTTCGGCTCGTTGCCGTCGTCGGGGTTGTGGTAGACGAGTACGTCCTGGAGGTCCTCTTTCGGGAGGAGCTGGCTCATCGCCTTCGCGAGCATCGACTTTCCGGTCCCGGGCGAGCCGATCATCATCACGTGGCGGCGTTGTTTGGCCGCCTTGATGATGATGTCACGGGCTTCGTCCTGCCCGATGACCTGATCGACCAGTCGGTCGGGGACCTCGATGTCGGCGGTTGAGTCGATCTGGAGGCCGCCGAGCAGGTCGTCTTCGGCGATCTCCTCGTCGATTTCGACACCTGGATCGACCTCGACGGTACTGCCGAGGTCCTCGACGGTCTCGATTTCGTCGTCTTCGTCTGCATCGTGTGCGTCGACGGTTGCCGCGTTGGCGTCCTCCCCGGTCCCGTCCTCGAGTTCCTCGAGTTTCTCGAGCGATCGCTCGAGGGGGTCCTCGGGATCGGCGTCGGGCCCGGAGTCACCGCCGGCGTCGTCCGCATCGACCGGCGATTCGACGGCGTCCGAGTCCGCCTCGGCGTCCGTCTCGTCGGACCCACCGTTGTGGGAGTCGGCGGTCGTGCCGTCGTCGGCCGGGGGGACCGCGTCCGTGGACGAGTCCTCCTCGTCGGGAGGGGTTCCATCGTCGTCCGGCGACGGGCCGTCAACGTTCGTATCGTTGCTCATAAATGGCTATTCAGTACCCGAACCGAAGGGATTGCGACTGATATACTTTCTCCCTTCTCCCGATTCGTGGCCACTACGGATGAGTCGTAAGACGGTCGATTTCGCCGGTTTCGGTCCCGGGAGAACCTCGCCACCCTTAAGAGTCCGACCCTCGAGATGTCAGGTATGACGCGGGGGTTCTACATCGGCCGGTTCCAGCCCTATCACAATGGTCACCACACCATGGTCGAACGCATCGCCGAGGACGTCGACGAACTGGTTCTCGGGGTCGGGAGCGCGGGCGACTCGCACTCGACGCGCAACCCGTTCACCGCCGGCGAGCGCATCATGATGCTCACCAAGGCGGTCCAGGAGTTCGATCTGACGACCTACGCGGTCCCCATCGAGGACTTAGAGCGAAACTCCGTCTGGGTGAGCCACGTCCAGAGCATGAGCCCGGACTTCGACGTGGCGTACTCGAACAACCCGCTCGTCGTCCAGCTGTTTCGCGAGTCAGGGGTCGACATCCGCCAGTCTCCGATGTTCAACCGCGAGGTTCTCGAGGGGGCGTCCGTTCGCGAGCGGATGATCGACGACGAGGACTGGGAATCGCTGGTTCCCGACGCGGTCGTCGAGGTGGTCGAGGAGATTAACGGCATCGAACGGATCCAGATGGTCTCGGAGGACGATTCGAACGGCGTGTGAGTGGCTCGGACGGATAAATCCGCCGGTCAGAGACGATCACCCGGACGGAAACAGCCATAGTGACGGACCAGAACTGTGACAGTAATGGCTGGAGACGAGGATTCGCGAGTAGTCACGGGCGAGATGGTCGGCTTGTTTTTCGTCCTCGCGTTCGACCTGCTGGTCGTCGTCGGCGTCCTCTGGTACGTCGGCCAGCTCTCGAGTGAGGTCGCGGGTTTCGTGTTCGCCGGCACCATCGCCGTCTTTCTCGGGTGGATTTGCTATCGCTGGTGGTCGATTCGTCGGTCGAGAGTCACCGGACTCGACGAAGACACGACGGTGGATCCCCTGGTGACGCTTCAGGACCGATACGCGGCCGGCGAGCTCTCGGAAGAGGAGTTCGAACGCAAACTCGATCGCGTCATGGATTCGACCGAGGCGGTCGAAGACGCCGCTCGTGAGCCGGGAGGCGCCTCAGACGACGTGACGAGCGACCGACGAGAAGGAGGTACTCGCGACCGGTCGGAGACGCACCGGGACGAACTGCGCGAGTGAACCGGGCCGATTCTCCCGTGTCGCGATCGAACCTCCCGGATCCTGATCGACCCCGGGCCACAACCGGCTATGACCACGAGCCGTCCGTCCTCGAGACAACCACCGGACGTGCTGAGGTGAGAGACGAGTCGCATCGACTTTGAAGGATCGACCCGTACCGGCGACCATGATTACGCTCGCTTCGGACTTCGGGTCGCCCTATCCTGCGGCGATGAAGGGCGTCCTCTCTTCGCGAACCGACGTCCGACTGGTCGATATTTCTCACGACCTCCCCAGGGGCGACGTTCGCACGAGCGCGTTCTGGTTGCGCGAGACGCTGCCGTACTTCCCGCCGGCGACGCACCTCGTGGTCGTGGATCCGGGCGTCGGGACCGACCGCCGTGCGATCGTCGTTCGGGCCGGAGACCACGTCCTCGTCGGCCCGGACAACGGCGTGCTCCTCCCGGCCGCCCGTCGGTTGGCCGGCCTCGAGGAGACGGGGTCGAGCGACGGTAGCAACCTCGGGACGACGAGTGACGACGGCGCCCTCGAGGAAACACTATCGAACGACGACGGCAGTCTCGAGGCGTTCGCCGTCGACGAATCAGGTCTCGAGACGCCGGTTCCGTCAGGTCACCACGAGGCCACCGGAAGCACGACCTTCCACGGTCGGGACGTCTTCGCCCCTGCCGCAGCGGCCGTCGAGACCCGGAACGGGCCACTCGAGACTCTCCCTTGGCTCTCTCGACTGACAGGCCCCGTCGACTGTAGACTCCCGGTGGCCGACGTCAGCGAACCGATCGCGGTGGCCGGCGAGGTCCTCGCCGTCGACGACTTCGGCAACGTCATCACGAACGTTCCGGGCGACGTTCTCGAGGAAGCCAGGAACGTTCGCGTGAACGGCGACCGCGTCCCCGTCGGCGAGACCTTCGCGACGGTCGCTCCTGGAGAGCAGGTCGCGCTCGTCGGGAGCCACGGCTACGTCGAATTCGACGTGAACGACGGCCGCGGCGACGACGCCTTCGGCCTCGCGGTCGGTGACGAGTTCGTCCTGGAGCGGGTACCTCCCGTCGACGAATAGCGACGGTGGGTCTCGTCACCTCCACTGGCGCGGATTCGTTACCCCCGCTGGCGCGGGTCGATAACGATCTCACCGCTCTCGTGAATTCGTATCCCGCACTCGGCGTACTCGAACGACACCACGAGCGCGTTCGTTCGGCCTGGAGACCGAGGCTGGGACCGAGCGCTGCGGATGAAGAGATCGTCGAGCGCTTCGGGATCGACTGCCGTCGCCAGCGGTTCGAGCGTCTCGATATCGGCCTCGAGGGCCGCCGAGACGGCCATCAGGACGGCAGTCGTAACTGGTTCGTACGTCCCCCCATCGTACCAGGCGTGGTACGTCCCCCGACGGTCGTCGTAGTAGATCGGTCGGTCGGCCGTGCCCCCGGCTCGAACCAGCCGATCTGTCGGTGAGCGATGGGACATACATTTTCGTATGGTATGTCACAACATAACACTATCGGCTGCGGTTGGTCGATGCGACCGGTTCCGAAAAACGGTAAAACGAACGCGAGAGCGTTATTCGGCGGCGATGACGTCGTCGATGCGCACGATCATCGTCGCGGCTTCGGTGGCACTCTCGACGGCTTCGCGCTTGACGTCGGCGGGGTCGACGACGCCGTGCTCGACGGGGTCACCGATGGTGACGGTTTCGCCGTCGGTCACCAATCCGGCGCGGCCCTCGGCCTCGTGGGCGGCGCGGAGGTCGACCAGCGCGTCGATGGGGTCCTGTCCGGTGTTACCCGCGAGCGTGCGCGGAACGATGTCGAGCGCGTCGGCGAAGGCCGTCACGGCGAGTTGCTTGCGACCCTCGATGCCGGCCGCGGCCGAGCGAACCTCGTCGGCGATGGCGATCTCGGTCGCGCCGGCGCCGGGGACGACTTCGCCCGAATCCAGCGCCGCGGTGACGACGTCCAGGGCGTCCTGGATGGCGCGCTCGAGTTCGTCGACGACGTGGTCGGTGCCGCCGCGGACGAAGACGGTGACGGCCTCGGCGGCCGCGCCGCCCTCGACGAACGCGAGGTCGTCGTCGCCGTAGGTCTCGGTGCGGACGCGGTCGGCGTGGCCGAAGTCGTCCTCGGAGAGGTCCTCGAGGGCGCCGACCCGGCGGGCGCCCGTCGCGTTGGCGACCTTGCGAGCCTTCTTGTTGGTGATGTCCGCGAAGGTGAGGATGCCCTCGCTGGCGAGCAGCGAGGCGACGCGGTCGTCGACGTCGTCGGTCGTGAAGAGCACGTCGACGCCGCTGTCGATGACCTCCTGGGCGTACCGGCGGAGTTCGTCCTCCTCGGCGTCGAGGGCGGCGTTGAGCTGGTCGATCGAGTCGATCGAGTACTCCGCGTCGACCTCGCCCGTCCGGATGCCGAGTTCGACGTCCAGGATGGCGACCGAGGCGTCCTCGACGCTCGTGGGCATCTCGTCGTGTGCCGGCTCCTCGTCGATGACGATCCCGTTGACCAGTTCGGTCGCGTTCGAGGACGAACCGACCTGGGTGTGGATCTCGACGTTGTCGCGCTGGACGCCCTCGTCGGAGTTGACCTGGCGAATAGCACCGACGACGGTCTCGGCGAGCGTCTCCGTCTGGAGACCGCCGGTTCCCTTGCCGGTCATGCTGGAGACGGCGACCTGCTCGAGCAGTTCGTCGTCGACGTCGACGTCCAGGACCTGGTCCTCGATGGCCTCGAGGGCGATGCGAGCGGCCTCGTGGTAGCCTTCGACGATGGTCGTCGCATGGACGTCCTGCTCGATGAGGTCCTCGGCCTCGGCGAGCAGATTTCCGGCGATAACGGCCGCCGTCGTCGTGCCGTCACCGACTTCCTCCTCCTGGGATTCGGCGACCTCGACGATCATCTGTGCGGCGGGGTGCTCGATGTCCATCTCGTTGAGGATGGTGGCGCCGTCGTTCGTGATGACGACGTTCCCGCTCGAGTCGACGAGCATCTTGTCCATGCCGCGCGGGCCGAGTGTCGTACGTACGGCCTCGGAGACCGCCTTTCCGGCCATGATGTTCGACGACTGTGCGTCGCGGCCCTGCGTTCGGTTGCTGTCCTCGCTCAAGATG
This sequence comes from Natronosalvus halobius, assembly GCF_024138145.1. NCBI lineage: Archaea > Methanobacteriati > Methanobacteriota > Halobacteria > Halobacteriales > Natrialbaceae > Natronosalvus > Natronosalvus halobius. The sequence goes on along the minus strand of NZ_CP099997.1, from coordinate 1,573,998 downwards.
AACATAGGCTGTCCGCCCATGCGTCGCTGTTGTGCCATGTGTGAAACCTCTATACTTGTATCGTCAGCACTTCTATAAAAGTATTTCGGTGCCATCGCGCTTCCCTCTGGCGATTGTGTGATTGATACACACGCTTCCCGTTCAGTTGCTCCCGCCGCGCCTGACGTTGGATCGCTACTGTCCTGCTCATCGGCGGAAGCCGGTACGCCCATGTGTGTCGACCCCAAACGCACGAGCGAATGCTCGAGCTGGAACACGACTTCCGCGTCGTCGACGTCCACGCTCGGCTGTCCCCGGACGGCAGGGGCGAGCCGTCGACTCGAGTACCTCCGGCGACGCCCGACCGAATGGAACGGGAGATGCACCAGGCCGGCATCGTTCGGGCGGTCGTCTTTCCCGGAACCAGGCCCGGCGAGTCCTACGTCGCCGCGAACAACGGCGTCGCCCGTCGGAGCGTCGAGCGGCCGTTCGTCGCCTTCGCCCGCATCAACGGCGTGAACGCGCTCGAGACCGATCGAACGGGGCGGTTCCGAAACGCCGTGAGTCGTCGCCAGCCATTCCACACGACCCCCGAAGACGTCGAGCAGTACGCCTACGACGACCGATTCCACGGCTTCGTCCTCGATCCGGCGGTCGACGGCGTCCCCGACGAAACCGTCCTCGAAAAACTCGAGGCCGCGTCCCTGCCCGTGATCGTTCGCGGGGGCGAGAACGCGCCGCCGTCGGCGTTCGTCGACCCTCTCCTGGACCGGGGGTTTCCGGCGATCGTTTCTCATGCGGGCCCCTCGGTCAGTCGGCCATCCGCCCACGCGTTCCTCGATTTGCTCGAGGCCGTGGACGACTGCTACCTCGAGACCAGCGGGGTTCGCTACCGGGAGGTCCTCGAGCGAGCGCTACTCGAGCATCCCGACCGCGTCCTCTTCGGAAGCGGCGCGCCGGACTGGCACCCGAACGTGGCGATCATGGAGATTCTGACCCTCGACGTATCGGCGGACAAACTGCGCCGCGCATTTTCGAAGAACGCCTGCCGCGTGATCGACTCGTTGCGGCCCGAGTGACTTTTCTTCGAGGTGACCTCGAGTCGCCGCCGTCGGATTCTGATCGCTCGCGTACGGTCGGCTACGATGTCACGAACCCAGCCACTGCACCCAGCGGCCATACGGTTCGAAGCGTGCGATCTTTGACTCCGTTACGTTCCCGTCTTCGAATATCACCAATCGGTAGGTGGGTTCCCCGAGTTCTTCGTTGGGGTCTATGGAGAGCCAGTGAACCGGCTGTTCCGAGCTATAATCGGAGAGGATCGACCGAAGTTTCGTTATCGTCGCCGCGTCCAACTGGTAGAGAACGTGCGTACTGAATACGACGAGAGCAGCGCCATCGGGTGCGTCCGAAAGCAGCGTCGGCAGCGCCTCGAGCGCGTCGCCCTCGACGAGCGGGGGCCGGTTCGTCTTCGCCATCTCGATGGCCGCCGCGAGTCGCCGGTGCCGCCGGTCTCGATTCGGGTGAATCAACGCGTGCAGCCACCGCGCGTCTTCGTCGTCGGTTACGTCGAGCGTATTCAAGTCGACCCCGCGCCGGTGGACGACCGTGAGGAACGCTCGAGGGAATGGGGGGGTCCCGGTCGCCGCGGACGGCCGTCGCGATCGTCACAGGTGAGTCCGTCTCGGCGTACCTGCCGGCGCCGTCGAAGTCGTACCGGTACCGATCCCAGTTGAGGTTGAGCCCCGCGCTCGCCCCGATTTCGACCTGAGCCAGCGCGTCGGATTCGGACGTCCTGGCGACGTGCTCGAACGCCGGGAGGAGGACCGCCGAGCGGCCGACGTCGTTCGTTTGACAGCGACGAGTGGCGACGATCGACCGGAGTCGGTCTTCGTTTGCTACGCAGAAATCTCGGAACAAATCGACCGGGTCGCCGGCACTTCCGCTCCGTTCGCAGGTGGGGTAAAACTGGGCGAGCGGGTGGTCTCGCCCGGCCAGTAGTAGCGAGTGCACTGCCGCGAGCAGGAGTTCCGGTTCGGGTTGCCCCCCGCAAGCGGCCGATGCGATGTCGAGGAGTCGGTCGTCGTCGACGACGGAATCGGCGAGTCGCGCGTAAAATGGGGACGTGTCTTCCACCCAATTCGCGTAACGACCGAACTTCTCGGCGATGTCCATGGCGTACGTTGTGTGCTCGATTTTATAAAACTCGTAGCCGATCACGATAGCGTCTCCCTCCGCATGCCGCGTGATTCAACGCCCCTCGTCGGCCGTTACGTTTCTCGATTCGAGCGAACCAACAGTCCCCCTGATAGCGCCATCATCGTCGCGCCCCAGAACACCCAGAGCACCGCACTCTCGAGGACGTACACCGTTCCCAGCGTCACGACAAACAGACACACCAGCGCGAGGACGACCCTGTCTTCCTGCATCGACCGGATCTTTCGCTTCGAGCGTCGTGAGTGCGTCGGTTCTTCGAACCGGAAACCGGCACACAGAACCCGTTCCCACGCACTTATGCGCGTTCGAGCGACAGACTCGGGTATGTCTCAACCGTTCGATCTCGAACTCCTGACCGAACTCACCGAGACCAGCGGGGTCCCGGGGTACGAAGACCGGATTCGCGCTCTCGTCGAGCGCGAGTTCGAGAACAGCGTCGACCGCGTCCGCACCGACGCGATGGGTAACGTCGTCGGCACCATCGAGGGCGAGAGCGACTACAGCGTCGCCGTCGCCGCCCACATGGACGAAATCGGCTTCATGGTCAAGCACATCGCCGGCGACGACGACGGCTTTGGCTTCCTCCAGCTCGACGCCCTCGGCGGCTGGGACGCCCGCGTCCTCAAGGCCCAGCGCGTGACAATTCACACCGAGGACGGCGACCTTCCCGCCGTCATCGGCTCGCCCCCGCCACACACCCTCAGCGACGAGGACCGCTCGAAGACCCCCGATGTCGACGACGTCTACGTCGACACCGGCCTCCCGAAGGACGACCTCCAGGAGCGCGTCTCGGTTGGCGACCTCGTCACGATGGATCAGTCGACCGAGCGCGTCGGCGAGACCGTCACCGGTAAGGCGCTCGACGACCGCGTTTGCCTGTTCGCCATGCTCGAGGCCGCCCGCCGGATCGAGGACCCGGACGTGACGATTCACTTCTGTGCCACGGTCCAGGAGGAGGTTGGCCTCCGCGGGGCGAAGGCCCTCGGCGTCGACGTTGACCCCGACCTGGCCATCGCCCTGGACGTCACCGTCGCCAACGACGTTCCAGGCTTCGAGGCCGCAGAGCACGTCACCCGCCTCGGCGACGGCGCCGCGATCAAGCTCAAGGACGGGAGCGTCATCACCAGCCCGAAGGTCCACCGCCGACTCAAGCGCGTCGCCGAGGACGAAGACATCGACCACCAGCTCGAGATCCTGCCCGCTGGGGGGACAGACACCGCCGGCTTCCAGAACACCCGCGGTGCGAAGCCGGTCGGCGCGCTCTCCATCCCGACGCGGTACCTCCACACTGTGACCGAGATGGCCCACGTTGACGACGTTGCGGCGACCATCGACCTGCTTGCGGCGTTTCTCGAGTCCGAAACCGGCGAGCACGACTACCGCTACTGATCGGTTTTTACGTTCGATTCGCGTGTCCTCATCTGTACTTCGTCACGTACCGTCTCGAGTCGTCTTCTTGCATCGAGTCGTTGTCTCGTCTGGAGTCGTTGTCTCGTCTGGAGTCGTTGTCTCGTCTGGAGAAAATGGGCACTCAATACTATAGATTCCATATCTATGTCCGGGTCGCGCTCTCCTCGATCACACCGGCGGCGACAATCGTGGCGAGTGACAAACGATGGAATCGAAGATTTCAGTACCGGGCGTTGCTAACCCCCTGGTATGAACCCATCCGAGGACGAGACACGACTCTCACGGCGACTCTTTCTCGCCGGCACGGCGGGGACGGCGGTCGTCACTGGCGTGAGTGCGAGCGCGCTCGCGCAGGAAGACAACGAGACGGATACCGGTGACGGCAACGAAACTGACACCAACGGTAACGAAACTGATACCGAGGACGGCAACGAAACGGCCGAGGATGGCGGCGAAGGAGGCGAGTCCGAAGACGGGAACGGTGAAGGGGACGAGTCCGAGGGCGATGGGGAGGACAACGAGTCCGAAGACGGCGGTGGCGGCGGAGGCGGCACCACTGAAACCGTCGAGGTCGACGACAACGAGTTCGTCCCCGACAGCCTCTCGGTCGAACCCGGCACCACGGTCGTCTGGGAGTGGGTCGGCTCCGGCCAACACAACGTCTCCCCGGGCGAAACCCCGGACGAGGCTGACTGGGAAGGCCACACGGACCTCCAGGCGGAAGGAACCTACGAACACACCTTCGACGTCGAGGGAACGTACGAATACGTCTGTGACCCACACGTCAGCGTCGGGATGACCGGCAGCATCGAAGTCGCCGAAGGGGCGGGCGGCGGCGGTGAAGGAGGCGCTATCTCCCTCGTTCCTGACGCCGCCTGGACGCTCCTCGTCGCGACGCTGGCCGGCGTCCTCTCGACGCTCTCGCTCGTGTACGGCTTCATGCGCTACGGTGGAGACTCGGGCGAGTAACTCGACGTTACGACCGCACCCTCTTCTCTCTCTCTCTCACTCTCTGTCTCTCACTCTCTGTCTCTCGCTCTCTGTCTCTCGCTCTCTGTCTCTCGCTCGGGTCCCCCGAAGCGACAGGCCCACGCTTTTCGACTCACGGAGCGTCTCCTACGGCGCCTCGTGAACGGTCAACTCGATCGATCGGTGCGTCCCTTCGACGTCCGCGACGAGGCGCTCGAGGACGCGACGGGCCTCGTTCATCAGTCGCGGACGTATTTTGTCGATTACCCAACTCATCGAGACGAATCGGGGAAGCGAGACGGCGTCCTCGCTAGCCGAGTGGGGGTCGTAGACGGCCTCGAAGTAGAGGCGGCTGGCCGTCTCTTCTTCCGGCGGCGCTACGTCTGGCGCGGGCTCGACGCGCCACTCACCCTCCGCGTCGAGGTCTTTCGTCAGTCGCCACTGCAGCGACGTCGGCGCAGAAACGTCAGTGACCTCCGACCGCGCCGTGTAGCTGAGCTTCCACCACGCCAGTCGAAGGTCGTAGCGCGTTCCTGGACCGCCGTCGCCATCGACGGTGACTGACTCGAGGTGGTCGGCGTAGCGCGGGTACCGTGTGAAGTCCGCAAGGTACGGAAAGACCGCCTCGGGCGAGCGATAGACGACCGTGCTAACGAGGATTCGGTCCACACCCCGAGTATACCGAACGGGACCGTAACTGTGACGGACTGTTTCGAAACGGGTTACACCTATCGCGGTTCGTCCCCCTCGCGCTGCCCGGAAACGACTATCGTTCGCCACGGTTTGGACCTCGGCGGTGGCGACGAGTACGACTCCACAGCCGCTATTTTTATGCGAATGCCTCCCAATATCGTGATATCACCCCTAACCCTTCTCCCGACACGAAGCGGTTGCGGCCGCCATCGAATGGCCATCGGCACGTCATCGAAAACGTCCCCAACGGCGTCCTGGTACTATTCGACGACTCCCTCCGATACCGAATTGTGGGACCGCGCACCCTCCCGTTTTCAGGAAACCCGACGGCCGAGATGGTCGGTGAATCACTCGACGAGCTCTTCCCCGACGAAACCGGCTCTCGGCTCGAACCCGAACTCCGCGAAACGCTCGCGGGAACGCCCCGCTCCTTCGATATCGAGTATGACGAGCGCGTTCACCACGTCGAGACGAAACCGGTCACGATCGAGGACGAGCTTTACGGCGTCTTGCTCACCCAGGAGGTCACAGAACCCCGCGAGACGGCGGCTGAACTCGAGGCACAGAACGAGCGACTCGATCAGTTCGCGAGCATGGTTTCTCACGACCTCCGAAACCCGCTGTCGATCGCGTTCGGCGAACTCGCGTTGTATCGCGAGACCGGCGACGAGGACAGCCTGGATCGCATCTCGGATGCGCTCGAACGGATCGACGATCTCCTCCTCGACCTGACGATACTGGCTCGGCCCGGCTTGCAATCGGCCGACCACGGTCCGGTTTCGATCGAGACGATCGCTCGGGACTCCTGGACGATGGTCGAGACGAAAGACGCCACGCTCGAGGTCGACGACTGCACCGTGGCCGGTAGCGAGGGACAGCTCCAGGCGCTCTTCGAGAACCTGTTTCGAAACGCGATCGGCCACGGCGGGGCGGACGTGACGGTTCGGGTCGGTCCGCTGGCGGACGGATTTTACGTCGAGGATACCGGCTCGGGTATCGGTGCGTCGACGCGGGAGCGAATCTTCGAACACGGATTTACTACGGGATACAGCGGGTCCGGTATCGGTCTGACCATCGTTGCACGAATCGCCGACGAGCATGGACTCAAGGTGACGCTCGCGGAGAGCGAGGAAGGCGGTGCGCGCTTCGAATTCCGCTCCTCGAGCGACTGAGAGGGGCAGACGAGCATAGAGTGACGGAAAATGCAAGCATTCGGGCATCCCGTTACATTCTCTGCGATGAGAGTTGAACGCTATCCGCCAGCGGCCGTCGTCGGCCCGGTGAGTGAGGACCGAGCATTATCCGTCAGCAGTCATGATCGCCCGGAGAGTGAGAGCCACGACGGTTGCACGCGTGCCTTACAGCTCTCCGCCGCAGATGTGACACGAATCGGGCTTCAGCGCCGACCGGTGGACGAACTTACAGTGTGTACAGCGGACGACGACGGGGTCTTCTGAACAGGCCATTACTCACCCGTTTCGTATAGACAATCGTGTACGTTTGGAAGGGACACAAGAATTGCGCCAATCGAGAACGAACCCGGCTCCGATTCCCGCCCGACCCGCCACAGCGCCGAACCGGACTCGAACCGCGTTTCAGTCCTTCTCAGTCCTCGAGTTCGGCCCGAAGCAATCCGTTGACGTCGCCCGGATCGGCGCTCCCGCCGGTCTTTTGCATGACCTGCCCGACGAGGAAGTTGATCGCGCCGCCCTCGCCGGCCTCGTAGTCGGCCACTGCATCGGGGTTCTCCTCGATGGCCTCGACGACGGCGGTCTGTACTTCGTCCTGGTCGGTCTTGCCCAGCCCTTCGCGCTCGACGATGGCGTCCGGATCGTGGCCGTCGTCGAGCATCCCGCGGAGGACGACCTCTTTCGCGTTCTTCGCCGTGATCTCGTCGCTCGCGACGAGTTCGACCAGCCGTGCGACCTCGTCCAGGCGGCCCTCGAGGTCGGTGACGTCCATGTCACGGTAGTTGAGTTCGCCGAGGAGTTCATCGGCGACCCAGGTTGCCGCCAGGTCGGGATCGAACGCGCTGGCGACGTCCTCGTAAAAGTCGGCGACCTGCTTCGTGGAGGTGAGCTTCGACGCCGCCTCCTCGCCCAGGCCGTACTCCTCGCCGAACCGCTCGCGACGGGCCTTGGGAAGTTCCGGAATCGAGATCTCGTCCTTCCAGTGAGAGACCCGCAGCGGCGGCAGGTCGGCCTCCTGGAAGTACCGGTAGTCCTTCTCGGCTTCCTTCGAGCGCATCGAGACCGTGATCCCGCGGCTCTCGTCCCAGTGGCGGGTCTCCTGTTCGACTTCGCGACCGCGTCGAACCGCGTTCTTCTGGCGGGTCTCCTCGTAGGCCAGCGCCTTCTCGGCGCCCTTGTGACTCGAGATGTTCTTCACCTCGGTCCGGTTGGCTGTCTCGAGTGCCTCGCGGCCGATCGAGCCGTCGCCGTCGACCTCCTCGCCGTCGACGATCGAGAGGTTGGCGTCGATCCGCAGGCTACCGTCGCGTTCGGCGTCGAAGACGCCCAGGTACTCGAGCACTTCCTCGAGTTCCGCGAGGAATGCCCGAACCTCCTGGGGGCTGCGAAAGTCGGGGGCCGTGACGATCTCCATGAGCGGCGTGCCGGCGCGGTTGTAGTCGACGAGCGTGTAGTCGGCGGTGTCGATGCTGCCGCCGACGTGCTGGAGACTCCCGGGGTCCTCCTCGAGGTGGGCGCGTTCGATCGTAATCTCCCGGCGTTCGCCCTCGACGGCGACCTCGAGTTCGCCGTCCTGGCAGATCGGCTCGTCGTACTGGGTAATTTGGAAGTTCTTGGGCAGGTCGGGGTAGTAGTAGTTCTTCCGGTGAAAGCGCGTTTCCTCAGGGATGTCGGCGTCGATGGCCTTGCCAATCTTGACGGCGGCTTCGACGGCGGCCTCGTTGAGGACGGGCAGGGCGCCGGGGAGGCCCAGACAGACAGGGCAGACGTGTTCGTTCGGTCCGTCGGCGGGGTCGGTGGAACAGCCACAGAATATCTTGGTGTTCGTCTCCAGCTGGACGTGCACCTCGAGACCGATGACGGTGACGAGGTCCCCCTGCTGGACGGTTTGTGCGGTCATTGGAAGCGATTTGACCCGCGGGCGCTAAAGGATAACGGACCCGCTGTAGTCGTGGATCGGCGCTCGAGGCAGAGAAGTGACTCGCGAACTTATCGAATTATTCATCTTTTCTTCTACAAACACAATTTGCACGATGGTTCCCTCGAGAAACGCTGAGGATACGGTACATACGTTCGCTACACGGTTTGGGGATGGGACGCTTACCCGGGCGACCGACCTGCTCACTGTGGACGGTCGAGCGGCGGTCGTCGAGTCGTTTCCCGACGAATTCCAGGAGCCAGTTGATGCCGTGGATGCGCTCGAACTGTACTGGCGGGGACTCTATGCTCAGTACGGCGATTTCGAGGGTGTGGGCGAGGTGGAGGTGGATGGAACCGGCGCAAACGTCACACTCGAGTTCGAGGACGGCACCGAACGGGCGAGCATCGATATCGACGATGCCACCGGCATCACGGAGTTCTCGTTCTCCCCCACGTACGAGGCACCAGAGTACGTCGACAGGAACGCATTCAGCGAGCGCAACGTGACTGTCGAGGCCGGGAGCGTGAACCTCGAGGGCGTTCTCGCGGTTCCCGACAGCTCCGGCCCGGTCCCGGCCGCTCTGCTCGTCCACGGTGCCGGCATCCACGACCTGGACGGAACCGACGGCGCGTCGAAGATCCTCAAAGACCTCGCGTGGGGCCTCGCTAGCCAGGGAATCGCGACGCTCCGGTACGAGAAGCGGCTCGCGGAACACGACGTCGAGGACGAGCACTACACGCTCGACACCGTCGTCGTCGACGACGCAATCGCGGCGATAGACGAACTCGCTGCGACCGACGAGGTAGCCGAAGACGCCGTATTCGTAGCGGGGCACAGCCAGGGCGGGATGTGCGCCCCGAGAATCGCCGCTCGTCACGGTGGCGTTGCGGGCGTCGTCGCTCTCGATGCGCGGGCCGACTCGACGCTCGACCCTGACGACCTCGCGATCCTGCGTTACGAGTTCGAACCGGACGGCGACCTCAGCGAGGGTCAGGAGGCCGAACTCGAGCGCGAACGTGAGACGGTTCGACGCCTGGCCGAGAGAGACTATGACGACGACGAGACGGTCTGGGGACGGCCGGGGACCTGGCACCGCAGCGTCGGAGCCTACGACCCTGCGGGTACTGCGAGCAGTTTGGAGGTCCCGTGCTTCGTCCTGAAGGCCGGTCGAGCCGACGAGGAGGTACAACCGGAACTCGCCGTGTAGTTCCGTGACGAGTTCGAGAAGTGGCGGGCTGTAGACCTCGCGGACGGGAACCGTGTCGAGTTCTACGAGGGGCTCGATCACTTCTTCCAGGAGGGGTTCGCTCCCGCGAATCCGATGAGCCTCTACTTCGGTGGAAACGTCGCGGAGTGCGTCGTCTCGGACCTCGTTGCTTGGATTGACGACGTCGCAGGGTAGCCAATCAGCACGCGACAGTGAAATGCCTCTCGTAGAGTAGAGTGGCACCCGGAACACTAACGTCCAGCATCATCCCTGGCGGCGTGCCGTGTCTGCTGGCTAACCCTCGTGCCGGGCGGGAGGCGCTACGCGCCTCCGGTTGCGAGACGGCGTATGCCGTCGAACGGGTGGATAGAACCACCATCCTGCGTGGCGGCGTGAACCGCCGAACAGCTGTCGCGTACCCGGGTTCGCCGAACGGTCATCGCACCCGAAGTGGGTCTACTCGGTCGGGGACTAAAGGTACGCACATCGAGCTAAGCGACGGCACTGCTTATATACTGCGATCGGCTTTCGAGCGAGCGACGGACCCCTTACCGTCACTCTGGAGGCGCCGACGACGATCAGATATCCACCGAAAACGGCGCGAACTCGTGGGCCGAACTCGCGAACGATCCCAGGAGATCGGCGATCTCCTCGAGGTCCCCGGTATCGACTACTTCCACCGGGGTGTGCATGTACCGGTTGGGAACGCTCACGACCTGGGAGGGAATTGCCCCCGCGGCGGTGAAGAAGCTGTCGGCGTCCGTGCCGGTTCCGAGGCCGAGAGCCTCGACCTGGACGTCGATTTCCTCCTCGGCGGCCACCGTCCGGAGGGCGTCGAAGAGCACCGGGTGGTTGGTGCTGCCGCGGCCGAGCGCCGGCCCGCTGCCCAGCTCCATCTGGCTCGTCTTCTCGCTGGGTGCTGAGGGGTAGTCGACCGCGTGACCGACGTCGACGACGACCACGGCGTCTGGTTCGAGGTCGAAGCCGACCATCTTCGCCCCTTCCGTTCCCACCTCTTCCTGGACGGTCGAGACGGCGTAGACGGTGGCGTCGGTCCCGTGCTCGACGGCCCGGCGGAACGCCTCGGCGGCGATCCAGGTGCCGACGCGGTTGTCCATGCCACGGGCGGCCAGTCGGGTCTCGGAGAGCCAGGAGACGCTCGAGGAGAACGTAATCGGGTCGCCGACGGCGACGCGCTCGGCTGCGCCCTCTTCGTCCTCGGCACCGATGTCGATCCAGAGGTCCGAAATTTCGGGCTCGTCGTCGTCCTCTCGGAGGTGGATCGCGGTCTGGCCGACGACCCCTTCGACGGGGCCGTCCTCGGCGTGTACCGTCACGTGTTGGCCGCGGGCGACGGAGGGATCGCTGCCGCCGATGCGGCCGACGTTGAGGAAGCCGTCGTCGTCGATCGAGCGCACGATGAAGCCAATCTCGTCGGCGTGGCCCGTCAGGGCGATTTCGGGGCCGCCAGGGTCGCCCTCGTGGACGGCGACCGCGTTGCCGTAGGCGTCAGTCCGGACGTCGTCCGCGAATTGCGAGACGTAGTCGATCCAGACGCGCTGGCCGCGGGTTTCGTACCCTGACGGAGAAGGCGTCTCGAGGAGTGAAACGAGAACGTCGCGTGGCTGTGACTCCATAGTGGGTGGTCGGAGGGTTGGGGTTTGAACCTGTTGACTCCCGTGTCGTCTGGCACTCGCGTGACGCTGTGGTTCGGACTAACTCGAATGACGCTGTGGTTCGGACTAACTCGAATGACGCTGTGGTTACGGACTAACTCGAATGACGCTGTGGCCACGGACTCTCCAGCACACGGCGACGACCAGCACAACTGGTAAATGACCGCCCGTTGTGGGGCTCAGTATGGGCGATAAAAACATCACCCTCTTCGAGTTGCACCTCGACGGAGAAACCCAGTTCGGACCCAGGAGCCTCAGCGAGAAACTCCCGTTTGGCGACGAGGGAAGTCTCGAGACCGAATCGGAATCGGAATCTGAACTCGAATCCGCGACCGACCAGGACGAGGACGGAGCCGCGGCCGACGACGGCGGCAGGGGAAGCGCCCTCGGCGTCGTCGTCGCACTCGTCGTCCTGGTCGGCATCGCCGTCGCCGTCAAGAAGTTCCGCGGCGGCGACGAGGAGGAGACGGTCGAGCCAGAGGACGAGCCGGACGTCATCGTCACGTAGACGAACGACTCTCGTCGGTTCGCTCGCCACCGTGGTATGCCTCGATTCAGGTCACCGCTGACTGCGGCGATTCCCCGAGCAAAATCGACTGACTGCGAGACGCCACACGACAGAACGCTTTTTGCTCCCGTCCGCTTACTCGAGGTGTGAATCTCTATCGTAGCGTTCGCGCCGTCGCCGGCGCCTCCGGTGACGACGCGGTCGACTGGCGTGCCGCGGCCGAGGCCGCGAAAGCCTCGACCGAACCCGGATCGCTCGAACTCGAGCCTGGCGAGGAAGCCGCCTACGCTCGCGACGTCCGGGACGCTCGGGCGGGCGTCCAGGAGGCCGCGGGCCTCGAGTTCGACGTCCCCGACGTCGTCGAGATCCAGAATCGACACCACTGGATCGACGCCAACATCGCCACTTTCGAGCGCGTAATGGCGCCCATGGAGTCCCAGATGGGTGCGTTCCCCGGCGCGGCCCGGACGATCAACACCGGGACGATGACCGTCCTGCTCGCCTTTCTTGGGCGGAACGTCCTCGGCCAGTACGACCCACTGTTGCTCGCGGAGACACCCGACGAGGACCACGCGCTGTACTTCGTTCGTCCGAACATCCTCAAGGCCGCGGAGGTCCTCGAGGTCGATTCTGACCGGTTCCGCCGCTGGATCGCGTTCCACGAGGTGACCCACGCGGCCGAGTTCGGCGCTGCCCCCTGGTTGTCGACCCACCTCGAGTCGCGTATGCAGAAGGGAATCGACGCCCTTGCGGAGGGCTCGTTCGACCGGAACGCGTTCCACGAACTGGACGTCACGATGACGGTCGTCGAGGGCTACGCCGAGTTGCTGATGGATCACGCATTCGACGACGAGTACGCGGACCTCCGGCGGAAACTCGACGCCCGTCGACAGGGGCGCGGGCCGATCCAGCGTCTGTTCAGACGCCTGCTGGGCCTGGGTCTCAAACAGCGCCAGTACGAGCGCGGAAAATCGTTCTTCGAGGGGGTCACCGGCGCTCGAGACGTCGCGTTCGCGAGTCGGGTATGGGACCATCCGGACAACCTACCGACCGGCGAAGAACTCGACGATCCTGGACGGTGGGTCCGTCGTCTCGAGCGCGCGTAACCATCGGTCCCTCGAACTGTTCTTCTCTCCAAGGGGATCGACGGGCTGAACCGTTCACACGGACGGCGGGAACTGATAACGCTTTTCCGCGCAGCCAGAGTGTCGTCGACTATGACAGCCGCCGATTCCGTCACGGTGGGGGTACTGAGTCTGCACACGAGCAAGGAGTCGAAGGCGATTCTCAACGCGGTCGAGGAACTGGGCCACGAGACGGCTTGGCTTCGCGAGGAGAACACGGCGATCAGCGTCGACGACGGCTCGGTCACCGTCGAACCCGACGTCGACGTCATTGCGAACCGAATGCTGCTCTCGAACACCGAACAGCCCTGTGAGGAACTCGGGCTGGCGGACACGCTCAGTCGACTGGTTCCAATGTTGAACGAACCGGCGGCGACGTTGACGGCGTCGCACAAGCTGGCGACGGCGGCCGCGCTCGCGTCGGCCGACATCCAGGTGCCCGACGTGTTCCTCTCGCTCAGCACGGAGCGATTGAACGCGAACCGGGACCGATTTGGCGAGGAGGCGGTCTACAAGACGGCGATCGGAACCCACGGGGGTGGGACCTGGAAGATCGGTCCGAACGACCCCGTCAACTCGAAGGTCGGGAACCGCTACGCCTTCCTCCAGAAGCTGATCGACCGCGACGGGGAGCGCCACCGCGACATCCGCGTCTACGTCGTCGGCGACGAGGTCGTCGGCGCGATGTACCGATACGCGCCCGACAACGACTGGCGGACGAACGTCGCCGTCGGCGGCTCGGTCGAGGACGCGACGGACTCCCTCCCCGAGGAAGTCACCGACATCGCTGTCGACTCGGCCCAGATCGTCGGCCTCGACTACGCCGGCGTCGACATCGTCGAAGGGGACGACGGCTGGTTCGTCCTGGAGGTCAATCCGACGGCTGGATTCAAGGGCCTCTACCAGGCGACCCACGTCAGCCCAGCCCCCTACATCGCGAAACTCGCCATCGAACGTGCGGGCGGAGAGGTCGACGATGGGCGCGTCTGGGAACTCTCAGCGAGCCTGGACGACTCGACGCCCTCGTCGATGCCCGAGAGGCTCACCACGACGGACGGCGAGGCCGCGATCATCGGCTACACCGAGGAGGTCGTCCTCTCTGGAACCAGCGGATCGAAGTCCGTCTACGCCAAGTCCGACACGGGGGCGACGCGGACCAGCATCGACACGCGCCTGGCCGCCGACATCGGCGCCGGCCCGATCAAGTCGATCACGCGGGTGAAGTCGGGCAGCAGCAAGACCTCGAAAAGTCGGCCCGTCGTCGACGTGGTCGTCGGTGTCGGCGGCAATCAGCACACCGTCACCGCGAGCGTCGAGGACCGCAGTCACATGGACTACCCGGTCATCCTCGGTCGCGACATCCTCGGGAACTACCAGGTCGACGTGAGTCGGCGCGTCGACGGCGACGTTCCCGATAGCCCGGAGGAGGAAGAAGAGAGCCTCGAGTAGTCACGAATCGAGTAGCCGCGAGGTAAGGAATCCTCGAGCAGCCACGAGGAATAGGGCCTCGAGTAGCGCCACAACTCACTCTCGGGTCGACTCCGTTGGGGCGACGATCACTTTTTCGTCGGCCACGTCCAGGACCTGCGACCGATCGATCGAAACCGAGCCCCCTTCCTGGCGTCCCCAACCGAGTCGTGCCTTGAGCCGTTCTGTGAGCCCGGCCCCGGATTCGACGAGAAGGTGCTCGTCGGTGACGCTGGCGACGGTACCGAGTCGTTCTCCGGCGGTATCGACGACCGGTTTTCCCTCGTCGGTTGCGCTGAGTCGGTCGCCACCCTCCGCACGTTCCGTTCGCCGACCCGCTCGCGGCGTCGAGCGCGCGCCGCCACCCATGGCCGCCTGTTCTTCGTGAACGACGACGCCGCCACCCATCGGTTCGTCGTGGTCGACCGATTCGGCGCCGCCGCCCATCGGAACGATTTCGGTCGGATACTCCTCGCGAGCGGGTTCCGATGGATCGATCTCGATCTTCAGCGCCTCCTCGTCGGCGAGCGCCTGCTCGAGCGCCGGCCGATCGATGCCGGTTCGTCGAGCCACGCGCGCTCGCGACGTGAGCGCGAAGTACCCAATTTCCTGTGGATTTGGGTCGTCCTGGAGGTGAACGAACGCCAGGTCGTACCGATCGAGGACGTCCGCGAACGCGCCCCACTCGAGTTCGCGGTGGTTCCCGTTTGGCGAAACGTTCTCCCGGTGGACGAAGGTGTACGTCCGCTCGCCGCCCTCCTCGACGACGACGGGGCGGGCGTGGCGGTCGGCGGCCCAGCGTTCGATGCGGTCGGGGTCGGTCGTCACCCAGGCGGTCGCGTGGTCGTCGGCCATACGGTCCGGCCGTCGTCCACCATCCCAAATCGTCCGGACTGTTTCGGTCGACAGGCGGCGATTGCCCTGTGATCGACGCCGCGTCGGTCTCCATTTCGTCGTCTCAGTTCGTCTCCAAGCGGCAAACAGGGTCGCTCAGTCGGCCGATCTGTGCACAGCGTTCGATTACGAGCGGTGATAGGGGAAGGGACGGCGAGTAACCGTGGCTTTCGCAGGAAACTGGAGACGGGTTGGTCGGGGGTGCCTCGAGCAACGACCTTTTGCCCGTTCCGTCCTTCTTCCCGTCAATGTCGACGCAGGCAGCAGCCAAATCCGTCCTTCGCCGCGATCCGATCATGGCCGAACTCGTGGAACGGTACGACCTTGCGCCGATCGACTCCTCGATGGGCGAGTTCGAACGGCTCCTCGTCTCGATCATCAATCAGCAGCTGTCGACGGCCTCCGCGATGGCCGTCCGTGAACGCACGTTCGACGTCCTGGACCAGGAGATTACACCGAGGCGCGTCCTCGAGGTCGAGGACGAACCGCTGCTCCAGGCGGGGCTGAGTCGCTCGAAGGTCGAGTACGCCCGAAACGCCGCCGAGGCGTTTCTCGAGCGCGACCTCACCAGGGAGGGGCTGGCCGATCACACGAACGACGAGGTGCGCGAGGAACTGACGACGATTCGGGGCGTCGGCGACTGGACGGCCCGCATGTACCTCCTGTTCGTCCTGGAGCGTCCGGACGTGCTCCCGCTCGGCGACCTCGCCGTCCGGCGGGGCATCGAAGCGCTGTACAACGACGGGGCAGAACTCTCTCGAGCGAAGATGCGCGAAATCGCCGAACCGTGGCGACCCCATCGGAGCCTGGCGACCCGGTACATCTGGGCGGATTACGAATCGGACGACTAACGGGAGTGAGCGAACCGGTGTGACTGGCGAAACCCGGGGGCGTGGCGGAGCGTTTTACTACACAATTCAAAGTAACTACAGTAAATGAAGTAAAGGACTACAGAACCGAAGTTGGATCACCGTTCGACGAAAGGTGTTGACGCGTTTGTCAAAACGCATTAAAGGCGTTCCATGGTACCACGGCTCGCAGGAATACGATGCCAGCACGTGACACACTCGAGAACGAGACCAGACGAGCGGTTCTCCGAGCGGCCGCCGGGGCAATGGGCGTGGCGGCGGTCGGCGGAACCGCGACAGCGCACAAGGAGTCGACCAACGGCGGCACCGGCGATCAGTTCGACGGTGAGCAACGGAACGCGGCGGCGAACACCGCGGTCGTCGGCTATCACAGCGCCGGCGGCGTCGGGCCGGCCTCCTTCTCCGGCCAGCCAGCGGAACCTCACTACGGCGGATTCAGCGAATTCCGGGTTCACGACGACCTGGCGTTCGCCTCCGTCTTCTCCTCGCGAGCAGAGACGCCCGACAGGGGGCTGGCGATCTTCGACGTGAGTGACTTCACGCGAGCGGCGTCTAAGGACGACCTCGAGACGGCTGAAATCGGCTGTCTCGCCTTCTACCGAAACGAGAACGACGCGGCGGCAGTGATGGACGTCAAACTCAGCGACGACGGGCAGTACGCGTTCTGTTCGAAACAGCCAGTCAATGCGCTGTTCGACGAGTCCGACGGCTCGACCGGGACGGACGACCACGACGGTGGGGCCGACGGCGCGGCCCTCGAGGTCGTCGACGTCTCCGATCCGGGGAATCCGGAACTCGTCACCCAGACGACGCTGTCGGTGTGGGTGCTCGGCCCCCACAACGCCTGGTACCACCAGATCGGTGGCCGCGAGTTCGTCTTCACCGCTCACGGCGAGGACGGCGTGACCGGCAGGATCAACGTCTTCGAGTTCGACCGCGAACTCGGCACGCTCGATCACGTCAACTGGTGGAACTACGACAGCGAACTCGGCGAGCCCGAAGTCGGCACCGAGGGCGGGGCGTACTACACTCACGATGTCGTCGTCCAGGACGATCCCCGGTACGGGATCCCGATCCTCTACGACGCCAACTGGAACGCCGGCGTACGGATCCTCGATGCGAGCGATCCGACGGACCTCGTGGAACTTGGCATCTTCGAGATGGACCGGGCTCACCACGCCATTCCCGCCCCGACGCTCCTCGGCGGCAAGCGCGTATTCGTCGCGGGCCACGAGACGCCCGCGAGTCACGAGGGTCAGGGATACGTCCGCACCGACGGCGAGTCTGGCCACTACTACCTCGTCGACGCCGACCCGCTCGACGCGGTGATCGAGGGCGACGCCGGTCCCGCCTACCTCGGCATTTCGACGACGCTCCTCGAGGACGGCGTCGAACCCGCGAGCAGGGAAGCGTTCGACATGTACGGCGGCGCCGTCGAAGACGATGGACCGACTACCGAACTCGACCACTGGATCCTCTTCGAGTCGACCGACCAGACGTTCGAAGAGACGCCAGGTTTCGAACACGAAGCCGCCGACGACGACTGGACCTACGAGGGGTTCGACGACTTCAACCTGAGCGCGCACAACTTCGACATCGACACCGACGGCACCGTCGTGGCGGGCCACTATCACGCCGGAACCCGGTTCCTGCAGATTACTGACGACTTCGCTCTCGAGGAAACCGGCTACTCCCGCGTCGGTCCCGACGTGCCCGAGGACGCGACGCTCGGGGATCTGACCACGGGAACGCCGTTTCACTGGTCCGCCGTGATTCGAAACGGCGTCACCTTCTCCGGCGGGATCAACGCGGGACCCCAGGCGATCGCCCACGACGGCATCGATGTGGGCGGCGACACGCCGATCGACCTCGAGATCGAGCGGGAGGCCGACGCCTCGCTGTTCACTGCCGGCCAGACGAGTCAGGTTCGCGTCCACGTCGACGCCGACGAACCCGTCCGCGTTCGGGATCGTATCCCCGTCGACTGGGAGGTCGTCGCCGGCGACGTGACCGTCGAGCAACTCGACGGGTACCGAAAGGTCGTGACCTTCGACGAAACCGTCGAGGAGGGCACGCTTCGATACTACGTCGAGGTTCCCGACGACGCGACGGACCGCTACGCCGTCGGCCCGCTCGAGTACGCCCGGCCGACCGTCGAATCGGATTACGGTGGCGGCGTCTCGGCGAACAACCGCCTCTGGCGGAAGGCGAATGGCGAAGTCGACATCTCGACGGTGGTCGGACTCGAGACCTGATCGGACATCGGGTGGATCGACCCATCGGAGACGGCCACATTCTTTGAACGGTCGCGGACAAGATTGATACGTGCAGCCCGTCGTCCACCCCGTCGTCGGCTACCTCTGTTACGCAGCGTACGCACGGTGGAGCCACGGTGAGCCACCGCGCGACGAACCGGCGCTCGTCGCCGTCCTCACGGCTGGCCTCGCCGACCTGCTCGACAAGCCGTTGGCCGCTGCGGGCGTCGTCGAGGTCGGTCGAACGGTCGGTCACTCCCTCCTGTTCGCCGTTCCGGTCGTGGCCGTCGCCTGGATGCTCGCTGCTCGAGCCAATCGGCGGGACCTCGGGGTCGCCGTCGTTATCGGGTACGGCTCGCATGTTCTCGCGGATCTCCCCTGGCACGTGCTGTCCGGGGACTACGCGGAACTGGGGTTCCTGCTATGGCCGGTGACCCACATGCCGGCGTACACGGGAGTCAAGCCCCTCGGCCTCGGTGCCGTCGCGGGTCTCGAGGCGACGACGCTGTGGCTCGAGGCGGTCATCCTGGTCGCCGGCATCGTGCTTTGGTGGATCGACGGGCGGCCGGGCGTCGGAGTCGTCGGGACCGCCATTGGTCGACTACGCGAACGTGGATAATCGGCCGGTTCAGGCGGGCGAATTGTCGTCGTCCGGCGTCTCCGGTTCCACTCGTGAGAGCCGCATGGCGTTGCCCGTCACGGCGAGGCTCATCCCCATGTCGCCGATCACGACAGCGTGGATGATCGTCACCAGCCCGAACGGGGCCCCCGCAGCCAGCACCGCCTTGACGGCGAGGCTCGACCCGATGTTCTGACGGATCACGCCGTTGGCCGTCCCCGAGAGCCGGTAGAGGTACGGCAGTCGGGTGAGGTCGTCGCCCATCAGGGCCACGTCGGCGGTCTCGAGGGCGGTGTCGGTGCCGGCGGCCCCCATCGCGATGCCGACGCTGGCGGTGGCCAGGGCGGGGGCGTCGTTGATGCCGTCGCCGACCATCGCGACGGTTCTTTCGGTACCTGACGAATCGCCTCCCTCGAGCTCTCGAATCGCCTCGAGTTTCTCCTCGGGGAGCAGTTCGGCGTGGTACTCGTCGATGCCGACCTGCTCGGCGATGGCACGGGCAGTCCCCTCGTTGTCACCGGTGAGCATGACGACGCGAACGCCCTGGTCCTGGAGCGCCGAAACGGCCCACGCGGCCTCCGGACGGACCTGGTCCGCAACGGCGACCAGCCCCAGGAGGCGGTCGTCGGTGCCGACCAGGACGACTGTTTTGCCCTCGGACTCGAGTCGAGGGACCACTGTTTGCAGGAGGTCGAGACAGTCCTCGCGGCTACACCGGGGTTGGGCGTCGACGGCTCCCGATATTTCGTCGATCGAGAGGTCCCCGGTTCTGGTTCTGGTTCTGGTCCCGGTCCCGGCTTCGGCCTCGGCCCCGAACCCACCGTCGGTTCTTACGTGCGTGTGCTCGAGGTCCAGTCCCAGGCCGTCGAACAGGTCCGGCTTGCCAACGTAGTGGCGCTCGCCATCCAGGTCGCCCCGGACGCCGCGGCCGGTGAGTGCCTCGAAGTCCGTCACCGTCGCGTCGGCGCCGTTTCCGTCGACTCCCCGCTCGTCCGCGTAGCCGACGATAGCCTCGCCGACCGGATGCTCGCTCCGCCGTTCCAGGGCTGCCGCCCGGGCCAGCACGTCGTCCTCGTCGGCCCCTTCCAGGACGACCACGTCGGTCACCGAGAGCTCGCCGGTCGTCAACGTCCCCGTCTTGTCGACGGCCAGGACGTCGCTCTCGCCCACGGCCTCGAGGTACCGGCCGCCCTTGATCAGCACACCGTTTTTCGCGGCGCTCGTGATCCCCGAGACGACACTGACGGGCGTCGAAATGACGAACGCACAGGGGCAGGCGATCACCAGCAGGGTGAGCCCTCGAAGGAACCACGTGTTCCAGTCGGCGCCGACGAGCAGCGGCGGGCCGACCGCCAGTGCGACCGCTGAAACGACGACGATCGGCGTGTAGACGGACGCGAACCGGTCGACCGTCCGCTCGCGGTTCGTCCGCTCGCGCTCGGCATCGGCGACGAGGTCGACGATCCTGGAGAGCGTGGACTCCCCGACTTCGCTCGTCACGTCGACCTCGAGGTAGCCCGACTCGGCGATGGTCCCCGCGTAGACCTCGTCGCCGCTCGAGCGGTCGACGGGGACGCTCTCGCCGGTGATCGGCGACTGGTCGACCGCGCTGGTGCCCGCGCGGACGACGCCGTCGGCGGGAATCTTCTCGCCAGGCCGGACGACGACGGTGTCTCCCGGCTCGAGTACGTCCGCGGGGACGGTCTCCTCTTCGCCGTCCGCGCGCTTGACGGTCGCCGTCTCCGGCGAGAGCTCCATCAGCTCCCGCAGGGAGTCGCGGGCGCGGTCCATCGAGAATCGCTCGAGCAACTCCGCGACGCTGAACAGGACGGCGAGCATCGCCCCCTCGAAGGGGTGGTGGGCCGCGACGCTGGCCAGGATCCCGGCGCTCATCAGGAAGTCGATGTCGAGGCTCCGCGCCCGCAGGGAGTAGTAGCCGCTTCGCAGTACCGGCGTGCCGGCGACGGCCGCGCCCGCGATGAACAGCAGGTGGGAGACGGCGAACTCCCGGCCCAGCACGGTGGCGACGATCGGGTTCGCACTCGCGAGAACGAACGCCAGGGTCATCCCGGCCACGAGGAACACGCCACCCACGGCCGTCGTCAGGGCCCGCCGAGTTCGCCAGATTGGCGTCGACTCCTCGTATTCGGCGCTCCCGTCGTCACTCGAGAGCGGGCGAGCGTCGTAGCCGGCGCCTTCGATCGCAGCGACGACGGTTTCGTCGACGTCGGACGCCGACTGGATGTCCGACTTCGAGGGACTCCCGTTGGCCACCGTAACCGTCACGCGCCCCGATCCAGGAAGCGTCTCGACCGACTCCAGGCCCTCGACGTCCGCGAGGGCGTGGTCGACCTTGCTGGCACACGAGGCACAGTCCATCTCGGGGACCGCGTAGGCTCGTTCGCCGGTCACGTCGAGGCTATCGCCGTCGTCTCGGCGGGTCGACGCCACCACGTCGTAGCCGACGCCCTCGATACGTGCTCGAATCGCACTCCCGTCGGTTCGGTCCGGATCGTAGCGCACGAGGAGGCGACCGCTGGCGACGGCGGGATCGATCTCGGCGACGCCGTCGAGCCCTTCGAGGCTTCGTTCGATCTTCGTCGCACATGACGAACAGTCCATCTCCGGCACCCGCACCTCGAGTTCGGCTGCTCGGGTGCCATCGACGGCTCGATCACTCATTACCGGCGAGTACGGTCCCGGAACCTATACCGCTTATTTGGCGCACGCCAACTTTTGCCGTTCGCGACACCGTCGATTGATCGAAACCGAAGCCGGCGCGTCCCTCCACGGACGGCTATCGAGCCGACAACACGGCTTCGAGGGAGTCGTCGCTCGCGACCACCGACTGCGCGAGGGCGGCCTCGGCCCGACGGAGGCGATAGGAGAGCGTCGACCGCGGAATCTCGAGGACCTCGGCCAGTTCCGACAGTTCGACGGCGCGGGGGGTCTCGTAATACCCGGCCTCGACCGCCGCCCTGAGGGCCTCGAGTTGGTCGTTCGACAGTCCCAGCCCGTCGTCGGGGCCGGCCTCGAGCGAGCGGTCGGGATCCACATCGGTCAGGCGCAGCATCTCGATCCCCGTACACTCGCCGACCTCGGCGTCGAGCGCATCGAAGAAGTCGTGGATGGGTGCCTCGTCGCCGAGGACGATCCGCCAGCGGTGACGTCGCCCCTCTCGGTCGGTTTCGAACAGTATCCCGGGCCCGAAGTGCTCGAGCGCCAGGTGGGGAACCGATGTGCACTCGTCCGTCCGCTCCCAGAACGTGTAGACGATGCGCGTGTCGCTCGCTCGATCCAGGATCTGGGTCTCACAGGAGGCTCCGCAGTCGTCCCTGACGAGGCAGTCCGCGAAGTAGGCGGCGTCCTGGTAGGCGGCCTCGAGGGTCTCGAGGGCCTCGGTCGGGCCGGTCGCGTGGTCGACCCGCCAGAGGCTGTCGGGGGTGACGTGACACGACAGCGACCGAATCCGCGTGTCGGGGTGATCCGCGAGTACGTCCGCTACGGGGTTGGTCCCGGGGTCGTACTCGAGGGCGAAGACGAACTCTCTCATTGAGAGGAGTACGGGGCAGCGGACAAAAAGGGTTCCTGCGGGAGTGGGAGACTACGGAATCGACTCCGTTCGCTCGCGGAGTTCCGTTTCGGTCGACCACTCGAAGAGCCGTCCTTCTTCGTCCAGCAACTCGAAGAAGTGGGCGATCATTGCATCGAACGCCGCGTACTCGGCCTCTCGATCCCCGTACGCGCGCTTCAACGCCCACGTCTTCTCTCGCAACGGCGGGTTCGACAGCGCTCCAGCCTCCCACTCGTGACCGCCGCGGTTGTGTTCGAAGACGCCGACGACGGTGTCGGCCCGACGAACGAGCACGTGAAACTTGAGCGCGAAGTTCGCCGTGAACTCGGGGACTTCCTTCATCAGAAATGCGTGATCGTTGGATCGACGCTCGTCGAGAACGTCCTGGACTGCGGCCAGTCGCGTCTCTTCCTCGTCGCCGTAGCTCCCGATGACGAAGTAGGATCGATCGCTGTAGAGCACGCGGGTAAACGTGTCGTGATCCTCGAAGACGGCCCGTTTCAGGGCCTGTACGTCCTCCGGCGTCAGCGACCGGTCAGCCGTCGTCTCGAGGATTTCGAGCACGTCGTCGACGGCCTCGAGTCGGTCGTCTTCGTCCATTGTCGTATTTATCGGACGAAATGCCGTGGAATAGTGGTGTCGGTTCGTTCGGCAATCAACGTTGGGATCCTCGATTTAGTTGCGATCGTTTCAGTTACAACCGTTTCAGTTACAATCGCTTCAGTTACAACCAATATAGTCACGACTATCACAGTCTGGACCCAAACGATTAAACCGACAGTCGACGTAGGGATCGATAGCCATGTCCCACGACGCCCACGCACCCGACCCGTCGACAGCGGACGCAAGTGTTGAGAGTACGGAGTGGGACCGCTTGCGGCTCATCACCCAACCGACGCGAGCGGCGCTGCTCAGCGACATCCTCGGTCACCCGAAGGAGTCCCTCAGCGTTCGCGAGTTCGACTACCGCAATCCGGACGTCAAACGGAGTACCATCGAGTACCACCTCCAGGAGCTGGTCGAGGCCGGCGTCGTCGAGAAGATCACGCTCCCGAAAGGCGAGCGGAAACGGGACCTCCCGTCGACGTTCTACGGGTTGACTCACGAGGGCTACGATTTGCTCGAGCGCCACGGCCTCCTCGAGGAGCAACCGGTCTGGAAGGCGGTCGACGAACGGCTCGAGAAGCCACCCGAGATTCGGGCGGCGGAGGAACTCGAGCGACACACGGACGACGCGTAGCCCAAAACGCCGTTTTCGTGGCGCTAACTCGAGGTGATCAGCTTCTCATCCCGTGAACGCGGGCGAGTTCGGCCGGGCGCGAGGACGGGGCGCCCGGGCTATTTCGATGCCGGTTGTGAATCGACCCGTCTGTCCTCGTTCATCGACCCGTCTGTCCTCGTTCATCGAATGGTACGTCGTCATCTTTCGTCTCGAGCGTTGGGTTCCCTTTTACATCTCGTCCCGGTGTTCCTCCTGGTTGTGCGTCTGTAATTCTTCTTCTGAGTCGAACGTGGATCCACAGAGGTTGCACTCGTGTTCGTCTGACATGATGCGCGTTATCGTCCATCACCCAGCGGCAAATAACAGCAGCCGTCTGTTGCAAGCGGGAACGACCGCTCCTGGAATGGTCGGCTGAATCGGTCGAGAGTTATCGTGTGCCGATCTCACGACTCGCTTCGCCCTCATCGTCGGTGGCGCCGGGACGAGGAAGAACGCGGCGTCGGCGGGAAGCTACATTGCGACTGGGCGGGTTCGTATATGAGGAGACGGCCCACCCGAGAGAGGGAAGATCACGCGAAAGAGGGTTCCCGCTGGTTCCCGTAAGTAGGGTATGAGCGTGAACGGCTGGCTTCACGGCCTCTGGAGGTTCTACCTCAAGTACACCAGGACGGGAATCCACACGGCGGCCGCGGCGGCGTTCGCCATCTTTGCGCTCCTGGTGTTCGTCGATTCGCTCTTCGCCGTGCTCGCGATTGGCGTCTACGTTGTGCCGCCCGTGCTGTTCTACGTGCTCGAGCGGGATCCGTCGATAGCGGATGACGTGGGTGGGAACGAGGGTGAACCACCGGATGAAACGCCGGACAAAACGGCCGTCGACAGCGGTTTCGATGACCGAATCACGGGTGATGGCGATACGGATTCGGATACGGACTCAGATTCAGATAGCGATGACGGCGATACGGACTCAGATTCAGATAGCGACGACGGCGATACGGACTCAGATTCGGATAGCGACGACGGTGATACGGACACGGATTCAGATAGTGACGACGGTGGTTCGGACTCCGATTTCGATACGTCCTCACTGGAGTAATCGAACGTTCCCGACTCCCCGCTCGAGGGACGATGCAATCACAACCCGACGAGACGGTAGTGGCCGAGCATGCGGCTCGAGCGACAGCGAGAGGCGGGCGCTCCAACGGAAACGCGCGCGTTTTCGAGCATCGCGAACGCGTCGCGTTCGCTCAACAGGGAAGGGCAGGCAATCACAGCATCACTACCGCGAGCGAACGCAGTAAGCGAGCGGGCCGACGAGCGAGCACTGAGAGTGAGGAGTGCTTTTGGTCCAGCTCTTATCGAGAGACGCTTCGCTGTGCGGCGAAGCCGTCAGCGAAGCAGACCGTGGTTCGAAACGCCTTCGGCGTTTCGTCATCACGAAAGAGCTCGCTCTTTCGAACGACAGAATAAAAGGTGGGTCTTAGAACCCTTTCCCGAGCATCTCGCGGGCGATGATGTTCTTCTGTATCTCCGTCGTGCCCTCGTAGATCTGGGTGATCTTCGCGTCGCGGTAGAGCCGTTCGACGGGGAAGTCGTTGACGTAGCCAGCCCCACCGTGGATCTGGACGGCCTCGTCGGCGACGTCGACGGCGACGCGAGAGGCGTACTCCTTGGCCATCGAGGCCAGCTGCGTGATGTCCTCGCCCTGGTCGACGTTCCAGGCGGCCTTGTAGGTCAGGTTGCGGGCGGCCTCGGTCTTGGTCGCCATATCGGCGAGCTTGTGCTGAATAGCCTGGAACTCTGAGATGGACTTACCGAACTGCTCGCGATCCTGGGCGTACTCGAGGGCAGCCTCGGTGGCCCCTTTGGCGATGCCAACGCCCTGTGCCGCGACGGCGGTGCGAGTCTCGTCGAAGAACTGCATCTGCTGGAGGAAAGCGGCGTCTTTCGTGCCGACCAGGTTCTCTTCGGGGACGCGCACGTCGTCCAGGATCACTTCTGCGGTGTCCGACGCTCGAATGCCGAGTTTGCCGGTGATCTTCTCGGTCGAGACGCCATCGCGGTCGGTCTCGACGATAAACTGGCTGAAGCCGTTGTAGCGGCCCTCGGCGTCGGGGTTCGTCTTCGTAAGGACGACGAGGAAGTCGGCGACCGTGCCGTTGGTGATCCACATCTTGTTGCCGTTGATGACCCACTCGTCGCCGTCCTTCTCGGCGCGCGTGGAGACGGAGGAGACGTCCGAACCGGTGTCGGGTTCCGAAATCGCGGCGCCCGAAACCGCTTCACCCAGCGCAACAGGCTCCAGGAACTCTTCTTTCTGTTCTTCGGTCCCGAAGTTCATGATCGCCTCACAGCCAAAGGAGGTGGCGACGATCGAGAGCGCGATGCCGGGATCGACGGCGAACAGTTCCTCGGTGATGATGGCGGTGTCCAGGATCGAGTAGCCCGCGCCGCCGTACTCCATCGGGATGTAGGCGCCGGTCAGCCCCATCTCGGCGGCCTTCTCGACGACGTCGTGGGGATACTTCTCCTCGACGTCGTACTCGGTCGCGACCGGTTTGACCTCGTTTTCGGCGAAGCGCCTGACTTCCTCGCGGATCTGTTGTTGTTCGTCGGTGAGTCCGAAATCCATAGCCCTAGATTCCTGCCTGAACGATAAAGAACTTTGTAACCGGAACTAAACTCGGGAACAGTTGTTCCTGTCGAGAGGGAAACGTTGAAACGGGTGCCAGACGCATACGTGCCCATGGAACTGGAGGATATCAACACCATCGCAGTTCTCGGTGCGGGGAACATGGGCCACGGGATCGCCGAAGTGGCCGCACTCGCGGGATACGACGTGAACCTGCGCGACATCAACGAGGAGTTCGTCCAGGACGGCTACGACCAGATCGAGTGGTCACTGGGCAAATTGGCCGAAAACGACCAGATCACAGACGAGGTCTCCGACGATACCCTCGAGCGGATCACGCCGCTGGTCGACGTGGAGGAGTCGGTCGCCGACGCCGACGTCGTCATCGAGGCCGTTCCCGAGAAGATGGGCATCAAGAAGGATGTCTACGGCGAGGTCGAACAGTACGCGCCCGACCGCGCCATCTTCGCGACGAACACCTCCTCGCTGTCGATCACCGAGCTCTCGGAGGTAACCAACCGGGCCGACCAGTTCTGCGGGATGCACTTCTTCAACCCGCCGATCCGCATGCCGCTGGTGGAGGTCATCTCCGGGGCTCACACTTCCGACGAAACGCTCGACGTGATCGAGGCGCTCGCCGAGGACGTCGACAAATCGCCCGTCCGGGTGCACAAGGACAGTCCCGGCTTCATCGTGAACCGCGTGCTCGTCCCGCTGATGAACGAGGCGGCCTGGATGGTCTACGAGGACGAGGCCACCGTCGCCGAGGTCGACTCGACCGCGAAGTTCGACATGGGGCTCCCGATGGGCCTGTTCGAACTCACCGACCAGGTGGGTCTCGACGTCGGCCTGCACGTCCAGGAGTACATGCACGAGACCCTCGGCGAGGCGTACGCCCCGTGTCCGATGACCGAGGAGAAAGTCGAGGCCGAGGAACTCGGGAAGAAGACCGGAAAGGGCGTCTACGACTACGAAGACGGCGAGGGCGTCCAGATCCCGACCGACGAGGGGAAGGAGTGGATCGCCGACCGCTTGCTCGCCGTGATGGCCGACGAGGTCGCACAGTTGATCGACGGCGACGTGGCCGGCCCAGACGCCATCGACGAGGCGATGAAACTCGGCGCAGGCTTCCCGGACGGCCCGGCGAAGATGAGCGACCAGCGCGGCCTCGCCGACCTGTTCGAGGCACTCGAGGACGCCTACGACGAGAGCGGTGCGGCGCGACACGAGCCTTCGGACGCCCTCCGGGAGTTCGCGGACGAGGGGGGCTTTTACGGGCCCGACGAGGAGGGCGACGGTGAACTCGAGTTCGAGACCATCCGGCTCGAGTACCCTGGCAACATGGTCGGCCACGTGGTCATCGACCGCCCCCACCGGATGAACACGATCAGTTCGGAACTCCTCTCGGAACTGAGCGAGGCCATCGACGTCCTCGGGGACGACGACGAGGTACGGGCGATCCTCATTACCGGCGAGGGCGAGAAGGCCTTCTCCGCAGGTGCTGACGTCCAGAGTATGGCTGCGGGCGGGGCCGACCCCCTCGGCGCCGTCGAACTCTCGAAACAGGGCCAGGATACCTTCGGCAAACTCGAGTCGTGTGACATGCCCGTCGTCGCCGGCATCGACGGCTACTGTCTCGGCGGCGGGATGGAACTAGCGACCTGTGCCGATATCCGGATCGCCTCCGAGCGCTCCGAACTCGGTCAGCCAGAACTCAACCTCGGGTTGATCCCCGGCTGGGGCGGCACCCAGCGCCTCAAGCACATCGTCGGCGAGGGCCGCGCGAAGGAGATCATCCTCACGGCCGACCGCTATGAGGCAAAGACGATGGAAGCGTACGGCTTCGTCAACGAGGTCGTCGGCAACGAGGAGTTGCTGGACGAGGCCCTCGCACTCGCCGAGAAACTCGCCGGTGGCCCGCCGATCGCCCAGCGCTTCACGAAGCGTGCGATGCTCGCCGGCCGCGACGACACCGACGCGGGACTCGAACTCGAGGCCGCAGCGTTCGGTCACCTGATGGCTACCGACGATCTCATGACGGGGATCACGGCGTTCATGAGCGGCGACGACGCGGAGTTCGAAGGCAAGTAAGGCGTCGAGTAGCGTTCGAGCGATTCGTGTTTTATCTGCGCTTCGGGACCGTGCTCGAGCGAGCGCGAAGCGTCAGCCATACAGAAGATATTTATCGCTATAATATTGAAATTTTAACATGAGTTCGCGCCCTCCGGTCCCTCGCTCCACACGCTCGTCGACGAACGCGTCGTACGCGAGCGGTCCGTCCCGGCCGCTCGGCGTCTCGATCATCTGCATCCTCGGCGCCCTCGGATTTCTGCTCGCCTGGATCCCGATCCTCCAACTGCTCGCCTACGGCGGATTCGGCGCGTTCATTGCACTCGTGTTCACTGTCATCAACCTCGGTATGCTCGCCGTCATCGTCGGCCTCTGGAACATGGAGGGGTGGGCGCTGACGTGGGCCCTCGTCCTCTACGGGCTCAGTGCGCTCCTGGATCTGGTGACGCTCAACCTCGTCGGCCTGCTCATCTCCCTCGTGATTCTGGCCTACCTGCTGAGTGTAAGCGATCAGTTCGCGTGACGCTCGAGGAGTCGCCGGAGTTCGGATTCCATCGGCACCTCGTCCAGTGCTGTGGACTCGAGCCAGGCGTACTCGGATATGGGCTCGTCGTCGTTCGGGTTCGCCTCGATGTCTACCGTCCCACCGACTACTGCACACTCGAAGACCACGGAAACGGTGCCCTGTTTGCCGTCGGCCCAGGTGTAGGCGAACGCCTCGAGCGGGTCGCCGACGTCGACCTCGAGGCGCGTCTCCTCGTACACCTCGCGTACGAGGGCATCTCGCGGGTCCTCGCCGATTCGTGCTCGGCCGCCGGGGACGCCCCAGATCGGCCCGCTCGGCATGTCGTGTTTCAGGAGTAGGTAGGTGCCGTCGGTCTCGATCAGGCCGCGGACTGAAGCGTCCGCGTGGACGTGATCGTCGGTGCCAGGAGCGTCGCTATCAGCATCGACGTCGACGTCGATGGGGTCGTCAGCAGTCGTAGAGCCGTCAGCGGTAGCAGGGTTGCCGACGCCGCGGCGGTCGCTTTCGGGGTCACCTGAATCACGGAAACCGTCCTCTCGCATACTCGAGGACGACGCGGCGTGGACAAAATTCTGCTGATCGCTGATTCTCGCTCCCGACCGACTACTGCTCGCCCCCGATCGCTCACTGCTCGCTCGACTGCAATCGCTTGGTCGTCTCCACCAGCGGATGTCTCGCGTAATCGACCACTTCGATGTCGCAGATGGATTCGAGACCCTCCTTTTTCGCCGTCTCAGCCATTCCCAGCGCGAGGCGCTGATCGACCACGATCACGTAGGCATCCATCTCTTCGAGGTCGATTCGATCGGCGGCCATCACCCGGTGGTGGCCATCGGCGAGCAACAACTCGCCGGCGTTGTCGATTACGACGAGGGGTTCGGCCAGCCCACGCTCGAGTTCGTACTTTCGTCCCTCGAGTTCGTCCGCGTAGACCCGGCCCTGGGTCGGCGTCAGGTCGGACAGCGTGATCATCCGGCGCTCCTGGCGCAACTCGACTTCGTGAATGTTCTCGAGGGTCCGCATAAGCTTGCCGACCTTCTCGGGAGTCGCGCGTTCGATCTGGCTCCGAATAACGTCGGCGTTCGCGATGATCCCTACGAGATTGCCGGCGTCGTCGACGACTGGGAGCTTCTGGATCCCCGACCGGAGGATCACTCTGGCCGCATCGATCACTTTCATGTCGGGGTGAGCGACGATCAACTCGCGAGACATTACCCGGAAGATCGGCGCGTCGTCGTCGGCGAGCAGGAGGTCGCGCGCGCTCACGAATCCCTCGACTCGACGGCGATCACAGACGGGAAAGCCGCTGTGTTCTTCGCTCTCGGCGATCCGTTCGGCGACCGAGGCCACCGTCTGGTCGGGCGAGACCGTCACCACGTCTCGCGTCATGTAGTCCTTCACACGGGGTTTGCTGTCGGTGACGATGTCCATGCCCGTTCCATCGTCGGCGGTCGTAAAAAACGCTCCTCTCTGCGGTTCGGGTCGTCGATTCGCGCGTTGGTTCCGTCGATGCAGGCCCGTGCCCGCTCACCCGTCGTGTTCGGCGTCGGCCTCGATCTGCTCGTCCAGGATGGCGGTCGAACCGAACAGCATCTCGCTGGTCTGGCTGTAGATGCCGACGGGGGTCCCCGGCTGGGTATCGACCGCCTCGAAGAAGCGGTCGGTGATGACTTCCTCGACGATGTTCAGGATGGACTCGCGCTCGGTGCTCTCTTCCATGTCGCCGAGGACGCCCATCTCGAGTTGGGCTCCGGCCATGTCGGCGTGCCCGCCGGCGCTTCCGATCTGATCGAACGCGTCGCGAAGCGTCTCCCCGAGATCGAGGTCGTTCCCGCGTGAACGAGCCGAGACGAACACCATCTCGTCGCGAAAGCCAAAGACCAGGGTCGTGTCGACGCCGTCCATCGCGAGCAGTTGGTCGGCTGCCTGGGGTAGCGCGTCGCGGTCGGTGATGCGTCCGGCGCTGGCGGCGACCACGGTTCCACGCTGGACGCGGTTCTTGATCGCTCGCGCGACGGTATCGAGGGTGTCGCCCTCGACGGTCGGGTACTCGATCTTTCGGAGCGTCGCGAAGTCGACGGCGTCCCAGAGCGTCGCAGCGGCCTCGAAGTCGGGTGGTGAGATTTCCCGGGTGAAGTCCCTGGTATCGACGCGAATCCCGTAGAGCAACGCCGTCGCGATCTGGCTGTCGACGTCGATCCCGAAGTACTCGAGGTACTCGGTGAGGACCGTGCTCGTCGCACCGACGCACTGACGGAGGTCGTAGAACTCCCCCGGAACCGGGCCTCGGGGCGGGTGGTGGTCGATCACGATGTCGATCGGGAGATCCGCCGGGAGCTGGTCGTTCACGCCAGGTCGGGAGTGGTCGACGAGCGCGAACGCGTCGTACGCCTCCAGGGAGTCCGTTGGCTCGAGCGTTCGAAGATCGAGCTCCAGCAGGTTGACCATCGCCCGGTTCTCCTGGTGGGAGATTTCGCCGTAGTAACACGCCTCGGCGTCGACGCCGACGCTCTCGGCGATCTTGGCCAGCGCGACGGCGCTCGCGATGGCGTCCGGGTCGGGGTTATCGTGTGCGATGACGGCGAGCGTCCCCGTGATTTGAGAGAGGTGTGCCCGCAGTTCGATCGCCTTCTGGGCCCCTTGGGAGACCGTTCGCTCGGCGACCCACTCGACGACGGTTTCGATCGAATCGACGACGTGGGTCGCCTGGCGCCCGATGACCCGTCTGTCGGCCCGGCGGTCCGCTTCGGACTCGCTCTCTCCCACGTACGCCACGAATATCGCGTTGGGAAACACCGCTCGTGCGATTTCGAGCGTCCGCCGGTTCTCCCGGCTGTCGTCGCCGGCGACGAACACGAGGTCCGGCGAGCCGGATTCGAACTCCAGTTCGAGACCTTCGAGAAGCGACCGGTCCGATGGTTCGCCCTGCCGAGCCCGTACGTTTTCCTCCCGGAGCGTCTCGACGACATCGGCGTCCCTCGAGACGACGAACAACTTCTCGCGATCGCGCGTCCTCGTGGCGGAGCCGGCGGTCGATCGAAGGGGTGGCGGTGCCGAGTCCGGCAGCCGCTCGACGACGCGTTGTCCGACGTCCCCACATCCGAGGACGAGCCGGGAGATCATACCGCGGATTTCCACCGAACAGAGTAAAAGCTACCGGGTGATCAGGAGACGACGACCGCGCTCGCCGCGTCGATCGCGAGGTCCGCGACCGGCCCGAAACCGGGCAACAGGACGAGCGTCATCACGGCCGCGAAGACGATGGCCGCGTACAGTCCCGTCGGCGAGCCACCGAAGTCCCGGTCGACGCCCGAAACGGGGTCGTCGATCCAGACGGCCTTCACGAGCCGCGAGTAGTAGTACAGCGACAGCGCGCTGTTGATCACCAGTGCAGCCGCGACGATCAACATCGCGGGGTTGGCCGACGCCGCCTCGAGGGATCCCGTGAACAGGAAGTACTTGCTCCAGAAGCCACCGAACGGCGGAATACCGGCGAGGCTGAACATGAACACGGCCAGGGCGGCACAGGCGACGGGCGCCCGGGCTGCGAGGCCGTTGTAGTCCTCGAACGTCCGGCCGACGCCCCAGTACTCCGCCAGGGCGACGAACAGGAACGCGCCGGTGTTCATGAAGCCGTAGACCAGCAGGTGCATCATCGCGGCGCCGAGCACGAGTTCGCCGCCGTCGACGGTGAGCCCCGCCAGCCCGATCAGCGCGTAGCCCGCGTGTCCGACCGAGGAGTACGCGAGCATCCGCTTGACGTTCTGCTGGGTGGCCGCCGCGAAGTTCCCGACCGTCATCGTGACGATGGCCAGGATGATGAACGCGTGGGTCCACTCGAGGCCGATGATCTCGGCCGTCGCCTCGAGCGGGAACGCCGTCGTGAACACGCGAAAGAGGATCACGAAGCCGGCGGCCTTCGAGGCCGAAGAGAGGAACGCCGAGATCGGTGCCGGCGCCCCCTCGTAGGCTTCCGGCGCCCAGAAGTGAAACGGCACGCTCGCGGTCTTGTACGCGAAGCCGCCGATGAGCATCAAGAGCCCGAGTCCGAGCAGGCCCCCCATCTCGGAGACGTCGTGGCCCGACCCCGGCTCGGCCTCGCCCGTGATGACGTCCGCGATGGCCTCGAGTTGCAGGTGGCCGGTGACGCCGTAAACGAGGCTGATCCCGAAGACGAAGATGGCCGAGGAGAACGCGCCGATCAGGAAGTACTTCAGACCGGCCTCGACGCTCCCGCGGTTGGTCTTGAGGATGGATACGAGCGCGTAGGAGGGGAGACTCGCCAGCTCGAGGGCGAGAAAGATGGTGACGAGGCTGTTCGCCGCGGCCATCGTCGACATCCCGGTTGCCGCGAGCAAGAGCAGCGAGTAGTACTCGGCCTGGTAGGCGTGTCCGGCCATGTAGTCGTAGCTCGCGATCGCTACCATCGCGGTGACGACGGCGACAACGATCATGAAGAACAGTGCCATCTGGTCGACGACCATCTGGCCGCCGAAGAGGTCGATGGCGCCGGCGCCGGCCTGGGACTCGCCGACGACGAACCAGAGATCGTAGCCGGCGTCGGCGTTCTCGGAACCGGTTCCCGCGACGGCGAACCAGACCGCGATGGCGAGGGAGACAATTGCGCCGGTAACGGCGATGCCAGCAAGCGCCGGGCGGTTCGTCGACCGTGGGCTGATGCTGTCGAAGACGAACAATACCATGGCGGTCAGGGCCAGCACGAGCGTCGGTGCGAGTGCGAGCCACTCCGCCGGCACGAGTGCGTTAACCATCAGGCACCACCTCCCCGTTCGAGGATCGGATCGACTGCGTCAAGGATCATGTCGAAGATCAACTCCGGTGCGACGCCGAGGGCGATGATCAACCCCAGCAACACGAACATCGGCGCGACGTCGTGGAACGGCGCGCGACCGATCTCGTAGTCGGTCTCGAGCCGGAAGGGGCCAAACAGCGTCCGCTGCATCGCGAACAGCAGGTAGCCGGCGACGATGACGATGCCGAACATCGCCAGACCGGTAAACAGCGGCGCGTACGTCAGCACCTCGGAACCGAAGGCCCCGAAGAAGATGAAGTACTCCGCCGCGAAGCCGCTCATCAGCGGCAGGCCCATGTAGCCGAACGCGCCGGCGATGAGGATGGCGACGGCGATGGGCATCTTGTCGGCCATCCCGGACATGTCGGTGACCATCCGGGTGTGGGTGGCGTTGTAGATCACGCCGACGGCCATGAACATCAGGCCCGAAATCAGGCCGTGAGAAACCATCTGGAAGGTCGCGCCGCCGACGCCGAAGTGGGTGAACGCGACCAGGCCGAGGATCACGTAGCCCATCGACGAGACCGAGGAGTAGGCGACGATCCGCTTGAGGTCCGTCTGGGCCAGCGCCAACATCGCACCGTAGATGACGCTGATGACGGCGATGGCGGCGATGGGAACTGCGTACATCTCGACCTGCCCGGGGAACATCGTGAAGTTGAACCTGAGCAGAGCGTAGGTCCCCATCTTCAGCAGGACGCCCGCCAGGAGCACCGACGCCGGCGTCGGTGCCTCGACGTGAGCGTCGGGCAGCCAGGTGTGGAACGGCACCACGGGGACCTTCACGGCGAAGCCGATGAACATCGCGATGAACACCAGCGAGGCGACCGTGCTACCGGCGACGCCGGCGAATCCCTCGGGGCCGCCCGCGAGCATCGCCTGCGTGATCTCCGTGAGTGCGAACGACGAGACGTCGAGGCTGAAGACGAGCGTCATGAACGCCCCGAACATCAGCAGCGAGGCGACGTTCGTGTAGACGAAGAACTTGATCGCGGCGTACTTCCGGCGCGGGCCGCCCCAGACCCCGATCAGCAGGTACATCGGGATGAGGACGGCCTCCCAGAAGATGAACCAGACGAAGAAGTCCAGCGCGGCGAAGACGCCGATCAGGTTCGCCTCGATGAACAGGATGAGGCCGTAGAACTGCGACTGGCGCGTGTCGATTGGCGTCCAGGAACTCAAGATTGCGAGCGTCGAGAGGACCGTCGTCAGGACGACCAGCGGCAGGCTGATGCCGTCGAGCCCGACGTACCACGAAATCTCGTAGGCGCCGAGTTCGATCCAAGTCGTCCGGGACTCGAACGCGAGCGCGCCACCGTCGACTAACGCGTTGCCGCTGCCGTCGAAGGCGGTGAACAGCCACAGTGACAGCGCGACTGGTACGAGGCTGATTGCGAAGGCTAGTTTTCCGGCGATACGATTGGGCGCGAGGAACGTCACCAGCGCGCCCACAAACGTGACAGCGAGTAGCGTCTCGATCATCATACGAACCACCCTCCGAGCACGCCGAGCACCACAAGCAACGCGATGAACCCGACGACGATCAGTGCCGCGTAGGTCGTCACGACACCGGTCTGCAACCGCTTCACGCGGCTTCCGCTAAAGAGACTCACGCTCGAGACGCCGTTGACGACGCCGTCGATGACCGTCTGGTCGAATCGGTCGGCGGCTCGAGCCACCGGCAGCGTGAACTTCTCGGCGAGCCAGACCTGGTACTCGTCCTGGTAGTAGTTGCTGCGCAGGACGGTTCGCGCGCTGCCCAGGTTCTGGGTGTGCGGGACGGGCTCGGGCACGTTGTACAGGATGTACGCGAGTCCGGCGCCCGCGAGTGCGAGGCCGAGCGAGAGGCCGGCGCCGAGCAAGAGCGTGATCGTCTCGGAGCCGATGTAGCCCTCCTCGAACGCCACGGCGTCGTGGTAGGCGTGGTAAGTCAGGTCGGCGAACCCACCGTACTCGCCGTCGAGCCAGAACTCGAGGAACGTGATCTCGGCGCCGGTGAGCTTGTAAATCGGCGCGAGGTTGGCGGCGCCGGCGACCAGTGCCAGCACGCCCAGCGTCGCGAGCGGAATCTTGATCGGCAACCCGACTGGGTGGGGGTTGCGTGCGGTCTCCGTCCGGGGCTCACCGTGGAAGGTCAGGAAGACCATCCGGAATGTGTAGAAGCCGGTGAAGAACACGGCGATCAGCCCCATCGCGTAGGCCACGAGGAAGACTGGCTGTTCGAGGCCGACGATGAGCGCGTCGTAGAGAATCTCGTCTTTCGACCAGAATCCAGAGAACGGAACGATGCCCGCGAGCGCGAGTGCGCCCGCGAGGAACGTGTAGTAGACGACGGGGGCTCTGTCCTTGAGCCCGCCCATCTTCCACATGTCCTGTTCGTGATGCATGAGGACGATGACGGCCCCGGCGCCGAGGAACAGGAGCGCCTTGAAGAAGGCGTGGTTCATCAGGTGGAAGACGCCAGCGACGTAGCCGCCGACGCCCAGCCCGAGCATCATGTAGCCGTACTGGCTGATGGTCGAGTACGCGAGCACCTGCTTGATGTCGTCTTTGACGACGCCCATCGTCGCGGCGAAGAGTGCGGTGAAGCCGCCGGTGAAGGCGATGACCGCGAGCGCCGTCGTCGACTGGGCGTAGAAGCCGAACATGCGGGCGACGAGGTAGACCCCGGCGGCGACCATCGTCGCGGCGTGAATCAGGGCCGACACCGTGGTCGGACCCTCCATCGCGTCCGGGAGCCAGGTGTGCAGCGGGAACTGTGCGGACTTCCCGATGACCCCGCCCAGGACGAGCAGGCCGGTGATCGTCACCCAGGTCTCGGCGTCGAAGCCGAACAGGGTTTCCTCGTTACTAATCGCCTCCTCGGCGGCCGCGACGAACGAGCCGTCGCCCTGGAAGGCGAGGGTGCCGAAGGTCGCGCCGATGGCGACGACGCCGATGAGGAAGAAGTAGTCCCCGAAACGGGTCACCAGGAACGCCTTCTTCGCGGCCGACGGCGCGGACTCGGTGCGGAACCAGAAGCCGATGAGCAGGTACGAACAGAGTCCGACCAACTCGAAGAACATGAACGCCATCAGCAGATTGTCCGCGACGACGAACGCGAGCATGCTGAACGTGAACAGTCCCAGTTCGGCGTAGTAGCGTCGGAGCCCCGTTTCGCCCTCGGCGTTCATGTAGCCGAGGCTGAACAGGTGGACGAGGAACGCGATGAGCGTCACGATGACGAGCATCAGTGCCGACAGCGGGTCGAGCAGGATGCCGAACGTGAACTCGATCGTCTCTTCCCCGGTCTGACTCAGCGCGTCGCCGGCCGCCCACGTGAAGTACGTCTCCTGTCGCTGGCCGCCGGTCGCGACGCCTGCCAACACGAAAATCGACAGGATCAGCGACCCGGCGGTCGCCACGATACCGGCGAGCGCGCCCTTCTTTGGCATGTAGTCGCCGAAGAGCAACGCGACGACGAACGCCGCGAGTGGCAGGAGGACGATTGCCGGCGCCAGATCGAATGCAGTTTCCATAGAATTACCACCTCATTGCCGACGGTACCGTGACGTCGACGTCACGGAAGTTGCGATACAGCACCAGGATGATCCCGAGGCCGACGGCGACCTCCGCGGCCGCCAGCGCCATCGTAAACAGGGCGAACACCTGCCCCGTGAGATTGCCGTGGTAGGACGCGAACGCGATCAGATTGACGTTGGCCGCGTTCAGCATCAACTCGACGGACATCAGGAACATCAGTGCGTTGCGACGCGTCAGGACGCCGAACAGCCCGATACAGAACAGGGCCATCGCCAGCAAGACGTAGGACGTGACCGCGACGGTCACCGGTCCTCACCTCCGTCGGTGGCCGCCTCGGCGTTCGTCCCCGTACCCGCACTCGAGTCGGCAGGCTGACTCTGCGTCGAGAGCGCGGTGACGGGTTCGCCGGCCTCCTCGCGCTTTGCGAGCACGAGCGAGGCGTCGAGGGCGGCGTCCAGGACGACGGCGATCAACAGGAACGAAAAGAGGAAGGGTTCGGTGTTGCCCATTCCTAGCTCGCCGGACTGCAACGCCGTGTAATCGAACATCGCGTAGCCGATCTCGGCGGTGATCGACACGCCGTCGGGGAAACCGACCATGTTGCCGAGGCCGGCGTTCCACGTGATCAGCGCCATCATCGCGAAGAGTACCACGGCGAGCACGCCGGGTACCAGATTCGTTCCGAGTCGGAGCTTTGGGCCTGTCGTCATGCCCGCGGCACCTCCTCGTCCGGTTCCGTTTCCTTCTCCGCCTGCGTGAGCATCACGGCGAACGTGATGAGGATGAGAACCCCGCCCACGTAGACGAGAATCTGCATCATGGCGACGAACTCCGCCGCCAACATCACGTAGTAGACCGCGACGCTCGTCAGCGACACGCCCAGCAGGAGCGCCGAATGCCACGGATCCTGCAAGAGCACGACGCCGACCGCACTGCCCAGCGTGACGAACGCGAACAGCGCGAACGCGATCAGCTCGTATGTCATTGGTGTTGTCTGGTGTTGTGTGCCCTTTGTAGATTTCGAGATGGGCTGATCTCTTACTGGTAGTCGACCTCTCCTTCGCCCTCGCCGATCCAGCCGCCGCGGTCGGGTTCCCTGGACTCGAGCGGATCGATGTCCTTGTACCACGGGACGGCCTTCAATTGCTCTTTGTTGTAGACGAGGTCGTGTTTCGTGTCGCCCGTGAACTCGAAGTTCTGAGTGAGCAAGATGGCGTCGACGGGACAGACCTCCTCACAGAGTCGGCAGTAGACGCACTGGCCGATGTGGAGGTTGTACTGCTCGCCGTTTCGCTGGGCGTCCGTGACGATCTGGATCGTGTCGTTCGGGCAAACGTTCTCACACTGGCGACACCAGATGCAGCGCTCCTGGCTGAACTTGTGGACGCCCCGGAATCGCGGCGAGACGTCCGGCGTCGTCTCGGGGTACTCCACGGTGAAGGTGTTACCGTCCAGTGCGTGTTTCATCGTCGTGGCCATGGATTTGAGGAGTCCGATCATGGGAAGATCACCGTAACCATCGCGAAGGCGAGATCGGTCTCGAGGAGACCCACGATGATCGCCGTGAACACCAGGTTGGCGAAGGCGAGCACGAGCATCCCCTTCCAGCCGATCTCGATGAGCTGATCGATTCTGACGCGCGGAAGCGCCGAGCGGAGCCACTGGGTGAACAGGAAGACGCCCCAGATCTTGATGGTGAACCAGACGATGCCCGGTAGCACCGGACCGGCCGGGCCACCGAGGAAGATCGTCGCGATGATCGCCCCGCCCAGGAAGATGTGGATGAACTCCCCGAGGTAGATCAGGACGAAGTAGACGCTCGAGTACTCGGTCTGGTAGCCAGCGACGATCTCGGTCGGCGCTTCGGGCGTGTCGAACGGGTTACGCCCGACCTCCGCCACGTTCGCCGCGACGAAGAGGACGAACGCGAACGGGTTGACGAACGCATACCACATCGGAATGTCGAGGCCGCCGAGGCTGACCAGCGTCTCGGCCTGTGCGGCCACGATCTCGCTCATTTGCAGGGTGCCGGCGAAGATGACGACGGACATCCCCGTGACGACGAGCGGAATCTCGTAGGCCACGTTCTGTGCGACCGCGCGCAGACCGCCGAGCATCGAGTACTTGTTCGCGGAGGCGTAGCCAGCCATCACGAGGCCGACGCTGGCGATGCCGGCGACGGCGAAGACGTACGCTAGCCCGACCTCGGGGTCCGCGAGGTGAATGCCCGATCCCATCGGGATGACGGCGAATCCGAGCAGTGCGGACCCGGCGATGACGATCGGCGCGAGGTCGTACGCCGGGCGGTCGGCGTTCTCGGGGACGATGAGTTCCTTCGAGAGCAGGCGAACGGCGTCGGCGACGATGATCAACAGGCCGAACGGACCGATTCGGTTGACTGCGATCCGGTCGGTGAACGCGGCCGTAATCTTTCGTTTCGCCCATGGGCCTGCAAAGGCCGTCATCGTCAGCATCAACGTGCCGACGAGGGCCGCCGCGAGTAACGTCGCGATCAACTCGCCGCCGAATCCGAGGTTGTTGAGTCCGGTCAGATCCCCGAGCCGTTCGGGCAGCAAGGCGCCGCTATCGCTCTGGAGCGGTAGGCCTGCCGCGGTCATCGATCCACCTCCCCGAGCACGATGTCGAGGCTCCCGAGCGAGGCGATCAGGTCCGGAATGTACTCGCCGCGAGTCATCTCGGGCAGCGCCGAGAGGTTGTGGAAACACGGACTGCGGATCTTGAAGCGGCCGGGCTTGTCCGTTCCGTCCGAACGGATGTAGATGCCGAGTTCACCCTTCGCCGCCTCGACGCCGCGATAGACTTCCGTGTCCGCCTCGGGCTTGAGCGTCCGGGGGACGTTACTCTGGATCTCCCGGTCGTCCTCGGGCCAGTCCTCGAGCAAGTCGACACACTGCTCGATGATCTTCGCACTCTCTTCGACTTCCTGCATGCGCACGAGCACGCGCGAGTAGTTGTCCATCCCGTCCTCGGTGATAACGTCCCACTCGAGGTTCTCGTAGTAGCCGTAGGGGTCGTCCCGCCGGAGGTCGATGTCGACCCCGGAGCCACGAGCGGTCGGGCCGGTCGCGCCGTAGGACTTCGCAACTTCTGGCTCCAGGATGCCGGTGTCGACACAGCGGATCTGGAAGATTTCGTTGGTGACGATCAGGTCCTCGTACTCCGAGACCTTCTGAGGAAGGTCGTCGAGGAAGTCCCGCGTCTTCTCGAAGAACTCCTCGCGGGGTTCGGGCAGGTCCCAGGCGACGCCACCCAGGCGGAAGTAGTTGAACATGAGCCGCTGGCCGGTGAGGTCTTCGAGGATGTCCTGGACGACCTCGCGGTCGCGGAAGGCGTACTGGAAGACGGCGGTGAAGTCGCCGAAGACGTCCAGCGCGAAGGTACCGAGTGCCAGCATGTGTGCGGCGATCCGGCACAGTTCTGCGCCCATCGTCCGGATGACCTGGGCGTACTCGGGGACCTCGATGTCCGCGAGGTCCTCGACGGCCCGGGCGTAGGCCCACTCGTTGAGCAGGCCGGCCGAGACGTAGTCCCAGCGGTCGGGGTAGGGCATGATCTGGTGGCGGTAGGTGCCCTGCTGGCACATCTGCTCCTCACAGCGGTGGAGGTAGCCGATGTCGGGGTCGACGTCGACGACCGTCTCGCCGTCCAGGACGGTCTTGACGTGCAACACGCCGTGGGTCGCTGGATGGTGGGGCCCGACGTTCAGGAACATCGTGTCCGTGTCCGAGTCGTGGTGGTCGGGCAGGAGCGGGTTGGCGTGTTCCGACAGCGTCACGACCTGTGGCTTCTCCTGGTTGTAGTCGTTCGAGAGCGGGTGTCCTTGCCAGGTCTCGGGCAGGAGAATCCGTCGTGGGTCCGGGTGGCCCTCGTAGTCGATGCCGACGAGGTCGAAGTTCTCGCGCTCGGCCCAGTCGGCCGCCCGGAAGACGGGTTCGGCCGTCTGGCTGACGGGGTCGTCAGTCGACGTCGGAACGACCACGCTGACCTCCTGGGTCGGGTCGTCGTACTTCTTGAGGTGGTAGATAGACTCGTAACGGTCCGCGTACTGCTGGGCCGTCACACAGGAGAGGTAGTCGAAGCCGGCCTCGTCGCGGAGGTCGAAGAGCACGTCCTGGACGGCGTCCGGTCGAATAACGAAGCCGGGCGCGTTCATGTGGTCGTCTCGCGTGAGCGCGCGATCTCCGATCAGCGCCTCGAGTTCGTCCTCGGTGACCTCGAGGCCCTCTCGGGGTTCGAGTCCGGTGCTCATGGCGAGTCACCCCAGTTGTACCGCATGACGAGGTCCTCCTCGTCGATCTCGGCGGCCAGTTTCTCGACGAGTTCGTCCCGCGGCAGGTCGCCGAACTCCTCGAGTTCGTAGGGTTTGACGACGACCGGCGAGGACTCGCCGTTGGCGATGCGCTCCTGAAGCTTGGCGACGCCGTAGATGAGCGCCTCCGGGCGCGGTGGGCAGCCTGGAACGTGGATGTCGACCGGGATGATCTCCTCGGCACCCTTTACGACGTTGTACCCTTCCTGGAACGGGCCGCCGGAGATCGTACACGAGCCCATGCCGACGACGAACTTGGGTTCTGGCATCTGGTCGTAGACGCGCTTCATGCGCGGCCCGAACTTCGAGACGATGGTTCCGGGGACGATCATGACGTCGGCCTGTCGCGGCGAGGCGCGGGGGACGCCGGCCCCAAATCGGTCGAGGTCGTGTTTGATCGCGTACGTGTGAATCATCTCGATGCTGCAGCAGGCAATTCCGAACTGCAGCATGAACATCGACGACCCTCGAACCCAGTTCATGAACTGGTCGAACTTGGTGAGGATGAACGGTGATGCCCCGAAGGCCTCCCGAAGCTTCGAGTTCATCCTGGCGTCGACGCCTGCGCCCATGCGGGCGTCGCGGTCCGCCGTCGAGGGAGCGGTACTCTCGTAGATTTGTTGGGTTGGTTGGTTACTCATGGTCGATCGACCTCGGATTCGACCTGCTGGGGCGATTTCGCCCACTGTACGGCACCGTTGCGCCAGGCCCACGCGAGTCCGACGACGAGGATGGCGACGAAGAGCAACATCGGACCCAGTGTGGCCACGAGTCCGTACTCCTCGGCTCCGAGCGCATCGGTGTAGGTGACCACCCAGGGGAACAACAGGACGGTCTCGATGTCGAAAACGAGGAAAAGCATCGCAACCATGTAGTACTGGATGTTGAACCGAATGCGCGTCCCGCCGGTCGGCACCTCGCCACTCTCGTAGGTGGCACGTTTGCTCGTCTCGGGGACGGTTGGCCGCAAGAGGTACGATACCGCCATCATGCTGAGCGGAATCAGTAGCCCCACGAGCGCCAGCGCCCCGATGGCTATCCAATCGTTCATCTCCGTAACGTTCGGGGGTTGGAAACGCACCCATATAAGGG
The DNA here is from genome assembly GCF_024138145.1 of Natronosalvus halobius. Classification (NCBI taxonomy): domain Archaea; kingdom Methanobacteriati; phylum Methanobacteriota; class Halobacteria; order Halobacteriales; family Natrialbaceae; genus Natronosalvus; species Natronosalvus halobius. The sequence goes on along the minus strand of NZ_CP099997.1, from coordinate 1,531,222 downwards.
TTGATTCTTTGTTTTTCGCCCGATTTCGCCCCGCTGGAGCCCCCTGCGAACGGATCGGTCGGGTGAGAGTCAGACGTCCCGAACGGTCGTCGCCATCGAAGCGCGAAAAAATGGCGGAATGCGGCCGGTGTGCCGTCGCTCGAGGCGCGCCCTCGATTCGGTTCGACGGATGGCCACGCAACGGTTGTCGACGCGCTCCTTCAATCCGGTTCGATTAGCGGCCACGCGACGGTCGTCGTCTACTCCTCCCGATAGGCCGTCACGCCGCCGTCGTGGAGCCGCTTCGAGACGGCACCGACCTCGAGCTGCAGGTTCTCGTGGTAGGCCACCAGCCGCTCGCGAATCTCGTCGTGCTGGCGGGCGAGGATCTGGGCGGCCGACAGCGCCGCGTTGAACGACTTTCCGGCGTCGACGGCCGTGAGCGGGGCGCCCGTCGGCATCCCGATCACGCTGTCGACGGACTTCTCCTGGACGGGGACGCCGATGACGGGCAGGGGATAGGCGATGGAGGCCGTCATGTTCGGCAGGTCCGCCGATTTCCCGCCCGCGCCGGCGATGAGCACCTCGAGACCCCGGTCCTCGGCCGTCTCGGCGTAGGCCGCCATCAGGTCGGGCGTACGGTGGGCGGAGGTGACGTAGGTCTCGAAGGTGAAGCGCTCGTCGGGCGGGTTCTCGTAGTCGGTCTGTTCGCCGAACCCGAGTTCGCCGATGAGGGCGTCGTAGGCTCCCGGTCGCCGGCCGCCGGTCAGCATGACCTCGAGGTCGGAGTCGCTGCCCATGACGATGCCCACGTCGGGGGTTTCCGCGGTCGGTCGGTCCTGGTCGGCTTCGCGGTGCAGTCGGTCGATGAGGTCGGATACGGTGTCTGCCATCTGTGTGGTATATCTGTTCCAGTTCCTGTTAGGCGTTCACTGACTTTCGAACGTCACTGCGTCTCGAAGCCCGCGGGCGCGCTCGAGCAGGTCCTCGCGCGTCTCGTCTGTCTCGTCTCTGCGCGTCTCGTCGCCGTCGGCGGTCACCGTGACGTGGCCCATCTTGCGCAGCGAGCGAGCCTCCCGCTTGCCGTACCAGTGGAGGCTTGCAGCGGGTGACTCGAGGATTCGCTCGACGTTGGCGAGGGCGGCCGGTTGCGGCTCCTCGACGTCGGCGAGCAGGTTCGTCGAGACCGTCGGTGCCCGAAGGGCGGTCGAACCGAGGGGCCAGCCCAGCACCGCCCGAACGTGCTGTTCGAACTGCGAGGTACGGGCGCCCTCGATGGTCCAGTGGCCCGAGTTGTGCGGACGCGGGGCGATTTCGTTGAGTAGAACCTCGCCCGACCGCGTTTCGAACAACTCGATCCCGTAGATGCCCCGTCCCTCCATCACCTCGAGTACGTCTTCGGCGACCTCGCGGGCGCGTTCGAGCACGGCGTCGCTCGAGCGGGCGGGAACGACGGTCTCCCGCAGGATCTCGTCCTCGTGGACGTTCTCCCCGACGGGGAACGTTGCCGTCTCGCCGTAGCCCTTGGCCGCGATGACCGAAATCTCGCGCTCGAAGTCGACGAAGGACTCGACCATCGCCGGACCGGCGACGGACTCGAGCGCCGCGTCGGCGTCGGCTTTCGACTCGACGGGGACGTTGCCGCGCCCGTCGTACCCGCCGGTTCGGGCCTTGAGCATCACCGGGGCGCCGTAGTCGTCGATGGCCGCCCGAACGTCGGCAACGTCCTCGACCGCCCGAAACGGCGGCACCGGTACTCCGGCGGCCTCGAGTTCGCGCTTCTGAATCAGTTTGTCGTGAATCGTCCGCAGCGTCGCCGGATCGGGGTGAACGGGGACGCCGGTCTCTTCGCGGACGCGCTCGAGGGCGTCCTGGTCGGCGAGTTCGATCTCGAAAGTGAGGACGTCCGATCGCTCGGCGAGGTCGCGGATTCCGGCCTCGTCGTCGAAGTCCCCCACGAGCTGGTCGCGGCTGACGCCCGCGGCCGGGCAGTCGGGCGTCGGATCCAGGACGAGCACGTCGACGCCGAGCGGCGAGGCGGCCTCGGCGAGCATCCGGCCGAGTTGCCCGCCGCCGACGACGCCGACAGTCGGGCCAGGTGACTCGAGAGTCGTCATGTACGGCGATTCTCAGCGATCGGGTATAAGGATTCTCACTCCGTACGCGTCGCCAGGTTGCCCGTCTCGGTCACTCCGGAGCAGCGTCCGGATTCTCGCCATCGGCGGACCGACGGTCGTACACGCGGACGGCTCGATCGTGGCGCGTCGAGACTCCGTTTGGGTTTCGTTTCGAGGTCCGATCGTCGTAGCGGGCTCGAAGCCCATCGACGAGGCCGCGGGCCGATCCCTGGAGCACGTCGACCCCGTTTCCGAGCCAGTTCGTCGGTGTCCCCTCCCCCGAGAGGATGCCACGAACACCGCTCGCGGCGTCAGCGATCGCCCGACAGACGAGGCGACCGAGTGCAGTCGGTCTGGGCCCGTAGTTCTTGGTCAGTCGATAGCCGAGCGACCGGTACCGGTCACCCCAGTTCCGGTCGAGCGTGCCGCCGTCGGTTCCAACCTCACTTCGGACCGCCATCTCGGGGAGCCAGGTCACGCCGACGTCCAGGCCGGCGAGTCGATGTGAGCAGTCCTGGGCGCCCGCGGTGGGCACGTACTCGTCGAATCCGTCGAGGGCCTCGAGCACCGATCGGTCGAACGCGACGTTGGCGCCCTCGAAGAGGGTGACCGACCGGCCGACGACCGACGTCGAATCGGTCCCTCGCGGACCGCGATCCGTTCGACCCCGGATTGGGCCCGTGACGACCTCTGCGTGACCAGTGATGGCCGTCTCGAGGGCGTCGTACCACCCGGGTTCGACGACGTACTCGCCGGTGAGGAAGACGACAACGTCGCCTGTCGCCGCCTCGAGGCCCGCGTTCCGCGAGACGTTGAGGGCGCGATCCGAAATCTCGACCAGCACATCGACGTCGTCGCGCTCGCGGACGGCCCCCGTCGTCCCGTCCGAGGACGGTCCGTTGACGACGATCACTTCGCTCGAGGCCGGGAGCCGGTCAGCGAGGGCGTCCAGGCACGAGAGCAACCGCTCCCGGTCGTTCAGCGTCGAGACGACCACCGAGAGCGTCACGTCCATACGAACGTGTAATCGACACCGATACTAAAAATAGACCGGGTTCGCGTCGACACAGTCAATACATATGACATGACGGGATAACGCCGTCTCAAAGCCTGGCGTTCCAGTACGAGACCGACATCAGATGGTCGCTCAGTGGGAGTCGACCGATCGCCCGGTCGATCGTTCGAATCGGCGACGCGAACGCGTTCGGGATCGCCCGATAGAGTCCGTAGGGGACGATGAAGTCGTCCTGGACGTCGATCAGTTCGAGACCGTTTTTCGCCAGCAAGATGCTCACTTCGCTCTTCGAGTACAGTCGCGATCCCATCGGCAGCGCCCAGTTGTAGACGCTTCGTGTACTGAATCGGTTGAACGTGTCGAAGACGATCCGCTCGCGGGAGACGCGTTTCATCTCACTCAGGAACGCCGCCGGGTCGTCCGCGAGGTGGAAAAAGCGCATCGCGACGACGGTATCGAAGTGGTCGTCCGGAAACGGAAGCCGGCCCGCGTCACCGCGGAGAAACTCGAGCGTTCCCGAGACGTCGGCCACTTTCGCTTTTCGACGTCCTTGCTGTAACATCGCTGCAGAGATGTCGAGCCCGACGACGTGTGCCCCCTCCTGGGCCAGCATCACCGTGAATCGCCCGGTACCACAGGCGATCTCGAGTACGTCCTGATCCTCGAGCGGACCGAGCGCGTCGAGGACCGCGGCTTTCTCTCGGCGGTCGATTAGCTGCCCGCCGCGTGAGAATCGCTTCTCGTCGTACTCCTGGGCGACGTCGTCGGCCTGGTACCATTCCTGTCCTTTCACACTGGGGGAACCTACACGGGCGGGAGGATAAAACGATACTGGAGTCAGTTCGACAGAACGAGTTTTGTTCCGTGGCACCGTATAACATAGTATGCCAACGTGCCCGTACTGCAAGCGAACGGTCGAAACGTCGGCGCTGATCCGTCACGAATCGGGCGACCTGTTGATCGTGCACTGTCCCGACTGTCACGGCGCCCTCGGCACCTACCGGGAACCAGGACGGTTCTAAAATTGCAGTGGACGTCTCGAGCGCGTCTCGGGTCAGTCACCGTTCGTGACCACGCGATCGGGTCGAATCCGTAGAATAACGCGTTCACCCACTTCCTCGCCGTGGTGTGGGTATTCCTCGCGCTCGAAGTACCGCCGGGTCAATTCGTCGATATGCTCGACTGCCCCGTCGGCCGTCACGTCCTCGACTTCACCGCGAACCGAGAGGTACCGGTACGGATCCTCAGGATCGGGAATTGAAAGACCGACCTTCTCGTTCTGGCGAACGTTTCGCTCTTTCTGGCGGTTTCGGGCCGTGTTCACGAGAACGTAGCCGTCGTCATCACGGTCGATCCAGACCGGCGTCACCTGCGGCGTGCCGTCGGGCATCACGGTGGCGAGGTGAGCGACGGTTTTTCGTTCGAAGAGGTCTATGAACGTCGCTGGAATAGAGTCCATACGCCCGTCTCGAGGCGCCGCGAAAAAGGTCCTCGGGCGCCGGATAGGTATGTGCCTTAAACACCTATTATAATCTCAATTGTTCGTATCCCCATATAGGGAAGGTTTACCAGTACGTCTCGGATCGTGTGTGGTATGAGCATGAGTACCGCTGACGACCATGCCGTAGCCGCCGAGGAGGTCCTCTCTGAGGCCGAATACCGCGACCGCCTCCGCGATCTGCCACCGAGTGCGAAACTCGTCGCGAAGGTCCTCGAATCCGATTCCCCGCTCTCGCAGGGACAACTCGCCGACGAATCGCTCCTGCCCGACCGGACCGTCCGGTACGCGCTCAACCGTCTCGAGGAAGTCGACCTGGTGGACTCGCGATACAGTTTCCGCGACGCGCGCAAGCAGGTCTACTACCTCAACCACTGATCGCGAACTGCACGCGTACGCACTGACGACTGCACCCTGCCATACTTCCGGTGTCGCTCGCCGACACCGCCATTTTCAGCACCTCCGAGCAACAACCGTGAAGCGATGACGATCACGCGCCACCAGATCCCGGTCTCGACGCGGGCGCCCGGCGGCCACACGAACACCTACGTCGTCGGCGAGGACCCGGCTATCCTCGTCGATCCGGCCGGCCGAACGCCCGACCTCGACCGAACCGTTCGCGAGCGCGGGGTCGACCACGTCCTGGTCACCCACACTCACCCCGACCACGTCGGCGCCGTCTCGTCGTACGCCGCGGACGTCGAGGCGACGGTCTGGGCGCGCTACGGACGCGAGTCTCGATTCGAGGACGCGACGGGCGTTCGAGCGGACGCGACCCTCTCGCCAGGAGACGTCCTCGCGCTCGGCGGCGGCGCCCTCGAGGTTCTCGACGCCCCCGGCCACGCCCCGGACCATCTCGCGTTCGTCGAGCGGGAAACGGGGGCGGTAATAGTCGGCGACTGCGCCGTCGCCGAGGGGAGCGTCGCCGTCGGCGCCCCCGAGGGCGATATGCGCGCGTATCTGAGTACGCTTCGACGGCTCTACGCTCGAGCCCCATCGCGACTCTATCCAGGACACGGTCCTCCCGTAGCGAACCCGCGCGAACGACTGGCGGACCTCCTGGAACACCGGAAACAGCGCGAGCGACGCGTCCTCGCGGCCGTCGATGGAGGCGCTCGGACTGTCGACGTGATTCTCGAGGCGGCCTACGACAAACCGCTCGACGGTGTCCAGGATCTCGCTCGCGCGACGGTCGAGGCCCACCTCGAGAAACTCGCCGTCGAGGGGGCGGTGACCTGGGAGGGGATGCGGGCCGGTGTGGCGAACGGGGCTGGTGGAGGAGGGGAAAGAAGCGGGCGCGCCCGTGACGAGTGACTTATCCCCCGCTGGCGCCATCGACGACACGTATCCGTGAGCACCGAATCACCGTCGGCGTCGCTCGAGGACGAACTCGAACGCGCCCGTGCGCTGTCGGTCGACGACCTGGCGACGGCTATCGAGTCCATCGGTTTCGAGTGCACCCGCTGTGGCGCGTGCTGCCGGGGGCACGGGAAGGACGAGCACACCGCGACGGTGTTTCCTGACGAGGTGCGCGAGCTCGGCGGAGCGAGCGAGGCGGGCGATGAGGCAGTGGGCGAGGCGGGCGATAAGGCAGTGGGCGAGGCGGACGACGTGTCCCGAGACGCCTCGAGCGACGATAACAGCGACGACTCGAGCGAAGGCACCAGCTACGACTGGCGCGACGTCGCCCGCCCGATGCCCTACGGCCTCACCGAGGGCCCGAACGGACTCGAAGGCGAAACCTTCGAGTGGGCGCTCCAGACCGACGACTGCGGGGACTGCACGTTCTACACCGAAGACGGCGGCGTCGGCGCCTGTACCGTTCACGAGGATCGCCCGTTGATCTGTCGAACCTACCCGTTCAGCGTCGTCCTCACAGGCGAAGCGAGCGAGGGCTCGTCGGGGGAATCCGACGGTGCGCTCTCGGGAACCAGCCAACCGATGGGCGACGTCGTCGACGAGGCCGGTGTCGTCCGCGCCCACGAGTGCGAGGGGCTCGGTCGTGAAATTTCCAGGGGTGAGGCCGAGGATCTCGCTCGTGCGCTGAAAACGCGGGCCGTTCGCGAACTCGAGGAGGCGATTGCGGTCGTCGAGAACTACGTGCCTGCGGCCGGGGCTGGGGCCGGGGCCAGGGCCGCCGACCAGGCGGTCGTCGTTCACGATTCGGAAGGGGCGAAGCGGCCGGACGGGAGCCGACTCGAGGACGAGTAACCGGACCCGTGGTAGGACGTGCGTCGCTCGGTGCCGGGTGCAATCCGTCGACGGCAGGTCCTCGGCAATCGCTCGTCGATAGGTGTCGATTTCTATTGACTGATAGCTGGTAGTTGGTAACCGATCTTTGATAACTGATGGCTGATAGCCGATAGCTGGTACTGATAGCCGATAGCTAGTCGCCGCCGGAAACTACAGGGGCGGGATCTCGACAAAAGCGGTCAGAAAGTCTCTTCGATAATCTCGCCGACGGCGAAATTCGACTTGACTTCGCTGACCTCGATCTTCACGCGGTCACCAACGTCTGCACCGGGGACGATGATGACGTACCCGCGTTCGACGCGAGCGATCCCGTCACCTTGCTTGCCGATGTCTTCGATCTCGACGTAGCGGGTTTCGCCGACGTCGACCGGCGGTTGCGGTTCCGACGGCGATGTCGTCCGCGACGACGCCGTTCCCGAGCCGGTGGCTTCGGTTCCGGTCCCGCTCGCGCCGCTCGCGGTTCCAGCGTCGGTGTCGACGCTCGAGGCCGCACGTTCGCGCGAGATGAGCGCGACACGGAACACCTCCCCGGGTTCGACGTCCCCCGTTTCGATTTCCTGACGCGGTATTTCGATGACGTAGCGGTCGTCCTCTTCCGACACTTCTGTGCTAAACAGACACAGGAGTTTTTCAGATATTTCCACAGGTAGACCCTCGATTTCAGTCTGCATCGCATGTGTAATAGTACTACCGACCGATATTGCCCAATTACGGACTCGACCGGCCCGAAATGCCCCCCGATTCGGGCCGACCGTCAGTCCATCGCCGAGGGCTGAGAGAGGGTCGCGAACACCGAGACGTCGACCGCCGACTCGAGGTCGGGCATCGATTCGTGCGGTCGATCGACGATGATGTCGCCCGCGGTGCGGTCGCCGACGCCGGGGATCGCCGTCAGTTCGTCCATCGACGCCGCGTTGAGGTCGAGCGGGTACGGGACGCCCGTGACCGATCGGTAGCCGTGATCGACGACGGCCACGTCGATCGTCGAACCCAGCGGGCGTTCGCCGGGAACCCCGACCAGGAGGGGATAGGTTCCGAGCTGGCGACCGAACGTATGGCCGTCCTGGTGGTACTCGAGGTGGACGTCCGACAGCACGGTACCGGTCGGCGCGACGCGGTCGAGCATCGGGTTGTCGACGGTCTCGCGGACCTCACGCTTGTAGTGCTTGAACAGCTTCTTGTGCTCCCGGGCGATCGAAGCCCCCGTGTCGGACATCTCGGTGCCGTCGAACGCCATCACCTGCCTGATGTTCACGCGCCGGAGCAGCAGCCCCTCGTCGTAGACCCGTCTGAGGAACTCGAGGTTGTGCTCGTAGGTCTCCTCGCGTTCCTCGAGCAGGCCGTGGAGCAGGTTGATGCCGGGGAGGAGTTTCGGGAGGCGGGGCGGCTCGACGTCGAAGTCGGCCGGCAGCGAGGGACCGCTCCCCGGCTGCTCGCCGGGTCGCCAGCCGCCTTCCTCGTTGACGATGCGAACCGCCTCGAGACACTCCTCGGCAGTGACGTTGAGGTTGTTCGCCTCCTGGACCACCGGGTCCGCGGACTCGAGGCCGAACGCGGCCGTGTCGCCGGGCGTGTTGTGCTCGGCGATGATCCGGATCCCCTCCCTCGAGGCCTCGGGCCAGTTCGCGATGGTGATCGGGTTCATGTTGTCGAGGTGGAGGGTCTCGAGGTCCGGGGCCACCTCGCGGATGCCGCCGTAGAGCTCCCGGAGGGCGTCGGGGTTCGGAGCTTCCCCGTCGCCGCCGTAAGCGAGGATGTCAGCCTGGCGGCCGAGTCGGAAGTGCTTCACGCCGTAGTCGGAGAGTGCGTCGACCTCGTCGATCACGGACTCGGGCGGCCGGAACGAGGGGTTGCCGTACAGCGGTTCCGTGCAGAACGAACACCGGTAGGCACAGCCCCGCGATGTCTCTAGTTCGCAGATGAGGTAGTCGGGATGGTTCGGGTGCTGTTCGACGATGAACGCCCCTTTCCGGGCCCACCGCGTGGCTTCCGGGACGTCGCGCATCCGGTTGTTGAACCCCTCGAGGCCGCTCTCGAGGAGGTCGTAGACGGCGGCCTCGACGTCGCCTTTGGCCACGAAGTCGAAGTCCAGGTCCTGACGCTCGGTCTCGGTTGCCCCCTCGTTGGTGTCGCCGACGCCGAACTTAACGGGGCCGCCCATCAGGCTCGTACCGCCGGCCGTCCAGGCCAGCTTCCGGACCTCGTCGGGTTCGGCGGGCGTCCCGCCGACGTACTTGCCGGGGACGGTCATTCCGCCGAGGTAGATCAGCAGGTCGGCCTCGTCGACGTCTCGCCAGCGGTCGGGAATCTCGCGCAGGCCGTCGATCGTGTGGTAGGTGATGCGCTCGGGCGGAACGCCGGCGTCGACGAGCGCCCCGGCCGTGTAGCGCGGGTACGTCGACACGTACGGCGGGACCCCGAAGTGAGCCGGTTCGTCGACGTAGCCGTCGACGATGGTCACCGCGAGCGTTTCGGGGTCGGTCATGGCTCGAGGTAGCGCCCCGAGGCGTAAAACCGTGACTGTCCGTGAGTCGCGTTCGGCTGCGGCGACCGTGATCGCTTCTGCGTTCGTGATCGGCCTCGTATCCGTTATCGTCTCGACGACCGTAATCGTCCCGCCACGGCGCTGCCCCCTCCCCTCGACTTCGGTGCCGCGAACCGTGCTTTGATACCGCTGCCCGCGCTACCGTGGCGTATGCCACCGACGAAGGAGATAGCGTGCACGGACGAGGACTGCTTTCTCGACATGTTCGAGAATCATTACACCTACGACGTCCCGGAGGACCACGGCGTGAGCGACCTCTCGTGTCCGGTCTGTGGAGGAACCGACTGTCTCGAGGAGATCGAAGTATAATCCCTCTCAGAGTCGCTGGTCACGTCAACGCGTCGAACAGCGTCTGACGTTTATTTAGAAGATCCAAAAAGAATAACAAGGTGGACGTGGTATCGGTATACAGGGGAGCCCTCCCACCAGTACAGGCCGCCCATCCCACTCCCCGCGAGGTGACAACAAGTGAGTCTCAGATCGCTGCGCGAAACCGTCGGCGACACGCTTTACCGACAGGTCGGTCGCGCACGCAGCCACGTCCAGGAGCACCGTTCGCTACCCGTCGACGTCCTCGAGAGCGAGGATTCGTATCTCGTCGTCTTCGACGCTGCCGGCGCCGAACTCGGAGACCTGCAGGTCCGGTACATCGACGGGACCGTCAAGGTACGAGTCGAGCGCTATCGATCCTATCACGACGGCTTCGAGATGCGATTTCCTGGTCGTGGGATGACCCTCGACGGCGAAACGACGCTGCCCGACGACGCGCTCGTCAACCCCGATGCCGGCACTGCGACGCTCACCGACGTCGGGACTCTGCAGATCACGATTCCGAAGGAGGGCTCTATCGACAACGACGGGACCGACGAAGCCCCGGCGGTCGCCGAAGACGACCTGCTCGAGGGGAATCCCGACACCATGGCGCCGTCGGATCTCAAGCCGGGCGCCGAGCAAGTCGTCGTCGACGACTGACCCGGCCGCCAGCGGCCGTTCTCTCGCTCTCGTTCGTGCTCGCGCTCTCGAATGTCTCTTGCTAGTGCAATCGACCGGTCTCGAGTCTCGAGCGACGCGAATCGCTCGCCCTCGCGATCGAAGCGTGAACGGAGAGCGTGACCGGACACCTGCTACCGTGGCTCGTCCTGGATGGCCATTCCCTCGACGATGTCGAACGATTCGGTTCCCGAAAATCGGGTGGGGTCGAACGCATCGATTCCTTCGCCGCCAAGGATCTCGTCTGCAACTCTGGCGCCGATGGCCGGCGCACGCATGAAGCCGTGGCCCTGGAACCCCGTCGCCACGTACAGGCCGTCGTGGCGTTCGCCCACGAGCGGGTCCCCGTCGGGCGTCGCGGTGCAGACGCCGGCCCAGGCACGGGTGACCTCCGCTTCGCCGAGTTCGGCCTCGGGAAACCGGTGGGCGACGCGCTCGCACAACTTCTCGGCGAATCCGGGGTTCGCTTCCCGCTCGTAGTCGCCGGGGTCGATCTCGCGTTCCTCGGTGCCGTTGCCCGCGAGGAGTCCGTCCGAATGCGGGCGGGCGTAGAAGCCGTCCGTCGCGTCGTAACACATCGGCTCCGGAAGCGTCCCCGTCGCCGTCATCGCCTGGACGCGGTAGGGTTTCATTGCGATGGGGAGGCCCGCCGCCTCCAGGACGGCCTTCGTGTGCCCGCCGGCGGCGACCAGGACGGCGTCGAACTCGCGTTCCGTACCACTCCCCTCGGGAACCACGCGCGGCGGGTCGACGCGAACCTCGACCGGCGCATTCGTCTCGACGGTCGCACCGGCACCGCTGGCCGCGGCGGCGAGGCAGGCCGTGTACCGTGCGGGATCGGTGTAGCCCGCGGCCCCGGCGATGCCGGCGACGGCGACGTCGTCCGTTCGTAAGTGCGGGAACCGCTCGGCGAGTTCGTTGGAGTCGACCTCCAGGGCCACCACCCCTCGAGACTGCATCGCGTCGATCCCCTCCTGGATGTGTGCCGCTCGCCGCTCGTCGCCCTCGCGGGCGAGCCAGACGTACGGACACTCCACGAAGGGGAAGGTGTCGTCGCTCGAGAGCGACCGGAAGCGCTCGATCGCCGCCGAGCCAATTTCGGCGTCGAGGCTGTCGGCGAACGCGTTGTAACAGACGCCAGCGGCGCGGCCGCTCGAGCCGCTGGCGACCTGTCCCTTCTCGTAGAGCGTGACCTCGGCGCCCTCGCGGGCGAGGTCGTAAGCGGCCGTCGCGCCCACGGCGCCGGCACCGACGACGGCGACCTCGAGGCCGGCGCCGCGGTCGACGAAGGCGTCGGTGCCGACGGCGAGTTCGGGGTCCGTCGGGTGTCCACCGCCGTCGTCGGTCGCGTCGAGTCCGTTCCCGCTCATACGTGATCCGCGGGCCAGCAGTCCTGGAGCGGTCGCTCGGCCAGCCAGTCGATCAGCGCGTGGAGTTCGTCGCTGGCGGCTTCGAACAGCCGTTCACCCTTCTCGGGGTCGGCCCGGGTCGGCTTCCCGACCGCACCGCTCCCGGAGAAGTCGATGGTGTCGAAACCGACGTTCGCGCCGTGGACCGCCTCGCCCCAGCCCTCGCTAGCGCCCGATTCGGCCTCCTCGAGTCGATCCGGTTGGATCAGGTCCTCCCGGACGTGCCAGAGGACGCTCGACTCCATGGCGTCTGCGTGGCCGCCGTTCTCGTCGAAGAGGTCGTCGGCGAGGTCGCCCACGCCGTCCCACCAGTTCCACGGCGGTGCGAACGCCGTCTCCTGGTCTCGGAGCGTACGGGCGACCCGGTTCAGCGCCGCCGAGTTCCCGCCGTGGCCGTTGACCACGACGGCCTTCCGGACGCCGTGTTCGGCGAGGCTCGAGAGCGTTTCACGAACGTAGCGCTCGAATGTCTCCTCGGCGACGTAGAGCGTCCCGTCGAACTGGCGGTGATGGACGGAGACGCCGACCGGCACCGTCGGGAGTACGACGGCGTCCTCGCGGTCGGCGGCCGTCCGGGCGAACGCCCGCGCGGCCATGTGGTCCATGCCCAGCGGCAGGGCCGGGCCGTGCTGTTCGGTGCTCCCGGTCGGGAGGACGGCGACCTCGGCGGCCTCGAGCGCGTCGGTGGCCGCCGTGGTCGTCTGTTCAGCGAGCAGTGTCATGTGCCACCGTGGGCGTCGGGGGCACTTACCTGTAGGTGGTTTCTCGCTGAAACGTCGGCTCGTGTCGGATCGTCGAGAGTGGATTTGGGCCGAGAATTACTCGAGCAGCGACTCGAGTCCCTGGGCCGGGTAGCCGACGACCGTGGTCGCGCCCGCCTCCTGGAGCGCGTTCGTCCGGGCGGCGACCTCGCGTTCGGTTCCCACGAGGGCGTAGTCGTCGGCGGCGGCCAACAGCACCTCTCGCGCTCGGTCACTCGCCGTCGAATCGACGGGTGCGCCCTCGGGGAGCGCTCGCGAGACAGGCCGGCGCCTCGAGATGTAGGCGCCCACAGCGTCCAGGACGACGTCCTCGTCGTCGCTGAGGACCGTCGGTGCGTAGACGGCGACTTTGCCTGCAAAGCCGGCCGCGCGGATGGCCCGGAGCTCACGCTCGGTCGTCCGCGAGAGCAGGTCGTACTGGGTCGCGCCGGTCGCCATTGCGACGCGCTCGACGCTCTCGGTGCCGACCCAGGCGTCCGGCGCGGCCTCGAGGGCGGCTCCGAGACGCGGAGCGACCGACCGGGTTCGCTCGGTTTCGCTCAGGTAGGCCGGGTGGCCGGCGACGAAGACGCGACCGACGGTCTCGGGCAGTGCCGACAGCAGGGAATCGTCCCCCAGCGGGTCGAACCCGTTGGCACGGACCGGCGCCGTGACCCGGACGTCGGCCGTCCTGGCAAGCGTCTCGAGGGTTTCGGTGCTCGGCAGGTGGTCTCGTCCCTCGTAGTCGACGGCAATCGTGTCGACGGGGACGTCTCGGGCGTCCAGGACGTCACACTCGGCGGGTTTGACGGCGATGCCGTCGAGGCCCGCTCGCGCGACGGCGGCGGTGCTCGTCAGCATCGGTCGTCACCTCGAGCGTCGGCTAGACGGCTGTAACTAGAAAACACGCGGAACTCGATCCATCGTCTGTGCGACCATGTGCTCGACCCTGGGCGGTACGCGAGCAAAAAGGTGGCGCTCCGCGCAATTGCGACCGCGAACCGACGATCCGACGCGAGTGGACGCCGCAGAGGGTTTGGTACCGGACTCGAACCGCCTCGAGAGGCGGGCCGGACGGCAAACACGACACTATATAATATATAGTACAGTACGAGACCGACTTCGAGACCGACTTCGAGACCGATTACTGGAGCGATTGCCAGAGCGATGTCGTCAGACGTCGAGAACCGAGGGAAGCAGACGACTAACGGGAAAAGGGTAAGACAGATACGAAACGCGTCCAAACCTCCGACAATGGCCACCGCAACCGCGACCGCGAAACGGCGGATCAGGAACCACCCGCTCCGGGCGACGATACTCCTGACGGTCGTCGGCTACGGCCTCGTCCTCGGGACGTTCCTGCTCGACCTGCCCATCTACCCCGACCTGACGAACGCACAGGTGAACGTCTTCTCGAGCGCCATCGCGCTCATCAACGCGACGACGACCGTCTTCCTCGCCGCTGGCTGGTACTGGATTCGTAACGGCGAGGTCGAGAAACACCGTCTCGCGATGCTGACCGCATTTGCGCTCATCCTCCTGTTTCTCGTGGTCTACCTGATCCGGGTAGGCGGTGGCGGGACCAAGTCCTTCGTCGGGCCCGACCTCGTGCGGACCGCCTACCTGCTCATGCTCGCGATTCACATCCTGCTATCGATCGTCGCCGTCCCGCTGGTGCTCTACGCGCTGTTGCTCGGGTTGACGCACACCCCCGCGGAACTGCGCCGGACGGCCCACGCTCGAGTCGGGCGATTCGCCGCTGGATCGTGGCTCCTGAGCCTCGTCCTCGGCGTCGTCACCTACCTGTTGCTCGATCACGTCTACACTTACGAGTTCAGTTGGCTGGTCGTCGGTTGATCGCTGACTGACCGCTGACATCGGTTCGCGCACTCGAGTCGGTGCCTCTGGCAATCGTCGATTGGGATCGGGATCGAAATCGAAATCGAAACCGTGGGTTCGACAGTGGGCATTGTCACGCGATCCTTTGACGGATATCGGCGTCGTGAAACGAGGTATGCAATGGCTGTATCTCGGTCTCGGCGCCGCCCTCCTGGTCGCCGTGATCGTCGACATCATCTGGACGACCCTCTGGGTCGACGGCGGCGCCGGTCCGCTCTCGAGGCATCTGACGACGGGTACCTGGCGGATACTTCGCGCCGTGGGTCGGAGCCGACCACGAGCGCTCAGCACGGCCGGCCCGCTGATCCTCACCCTCACGCTCGCCATGTGGATCGGCCTCCTCTGGGCTGGCTGGACGTTCCTCTTTGCCGGTGGAGATGTCGCGCTCCGGAGCACCCAGACGAGCGCCCCGGCCGACTGGGCGGGGCGGCTCTACTACGTTGCCTACACGATGTTCACGAGCGGTAACGGCGACTACACGCCTACCTCGAGCACCTGGGAGATCGCGAGTTCGTTTACCACGGCGACGGGGATGGCGTTCGTCACGCTCGGCGTTTCCTACGTGATCACGGTTCTGGGTGCCGTCTCGTCGAAGCGATCGTTCGCCAGCGACGTCACGGGACTGGGGAACAGCAGCGAGGAATTCGTCAATACGGGGTGGGACGGCGACTCTTTCGAGGGTCTCGAGCGTCCCCTCGAGTCGGTCGCGACGCAGTTGAGCCTGCTGGCCGAACAGCACAAGTCCTACCCAATTTTGCACTACTACCACAGCGAGCAGGGAGGTCGGGCCTCCGCGATGGCGGTACCGATCCTGGACGAGGCGATCACGCTGCTTCGCCACGCCGTCGAGGCGGAGAACCGACCGAACGAGACGGTCCTTACCCACGCTCGTTCGAGCACGGACGACTACCTCGAAACCCTCGACGCGGCGTTCATCGAACCGGCTACGGAGGTGCCGCCGCCGCCGGATCTCGACCGCCTGCGCGAGGCCGGCATCGGCACGGTCTCGGACGACGACTTCGAGCGAACCCTCGAGGAATCCGAGACGCGGCGTCGGCACCTCCTGGGCGTGGTCAGGGCCGACGCCTGGTACTGGCCGCCGGTCGAGGAGGAGTGACTCGATATGCTCGGAAGTGCCGCCGCTCGCTTCGGGACGCAGACCCACACTGGGTGGCGGCTTTTTACCTCGACTCGTCGACGGGGACTCCATGAAGATTCGCGGCTCGCTCTCGAGGGCGGAAATCGACGACTATCTCGACGAGGCGACGGTTCCGATTCGCCTCGCCTGTCACACGCCTGCCGGTCGTCTCTGGATGCTCTCGCTATGGTTCCAGCACCGCGACGGCGTCTTTCGGTGTGCGACCGGCGCGGACGCCGACGTCGTCCGATACCTCGGGCACGATCCGAGCGTCGCGTTCGAGGTTTCGACCAACGAGCCACCGTACGCCGGCGTCCGTGGGTCGGGGACGGCGACGGTCGACCCGGATCCCGAGAAAGCGGTCCTGCGCGAACTGCTCGAGCGGTACCTCGGCGGGACGGACTCGAAACTCGCGCGCTCGTTGCTCGAAAAGGATCGTACCGAGGTGACGATCACCGTCGACCCCGGCGTCGTCTACGGGTGGGACTTCAGCGAGCGGATGGCCGACGCGGTCGAGTAGTTTTCACCTCCCGTCAGTCCGTCTGCGGAATCGATCGAGCCCCCAGTGCGAACGCCAGGACGGCGAGCGCGGCGAGGACCGTGAGGTTCCCGAGCGCCGGATCGACCCCAGCGACGCCCGCGGTGCCCGACGCCGCCTCGGGGTACGTGACCGCGCGAACGCCGCGGGCGAAGTACGTCAGGGGCGAGAGGGCCACGACTGGCTCGAACCAGCCGGGCAGTTGCTCGAGCGGGACGAACGTCTCGGAGAGAAAGAGCAGGGGAAGCCCGAGGGCGTTGCTCGCGGCGACGGCGCCGTCCTGGGAGTCGGTGTAGCTCCCGATCATCGCCCCGATGCCACAGAAGCAGACGACGCCGACGAACACGTAGGGAACGAGTAGCGGCGAGTAGACGATCTCGGCACCCGTGAGGACGACGACGAGCGCGAGGATGAGCAGGCTCGCCAGGCCGATGATCGCCGCGTTGACGACGGTCTGGGAGCCCAGCCACTCGGCGCGGGAGAGCGGGGTCGTCGCCAGTTTTTCGAAGCGGTTCCCCTCGCGGTGGCGGGCGACCTCGCTCCCGAGCCGCGAGAACGGCGTGAAGAGGACGACGACCGCGAGGTAGCCGGGGACGTAGTAGGCCGCCGGTTCGGCGAAGAGGCCGCCGCCCGTCGGGTCGGTGCGAACGAGGGCACCGAAGATGACGATCAGGATCACGGGGAAGAAGAACGTGAAGAAGACGGCGGTCCGTCGACGGGCGAACGATCGCCAATCGGCGTCGATCTGGGCCTGGAGGCGGCCGAGGCGGCTCATCGCGGGTCACCTCCTTGATCGAGGACCTCGGTAGTGCGCTCGTCGATGGCCTCGAGGCACTCGCCACCGTCGGTCGCCACCTCGTCACGCGCTCGTCCCTCCCGTCCCGGTTCGCCTCCGGCGCTCACCGAGCCACCCTCGAGGTCGCCCGCCAGCGACAGGTAGACGTCCTCGAGGCTCGGTTCGGCCCACTCGAGGCCGGTGTAGCTCACGCCCGCGGCCTCGAGGGCCTCGACCACGTCGCCGATGTCGGTTGGCGGGAGGTCGCGGACGACGAGTTCGTTCGGGCTCGAGTCGACGGGATAGGGAAGTGACTCGAAGGCGACGGTCGCTGTGGAGACGTCGCTATCGGTTCCGGTGTCGGCGGGCTGGCGATCGGCGCTGGTGTCGGCGTCCCGCCCGCTGGGCTCGTTGTCGCCGTCGACGCTGTCGTCGGCACCGTCGCCGGTCGACTCGAGCTCGATTCTCAAACGGCTCGAGCCGCCGTGCTCGGCGACGAGTTCGGCGGGCGCTCCCTGCGCGAGAAGCGACCCGTTCGCGAGCAGGCCGACCCGGTCGGCGAGACGCTCGGCCTCGGCCATGTCGTGGGTCGTCAGGACGATGGTCGTCCCGCCGGCTGCGAGGTCCTCGAGCAGCCCCCACACGGTTCGTCTACCCGCGGGGTCGATGCCGGTCGTCGGCTCGTCGAGAAAGAGCAGGTCGGGGTCGTTGACCAGGGCTGCGCCGACGCAGACCCGCCGTTGCTGGCCGCCGGAGAGGCTCTCGTACCACGTGTCGCCTGCGGCCTCGAGCCCGACGTCCTCGAGGACGGTTTCGGGGTCGCGCGCCTCGTCGTACAGGCCGGCGTAGTACGCGAGCAGTTCGCGCGCGGTGAGCCGATCCGGCGGCGAAAAGTCCTGTGGAAGCACCGCCAGCCGGTCTCGGTCGACGGCCGACGGCTCGGCGCCGAGGATCGTTGCGGAACCCGAGTCCGGTACGGTCGTGCCGGTCAGCGCCCGGACGAGCGTCGTCTTTCCGGCCCCGTTGGGCCCGATGAGGCCGACGACCTCGCCCGGACCGACGGTCAGGGAGACGCCCGAGAGCGCGACGGTCTCCCCGTAGGATTTCTCGAGAGCGTCGGCATTGACGTCGACATCGACGATCGGCTCTCTCCCATCGCTCTGGCTCCCGTCCGTCCTGGACCGTCTCATACGAGCGCGTAGCCAGCGGTCGGGGGTAAGCGGTTCGATTGCGGGATCGGTTGCGGTTCGATTGCGGGCTCGAGTACGTCTCGAGTTTGCCGTTCGACGCGCCGTCTACTCGCCGTCCTCGGTCGCTTCGGTCGCCGAAAACACCGAATCGAAGAACTTCTCCTCGGCCGCTCGCAGGTGCTGGGTGAACGTCGCCGGCGAGATGTCGAGGCGCTCGGCGACCTCCTCGCCCGTGCTCGTTCGCGGCCACTCGAAAAAGCCCGACAGGTAGGCCGTCTCGAGGGCCTCGTACTGTCGGTCGGTCAGCTTCGTCTCGAGCAGGCCTGGACTGGGAATCGACGGACTCGAACGATTGACCGTCCGTTGGGCGGCGTAATTCGCCCCCGGGCAGACCGATTCGACGGTCTCGATGACGCGCGCCGTCTCGCTCTGCTGGGAGAGTTCGATGACCAGTCGAAACGTCCCGTCGTCGATCCGGGCGGACTTGACGCGGCCGCCCCTGGACGCGACCGTCTCGAACAGTTCGATGTCGCCCGTCTTCGTGAGTTCGAAGTCGTACTCGTTTCGCCCGGGGGTGAGGACGCGAAACTCCTCCAGGTCGTCCGTGCGGTCGATCGCCGAACCCAGCTCCTCGTGGGCGATTCCCTCGGCGGAGCCGTACGCCAGAATGCGATCGCCGGATCGGATGAACTGCTCGATCGAAACTTCGGCCGACTCCCTGGCCGTCGCTTCGACGAGCGGTTCGATCGCGCCCTCGACCCGGAACTCGAGTTCGAGGACGGCGTCCGAGAGGAGCGCGTCCTTTCGCTCGAGCGCCGCGATCGCGTGCCCGATGACGTCGCCGAGCCGACCCAGGAGCGTCTGCTCGTACTCGGTAAACGCGTGTGGTCGGGACGAGTACACGTTCAGGATACCGTAGCGGACGTTGTCGTGGAGGATCGGGATCGCCGCCGACGATCGAAACGAGCGCTCCTGTGCCGACTCCCGCCAGGGTTCGTAGGACGAGTCGCGCTCGATGTTTCGAACGACCTGAATCTCCTCCGTCTCGATCGCGAGGGCGGTCGGTCCGCTGCCGTGTTCGCCGTCGTCGTCGGTGATCGTGATCTCGTCCAGGTAGCCGTCTTCGACACCGGCGGCTGCCCTGGGAACGACCTGGGGGCTGCCGGGGGTGACGTCGCCGATCCAGACGAATCGGTAGGCGTCGTCGTCGGCGAGCCGATCGCAGACCGCCTGCTCGAGCGCCTCACGGCTGCTGGTCGTGATCGCGTCGCGGGTAATCTCCTGGCCGATCCGGTTCAGCCGATTGAGCGCCTCGAGTTCCTCGCGTCGGCGCTCGCGCTCGATGAGTTGCTCGTGGCGCTTGATGGCGTGGGCAATCGTCCGGACGAGCATCGGGCTGGTTACCTCGTCTTTCACGAGGTACTCCTGGGCGCCCCGCGAGATGGCTTCGATTCCCGCGTCACTGTCCTGGAGTCCGGTCAGGACGATGACCGGGGCCGTCGCGTCGCTCTCGAGAACCGCCGTCAGCGTCTCGAGCCCGGCGCTGTCGGGGAGGTTCAGGTCGAGGAGGACGACGTTGATCGGGGCGGTCGATGCGGACTCTGATGCGGATGCGGATTCTGATGCGGATGCGGACTTGGACACGGATTCGGATTCGGGTTCGGATGCAGGGCCAGCCGGCAGCGTGGCATCGGAACCGTCGGTCGACAACGTAACGTCGGCGTCGGGGGAGTCGAGATACGCGAGGCCGTCCTCGAGTCGCGTCTCGTGGTGAACGACCGGCGACTCACCGTTCGAGGTGTCCGATCCGAGTCGGCGGTTCAACTCCTCGACGCCCGAGAGCATCTCCTCGATGAGACGGGCGTCTCCTGGATTGTCCTCGATGAGCAAAATTTCGAGAGGGCCGTCCCCGCTCATTGTTCCTCCGCTGGCGGTAGATTGACGACCGACAGCCAGAAGCTCTCGAACGACCGGACGATTTCGATGAACTCGTCCGGGTCGATCGGTTTCGTGAGGTAGGCGTTCGCGTACTTCTCGTAGGACCTGACCACGTCCTCTTCGGCCTCGGAACTCGTCAGGACGACCGTGGGAATGCGCCTGAGCGTGGGGTCGTCCTTGAGTTCCTCGAGTACCTCTTCGCCGTTCTTTCGGGGCAGGTTCAGATCGAGCAGGATCAGATCGGGACGGGGGGCGTCCTCGTAGCCGTCTCGCTGGTAGAGGAACGACAGCGCGTCGACGCCGTTGCGGGCGACGTGAATCGTGTTATCGATTCGCCCCTCCTTGAACGCTTCCTTGGTGAGTCGGACATCGCCGGGGTTGTCCTCGACGAGCAGTATGTCGATCGGGTCAGAGTGCATGAGTAGTGTCCTCGTGTGTATCGTCGTTCTCGTGGTCCTGTTCTCGTGGTCCTGTTCTCGTTCCCGTTCCCGTTCGTCGTGGTCGGCGGCTAGGAGCGTGAATGGACCGTCGATTCCGTCTCGAGCGTCGTCTCGATTCCGTTATCGCTCACCGAAATCGTCCACACGTGTCCGTTCCGCGTCGCGTCACAATGAACTCTCGGTGTCTCGGTTTCGACGGACGTGATCGCGGTGTCGATCGGGTTCGCCAGGAGACATCGCGGCCGGCGTTGGTCACTGGCCACCGTCGGCCGTAACGTGACCGTCACCGCCCCATCGCGCTCCCCGGTCATCACTTCTGGTTCGACGACGGTCTCCTGTTGGCCCACGTGAGCGCACCGGTCGCCGGATGCCTGGTCCCTGCTCGCCATCGCTAGCGTCGAAAAGGTGATCTGCTCGGGTAAATGTAGCGGTCGAGACAGTCTACTCGTCGCTCATCGGGAAAATACCGACAGCGAAACCGTCCGATCGTCATCGAGGGTGCGCCGGAGCCGCGATCGATCCCAGCCCAGGGCGCTGGTGACGCTCTCGGCCGCGCGGATCAGCAGCGTCGCGTAGTAGTCGACGTCGTATCGTTCCTCTCCGTCGGAGTCCGCTACCGTACACTCACGGCGTGCATCCGCACGCTCGAAGGCGAGGCGTACGCGCTCCTCGGTTCGGGTCGCACCGTCGTCGACGACGACGTACTCGACGGCCTGCCCCGGCCGGCGAGAGACGTCGTGGCGTTCGTACCGGCGCAATGCCCCCACGACGTGCGTCTCCTGGCTGTACGCCTCGAGCGGTCTCGAGACGCGTTTTGCGATCACCAGGTCGTCGCGGTCGACCGCGCCGCGGCGGAGGTCGCCCAGTCGACGGGCGAGGTGGTCACAGACGGCGGCCGGGTCGCGGGTCTCGTCGAGCACCTCGAGAAACTCGCGCTGGCAGTCGGCCACGAACGCCGGCGTGTGGCGCTGCCGGCACTCGAGGCCGCGGACTTTGAACTCGCCGGTCGTCCGTTTACCGACGTACTTCGTGAGTGCACCAGCGCCAGCGCCAGCGCCAGCACCACCGCCGGCGTCAGCACCGATCGCGGATCCTGAACCACTCCCGCTTCCGCTTCCACTTCCACTTCCACTTCCGCGCTCGCGCTCGCCGCCGCTCGACCCCCGCAACGGCACGAAACACACCCACTCGTAGCGCCCGTCGTGTTCGATGTCGATACCGACGTCGCGGCTGATTTCGGCGATCACGCCCTCGAGCGAATCGGGATCGTCGACTCGCGGCGTCACCCAGAGACTGTCGACGATGCCGTGGACGATCCGCCAGCCAGCGTCCTCGAGGCGTTTCTTGGCTCGGAGGGCGATCTCGCGGGCGTGGGCGTTGATCGTCTCGTGGCATTCGATGCGCCCGAACTTCGCGTTACGATAGCCCTGATACCCGAAACAGGAGACGAGCACCCACTTGATCGCGCCGGATTCGGCCCGCAGCCGAGCGGCCTCGTCTTCACCTGGGTCGTCGTGTAGGCGGCGTTTGCAGGCCGCCCGGCGGTCGAGCAGGGGGCGCAACACCGTCGGAAGGAAGCCGTCGGTCCCGCAGACGTCGTACTCGAGTCCAGGGACCGACTCGTCCTCTCGGCCGGTTCCGAGGGTCGGACGGATGTCCCGGCAGGCGCCGTCGCAGCCGACGGTCTCCGGACTCACGTTGTGTCGGCAGATGATCCGCGGGTACAGCGACGCGAAGTCGAGTTCGTGGACGTCCTCGTGGAGGCCGACCTCGGGGGCAAACGTGAACCCGCCGCGGTCGGCCGCGTGGAGCGTCGAAACGTCCTTGAACGCCTCGGGCTCCCACTTGTTGAGCGGTGCCGGGACGCCCCACACCCGTGCCTCGCGAATCTGGATCGCGGTCAGCACTGACCCGATACTCGCCCAGGCAGCTTCCTGGAGGGGCTTTCGCGAGCGACGAACCAGGTACTCGAGGCCGGCGAGCCCCGACTGGTGCCACAGGAAGCTGTTCGATCGGTCGACGAGCGCCCGGCCCGGGACCCGGTAGCGCGCCGGGGAGTGCCCAACCTGGCCGTAACTCGTGTACGTGCTCTCGCCCGCCAACTTCGTCCAGCCGGGGAGTCGCCCGAGGTGGACGCCCTCGAGGCCCGCGCCGGCCGCCGCTCGCTCGACGGCCGGTACGAGGTCGCCGTGGCTCACCACGAGCACGTCGGGGTCGCGGCGTTCGAGTCGCCGCCCGAGCGACCAGAGGACGTCCGCCGGATCGCCGGTCACCGACTCGCCGTCGATCTCGAGGCTCGAGAGGTCGCCCGACGCGAGCGCCCGGTCGTCGATTCCGATCTCGAGGGTCCGGAGGGGCCGGTTCGGCGCGGGGTCGATTCCCTCGTCGAGACAGTACCGAAAGCCGGGCGTGAGATCGACGTCAAACAGGCGGAGGGTCCCGGGGGCGTGGTGTTCGCGACCGTAGACGCCTCGAATTTCCGCGGCCAGCGTCCGAGCCTCGTCGACGCGCTCGAGGCCGACGCGGAGCATTCTCGAGGGGTTGTCGGCGTGATGGGCGTGCAGACTCGGGTAGCGATCCTCGAACGCCGTCTCACACACTTTGGGATCCGAGGCGAGGGCGTCTCGAAGGGCCTCGAGAGCCTCGAGCGGCCCGTCGACGAATAGCGCGGGAACGTAGTCGGTGCGTTCCTCGAAGGTCGCGCCCGGGCGGTCCTCGTCGTCCGAATTGCCGTTCCCGTCGTCCAACTCGAGCGTCCACTCCCTGACGAGGCCGTCCTCGAACTCGAGGGTGAAGGTCACGGCCGGTCGCCCCCTCCGGTGTCGGCTCTCGATTCGGCGTCCATGTCGGTGTCGGTGTCGGCGTCCATGTCGGTGTCGGCGTCGGTGTCGGTGTCGGTGTCGGTGTCGGTGTCGGTGTCGGTGCCGATGTCGATGTTGCTGTCAACCTCGGCCTCGAGTGCATCCGACGCCGACTCGAGCGTCGCCACCCGCGCCTCGAGTCGCCGGATCGCCGTCTCGTGGGCCACCAGCAGCGACAGCACCAGCGCCCGCTCCGGGTCCGTCGGATTCGCGTATCCCGCCGCATCGGCCACGTTCCGCGCCCGCTCGAAGAGCCGATCGAAGTCAGCCTGGCGCTCCCGACGCAACGCGCGCCGCATCGGTTTCCAGTCGTCCTCCAGCCGCCGGAGCGCGTCGCGGTAGGTGGGGTTGGTTCGCCCCATCAGGCGAGCACCCCCTCGAGCGGATCGATCGACGGGTGGTTCGCCCCCATCTCCGTCCCCGTCCCCGACTCCCACGGCCGCTCGGGATCGACGGCCCCGAAGAGGTCGACCCAGTAAGGAATCGTCGTCTGCCAGACGGGACCGTGCCAGTAGCCCATCGTCTCGAACCCCTCCCCTTCGAACCGCAGTCCCTCGCGGGTTCGCGTACACTCGATGGTCGAGTCCGCCGCGACCTCGAGGCGCTCGACGGTCGCCGCCGAAACGTCCGGCCCCGCCGTGATCACGACGGGACACTCGAGTCCGCGACCGAGTTCGTCCAGGACGGCGAGCGTCGACGCGAGCAAGTCCGTCCGCTCCCACTCGCGGAGGTCGCCGTCCTGGTAGAGCGAGGCGACGTTCGGCGCGACCACGAGCGGGGTGTCGGCGTCGGCTCGTCGTACGACCGCTCCGACCAGCGAGTGGTGCTGGTAGGCGGTGAACGCTCGGGCGATCCGCAGTCGCTCGAGCGCCTGGCAACCGGACCCCGGCGCGCACTCGTAGAGGGCGTGGGTCGAGGCGACGTTTCCGGCGTCGATCCAGTAGGCTCGGCCGTCCGTGGTCGCCGATTTCTCGGCCCGACGGTCCGGCCGCTCGGGAGATGCACGGATATCGGCCAGATACTCACAGACGAGTCGGTGAACCGCGGCCGACCGTCGTGACGGCGTTCGAAGCAGCGTGAGTCCGGGATCGAGCGTCGAATCGTGTGTGATTACCGTCATGGCTATCCGATCGGTCGAGACCGGCCGGGATAACCATCGGGGGGCCGTTTCCGATATTTCCGATAACTGTCGAAGTGCCTATATCGACACTTCCGAGGCTTCAAATGCGGAAAATGGTCTTTCCGAAACCGTTTCCGAAACTCGAGGGTGGCCGTCGACGAACCGCCGAACCGGGGCTACGGTGACGAACTCGAGGGCTCTGGGGAAGTGACGATCCGGGAACTGGGGCTCGGCGCTCCGGCGAACCGCCGTCCGTCGGCCGCCCGTCGGCCGCCGAGTCCGGCGCCGTTTTGTGACCGCAGGGACTACCTCCGACCATGGGAGACGAGGCTGACCCCGAACCCGCGGTGAACATCAGCGGCGGCGCCGACGGCGGCGGTACGGCGACCACCTTCGACCCCGCGACCGCGGACACGCGGGCCGAACTCGTCGTCGACCGCCTGGGCGAACGCTACTGGCAGAAGACCTACGGTGGACAGGACGCCTTCGAGTGTCTCGTCCGGACGATCCTGAGCCAGAACACGAGCGACGTGGCGAGCCAGCCCGCCCACGACGCCCTGCTCGAGCGCTACGACGGCCCGGAGACCGACCTGGCGGCCGCGCTCGCCGACGCCGAGCGCTCGAGGCTCGCGGAAACCATCCAGTCGGCCGGCCTGTACAATCAAAAATCCGAGGTCATCCAGGTCGCCGCCGACTGGGTCCTCGAACGCTGGGGCTCGGCCGCCGCCTTCGACGCGTTCGTTCGCGAGAGCGACCCCGCTGAGGTCCGGCAGACGCTGCTTTCTGTCTCGGGCGTCGGACCCAAGACGGCCGACTGCGTGCTCCTATTCGCCGGCGGCCGGAACGGCGTCTTCCCCGTGGACACGCACGTTCACCGCATCTACCGCCGGCTGGGCATCGCCCCCGCCGACGCCGACCACGAGGGGGTTCGCGAGGTGCTCGAGCGGGACGTTCCAGCAGAGAAGTGCGGCTTCGGCCACACCGCCAGCATCCAGTTTGGCCGGGAGTTCTGCACGGCGCGCAAGCCGGCGTGTCTCGAGGGCCCCGAGGCGTGCCCGATGGCCGACGTCTGCGACCAGGTCGGCGTCTATCCCGAGACGGGCGATGTCGTCGACCCGGCGGACGCCCCGGAGGCAGCGGACGAGGAACCCTGACGTCCGACCGTTGCGCGAGTCCGCGGTGTAATTCGTACATTCCTGCCGATTTTGACGAGATAATAATTGGATGTCGCTCACTTCAGTATGTGAATCGAGAGAGGGGACGCCGTAAGACAACGTCCCCGGGGCCGTCGCCCGCACGCCCCCCGTTCGGACTTTATTTTGTAGGACAAATTCGTGTAACGCGTCTCACAAGCCTTTATTGTCTATTCCAGCATAGCAACTGGTCCGTCACACGATGTGACTGTCTCCACAGCTGATACACATGACCGCACCATCATCAACCCACCCCGGTACGCCCGTTGCAACCGTTCCACGAACGACCTCGTTCACCCACGACTGGGCGGACGGCGACGACGACCTTGCGACCAGGATCGTCGAGGCCGTCGCCGAGATCACCGACCAGGACGAAACCCACGTCGAGCGCCTCTACGACCGACTCGATCCGGACTCGCTCAACAGCCTCTTTTCCCGGACCGACACGAATCGGTACGCTGCGGACAGCCTGGTGATGTTCACGCTCGAGGGATGTACCGTCACCGTCTATGGCTCCGGGCTGGTCGTCGTCCAGCGGATCTGAGAGGTGGGCGATTCGTCGCTCTCGTCACGAGAATGAGCAGCCGCTCGAGGAAATCGCGAACAGCCCGCTCGAGGCGAGGGGGCGTCAGTTCGCGAGCAAGACGACGGCGAGAACGGCGAATCCGATTCCGGCCACGTTCTGGATCGTCAGTGATTCGTCCAGGACGACGATGCCGACGATCGTCGCGACGACGAAGTACAGTGCCGAGATGGTGGCGACGACGCCGACCCGTCCGGCGCTCAGGCCCGCGTAGAACGCGACGGCGCCGACTCCGGCGAAGACGCCGGCCGCGAGCGCGTAGGTGACGCCCGTTCGCTCGAGCGCCAGCGGTTCGTTCTGCATAGCGACGTAGCCGAGAGCGATGAGCACGCTCGCGGCGTAGGAGAGGATCATCGCGAGTTTCGGGTCTATCGTCCGGGTGGCTTCGTTCGCGAGGACGGTCCAGAGGCCCCAAGCGCACATGGCGAGGACGGCGAGGGCGATCGCGTGCTGGCTCATACTGGAAGGGCATCGGGAGGGGACCAGTAATTTCCGTCTTCCGTCGCTCGGGCGGTCCCGGTTCGTCGACACTCGAGTACATCTGCAAACGACGTCACCACGACGTTCGGGCCGGTTCCCAGCCGCTGGGAATCTGCCATTCGTTCATGGGTCGCTCCGGAATAGCGCTAGACAACCACAGACGGCCGACGGTTCGCCGACCGTTGACCGCCAATCGTCACCG
Organism: Natronosalvus halobius; assembly: GCF_024138145.1. Lineage (NCBI taxonomy): Archaea > Methanobacteriati > Methanobacteriota > Halobacteria > Halobacteriales > Natrialbaceae > Natronosalvus > Natronosalvus halobius. The sequence goes on along the minus strand of NZ_CP099997.1, from coordinate 1,504,319 downwards.
ATCCACCGATGAACGAGACACTCGCCACCCAGACCGACGAGGAAGCGACCGGCCGGACCGACCAGCGCGACCGGACCGGCGACCGAACTGAGCAGAGGAACCGGACGACCAACGACGCTCGAGTTCGGACGTGTCCGGAGTGTGACGGGCGAATCGCGCACGACGCGGAGCACGGCGAACGCGCGTGCGCCGAATGCGGGCTGGTCCTCGACGACGACCAGATCGACCGCGGCCCCGAGTGGCGGTCGTTCTCCGACGCGGAGTCGAACGCGCGAAGCCGCGTCGGCGCGCCGACTAGCGATCTCGTACACGACAAGGGGCTCAGCACCGTCATCGACTGGCGTAACAAGGACGCCTACGGCAATCGCCTCTCGTCCCAGAAGCGAGCACAGTTCCAGCGGCTACGAACTTGGGACGAACGCTTCCGGACGAAGAGCGCCCAGGAGCGAAACCTCAAACAGGCGTTCGGGGAACTCGAGCGCATGGCGTCGGCGCTCGGATTGCCGGAGCCGTGTCGCGAGACGGCTGGCGTCCTCTACCGACGAGCCGTCCAGGAGGAGTTACTCCCCGGACGATCGATCGAGGCGATGACGACCGCGTGCCTGTACGCCGCCGCCCGACGCCACGACACCCCGCGCACGCTGGTCGAATTCGAGACGGTCAGCCGGGTCGAGAAACTGCCGGTCCAGCGAGCCTATCGGTACGTCTCTCAGGAGCTCGGGCTCGCGATGGAGCCGGCCGATCCGGTTCACTACCTCCGCCAATACGCCTCGGATCTCGAGGTCAGCAGCGACGCCGAGCGTCTCGCCCGCGAGTTGCTCGAGACGGCGAAGGAACGCGGCGTCCACAGCGGGAAGAGCCCGGCGGGGCTCGCGGCCGCGGCTGTCTACTCCGCGTCGCGTCTGGCGAACGAGACGGTCACCCAGTCGACCGTCAGCGACGCCGCGAACGTGAGCGAGGTCACCATTCGGAACCGGTACCAGGAACTGCTCGAGGTCTACGGCGAGCACGGTGACGGGTAGATGCACCAGGCACACCTCGAGCGACCGATCCTGCGTGCCCTCGAGGCGGGGCCGTCGATGCGCGTGATCGACCTCGCCGAGCGTCTCGACGCACATCCGGTGACGGTTGACCTGGCGTGTAATCGCCTCTACGAGGAGGGCTGCCTGGCTCCGTCCAGGCAGGGTACGTACGCGGTTACCGACCGCGGACGGCGGCGGCTCGAGGCGAGCGTCGATCGGTGAAACGGCGTTCGAGGGAGTACAGATCGTTCGCTCGAATCACTTCTATCGGTCCGTGAGACGAACAGGGGGTTCAGGCGAGTCGCTTATACTCTTTCGCCGGCAGATGCAACTATGGGTAGCCGCCCCTCGCCCCCCACCGAAGCGCAACTATTACTGGTCGAAGACAACCCCGGAGACGTACGTCTCATCGAGGAAGCCTTCCGCGACGGCCACATCGCCAATAACCTCCACACGGTCACCGACGGCCAGGCAGCGCTAGACTTCATCCACCGCCGCGGCGAGTACGAGAATGCACCCCGTCCGGACATCATCTTGCTGGACCTCCATCTGCCGCGAGTGGACGGCGAAGACGTGCTTCACGAAATCAAACACCACGAAGAGCTGGAAGATGTCCCGGTCATTATTCTGTCGGGGATGGACGAAGACCTCATCAAGTCGCGTGATCTCGACCACGATTCGGACGAGGATGCGGTCCTCGAAAAGCCGGTCGATCCCGGGGAGTTCGTCGACGTGATTCGCGAATTCGACGGCTTTCGTCTGTCCGTCGTTCGCACCGGTGAGACCTGAGACGGCATCGTCGAACGCTCGAACGCTCGAGCGGGCGTCAGCCGCTCCTATTGCTCGCGTCGTGCGTAAACCCGGCGAATCCGCCGAAGGCGTACGCGTATCCCAGCGCCTTCTCGAGAGTGACGGGTCTCGTCCCCCGAGCGCCGTCATTCCCTGAGCGATCGAACCGAGTCCGGCGCGTCGTCGACGGTCGCCGTCATGCGCTCTTCGACGTTCGAGAGCCCGTACCGGTCGACGTACTCGACCAGCGCGGGGTGGCATCGGCCGTGAACGTCGACGACGCGGTCTGGCTCGAGCGGGTCGAACAGTTGGTGCTCGAACGCGAACGCCGGTGCCGCCACGGTGTACGTCGTCGTCGAATCGATGGAGCCACCGTCGACCGTCACCGACTCGACCTCGAGGTCGCGTTCGGTTCGACGCCAGCGAACGCGCCCGCCACTGAGGTGGCCGAACACCTCGAGGTCGGGACCGGGCCTCGCCAGGCTCTCGAGCAGAGTCCCGACCTCGGACCCGTCCAGGCGGGCGGTTCGGATCTCGTTGTCGAAGGGGACGGTCGACCGGAGGTCGCCGACCGTGACGGCGCCCGACAGCGGCGGGCCGCTTCGAAGCGACATCGCGTTGTAGACCGCGAGGTCGGCGTCGGCGGCCCAGCGGATGGCGTCGCCGACGGTGTTGCCGACTACGCTTTCGGGGTAGCACTCGGCGACGGTCCGGGGAATCGGCGTCTGTGCCTCGGCGATCGGTTGCTCGAGGCCGAGATCGGCCCGCAGGTCGCGGTAGGCGTCGGCCACGTCGGTCGCGACTACGGCGGGAGGCACGTCGTGGATGTCGGCTGTCGGGCCTTCGGGAGCCAGCCGAACCTCGGCCAGCAGGCCCCCGCGCTGCCCCGGATGGACCACGAGCGTCCCGTCGACGCACTCGGCTCGAACGTCGTGGACGTGCCCGCCGAGCACGAGGTCGACGCCCTCGAATCGAGCGATATCGTCGTCGACGTGGCCGGCGTGTGAGAGGACGACGACGGTCTCGGCACCCCTGTCCGTCAGCACGTCGACCGCCCGCTCAACCGCCGAAACCGGGTCCTGGACGGCCAGTGACTGGGCGCACGGGTGCGTCCGAACGGTTTCGGGGTCGGTGACGCCGACGAAGCCGATTCGGGTTCCCCCGACGGATCGAATGGCGGTCCGCTCGACGCCGAGATCCGCGGCGAATCGCTCGCCAGTCGTCGACTCCACGAGGTTCGCCGTGAGCCAGGTCTGTGGAGAGTTCGCGACGATGGACTCGAGGGCGTCCCGGCCGTTGTCGAAGTCGTGGTTACCGAAGGTCGCCAGGTCGGGTTCGACGGCCCGGTAGAATCGTTCGACGTGGCGACCGCGCGTCTCCATCGAGAGCAGCCCCGGTGCGGTGGTGTCGCCGGTGTCACAGAGCAGGGTCTTGTCGTCCCGACGCTCGCGAATCAGGTGGGCGAGTCGGCCGAGGCGGGCGGGGTCGTCGTAGGCGTTCTCTAGGTCGGAGTAGTGGAGCAGTCGAGGAGCCATCGCTTCGGAGTCGCTCGAGGTTTTGCGTTCAAAAACGGTAATTCTACCGGCACGTTCGCGTTCGTCGACGGGCCTCGACCGCAACCGCAACCACGATCGCGACGGTCTAGCCGCTCCAGCGCGCGTCCGCAAGCGTCCGCTGGACCACGTCGTTGCCGACCGCCTCACCCAGCGTCTCGAACCCGGCCCGCTCGCTCCGGTCCTCGGCGTTGGCCACCAGCCGCGAGACGATGAACTCCGGCGTCGAGCGCCCAACGGTCCCGAACCGGGGCTGGTAGTCGACCAGCAACTCGAGGTCGGGGTTCAGCCCCTCGGCGAAGATGCCGTCCACCCTGGCCTCGGGCGGCAGGGGCTCGAGGTCGTCCGCGAGGTGGGTGACGAAGACGCCCAGGGCGTCGCGCTCGACGGTCAACCGGACGAGTCCGTGGAGCAAGTCGGCGGCGCTTCCGGGTTCGGTGATCGCCTCGAACTCGTCGACGAGCATGAGCGTTCGGCCGCCACTCGAGAGCGGCGGGACGATCGATCGCAGCGTCGACTCGAGGACGCCGGCGTTGAAACTGGCGTGGCGGCGGTGGAAGACGAGCGCGTCGACGGGGGTCACCTCCGCGCGGTCGGCCGGGACGGGCAGGCCCATCGTCGCCAGCAGGACCACCTGGCACAGCGTCTCGAGCAGCGTCGTCTTCCCGCCGCTGTTGGCGCCGGTGAGGACGGCGACGCGTTCGTCGCCTGGCAGTTCCTCCGCCGTGATCGGGTCGCTCCTGGCCTCGAGTTCGATCCGGGTTGAGACGTCGGTATCGCCGTCGGCATCGAGTTGCTCGACCCCCTTCGCCCCGAGCGCGTCGCCCGTCACGCCGTGCTCGCCCAGCGCGTACGTCACCGGCTGTACCGACTCGCCTCGAGCGGCCAGCGCGACGTTCGTCGCTCGGACGACGGAAACCGCGGCCTCGTCGCCCGTCCGGAACGCTGGTCGGGTGCAGTCGTACGCCAGCGCGAACCGGGCCAGCGAGAGGTGGAAGGCGATGTCGTCGACGGCCCCGACCGCCCGGTCGATTGCCTCACGAGCGTCCTCGAGCGTGGCCTCCAGGTCGCTTCGAACGGTCGCCTCGCGCTCGTCGACGGCGCTCGTGAGAGCCGACCGCAGGCTCCGGAGGGTGCCGCCGACGAAGTCGGTCGCGTCCGTCGCCTCGGTCGGCATGGCCTCGCGAACCTGGTCGATCGTGACCTGGGTCTCAGAGAGCAGTCGATCCTCGAAGGCGTCCTGGAAGGCGGTCACGTCGCCGACGCCGTCCGAGCGCAGGTCCTCGATCACCTGGAGGGCGTTGGCGTCCATGTCCTCGACGGCGCCGAGCGCCGAGCGCAGCCGATCGAGTTCCTCGTCCGCCCCCTCCTGGACGCGGTTGTCCTCCCCTTCGAGCGCGCCCAGCGCCGCGGCCGCGGCCTCGAGCGCGTCGGTCTCGAGGTCGGCGATGGCTTCGAAGGGGCCGGTCTCGACCCCGGAGTCACATAGCGCAAGCGCGGCCTCGACGGCGGCGCGTTCGCTCCCGTCGCGGTCGTCGTAGCGGGCGTAGGCGTCGAGGACGGTCTCGCGGTCGTCGTCCGCGAGCGATTCCCAGGCGTCCCGGGCCGCGAGCACGTCGTCGAGTCGTGTCTCCATCGCGTCGACGCTCGTCAGGGGGGTGAGCACGCGGATGCGGTCGGCCGCCCGGTCGGTCACGGCGTGATCGACTGCCAGGTCGAGGAGTTCCTTGTACGCCGCCCGGGCGTCGCTCGTCGCGAGGGTGTCCATGCCCTCTCCACCGGTCGCTCGTCGGAGGATTCCCGTCGCTCGCCCTCTGGAGAGGCCGGCGTCGGTCAGCGCCCGCACGTCGCCGCCCTCGATCGCCCTGATGGCCCGCTCGGTCCCTAGCGTGTCGGTGAGGGCTTCGCGGGTCTTCGGCCCGACGCCCCAGTACGCCTCGAGTCGCATACCTCTCGGTTCGAAGCGAGGACCGTAAAGACTGCGCTCGCCGGCGGGTATCCAACCAACGATCGCCGGCGAGTATCGAAACGGGTGCTCACCACCGGCTATCGCAATCGCCGCTCACCACCGGCTATCGCAATCGCCGCTCACCACCGGCTATCGCAATCGCCGCTCACCACCGGCTATCGCAATCGCCGCTCACCACCGGCTATCGCAATCGCCGCTCACCACCGGCTATCGCAACCGGCGGGATCGACCGTTGGGACAAAGTATACAACCGCCATCCCGCTAGCCCTACTGTGGAGTCCCCGTTCGACGTCCTGCGAATCGAACCCGGCGCGGACGACGCGACAATCGAACGCGCGTTCCGCCAGCGGGTGAAGGAAGCCCACCCCGACCACGGCGGGTCGATCGTCGAGTTCAGGAAAGTCCACGCGGCGCGGGAGCAACTGCTCGTGGGCGATACCGGGCCGCTCGAGCGACGCGATTTCGACGTGGACCCCGGGACGAACGGCGCGGCGGAATCCGATCACACCTCGAACACCGCTGAGGTCACCTACCTCAACTACGACGCCCTCACCGACCACGGCTGGACCCTCGAGGACGACGCCCTCCTGGAGAAGGCGGCCGAGGCCGACCTCGCGTCGAGCGACTACGGACGCGTCCAGGTCGACCCTGGCGAGACGCTTCTCGAGGCCGCCGAAGACGAGGGGTTCGACTGGCCCTACGCCTGCCGGGGCGGTGCCTGCGCGAACTGCGCCGTGGCGATGCTCGGGGGTGACCTGTCGACGCCGGTCGATCACATCCTGCCCGAGGAGATGGTCGACCGCGGCATCCGCCTCTCGTGTGTCGGACGACCGCTCACCGACGACGCGGCCGTCGTCTTCAACGTCAAGCACCTCCCCGAACTCGACGAACTCAGGTTGCCGCCGCGACCGTTCGAGTGAGGTGGGCCTCGGGGTTCGTTTCGCCGACGCGGGCGACGCCCCCTCGCCTTCGCACTCGATAGGGCAGGTCCCTTTCGCTACTCGGTACACCAGGTCCCTTTCGCTACTCGGTACACCAGGTCCCTTTCGCTACTCGGTACACCAGGTCCCTTTCGCTACTCGGTACACCAGCTTGCCTTCTCCACACGATTGGACGAATCACCTTCGCACCCGATCGGCAAGAGGGAACGCTACGGACCGGCGCCGTTCACTGCAGGGAGCGTGAACGAGAACGTCGCCCCCTCTTCGGGCGCCGATTCGACCCGGATCTCGCCGCCGTGACGCTCGACGATTCGCTGACAGAGCGCGAGCCCAATCCCCGTTCCAGCGTGCTCGTCGTAGCTGTGGAGGCGCTGGAACACCTCGAACACCTGATCGGTCTCGTCGGGGTCGATACCGATCCCTTCGTCACGAACCGACACCTCCCACTCGTCCCCGGCTCGCTCGGCCCAGACGCGAATCCGCGGGGGGTCGTCGCCGCTGTACTCGATTGCGTTGCTCAGGAGGTTCTGGAAGACCTGCTGGAGCTGGTGTTCGTCGCCCCGTACGCGAGGGAGCGAGTCGGCCGTGAGCTCGGCCCCGCTCTCCTCAATTCTCACGCGCAGGTTGTCGACGGAGGCGTCGAGGACGGCGTCCAGCTCGAGCGGCTCGAGCGGCTCTCCCTGGGTGTCGATTCGCGAGTACGCGAGCAGCCCGTCGATCATCGCGCGCATCCGATCGGCGCCGTCGACGGCGAATTTCAGGAACTCCTCGCCGTCCTCGTCGAGTTCGCCGTCGTAGCGCTTCTGGAGCAGCGTGAGGTAGCTCGAGATCATCCGCAGGGGCTCTTTGAGGTCGTGGGAAGCGGCGTAAGCGAACTGCTCGAGGCGCTCGTTCGACGCCTCGAGCTGTCGACGGTACTCCGTCCGCTCGGTGATGTCCTGGATCATCAACATCCCCGCGTAGATTTCGTCGGCGCCGTTTCGAACGGGAAGGGTGTGCGCCAGCAGGTGGCGGTCGTGGTACTCGACCTCGAACGTATTCGACTCGCCCTCGAACGCGGCGCGGAAGTGCGGCTTGATCTCCTCGACGAGGTCGTCGGGGTAGCGCTCGTAGATCGAGACGCCGACGATCTCGTCCGGTGGGATATCCAGTACGTTCAACATCTCGCCGCCGGCAACCGTGTAAGTGAGGTCCTCGTCGTAGAGGCCGACGGCGCCGTCCGGGAAGTTCTCGACGAGCGTCCGGTATCGACGCTCGCTCTCTTCGAGGGCCCGCTCGCGTTCCTCGCGGTCGGTGATGTCTCGGACCACGCCGACGCGGTTCTCCTCGCCATCGGCGGTAAACGACGCGAACGTCACTTCCACGGGGACGTTGGTGCCGTCTGCCGTCTCGACGGTCGTTTCCTGCGTCGGATTGGCCGTCTCGTCGGTGGCCATCACCGCACGCATTTCCGCGGCCTCCTCGATGGTTGCCTCGTCGATGACACGTGTGGCGTGGGCCCCCTGAAGATTCTCGCGGGTGTAGCCGGTCAACGCGGCGAACGCGTCGTTGACCATCGTGTATCGCAGGTCGTCGTCGGCCACGTAGATGCCGTCGTTGATCGTTTCGACGATGCGCTCGTACCTGATGAGCTCCCGGGTCCGTTCCTTTCGTGCCGTGACGTCGCGGCCGATCCCGGCCAGGACCGGCGTTCCGTCGGGCGCCTCGAGTCTGGTCGCGACGAACTCGTAGGGGATGCGGTCACCGTCTTTCGTCAGAATGTCGGCCTCGACTCGAGCACGTCCGGTTTCGAAGGCTTCCGAGATCTCGGCTGCGATCGAGTCGCGATCCTCCTCGTCGAAGAACGCCACCGGGTGCATCGACTCGACCTCCGTGTCCGAATAGCCTGTCACCGCGGTCAGGGATTCGTTCCAGCGCTGGAACGTGCCCGATTCGTCGATGACATAGAACACGTCGTCGACGGCGGCGAGGATGCCGTCGGTGTACTCCCTATATCGCTCGAGCCGTCGTTCGCGCTCGCGCAACCGGCGTTCCGTCTCGGCGCGATCGATCGCCGCGGCGAGAACGTTCGTGAGATTTGTGACGAACGCAGCGGCGTCCTCGGCGAATTCGCGACGGTCGGTGGTGTGAACGCCGAAGACGCCCCAGGGATCGCCCGGCCCGCCGATGGCGACGCTGATCCCGCTCACGACGTCGTGGTCTGAAAACAGCGCGGGGACAGAAAACCGCTCTTCGGCCCGCAAATCGTCGACGACGACCGGCTCTTCGGTGAGCAACGTATAGCCCCCCTGCGAGTGTGGATCGGCGGGGACGGTCGCCGACCCGACGATCCCGTCGTTCCAGCCGACGCCCTGTCTGAGCGAGAGGGTGTCTTCGTCGGAACGCCGCTCGAGCACCGCCGCGTACTCGACCTCGAGCGTCTCGGCGGCGGTGACCGCGGCGTCGCGCATCAACCCATCGAGATCATCACTCTGGAGGGCTTGTTGCCCGAGTTGGGCGACGACTTCCTGCTGGCGGGCCCGCGGATCGGGTCCCGTGTCGGTCTCGGAAGTCGGGTCCATTCTGTCCCTGATAGGTGCTTACCACAGGTAAAACCTCGTATCGAACGAAACGAGGGGCGAGACCGTTTGCTGAACGAACGTCGTCCCAGGAACGAGCACCCGTTCGGCGGTCGAGAAGCGTGGATCGCCGCTCGACGAATCGTCGGTGATACGTCGGGTATCGACGAAACCACTTCAAAGATATAGAATGTATAGTAAGAATCCGTGCAAGTGTACCAATCCGTCGAGCACCCGAGAACGAATCCGAACCCCGCCCCACCGCATCCGACGACTCCGTGTGCGAACGGTCGATCCCCTTCCCCGGCGTCACGTCACCGCAGCTGGTCCTGGAGCCGATTCTTGGCTTCCGTTCGGCGCTTCTGCGAGAACTGTGGACGCTCGGAGGAGAAATCGACCTCGATCTCGTCGAGCGTTCGCCGGTAGATGTTCGTCCGGCGCCCCTCGTTCGAGAGCGTTCGCCCCTCACACTCGAGCAGGCCGGCGTCGACGAGTTCCTCGATCCGACGATAACAGGTCGCGATTGGGACCTCGATGTCCTCGCTCAGGGCCTGTGCGGATTTGGGGGTGCCCGCCGCACAGAGAATTTCCGCACTGTACTTGCTGCCGAGGGCCGACAGGAGCGCATCTGATTCGCTGTTCCGTTGTTCCGTCCAGCCACCACGTGTCATCATTGTCTGTGCTATGTGAATTATAAGAATTGAATCTTGTGGCTGTCTCTACCCGTGTATTTATATACCTGGGCACGAGGTGACGAGAGACCTTTCCACCAGCGGTCCCAACCACGGGTATGAACGTCGCGGTCGTCACGGTCGGAGACGAACTGCTCGCCGGACGGACGGAGAACACGAACGCCACCTGGCTCTGTGCCCGGTTCGACGAACGGGGGATCGACGTCGAGCGCGTGACGACGCTTCCGGATCGCATCGGCGACATCGCCCGCGTCGTCAACGAGTACCGGGCCGAGTACGACGCGGTTGTCGTCACCGGCGGCCTCGGCCCAACCCACGACGACCGCACGATGGAGGGCGTCGCCGCCGCCTTCGGCCGGTCGCTCGAGCGCAACGACGAGGCGCTCGCCTGGCTGGAGTCCGAGGGCGGGTACGCGCGCGAGGACCTGACCGCGGGAACGGCCGACCTGCCGCGCGGTGCCCGTCCCCTCCACAACGTCGAAGGGGTCGCGCCCGGGTGCGTCGTCGAATCGGTGTACGTGGTTCCAGGCGTACCCGCGGAGATGGAGGCGATGTTCGCAGCCGTCCTCGACGAGTTCGACGGGGCGCCCCGACACCGCGAGGTCGTCGTCGCCGACGAACCGGAGAGTGCACTCGTCAGCCGGCTCGAGGCGGTCCGGGAGGAGTTCGACGTGAGCGTCGGCAGTTACCCGGGCGAGTCCGTTCGGATCACCGTCCAGAGCCCCGACCCGGCGGAAGTCGAGGCGGCGACGGCGTGGCTCCGCGAGCGCGTCCAGGAACGCGAGGAGTGATCAGCGATACGAGGAGTGATCAGCGATACAGGTACAGGGTCCAGAACGCCGTGACCAGGAGGCCGATGAGGAGGACGGCCCAGCCGGCGATTTCGATCGGAAAGTCACTCGAGGCGAGTACGACGTGCGTGAGGTCGACCATGCGCACACCTGTGTCGTCGCCCTTCTTAACTGTTCAGAAAGCGCTCGGCTCTCGAGCGTACGGCGTATGGAACGACGTCGCCAACGGCCGAGTCGCACGCCTTTTTTGCCACGCGGTCGATGACCGACCATGGAAACGCTCGGGGTCGTCGTCAATCCGATCGCCGGCATGGGCGGGCGCGTCGGACTCAAGGGAACCGACGGGAAGGTCGCGGAAGCGCGTCGTCGCGGGGCCGAACCTCGTGCGCCAGAGCGGGCAGTCGAAGCCCTCGAGGCGCTCGCACGGCGCCGGCCCGAGCTGGCCGTCTACACCGCCGCGGGCCCCATGGGCGAGGACGCGGCTCGAGCGGCGGGGTACGACCCGGAGGTGGTCTACGAGCCGTCGGGCGTTGTCGATGGGGGCAGTGAGAGCGATGAAGACGATAGGGGCAACGAGGACAGCGAGACGAACGACCACGGCGATTCGCCGGAGACGTCGGCCGACGACACGAAAGCCGCCGTCCGCGCGTTCCTCGAGCGCGACGTCGACCTCGTGCTGTTCGTCGGCGGCGACGGGACGGCCGTCGATGTGGCCGAGGTGCTCTCCGGGGTCGACGGCGAGAGGGAGACGCCCATGCTCGGCGTCCCCGCGGGCGTGAAGATCTACTCCTCCGTCTTCGGCGTCACGCCGGCCGACGCGGGTCGGGTCGCCGCCGAGTTCGACCGCGTCGAGGACTGCGAGGTCAACGACATCGACGAGGACGCCTACCGCGAGGGCGAGGTCCGGGCCGAACTCCGGGCGGTCGTCCCCGTCCCCGTCGCGAGCGGCGTCCAGTCGAGCAAACAGCTCTCGAGCGGGAGCGTCGACGCGCTCGCGGAGGGGTTCGCCGACGAGGTCGACCCGGGAACGACCTACGTCTTCGGGCCCGGGAGCACCGTCGGCGCGATCGAATCTGCCCTCGGGATCGACCCCTCGCCGCTGGGCGTCGACGTCTGGCGCGACGGCGAGGTACTGGCCCGCGACGCGAGCGAGTCTGAGATCCTGGCCGTGCTCGAAGCGCCCGCGGTGATCGTCGTCTCGCCTATTGGCGGCCAGGGATTCGTCTTCGGGCGGGGCAACCACCAGATCTCCCCCACAGTAATCGAACGGGCGGAAGTCGAGGTAGTCGCCAGCGACGACAAACTCGACGGCGTCGGCCAGCTACGGGTCGATACGGGCGACGAGGCGGTCGATGAGTCCCTCCGCGGGTGGATGCACGTTCGAACTGGCCGGTTCACGACGCGGTTGCTGAAGGTGGTCTGAGCGGGCGGCAGGTCCGAGCCTCTCGGCTCGACGAGGCGTATAAGGTCGCTCTCGAACGGACCGAGTAACACTAGTACACATGGACAATCTGCAACGAATAATGGCTGTATAGTCAGGACTAAGGTGTGACAGCGCCTATCTCGCGCTATGGAGACGCGGAAAGTTCAGCGACTCGGGCCGTCGACCCTGGCGATGACCCTCCCGGCGGAGTGGGCCAGCGAGCACGGCGTCGAGAAAGGCGACGAGGTCTCGCTACGGATGGGCGGTAAGGGAACGCTGACGGTGATGCCTGAATCGGCGAACTTCGAGGAGACCGAGGCCACCATCAGAACCGACAACCTGGACGCCGACGCGGTCGAGCGTGCCATCGTCGCCCAGTACGTCCTGGGCCGACGGGTCATTCGCATCGAGTGTACCGATGGCGCCCTCGAGTCCGCCCACATCAACGCGGTCTACCGGGCGGAGACCCAGCTCATGGGCCTGGGCGTCATCGAAGAAACGCCCGAGAGCATCTCGATCCGGTGTTCGGTCGATCCCGAGGACTTCACCCTCGACAACCTCTTAGAGCGCCTCGAGCGAACCGGCCGGACGATGCGCGGAGAGGCGATCAAGGCGCTCGCTCACGGCAACCCCGACCTGGCCCAGCGGGCGCTCAACCGGGAACGCCAGGCCAACAAGATCTTCGTTCTCCTCTTGCGCCTGATCTTCACGGCCTACCAGAATCCCACGCTCGCTCGTGCCGTCGGCCTCGAGTCGGGCTTTCCCCTGATCGGCTACCGATCGATCGCGAAGAACCTCGAGTTGACAGCGGACAACGCCGAGGACATCGCCGACATCGTGATGGAAGCGGAGGGCCACACCCTCAACGTCGAGAAATCGGTGATGCGCGAAATTCGGGAACTCACGGAGGCCGTCGACGAGATCACGGCTCTTGCCGTCGAGTCGGCCGTCGAGCGCAACTACGACAAGACGATCGAGGCCCGCAAACTGTTTCACGACATTTCCGACCGCGAGCGGGAGATCCTCGCGGACCTGCCGGAGATGCAAAACGAGGACCTCCTCCAGGTCAGGGAGGTGCTGGTCAGCCTCCAGCAGACGGCCCAGTACGCGATTCGAAACGTCGAGATTGCGGCGAACCTGGCGCTGAACGAGGAGTCCGAGCACACCACCATCAAGTAGGATCCTCGAGTCCCCGTCGTGCTCGAGCCTCGCGAGCACTCGAGCGATGGCTACCGTTTCACCGTTTCACCGTTTCACCGTTTTACCACCTCGAGCGGCCGCCGACTCACGAGTCGACAGTCGAACGCCGGATGCTCGACGAAGTGGCGTATCAGCATGTGCCGCCTCGAGCCCGTGATCTTCGTCCCCTGGCATCCAACCGCATCGGCGTCGAACCGGTTCGGGAGGTCGGCGTACAGGGACTCGAGCGCCTCGAACGAGTCGAACACCTGCTGGTTCCCCGTCGAGTCGGCGCTGCGGCGGGAGACCACGTAGGAGCCGTCCTCGCGACGGGTGCCGACGGTGTGGACGTACTCGCGGCGATCGGTCAACGCGTCGCCGATTGCCGACTGGACCGCCAGGGCCTCCTGGCGAGTGAGTGTACGAGTAGTTTCCTCGAACTGGAGGGTGATTCCGTCGCCGTCGGGGCGAACGACGATCGAGTCGTCGGCAGATTCGTGGGACTCGTCCTGGTCGTCGTCAGTAGCGAGGCTATGCGAGAAGAACGCGATCAGGAGCGGTCTGACTCCGTTGCATGAGAAGGGGTACAGGCGCCGGTGACAAAATACTGTCGCTGATCAGAGGCCGAGCAGGGAGTCGTCGTCTTCCTCGTCGTTTTCTCCGTCGTCCGTACTACTCGTGTCGTCATCGTTGCTCCCGTCGCCATCGTCGTTCCCGCCACCACCGTCGTCACCGGTACTGTCCGTATCCTCGTCGGTCCCGCCATCGGTATCTTCCTGGGCTCCGCCGTCTGTCTCGTCGTCTGTCTCGGCTCCCTCGACATCCGACTCCGTCTCGTCGGTCGCGTTCGCCTCTCCGTCGCTCGAGTTCGACTCACCGGCCTCGTCGTTCCCCCAGATGTCCGTCTCGACCGTCTCCTCGTAAGTGAGTGCCTCGAGGGGGACGGTGATCGTCGTCCCGGAAGCCAGTTCGAAGGTGGCATCGAACTCGATTCGAAGATCCGAGACCTCGTCATTTTCGACGTGGGTGACCCACCAGTCGTCGAGATTCCCGTTGTCGATGCGGGTCGTCGTCACGATCGTCGTCTCCTCGCCGGGCTGGAGGACGTACTCGCGGTCGCTCTCCCCGAGACCGACGGTCACGCCGTTCATCGTAATCTCGTAGCCGAGTTGGCTCGTCGGGATCGCGTAGCTCTTGGGGTTGTAGACGTCGAACTCGAGCCGAAGTTCCGTGTGTTGCTGGTCGACGCCGGCCCACTCGCCTCGCGTGGCGTTGACGTAGAGGATTGGATCCTCGACGAGCGCCCGGTCGGCGTTGATCGGTCTGGTCTCCTCGGAGTTGAACGCCGAGAGAATGTCCGTCTCGACGGTCTGCTCGTTCGTCACCTCGGTCGATCGATCGAGGAGGCCGCTCGAGACGGTCGCATCGATCTCGACGTGGGTCTCCTCACCGTTTTCGATGTGGGTCACCCACCAGTCGGGAATGCGCTCGTTTCGCATCTCCGTCCGGAGCGATTCAGTCGACGTGCCCGGCTCGACGGTGATGTCCTGGCCGCTCCCGTTGGCCATCTCGACGCCGTTCATCGAGACGTCGTAGGTCGCGTCGACATCGGCGGAACCCAGGCCGATCGGGTTCGGATTGTGAATCGTCAGGTCAGTCAGGATCTCGGTTCGTTCGTCGTCGACGTCCCCGAACTCGTTGTCCATCGACTCGAGCGTGAGGACGCCGAGTACCCCCGCACCGAACGCGCCGGCGATGGTGACGGCAACAGCGAGCACGAGGGTTCCCGCGATTCGAAAGGCGCTCCCGAGAAAGAGTGATCGGAGTGTCTGAAGTACCATGCGTTCGTCGTGAGATCCGTTGGAACCTCGAGACTGTAAACGTGCGGGATCGTCAGGGATCGGTATCGGCGACTCCACCGTCGATCGAGGTGCCTGCGAAGGGGCTCCTGGATCGGCTGGAAGACGACAATCTTGACGCGAACGAATAGAGTCGTTGCCACGAATGACCGGAATCGTTGACGCGAATGAATGCAATTAAGGAGGCCCCCACAAAACGCGCCAGCATGGCAGATCACACGCAGACGACCGACAAGGGGGTCGGAGTGGGGCTGGTGTTCGGCGCCGTTGCGATCCTCAGCGCACTCGTGATGCTCACGACGGCACCGGAGATCCATGCGGCCTGGGGCTTCGCCGCCGCCGTCACGTTCAGCGCGCTGGCGATCGTCGGCATGCACTTCTACTGGCACTGACCGCACCCGCTCGAGACAGACGATAGAGAGCGGACGACTGACGACTGACGACTGACGACTGACGACTGACGACTGACGACTGACGACTGACGACTGACGACTGACGACTGACGACTGACGACTGACGGCTGACGGCAGTTCTCTTCGACCGCCATCGGCTGAAACCCCTCTCAAGAGTTAAGGCCACAGACGACCTATCTCATATACGGACGATGACGGACTACTCCGACGAAGAGCAGCGGATAATCTCGTACCTCCGTGAGAGCGCCGCCCGCGGCGAGCAGTACTTCCGTGCGAAAAACATCGCCAAGGCGATCGGCCTCTCTTCGAAACAGGTCGGCGTCCGCCTCCCCCACCTCGCCGAGAAGACCGAGGACATCGACATCGAGAAGTGGGGCCGCGCGCGCTCGACGACCTGGAAGGTCACGATGAGCTAACCGCTCGGTCTCGAACCGAACGGCGGCACGGCCGCACGGCCGAACCGTTCGAGAGTGTGGCCCCGGCAGCGGCCGACCTGTCGATAGCGTGTGAACGGCGGTTCGCTCAATTCACCGTCTTTTTACCGTTCACCCACCGAGAAAGGCGTATGACTGTTCGGATCGATCGGTCGTTCGAGTTACAGGCACCACCCGAGCGCGTCTGGGCGTTCATCGCCGATCCGGAAAAGCGCGCTCGAGCGATTAGCGTCGTCAAAGACTTCACGACGGACGACCCCGACGGCCGACGGGCGACCTGGCACGTCGAGATCCCGCTTCCGCTGGTGACGCGAACGGTCAGCGTCGACACCGAGGACGTCATCAGGCGCCCGCCCGAGTACGTCAAGTTCGTCGGCCGGTCGAAACTGCTCGACGTCACGGGCGAACACGAGATCACCGAGACGAGCGGGGGAAGCCGCCTCAACAATACCTTCGTCGTCGACGGACACCTGCCGGGCGTCGAACGCTTCTTCAAGCGCAACCTGGACGGTGAACTCGAGAACCTGCAGCGCGAACTCGAACGCGAGGTCGAGTGACCGGGACGCTGACGGGCGGGTCACGAGTACGGTAGACGAGACACGCACGACGGACTCACACACCACCATGACCGAAAATACCGACGCGGCGACGGAGGCGACGACAGACGAGCACGGAACGGCCGGGCGCAAGGGTGAGAACGGGGAGGTAGACGAGAACGAGGACGAACACGAACACGAGGACGTGGACGAGAGCGAAAACATCTCCCTCGCACTCGCTCAACTGGCCGTCCAGGCAGGCGACCTCGAGGGCAACCGCGACCGGGCCGTCGAGGCAATCGAGCGAGCGTCCGCTCGCGGCGCCGACCTCGTCGCACTGCCCGAACTCTTCACGGTGGGGTACTTCGAGTTCGACCTGTACGCGCGCAGCGCCGAACCGCTCGAGGGAGAGACCCTGCACCGACTTCGCGACGCTGCCATCGAGAACGACGTCGCCGTGCTCACGGGCAGCTTCGTCGAGGACCTCGCGGCAACCGAGTCGGTGGAGACACCCGCCGACGAGGGATACGCGAACACCACGGCACTGCTCTCCTCGTCGGGCGACATCGAGTTGGTCTACCGGAAACACCACCTGTTCGGGTACGAGTCCGCCGAAACCGAACTCCTCGTCCCCGGGGAGGCCATCGATACGGCAACAGTCTGTGGGCTCACTGTCGGCGTGAGCACGTGTTACGACCTGCGATTCCCGGAACTGTACCGACGGCTGGTCGACCAGGGCGTCGAGTTGATTCTCGTCCCGAGCGCATGGCCGTACCCACGTCTCGAGCACTGGCAGACGCTGTCTCGAGCGCGAGCGATCGAGAACCAGTGTTACGTGGCGACGATCAACGGGTCGGGGTCGTTCGAGGAGGCCACGCTGCTCGGACGGTCGACCGTCTACGACCCCTGGGGGACGGTACTGGCCTCGAGCGGGGACGATTCGGCCCTGGTGATGGCCGACGTCGACGCGGGGGCCGTTTCGAACGTCCGGTCGCGGTTTCCGGCCCTGCGAGATCGGCGACTGTAACCCGTACTGCCGAGACCATTGACTTTTTATTCGTTCGCCTACCACCTACTGATGCCGGTTACAAGACGCTTTTCACGTCACGACCGGCACTGCGCGTCGTCTCGGCCCGTCGCGCCTCGTTCCCGGGAAACGAGGCCAACTCACCGCCTCGCCCACTCCTTTCGCCACTCGATTTGTCCTGTGCCTTCGAAACTGCTGTCGTCACACACTCGTGGGCAATGACGACGAACTCACCAGCAATACAGTGTTGTGACTAGCTACCACACCCTGGGTAGTGCTTTTTACCCTCCGTCCGTCTCGGTCGGTATGACTGCACTCTTTCCCAAGGCGATCGAAACCGACCGCCTCCGTCTCGAGGCGCTCCACGTCGACGAGACCGACGCCGGCCAGCTGTTCGACCTCTACGAGATCTGCTCGTCGGATCCGGGAATCGAGGACGTCACCGAATACGTCACCTGGGATCCGCACCGAACGCCGAAGGAGACCCTCGAGTTCCTCGAGTACGTCAGCGAGAAGTGGGACGACTCGAGCGGCGGCTCCTACGCCGTCTATTTGCGAGATGGAGAGGACGGCGCGGGCGAGTTCGCCGGCGACGCTGGCTTCAGCATCGACTGGGAGAAACGAACCATGACGCTCGGCGTCTGGTTCCGCAAGCGCTTCTGGGGGCGCGGGTACTCCGGGGAGCGTGCAGCCGCGTTTATGGAACTCGCGTTCGAGCGCCTAGACCTCGAGTTGGTGGCCGTCACAGCGCTGGTCGACAACGAGAACTCCAACCGTGCAATCGAGCGCTACACCGAGGCCCACGGCGGCGGTCGCGACGGCCTCCTTCGCAACTGGCGCATCCAGGACGGTGAGCCGATCGACCTGTATCGTTACAGCGTCTCCCAGGAGGAGTACCGCGAGTGCGAGAATCGGCCGGACGTGGGCGTCTCGTTTTCGGACGAGGCTCGAGGGCGACTCGACGCGGGGGTACGGGAAGAACGAACGGACGACGATGCAGGCCGGGGCCGATGAGCCACCTCTTTCCCGACGCCATTGAAACCGACCGCCTCCTCCTGGAGCGCCTCTCGGGCGGGACGGTCGACCCCCTCGCGTACTACCGGATCTGTGGGTTGGATCCGGCCATCGGCGACGTGACGAGGTACACGCCCTGGGATCCACACGAGACGCCGGGCGAGACTCTCGAGTTCCTCGCGAGCCGTGAGGGTGCCTGGAACGAATCGCGGTCGGCGGACTACGTGATACGCCCGCGAGTGGACGAGGACGAGGAGGGGACCAGCGACATCGCCGGCACCTGCGGCCTCGGCGTCGACTGGACGAAACGAACCGGTGACCTGGGAATCTGGCTCCGCGAACGCTTCTGGGGCCGGGGCTACTCGGGCGAACGAGCCGACGCGCTCGTAACCCTCGCGTTCGAGCACCTCGACCTGGAGGTTGTCTCGGTGCTCGTCCAGGCGGACAACGAGCGCTCGCTGCGAGCCTGCGACCGGTACGTCGAGCGCCTCGGCGGGACCCGGAACTGTCGGCTCCGAAACTGGTGGACGATGGCCGTCGACGAACCGACCGACGCGATTCGGTACACGATTACGCGAGCGAGTTACGATCCCTCGAGCAGACGCTCGATGGTGTCACTCGAAGCAAGTCGGTGAAGGGTTACCGCGCCCTCAGCCCATTGCTCTCACGCCATCGACTCAGAGAACCGACGAGATCAGGTAGACGTTGAGTACCACGGCCATCACCCACGGCAGCGCCAGCGCCGCCGGGATGATCGGTCGGTAGGCTCGTTCGAGGACGGTCCGGCAGGCGAGTGCGATGGCGACGGCGCCCGCCTTGAGCGCGAGCATCCCGAGGAGCCCCCAGTTGTCGATCACCCCGCGGGCGACGGGGTTCGACTCCGCGAGGCCGAGCTGGAGGCCGACGAACGTCGTGACGACGTCGCCGACGAGCGAGACGGCGACGACTAGCCAGAGGATGGTCTCGAGGCGGTCCATTCGGGCCGTCTCGAGTCGAAGGCGACGAGACTGCTGGACCCGGGCGCGAAGGCCGTCCGTGGACATACGCTCCCTGCCGGAATCGAACCGGCATGAGCCAGCGAGAGCGTCTCCCGTTACCGCGGAGCCGGCTATTGTTATGGAGTCTCGAGGCAGGCGTACGTTCGAGTTACTGGCGAGTAAGCGGATGCTACAGGCTCGAGAAATCGTAGTCGGTCGTACTCGCAGGTAATCGGCATTGACTCTATTCGCAAACGATCGGTGTCGGCCACACTCGGAGGTCGATATCGGCCACACTCGTAGGCGATCAACATCGCCCACACTCGTTCAGCAGCGCGTCGAAATACGCATCGAGTGATCAGTGACCGACTACCGGATCACAGAACGCACCTCCCGGATCACAGAATCGTGCCGTGTTTCTTGCTCGGCAGATCTTTCTCGAGGCCCTCGTAGAACGCGAAGCGGTTGGCCAGTTCCTCACGGAGCGAACTCGGCGGGACGATTTCGTCGACGACGACCTCGCTGGCCATGCGGTGGATGTCGATGTCCTCGCGGTACTCCTCGCGGAGGCGTGCCTCCTCCTCGGCGCGCTCGTCCTCGTCGTCGATCTCTGCCAGTTTCCGGGCGTAGACGGCGTTGATCGCCGCCTCGGGGCCCATGATGGCGATTTCGCCAGACGGAAGGCCAATGATGCTCTCGGGGTCGTAGGCCGGGCCACCCATCGCGTAGATACCCGCACCGTAGGCCTTCCGGACGATGACCGTCTGTTTCGGGACCGTCGCCGACGAGGTGGCGTAGATGAACTTCTTCCCCTTCTCGAGGATGGCGTCCTTCTCGACTTGCGAACCGGCCATGAAGCCGGGCGTGTCACACAGGTACAACAGCGGAATGTTGAACGCGTCGGACTTCCAGATGAACTCGGCGGCCTTCTCGGCGGCGTCGGGGAAGATGGCTCCCGCGCGGTGGGCTGGCTGGTTGGCGACGATGCCGACGGGGCGGCCGTCGATCCGGGCGTAGGCGGTGATGATCTCCTTGCCGTAGTCGGGTTTCAGCTCGAAGTAGCTCCCCGCGTCGACGACACGCTCGATGACGTCGACCATGTCGTAGCCACGGTTCGGGTGCTGTGGGATGATCGAGTCGATCCCCTCTGGACTCTGCAACGGGGATCGAGGCTCCATCTGCGGCGGCTGTTCGTCGGCGTTGTCGGGCAGATAGGTGATCAGTTGGGCAACGAGTTCCCGGGCGTGTTCCTCGTCGGTCGCCACGAGGTCGGCCGACCCGGATTCGCTGGCGTGAACCTGTGCGCCGCCGAGCTCTTGCATGCTGATCTCCTCACCGGTGACCATCTGAACCATCCGTGGGGAGGCAATCGCCATCGCGGACATCCCCTCGACCATGATGGTGAAGTCGGCGAAGACCGGGGTGTAGGCCGCTCCAGCGATGCAGGGGCCGTACAGGACGCAGATCTGCGGCACCCGCCCCGAGAGCATCGAGTGGTTGTAGTAGTACTTGCCGATCCCCTCGCGGTTGGCGAAGAAGCCGGTTTGCTGGTCGATTCGCCCCCCAGAGGAGTCCATCAGGTAGAGTACCGGCTGACCGGTCTTCAGGGCGCGCTGTTGCATACGCAGGAACTTCTCGACACCCTTAGCGGCCATCGATCCACGCTTGACGGTGTAGTCGTTGGCCATGAAGTGCAGGTCCCGGCCCTCGAAAGTGGCCGCGCCCGTAATCAGGGCGTCTGCCGGGAGGCGGTCGTCCGCGTCGAACTCTGCGAACTTCCCGTCTTCGAAGAGGAACTTGCTGTTCTCGCCGTCGAACCAGAGGTCGATTCGATCGCGGACGAACAGTTTCCCTTCCTCGGGTAACTGTTCCTTGTACTTTTCGTGGCCTCCCTCCAGGATCTTCTCGATTTCTGCGAGGAGTTTCTCCTCGCGTTCGGTCGGGCCGAGGTCGTCCGCCGCGGCGGACGCCGTGGCGACAGCCTGATTGGTGGCTGCAGCGCCGTCGCCGTCGCTCGAACTCGAGTTCGAATCCGGCGGCGAGACGACGACGGCTGGTTCCTCCCCGTCCCCGACGTACACTTCGACTTCGTTTCCGACGTACTCGGCCAGCGCCGTCCCGATCGCCGACACCTCCTCGTCGGACGCACCCGGTCCGATACGAACGTTCATGGCAAATGCTGCGAGGAGGGGGGAAAAACCGTTTTCCCTTTCGCTCGGTTGCGGAATTCGTGATACCGTATTGCATCCCTCGGAGTAGTCTCGCTGCGCGTCGTCGAGTAGGGTAAGCCGAACGATCCGGTGACCCGCGAAGTGACGGCGAGACGAGGGCGAGACAGGGGTCGGTTCCGGAGATCGACCCTCGTGACCACCGCCACAGTTGCACACGTTCGACGCGTGTCCCCGGAATCACGCAAGTACACCAATTTAGTGGGTAAGTGTGGATTGTTCGATCTGTGCACTCGACCTGTCGCTGTACGGGAGAATTAGCTTTCCCCGTTGGAGGGCCATCTACGCTCGTCTCTCGAGGCACGATGAATCCTGATACCGACGGGTCGACCGAACAGCGACTGGCGTCTCTCCGCGAGCGGGTCGCTCGCGGCATGGACCGGCGGGAGTTCATCCGGACGCTCGTCGCGGCGGGGTACAGCCTCGGCCTGGCTCGCGTCCTCGGCGTCGACGACTTCCTCGCCGCGGCAGACGGCGAGGTTCCCGTCGTCACGGCCCTCGTTCGAACGGATCCCGACGACCCGTGGTCCGTCGACACCCGAACGCGATCGGTGCCGGCGTCGTGGTACGCGAGCGTCGCTAAAGCGTTCGAACTCAACGAACTCCTCGCGGAGTCGACGGTCACCGGCTACCTCGGGAGCGCCGTCGTCCCGGGAACGTACGACGACGGTGGTGCGACGATCACGGTCGAGGTATCCGTCGAAGCCGACACCGTTCGCGAGGTACTCGATCGGGCGGTCGACGGCGTGTCGATCAACGTCGATACCATTCGAAATCTGGACGGCCTCGAGGACGACGTCAAGCGCGAGCCCCGTCGAGCCCGCGACCCGGCGTCGACGCTCGTTCCGGCCGGCATCTCCTGTGAGACCGATACGAGCATCGCCACGCTCGGGCCGGCACTGTACGAGCCCGGGTCCAATACCCGCTACTTTTCGACCGCTCACCACGCGTTCGACGGTGTCAAGGACGCGCGTGGGGCGACCGTCTCGCTTCCATTCGAGAACGGCCAACGAACGAAACTCGGGACGGTCACCGAGAGCTATCCGGTTGCGGACGTCGTAACCATCGAACCGACGGGTCCGTATCGGCCGAGCAGCACGATCGAAGGAGACCGCCGGTACGACATTCAGGGGCAATTCACCCGATACGGCCTGGCCGACCTGGTCGCCCGTGACGAACCCCTCGAAAAGGTCGGCGCGCTCACCGGCCAGACGAGTGGCGAGATCCAGGGGATCGACGCCGTCTCCTGTCTCACCGGCTCGGTGTGTCGGCGCGGCCAGCTGCGATGGGGCGACGAGACGGACATGGCCGACGGCGACAGCGGGTCGGTGAGCTTTCACGCCGACCCGGTCGGTGACGACGGAAGCGTCCTCGTCGCGGGCTTCAACAACGCCCGAACCTGGTGGCCAGGTCAGAGTTACGTCTGGGGTATCGCGGCCTATCAGTTGACCGAACAGCATGGGTTTCACTTCTGAACGCACGTCAAAGCCAACACCAACACCATACCAGCCCACGAGAGCAGCCACTACCAATGACCACCACATCACGACGACATGACTCGACCGACGGCGCGCGAACGTATCGGACGCTCGTCCTCGGCTGGATCCGCCTTCTCGCGGATCTCGCCATTCTCACCCTCTGGACGGTCTTCCTGGCGCTCCTCTTCCTCGAGACGGCCTGGCCAAGGTGGGCGTTCTACGTGCTCCTCGTCGGCGGGGCGGCTGGGTACGTCGCCATCACTGCTCCCTGGATCCGCGCCGGTTCGGTGACTCGGCAGGCGGACGAGTAGAACCGGACTCACCGCGCTGACTCGTCGAGCAGATGGAGAGGACGGGGGTCACCGTCACTCGTCGAGCAGTCGGAGAGGACGGGAACCGCCGTCACTCGCCAGGATAGTTCTCGGCGTACTTGAGTTTGTGCCTGAACGCCCGGTACGCGTTTTCGCCCTGATCGGTGAGCGTGATCACGCGGCGACGACCCACCGCTTCGATCTCGACGTAGCCGTCGGTTTCGAGGGGATCCAGGACGTGCGTGTCGAGGACGCGAAAGGCGCCCTTGTCCTCGCCGCCAGGGTGGGACTCCGGCGGGGCGCGGTCGGCCATGAACGAGAGGCCGACGTCCCGGGCGAACTCGATGCAGTCTTTCTTCTTCGGTGGCGTCGTCCGTTCCTCGTGATAGCCGTTCCAGGACGCGGGATCGGCGAGAAAGCCCATGATCGCGATCTGGTCGCGGGTGGGCGATTCGATTGGATAGGTCGGGAGACCGTAGACGTCCGCGGTCCCGTTCGAGATCGGGATCGTCGTCGGATCGTGTGCGTAGTCCTCGGGCTCGACGTAGTAGGCGGTCGCGTCGGTCGAGACGTCCATGCAGGCCATGGTCGCGCCGATGGCCGCGATGGTGCCGCCGCCGGAGACGTTCACGGAGACGGAATCGGTCGCGTGCTCGTCGGCCAGGGTCGTCACCTCCCCGAGGACGGCGTAGACGTCCGTCAGATCGCACTCGCGGCGACGAACCGTGGCTGCGGCCGACTCGATGTCCGAAACGAGTTCCTCGCGGTAGTCGGGGACGACCCGGTCCGGATCGTCCGTCGGGTGCTCGAGGAGGTAGACGAGGTCGGCCCGCTGGTCGCAAATCGGCTCGAGGACGCGGTCGAACTCGTAGCCGAGGGGCACGATGTGTACGCGCTTGACGACGTCCATACGACGACCGCCCACGGCAAGTAAATAACTGTACGGGATTCCCTCCTGGTCCGCCGTCTGTCGAATATCGAACGCCGAGGATCGGGATCGATTTTCCTATTATCAGTCGTCGCCGAGGGCCCCCCTTTTCTCGCTACCAATCGTCGCCGAGTGCGGCCTTTGCGCCGCCGTACTCGCTCGCGGTCGTCCAGCGGCGACCGCTCTCGGCGTGCTCGACGGCGTAGTCGCTCCCGCAGTTCCCACAGCGGTACCGTTCGGGCGTCGTCACGGGGGCCGACGCGCGGTGGCGACGTGCCCGCCAGTCGCAACCGTCGTTCAGACAGCGCAGGACGTACCGCGGTTCCGCGAACGAGGGGCAGTGACGTGGGGCCTCGAGTTCGGCGGCAACGCGACGAAATCGCTCGCCGTGACCCGACTCGCCGAAGCGCTGGTACTCCCAGGCGTGGACCAGTTCGTGGCGGACGACCGCGGCGAAGGTCTCCCAGTCATAGGCCTCGTAGGCCCGGCGCGAGAGCACGATGGTCGCCACCCCCCGGTCCGCGTGCCAGCGACAGGCTCCCGCCCGACGCTTCGCTCGTGCCGAGACGTCCCACTCGAGACGGTCCCAGTCGACGTCGATGTCGACGTCTCGCGCGTGGATCCGGGCGCGGGCGAGGAGTTCGTCGTCGATGGTGGGTGACGGATCGGTGTCGTTCGAGTCGGCGTCGGACACGGGTTACCGACCGCGACGAATTCTCGAGACGTAGTCGTTACGGTCGTGATCGCGTCGGTCGAGGCTGTTACCGGTGGTCGGCGACTGGGTGTGTCACGGCCTGGTATCGCCGTTGCCGTTGCCGTTGCCGTCCCCGTTGCCGTTGCCGTTGCCGTCCCCGTTGCCGTTGCCGTTGCCGTCCCCGTTGCCATTGCCGTCGCTGTCGCTGGTTGCGCGATAGTGCGAAGGAACGAGACGGTCAGTTCGTGACGCCGTAATCGACGTGAACCGTCGGGACGCTCGTTGATTCGGGGGCAGTGTTTCCGTTCCAGTCAACGACGCGCACGTTCGCCATCTCCCCGGAGAATCGGAACCGCCTGACACCGGTGTCGACCGCACCTTCGGCGCCGCTTCCCGAGACGACGGTCGCCGACTCAGTGGGTTCGTCGTCGACCATCTCTAGGTCGCCGTCGACCGTAATCTCGAAATTCGAGGGGACCCCGCGACCGACGATGGTCACGAGGTGTGGGAGGGTGGAGTGGTGCTGTACGTCGTCTGCTGCCGGAGTGTCACGTGCCATACCCGATAACCCGAGTAGCGCGTCATAAGCTTTCCTGTCGAAATATTGGTAGAACAGGTAGACTGTGACGGAGACGATAGTTTTCAGCCTGCTGAATCGTGTTCGCGAGCAGTGAGAACGAACCCAGGCGGAGTCAGACGAGATCGAGCGTCCTGGCGTACCAGACGGCGGCAGCGGGAATCACGGCCGAAATCGCAGTCGTGAGCCAGCGATGGTAGACGAACCAGTCGGCGCCGGGCTCGAAGACGACGCTTTCGGGGACTGAAACGGCCCAGAGGGCCGTCACGGCTAACAGGACCAGTCCCAGGACGAGCGTCACGCCGGCGACCAGGTCCGGTTCGGTCCTGGTTTGTCTCCCTGCCGCGAAGAGGACGACGGCGACGAGCGCGAACAGCGAGAGCAGGTTCGGGCCAGCGAGCCCGGCGGCGTAGTACACCTCCAGGACACTCGTCTCGACCTCCAGGAGGACGTAGGGCGCGAGCGCGGCGAGCACGTACGTGAGCGCCGCGACGACCCCGAGCGTGGGCGGTCGCTGGTGTGCGTGCATGCTCGAGGGGTCGAAGGCAGATCGTTTAACTGCGGCGATTGTCGAAGCCTCACGCGAACCGAGAGACGAGGGCAAGCGGGTACGCGCCGCGAGACGGAAGACAACACTCAACCCGCTGGCGCTCGCATCGGCTGGTATGGGACTCGGCAGTACGGCCAAGAAGATCCAGAGCCTCTCGGATCGCGCGGAAGCCATGTATCGGCAGGTGCAGGAACTCCAGCAGCGAATCATCCACCTCGAGGAGGAAGTCGACCACACCCACGACACGGTGACGAAACTCGACCACAACGTCACCGAACAGCGGGCGCTCCTCCTCGCAATCGCCGACGAGCACGGGATCGACGGCGAACAGATTCTCGCCGACGCGGCGATCGACGACCCGGAGGGAACGGACGACGAGGATGAATCGGCCCAGACGGAAGGGGATGCGAAAGGAGACGCAGACACCGACGCGCCGACCCAGGTGGGCGAGTAACGACCCGCTTCGATTCGGAGTCGGTATCGACCACCACTGGAGTCAGGCGTTTCGTCCAGTACGGCTTTTTCTGGCGGTTCGCCCTCCAAACTGACGCTTGCGCCGGTGGTGATGAGAAGACCTAACAACAGGGGTAACATTTGCCAGCACGATGACGACCTACGAGCGACCGTTGGATTCGGTGCTCGAGACGATCGGTGAGACGCCGCTCGTGCGGATCCACGAGGGACCGACCGACGTCCCGATCTACGCGAAACTCGAGACGTTCAATCCGGGGGGAAGCGTCAAGGACCGTATCGGCCGCTACATGCTCGAACGGATGCTCGAGCGTGGCGACGTCGCACCCGGTGGAACGATCATCGAACCGACCGCCGGCAACACCGGCATCGGCATCGCCGTCGCCGCCGGCCAGCTGGGGCTGGACGCGATTTTCGTCGTCCCCGAGCGCTTCAGCGTCGAGAAACAGCAGCTGATGGATGCACTCGGCGCCGAGATCATCAACACGCCGAGTTCAGACGGGATGGACGGGGCGATCGAACGCGCCCATCTGCTGGCCGAAGAACTCGACGACGCCGTCGTTCCCCAGCAGTTCTCGAACCCGCTCAACACCGAAGCACACTACGAAACGACCGCCCCCGAAATCTACGAGGCGCTCGACGGATCCGTCGGCGCCGTCGTCGCCGGCTGTGGGACGGCCGGGACGCTCATGGGTCTCGCTCGCTACGCCCGCGAACAAAATTCCGAAACCTACGTCGCCGCCGTCGAACCAGAGGGTTCCCTCTATGGCGAGTTCCTCGGCGAGGATCGCGAGGAGGGCGAGTACAAGATCGAGGGAATCGGCACGCACAACGTCGAGACGAACGAACTGTTCGACCCCGACCTCGTCGACGACGTCTTCGCGGTCGGCGACCGGGCAGCCCACGACGAACTCACGCGTCTCGCCGCCGAGGAGGGTCACCTCGTCGCCTCGAGCGCCGGCGCGGCCAGCGTCGCTGCGCGACACGTCGCCGAGGGAATCGACAGCGACGAGATCGACGCCCCCCATGAATCGGTCGTCACGGTGTTTCCCGACTCGAGCGAGCGCTACCTCTCGAAGGGGATCTATCGCTCGTTCGAGGAGTGGGAAGGGTAACGGAAAACGGATTCGTTCGCTAGTCTCTAATACTGCCCAAAACTACGCCACCAGCCGGCGGTGCTCGACCTTCATACACCGATCCTGGACGACCGTCCGACCCGCGTCCTCGGCCCGCTCGGTGGCGTCCTCGTCGACGATTCCCAGTTGCGTCCAGATGACGTCGGCGTCCGCCCGCTCGAGGGCCGCGTCGACGATTTCCGAAACCTCCTCGCTGGGTCGAAACACGCTGACGACATCGATTTCCTCGTCGACGTCGGCGAGTTCGCCGACCGCCTCTCGACCGAGGAGTTCGTCGGCGTGCGGGTTGACCGGGATCACGTCGTAGCCGTGCTGGTGTAAGTACGTCGGCACGTCGTGTGCCGCCTTTCCGGGCGTCCCCGAACAGCCGACGACAGCGATCGTCTCTCGTTCGAGAATCTCCCGCAGCGTGGTATCGTCGGTAACTGGCATGGTTCGAGCTTCGTGCTGGAAGCGGGTCAACGTATCTATTTTCTGGCGGACGGGTACCAGATAGGGTCGTGTGGGAGACTCTACGGGGATTGGATGGGCACTTAACGGAGACTCGACGGGCACTTGACGGGGATTGAATGGCACTTGACCGGGATTCGAGTCGGAGGCACCCCTCAGGGCAGTCTGTAGCCGAACGACGAGACTGCCGCCAACGAACTCGAGACGTACCCTCGAACTCAGGACAACCCGGCCGTTCGAATCGTCTGCTCGCCATCGCCTCCCTCGTCGATCTCGACGACGCCGTCGAAGAGCTGTTTGAGCGTGTTCATCGTCTGGTCGTCGTGGGCCGTCGAGTCGATGACGTAGACGCCCAGGGCGTCGGCGCTCTGGATTCGGCCGGTAAAGACGTGGAGAAATCGAAAGACTGTCTGGAGGTCCGAGTACATGAGTAGCGTCGAAATCGAGTGCAGGAGGATGCGATTTTCGGTCAATCCGCGAACCTCGTAGAAGTCCTGGAGGTACTCAGAGAGTTTGATCCCGATTCCGGTCATGTCGACCGGCGAGGACGCGTACTTGATCCGCGGGTCGTCGTCGGCCGTGCCGATCCCCCGCTGTTTGGTCACGCAGTCGACGACCCCCACGTCGGGATCGTCGTTCACCGTCCGCGTCGTAAACTCGGTGAGAACTTTTTCGGCGCTGTCTTTCGTCGTAACGATTATCGTCCCCTCTCCCCCGTCGGCGCCGCTCGCGAGCACGTCGAGCGCGAGATTGCGCTTTCCCGTGAGCGGCGGCCCAGCAATCAGCACGTTCGTCCCCGGAGCAATTGACTCCTCCGGGCGGACGTCTGCGAGATCGTACATACCAGATACCCCGTTCGTCGGCAGCCACGGTCGACGGCACTCCCCGGTGACTGCACTGACGTATGGTATGTAGATGCAGCAACCGGGATATAGTACTTTTGATTATACAGTTGTGTGCGTGTATTTCGCGTCGGAAACGAGGCTATTGACTGGCGAGTAGGATCGGCAACGCTGCACGCTCGCGGCCAGGTCTCGAGGTGGCGTGACCGGTGGACTTACGCGAGGAGCAGCGCTCCGCGACCGACGATGAACGCCAGCGCTGCGAGGAACATGCCGTACTTGAGGTGTGATTGCCCCGCCGTCGGGTTCCGGTAACTCTCGACGGCCGCGTACAGCATGACGAGGTCCGCGGGGACGACGACGAGTAGGTAGGCGACGCCGAAATAGCCGTCCAGGTACGGAAACGGACTCGCCACCACTGCGACGACGAGCAGGACCGTCGCCACGTGGAGGGCGGACCGTTCGCCGATCGCGATTGGCAACGTGTTGAGTCCCTCTTCGCGGTCGCCGTCGACGTCCTCGACGTCCTTGATGATCTCCCGCGTCAGCGTCGACACGCCAGCGAGCAGAAACAGGACGACCGTCGCCTGGATGTCGCCGACGGCGGCCGCACCGAACAGGAACGTACTTCCGACGAGGTAGGCTACGAGCGCGTTCCCGATTCCGGGCAGCCCCTTGAAGTACTCCGTGTACGTGATCAGCGCGAGGAGATTGACCACTGCGATGGCGATCGCGGTCGGTGGCAAGGTGACGGCGAACGCCACGGCCGCGAGGAACGCCGCCAGACTGAACGCGAGCGCCCCCCGCGGGGACACCGCTTCCCGAGGAATCGGGCGCTGTGGCTGATTGATCCGGTCGATCTCCCGATCGAAGTAGTCGTTGATCGCGTTGCCCGCACCGACGGCGAACGCCGTCGCCCCGACTGCCGCGCTCAGTTGTAGCGGCGCCTCACCGACTCCACCGGCGACGAACGCGCCGATGAACGTCAGCACCGAGGCCGCGACGACGTTCATCGGTCTCGTCAGTTCGATTAGCCCACGGACCGTCTCTCCCGTCGCCATGCTCTGGAGTGATCAGCGACTGCGTATAAACGGACCGATACGTTCACCCGCGGTGCTCCAGGACGCTCGAGGATGCTCGGAGTCGCTCGGGATTGGGGTCGGCCGAGTTCGTCCAGGACGCTCGAGGGCGCTAGAGACTCCACCGTCGCCAAGGAAAATGCAGAGTGGGCCGTGAAAGGCCCAGGTCCACGGAAACTGCTATCGTCTCCGATGGTCAGCGCATCTCCTCGAGGTCACACAGCACGGCGCTATCGACGGAAATCCACTGGGTCATTCGCTCGTCACCGGTCGCACTCATGGGGACCATCGTCCAGGTGCCTGCCTCGTCAGTGAGCAACTCGAGTACGTCGGCTGATCGGTCGGTCGGTGACTCGACCGGGGTTTCGGAGACAGTCATGCTTACTTACGAGTTGGCTTCCGTTACTGGTATCTATGCTGGTGATTATCACCACCTGGGAACAGGGGTGGGGGCGGCCTCGAGAGTGAGATCACGTGACTCGGACGACCCGAATCGAGTGACTTATACCGGGTCGACGAAAAGCAGGGAGTGAGGGCGCTTAGCTCAGTCTGGACAGAGTGCTTGGCTTCGGACCAAGTTGTCACGGGTTCAAATCCTGTAGCGCCCATGATTCTGTGACGAACGGAGGTGAGGAGCGAATCATGTCCACGAAGGATTTGAATCAGGGAGCGGCTTTGCTGCGACCGTGGTTCAAATCCCGTAACAACCCTTCGCAGAAGGCCTAATTTCGACTGTCTCCACTTCCCACGTAGCGGCGACCGTTCCTGACTGTGAATGGGGAGCTACGGCCGCCGTCCTGGACGGATCGATGAATTTCGAACTCGTAGCTGAACCCGCGGAGGCTTCGAGGAGCTGACTCGTCGGAAATTGCGAGTGCGAGTGATGTGAGGAGTTCGTCGACGGGTCTTCGCTGACTCTGACGCGGATGCACTCGAGAGGTTCACTGCGCTCGAGGGAGGCCGCTGTGAGCGTCGATAATCCGATCGAGCGGTCCAGTCTCCGCTCAGGTTTCGCCTCATTCTTCCGGTTCTTCCACTAACTTTGCGATCGTGAGGAGGGCATCGAATTCCTCAGGTGACCCCTGGACCTGGATCACCTCCTGTTCCTTGTCGTACTGAACGAAATCTACTTCGGCAGACTTTGGAAGATGGTGGTGTTTCAATTCGAGCGCAATTTCTTCGAACCGATCTAACCGACCACTCGTTTTCGGTGGATCTGCTTCCCATTTCTCTATTGCTTTGACGAGTTCAGAAACTGCAACTGGTCCATCCTTCTCGTAGAGATAGTACAGCGCGTATCGTCGTCTCTGGTCTTTCAACAACTCAAAGACTTCGTCCAGCGCGACCATACACAATATTTGCCGCGTTAGCATTTAACACTCCCTACCACCTCTTACCCACGTAATTCTCGCACAATTGTATGCGAAGAATCGTGTTGGAACGACTGGTCTTCAGGCGTCGAGCGGTCAAAGAGAATCAACAGGTGTTCTATTCGCCGCTGACCAGTATCTCGTTTCCCTCAATCTGGACGTCATAATCGTCGACAGAGAAGGCGACCGAAACGTAATCAGAACCGGTGACGAGTGTGTCGAGAGCGTCCGGATCAATCTGCCCATACAGCGTTGTATCGAGGGCGGACGAAACGTCGGTTATTTCGACGTCTTCAGCGTGCGCAACGGCGTCGATTACGGCGATGCTCGGTCGCGTAGCCGACCAGTCGTATTCCTCTCGTACCGAATCGCCATCTTCATCGTTACCCCCCATACACCTCCTTGCAACTTGAGAGGGAAATATTTGCCGTCAAACGACAACGAACGATACTCTCAGGCCATGTAGTACACAATTCCTCTACAGCACAATCGCCAGAACCAGTCTCCTTGTTTAAGTTCTCATTGTTGCTCCGGTTATAGGTTCCGCGGTAGCACTCGAGGATCGTCTCGAGTTTGCTCCACCCGTCCCAGTCGGTCACCAGGAGCGGACCGACGTCGATAGCCACGAGTCACGGGGGCCTGGTCGGGGACGGAACGTGGGGCCAGATTGGGGACGGAACGTGGCCATCGAACTCGTCGATGGAGTTTTCGAAGGAATGGAATAGAGCATCTGTCCTCAGCGACAATTTGGTGTCCGTCTCGACACAAGAATTATTACTTTCTCACATGTCGTGTCAGAGATGAAACGTCGAACTACAGGGATCATCGTTGGACTCCTGGCAGTTATCTGTCTGGTACTTATTCTGTCGGTGACGTATCCGTTTAGCACGTCGGAACCGCATGCGGTGAAAGACGAGCAATTCAGTACTGTCGAAGGCAGCGAGTACCACGTTTCCGGTGCGATAACCATTGACGGTGACGATTATTTGGTTTTAGAGGAAGCCGTCGTCGAGGACGGTGCGCGATATCTGTCTCTCACTGTGAAGAACGTGAAAAGCGTTTCATACCAGGCTGGGCCCTGTGAGGAGGTCTATACGCGAAGTGAATATCCTGAGGAGGATGATGCCGAACAAGTCCTCGAAAGAATCGAAGAGCGTGAGGATCAGCATATACTTCGCGTCGACCGTGACGGAGAGGGCGTCGTTTTCTTCACTCGAGAGGAGAACACTGCCGATTGCGAAATCACTGTCAAAATGACCGCTTCGCTCGTCGTGGAGAACCTTCGAAGTACCAACTACGAACGTGTCCAGAAATCAGCTGAGGGACATATATACGAACCCCAGAACGGATGGTTCGACGGTGGATACCGCATCACCGGTTCGAGTGGACAGGTACGCGTCGATCCGCATTCGTACACCGTCACCGCTGCCGACGTCTCGTACACCGTTACTCCTGGAGCGGAAACCTACGCAGAGTATCTCCATACAAGCTGGACTACTGATGAATCGTTCACAAAGGGAATTTCGTACGATTACACGTCGAATAACGTTTCTGTCGAGATGCCACGGTGGGTAGAAGAATTACAGGATGCGGAATAACGTCCTGAACTGTTCGTCACTCTTGAACGAGTTCGCCGGCGATTACAGCCAGGATACATTCTCACGTTGTCGCTGCGCTTCCGGCGAATACGTAGGCGGTTGTGTTCGAGGAACGTCTCAAGGTCGTTCCATCCATCTTAGGAAAACGGCTACTCGGTAGATAAGAATTGTTTTGGTGCGGTGGTGGCCTGATCGGGCTGCCTTACATCCGGGAATACCGGCTTACCAACGCCTTTGACGGCGTTTCGCCACGCTATCGTGGCTCGAGCGGGTGTGTAGGACGGCCCAACTCGGCCGATACGATTACGACTCTCGAGGATAACTACCTATCAGCGCGGGGAGGGGGTTTGTCGTTGCCAACGTCGCCCTCACTACCAACCAACTACCACATCATTGTTAGCCCCGCGCTGCTTCTTTAGACGAATAGAACGCTCCTAGACGACGCTCTCCATAGACGGCGCTCTCCATAGACGACGCTCTCCATAGACGACGCTCTCCATAGACGACGCTCGACGCAAATTCGTACTACACCAACTCGATGCGAACGCACGCATGATCGACTCACCCGAATCAACTGGATTCGAATCACAGACACTCGAGGACCGTCTGCCCCTATCGCGAACGAGAGTACGTGGGATCGAGAGCGCAGAGGGTGCAGTGGAACGGGAGCGACACTCAACTGGTGACAGGCTCGGCCTCGATTACGTTCTCGAACTCGAATCGAGCACCGCCGGATTCGCTGTCGGTCACCGAACAATCCCAGCCGTAGGCGTCGACCAGTTCCTGGACGAACGTGAGCCCGAGGCCCATTCCACCGTGGTCGCCGGCCGTCGTGTACCCCGTCTTGAAGATCTCCTCGCGTTCGCTCTCGGTGATGCCGACCCCGTCGTCGGCGACGTAAAACCCGGTCGGGAGATCACCGACCGTAATGGTGACGTCGCTGCCACCGTGCTCGATGGCGTTATCGAAGAGGTTGCGAAAGAGGTGTTGGACGTACGTCTCGTCGATTACCGCCGTCTGATCGGTCTCGATGTCGATAGTCGCCTCCCCGCCGTCGATCTCGTCCCACGCATCGCGGGCGACCGCCGCGAGTTCCATGGGCGTGCGCTCGGCGTGGACGCTTCGCCCCTGGGTGAGCACGAGCATGATCTCGATGATGTCCTCGATGCGGTCGAAGGCCTCGGTGACGTAGGCGTGTGCCTCCGGGTTCTCGTCTGCCGGGAGTTCGCGGCTGTAGATCTGGCCGATCGAGACGGGATTTCGGAGTTCGTGAGCGACCATTCCCGCGAAACTCTCGAGGCGTTCGTTCTGTTTCTCGAGTTGCCGTTTGCGCCGATTTCGTTCGGTGACGTCGCGGACGACGCCGGTGAGACCCGGTTCGTTGCCCGCTCCACGGCCTGGAAGCGGTGAAATCGTCCACTCGACGTCGACCGTCTCGCCGGAGGCGGTCTCGAGCGCCATCTCGTAGGAGAGTCGTTCGTCCGATTCGTTCGCGACGTCCCGCTTTGCGCGTTCCATCAGCACCTCCGGGTCCGCTTCTGAGTCCTCTATGAGCATCGACGAGTGCGACCCGACGAGTTCGTCGCGGGAGTATCCGACCATCTCGGCGTAGGTATCGTTGACCAGCAGGAAGTTCCCGTCGTCGTCGACGACGAAGATGCCGTCGTTGACGGTTTCGACGATCGTCTTGTAGCGCTCGAGTTCCTGGCTGTAGCGTTCGGCTTCGCGTCGCCGTTCCCGGGCGTCCAGCGTTCGGGTCTTCGCCCGTCCATCGTGGTATCCCATCCCGAGACCAGCAGTAGCGGCGAGTGACGTGAGGATGAGGAGGTTCGCGACGACGTCGCTGAGGCCCGAAACGACGTGGACGAACAGCAAGATAACGAGTATCGCCCCGATCGCGCGGAGGCACCATTTGGCCACGCTCTCGTACGCATCGGGCCTGATGTCGGTACTCGGTAACTGGTACCCGCCGTAGAGAAGGGTCAATCCAGCAAATCCTGACAGGATCGAGATGGTGATCACGTCGTCGAGCATTCGTAGCTCGAAGGCGTACGCCAGCGGAAATCCGGCGGCAACTATCGTGTAGAACCCACCGAGATACAGGATAGTCCGCCGACCTCCGATCCTGGAGACCAGTTTGGAAGCGATTCGCATTGTGTAGAGAGCTACACTGGACCCTATTGATAGTTCGTGTTTTTGCACGTCACAGGGAGGAGGAGACGGAAATTTCGGATAAAGCGCGACAGCGCGTTGGCTACTCGAGGGGTGGGTATCCGCGAGGCCATACGAGTGGTGGCTCATCTGCGGACGAAGTGAATGCGAAGAAACTGACTCGATCGGGCCAGCGCACAAACGCAGGACACAAATCACTGGCTTGCACACTCGAGGGTATGACTGCGTCCTACGACGACATCGCCGCCGTTCTGCAGGAATACATCGACGAGAACCACGAGTTCCTCTCGTGGCTGGGAACGACGGTCGAGGACGTCTCTGAGGGGCGGATGTGCATGGCCATCCCCTACGACGAGAAGCTGACGAACACACGGCCGTCACGGGTCGATGGGAGCGAGCGACGTCCGGACATTCACGGCGGCGTCGCTGCGACGCTCGTCGACACCGTCGGCGGCCTCGTCTTTCACACCACCTTCGAGAAGCCCCTCGAGGCGGGTTCGGCGACCATCAATCTCAACGTGAACTACCTTCGGCCGGCGACGGGCGATCTCGAGGCGACGGCCAAAATCGTGCGGGCGGGGACCAGCGTCGGCGTGAGCGAGGTAACCGTCGAGAGCACGACACCGGACGGAGAAACGCGAGAAGTCGCGACCGGGCAGGGATCCTATCGGCTCTTTCGGCCGGAGTGACTCCCGGCCTGTGGCCGTGATCAGTGGTCAGTGTTAGGACATTCGCGGTTCACGAGTCACGATACGCGGTTCGCGATTCACTACTGTCGAACCAAGAGCGCTGGCCCACGACTCCCAACTCCCAACTCCCAACTCACACCTCACACCTCACACCTCACACCTCACACCTCACGACCGAACCACTACTCACTCGAGGGCCGCATCGACCACGAGACCGGCGAGAGCCACTGTGCATCGTCTTCGGTTCGAGCCAGGACGTCCGCGAGACGAACGCGTCCAGCATCGGTCCCCACCGTCGCATCGACACAAATCGTCGCCCCGACGGCAACCGACTCACCGCTGCCGATCGGTCGCTCTCGAGGCTCGAGTCCGATCCCCGCCACCTGGACGTCGATTTCGTCCGACTCGCCGAACCCGAACGCGCGAATCTCCGCCTCGAGGTCAGCCTCGAGGGCGGAGACCGTGTGGTCGCCGGCGCCGGCCATCGTCCGGACCGATCGGAAGGCGTGAGTGAGCGCGACGTGTGCTCGCCGTTCGGCCCCGCCGTGCGGATCGACGACGAGGGTTCGAACGAGCCGGCCGTGGTAGCCCGACGGCGTCCGAACAAGCGTATCGATCTCGATCGGTCGGTCGGCCACTAACCGATCGTCACCCGTCACGGTCGTCGACACCGGTCGGCATCCGGCGTCGAGAACGGCCTGGCCGACGGCGCCGGAGACGTCGGTTGGTGTGAGGGGATTACCCTCACTCTCACCCCTGAACTCGAGCGAGCGCGTTCTGGTTTCCGTCCCCGTTTCCGTTTCCGTTCGCACGTCGTCGCGTTTCGTGTCGGAATCATCATCACCGTCTACGACCGTCGCCGCCGCCAGCATCGACCTCGCTCGCTCGAGGCCGTCGGCAGCGGCCGTCTGGGCGCGCTCGAGGGCCGCCAGTTCGATGTCGGCTTTAGTCGCTCGAAGCGCCGACAGAACGTCGCTCGAGGCGAGGGAGAACCCGGCCCGTTCGAGGTAGCAGGCGGCGTCGTGCGGAATCGTGGCCGGTGTCAGGACGCGTTCGTAACTCTCGCCGTCTCCGTGTGCCTGCGAAATCGCCCTCGCCACGATTTCGGCAGGGTGGGTCGTTCCGTTCGCTCGCTGTTTCCGGGTCGCCGTCTCGATGTGCCAGCGTTCGCGGTCACGGTCGTGGTCGTGGTCGTGGTCGTGGTCGCGGTCGACGGCAACCGCGACCGTCGTTCCGGCAGCGACCGGCGCGTTCGCTAGCAGCGCGTTCGCAGTCGGCATTGTCGAATCGGTCGGCTTTGTGCTCGCGTTCGCGTTCGCGTTCGAGTTCGAGTTCGAGTCCGACTTCGGTTCCCGAGCGCCATCGCCGCTGAAAAGCAGACAGTATCGGATCAAGGGGTCGCGAACCGGACCGCAGTGAACGAACGCCGTTGCCGATCGGTCCTGGAGGCGCGTTCGAATAGTCTCCCACACCCGCGCTCGCGTGGTCTCGTCGGTTGCTGTCGGGTGTGACGCCCGCTCGGTCACGGCGCTTCGATTTCGGCTTCGTCGGCGTCGATGTCGGCATCGGCGTCACCCTCGCCATCGAGTCGCTCGTCCTCGGACAGCTGGGCCTGCTCGACGAGTTCCTCGAGGTCGGCGCCGGTCTGGCGGTTGTTGAGCAAGACGTCGATCGAGAGCGTCGGCGCGCCGTCGACGAGGTTCTCGAGGAGGACGAGGCGTTCCCGGGCGCGGGACATACCGACGTAGAAGACGCGACGCTCGTTGTCCGTCAGGACGGGTACGGGCGAGCTGGTCTTGGTGAACTCCTCGACGCCGGGGATGTCCTCGGGGTCGTCGACCGTGGCGACCATCTGCTCGACCACTTTCTCGGTGAGGTCGGTGCCGACGAAGACGTGGTCGGCCTCGCGACCCTTCGCGGAGTGAATCGTGCCGACACGAACCTGGTCCGTGGCCATTCCCTCGTAGGTGCCGATGGCGAAGTAGGCCTTGATCGACTTCTTCTGGAAGTTCGTCACCTTCCGGACCATGTCCGAGGCCGAGGCCGGGTCAGGGAGGAACGGCGCGTAGTCCCTGATCACGTCCACCGGGATCATCAGTTCCTCGAGGTCGTCGATACCGGCGTCCTCCTGACGCTCGTCGATCTCGTCGAAGAGAGCGTCGCGTTCGTTGGTTCCGAACGCCGAGTCCATGAGCATGTCGGCGAGGCGCCGGGCCTGTAAGCCGGTGACGTCTTCGTCCGCGTCGATGGCCTCGATAGCGCGGACGTACTGCGTCAGTCGATCGGTCCACATCCGTTGGTCGGTCAGCGCGGTGAAGGGGATCCCCTCGGTGATGAACTCGTCGATGAACTGGAACATCTGGTAGCGTGCCCGGAAGAGTAGCATGATCGTTCCGTCGTCCTCGACCAGCGTTTGGCGGACCATCCGAACCAGGTCGAGCATCGATCGGTTCTGGTAGGCCTCGACGAGGCCACCCTCCTTGCGCGGGTTGAGGTCCTTGTCCTGGCGAACATCGATGTGGCGAATCTCCTGGTTGACTGCGTTGAGAACGTTCGAGGGCAGCCGGTAGGAGTTCGGGAGGATGACGTCCTCGTCGACCTCCTCGTCGAGCAAGAGTGCGGGGTCGGCCCCCTGCCAGGAGTAGACGACCTGGTCGTCGTCGCCGGCGATCAGGACTCGCTCGACGTGGGGTTTCCACTCTTCGTAGACGTCGTACTGCAGGGTCGTGATGTCCTGGAACTCGTCGATGACCAGGTAGTCGACGTTCGGGATGAGCGAGCGCTGTTTCACCCGCTCGAGCATGTCCGCGAAGCCGATCTTACCTTCCTGTCCCTTGTAGTTACGCCAGGCGCGAATCGCCTCGGGGACGTCGATCCGGTCGTCGTCGGAGGGCCACGTCGGCGTGTACTTGTTCCCCTCTTGGGCGTTCGGGTCGATTTCGGGCGGGAGTCGGACCTCCTCGACGTCCCACTGGAAGGGTACGTCGTACCAGTCGGCGACGTCCCGGCGGGTGCGCTGGAGCCACTGACTCGTCGCGATGATCTTGTTCCCGATAGTCGTCGACCGTGCGGTACGCCGTCCTGCGCCGCTGTACTCGTCCTCGTACTCGAGGCCGTAGTCTTCGCAGAACTCCTCTTTGTCCTTCTCGCCGATGACGTCGCCGCGAGAGAGGTCGAGCAGGTTGTACGCCTTGGCGTGCATCGTACAGACGTTGCCCTGGAGGGCGCGTGGGCTCTCGTCGAGGCGCTCGGCCAGCCGTTCTCGAATCTCCTGGGCGGCCGCTCGCGTGTAGGAGACGACGAGGATGTCTCGAAACGTCACGTCGTCTGCTTCGAGAATCTCTTCGACGTGGTCGAGGAGTGCCGTCGTTTTCCCGCTGCCGGGGCCGCCGAACAGACGAGTGACGTGCGCCCCCGCCTCAGCATCCGCATCCGTCTCCGTTGTAGCCATTGTACCATATCAGGGACGCGACTCCTATAAGTCACGTGGGTTTCATCCGACGAACGGGCGAATAATTGACGAGTCAGGGACCCACGGCGTGTTCGCTCTTTCGTCGACTTCGAGGCTACAGAATCGAAGAGTGACTCGTCGACGGGTTTCTCTAGAAAATTTCGGATGGTTCCGGGGACTTTAGGGACGATTCCGGGAACGATCTCGGGACAATTTTGGGGTGTGATTCAATTATTCCGTGGCGAGCGGGCCCGACGAATCTCCGCGCCGTCGCGTATCTTGTCGGTACACTCCGGACAGACGCGCGGGTCGTCGACGTTCCGAGGGGTAAACACTCTCGCATACGCGTCCGTCACGAACGCACCGCAGTTCTGGCATTTCGGCATTGATGATCCCTCGTTTCTCCGTCAGCGATACGGTATAATAATTCTACCGACTACGAATATATGAAATTATGAAGGTCGAGTAGGAATAGCGTGGTACCGTGGCGCCACGGCACCGAAGCGCGTATCGCGGTCCTCGTCCTGCGCTGGGCTCGTTTGGACGCTGTAGGCACACCGGGCGGTGGCGATTGCGACGGTCGATTCGAGTACAGAGAAGAAGTCGACTCGAGCACGGCGAAAAAGCGATGTGGATCCTGGCTACGGCCGCGGATCCCACCCACAGACGGTACAGGTCGTCGCGGACGTATCGTGAAGGCCGCCGCAATCCGGACACTGCTTCTTGTTGTAATCACGTTCCCAGCCCGCCCGCTCCGTCGTATGGCCGTTGTCGGCGAGGAACTGGTCGAAAACGTCGTCTCCGGCACCGTTGGGTGATGATGCCATAGTCATGCTACAACACACCATACACGCACATAAAGCATCGGGTAGTGACAGTCATTATCAGTCATACTCTGACAGCGTGGTTGGTTCCCGCGGACTTTTCTCGTTCCCGTCCGAAGTGTGGAACATGAGCGACCTTCGCCTCGACCCCACCCAGCTCGACCGCTACTCGAGACACGTCATCATGGACGAAGTCGGCCCCGAAGGCCAGCAACGGCTGCTCGAGGGGTCGGTCCTGGTCGTCGGGGCGGGTGGCCTCGGGTCGCCAGCAATTCAGTACCTCGCCGCGGCGGGCATCGGTCGGCTCGGCATCGTCGACGACGACATCGTCGATCGGTCGAACCTCCAGCGCCAGATCGTCCACGGCGACGACGATGTGGGCCGACCGAAGGTGGACAGCGCGGCCGACTACGTCACGCAACTCAACCCGGACGTCACCGTCGAGAAACACGAGCAACGCCTCACCCAGACGAACGTCGCGGATCTGGTCGCCGACTACGACGTCGTCCTGGACGCTAGTGACAACTTCGCGACCCGGTACCTCCTCAACGATCACTGCGTCCTGACCGGGACGCCACTCTCTCACGGCGCGATTTACCGATTCGAGGGACAGATCACGACGTTCGACAACCGAAACCGCGGGACGGAGACGGAATCGACGCCGCCGTGTTACCGCTGTCTCTTCCCGGAAGCGCCCGAACCCGGAACGGTTCCCGACTGCGCGACGACCGGCGTGCTCGGCGTCCTGCCAGGAACCGTCGGCTGCATCCAGGCGACCGAGGTCGTAAAGCTCCTCCTCGAAACGGGCGAGACGCTCGAGGGACGCCTCTTGCTGTACGATGCGATGGGAATGACCTTCGAGACCGTCGAACTCAGGCACAATCCGGACTGCCCAGTTTGTGGCGAAGAGCCCGCTATCGAGTCGGTTCGTGACGCGAGCTACGAAGAAACCTGTTCGCTACCGGCCGAGTAACCGCCGCCGACGGGGCGCCTACACTTCCATCAGGTACTCTGGACAGGCGACCCAGTCGCAAT
The DNA here is from genome assembly GCF_024138145.1 of Natronosalvus halobius. Classification (NCBI taxonomy): domain Archaea; kingdom Methanobacteriati; phylum Methanobacteriota; class Halobacteria; order Halobacteriales; family Natrialbaceae; genus Natronosalvus; species Natronosalvus halobius. Next base: position 1,463,259 of record NZ_CP099997.1, on the reverse strand, counting down.
CGCCGCACGCAAAGCCGCGCTGTTCGAGGCCGAGCGAACTGGAACCGCACTTCGGGCAGGCGCTGACTGTTGCCATAGTACTGGATTAGTTATACTCGTACATAAAACCCAGTCACACCGGTCACCGTTGCTGACAGCGCCGTTCTCCAACTCGATTTCGAGTAAACGCCGTCCTCAGAACCGACCCGTGTCGCACGTATTGCCTGTCGAGCACGATCACGACCGCGGCGTCCGGAAGCTGGCCCTTCTCCAGCGGGCTACTCGAGCGTCGCTCGAAAGCGGCGCCCGGCGTCGTCGTCGGCCTCGAGAGCCTGCCGAATCGTTGAGGAGAGCCACGCTCGACCGTGGGCGTCGCTCGCTCGCTTCACTCCGTCGTCGACGCCGCTGGCCTGTATTCCGTCGACCCCGTCGGCCAGGACCCCGTCGAAATCGGCACTTCGCATCCCGGCAGGCAGGAACCGCTCGTAGATCGGTAGCCGTTCGCGGAGCGGAACGCCGGCATGCTCGGCGACGGCCTCGAGTTCGTCCAGCGCGGGCCAGGCGTAGTCCGGGTTGATGTGGTCGTCGGTCACCGGCGAGACGCCGCCGAGGTCGTCGATGCCGCAGTCGACCAGATCCCGGGCGGGGGCGAGGTTCGGGGGCACCTGGACCGACACTTCCTCGGGGAGGGCGACCCGCGCCATCGCCGTCACCCGACGCATCGTCTCGAGGCCGGGCGACCCGTCCGTCCAGCGCTCGTTGTTTGCGACGGGCTGGACGATCACCTCCTGGACGTGATCGTAGCGTTCGTGCAGTTCGCGAATCGCGAGCAGGCTCTCGGCGCGGTCACGCCAGGACTCTCCGATGCCGACCAGGATCCCGGTCGTGAACGCCACGTCGAGTTCGCCCGCGTTCCGAATCGTCCGCAGGCGCTGGCCGGGTAGCTTTCGTCGCGCCCCCGCGTGGGCGTCTACGTCGGCCGTCGTCTCGAGCATCACACCCATGCTCGCGTTCACGTCCGCCACCTTGGCCATCTGCTCGAGTGTCTGATCGCCGGGGTTCGAGTGCGGGAGCAGTCCTTCCTCGAGAGCGGCCTCGCAGGCCGCCCGCAGGTAGTCGTGGATCGAGTCGTGGCCCCAGTCGGCGAGCTGGTTGTGAATCCGTGTGTACCGATCGTCGGGGTCGTCACCGAACGTGAACAGTGCCTCGGTACAGCCGGCGTCTGACCCTCGTCGGCAGATGTCGCGGACCTCCTGGAGCGAGAGGAGCGAGGCCTGGCCCGGCGGGTCGAAGTACGTGCAGTAGGTGCAGGTGTACCGGCAGGCGGTCGTGAGCGGGATGAACACGTTCCGACAGAACGAGAGTTCGGGGGCGGGTTCGACGTCGCTCGGCGTCACCTGAAGCAGGCGCTCGATCTCGGATTCGGCGATGGACACCTCGACGTCGTACTCCGCTGTCCCCGGAATCATCGGTTCTCGTCTGGAGGGAGTCGTCCCCGGCCTAAAACGCTTCACTTTACCGGCAACCGGGCGACGCCGGCACATGCGAATACCCACTCTCGTCTACCGAACCAGCCGAACTCGCCCCTCGGTCATCTCGAGGTCGAAGCCGAACGCCTCGAGCGCCGCTCGCGTGTGGCCGCCACCGTGGAGCCATCCCTCGACCAGGTCCGCCGGCTCGTCGATGTCGGTCGCCAGCCGGAAGGAGTCGACCGTCTCCAGGGTCGTCCCGATTTCGCGGGCCTGCTCCCGGTGGTCTAGAATGGACGCGCCGTGGTAGTCCGTGCGGAACTCGGGGTGACGAACGACGAGCGCGTTCGTGCCGCCGCCGCGTCCCGGTGCGACGACTACGTCGCCGGGCGTCTCGAACAGCGTCTCGAGTGCCGCGGGCGTCGCGAGCGCCAGATCTGCCATGACGATCGCGACCGTGTGGTCAACGGACTCGAGGACGGCGTTGACCGCGGGCGAGAGCGCCTGGTCGTCGACGATCACGTTCACTTCGGGATCGTCGAGCGCGTTCAGCGTCGACGCCGAAAGTGGCTCCGTCGCGAGAATCGTCGGGTCTCGACCCACCGCTCGGAGCGTCGAGCAGACGTCGGCGATCATCGCTCGGGCGAGTCGTCGTCGCTCCTCGCGCTCGAGGACGGGCGCGAGGCGGGACTTGGGGGATTCGTCGGCGAATGGAACGACGACCTGCATTCGTCGACCCTTTCGAACCAGGGAGTAAAAGCGCCTCGGAGTCGGCGTTGTGTCGTGGAGTTCTTCCGTCGATTACTAGCAGTGGCCCGAAGGAATGCGGCCGGTCGTCAGAGAGCATAGGGTCGACGGCCGTCGCTCGAGGGTGATCTGAAGGGGCGAACGGGTCGAACGTGTCGCACGGTCGAACACCTCAAAACCGCCGTACGCGTCGTACGCACAGAAACCGCCGATCCACGAAAACAGAGGACGGGGGCCGGTCAGCTCAGAACAGCGGCTCGAGTTCGTCCTCGTCGTCCTCGACGAGGGTCTCGAGGTTCTCCTTGCTCTGGGACTCGATGTCCTCCATGTTGTCCTGGGCCTCGATGGCTACCTGCTGGAGGCGCTTGATTCGCGGGACGTTCGTCACGCCCGAGAGCAAGATCGCCGCCGACACTTCGGGGACGTTCTGGGGGTAGTCCCCGCCGCGGACCTCCATGCTGCCGGTTTCCTCCTCGAGCCACTTCCGCCCGCGCTCGATGCCTTTCCGGTTCAGGTACTCGCTGGGGCCGGAGAGGACGAGCAGGGCGCGCTCGGCGCCCTCGATCTCGCAGGGCAGGGTCAGGCGGCCGAGGGCGGCCTTGCGGACGAGGCTCGTGATGCGGTTGGTCGTGTTGGCCGCGTCGAGGCCGTCGTCGGCGCCGGCGCCACCGCCGGTAAATCGAGAGAGGAGCCCACCACTGGTGTTGAGTTCGACGTCCTCGGAGGCGTACCCGACCGTCGAGACGCCGCCACCCGAGAGGGTGTTGATGATCTCCGAGGAGTCGACGACGCTCTCGGCGACTTCCTGGCCCTCGCCAACCTCGCCGGCACCGAAGAGGATGCCGAAGCGACGGACGATCTCCTCGTTGATCTGATCGTAGCCGCCCTCGACGGACTCGCCGGTCTGTCGCCAGGAGTCGTTGTCGAAGACGAGCAGGTTGTCGACCTCGCGGACGAACGTCTGGAACGAACGGGCGGCGTTCAGCGTGTAGATGCCACCCTCGTCCGTCCCGGGTAGGATGCCCAGACCGTAGACGGGGATCGTGTAGATACGTTTGAGGTGCTTCGCGAGGACGGGCGCGCCGCCCGAACCCGTGCCGCCGCCCATGCCCGAAACGACGAGGAACGCGTCGACCTCGTGAGTCGGGATGGCGTCGACGGCGTTTTGCACCTCGTCGATGTCTTCCTCGGCGATTTCCGCGCCGAGTTCGTTGTCTGCGCCCACGCCGTGGCCCTTTACCCGGGCCTGGCCGATGAGCACGCGATTCTCCTGGGGTATATTCTCGAGTCCGATGAGGTCCGCTTTCGCGGAGTTTACAGCGATCGCCGCACGGACGATTCCGCTGTTGGTCCGGTCGTCGAAATCGAGAAATCGATCGACGACCTTCCCACCGGCCTGTCCGAATCCAATCATCGCCAACTTCATTGTTAGTAGGGGGCTCCGTTGACTCGAAAACAGAGCGATGAGGGATATAAACTTTGTGTTAGTCTGAAAGTCTCACACCCCTGAACGTCGACGGAATCTGGCAGAGGGCGACGGTGTGAGTGCGTCGTGAACGTCGCCGTGAAACCCTCATACTGGTCGATTATTTGAACTGAGAACGGGGTTGCTCCGCGTGCTGGAACCGGGCTCACGCCACCGCCGTATGCCGTTCCCAGCACGTAACAATCAGGCACCTATTATACCGTTTCGGCTGGTCGAGTACTCCCTATGATCAGGACGGATTCACAATTTGAAGCGATACCCAGCGACGCCGAAATCTCCAACGCCGCGACGTATCGTCCCATCCAGGACGTCGCCGCGGATCTCGGCCTCGAGCCGACGGAGATCGAGCGAATCGGGACGCACAAGGCGAAGGTAACCCACGAGGCGATCCAGCGAGCGTCCGCGGGCGAGCAGGACGGGCGACTCGTCCTCGTCACGGCGATGACGCCGACGCGGGCGGGCGAGGGCAAGACCGTGACGACCGTCGGGCTCGGGCAGGCGCTGGGTGAACTCGGCGAGAACGCGGCAGTCGCGATCCGCCAGCCCTCGCTCGGCCCGATTTTCGGTATCAAAGGCGGCGCTGCAGGCGGTGGGTACGCTCAGGTCGTTCCGATGGACGAGATCAACGTTCACTTCACGGGCGACATCCACGCGATCACCGTCGCGCACAACCTCATCGCGGCGATGCTCGACAACCACCTTCACCAGGGAAACGAACCGACCATCGACCCCGATGGGGTCGTCTGGCCGCGAGCGATGGATATGAACGACCGTGCACTCCGGAACGTCGTCGTCGGCCTCGGTGGGTCCGTAAACGGCGTCCCCAGGGAAGCCGAGTTCGTCATCACGGCCGCCTCGGAGCTGATGGCCGTCGTCGGCATGGCGAGCGACATTCCCGACCTCAAACAGCGGGTCGGTCGCGTCATCGTCGCCTCCGACGTCGACGGCGAGTCCGTCACGGTCGACGACCTCGAGGCCACCGGCGCCGTCGCCGCCGTCCTTCGCGACGCCATCAGGCCGAACCTCGTCCAGACCCTCGCCGGGACGCCGGCGTTCGTCCACGGCGGCCCGTTCGCGAACATCGCCCACGGGACGAGCAGCATCCTCGCGGATCGACTCGCGCTCACCCACGCCGAGTACGTCGTCACCGAGGCCGGCTTCGGGGCCGACCTCGGGGCCGAGAAGTTCTTCGACATCGTGTCACGAAACGACCTCGAGCCCGACGCCGTCGTGCTGGTCGCGACGGTTCGCGCCCTGGAACACCACGGGAGCGACGGCCTCGCCGGCGAGACCGACGACTCCCTGGGGGCGCTCCGAGCAGGATTCGAAAATCTTGACCATCATCTGGACGTGCTCGAGCACGTTGGCTTCGAGCCGGTCGTCGCCATCAACCGATTCCCGGACGACACGGCAGCCGAACTCGAGGCCGTGCAGGCACACTGTCGCGAACGCGGCGTCACGGCCGAGGTGTCAGACGTGTACCGGAACGGCGGCGAGGGCGGAATCGAACTCGCCCGCGCCGTCCGCGACGCGGCCGACCGCGGGGCGCCGGACTTCGAGCCGCTGTACGACCTCGAGGCCGCCGTTCGGGAGAAGATCGAGACGATCGCAACCGAGGTATACGGCGCCGACGGCGTCGAATTCACCGCCCAGGCCAGGACGGATCTCGAGCACCTCGCCGAACACGGATTCGACGACCTTCCGGTGTGCATCTCGAAGGTTCCGTCGTCGCTGTCGGACGATCCCACGGCCTTCGGCGTTCCCTCGGGGTGGACGCTTTCGATTCGTCGGCTCTACCCCGCCGCGGGGCCGGGCTTCGTCGTCGCGCTCACCGGCGACGTGATGACGATGCCGGGGCTCCCGGCCGAACCGGCGGCGAAAGCACTCGACGTCCGGCCCGACGGAACGATTACCGGGCTGTGACCACGCTGATGGCCAGTGCCCGTCAGGCGGCTTCCGATTGGTGACTCGAGGGTGACGATTCCGACCCTGACTCCGATCCCGAAAGCCCGAGGTACTCCTCGAGCGTCCGCAGGTCGGCCTCGGTTCGGTCGAACGCCGTCACATCGTTGTTCGTGACGGTATCGTCGAGTTTGAGCGACCGAACCTGGTCCGGTCCGAACGGGACAAACGGTACCGGCCCGACGAGAATGGATCCCAGCTTCGCCAGCGCCATCGGCACCGGAAAGACGGTCACCGAGCGCCCCTCGGCCCTGTAGGCCAGTTTGGTCACTTCTTTCAGCGTGAACACGTCGGGACCGCCGATTTCGTAGCGCTCGCCGACATGGCGGTCGTCCTCGAGCGCGTCCGCTAGCATGGACACCAGGTCGCCAACCCAGATCGGCTGGAAGGGGGTGTTTCCCCCGCCTGGCAGTATTGTGAGGTAGGGGGTCGTCAGTTTCTTCGTGAACTCGACGAACTCGCCACCGTCGCCGAAGACGACGGATGGACAGAAGATGGTCCACTCGAGGTCGGACTCGCGAACGGCGTCTTCGGCCATTCCTTTCGCGCGGAAGAAGGCGACGTCGCTGGTCGGATCCGCTCCCATGTTACTCATCTGGACGAACCGCTGCACACCTCCCTCCTCGGCCGCGTCCAGGAGGTTCTTCGTCCCGCCGAAGTGGACCTCCTCGTGACTGGTTCCGCTCGGCGGCTGATACAGCACCGAGAGCGAGACGAGGTTGACGACGGCGTCGTGGTCGGCGACCGTCTCGACGATCGAATCGTACGCACTCACGTCGCCCACCGCGGTTTCGACGCCCTCCGGGACCGAGTCGGGGTTCGGATCCCGAGCGAGTGCAGTCACGTCGTGGCCGCGGTCTCGCAACTCGCGACACAAATTCGTGCCAATGAAGCCGGTTCCGCCGGCGACCAGTACGTTCATGGTTCGAGAGAGGATGTCGGGCGGCTTATAAGTACGGCCTTACAGCGTACCTCAGCGTACAGCGCGGTCTCGAGCGACGACCTGTCGTCGACACATAATTGTACCCCACGGCAGGATATTCGTGTATGTTGGTCACGCTCGAGGGACTGGACGGCACCGGCAAGACGACGGTCTGGGAGGCTTTACACGACGTCTATCCAGACGCGACGTTCACCCGGGAACCGACGTCGGGCGAGACGGGATCCTGGTACGGGGAAGCCGTCTACCGCTCGATCCAGGACGACGATGCCGACTCCCTCGCGGAACTCTTCCTGTACACCGCCGACCACGCCGACCACCTCTCGCGCGTGATCGAACCCGCCCTCGAGCGTGGCGACCTGGTCATCTCCGACCGGTACTCGGACTCGCGCTACGCCTACCAGGGGGCGACCCTCGAGGGGCAAGTCACCCGACCGATGGAGTACATCGTGGGCATCCACCGGGCGTTCACGATCGACCCGGACCTGACGATCTATCTCGACCTCGATCCGGAGACGGCCGCCGCTCGAGCGGGCGCGACGAACAAGTTCGAACACGCCGCGTACCTCTCGCAGGTACGGGCGAACTACGAGCGCCTGCTCGAGAACGAACCCGACCGGTTCGTCCGGGTCGACGCCAGCCAGCCCCCGGAGGACGTCCTCGAGGCCGTCGAGTCGGTGCTGGCGGACCGCCTCGAAGCGGACGCGCGCTGATCGCGCTGCAGGTTCGACGATTCGACTATTAGACGATTCGACGGGGACGTCACTCAGCGGTGTCCGGCAGGTCGACCTCTTCAGGGTGTGGCATCCAGAACACGTCGATCGTGTACCCCAGCATGATCGGCAGGGCGATGGCCACGACGAACGCCGTCACCGCCGAGCCGAGATTTGGTCCCAGTCCCAGCGGACCGGAGAGGACCAGTAGCGAGACGAATAGCACGACGGGTATCACGAGCGCGACGTAAACCAGGGTTCCCCAGTCGGTTTCGAGTCGAATGCGGAAGAAGCGGGTCGCGACGGCGGCAAACAACGTGTGGGCACCGACGATAACGAGGAGCCCGATCGCGTCGAGGGGCGACACCATACCTCGAGTATCGGCCGGGGGCTCTTTTCCCTGTCGAACCTGAACCTGAACCTATACCTGAACCTATACCTGAACCTGAACTCGCGGCGAACGCGTCGGAACCAGAACCACTTTCACCGCTCCGGGTGACCCACCCGCCATGCACCGAATCATCGGGGAGTACGACCTCGAGGAGACGCCGTTTGGCGAGACGGAGGCGCTCGCGTGTTACCGGGATCTGGTCCGGACGCGACGCTTCGACGAGCGGGCGCTGGCCCTCCAGCGCCGGGGCTGGATGAGTGGCTACCCGCCCTACAAGGGGCAAGAGGCCTCGCAGGTGGGGGCCGCCCACGCCCTCGACGAGGACGACTGGGTCGTCCCGACCTACCGTTCGAACGCGCTCCAGATCGCCCACGGCGTCCCGATGAGCGACATCTTCCTCTTTCGGCGGGGCCACCCCGAGTACACCTCGAACCACGACCTCAACGTATTCCCGCAGGCGGTCCCCATCGCGACTCAGATTCCCCACGCGGCAGGGCTGGGGATGGCCGCGAACTACCGCGCGTCCGACGAGGCCGTCCTCTGTTACTTCGGCGACGGCGCCACGAGCGAGGGCGACTTCCACGAGGGACTCAACTTCGCGGGCGTCTTCGACGCGCCAACGGTTTTCTTCTGTGAGAACAACGACTGGGCGATTTCGCTCCCCCGGGAGAAACAGACCGCGAGCGCCACCATCGCCCAGAAGGCCGAGGCCTACGGCTTCGCCGGCGTCCAGGTCGACGGGAACGACCCGCTGGCCGTCCTGGGCGTCACGAAGCGCGCCCTCGAGCGCGCCCGCGACGGCGAACCGATCCTCGTCGAGAGCCTGACCTACCGCCAGGGCGCCCACACGACCAGCGACGACCCCTCGCGGTATCGCGACGACCGCGAGGACCTCCCCGAGTGGCGAACCGCTGACCCGCTCGAGCGCTACGAAACGTATCTCCGCGAGCAGGGCGTCCTGGACGACGACGTCGTCGAGTCGGTCCGCGAGGACGTCGAGGCCGAAGTCGAGGCGGCCGTCGAGACGGCCGAGGAGGCGCCGGCCCCCGATCCGTCGGACGTGTTCGAATCCGTCTACGACGAGCCGACGCCCCGGCTCGAGGACCAGCGCGCCTGGCTCGAGGGCTTTCTCGCCGACCACGACGTGCAGGAACTCGAGCACTAACGCGCGAGCGAGTTCGAGTCTCGAACGTGCGGTCTTTGTGGTCGCTTCTCGAGAGGCGTTGCTCGGTGAAGACGGGCGTTAGTGTTGATGGTCGGAGTCGTGATCGTCCTGGTGGTCGTCACCGTGATCGTCTTGATGATCGTCTCGGTGATCGTCACCGTGACCGTGATGATGGTCGGATTGGGCATCGTGATCGTGGCTGTCACCTCGGGCGAACTGCCCAGCAAACGCGCGCTGGACGACCTCGGGGAGCGCCGGGTGAACGTGGACCGCACTCCGAACGTCCTGGACCGTCCCCGAACCGGACTTCATCGCGACGACGACCTCCTGGATCAGCGTCGAGGCGTCCGGCCCTACGATGTGACACCCCAGGATCGTTCCCTCGAGATCGATGAGCACCTTCACGAACCCCTCGGCTTTCATCGCCGCGCCGCGGGCGGTGTCCTCGTAGCGGTACGTGTTCGTCGCGTACTCCCGACCGTCGTCCCGGAGGTCGGCCTCGCGAGCGCCGACACCGGCGACTTCGGGGGACGTGAAGACGGCGAACGGCATCGCGTCGTAATCGACCGGCTGGAGTTCGTCCCCGAAGAGGTTGCGGGCGACCGCCTGGGCTTCGTGGTTCGCGCTGTGTTTCAGCAGGAACTCGCCGACGATGTCGCCGAGCGCCCAGACGCCCTCGGCGGCCGTCCGCAGGTACTTGTCGGTCTCGACGAAGCCTCGAGCATCCGTCTCGACGCCCGTCGCCTCGAGGTTCAGAGTGTCCGTGTTCGGTCGGCGACCGGCGGCGACCAACAGCGCGTCGCCGGTGGCGGTCACCGGCTGAGCGTCCTCGAGGAGTCCATCGCCGTACTCGTAGGGCTTCGCCTCGACGGTGATCTGACCGTCGGAGGCCGAGACGGCGGTCGCCTCGTGGCCGGTGTAGACGGTGAACCGGTCGTCGAATCGGTCGGTGAACGCCTCGGCGACCTCGTCGTCGGCCTCGGGGAGGAGCAACGGCCGCCTCCCGACGATCGTCACGTCGCTGCCGAACGTGTCGAAGAAGTGGCCAAGTTCGGCCGCGACGTACCCGCCTCCGACGATCACCAGGTGTTCCGGTGGACGCTCGAGGCGCAGCGCCTCGGTACTGGTCAGGTACTCGACGTCCTGAATGCCCTCGATCGGCGGGATTGTCGGGCGAGTCCCGGCCGCGATGAGGATCGTGTCGGCCCGGAGGCGTTCGCCGTCATCCTCGCCGCCGGAGATCTCGAGCGTTCGGTCGTCGACGAATCGTCCCTCGGCCTCGAACAGGGCGTGATCAGACGAGGAGCGCAGGCCGCGGCGGATCGATTCGGCGTCCGCTTTCACGTCTTCGTTGACCTCGCGGACGATACCGGCGAAGTCGACGTCGTCGACGGTCGCGTCGATCCCGAACTCGTCGGCGGACTCGATCGTCTCGAGGACGTCGGCGTGATAGAGCAACATCTTCGAGGGAATGCAACCACGACTGAGACACGTCCCGCCGAGACGCCCCTTCTCGACCACGGCAACGGACTGTCCCTGGTTGACGGCTGCGTTCGCCACGTCGAGGCCCGAACCCGATCCAACGACGAGAAAGTCAAACTCCTGCATACGGGTTTCACGGGACAAAACAGCATAAATCACCGAGGTCGAACCGATCACCTGGCGACGTCGAGACTACCGATCAGTCCATCGCGATGTACGTCTGCGTGTCCTCGACGCCCTGAATGCCCTGGATCCGGGTCGCCGAAATTTCCTTCACTGCAGCGGGCGTCTTGACGCGCGCTTTCGCGATGATGTCGACGTCGCCCGCGACGATGTGCGCCGATTCGACGCCCTCGATCTCTTCGATGTTGTCCCTGAGTCGATCCGCCTCGCCCGTATTCGCCTTGATCATGATGAACGCGGTGACCATACTAGTTGCCTCCGTCGTGTTCGCCGTCGTTCGCTGCATTCGGGATCCCGTCGACACTTCCGCCATCGGCCGACACCGGCCGATCCGGTGACTCGCCCACGAGAATCTGTCTGACGTCGCTCAACACGTCGAAATCCGCCAGGACGACCAGGCGGTCGCCAGTCTCGAGCGACTCGTCCTCGGTTGGAATCGCGAGCTGGTGGCCCGCCTTACCGAACGCGAGCAGGGTTGCGTTGGCCGGCAGCTGGAGTTCGCTGATCGTGTACCCCCGAACCGGGGCTTCGTCGGTGATCGTCAACTCGACTACCTGGAGATGCTGGGCGATGTCCGCGATGGCCCGAATCGTCCCGCCCAGGAGTGCGTTCTTCGCGCCCATCGCGCCCAGGCGCTCGGGGTAGATCACGTCGTCGACCTCGTCGGCGTACTTGCGGTAGATCTCTTCGCGGTAGTCCTCGTCGATGCGCATGATCGTCCGACAGCCGTGGTGTTTGGCGATCATGCACGCCGCGAAGTTGACGTTCAGGTCGCCCGTCAATGCGCCGAGGGCGTCGGCCCGATGGACGCCCGCTTCCTCGAGGGTCTCCTCGCGAGAGCCGTCGCCCTGGACGACCTCGAAGTCCTGACCGCGCGCACGGCGGACCTTTGCCTCGTCGTACTCGACCAGCGTTACCTCGTGACCCTCCTCGCGCAAGACGCGCGCAGTGCGGAGGCCGACCCGACCGGCGCCGATGATGACGAACCGCATGGAGTGGGCTACGCCGGCGGCCGTGAATAATGTTACCCCGGTTCACGGGCGTGGGTGTGAGTAGGCGCGGTGACGACGAGTCGGAGTGGCCCACGACGGGTCAAAGTTCCACGTCGCCGAACGCGTCGCTCGAGGACGACCAGCAGGACTATGAGCTACGACTCGAGATACCGACGATAGCATGGACGGGGAACCGCCGGCGGAAGCGGGCGACGAGACGGAAGCAGTGGGTGAGGCGGGTGACGCGGACGGCCCAAGCGACGTGAGTGACGCGAAATCGACACCCGTGGACGCATCGAACGCCGAAGCGACCGTCCGGTCGGCGATCAGCGACGAACTGGGCGTCCCCGAAACCTCGCCGGACCCGGAAACGAGTTCGCACGTCCTTCCCGACGAGAAACTCGCCTACCCCGTCTTCGCGTTCGAATCGGGGTCGATGGACGAGGACGGCGGGTTCGACCTCGAGCAAGCCCTCGACCGCGAGTCGATGCGCGCGTGGCTCGAGGACCTCTCGAGCGGACTCGCCAGTCACGACGTGGGCGTCTCGACGCCGACCGACCGTGCCATCTTCGGCGTCGGCGCCGGCGACGTCTCGATGCGCTTCGACCCTGACGACAATCACACCGGCACGCTCGAAGTCACGTTTTCGGTGAAGGCGAAGCTCATGACCTTCTCCGACGACCCCGGCGAGCGCGAGGCGGGGGCTCGCGGCGGCGAGGGATTCATCCCCCTCGAGATGCTCACGAGCGAAAAGCGGCCGGAGCACTTTCGGTGTTACAACTGGATCGACGATCCGATCGACCGGTAAAACGTGTAGAACGAGCGGGCGTTCGCGAGTGGTCCGATTTCAGGCAGAGACGTCGTAGCCAGCGTTCTCGATTGCCTCGACGAGTGCGTCGACGTTGGCGTCACCCTCGACAGTGACGGCGTCCGATTCGTTGTCCGCCGATGCCTCGACGACGCCGTCGACGTCCTCGAGCGCCGATTCGACCGTGTCCTCGCAGCCGCCACAGCTCATGCCAGTTACCGTGATGGTTCGTGCCATGTACTCACTTCGGCCTCCAGGTTTTTGCCAGTTACTGCTTCGACGTCTCGTTGCACTCACCGTGGGACTTTTGATACGAAAGTTTCGACGAATTCTCGAGACGTCATCGTCCGTGACCGGGCAAACACTTTAGTCGTGTCAAGGAGTACCACACGAAAGCAATGGTTCACGCGTTCATCATGGTGAAGACCGCTGCCGGTAAATCCGAAGGACTCCTGGCGGGCATCCGCGACCTCGAGAGCGTTTCGGACGCCCACATCGTCGCCGGTAATTACGACATAATCGCCGAGGTCGACGCCGACGAGGTGTACGGCGTCCTGAAGGCGGCTTCGGGAGATATCCAGAGTCTCGATGGTGTTTCGGATACGAAGACCTACATCGCGATGGACTGAAACGACGATTGCGAGATTGCGTACAGTGCGGAAGATCCGTCGCTCGAGTTCGTAGTAACTACAACTAGAGGGGGCACAGCACGCCTCGAACCAACAACGCAGACACATCCGTTCGACGCGATGCGAGGCGAGTGAGCGTGATCAAAACGGGCTATCGTACTCGTCGTCGTGGCCGCCAGCAGCGCCTTCGGCAGCCCGCTCTCCTGCAGTCTGGGCGTTCTCGAGCAGCGTCGCTGCGGGCCCCTCGTACTCGTACCCCGGGATGATACCCTGTGCGTAGGTTCCCTCGACGTACTCGATCAGGGCCTTGGCGTCGTCGACCCCCTCTCTGGCGTCCCAGGCGACGTACTCGAGGGTGACCGTCACGACGCCGTCCTCGTGGTCGATCTGCGGGGCGTCGTGAGTGTCCGTTTCGGCGACTGTAAACACGTCTGCGAGTCGACGCTCGAGCGTCTCGAACCAGCCGTCTTCGACCACCGGGGCGACGCGGTCGGCGGTTGCCGCGTCGAGCGTCGGCAACCGGACGACAACAGTAACCGAGCCATCTCGCGGCCCCTCGGCGGCGGTCGCGGTCACGCGCGCCTCGAAGACGGTGGTCTCGAGTGCGTACGTCGCGTCGTCGACTGGCGAAAACGACTTGTGCTCCTCGAGTGCGTCGGCAATAGGCGTCGGTAACGTCGTCATACGTGGGTAGAGGGTCGGTACGAAAATGGGTGTTACGCCAATAGCGGGGTGCGGCTTGCGAGGTAAGGGTCGAATGGAATCATCCCATCACTTCAGTTACCATTTCACCGGCATTCGATCGGTTCCGTTCGTTTCGTCGCGAACAACGGTGGGAAACAGCGTTAATGTCGTGCATAACTACACGTGGGTCGACCGTTCGTCGGAAGCATGGCACTCGATAAGTACGCTGCGGAGAAACGACGGTTCGCTCGACTGCTCGGCACCGACGGAGAACTCGGCTCGGGATTACCGATCGGCTCCCTCGACGGACCGAGCGAGTCTAGCGACGACGACGAGCGGTCGGAAGCGTGTTGACGGCGCTTACTCGCGGTTGCGCTCGCCCAGGAACGACTCGAGACCGGTCGCAACTTCTTCGAAGTCCTTGACCGTTAGCCCGTCGGTCGTCGCGAAGACGCCCTCCCGATCGGTCGTCACGCGGATGAGAAAGCCGTTTTCGAACACGCGGATGGTGTACTCGTAGTCGCCCAGTTCTGAGCCCTCGTAGGCAGTCTGGGCGGTCTTGAAGCCGCGCCACTCGTGACCGATGAAGCTCGTGAGGTCGGCGTCGCGCTCGAGATCGCCGCGGAGGTACAGCTGTTCGAAGTCGTCCCGGGTGAAGTACGTCACCGACCGGAGGCTGTCGCCGACGGCGGTTCGACAGGTGGTGACGATCTGATCAGCCCTTTCGTCTGTGAGCAGACCCGTGGCCATATCGGGGAAGGGGACCCCGACCGCTTAAATGGCGCGGGCGGCGGACGACGGGTGCCCGGCCCGAGCCGCAGGCTTTCGCCAGCGAATCGAAACCGCATCGATATCCTCTCCGGGACCCAAAGGCAGATGTACCGTCGGCAGCTATGCTCGGTCGTCAGGATGTCTCGAAGTCCCTCGCTCCCCGACACACCGAGCCGGGAGATCGACCCCGATCTCTCGGACGAAGAACGGCTTGAAGCGCTCCACGACCACTTTATGCAGCTGACAGCGGCCAGCGAACAGCTGTCAGAGCAACTTGACGTCGCCCGCGACAGGCGAACGCGACTCAAAGAACAGGTCGACCGTACCAAACGCGAAAACGAGGTCCTCAAGAGTTCGTCGCTGTACCTCGCGACCGTCGAGGACCATATGGGCGACGAGGTTATCGTCAAGCAACACGGGAACAACCAGGAGGTACTCACCGAGATCGGCCCCGACTTCGCCGAGGAAATCGACTACGGAGACCGCGTCGCCGTCAACGATTCTTTCGGTATCCAGCGGATCCTCTCGGCGGAGACAGACGCTCGCGCACAGACGATGGAGATCACGGAAAAACCCGACGTCAGTTACGACGACATCGGGGGGATCGACGACCAGGTTCGCGAAGTCAGGGAGGCCGTCGAGCAACCGCTCGCTCAGCCCGAGCTCTTCGAGAACGTGGGGATCGAACCGCCAGCCGGTGTCCTGCTCTACGGGCCGCCAGGTACGGGGAAGACGATGCTCGCCAAAGCCGTCGCCACCCAGACCGACGCCACCTTCATCAAGATGGCCGGCTCCGAACTCGTCCGCAAATTCATCGGCGAGGGCTCCCGCCTGGTTCGAGACCTCTTCGAGATGGCCCGCGAGCGCGAACCCGCCGTCATATTCATCGACGAAATCGACGCCATCGCCGCCAAGCGCACCGAGTCGAAGACCTCTGGCGACGCCGAGGTCCAGCGAACGATGATGCAGCTACTGAACGAGATGGACGGGTTCGACGAGCGCGGCGACATCCGCATCATCGCCGCCACGAACCGCTTCGACATGCTCGACGACGCGATCCTCCGTCCAGGACGGTTCGATCGCCTCATCGAGGTTCCAGAACCCGACGGCGAGGGACGACAGCAGATTTTCGAGATTCATACGCGAACCATGAACGTCGACGACGAGGTCGACTTCGAGGCCCTCGCCGAACAGACGGTCGGGTTCACGGGCGCGGAGATCGAATCTGTCACGACCGAAGCCGGGATGTTTGCCATCCGCGACGACCGGACGACCGTCGGGCAGGCGGACTTCGAGGCGGCCCTCGAGAAGATCGAGGCCGGCGAAACGGAAGTCGTCACGTCGGCGAACTACTTCTTCGACTGACACAGGCTCGAGACCGAAGTTGTTTCTACCGCGTTTCGCGTGTTTCGAATCGATCCGAAATCGCAAGTCCTTACGCCGTCGTCCACCTACGTCCGTTTATGAGCACTATTCGGGTCGTCTGGGGAACGGCGGCGGGACCGACGAAGATGGCCGCCTACGACGCCGCGCTCGCGAACGCCGGAATCGAGAACTACAACCTCGTGACCGTTTCGTCCGTGATTCCGGCGACCGCTCGCGTCGAGGCGGTCGGCACCGCCCCCGATCTCGGCCCGGTCGGAAATCGGCTGACCGTCGTCCAGGGACACGCGACGGCCGCCGATAACGAACCGGCGAGCGCCGCCCTCGCGTGGGCCGAATCCGGCGACGGCGAGGGTCCGGGCCTGTTCTACGAGACGACCGGGACTGACCCCGATTCGGTTCGTGAGCGTGCCCTCGACGGTCTCGAGGCCGGCCAGGAATTTCGAGACTGGGCGTTCGACGAGCCGTCTGTCCAGGTCGAAACGACGGAGGATGAATCTGGGGCGTACCAGGCCGCAGTGGTCGTCGCCGCCTACGGCACGAGTGAACCGATCTGCTGACGACGACTGAAAGAGAGCCGAGGCAGCGTGCAGGAGCGATTTGGAGTGACCCGTCGGTGGCTTTCGGAGGTTCCAGTCGGTCTTCGCTTCGGATCCTCGTTCAGTCCGCACTTCGGAGTCGAGCGACGCCTGCTCGAGCCGGCCCCGACGAATTAGGGATAGGAGCATCAGCGTTCGAGACTCTCAACGAGAGCCACCCGGTCGTTTAGTACTCTCGTCGTGGTTTTCGATACCACATGGCGAGCATAGAGCCAGTCCCCGTCACCGTCGTCAGCGGCTACCTCGGCGCGGGAAAGACGACGCTGATCAACCGCGTGCTGTCGAACCCCGGCGGACGTCGAGTGGCGGTGATCGTCAACGACATGGGGGAGGTAAACATCGACGCCGACCTCATCGCGCGAGCCAGCGACGACGAGAACGACGGCATCGTGGACCTCTCGAACGGGTGCATCTGCTGTCGATTGCGGGGGGACCTGCTCGAGGAAGCGACGCGACTAGCGAGACGCCGCGACTTCGACGCCCTGCTGGTCGAAGCCTCGGGAATCAGCGAGCCAATTCCCATCGCCCAGGTGTTTCTCGAGGGAACGGACGCGAGCGACGCTGACCCGAACCTGTTTCGGCTGGACACCATGGTCACCGTTCTGGACACGTACGGCTTCTGGAAGGAGTTCGACGCCGGGGCCCGCCTTCCGGACGGTCTCGAGCCGGATACGGATCGACCGCTGAGCGACGTGCTCGTCGAGGGCATCGAGTTTTGCGACGTCCTGTTGCTCAACAAGGTCGACGCGGTTCCCGAGGATGTCCTCGAGGAAATCGAAGCCGTCGTCGAGACGCTCCAACCGCGAGCGACTCGGCTCCGAACGACCTACTGTGACGTGGACCCGGACCTCGTGCTCGATACCGGACGGTTCGATTTCGAGGCGGCGAGCCGTTCCCAGGGGTGGAAGCGCCACCTGCGTGGGGAGGGAGGTGGGCACGGTCACGGCACCGACCATAGTCACGACGCCGACCACGACCACGGCACTCAACTCGATCACGACGCCGACCACGGTCACAGTGCCAACCACGACGTTGAACCCGGCGTCGCCGAACGGCATGGCGTCTCCTCGTTCGTCTTTCGCTCCGAGACCCCGTTCCATCCGGAGCGGCTCGCGAGCTGGCTTGAGGAGTGGGACGGAGCCATCGTTCGAGCCAAGGGCGTCTGCCACGTCGCGAACCGCGAGGAGGTAATCGGCGTCAGCCAGGCGGGCCCCTCGGTGAAAGCCGGTCCCATCGGCCCGTGGCGACCGACCGACGACCGGACGACGCAACTGGTGTTCATCGGTCGAGAGATGGACGAACCGCGGATTCGCGCGGAACTCGAGACCTGTCTGGTCGACGACGAACGCGAGACGGTCGACGCGACGGCCGATCCGTTTCCGCTGGAGGCACTCGTTACGCGAGCTGGTCGCTGAGTTCCTCCCAGGACTCGTGGAAACCGTGCGTCGACTGATCGGTCACGCCGTCCGAGAACGCGTTCTGGTAGACGTCGTCGTACTCGAGCAATTGCGTCCACCCGTCGTGGAGGGAATAGCTACAGTACTGGCACATGGATCTGGGTACGCCGTTCGGGACCATACCAGTTTCTCCGATCGAGGAATCCGTCCCGCAGGAGAGGACCAACAACACAAAGGCTATGGCGCCACAGCGGACCGCGTTCTGCATGTGCGGAAGGGGCGGATACGTCCAGAGCGCGAACGACACAGTCGAACGGGGATGCGATCACTGCGAGTGGCACGCGGTTGCGGGGTCCTACCCGGAACTGATCAAACGATATCAGGACCACCTCCGCGACGATCACCCGATGGCCTGGGTTCGCAGCTGAGGATCACCTCGGTGACCGGTGCTCGTCCGTCCCGTGGGAGCCACGAGCAAAAAATCGGATTCCGCGCGACCCGTCAGGGCTCGAGTAACACCTTGATCACGCCCTCCTCTCGCTCGTCGAAGCGCTCGTACATCTCGGGGGCTTCCTCGAGGTCGACTCGATGCGAGACGACCCAGCTGGGGTCCGCGCGACCCTCGATGATCATGTCTCGGAGCTGTCGGTTGTACTGCTTGACGTTACACTGGCCGGTGCCAAAGCGCAGGCCCTTTTCGAAGAGCTTCCCGAAGTCGATGCCGAGGCGGCCCTGTGCAGCCATCTCGTTCGGGGCACCGGGATCGGAGGGGACGTACAGCCCTGGTACGCCGATTTCGCCCGTCGGCCTGACGGTCTGGATCAACTGGTTGAGGACGACTGCGGGGTTCTCACGGGCGGGGTCATACGCGTCGTCGGTGACGTCCGTTTCGGGGTCGATCGCCTGGTAGCCGACGGCGTCGACTCCCTTGTCGACCTCGTCCCCGTGCTGGTCGACGATCTGTTCGACCGGGTCGGACTCCTCGAAGTTGATCGGGTGGGCGTCGCAGTGGTCCTCGGCCATCTGGAGTCGACTCTCGACGCGGTCGACGACGTAAATCTCCGAGGCGCCCTGGATCATGGCGCTGTAGGCCGCCATCAGCCCGACCGGACCGGCCCCGAAGATCACGATGGACTCTCCCGGTTTCAGGTTCGCGAGGCGGGTGCCGTGCCACCCCGTCGGGAAGATGTCCGCCAGGAGCGCGAAGGCGTCCTCGTGTTCGTTCCCCTCCGGCAGTTTCAGCGCGTTGAAGTCGGCGAAGGGGACGCGGAGTTTCTCGGCCTGGCCGCCCTTGTATGGTCCCATCGCGACGTAGCCGTACGCACCGCCGGCGAAGCCCGGATTGACGTTGGTGCAGAAGCCGGTGTAGCCGTTCTCGCAGTTCCGACAGAATCCGCAGGCCACGTTGAACGGCAGCACGATTCGGTCGCCCTCCTCGAGCGTCGTGACGGCGTCGCCGACGTCGGTCACGGTGCCCATGTTTTCGTGCCCGAAGACGATTCCTGGATCGGCCGCGGTCCGACCCTCGTACATGTGGAGGTCCGAACCGCAGATGCACGTCGTCGTGATGTCGAGGACGACGTCGTTTTCGTGTTCGATCTGTGGCTCGTCGACCTCCTCGACGGCCACGTCGTGCGGTCCCTGGTATACGACAGCGCTCATTGACATTTGGTACCAAACCTCGAGGAACGGACCACTAACGTCGTTGTAAAGGTTCCCGTGTGCGGCGTCTCCCCGGGCGTGAAATATTTAGCGCCCGTCGGTTCGAACGCTGGGAGGGACCGGCTGTGGAGAGAGTAGCACCGACTGGAACGTTGGCACCCGAGTCGACCGAGCAGCCGTACCGAGAGTGGCCGGCACTACCCAGGAGACTCGAAAAAATGCGCCGTGATCGGTGGTCGAGCCCCTCGAGTCGGGCCTCGCAATCAGTCGTCGGCCGGAGCCGGCGAATCGCCCGCCGAAACGCCGGTACCGGGACCCATGTCGATGCCGAGTTCGTCGAGTTTCTCGTCGGGAACGACGCCGTCGACCCAGCCGCGGTGTTCGTAGTACTCGTCCTTCATCTCCTCGAGTTCGCAGTACTCGCCCTCGCTGGCGCCCTGGCCGCGGATGCCGTCCTCCAGGAAGCGCGCCGGCAGGGAGTCGTCCGCACCGTCGAAGCCGGCGAGGTTGTTGTAGTAGCGCTCTAAGTTGTAGATGCGCTCGCCAGCCTCCAGGAGTTCGTCCTCACTCACGTCGAGGCCGGTCATGCCGTTGTACTGGGAGACGTACTCCTCGATGCCCTCTGCGAATGCATTGAACTTGCAGATGTCGAAGCTGTCGGAGATGGCGTGGAGGTCCTGGAAGGCGGCGGTCAGTTCGCCTTTGCCCTCCCACTCGTACGGATCGACCTTCTCGGGAATGCCGAGAATTTCGGCGGCAGGCGTGTACCCGCGCAGGTGACACGCGCCGCGGTTGGAGGTGGCGTAGCCGATGCCCATCCCCTTCATGCAGCGTGGATCGTAAGCGGCGATGGTCTGGCCTTTGACCGCTAGTGAGTTGTCCTGAGCGTCCTTGCGGTCGGCGACTCGGCGTGGCCCCTCCGCGAGCAGGTCGGCGAGGTCGTCCTCGCGCCGACCGATTCGGTCGATCATGTCGATCATCGTCTCGTAGTCGCCCCACTCGAGGTCGCCCTCCTCGAGTTTGTCCTGCTCGGTCATCTCCATAGCCATCGCCATCATGTTGCCCGTCTCGATGGTGTCGACGCCTACGTCGTTACAGCGCTCGATCATGAGGGCGACGGCGTCGCGGTCGGTGTGTCCCGAGTTCGGGCCGAGTGCGTAGGCCGACTCGTACTCGTATGACTCCGTCCTGACGTTCATCTCCTCGCCCTTGTGCATCGTCTGCACCTCGACTTCCTTCTTGCAGGCGACCGGACAGGAGTGACAGGTCGGTTCGTCGACGAGGATGTTCTCGCGGACGTTCTCCCCGGAGACGCGCTCGGCGTCGATGTCGACGCCTTCGGCCTCGCGCATGCTCTCGGTCGATGTGTACTGGGCGTTCTTCGTCGGGAGGCCGTCCATCTCCTCGCCGATGTTCATCAGGACGTTCGTCCCATACATCGAGAGGCCGCCCTCGTTGGGCGCGGTGACGTCCGACTCCTGGATCGCCTTCATCGCCTGCTGGTGGCCCTCCCTGAACGTCTCCTGATCCGCGGGCTTGGGCATTTTCGTCGTCGATTTGACGACGACCGCCTTGAGGTTCTTCGACCCCATCACGCAGCCGGTGCCGCCACGGCCGGAGGCCCGGTCGTCCTCGTTCATGATGCAGGCGTACTTCACGCCGTTCTCGCCGCCAGGACCGATGGCCATCAGCGAGAGGTTCTTCCCGTAAGCACCCTCTACCTCCTCCTCGAGCTGGTCGCGAGTCGCGTGGACGCCGCTTCCCCAGAGGTGAGAGGCGTCACGGAGTTCGACCTCACCGTCCTCGACGACGGCGTAGACGGGGTCGTCGGCCTTCCCCTCGAACAGCAGGCCATCGAAGCCGGCCCATTTCAGCCGCGCGCCGGACCAGCCGCCGTGGTGGCTGTCGGTGACGGTTCCGGTCAGCGGCGATTTGGTACAGACCGCGATTCGTCCGGACATCGGAACCTGCGAGCCAGTGAGCGGACCGTTCATGAACGCGAGCAGGTTCTCGGGTCCCTCCGGGTCGACGTCCGGTCCGTTTTCGAAGACGTACTTCACGCCGAGGCCGCGGGCCCCAATGTACTTCCTGGCGTCCTCGTCGTCGATCGGCTCGTAGTCGACCGAGCCTGAGGAGAGATCGATGCGAGCAACCCTGTCTTGAAAACCGCCAAGTTCTGTCATGGTAAACTCTGTCCGTTATATTCGTCTCGAAGCCTGTTAGGCGTTCCCACAGGCACGTAACCGAATCCGCTTACATCGCGTAGAACGTCGACAGACTCGTCCCGGTGGCGAGTCCGCACTCTGTCGTTGCTTCTCCGGTCTCCGGTCTCCGGTCTCCGGTATCCGGTATCTGGTCTCCATCCTCCTGTCCCCGATCTCGAGTCTCGATTTCTGAGTACCGACACTCGAGGATCACTACAGTAACAGAGCGACGACAGCGAGGATGATGAAGATCAACACGAATATCCGTGCGATCTCCATACTCACCCCGGCGACGCCGCGGGAACCGACCGCCGCGGCGATAATCGCCAGGACGAAGAAGATGATCGCCCAGTACAGGAATCCGCCGCCACCGATCTGGAGTGGAATCTCGAGCATGTGTGAGCAGCCACCACAAACTGGTATATAAACGCTGGTGACTGTCCAGGACGGTCGTCGATGCTAAGGAGCGACTACGCGATGGACCGCGAGTATAAGCCGATCATTCTTCGGCCAACTCGTCACCGAAGAACGCTCGACAGAGTTTCGCTTCGGCGTTTCTGAGGTGTTCGTGAAACGTCGGCCGGGAGACGTTCATCGAACTGGCGAGTTCTTCGCCAGTGGTCGGACGGGGCCACTCGAAGTATCCGCCGAGGTACGCCCGTTGCAGGGAGGCGAACTGGCGGTCGGTGAGCGCATCCTCGAGTCTGGCGGCAAACTCCTCGCGAGTCTCGCCCCCGCGTTCGTGCTGGCGAAAAGAAATGACGTCCGTTCCGTCGTACCGTGCCTGAACCGACTCGACGACGCCGCGAACGTTCGTCGAGTGCGGGATCTCGAGGGTCACGCGGGCGTGGCTACCTTCAGCGATGATCGACTGGACGAGAATGCCGCGTTCGGAGAGCCAACCCACGAGATCCGCCTCGGCGTTGAGTTCGATCAACGTGCGGTCCGCCCGCTCGACGAGCACCTCGAGGTCGATCCCCTCGAGATCGTCGGTGGCCGCCGCCAGTTCTTCGGTGACAGCGTTCGTGACCGTAAACAGCGATGCCGTGTCGTCGCCCGCCCGGTGAACCGACCGACGGTACTCGAGGCGGCCGCCCGTCTCGGCACTGATCGCGACTGGTGGGAGGTCGTGGTCGGTCATCTCGAGTTCGACGGCGACGACGGCGTCCGTCGCGAGCATACGACTGGTCTCGCGAGCGTTGATTCCGCTGGCGACCGCCCGCGCGAGCGCCGAGAGGATGATCGTCTCGCGGTCGTCGACGCCGCGCGAGGGGTCGCTGCAGACCGTCAACGTCCCGTACTCGACGCCGTTGTAGGAGAGCGGGAACGAAGCGTGGGTCCACCCCTCGACCGTGTCGACGACGACGGACCCCGAAGCGAGGCTAGTCGTCGCGGGGTGATCGGCGTCAATCGGCACATCGCCGGGATCGACGCCGACGCTCGCTCGCACCTCGAGCGTGTCTGTGGCGGGGTTGCGTTCGCCGATCCAGGCACCCTCGTAGGCGGCTTCCTCAGCGATTCGGTTACACACTGCAGTCTCGAGATCGCTCCTGGAGGTCGATCCGGCGACGACGCTGGTCACGTCCTGGATCAGTCCTTCGACGCGCTCGAGGATGTACTCCAGTTCCTCGGTTCGTTCTTCGAGGGCCAACTCGGCTACCTTTCTGGCCGTGACGTCGTTCTGGAAGCCGACGTAGTGGGTGACGGTTCCCGTCTCGTCGCGGACGGGGGCGATCGTCACCTCGTTCCAGAACTCGGTGCCGTCGTCCCGGTAATTCCGGAGTTCGACCGTGGTTGGCCGTTCTTCCTCGATAGCGGCCCGCATTTCCGCGACTGCTTCGGGGCTCGAGTCCGGCCCCTGGAGGAATCGACAGTTTCGTCCGAGAACCGCTTCGCCGTCGTAGCCGGTGAATCGTTCGAAGGCCGGATTGATGTACACCAGCGGATTGTCCTCGCGTGACGGATCGGAGAGCGAGACACCGATCGGTGCCTCGTCGATCGCCCTCGCCTTCACGGCTCGATCGACGTCGTTTGCCCCGTGCCGCCCGTCGGTGTCGTCCATGTCCATTCTAGTTTCGGACCGGTCATAAAACGCCAGTCCCTATCGCGGTGGTTAACATTCTTCGTTCGTGACTGATGCGGACAATTATACGACGTCGAGTTGTATGTTAACACATGTCTATTCAGAGAAGCCGATCGCCGTTCGAACGGCTGCGCCAGCGACTCGACCGAACCTGCGCCCGGTGCCGGGAGTGCGGCTACGACGGCGACGACGCGGGATGGCACGTGACGACGTCCGGACGGTCCGTCCACTACCGGTTCGTCTGTCCCTCCTGTGCTGGCGTCGAGACGAGGGAGGTCAGGATCGAGGCACCGCGGCGGTGAGTTTCGGGCTCCCTGGGCGATCGACGTGTGACGTGTGACGTGCGACGTGTGACGTGCGACGTGTGACGTGTAACGTGCGACGTGCGACGTGTGACGTGTAACGTGTAACGTGGGAAACCGAAGAAACCGATGGCGGCGGCGCCCGCGGCGACACACACTTATAAGTAGAGCGTTTACTGATAGCTCCACATGGTCTCGGAGTACGACTTCTGGCTCCTCGATCTCGACGGAACCCTGGTCGACGTCGAGTGGTCCTACACTCGCAATGTGTTCGACCGCGTCGGCGATCGACTCGGTCGGGAGTTCACCGACCGGGAGGCCGACATCCTCTGGAACGGCCTCACCGGCTCTCGGGACGCCCAGCTCAGGGCCTGGGGTATCGAGCCGTCGGCGTTCTGGGACGCCTTCCACGCCGAGGAGGATCCGCTCGTCCGCGCCGAGCAGACGTACCTCCACGAGGACGCCGCGTTCGTCGGCGACCTGGAGACGCCGGTCGGCCTCGTCACCCACTGCCAGCAGTTTTTAGCCGACCCCGTCCTCGACCACGTCGGGATTCGCGACTGGTTCGACGACGTGCTGTGCTGTACCCCGGAGACGGGCTGGAAGCCCGACCCAACCCCCGTCGAGCGGGTGATGACGAATCTGGGCGTCGCGGAGAACGGACACCGGGGCGTCCTCGCCGGCGACGGCGCTGGCGACGTCGGCGCCGCCTGGAACGCGGGTCTCGACGCGATCCACGTCGAACGAGTGGGCCACGACAGGCGCGGACGCTGCGTGCTCGGCGACTACCGCGTCCACTCGTTCGAAGAACTGTTCTAGTCGGTCGTTTGCTCGTTCACTGGCTGTACCTCCGCGTCGACCAGCGTCCCGTACGCGCGCCGCAGTCGTTCCGAGAGCGCCTGGTGGGAGATGCCGAGGTCGCTCGCGAGTTCCTCCATCGAAATCTGGCGCGGAATCTTGAAGTACCCCTTCTCGAACGCGGCCGTCAACGCCTCGTGTTGCTCCGGCGTGAGCCGCGTATTCCCCGTCGACACCGTCGTGACGTCGGTGACGCGGATCAAATCGACTACGATGCCCTGGCTCTCGAGCGTCTCGTGGGTGTCGACGAGGTGTTCGCGCGTCCGAAACCGCATCTTGAACTGCCACCAGGAATCGACGCCGCTCGCCTCGAGCAACGAGCCGCCAGAAGAGAGCAACTCGTCGTAGAGGTACTGCCCGCGCTCGGAGTCGACGTCGTAGAGGAGCCGATCTTCGGCGCTCGCGACCAGTTCGAATCGCTCGATCGTGTCGTCGGCCGCAAAGGCGTTCTCGATCGCCTCGCAGGTCGTCCCCGAGACCCAGATCGACGGGAGCGTCTTCGACACCGAGGACTCGAGCTCGAGCCTGGCCTGTGGCGCTCGCTCGAACGTCGTTTCCATGGCCGTATCCGAGGCCGGAATCCGAAACTCGGCAATCGTCGACATCACGCACCCTACACCGCTCGGGCGTAAAACTGCTACTTCGAAGATCCTGACTACCGGGGCCCTGAGACTGTCTCCGTGCGTTATTCGAGTTTCTCACGAAGAGCCGACTCGAGTTCCCGAACGCCCGGTTTGTCGACGCGGTCGGCCGCCGTCCAGACCTGGACGGGTTGCTCGCCGCAGGAAACGAATCCGAGGCTCAATCGTTCAGCCGTCTCCTGGAGTCCGAGCGCGACGTCCGCTTCCCCGGCGATGACCCGCCGAGCAGGGCTCTCGTGGGCACGCAGCCCCATGTCGAAGCCGTCGATTGCCGCGGTGAGGTCGTGGCGGTCCCGGTCGCGTTCGTCCGCGAGTTCCGTGAGGGCGACGCCCAGGCTCGTCCGCAATCCCGAATCGGTCGTCCGGTTGACGAACCGCAGGTCGCGGTCGACGAGCGACTCGAGCCCTTCGACCTCCACCGGATTCCCCGCTGGCACGATCAGCCCCCACTCCCGCTTCCAGGAGCCGAGTTCGGTGCCCTCGGGTTCGCGATCCGGCTCGATCGGCCCGGCGACCACGGCCACGTCAGGCGTTCCCGTCCGAAGCCGCCGCAGTGCGGGGCGCGACCCGATCGGGAGGTACCGGGGTCGCTCGAGGCGATCGAGCACCCGGTTGAGGGTCGGATCGTCCTCGCCGACGCCGAACAGCGTCGGGAGCCGGCGATCGGGCGAGAATAGCCGGACCTCGAGTGTTGCGCCGACCTCGAGGTAGTCCGTGTCGGCGTCGATCTCGACGACGCCGTCGGCCTCGACGAGGCTGGTCGTCGCCCCGCTCCCCTTGTCGACGGGGTAGACCAGGTACTCGCCGTCCCCGTCAGTCGTGACGCCGACCGGAAGCAAGCGATGACGACCCTGCTCGGATCGCTCCTCTCGAGCCAGGCGGCCGGTCAGCGTCGCCGTCTCGGGTTCGGGAACACCGGCCGCCTCGCGGATGGCGGGCGCGACGAACGTCCGGAAGACCATCATCGCCGAGACGGGGTAGCCGGGGAGGCCGACGTAGGCGGACTGTCCCGCCGAATCCGACCGCTCGAGGCGCCCGATCAGCATCGGCTTCCCGGGTTTGACACTCACGCCGTGCAACAGCAACTCGCCTTGTTCCTCGATTACCCGGTAGATCACGTCGACCGCGCTCGCGCTCGTCGATCCGGACGAGAGCACGAGATCGCACTCTTCGGCCGCGTCCCGAAGCACGCGCTCCATCTCCGCCGGATCGTCACCCGCGTGCGGGTAGAGCACCGCCTCGCCGCCTGCCTCCTCGACGCCCGCCGCGACCGTGTAGCTGTTGACGTCGTAGATCTGCCCGCGGGCACTCTCGAGGTCGCCGCCCGGGCGGACGAGTTCGTCGCCGGTCGAGACGATTCCTACGCGGGGACGGGAACGAACGGGGACCTCGTCGACGCCCAGCGCCGAGAGTAGCCCGATCTCCCGCGGCGTCAGCTGCGTCCCCGGCCCCAGCGCGCGCTCGCCGGCGGCGACGTCGGCCCCGGCGAACATGACGTTGTCTCCTGGAGCGACGCTCGTGCGGACCAGGACCGTCCCATCCTCGACGTCCGTCCGCTCGACGGGAACCATCGCGTCGGCTCCCGGCGGCATCACCGCTCCGGTCGAGATTTCGACCGCTTTGCCGTCCCCGCCCTCGACTTCTGGTTCCTGGCCGGCGTGGACCTCCCCCACGAGCTCGAGGCGGGCCGGGTCGGCCTCGTCTGCGCCGAACGTGTCGCTCGCGCGGAGGGCGTAGCCGTCCAGGCTCGAGCGATCGAACCCGGGGACGTCCAGTTCGGCGTCGACGCGCGTCACCAGCACTCGGCCACGCGCCTCCGACAGGGGGACGCGATCGATGCCACCCTCGAGCGACAGCGACCGAATCGCCTCGTGGGCCTCCTCGGGCGTCGCGAGATCCCGAAATTCCTTGCGGTCCATGGGTGTTCTTGGAAGCGATGCGGTAAAAACCTCGAGTGTCCACCCGCGCGCTCGGCTCACTGCGCCCCGATCGTTGTGCGGTGATTTATATACGAATGGGCGGCCAACCCCGGCGTGAACTGACTCGAGACGCGATCCGCGCGGCGGTCGTGCGACACGACGGATCGCGATAGCGGTGTGTCGCCTGTCCGCAACGGTCCCGGCCATCGTCGGCCATCCTCTCAGAACCAGGGCTCCCAGTTCTCCACCGCCACCGTCTCGTCTGCTGGAATTCCCTCTCGATCCTCTGGGACGACGACCCAGCCATCGGCGAGCGCGACGCTCGAGAGCACGCCCGACCCGCTCGCTCGCGTGGGAGTTGCGACCAGATTCCCACCTTCGCTCCCGTCCTCACCTTCTTCGTCTGCCTCCTCGACTCCCTCATCCGCCTCGAGCGACACCCGGGCGAACGTTCGCGTTCCTGGCTCGGAGGCGATCTTTCGTCCGAGACGCGCCGTCACTGTCGGATGTGGGGTCGCTTCGGTCCCCTGGACCCACGCGAGCGTCGGCCGCAGGAACTGGACCGCGTTGATGAGACACGCCACCGGGTACCCCGGCAACGCGAGCACCGGCGTCTCCTCGACGATTCCAAGACACACCGGGTGGCCGGGTTTCAGCGCGACGCCGTGAACCAGCACCTCGCCGAGGTCGTCGATCACTTCCGGCAGGAGATCCCGCTGGCCGACCGAGGAGCCGCCTGTCGTGACGACGACGTCCTTCGTCAGATCGCGCTGAATCGCCACGCGAAGCGCCTCGGCATCGTCCGTCACGACCTCGCGGTGGGTCGCGCGTCCGCCCCAGCGTTCGACCAGTCGCGAGACCGTCAGCCCGTTGGTCTCGATCACCTCGCCGGGGTCGGGATCGTCCTGGACCACCTCCTCGCCGGTCGGCACGACGCCGACGGACGGCCGGCTCGAGACGAGCGGTCGGTCGTTCCCTGCCGATCGAAGGAGACCGAGGTCCGAGGGCCGCAGTCGGTGGCCCGATTCGTACAGCCGCTGTCCGGCCTCCACGTCTTCCCCGACGGGAGCGACGTTCTCGCCCTCGGCGACCGCGTCGAGCACCTCGAGTTCGCCCGTCGTCGCGAGGGATTCGGCGTGCTCGAGCATGACGACCGCGTCGGCGTTGTCGGGGATGGCGCTCCCGGTGTGGACCCGACGGGCCGTTTCTGGGGGGAGCGCGGATTCGGGGTCGGGCCGGTCTTCGAGGCGCAAGACCGCGGGCGAGCGTTCGCTCGCACCGAACGTGTCCGCCGCTTGCAGGGCGTAGCCGTCCATCGCCGCTCGTTCGTAGTGGGGGACGTCGACGTCGGCAGTGATCGACTCGCCCAGGACGCGTCCGTCGGCGCGTTCGAGCGCCACACGCTCCTGGTCACACCGGACGTTTCGCGCCTCGAGCGCCGTCTCGAGGGTCGACTGGGCGTCGTCGACGCGGGTTCTGACTCTGAACCCCGACTCCTTGCGGTCACGGTCGGCACCCTTCATACTGCAAAGAGGGGTGGCCGGCGATGAAAAACGTGCGGGTCGGCTGTGAACCAGACGTCTTTTACCTTCACCTACAAATTGGGATTCGAACATGTCCGTCCTGCTCCTCTCTCTGGCCGCCCTCGGTGCGCTCCTCGGCGTCGCACTTCTCGCCTACGGGCTCCGCGAACTGGGCCTCGCCCATCGAATCTTTGCACGCGAGCCGCATACGGTACTCGACACGCCGAACGACGGGTTCGTCGAACTGTCCGGAACCGTGCTCGCCTGGGACGACGTCCTGGAGTCGCCGTTCACCGAGACGGGCTGTGTCGCCGTCGAGTACACCGTGGAGGAGAAACGCCGGAAGTCCACCAACAATGGAAGCCGGACGAAGTGGGTCGAAATCGACGGCGGGACCCGGGTCGTGCCGTTTCGCCTCGAGGACGAGACGGGGAACGTTCTGGTCGACCCGCAAGGGGCGGACCTGCGTCTCACGGTGGACACACGGATTCGCGTCGAGGGTGGCGAGGCGCCACCGGCGCCGATCGCCCGCTACATCGAGCGCGACGAGGACGTGTCCGACGAGAACACGAGCCTCTCGCTCGGGCCGCTCGAGATTTCGACCGGGCGAGACCGGCGCTACCTGGAGCGTCGACTGGACCTGGGCGAGGCGGTTCACCTGCTTGGCACGGCTCGGCGCGACACGACGGCCTCTCGAGAGACGGGCCAGGTGAACGCCGTCGTCGAGCGGTCGGTCCCGCCGGAGCCAGGACTGCTGGCTCGCGTTCGCCACCGCCTGCTCGGCCCACCATTTCTGCTCTTCGACGTGACCGACCGCCGTGCGGCACTCCGCGTCGCGGTCCGGGGGTTGGTCTCGGCGCTCGCGGGTGTTCTGTTTCTCGCCCTCTCCCTCTCTTTCGCCGTCGGCGTCGGCGGTATCTGATCTGCTTGTCGGCATGAGACAGTTGATTGGTACGGGAACGCTGGGTCACCACGGGAGCGAGTGGTCGGGACAGGAATGGTGGGTCTGTATGGAAACGATCGATCACCACGGATACGGTCGGTCGGGACCGCGGCCTTTTTCGTAGCGGCGTTCGAACCTGTCACCATGTCAGCGCTGCGCGACGCCCTCCGGGATCTCTCCGACGCCGCGTTCTTCGATCTCCTCGAGAGCGACGATTCCTACCTCCTCGTGCTCGACGTGCCGGGGGTCGCTGCCGAGACCATCGACGTCGTCGTCGAGGATGGTCGCATTCGGATCGAGGCCCGCCGCCAGAAGGATCTCCCGGGAGAGTACCACTACCTCGAGGAGAACCGCCCGCTCTTTCTCGACGTCGACCTCCCGCTACCCGACGACGCGACGGAGTCGAACGCCGAGGCGAGCGTCGACCGTGGTGTACTCGAACTCACCCTACCGAAACGGGAGGGATCAGACAGGACGCCGATCGACGTCGTGAGCGATCCCGAGGACTCGGCCGCCGAAGACGTCGATGGAGACGCCGACGAGGACGGCTAACTCGGGTGACCTGACCTGGGCACCCTTCGCGCGTATCGACGGTTCGTCGTCGTCGCGTGGCACTTCCTGCCGCTGTTGCTGGCGTACGCTCGCGACCGTCGGCGCTGGCTCGTCTTCGGACGGCCGCGCCGCGTCGGCTCGGAGACCCACCGCGAGCGCGCGGAGGTCCTGCTCGAATCGTTGCTCACGCTCGGTCCGACGTTCATCAAACTCGGGCAGTTGCTTTCGACGCGCCCGGACGTCCTCCCGCCGGCGTACATCGACGTGCTTTCAGCCCTCCAGGACGAGGTTCCCCCGGCCGACTGGGCCGACGCGCGAGTGGTCGTCGAGGAGGATCTCGGCCCGGTCGAGGAGCGGTTCGACGAGTTCGATACCGACGCCATCAGCGGCGCCAGTCTGGGGCAGGTCTACCACGCCTCGGTCGGCGGCGACGATGTCGCCGTCAAGATTCGGCGCCCGGGAATCGAGGCGCTCGTCGAGGCCGACCTCCGGGTGATTCGGTGGTCGCTCCCGGTACTGATCCGGTTCGTCGACGAATCCAGGTCGTTCTCCCTCGGGAACCTGGCCGACGAGTTCGCGAAGACGATTCGCGAGGAGATTGACTACCATCGCGAGGCCCGGATGCTCGCCGAGATCCGCTCGAACTTCGCGGACGACGACCGGTTTCTCATCCCGGAGGTGTACGAGGCCTACTCGAGCGACCGGGTCCTGACGATGGCTTACATCGACGGGACGAAGATCAATCAGGTCGACGAACTCGACGCGAAGGGGATCGACCGCCAGCAGGTCGCGGAGAACCTCCAGCGGTCGTATCTCCAGATGATCATCGACGACGGGGTCTTTCACGCCGATCCCCATCCCGGTAACCTCGCGGTGACCGACGACGGACGGATCGTCTTCTACGACTTCGGGATGAGCGGCCGCGTCGACTCGTTCGTCCAGGACAGGATCGTCGAGTTCTACATCGCAATCGCCAACCAGGACATCGATGCGATCCTCGACTCTCTCATCGCGATCGGGACGCTGAGCCCGGAGGCCGATCGGGCCGTGATGGCCGACGTGATGGAACTCGCCATCGCCGACGCGCGCGGGGAGGACATCGAGCAGTACCGCGTCCAGCAGATCGTCGGCCAGATCGAGGACTCGATCTACGAGTTTCCGTTCCGCCTCCCGAAGAATCTCGCACTCGTGCTTCGGGTGGCGACCGTCGTCGAGGGCGTCTGCGTGACCCTCGATCCCGACTTCGACTTCATCGCCACGGCGACGGACTATCTCACCGAGCAGGGCTACCGAGAGGAGTCGATACAGCGGGTCCTCGAGGACACTGCGGGCGAGGTCAGGGATGCCAGTCGATCCGCAGTCAGGATCCCGCCGAAACTCGAGCGGACGCTCGACCGACTCGACCGGGACGACCAGTTCGTCCGGATCGGTGTCGAGGACAGCGATCAGGTGTTCGCCACCCTGGCGAAACGCCTGGTCTACGGTATGTTGTTGACGATGTCGCTGTTTTCGATGGGTGTCCTCTACGCGCTCGACGCACCCATCGCGGCGGTCGTCGCGGCGGTCTTTTCGGCCGTCCTCTCGATCGTCCTCTACTGGTCGTTCCGGACGCCGAGTTCCATCTCGACGAAACCGCAGTTCACGCGCCAGAACCTCAGACAGCGACGCGAGCAGGAGTAACGTCGCCGTTTCGCAGGTACTTTCGGAGGGGTGCGCAACGAGGCCACACCAACGTTCATCGTCCTGGCAGTTCAACGACGACCATGGATTTCGATCGTCTGGCCGGCCTCGATGTGCGCATCGACGACGTGGAACTCCGTCGCCTGGAGCGCGACACCTCGAGCGAGTTCACGCGGGTGACGACCGAGGTTGCGTTCGCGGGTCCCGGTCCCGCCGACGACGGCCCTGACGACGACCGTGACGACGGTCGAGTCACGGGACGCGGCGAAGATGTCACCTACGACGCTGAGGAACACGATGCCCTCCATCAGGTCGGGTTGCCGACCGACGACCTCGAGGGCGAGTTCACGCTGGCGTCGTTCTCCGACCGCCTCGAGGACCTGGACCTGTTCCCGGCGGGCGCACCGGATCGTGCGGATTTCCGGGACTACCGGCGCTGGGCGCTCGAGAGCGCGGCACTCGACCTGGCGTTGCGCCAGGCGGGAACCTCGCTCGGGGACGCACTCGATCGCGAACCGAAACCGCTCCGCTTCGTCGCGAGCACCCGTCTCGGGGAGCCGCCGTCGACCGACCGAGTCGAGCACCTTCGCGAAGCCGTGCCGTCCCTCGAGTTCAAACTCGATCCGACGCCTGAGTGGACCGACGCCGTGATCGAGGACCTGGTCGAGACCGACGCCGTCCGAATCCTCGACCTGAAAGGGCAGTACGAGGGGACCGAAGTGGACGTGCCAGCGGACCCGGAGTTCTACGAACGCATCCTCGAGTCGTTCCCCGAGGCCGTGATCGAGGATCCAGGCGTGACCGAGGAGACGCGCCCACTGCTCGAGGCCCCGGAGGTTCGCAACCGACTCTCCTGGGACGCCCCGATTCACGGCGTCCAGGACGTCGAGGCCCTGCCGTGGGAGTCGCGATGGCTGAACGTCAAGCCCTCCCGGTTTGGCTCGCTCGAGTCGCTGCTCGAGACGATCGCCTACTGCGAGGAGCGCGGGATTCGGTGTTACGGCGGCGGGCAGTTCGAACTCGGCGTCGGCCGCGGGCAGATTCAGTTGCTGGCCGCGCTGTACTATCCCGACGGCCCCAACGACGTCGCCCCCGGCGTCTACAACGACCCCGAGGTCGCCGATGGGTTGCCACCGAGTCCGCTCGAGCCACCGGCGGACGACGAGCGGGTCGGATTCCGGTGGTAGCAAATCGGGTTTCTGAGGTAGTCGAGTCGGGTTTCTGAGGTAGTCGAGTCGGATTTCGGTGGTCGTAATTCGGGTTTCTGGGATAGCGAGTCGGTGCCTCTTTGCCGTCTCGTCCCTCTCATTTTGGCATGCACATCGAACCCTTCGGCCTCGAGCGCTGGTTCGCCGAGTACGAACACGAGGCGGACATCATGCTCGCCGAGAGCGGAATTCGGAGCCTGCCAGCGAGTCGCTTCGACACCGATCCCGGCGATCTGGGGTACGTAATTCCGACCGACGGCGACCCCGACCTCCGGGCCGATATCGCGGACCGGTACGACCGCGAGGCCGACGAGGTGCTCTTCACCGTCGGTACCCAGGAGGCGAACTTCCTGGCGTTTCTGTCCCTGCTCGGCGCCGACGCGTCGTCGTCGCGACCGAGGGGGGACGGCCACGCCGTCGTCGTCACACCCACCTACCAGGCGCTCCACGCGGTTCCCGAGGCCGTCGGGGAGGTTACGCGC
Organism: Natronosalvus halobius; assembly: GCF_024138145.1. Taxonomy (NCBI): domain Archaea; kingdom Methanobacteriati; phylum Methanobacteriota; class Halobacteria; order Halobacteriales; family Natrialbaceae; genus Natronosalvus; species Natronosalvus halobius. Next base: position 1,429,422 of record NZ_CP099997.1, on the reverse strand, counting down.
GTCTCGCTCGAACCGCCGACGTGGGAACTCGAGGTGGACGCGGTCGCCGACGCGATCCGTCCCGACACCCGGATTATCGTCCTCAACAACCCGAACAATCCCACGGGGCGGTACCACCCGCTCGAGCGAGTCGAGGCACTCTACGACCTGGCAGCGGACAACGACGCCTATCTGCTCTGTGACGAGGTCTACCGCCTGCTCGCCGACGACCCCCTGCCGCCGGTCGCCAGCCTCGGCCCTCATGGGCTCTCGACGACCAGCCTCACGAAGGCCTACGGCCTCGCCGGGACCCGATTCGGCTGGCTCGTCGGCGACCGTGAGGTGATCGAGGCCGCCTGGACCTGGAAGGATTACACCACCATCTCGCCCTCCATCTTCGGCCAGCACGTCGCGAAGCAGGCCCTCGGCGAGCAGGAAGACGACATCCTCGATGAGAACCGTGCCCTCGCGGCGGCCCACCGCGACCGCGTTCGCGAGTTCGTCGACGCCCACGGCCTCGAGTGGTACGACCCCGTCGGCGTCAACGGGTTCGTGACGATTCCCGACGGCTTCGAGAACGGGACCGAGTTCTGCCGGACGGTCGTCGAAGAAGAGAGCGTCGTGCTCGCGCCGGGCGACCTCTTCGGCTTCGAGGACTACTTCCGCATCGGGTATGGCCTCCCGACCGAGGAACTCGAGGAGGGACTCGAGCGGGTGAGTCGCGTGATCGGGTAAGTCAAAAGTTCGTTACCTTCGACTGGATTCGGCCGTCGTCGATCTCGTCCACGTCGTTGTTCTCGTCCACGTCGTTGTTCTCGCCCACATCGTCGACGCCGATCTCGGGCTAGGAACCGAGAAACCGCCGTCGATCCACGACGAATTCGCCGACGGAGGCGGCGACGTGGAATCTCTCGTCGCACCACGAACCAGCGCCACCTGGACGCCGCGACTCGCGATACTCGCTGTCGCGCCAGATCGACCGCCCGAGGCCGTCGACTCGACACAGAGCACGATTCAATCCCTTTATCACGTTCGATTGAGTACCCCGCTGTATGGCGAAACAGCAAAAAGAAGTTCGCGACCTCGGCGAAGGCGGCTACGTCCTGATCGACGACGCAGCGTGTAAAATCGACTCCTACTCGACGGCAAAGCCCGGCAAACACGGCAGCGCCAAGGCCCGAATCGAGGCTCGAGGCGTCTTCGACGGCAAGCGACGATCGCTGTCCCAGCCCGTCGACGCGAAGATCTGGGTCCCGATCATCAACCGCAAACAGGGTCAGATCGTCTCCGTCGACGGCAACGACATGCAGGTCATGGACCTCGAGTCCTACGAGACCATTACGATGCGCATCCCCGAGGACGTCGACGCGTCCCCCGACGACAACATCGAGTACCTCGAGATGGAAGGCCAGCGCAAGATCGTCTGATGTACCCGGGGGCGACCGCCGATCGAACGGAGGCGAACTTCGTGGTCGTCGGTGCGCCCCTCGATGCATCGACGACCTTCGCGCCGGGGACCCGCTTCGGCCCCCGACGCATCCGCCATTTTTCGGAGACGTTCGACGACTACGACCACCGGACGGGCCGTCGATTCACCGACTGCGCCGTCCACGACGCGGGCGATGTGCACGCCTGGGACGCAGTAGACGAGTACCTCGAGTTCCTGGAGGGCACTCTCAGGGACGTCCACTGGGACGACGCCGTCCCCCTGATGCTCGGCGGCGAACACACCGTCTCGGCGGCGGGTGCGGGCGCGGTCGATCCGGACGTCTTCGTCTGCCTGGACGCCCACCTCGACTTGCGAAGCGAGTACGACGGCAATCCGCTCAGTCACGCCTGCGTGACCCGCCGCATCCTCGATCCTGACGACTACGACGACGCACCCGACATCGACGTCCAGGAGGCGATCATCCTCGGCGCGCGGACGGGGAGCGAAGAGGAGTGGCAGCGCGCGAGCGAGGACGACGTGACCGTCGTCGCTCCAGAGGACGTGCCGGCGTTCGTCCCCCAACTCGAGGACCGCCTCGAGGGTCGGGAGGCGTACCTCAGCGTCGACATCGACGGCGCCGACCCGGCCTACGCGCCGGGCACGGGGACGATGGAGCCGTTCGGCCTCGAGCCCCCGACGATGCGCGACGTCGTGCGGACTGTCGCACCACAAGCTACCGGATTCGACGCGGTGGAGGTCAACGACCGCGACGACGGACAGGCCGCCTCGCTGGCCGGGAAGTTGCTCCGGGAGTTCGTCTTCTCGCGCGTCGACGCGCTCGAGTCGTAGTCCGGGCTATCTGGACAACTCGAGCCGTAGCCCGGATTCTGAATACCGAATTCTCCAAACCTCGGATGCTCTGAACTTCGGAATTGCTCGGTGTGACAGCCGACCGATTTGGAGTCCTGTGTGGTATTACTATATATTTTATAGTATTGAACACAGTGGGGGCGTACGCGTACTGTGCCCCTTGACCGTTCTCGTTTCGAACTCATGCTGTTCGCGTCGTATCGGCCGACACAGCGGTCACCCTCGGGCCTCGTCCCCGTGACGCAACGCAAAAATAGCGGACGCCCGTACGTCGAGGTGATACGAGGATGACGCTCTCCGAGGACGCTCGCGATCGACTGGCGGACGTGGTGGAGCTACAGCCGACGAAAAACAGCGAGTTGCAGGATCGGTGGAACCTCGAGAGCGGGAGCGAGGTCCACCAGTTCCTCGAGAACGAACTGGGTGAGTACTACTTCCGGGACGACAACAGCCTGATTCGGGCGACCCCCGAGGCGGCAGACCTGGTCGATGTCGAACCCGGCGTCGTCAGCGAGGAAGGCGAGGGTCCGCCCTCGCGGATCCGCGTCCCCGAACTCCAGGCGCAAATCGTCGAGGTGCTCGCTGGACCCGAGGAGCGTTCCCAGAGCGTCGTCGCCGTCCTCCACGCCCTCCGGGACTCGTTCGACGTCGACCCCGACGTCGATGAGGTCCGATCCGGCCTTCAGAGCCTCCGGCGCAAGGACGTCGTCGAGGTCGAGTATCGGACGGTCCCCACGTTCCGGCTGGCCGTCGAACGCGACGACCTCGAGGTCGACATTTCGAGGTAACTGCCACAAACCTCGACCCGCAGCCCGCCCACTACCGGGCGCCTTTTTATCCCACGAGCGAGTCGGGCCGGTATGGACCACAGCGAACTCGCACCCCTGATCGACCACACCGTCCTCGGCCCCGAGACGACGCCGTCGGACGTCGAACGCGTCCTGGACGAGGCTGCAGAACACGGAATGAACGCCTGCATTCCGCCGTACGCGGTCGGAGATGCCGCCGAAACCCACCCGGACGTCACGCTCGCGACCGTCATCGGCTTCCCGCACGGCCAGCACGGCCACGAGGTGAAACACCTCGAGGGCGAACTCGCCTGGAAGGCCGGCGCCGACGAACTGGACGTGGTGATCAACGTCGGACTCCTGCAAGCCGGCGAGACGGACGCGGTCGAGGCCGAACTCGAGGAACTGGTCGCGGCCGTCCCCATCCCCGTCAAGGTGATCATCGAGACGGCGCTCCTGACCGACGAGGAGAAGCGCACGGCCTGTGAGGCGGCGAAGGCGGCCGACGCGGCGATGGTCAAGACGTCGACCGGATTCGCCGATGGCGGGGCCACCGTCGAGGATGTCGAGTTAATGAGCGAGTACCTCCCCGTCAAGGCGAGCGGCGGGGTTGGGAGCTACGAGGAAGCACTGGATATGATCGACGCCGGCGCCGAGCGAATCGGCGCCTCGAGTGGGGTGGCGATTCTCGAGGGTGCTCCGGACGCCTGATCGGCGTCCCCGACCGGTTTCGGGGGAGCGCCCTGTCTCAATCCCAGGCGCGAGGCCAGGTATCCGACGCGCGCATCCCCGGTTCGTAGTGCAGTTCTCGAAACGCCTCCTGGAGATCCGCGGCGTCGATTCGTGGCGGGGTTCGCCTCGAGAGTGTGCGAACCAGGACTGCCGCGAGCATGGCGTGCGTTCGAACGTTTCGCGGGTCGACCTTGTCGCGGGTATCGGCAGCCGTGTGCCCCCAGCCGCGCCCTCGCTCGCCGCCGCTGGACGGTTCGCTGTGTAACTGGAGGGTGGGCACGCCGGCCCGGAGGAACGGCCAGTGGTCGCTGAACGGGTGTGGATCGGTCTCGTGAACGACGGGCTGGCCGTAGCGTTCCCCGATTTCGGTCGCCAGGGCTTGCAACGGGTCGGAGGCGTGGGAGTACGCCTGCAGGTTCCGGAACCGGCCAGCCCCGTCGACGTTGACGACGGCGCGGACGGACTCGAGGTCGAGGCGCTCGGCCAGGGCTTCGGCGCCCAGTAGTCCAATCTCCTCGCAGCCGACGGCCGCGACGCGGACCCGACACCCGAGATCCGACTCGACGGCGGCGAGAATCGAGGCGGCACCGAGGATCGTCGCGACCCCACAACCGTTGTCGAGGGCCCCTTCGGCGATGTCGTGGGCGTCGTAGTGAGCGAGCAGGAGGAGTTCGTCGTCGGTATCCGGGCCGAGGGTGCCGACGACGTTCTGGCTCGAGCCGTCCATGGTCGTCGCCTCGACGCGGAGGCTGGCCCGGGCCGTCGCGGATTCGTCCGCACCAGCCACCGGCGAATCGGCGTACTCCGTCAACCAGTCGTGGGTCTCCGCGCTGACGCCGATTCCGGGGATGGCCGCCTCACGGTCGAACCGTAACGACCCGGTCGGCGGCAGTTGACCGGGAACGTGGTTGGCGAAGACGAACCCCCGCGCGCCGGCGTCGACGGCATGACCGAACTTCTCCATGCGGTGGACGAACCGCTGGCCGGCCGGGGTGGTCGTGCTCGCGACGACGATGGCTCCCTCGACGGTCTCGCCAGCGGCGTCGATCTCCTCCGGGGTTCCGTAGCCGACATCGACCAGCGGCGCCTCGAGGTCCGCAGCCGGGGCGTACGGGAGCGCGAGCGCCTCGAACTCGCGCTCGACGGGTTCGGTAACGACGAACGTCGTCTCTCCGCGTTCCCAGTACTGGATCGGAAACGACTCGAGACCGACGTTCGTCACACCGACGCGTTCGAACGCCTCGGCGACGAGGTCGGCCGCTGCCCGTTCGCCCGGCGACCCGCCCATGCGGCTCTCGAGCTGGGTGAGTTCGGTCAACAGCGCCCACGGTCGGTCGTCGGACCAGGCCCGCCCGAGCGCCCGTTCGAGCCGACTCGAGTCGTCCGGTTCGGTCGGTGTGGTCATATCCGGTACCTGGACTCGAATCGAGAAAGTCGTTGGGTTGGCGCGAGAGACAGGCAGGCACCTAATATGTGAATTCTGACACGAATTTCCGTGATTCATTCGATCGTGTCACTTCTCCCCAACCCCGTGAGACGGTCACAGACGCACGATACTGTCCCCCATGAGTCGTGTATTCACGCAAGTACTTTCACAATCCCGAGCGTATCTGTGAATATGAACACAGGACTCGTCGTCGTCGACGACACGGACCGACATCGATCGCTGCTCGAGACCGCCGGCGAACTCGCCGCCGGGGCAGACGCCGAACTCGTCTTGCTCCCCATGACCACGACGGACGAGGTCGACGCCGAACGCGAGGCAATCGGCCAGGTTAGCGACGCTCACGTCGCCGCCTACGGCACGGACACGATCGAAAACCGCCTCTTCTACAATACCGGTCAAGTGGCACGGGAAGCACTCGAGACCGTCGAGGGCGAGGTCGACTTCACCGTCGTCCCGAAGATCGTCGACGCGAACACGGAGGCGACGGCGATTCTCGACGCCGCCGAGGAACACGGCTGCGATCACATCTTCCTCGTCGGCCGCAAGCGCTCCCGGACCGGGAAGGCCCTCTTCGGCAGTCTCGCCCAGACGATCATGCTCACCTTCGACGGGCAAGTGACCGTCGAACTCGAGTAAGCCACCCCCCCAACCCACGATTTTCACGTCCCGGCGTTCGACCCGTATCGACAGCCTCTTTCACCCGCCGCGCTCGAGTGTGGATATGACCGACTACTTCGAAGTCCACGCGCGCGACGGGGCCGCGCGCCTGGGCGAACTCCGCCTCGAGACGCCGCGGACGACCCCGGCACTCGTCGGCGACCTGCTCCAGGACGGCGGCTCGCTGTGGGCGGCCGACCGCAGGGTTCCGGACGGCGACGAGTCTTCGCTGACCGTCCTGCCCCACCGCGGTTTCCCCGGTGGGACGGCCGAACCCGTCCGCGAGTCGTTCGCCGTCGACTACCCCGACGTCTCCTACCCGAGCGTTGCCGTGATCTCGAGCGCCAGCCCCGCCGACGAGGGAACCGACGCCTACGCTGTCTCCGACGTGCAATCCATCGTCGGCCACGGGGCCGCGCTCGTCGAGGCCGTGGTCTCGGTCCGAGAGGCCATCCCGTCCGACACCGCACTGGTCTTTTCGGGCGTCGCGACCCCCCGGAACGTCGCCCTGCTCGCCTACGCGGGCGTCGACTGCTTCGACGCCGCCAGAGCAACGATCAAGGGTACCCAGGGCAAGTACCTCACCACCGAGAGCGAGTACTTCCTCGAGGACCTCGATGAGTTGCCGTGTTCGTGCCCGGCCTGTCAGAGTCCCCGCGAGGAGTTCACCCGAGCGGACTGCGCCGAGCACAACCGGAACGCCCTGGCCGCGGAACTCGCGGTCGTTCGCCAGCGGATCCGGGACGGCCGCCTGCGCGACTACGTCGAGGGCCAGGCTCGCCAGGAACAGTGGCTCACCGCCGCGATGCGCGAACTCGACGCGCAGTGGACCTATCTCGAGGAGCGAACGCCCATCCTCCGGGAGGCGGACCTCGACGCGGCGACCGAGGATACCCTCAGACGCGTCGAGATCCAGCGCTTCGCCGACCGGGTGACCAGCCGCTACCGCAACCGGTTCGACGCACCGCTCGTGCTCGTGCCCTGCTCGGCCCGCAAACCCTACAGCGAGTCCCAGAGCCACAGCCAGTTCCACCGGGCGATCCAGTGGCGCGCCCACCTCGTCTCGATGACCTCGCCCATCGGTGTCGTCCCCCAGGAACTCGAGACGACCTACCCGGCCCAGCACTACGATACCGTCGTGACGGGCCGGTGGTCCGCCGACGAAAAAGGGTTCGTCGCCCGCGTCCTCCGGCGCTACCTCGAGCGAAATGCGTACCCGCGAATCGTCGCCCACGTGCCCGACGAGGGCTACCGCGACATCGTCGAACGCGTCCAGGACGAACTCGACCTCGACGTGACCTACACGGTCGATCGTGGCGCCCACCCGACCGACGACGAGGCCCTGGCGAATCTGAGCGATGCCCTCTCAGGCGAGTCCGCCTATCAGAAGCGCGAACGCGAGCACAACACCGTCCGGGCGCTCGCGGACTACCTGCTCGGCGACGGCGCCGGCGACGACCTCTTCGACGAGTTCCGGACGACGAGTCACTATCCGCGACTCCAGATTCGGGATACCGATTCCGAGGAGACGCAACTGGCGACGATGGTTCCCCAGTACGGCACCCTGTCGTTCACGCTCGAGGGCGCGAGACGCTGGGTCGAGAGCGAGGCGCCGACGAAGCGCCTCGAGATCGACGGCTTCGTCCCGCAGGGAAGCGTCCTGGCACCGGGGGTCGTCGACGCCGACGACGACATCAGAGTCGGCGACGAGGTCGTCGTCGAAGGACCGAAGGCCTTCGGTATCGGTCGCGCCGAGATGTTCGGCCGCGAGATGGTCGAGAGCACGCGCGGCGTGGCCTGTGAGATTCGCCACGTCCAGGAGAAATGAGAACCGGATTTTTCGACGGTTTTCGAGGCAACAACACTGAAGAAACCACCCTTCGTAACCACTCGAAGATGGCGTACTATCGGGGGACCGTATTCGGCGAGGTTACGCTCACCGAGAGCGTCGACGAACTGATCCGCGGCGAGTGGGCGTTCGAACGGCTGTACGATAGCTCGACGGAGGCGTGACCCGCTCGCCGCGATGAGCACGCTCGCGTTTCTCACGTTCGGCTGTTTCGCTCTCGGGGCGAGCGCGCTCGTATTTGTCCTCGTGGCCAACCTCGAGACCCAGCCGGAGTATCCGCCGGCCATGACGACCACGATGCGGATTATCGGCGGGCTCATCGCCCTGTCTGGCGGTGTACTGGGCCTCGTCTTCCTGGGGTACGCGTTTCTCTCGTACAGTGGTCTGTGAGCCGTTCCAGTGCGTGTCATGGTTTGGGATCATCACCACGTCTGGAGCTCAGTACGGCGGTTCGATGTCCACGGTAGCCGTCAGGTCGTCCCCGAGACACCGTCAGGGAGACCATACCTTTTCATCACCATCCGTCGAACTAGTCTCGATGGACTACTCTCCGGAGTCCAGACCGGTGCTGGTCGCGGTGGCGAACCCCCAGCACGCCGAGCAACTGGTCCGGACCGCCAGCGACCTCGCCCGCCTCCTCGAGAGCCACGTCACGATCGTTTCAGTCGCCGTCAAACCCAGTTCCTCGCCGTTCTCGGTATACAAGGACGAAACGATCGTCGAACGCTTCGCCCAGGATACCCAGGAACTCCTCGATGCGGCAATCGCGGTGGCCCCCGAGGACGTCCCGATCGAACGCGAGATCGTCGTCGGTCGGACGATCGCCGACGGCGTGCTCAAGGCGATCAGACGCACCAACGCGCGCGCGCTCGTCATCGGGTGGCACGACAGTCGGAGTCGAACCGACGCGATCCTCGGCACGAACCTCGACCAACTCATCGAGAACGCACAGTGTGACCTCTACGTCGAGCGAATCGGCTACGAAGCGAACGGCGTCGATTCGATCCTGGTGCCGGTGGCCGGCGGTCCCCACGTTCGACCGGCGACGCTCGTGGCGAAGGCCATCGCCGCCCGCAACGACGCGACAGTGCACTTCCTCTCGGTCGTCGAACCGGACGTCGACGTGGACGCCGCGCGCGACCACCTCGAGGCAGGGGTGCAGTTGCTCGAGGATGCGCCCGATTCCCCCTTCGGTCCCGATATCCGGGTCGAGACGGCGGTTCGAACCGGCGAGGACGTTCCCGTGACGATAGCGGAACTGGCACCCGATCACGACGTGATCGTCTTCGGCGTGACGCGTCAGGGGTCGATTCAGCGGCGACTCGTCGGGTCGATTCCTCAGCGGGTCATCCCTCGAATCGACGAGACGGTCATCCTCGCGCGTTCGGGTGCCGTCGTTAGCCCGTCTCGTCTCGAGAAATTCAGGGGATTCTGGAGACGAGGGTAACGGTGACGACGATGCTGGAACTGACGGTCGTACCGGCGGCGACGTTGACGTTCTGGACGTTCGTCGGACTCGCGACGATAGCGTGCCTGTTCATGGCGTGGTCACTCGGTGCGAACAGCAACTCGCCTCCGTTCGCGCCGGCGATCGGTGCCAACGCGGTTTCGACGCTCCGAGCCGCCTTCCTGATCGGAATTCTCGCCGCAGCCGGTGCCGTCACGCAGGGCGGGAGTATCTCCGAGACAGTCGGGGCCGAACTCATCAGCGGCGTCGCGATCACGCCGCTGGCCGCGACGACGGGACTGCTGGTCGCGGCGACGTTCATGTCGTTCGGCGTCTACTCCGGCTATCCGGTTCCGGCCGCTTTCGCGACGACCGGCGCGATGGTCGGCGTCGGCCTCTCGCTTGGCGGCGAACCGGCGTTCGGCACGTACCGACGAATCGTTACGTTCTGGTTGCTCGTCCCACCGTCGTCGGGCGGAATCGCGTTCTTAACGGCGAAACTCCTCCGCAGAGACGACATCCCGGAAACCGTCGGCGTTCCGGTGCTTGCGGCCGTCGTCGCGGGTATTCTCGCCAACATTCGACTCGGGGTGATCCCCCATCCCGACCGCTCGCAGGGATCAGTCGCGGAACTTGTCTCACACGCGCTCGGGAGCCCGACAGTCCTCGGCGTCGATCTGTCCGTCGTCGGGGCGACCGTCGTGTTCGCCGCCCTCGGCTTTCAGTTCATCCGTCGGAAAGTGGTCGCGTCGGTCGAACGGGGTATTCGGTCCTTCCTGCTCGTCCTGGGCGGGATCGTCGCGTTCAGTAGCGGCGGCAGTCAGGTCGGCCTGGCAACCGGGCCGCTCGAGGCGCTCTACGGGACCGAACTCGGACTTCCGAGCGTCGTTTTGCTCGTCATCGGCGCGTCGGGAATCCTGGCGGGGGCGTGGATGGGGGCGCCGCGATTGCTGCAGGCGACGTCGCGAGAGTACGCCCAGCTGGGGGTTCGGCGCTCGATTGCGGCGCTCGTGCCGGGGTTCGTCATCGCCCAGGCGGCGATCGCGCTGGGCATTCCGATTTCGTTCAACAACATCATCATCTCGGGCGTGATCGGCGGTGGGCTGGCCGCCGGGTCAGCCGGTGTCTCCCGGCGAAAAATCGGGGTGACGGTGCTCTTCTGGGTACTCACGCTGGTTACGTCGATTGGAATTGGATTCGGATTCTACCGGCTGTTGTCGACGCTCCTGGGGACGAGTTGAGGATGGGTTCACCGTCACCGAACGACCGTCACCGTCACCGAACGACCGTCACCGTCACCGAATGACCGTCACCGTCACCGAACGACCGTCACCGACACGGGCGCTTCGCCGACCACTGTCGTCGCCACGGTACCGAGCAGGCGCCGAACGACGCCCATCCTGGGGCCGCCGTGGCCGCCCAGGACGACGTGATCGACATCTTCGGTATCGACGTACGCGAGGATCGTTTCGGCCGGCTCGCCGGTCTCGACGGCCGTTTCGATCGTCCGCTCCTCCGCAGCAGCCCGGTGATGGGCGCGTCGAATCGACTCCTCGGCGTGGGTGCGTGCTGCCTCGAGTCGCTCCTCGTCTGCCTCCAGGACGCCGCCTTCGCTCATGGTCGCGTCGAGCGGGGTGACGACGTTCAACACGGTGATGGGACAGTCGAAGGTCTCGAGGGCGTGTGCGAGCGCATCGTCGGCTAACGGTGAGCCATCCAGCGGGACGAGTACGTGTGCCGGGGCCACGCATTCCCGTTCGAGGGCCAGCGGCTTGTATATCTCCCTGTCCGACGGGACCGGGTCCTGGGAAACGAAAGTGACCGTTCCGTGAGCCGAACGCCGTTACCTGGCCCGAAAGCGTGCTTTCAAGTCCGACGACGCGAAAGCGATCACCATGAGTCAGACCCCAGCCCCCGGCGATCGAATCCACGTCGATCGCTCGGGCCGGACGTACGAGGGCGTACTGCTCCCCTCGAGCACCGACGAGCACGTCGTGGTGAAACTCGAGGGCGGGTACAACGTCGGCATCGACCGCGAGGAGGCAACCCTCGAGGTGCTCGCCGAGGACGTCTACGACGTCGAGCGCGCGCAGGCAGAGTCCGATGCTACCTCAGAAATCGAGTTCGACGAGAAACTCCCCACCATCGCGCTCATCTCGACCGGCGGCACCATCGCCTCGACGGTCGACTACCGGACGGGCGCCGTTACGGCCCAGTTCGACGCCGAGGACGTCCTCCTGGCGGTCCCCGACCTGGCGGGCCGAGCGAACTACCGCGGCCGGGTCGTCGCCAACATCCTCTCGGAGAACATGGAACCGCCGATCTGGCAGGACCTCGCCGAGTCCGTCGCCGAGGAGATCGAAAACGGCGCCGACGGCGTCGTCGTCATGCACGGCACGGACACGATGCAGTACTCCGCGTCTGCGCTCGCCTTCATGCTCGAGACGCCCGTCCCCATCGTCTTCACCGGTAGCCAGCGCTCGGCCGACCGGCCGTCCTCGGACAACGTGATGAACGCCGTCTGCGCCGTCGAAGCTGCGAAAAGCGACTGCGCGGAGGTACTCGTCTGCATGCACGCCAGCGAGAGCGACACCACCTGTGCGCTTCACCGCGGCACCAGGGTCCGAAAGAACCACACATCGCGCCGGGACGCCTTCGAAACCGTCGGCGCCGAACCGGTCGGCGAAGTTGACTACGACGACGAAACGGTCTCCTTTCAGGGCGAGTACCGCGAACGCGACGCGGTCGACCTCGCCGTCGAGGCTGACCTCGAGGAGGACGTCGAACTGCTCAAGTTCACCCCCGGCATGGACCCCGCCTTCCTCGACGTCGCCGCAGGGTCGGCGGGCCTGGTCCTGGAGGGAACCGGACTCGGCCACGTCCACACCGACCTGATTCAAAAAGTCGAGGAACTGGTCGACGAGGGCACGACGGTCGTCGTGACCAGCCAGTGTCTCGAGGGGCGGGTCTGTGACCGCGTCTACGACACGGGCCGGGACCTGCTCGCGGCGGGCGTCCTGGAGGGCGAGGACATGTTGCCGGGCACCGCGAAGGTGAAGCTCATGTGGGCGCTGGCGAACGCCGAGGACCCCGAGGAGGCCATGCGAACCTCGCTCGCGGGAGAGGTCCAGGAGCGATCGGTGCCGTGGGAGAGCCAGCGGTGAGCCATGCACGACAGTCACACTAAACCCGACGCCGGGACAGACGCTGACGACGCCCACAGCGACCTCGACATCCGGCAGGCCACGCTCGAAGACCAGGACGCCGTCGTCGAGTTGACGAGCGACATCTGGACCGACCGCGGCGGGGACTACCTCCAGTACGTGTACCCGGACTGGATCGAAGACCACGACGACGACCACAAACGGACGTTCCTCGTGGACGCGAGCGGGAGTGACGCTAGCGACGTCGCCGTCGCCGGACTCGTCCAGGCGGTCATGCTCTCGACCGACGAGGCCTGGTTCCAGGGGTTGCGCATTCACCGCGACTACCGCCGCCGCGGCCTCAGCCGACGCCTCAATCGGGCGTGTTTCGACTGGGCGCGCGAACGCGGAGCGACCGTCGGCCGACTGATGATCTTCTCCTGGAACGCACCCGCGCTCGGAGCGTCCCGGTCGGCCGGATACGAACCCGCGACGGAGTTTCGCTGGGCTCACCCCGCCCCCGACCCCGATGCGTCTGGTCCCGATCCGGTGTCGACGGCCGACAACGCGGCCCGGGCGTGGCGCTCCTGGAGCCAGAGCGGGGCTCGAGACCACCTTCGGGGGCTGGCGCTCGACGCGGACGAGTCGTGGGCCCTGCGGGAACTCACCCGAGCGGACCTCGAGCGATTCGCTGCCGACGAGGGCGTGTTCACGGTCGACCGGCCGAGCGGCGTCGCCGGTGTGAGCTACCGGAACCGGACCTACAACCGGGAGACGGAGGCAGGCGAGACCGAACACTGGATCGAGTACGGCGTCAGCGCCTGGGACGACGTGGACGCCGCCCGTTCGCTGTTCGCCGCGATTGCCAGGGACGCGGCCCATCTCGACGCCGACCGGACGCGCGTCCTGATTCCCGAAACGGTCGAAGCCGTCAGTGACGCCTCGTTCGCGGGGGCGCCGATTTCGGACGAGCCTGATTTCGTCCTCGAGGTGGATCTTAGCGGCTCTCACGGGCAGGTCGAGTGAGGGCTCGCCTCGATACGGGCGTGTGCTCGAGTCGTCGTCTGAATCGGGATCCACCATTATCCCTCCGCAACGGGAACGCACTATCTCCACCTTCGAAACGGGAACGCACTATCTCCACCTTCGAAACGGGAACGCACTATCTCCACCTCCGAAACAGAATTCACCATCTCCACCTCCAAAACGGAACGCACCACCGCAACCGCGACACGACGAAAGGATTAACTGTCGAGGCTCGGAGCCTCGAGTATGTCGCTCGGAGACGCCCTGTTTGCCTACGAGGAGAAACACCTTCCACCGGTCGTCGTGGTCACGACGGCGTTGTTGATCGTTACGCTCGTCGCTGGAGCGGCGATTCGACTGGTGTTGACGCTCCTGTTGTGACTCGCGGATGTTTCGCGATCAGTACTCAGCCTCTGATCGATACCAATACCCAGGCCCGGACCCCGATCAGCCGCCGCTAACCGGCGGAAACAGCGCCAGTTCGTCCCCCGCCTCGAGTTCCGTCTCGAGTCCCTCCTCCTGTGATCTGACGTCAGCACCGTTGCGAAGGAGGTTGATCTGGGAGCGCAACTCGCCGTCCTCCAGGACGCGCTCGGCCAGCGCCGGTCGGTCCTCGAGCAGGGCATCGAGAGCGTCCCCGACGGTGTCGCCTGGCTCGGCGGCCACGGACACCTCGCGGTCACCCGCGTGCTCGGCGAGATCCGCGAACAGCTTCCATTCCAGAGAGGTGGATGTGGACGTGGTCATACATCGCGATTATCGTCGCTGGAGGCAAGTAGCTACCGCTCGCGCTCCCGCTCTCGAAGTCGGGTCCGGACCTGGGCCAGTTCGTCTGGCCGACCCATGACGTAGCAGGCGTCACCGACCTCGAGACGCCGGTCGCCGTCGGGGAACGGCACCAGCGCAGGAGTCGTTCTCGACCGATCGTCTTCCGACGATTCGAGCACGAGCGGGAGTCCAGGAAGCGCGTCGACTCGGGCGTCGACGAGGGGGTCGTCGGCCTCGATTGAGACCGTCGCGACGGTCGCATCGGCCGTTCGCAACAGGGCCCGGAGCCCCCGACTCGCGTCGGCCGTGCTGGGCCGCGTCACGAGTCGGAACTCGCGATCGGGTTCGAGGTCGGCGGCGTCGTCTTCGCCGATTGCGAGCGTGACGACGTCCCCCGCGGTCGCTCGGAGGTCCGCCGTCGCGATGCGGCGACTGTCTGCGCCGTCGGCGGCCCAGACCTCGACGACGTCGCCGGGGCTGGCGTCCGGGGCCGGATCGGCGCGAACCGCAACGGCGACCGACCCCGGCGCGAGAGTCGGCCCGATCCCCGACGGAACGCTCCCGACCGCGAGGTAGTCGACCGTCCCGTCCTGACTCACCTCGAGGTCGACGTAACCGATGCCGTAATCGGCCTCGAGGCGGCCGACGAGGCGCTCGCGCAGGGCGGCGACGGTGAGTCCGCGGGGAAACAGCAACGTCTGACCGGCGACGGCGGCTTTCGTGTCGTCGTCGACCGGATCGTAGCCCTCGGCGTCCTCGATTTCGTCGGGGAGGTCGACGGTGATGACCCGCCCGGCTGACCTGACCAGCCGGCTCACGTCGTCGATGGTTCGGGTGGTTGCGACGGTGCCGACGTCCGCCGCCAGTCCGTCGCCCGTTCGGCGGCCGCCGTCGGCCGCAATCGCGCTCGCGGCGAACGACACGATGGTAAAGGTCGCCGTCAACGGGTCGAGCACGTCCGCGTCGCCAAGAATTGCGGACTGCAGCGCGGTCTGGGTGTTCAGCCACAGGGCGACCGCGACGAGCCCCGACAGGACCGCGACGCCATCCGGGATGCCGTCACCGCTGTACCACCGGTAGACGAACGCCACGCCGGCGCCGATGGCCCCCGAGAGGACGACGAACCCGAGAATCCGAACGACCGCGTCCAGGACGAGCTCCGACGTTTCCGGCGGTACGAGGGCGATTCCGTCGACGAGGAGGCTCGGGTTCGTGAACGAGGCGTCGATCATCGTACCCCCTCGGTGCCGGTCGCTCGCGTCTCCGGCTCCAGGAACGCCTCGACGTCGGGTTCGCGACCGGCGACGTACACCTCGTCGCCCGGCTCGAGCGGTCGCTCGATGTCGGTGCTGAACTGCCAGTTTCGCGCGGTGCCGGCATCGCCCGCGTCCGGCCGCCGCCGGGCGAGACAGACGAGGTCGCTCCCCTCGGAATCGAGTCGACGAACCGCGTCAGCGGTTCGAAGCGCGGCACGTCTGATCGCGTAGCCGGCCTCTCTGAGGCGCGAAAAAGCCTCGAACGCGTCTTCGGTTGCTCGTGCGCACACCGTAAGGCGGACCGACTCGGCGCCGAGGACGGTTCTCGCGCGTCGTCGTGGCAGGGAGACCGTGACTCGGCCGGTACCTCCGGCGGTGGCGAGCCGGGGTGCGTTCGCTGTTGGTGGGGTAGCTGATTCGTCGTCGCTCGAGGGCGCGTCGCTCGAGTCGCCGACCGCGGGGGCCTCAGTCGCGTCGTCGGCCGAACGCGACTCGTCGACCTCCGTTCGGACGCTACAGACGGTGGCTCGGACGGGTTCACCGTCGGCGTCGAGGACGACCTCGTCGCCGCGGGCCGTCCCGGTCGGGACGAGCGTCGTGACCGAAACCGCCCGGTGGCCGTCGGGAATCCGTTTCGAGAGACCGCTCGAGGGCGGGGCGGCGGCGATCGTGGCCTGACCACGTTCGTCGATCGAGACGTCGACGTCGGCGAGGTCGTGATCCGTCCGGAGGCGCTCTTCGAGGCGAACCGCGAGTTCCGACAGCGGGAGGTCGGCTGGGAAGCGCCACGAGCCGGTTTTCAGCGTCGATCGAAGCGCGGGCGACAGCGGCGGGTACCCCTCCAGATCGTGAATCTCGCCGGTGGGTCGGACGGTCACCTGACCCACGCTGCCGACGAACTCGACGACGTCCGCCGAGAGCGTCCGCTGGCGGAGCGCCGTCAACGAGAGGTGTCGAGGAAGTTCGGCGCCGAGTTTGTCCCCCTGGTTGTGGGCGTACAGCGCGAGCATCAACACGACCAGGACGGCGACGAGCAGGCGGGGCGACTGGGTGATGTCGGGTTCCACCAGTCCGAGGAGGCCGCCCTGGACGCTCGCGATGGACAGGGCCATCACCACGACACCGAAGCCGGGGAGGCCGACGCCTGTGAAGTACCGGACCAGGAAGCCGAGCGAGCCGGCGGCGAAGGCGGGCACGATGCCGGTCAGCAGTCCCAGGTACAGACCGAGGAGAATTTCGAGCGGAAGCGTTGCCATGGGTTGTGACAGTCACGGATCGAATAAACCAGTACCGACCGCGGCGAGCGCCTCGAGTCGCCGTCGCCAGGCGAACGCTCCGAGCGATTACCCGAAACCGTGTCGTTTAATCGCTGGCCGACGACACATCGAGTATGGTCGGCGAGCGCGTGGCCCGGCGATTGCCACAGAACTGGACCTGGATCGTCGGGACGCGAGCAGCGGTGCTTCTCTCGCTGGCCGTCGCCCTGCTGTCGGTCGCAACTGGAATCGTCAACATCGAACAACCGGCTGCGGACTTCGGGCCCGTCGCCACCTACGTCCCGACGATCATCCAGCAGGGCGTCGGCTTCACCGGTGCATTGACGGGATTTCTGATGGTCGCGAGCGCGCTCGCGCTCCGACGCGGCCTGCGGGTCGGCTGGTACGCGACCGTCGTCTTGCTCCCGATGACGGCAATTCAGGGGCTCCTCCAGGCGAGCCCCTATTCGATTCCCCTGGTCGTCCTCTCGCTGATTTCGCTCCCGACGGTGCTCATCACTCGCCGGCAGTTCGACCGCGAGCTCGGGTTGACGACGACCCAGCTAGCCGCGGGTGGGGCGCTCGTCGGTGTCCAGGCCTACGGTACCTTCGGCGCGTTCGCCCTCCGGGAGGACTTCGACGGCATCTCGAACCTGCTCGACGCCTTTTACTTCACGCTCGTCACCTCGAGTACCGTCGGTTACGGCGATATCGGCCCGACCTCCCCGGACGCACAGCTGTTCACCATGTCCGTCGTCGTCCTCGGCGTCGCCAGTTTTGGTATCGCCATCGGGGCGCTGGTCGGCCCGGCGATTCAGGCGCGGATCACGAAGACACTCGGAAAGATGACAGAATCACAGCTCGAACTCCTCGAGAACCACATCCTCGTCCTCGGTTACGGCGAGTTGACCGAACCGATCGTCGACGAACTCAACGCGGCCGGCCGCTCGTTCGTCATCGTCACGAACGACCGCGAGGCGGCGACCGAGCTCGCCGAACGGGACATCCCCGTCGTAACGGGCGACCCAAGCGACGAGGCACCCCTCGAGCGGGCCCACATCGAGCGTGCGGTCGCCGCCGTCGTCGCGACGAACCACGACGCCGAGGACGCGCTCTCCGTGCTCACCGCGCGCGAACTCGCGTCGGACCTGCGAATCGTCGCGGCGGCGACCGATCGGGAGAACACGACCAAACTCGAACGTGCCGGTGCGGACGCCGTCCTCAGCCCGGCAGTCCTGGGCGGGAGCCTGTTGGTTCGCTCGGCTCTCGGGAGCGACAATTCGGCGCTGATCGATCGCATACTCGAGAACGAGGAGTGATGACTCGGCACTGATCGATTACATTCTCGAGAACGAGGGCCGACGACGCCGGAAAGCGAACGCCGACTACGCGTTCGGAAGCCGGTTCGACCTCAGTTCCTGGCTGGGCGAAGTCGGAGATGGCGCTTCGTTCCCGGCAGACGGATCGTCTCGAGGGACCGCGCTGTTCGCACGAGTCGAGCGATCACGAGCGCAGCGACCGCGCCACCGATTGCCGCCAGTACCGGAACAGGGTAGGACAGCACGACCAGGAATCCGACGAACCCGACCAGCACGGCCAGGGAGACGACGAGACGCGGCACCGACGCGACGTGGACGCGTTCGGTGTGGGGGTAGTGTGGCATCATACAGGTAATGAGAGGATTGGTATCCTCATAAATGTAATCTGAAAATCACTTCTGTAACGTAGGTTACTGAAATTCGCTTCGGTCGCGTTCGGTGAACGTCGTCACCTGCCCTGGACGCCCGTAAATTCGAAGCGAGCGCCGCCACTGGAGCTCTCGGCGACCGCGACGTCCCAGCCGTGGGCGTCGGCGATGGCGCGAACGATGGCGAGACCGAGGCCGGAACCGTCGGCCGTGGAGGAGACCCCCTGCTCGAGAACGGACTCACGGCGGCCCTCGGGGATACCCGGGCCGTCGTCCTCGACGTAGAACCCGTTTTTGAGCGCGCCGATTCGAATCACGGTATCCGGTCCGGCGTGTTCGATCGCATTGCGAAAGAGGTTCTCGAGGAGCCGTCTCGTTCGCGTCGGATCGGCACGAATCGTCCGGTTTCCCGAGAGTTCGTAGCTCGAGTCGCTCGTTTCGACGACGGCCCACGCCTCCGAGGCGATGTCCACGAGTTGAACCGGCTCCTGGTCGGTGACCTGCGTGCCGTTTCGGGCGACCGACAGGGAGTCCTCGATCAACTCGTCCATTCGCTCGAGGGAGTAATCGACCGCTTCGAGGTGACTCGGGTCGCCCGTCCGATAGGTCTCCTGGAGCCGGCCCTGGGCCACGCTCAGCGGATTTCGCAGGTCGTGTGAGACGATGCTCGCGAACTCCTCGAGGCGCGCGTGCTGGCGTCTGGCCTCGCGGACGGCCGATCGCTGGCGGATTTCGTACAGCCCGGCGACGGTTCCGGCGGCGACCCCGACGGTGCCGCTCATGAGGGTCAGGTACAGCGGCGTCGTGACGCCGGCCCCGTCGAGGCGGAGGACGTGCAGGTGGAGCGCAGTGACGAGTGCGGCGGCCAGGAAGCCGCCGAGGCCGTAGGCGAAGACGGTGAGGCGGTCGCGGACGCCGACGCCGCTCGCGACCAGTCGTCGGTCGGCGAGGACGACAGCCGTCGCTGCGAGCAGCGGGAACGCGCTCTCGAGGAGCGCCCGGCTCGAGGCGTTCTCGACGGCGATTCGAAAGCCGATGGTCGCCGCGAGCAGGAGTCCGAGTGCCGAGAGCGGCGACACGGGCAGGCGCTCGCCGAGGTTGGCCACCCAGTCGTCGTCGGCTACGACGCGTTGCACGATGTGGACCTCCCCACAGGAGTGCATCAATCTACGGGATTATCGCGGGCTCGTGTAGATCGAAGAAATCGGTTCGGAAGACGGGTCAGACGAACAGGAACCGGACGAACACGGCGTAGGAGACGACCAGGACGGCCCCGTCGACCCGGGTCAATCGACGTCCGCGCCACATCATGCCGACGAGCACGAGCGTGAACACGACCACGAGCGGGAGTTCGAACCGGAGCACGGAGTCCGTGACCGTGATCGGTACGGCGACGGCGAGCAGCCCGAGCACGGCGACGATGTTGTAGATGTTCGAGCCGACGACGTTGCCGACGGTGAACTCGGTTTCCCCGCGAGCGGCCCCGACTGCCGAGGCGGCGAGTTCCGGTAGGGACGTTCCGAGCGCGAGCACCGTCACCCCGACGACGAACTCGGAGACGCCCATCGCTAGCAGGAGCGAGGAGCCACCGGAGATGAGCCAGCGAGAGCCGACGAGCAGGGTGACCAGTCCGCCGAGGACGAACGCAACGTCGCGCGGGGCGACTCCCTCCCGGCTTCCGTCGGGCATCTCGGCGGCCGCGGGGCTCGAGTTTACGGTGTGAAGCAGGTACCCCGTGAACGCCGCCAGCACCGCGAGCAATATCACACCCTCGAGTTGCCCGATCTGCCCGTCGAGGGCGAGCACAGGGAGCAAGACGGCCGCGAGAACCATGAACGGGACGTGACGGCGCATCATCGCGTCGCTGATCGAGAGCGGGTGGATGAGCGCGGAGACGCCCAGGACGAGGGCGATGTTGGCGATGTTCGACCCAACGACCGTCCCGAAGCCGACGTCGGAGGAGACGTCGAGAGCGCCGAGGATGGCGACGAACAGTTCGGGGGTGGTCGTTGCGAAGGCCACGACGGTGACGCCGACGGTGGCCGCCCGGAGTCCCAGCCCGAGCGCGAGGTTGCCGGCACCCTTGACGAGGAGTTCGGCTCCGCCGAAGAGCGCGCCAGCGCCGAGAACGAGCAAGAGCGCGGAGAGGAGGGTTCCGTCGACCATCGATACGGGGACGGTACTCGAGACGGTGGTATAAGGCGTGTGAAACGCGGTCGGTGCGGGTCACCGGGCCGCCAGGAAAGCCTGCCGGAGCCACACCCGTTATACCCGCCCGGGAACCACTCACGCGCATGCAGGTCTTCGGTCTCCTCGGGAATCCGGTCGGCCACTCGCTCTCGCCGCCAATGCACGAGGCTGCTTACGACGCGCTCGACATCGACGCCCGATACGTTACGTTCGAGCCGGATGCGACCCCGGACGCGCTCGAGCGAGCTATCGACGGGGCGCAGGCGCTCGGGATCGCCGGCTGCAACGTGACGATTCCGTTCAAACAGGACGCGCTGACTTTCGTCGAGCCGGACTCGCTGGCGACGCGGATCGGCGCGGTGAACACGATCGACTTCTCCCCGGACGGGCCGCCCGCGGGGTACAATACCGACGCCATCGGCGCCGTCCGCGCGCTCCGCGAACACGACGTCGCTCTCGAGGGAGCGTCGGCGATCGTGGCCGGCGCTGGAGGGGCTGGTCGAGCAATCGCGTTCGGACTCGCCGACGAGGGGGCTGACGTGACGGTCGTGAACCGAACGGTGTCGCGAGCCGATGAACTCGCCGCAGTCGTCCCCGGCGCGACCGCCGGCGGACTCGACAGCCTCCCCGACGTGCTTCCGGGTACCGACGTCCTGGTCAACGCGACCAGCGTCGGGATGGACGAGGACGTGTCGCCGGTCCCGGCGGACGCCCTCCACGGCCAACTGACGGTGATGGACGCGGTGTACCACCCACTGGAGACGCGCCTCCTCCAGGAGGCGGCGGACGCCGGCGCGGCGACCGTCGATGGCGCCTGGATGTTGCTCTACCAGGGCGTCGAGGCGTTCGAGCGGTGGACGGGGCGCGAGGCGCCGGTCGACCGGATGAACGAGGCGCTTCGGTCGCGCCTCTAATTGTCGTATCTCGTGTGCGTAACGGCAACTGTCCGATATCAGACGACTTTAAGTAGCGGTGGTAACTACCCTCCGATAATGGGACTCCTGCAGAAGCTACAGTCGCTTCTCGGCATCGGTGACAGCGACGCCGACTCCCGGTCGGCGGAGGGCCGTGACGGTGGCGTCACAATCGAACGTGAACGAGGCCAGGATGCGGCGAAAACGTCGACCGATTTCGGGGCGCCGACGGAGGAGGGGACGACCGAATCGACGGCTGGTCCGTCCACCAAGGACGAAGACGCCGATGCGGAAGCCACCGAGGCGAAGGACGTCGATGCGGAAGACGTCACGGACGAACCGATCGTCGAAGCGGAAGACGAACCCACCGACGAAGCCGACGAAGCTGACGACACCGAAGACGCCACAGTCGAATCGGACGAGACGGACGAGACGGACAAGACGGACGAGACGGACGAGACGGACAAGACGGACGAAGCCAAGGAAACGGCCGCCGCCGGCACCGACGCCTCGAGTTCGACCGATGCGATGACCGAGGTTCCCGACGGCGTCGAAGAAGCCGCCGAACCGGCCGAAGCCGCGGGACCAACCAGCGAGGACGCGACCCCCGAGGCCAGCAAGGTGCCGGACGATCACAGCGAGGAACCGGTCGACGTCATCAAGGGTATCGGCCCCGCCTACGCCGACCGACTCGAGGGCGCCGGCGTTGAAACCGTCGCCGACCTCGCGACGGCAGACGCCGACTCGCTCTCGGAGGACACGGACATCTCCGCGAAACGACTCCAGGGCTGGATCGACCGGGCGAAAGTCCGATAATTTCCACTCGTTGTTCGTTTATCCTTTTCGCCTGGAGCGAAGCCGACGGCGCGGGGTCGAGACGCCGTGATATCAGGATGCCGTTGGACCGCGACGTCGCAGGGTTGAGACGATACGGAATCGAGACGACGCGAGGCAGAGACGATGTGGAATTGAGACGCCGCGGGATCGAGACGCCGCGAGAACCGCAAAAGCGTTAGGCCACCCGCACATCGACTCGAACATGAACCAGCCGCGCGTCGTCACGGACGAGGAGTCGTTCCTCGAGGCCGCCAGGACGGCCCGTTCCGATGCCGGCGACGGTCGCTCACCTGTACCGGGGGAAGCCAGCCGAATTCGTCTCCCCGTCGAAGTCGCCGTCACCGTCGACGACCCTTTTCTCGCGTATCGCCGCGCTCGGAGCGAGTCGGCTCCCGGCGCCTTCCTGGAGACGACCGGCGGCCAATCGGGGTGGGGCTACTTCGGAGTCGACCCCGTCGAACGGCTGACGGTCGGCCCGAATGCGGCGGTGCGTCGCAATCGGTCGGCACCGGGTTCGGAGCGCCTCGATCTACCATCGATCACCGGGGGGTCAATCACGACACCAGCGTCTCAGTCACCGACGCTCGCCGCCCTCGAGGGACTGCTCGGGGGGACATCGCTCGTCCGCGGCGACTGCGACGTTCCCTACCCCTGCGGCGTCGTCGGCTGGCTCTCCTACGACGTCGCCCGCGAACTCGAGGACCTGCCGGGGAGCGCCGTCGACGACCGTGGGCTGCCCCGACTCGAGGTGGGCGTGTACGATCGACTCGCGGCGTGGGAGTGTCCGGTCGACCCGGACGAAGGGGTACGACTCAGGGTGACTGCCTGTCCGTCGATCGACGCATCGACGCTCCAGGATGGGTGTTCGGCGAGTGATATAGAGGCGCTCGAGGCGACCTACGAACGCGCTCGCTCGCTGGCGCTCACGCTCGCCCGACGGGCGCTCGAGGGCGATCCCACCGTTGGTCCTCCTCCGGTCGACGCGACGGAGGCGACCTTCGAGAGCACCTGCGGCCGGGACGCGTTCGCCGACCGCGTTCGGCAGGTCAAGCGGTACGTCCGCGACGGCGACACCTTCCAGGCGAACATTTCACAGCGTCTCGTCGCCCCCGCAGCGGTGCATCCCGTCGCCGCCTACGAGGCGCTCCGGGCCGTGAACCCGGCCCCGTACTCCTGTTTGCTCGAGGGACGGTCCACGGACCTGGTGAGTGCGAGCCCCGAGTTGCTCCTGGACCGCGACGACGCGTTCGTCCGCACCGAACCCATCGCGGGGACCCGTCCGCGAGGCGAGGATCCGGCGACGGACGCGGCGCTCGAAGCCGACCTCCGCGGTGACGAGAAGGAACGCGCCGAACACGCAATGCTAGTCGACCTCGAACGAAACGACCTCGGGAAGGTCTGTACCTACGGAAGCGTCCAGGTCGAGGAGTATCGCCGAGTAGATCGCTACTCCGAGGTCATGCACCTCGTCTCGAACGTCACCGGGCGCCTCCGACCCGATGCGACCCTCAGCGATGCGATCGCGGCGACGTTCCCCGGTGGGACGATCACGGGGGCACCCAAGCCCCGGACGATGGCGATCATCGACGAACTCGAGGCGACCCGGCGCGGGCCGTACACCGGTGGCGTCGGCATCTTCGGGTTCGATGGCCGGGCGACGATCAACATCGTCATCCGAACGCTCGTCCGCTACGCCGAGGCGTACCACCTCCGGGTGGGCGCCGGGATCGTCCACGACTCCGACCCCGAGCGTGAGTACGACGAGACGCTCGCGAAAGCGCAGGCCCTGTTGAACGCGATCGACGCGGCGCTGGGCGAGCGGGCGGCTATGACGCTCGAGGCTGGCGGTGAGGCCGGTAGCGGCAGTGGTCGAGGCCAGCAGGCGGGCGATGGCGACAGAGACGATGACGGGGACGGCGGTGATCGCGATGACTGATTCCGACGCGACCCGCATCCTCGTCGTCGACAACTACGACTCCTTCGTCTATAACCTCGTCCAGTACGTCGGAGAGGCCGCAGACGAGGTTATCGTCCGCCGGAACGACGCGATTACCCTCGAGGACGTCCAGGCACTCGATCCAACCGGCATCGTCGTCTCGCCAGGACCCGGAACGCCCGCCGACGCGGGCGTCACGACCGACCTGTTCGCCGAACTCTCGTACCCTACCCTCGGGGTCTGCCTGGGGCACCAGGCGCTGTGTGCGGCCAATGGCGCGCCGGTCGTCCACGCCCCGGAGGTGGTCCACGGCAAGCCCTCGACGATCGAGCACACGGGCGAGGGGATCTTCGAGGAACTCCCGACGCGACTCCGGGTCGGTCGGTACCACTCGTTGGCTGTCGAACGGGAGTCGCTTCCGGGCGACCTGCTCGAGACGGCGTGGACGGCGGACGAGCGCGACGTGTTGATGGCCGTTCGCCACCGCGACCGCCCGCACCTGGGCGTCCAGTTCCACCCCGAGAGCATCCTGACGGGGATGGCCGATACCGGACCCGACGACGAGTCGGGCGAAGACCCGGATCGCTCGAGTCGAGCGGACGCAGGCGGCGACCGCATCTCCCTCGAGATCGGCACGCGGATGATCCGTACGTTCTGTACCTTCGCCGCCGAGTACGACGCCGGTTGGGGGAGAGGATAACGATGCCTAAAGACAAATCCGGGGGCAACGATGACTGAGGGCGAACCCGCGAGCGAGCGCCTGTACCACCTGAACGGCGAACTCGTTCCCGCGTCCGAGGCGACCGTCAGTGTCGACGACCGGGGCTTTCGCTACGGCGACGGCGCGTTCGAGACCCTGCGAGCCTACGGCGGTTCGATCTTCGAGTGGGAGGCCCACGCAGACCGGCTCGAACGAACCTGCGAGTCTATCGGGCTCGAGCACGGCCTCTCGCGCCAAGAATTGGCCGACAGAGTCGAGGCGACCCTGGCTGCCAACGACCTCTCGGAGGCCTACGTCCGGCTGTCGATCACCCGCGGCGTCCAGCCCGGAACGCTCACACCCCAACCCGAGGTCGACCCGACGGTCGTGGTGTACGTCAAACCGCTCCCCAGGGGCGGCCTCGAGGGCGTGTCGGTGTGGGACGGTCCGGCGACGCTTCAGACGGTCAACGTGCGCCGAATCCCGGACGCCGCGCTGCCCGCAGGCGCGAAAACGCACAACTACCTGAACGGCATCCTCGCGAGGCAGGAACTCCACGGCGCCGACGAGGCGCTCGTTCGCGACCTCGAGGGGGACGTCGCCGAAGGGGCGACGAGCAACGTCTTCTTCGTCGACGACGGCGGGCTACACACGCCGACGACGGAGGGGGCAGTCCTCCCCGGCATCACTCGCCGGGTCGTCCTCGAACTCGCGGCCGATGCCGGGATTCCGATCGACGAGGGCCGATTCCGGCCGGAAGACGTTCGCCGGGCCGACGAGGTCTTTCTGACGAACACGACGTGGGAGGTGCGTCCGGTCGACCGGGTCGACGGGATCACCCTCGGTGACGGCGACGAGCGTGAATGGCCGGTGACGTCACTTTTAGCCAGACTATTCGACGAGCGAGTCGAGCGAGACCACTACGGGTGACTCACGACAGCCGAAGCTCTCGAGCATGACGTGCTGGACTTCAGTTCTTACAACCAGTTGTAATCCAGCGTCTACGCCACGTTTACGACGACGGGATCAAAACGCGGCGGGCGCGACCAGGTCCCGTTCCTGGTCGTACTCGAGCAATCCGGCGTCGACCAGTCGCGGCAGGTGATCGTGATACAGCGAGATGTAGACGTTCGCGACGCGCTCGGCCGATAGTTCGGTGATCGGCTTCCCGGTTTCACACTGGGCGACCTCCTCGGCGGCGTCGGGCAACGTCAACTCCTGTCCGTGCTCCTCGAGCACGGAGAGCAACAGCCGCCGGCGTTCGGCGGCTACCGCCCGGAGCGTTTCGTCGACCGCCGCTGCCGACTCCGGCTGATCGCCGAGCCACTCGAGGAGGTCGAACGCCAGCTCCGAACAGGCCTCGTGCGTATCGGGCTCGGGTTCGGGAGGCTGGGTCATCGTCTCCCTCCTGGACCGGTGGGAGTTTGCGATAGTGAGTTCCACTGTTGTGTGGGCTGTGAGGTACTGGAACGGGGTCGGAGACTGAAACGGGGACGGAGACTGAAACGGGGACGGGAACGAGGACGGAAACGCGGGCGAGCCTGAACTCGAGCAAAGCGGAGTCTGCTGAAACGGAAACGGAAACGGAAACGAAATCGGCGTCGATGGCCCTGTGCGACGCCTATCGCAGATGCTCGGTAGTCGTTCACTCGATCGTTCATATCCCGATTGTCGGTACGACGACTGATATCCGTATCGACTTGGGCACGCGCCTGGGCGGCTCGACTCGCAGCGCTACAGCCCGAATACGCCGGGTACACCACTCGAGGGCCCCCTATTCGATGGTGAACGTCGGTTCGTCGATGGCTTCGTTCTTGCACTCGGGGCACCGAGAGGGGAGGTTCAACAGGTCGTCGAACGCGTCGAAGCCGCAGTCTCGACAGGCTGGCGGCGCGACGAGAAATTGCTCGTCGGTGCTGTCGGTCGAGCGGGCCACGTGTTCGGCGTGGCGGAGTACGGCTCCCGTCGTCAGGTCGAGTCGGGTCGCGAGCGCGCTCGGGGTCGCCGGTTCGTCCCGGAGCGCGTCGGCGAGGCGTTGACGCGTCGTTTCGTCGGCTTCTCGCATAGCGGTTCGTCGTGAGTGAACGCCCCGTCGGTTATAGAAGTTCTCTTTCGCCCGCCATGAGCCGACACGCTCGAGTGGTTACCGTTCCTCTCCTGGATTCGACACGCTCGAGTGGGTGCCGTCCGACGTCCGGCATATGCCGCGCATCTACGACAAACTGGTCCGCGACGACATTCCGTCGCTCGTCGAGGCCAACGGCGACCGACCGATCACCCACGTCGCTGAAGACGAGGAGTACGACCGCCGGTTGCTCGCGAAACTCGAGGAGGAGTGCACCGAATATCGCGAGGACCGAAGTCTGGACGAACTCGCCGACATCCTCGAAGTGATTCGGGCGTGCTGTGTCCAGGAAGGCTGGTCGGTCGAGGAACTCGAGGAACGTCGTCGGGAGAAGGCGGCAGAACGTGGCGGATTCGAAACGGGAGTCGTGCTCGAGGCGGTCGTCGAAAGGCAGTCGACGCCCGACGAGAACTAACCGACCTGCGCATTTCGTTGCTTGAGAAAGGGCAAGCGTCTTACACCCTGCTGGTGAACTTCGGGTATATGAAGGCCGTCGTTCTCGCCGGAGGATACGCGACACGACTGTGGCCGATCACCAAACATCGACCGAAGATGTTTCTCCCGATCGGCGACTCGACCGTTATCGACCGGATCTTCGCGGACCTCGAGGCCGACGAGCGGATCGACGAGGTGTTCGTCAGCACGAACGAGCGCTTCGAAGAGGAGTTCGAGGATCACCTCGCGGCGTCGGACTTCGAGAAACCGCGCTTATCCGTCGAGGACACCGCTGCAGAGGACGAGAAGTTCGGCGTCGTCGGCGCGCTCGCCCAGCTCATCGAGCGTGAGAACGTCGACGACGATCTGGTGGTCATCGCTGGGGATAACCTCATCAGTTTCGACGTCGCCAACTTCGTCGACTACTTCGAAGCGCAGGGGACGCCGACGCTCGCGGCCTACGATGTCGGTTCGCGCGAGAAGGCGAAGTCCTACGGCCTCGTGGAACTCGAGGGCGAGCGCGTCGTCGACTTCCAGGAAAAGCCCGACGATCCGAAGAGCACGCTGGTTTCGATCGCCTGTTACGCCTTTCCCCGCGAGGACCTCTCCTTGCTCTCGACGTACCTCGAGGAGGGAAACAACCCAGACGAGCCCGGCTGGTTCATCCAGTGGCTGCAGAACCGCCAGCCGACCCACGCGTTTACGTTCGAGGGTGCCTGGTTCGATATCGGCACCCCCGACAGTTACCTCGACGCCGTCGCCTGGTTCCTCGACGGTGACAACTACGTCGCGGAGTCGGCGCTCCTGGAGGAGACGACCCTCGGCAAGAACGTCCACGTGATGGACGACGCGGTCCTCGAGAATACCACGCTCGATCACGCGGTCATCTTCCCACAGGCGGAAATTCGCCACGCCGATATCCGTCGCTCGATTATCGACGAGCAGACGCGCCTCGAGAACATGGATCTCGCGGGAGCGCTCATCGGGGCGCATACGACGATCACGAACGGTGCACCGGAGTAGTGGGGGTCACTTGCCACCTCCAACCTCACCTCTACTCCACTTCCACTCCATCTCTACTCCACTTCCACTCCTCCGGGTTCACCGGGCGGTACATCTATCTGTGTCGACTGTGTTGTGTGCCGACAGGAGTCATGGCCTCACCTCAGGCGGTGCTCGATCGGTTCGCCGACGGCGTCCCGTGTACGTCACTGGCCGATTCGTTTCGCCCGTTCGACCGACCAGCGGGTGGCGAGCCGCTGTCGATGCTCGCGACGGCGACCGCGGCAACCGACGGCGGGTCCGCGACGGTGTCGGTCGCCGAAACCGTCGAGGAGACGTTCCTCGAACGCGGCGAAGTGACGTCGTTTTCGGACCTCGCCGATCTCGAACTCGACGACGAGCGACTCCAGGAGGTCTTTCACGCCGACCGAAAATGTCGCGTGTACTGTGAGGTGGCCCGCGTCCTCGCGAACCGACCGGAGCGATCCGACACAGAGGCGCTGTGCTCGTGGGCCGCCGAGGCCGACGTCTATCGGTACGACCAGGACCCGGTCGGCGACGTCTCGGGCGTTGGCCCGACCTCGTTTCAGTACCTTCGCCAGCTCACCGGAATCGATACGGCCAGGCCGAACGCCGCACTCGAGTCGCTGCTCGGGTCAATCGCGGACGAATCCGGAACGACCGTGATCGAGACGAGCGAACCGCTGCGGACGCTGGCGTCGTGTGAGTGGCTCTCGCTGACGACCACCTACCGCCCACTCGAGATCGATCGTCTCGCGTGGTGGCTCGAGGCGAGCGCCGACGAGCGAGCGCGAGCGCGAGCAGTCGATCCAACCATCGAGTGAGCGATGGATCCAGCCCTCGAGTGAGCGATGGATCCAGCCCTCGAGTGAGCGAGGCCGCTTGCTTGTACCTACTCGTCTTCGTTCGTCGATTCGTTGGATCCGCCTTCCGTCGAGTCGCTCGCGGAACTCCAGCCGACGCCGTGCTGGCCGCCCTGCCCGTCGGTTATCGTCGCCTTGCCGCTGGAGGGCGCCTCGCCGTCGTAGCTGACCCGGACCAGCAGCCCCAGGTTGGTGATTTGCTGCGTGCAGACCTCGTCCTCGCCACTGGCATCGACCACCGCCGCCGTCATCGAAAGACCGCTCTCGGCCGTCACCTCGAGTGACTTCAACTGGAGTTCGGAGCACCCGTCGTTTCCCTGGGTCTCGAGCGCGACGAGCGAGTCCGTCTCGAAGTCCGTCGCCTGGAGGAGGTCTACGATGGCGCTGCGCTCCGCATCCTGCCGGGATTCGACCTCGAGGTAGGATTCGGCTTCCTCACGGCTCGAGAACGGCACGGCGGTCGTCTCTCCGCCCTTTCCCTCGTAATGGATGGTTTCGTAGCCGGAAACCTCGTCGCCGACCTCGGCCGATTCGCTTCCGTCGTCGCTCGAGCCGTCTTCCGCGTCGTCGTCTCCGTCGCCGCTGTTTGCGTCGTCCCCGTTTCCGTCTTCAGTGTCGTTCGAATCGTTCTCGGTGTCGTTCGAATCGTTCCCTGTTCCGGTCTCGTTCCCGTCGTCGGTGTCGTTGTCGTCGTGATCGCCGTTTCCGTCCGCGTCCCCGTTTCCGTTTCCAGCGCCAGGATCAACCCCCTCTCCGAGGCAGCCGCCGATCGCCGAGGCGCTTGCGATGCCCGCTACGGTCAACATCCGTCGTCGAGTGATCTGCATATACAGGGATTGTATCCGGATTCCCCTATAAATCACGGAAGGTGAAATGCGTATTTTAGCGAACGAGATAGGACTCGTTTCGGACTCGAGACGGTGGTGGATCCGTTCCTCGACGGATGTGACGGCGGAATTGTGGACTCGGGCCTCGACAGGTCAAACGACGGAGTCGTGGATTCGGGCCTCGAGAGATGTGATAGCGGAACCGTCGACTCAGCCTCGACTGATGTGGAAGTTGAATCGTCGGTCAGGGGCTTACGTCACGGACCAGAACGCTCGCCAAAACGGTTCGGCCAGGAGTCACACCACCACCCGATCCGCTGACTGCCGACGGCTCGCGAGAGTGCATTTGGTCGAAACCGGGCGGGGGCGGGGGGCCCGCCCTGGTGAGAGACATGAGCGTACTCGAAGCGGGGGCGAGTCCACGTTCGAGTTACGGGCACGGACACAGCACTCGACTGTCAGCGCGTCGTCCCGTCGGCCGCGACGTCCGAGCGAACGTCGGGTCGGCGACGGGTATTTGCACCGATCGCGCACCCGACGGGGCGTGTGTTCCCCGCATCGTCACTGAGTACCGTTCACCCCTTTGTTATTCAGTGGCACACGAGCACGTAGTTCGTGCCGACTGGTGACAGGCACCAGCTACCATCGCCGTAGTCGGTTCCTACGCCCCTCGAGTAGTCAGACGATCGTTCGATTGACGTACTCGAGAATGTTGTCCGATTCGGCCATCGTGACCCCGTGATCTTCGTCGACGAGCACTGGTACGCCCCGCTGACCGGAGACGCGCTTGACCTCGTCGCGTCCGGAGTGCATCGCGTCCGTCCACACCGTTTCGTAGCTGACCTGGGCGTCGTCGAGCGCGTCGGCGACCTTTTCACAGAACGGACAGCCCTCGAGTTGGTAGAGCGTAATCGACATGGGAGGTCGTTCGCACGGCACACCAAAAACGTCGCGGGTGACGGCGGAACCGTCCGGTTTCACACACTCGTCCAAACACCCATGTCGGTCGACGGTGTGGACACCCCTGTGACGACTGTTAGTACCTACGCACCCCTTCGCATCGGTATCGTCGGCCTGGGCTACATCGGGTCGTACGTCGGCGATCAATTCAACCGCCACCCCGACGCCGAGGTCGTCGCCGTCTGCGATCTGGACACCGACAGACTGGCGTCCGTCGGCAACCAGTTCGTCGTCGACGACGCTCACCGGTACGAGTCCTACACGGCCATGCTCCAGGACGCGCCGCTGGACGCCGTCCTGGTCGGGACACCCCATACGCTCCACTACGAACAGGTGGTTGCCGCCCTCGACCGCGGACTTCACGTCTACTGCGACAAACCTCTCGCGACGGATCTCGAGCACGCGCGCGACCTCGCCGACCGGAGCGAAGCGGGCGAGGAAGTGTTGATGGTCGGCTACCAGCGCCATCTCCAGACGGCGTTTCGGACGGCTCGAGAACGCTTCGTCCCCGAGAGCGAAGACGGAACCGACCCTACCTGGCTCACCGCCTCGATCACTCAGGGCTGGATCGACGACTCTGCGGGCACCTGGCGGCTCGACCCCGACCTCTCCGGCGGCGGCTTCCTCTACGATACCGGCAGCCACGTGCTCGACGGCGTCCTCTGGTCGACGGGCCTCGAGCCCGAATCCGTCCGGGCCAGCATGGATTTCCACGACGACGACCAGCGAATCGACCGACGGGCCCACCTCGACGTTCGGTTTGCCAACGGCGCCACCGGCTCGTTCTCGTTCCTCGGCGACGCCCCAGCGGTCCGTGAGCACATCCACGTCTGGGACGACGAGGGCGCCGTCTACCTCGAGGGCAAGCAGTGGCGATCCCGGCGTGTCTTCGAGATCGACACTGAAAGCGGGGAGTACCATCCCTACATCGACCCGCGTGACGAGCGCTCGCGCGCGGACGCGTTCCTCGAGAGCGTCCTGGAGGGGCGTGAACCGCCGGCGACCGCTCGGGACGCCCTCGCTGTGACGGCGTTGACCGAGGCCGCCTACGCCTCGGCGCGCAGCGGCGAGCGAATCCCGGTCGAAATCTAGGACGACCCCGTCGGTTTGCACGATCGACTCCCGGTCGAAACCGAGTGCGACCGCATGGTCGAATCCCGGTGGCGAGTCCCGGTAAACGACCGCCTTCGCTCGAGTAGGGGCGGCTAACGGCGAGGAGACGGCTCGAATCCTCGGTCTGTCCGGGCGATGCCAGCCTCGCGCGAGCGTTCGAGTGAACCCGCCCGGCGTCTCGAGAGTATCTGCCGCCAACGGTAGCGAGCGCATAGCGAGCGCGTCGAATTCGGTACCCGCTGGATAACTACGAGGGATCTCCGTGTGTCGCCAGCTATGATAGAGTGTACCAACTGTGAGACCGCGCAGTTCCTGCAGATCACCCAGAGCCGCGTCTTCTTCGAGGACGGGGAGCTAATCAACGAGATCATGGAGACGTACCAGTGTACGCTCTGTGACTCGACCGGGCAGTACACCTACAGCGAGGATGTCGAGGACCCGATCGTCGACGGTTCGATCCAGGTCACCGGCGAGCGACCGAAGTACGCCTGACCGTCGAGGGCAGTCGAGGCCCTCGTGCCGACCGGTTCACTCGCCGTGCCAGCCCCAGCCCTGGGCGAATCGCTTCGTGAGCGTCGCCAGCACGAGCAACGTGACGAGCAACCCGACGAACGCTGTCGGTTGGTAGCCAAACCGAACCTGGGCGAGTCCGTACGTGATCGTCGCGACGGCCATGAGCAGGGCAGTCGTCCCCGCTCGACGCGAGACGTAGGTGGGGTCGACGCTGTCGTCGTAATGGACGTGGAGGTCGGCCCGACCGCGGACGGCGATGAGCCAGGCGGGGATCAGGATGACGATACCGCACCCGATCCAGAAGAGTCCTATGGCGACGTCGAAGGAGACCATCGGCGTCCGTTCTGTCGTCGGGGCGGATAAGTCCGCCGGTCAACACGTCGGGCGAAAGTCGGCTTTTCAGATACAAAAGATATTTTTTCGCCCGAGCAAAAGAGGGTGTATGAGCACCCGCCCGACGGAAGATCGTATTCTCGAGGTCCTCGAGGAGGACGCCCAGGCGTCCTACGCCGAGATTGCCTCGCGAGCCGAGGTCTCGAAACCGACCGTCAGAAAGTACATCAACCAGCTCGAGGAGGACGGCGTCATCGTCGGCTACTCCGCGGACGTCGACCCCAAGAAACTCTCGAGCCAGACCATCGCGCTGGTCGGCATCGACGTGGCCAGCGAACGCTACGTCGAGGCGACTCGGGCGCTCAAGGCCCTCGAGGAGGTCGAATCGCTGTACACCTCGAGCGGCGACCACATGTTGATGGCCGAAGTACGTGCGTCCGATGGCGACGAACTCGGGGATGTGATCGCGACAGAGATCCTCGAGGTCGAGGGCGTCACCGCCGCCCATCCATCGTTTTTGCAGGAGCGGCTGAAGTAAGCGTCCTCGTACGGTCCGCTCGCGCCTCTCTCCGAACTCTTCTCGGAAACTATTGGCGATCTAATCGCCGAGGATTTTCGAGAACCGTTCCCGATCGAACTGCCATTGGGGTCGAATCGCGATCGAACTGCCATTGGGGTCGAATCGCGATCGAACTGCCATTGGGGTCGAACTGTTTTCCCTCAAGGCGTCGTATCCCCACCATGGCAACCTACGAGCGATCGACCCGCATCGACGCACCCCTCGAGGAGATCTGGGACTTTCACTCGCGCGTGTCGGGACTCGAGGCCGTGACGCCGCCGTGGCTGAACCTGCGAGTCGAGGCGGTGATAGGACCCGACGGCGAACGAGATCCTGACATATTAGAGGAGGACGCCGAGATTTCGCTGTCGATCCGCCCGTTCGGTGTGGGTCCGCGCGTTCACTGGACGTCGATCATCCTCGAGCGAGATGCTCGTCCAGGACGAGCGTACTTCAGCGACGAGATGGTTCACGGGCCGTTCCCGAACTGGGTTCACACCCACTCGTTTTTCGCCGACGGTGAGCAGACGATCCTCCGCGACAAGGTCGAGTACGCCTTGCCGGGTGGCGGACTCGGCGAGACGGTAGCGCCGTGTTCGCGAGTCGGCTTCGAGGGGATGTTCCGGGATCGCCATCGGCGGACGAAGCGCGCCCTCGAGTGACTCCTCGTGCACTGATCCGGCGTCACGCACGTTGGCCGGTTTCGCTACCCCTATAGGACTCCCCTCGAATCTGAGCCACGTGATTCCAGACGTCCGTGCCGGAACCGATCTCGAGGTTGCCCCGGTGGCGGCACTCGCGTTCGCCGTCCTCGCGGCAAGCACGAGCGCGATCCTGATCCGCTGGAGCGCCGCCCCGAGTTCGGTTGCAGCGTTTTACCGGGTGCTGTTCACGACGGCAATCGTCGCCCCGATCGCGTTCGGATTCCACCGCGAGGAGTTCGGTCGACTCTCGAGACGTGACCTCCTCGGCGCGACCATCGCAGGGGTCGCCCTCGCGGCCCACTTCGCGTCGTGGTTCGAGAGCCTGTCGTACACGAGCGTGGCCGCGAGCGTCACGCTCGTCCAGACCCAGCCACTGTTCGTCGCCGCGGGCGCCGCGCTCGTCCTGGACGAACGGGTGACGAGACAGACGGTCGCCGGCATCGTCGTCGCTATCGGCGGCGCGGCCGTCATGTCGTTCGGCGACGCCGGGCAGGCCCCGGTCGCGGATGCGACGCTCTACGGGAACGCGCTCGCCCTCCTCGGCGCGGTGACGGTCGCCGGCTACGTTCTCGCGGGACGGTCGATCCGCCAGCGTGTCTCGCTGTTTCCCTACGTCACCGTCGTCTACGCCGCCTGCGCGGTCACGCTCTTCGTCCTGGTCGGCGTCCAGGGCCACGACTACGTCGCCTATCCGCCGCGAGAGTGGGTGCTCTTTCTGGCGATGGCTGTCGGACCCGGTATCCTGGGCCACACGATCTCAAACTGGGCGCTGAAGTACCTCGAGTCGGTCGTTGTGAGCGTCGCCTGGCTCGGCGAACCAGTCGGGTCGACGGTGCTGGCGCTCGCTCTGCTCGGCGAAATTCCCGACGTCGCGACGGTACTCGGTGGACTCGTCGTTCTCGCCGGAATCGGCTGGACTACGGTCGACCGACGTCGCCGGGAGGCGAGACTCGGTGAGGAAGGACAGGCTTAATACCGAGACTCGGGAACGTGACAATACGTATGGGGTCGGGGGAAGACAGCATGGTTTCGTCGTTTCAGACAGCGCCGAGCCTCGCCGTCGTCGAGGCGGTGGCTCGCGCAGAGAACGTACCGGTCGAGAAACTCGCTCCACCGGCCTACCCGCCGCTTCACGAGGCGATCGATCCGCAGGCGCTCGATCAGTTGCTCGCCCCGACGTCGCCAACCCGGCAGCAAAACGAGGTCACCGTGCAGTTTCAGTACTGTAACCGTCAGGTCACCGTCGGTAGCACTGGTGAGATAACCCTCGAGTCGATTATGGACTGAAGACGCCACCGTTCCACTGTCCTATCGTCCCACTGCCTACTGTCCTATCGTCCCGACGGACGGAACACTCTTTTTACCGAGTGACTTCCAGTGAGGTATATGGAGAGCCACTACGAGGTCCTCGGTGTGTCGCCGGAGGCGGACACCGACGAGATCCGGCGGGCCTACCGGACCCTCCTCAAACGGCACCATCCCGACCAGGGTGGCTCTCGCGCACGGTTTCTGCGAATCAAGCGCGCCTACGAGACGATTACGGGCGAGCAGGACGCGACCGCACTGAACGGCGTGCGCGTCGAGTACTACGATCCCGCGACCCAGGACATCACACCACCGGTCGGTCCAGCGGTCGACGGCTCGTTCTTGACGCTGTCGCTCGTTGGCCTCGTCGACGACGTCGCCCTCGGACGGCTCCTCGAGCACCCTGTCGAGGTCGGAACGAGGGTGACGGCCGCGTTTTTCACCGCACACAATACCGACGACCGGCCCCTCGCATGGCGCGGGCGCTCGAACACCAGTTTCGTCGGCGACGACGGATTCCTCTATCAGGGGTCGAACGTCCTTCGCCCGCACGCCGCGAACGTCCCCTCGCGCTGGTGCGGAACCGACGCTGAGATTCCGCCGAACCTGGCGCTCGACGCGGTCGTCGTCACCCAGACCGTCCCTGACGGTGTCTCCATCGAGAAGGTCGTCTACACCCAGCCAGGACCCGACGGCGGGAGTACGGAGCGATACCTGTTCGATATTCGCCCGCGGCTTCGCGAGACGCTCGACCGGGTGCCCTATGAGCGCGACCGGGAGTACCACCGAGAGTAGCTACGCTCGATCAGCGGCCCCTCGAAGCTGCTCGAGGACTGCCGGACGGCCCGTACACTCCAGGACGACCGTTTCGTCGCGATACGTGACGTCCTGGACGGCCGTCCGATCGTAGGCTCGCGAGATCAGCGCCATCGCGTCGTCGCCCGCGGGCATTTCGAGATGGAGGCGTTCCGTCGGCAGGTAGACTTCGATGCGTTCTCGAAGCGCATCGAGGTTCGTCCCTTCGCGAACGCTGACCAGGATCGGGTCCAGGCCTGCTTCCTTGGCGAGGGCGATGCGATCCTCCCGTTCACCGGCCTCGAGGCGGTCGATCTTGTTCAGTGCGGTGACGACCCGGTCGGGGTCGACGCCCTGTTCGGCGAGGACGTCGAGGGACACCTGCAGTCGTTCCTCGACGGTCTGGAGGCCGTCGCTCGCGTCGACCACCAGGACGACGACGTCGGCCGCGGCCGCCTCCGAGAGGGTCGCGCTGAACGACGCGACGAGGTCGTGTGGCAACTCGTCGACGTAGCCGACGGTGTCCGTGACGAGCACGGGTCGGCCGCCGATCGTGGCCCGGCGGGTCGTCGTCTCGAGCGTCTCGAACAGGCGGTCCGCGACGCTGGCAGTGGCGTGTTTGTTCGAGCCGTCGGTGGGCTCGTCATCGACGATGTCGGCAGACTCGGACGGCTCGAACGATAGCTCGTCCGCTAGCCGGTGCAACAGCGTCGACTTCCCGGCGTTCGTGTAGCCGGCGATGGTCACGAGGTCGAAGCCTTCCTCGCGGCGACGCTCGCGAAACTGCTCGGCAGGATCCGGGAGTTCGGCGAGTCGGCGCTCGAGCCGAGAGATCCGATCGCGGACGTCGTAGACTGGCGTCCCGCTCTCGGTAAACCGGTTGAACATTCCCTCGTCGCTCGCGGCGACGAGTCGGGGCAGGTCATACCGTAGCTGAGCGAGTTCGACCTGGAGGTTCGCCCGGTGGGAACTCGCCCCCGCCTCGAAGATGTCCAGGACGAGACGGTAGCGATCCAGGACGCTCGTCTCGTCGGGAAGCATCGATTCGATCGCGTGGTGTTGACCCGGGGTGAGCCGGTCGTCCACGACGACCGTTGACGCCTCGCTCGAGGCGACCGTTTCGGCGAGGTCCTCGAGCCGACCCGTCCCGAGGTACGATCCGGAATCGGGATGGCCGGGTTGGGTGATCGTGTCGACGACGCTATAGCCGGCACTTCGGGCGAGCGATTCGATTTCGGCCGTTTCGACCGGCGTCATCGGCTCGCGGGCAAGGACGACGGCGGATTTTGGCGGGCGGTTCGTGGACGTGTTTGTACTCGGTCGTGACATGTGTCGATGGTAGGTGACCAGGTCGCGGCGACCTGGTCGGAAACGGTTCGGCGGCGCTGGATTCGTCGCAATCTACGCGAATGGGAGCGCCGCCGCTCGAGGCCTTCTCGAGTCCGGGTTCTCGACGCGAACGAGTCGCGGATCAGCGGGCGAGCGACTTACGACCGACTAGCAATAGACCAGTGATCGACCGATGCCGCTACGGACGGGAGCCGAACGCGCCGTGCGGATCCCGTTGGGCGAGAATCCCGGTCAGTGAAAAGAAAGGGTCTCCATTCGTCTCGAGTCGAGTCTCGATGGGTACCGTAAAAACCGTTGGGGTGGTGTGTGATCGGTTCGCATGCCTGAACGGACAGTCACCACTACTCACCACGCCGAAAATTCGCTCGAGGCGCCACTCACTCGCCGAACAGATCGTCGACCGCCGACCGCGCGGCGAGGGCCGCCTCGTCCGCAACGGCATCCGGGTTCCGCTCGCCGACATCGTCCGGCACGTTCAGGTAGACGTCGACCTCCAGGACGCCTTCTTCGAAGACGACGGTGACGTCGTAGTCGCGGACGGCCGACTGCTTGTACGCCGAGAATATGACGTCTTCGGCGGCGTCAGCGGCGGTCTGGACGACCGCCTCGTCCTCGGGTTCCGATTCGCTGGCCGGCATCTACGCGCCGCCAGCACCCGGGCCGCCTGGACCGGCGGGCCCGCCCATGCCGCCACCGCCCAGCAGGTTCTGGAGTTCCTCCTGGAGGCTCTCGAACTGCGTCTGGACGCGCTCTTCTTGCTTCTCGAGGGTCTCGAGGCGGATCTCGAGGGTGTCGGTTTTCTCCTCGAGCTGGTCCTGGGCCTCGTCGTACTCGGTCTGGACGAACAGTTCGCCGACCTGGCGGTACATCGTGGTATCGTCGTCGACGTCCTCGAGTTCCTCGAGGGCGGCCTGCGCGTCGTCGAGCGAGGATTCGGCTTCCTGCTTCTGGACGGCGACGGTCTGTGCCGTCTCCTGCAGGTCCTGGAGCTGTTCGATTTTCT
Source organism: Natronosalvus halobius (assembly GCF_024138145.1). Taxonomy (NCBI): domain Archaea; kingdom Methanobacteriati; phylum Methanobacteriota; class Halobacteria; order Halobacteriales; family Natrialbaceae; genus Natronosalvus; species Natronosalvus halobius. The sequence continues at coordinate 1,390,603 of NZ_CP099997.1, read as the reverse complement.
CCTGTGCCTCCGGCGGCAGATTGCCTTGCATGTCTCGACCGTTGCCCTCCGCACTGATAAAGCCAAGCTTTGCGTCTCGTGAGTCAATTCGCCTCCCGTTGCCACGTTCGACGGGAGTCACGTCACTCCTCGAGACGGTCGCGAACGGACGGTGGGACGGCCGCGACGACGGACGCGGATCGATCACGGGTGAGCCACACGAGCGTCGTCTCGCCCAGCGACCGCGCTCGGACGCGTTGAATCGACGCCGGATCGACCTCGAGCGTCGTCTCGAGTGCGCCGAACCAGCGACTGCCGACGGCCCCCTCGTGGGGGAACGACGTCACGGCGAGGACGTCGTCGGTGAGGCGACCGGCGGTCGGAAGCCACCAGCGAACGGCGACGAAGGTTGCATACACGGCACCGATGGGAAGCAGGTACCAGAACGAGGATCGCTCGACACCCAGAACGAACGCAAAGCCGCCAGCGTGAATCACGGCGCCGACGCCGGCGAACGCGACGAGTGACCGGATCGGCGCGTGTTCGACCACGGACCGGGTCGGATCGCTCGGTTCCGGCGCGCGAAGTCGGAGGAAGGTACGACCGTGTTGCCAGCGAACGAGTCGCGTGAGGAGCCAGCCAAATCCAGCGAGGGTGACGACGAGAGCGACGACCGCGAGGATCGGCACCGAAACCGTGTCGGTCGGCGTCGTCGGCTCGAGGGCCAGAAACGTCGCCACGGTACCGAGCAAGACGACGAACCCGCCTGAGATCGTCCAGGAGGCGTACAGCAACCCGCGGAGGAGTCCCGAGTTCGTCGGCGTCAACTGCCAGGTTTCGATGGACTGGGACGTCGAGTCCTCGTTCGGGGCCCCTTCGAATGGCGTGCGGACGGCCTCGTCAGTCATCGCCGTTATCGTTGCCACTTTCGTTGCGACTTGAGCGGCTCATTCTGGTGGTCCTGGTGGTCCTGGTGGTCCTGTTGGTCCTGGTCGTATCTCCCGCGTCGCCCGTCTCGATGCTCCGGTACTGCTCTCCGACTGTCGTCGCTCGCTCCGCGACGTCGACCAGTGAGAACCAGGTGTTGAGCGCCGCCCGGAGCGCCGTCAGATCGCGGGCGACGACTGAAACCGTCACCGTTTCCGCGTCACGGTCGATCGTCGTCCGAGAACGGTCGTCGTCGATCTCGCCGACCTCACGGGCGATGGCCTCGGCGATAGTCGTCGCTCGACTCGGCGACTCGTATTCGAACTCGAGAGTGGCGTCGTGGGGAAACACCGGAAAAAGCCTAGTTGACGCCGACGGTCTTGACGTCTCGGCTGCGCTCTTTCAGGAGCACGCGGTGACCGCAGTAGGGACAGCGGACGCCCCCGTACTCGTCGAGCTGTACGTCGCGTTTGCAGCGGGAGCACTTGTAACTCATGTGAGGTGGTGTGGTCTGGGTCTCCGGACTACTCGTCGGACTCCTCGCCGAGTGCGGCCCGGATCGAGCGACGGACAGTCTCGCCGGCCGGGGTCTGGGGGCGGTAGGCACCGCCGGTGAAGACCTCGCCGGTCTCCTCGTTCTCCCAGATGCCGGGGCCGAGGCGTTTGACGTCGTCGCCATCGACCTTCGAGGACTGCATGTCGTGTTCGATCTCCGAGACGCGTCGTCGAGCGACGCGTCCGTATCGCGCTCCGAATCGGCCGGCACTCCCGACCTTGCCTCGCTTCTTTTCGGCCATAGTATCGGTTTCTATCCCCCTCGTTCTGATAAAGGTGTTGAGTTGGAGCCGTCACTCCTCGCGCAAGCCCGCCTCGAACAACGCCTCGTTCAGATCCTCGCGGACGACCTCCCCCAGTTCGCGGTCCCTGGCCGTCGTCACGATCCGGTTCTCCTGGACGCTCGAGCCGTCGCGCAGGAGCATGCGGACGTTGCCGCCGTCGTCGGCCCGCGTGACCTTCGCCCGGAGCCCCGACTGCGAGCCGGTGCCGCCGGCGTCGATGGGCCCGGGGATCACCTTCTTGACGTGGGGGTGGCCCGCGACGGTCTGGATCGCTCGCATACCCGCCCGCCCGCCGATGAGAGTGGTGTGGCTCCCGCCCAGTTTGTCCGCCGGCGCCGTCTCGACCACGTCGAGCGCTCTGTCGCCGCGTCGCTCGAGGACGGCCGCGACGGGGTCGTCGTCCTGGACCCGGTAGAACGCGTAGTGGGTATCCTCGCGAACCGCCTGGATCACGTTACGGTCGCCCGTGGCGTAGACCTCCTCGGGGCGCTTTCGACGGAGTTCGTCCCCGAGCAGGCTCGCGAAATTTCTGAACTCGACGACCTCGAGGTCCCCTTCCTCGGGTGCCGTCGTGATTGTCGTCTCCCCCAGTCGCGTCTCGTCGTCGAGCATCGTCAGCGTCGCCCGGTCGCGGGCAGCCTCGAGGATCACCGTGTCGGTGTTTCCGGTGCGACAGACGAGACAGAAGTCGCCGGGTTTCTCGAGGGGCGATCCGCAGTGGCGACACTCCATGGACGTGGTTGCCGGCGAGCGCCTAAAACTGCGGTGTTTTGAGGCTGGGGCCGTAACGGTATCCGGAGCAGATCACTGGTCCGGGGGTCGGCCCTGGCACGAGTCGCGGGTACTGTCTCCACCGGCGCTGTCAGGGGACAGGGGAACAGGTATCAGTAACCGCCCCGTTTACGAACCCATGCCACCGGAGTCCGGCGACGTACGCGCGTGGCTCGTCGAGCGCGGCTACACCGATCGGGACCTCGTGATTCTCAAGTACGCGACGCTCGAGGGGAATCGGGTCTACCGAAAAGAAATCGCCTCACAGGCGCTGGGTGCGGTGACGGCCGCCAAAGACGTCTCGGCCGACGACCTCGGTACCGTCGAGGAACCCGACCTGCAGGAACGGTACGCCGCCGAGGCGAAACGGATGGAAGCGACACACGATCCCGGCGACGAGGTCTGACCACCGGATTCGAGGGTTCCTGGACGGTGTTTCCCGATTCGTGAGTCGCAGGGCCCAACTGGTGGCCCCAATCTCATCCGAGCGCGAGCGGGTCGCTCTTGAGGTACTCGCGCATCACGACCGTCGCGTACGAGCCCTTCGGCAGCGAGAACGAGAACGTCAGCGGATCCGCGTCGACGGCGAACGGCGTCCGAACGAGGATCGCTCGTCTGGTTCCAGTCGAGTTGAATTCGCCGGGCAACTCGAAGTCCGACGGTTCGAGGTCCTGTTCCGCCAGGACTCGACGTTCGATTTCGCCCGGTTCGCCGTCGGCCAGCGTCGTCTCCGTGCCGACCAGCGGCGCGGTAACGAACGCCCGGCCACGCTCGCAGTGGCGGGTCACCGACCGCACCCGGCGCTCGTCGACGCGCTGGCTTCGGTCGACGTTGGGCAACTCGAGACCCTCAGGGGCGTCGCGGTCGGCGAAGCAGACGACGTCGCCGGCGACTGGGCGGTCGAACGGGAGGCCGGCCGCGAGGCGCTCGCTCAGAATGCGGTTGAAGACGAACGACTGAGCGGCGTGGACGAACAGCCGCTGGAGGTTCGAGGGGAGCCGCTCGAGGGCGTTTCGGAACGTCTCGGGGGACGGGTTCTCGCTGCCGTCGCCGTCTCCGCTCTCGCCCTCCCCGCTCCCGTCATCGCGACTCTCGGCGAGTTCGTGGAGCATCGAGCGCTCGTACTGGAGCCGATTCGGAAAGCGCTCGAGAGCTTCCTGCCAGTCGCGAGTCTCCTCGACGAACGCCCGCGCGGTCTGTGTGTCTTCGGGTTCCGCGTCGGTCGGCCGGCCAAGGTAGGCCATGACGGCACCCTCCCAGTCGCCGCGAACGATCTCGAGGCCGACCTCGTGGGTGATCGGGCGCTTGCTGCCGAAGCGTTGCTGGCCGAAGACGTTGGGGACGCCGATGGTCGTCGGTCGCTCCTCGCCACCGCTCTCGACCACGCTCCCGCCCTCGAGCCCGGCAAACGCCGCCAACTCGTCCGTGATCGCCTCGGCCTGCTCGAGCGCGCCTTCGCCGGGGTCGCTCACGACCAGCTCGAACGCGTTGCCCGCCAGGTCGCCGAACTCGAGGGAGCGACCAGCCCGGCCCAGCACGTCGATTTCGGCGCGGTTGAGATCGGGGAGGTCAGCGGGGTCGGCGCCGTAGACCGAGAACAGTTGCGTCGTGATCGCCCGCTTGTCCTTCGTTCCTGCCCAGGACACCCGCTCGCGGGAGACGCCGAGTTCGTTCGAGAGCCGGCGCGCGAAGTCGTTCGTGTCCCAGCCACGGAGCGTCGCCCGGAAGATCAGGTGCGGGTAGGCGTCGGTCGAGGCGTCGACCGGCTCCGTGGCGAAGCGCTCGAGTTCACGGACGCGGAAGTGCTCGTCGCGGTCGCGGAGGTGACCGCCGACGCCGTCGGTCTCGGAGACGTAGTGCTCGATGCCGACGGCCTGCTCTATGGGGTGGGCCTGGCGCATTCGTGCGTCGTTCCGTGGCGGCGGCGCAAAGTTTCCACGGTTTTCGTCGATTCCTCGTTCGCACCGAGCCGTCACCGCAAGAGCAATTTAGTATCGTAACGCACGAGTTACCAGTACCGTGAGGCGTCCCGCCAGTAGCGTTCGACCAGCCCCGTTCGCCGTCGATACCAGTCTCGCATCGAGCAGAGGGACTCCTCTCGAATGACCGCCGACGACCGATACTCTCGAGGTCGCCCCCGCGTGCTCTGTGTGAGCGAGGCTCTGGAGACGCGAACCACTCTCACTCGAGCGCTCGCCGAGGCGACCGTCACCGTCGTGCTCGCCAGTACGGAAGAGGCAGCGATCGAACGACTCGAGCACGAACGAGTCGGCGTCGTCGTCCTGGACGTGGAGACCGTCTCCAGGGTGTCGTCGCTGCTCGAGACCGTCGAAACGCGGTGGCCGGGGACCCCCGTGTTCGGCTATCGCAGTGGGGTCGACGACTCGGTTGGAGGCGATCACGACGACGGACCTCCCGAAGGCGTCGCCGACGCCACCGACTTGCCGACGTTCGAGGATCCAGGAGCGCTCACCAGCGCGGTCGTGGCACACCTCGAGGACGATGCCGCCCAGGTCGCGCTCGTCACCAACCGGGTGAAACGGCGACTCTCAGATGCCCGGACCGCGAGCGAGATCGAGCGGTCGATTCGAGAGCCGTTTACGACCCGGGATCGCTACCTGTTCGCCTGGGTTGGCGAGTACGACCCCGGCGAGCGGGCGATCATCCCCTGGATACCCACCGAGACGCCCGTCGACTGGCCGCTCCAGCGAACGTTTTCGATCGGGGACGGCACGCACCCGCTGCTAGAGTACGTGCTTCGATCGCGAACGTCCACCGTCCGCCACGGATTCGACGAGGCGTCGACGGTGACGGCAATTCCGTTTGGTGAGGTCGCCGTCGACCGTGGGGCGACCTCCGTTGCGGTCGCTCCGCTGGCGACAGAGGACGATCGGTACGGCGTCCTCGTCGCGTACGCTGACGGTCCGCTGAACGACCGCGAACGCGAGGCGATCGATTCGATGGCCGAAACCGCGTCCTACGCCCTCGAGTCGATTGCGATCCGGGGGCAACTCTCCCAGCAGACGCAGTCACTTCGCCGGTACGAACGGCTGGTCGAGACGGCCGGCGACGGGATGTACGTCGTCGACGCCGACGGCCACTTCACGACGATCAACGACGCACTCGTCGAGATGACCGGCCACACCAGGGAAGGGCTCCTCGGTGAGCACCACTCGCTCCTGTTCGAGGGGCCAGACGACGAACGCAAGGACCAGGACGGCGCGTCCCGACACCCACTCGAGCGATTACCCGACTCGGGCGAGACGGCGACGACGTTCGAGACGATCCTCGAGACGAAGGCTGGCGAGCGGATTCCCTGCGAGACGCAGGCGGCAGTCGTCGGCGACGACGATACATTTCGCGGCACCGTCGGGGTGGTTCGCGACGTCTCCGATCGAAAGCGACGTGAACGCAAACTCCGCGAGCAAAACGAGCGACTCGACGCGTTCGCCCAGATCGTTAGCCACGACCTTCGCAACCCGCTCGGCGTCGCCCAGGGGTATCTCTCGCTCGCGGAGGAGACGGGTTCCCCGGAAGATTTCACACAGGTTCGCGACGGACTCGAGCGCATGGAGGCGATCATCGCCGACGTGCTCGCCGTCGCGCGCGAAGGCGAGTGGGCGAGTGACCTCGAATCGATCGACCTCGAGGCCGCCGCCAGGGAGGCCTGGGAGAACGTCACTGCCGAGAACGCGACCCTGATCGTCGAATCGTCGGTGACGCTCGAGGCTGATCGGTCACCGATGCTCCGGTTGCTCGAGAACCTGTTTCGCAATGCGATCGAACACGGTTCGGCCGAGGACTCGAGCCCGCTCACGATCCGCGTCGGCCGACTCGAGCGTGGGGACTCGACCCCGTTGGACGGATTCTACGTCGCTGACGACGGACACGGGATACCCGAATCGATGCGCAACGAGGTCTTCGATTCGTCCGTGTCGACCGGTTCGGAGGGGATCGGTCTCGGCCTCTGGGTCGTCAGAGAGGTCGCCCACGGCCACGGCTGGTCGGTCAGCACGGTCGAGAGCGAGGAGGGTGGCGCGAGGTTCGAGTTCGAGTTTGCGGTCGAGGCGTAGTGACTCGTGCAGTTTTTGGCGAGATATATCCGTCCAGTTTCCGGTCTGGAAGCGTAAGTGACTCGTTCAGTTTTCGGTCTGGAAGCGTAAGCGACTCGTTCAGTTTTCGGTCTGGAGATCCTGGAACGCACCGACGAAGTCGTCGTGGGTAGACATTCCGGAAATCGTCTCGTCGACCTGCTCTCGGAGCCTATCGACGCGGCTACTGAGTTTCTGATACTCGTCGTGGTCCGCGAGTTCGCGATCCGCCTTTTCGGCCTCGAGGAGCGCTTTCTTCGAGACCAGGGCGTAGTACTCCTGGATGTCGCTCTTGTATTCGGATCGGGTCGATACGTCCTGGACCATCTCGAGGAGTTCGTCCTTCGAGACCGGCTTGACCAGATAGTCGTCGAAGCCCATCTCGATGATGTCGAAGTCGGGGTCGACGGCCGTAACCATCACGACTCGGCAGTCGTATCCATCGTCACGGATCTGCTGGAGGACTTCGTCACCGGAGAGCCCTGGCATGCGACGATCGAGGAGTACGACCTCGACAGAGTCGGTCATCTTCTCGAGGGCTTCCTCGCCGTCGTAGGCGGTGGCGACGGGACGGTCCGCTCCGAGCCAGGCCGCAAAGAGATCGGCGAGACGCGACTCGTCGTCGACGACGAGAACCTCAGGTTCGTCGCTCACGGAAAGACCACTCCGTTCTCGTCTTCGATTGCAGGCACGCGTCACAAATGGTGGCTCTAGTTGATAAATCTCGCGACCATAACTCAAAAGTTTGACAATTTTTAACCATAATGAGTGTACCTGCTCGAAATTTGTTTCTGGTGGTGGGGTCGAGCGGTTCTCACTCTCGAGAGTGAGAACCGCCGTTCCTGTTCGCTTCATCGACGGTATCGATTCAAGCGTACGTAGCCATCGACGGAACTGATTCCGGCGTGAGCGGCGACGGAGGTGACACACCGTGCGTATCTGATTCTGATTCCCCGCGGTCACCACATTATCGGGTCCTCTCAAAACGTCTCGGCCAATATATTTTGGATTCGTCTTTCGGTAACGCCGTCGACGGCCCGAGAACGGTGGACGACTCGGCTTGGAGAACGCGATCGGCAGTCGATTCCGTCCGGCGGACGCGATCGGCGCCAGATTGTCAGCGGTGTGGTGAGCGCCATCGGCCCGCCCGACGTCACGTGCAATGCGCTACAGACCCTCCAGGACGACTTCGGAAATAGTTACAACAATTGGCGACGGAGATACTGTCAATGAGCCAATCATCGGACCGTCTCGAGCCGTCGTCGGGGACCGACCGTGCCCCTCGAACGAGTCGGGCCTCGAGCGACGGATCGACGGCCGATTCTCGGTCGACCGAGCCGATACTCACGGCGACCGGCCTCACGAAGACGTACGGCGACGGCGACGACGCCGTCGAGGCCGTCGACGGGATCGACCTCGAGGTCGAGCGTGGAACAGTCGTCGGCCTGCTGGGGCCAAACGGGGCCGGCAAGACCACGACCATCAAGCTCTTTCTGGGATTGATAATCCCCGATGCGGGCACGGTTCGGGTCGACGGGACCGATCCCGTCGACGACCCCCGCGCGAGCTATCGCTCCGTCAGTGCCATGCTCGAGGGCGCGCGAAACAGTTACTGGCGGCTCACCGTCAGAGAGAACCTCCGCTTCTTCGCCCGACTGGCCGATCGACCGGCCGACGCCGGTCGAATCGACGCCCTCATCGAGCAGGTCGGGCTCACCGCAAAAGCGGACACCACGGTCAACGAACTCTCCCGCGGGATGAAACAGCAGGTCTCGCTCGCCTGTACCCTGATCCGGGACACCCCGATCGCGTTCCTCGACGAGCCGACGCTCGGTCTCGACGTCGAGAGTTCACTCGAGTTGCGTCGACAGCTCCGCGACCTCGTCGAACGGGAGTCTCGAACCGTCGTCCTCTCGAGTCACGACATGGACGTGATCGAGGATGTCTGCGACCGGGTAATCATCATGAACGACGGCCGTATCGTGGCCGACGGGACGGTCGACGAACTGGTCGACGTGTTTCAGACTCGCTCCTATCGGTTCACGCTCGAGGCCCCGGTACCGGACGCAGCGAAGCGGACTCTCGCGGAACGGTTCGGCGTCGGCGAGTGGACCGAACGCGGCCCGGAGCGATCGTTCGATGTGGCGCTCCAGGACGACGCGTTCTACGATCTCGTAGCCGTCCTCGAACGGACGAACTGTACGTTCCTCGGCGTCGAAACCGTCGAGCCGGACCTCGCGGACGTGTTCCTCGAGGTGACCGGCGACGGGGCCGCTACCGACGATATCGGGTCGAGGCAGCGGCGCACGCTCGAGGAGGGCGGAACCGAACGGCCTGAGGAGTCCGACGGAGAGCCGCGGGTCGAGCACGGGGAGAATAGATGAGCTCCGCAACCGGCTACGTCGGGCTGACGCGAGCCATCTTCGAGAAACAGCTCATCCTCTTGCGTCGATACTGGATCAACACGACGATGATGCTGGTCGGCTTCTACCTGTTCTTTGCCGTGATCTTCTTCGGCGGCCAGGCCGCCGCCGGGCCGGCCTTCGACGGTACCCTCGACGGACTCGTGGTCGGCTTCTTCCTCTTCCTGGCGGTGACGGCCGCCTACTTCGACGTCGCCGGCAATGTGATGCGGGAAGCCCAGTGGGGCACCCTCGAACAGCTGTTCATGTCGCCGTTCGGGATCGGCCGGGTGTTGCTCGCCAAAACGCTCTTCAACGTGGTTTTCAGCACCGCTATTGCGATGGCGCTGCTCGCGATCATGCTGCTGACGACCGACCGAACGCTCACCGTCGACCCGCTGACGATCGTCCCGCTCGTGCTCGTGACGATCCTCCCGGCGATCGGGCTCGGCTTTCTCTTCGCCGGACTCTCACTGCTGTACAAGCGGATCGAGAACGTCCAGCAGCTCCTCCAGTTCGCATTCATCGGGCTGATCGCCGCACCCGGTGCGCTGGACTCGAGCGCCCTGCTGGTCGTCCCGTTCAGCCTCGGAAGCGACCTGCTCTATCGGGCGATGGTCGACGGGGTGGCCCTCTGGTCGATGCCGGGATTCGAACTCGTCGCGCTGGCACTCAACGGAGTCGCCTACCTGCTGGCTGGGTTCGCGGTCTTTCACCTCCTGGTTCGTCGGGCCCGGCGTCTCGGCGTGATGGGACACTACTGACGTCGCTTCGTCGAGATAGGTGAACCGAGGACGTCACGACCGTACTGAGTGGTCCCGGGTACGTCGTCTCAGGCCGCCGTCTGCCAGGTCCGGACGCGATCCTCGCTCACGCCCTCGACTGCGCTGGCGATGGACTCCGGATCGGCCTCGAGCAGGTCGTCGATCGACTCGATTCCGGCCGCGGTGAGTTTTTCGACGGTCTTCGCGCCGATTCCCTCGATCGATTCCAGAGCCGACCCGCTCTCGGCCTCTCGAGCCTGGAACTCCCGGTAGTTACAGATGGGACAGCCCAGTTCCCAGGGCTCGTCGCCGTTGTGGACGACGAGTTCGGGCAGGTCGTGTTCGTCACAGCGCTCGTCGGTGACCTCGATGTCGCCCCGGCGCGGGAGCGGCAGCGAGTACTCACAATCGGGGTAGCGGGTACAGCCGACCAGCCGCGAGCCGTTCTGGAGGGTCTTGATCGCGAGTTCGCCGCCGTGTTCGTCACCACACTCCGGACACGAGCCCAGAACGGGGCCCTCGCCGGCCTCCTCGGCCTTGCACAGCGGACAGCCGTGGACAAAGGTCTGGCGCCCCGCGAGCATCTTCACCTCGTGGAGGTCGTGGTCGTCGCAGGTCTCCTCCAGGATCAGCGGCTTGCCCGTCGAGGGGAGCGGCAGGGTGAACTCGCAGTCGGGGTAGCCGTCGCAGCCGACGAAGTACGAGCCGTAGCGACTCCGGCGAACGAGCAGGTCCTCGCCGCAGTCGGGACACGGACCCAGGCGTTTGTCCGCCTTCAGCGACTTGCGCAGGTGATCGCCAACCTCGTCGCGGGAGGCCCGCAACTGCTCGAAGACGGTCTCGAGCATCTCGCGGGATTCGTCGGTGACGTCCTCGAGCGTGGCCTCGCCCGTCGCGATGGCGTCCATGTCGGCCTCGAGTTGGGCCGTCATCTCCTCGCTGACGACGCGGTCGGCGTAGTTCTCCGCAGCGTCGACGACCGCCATGGCGAGCTGTGTCGGCCTCGGCGGGTCGTTCTCGATGTATCCCCGGTCGTAGAGTTTCTCGAGGGTGTTGTGCCGGGTACTCTTCGTCCCGATGCCGAGGTCCTCCATGGTCTCGATGAGCCGGGACTGGCCGTATCGTCGCGGCGGCTGAGTCTCCTTCTCCTCGAGTTCGACGTCGCCAATGGCGAGTTCCTCGCCCTCCTCGACGGCGGGGACGTAGTTCTCGGAGGTGTTGAAGTACGGGTAGACGTCGTGATAGCCCGCTTCGACGAGGCGCTTGCCGTTGGCCTTGAGCCGACAGCCGTCGGCCTCGGCGACCACCTTGAGGTGCTCCCAGATCGCCGGCTCGGCGACCGTCGCGTAGTACCGGCGGACGACCAGTTCGTAGACCCGCCACTCGTCCTCATCGACGTCGCCGCCGCGGGCCGGAATCTCGCCGGTCGGGTGGATCGGTGGGTGGTCGGTCGTCTCCTCGTCGCCCTCCGTGGGCACGAGGTTGCCGTCGCCCTCGAGCAAGTCTTCGGCGGATTCGCCCAGGACGGGGTGACCGACGAACGAATCGAGCAGTTCCTCGGCCTCGAGGTCGTCGGGGTAGACGGTATTGTCCGTCCGCGGATAGGTGATGTACCCGGCGGTGTAGAGGTCTTCTGCGATGGACATGGCCCGCTTCGCGGAGAAGCCGATGGCGCTCGCCGCCCGGATGAACTGGGTCGTGTTAAACGGCGCCGGCGGGGTGTCCGTTCGCGTCCGTGCGTTGACCGACGTGACTGTCGCCGAGGAGGCGCTCGAGAGCGTGTCGTAGGCGCTGTCGGCGGCCGATTCCTCCCAGACGCGTTCGGCCTCGTTGTCGTCCTCGTCGAGGTAGAAATACTGGGCCTCGAACGGGTCGTCGTCCTTGATCAGGTCGGCGAACAGCTCCCAGTAGGTCTCGGGGTCGAAGGCCTCGATCTCGCGCTCGCGGTCGACGATCAGCTTGAGGGTGGGGCTCTGGACCCGACCGACGGAGATGAAGTCGTTACCGAGCTGGCCCGACGACAGCGAGAGAAACCGGGTGAGCGCGGCTCCCCAGACCAGGTCGATGATCTGGCGCGCCTCGCCTGCCGCCGCGAGGTCGAAGTCGATTTCATCGGGTTCGGCGAAGGCGCTCTGGACTTCGTTTTCGGTGATCGAGGAGAATCGAACGCGGTCGATCGGCACCTCCTCGTTGACGTCGTGAACGATCTCGTATGCCTCCTTGCCGATGAGTTCGCCCTCGCGGTCGTAGTCGGTCGCGATGGTTACGCGGTCGGCCTGGCGGGCCAGGATGCGAAGCGTCGCGACGATGTTCTCCTTCGTGGGCGTCTTCTCGATCGAGGCGTCGACGAGTTCGACGGGTTCGACGTCCCGCCAGTCCGAGTACTCCGGTGGGAAGTCGACGCCGACGACGTGACCCGACAGCCCGACGCAGCGCTTGCCGCCCCACTCGTAGACGTTCACGCCGTTCTCGCGGGTCGCGTCGGCGGACTCGCCGCTCAGAATCTCTGCGATGCGTCTCGCCGCGTTGTCCTTCTCCGTGATAATCAGCTCCACGGCGTCTCACCTCCCGGTCCTCGAGGCACGATCATTGGGCCCCGGTACGACCGAGCCCCGGATAACCCTTTCGGGGAAACCGACGGACGCGGCCGCTGTGCGTGTTCGCGAGTACGCGACGCGTCAGTCCTCAGTCGTCGAGGGATCAGTCGTCAGCGGGCGCCGGAGCTGACGCCGGATCGCTCGAGTCGGCGTCGGCCTCGGTCTCGAGCAGAGCCGACCTGGCGTCCTCGGAGAGTCGATTGCGGACGGCTCGGCCGTCTCGCTCGCGGACGACGAAGCCCGCCTCTTCGAGCGTCGTGAGGTGGTGGGAGACGGTGCTCGGATCGAGGTCGAGCGCCTCGGCGAGGCGTCCGTTGGACGCGTGCTCGAGTGCGGCTAGTTCCTCGAGCACCCGTCGGCGGGCCGGTTCGGCGAAGATGGCGTATCGCTCGTGGTCGGCCCCGTCCGTCCCGCCCACTCCGTCCATCCCGTCTGCCCCGTCCGCCTCGATCGGGAAGTAGCGTCGCTTGCCGCCGACCTTGACCGAAGTGAGCAGGTTCTCATCCTCGAGTACCCGGACGTGGTGGCGAACGGTCGACAGGGCGACGCCGCTCCGGTCGCTGAGTGCCGAGAGGTACAGTCCCGGCTCCTCGGTGATCGTGTCGAAGACGGTTCGCCTGTGGTCGTTCTCGAGCGGATCCGAGTCGTCGTAGCGGCTGTATCGAAGCAGGGCCAACGCCTCGATCGGGACCGGGAGCGCGTCCCGGAGCGCAGCCAGCAATCGACGAGGCTGGCTGCCAGTCCAGCTGGCGACGGCGTTCGTTGCGCTGGTCCCGGCACCGGCGCCAGCGCCGGCACCGGCACCGGCACCAGCACCAGCGCTAGCCCCCATTCCCGACACGGCTACTGCGCCGAGTAACCCAACGAGCACACCGTTGACGGCATGTTGCGTCTCGGGACTCGAAGCGGAGCCGAATCCGGACCCGCTATCGTCGGTGGTTGTCGTGGCGTCATCGTCTCGATCCTCGTTCCCTTCAGTGGCTTCGTTCTCGTCCGTTTCCCCGTCGAGCGCCGTCTCAGTTTCCTCGAGCGATTCGTCTGCGTCGTCATCGGATTCCGCGTCACCAACCGACGCGTCGACGCTCGCGTCGGCGTCGAGTTGTTTCTCGAGCAGGGAAGTGCCCGTGAGCGTGGTCGTGGTCTCGAGTTCGGTCACGGCGTCGGTAGTCGTGGTGTCATCAATCGAGTTGGCCGTCTCCTCGATCACGTCGGCGGTCTCGTTAGCCGTTTCCTCGATTGCGCCGGCAGTCTCGTCGGTCACGTCCTCGACCGCGTTGGCAGTCTCGTCAGTCGCATTTTCGACGGTACTGACCGTCTCGTCAGTCGTGTCCTCGACCGCATGGATTGTTTCGTTCGTGGTGTCCTCGACGGTTTCGGTAGTGCTTTCTGCCGTTTCGACTACCATCTCCGTCGTGGCCGTCGTGTCGTTGACTGTCTCAGTAGTTCCATCGGTCGTGTTTTCGAGCGTGTCACTCGAGTCAGCAACCACGTCGTCTCCATCGTCGATCACGGTTTCGTCGGATTCAGCCGTCCCACCGACGTCGTCGGTTAGATTTTCGTCAGTGTCAATTGCGTCGTCGGTGTCGACCGCGTCGTCGGTGTCGGCTGTCTCGTCGGTTTCGTCTTCGACGAAGTCGGTGGTATTCTCACTCTCGTCGGTTACGTTCCCGTCAGTTACGTTCCCGTCAGTTACGTTTCCGTCCGAGTCCGTCGTCTCATTGACCGTCTCGTTCGTCTCTTCGATATCGTCGTCCAGACCGTCGTCCAACTCGTCGACTGGCAGAGTCGTCGACTCGAGCAGCGTACCCACGCTCGAGCCGTCGATGTCGTCGTCTCCCGTGGCCACCGCTACCGCGGTTCCGGCGACGATCCCCACGACACTGGCCGTGGTCACGACGAAGACGAAGAGGAGACTGGTGACGAGACGGGTGCTCGACGAAACCATACCTTCAGATAGCCAGTTATTCGCCACCCACTATATGTTTTCTCTAGTGATCAACCCAGATCACGCGGGAACGACGCGTTCGAGGCTCGAAGGTCGGACGACGGGTGCACTGATCGCAAACGCCGTGAACAGGCCCGCAACGAGACTCGTGGCCAATGCGGGCACCCGGGTAACCGTCGCGACGGCGAGGACTGCCGCGCCCAGCGACAGTGCCACGATCAGCGCGCGACTCGAAACGGGGCGACCGAACGGCGTCATCCGGATTCGGCTGCCGTCGATTCGGGTCACCTGCCAGCCGACGAACGCACCCAGGGTGGCTCCGGCCAGGAGTATTGCGTCCGGTTCGGCGGCGCTGGTGTACAGGTAGAACCCGCTACACAGGATGGCCAGCCCGAAGGTCGCTGCGGGTTCGTCGGTGTCGACGCGAGAGAGGACGAGGTACGTCCCGGCCAGCAGCGTCAACCCGAGAGCAACGCCGGCGACGACGTCCTGGACGTAGTGGACGCGGAGGACGACGCGAGTCGCCGAGACGGTGGCGACGAGGGCGGCGGCAGCGGCGTATCGCGTCCGCCGGCTTCCGACGGCGAGGACCCCTGCCAGGCCGAAGTAGAGGATCGTGCTCGTCGTGGCATGACCGCTCGGAAAGCCGTACCCGGTCGCGGTCGCGGTCGCCTCGTACAGCGGCTGGACCATCGTCGAGACCGTCTCCGGATCCCGGAGCGGCTGGTCCGGACGCGGAATCGCGAACAGGGACTTGAAGCCGCGATAGATACCGATACCCGAGAGCATCACCCCAGCAAGGGTGGCAACCTGGCGGCGTTTCGACGGGTGGAACCAGTATAGCCCCAGGAGGACGACGACGACGAACCAGATATCGCCGAGCTGAGTGAGCAGGGCGACGACGAGGGCCTGCCAGTCCGGAACCGTCGACTGGATCGGGTTGACGATGTCGATTCCCAGGCTCATCGCTTTCACATTCTCGATGGAGACTATAAACGCTTGTTCCAACCGGAACGACGAATACCCTTCTCACACCAGGCCCATCACGCCGAGTGCGAGAAACAGCGCGCCGAAGCCCGCGAGAACCAGGCCGCTGACGAGGGCCACCGCGGGGGCGAAGGCGTCGACGCGTCGACCCGCTCGAGCCAGCGCCGCGGGATAGGTCGTGATCCAGAGCACGATCCCGCCGAAAAAGCCGACAAGCAGGGCGAAGCTGCCGGTCTCTACGACGAACGATCCAGCGAGCGCATCACCGATTCCGGGCACGTGTGCAAATACGTCGAGCGTGCCCGGCTTGATGAGGCCGACGCCGACGGTGAGCCAGAAACCGATCTGGAACGGGTTCGTCGCGGCGAGGACGAACGCCTTCTGGAAACCGGTCGCTCCTGCCTCGATGTCGTCGGTGAACGACGCGGCGCCGCGGGCCTCCCGCCAGGCGCCGACCGCGAAGACGAGCATGAGGATGCCTCCGAGGAGGTAGAGCACCGACTGGAGGGCGCCGTAGCGTTCGACGACGGCGACGACGCCGACGAACGCGAGGACGAGAAAGAGGACGTCGGCGATCATCGCACCGAGGCCGGCCCTGAATCCGGCACCCCAGCCTCGAAGCACGCTCTCCTCGGCGATGATCGCGTTCATCGGGCCGGGCGGTGCGGCGAGGGCGATTCCGAAGACGACGCCCGCAGCGAGTGAGGTGAGAGTCAGCGACACAGCTACCGTCTCTCGTGTCGGCAGCGATAAAAGTTCGTCGGGGTCAACCGTTTTCGCCTCGAGTCCGTCCTCGCATGCCTCGAGTCCGTCCTCGCCTGCCCGAATCCTCTTTCGCTCACGTCCGACCTCGGCCGTGCGATTCCACGCAGCGCGACAAACCGTCGATACTTAGGCCCCCTCGCTCGAATCAGTCTCCTATGACGAAGGCAGCGGCGGACGACGCAGACGGGGTGGCCACCGACGAGCCATCCGCCGATCGCGAGGGTATCGACCGGAGTGAAGATGCGTCCCGCCCGGGGACGGCCGAAGCCGCTCGAGACGCCGAAGGGTACACGCGAAAGCGATGCGTCCTGATCACCGGCTGCTCGTCCGGAATCGGGCGGGCGACCGCCCGCGCGTTCCTGGACGAGAACTGGCGGGTCGTCGCGACCGCTCGCGACACGTCCGACATCGAGGACCTCGCCGACGCCGGGTGTGAGACGCTCGAGCTAAATGTCACCGATCCCGACCAGGTCGCTCGCGTCGTCGAGCGAACGGTCGACGTCGGCGGCGCGATCGACTGTCTGGTCAACAACGCCGGCTACGCCCAGATGGGGCCGATAGAGGACACGTCGACGGCCGACCTCCACCACCAGTTCGACGTCAACGTCTACGGCCCGCATCGCCTCGCTCGTGCGGTGCTTCCGCACATGCGGGCGCAAGGGTCCGGCCGGATCGTCAACGTTTCCTCGGTACTCGGTCGCCTCTCCTTCGCCGGAACCGGCCCCTATTCGGGGTCGAAACACGCGCTCGAGGCGATGAGCGATGCACTCCGCGCAGAGGTCGAGGGGTTCGGAGTCGACGTCGTGCTCGTCGAACCAGGGCCGGTCGAGACCTCGTTCACCGAACGGGTCGAGGAGGAAGTGCCGGACGACCGCACGCCAGCCTACGAGTCGCTCTACGAGATCATCGAGGAGAGCCAACTCGTCGGTGGCGGCGGTCCGCTCGCCTCGGACCCCGAGGACGTCGCTGCGGCCATCGTCCACGCGGGGACGTGTCCAGAGCCGCCGGCCCGGTACCCGGTCGGCCCGCTCGCCGAGTACGGCCTCTACGCGCGCTTTCTTCCCGACGGCCTCCGGGATGCCGCCTACGGGCTCGTCAAGAAACTGGTCTGAACCTGGCCTGTATTGGTCTGAGCTGTCCTGCGCTGAACACTTCTCTGCTGGCTGAACAGCTCTCTGCTGGCCTGGATTCGATCTCAGCGTGGCGCTTCAAGTCCCCTGCCGACGCCGAGCCAGATGACCCCGCCGACCGCCCCGAACACCGCGACGACCCGATGGCCGACCTCGATCAGTACGCCCCGGTCAGCCGTCGGTTCGTGACGGAAGAGGAGCCAGTTCCCGTCGCCGTCGGCGAGGACAACGGCACCCGAATCGAAGGCGAGCGAGGCGAATACGAGGACGACGAGTCCCAGCGCGAGTACGACGATCGTTCCGATGGTTCCGACGAGAAAGGAGTGAACGACTCGAGCGGGCAGCCTCGACTGCGGGTCTGCGGAGCGGCCGTAGATCGCGAGTGCTCCGTCCTCGTCCCCGATTTCGTCTTCGCCATCCTCTTCGTCCCCGTCCTCGTTTTCGCCTTCGTCTTCGTCCCCAACCCCACCGGCCGGCGGCGGCCCAACACGAACGGACTCGGAATACTGGAGCAGTCGACTGGCCATCCAGCAGTCCCCGACAGATCCCGCAACGTTGGCGGCGAGGACGACGAGCGGCCATCGAGCGTCCAGGACGACCGCGAGTACGAATCCGACGACCGAGATACCGACGACGGGCGCGACCAGGATGGCGACCATTTGGTTGCGGCTGTAGTCGGTTCGCGTCTCAGCGTAGGCGTAGGGAATCCCGAACCGGGCGGTCCGGACGCCGTAGCGCGGGCGGCCACCGAAGTAGCGCATGATCGCGCCGTGGAGGAGTTCGTGGGGAACGGCGACGACGAAGAACGCGCCGACGACGAGCGCGATAACCTCGAGTCCGCTCGCCAGCGCCGACGGATCGACGACGACGCCGTCGAACGGACGGCCGAGAGTGGCGCCGTGAAGGTCGAGTGCGACGTACCAGCTGTACAGGAAAGCGACCGCCGAGCAGAGCGCCCAGCGGCCGACGGCCGACCGAGGAGCCCGCAGGCTCGCGATGTGCTGGTAGGCCAATCGGTCGTCGGTGGCGGTCACGGCTGCGAACAGGTGGCAGTTCGTGACGAACGAGTTAGGGATATCGGTTCGGAGGGCTGTCGCGTTTCGACGAGACGGTGAGCGGGACGGTGATCGACTCGAGTGCGCTCGCGCTCGCTGTTCGCACATCTCGTTTACGTTGTGCGTCTTCGTGCACGTGTATCTGGACGTGATACGTCTTCGTGTTCGTATTCTCGTATTTCCACGTTCACAACGAGCCTCGAACGCCGGCTACCCGCCACCACCGTCCGAAACGATGTCGATGGACCCGCGCTGGCCCCAGGAGTCGTGCAAATCGCAGACGTACGCCGCCGCATCCGTAGTCGCCTCGAACGTGAGCGACTGGGACTCGGCCCCCGTTGGTTCAGTTCGGTAGTCCTGGACGACGTCATCGTTTTCGTCCCGGATTTCGACGTTGTGTACGTGTCCGTCTGCGTTGTGCCAGGTGATCGTGTATCGTTCTCCCTCGGTGAGCACGAGCGTCGGGTTCCGTTCGTCGGCGATGGCAGACGGCTGGACCCCCGTGAAGTGAGACGTTCGGGCCTCGAAGACGAATTCGTCGACGTCCGCCGGGGCCGTCTCGTCGGAGCTATCCGTTTCGTCCGTTCCGTCGCTGTCGCCGTCCTCGTTGCCACCGTTTGCGTCGGGTTCGTGGTCGGATTGGCCGTCGTCCTCTTCCGTCTCGCCGTCGCTATCGGATTCGTTGTCGTCCGGTTCGCTCTCACCGGTCGTGGAGTCGTCGTCAGAACCGTTCGATTCGGTCGTTGTGTCGTCGCTTTCGTCCTCCGGGTCGTCGTCGGATTCCGGCTCTCCCTCCGCCAGACACCCGGCCACGAGCGACGACCCCGAAGTCGCCCCGAGGAGGGCCACGAACCGGCGTCGCGAAACGAGTCTCGAGCGCGTCATCGGGTGGATACTCGAGGACCGGTCGAATAAGTACGGGATCCATACTCTCATCAAGGAGTGATTATCACACCCTTCGATACGACTGACGAGCCGAGTCAGTTGCCTATCCAGGAGTCGGGAACCGATACCTTCGCGTACCCGGCCCGGGAATCGCGTCGTATGACCGACGAGCGAGGGGCTAGTGACGCCGACGATACGCGTGCCGAGGCAAATGGCATCACCGCGACCTACAGCGAAACGGGCGACGAACGAGTGCTCGAGTTCGACCGCAGCGGAGCCACGGCGGCGGTCGCCCAGAATCGCGAGGGATACGCGATGCTCAAGGTTCGACCGACCGCGACGGGCGACGAACTCGAGCGCTACTACGGGTTCGACATGGCCCTCGATCACGTTGCTGAACGCCTGGGGGTGGCGCCACACGAGCTCCCGGTTCCGGAGCCTGCAGCGGACATGGGAATGTAGGCGTTCGAGTGGCCCGCTACCGAGTCGCCGACTCGAGCACCGCCTCGGTCCGTCGCTCGAACCAGACGAACGCTTCGTCGCTGACGGCGTGGCCGGTGTCCGGCGTCGACATCACCTCGACGTCGCCACCCAATTCCTCGAGAACCGTCGCACTCGCTCGCGCGGCCGCCGGGGAGACGTACGGGTCGTCGTCGCCGAACGCGAGCAAGATTGGGGTTCCCTCGAGCGAGCCGTCGGGTGGCCGACGCCGGGACTGAGACTGCGGCCAGGGCCGAGACCGCAACTGGCGGTCCGACGAACCGTCGGACTCGCTCGAGACGCCAGGAACCGTTCCAGCGAGGATGCCGGCACCGCCGTAACGTCGAGGGAACTGGCACAGAAATCCGGCCACGACGCGAGCCCCCTGGGAGAAGCCGACGAGCACCGTTCGCTCGGCACCGATGCCGACACTCGCCGCTCGTTCGAGACACGTCTCGACGCGGTCGATGCTCGCCGCGAGCCAGGGGTCGTCCGGCTCGAGTCCTGTTTCAGGCGTCGACGTCGACGGATACCAACGGCCCCGAAACGCCTGTGGGGCGAAGACGGCGAGGCCGTGGCGCGAGAGCGGCTCGAAGAGGTTGATCGCCCCCTGTGCGGTCGCGCCCCGGCCGTGGACGACGACGAGGGCGGCTCGGCTCGCCCCCGCCGGCGCTCCGGCCTGGAGTATCGGCTCGGTCGCGTGCGAGGGTGGTCGATCCTCGGTCACGGCCGATCGACCTGGTCGTCGGTTTCGTCTGTCACCGCTTCGTCGGTTTCGTCTGTCACCGCTTCGTCGGTATCGTTTGCTCCAGATTCGCCGGTCTCGCCAGCCACCACCTCGTCAGTCTCATCGGCTCTCAACGTACCCTCGTCACGCCCGTCGCCACCGGGAATCGTCACCGGCGGTAACTGGCTCTCGATCAGTTCACGGTCGGCCTCGAACCGGGGTGGCAGGTACAGCGCGTCGGAACTCGAGTCGGCGACATCGAAGCCCGGCGAATCGGTCGCGAGCTCGAACAGGACGCCGCCCGGCCCGCGGACGTACAGCGAGTGATAGAAGTGGCGGTCTTTCACCCGGGACGTGTCGTACCCCCGCTCACGGAACAGGCCGTGCCACTCGTAGAGTTCGTCGACGCTCGCAGCCCGGACGGCGACGTGGTGGATCGTCCCCGGGCCCTCGCGGCCGTACGGCAGGGATCGATCCAGGACGTCGATAACTCTCGCGTGAGTACCGCTTGCACGATAGCGAATTCGGTCTCCCTCCTGGCCGACTCGCTCGAGTCCCAGGGTCTCGAGCGTGGCCGCGGTCGCGTAGGGATCGACCGGCGTGAGCGTCACGCCTTCGAGTCCGCGGATGCCGACGGACGGCGGAACGGGGCCGTCCTCCCGTGCCTCGATCGGTGACGGCCTCGAAATCGGCGGCGACCTCTCGACGAGTTCGATCGGCGTTCCGTCGGGATCGGTGATCGAGAGCACGCGTTCGTCGAACCGGGATTTCTCCGCGACCTCGTGACCCCGGCCCTCAAGTCGCCGCCGCCAGGACGAGATCGACTCCGGTGGGACCGTGAAGGCGACGGCCGTCGGCTGGGGCGCACCGAGGCGTCCTGGATCGACATCGCCGTAGGGAAAGCAGGTCAGGATCGCTCCCGGTGTCGCCGACGGGTCGCCGAAGTAGAGGTGGTGAACGAGGATGTCTTCGAAGTTGACCGTCCGACAGCACAGGGTCAGCCCGAGGGTCTCGAGATAGAAGTCGAGCGTCGGCTGAGGCGGGCCCGTGATCGTCGTGACGTGGTGGAGTCCGGGGGTGTCGGTAAGCATCTTCGGGTTGCTCTCGTATGTGGATTTTGCTCGAGTAGCCTCGGCTCGATCGAACGCGGGATCAGGAATCCGTCCGTGGCAATTCCGCCGAGACGTACTCGAGGAACTTCTCCGGATGCTCGGCGTGGGGCATCTGCGTCGCGTAGTCGATGACGACGAGGTCGAGGTCGGCGGCGTCCGCGAGTTCCCGGCCGTCCCGGAGCGGGACGAGTTCGGCGTCCCGGCCCCAGATCAGGGTGGTCGGAGTCTCGAGAGTCGCGAGTTCGGTCGCCAGGTCGAAGTCGGAACTGGGGTCGAGCGTGCCAGCGACGAACGAGGCCGGCGCGTACTTCGCCCCGGGTTGGTGGGCGCTCTGCCAGGCGTACTCCAGGGCCGCGGGGTCGATCCGGTCGGCGTCGTAGTACCCGTCGCGTTCGAAGAAGTACCGGGTCGAGGGTTTGCTCACGAGGACGTTGAACAGCGCGGTGCCGACGAGCGGGGTCCGGAACAGTGTCCGGATCCACGGCCGGCGCTCGGTGGTATCGGCCAACGGGCAGATCAGGATCAGGCGCTCGATGTCGACCTCGGACGCGGCGTCGACGACGAACGACGCCGAGAGCGAGGAGGTGACGACGATCGGGGTCTCGGTCTGATCGCGGAGGAACTCCTCCATGAACTCCGTGTAGAGTTTGTGCGAGTAGACGAGTGGCGGGCGGTCGGAGCGCCCGAATCCGGGGAGGTCGACGACCGTCACTCGGTAGGTGTCCGCGAGATCCTCGACGACGTCGGCGAACTCCCGCCCGCTCGCCGCGGCGTGGATTCCGTGAACCAGTACCATGTCCGGGGCGTCCGGTTCGCCGGCGACCGTGTATCGAACGTCCATCCCTCGCCAGTGGTAGGTACGCTCGACGCCGGGAACGGGGTTCTCGAGGGACCTGGCGCGGGACGCCAGGAGGCGGTTCCCGAGTGCGGTCAGGCCGACGGTTCCGGCGGCCGCTCCGAGGGCGGATCGAAGTTTCATGAGCTATTCTTCGACGCCCGTGCCCTTATCGATAGGGTTTGTGTATCCCGGGCGTCCCCTGTATAAGTAGCGTCCGAAAAGGGAACGCCCTTAAACCAGGGTGCCCAACAATCGGGTGCCTGCGTGGTTGGTCTAGCGGCTATGACCTCAGCCTTCCAAGCTGATGACCCGGGTTCAAATCCCGGACCGCGCACTTTTCGACGAACGGACGTGAGGAGAAAATGCGCGATTTCAGGATTCGAACTACGCGAGACCGAGTGGAGTGAGGTCTCGCCATCGAGTTCAAATCCTGGACCGCGCAGTCGGTGGACGACACACCTCTCAAGCAATGGTCCTCTCTCGAGCACAAACGACACCTGAGAGTCCTGATCTCGAGTAATCGGGTCTCGAGTAGCACACCGATTTCGATTTATCGGCCTTGTTGAATTCCGCTGCCAGAGATATGTTTCAGCGGTCGTGCTGAATACAGAGCGCGAATGTGGCACGATCGCATCTCGATATCCGGAGAAGCCATTATCGAGTAGCGGCAATTCCAAACAACTCACTCATGGATAGAGAGCCAGCATTTCGTGAAGTACAACAGTTTCGCCAGCCGTGGATCTGGGCGCTTCTCGGCGGTATCGCGTTTCTCATGCTCGTGTTGGGGCCCGTATCGTGGGGAGGACTCATGGTTATCGGCGCGATCGCTGGACTCATCTACAGTCTTCGTCTCCAGACCGAAGTGAGAGCCGACGGCATCTATCTCAAAATGTGGCCTCTTCACCGATCGTTCCGTCGAATTTCGTGGTCGGAGATCGAGCGATACGAGTCGAAACGGTACAGGCCACTTCGTGAGTTTGGCGGCTGGGGAATCCGGTGGGCACCCGGGAAACTCGCTTACAACGTCAGTGGCGATCAGGGGGTCTGGATCGAACGGACGAACGGGCGGGCAATCCTCGTCGGATCACAACACACCGAGGAGTTTGTCAGGGCCATCGATGAGACAGCACAGTAGCATTGCCCCGGTTGTGCGTCTTGACCACCAACGAAAGCGAGTAGGCGAAACTTCGTTCGAGATGAGTGCTGAACCAACCCTCGATATTCAGCAGGCAAATAGTACCATGTACGAATGATCTCGACGAAGCTGCTTTACTGGTGAACAGTCTCAGGCGGCGATTCGTGATCGATGGCCAGAGTCACCTTGAGTTAGAGGTCGGGACTCTCTCACTGAACGCTTTGTACGAGGCTCTCGTACAGTTCGTATGAACGTCCTGGTCACCGGCGCCAATGGTACTGTCGGCACCGCACTCCGCGAACACCTCGAGTCCGAACTCGAAACCGGCCTCGAGCCCACCTGGATCGACATCGAACCCCATCCAACGTGCGAGACGACGATGGGCGATGTCACCGACTACGCGACCGTCCAGGAGGCGATGGTCGACCAGGACGCCGTCATCCACCTGGGGATGCCCGACTTCCTCGGTGGTCCAGGATCGAAATCGCTC
The DNA here is from genome assembly GCF_024138145.1 of Natronosalvus halobius. Lineage (NCBI taxonomy): Archaea > Methanobacteriati > Methanobacteriota > Halobacteria > Halobacteriales > Natrialbaceae > Natronosalvus > Natronosalvus halobius. Next base: position 1,366,684 of record NZ_CP099997.1, on the reverse strand, counting down.
GCCTGGAGCGAGGGGTTCGCCGCGAGTTGCCAGGCGATCGGCAACGTCTTCGAAGCGGCGACCAGCGAGGGCGTCGACACGGTCGTCTACGCATCCTCGAACCACGCGGTCGGCATGTACGAAGTGCAGAACGCTCCCGAGATTTACGGAACGGATTACGACCTCCTGGTCGATCACACCGTCTCGCCGCGGCCCGACTCCCGCTACGGCGTCGTCAAGGTATTCGGCGAAGCGATGGGGCAGCTGGCGGCGGACGCCCACGGAGTGAACTGCTACGCGATTCGGATCGGTTCGGTTCGCGATCCAGAGTACGACCACCCCTACGGGGACGCCGAGCGCGGCGTTGACCGGGGTGACTTCGAGCGAGACAGCGATGATTACGAGGAGCAGGTCGCCCGCCAGAAGTGTCTGTGGCAGTCGCGTCGGGACCTCGCCCGGGAGGTCGCTCGCTGTCTCGAGCGCGGGGCTGCTCGAGACGAGGCTGTCGACGAACGGGGCGAGTTCGACGTCTTCTACGGCCGCAGTGCGAGCGACCGAAGCTGGTTCGACCTCGAGCACGCACGCGAGGTCATCGGCTACGAACCGGCTGACGACGCGACGGCGTGGCGGGGACCGCCGGAGTGACGATCGAGGTGATCGACCGGCGGTGCCGACTCGCTACTCGTCGGCCGCCTCGGCCTCGAGCACGCGTCCGACCATCGACCAGCCCTCCTCGTCCCCCTCCTCCCTCGACGCCCGGCGACCGACGAGGACGGACTCGTTGTCCGCGCTCGAGACGAACCGGTACTCGACGTCGGGTTCGTCCTCACGGCTTCCTTCGGCTTTGAACTCCTGCTGGAAGAACTCCACCCAGTCCATCTCGAACACGGCCTCGGTTCCGTCATCGAGGGTGAGCCGAACCGGCCTGGGCGAGACGTTGTGGATGCGCTTCGCGATGGGATTCAGATCGGCCATGTGTGTCTCGAGACGGTGGGAGGGAGAAACGGTACCGGTTTCGCTCTCGGCAGTCTTCGAGCCATCGCCGACCCGAGTCAGGAACGAGGCTGAACCACCGCGTAGCAGTTGCCGCTCGAGATCTCGAGAGAGACGGTTTCGAGCGCGCTCGTCTCGAGATCGGCCTCGAACTCGTCGGGATCGTAGATGTGGTAGAAGCGATCGACTGCCTCGCCACCGGGGAGCGTCCACTCGACGGTTGTATCGAAGCCCGTGGTCTCCTCGAAGGCGTCGTGGGCGGTGCTCCAGGCGCTTACGAGGGCAATGCCCTGGGGGTCGAGCACCCGAGCGAGTTCGTCGAGGCTCGCCACGCGCGCCCTCCTGGTCGGCAGGTGGTGAATCGTCGCGACGTAGACGGCAGCGTCCACGATGTCGCTTCGGAGCGGAAGGGACGCGGCCTCCCCCTGTACGAGAACGAGATCCACCGAGAATCCACGCTCCAGGGCACGGTCCCGACCGGTCTCGAGTAACCCGCGGCTAACGTCCAGGCCGACGACGCGCTGGAGCCGTTCGGCGAGCACTTCGGCGTGGCGGCAGTTGCCACAGCCGAGGTCGAGACCGAGTTCCGGGTCGTCTGCACTGCCGACGTACTCGTCGACGAACGCCTCCACCTCGGGCCAGGCGTACTCGCGCGTAGAGGCGAAGTGGGTGGCGATCCGATCGTATGTCTCCCGTACCTCGCTCCGTCTGTCCATCTGGCTCGAGGTCGGTGGTGTCGAACCAAAAACGTTCGTTCCTGCCGGTGGCGGGCCCGTTCGAACGCGTCGGTCGATGCGCAGTGTCGGTACTGCCAGAGGTCATAGAATCCATCGGCTTCTCTGGCCGCTGGCTGACTGCTTCGTTGCAAGCACAATCCCTACACCCACTCGTGGCGCACGTTCGTCCATGACCGACGTTGTCGACGACGACCTCGAGATCCAACGCGATCTCGGCGAGGCCACGATCGTCTACGAAGAACCGGAGGAGGGAACCGTCAGGAAGACGATCCCGAACGAACACGTCGCGTACTTCCAGGACCACTGGATCATCAAGACCGACGAGGACGAGGATGGCCACGACATCATCCGGCGGATCCCGACCCGGCGCGTCCACTACGTCGAACGATCCGTCGAGGAGTTCGAACAGGAAGTCGAAACGCTGCTCGACCGGGTCCAGTCGTTCGCCAGCGAGTTGCAGACGAAGATTCCAGTCGGCGGCGGCAAGGGCGGGAACGACGAACCCGTCGAGCCTCGCCGTATTACCGTCGACGATTCCGACACAAACACCGACGGCCAAACTGGCGAGGAGTGACGCGAGTACGCCGCCGTAGAGAGGTGTAACTCGAGTACGACACCGACGAACGAAAGGCGGTAGCGGCCGCTCTGGCTCGACTTTTGGCTCAACTCTCGATAGCTCTCGGCCGCGAACGTTACTCTTCAACTACCGACCGCGAACGTCACCTCAGACTACGACAACGAACGGTACTCCTCAGATCACGACCGCAAACAGCACGAACGAGAGCGCGACCATCGCCACGGCGTGTTTCACCCCGGCTTTCACGTCTCCTGTGCTTAGCTGCCCGGCGATCAGCCCCGAGAGCGCCCCCTGAATGAGCGTCGCGTGGTAGAACAGGAGCGTGTACGTCGCGGCGTCGACGTTGTCGAGTCCCGACAGCCCATCGACCTGGGACGATTCGAGCGACTCGCTGCCGCCCTCGACGGCGGCCGCCTGGAGCGTCGGCAGCATGTAGCCCGCCAGGACGGCGATGATGAACAGGAAGACGAGAAACGAGATGTAGACGACGACCATGTACTCGAGCATCGCCTGTTGGCGGGCGCGCTTGAGCCGTCGGTCGGCCGCGGCCTGACGGGCGGCGATTCGCAACACGGTCGCGAGGTTCCCGCTGGCGTTCATCGCTTCCGTCAGGAGCGTTACGACGCGGGAGGCCGCCCGCGTCCGAACCCGGATGCCGAACCGGACGAGCGCCGTCTCCAACTCGGCCCCCCACTGGACGTCCGCCCAAATGCGCTCGAGTTCGACGTCGAGTGCGCCGAGGTCCGAGTCGCGGAGGCGACCGATCGCCGAAACGAGCGCTACCCCGGCCTCGTTGACGCTCGCGAGTCGGTCGAGGAAGTCCGGGATGGCCGCTTCGACGGCGTCGATTCGTCGTCGATGAATCGCATACAGGACGGCGAACGTGGTGCCCACGAGGAGACCGGCGACGACCAGGACGTCGTCGATGACGGCCGCGTCGATTCCGGCCTTGGTCGTCGCCTCGGGGAGCCGCCAGGCGATCAACCCGAGCGCGATCGGTCCCGTTACCAGGAGCGAGCGTGCCGGCCGGTCGAGCAGCGTCTCGAGGGGAGATCCCAGTCGCTCTCGAACCGCTCGGAGACGCCTGTAGATGTGGATTCGCTCGACATTTGGCGAGGTGTCGTTTTGGAGTCCACCGTCGGTTCGGGCGAGAGCCTGCTGGTACGGTCCCGGGTCGTCGACGTCGCCTTCGTCGATCGTTCGGCCGGGGTTGACCGAGTCGGTGACCATGCTCAGGTAGACGATGAATGCCAGGTTGCCAAACGGCAGGATGACGTAGATCAACACTTGCAGGGGGCCGAGGGTGTCGCCGACGGAGATGCCGATGACGAACAGGATCGTGATGAGAAACAGCGGCCCGGCGACCAGGACGGTGACGTACGATTCCGCGAGCGTGCCGAGCAAGTCGAGCATACGTTCTTGCTGGGACTCCGACTCCTCCTGGTAGTCGTGGTACTGGCGCTCGAGGAACGACGAGAGGCTGTGGCCGCTCTTGAGGACGCTGATCAGGTTCTCAGAGAACTCCCGAAACTGGGGGCTCGGGGAACGTCGGCTCATCGTCTGCAGCGCCGTGATCACGTCCGTGCCGAAGGTGTCCATGTTCCGGACGGCGACGCGAAACTCGCTCGCGGCCTCCCCGTAGGTGTCGTCGTGCGCGGCGACGATACGAACGACCGTCGGAAACTCCATCCCGCTCTGTGAGAGGGCGTAAATGAACGCGACGGTCGACGGCAGGGTGTACTCGATCCGTCGTGCCCGGTTATCGGCGACGTAGCCCGGGTACCACCACCGAAACCAGTAGGTGCCGACGCCGGCGAGCACGCCGAGGGTCAGACAGGAGACGAGTAAGAGCCCGAATAGCTCGAGTGCCGAGAGCGTCGGGATGCCGGCGACGTTCGCGAGAAAGGAGAGGGCACCCGGCAGTTGCTCGCGCATCACCGCGGGTTCGATCGAGAGGACGAGGAGAAGTCCCCAGCTGACGTAGATGCCGAGAATACTGCCGACGACGGCGAGCAGGCCGGCGTAGAGGAGCGACTTCGCCCCGTACTCGCGGTAGGTGGTCGGGATGTGTGCCGCTCGAAGCGCGTCCTGTCTCCCGGGGTGTTCGGACCTGAACTCCTCGACGTAGGGGCCGAAGAGCCGATCCGCCGTCCGGGCGAGGAGCGTATCGACCCCCCGGTTGACGGCCGCGAGCAGGATCGGCGAACAGAGGACGACCGCGAACGCGAGCGGGAGGAAGTTTGCGCGGGTCATGATTGTGGGTGCAGTCGGTCTCTCCGCGTCACTCCGTTTCGAGCGAGTCACCCGCTCGCTTCGGCGGTGTCGCGTCCGCGTCGTTCGTGCTTTCGCCGGTCTCGGTTTCGCCGCTCGTGCTTCCGTCGACTCCGTCGAGTTCGCCGGTCCCGGTTTCACTTGTCTCGAGTCCGTCGAGTCCGTCGCTCTCGCTCGCGTCCTCGATCCGCTCGAGCACGCGTTCCTGGTCGGCGTAGTACTCGTTAACGAGCGCCGTGAATCGTCGGTAGTCCGAAATCTCGTGTTCGAGCGCGTACTCGAGGAATCGTTCCCGGTTGCGTCGTTCGGTCAGGAGTTCCCGCTGGGTCCAGCCGCGTTCGTGTTGAATCTCGGCCACGACGTGGCTGGTTTCGGCGGTGAACGTGTCCGTCTCGCCGTCCCAGGAGTAGGCCGTCGAGTAGTCCAGCTCGCCCGTTCGTTGGTCGATGCCCTCGATCTCTGCGAGGACCTTGTTCCGCCGAACGCGCTCGCCGCCGAGCCTGGTGAGCGTCTGCACCGAGAGGATGTCCAGGCTCTGGACCATCGCTCGGGGGACGTTGATCGGCTCGTTCTCGAGGCGGTTGATGACCGTCTGCACGGAGTCAGCGTGCATCGTCGAGTAGGTCGTGTGGCCGGTGTTCATCGCCTGGAAGAGCGTGATGGCCTCCTCGCCGCGAACCTCCCCCACGACGATGTACTCGGGGCGGTGGCGAAGCGCCGACCGCAGGAGGTCGTACATGGTGACGTTCTTCCCCTCGTGAACGCGCTCGCGAGTGACCGAGGAGAGCCAGTTGTCGTGGTGTAACTGAAGTTCGCGGGTGTCCTCGATGGTGAGGACCTTCGAGCGCGGCGGGACGAACATCGAGATGGCGTTCATGCTCGTCGTCTTCCCCGAGGCGGTCCCGCCGGCGAAGAGCAGGCTTTTGTTGTGCTCGATGGCTAGCCAGAGGTAGGCCATCTGCTCGACGCTAAACGTTCCGTACCGGACGAGGTCGACCGGCGTGAGCGGTTCGTCGGCGTACTTCCGGATGGTGAACGCCGATCCGCGTGGCGTGACCTCCGTCCCGAGGGCGAGTTCGGCCCGGGAGCCGTCCTCGAGGGTCGTCTCGACCATCGGGTCGCCGATGGAGATGTGGCGCCCGGAGTGCTGGGCGAGACGGACGACGAACCGATCGAGTTCGTCCTCGCCGAAGCTAACGTCCGTCTGGACGTCCGTGTACTGATCGTGGTAGACGAAGATGGGGAGATCGTACCCGTCACAGGAGACGTCTTCGACGTGCGGGTCGTGCATGATCGGGTCGAGTCGCCCGTAGCCTCGAAAGTCCCTGAATATGTAGTAAAAGAGGCGGTAGAACGTCGCCATATCGACCTCCGCGCCGTAGCGCTCGAGGTACTCGCGGACGGTGGATCGAAGCAGCGTCTCGACGTCTTCGTCCTCGTCGGTCTGTCGGTAGAGCAGCGGATCGCGCACGTCCTCGAGGAGCGTCTCGAGCACGAGTCGCTCCTCGTCGGTGAGCGTGGGTTCGACCGTCCGGTAGCGGTGGTGGTTAGCCGCCTCGTCGTACTGAACCACGACGAACGAGAAGGGGGCGTTCACCCAGTAGCGGTCGACCTCCTCGAGCCCGTCAGCGTCGTCGAACGTGACGAGCGGGCCGTGCGCGGCAGGGTCGTAGGCCGTCACGTCGATGTGCGAGCCCTGTAGCACCTCGACCACTCGACGCAGCGTTCGTCGAATCTGGTCGAAGGTGGACTCGAGGGTCGAGTCGGGAGGGATCGTCGTGTCGTCATCGACGGCCGAGGGGATTTCGTCGGTTCCGGCGTTCTCGTTGGTTCCGGCGTTCTCGTTGGTTCCGGCGTCCTGGACGCTTGCAGCCGTTGGACCGTCGCCGTCGCTCCTCTCGTTCGCGTCGGTTGCCGACGACGGGTTACTCGCGGGGACCTTCGCGTTCTCGGTAGTGTCCGCGGTGGTGTCGAGTTCGGCTGCCGCATCGGTGTCGCTGTGTGGTTCCATCGTCTCTGTTCGCAGTCTCTTCTACGGTGAGGCCGTATCGCCTTAAATCAGATGGCCATCTGCCGAGTGCCCGACGCGTGAATTCGACGGACGTCAGCACCGCCTTCCCGGCTGGGCTGTCTTGCTCGGATGTGCAGAAAACGCACAATGGGCGTTACGTTCATACCCCGTGAGTGCGAAGGCGTCTTTGCGTAATGAAGCGCGAGCACTTCACGCTATCTGCCAGCAACGTCGACTGGATCGAGACCGACAGCGACCCGAAGAAACCTGCCGTAACGATCGACTGTACCGGTCCAGCGACACTTCTCCGAGATCGTCTTACTGACCCCGATGGCGAGCCACTCGAGGCTGGCCAGACGGATGCCGCGCTTCGACTCCAGGGTCCAGTCGATGCCGAGGATACCGACGGCGTCGTCAGCGTCACGAACCGCGTGACCGGCGAGTTCGTTCTCGAACTCAACGTCCCTGCCCAGGACGTCCTCCAGTTCATCCGGGCCGCCCGTGGCTACGGCGAGGGAACGACCGACGACGGCGGGCGCTACCACGTCACGATCACCCTCGACGGCGAACCGTTCGTCGAGTACGACAAACGCACGTTTCTCGTCTACGACGACGACGGCGACCTGCTCCGACACCGGAGCCTGATCCCGAGCGGCGTCGAACTGTAGCCACTCGCAGGGACTCGATTCTGACCTGTCGGGAACGGACCGGCAGCTATAAGTGATTTAGGGTAGCCTAAACTAACGAAGACAGCGGTTGCCAATGGCTCACGAATCTCTGCTCACATCGACGGCCGACGACCGACTCGCGGACGCACCGCCGACCAGCGACGTCATCCTCGAACTCGAGGGCGTCGCGAAGCACTACGGCTCCGAGGCGGTCATCGACGACCTCTCACTCACCGTCCAGGACGGCGAAATTCTGACTCTCCTCGGGCCGTCCGGGTGCGGAAAGACGACGACGCTCCGACTCATCGCGGGCCTCGAGCGACCGAACGGCGGGGAGATTCGCCTCGACGGGACGTCCGTGGCCGGGAACGGGTCGTTCGTTCCGCCGGAAGACCGCGGCGTCGGCATCGTATTCCAGGAGTTCGCGCTCTTTCCGCACCTGACGGCCAGGGAGAACGTCGCGTTCGGGCTCACCGACTGGCCCACGGCCGAAAGGGAGGCCCGCGTCGACGAATTGCTCGCTCTCGTGAACCTGAGCGAACACGACGACGACTATCCCGAGGAACTCTCCGGCGGCCAGCAACAGCGAGTCGCACTGGCTCGCTCGCTCGCTCCCGAACCCGAGATGTTACTCCTGGACGAGCCGTTCTCGAACCTCGACGTCGACCTCCGCGTCGAGATGCGCGAGGAGGTTCGCCGAATCATCAAGGAAACCGGCGTGACGGCCGTCTCGGTCACCCACGACCAGGAGGAGGCGCTCTCGGTGTCAGACCGGGTGGCCGTCATGAACGACGGCGATCTGGAGCAGATCGACGAACCCGAACGCGTCTTCCAGCACCCCAAGTCGCGGTTCGTTGCGGGCTTTCTCGGGCACGCGAGCTTCCTGTCGGGAACCGTCCGCGGCGACCACGTCTCGACGGCCCTGGGTCGCGTCCTGCGAGCGGACGTCGACGGCCTCGTCGCCGAGTACGACGGGACCGACATCGACCTCCTCCTGCGCCCCGACGACGTAACGGCTTACCCCGCAAGCGGCCCCGAGGCCGACGGGACGGTCGTCTACCGGCGCTACCTCGGCCCGACGATCCTCTACCGTGTCGAACTCGACGACGGCGAGACCATCGAGTGTATGCACAACCACTCGGATCGGATCGACCTGGACGAGCGCGTCGCCGTCAGGGTGACCGCCGACCACGACCTGGCGTGGTTCCCCGCCGACCAGCGCGTCGACGCCGTCGAATCGGGCGTCGAGAGCGAGGCGACCTCGAGTTCGGCCGATTGAGCGTCTGTTTGGTTGTCTGACTTCTCTTACAGCGAATCAGTCTCGTGGCGAAACGTCTGAAACTCGAGCGTCCGTCCCTCCGGATCCTCGGCGAAGAACTGGTAGATTCGATAGCGGTCGTTCTCGACCGGTTCGCCGAGCGCCCGACCCGCAAGGCGGTCGTACATCGCGTCGACCTCGTTCGCGGTGTCGAAGACGAACGTGATCGTGCCGTCCGTTTCGGCGCTCTCGCGAGCACAGAATCCGAGCAGAAGATTGTCGTAGGTGAGGATCGTGCAATCGGGCTGTTTGAGCCACCGTTCTGCGCCGATATCCTCGACGTAAAAGTCGACGATCGGCTCGAGCGATTCGGTGCCGAAGAAGACGATGCCGGACATACCCGAACCGAGTGTGGGTGACGGAAAAACCGTTGGGGTGCCGGAGTATTTATGAGACGTCCATCGACAGTGACAGGTATGTCTCAGTCGGGTCGGCGGATGGCGACAGTCGCCGTACTGCTGTCGGTGGTGCTCGCCGGCTGTGCGGCGCCGATGGCCGACACGGACGGCGTCGACGGCTCGACGGATGAGGACCACGCGACCGACGAACGCGCCCTCGAGGTGCACGGAGACGTGCCGCTCGACGCGAACGCGACGTTCGAGCGCGTACAGACGCTCCTCGCGGTCGACCTCCGGCCGCCGACGGTGTACGTGAACGACCCCATCGAGCGGCCGCCGCGCCCCGTCCAGGATCCCTCGAGTTTCTACGCCGTGATGGGGATTCCGGCGCCCGACCCGGCCGACGGGGCCGAGGAACTCCGGGTCGGTGGCGTCTCGAGTCCGATGCAGGCGGTGTATCTCCTTCCCGAGGTAGAAGCCTCGCCAGCGGAGATCGAACAAGTGTTCGTCCACGAACTGGTCCACACCGCGCAGTTCCAGCGGGGAGCACCGCGGCGAGTCAGGGCGGAGATCCCAGCCAAACACCGCGGGACGACCGACGCCAGGCTGACGGTGACGAGCCTGGTCGAGGGAAGCGCCGTCTACGTCTCGAGTGCGTACGTCGAAACGTACGACCTGCCCGTGACGCCCGAGGACGACCTGCTCGAGTCGCTGTACCCGAACGCCGGCCCGGGAACCAGGCTCGCCTGGGGACCGTACCACCATGGCGGTCGGTACGTCGCGGCGGCCGCCGAATCGCCGGCTACCCACTGGAGCGTCTACGAGACGCCGCCGGTGACGATGCAGGAGGTTCGTCGTGGCGAACCCGCCATCGCTTCAGGCGAGGCCGAACTCGAATCGTTCGGGATCGACATCGACGCCGAATCAGCTGGCTGGGAGAGCGACCCCGCCAAGACGGACGTCGTGGGGTCGTTCGTCCTCGAACAGGTGCTCGCGACGGAACTCGCCCCGGAAGTGGCGAGAGAGGCCGCCGCTGGCTGGTCGTACGATCGCGTGCGACGGTTCTCGAGTGAGGGGTCGGTGACCGGCGACGGCGATAACGACGGTGACGAGGTCGACAGTTACGTCTGGGCGATCAGATTCCAGGACGAATCGAACGCCTCGCTCGCGACGGACGCAATGGCCACGGCGCTCGAGCGCCGGGCGACGAGCGTCGAGGCCGAGTCCGGAACCGACGCGGTAAATCGCACGGCGACGACGACGCGCTGGCGAACCGAGACGTACGCATTCAGCCTCGAGCGTACCAACGACCGGACGATCGTTCTGTTCGCCGGCGACGAGACGTACGTCGAGTCGGCGAGCCTCGAGGGAGTTTCGGCAACGGGCGACGTCCAGGTCGCGTTCGACGAGCAGAAATCGATGGCGGCGTCGGCCGACTCGAGTCGACGCCTGCCCTCGAGCGTGTCGATCGAAACGGTCGGACCAGCGGTACGGCCAGCGCCCTCTTCGCCTGGCGACACGCTGTTGGGCGTTCGAGCATCGTCTCGCGGCGCCGTCCTCACCAGAGGTGCGCGATGACCGTTCGCCGGACGCTGGCGATCCGCTGCGGCATCGCCGCTCCGACCGTCGCGCTGGCTGGAATCGTCCTGTCGACGCTCGTCGCGACCCCCGAGACGTTCACCTGGCGAACGCGTGCACTCTCGGACATGGGCCGGGTCACGGCGCGAACGTTCTGGATCTTCAACGGCGGTCTGGTCCTCGGCGGTCTCCTCGGTACACCGTTCGTCGCCCTGCTCTGGTCGCGTGCCCGTAACCGGCTCGAGCGGATCGGCATCGCGCTCACCGGCGTCGCCGTCCTTGGTATGATCGGCGTCGGGATCTTCTTCCTCGGACACACGGCGTACTACCTCGAGTCGAGCCTGCACGGCCTCGCCGCGCTGACGGTGTTCGGCGTCGCCCCAGTCGCCCAGCTGCTCACCGGGACGGGACAGGTGCTGGCCGGTGATCGATGGGTCGCGGTCGCGTCGATCTGGCTCGGTGTTGCCCACCTGGCCGGCTGGCTCGGCTGGCTCCTCGTTCGTTCCACGGCGCCAGACCCGGGACACTGGTTCGCCGTCCCGGAGTTCGTCGCCGCCGTCGCCTTCGGCGCCTGGATACTGATCCTCGCGAAAACGGCTGCTACTCGGTCGGGGACTCGAGACAGGTCCTGAGAGACGGCTCGAAACGACTACTGATTCGCGCCGAACCGGGTGAACAGCCCGGAGAATCCGATACGATCGGCCCACGAGGACTGGTCGTCGCCGAGGGCGGCGATGCCGCCGGGGCCGGCGGTACACAGCAGGCCGCTCGCGACCGTCAGCCCCTCGAGGGCCGCCCCGGTTTCGGTGTCGTATCGCCACCGGGCCGCGCCGTCGCTCGCATCCAGCGCGTAGATGACCCCTTCGTCGGTACCGACACAGCACGTGCCGTCGACGACGGCCGGTGCGGTCGGCGTCGCCCCGCCGGTGTCGAACCGGAACCGCTCGGCGCCCGAGGCCAGGTCGACCGCGTACACGCTCAGATCGCCGCTGGCGACGTAGACCGTTCCGTGGGCGACCGCCGGGGCCTCGAGGACGCCGCCGGTGTCGAATCGCCAGCGAATCGTGCCGTCGGCCGCCTCGAGGGCGTAGAGACTGTCGCCGGCCGTGGCGACGACGAGGTCGTCCGTGGCGGCTAGATAGCTGGCTCCCTCGGCGTTCACGCCAGCGCCGACGTCACCGTCGCCATCACCGTCACCCTCGACGTCGACCGCTGCCCGGATGTCGCGCGTCCACTCGAGCGTGCCGGATTCGCCGTCGAGGCGTCGAACGATTCCGTCAGCCGTTCCGGCGAAGACGCCGCCGCTGGTGACGGCGACCTTCGCGACGGCCGCGGTCCCGTCGGTCGCGAGCGTCCACTCGACGCATCCTGACTCGGCCTCGAGGGCGTACACCGTTCCGCCGTCGTCGTCGGCATAGACGGTTCCGTCGTCGACGACCGGGGCGACCCGGCAGGTCGCCTCCAGCCGGTACTGCCAGCTTCGTTCGCCGGTCTCTCGGTCGAGCGCGTACACCGTCCCGTCCGCGCTCGTGGCGTAGACCTCCTCGCCGACGACCGTGGGCGCCCCGATCACGATACCGTCGGTCTGATACCCCCAGCGCTCGTCGCCCGTCTCGAGCGAGAGCGCCAGCACGCGACCGCTGTCGGTGCCGACGTACACGGTGTCGGCGACGACGGTCGGTGCGGTCGTTCGCACCTCTGGATCGAACCGCCACTGGACGTCGACCGCCGACGAGAGCGGGTTGCCGTCCGGAACGGCCCCGGTCCGTGCGGCGTCGGCTCGAGTGGCGCTCCAGTCGGCCCACTCGTCGTGGTCGTCGATGGGTTCGCGCGCACTCGTCGACCGACTCTGCGCCCGCACGGCCGCCTCGGCGACGGCCGGGACCGGATCGGCTCCGAGCGACTCGAGGGTCGACGGCTCGACGCCCACGAACCCGAGGCTGTGACACGCCTGTTCCCTGACGCGGCTATCGGGATCGGCCAGTCGAGCGACGAGCACGTCGACCGCGTCCGCGAGGTCTACGTCGCCGCGAGGCGCCAGTGCGGACAGCGTGCGAGTGGCGAACGCTCGAACGCTGTCGTCTTCGTCCTGGAGCGCGTCGACGAGCGCCGGGACGCTCGACTCGAACCCACCGGAGTCGTCTTCGGCGACTGCCGCGAGGGTTCGAGCCGTCGTCGTCCGAACCACGGGCGAATCGACATCGAGTCCCGCGGCAACCTTCGACAGCGCCGTCGGTCGTAGCTGCTCGGAGCACTCGGCGAGCACCGACAGTCCGAGCACCGCGATTCCGGCCGCCCAGGGGTCGCCGTCGACGCGGCGACCGAGTCCCGAGAGCTGATTGTTGATCGCGTCCGTGTGCGTCGGTGTCTCCCCGCCGGCCACGAGCGACGCGGCGTCGACCAGTCGGTCCTCGACGGCGTCGAACTCCGTCTCGAGCGTCGAGTCGTCCTGGAGGACGGCGACGGTCGCGAGCGAGAGCGTCGCGTAGCCGCGAACGGCCGTCGTCTCGTGTTCGAGGAGGTCGGCGACGGCGTCCGCGTTCTGGCTCACTGACTCGGATTCGACCGCCGCGAGCGTCGCGAGGTCGGCCGCGACTGCCTCCATCGACCGATCGTCTGCGGACTCGAGGAGGAGCGCCACGACGGACCGACCCGACCCATCGGCTACGGCCGAGAGTGTTCGAAGGTGGGCCTGACGTTCGAGTCGTCCGGCGTTCGCCAGCCGTTCGAGCAGGCTCGAGGCGAGCGGTTCCACGATGGCCGTATCGACGCGAGCGAGGTCGGCCAGCGAACGGGCCAGGGCGGTCGTTCTCGCCGTCGTCCCGTCGTCGAGCTGGTCCAGGACGGCCTCGGTCGGCGTCGGATCGGTCTCGATGGGTCTCGTGAGGAGAGTTTCGAGTGCCTCGAGCGCGGCACTCCGTTCGGCTGGTCGACAGTCGTCGGCAAGTCGATCGAGAACGGCGTCGACGACGGCGGTCGTTTCGTCGCCGGTCTCCGGGAGCAACACGCCGAGGGCCTCGAGTGCGCCGGTTCGAATCGAGGCGTCGTCGGCTGTGGTTTCGGCGACTGCCAGCGCCCGAGCCGGCGATCGAATGCGGTCGCCGTCGGGACCGATCGTGGTGAGCGCGGCGACGACGTTCGTCCGGACGGTCCGGTCGGGATCGTCCACCGATCCGAATAGCGCGCCCAGCGCCGACCGAACGTCCTCGGGGTAGGCCTCCCCCAGTCTCTGGAGGGCGATCGCGGCGTTGTTGCGGACACTCGCGTCGTCGTCTTCGAGGCGAGTCGCCAGCGGTTCGACGGCCGAACGGACGTCTCGCGGCCGTTCGGTGGCGACGCCGGCGAGGTCGCGAGAAGCCGCTCGTCGGACGGCGACGGTGTCGGCTGCCAGACGGCTCGAGAGGGATCGAACGGCCGGATGGACGTTCGCAACCTGCTCCTCGGCGACCTCCGCCAGCGACCGGGCGGCGTGGCCCTGTCTCCACGTGTCGGTCTCTTCACCTCGCCCTTCCTCGAGCTGTGCGAGGGAATGTTCGACGACCGCCTGGTCGACGTCGCCGTCGAGAGCGACGGCACCGAGCGCGTCGGCGGCTGGCCGTCTGACTGACTCGTTCGGTTCGTCCAGGCACGCGGCGAGGGCATGAACCTCGACGCGAACGGCGTCGGGGTTGGCCGCCGCGACGGCGGCCAGGGCTCGAGCGACGTCCGCCCGCACCGACGTCCCGTCTTCGTCTTCGTCTTCGTCTTCACCCTCGTCCTCCTCGAGGCGAGCCGCGAGTTCCGCCACGACGGGCGCGACGGCGTCGGGGTGTTCCCCGGCAACGGCCTCGATTGCGGCGGCAGCGTGTTCGCGGGTTTCGATGGCGTCGTCCTCCAGGACGGCGGCCAGCGCGACGACCGACGACCGAACGGTAGCTGGCCGTTCGTCGGCGACGGCGCGCAGGGTCGCCGCCGCGTCGGTTCGGACGGCCGCCTGGACGTCAGTCAGGCGATCCGTGACGGCCGGAACGGACGACTCGAGGCCCGTCAGCGCGGGGTCTGCAGTGGCGACGTGTCGGAGTGCGCGGATGGCCGATTCGCGAATCGAGGGGGTGTCGGTGAGCGCCGCCGTGAGCGGATCGAGTGCGGTCGACGCCCGCTCTGGCGTCTCGGTTGCGACTGCCATCAGCGTGATCGCGGCGTCCTGGCGGACGTTTGGGCTCTGGTCGTCGAGTCGTTTCGCGACGGGTTCGATGGCGACCGGCGCGGGGTCGTCTCCGACCGCGAGCGCGCGGAGTGCGGCCATCGCGTCGGCCCGGATCGCTCCGTCGTCGACGAGTCGCTCGAGCAGGGGCGAGGCGGCGTCGGTCGTCGCGGCGAGTGCGGCCGGGTCCGATTCGGCGACGGCTCGCAGGGCTCGAACGGCGTGTCCGCGAACTGCCTCATCCTCGTGGTCGGCGGCCGTAGCGATCGAGGCTGCCACGGGCCTGACCGCCTGGGCGTCGACGTCGGCGACGGCCGCCAGCGCGGCGGCCGCTCGCCGGCAGACGAAATCGTCTTCGGCATCGTCGTGGTCCTGGTCCTCTTCCTCGTCGGAAACGATCGCTGCCAGTGCGTCGACCGATTCGAGCAACGTGGTCGGCTCCGCGTCACCGATGGACGCGAGGGCGTCGACGGCGTCGGCGCGGACGGCGGTCGATCCCTCGAGTCGATCGGTCAGCGCTGGGACGGCAGCCGTGACTTCCTCCGGGTGGTCCCGGGCGATTGCCGCGAGCGCCGCCGTCGCGTGAGACCGAACCGACGGTTCGTCCTCGAGTCGGTCGATCAATGCTGGAACTGCCGAGCAGACCTCGCGCGGTCGATCGGCCGCCTCGCCGGCGAGCGTGCTGGCCGCGTACGTCCGAACGTCGGGGTCGTCGGCAGAGAGAAAGCGCTGTAGTTGGTCGATCCCGAGGGTAACCTCGAGGTCGTCGCCCGGCTTTCCGAGCACGGGGTCGTCCGGGTTCGAAGGGTCGTTTCGTGGCATAGATGCGTGATAGACGCGAACCGTACTGGTCCAGCACGGTCCACAACTGATTGTGAATCCGTCTGGGGGGAGTTAATTCTATCCCCGCTGTTTCGTTGCCCAAGACTGTCAGCTGGCGCTGGATTTCGAGTCTCGGGACGCGACTGATCGGGTCGAAGTGTGGGTGTGAGTGTAGGTGCAGGCGTAGGTCTGGGTGTGAGTGTAGGTGCAGGCGTAGGTCTGGGTGTGAGTGTAGGTGCAGGCGTAGGTCTGGGTGTGAGTGTAGGTGCAGGCGTAGGTCTGGGTGTGAATGTGAGCGAACACGTCGTCTATTCTGCTGGAGGCGGTACGATGTGCGGAACGGGCCGGAAACGGCTACTTCCGCCAGAACGGAGTGGGGAGGTCGTCGGCCGGGGAGGCCGTCTGCTTGTCAGCGTTCTCGACGTAGTTCTGGACCAGGTAGTACGCCGCGACGTAGGCGACGCCGGCGAGCAACACCGCGAGTATGAGGTTTCCGATGAGCAGGAGCTGGATCAACAGCAGGGCGGTCTCGAGGTGTGCCCACTCGGAGACGATAATGGGGTCGGTGCCGAAGAGGGTTGCACCGACGTAGAAGCTCCCGAGATAGACGGCGGGTTTGATGGCGGGATTCAGGACGGCTACGGAGGAGAAGATCGCGGGCTTCGAGATCCAGGACCACCAGTACGCGAATAGAAAAAACGAGCCGATTCCGAGCCCGCCGGTCGGCAGGGCCGTGACGAAGATGCCGATGGCGAAACTCGTCGCGACCTCGTGGGGCGTGTGTTCCTCTTCCCACGCCGTCCGGAGCGCGTGCCGGACCCGGTCCTGCACGCGTATCACCTGGTTACGAAACATTCTGCCTATCAGCGCAACCTCATCTATCGAGAGAGAAAAGCGTGTCGACAGGTGTCAGCCGGAAATACAGTATTGGGGCCACATCGGTTTCACGCGGCGGCACATCAACGCTCGAGGGGGGACGGGTGTGAGGAGTGTAAGTGTGAGGGTGACTGAAATTGCGCGAGCAACTGTGGAACCTTGGGAGTCGTGGAACCTTGGGAGTCGAGGGAGCGGGCAAAGTCGTGGGAGCGGACAGAGTCGTGAAAGCCGGTAATAAGAGAAGTGCGTGCGTACGAGTTCGACGCTGCCTCCTCAGACGTCGCTCCCCTCCCAGAGCGGATAGAGGTCGTCCATCACCGGGTCGGTGATGGTCTCGCCGTCCAGGACGAGCGACGGTCGTTTGGCGTCGCCTTCGAGCGCCTGGACGCGACCGACGACCGCCGCCTCGATGTCGGCCGCCGAAAGCGAGTCGAGACACGCCTCGAGGTCGTCGTCGGGAATCGTCGCGAGCAGGGCTCCGGAGCCGAATATCCGCAGCGGGTCGACTTCGGCAGCCCTACAGAGAGTCGCCGTCTCCGACCGAACCGGAATCGCGTCGCGGTCTACCTCGAGTCGAACCCCCGAGGCCTGGGCGAGTTCGAGCAGGCCGGCCGTCACGCCGCCTTCAGTCGGGTCGTGCATCGCATTCGCGTACTCCCGGAGGATTCGGGCGTCGGGGACGACGCTGACCTCCGCCAGGAACGTCTCGGCACTCGAGCGCGTCGCCTCGTCGACGCCGAGTTGCTCGCCAAAATCCGCCGCCAGGATGGCCGTCCCCTCGATGGCGGCGGCTTTCGTCAGGAGCACGTGGTCGCCCGGTCTGGCGCCGCCGGTCTCCAGGACGCGTTCGGCGGCGCCCATCGCGGTCAGCGAGACCAGCGGGCGCTCGAGGGCGTCGACGTACTCGGAGTGGCCGCCGACGATGGTCGCCCCCAGCGAGCGAGCGGCGGCGTCCAGGTCGCGGGTGACGGTCTCGAGGGTGTCGTCTCCGTCGTCAGCCGCCGACGAAGGGAGCAGGATGACGGTCGTGAGCCAGCGAGGGTCGGCCCCGCTAGCGGCGACGTCGTTGCAGGCGATGTGAACGCCGAGGGTGCCGACTTCGCTGGCGGCGAGCGAGATGGGGTCGGAACTCACGACGAGGTGACCGCCGGGCCAGTCGATGACCGCGGCGTCCTCGCCCGTCGCCGGACCCTGCAGGACGGAGTCGTCGGCGTCGCCGGTCCGGCCGAAGACGTGCGCCACGAGGTCGTCGGGGTGGACTTTGCCGGGCATACGACGAACGTGGGCGATGGACGGCTTGTAGCTGTCGAAGGACTCGAGTTGGGTATCACTACTTCAAAATTTATGGTTCTGTTGAAACCCTCAACTGTTGATAGAGATCGGGTGCTGAATATAGAGGATGAGTGCAGCACGACAACATCGGTTATTTCGCATTGACACCGGTGAATCATCCGATCACACACGTGCTTACTGATTGTGTCACCCAATTAGATTTGGCTTATAGGTTATGATCAGTGATCAACACCATTTCGAGAGACTGATTGGAGTTGACGGCCTTCGAGAGGGATTCTTCGATTCTTCCGCGTAACGAGCTACGGGTTATCCATCGTAGCCCATGCCAACCATCCCTCAACGTATTCAATTTTCGCGGGATCGCACCGTGGATAGGGGAAGTAGACTGTTTGAGTGTCTCCGGAAGCAACATCGATCCCCAACTCTGTGCTTTGGCCAGCGTAGGCCACCGTCGTCTCGTCGAGATAGGCTTTTAGGTGTGGATACAGCGTAACGTCCTTCGTGTGGTTGTTATCGACTCTTCCAACGTATCCATACACTGGAGCGTCATCGTACGTTCCAATCTGGCCCCAGTCTCCATCGAGAGTCACGTACTCCTCGGAGGCGGGCCCGATATCCTCGACCCCACCACCGTCAGTAGAGAGCGTATACCCCTCTATCGCGTCAGGATTGCCTTCAGAAGCCATCACCGTAAACAAATACGTCTCGTCCTCAGCAACGCCGAACCCCGTATCTTTTGCATGCGATTCATCGGAAAATTCTGCTCGAACCTCTGGAATATTCCCACCTTCCCACGGCCCAATTCGACCCCGAACACCGTATCGACCGCTTTCGGCGTCTCTGAAAAATTCGTGGTCGGTAACGAGCTCTGCGTACGATCCCTCGACATCTGATTCGAGGGATTCACCGTCGGCACAGATCGGGGTGAAATCGGTGTCGAACGTCTCCGTGGCAACCGTCTCGACGTCTCGGTCATCCTCAGGGGTCAAATCAGATCCATCATCCGGTGTTGAACCACGTGAGAGACACCCCGCTACACCAGCAGTTGGCACCGTGATTACTCCAAGTAGATACCGTCGTCGTTTCATTTGTTGAGTTATTGAGACCCGCTCGAAAATAGTTATTTGGGTAACTAAAAGAGGGGTTGTAGTCCTACTGTACGAGGTGTATTAGTCTTGGCTGGTCGGGGCGTACTCCGCCTGTACTGAACGGTTATCAACTCTCGCAGATTGTCTCTCATCTCGTGCCACATTCGCGCTTTGTATTCAGCACGGTCGTTGAAACCTATCACCGTTTGAGGGTTTCAACAAAGCCAAATTTATAGCGTTACGCGGTACGTTTGACTAGCCAGTCACTCGCTAATCGTCTCGAGTCCGTCGACCGGATTGACCGAGTAATCGACCGAGAGGACGTCCTTCGTCGCCCGGATCTTGCCGACGAACGTCGAGATGTCCTCGAGCGACCCCTCCAGGACGAACAGTTCCATGCAGAAGTGATCGCCGACGTGGCTGTGAAAGTTCGAGGCGACGAGCGACTCGTGTTCGTGACGGAGGCGCATCATTCGCTCCTCGACGCTGGTCGTCTCGTAGTCGAACATGACGGTGACGATGCCCATGAGTTCGCGACCCTCGAGTCGGGTGTCCTCGAACTCGCCGAGGAGGTTTCTGGAGGCTTCCCTGACGACTTCGCTCCGACCCGTGTATCCGTGATCGTCGGCGAACTGATCGATTCGCTCGAGCAACGCATCCGGCATCGAGACGCTAACGACGGCCATGTAATAATTCGGCGCTATGAAATTGTTAAGCCTTATTATTCCGGTGCGATTCGGGTTTAGAGCGAGAGGTAGAGCGGATCCGAATGCAAATCTGGATATGGTTTCGGATTCGGATTTAGATTCGGATTTGGATTCGGATTTACATTCAGTAGTCGGCGTTACCGCTCGAGTCTACAGATCAAGGATAAACGACCGGCGACCGACGACCGACGACCGATGATCGACAATCGACGACTGACGACTCAGCGAACCCGAGAGAACCTCTCGTTACACTTCCGCGTCGCGGGCCAACGGTATCTTGCCCGAAAACCCGGCGACGGTGACGGGCGTCGACGAACGGCGTGAGACGAACACTCGTGGCGAAACGCGGGGTCGAATGCGTTCGATCCCGTCCTGAAGTCGGCGTCTGGTTTTCTCGATGAGTAACTCGAGATTACACGCCGGAAGCGTCGGGGCTGGGGCGTGTATTCTCTCTATTACAATGGCCGGTCCCCGCACACGAGTGCACGTCATGTCTGGAAATCGGCCCCGAAACGCGCCACGCTCGCGGGTCTCCCGTCGGACGTTCGTCGCCGCAGCGGGTGCCTCCGGTGCGGTGGGACTCGCCGGATGCATCTACGGCGGCGGTGGTGAGGACTCCGAGGGATCGGTCTCGTTCGGCTTCGATCCGAGCGCCGCGAACGAAGTGGGCGACGACATCGAGGACCTGTACCACGAGAACGGGCTGAGCGAGGACATCGAGATCGAGTTCCGCCCCGGGGCGGACAACAGCGACGAACGCCGGGACAACTACCAGACGGCCCTCGACACCGGCGAGGCCGAACCCGACCTGATGCTGATGGACAACGGCTGGGTCAACGTCTTCATCCAGCAGGGGCTCATCGCGAACCTGAACGAGGAACTCGAAGATGAGGACGTCCAGCGGGTCAACGACGAGTACTTCGAGGGGTTCACCGCGACGGCTCGAGACCCCGAATCCGAGGACCTCTACGGCGTACCGCTCTTTCCGGACTTCCCGGTGATGATCTACCGGAAGGACTACGCCCGCGAGGCCGGTTACGAGGACGGCGACTTCGAGACCTGGGCCACCGAACCGATAACCTGGGAGGAGTGGTCGAATCTCGCGGAAGAAGTCGTCGACGCCTCTGACGCCGAGTTCGGCCTCTCGACACAGTGGGACGTCTACGAGGGGACGTCCTGTTGTACGTTCAACGAAGTGTTGAGCTCCTGGGGCGGTGCGTACTTCGGCGGGCGGGACAACCTGTTTGGCCCGGTCGGCGAGCGACCCGTCACCGTCGACGAACCTGAGTTCGTCGACTCGCTCCGGATGATGCGAACGTTCGTCGACGAGGAGTACGACGACGCTCTCGAGGGCTACGCGTCCGGCGTCGCCCCCTCCGACATCACCTCCTGGACCGAGGACGAGTCGTTGCCCGAGTTCGAGAACGGCAACGCGGCGTTTCACCGCAACTGGCCGTACGCGATCCGGGCCGGCGCCGAGGAACACGGCGTCGACAACGTCGGCACGATGCCGATTCCCTACGCCGTCACCGAGGACGAGGCGAACCAGTCCGGTACCGGCGGGACGACTTCCGCCCTCGGGGGTTGGCACATCGTGCTCAACCCGAACTCGAACAACCTCGAGCAGGCACGCGAGGTGTTGCGGGTGTCGATGGAGGACGACTTGCTGCTGGGCATCCTCGACATCTGGGGCTGGCTCCCGCCCAAGCCCGAACTCTTCGAGTCCGAGGAGGCCGAGAGCATCGAGCCGATGGGCGCGTACATGAACACGCTTCGCCTCGCCGGCGAGAACACGATGCCCCGACCCGTCACGGAGGTCTGGGGTACCGAGTCGACGCGGATCGCCGAGGAAGCCAACAGCGCGGTTTCGGGATCGAAGGACCCCGAGGACGCCGCCACGGACCTCCAGACCGCTCTCGAGGACATCGAATCGGGGTGACGTGACCCATGAGTACAGAATCGAGCGGCCCGACACGCGAATCGAGACGGACGGGACCGCTCGTCGCGATCACCAGGTGGATGGAGAACCTCGGCGAAACCGGCTTCGCCTACCTCCTGTTGACGCCCGTCTTCGTCCTCCTCGGGGCCATCGCGCTGTACCCGCTCTTGCGAACCCTCGAGATGTCGCTGTTCACGGACCTCATTGGCGCGGGATCTGGGGAGTTCGTCGGCCTCGATCACTACGTGAGTCTGTTTACCGGCGACGCGGACCGGTGGCTCCCCGGGTCGTCGACGTTCCTTCCGACCGATCTCACCGGGAGTGCGATGTTCCGGAGCGCCCTGATGGTGACGCTCATCTTCACGTTCGTGAGCGTCTTTTTCGAGACGATCATCGGATTCGGTCAGGCGCTCGTCCTGGATCAGGACTTTCGGGGCCGGAGCTGGGTTCGCGTGGCCATCATCATCCCGTGGGCGATCCCCATCGTCATCCAGGGGATGATCTTCTACCTGATGTTCCACCCGAGCACCGGGTTCGCCGCCGACCTGATCGCCCGGCTTGGCATCGTCGCCCAGGAGAACACGCTGAACGATCCCTCGAGCGGGTTGATCATCGTCACCGTCGCGGACATCTGGAAGACGTCGGCGTTCATGGCCTTACTCATCCTCGCGGGCCTCCAGAGCATCGACCGGAGCCTCTACGACGTCGCGAAGGTGGCGGGCGCCACGCGCTGGCAGCAGTTCAAGCTCATCACGTTCCCGCTCATCGTGCCGACGTTGGGCATCGCCATCCTCTTCCGGACGATCGACGCCATGCGCGTTTACGGTCTGATCGACTCGACCGCCGGCTGTACTGCCGTGCCATCGCTGACGTGCATGGTCGTCGCGACGTTCACGACCCAGCGCGGCCTCGCCTCGGCGATCGCGTTCGTCACGGCAGGCATCATCGGTGCGGTCGTGTTGATCGTCGTCTACCAGCAGTACAAGGAGGGGTTGTAGATGGGGGTCGAATCGGGAACCGGAACGCCGCCTCGAGCCGAGTCCGGAACGCCCGACGCCGCGTCGGAAACTCGCCGCGGAGAGGCCGAGGACGGCGGCCCGCTCGAGCGCTGGACGCGATCGGTGCTCACCGACTCGGGGAGTCGGGACCGCCTCTACCGGGCGCTGTTTTACGTCGTCGCGATCTTCTTCCTGGCGACGACGTTGTTCCCCTTCTACTGGCTGCTCGTGCTCGCGCTGACGCCAAACACGGACATCATCGCGGGCGACTGGACGCTCTCGTTCCTGGGCCTCGAGATCCCGTTCCCGACGCCGCAGGCGTTCCGGGTGGAGTCGTTCGTTGAGGTCTTCGAGGTGATCCCGTTCCACCTCTACGTCTTCAACAGCTTCGTGCTGGCGACGATCACGACCATCATCGTCATCATGATCGCGAGCCTCGCCGGTTACGTCTTCGGGCGCCTCGAGTTCCCCGGCCGCGGGGCGCTCATGCTCGGGATCCTGGCGATTTCGTACTTCCCGCCGGCGGCGTTCCTGGTGCCGCTGTTCGAGGCGTTCACCGGCAACGCCGTCGTGATCCCGTTCCTGGGTGTCGAACTGTTCCAGTCGCCGCGGCTGGTCAACAGCCCGCCGTCGATGGTCCTGCCGTTCAGCGCGCTGTTCTTGCCGCTGGCGATTTTCATCCTGACGACGTTCTACGCCCAGATTCCCGACGGCCTCGAGGACGCGGCGCGCGTCGAGGGGACGACCCGGCTGGGAGCGCTGTTCCGGGTCATCATGCCGCTGTCGGCGCCCGGCGTGGCGACGGCGGCTGTGCTCACCTTTATCGCCGTCTACAACGAGTACTTCTTCAGTTCGATCATGGCCATCGGGAACCAGCCCCAGAACTGGTCGCCGCTGGTCGGCGGGATCCTGAGCTACCAGACCCAGTACTCGACGGAGTTCAACCTGATGGCGGCCGCGAGCATCATCGGGGTCCTGCCCGTCGTGATCCTCGTCGTCGTCGCCCAGGAACGCATCGTCAGCGGACTGACCGCCGGCGCACTCAAGGAGTAAATCATGGCACGCGTAACACTCGAACACGTCACGAAACGCTACGAAGACGTCACCGCGGTCGACGACATGAACCTCGAGATCGAAGACGGGGAGTTCGTCTGCCTCGTCGGCCCCTCGGGGTGTGGAAAGTCGACGACGATGGAGACCATCGCCGGCCTCACGAAGCCCACGGAGGGTGAGGTCTACATCGGCGACGTCGACGTCACGAACTTGCCGCCGAAGGATCGTGGGGTGTCGATGGTCTTCCAGAACATCGCGCTGTTCCCACACATGGACGTCTACGAGAACATCTCGTTCGGTCTCCGACTCCGGAAATACGACAAGGACGAGATTGACCGCCGGGTCGACCAGGCCGCCGACATCGTTCAACTCGAGGGCATGCTCGACCGAATGCCCGACGAGATGTCCGGGGGACAGCGCCAGCGCGTGGCAATCGCGCGGGCGATCGTCCGCGAGCCGGACGTCTTCCTGATGGACGAACCGCTGGCGAACCTCGACGCAAAGCTCAGAGTCCACATGCGGACCGAACTCCAGCGTCTGCACAAGGAACTCGATACGACGATCATCTACGTCACTCACGACCAGGCCGAGGCGATGACGATGTCCGATCGCATCGCCGTCATCAATGCGGGCGAACTCCAGCAGATCGACCCGCCGCTGGTCTGTTACAACGAGCCCGCCAATCTGTTCGTCGCCGGGTTCATCGGCTCGCCGTCGATGAACTTCGTCGAGGGCGAACTCGCCGAGGACGGCCTCCGAAGCGAGTGGTTCGACGTCGCGTTCGACCCGTCCACGATCGAGGGCGTCACGGTCGGCGACCACGTGACACTCGGCGTCAGGCCGGAGGACGTCCACCTGGCCGACCGAACCGAGTCGCTCTCGACCGCCACGCGGGAGATCCCCGTCACCACGGACGTCCTGGAGCCGATGGGCAACGAGGTGTTCGTCTACCTGCGCCTCGCGGACGGCCCGAGTCGAACGATGGACGAGGACGTCGCCGGCGCTTCGACGGGCGAGTTGCTCATGAGCCTCGATCCCGACACGCCGATCGAGGAAGACCAGGAGACCAGCGTCGTCCTGGATCGCTCGAGCATCCACCTCTTCGACACCAGGTCGGGCGAAGCGCTGGTTCACGGCATCGAGACGCTCGCCGAACAGTCCCCGGGCGACGACACGACGCCGACCGAAGCGGGGTCCGACAGCTACTCATGAGCAACCTCGTCATCGCGATCTACTACGGCGGTCTGCTCGTCCTGTTTTTCTTCTGGATCTACGGCATCGTCTCGTTCGTCCTCGACGTGCGATACAAGATCGTCCCTGGAATCCGTCGGTACCGCCGGGGGCGACGACGTCTCGAGGACGATGCGACAGAACGAGACGAGCGGGACGAACGGGAGCGACAGCTGTACTGAGTCGAGTTCTGACTCGACCGGGAGACGCACTCACCGCACATGACGCCACAACACGACCGAACGACGCTTCGGACCGGCCTCGTCGGCCTCGGAAACATCGGGCAGTACCACACGGAGCGGCTGCTCGACCTCGGCGTCCCCCTCGTCGGCGGCATGGACATCTCCGCGGAGGCTCGGGAGAGCTTCGCGCGTCGCTACGACGTCGACGCGTACGACGACCACACCGACCTCTACGACGAGGTCGACGCCGTAATCGTCACCACGCCGAACAAGTTCCACGAGGAGTACACCGTCGCCGCGCTCGAGCGAGACGTGCACGTTCTGGTCGAGAAACCGCTCGCGCACTCCCTCGAGAGCGCCAGACGAATCGTCGACGCCGCGAAGGCGAGCGACGCCGTCTGCATGGTCGGGTTCAACAACCGCTTCCTGAACACCGTTCGAATCGTCCGCGATCGGATCGAACGCGGCGACCTCGGGCGGGTGAACCACATCGAGGCGAACTACGTCCGTCGGCGAGGCGTTCCCGGCCGCGGCTCCTGGTTCACCCGCCGGGCGGTCGCGGGCGGCGGTGCGTTGATCGACCTCGGCGTCCACGCCATCGACCTCGCACTCTACCTCCACGAGTACCCCGACGTCGTCGAGGTCAACGGCGTGACGCGAACCGAGTTCGGCATCCAGGAGGAGTACGCCTACCTCGACATGTGGGGCGACGACGCCGGGCCGGACGAGTTCGACGTGGACGACTCCGCCAGCGCCTTTATTCGCTGTGCGGACAACCGGACGATCTCGCTCGAGGTCGCCTGGGCGACGAACCGCCCGCCGACCCACGAGTTCTTCGTCCGCGGCACCGAGGCGGCCGCACGGTTCGACTTCCTCGAGGGGGATCTCTCGTTTTATTCCGCGAGTGCGGCCGGTCCACACCACCTCGAGGATACGTCCGTGGAGACGGCTCACAACGACACCCACGCCGACGAACAGCGCGCGTTTTTCGACGCCATCGTCAGCGGCCGGTCGCTCGAGGACAGCGTCGACCAGGCGTTCGCGGTGCAGCAGGTGATCGACGGGATCTATCGCTCGAGCGACCTGGGCAAGTGTGTGATGGATTTCGAGTCTCCTTGATCGCCTCTGGCCGTCCTGCCGTCGAGACGGCGAGACGTCGAGAACTGGACGACTGCGCGTACCCGCCCTTTTATTTCGCCAGCAGTCGTCGGTCGAGACGTATGGACATCGGCGTACACACCCCACCGCTGTACGGTGAATCGCTCGAGGACGCCGTCGCCTACCTCGCCGAGCGGGGCGTCGGCGCGATCGAACCCGGCGTCGGCGGCTACCCGGGCGACACCCACCTGCCTCGAGACGAGTACCTCGACGACGAGGACGCGCAAGCGGACCTCCACGCGCTGCTCGAGGATCACGAGATGCGAATCAGTGCGCTCGCGACCCACAACAATCCGCTCCACCCGGACGAGGAACGGGCCAGTGAGGCGGATACGGAACTCCGAGAGGCGATCGAGTTGGCCGACCAGCTCGATGTCGGCACCGTCACCTGTTTCTCGGGTCTCCCCGCGGGTGGACCGAACGACGAGGTCCCCAACTGGATCACGGCGCCGTGGCCGAGCGAACACGCCGACGCCCACGAGTACCAGTGGGAGGTCGCCCGCGAGTACTGGGGCGACCTGGCCGCGTACGCGGACGATCACGGCGTCGATCTGGCGATCGAGATGCACCCGAACATGCTGATCTACGAACCCAGCGGCCTGTTCGAGTTGCGCGAGGCGACCAACGAGCGCGTCGGGGCGAACTTCGACCCCTCGCACCTCTACTGGCAGGGGATTTCGATCACGGACGCGATTCGCCATCTCGGGAAGCGCGACGCGATCCACCACGTCCACGCCAAGGACACCCGCATCTACGAGGAGGAGTCGCGCGTGAAAGGCGTCCTGGACACGACGGCCTACGACGACGAGGCCAACCGGTCGTGGCTGTTCCGCTCGGTGGGCTACGGACACGGCGAGGGTCACTGGAAGGACATCGTCTCGACGCTACGCATGGTCGGTTACGACGACGTGCTGAGCATCGAGCACGAGGACTCGCTCACGAGTTCGACGGAGGGCCTCGAGAAGGCCATCGAACTGCTCGAACGGGCGGTCTTCACGGACCAGCCGGGCGAAGCCTACTGGGCCGAGTGAGGGACTCGCCGGTGTCGATGAATTCTATTCCGTGTGATTTCTGACTCCCTAACTCCCGCCCACTCGCCGCCAGGTCCGCCGCGACGCGGCTTCTAGGAGCGGCCCTCGGTACTTCTCGAGGTCGAAGTTGAGCCCGATGTAGACGCTCACGGCCGCGAGCGCGATCCCGGCCGCGACGTCCGAAAACCAGTGGATGCCGAGGTACATCGTCGAGACGACGACGCTCAGCGCCAGGACGCCCGAGATGGGAACCCAGAGCGGATACTCGTCGCGGGTTGCCAGTGCGAGGAAGAAGACGCTCACCGACAGCGACGTGTGAAGCGAGGGGAAGACGTTCGTGTTCTGGTTGATCTCGTTGGTCAGGAACCGGGCCTGTGGATAGGACTCGTAAAGGAGCGGGACGACATCGAGGGCGAGCAGGTTTCGCGGCCCGTAGGCGATGAACAACACGTAACAGAGCAGGCCGATGGCGTAGTTCGCCGTAAACGCGAGCACCAGCGAATTGAACCGGTCCATTCGCTGTAGCGAGAAGTACGCGACGAATGGGAACAGGAGCAAGAAGGCGTAGCCATAGAGGTAACTGAAGACGAAAAACGACGTCAGGAGGTCGCTCTCGAGCGACTGGAGCACGATGACGGGGTTCTCGGCGAACAGTTCCCGCTCGAACCGGTCGATCAGCGGCGTGATGTTTCGGCCGACGACGCGAAACTGTAACCACGACATGATGTCCTGGGAGGCCCACGGGACGCTCTGGGAGGCCCCCCATCTGAGGACCAACACGCCGAGGAGGGCGCCGAGGGAGAGGGATGCGTTTCGAAACCGCGAGCCAGCATCCCGGAGTGCGCGGGTGAATCGTGCCGGCCCGATCAGGACCAGGGTCGCGGAGCAGAGCATCACGCCGACGCCGAGCGCGAGGTCCAGCACGACTCCTTCGAGTGCCATACGCTCCTGGTACGTTCTCGACGGGGTTAAAACAATCTGCTCGCGGTCGAATCAGTTCACGGTGATCGACCGAAGGCCTGGGTGAGCACTGTGACCGAAGGCCTGGGTGAGCAATATGGCCGAAGGCCCAGTGTGACTGTGACCGGAAGCCCTGCTATGCAAAGCTGACGCGGCCGATCACTCGACGAGTTCGCCGTTGACGTAATTGTATCCAGCCTCCTCGAACAGCGCGCGTGCCTGTTCCTCGTCGAGTTCACCGTCCTGGCCCGGGAACGCGTACCCCGAAGCGTAGCGGTCGGTGTCCCACTGGTCGGCAGGGATGCCGACGAAGGCACTCTGGGCCTCTGGCGCCCTCGCATACCCGTGAAAAATCGCCTCGACCGCATTTTCTCGGTCGATCAACTGCGATATCACGCCCCTGAACCGAGGATTGCCGAGCGAGGAGTGGGTCAGATTGTACCCGATCATGTAGAACGCCCCGGTGTCCTGGGTCGTCGTCCGAATGGATTCTTCGTCCTGGACCTCGTCGAGTCGAGTCGCCGGGATCTGATTGGCGATGAAGTCGAGGTCGCCGTCGATCAGCGCGTCGAGAGCGGCTCCGGCGTTCGGCAGGACGCGAAACTCGAGGCCGTCGAATTTGGCGTCAGCCTCCGTGGACGCGTCTTCGTCGTCGAACTGATCGTCCTCGTCCCCATCTTCGAGTTCGTCGTCCATCTCGTCTTCGAGTTCGTCGTCCGTCCCATTGGTGGTTCCGCCGTCTGACTCAGGCTCCGTCTCGGGGTCGTCCGTCGCCGGTTCGTCTTCGTCTTCGTCTTCGTCTTCGGACTCAGATTCGGATTCGGGCTCGTACAGCACGTGGTCCTCGAACAACTCGAGGGTGACTGACTCCCCGTCTTCGGACTCGACGAACGCGAACAGGCCGGAGCCGATGGGTTCGGAGTTATCCCAGTTGAGGGCGGCGGTCTGGTGATCGCCGACGAGTTCCGAACGCTCGTACCAGACGTGTTCTGGCAGCAGGGGGAGCGTGAGCGCCCATCGGGCCACTTCCCGAGAGACGTCGTCGAAGCGAATGCGGGCGGTTCGCTCGCCGACGACGGTGACCTCGTCGATCAGCGACTGACGACCCCGTAATTGTGGTGCCGTGACGGGGCTTTCGGCCTCTCCGAGCGAGGTGTCGGAGAGAAAATCGACCGTGAACCGGACGTCCTCGGCGTCGATTGGTTCGCTGTCGTGCCAGTGGAGGCCGTCGTGGAGTGTCACCGTCGCCTCGAGGGCGCCACTGGATTCCTCCCACTCGATGCCGTTGGCGAGCCAGTGGACGTACTCCTCTTCGAACTTCCGAACGAGCGGATCGTACACCAGGTCCAGAATCGTCTGGACGTCGGTCAGGTCGACAACGAGCGGGTTCAGGCGTGACGTGCGCTGATAGCCGAACAGTCCGGCACGAAGTGGTCGGTCGATCTCGTCGTCGGGTGGATTCGTGACGGCCTCGAGATACTCCCGCGGGGTAAACGGGATCCGGGACAGTGAGAGGTCGGCGTCGACGGCGCCGAGGTGGTCGTGGTGGGCGACGACAGTGTACGGAGCCGTATCGTCCTGGGTGAGGTAGGTAAACAGGGAGTCGAAGATCTCGCGTCGTTCGTCTCCATCCGCCTCGCGCTGTGAATCGAGGTGATTGTCTGCCGTGGGATCGGAGAAGCGAAACGGGTTCTGCCAACCTTGCTCGCCGACGAAATCCGAGTGGAGGAGCGACCGGAGCGAGTCGACTTCGTCGATGCCGGGGTGGCGGACGATGAAGATGTCGTAGTTTCGCTCGATTAGCACCTCGCGGTAGAGTTCGGCTTCCTCGAGCGGGACGTGATCGGTGTCGATTCCGACTGTGCGGAGGTTGTCGGTCAACTGGTTCGCGATTTTCGGAGCGATGACGTCGTCGTCGGTCGGAACGGTCTTGATTTCGAGTGAGATTGGGTCGGGCGAGGTGCCATTGGTTCCCGACCAGATATACTCCGAACAGCCGGCGAGGGACGCGCTGGCAGCGGCCCCGAGCGTGGCCAGGACGTCTCGCCGGCGTACCCGATTATCCATCACCTCACTGGTTACTTACGGCGCAGTATATGACTTTCTACTCAATCGACATTGCGTGTCTTTGGCAGTTTGCCGTCCTCGAACGGGGGTGGCATCTCTTCGGTCACGTCGGAGATGATACACCGAACACGACGACCACCAGTGGGCACCCTGCGGTCGCGCGATATGCGAGAGACGGAAATTGAGTGTAGGGCCAGAGTGATGGTTCGAGCATTGAGTGTAAGGCCAGAGTGATGATTCGAGCGTCGAGACTCGAGTTCTGATTCGAGTGAAGCCTCGAGTAATCGCTCCCAAACGTGACGTAGCGACCGATTACCCGCTCGCTCGAATCTCGGCGCTCGCAGTACGGTCGGCATAACAATGGATGCATACGGAGCCCTGACTATACGGCTTCCAGACAGGTTTCCCGCGACGATCGCCCGCAGGAATCGGGGCGAGCGCTGTAAGATGGGGATACCAGGCGGTAGCCGGCGGAAACAGAGCCATGAAACTCGCACTCATCGGTTTCGGTCAGGCAGGCGGAAAGGTCGTCGACGCCTTCTGCGCGTTCGACGAAACGATCGGCGGCCACGTCGTCGAGGCGGCGATCACCGTCAACACCGCGACGGCCGACCTGCGCGGACTCGAGCACGTAACTCCCGAAAATCGCGTCCTGATCGGGCAGTCTCGCGTGAAGGGCCACGGTGTGGGCGCCGATAACGAACTGGGCGCCGAGGTCGCCGCGGCCGACGTCGACGAGATACAGACGGCAATCGATCGCGTGCCCGTCCACGACCTGGACGCCTTCCTGATCGTGGCCGGGCTGGGCGGCGGGACGGGATCGGGCGGTGCCCCCGTGCTCGCGACGCACCTCAAACGGATCTACAACGAGCCGGTGTACGGCCTCGGCATCCTCCCCGCGACGGACGAGGGCGGCATCTACACGCTCAACGCCGCTCGGTCGTTTCGGACCTTCACGCGCGAGGTCGATTCGCTGCTCGTCTTCGACAACGACGCCTGGCGCCAGACCGGCGAGTCGGTCGGGAGTGGGTTCGAACGGAGCAACCAGGAACTCGTCGAGCGAGTCGGTCGACTCTTCGCGGCGGGCGAAGTCTCGTCGGGCGACCACGTCGCCGAGAGCGTCGTCGACGCCTCCGAGATCATCAACACGCTCGAAAACGGCGTCGCCACGATCGGCTACGCGACCCAGCCCGTCGACTCGAACACGTCCGGAATCCTCGACCGCGTCTCCGGAGCCTCCTCGAGCACCAACTTCGGCACCGAACACGGGGCGACGAACCGAATCACGAGCCTCGTCCGAAAGGCGACGCTGGGCCGACTGACGCTCCCCTGTTCGGTCGCGAGCGCAGACAAGGGACTCGTCGTGGCGACGGGCCCGCCGGACGAACTGAGCCGGAAGGGAATCGAGCGTGGACGTACCTGGCTCGAGGAGGAGACCGGGAGCATGGAGATCCGCGGCGGCGATTACCCGCGACCGGGTGCCGACGAGGTGGGGGCCATCGTGCTCCTCTCCGGAGTCACGGACGTGCCACGCATCGAGCAACTCCAGTCGGTCGCCGTCGAGACCAAGGAGACGACCTCGGCTATTCGAGCCGAGCAGACCGGCGGCCTGGAGTCGCTGCTCGACACCGGCGGTGAACTCGACGCGCTGTTCTAGGGGCACTCGTCAGATTCGATACCGAAAACGAAACCCGCCGGCAGGTCGCGGGACATGAAACGTTAAGAGAGTTGACTGTGTATTCGGCCACGAGCATGGCTACCACGAGGCGGAGTGACCGGCGATGACGGTCGAACAGTTCCACATCGACGGCGACGTCGCACTCGTGACCGGCGCCTCGAGCGGCATCGGCCGGACCATCGCCGAGCGCTTCGCCGACGACGGCGTCGACGTCGTAATCTGCTCGCGGGAGCAGGGGAACGTCGACCCCGTGGCTGAGGCCATCCAGGACAGCGATCGACCGGGAAATGCACTCGCCGTCGAGTGCGACGTCACCGATAGTGAGGCCGTCGCGGCCCTCCTGGAGGCGACCGTCGAGACGTTTGGCGGACTGGACGTCCTCGTGAACAACGCGGGCGCCAGTTTCATGGCCACCTTCGACAGCATCAGCGAAAACGGCTGGCGGACGATCCTGGACATCAACCTCACCGGAACGTACCTGTGTACCCACGCGGCCGCCGACCACCTCAAGGACGGCGGCGGCATCGTCGTCAACCTCTCGAGCGTCGCCGGTGTCCAGGGCGCGCCGTACATGAGCCACTACGCGGCGGCGAAGGCCGGCGTCAATGCCCTCACGTCGTCGCTGGGCTTCGAGTGGGCGAGCGAGGGGGTGCGCGTCAACGCCGTCGCTCCCGGCTTCGTCGCGACGAAGGGCGTCGAGGCCCAGATGGGCATCGCGGCAGACGAGGTCGACCGCAACGAGATCGACCGACGGATGGGGACCGTCGATGAGATCGCCGACGTCGTTCAGTTCCTCGCCAGTCCCGCCTCGTCGTACCTCGTCGGTCAGACGCTCGAGGCCGCCGGCAAACCACCGATCATGGAGAACCCCGACACCTGACACCAGGCATCTGAGATTTAACACCTACTACCTACGATGACCCGAAAAACGCTTCACCTGCCCGTCGCCGCACAGCCTTCCGTCCAGTCGCTCGTCGACATCGCCAAACGAGGCGAGGAGCGGGGATACGAACGCGCGTGGGTTCCGGAAACGTGGGGACGCGACGTCGTAACCGTCCTCACGCGAATCGCCACCGAAACCGATGAGATCGGCATCGGCCCGAGCATCGCTAACGTCTACTCGCGCTCCCCGGCGCTCATGGGGCAGACGGCCGCCACCCTCCAGGAGGTCTCCGACGGCCGTCTCCGTCTCGGCATCGGCCCCAGCGGCCCGGCCGTTATCGAGGGCTGGCACGGCGTCGAATTCGATCGTCCCCTCCGGCGCACACGCGAGTACCTCGAGATCGTCCGGGAAGTGACCAGCGGGGAGACGCTGTACTACGACGGCGACGTCTTCTCGCTGGCGGGCTTTCGACTACGCTGTGACCCGCCCGAGACGTCGATTCCCGTCGACGTGGCCGGTATGGGGCCGAAATCCGTCGAACTCGCCGGGCGGTTCGCCGACGGCTGGCACGCCATCGTCTTCACGCCCGAGGGCATGCGCGAACGTCTCGAGGATCTCGAGCGGGGGATCGACCTCGGCGACCGCGAGCGCGACCACGTCCGCGTGACGCTCTCGCTGACTGCCTGTGCGCTAGAGGACGGCGAACGAGCCCGTACCCTCGCCCGCCAGCACCTGGCGTTCTACGTCGGCGCGATGGGCACGTACTACCGGGAGTCCCTCGCTCGGCAGGGATACGAGGAGGCGGCGAACGACATCGCGGCTGCCTGGTCGAGCGGCGACCACGAGCGGGCGTGTTCGCTGATTCCCGACGACTTACTCGACGACCTCGGCGCGGCGGGGACGCCCGAGAGAGCCCGCGCCGAACTCGAGAAGTTCGAGACGATCGATGGCGTCGATTCGCTCGCCATCGGCTTCCCGCGGGGGGCCACGACCGAGGAGATCGAGGCGACGGTCGACGCGCTCGCGCCTGAGCGTTGAGTCCTCAGTTTCCGGGCTCCGGCGGACGAGTCCGGCGATCTTCCTCGCCAGGTAGCACGTGTGAGCGTTTAAGAGAACTCGTCACGAACGTCACCCATGAGCATGAGCTACCGGAAGGTGAACTACGAGGAGGTCGAGCAGGTCTCGGACGCGATGCACCTCCTGAGCGAGCCACTGGGATGTCGCCAGGTCGGCGTCACGTTCTCCCGGTGTCCGCCGAACTGGAACAGCAAACCGCACGATCACACCGGCGACGACCACGAAGAGGTGTACGTCCTGGTTCGAGGCACTGCGGAGGTTCGCGTCGACGACGAGTCGGTCCCCGTCGAGGAGGGGGACGCGGTCTGGATCGCACCGGAGGCAGAAAGGCAGATCAGAAACGGTGACGAAGAGAGCGCATTCGTGTTGATAAGTGCCCCCGAGTTCGATTCGGGGGAAGCCGACGACGATACCTGGTCACTCACGGGTTTTCAGGGCTGAGTCCTGTCTTGTCCTGGTCCTGGTCCCGGTCGCGCTCTCGCTCTTATCCTCGCTCTCACACTCACTCTCACACTCACTCTCGAACTTCAGTCGGACGAATCACGTTGTCCACGGCCTCCCGGAACCCGTCGCTCTCGCAGTACCAGAGCCACGTTCCGGTCAGGGCGGTCACGAGGGACATCGCGACGAGCGCGGCGACGGACGCGGTGTACGCGATGGAAGCGTCACCCGTGACGGCGCCAACGTTCGCGGGATTGTCGTGGACGAAGAAGAAGTAGACGACGAACCAGCACGTCGTGGCGGTCGTTCCAACCAGCAGCGGTGCGCCGTAGCCGTAGTTCTTCACCCAGACGAACCCCATCGCGAGAAACGGGCCGAGGTACCCGACGAGAACGATGAACTCGATCTGGCTCTCTGTATACGTCACGCCGGCCGCCGACTGGGCGATAGCGAACAGGGCGCCGCCGACGAGGTAGCCGGTAAACGACATCGTGACGATGAGGCGTCGATCCACGTCTCTCACTGGCCGTTTGAGGGGCTTAATTGTTGTCGACGACTCAGCTCTCGAGTCGTCACGGCTCGCGATTGTCACAAGCTCGTCGACCCAGGACCGGTCGACTCAGGTAGCGGGCGCCGAAACGACGACTATGACCGTGGTTCGAATACCGGTTGGCGGCGGGACGCCCGAAGGAACCAACAGCGCCTACCTCGTCGACGAACGGGTTCTCGTCGATCCTGGACCGCCGACCGAGGCGGCGTGGTCGGATCTCCAGAACGGCCTCGAAATCGAACTCGAGACGCTCGCGGACATCGAGTACGTCGTCTGCACCCACTGGCACGCCGACCACGTCGGACTGGCGCCACGTCTCGCCCAGGCCGCCGACGCGACGGTCGCAATGGGCAAGCGCGACGCGCCCCTGCTCGCGGCGTACGCCGCCGAGCGCGAGGCCCGACTCGATCGAGACGCCGCAGCGATGGTCGCCTGGGGTGTTCCAGAGGACGTCGTCACCGCGGTCGTCGAGAGTGATCGATCGTCACCGCTTCCCCACGCAATGCCCGTCGAGTCGCTGGTCGACGGGCAGACCGTCGCGGGCCTCGAAGTGCTCGAGACGCCCGGGCACACGGCGGGGCACGTCTCGCTCGCGACCGACGAGGCGCTCGTCCTCGGAGACGCCGTGTTGCCAACGTACACCCCGAACGTCGGCGGGAGCGACACGCGGACACGCGACATGGACCCGCTCGGTACCTACCTCGAGACGCTAGATCGACTCCTCGCCCGCGAGGGGGTCGAATCGGGTGCGGTAACGCTCCGTCCAGGACACGGTGAAACCGTCGACCCCGAGCGGATCGAGACGATTCGAGACCACCACGACGAGCGAACGCAACGGGTCGTGACGGCTCTCGAGAAACGCACGAAAGCGACGCCGTGGGACCTCGCCCGGGACCTGTTCGGCGAACTCGAGGGGATCCACGCCAAGTTCGGGGCCGGCGAGGTTGCGGCCCACCTGGAACGACTTCAGCGGGATGGCGTCGTGGTGTGTGAGGAGGGTGGTCGGTACGCACTAACGAAGGAATGAGCCGGGTCAGTTCGAATCCACGGGCGAGTCGTCAACGCCCCCGAGCGGAATCGCCCGTGCCGCGGTCGCCTTGAACGAC
Source organism: Natronosalvus halobius (assembly GCF_024138145.1). Taxonomy (NCBI): domain Archaea; kingdom Methanobacteriati; phylum Methanobacteriota; class Halobacteria; order Halobacteriales; family Natrialbaceae; genus Natronosalvus; species Natronosalvus halobius. The sequence continues at coordinate 1,330,892 of NZ_CP099997.1, read as the reverse complement.
GCGACGATGGGGCGACCAGGTTCGAGACAGAGCGAGTCGACGCTCGTTCGCGTGACGAGTGCCTCGAGTGTGGCTTCGTCGGCCCGTGCCCCCTCGAGCCCGGCTCCGTCGATCCCCGTTCGCGCCTGCGCTCCGTCCACGTCGACGCGAACCTGGGCGACCGCGGTTCCTTGCTCCACGCGCTCGACGGTGCCCTCGAACCGGTTGCGAAAACTCGTCTGGCCTGGTCGCGATCGTTCGCCCGGATCGGACAGGACGACGGCGTCCGACCGGACGCTGACCTGGACCGTGTTGGAATTAGCGGGTGCGACGGCGACGACCCGCCCGATTTCAGTCTCGACCGTCGCGAGTTCGCCCTCGCGTTCGACGACCGTTCCCGATAGCACCGTCTCCGTGACGCTCGCGACGCCCTCGAGGGCCGTCTGGTGACGCTCGAAGCGCCGACGGAGATCCCGTGCAGTCTCGGTGATGGTGGTTCCGCCGCCGTCGGCGCCGCCCCGGTTGCGCTCGGTGAGTGGACCCAGTTCGTCCTCGAGTTCGACGATCCGGCGCTGGAGGCGGGCGTAGGACCGCCCCAGCACGTCCGCGGCCGCATGCATCGATCCGTGGGCGTCGATCGCCTCGAGCATCTCGACGTCGCGGCGGTCGACCGTGACCTCGCCGACGGAGAGTTCCGTTCGATACCCGCGCTCGATCGTCATGGGTCAGTAGACCAGATCCCCCCGGATAAACTGCCGCGTTCGGTCGTCGCTGGGGTCCTCGAAGATAGTATCCGTCTCGCCGATCTCGACGATACCGTCGTCCAGGAGCAGGCCGACGCGATCGGCCACCCGTCGCGCCTGGTGCATGTCGTGGGTCGCCATCGCGACCCCGATGCCGTTCGAGCGGGCCGTCCGGACGGCCTCCTCGAGGATCGCCGTGTTCCGTGGGTCGAGTTCCGACGTGGGTTCATCCAGGACGAGGACGTCCGGATCGTACGCGAGCGCTCGAGCGAAGGCGACGCGCTGGGCCTCGCCACCCGAGAGCGAGTCGACGTCGCGGTCGGCGTACGAGGCGAGGCCGACGATCTCGAGGGCCTGCGCGACGGCCGGAGGCGTCGCCTCGCGTCCGAAGATCGAGGCGAAACTGCGCCGAACTCGTTCGGGCCACGCCTGACGAACGCGCAATCCGTAAGCAACGTTCTGCCGGACGGTCGCGTCGAAAAGGTTTGGCTCCTGAAACACCATGCCGACGCGGCGGCGGTGGTCGAGACGCTTGCCGTTACCGTTCGCCCAGACGTCCTCGTCGCCGTGACGAATCGTCCCGTCGTCGGGACGCTCGAAGAGGGCGAGGAGTCGCAACAGGGTCGTCTTCCCGACGCCCGAGGGGCCGATGAGCGCGACGACTTCGCCGGGGTCGACCGAGAGGGAGACGTTCTCGAGGACGCGTTCGCGGCCGTAGCCGTGGGAGATGCCGCGGGCCTCGATGGGTTCCCTCGGTGCGTTCGTTGCGTTCGTTGCGTTCATTGCATTCGTCTTGTCAGTCTCGTTCGCGTCGTTCGTCACGTTCGTCGCGTTCGGTCCGTCTGCCTCGCCCGTCTCGCCCGTCTCGTCCGTCACCCTCATCGGTACCGCCCACCCCCGCCATCGCCCAGCCGAAGCACCAGCGCGTTCACGAGCAAGACGAGCGCGACCAGGACGCCCCCGAGGATCATCGCCGTCTCGTACCGACCCTGTCGGGCCTCGAGCTGGATCGCCGTCGTGAGCGTCCGCGTGTACGACTCCCCGGAGACGACGATGTTCCCGCCGACGATGAGCACCCCGCCGACCTCGCTAATTGCCCGGCCGAAGCCGGCCAGGACGGCCGTCGCGATGCCATAACGGGCCTCCCTGATCGTCACGATGGCCACGTCGAGCCGGGTGCCACCCATGGCGAACGCGGCGTCACGAACGCCGGCGTCGACGCTCGAGACCGCAGCGAGGCTGACGCCGGTGATAACCGGCATCGCGAGGACGATCTGAGAGAGGATCATCGCCTCCGGCGTGAAAGCGAGCTCGAGCGAGCCGAGCGGCCCCTGGTTCGAGACCCCGAAGAGCACGACGAGTCCGACGACGACGCTCGGAAAGCCCATCCCGGTGGTGATGATCGAGGTGAGCAGTCCCTTCCCGCGAAACGACGTAAATCCCAGCGCGAGCGCGATGGGCAGGCTGAGCAGCGTGCTCACGAGGACGGCGGCGGTGCTGACGTACAGGGAGACCTCGATGATGCTCCTGACGTAGGGCCACTCGAAGGGGAACGCGACCGCTGGCGTTGGGACCGAAGCGGCCTCGAGCGCCAGTGTGGTCATTCCGTGTCTCATCTCCGTAGGGCCACCGTAGTCGTTTCGAATTCTCGATCACTCCTCGGCGTTCGACTCGTCGGACGAGTCGCCGGACGACGACTGCCACGCCGTCGGCACGTACTGTTCGAAGTCCGGCTCCTCGGCGAGTGCCTCGGGGAAGAACAGTTGTTCGTCCGAGACGGTGTACTCCTCGATGATCTCCTGGCCCTCGAGGCTCGTGAGGAAGCCGATGTAGGCCATCGCGAGGTCGTAGGCTGCGTTCTCGTGGACAGCCGGATTTACCGCGACGATCCCGTAGGGGTTCATCAGGGACTCCGGACCGCCTTCGACCGGCCCCTGGACGTGAATCTCGAGGTTGATCTCAGACTTCATTGAGAGGTAGGTTCCCCTGTCAGCCAGGGTGTACCCGCCCATCTCGTCGGTACGGGTCAGCGCTTCGCCCATCCCCGATCCGGTCTCGAGGTACCACTCGCCGCTCTCGGCGGGATCGATTCCCGCCTCGTACCAGAGTTCGAGTTCCTTGGTGTGGGTTCCGGAGTTGTCCCCTCGAGAGACGAACGTGGATTCGTTTTCAGCGATTGCGCCGAGGGCGCTGTCGACCTCGCCTTCGCCGCCGATTCCCGCTGGATCCCCGCTCTCGCCGACGATCACGAAGTCGTTGAACATGAGATCGCGTCGGTTGATCCCGTACCCGTCCTCGATGAACTCGTCCTCGAGCGAGCGGGCGTGGACCATGACCACGTCGGCGTCGCCGTTTCGCGCCGTCTCGAGCGCGGCGCCGGTTCCCTGGTCGACGACGTGAACGGTCGCCCCGAAGCGCTCCTCGAACGGTTCGTTCAGCGCGTCCAGGAGCCCCGTGTCGTCGGTACTGGTCGTCGTCGCCAGCGTGAGGGTTTCGCCGGCGATCTCGGCCCCGTCATGTTCCGAATCGCCACTCGCGAAACAGCCGGCGACGCCGGCCGCCGCGGTGGATCCGGCGACGGCCAGGAACCGACGGCGTTGTATCGACATGGATACCACGATACGCTCCAGTCGCAAATAACCGTCGATCAGCCGTAATCGGATGTGGTTACGGATTGGTGAGTGCGAGACGAGACACCGTTGCCTCGAACTGCGTTATTCGAGTGGGAGTGATCGCACGTCGATCCCCTCACGGCGGCCGTCGAGAACCGAAAACTTCTCGCCGCGACGACGCTCGAGCCAGTAGAGTAACCGCTCGGCCCACGCAAGCTTTTTCGATTTCTCCGGGTCCACGGAGGGGTCGTCGAAATCCCAGCCGACGAAATCCAACCGACTGGCCCCGAGGTGGTCCGCGAGAAACGCCGCCCGGTCGCCGTCGGTGAACCCACCGAAGTTGCGGACGGGCCCGACGGGTTCGGCCTGAGTCGTCGCCAGGACGGACTCCTGGTCGCACTCGGGGACCACGGTTCGGACGGCGGGAACGTTGTCGCCGTGTGCGTGGACGGCTACCGGGGTTCCGCGGCAGGTAAGCCGTTCGACGGTTTCGGGATTCTTGTCCAGGTCCGTCACCATGCAGTCGACCTCGACTCCAGCGGCCTCGAGTACGTCCACTGCCGTCGAGGCCGCGATTACGACCTCGGCCGCTCGAGCCGTCTCGATGGCCTCGTCTGCCTCGAGCGATGGCCCCGCTCCGGCGACGACGACCCGGGCACCGTGCACGAACGCCAGTCGTCCGAGGTCGAAAGTCGAGATGAGACCCGCGAGCACGTCGCGAGCGCGCTCGTCGGCCCTACGGTCGAACCCGAAATCGGCGAGAATTTGCTCGTACGCCGGTTCCCACTCGTGATAGTCCATAGTCGTCACTGTCTCATCTTAGCGCCGACCGCAATAATCCGTTTGTGGGCCGAGCGTTGCCTCGCAAGTACCCCTACCCGTGAGGCCACCCGGCTTCCACTTCCATCTTTCGAAGCGGATGCCATAAGCTTTCTCTTACTCAAACATCCGTCTGACGCCGTTCCGGAGATTTTCGAAATCATCGTCTGAGGCCCCGAAACGCCGAAATATCACGGATGCTTGATCGTCCGTCGCGCACAACAGCACACGTCCGTCAGACAATTCGACCGGGGTTGCACCCGTATTGTGTGCCAACTCGCCGACTCGTTCGCGTTTCGAGGGTGGAAGGCCGTCGATTTCGAGAATCTGATGACATATTTCGTCGGCCAGCGACGGATCGACTCCGCCCTCGCGAAGGTGTGCCCGGAGGTCGCGCGTCGACTCGACGTCGAGCCGAGCAACTCGAACACCGTTTTCCAGCACCTGGTCACGGTCGGTGAACGCCTTCCCGATGTGCGCGGCGTCGCGCGTCTCCGCCACGTCGTGCGTTCGAACGACGTGGGCCCCGCGTTCGACGGCCAGTGCGGTCGCCGCGAGGCTCGCGGGGAGGCGTTCGTCGGTGTCCTGGCTAACGAGGTCGCCAAGGAAGTTCTTCCGGTTTATCGAGACCAGCATCGGCCGGCCGAGCGCGCGAAACTCGCGAAGACGGTGGAACGTCTCTCGGTCGTGGGCGAGCGTCTTCGCCTCGCTCCAGCCGCCGAAGGCGGGATCGACGATGGTCTTCTCGGTCAGCCCGTTCTGCTTCAGCGCCTCGTAGATCTGGTCGACGTAGTCGGCCGACTCGGCCCACTCGGGCGACTTCCGAGCGGTCCAGTCGGTTTCCTCGACGGCACCGGGTCGCTCGAGGTCCGGCGGACTCGCCATCTTGACGACGGCGGCGTCGTGGTCCCGACAGACCGCGGGCATCTCGGGGTCGGCGAACCCGCAAACGTCGTTGACCAGGTCGAATCCGTTCTCGAGGGCCTCGTGGGCGACGGCCGCGTAGCGCGTCTCGATAGAGAACACCGCGTCTCCGGAGACGCGATCGATCGTCTCGAGAGCGACGTGGAGGCGCTCGAGTTCCTCCGCTTCGCTGAGCACGTCGAAGCGTTTGTTGGCCGACTCGAGGCCGATGTCGACGATGTCAGCGCCCTCGCCGACGAGTTCCTCGTCGACGTATCGGGCCGCCTCTTCGGGATCGTCGAACACGCTCGGATCGTACGGCGACTCCTCGCTGACGTTCAGCACGCCCATGATCCGGGGCGGGTGCTCGTCTCCGATGCCCAGTCCCGCGGCGTCGACGCTGTCCATGAGGGTACTCGAGCGGGCGGCTACAAAGGGCCCGTGATTCCGGCGAACAGTTCAGTCGTCGGACCCAGGGTGCGTCCGTCACGAAGTGGTCTGTCGAGATGGTCACGAAAACGCCCCTCGAGCGAAACGAACGTCTCCTCGAGAGCGTATTTCCCACCGGTTGGGAACCACGGCCCCTTCTTAGGTGGATAGACAGCCTACGATTACCTGTAAGAGGTACAAGACAATGTCAACTAACACGTTCAACCGGCTCGAAAGCCGCTACGGCGGTATCACCCTCGAAGGCCACCCCCACGCTCTGTCGGCGTGGTTCGTCGTTGCCCTTCGGTTCGTCATCGGCGGCATGATCCTGTTCGCCGGGATCGGCAAGGTCAGTGACTGGCCGTTCGACGCGAACGGCTACCTCGTCCACGGCGTCGACGCGGCCAGCCCCGTCAGTGGGCTCTACGCTTCGATGGCGGCCAACGCCGCGCTGATGGACGTCATCAACGTCGCCATCCCGGTGACCCAGGTCCTGATCGGCCTCGCCCTCATCGCGGGGGCGTTCGTCCGGCTGGCGGCCCTCGGCGGCGCGCTCCAGATGACCGCCTTCTACCTCGGCGGGTGGGAGGGCGACATCCTCGCGCTGTTCGACTCGACGCTGATCTACGCCGTCGTCTTCCTGGCGATCGCCGCCTTCGGCGCCGGGCGCATCCTCGGCCTCGACCGCTACATCGAGCAACTCGAGATCCGCGGCGAACCGCTCGTCGAGCGGTACCCGGCGATGCGGTACCTGCTGGGCTGAGCCCCTGACCACTCGGGAAGCGAACAGTCTCTTTTTGTCTTCGCGGCCGAAACCCCGACCATGGGAAAAGTGAGTATCGGGATGCGTGGCTGGCGTTTCGACGAGGAAGACATCCTCGACGAAGACGGCGACTTTCTCCCGCTCGCACAGATGCCCGAGGACGCCCGCAAACGGATGATCCGACTCGACGTCATCTACAACGCGCCGTGTCACGGCTGCTGGTTGATCCACGGCGACGAAAACCTCGAGGCGTGCAACCGGGCGCGGTACGTCTACGGCGAACCCCTCTCGGAGGTTATCCTCTGTGAGGAACACGAACCCGACTTCGTCTACTGGTTCCGCGAGGAGGGTGGCGACGCCCACCGCGGCAGCGACGACTTCGCGGAGGCGTTCTACGAGTGGTTCCTCGAGGGCGGTCGCGCACCCGAGGGCTACGAGGGAATGGAGTACGTCGAGACGGATCCGACGGACCTGCCGAAGCCCCCGAAGGCCGACCCCGACGAGCACGGCGACCTGATGGGCGACGACATCAGCGACCGGGTCGGCCTGAGCAACGAGGACATCGCCAACGCGGACGTCGATCTGGGCGCCGAGTATCCAGGACGGAAATGACCGACGACCCGCGAACGTGTTCGCCGGAAACCGGTGACGAGAGTCGTCGAAACCCACCCGCCGTCGCCGTCGTCGACGCCCAGACGCCCGGCAACGTCGGCACCATCGCTCGAGCGATGAAGAACTTCGGCTTCTCGGAGCTGCTGCTCGTCGACCCACCCGAACTGGACCCCGACGGGGAGGCCTACGGCTTCGCCGGCCACGCACGCGAGGACGTCCTCCCGAACGCGCGGGAGGTCTCGTTCGACCACCTGGTCGAGAACTACCACACCGTCGGGACCACGGCGATCACGAACGAGGACGACCAGCATCACGTCCGCTTTCCGTTTTCCACGCCCGCCGAACTCGCCGGCCGCCTAGAGCGCGTCGTAACCGACACCGTCGTCGTCTTCGGCCGGGAAGGCGTCGGCCTGACGAACGAGGAACTCGCCCGCCTGGACGAGGTCTGTTCGATCCCCGCCAGCGAGGCGTACCCGGTGCTCAACCTCGGCCAGGCCGCGACGATCACGCTCTACGAGCTCCGGACGCTCGCGCTCGAGCCCGGAGACGTCCAGCTTCCCGATATCGAACGTGTCCGAGCCGACGAGCCGTCGCTCGAGCGCCTATACGACCAGTGGGCGGCTCTCCTGGAGGAGATCAACCACCCCGAGGAGAAGCGAGCGAAGACGATGCGGATGCTCCGGCGACTACACGGCCGAGCCGATCCCACTGTCCAGGAGGTCACAACCTTGCTCGGCGTGTTGCGTCGGGCGACCGAGCGGCCGGACCAGGAGGGGACCTGAGTGCTTTTCCAGGCCTGAACTGATGGGTGAAACCGATAGCGTTCCCCCGATTTCACGTATCAGGCGACGCTTGGAACGGTACTGAGAAGCACGAACTAGTACGAAGAGGTATCAACACTTCCGAAGGTGGCCGCCAGGGATATAGTCCTCGGCTCACGACCACCGAGCAATGGACGCACACCGTCGTCACGTTCTCGCGATGCTCGGCGCCGCCAGCACGCTTCTGGCCGGCTGTTCCGATCTCGCCGACGAGGGCGATCAGTCGCTCGAGCCCAGCGATGAAGAGGCCAACGAGGATTCGAACGCAGACGATGACACAGACGGGGCCGCCGAGGACGACGAAACCGACGAAGAGACGACGCCCGCCTGGCTCGAGGGCGGCGGACTCCCCAGTTACGCGTCGGTCCTGCCGTCGACCGACGCGCTGGTCGACGCCGAAACGACCTCGCGAGAGTACTTCTTCACCGCCGTCGACCTCGCGACCATCGTCGGGACCCTCGATGACAATCCCGGCGAGGGAACGGTGCCCGACGACCCCCTTCTCCAGAATCCGATCGCCGTGGTGTCGCTCGGCATCTACGGACTGTTCGCATTCGGATCCTCGCCCATTGCACAGGTACAGGCCGAGGCGGAGGGCGAGTCCGACGACGCTGCCCTCGTCTACGTCGACGGCGCGTACGCCCTCTACGGGGCGTACGACCTCGAGACGGCCCGCTCGGGGCTCGAGGCCGAGGGCTACGAACTGCAGGCCGAGGCGGAAGACGGCGCCGACGACTTCGTCGTCTTCGCGGACGACGCCTCGAACGAGGTCGTCGGCGTCACTGACGACGCGTTCGTCTACGCGTTCGGCGCCGACCAGGCTCGGTCCCTGGCGGCGGTCTCTGCCATCGTCGAGACGAACGTCGGCTCGCAGTCGCCGGCCCACGAATCGGACGCGACACTCGAGACCCTGCTCCGTGCAGGGGCGAACACCGGAATCACGTCGTGTCTCGCAGGCGCCGGCGAGTCGCTCACCGACCTCGAGCCCGGCGACCAGGTCCAGGAGGACGACGTCGCGTTCGACTTCTCGCCCTTCGAGGGGGCGACGGGAATCGTCCAGGGACTGCAGCTCGTGGAATCCGAGTCCAATGCTCGCGTAATCGTCACCTACGAGTCCGAAACCGCCGTCGACGCCGAGCGTCTCGAGTCGGGTCTCGGCGGCGAGGCCCGTTCGTTCGACCTGGAGACGGGCGGCTCTGCAGTGCTTGTCACAGCCGTCTACGGAACCGATCCGATCGAGGAGTGAGGGGCGAGCGAACGTTACTCGAACGATGCAGCCGAAATCACTATCCTTTTCATATCAATAAACTACAAAAAATGTAGTTATGGTCCTCGATTAGACTCGGACGGCCGACTCGCGGCGACTCTCTCGAGTGGAAACGGACCCGAGAGCAATCAGGCGCGCTTCTGAATCTCCTCGCGCAACACCTCGCTCACGAGGTCGCCGTCGGCCTTCCCGCGAAGCGCGCCCATGCACTCGCCCATGAGCCCCGAAAACGCCTGCATCCCCTCGTCCTCGACCTGGTCGGCGTTTCGCTCGACGACCTCCAGGACGGCCTCGCGGACGTCGTCTTCGGCGGCGGAGCCGAGTCCGGCCTGCTCGGCGACCGCCCGCGCCTCCTGGTCGGGGTTCGCAGCCAGTTCGGTGAGGAGATCAGGCACACCCTCTCTCGCCAGGTCGCCGTCCTCGGCCATCGCGAAGACGGCCTCCAGGTGGTCCTCGCGCAGATTTTCGACCGGCACGTCGTCCCGACGCAGTTCCGTGAGCGTCGACTCGAGCGTCGTCGCGGCGAAGGTCGAATCGACGCCATCGGCGACGACGCGCTCGAACAGCGGCATGTGGGTGCCGTAGGCGACCTGTTCGGCGAGGCCGGCGTCGAGGTCGTACTCGGCCTGGTAACGCTCGACCTTCTCGGTCAGCAGTTCGGGTTCGGGAACCTCGCTCGGATCGGGTTCGACCGGCGGCACGTCCGTCTCGGGGTACATTCGGGCCGCACCCGGGAGCGGGCGGAGGTAGCGTGTCGTCCCGTCCTGGTTCGCGCCGCGGGTCTCCTCGGGGACGCCATCGAGAGCCGTCCGCGCCCGGTCGGCGACGGCGTCGATGGCGGATTCGGCGACCTCCGTCGCGGCGGCGACGATGGCCACGGCGTCCTCATTCGACGCATCCACCGCGTCGCGAAGTGCCGCCACCTCGTCGTCGGTGACGCCGTAGGCCGGGAGTTCGTCGGTGTGGAAGATGCCGCCCGCGCCGTGGCGCTTCGCGTGGTCGGAGAACTCGGTCCCGAGGCGGCGGTCGGGCGCGATCTCGCGACCGACGAGGCCGTCGAAGCCCTCGAGGCGGACGCCGAAGACCGCCCCGCCATCGTTCAGGGCACTCGCGACGACCCCGCTGTCGGTGTCCTCGAAGACCGCCGTCACGTCCTGGGGATCGTGCACGGCCGCCTCGCGTGATGCGAGTTCGTCGCGGACCGAGACCAGTTCGGCCTGGCGCCCGACCTCGGTTCGGACGATGTCGGCGATGTCGTCCAGGCTCTGGACGCCCTTGATCTCGACGCGAGCGCCGTCGGCGATGGAGACGTTGACGTCCTGGCGGATGGTCCCCAGGCCGCGCTTGACCTTTCCGGTCGAGCGCAACAGCATCCCGATGCGTTCGGCTGCCTCCTGGGCCTGTTCCGGCGTTCGAATATCGGGTGCCGTACCGATCTCGACCAGCGGGATGCCGAGGCGGTCGAGGCTGTAGGTCACGCCGTCGTCGGTCTCCTGGACGCGCTGGGCGCTCTCCTCCTCGAGCATCATGTCCTCGATGCCGACGTCGCCCACGCTCGTTTCGATGGCCCCACCGGTGGCGACCAGCGTCGAGCGCTGGAAGCCCGAGGTGTTCGAGCCGTCGACGACGATCTTGCGCATCACGTTCGCCTGGTCGACCGGCGTCATGTCCATCAACTGAGCGACCTCGAGGGCCGTCTCGAGAGCCTCGTCGTCGAGGCGATGGGGTGGTTCGTCGTCCTCCTCGACGAGACAGGTGCTGTCGTAGGCGAGGTAGGTAAACTCCCGTTCGACCCGACTCTCCTCGAGGGCGGCCTCGTCGAGTTCGCCCAACTCGCTCCGCGTCGGGTGGAGGTAGCGGGTGAATCGGCGGGCCGACTCGTCGGGTTCGCGCAGGTCGGTCGGACACGCACAGAACAGTTTCGTCGCCGTGTCGAGTTGCTGGTGGATCTCGAGTCCGGCGACGAGGCCGAGCGCCTCGTAGTCGTAGTCCGCGGTCATTGGCGAGCACTCGGTGGCGGAGGGGTAAAAAACCGTCCAGTCCGTCCCGGGGGCCAGTTCAGTCGTCGTCGCTCGGGGATTCGTCGAAGGCGGTTTCGCGAACGTCAGCATCTCGGTTGGCGATGGCTCTCGCCGTCACCTCGAGCACTGACCCTTCGGTCGCCTCGAGTGCGCCTGCCTCGATCCGTCGGTATCGCGCGGTCCCCGCCTCGCCGACGAAATTCCGGTCCCCGAGCGGCCGGGTGTCGAGGGCGACCAGAGACGCCACGTCCTCGAGCGCCTCGAGCAGGAGTTGCGTTCCGGGCGCGAGGTCGAAGTCGACGAGCACCGTCGCGTCGGCCGCGCCGACGAGTTCGGCGACGCGTCTTCGAGCGGCGGCAGAGACCGGCGCGAACGGTTCGGTTCGTACGCACTCCAGGTTGCGCTCGGTCGCGCGCTGGTCGACGGCTCCACCGGCCGGTGCGGGACCGGTCGTCACCTCGGCGCCCGCTCGCTCGAACCGTTCTATCACGTCGGCAGCAGTCTCTCCCGTGCCGACAATGTGAACGCGTCGCCCCTCGAGTCTCGACGGGGTCGTCGATTCGATCCCCCGGTCGTCCACGGTACCGAGATCCCCCGACTCCGAGCGCGGAAACGCCGTCACGCTCGCCGCCCCGGTCACCGGGTGTCGGGTGACCGTCGCATTCGCGTCGAAGGCCGACTCGAGCACGTCGGCCGTCAGCACCTCGCCCGGCGGACCGTCGGCCTGGACCGTTCCGCCCGCCAGGACGACCAGTCGGTCGCAGTAGCGCGCCGCCAGGTCGAGGTCGTGGATGGCCGCGACGACGGCCCGCCCGTCCGCGGTCAGGTCGCGGGCCAGCTCGAGCGTCTCGACCTGGTGGTTCACGTCCAGGCTGGCCGTTGGCTCGTCCAGCAACAGCAGGGGTGTGTCCTGGGCGAGCGCCCGCGCGATGAGAATTCGCTGGCGCTCGCCGCCGCTGACCGCGTCGATCGGCCGATCGGCGAACCGGGCCGTTCGCGTCCGCTCGAGCGCCCGGTCGACCTGTCGACGATCGGTCTCTGTAGGCGGGGAGAACCGCGAACGATGGGGGTATCGCCCCATCTCGACGACGGTTCGGACGTCGAAGGCGAACGACAGCGACGTGTTCTGAGGGACGACGCTCACGAGTCGACTCGTCTCACGGGAGGCGAGCGTCGCGACGTCCTCACTGTCGATCCGGACGTTGCCGCCGGCGGGCGTGATCGCGCCGCTGAGCGCCCGCAGGAGGGTGGTCTTCCCCGCGCCGTTCGGACCCACGAGCCCGACGAACTCGCCGCGGTCGACCTCGAGCGAAACGCCCTCGAGGACCTCGAGGTTTCCGTAGGCGACCCGGAGATCCTCGATTTCGACGAGCGGTCGGGGAGACGAGTCGGTCACAGCGAGTGCACCTCCCGTCGAACGAGCAGAAAGAGGAAGAACGGCGCGCCGAGGGCCGCCGTGACGATTCCGACCGGAACCTCCGCGGGACCAGCCCGAGCGAGGGTGTCTGTCGCGACCAGAAACGACGCGCCGGCGAGCGCGCTCGTCGGGAGCAGGATTCGGTGGTCGGGGCCGACGAGCAAGCGCAGGACGTGCGGGACGACGAGGCCGACGAAGCCGATGACCCCGGCAACGGCGACACCCGCAGCGGTGACGACCGAGGCGATAACGAGCAAGAGGAGTTTGGTTCGCTCGACGTCGACCCCGAGGTGGTGGGCGTCCTCCTCGCCGAGCAGGAGGACGTTCATCTCGCGGGTGTAGGCGCCGAGGACGCCGACGCCGACGAGGGCGACGGGGAGGGCGAAGCCGACGTCGCCCCAGTTGCTCCCGCCGAGGTGGCCCATCATCCAGACGACGGCCGCCCGGAGGCTGTCACCGCTATGGACGAGCATGTAGGAGATGAGTGCGCCCAGGAACGCCTGGACGGCGACGCCGGCGAGCAGGAGGGTGGTGACGGGGGTGCGTCCACCCTCGGTTGCGATGGCGTAGACGAGCATCGCGGTGGCGATGGCCCCGACGAACGCGGAGAGGTGCAGGCTCGCGAAGGGGATTAGCGCTGGGTACGCGATGGCGGCAACGGCGCCGGCGGCTGCACCAGTGGAGACGCCGATGATGGAAGGGTCAGCCAGGGGGTTCCTGAAGAACCCCTGCATCACCGTCCCGGCGGCGGCCAGGCCGAAGCCGACCGTGGCCGCCAGCGCAATCCGCGGCAGGCGGACGTCGCCGACGATCGTCTGGTGGCTCGCGGGAACATCGAACCCGAAGATAGAGGCGTAGGTGAACCCGGGTCGAGGAACCGGTCGCTCGAGCAGCGGAACCGCCATCGTGGTCCACTCGAGACCCGCGGGGACGATCAGCACGTTGAGCATCGCTTTCGTGACGACGAACGGTTCGATCCGGACTGGTCCGAGGGCGGCGCTCCCGATCATCACGATACCGAGCAGTATCGCCAGCCCGATCGACCACGAGAGCCCGGATCGCTTCACGTTGGCAAGCTCGCTTGCTTTAGATAAATATTTATTGGATAGCCGTGGAGCATCAGGCGATGCGACGACTACTCATCGTGACGATCGCGTTACTCGCGCTCACCGCGAGCGCCGGTTCCGTGTTGGCTGCCGGGGGCGCTGCGCCAGCGGCTTCAAGCGGGATCCAGACTCCGGCTCAGGCCGACTCCACGTGCGAGTACCCGATCGAATTCGAGGACGCGACAGGCGAACAGGTGACACTAGAGGAACCGCCAGAATCGATCGTCGCGCTCTATCCGAGCGACGCGCAACTGGTGTACAGCGTCGGGGCCGAGGACCGACTCGAGGGCATGCCGATTGGTCCGTACACCGAGGGGCTCGAAACCGAGGGCAAGACCGACATCACCGCCGACGACGGTGCGGTAATCACCGAGGAGGTCATCGCGCTCGAGCCTGACATCGTCCTGGCGGCGAACCTCGCAACGTTCGAGGAGGACAAGTTGAATCAGCTCCGAGACGCCGGCATCGACGTCTACGTCTTCGACGCCTCGGGATCGCTCGACGACGTCCGCGCCGACGTCGAAACGGCGGGCCAGCTTACAGGCGCCTGCGACGGCAGTGACGTGACCCTCGAGTGGATGGACGAGCGCCTCTCAATCATCGAGGACGCGCTCGCCGACGAACCGCGCCCGTCGGCCCTCTACGCGATTGACGGCGAGGTCTACACCGCCGGAAACGGCACGTTCCAGGACGAGGTGCTGACGACAGCCGGCGTCGAGAACGTGGCCGCGAACGCTGGCATCGAGGGCTGGGGAATCATCAGCGACGAGACGATAATCGACGAGGATCCCGAGTGGATCCTCTACGGCGACGACGCTTACGACGAACCGCCCGTCTCCGACGCGGTCGGCGAGACGACGGCGATGCAGGAGGACCAGCACTTCGGCGTCGACGCCAACGCGATGGCCCAGCCCGGACCGAACGTCGTTTTGGCCATCGAGGATATCTTCGCCGCCGTCCACACCGACGCCTACGCCGAGGTCGAAGCGGATTTCGAGGCGGCCGACGAATCCTACGAGGAGTCGCTGGCCGATCTGCAGACGACTGGCTCCGACGAAGATAGCGCTGAAGAAAATGCCGACGGCGGGAACGAAAGCGACGCGAACGACAGCGAGAACGAGACGGAAGACGAAGATCAGGACGCAAACGAATCCGACGACGAGGATTCGATTCCCGGCTTCGGTGTTCCCGTCGCGCTCGCCGCTATCGCGGGTCTGCTCGGACTCCGTCGGCTGTAGCTCCGGACTCGGCAGGTTCTTTCCGAATCACCGCGGAATTCTTGCAGCGAGGTGTTTCGTTGTCCACCTTCTGTTCGACGAGTCTGTAGTCACGCTCGAGTCGAACGGTGGTCAGGGTCCGAGGTACTCGTGAGAACGCTAGTCGGATCGAACAAAAGCCGAGAGCGTACGTAGGGTAGATTCGCTCGCCCCGGTGTGTCGATTAGTCCCTCCGTTCACTCACATTTCTGCTGTGTTTTCGATTGCTCTTCGGCCGCTTCCTTTCGTTTTTCCTTTTTCGATTTCCCGTCCTGGTTGTCAGTGTCGTCGCTGCCATCGTCGCCGTCGTCAGCGTCGTCGCCATCGTCAGCGTCGTCGCCGTCGTCAGCGTCGTCGCCATCGTCAGCGTCGTCGCTGCTATCGTCGCCGTCGCCACTGTCTTCGCCGTTGTCAGTGTCGTCGCCATCGTCAGTGTCGTCACCGTCGTCACCGCTGCCACTATCATCATCGTCGTCGCCATTATCGCCGTTACCGTCGTCTTCTCCGTCCCCATCTCCGCCATTGTCCCCGTCATCTCCATCTCCGCCATTGTCCCCGTCGTCTCCATCTCCGCCATTGTCTCCGTCGTCTCCATCTCCGCCATTGTCTTCGTCACTGCCGTCGCCGTCGTCACCATCGTCACCACCGTCGTCTTCCTCAGGTTCACCACAGAACCGAATATTCGATATTCCGGCTTGCTGTCCGCTCTGCCCCGCTTCGAGATCCGTCTCGACGAACCCCTCGGTCTCACCGTCTCCGTAGTCGTAATCCTCACAATCGCTGCCACCGTAGACACGCACGGAGTACACGACACAGTCGTCGTCGACTGTCCATTCGAAACTGTACGCGTCGCAGCCGTCTCCCTCGCCCTCGCCTTCGGACTCGGTCACTTCCACGGTGATCGCACAGTCACCTTCGACCTGTTCGACGGAACAGCCATCGAACTCGTGGACCGCCATCAACTCGCCATCGGGACAGTCGTACTGCCCCGGTGGCACGCATCCCTCCTGCCCGCTGTCCTGTAGCGATCCGAGACACCCACTCAGCGAACCCATGGCCACCCCGGTCGCCACCAGCACCGTTCGTCGTTTGATGGTGTTACCCATGCGAGCACCGATACCATCACCAGATATTGTTAGAGACAAGTTGAAAATTCGAAAAAAGACCAGACCAAGGATTCGATAGTACCTTCTCTCTGTATGATCGCCTTATTTCCCAGCACACCGGGACTACAGGCCAGGTAGGTTCACCGAACGCCTGGACTTCCACCACGGCGAGCAGACTTTCAGCCGACCACGTCCCAAGCGACCGAGGGGTCGACCCTCGGTAACGCTCGTGACGGCACTCGAGTCGCGATTCCACGCCGCATACCGAGTCGAGACCGGATTTCGCATCGTCTGCGCGCGCCATCTCGTTTTGAAAAGCGTTTACTCACCCGCCCGCCGAGTTGGCCCATGGTCGAGAACGTCATCTGGCCCGCGTACCTGGATTCCACCCGCACGCGGGCCGAGGGGCGACGCGTACCCCTCGAGCTGGCAGTCGAAGAGCCGACGGTCGAGGAAATCGCGAAGGCCGTCCAGCAGATCGGCTACGACGCGACCGTCGAACGCGACAAGGCATACTCGCGAGAGCACTGGGTGCCCCGGGGGCGGGTCGTCGTCCGCGGAACCGACGATTCGACAAAGAACGACCTCGTCCAGGCAGTCGCGGCGTACGTCGTCGCGCTGCGGGAGTGATGCGGCGGATTGGAACGGTCGTCCGGACGGCCCAGGGGCTCGCAGTATTGCGGGCTGAGCCTGTGGGCGACGGGGACGACGGCAACGACGGCGGGGGCGGTACTGGCGACGATAGCGGACGAAACGCCATTGGCACGATGGTCCTGGACGACTCTCTCGAAACCGTCGGTCGCGTCGTCGACGTGTTCGGTCCGGTCGACCGACCGTATCTCGCGGTTACGCCGCAGTCGAGCGTTCACCTGCCCGGCCTCGTCGGGTCGACGCTGTATGCACGATAACGTCGTGCGTTTCGTGCGTAGTGGCGGATCTCTGGCGTAGTGGCGGATCTCTGGCGTAGTGGCAGTCGATGTCTGCCTGGTATCGTTACTCTCGGATCGCCCTCGAATTGGTACTCCTCGGGTCAGTCTCGAGTCGTTACTCCTCGTGTTCGTCTTCGTCGACTCGGCGTCGCAGCCACTCGAAGGCGAGTCCACCGCCGGCGAGCGCGCCAACGCCGGTGAATCCGGGGGTCGAGTCGTCCGTTTCGTCGGCCGACGATCCGCCATCTTCGGTTGCGGATTCGTCGCTGGAGTCGTTGGAGCCGATGGTGTCGTTGGAGTCGTCCGTCTCATCAGAACCGCTCGAGTCGTCGGTACTGTCGCTCTCGTTGCCCTCGCTGATATCACTGGAATCGTTTTCGGAACCACCGTCGTCAGAATCCCCTCTTTCGTTGGAGCCGTCCTCTTCGTCGGTATCATCGTCGATCTCGCTCCCCCCGTCGGACTCGTCGTCTCCGTTCTTTCCGTCGTTGCCCTCGCCGTCCGGTCGCAACGCAGCCAGCGCCTCGCCGTCGACGCTCCCAACGTAGAGCGTTTCGTCGACGAGTGCGAGGGGACTCAGTACCGTCCTGGTGTCTCTCTCCCACTCGACGGAGCCGTCCCAGGCGTCGAACGCGAAAAACCGCATCCAGGACTCCTCGTCCCCATCGGTCGATCCTGGGCCACTTTCGAGACCGGCGTAAACGTGCTCTTCGTCGATGATGAGCGGACTGGTCCCTTCGCCGGACGGCTCTGGATCCCACGCTTTCTCTCCCGTCTCGATGTCGTGGCCCGTAGCGGTGTCGTTGTTCGTCCCGTCGACGGTGTAGACGAGTTCAGAGCCGATCACGGGTGGGTGGTTGTGCGCTCGACCGGCCACGCGAGCGATTCGACCTCCGAATTCGACATCGTGGTAGGAGAGTCCAGCGTCCGATTCGTCCTGGTAACCGACGGCCAGGATGCCATAGTCAACGACCGGCGTGACCGTACTGAACTGTCCATCGTCGTCGTTGGCCTCGAGGTCGAACGTCCAGCGTTCGGAGCCGTCGCTGGCCTCACGGGCGTACAGGCGCGTCTCGTCCGCGACGAAAACGACGCCGTCGTCGATCGGGACCGACATTTCGTGTAGCTCCCCGTCGTCCGGTTCGAACTGCCAGTGCGCTTCGCCGCTTGTGGCGTCGATCGCGTAGAGGACGCCGTCGCCGACGACGAACACGGTTTCGTCCGCGACGTTAGGCGACCGAATTCCGTCGCTGTACTCGAGGTCTCGCTGCCAGCGAACGTCGCCGTCTTCGGCGTCGACCGCGGTGAGGCCGTCGCCGCCGACGTAGACGGTTCCGTCGGCAAACGCTGGCGTTCGATCGGCGCCGAGGTCGTCGGTTTGCCACAGCTGTGACCCGTCCTCGGCTTCGTAGGCGTGTACGGAGCCGTCGTCCGCTCGGAGGTAGACCGTCTCGTCGACGACCGCGACGTGGCCGCCGCAGTCACACGACCAGGCGACCTCGAGAGACCCGGGGTCGTCGATTCCCGATGCGACCCGTGCGTTGTTTCCGGGCCTCCCTCCGAGGGAAGGCCAGTCGCCCGGGTCGGCGGCCGTCGTCGACGCGACGGCAGTCGTCCCACTCGCTGCGGCGAGGGCACTTCCGGCGGTGATCGTTAGCCCGGTACGCCGGAGAAACGTTCGTCGGCTGTGGTCTGACATACGCGGGCCCTTTGACGCTACCCAGTTATCTACTGTTTCGGTAACTCAATTTCGACATCGAAACGGTACTCGTGAGACGATTGCGCCGGGAGCAACGGACCACGTCCCTGGGTCGAAAATAACCGTTCACGAAACCGGGCCCCGCTTCGTTTCTACGAAATGATACGTTCAGTGGCCGATCCAGGTACCTCGTGCGTTGATCGGCGGCGTTTTCGTCCCCGGGCACCCGACGCCACAGCTACTCGAGGGTGAGTCCGCCGCCGCCGGCGAGCGCCGCGATGTCGGTGAATTCGGACGGAAGATTGCCTGCCTCGAGAACGCAACACCAATACGACGGCCGGTCAAATCGCGACCCATGAACGAGCGGATTCGGTTGGGCAGCGCGGTTGGATTCACCTGCCTGCTCTTTATCGGCGTCCAGTTCGGCGCGCTCGCGCTCGTCGAACCGTTCACCGCCGCCGAGATGCAGGCCGTCGAGGACCCCTCCGACCCGACGAACAGCCTGGTCTACGTCGGGGCGATTCTCGTGATGACAGCGTTCATGCTCGCGGCGTTCAAGTACGACCTCCAGTGGATCATTCGGGGGCTCATCGTCGGCGTCAGCGTCTTGCTCTCGTGGTTCGTCTTCGCTGAGATTCTCCCGTCCGTCGCCACGGTCGGCTCGATCGGTGTCTTCCCCCTCCTCGTCTCGCTGGGCGTCGGAGCCGCCCTCGTGATCTATCCCGAGTGGTACGTCATCGACATCGCCGGCGTCGTCATGGGCGCGGGCGCGGCCGGCCTCTTCGGGATTAGCTTCGGCCTCTTGCCCGCTCTCGTATTGCTCGTCGTGCTCGCCGTCTACGACGCGATCAGCGTCTATCGAACGGAACACATGCTCGACCTCGCCGAGGGCGTGATGGACCTGCACATTCCCGTCGTCCTCGTCGTCCCGACCTCGCTGTCGTACTCCTTCCTCGAGGCTGGCGATGTGCCCGGTGAGATCGAAGATCGAGGCGCGGGATCGACGGCGACGACCAACGGCAGTTCCTCGGAAGCCGATGCGGACGATTTCGAACGCTCCACCGTCGAACCGACCGATTCCGAGGCCGTCGAGAACGAACGAGAGCTGGAGCGAACAGAGCCCAGGCCAGAACCGGACGCAGAACCCGAAGGCGTTCGCGACGCCCTCTTCATCGGTCTCGGTGACGCCGTCATCCCGACCATCCTTGTCGCCAGCGCCGCGTCCTTCCTCGATGTCGGCTCGCTCGATGTCCCGCTGATCACGCTCAACGCGCCCGCGTTGGGTGGCGTGCTGGGCACGCTCGCGGGGCTGCTGGTCCTGATGGCCATGGTCCTCAAGGGCCGACCGCACGCCGGATTGCCGCTGCTCAATTCGGGAGCGATCGGTGGCTATCTCGTCGGCGCACTGTGGGCTGGCGTCCCAATCGCGACCGCCCTCGGGCTGTGAGTCGGCGACTCCCGACCACGTCGTTTCGTGCGGGGGGGGGGGGGACGGATTCGACGGCATGAACGTGAACGTAAACATGAACATGAACGTGAAGGCTTATAGCCACCCAACTGGTTAGTTAACCTATGGATCGGTCGTTCTCGAAGAAGCGCCCGTGGCTCGCCGCGTTACTCGGTGTACTCGTCACCGGCTTCGGTCACTGTTACCTCCGCCGCTGGCGGCGTGCGCTGGGCTGGATCGTTTTCCTGTTCGGCGTCAGCATCCTGTTCGTCGAGACGACCACGCTCGAGGCGCTCGCGGCCGGCGAGAGCGGCAATCTGGCGGAATTGTCCCCGCTCGTGTTCGTCGCGATTCTCAGCGTCGTCGACGCGTATCTACTCGCGGTGGCGCACAATCAGGTCGTCCGGCGAACACCCGCGCCCGACGGGACCCTCACACACTGCCCGTACTGTGGGGAGGAACTCGACATGGATCTCGAGTTCTGCCACTGGTGTACGAGCGATCTCTCCGACTTTTCGAACCTGGAAGCACAACAGGAGATGCCTACTGCCTCGGACCGGTAGCCCTCGCGGCGGCTACCGTAACACGGCATCGTCGTACTCGGTGGTCGCCCGCTCCGCTGTCGCCAGCCCGCCTCGCCTTCTCGTTTCTATCGCAAGAGTATACCCGCTGCGCTCGTTTCTGCCTTCGCGACGAACACGGGTTTCGAGCCCGTCACGGACCCTGACGACGGTCGAACCAGGGAGTGTGACGTGAACAGCCGCCGTCACGGAAGCCGGAACGTTGGCCCCTCGTCCGTATCCTGGACCTCGACGCCGATGGCCTCGAGTTCGTCGCGCAGTTCGTCGGCGCGCTCGTAGTTGCCCGCGTCTCGTTCCTGCTCGCGGATCTCGAGGACCAGGTCGACGACCTCGCCCGCGAGTTCGACGTTACCGCTCGCATCGGCGCCGCCGAAGGTCAACCCGAGCACGCCGCCGAGGTCCTCGAGGGTTTCGACGGCTCGATTCAGGCCCTGGTAGTCGTACGCCCCCGGTCCGCTCTCTCCGTCGACGCCCTCGAGATGTCGGTTCGCCGCGCTCGCGACCTCGAGCAGGGCCGACTGTGCCTCGCGGGTGTTGAAGTCGTCGTTCATCGCCTCGGTGAAGGCCTCCCGCGCAGCGGCCACAGACTCACGAAGTTCCTCGTCGGCGAATTTCGACTTTGCTATGGGGGAATCGAGCGCGTCGACGGCGGCGTCGTAGGCGCGCTCGAGGCGTTCCCAGCGCTCCTCGGCCTCCGCAATGGTCTCGTCGCTGTAGAGTTGCTGACTGTTGTACGCCCCCGCGGTGAGGAACGTTCGGAGGACGTTTGTCCCCCACTTCTCGACGGCTTCGTCGACGGTCACGAAGTTGCCCAGACTCGAGGACATCTTCGTCTCGCCCATCTGGAACAACTCACAGTGGAGCCAGTAGCGGGCGAACCGGTGGCCCGTCGCGGCCTCGCTCTGGGCGATCTCGTTCTCGTGGTGGGGAAAGACGAGGTCCCGGCCGCCGACGTGAATATCGAGAGTTTCTCCGAGGTGGGTCATGCTCATCGCCGAGCACTCGATGTGCCATCCAGGACGCCCCTCTCCCCACGGGGAGTCCCAGGTCTGGCCGGTCGGCGTCTCCTTCCAGGTCGCACCTTTGCTGTGTTCGTGGACGGCCGCCTCCGAGACTGGACCTGCCTTCCAGAGCGCGAAGTCGGCGGGGTGGCGCTTTTCGGCCTGTTCGTCGGGTTCGCCCTGGGCTTCGATCGACTCGATGTCCTGGTTCGAGAGTTCTCCGTACTCCTCGAACGTCGTCACGTCGAAGTAGACCGAGCCATTGGACTCGTAGGCGTAGTCCGACTCGACGAGCGTGTCCACGAGGTCGATGATTTCGGGGATGTGTTCCGAGACGCGGGGGTACACTTCTGCCCGCAGGAGGTTCAGCGAGCGCATGTCCTGGATCGTCCGCTGGACGTAGGTTGTGGCGACCTCGGCTTCGTCGTCTCCGAGGTCGTCCTGGCCGACGCGGGCGACGATTTTCTCGTTGACGTCGGTGAAGTTCTCGACGTGACGCACGCCGTAGCCGGTGTGTTCGAGCCAGCGGTGCATCACGTCGACGTGCACCCACGAGCGAGCGTGCCCGAGGTGGGGCGGGTCCGAAACCGTCAGGCCACAGTAGTAGAGGAGGACGTTGTTGGGATCCTGTGGCTCGAACGGCTCTTTTTCGCCCGTCAACGTATTCGTCACGTGCAGGGTCATTACTCGAGTGTCTTCGCGGGCAAACCTTAAAGCGTCGGATGGGGTGTCGACCGTCGACACGGGCCTACTCAATCATCCGGCCGCTTGCGTTCCACGCTCATCCCACCAAGTTGTTTTGGAAGAAGCGTTATCAACGGATTTCGAAACGTTGAGACAATGCCCGAGCCACTGCTGATTTTCGCGCTTCTGATCGCCGTCTTCGTTGGGTTCAACATCGGGGGCTCGACGACGGCGCCGGCGTTCGGACCCGCCGTCGGGGCGTCGCTCGTACCGAAAGTCGTCGCTGGGGGGTTGATGGCCGTCTTTTTCGGCCTCGGTGCGGCGACGATCGGTCGTCGCGTCGTCGACACGCTCGGGCAGCAGGTACTCCACGATTCGTCGCTCTTCACGCTCGAGTCGAGTATCGTCATCCTCGGCCTCATCGGCCTCGCGCTGTTCGCCGGCAATCGAACTGGTGTCCCCGCGTCGACCTCGATGACCACCGTCGGGGCAATCGCCGGCCTGGGCGTGGCCAGCGGCGAACTGCAGTGGGCAACGATGCGCGAGATCGTCTTCTGGTGGGTCGTCGCCCCGATTGCTGGGTTCGCTGTCTCGGTAGCCATCGGGTACTTCTCCTACCAGCGGATCGCCGACTGGATCTCGGAGTCGAGTTCGAACGAACCACTGTTCGCCCTGGACCAATCTGGAACGATTCCCTCGATAACCGTCACCTCGAGCCAGCGCGACGAATTACTGGCCGGGGGCGTAGTCGTCGCCGTTGGCTGTCTCATGGCGTTCAGTTCCGGCACCTCCAACATCGCGAACATCGTCGCGCCGCTGATCGGCGGTGGCGTACTCGACATGTCGGCCGGCATCGTTCTGGGATCGGCCGCCGTCGCCCTGGGTGCGCTGACGATCGCTCGACGAACCATCGAGACGCTGGGCAACGAGATCGTCGAACTCCCCCTCCCTGCCGCACTCGTTGCGTCGACGGTCAGTGGGGTTATCATCACTACACTCTCACTGCTGGGAATCCCCGCGAGTTTCGTGATCGTCGCGACGGTCTCCATCGCGGGACTCGGGTGGAGTCGGACACTCCGCAGCGACGACGGTTCCAACGGCAGAATACGCGCTCCCATCGGCGATGGCGGCCTCGACCCTGCTGAGGCCAGGGGAGCCATCGCGTCGAAGAACGACTCGTCCGAACCCGAACTCGAGTTCGACCCGTTCGAGAGCGCCCGCGTGCTCACGCTCCAGCACGTGATCCCGATCGTCTCGACCGTCGGTGCCTACGCCGTCTTCTCCGTCGCACCGGTGTACTGACGTGGGATTCGCCTCACTCGAGACCGACACGCTCCTCCTCACTCGAGTGCCGTCTCCAGGACGCCCTCGATTGCCCGAACGGCGTTCGCTCCGTCGAGTCGCTCGACCGCGACGACGAGCGTTTCGGGTTCGAACCCGGCGGCGACCACCTCGATGTCCGCGATGCTCAGCGCCGCGAGGGCCGTCGAAACCGCTCGCGCGTCCACCTCGCCCGTCGCGACGATTGCCGTGTACGCACTCGAGTCGCCCCCGGTGCCGAGGAGGGTCGAGCCGACCGCCAGGATGGCCTCGTCGGGGTCGTTGACTGGCCCGACGCCGCTTTGCATGCGAACGCGGACGGTCCGGTCGTCCGAATCGAGTGCCTCGAGTTCGTCGGCGTAGCGCCTGAGCGCCGTCGCGACCGCGTCGGCTTCGCCGTCCACCGCGAGGAAGCGGGCGGCGGCGGTGTAGTTGACCACGCCTGCACGGAGCGCGGTGTGGAGAAACGGATGGGCGTCGACTGCCCGTCGCGTGTCGGCTGCGAGTGACATGTTCGGCGGTGTGGAGGCGACCAGTATAAACGCGCCGGCCGACGGCGACGGCGGCAACGAGGACGGTGGCGAAGACGGCGGCTACGGAGGGGGTGGGTAGGACGGCGGCTACGGAGGGGGTGGGTAGGACGGCGGCTACGAAGATAGTCACAGAAATGGCAACAACGGCGACGGTGGCGGAGATGGCGGTAACGGAGACGGTGGCGGCTACAGTAACGGAGACGACGAGACCGGGGCGCTTTTGGGCACTTCGGACGATGAACCGGACATGGAACCCGAAGCCGTCGAATCTCTCATCGAATCCGAACTCGAGGACGCCGACGTGACCGTCGCCCGCGCCCGCGGCGACCACGACGACGATCACCTGGCGGCGACGGTCATCTCGCCGGCGTTCGAGGGCCTCCCACTCGTCCAGCAACACCAACGCGTTTACGACGCCCTCGAGGGACACATGACGACCGACATCCACGCCCTCGAATTATCGACGTACACTCCCGCGGAGTACGCCGAGCGCGTCGACGACTGAACGCTCGTCGGTGCCAACTCGACGACCGAACGCTCGACAACAGTGACTCGACGACCGAACGCTCGTCGGTGCCAACTCGACGACCGGACGCTCGACAACAGTGACTCGACGACCGAACGCTCGTCGGTGACAGCCCCGGCGACTGAACACTCTACGGCGGCGACTCGACAACCGAACGCGCCACCAATCCGCACGTTTATCCGACTCACCTGAGAGGATTCGGCTATGGAATCGTTGCATCCGCGCATTCGCCTGGTGTGGATCGCTCGGTGGGTGCTGCTGGCGGTCCTCCTCGGCGTCGCCGTCAGCGCCGTCGACCAGTGGCTGTTCTCGATACCGATCACCGTGACGGTCGCCGTCGTCGCACTCGCACTCGTTCTCGGCATCGTCTACGCGATCGTCCTCTACGGCCGCTGGCACTTCGACCTCCAGGACGACGCGCTCTACCTCGAGCGGGGCGTCGTGACGTTCGTCGAGACGGCCGTCCCGTTCGTTCGCGTCCAGCACGTCGACACGCAGTTCGGCCCCGTCGAACGGGCGCTGGGCCTCTCGAGCGTCGTCGTCTACACGGCCGGCTCGCGAAACGCCGACGTACGAGTCCCGGGACTCACCCCCGAACGCGCCCGCCGCCTCCAGGACACGCTCCGGGAACTGGCCGTCGAGAGCGAGGCCGACGACGGCGTATGACGGGCTCGAGTCGCCTCCACCCGTTGAGCGCGGTCACGACCACGGTCCGGTCGGCCGTCGTCGGATTCTCGATGCCGTTCTTCCTCGTGAGCGCGCTGAGTGCCGTCTTCGACGCCGTCTCCGTGTCCTGGACACTGTATCTCTCACCCGTCGGACTGCTCGTCGGCGCCGCGTACGGACTCGCGTACTACTACCGGTTCGGGTACGCGCTCACGGAGGATACGGTCGACGTCGCCTCCGGCGTCTTCTCCCGACGCGCTCGAGAGATTCCCTACCGGCGCATTCAGAACGTCGACGTTCGCCAGGGCGTGTTCCACCGCGTGGTGGGTCTCGCCGTCGTCTCGATCGAAACCGCCGGCGGCGGCGAGACGGAAGCGGCACTCGATTTCGTCGGCGAGGACGAAGCGAAGCGCGTGCAGCGCGAGATTCGGCGGCGAACCGCCAGACGAACCGGTGCGGCCGAGACCGCCACCAGTACGTCCGCTCCAGCGGCCAACTCCACGACCACACCGGACGAAACCGACCAGCACGAACGTGAGCACGAGAGCGAGCGGGAGCACCCCTCGAGCGGCCAGGCCCCGGCCCCCACGGGTTCGGACCTCGGGGCCTCGACCACGAGGACGGAAACAGAAACGGAGACGGAGGCGCCGTTCGAGGACGACCGACCGACGCTCCTCTTCGCACTCGACGCGCGGGAGTTGTTGCTCTACGCGTTTACGACGGTTCGCCCGGCAGCGGCCGCCGGCGTTCTCGCACTCGCGTTCTTCTTCACCAACCAGGTAGAGGCGCTGTTGCTCGCGACGGCCCAGCCGTTCGGCGGCCCGGCCTCGTTCACAGACGGGACGCCCTCGAGTTACCTGATTCTGGGGCTCGCCTCGGTAGTGAACGCCGTCGTCGTCACCTACGCCGTCAGCGTCGCCTACACCTTCGTCACCTACTACGACTTCCGGCTCGGACGCGCCGGCGACGACTTCGTCTACGAGCGCGGCCTGCTCCAGCGTTACAGCGGCTCCGTTCCGGCCGAGAAGGTCCAGTCCGTGACGATCACCGACAATCCGCTCCAGCGCGCCCTCGGCTACGCGGGCCTCTGGGTAGAAACCGCCGGCTACGGTCCGGACTCGAGCGGTGGGAGCACGTCCGCCGTCCCGCTGGCGAGGGCTGAGCGTGTCCAGACGTTCGCGGAGAACCTCACGGGCACCGAGCCCCCGCGATTCGAGTCGCCACCGGCAGTCGCCCGCCGGCGCTACCTCGTGCGCTACGCGCTCGTCGCGGCGGTTTTCGTCGTGCTCGCGTTCGGCGTCTCGAGCCTGACCGGATTTGGGACGGGGTACTGGTATCTCTCGGCGGCCATCTTCTTCGCGGTGCCCCCGGCGGCCCACCTCCGCTACGTCAACCTCGGGTACTCCGTCGGCGACGACCACCTCGTGATCCGTCGGGGCTTCTGGCGACGCCGGACCACCGTGATCCCCTACTACCGCATCCAGACCGTCTCGAACCGCCGGTCGATCTTCCAGCGTCGACTCGGACTGACCTCGGTCGTCGTCGACACGGCCAGCTCTCAGACGTTCGTCTGGAAGACGCCGACGATATACGACGTCGACCTCGGGGACGGCCGAACCGTCGCCTCGACGGGTCGGAAACGGTTGCAGACGGCCCTGCGCGAGCGTCGCGACGCGACGGACGAGGGGCCGCGGTTTTCGGTGGATTTTACCTGACGCCCGCGAACCGCTAGGGTATGGGAGACGAGTTTCGCACGGAGGAGGACAGTCTCGGCGAGATGCAGGTCCCGGCCGACGCCTACTGGGGCGCACAGACCCAGCGAGCGGTCGAGAACTTCCCCATCTCGGGGATCACGTTCGGCCGCCGGTTCGTTCGCGCCCTCGGCGTCGTCAAGAAGGCCGCGGCCCAGGCCAACCGCGACCTCGAGTTGATCGACGAGGACGTCGCCGACGCCATCGTCGAGGCGGCCGACGAGGTCATCGCGGGCGACCTCGACGACCAGTTCCCCGTCGACGTGTTCCAGACCGGTTCTGGCACCTCCTCGAACATGAACGCCAACGAGGTCATCGCCAACCGGGCCGCCGAGCTCATGGGTTCGGAAATCGGCGACCGCGTCGTCCACCCGAACGACCACGTCAACTTCGGCCAGTCAAGCAACGACGTGATCCCGACGGCGATGCACGTCGCCGCCCTCGAGGCCGTCGAGAAGGACGTCATCCCCGCGCTCGACACGCTTCGCCAGGCGCTCGAAGCGAAAGAAGAGGAGTTCGACGACGTCGTCAAGACCGGACGGACGCACCTCCAGGACGCCACGCCGGTCACCCTGGGCCAGGAGTTCGGCGGCTACCGAACGCAGGTCGCGAAGGGGCTCGCCCGCGTCGACAAGACTCGTGAGCACCTCGCAGAACTCGCCCTCGGTGGAACCGCAGTTGGGACGGGGCTGAACACCCACCCCGAGTTCCCCGGGCGCGCCGCCGAGTACATCACCAAAGAGACCGGCGTCCAGTTCCGCGAGGCCGACGACCACTTCGAAGCGCAGGCCGCCCACGACGCCATGTCGGAGGCCCACGGCGCACTTCGCGTCGTCGCAGGGTCGCTCAACAAAATCGCCAACGACCTGCGACTGCTCGCCTCGGGCCCGCGAAACGGCCTCGGTGAGATCGAACAGCCCGAGAATCAGCCCGGATCGTCGATCATGCCCGGCAAGATCAATCCCGTCGTCGCCGAGGCCGTGAATCAGGTCCACAAACAGGTCGTCGGCAACGACGCCGCCGTCGCTGCCGGCGCCGCCGAGGGCCAGATCGACCTCAACCTCTACAAGCCCGTCCTGGCGCACAACTTCCTCGAGTCGGCGGAACTCCTCTCGAACGCGAGCACGGTGTTCGCCGACCGTTTCGTCCGCAAGCTCGAGGCAAACCAGGAGTACTGCGAACGGCAGGTCGAGCAGTCGATGGCGCTGGCGACCTCGCTCAACGTCCACATCGGCTACGACAAGGCTAGCGAGGTCGCGAAGACGGCGCTCAAGGAGGACAAGACGGTTCGCGAGGTCGCCCTCGAGAAGGGATACCTCACGGAGGACGAGGCCGACGAGGTGCTCGACCCGCGGAAGATGACCGAGCGCGGCATCCTCGGCGACGAGTAACTGACGGGTTCTCGACACACTTCGAGTAGCGTTTTTCCACCGCGACCTATCCTCGTTTTCTCGGGTCGACCTGTAATCGAAACTGATTGATCCGCATCACGCTCACTGGATCGTGACGCTCATTTTTTCTCGAACCCGACGCCAAAATCGACCGAGAGTGGCCCAATCGGCGGTGAATACGGTGAAATAAACGAACCCACGTGATTTTTGGCCTGGGTTCACGTCACTCCTCGTATGCACACCTGTCGCAACTGCAACCAGTCGTTCCAGACGTCGCTCGCCCTCGAGATACACCGGGACTCGTGTGAGAAAGGACAACTGTACTGTCAGGTCTGTGGGGAGCGATTCCGGGAACGCGACGCGACTCGAGACGGCTGGCACTACGCGTGCCCGACGGAGGACTGTGATGGCGAGGGACTCCACGAGGACCTCTACGAAATCGACGCGATTCGGAAAGCGACTCACTGATCGACTGGATCGACTACTCCACTGACCTTCTGACTGGCTGCCCTTCTAATCGCTGCGGCCACAACTCTCAATTTCTGCCCGCTGTCAGACGCTTTATCGGGCTGTCCGTCGAATCCCGACCCGATGGAACGACTCGAGCCGAGGATTCGCTGGGTCTGGATCGTCGCCGCCGTCGTTCGAACCGTGATCCTGGGCACCGTCCTGGGGGGCCTCCTGGTGGCGTTACAGACTCGCGAGGTGCTGGCGATCGGCACGGATAGAATTCTCCTCGGAACCGTCGCGCTCGTCGTCCTCGTCTCTCTCGTCCGGACCGCCGTCGCCTGGCGCCGGTACGCCGTGTTCGGCTTCACGCTCCGCGACCAGTCGCTGTACATCGAGCGCGGCGTCTTTACCCGGATCAAGACCGTAGTCCCCTACGTCCGCGTCCAGCACGTCGACTCCAGGCGGTCGCCGCTCGAGCGAGCCCTCGGATTCGGGACGCTCGTGGTCTACACGGCAGGGTCCAGGAACGCCGACGTGGCGATTCCCGGCCTCACGCCCGACCGGGCCGAGGCGTTACAGGAACGGCTCCGCGAACTCACGATCGAAACCAACGGTGAAGACGCCGTATGAAGCGCCTCCATCCGTCGTCGGTGATCGTCCGCTCGCTCTCGCGGAGTCTCAACCTCGGCTTTCTCTTCTTCGTCGTCGGTCTCGTCTCGTCTCCAGGCGAGGCCGGGGCGAACCTCTTCGTCATCGGCGTGTTCGTCCTGGGCGGGATCCTCGTCGGCATCCTCTACGAACTCGCCTACTACGAGCGATTCCGGTACGCCGTCGCCGACGACACCTTCGACGTCGTCTCGGGGGTCGTCTCGCGACGCGACCGCGAGGTCCCACTCCACCGCGTTCAGAACGTCGACGTCCGCCAGACGGCGCTCCATCGCCTGTTCGGCATCGCGGCGGTCCACGTCGAGACGGCCGGCGGGAGCCAGACCGAGATCACGCTCCGGTACGTCGACGAGGCGGAGGCTCGAGCGCTCACCCGCCGTCTCCGAACGGGTGCCGGCGTCGGGGCGGAACCCGATGACGTCGACCGCGAAGGGCCGACGGCCGTCGACACGGACGCTGGCCGTGCGCCTCGAGAACCTGATGGGGTCGCGGGAGAACGACACCAGGACGCCGAACGGACCCTCTTTCGGATCAAGCCGAAGGAACTCGCCATCCTCAGCGTCTTCACGATCGATCCCGGCGCGAGCCTCCTCGGGGGGCTCATCCTCTCGTTCGCCAGCGGGTTCGACCCGACGACGCTCGTCCCCATCGACCTCCTGGAGAGCGACCTCCCAGGAACGGGAGTGGTGGCTATCCTCTGGGCGGGGTTCCTCTTTCTGCTCGCGGCCTGGATTCTGAGCGCGCTCCTCACGCTGACGCGGTACTACGGTTTCCGACTGACGCGAGTCGGCGACGAACTCTACTACGAACGGGGCCTCGTTCAGCGCTACAGCGGGACTATCCCGCTCGAGAAGGTCCAGACGCTCACGATCACCGAGTCCGTCCCCTACCGGTGGTTCGGCTACGCTTCGCTGGCGGTCGAGACCGCCGGCTACGGTCCCGAACAGTCTGATTCCCGCGGGACCGAATCGGCGATTCCGCTGGCTGAGGTCGGTCGCGTCGTCGCGCTCGCCAGGTCGATCGAGCCGTTCGAGGCGAGCGAGATGGGCGAGACGATCGGGGCGGCGGAGACGGCCGATTTTACGGGATCCGCCTTCGACGCCCCTGACGCCCCTGACACCCCTGACACCCCTGGCGCCCCTGGCGCCCCTGACGCCGTCGGCGCCGTTGACGCTCCCGCTGACGCAACAGACGCGCCCACCGACGATTCACACGACGTTGACTTCCCACCGCTCGAGCGACCGCCGCTCAGGGCCCGCGAACGCTACGCCGTCCGGTACATCGCCGTCATCACCGTGGTGCTCGCCGCCGGCTACGTCCTGGCCTCCCGAACCGAAATCGTGCGCGACTGGTACGCGTTCGCGCCGCTGCTCTTCCTCGTCCCACCCGCGGCCCACCTGAAGTGGCGCAATCGCGGCTACCGAGTGGGCGAGGCGTACTTTTACGCGCGAACCGGCTTCTGGCGACGGTCGACCAAGATCGTTCCCGCCTACCGGGTGCAGTCCGTGCTGAACGCACAGACGGTGTTCCAGCGCCGACGTCGCCTCGCGAGCGTGACGGCAGACACGGCCAGTTCGGCGACCCTTCTCGGACGGCCCGCGACGGCTCACGACATCGACGCCGAGCGGGCGTTCGAGGTCCAGTGGACGCTCGAGCAGCGGCTACAGGAACAACGACGAGTTCGGTCTGGCGAGGGCAGTGGATCGGCCAGCGACTGAGGCGAGGTGGACCTGAACAATTCCAGACCGCCGGATTCTCAGGTTACGGCATCGGGGTCGACCGCGTCGAGCGAATCCTCGTCGAACAACGTGTCCAGGACGTCCACGAAGGCCCAGACGTCGTGATAGCCCAGATACAGGGGTGCGGGACAGACCCGGACGACATTCGGCGGGCGAACGTCGACGACGTAGCCGCGTTCCCGGAGAACCGCGCCGAGCGCGTAGGCCTGGTCGTGCTCGAGAGCGACGTGGCCGCCGCGGCGGTCGGCATCGCGAGGAGTCCCGACGTCCACGCCGTACTCGCTCAGGCGCTCGTCGGTGAGTTCGACGAGGTACTCGGTGAGCGCGACCGACTTCCGTCTGATTGCTTCGAGTCCGGCCTCCTCCAGGACCGACAGCGCGCCGTCGAGCGGCGCGGCCGAAAAGATCGGAATCGTCCCGATCTGCCAGGCACCGGCCGAGCGGGCGGGCGTGTACTCGAGGTTCAGGTTGAACTGTGTCTCCTTCTCGTGACCCCACCAGCCAGCGAGTCCAGGACGCGTCCCAAAGTGGCGTTCATTGACGTAGAGGCCGGCGACAGCGCCGGGGCCGGCGTTGCAGTACTTGTAGTGACACCAGACGGCGAAGTCCGCGCCGATTCCTGAGAGGTCGTGGGCCATTGCGCCGATCGAGTGGGCGAGGTCGAATCCCGCGAACGCGTCGTGCTCGTGGGCGATCTCGGTGAGTGCCTCGAGGTCGAACAACTGGCCGCTCCGGTAGAGCACCGAGGGGAAGAACAGGATCGCCGTTTCGTCGTCGACGACCTCCCGGATCGCGTCTTCCTCGATGGTTCGGCCGTCCTCGCTCTCGACGCGAACGAGGTGCTCGTCGGGGTCCAGTCCGCGCGCTCGAAGCTGGGAGGTGATGGCGTAGTGGTCGGTCGGAAAGTCGAGTTCGTTGACCACGACGGTGTCGCCGTCGGCCGCCTTCAGGAAGGTCCCGATCAGCGTGTGGATGTTGACCGTCGTGGAGTTACCGATGACGACCTCGTCGGACTTCGCGCCGACCATCGGTGTCAGTCGGTCCCCGAGGCGCTCGCCGTACCAGAACCAGGGTGGGTCACCCTCGGTCCAGCCACGCACTCCGAGGGTGCGCCACTCCTCGACGACGTGCTCGAGGGCGGCGACGGCCTCGTCGCTCGCCGGACCGAGCGAGTTGCCGTCCAGGTAGCAGATGTCAGGTACGTCGAAACGGTCGCGAAAGCCCGCGAGCGGATCGCTCGCGTCGAGTTCGCGGGCCCTCGATTCGCTGGCGTCGAACTCCCCGTCGCTATCCGATCCGGCTCCGTCCTCGGGGTCGCTCATACACCCACCTTCGCGGCCACCCCCATTCATCTTTGTGCCGCGGCAAGGGCCCGTCATGGACACACGACGGACCGACCTGAATCCGGAGGT
Source organism: Natronosalvus halobius (assembly GCF_024138145.1). Lineage (NCBI taxonomy): Archaea > Methanobacteriati > Methanobacteriota > Halobacteria > Halobacteriales > Natrialbaceae > Natronosalvus > Natronosalvus halobius. Next base: position 1,298,243 of record NZ_CP099997.1, on the reverse strand, counting down.
TGCGAGCCTACTCGAGGAGCCGACCTATCGAACGCTTCCGCCGTGGAACGCCCTCTCGGTGGAGGCAGCCCGGCGACTCGAGGACGACGTCTTCGGCGGCGAGCCGACGATAGCACTCCCCGAGGTGACAGACACCGCGATTCCTGGACCCGACGACGGGAGCGAGATTCCGATTCGCGTCTACCGCCCGCTCGAGGCTCACGACCTCCCGGTACTCGTCTTCTACCACGGCGGTGGGTGGACGCTCGGCACGCTCGACTCCGCCGACGACCTCTGTCGGGCGTTCGCCGCAGAGACGGGGTCGCTGGTCGTCTCGGTCGACTACCGTCTCGCCCCCGAACACCCGTTTCCGGCCCCGCTCGAGGACGCGGTCGCCGCCCTCAAGTGGGTCGGCGAGCACGTGGAAGCCGTCGGTGGCGACTCAGGTCGAATCGGGGTCTGTGGCTCGAGCGCGGGGGCCAACCTCGCAGCCGCGGTCGCCCGGTGGGACGCTCGGGAAGGAGCCGACGTGCTGGCCCAGCAGGTGCTCTGCTATCCGATCACCGACCACGCGTTCGACACGCCGTCGTACACGGAGAACGGGGACGGCCCCCTGCTCACCCGCGCGGACATGCGCTGGTTCTGGGATCAGTACCTCCGCCACCCGGTCGACGGTGCGAACCCCTACGCGTCGGTCCTGCGGGCTCCCTCACTCGAAGGACTTCCACCGGCCACCGTCGTCACCTGCGGTCACGACCCACTTCGTGACGAGGGAATCGCCTACGCCGGGGCACTCCAGGGTGCGGGCGTGGCGACGACTCATCACCATTACCCGTCGTTACCCCACGGCGCGTTGAGCCTGGCCGATGAGGTCGAGCGATCGGCCGAGGCGATGGAGAAGCTCACCGACCGGATCCGGTCGGCGTTATGAGCTGGTTCCGACGGCGACGCGTACGCCGACCCGCTGATCAACCGAGTTCAGTTCTATTAGCTATAGATAGTATAGCATCAACTCAGGGGAGAATTCGAGGGAGTACGCGCGTTCGCGAGTAGAACGGTGCACGACGGTGGCTCGACGTTCAACACTTTAGGCGAGTGTGTCGAACACGTCCCGTATGCACGGACACACGACGACTGAATTGCGACGGAAACTCGAGAGGCAGGGTTCGTTGCGACAGCGACTCGAGAGACAGCTTTCGGGATGACCGCACACGTTTCCATCGAGGACTACGACGCACTCGCCTCGAGCAAGTCGCGAGCGGTCGCCCTGGACTGTCTGGTCGCGGGTATCGACGCGGCCCACCCGCGACGGGTCGTCTCCGACGCACTCGCACTCGACGACGAGCACCTCACCGTCAGTCCTGTCACCGGCCCCTCGAGGACCTACGACCTCGAGGCGTTCGACGACATAGTCGTTCTCGGCGGCGGAAACGCGGCGGGACACGTGGCCGCGGCGCTCGAATCCCTGCTGGGGGATCGGATCGACGGCGGCGTCGTGGTCACCGACGACCCCGTCGAGACAGACTGTATCGACGTGCTACCCGGCGATCACCCCGTCCCTTCCGAACGCGGGGTCGAAGGGGCGAACACAGTCCTCGAACGGGCCGCGGACGCCGGCCCGGACGACCTCGTCCTTGGCTGTCTCACCGGGGGCGGTAGCTCCCTTCTTCCAGCCCCGGCGAACGGTCTCTCGCTCGAGGCCCTCCGAAAGACTACCGAGGCACTGCTCGCGAGCGGCGCATCCATCGACGAGATCAACGCCGTCCGCAAACACCTCTCGAGGCTCAAGGGCGGGAATCTCGCCTGCGCCGCGGCTCCTGCGACCGTCGTCGGGTTGCTCGTCAGTGACGTCGCCGGAGACGATCCAAGCGTGATTGCCAGCGGGCCGCTCTCGCCCGACTCGACGACCTTCGCGGACGCGCTCGACGTGCTCGATCGCTACGGAATCGACGCTCCGGAACCGATCCTCGAGCACCTCCGACGCGGGGCCGACGGCAACGAACGAGAGACGCCGACCGGCGACGATGCGGTGTTCGACGACATCGACTGCCACGTCGTCGCCAATGCGAACACGGCACTCGAAGCCGCCCAGGAGGTCGCCGCCGACCGCGGCTACGCGCCGCTTGTACTCTCTTCGTCCGTCCGAGGCGAAGCACGCGAGGCCGCGAAAACACAGGTCGCCATTGCCGAGGAAATTGCCCGCACGGGGACGCCAGTCGAGCCACCGGCTGTCGTCCTCTCGGGCGGGGAAACCACTGTCACGCTCGTAGACAATCACGGACGAGGCGGCCCGAACCAGGAGTTCGTCCTCGGTGGGGCGCTCGAACTCGCGGTCCCGGCGGTCGTCGCCAGCGTCGACACCGATGGTATCGACGGTGCGACGGACGCAGCGGGAGCCATCGCCGACCAGCGAACCGTCAGCCGCGATGGATCACTCGATCCGCTGAAGGCGCGACGAGCGCTCGAGCGAAACGACGCCTATCCGGCGCTCGGGTCGGCGAACGCGCTGATTCGGACGGGAGCGACCGGAACGAACGTCAACGATCTTCGGGCCCTCGTCGTGGAACGGGGGGTCACCGAACGGTAAAATTCGGCCCGAGTTCAATATAGCAGGATACGATTTATCTGTCTGTTGTGGGCCGGGCAGTATGGACAATAACCCAACAGCTATGGTTCGATTCATAACTCGAAACTCCGCAAATCGCTCGTTCAGACCCCCAGCGAGTAGATGTTCGCTTCATACACCGTTCGAACCTGATCACCCCAATCGTGGGTGTACGTGTCGATCACGTCACTCGCGACGTCCCCCCGCAAGTACTTGACGACCCCGCGATCACCCGTCCGATCGCGGAGATGGGTCGTGAAAAAGTGCCGGAAGTAGTGGGGCGTCACGTTCTCGCTCGCACCGCCGCCCGTTCGATACCAGCCCCGCGCTCGAGCACGTTCCTCGACAATATAGCGCACGTCCGAGGGCTCGAGGCGCTGGCCCCAGCTGTCGCCGGTGTCGAGGAAGAGCGGTTCGGCCGTCGACCGCGCGTCTGGTCGAATCGCCAACCACTCGGCGAGAACCGCCTGTAGCTCCGAATCGACTGGAATCACGGTTCCGCGCTTGCGCTTGTTCGATGCCGTCCGTTCCTCTCCGTTGACGACCGCGCCGCGTATCGGTTTCTCGTCGACGTACAGCGAGTCAGGACGGGCCTCGAGTTGAACTCGTGGCGTCCACTCGAGGTCGACCGCCTCGAAATTAGCGTGCAGATCGCGTAGATCCAGGTTACAGAGCTCGCCGACACGCATTCCCGTCTTGAGGAGGGTGACGACCACGGCGCGCTCGAGGGGATGAGCGAGGTCTCCGACGAACGATCGCATTTCGGGGATCGAGATCTCACGTCTGGTCGGGTTCGTGTCGATCGATTCGTTCATCTCTTCGACGACCAGCGACATCGGATTCCCCTCGAAGGCCTCGACGCGGGTCATGTAGTCGTAAAATCGGTGGACGTAGGAGGCGTAGGTGGCGATCGTACTCGGCTCGAGGTGGCCTCGCAGGGAGTGTACCCAGGCCATACACTCCCGGCGAGTCGCGTTCGCAGGCGTAACGCCGCTCTCGTCTTCGACGAACGTCTCGAACTGCCCGAGAACGCGTTCGTAGGCCTCGACCGTCCGCTCGCTCTTGCCGTGATAGCGTTGCTCCTCGAGGAAGTAGGAAACTGGCTCCTCGATCGTGGCTGGCTCGCTCGCTCGGTCAGTTGCCATCGGTATCACTGCTCAGGGTGTATCCGCCGTGGCGGCCGCTGTATCGAACCCGGTTCGTCGCCTGGAGGCGCTCGAGCGTCTCGTCGAGCTGAGACTCGATGTCGTCGCTCACTGCATCGAGCAATTCTTCCCACGAATAGGTCCCGGAACGAAGTAAGTCGAGGACCTGTGTTTCGAGACCGCTACCCCCAGGGGTAGCGTCCGGAGAAGGGGTCTCCGCTGTTAACGATTCGAACCCCTTCCGACCGGATTGTACCATACTTCTTACATACTCGCTCTGACTCATGTCGAGTTCGTCAGCGTGGGTGGCCCAGTTTTCTTTCTGGTATCTAGGGACGTACGTTCTGACGACGACGGTCTCCGAATCCGGATCGTCACTCATGGAAGACGGTCCGTACTCGAGGATAATCAATCTAGCTATTACTCGAGATAAGAGACCTTATCTAAACATGGATGCCTGGATTATACCTAACTATGAGTATGCAATTCTATATTTGCGGATAGCATATGCTGTAGTTTGGGATTAGAGATTGGTCAGAATGAGTATGTTGATCAAGATTAGAATTCAACGAATTGCTGCAGCATACGAAGGCTAGCCTGGTAAGTCGTCCATGACGAAACTGAACCGGGGTGCTTCACTACCGAGTCCGAGTCGATTGTGTCCCGAATCTCTAATTATCCGGAGCGGGGAATTCTACATATTCTGATAAATAGTGTGGCGTCGATCCAGCCGATGATGACCGGTGGCGGAGTCCGCTCCAGGAGGTGTGGTCGAACGGTGGTCGAAGGTCGTTCAGACCCGGGTCGAGGCGCGTCGATGAACGTGTCCGTCCGAAGTCGTGATGTATCCATCTTCGACAACGAGCAATAGAGGGCCAGGTCGCTTGTTCAAAGTCGAGAGACGAGCGGTCGTGGGTCGGACATACCGCAAGCTGGCCGTGTTCGCACATCACTCCGCTATCGAGAGGGTGCGTCCATCTGCCGAGCGGACTCGAGCGTCTGAGAGAAGACGGAACGGAACCCACGGATTCGGATTGCGTGTCGCAATTAGGACACTGTCGTTCCAGCACGCCTGGAGATCGAAAACGACCTGTTCTCCAGGACGAAGGCTCGGTTGACGTTCTTCGAGAGGGCTTTCGTCGGGAAATGTAGCGAAGAGGCGGAGGGGACGTTCGATCAACGGGTGGCGTCGTCTGGAATCGATTACGACACCAGGGTAGCTCAGACAACGATGTATCGATGTCGAGGAGCCTCCGTTTGGCCGGAGCAACAATTGCGACCGTCTGAGATGGGGATTCACCCCGTATTGGGTAACGGGTTCAATCACTCTCCTGGAAGTACTGGTTGATCGTGTCGCTGTCTCTCAACATTCGCTTTCGCTACAGCCGCTACACTTGCTCTTGACCACAGCGAAACCCCTCGAGGAGTGCGCCCAGTTGCGGCCAGATTTGATCGTTTTGCTGGTGGAATTAGTACGTCTTTGGTATCGAGAGGGTCCTTCGACCGGGCCAGTTCACCTCGAGGCGCTCGAACCTGCCTTTGGGTTCCGTACCAGCGCGTGTGGACGTTAGTGCACGGGGTGGAGAAGCCGCTTCGGGTGGATCGGTCTCGGAACGCTCTCTGGGTCAGAGAACCGCTCACGCGGCCCGTGAAGGTGTTCGATGACACGGTGCGGCCCAACGGGCCCGATTGGTCCTGGTGGTGTGGCGCGTCCAGCTACAGGCGGTTTCGTCCGTTGATGACGCACGATTCATCTCGCGCTGGCTTGGGAACTGGCGACAGAAGTGGTCGATGTACTTCCTAGAACGGCAAGCGTGAATATCGAGGGGAACGAAATTGTCTCGTCCGGTCCCGACTCTCGATCGCTGCTCGTCCTGGTTGTTTCGGGCAGTTTGCCGCCTCAGCCCGCCCGGCGGGTTGGGAATACACCGACGTTCGGTCGCCTCGAAACCGTCCCTCAACCCCGGTGAAATTGGGGCGGGCTGGTGGGAATAGTGAGCTCATCTTGACAAATCATCAGTAATTCCTGTCTAATCGAAGACTGAGGTACAACTCATAAACTCCATAATGGTATATTGAATTTGGCCTGGTGAGAAGGAAGCTGATAGCTCGAGTATCGCCGGAACTATCGCCGGACGTCGTGGCTACCGCGATACCCGGAGTCGGTCGTTCCAGCACGTTTCGTCCGGGTGGCGAACGGATCGTGTTCCGGACAGATACCGTTCGGCCGTACCTATTTGTCGTCGGATCGTGACTGTCTACCTATGTCCACGATCCTACTGGCAGTCGATCGAGACGAGGACCGGGCAGTCGCACAGGCAGAGTCCATCGTCGGCCTTGAACTGGAGTCAGCGTCGACGCGAGTGCGAGTCGTCCACATCTTCACCGATAACCCCGAAGGGGCGTCCGTCACACAGCTCGGTGCTGTCCGTCGAGCGAAGGCGGTGCTCGAGGCCGCTGGGTTCGATGTCGGGGTCGAGGGCCGAAGTGGGAATCCCGTCGACGAAATTCTCGACGCCGCGGACGAACACGAGGCGGACGTCATTACGATCGCCGGTCGAAAACGGTCGCCGGCAGGAAAGGCGCTGTTCGGCAGCGTGGCTCAGGGCGTGTTTCTCAACACGAACCGGTCCGTCTTGCTGTGCAGTGAACGGGACGCCTGAGTGTCTTCCCGGACCGTTCACCTCGAGCACGATTGACGATTCCCTCGACGATGCCACGCTCTGCGGGGCACCGACCGCTCGAGCAGGCGCCCCCAACGGCGTCGATTTCGACGATGCGATCGGAGAGAGGATGGTAATTCTCCCGGTCGTCGTGACGGTGTGCATACGCCTCGAGGAGGATGTCCGGACTTGTCGTGATCACTGCGAAAACGATCGAGTTCGAGGTGCTGATTGACGTAGTACCCACGTGATCGACGTGCCGTCGACGTGATCGAGGGAGCGTCGACGTGATCGAGGAAGGCATTACCCACAGAGCGGAAATCGGCATCTAACAATGTGACCATCCATCTTCACTGTGGACATGACCGCTGACAGCGAGCACTCGATCGTCTACGTCGGGTGTACCGCGCCCGGTCGGAACGTTCTCGAAGCTCTCCTCGAACACGGCCTGCCTATCGACTCGGTCGTGACGATCGATCCCGAGATGGCCGAGGCGAACGCCGTCTCCGGCTATGCCTCCCTCCGACCGACCGCGGAGGCCCACGACCTCGAGGTGTACCACCCGCGGACGTACTCGATGACCGACGCGGCCGACCTGGATCACTTCCGGACGATCGACCCCGACCTCCTGATCGTCAACGGCTGGCAGCGATTGATTCCGGAATCGATCCTTGAGACGGCAACCCACGGCGCCCTCGGGAACCACGGCAGCGCGTTCGGCCTGCCGAAGGGGCGCGGCCGCTCGCCACTCAACTGGTCGCTCATCGAAGACCGCGACCGATTTCTCCTCTCGGTGATTCGACTTGATCCTGGCGCCGACTCCGGGGACGTCGTGACGACCCGGAAGTTCGACGTCACCGAGTTCGACACCATCGAGACGTTGTACTATAAGGTCTCGATGTGTCTCGAAACGATGCTCCTGGAGGTCGTCGAGCCGATTCTCGAGGGCGAACGGCCCTTCGAACCGCAGACCGGGGAACCGACGTACTATCCGAAGCGGACTCCCGAGGACGGCGAGGTGCACTGGGCAGACGGCACTCGGGAATTGTACAATCTCGTTCGGGCGGTAGCCGATCCCTACCCGGGTGCGTTCACCTACGTCGATGGCGACGGCAACGCGGAGGCCGACGCGCCCAGCAACGCTGACGGCTCCCGGAACCACCTTGAACAGGTTATGATCTGGGAAGCCATTCCGTTCTCGTCGGACCTCGCGAAGTCGGCTCCGCCCGGGACAATCGTCGAGGTCTTCTGGACCGACGAGTTCGTCGTCGCGACCGGCGACGGAACTCTGCTCGTCCGCGAGTGGGAAGTGGACTCGACCTCGGACTGGGAACCCGCCGTGGGCGATCGGTTCGACTCCCGCGGCGAACCGGATCGCGTGGATCGGCCCGACCAACACGAAAATCTCTCGAGTTCAAATTCGAATACGGGTACAGATTCAGGTCAGGGTGACCGGAATGCCTGAACTCTCGACGCTCGAGCGCCTCGAGTATACCCTCCAGGAGTACGAACACCTCCTTCGTACGTTGCTCGAAGACGGCGTCTCGTTCGTGGGCTTCGGCCGGCCCCTCGACCGCGACGAGGTGATCCTGCGCCACGACGTCGATCTCTCACCAGAACTGGCTCTCGAGATGGCACGGCTCGAGGCCGCGCTCGACATTTCGTCGACCTACTGCGTGCTGGTGACGACGCCGATTTACAATCTGCTCGAGGTCGATCGGTCGAAGGCTCTGGGGGAAATTCAGGCGCTTGGTCACGACGTGGCGGTTCACTTCAATACTCACCACTACTGGGACGGCCGGCCGAGCGACGACGAACTCCGAACGCAGGTGCGCGCCGAGTGCGACGTGCTGGGGACGATGCTCAACCGCCACGTCGACGTCGTCTCGTTTCACCGCCCGCCCGAGTGGGTGCTCGACGTCGACTTCGACGGATTCGAGAACACCTACCAGCCGGCGTACTTCTCGGAGATTACCTACCGGTCGGACTCGAGCCAGAAGTGGCGCTCCGAGGCGCCGTTTCCGGAGGGACGGCCGGAACGGATGCAACTGCTGGTTCACCCGGGGCTGTGGGGAGAATCTCCCAGACGGATGGCCGACATCGTCGCCGAGATCGCGACAAGACAGCGTGCACACGTCGACTCGTACCTGGACGGGCTCGGCGTTTGAGGGTTGCGTGGTGTATCGGGGCCCGGCGAGGCGTTACGACTACGAGAGTGCGACTTCGAGTTCCGTCTCCGTGTCGCCATCCGCGAGTAGCGAGCGAACAGCGGCCACTTCTGAGGAAATTTCGGCGGCGTTCTCCATCAGAACCGTCTCACTGGGGAACAGTTGCTCGCCTAGGACCAACCCGTGGTCCCTGGCGGTCGAGCCCGTGACGGTGAGGTAGACGCCAACGCCCGTCTCGGCGATGGCCCGCTCTTCCTCGACGCCCTCGCCGGGGTACTGAAACCGGACGTTCTCGAGGCTTTCGGTACCGAGGACGGCCCGAACCAGCCGTTCGTAACGGGGCGTGATACACAGCGGGCCCGCGTAGTCTCGCAGGAAGTCCCGATCGATCGCCTCGCTCGTGGGGGCGGCGTCGGGTGTCGCCATCAACGTGTGGTAGACGGTGTCTCCCAGGCCAGAAACGACCTGGACGTCGGTGTTTGCGGGATCGATCCGTGCGTTGACGTCGGCGATGCGCTCGAGGGGGTCCGAACGCAGGTCGACGACCTCCTCGAGAATGAGGTCGGCGCTGTCGAATCCAAGTGCGAACTCGTGAGTTCGAAGGGCGCGAAACGGTTCCTCGCGGCCGACGAGGACGAGTTCAGTCCCCTCGGAGACGCCGTCGACGCCCTCGAGCGGGATTGTGACGCTGTCGAAGACGATCCGTCGGGGCTTGCCGGCCCGGTCGTCCCGGAGCAGGGTGTACTCGGGGGCCATCGAATCGTCGACGGCGCTGTAGGTGGCGAGGCGATGGTAGATGTCGGGCTCGTCGGGCTCGACGGAGCCCTTGGTCACGGCCTTCTCGTGTCGAAGCGTCGTGATGACGTCGTCCGCGAGGTCCGGTACGTCGAGCCGACGTGCCAGCAGGTCGAGGACCGACTCGAGCGGTCGACCTTTTCGCGGCATCGCGAGTGGAATGCGCTCGCCCATTGGCGTAGCTGTGAGACGGGCAGCTAAACCGGTTACGTTTCAGGTGAAAATGTCGTGGCTGTGGTGTCTGTGGCGGCGTGGTAACCGTGGTGTTTGTGGTGGCCGTGACGGTCGTGGTGTCCGTGGCGTCAACCAGGGCTTCGATCGAAACGAGAGCACGGAACGGTCGACAGAACGGAACAGCTACTCCGAGAACATCGAACCCAGCTGATTCCGCCACTCCGTGATGTCCGTGACCTCGTCTCGGACCTCCTCGAGGTCGTCTTCGAGGGTCTCGACGTCGGACTGGACGTCCTCGACCGACGATTCGACATCGTCGATAGATTCCTGCAGATCGGATTCGACCTCCTCGAGGTCGCCTTCGATGCTCTCCAGGTCGCCTTCGACGCCCTCCAAATCGTCCTCGATGTCGTCGACTGCCGAATCGGTGTCAGCGAGTTCGGCCTCGAGGTTCTCAGTTCGTTCGTCGACGGTTTCGACCGTCTCGCTGACCGCCTCGAGGTCGGCCTCGAACGAGTCGACTAGCTCCGTGAACTCGTCGATGAGCTGTTCACCGGTCCCGTTCTCGTCGAGGAACTCTTCGAGCGCGCCGGTGTAGGCGGCGAGTTCTTCCACCCGGGACTGGAGGTGCTCGATCTTTGCGGCGTCGCTACCCGAAAGGGTGGCCTCCGGTGGTTCGGAGTCGACGTCGGCATCCAGGGCCGACCGGATCGCCTCGCGGTCATCCTCGTCGAGTTCACCGGAGCGGAGTTCCTTGGCGAGAGCCGCGCCGACGGACGCGGCGTCGGCTGGGAGCGATTGGGCGTCGTTCGCCACGTCTGCGATCTGTTTGTCGGTCACGTCGGTTTCGTCCTCGATCTCATCCTTGCCCTCGTCCATATCGCTGTCCGTGTCGTCGTCGCTGGGATCCTCGAGGTCCAGTTCCTCTGCCTCGGCGTCTTCGACGTCGGTGTCTTTGGCGTCGGCATCTTCGGTATCGTCTACCGCATCGTCTGCGTCGTCCGCCTCAGCGGCCGCCGCCTCGAGGTCGAGTTCTATCGTCGGCGCGTCGTCTTCCGGTTCGTCCTCGTCTGCGGGATCCGGTAGCTCCTCGCCGTCGAATCCGAGGTCGATGTCGGGGGCGTCCTCGTCCTCGTCGTCTCCTTCGTCCTCGTCGACTGGGGTCGGGTCGGTGTCGACGTCGCCCAGATCGAGGTCGAGTCCTTCGTCCTCGTCGAGGAAGCCGCCGGTGTCTTCGTTGTCAGCGTCGCCAGCGTCGTCGGAAACCGTATCCTCGCTTTCCGATTCGTCGAAGTCGAGGTCGATCGACTCGTCCTCGTTTTCAGCTTCTGTGGGCTCGCCCTCGTCTTCGGCTTCTGCGGTTTCGTCCTCGTTCGCGGCTTCTGTAGTCGCCTCCGCGGATTCGTCCTCCGGTTCGCTCGACTCCTCATCGTCTCCATCGTCCACACCATCCTCATCGTCCTCGAGGCCTGGCACGCTGTCGGCTTCCCCCGACAGCATGTCCTTGACCACCTGGTTGCTGTCGTCGGCGATGATGTCGTCGATCATCGTCTCGTCGAGGTGGCCGGCCGCTTCCTCGTCTGCCTCGGCTTCGTCCTCCAGATCGCCATCCCCATCACCTGCTTCGTCTCCGTCCGAGGACACACCCTCGATCGTCGGTTCGGTCAGAAAATCGGTCGGGTCCGTCTCCTCGTTGAGGCGGACTCCGTAAACCGTGACCAGCGAGTTGTCGGGCGAGACGACACCGGAGAACTCGACGTGGTTGTCCTGGAACGCCGTCCAGTTCTCGCTGTGGTACTCTGGGTGGAAACCGACGCTGTCCATCGGGAACGATTCCGGGATCGATTCGGAGAGTCGGATCGTCGCCGGTTCCTCTCGCGTCGATTCGAATTCGAACCGGACGGCCGGCACGGGGAACTCGTCTGCGGTGAACGACTTTCGCACCGTTATCCCATTGTCGGTCACCTCGACCACCTTCTCACCATCCGCGGTTTCGCTCATGCGAGCAACGTTAATTCAGCATTACCTTAAAACGAACGGGCGTTCGTTTGGGGCGACCGAATTCGTTTCTTTTCAGGTGAGATCGACCCGATCACCGATCTCGACGACATCGAGTCGCTTGGGGTGTTCGAAACTCCGGGCGTGATGGTGGAGCACTTTCGGGTCAGCGGTCAGCCCCTTCCACATGTCCCAGTGGCTGGGGAGCAGAGTCTCGAGTTGCAGCGCCTCGGCGCACTCGATGATCTGATTCTCGTCGTTGTACCACCGCGTGCGCACGGGTTCGCGCGTTTCCTTGTCGGGAATAGTGCCGACCGTGCCGAATGCGAGGATTCCGAGGTCGAGATCGTACGTCTCGCCGATGCGCTCGAACGAATCGTCCTCGGGGGGTTTGGTGTCGCCACCGTGGAACACCGTGCCCGCCTCGTGTTCGATCACGTAGCTCACGGGGTGGGTTGCGTCGGGGTCGTTGGCCGACTCGACGTGAATCGTGAACTCGCCAATCTCGAGGGTGTCGCCCACTGTCACTTCGGCGAACTGGTCGTCCGTCACGTCCCAGTTATCGGTCCACGCTTCGTCTTCGCGCGCGACCGCGAGACTGTCGTCGGGGGCGTACAGCGTGGCGCTCGAGTTCGCCAGAATCGGCGCCTGGCTCGGGCCGTGGACGTGGTCAGTGTGTTCGTGGGTGACCAGGAGGGCGTCGGCGTGGTCGACGTCCTCGGGATCGAAGGGCACGGGAACCATCCGTACCGTCCGTGGCGGGTCGCCCAGGCCGACGTAGGGGTCGACGTAGATGGTTGTCCCCTCGCGCCCCTTCAGGACGAAGCCGTTACAGCCCAGGTACCAGATCGAAACCCCGTCTGGGTCGGCCGATTCGATCGCGTTCGGGAGCCAGTCTCCCCAGTCGCTCGTTGCCATGCTCGAGTCTGTGTGAGGGCGGTGGGTAAGTGTTGTCGTTCGATTTTGCTCGCAAAATTTCGGGTTCTCTCGAGCGTTAACAGTTGTCAATTAAATTATATAATTTGCAGGGTATTACTATGATTGGTGTAGTAATATCGGACCGGTCGCGGCCGTGCTCACCAGGTCCCGTGGAACGTGTCGAACTCGAGGTTCTCGAGGGGTTCGTTCCCGACGGCAATCTCGTACTCGCCGGGGGTGAGCATCGGCTTGTGGAAGCGGGGGCCGTCGTCGGTCGTAATCCGGGGACACCCGGTGTTGACGAAGGCGTCCATGTCGAAGTTGCGAAGGCGGTCGGGGGTAACCTCGTCCATCGTGATGAGGTAGGCGTCGTCGTTGCCCTCGAGGATTTCCTGGGCTTTCTCCCAGCGGCCCTGTCCGATTTTGGTACAGAAGATGACGCCCCACTTCTCGGCGTCCATCGCGCGGTGGACGGCGCCGTAGCGCTGTTTCATGAACTTCTCCGTATCCGCCACAGTGACGACGTTGTTGACCGGGTCGGCGATGACGACGTGCTTGTCGGGGTGTTCCATCGCCAGGCCGAGCGGGTGGAACTTGCCGCCGCCGACGTAGAGCACCTGGTCGGCGGGGACGTCCGCGCTGGCGTAGTTGCATCCCAGTACCTGCCCTTCGTGGGTCAGGCGGTCGTCGCCGCGACGTGTCTTCACCTCGTAGCCCTGCTGTTCGAGGAAGTCGCGCATTTCATCGAAGCGATTCATGTGCTGGGCGGTGGTGACGAGTCCGACTTCCGGTAACTCGTCGGGCGACTCGAGCGTCTCCAGGGCCTCCTGGATGATCGGCGTCACCTCGACGTTCGAGAACAGCGGGACGTAGATCACCTTGTCCGTATCCTTCATCGGCGAGTGGCCGAAGTGGACGAACACGTCGGTGCGTTTCATCAGGTAGGTGTCCAGGTCGCAGGCACCGTAGCAGGGCTGGCCCGAAAGCATGATCGTCACGTCCTCTGGGACCAGTTCCCGGAGGTCGTCGGCCACCTTCGGGCCGCGGCGTTTCAATCCCTCGGGGAACTGCAACCCGATTTTCTTCGCGTCTTTCTCCTCAACGGCCTCGACGATTCGCTCGAGTTCGTAGTCCCACTCCCGGTCGTGTTTGAGGGACATACCCGTGTTCCGGAGGTCACCCTCGCTGTACTCCGACTCCTGGCTCATTGGACGATATTGCGGACGCGGACGTAAAACGACGCGGGTTTCCGACGCCGACGGCGGATCCGGCACATACAAACGGCCCGCGTCCCAACCAGAGTTCATGAGCGTCGAAACCGCCCCCGACCCGACCGAGACCGACGTCGAAACCCTCGGCGAAGCCCTCGGCGAAGCCATCACGACTCTGCCCGAGTACGAGGCCTTCGAGGAGGCCCAGCGCGCCGTCGAAGCGGACGACGAGGTCCAGGCGAAAATCGACGAGTTCGAGCGCGTTCGCCAGGAGTTTATGATGGCCCGCCAGACGGGGACGGCCTCCCAGGAGGACTTACAACACCTCCAGGAGACCCAGCAGGAATTGCACGCGATGGAGCCGATGGCTGACTTCCTCGAGGCGAAGGGCGACCTGACGGCACGCCTCGAGACGATCAACCGGGCGATTTCGGACCCCCTCGCGGTCGACTTCGGCGGCGAGGCCGGCGGCTGTTGTCACGACTGAGCGGCGTCCCACCGATCTGAACGGCCGTTCTGGTCACTCGCGTTCCGTTCGAATCGAGCACACCGACGCGAGTATTTTTCGTCCCAACAGTCATAATACTGGAGGGTAAATGGAGGTCAATGGCAGCCGAAGACCCTGCAGATGGGTACCTGTTCGACCTCTACCGGCGCTACATCGGTGAACCGGACGACCGGACCGATGTGTACGTCGGGTTCGGACTGTTTCTCGGTGGTATTGGATTCGCGATCGTCGCGCTACTCATCTACCTGTGGAGTAGTACGCTCGAGGCTCCGGCGTACTTCGTGTGGGTAGAGCCGGCGTACTCCGTAGCGATGATCTCCCTTCCCGTCCTGATGCTGGGGATCGTGGTCTTGCTCCCGTCGGAACGACGAGTCCTGTACACCTCGATCGCCGGACTCGCCGTCACGGTCGTGGCCGTCGGTGGATTCCTGTACGCCTACCCCGATCACTGGAACAGGTACGGGAACAATTACACCACCCAGATCGTCGCAGTCTACGCTGTTGGACTCGCCGGCGTCACCGCCTCGACGGGGGCGGCGCTGATCGCGCACTACCTCGAGATGGCCCAGGCCGTCAACGAGGCGAGTGGGGACGACCAGGACGGCGAGGAACTCACCTACTCCGACGAGGAAATTCGAGAGGACATCGACGCCGCGATGGAGGGCGTCGAACTCTCCTGGGGAGGCGTCCAGAAGTCCGAGAACAAACGACTGACCTTTTCGGACCACGAGTTCGACAGCGAAAACCTGGACACGAACATGGCGACGAAGACGACCCGGTCGAGTGGCGTCGACGCACAGGTTGCGGGCCTCAAGGGGCTCAAGGGTGGAGAGAAGAAGACCGCCGTTTCGGAGTCGTCGGTCGACGACCAGACCCAGAAACTCAAGGAACTGCGCGAACAGCGACGCAAGGAACAGGCCGCCGAGGAAGCAGGGGGGCGTCGCATCACGAACCCGCTCTCGGGGCTGCTGGAGCGCTTGCGGTCGCTGGTAAATCGTAATTAACGCACTCGCCGATGGAGTAATTGGACTTATAACCTCTAGCTTTCTCGGAAATAAACGTACATAGATTTATAATCCGTCAGTGGAGTTGAGGAAACATGGCCAAAGGCCTAGACGTTGGAACAATGAACATCCTGTCGGCACAGCAGGATGGTTCCGATACCGTATTTGTGCAGCAGCGTAACTCCTTCGTGGAGATCGAATACTCCGACATGGCGGAGCAGATGCTCTCGCGAAGCGAAGTCCTTCACATCCGAAAGGACGACAAGGTGTACGTCGTCGGCGACGACGCACTCAACTTCGCGAACATCTTCAACAAAGAAACTCGCCGGCCGATGAAACACGGCATCCTCTCGGCCGACGAGAAGAGCGCGATTCCGATGATGAAACTCATCATCGAGCAGGTCGTCGGCGAGCCGTCCTATCCCGACGAGAAACTCTACTTCTCGACGCCCGCCGATCCGATCGACGACGATCTCTCGACGCTCTACCACCAGAAGACGATCGAGTCCTTCCTCAACGACATCGGCTACGACGCCGAACCGATCAACGAGGGGATGTCCGTCATCTACTCCGAACTCGCGGACAACAACTTCACCGGCCTCGGCATCAGTTTCGGCGCCGGGATGACGAACGTCTGTCTTGCGTACTACGCAGTCCCGGTCATGAAGTTCTCCGTCGCCCGCGGTGGCGACTGGATCGACGAGCAGGCCGCCCGCGCGACCGGCACCCCGGTCGACAAGGTCACCTCGATCAAGGAGGACAACTTCGAACTCGACTTCACGACCGACGTCGGCGGCGTCGAAGGTGCGCTCTCGATCTACTACGAAAACCTCCTGGACTACGTCATCGAGAACATCGTCAAGGAAGTGGACGACGAGGACGTCGAGGAAGGCCTCGACGTGCCCGTGGTCGTCACCGGCGGGACATCGAGCCCCAACGGCTTCGAGGCCCTGTTCCGAGACCACCTCCAGGACGCAGCGATTCCGTTCTCGATCAGCGGCGTGAGCCACGCCGACGAGCCGCTGTACAGCGTCGCTCGCGGTGGACTCGTCGCTGCTCGTTCGGACGAGGACGTCGATTACGAGGAAGAGGAAGCCGAAGCGACGGCTGCGAGCGAGTAACTCGTTCGGTTTCCAGTTCTCAGTTCTCAGTTCTCAGTTTTCGGTTTTCGGTTTCCGGTTTCCGGTTCCCGGTTCCCGGATCACATTTTTCTTCGACAGCGTTTCCCGTTGACCTCGACGGCCGTCAGCGACCGTCAGGTTTCGTAAAAGCGGTTGAACGCGTCCTGCCAGGATTCGAACGCCATCTCTCGGCTCTCGTGTTCGACGGGTACGTCCGCGAATCCGCACCGATTGCACGCGGTCGTCGTGACCTCCCCCAGCGTGAGCCGCTCGAGTGGAGCCTGGCACCGTGGGCAGTCGTCCATGGCTACGGAATGACAGGCAGCTATCTTAAGTGTATGTTCTCGATCCACTGGCACTGCCACCAGCACTGGCATTGGTACTGGCGCGCACGGCGAACGACAGTCGTTTGCCTCCGAGTTGTATTACTACTGAGCATTTGGAAAACTATTTGTATGCGGCCTGTGTATGCTGTCGTATGAGCACGACATCGTCACCCCAGTTCGAGCGAACGATCGATCGCTGTCGGCCGACCGACGTCACTCCCGTGGCGCTCGACGCCTCTGATCTCGACTCGACGGCCCCCGAGTACCTGCGCGACCTCAAGCGCGAGTTCACGCGAAACGACCTCTTCCCGGCCGGGCTGACGGTCGACGCCTGTTTCGCGGAGGACTGTTCGCTCGATACGCAGGCCGAAATCGATCGAGTTCGAAGCTACGTTCGCGCCGGCGCGTTCCTCGGCGTCGGCACCGTGACCGTCGATTGCGACGACGTCGCGAACGCCGAGAAGGTCCGTCCCGCGCTCGAGGCCTGTGCCGAACGGGCCGACCGAGAAGGGCTCTCGTTCGAACTCGACGCACCCATTACCCTCGACCGCGAAGCGTAGGCGATGCCCTCGGGGCTCTCCCGCCGACAACTCGCCCGTGTTCTCGAATCAGTTGCCGATTTTCCCAGTCCCGATATCGACCTCGAGCAGTACCTCACGCCCACAGAGCTCGCCGCGCACCTCAGTCACCTCGCCGCCGTTCACGGCGACCTGACTGGCGCGACGGTCCTCGACCTCGGAACTGGAACGGGAATGCTGGCGCTGGCTGCGGGCCAGTACGCCCCCGACAGGGTCGTCGGGGTCGACGTCGACGCCGCCGCCCTGGTCCAGGCGAGACGCAATCAGGGGCGCGTCGACGAGGTGGCCCGCGAGGTCGGAGCAACCTCGATCGTCGGACCGAGTTCGGGCTACGAGTGGTTTCGCGCCGACGTGTCTCGGCTTCCGTTCGAACGGGAGAGACTCTCCGCGCCAGTCACCGTTCTCTCGAACCCGCCGTTCGGTGCACAACGGGGTAACCGCCACGCCGACCGGAGTTTCCTCGAGGCCGCTGCAGATCTGGCCGACGTCTCCTACACCATTCACAACGAGGGGAGCCAGGAATTCGTCGAATCGTTCGCGGCCGACGAGGGCGGCACCGTCACCCACGCATTCGAAGCCGAGTTCCCGATCGACCACCGATTCGCCTTCCACGACCGCGAGCGGGCGATGCTCGAGGCCGAGGTGTTTCGGGTCGAGTGGCGGGAGAGGGAGTCGCGGTCGTAGTTCGAGTTCGGATCGCGGTCAGTTGTATGTCTCCTTGCTCGCGATCTGGACCGTCGTCTCGCCGGTGGTCACGAACAGATCGTTTCTGACACGAGTGAACTCCAGGCCGTCGACCGCGACCGACTCGTCGGCGGCCGGAACCTCTGCCCTGGTCGGGTCGGCGGATGCGTTCGCGCTGACCTCGAGGACGAACGCGCCGTCGGCGGGTGCAATCGTGACGTTCTTGCCGTCGATTCGGGCGTTGGCGGTCGATGGCTCCGAGGCGTGAGCGAGCACCCGCCGGTCGTCGTGCTCGAGCCAGACCTGGTAGACGGTGTCGTTCCCCACGGGGGTCCACCCTGCGCGAGTGGCCGTAATCGACTCCCGCCAGCCGGGACCGCCGACGTGGACGGTTTCCGAGCCGCTAAAGGCCAGCCGCTGGACAGAGACCGACTCCGACCAGATGTGACGGTTGGGGCTCGAGACGATCACGCCGCTGCCCTCGACCCCGCCCGCGTCGAAGGCCTCGAGGTCGACGACGGAGGCGATCGGGTTCTGCGCCTTCTCGGCGTACGTGATCGAATAATCTTCGACGGTGAGCGTGCCCTCCGTCGAGCCCGCGTCGTCTCCATCCAGGACGAACAGGTTGACCGGAATCGCTGGCCCACAAATCGCCGCGAGGACGACGAAGACGACCACGACTGCCGCGTACTGGCGTGAAGTACTCGCGAGCGACGGGACTCGGGATTTCGGTTGCGCGACGAGTTCGCGGAGTCGATCGCTGGTCGCCGCGTCGTTCGCGAACAATCGGGAGAGAAGGCCGCCATCCTCGAGTATCGGCGCGGTTGGCCGCGAGAGTCGGCGCTCGAGGCGAGCGGGGAGAATCGAGCGCTGAGAGCCGGTCACCGCAACGGTGATCACGAGCGCGAGCGCGATGACGACTACGACGCCGGGGCCCCGGAACAGGACGTACCGGTTCGCGCCGTCGAACCAGTAAATCGCCCAGAGCGACTTCGAGAAGCCGTAGATGAGGACGGCGAGCCAGATCGCGAGCGGGTCCGGCCGGTAGCCGTCGTCCCGGCGGTCGAAAATCACGAGTGCGACGACGAGGCCGACGAAGAATCCGAGGGCGTGGCCCTGGATGGCCGTCGACGCCCACCACGGGGCCGCCGGCGGCCGGGGTTGGACGACGTACCACCCGATCGGCCGCTGGAGGGCGCCGTAAATCGTCGACAGGGTGCCGTGGACGCCGATGGCGCCGATGAGCGTGACGATGGGGTACCGAACGATCGCGAAGCCCGCGAAGGCGAAGACGACGCCCGAGAAGCCGATGACCGGGCCCAGCGCGAAGAGGCCGGTGATCACGCCGACGGCGAGGACGCCCGCGGGGAAGACGACGAGCGCGCGAAGCCACGGGTTCGTCAGGAGACTCGAGGCGAGACCGCTCGACGTGTTCGAGTTCGACTCGACGGTTCTGTTCCGGCTCCCGTTCGCGTAGTGCCCCCACGCGTACTCGGCGATAGGCGCCACGACGATGGTGCCGATGAGGTTCCCCGTGAGGTGGCCCGGGTAGGCGTGGGCGAACGGGGCGGTGAGGATGCCCAGCGGGTAGAAAAACGACCAGGCGCGAAACGGCGTCACGACGGGGTTGTCGAAGTCGGTGATCCCGTCCTGGACGAAGAGGTAGACGGCGATCACGAAGCCGACGACGACCAGCGTTCCCCACGGCACGCCGAGGACGAACCGGTCCTCGAGGACGTCCCGCCAGCGGCGCTCTCTCGGGTCGAGTCGGCTGACGACGAACAGCGAGCAGAGCACCGTCAGGACGACGAGTGCGGTGAGTCCGGTCGTCAACCAGTTCATACCTGCTGGTAAGGGGGGAGCAGTATAGGGATTTCCCTCTCTAGGGTCGTGCGTCGTTCGGTATGTGACGAGGGGAGCCGACGACGACCCCGAACGAGCGCTGGACGCCAGCGGCTTCGAAAGGTACAAGCGGCCAACGGCCGGAGAGTGGGACATGGAACTGCGGGTCACCGAGAGTAGCGAGAACGAGCTCTCGATCGAAATCGTCGGCGAGGATCACACGTTCATGAACGTGCTCAAGGGTGCGTTGCTCGAGCACGACGACGTGAGCGCGGCAACGTACGACATGAATCCCGAGCAGTCGGGCGGTCAGACGGATCCCATCCTGACGGTCAAGACTGAGGGTGGCGTCGAACCGCTCGACGCGCTCGAGGAGGCTGCCGGCGACGTTCGGTCGAAGACGGCGGCGTTCCGCGACGCGTTCGAGGCGGCTATTTGAGGATCGAGTTGCTGTTCTCAGCCTGGTGTGACGAACGGGTAGCACGTCGTCCGTGGTCCCGTGGTCCCGTGGTCCCGTGGTCAGCCGTGAGTCGCCCATCGCACGTCTCGTGTAGCG
The DNA here is from genome assembly GCF_024138145.1 of Natronosalvus halobius. Taxonomy (NCBI): domain Archaea; kingdom Methanobacteriati; phylum Methanobacteriota; class Halobacteria; order Halobacteriales; family Natrialbaceae; genus Natronosalvus; species Natronosalvus halobius. The sequence continues at coordinate 1,277,968 of NZ_CP099997.1, read as the reverse complement.
CGAACCGAGCGAGTCCACGAACTGTGCGAGTAGTGCGAACGGCATCGGCCGTCCTGGATCGGCCAACTCGAGGCACTGACGCAACGAGTGCGCCGCTTGGAGACATCAAACGCGAGCTTCGGTCGAACGCGCCCGCTTAGTAATGGGAGCAAGAGCGGGAACGGCGAGCGGTCACGGCCTGGCCAGTCACAGCCTGACTGGCACGTCACGCTCGTCGAGGTAGCGCTTGACCTCTTCGATCGAGTACTCCCCAAAGTGGAAGATGGAGGCCGCCAGGCCGGCGTCGGCGTCCGCCTCGGTGAATACCTCGTACATGTCCTCCGGGCCGCCACAGCCCGAGGAGGCGATGACCGGCGTGTTGACCGCGTCCGAGACCGCGCGCATGAGCGGGACGTCGTAGCCGTCTTTCGTCCCGTCGGCGTCGATGGAGTTGACGAACAGTTCGCCGGCACCTCGGGACTCGGCCTCCTGGGCCCACTCGACGACGTCGATGCCGGTCCCTTCGCGGCCGCCCTTCTTCGTGCACTCGAACCAGCAGGACTCGCCGTCGAGGTCGACGTAGTGTTCGCCGCCCTCGTCGAACCGTCGCCGTGCGTCGACGCTGATGACGATGCACTGGCTGCCGAACGCGCGGGCACCCTCGTTGATGAGCTCCGGGCGCTCCAGGGCACCCGTGGTGATCGAGACCTTGTCCGCTCCCGCGCGCAGGGTCTCCTTGATGTCGTCGACGGTTCGGATGCCGCCGCCGACGGTCAGCGGGATGAACACCTCGTCGGCGACTCGCTCGACGACCGAGAGCATGGTCTCGCGGCCCTCGGCGGAAGCGGTAATGTCGAGGAAGACGAACTCGTCGGCCCCGGCCTCGTTGTACGCGCGAGCCATCTCGACGGGGTCGCCGGTGTACTCGAGGTCCTCGAAGTGAACGCCGGTGTATACCGCCGGGTTCCCGTCGTCGTCGACGTCGACGTCGATACACGGGATAATACGCTTGGTGAGCATCTGTCTCGAGGTTGGGTCGACCGGGGTTTGACGGTTTCGACCACGGCAGGTGCCCGCGTCTGCGCCGTTTTCAGATTGTGTAGCCGTTGTGTGTTCTGGCCAGTCATCGGTAGTCGGCCGTCTGTCGTCTGCCATCCGTCGTCTGCCGTCCACCATCTGTCTCCCCTCGTTCGTCGTCTAGTAGCGCTTAAGTGCTCGAGTCCGAAACACTCGCGTATGACAGACGAGACGGAACCCACCCACGACGAGGATTCGGGAGCCACCGTCGGCCACGACCTCGAGGACGAGCGAACGACCGCACCGATGAGCCCCTTTTCGCCGCGTGATGCGGCGTTCGGGTTCGTCGTGATGGTCATCGGCGTCGCGATCACCCTCGCGATCCCGATGGGTCTGTTCTAACTGCTAACTGCTAACTGCTAACAGTTAACCGCTAACCGCTAACCGCTATCCTCGGTTTCGCCATCGCTCTAGTCTCTCGTTTCACTCGATTACGCCACGCCGAGCACGGCACGCTGAGCACGCCATGCTGAGCATAGAAAATCTCATAGCTCGGCCGTGTCCGAGCGCTCCGTCGAAGAAATCAAAACGGCGTCGGAGGCCACCACAGCCACCGGAGAGAGTCAGAAAACGTATTCGTCGTCGTGGCCCATCATTCCGTCGTTCTCGAGGCCCGTTTCGTCCTCGTCCATCGGGCCGCTCGTCTTGTACGCCTTAATCCCCGTCGAGAGCAGGTCCTCGATCGCTTCTTCGCGGTTGACGAACTCGCCGCGTTCCACCATCTGCGCGATCTGCATCTCGAGATGTTCCGGTATCGTGATCTCTACTTTCGGCATCTGATTCGGGTTTCGGTGAGGGGGTATTTAAGATTGACGGGGGCAGGAATGGACGACCACGGAATAGACGACCACGGTGCAGTCGCTCGCGACGATATAGCGGGTGGAAAATGAGTTCGTCAGAAACGGTGATGCCCGCTACTTGCTCATCATCGACTCGAGCGTGTTCTTGATCGACGAGGCTGGCTTCGCCAGCATATCAATCTGACGGCGCATTTTCCGCTGGTTGAAGTAGCTCGCGAACGCCAGGATCGTTGGCGGCCAGAGGCCGACGAAGAGTCCTCGCTCCTTGTCTCCTCGCGCGAAGAAATAGTACCACGAGAGGCCGACTGATGCAGCTGCAGCCATAAACGCAGGCCCCATGGCCTGGGATCCCTTCTTTTCCATCTCGTCACTCGTCTCCCGCTCTGTGAGTCGTTGTGTACTCGCCATGCGATAGACCCATCGCCCACGCCCGTATTGGTTATAAAGCGCGTATCCCTCGGTACCGAGGGATTGGGTCCCTCGAACGTTCGTTCCATCCGATTTCACACGGGTCAACGGGCGGGGAATCTCGGATTTATTGTGCGAAACAGAGCGCCCTCTCGACATCGAACGGTACGGTTACGGTCGTCCCGCACGGACGAGTCGACGATGAAGGACGTCACGAATCTCTATCAGGAGTTCGGCGACGAACGGTTGCCGCCCGGACAGCGCGAGACGTCGAAGTTTCCGGTCCTCTCGAAGGGCGAGACGCCGCCGTGGGACCCCAACACCTGGGAGTTTACCGTCACCGGCGCCGTCGAGAACCCCCTCTCGTTCACGTGGGAGGAGTTTCGCGATCTGCCGGCCGAAACCCAGCGCCAGGACTTTCACTGCGTCACCGGGTGGAGCAAGTTCGACTGCGAGTTCACCGGGGTGCCCTTCACCGACCTGGCCGAGCGCGCCGGGGTGACGGACGACGCGAGCCACGTCATGTTCGCGGCCCTCGACGACTACACGACGGACCTCCCGCTCCAGAACTGTCTCCGCGAGGAGGTCCTCTTCGCGTGGGCCTTCGACGGGGAACCGCTCGCGCGCGAACACGGTGGGCCGCTTCGAGTCGTGACGCCACACCGCTACGCCTACAAGGGGGCGAAGTGGGTCACCGGCGTGGAGTTTCTGACCGAACCGGAACTGGGGTACTGGGAACGACGGGGGTACTCCGAGACGGCCGATCCGTGGAAGGAAGAGCGGTACAGCTAGCTCAGACGTCTTTTCGCGTGAACCAGGCGCTGCTGGCGAGGACCAGGACGAGCGTGATCGCAACGAGAATCGCGACGCCGACGAGGTCGTACTCGCCCTGGAGGAGGACGGCGTTCGGATCGTAGTAACGCATCGGGACGACGGCGCCGAGGAACTCGTAGCCGGTTCCCTCGAGTAACGATTCGCCGAGAAAAATTCCGAAGGTAATTCCGAGGGCTGCGCGCTGGGCGATCCCCACCCGGTCGAAGACGACCGAACAGCAGAGGCCGATCCCGGCGCAGGCGAACAGGTAGGGGATCGAGAGCAGGTGGACTGCGAAGACGTCCGCCACGGAGAGCGACTCGTCGATGAGCCACCCGCCCGCGAGGATCACTGGCGGGAGGAGAAGGTTTACCGTGACGATGGGCACGGCGAGGGCGGCGAACTTCTCGGCGACCAGTTGCGATCGCGAAACCGGCATCGCCAGGATGGTGTCCATCCGGCCGCGGTCGACGTCGTCGGCGATCAGTCCGGCGCCGCTGTAGGCCAGGTAGAGCCCGAGAAGGATGACCCAGCCGAAGACGTAGAACTCGAAGGCGAGAAAGCCCTCGAGCGACGCCATCGTCTCGACGTCGAATAGCTGGAGGATCTGTGGCGGGTACGCATCGAGGAGTTCGTCCTCCTGGAACGAGTCGCGGAAGGAGGGGTAGACCCAGATGATCATTCCGGCCAGCGCCATCATCCCGAGTGAGAGGTAGAGGCTGCCTTTCACCCGTTTTCGGGCCTCGTACCGGAGGAATTCAAACATCGTCCTCGCCTCCGTAGAACCGCATGAAGACGTCCTCGAGTGGGGCCTCCTCGATCGAGAGGTCCAGCAGGTCGTACGGCGAGAGGCGCTCGAGCAGGGCGTTGATGTCGCCGGTGAAGGTGAACGCGCACTCGGTGAAGTGCGTTGTCTGTTCGCTCGCAACGGCCGCGTCGGCATCGCTGGCGCTCGTCTCGAGACCGTGAACGCCCTCGAGGTCGAGGATTTCGACGGGAATCGATTCGCTGGCGTGGATGCGAACGACTTTCCCGCTCCGGGTGAGCAGGGTTTCGATTGGGTCCACGGTCACTAGCTGCCCGTTGCGGATGATGCCGACGCGATCACAGAGGCGGCGAACCTCGCTCAGAATGTGCGAGGAGAAGAACGTGGTCACGCCTCGGTCGCGTTCGCCTCGCAGAAACTCCGAGAAGCGCTGCTTCATGAGCGGGTCGAGCCCGCTGGTCGGCTCGTCCAGGATCACGAGGTCGGGGTCGTGCATGAACGTCGTAACGATCCCAAGCTTCTGGACGTTCCCACGGGAGTACTCGCGCACCTGGCGATCGAGCGGCGGGTCGAACAATTCGAGCAGTTCGTCCTGGCGCTCGCCTCCTTTCACTGCGGCGTGTAGGTCGAGGATTTCGGTTCCGGTGGCCTCCTCGTCGAACCCGGGGTCGTCCGAGAGGTAGCCGACCTGGCGCCTGGCCTCGAGCAACGCCTTCCGGTCGCGGACGTCCGCGCCCAGGACCCGGGCCGATCCCGCCGTCGGCGAGATGAAGCCGAGAAGCATGCGGATTGTCGTGGTCTTGCCCGCCCCATTGGGGCCGAGGTAGCCGAAGATTTCGCCGCGGTCGACGGTGAGCGTGAGGTCGTCGGCCGCTCGCACGTCGCCGTAGTTCTTCGTGAGCCCCTCGAGTTCGATGACGGCCATACCGAAGCCTACTCAGCACGGCCATTTGGTTGTACTGGTGGTGTTACCAGTTATCTGAGAAAAATTCGGAGTTCCCCGTGGTCATGGTCGCCGAGAGCCCGGGGTCCGTTACCGACCGAGAATGGGACCCTGCGTTCGATTATCGACTGGGGATCGAGTCCCCACATCCAGTCACTGACCGAGGATCGGTTCCTCGAGTTCGGCGACCGCCGCGAGAATCGCCTCGACGTGGTCCTCGTCGACGCCGTTATCGAAGAGGGCTGTCTCGAGATAGGCTGCGACGGCGTCGAAATCGGCAGGGTCGAGATCCAGATCCGCGTGCGCCTCGCGCATGTCCGCGCCCGTGTACGTGACGGGTCCGCCGGCCACCGAACTGATGAACTGGACCTGGTGGGCGTACAGTTCCTCCAGGTCGTAGCCGTCGAAGTAGCCCGCGAGCTGGTCGTCTGCGAGAACCTTGTCGTAGAAGTCCGAGACGACCGATTCGACAGCTTTCCGTCCTCCGATTTTAGTGTACACGTGTGGTGCCATCGTCGGCTCTATTTTACCGGGAGGTTCGAACCGTTCGCCACGTTCTCACCGCGTGGGAATCGGCGAAAGCGAGCGCCTACTCGTGAAGTGACCGGGGCGTCTGGAACGCCTACTCGAGGAGCGAACGGAGCGACCGAAATACCTACTCGAGGAGCGAACGGAGGCAATTCCCGCCCAGCAGGCCGAGCCCGACGACGCTCGCCAGGATCGCCACGAGCGGATTCAACAGTCCTGCAGCGGCGGCGGGGATCGTGAGCACGTTGTACGAGAAGGCGAGGCGCTCGTTTTGCTCGACCCGTTTGCTGGCAGCCGCGGCCAGTTCGAACGCCGTCTCGATGGACGCGAGGTCGTCTTCGACGATCGCCAGGTCGGAGGCGTCCGAAGCCAGGTCGGTGCCGCTCCCCAGCGAAATCCCGAGGTCCGCCTCGGCCAGCGCGGGCGCGTCGTTCGTCCCGTCGCCGACCATCGCGACCCGCCCACGCTCCCGGAGGTGGCGAACCGTCGCAACCTTCCCCTCGGGCGGGACGCCCGCGAACGCGTGGGAGACCGCCGGGTGGGCCTCGAAGGCGTCCGTGGCCTCCGGGTCGTCGCCGGTCAACACGACCACGTCCATGCCGCGTGTCTCGAGCGCCGAGAGCGTCTCCTCCCAGGCGGGGCGGGGCTCGTCGCCGACGACGATCACGCCCTCGGCGACGCCGTCTCGACCGACGACGACGGGGAGGCGCCCGAAGCCGCGCGCCTCGCTCGCGCGGGCTTCGACGTCCTCACCCAGTGTCCACCCCCGGTCGGCGAACGCGTCGGGATGGCCGACGAGCACACGACCGTCGCCGACGGTTCCCTCGACGGCGTTTCCGTGGCTCTCGAAGTCTGATACCCGGTTCGGGGTAGCGTGTTCGCCCGTCGCACCGCCATCGGGGCGAGTGGCGGTGTCGTCGCGATCGCTACCGCTCGAGTCGGACCCACCCACGGCGTAGGCTCGAGCGATGGCGTCCGCAGCGGGATGGGACGCCCGCTGTTCGAGCACTCCCGCCGCTTTCAGCAAGTCGTCGGGTGCCTCGGTCTCCAGGACGGTCATCTCGCCGCGGGTGAGTGTGCCGGTCTTGTCGAAGACGATCGTGTCGATCGCCCGGAGTCGCTCGAAGACGGTCTCGTCGAAGACGACGACGCCGCGTTCCATCGCCGCCTCGATGGTCGTCGCGATCGACAGGGGCGTCGCCACACCGAGTAGCCAGGGGGTGCCGACCAGGACGACCGTCAGCGACCACAGGGTCGCCTCGCCTGGACCGCGTCCGAAGACGAGCGCGACGATGCCGGCGGCGATTGCGGTGCCGACGAGCGGTCGAACGAGTCGGCCGGCCAGGTCGTCGACCCGCCGCTGGGTTCCGTGGACGGCGGTCTGGAGGTCCCAGACCGTTTCGGTGAGGCGCTCGAGGCTGCTCGATCCACGATCGTCGACCTCGATTACGGCGGCGTCGGCGGTCACGATCGAGCCGCCGACGACCTCGTCGCCCGCGTCTTTGGCGATGGGAACGGATTCGCCGGTCACGATCGCTTCGTCGACCGTGCAGGTCCCCTCCGCGAGGACGCCGTCGATCGGGATGCGCTCGCCCTGCTTGACGAGGACGGTGTCTCCGGCCTCGAGGTCGGCCACGTCGACGTCGGTGACCGATCCGTCCGCCTCGTACCGGCGGGCGCTGTCGACCTGGGAGATCGTGAGTTCGGTCAGGCGGTCCATCGCGCGCTGTTTGACTATCGACTCGTAGAGGATCGCGCCCATGACGGCGGAGGCGACGACGAGCACGAGGTCGAAGTAGACGTTCGGACTGGTCACGAAGACCGCGACGGAGCTGTAGAGGTAGGCGCCGACGATGGTCATCGCCGCGAGCAGATCCGTGTTCGGGCGTCGAAGCTTGAGGCTGACGTAGGCGCCCCGGAGCAGTGGCATCCCGGTGACGTAGAGGACAATTCCCGTCAGGACGAAGTAGACCCGCATGAACATGATACCGCCGTCGGTGAAGATCGTCTGGAACGACGAGAGCGGGCCGATCGGCGCCATGTCCGCCATGTAGGAGGGGTAGAGCATCACGATATAGGGCAAGAGCAGGAACGACCCGAAGACGACCCCCAGGACGTACCGGACCTGGCGCATGTCGTCGGTCCGTCGCTTGCGAACACCGCTCATCTCGCGCGAGCGGCGGCTCTTCCCGGTCTGGTCCGCCTGAGTCTGTGATCCAGCGTCGTCCCGGAGGTACGCCGTGTACCCCGTGATGCTCAGGGCGTCCTGGAGGTCCGCCGGCGCGACGGTCGCGGGGTCGTGATCGACGCGAACCGACTCGGTGACGTAACTCGCCTCGGCCTCGAGGACGCCGTCCAGGTCGGTCGCGACGGACTCGAGGTAGGCCTCGCAGGTGGCGGTGTGCATGCCGTCGACCCGGAGATGGGTGCGTATCGGTGGGCGGTCGTCCTGTTCGTCGCTTTCGGCTCCGGCCGTGGGTTCGGATTCAGTTTCGGCTCCGGCCGTGGCTTCGGATTCAGTTTCGGATTCGGTTTTGGCCCCGGATTCAGTTTTGGGCCCGGATTCGGTTTCGGTTTCGGTTTCAGCTTCGACTTCGGCTCCGGCTGTGGCTTCGACGTCCGAGGCAGTCTCCTTCTCGCCTGCAGTTTCGACACCGTCGGCATCGTCCGAGTTACCGCCGTTCTCGACGTTGGAGCCTACGTCTTCCAGGAGGCCCTCTGGCTCACCGTCAGGGTCTCCCGTCTCGACAGCTACCGCCTCGAAGTGTTCACCGTGCGCGCCACTCGAGGGATCTGCGGGACCCGATTCCACCGCGAGATCCGCCGACGGATCCGGCTCGAGTGTCTCCCAGACGCGCCGACACCCTGGCGAGCAGAACGTCGCGTCGTCCTCGAGCGTCGCCTTCTTTTCGGGCGTCGACGAGTCCTCGACCTCTCGGCCACACAGCGAGCAGATGGTTGTCGCTGGCGACCGGTCGTCCTCAGCCACTACAGACCACCGGGTGGTCGGCGATCCACCCCTGTTCGCGGGTCCGTGTGAGTCGCTCGACGGGACTGCATCGGCTGCCCGATCTCGAGACCATTGCCGACCGTAGGGACGCGAGCGGTTAAACGAGTTCGAAATCGAACCCCGAGAGAGCGACCTCGAAACGCTGAAGGCGCCCCCACACCGAAATGCGCCAATGGATCGACCGTCGGGTCAGGGACGAGTCGACGCGAGCGGGCGGGCGACGGCCTCCGCGACGGGAGCGGGCCGCCGACTGGTGAGTCGGAGCCGTACCATCGGCGACGTCTCGTTCGGGAACGCCCTCGAGCACGCCCAGGGAACGCGATTGCAGTGGGCGACGGCCGACGGCCTCGAACTGGTCGGCTGGGGCGAGACCGCCCGGTTGAGCGCGAGCGGATCGGATCGGTTCGACGAGATTCGGGCGCAGGCGACGACGGCGTTCGACGGGGTCGACCACGACGGTCCGGCTGTTGCCCGTCCTCGGGCGTTCGGCGGATTCGCCTTCCACGACGGCCACGAGCCGCGCGACCCCTGGATGGGGTTCGCCGCGGCGACGTTCGTCGTTCCGTCGGTGGTTCTCGCGCGAACCGACGAGGGAACGTGGCTCACCGCGGTCGACACGAGCGACGACGACGCGACGACGGCACTCGAGTCCTGGTACGACCGGCTTTCGGACGGGCCTGCGATGCGCTCGAGCGGGACGGGCCCCGGAATCGACGACACCCGGCGAACGACGACGCGCGAGCAGTGGACCGCGGGCGTCGAAACGGCCCTCGAGCGCATCGCGGACGGCGTCCTCGAGAAGGTCGTCCTCGCCCAGGCCCTCGATGTCGACCTCGAAGGCCCCCTCGACGTGCCGGCCTGTCTCGAACGCCTGCGCCGACGATACCCGAACTGCTATCGTTTTCTCTTCCAGGACGGCGAGAGTGGCACGTTCTTCGGAGCCCCGCCCGAGCGCCTGGTGGGAAAGTCCGGCACTGACGTCCGGACGGAGGCGCTCGCAGGGTCGGCCCCTCGAGGCGATACCAGGGAGGCCGACGAGGAACTGGCCAACCGACTCCTCGACAGCGAGAAGATCCGGCGCGAACACGGAATCGTCGTCGACACGATTCGCAACCAGCTCGAGGCGCTCGCGGCTGACATTCGGGTCGACGAGCGACGAGTCAAACGGCTGGCCACGATTCAACACTGCTGGACGCCCATCGAGGCGACGCTCGAGGGGGGCCACCACGTACTCGACGTCGTCGAGGCCCTGCACCCGACGCCAGCGGTGGGCGGCATCCCCCCCGGAGCCGCCTGGGAGACGATCCGCGACGTCGAGACGTTCGACCGGGGGTGGTACGCGGCACCGATCGGCTGGTTCGACGCCGTCGGCGACGGCGAGTTCGCCGTCGGCATCCGCTCGGGGGTCGCCCGCGAGGACGCGGTGACGCTGTTCGCCGGAAACGGCATCGTCGCCGACAGCGACCCCGACGACGAGTGGGACGAGGTCGTGCTCAAGTACCGACCGATCCTGGACGAACTCCGCGAGTGATTTCATGACGACACCGAACCGCGCGACACTCTGGGGTCGCACGCTCGTCGACGAACTTGCTGCCGGGGGCCTCGAGGCCGTCTGTCTCGCCCCCGGCAGTCGGTCGACGCCGCTGACGGTGGCGTTCGCCGAACACCCCGAGATCGAGACGTACTCTCTCCTGGACGAGCGCTCGGCGGCGTTTTTCGCCCTCGGACGCGCGCGACGAACCGGCGAGCCCACGGCGCTCGTCTGCACATCGGGAACGGCGGCGGCGAACTTCCACCCGGCGGTGATCGAGGCGAGTCAGGCCCGGGTTCCGCTGCTCGTCCTGACCGCCGACCGGCCGCCCGAACTACGCGACAGCGGGGCGAATCAGACGGTCGACCAGGTGAAGCTCTACGACGACGCCGTTCGCTGGTACGCCGAACTCCCGGTTCCCGAACCCGACGAGCGCGCACTTCGAAGCCTGCGGACGACCGCCGCTCGAGCGCTCACCCAAACGACGGGCACGCCGGCCGGCCCAGTTCACCTGAACTGCCCGTTCCGCAAGCCCCTCGAGCCGACGCGAGTGCCGGACGCGGTGCCAACGGGGCTCGAGGACACGCTGGCCGGACGGGGACGCGACGGACCGTTCGTTCGGGTGTCGGCGGGGGAGACGACGTCGCCGGCGGACTCACGAACACCCGAACGGATCGCTAGAGCACTCGAGAACGCCGCCCGGCCGCTGATCGTCGCGGGGCCGGCGGACCCGCCGGTCAGAGAACCCGCAACGAGCGCCGTCCTCGACCTCGCGACTGCCGTTGGTGTGCCGATCTTCGCGGACCCGCTGTCGACGCTGCGGTTCGGGTCGCACCTCGGGGCAGCGGTGGAGGGCGAACCAGTCGTCTACGGCGGCTACGACACCTACGTCGACGCCGTCCCGGATCCCGACGTCGTCGTTCGATTCGGCGCCTCTCCCACGTCGAAATCCCTCCAACACGCGCTGCGGGACGCCGACTGCCGGCAGTTCCTGGTCGACCCCGCGGGCGAGTGGCGCGAGGCGACGTTTACTGCGACCGATCTCGTCGTTTCGGAGCCCGCACCCCTCTTCGAGGCCGTCTCGAGCGAACTCGAGGACGAGACGACCTGCGCAGGAGCCGATAGCGACTGGCTCGAGACGCTCGCGGCCGCCGAGGCTCGACACTGGGCGGTTTCGACGTCAGGTCGAGCCGACCTCGAGTCTGCTCCCTTCGAGGGGGCGATCCTCGCAACGGTGTTCGAAAACGCGCCCGATCCATCGACCGTCTTCGTCTCGAACAGCATGCCGATCCGGGACGCCGACCGCTTCGGCGAGCCTCGAGACGCCAACCTCACCGTCCTCGCGAACCGGGGGGCCAGCGGGATCGACGGTATCGTGAGCACCGCACTCGGGGCCGGAAGCGCAACCGACGACCCGCTGGTGCTCGTCACGGGCGATCTTGCGCTCTACCACGACGCCAATGGCCTGCTTGCGCTCGAGCGCTGCGGCGTCGACGCGACGATCGTCCTGCTCGACAACGACGGCGGCGGCATCTTCCACAAGCTACCCATCGAGTCGTTCGATCCCCCCTTCACGGAGCAGTTCCGGACGCCTCACGGCCTCGAGTTCGACCCACTCGGCGAACTGTACGGGTTCGACGTCCGCCACGTCGACCCCGCCGAGTTCGAGGACGCCTACCGCGAGTCACTCTCGATGCCCGGCACGCAACTGCTCTCGGTGTCGTTCGACGCCGAAGCGAGCCACCGTCAGCGGGACGTGCTCGAAGAGCGCGTCCTGGAGAGGGTTCACGACCTCGGTTTCGAGGAAGGCGGTAACTCGGGGTCGAGTGATTGAGTACGGCGATCGGTCGAGTGCGGCAATCTGTCGAGCGTGGTGATCTGTCGAGCGTGGTGATCTGTCGAGCGTGGTGATCTGTCGGGGGTGGAGAGGGCGGAGGGAACGGCGGGAGACGAGAACCTATTTCACGACCTCGAACCCACGTCGAACCATGGTTTCGGAAACGTTCGATCCCGCCCGGTGGGAGCCGGTCGATGGGTTCGACTTCCGCGATATCACGTATCACCGCTCGCTCGAGTCGGGGACCGTCCGCATCGCGTTCGACCGTCCCGAAGTGCGCAACGCCTTCCGGCCGGGAACCGTCGACGAACTGTACGACGCCCTGGATCACGCCAAACGACAGACCGACGTCGGGTGCGTCCTGCTGACCGGGAACGGCCCCTCGCCCAAAGACGGCGGCTGGGCCTTCTGTTCGGGCGGCGACCAGTCAATTCGCGGCGACGCTGGCTACGAGTACGAGGGCGATGAAACGCGCGCGTCCGAACAGGGTCGACTGCACATCCTCGAGGTCCAGCGCCTGATCCGCCACATTCCGAAAATTGTCGTCTGCGTCGTTCCCGGATGGGCGGTCGGCGGCGGCCACTCCCTGCACGTGGTCTGTGACCTCACGCTCGCGAGTGAGGAGCACGCGAAGTTCCTCCAGACCGATCCCGACGTGGGGAGCTACGACGCCGGCTTCGGCTCCGCGTACCTTGCCCGACAGATCGGCCAGAAGAAGGCCCGCGAGGTGTTCTTCCTCGGGAAGACGTACTCCGCCGAGGAAGCCGCGGAGATGGGGATGGTGAACGAGGCCGTTCCTCACGAGGACCTCGAGGAGACCGCACTCGAGTGGGCCGCAGAGATCAACGCCAAGAGCCCGAACGCGATGCGGATGCTCAAGTACGCGTTCAACATGGCCGACGACGGCTTCGTGGGCCAGCAGGTGTTCGCCGGCGAAGCGACGAGGCTGGGCTACATGACCGACGAGGCAAAGGAGGGGCGGGACGCCTTCAACGAGGGACGAGAGCCCGACTTCTCGGAGTACCCGTGGCACTACTAACAGTACCCGTGGCACTACTAACAGTACCCGTGGCACTACTAACAGTACCCGTGGCACTACTAGCCCGAAAGCGACGATGATCGACTCGAGCGCAACGGATCCGGGCGGGTGGCGCACGTACCTCGTCACCCAGGAGTCCGTCTCGGCCGGGAGATCGACCCTCGAGATCGTCGGCGCGGCACTCGAGGGCGGCGTGGACGTGATTCAGCTCAGGGAGAAGAGTGTGAGTGCCCGCCGTCGGTACGAACTCGGGCTCGAACTCCGCGAACTAACCGCGGCCGCGGGCGTTCCCCTGATCGTCAACGATCGAATCGACCTCGCGCTGGCGATCGAGGCCGACGGCGTCCACGTCGGGCAGTCCGACCTCCCCGTGGCGGTCGCTCGTGACGTTCTGGGGCCCGATGCGATCGTTGGCTGCTCGGCCTCGACGGTCGCCGACGCGAAGCGGGCGGAAGCCGACGGCGCGGACTACCTCGGCGTCGGCTCCGTCTACGCCACGTCCTCGAAGAACGTCGACCCCGACGAATCTGGCGTCGGGCCGGCGCGAATCGCCGCCGTCGTCGACGCCGTCTCGATCCCCGTGGTCGGCATCGGCGGGATCACCACTGAGAACGCGAGTCCCGTCGTCGAGGCCGGTGCGGCCGGCGTCGCAGTGATCAGCGAAATCACGGCCGCCGACGATCCGAAAGCGGCGAGCGAGCGACTGGCGGCGGCGGTTCGGCGCTGACGAGACCGTAGGCCGCCACTGTCGAGACCGCGGGCCGTCACTGACAGCCACCGAAAGCCGCCACCGCGGCCGCAATGCCAACGTTAACACTCTTTCGAGTGGCACGTTCGAACAATGAGTACGGCAGAGGTGTCTCGAACGAAGGCCTGGGTGATGGCCGCTCGTCCCCAGACGCTGCCGGCGGCCGCCGCGCCAGTGCTCGTGGGAACGGGTCTCGCCGTTTCCGAGGGCGTGTTCGCGGCGCTCCCCGCGCTGATGGCCTTCGTCGGGGCCGCGTTGATCCAGATCGGAACGAACTTCGCCAACGACTACTACGACGCCGTGAAGGGCGCCGACACGGACGATCGAGAGGGATTCACCCGGGTCACCCAGTCGGGGCTGATCGACGCCGGTCAGGTCAAATTCGCGACGCTCGTCACCTTCGCCGCGGCCATCCTCTCGGGCGTCTACCTCGTCTACGTCGGCGGCGTCCCAATCCTCGTCATCGGCCTGGTGAGCGTCTTCTGTGGCTGGGCCTACACCGGCGGCCCCTACCCCCTCGGCTATCACGGCCTCGGGGACCTCTTCGTCTTCGTCTTCTTCGGCGTCGTCGCCGTCGTCGGCACCTTCTACGTCCAGGCGGCCGCCCACATCGAGCCCCTGATCACGACGATTCCGGCGGGAACGATGCCACCCGAGGCGTTCGTGGCGAGCATCCCCGTGGCCGGCCTCTCGACGGCGATTCTCGTCGTCAACAACGTCCGCGACCGCGAGACCGACGCCGAGACGGGCAAGCGCACGTTGGCCGTGCGACTGGGCTATCGGTTCAGTCGCCTCGAGTTCGCAGCACTCGTTTCCCTCGCCTACGTCGTCCCGCTCTGGTTCTGGATCGGCTGGGGGTTCTCCGCCTCCGCGCTCCTGCCGCTGCTCACCGCCCCGTACGCGCTCGCGGTCACCCGCACTGTCTGGACCAGAACCGACGGCGAGGCGCTGAATCCGGCTCTCGAGCAGACCGGGAAACTCCTGGCGGGCCACGCACTCCTGTTCGCGGTCGGCATCGCCCTCGAGGCCGGGCCCGCGGTCGGAACCGGGGTGGGGCTCTGATGGGGCTCGACCTCCAGTTTCGCCCCTTCGAACTCGAACTCGAGCAGCCCTTCGAGTCGGGCGACGCGACGATCACGACCCGCGAGGGGTTCCTGATCCGCGCCGAGTTCCAGGGAGTCGTCGGCATCGGCGAGGCGACCCCGCTTCCGGGCTGGACCGAATCCCTCGAGGACTGCGAACGGGCGCTCCAGGAAGCCGTCGACGCCGCCGACGACGGGTCGGGCGCCGTCCTGGACGCGGTCGAGGACACGGCGGCGGCCAGACACGGCGTCTCCCTGGCGATTTCTGATTGCTACGCGACCCGCGGGGCCCGGCCGCTCTACCAGTACCTGGGCGACGGGTCCCGAGTCGCCAGGGTCCCGGTCAATTCGACCGTCGGCGACGACGACGCGGACGCGACCGCGGCGGCCGCACGCGACGCCGTCGACCGCGGATTTCGGTCGTGCAAGCTCAAGGTGGGCCGGCGCTCGGTCGACGAGGACGTGACGCGCGTCGAGCGCGTCCGGGAGGCCGTCGGTGACGACGTCGAGGTGCGAGTCGACGCGAACGGGTCGTGGACGTTCGACGAGGCCGTCGAGGCCATCCGCGGACTCGACGAGGCGGGGGTTTCGATCGTCGAACAGCCGCTGCCGGCCGGAGCCCTCGAGGGGCACGCCGACCTCCGCGGGCGCGGTCCGAAGATCGCCCTGGACGAGGGCTTGCTCGAACACGGCGTCGACGCGATTTGCGAAGCGAGCGCCGCCGACGTGTTGATCCTGAAGCCGATGGCCCTCGGCGGGCTGGACGTCGCTCGGGAGGTCGTCACCTGGACCGGCGAACTCGGCCTCGAGAGCCTGGTGACGACGACCATCGACGGCGTCGTGGCGCGGACGGCGGCGGTTCACCTCGCAGCCTCGATGCCCGACGTCCCGCCCTGTGGCCTGGCGACGGGCGAGTTGCTGAAGACGGACCTCGGTCGCGACCCCGTGCTCTTCGAGAAGGGGGCCGCCGTCGTCCCGCAGGCGAAGGGGCTCGGCATCGACGACGTGTGGGGGGCGACGTGACGGGGGCAATCGGACCGACGGGACTCGAGTGGGCGACCGACGACCTCCTCGCGCGGCGAGCGGCGACGACGCCCGAGCGAACGGGGCTGATCGACGCCGACGAGGGCCGTCGATACAGCTACGGGGTCCTCGATCGAGCCGTGGACGTCCTCCTGGAGCGGCTGCCAGGCGAGCCGGGTGATCGGCTCGGCGTCGTCCTGACGACCCGGCCCGCGTTCGTGACGCTGCTTTTCGCGGCGATGCGCGGTCAGCGAACGCTCGTCCTCCTGAACGTCCGTGAGACGGCCGAGGAGTTGCGGTCGAAGGCGGATCGAGCGGACGTCTCCGTCCTGCTCTGCGAGGACGACACCGAGGGCCTGGCACGCGAAATCGGCGACGGATCGGTTCCGATCTACACGGTCGATGGCACGCAGGGTGGGAACTCGAGTCCGCTCGCGTCGCTTGCGTCACTCGTTTCGCTCGAGCCAAACGCGGATCGAGACCCGTCACTCGAGTCGAGCACAGAAGGGGCCCCGACACCCGAATCGGAATCGGACACGGAAGGCGAGACGAATCGAACCCCCGAACTGGCCGACACCGGTAGGCATAGCGGCGGGAAGGAACTCCTCGTCGCCTTCACCTCGGGCACGACCGGCGAACCCAAAGGCGTCCGCCTCACCGCCGAGAACCTCGTCTCGAGCGCTACGGCGTCGGCGTTCAGGCTCGGCGTCGATCCCGACGACCGCTGGCTCTGCTGTCTCCCCATGTACCACGTCGGGGGGCTGGCGCCGGTCTTTCGGTCGGCGCTGTACGGGACGGCGGTCGTCCTCCAGCGCGAGTTCGACCCGGACACGACCGCGCGAACGATGGAATCGCACGACGTGACCGGTGTCTCGCTCGTCCCGACGATGCTCTCGCGGTTGCTCGAGGCGGGCTGGCGGCCGCCGGCGAGTCTCCGTTTCGTCCTGCTCGGCGGCGCTCCCGCGAGCCCCAATCTGATCGACCGCTGTGGGCAACGCGGCGTCCCTGCGTGCCCAACCTACGGCATGACCGAGACGGCCTCCCAGATTGCGACGGCGACGCCCGAAGAGGCGATCGCCCACGAGGGCACCGTCGGACGACCGCTCGTCTGCACGGAGGTGGCGATTCTCGACGACGACGGTGATCCCGTCGAGACGGGCGAGACGGGTGAAATCGTCGTCTCCGGCCCGACCGTCACGCCGGGCTACCTCGAACCCGAGCGAACGCGGGCCGCTTTCGACGAGCGCGGCCTCCGCACGGGCGACCGTGGCCGGCGTGACCAGGACGGTCGCCTCTGGATTCTCGATCGGCAGAGCGACCGGATCGTCACCGGCGGCGAGAACGTCGATCCCACGGCAGTCGCGGCCGTCCTCGAGGATCATCCCGCGGTGTCGGCCGCCGCTGTCGTCGGCCTGTCCGACGAGGAGTGGGGCGAGCGCGTCGGTGCGCTGGTCGTCGCCTCGAGCAGGGAGGAGATCGATCCGCACGAGGTCAGAGCGTACTGCCGCGACCGCCTGGCCGGGTTCAAGTGTCCGAAGACGATCGGGATCGCGTCGTCGCTCCCGCGAACGCACTCCGGAACCGTCGACCGTGAGCAGGTCCGCGCGCGGCTCGAGGAGGCGGGCGTCGACGTCTCGGGCGATCGGTGAAGCGCCGAGCGGTCGGTGAGGTGCCAAACGGTCGGTGAAGCGCCGACCGGTCAGTGAAGTGTCGAGCGGTCGGTGAGGTCTGCTAAAACGCTAAGGGCGTCGCCCCCGTCCTTTCCAACGTGTGCACCCTGACGCTCGCCTGGCAGGTGTTCGAGGAAGCGCCGGTCGTCGTCGCCGCCAACCGCGACGAGGGTCTCGAACGACCCAGCGAATCCCCGGACCTGTACGTGACCGATCCCCTCGTCGTCGCCCCGCGTGACGCCGAGGCCGGCGGCACCTGGATCGGGTTCAACGACCACAACCTGTTCGTGGGAATCACGAACCGATGGACCGACGCCGACCTCGCGGGCGAGCGCTCTCGCGGCCGCCTCGTCGCCGACGTGCTCTCACGACCGTCCGCACTCGAGGCCCGGACGTTCGTAGCGGAGGCCGTCGATGCCGTGGAGTTCGAGGGATTCAGTCTCGTGGTAGCCGACCGCGACGACGCCTTCGTCCTGGAGTGGGACGGCAGGCTGCGGACGACGACGCTCGAACCGGGCGTGCACGTCGTCGTCAACGTCGGATTCGACGAGACGTTCGAGATTCCACACGGGCGAGCGGACGCTGCGACAGCCCAGGCCGAGAACGCCCGCCGCGTGCAGCGGGACCTCTCCGCCGCGGCGGTCGACCTGGCATCCGACGCAGCGGAGGCGCCCTCGACCGACGGTGTCCGGTCTTCGGACGTAGGCTCGACCCGCACGCCGGCGCTCGAGTGGCTGGAGCAGGCCCGAACGGTCCTCGGCGATCACGAGTACGGGGTCTGCGTCCACGGAGACGGGTACGGTACGCGGTCGTCGTCGCTGATCGTCCTCGGGGACCGGCGAGGGTACGCGTTCGCCGACGGCCCGCCGTGTCGAACGCCGTATCGGGACGTCGAGGTCGACGCCGGGGGTCGCCTGGAGCGCCCACTCGAGCCACTAGTCGAGAACTGGACCGACCGCGAAGGGCACATTTAAGCGGCTTGCGACCGGTGGATCGGGTATGAACGCGCCGGAACCAGGAGCGGTCGGTATGGTCGGAGGGGAGTTGCGATGAGCGTCTCGGCCGCCGAAGCGGAGCTGTCGGAGGACGAGTTCGCGGGCCTCGAACTCGTCCGGCAGACGAGCGGGATCCACCAGAGCGACTTCTGGAAGGAACTCGGCGTCTCCTCGCGCAAGGGGAGTCGAATCGTCGAGTCCCTGGTCGAGAAGGAACTCGTCGACCGCGAGGAAACCGTCTACAATGGACACAACACCTATTACATCACGCCGACGGCTCGAGACCTCGATTTCACCCTGTTGATGGCTGGCGATATGCTTTCGCCGTTCATCGGCGAGGAGGAGGTCGATCCCAACAGCGACGCCTTTTCGCAGTGGATCATGAACCTGGCCTACCAGGAGTAACGGCTCACGTTTCGGGTTTCGAGTTTCGAGTTTCGCTGATTTTCGCCCAAAAATCGGATCGCTTTCAGACGCCGTCGGGACGCCGTTCGATCAACACGAACGGATCTCGCTCGCGGTTGTAGTAGGGAACGTCGCCGTCGATCGCTTCGATGAGGCGGCGATGAACTTCGCGCGCCGCCCGCCCTTCGTCGGGACTGAGGTGGTGAAGTCCGCGCATGTCGAGCCAGAAGTCGCCGTCGAGCCAGAGGAGCGTCTCGTCGTTCGACTGGTAGACCATCTCGCCCTCGTCGGTCAGTCCGTCGATCGCCAGCTGACGGCCCGAGAGTTGGGCACGCGCGAGCACGGCGACGAGCTGGCGTCGTGAGACCGGCGCGTGGAGGGCGACGTCGTCGATCGCCTCGCCGAAGTACTCCTCGACGAGGTCGCAGGCGCGAGAGAACTCGTCGAACTCGATTTCTTCAAACTCGACTTCCAGATCCGGTGTAATCTTCATAGATACCTTCCCGCTATACGCTCATGTCACGATTCGTGAATCTAGTATATAAATCTACGTAGAGCGCGCTACTCGAGCGCGCTCGCCGCTCGGACGAGGCGGCGCTCGCCGAAGGCGGGGCCGACGAACTGGATACCCACCGGGAGGCCACCGGTCTCGCCGGCGGGTGCCGAAATCGCTGGCAGATCCGCCAGGTTGACTGGGACCGTATTCGCGTCGGCCAGGTACATCTGCAGCGGGTCGTCGAGGCTCTCGCCGAGTTCGAACGGGGTGACCGGCATCGTTGGCGAGGCGAGCACGTCGGCTTCCTCGAGCGCCGCGTCGAAGTCCTGTTTGACCCACGCGCGGGCGTCCTGGGCCTTCTTGTAGTACTTGTCGTGGTAGCCCGCCGAGAGCGCGTAGGTACCGAGGAGGATGCGGCGTTTGACCTCGGGGCCGAACCCTTCCGCGCGCGCCGTCGAGAACGACTCGTTCCAGTTGCCCTCGTAGCCGCCCGAGTGTCCGTACCGGACGCCGTCGAAGCGCGCCAGGTTCGAGGACGCTTCGGACATCGCGATCACGTAGTAGGCCTCGACGGCGTGTTCGACGGAGGGGAGGCTGACCTCGTGGTAAGAGGCACCCTGGTCCTCGAGCGTGCCGATAGCGTCCAAGAAGGTCTCGACGACGCCCTCCTCAGCGCCTTCAAGCAGTTCCGTGGGGACGCCGATGGTGAGGCCGTCGACATCGCCGTCGGCCGCCTCGGCATAGGTTCCTCGGTCGGCGTTGGGATCCTCGCGGGTCGTCCCGTCGTACTCGTCGGGCCCGGCGACGACGTCGAGGAGGGCCGCGGCCGCTTCCGTGGTCGCCGCCAGTGGGCCGATCTGCTCGAGGCTGTTGGCATAGGCGACGAGGCCATACCGAGAGACGAGGCCGTAGGTGGGCTTGATCCCGACGACGCCGCAGAACGCGGCGGGACAGCGGATCGACCCGCCGGTGTCCGAACCCAGCGCGATGTCGGCTTCGCCGGCGGCGACGGCCGCGGCGGAGCCACCGGAGGAGCCACCGGGGACGTGTCCTGGTGCGGCGGGATTGTCCGTCGGGCCGAAGTGGGAGGTTTCGGTGGTCGTGCCCATGCCGAACTCGTCCATGTTGGCCTTACCGACGATGGTGGCACCCGCCTCCGAAATACGGCCGACGACCGTGGCGTCGTACGGCGGGACGTACTCTTCGAGCATCCTCGATCCGCAGGTGGTTCGCACGTCCGCCGTGGAGATGTTGTCCTTGACCGCGACCGTTTGGCCGGCCAGCGGCCCGTCGTCGGCCCCGTCGATGGTCGTCTCGGTGATGAAGATGTCCTCGCTCATGGCTGATCAGGAGACGTTCGGCCCCTTGAAGTACTCGTCCTCGCTGTCCGGCGCGTTCCGGAGCGCCGTATCCGTCTCGAGGCTGCCTCGGACCTCGTCGGCGCGCATGACGTTCGTCAGGTCGGCGTCGGTGTCGACGTCCGGAACCGAATCGAGCGTCTCGAAGGCGGCCAGGATGTCGGCGAACTGCTCGGTGAACTGGTCGACCTCGTCGTCCTCGAGGTCGACCCGGGCCAGTGCCGCGACGTGGCGGACGGCCTCGGGGGTGACGGCGTCCTCGCTCATATGCGACCACTGAGGGCACCGGGGAGTAAGGGTTTCGATACGCCGGGGATCGGGCGACTGTCGTCTCTCGGCGTGCTCGCGAGTGAGTTTGGATCCATCGGGCCGGGCGACTTCGTGCAGGCCAGTGCGTTCAGGCCCGCCTTGACTCGTCTGAAACGACGGATTTCCGCCGCTCGAGGCGCGTTAACGACCCCATAGTAAGGGTAGGGAGTGACGATTGACGTCGTATGGAATGCGATAACTGTGCCACGAACGACTCGGTCGCGTACACGCTCAAGACGCACCTCGAGAGCGAGCCATCGGAGACGGTCGACCTTCACTTCTGTTCCTCGCGCTGTCTCGGCGACTGGACCTAAGCGGGCGTCTCGAGTCGTCCGCTCGTCCGCTCGTCGACCGCCCGTTCCACGCGGTCATTCATCGATCAGCTATCGCTCGAGAGAAGCGACGACACGTACCGCGTGACGTGATCGTCCATCCGTCGCTTGTACCCGGCCTGGCGGGCGAGACGGTCGAGTTCGCGGGCCACCAGGCTGCCGTACTGGACGGCCTTCTTCTCTCGCCGGGCAACGGAGTCGGGGAGATATCGACTGGCGACCGCCCGGAGCGCCCGCTTTCGCTCGTCCTCGTCGGCGAGCAGGTGCGGGGGGAGCGCGAGCGCCGCCTCGACGACGGCGTCGTGGAGCAGCGGCGCGACGGGGGAAACGCCGGCGGCTTCGGCTGCCAGGACGTCTCGCGGTAGCTGTGCCGGGAGCGTCTCGATCTGTTCCCGAACCGCACCGCGGACCGTCTCGGCCTCGACCCGGTGATCGAGGTGGACGACCTTCTCGTACCCACCGAAGAGTTCGTCGGCCCCCTGGCCGACGGCCATCGCGTCGAAGCCGTCCGCGGCGATTCGTTCGGCCACGAGGTACAGCGGCAGGGCGATCTGAACGTCCATGGCGTTCGTTCGCCCGATGGCTCGGGCGACCGCGGGCGTCGCGCGTTCGAGGTCGCTCGGCTCGAGGGAGACGACGGTCAGGTCTCGGCCCATCGCCTCGGCGGCCGTGCGAGCGGCTTCGACATCGTGACTGTCCTGGAAGCCGACGACGTACAGTGGCGCGTCGAGCAACTCGGCGACGAGTGCAGAGTCGACGCCACCGGAGAAGGCGACGGCGACGTTTCGCGCATCGACGGCGTCGATAGCGGTGGCGATGGCGTCGTCGACGGCGTCGATGGCGGTAGCATCGTCTCTTCCGTCGACCCCTGATTCCGAGACGTCGATTTCGGGAAGTGACCAGATCCGTTCGAGCCCCGACGGTCCCAGGCGGGAGCCTGCGGGAACGAGTACCGGGGCCGCCAGGGATTCGGGCGAAAACGCCACTCGATCGGGGGCCAGCGAGACATCTCCCTCGAGAACGGGTTCCTCGACGAACAGCGGAACGCGACCGAGGACGTCACGCACGAGCGCGTCGTCGATCCAGCCGGCGAACCCAGCGGTTCCGGGGAAAGGGTCGCGCGTCTCGAGGGCGTCGCGGATGCGGGTGGCCGAGGCGCCCCGAATGGGGTGTCCCTCGGTACCGCCACGAGAATCGGAATCGGAATCGGAATCGCAACCGGAATCCATACCCGTCATCGAAACAGCTGAAAGACCCCGCCCTTGATCCGGCGCTTGACGCCGCCGGCGGCCTGGCGGAAGCTGATGTGCCAGGGCGTTCGCTTCCCCTCGATCGTCGTCCGTCCGTCGGCGATGGCCTCCAGGATCGCGTCGGCCGAACGCTCGTCGGTGTCGACGCGCGTGACCGCCTGGCCGACCATCTCGCCGATGTGGGCGTCGCTCCCGGCGGTCATCGGCAGGTTTCGAGAGCGCGCGAAGCGTTCGGCCTGGCGGTTCGCCCGTCCGGTCAACAGGCGGGAGTTGTAGACTTCGATCGCGTCCGCCTGTGCGAGGTCGGCGCGCGATACCCGGGCCATCACGCCGTGTCGGGATTCCTGGAACGGGTGGGGGACGACGGCGATGCCGCCTTGCTCACGGATCGCCTCGAGGGTGGACTCATAGGAGAGCCCCGGCGGGACGGCCTCGGCGATGCCGAATCCGAGAATGTGGCCCGCTTTGCTCGAAATCTCCATGCCTGGAATGCCAACGAGGCCGTAGTTCGGGGCCCGTTCGACGGCCTCGAGGCTCGCGGCGATTTCGTCGTGATCGGTGATCGCGATGGCGTCGAGGCCGACGGCCGATGCTTGCTCGAGAATGAACTCGACCGGGTCGCGGCCGTCGTACGAGAGCGACGAGTGGACGTGGAGTTCGACCGACAACACGGTTCTCTGGGTCGTACTCGTGCCGGGCCGGACAAAATACTGCCGATCGGTTGCGGCCGATGGTGGCTTCCGAATTGTACGTATTTGGCCGACTACGTACTGAATAGAGGCCGTTCGATAGTGAACCGCTCTCGGGGCGGACCTGGACGACTCTGGACCAGGTGGTCACTGGGTTCGAGCGCGATTCGCGGAACTCGATGGTTCGTCGAAGTCTGTAAACATCAACAAGAAACTTCGTTCAATCCATACGTTCTACAAATATGTAGCTTCATTTGGATCGGTTTGTCACAACCGTTTATGTTATAAACCACGTTGGAATACGCGTTCACATCCCATGTCAGGGAGTAACGGAGATAAGCAGAGGGGAACCGGGTTCTCACGTCGAACATTCGTCAAAGCGACCGGGGTCGCTGTAGGGGCGGCGCTGGCCGGTGGGGCAGCGACGAACACCGTAGGAGCGACCGACGACATCGATCCACGATTTCTCAACTGGCGGGTGCTCGAGGCGCGTCACGCCTGGGATCGAGGATATCGCGGTCGAACCGACCGGACGATTGCGCTAACTGATTCCGGCCTGGACTCGCGGCATCCGGATCTCGGGCCGTGGAACGGTGTCCAGGCGTTCGTCGAGGACGATCAGGTCAAACTCACGAAACCGGACGAGAACGACCTCGAGCGCGTCGAGACCGGCGACGCCGAGTCCTTTTCGGGAACGATGGGACCGGGGACGTTCGTCTCCGGCGAGGAGGTCTACCACGAGTTCACGACACCCAGCGGCGTCGAGGAACTGGACGCCTCGCTCTCGTGGTCGCCGTTCGTCGAGAACACCAACGACCTCGAGTTCCGACTCGACGAGTACGTCGACGGCCAGTGGGAGACCGCCGCGCGGGCCGCTTCGGCGGACATGCCGGAGACGATCCGGGCGTCGGTTGCGCCCGACCGGCGATACCGGTTCGTCGCCGAGGCGTACATCAACACGCTCTCGGAGTACGAGATTTCGGGCACGTACTTCGCGTACGAGGGCGAGCGAACGACCTACGACTCGAGCGTCGTCTTCGAGGGAACCGACGGCACGCCGACGGCCGACACCCCCAAGACGGTGGGCTGGTACGACGCCGGCTCTCGCTACGGGTTCTACGAACGACCGCGCGACGAGAACGGCCACGGGACCCACTGCGCGTCCATCATGGGCGGGAGCGGCCGGGCTAGTGCCGTCGACCCGGACACGGTCCAGACCGACGAACCTCGCACCGCGCTCTCGGCGGTGACCGGCAATTACCTCGCCTACGAGGTCGAGGCCGACGCCGGCACGGGGGTCTTCGGTTCCGCGTACGGCGAACTCATCGAGGTCCTGATCGAGGGACCCGACGGGCGAACGCTCGAGCGGACCACGCTCGACACCGACGAGGGTGTCCAGGACAACGTGACCGCGGTAACACCGGCCGAGGAATCGGGCACCTATACGGTATACGTTCGGACGGCCGAGGGCGAACTGGCGACGTCTGCGTACGTCGATTCCGTCGCTGCCGGTGCGTTCATCGACCCCGACAAGACCGCCGCCGACCGAACCGGCGAACACGATGGCTTCCACTCCGGTGTCGCGCCGAACGCGAGCCTCGTGTGCCTGCAGGGGCTCTCGGGTCCGACCGAGGACCTGGGTCGACACGCCGAGGACTTCGCCGACCTGTTCAACATGCGCGCGGTCAACATGTCCTGGGGCTACGTCGGCGGCCTGCCGCTGGGCGCAGCGGCGGGTACGCTCGACCGAATCCCGGCTCGAATCAAGGAAATCGCCGACGCGGGCGTGCTGTCGGTCGCGGCGGCGGGCAACGCTGCAACGCCGGCCAACGGGAACGGCTCGCCGGCTGTCGCGGACGAGGCGATTTCGGTCGTCGCGACCGGCCCGCTCGACGGTATTTCGGCGTACTCGAGCGGTGGTATCGGCGGCATCGACGAGGAGGACTACGACACGTACATGAAACCCGACGTCACCGCACCGGGCGGGTACGTGACGGATACAGCCAACGCGGCCGACACCGGCGTCGCGGATCAGCCGGAGGACGAACAGGCGCCGATCCGGGGCTACACCGGCAAGGCCGGCACGTCGATGGCCTCCCCGTACACGAACGGCACTGCCGGGCTGGTCGCCCAGGCGATGGAGGAGGACGCGCCCTCGAGCATCGCGCTGCCCGAACCCGCGGAGACGGACTTCGACGACGTGATGCGCCTCAAGCAGGTGCTGCTCGCCACCGCGTCGGAGACGGCGCTCACCGCTGCGCCGTACCACCGCGCGAAGGCACCGACGTACGACTTCGGCGGGCGGGACCCGTTCGAGGGGTACGGTCGCGTGAACCCCGGCCCGGCCATCGACGCCGTGACCCGAGAACTGTCGGGTACATCGAGCGAGGTCGTCGGCCTGAACGTCCCCGAAGACGAGCGCGCTGCAGCGGGCTACGTGCAGGCCGGACCGGGCACGGTCACCGCGAACGTCCAGGTCAGCCACCTTTCGGGCGGCGACAAGGGCGCGGCGAAGGGTGATCCGCACATCGACCTGTTCGTCTACGATGCCGCGAATCCGGCCGACAACGGCGAGCCGAACGTGCTTGGACGGGCCCAGGGGCTCGACGGAACCGCCGAGACGTCCGTCTCGTTCGGCCGCGACGCGGGCGAGCAGACGGTGTTCGTCGTCGCGAAACTGGTCAACGTTCCGAGTTGCGTCAACGGCGACGATGTGCAGGTCCACCTCGATCTCTCGGTGGACGTCGAAGACGGCTTCTTCGTCGACGGCACCCGCGACGACGACGCCAGCGTCTTCACGGGCGGCCAGACCAACCACGTCGAGTTGACCGCGAACCCGAGTGCCGACGCCGAACTCCGGGACGTCGTCCCCGCCGAGTGGGACGTTCTGACCGAGTACTCCGACGACGTCACCCGCGTCGAGGAGGGCGAGGGCGTCCAGTACGTCTACTTCGGGACGGCCGCGGCTGACACCGACACGTCGGTCGAGTACTTCGTCGAGGCGCCCGACGAACTGCTGCTGAGCGACACCTACGACTTCGGCCCTGCCGAGGTCGACGCAGGCGACGGTTGGGTCGCGGTTTCGGGAACGAGCGACTCGAATGTCGTCGTCGGTCAGAGCACCTAGAACCCGGTTCACCGCCTCGAGCCTCGAGTCCGCGGTTCGAACGATGGCTCGAGTCTCGAAGCGTACCACTACCGATACGAATCTACTTTCACGATGTCAGAGGACACGTCACGACACGTAAACCGACGCACAGTACTCAGGACTGCCGGCGCCGCCGGCGCGGCCTCGCTCCTCCCGTTCTCGGGAACCGCGGCAGCGGACACGGACACGTCGGTGCTCGACGGCCTGCTCGACACCGCGACCGACGTGCTTCAGGAGGTGATCGTCGTTTTCGACGACGCCGAATCGGTCGGCCTCCTCGGAGACCTCGACCTGCAGGCGGGACTCGTCGAGTACGAGGTCCTCCCGATGGCCTACACCGCCCTGACCGGCGACCAGCTCACCACGGTCGCCGACTGGGATGCCGTTCGACGGGTCGCCAAGGCCGTCGACCTCGAGTTTTACAACGACGACTCCCGCGAGGCCACGGGCGCCGACGTGGTTCAGTCGGACCTCGGCTACGACGGCTCGTCGGTGGACACCGTCGTCATCGACTCGGGCTTTTCCGGGCCGCACCCCGACTTCGACGGGCGACTCGAGTCGAACTGGCAGTGGGTCGACAATCCGCTGGGAGACCCCGACCCCGACTGGATCGACCTCGGATCCGAGGCAGACACCGACGACCTGGGGCACGGTACCCACTGTGCCGGTATCGTCGCCGGCGACGGAGCGGCGAGCGACGGGCAGTACCGCGGGATGGCTCCCGGGGCCCGCGTGTCGGTGTACTCGACTAACGAGGCCGTCTACCTCCCGTTCGTCGTCGGCGCGTGGGACCACATGCTGGCCCGGGCGGACGACCCCGATGACGACTTCGACCCCGACGTCGTCTCGAACTCCTACGGCGTCGCCCGCGACATGCGGTACAACCCGAACGACCCCGTCAACGTCGCGTCCTGGGAGGCGTTCCAGCGCGGGATCGTCCCCGTCTTCGCGGCGGGCAACGACGGGCCCGATTCGGACACCCTCTCGCGGTTCGCCAAGGCGCCCCACGTTCTCGGCGTGGCAGCCACCCGTGACGACAAGCACGTCACAGATTTCTCCTCTCGCGGGCGCACGCCCGACGAGGAGCGTGAGACCAACTACGACCGCCGGAAAGCCCTGCGAAACCTCGAGAAGTTCCACGCCGCGATGACTCGCGGGCAGTACGTCGTCGACACCGATTCGTGGACGGGCGAACTCGGCCCTACGGGTACCGGCAGCGACTACTACGAGTGGGTCGCGCCGAAAAACGCCGACGTCCTGGAGCTCGACCTGTCGTTGACTCCAGACGGCGAGCAGATCACGCTGACAGTCCACCGGGGCTCGAAAGACGGCGAGGAAGTCGCCAAACTCGGCGAGGAGCCCGTCTACCAGCACCGGACGCTGACGACGGACGTCGAGGGCGGCGAGACGTACTGGATCGAGGTCGAACCCGCGACCAACGTCGTAGTTACCTACGAGATCGACCTCGAGGCGTTCGAACAGCTCGGCGAACCGTATCGGTATCGGCCAGTCGGGCTCTACCGCCCCGGCGTTGCGACCCCGGGTAACTCCGTGATGAGTACGGTCGGCCCGACCGACCCGCTGGACGCCCTCGAGCCGGACGAGGAACTCTACTACTCGCCGATGACGGGGACGAGCATGGCCTGCCCGGCGGCCGCCGGCATCTGTGCCCTGGTGATCGACGCCGCGCGCAAGAACGGCCACGATTGGTCGCCTGCGGACGTTATCTACACGGTTGAATCCCAGGCCCGCGACGCCCACACTGCCTACACCCCGTGGAACGCCGGCGCCGGCTTCGTCGACGCGCCGTCAGCCGTTCGGCGAGCGGAGGCCGGTGACTTCGCGAAGCACAACGACGTCGAACTGGCCGATCCCGACACGCCCGAGACGCTCGAGGTGGCGGGCGCTCGCGAGGACGACGGGTCGGCGTTCACCGCCGGCCAGACCAATCGCGTCGACGTGACCGTCGAGTCGGTCTCACACGAAGCAATGGTGCGGGACGTCGTCCCCGTCGAGTGGTCAGTCGACGACGCCTACGGCGACGTGGAGCGCGTCGAGGAGGACGGCGACGTGCAATTCGTCTACTTCGGGACCGCGGTTCCGGGTGAGACGGCCACGTTCACCTACTTTGCGGAGGCACCCGAAGAGACGGGGACGTACACGTTCGGCCCAGGTGAGGCGAACGCAGCCAAAACGGACGACGACTGGGTGGCGTTCGGCGATGCCGACGATAACACCGTCCTGGGCGTGGAAACCTGAGGCGGCCGGACTTCATTTCGGTTCGAGGTTCGACTCGAGCGGCATCCTTCAGGAAAACAGTTCCGCGACGCTTCCCGACTACTCGAGGGTCACCCACTCCCCGCGCTCGTCGCTTCGCTCGACGGCGTCGAGGACCCGCTGGGCTGCCAGTCCGTCCTCGAAGCTCGGTTCGTACTCCTCACCCGCGTCGACGGCCGAGAGGAACTCGTAGTTCTCGTGGACGAAGGTGTGCTCCCAGCCGATAACGTGCCCCGGCGGCCACCAGTGATCGACGTAAGGGTCGTCCTCGTCGGTGACCAGCACGGTCTCGTAACCCCGGTTGCCCTCGTGCAGGACCTCGAGTTCGTTCAGCCGCTCGAGGGAGAATTTCAAACTCCCCTTCGAACCGTGAACCTCGATCGTGTGGTCGTTCTTGTGCCCCGTGGCGAATCGCGAAGCCTCGAGCGTGCCCATCGTCCCGTTCGCGAACTCGACCTGTGCGGAGTAGGCGTCGTCGACGGTGACAGGGCGCGTCTCCCCGTCCCCGGTGGGCCGTTCGTCGACGAACGTTCGGAGATGTCCGTTGACGCGCTCGATTTCGCCTGCGAGGTCGTCGCTCCCGACCAGAAAACGCAGGAGGTCGACCGTATGCGAGCCCAGGTCGCCGAGTGCGCCCGACCCGGCCATCTCCTCGTCGTTTCGCCAGGACCACTCGGCCTCGGGGTCGACCAGCCAGTCCTGGAGGTAGCGCCCGCGGACGTGGTGGATCTCCCCCAACTCGCCCGCCTCGAGCAGGTTCTTCGCGTACTGAATCGCTGGCACGAACCGGTAGTTGAACGCGGCGCCGGCGGGGACGCCGGCCTCGCGGGCCGCCTCGGCCATCTCCTCGGCGGCCTCGAGCGTTGGCGCGAGTGGCTTCTCACAGAAGACGGGGGTGCCGGCCTCGAGGGCGGCGATGGTTGGTTCGGCGTGGACGTGGTTCGGCCCGAGGTTGTAGAAGACATCGACATCGTCGACGACGTCGGCCCAGTCGGTGGCGGTCGACGCGAAGCCCAGGCGGTCAGCGGCGTCCGCGAGGGCGTCCTCGTCACGGCCGATCAACACTTGCCGCTCGACGTCCGGCGCCTCGGGGAAGAACATCGGGAGCCGTGCGAACGCGTTCGCGTGCGCCTTGCCCATGAATCGATACCCCAGTACCCCGACGGAGAGACTCATACTCGGATATCCATCTGCACGGTAGTTATTGGTTTGCGTCTCGACTCGATTCTCCCTGTCTTCGGGTGAAAAATAGCTGCCGATAATACGAGAGCGAGGCAAATATTACTGGTAGATGGAAAGTTATTACCCGTAATCTATCGTGGACATCGAGTATGGAACAGGAAGATCGTGACTTTGCCGCGTTCGAGACCCGGGCTGTCACCGCCGGCGAGGAGCCGTTCCGCGTGGGGAGCGAGGCGGGCGACGTCACCACCCCCATCCACCTCTCGTCGACGTTCGCCCTCCCCGGACTCGACACCGACCTCAGCCTCGAAGACGTCGACCCCGACCGCGGCGAGTTCCTCTACTCTCGACTCTCGAACCCGACGCGACACGCCCTCGAGAAACGCCTGGCGAGCCTCGAGGGCGGCGAACACGCGATGGCCTTCTCCTCGGGTACCGCAGCCATCTTCACGACCCTGCTCTCTAGCGTCGAACCCGGCGATCACCTCGTCGCTGGCGACGACCTCTACGCCGGCACCCGGCGGATGCTCGAGTCGGTGTTTCGCGACCGCCTCGACGTGGACGTGACGTTCGTCGACGGGAGCGACGTGGCGTCTCTCGAGGGTACCGTTACCGACGAGACGGTCGTGATCTGGATGGAGACGCCGACGAACCCCCGGATGACCCTGTGTGACGTGGCCGCGATCGCAGAAATTGCCGAGAGCTACGACGCGCTGCTTGGCGTGGACAACACCTTCGCCAGTTCCTACTTCCAGCGTCCGCTCGAGTTGGGCGCCGACGTCGTCGCACACAGTACGACGAAGTACCTGAACGGTCACTCGGACTCCATCGGTGGAGCCGTCGTCACGAGCGACGATGATCTCGCCGAAGAGATCCGGTTCCAGCAGCAAGTCGGCGTCGGCGACATGCTCGCGCCCTTCGACAGCTACCTCGTCCTCCGGGGGCTCAAGACCCTCCCGATGCGCATGCGCCAGCACGAGGCGAACGCGATGGCCGTCGCCGAGTTCCTCGAGGGCCACGACGCCGTCACCGACGTCTACTATCCCGGCCTCGAGTCCCACCCGCAACACGACCTCGCGGCCCACCAGATGGAGGGCTTCGGCGGCATCCTCTCGTTCGAACTCGCGGGCGAACTCGAGGATGCGAAGCGGTTCCTCGAGGCGCTCGAGGAGTTCACCCTCGCGGTCAGCGTCGGCGGCGTCGAGAGCCTGATCGAACTTCCAGCGGCGATGACTCACGAGCCCCTTCCGCGGGAGGAGCGAGAAGCCGTCGGCATCACCGATACGCTGATTCGCGTGTCCGTCGGCGTCGAGTCGATCGACGACCTGCTCGCTGACCTCGAGTCGGGATTCGCGGCGCTCGATGCGCCGTCCGTGGCAGCGGACGACTGAGGACGTTTTTGGTACCGTCTCCGATGACGACTACGGCCGTTCCTCGTTCGGACTCCGAATTTCACTCCGCATATGGCGCGCGTTCCAGTTCAGCAGCCAACGTTCGAAGCCGTGCGATACGCTCGATCGTCGAGGGATGGGCGTAAGTATCCACCTGGAGAGGGTCGCCACCATCCGTCGCTCCCTCCCGTGACCGATCGAAACCGTGCGGAAGCAAGCACATTCCTTCGAGGCCACGGTAGTGCCCGCCGGACGTCGCCTCCGCATCGTTTCGTGCGTCTTCCACGGGGGCGTTCGAGTGTCCGTCGAGTCGCTCGAGGACGCCCGCGAGCGTCGCCGGATCACCGGTGGTGAGAGCGCCAGCGCGGTCGGCGACGAACTCCCGCTGGCGCGAAAGGCTGCGGCTGAGGAAGACGACGGCGGTCGCGACGACGCCGAGAACGATCCCGCCTACGACGACGGTGACGGCCAGGGCTACGGCGAGTTGTAGGAGTCCGTTCAGGGTGAACACGGGCGCATCGGTGAACGACGACCCGAGGAGTGCCGCGACGAACAGGAGCCCACCGTAGACGTACGATCGAGTCCACCGCGGCAGGTGATCCCCGAAGACGACGTGTTCGTCGGCGATCAGCGCCGGGAGGAACGAGGCCAGGGTCATCACGGCCGCGTCGCGGTTCTTCAGATGTGCGAGTTCGTGGGCGAGGACGGCGTCGAGTTCGGCGGAATCGAGCGTCTCCAGGAGCCCCTCGCTGACGACGATGGTGCCCGAACGAACGCTGCCGACGGCGAAGCTGTTGGCCACCTGGGTATCGGCCACGGCGACCGCCGGAACGGCGACGTCTAGCTGGGCGGCGAGTCGCGTGACCCGATCGGTCAGTTCCGGCCGCTCGTCGGGGACGAGCGCTCGGGCGTCGGCTTCGGCGAGGAGTTCCAGGCGGGCGTACCGCAACTGGACGACGAGCAGACATCCCAGACAGAGGGCCGTCGCGAGAGCGAACGCGACGCCGCGAGAGAGTCCGACGCCGTCGAAAACGGGGGCGAGCCAGGGCTCGAGCAAGGTGACGAAGACGAGGGCGAGCACCAGGTTGGCGAGGACGATGGCACCGAGCGTCGTCGCCATGCGTCCGAGGAGGTCACGGGAGGCCATGCACCCGGTTGAACCTGTCGGTCGAAAATAGTTTCGTCGCGCCGACGTCGTACGCTCTCACCTGTCCGATTGACTACTGGTCACAGTGGTAACATTTTTACGGGTCGACCACACACGAAGTGATAGTGTGGGATACGACCGCCACAACGCCGCCCTCGTCGCCTGTTGTGTCTTCGCGATCCTCGCCGCCGCCGCGTTCCTCCCCGCGGCCGGCTACGGCGACTACCCCGACCAGGACGCCGTGAGCGACGACCACTACCTCGAGTCCGGACCCGGGACCGACGGCGGGAACGGGTCGAGCGATTCGGACGGAGACGCGACGGACCCGAATAGCGACGCAAGCGACAGCCCCGACGAAAACGAACGCGAGAACGGATCGACGACGGACGACCAGGAAGATAGTGACGACTCCGACTCGAGTGCCGATCCGGACGATTCGGACGACGGACCTGACGACGCCAACGACGAAAACGAATCGACCGCTGCCGGGGACACCGCCGAACCCGAAGACGGCACGTCGGACGGCGGTGCCGACCTCATTCGAGCCGCTGTCGTCGCGCTCGTCGGCCTGGTCGTCGTCAGCCCGATGGTCCTGCTCTGGCGGGGAACACACCCTGCTCGAGCACCCGGAAACGTGGACGCGGACGTAGCTCTTCCGGACGGATTCCTCCCTCGCCTGCGGTTTCGTCTCAAGCGAATCCCACAGGTGACGATGACGGCGACGATCGGATTCACGCGCGTGACGCCGGCTATCGTCGACAGCTTCGTTCGAACCGGGCGCGCCGCCGGGTCGGCACTCGGAATGGTTGGACACGGTCTCGGTCGCGGACTCAGGTCCGCGGTCGTCTCGCTTCCGACAGGAATCGCTGGCGCGCTGGGTTCGCTCGGTGGACGTTCCCGCTCGTTCTCCCTCTCCGGGGGCATCGCGTCGCTCTTCGACGGCTTCAGCCTGCCTCGACGAGAGGCCGGTTCCTGGACGCGGTCGACGGCCGCTCGAGGCGACGGCCGAACGACCGACGACGCCGAGACCGAGGCCGATCCTGAACCCCAGACGGTCGAGGAGGCCTGGGCGAGACTGACCGAACTCGTCTCACGGAGACGAGACCGGTCGAAGACGCCGGGTGAGTACGCGAGTGCCGCGGTCGACGCCGGTTTTCCGGAGTCGGCCATCTCGACGCTCACCGAGACGTTTCGAGAGGTTCGGTACGGAAACTACCCGGCAACCGACGCTCGCGTCCGTCGCGCACGAGCGGCCTACGAGCGGATCGTTTCGAGACACGACGGAAGGGACGGTGAGTGAGAGTGAAACGAACGATCCTGATCGTACTCGGGGCGGGCGCTCTGCTGACGACGCTCCTGGTGACCACCGGTGTAGTGGTGCTCCCGCCGGCTAGCGCGGCCATCGGCCGGGACGCGATCGTACTCGGGGGCGGTGGGGTCGCGATCGTCCTGGGCGCGATGGTGCTCGTCTCGACGGTAACCGATGCCGGGGCACACTCGGGGCTCGGAGGCCCAACCGACGACGGTGTCTCGGTCGACCGAATCGGCGACGATGTCGAGCACGCCCTCGAACGACAGACGCTCGGCGAGGATCGCGCCGAACGGGTTCGACGACGAAGAGCGCAGAACCGAGTGCGCATCGCCGTTACCGACGCGGTGATGGCGACGCTGATCGACTGCGGCTACGACGCGGAGGACGCACGAGAGGCGATTCGATCGGGGACGTGGACGGACGACCCGCGGGCGGCCGCCTATCTTTCGGACGCAGTCACGTTGTCGAACCAGACGCGGTTGCGGGACTGGCTCGTCGGTCGGCGCGAGCAGCGACAGGTCCAGGCGGCCGTGACGGAACTCGTGGTACTTCGGGAGTCGCCCCCCGAAGACCGCTCCGACGAATCGATGCCGGGGACCGTCCCCAACGGACTCGGGGACCATGAACCCGACCTCGAGAAGCAGGATCGGCCGTGGAGGCGAGCGAGATCGTGAGCGACGCGAACGCGGTCGAGTTGGGAGCAGACACATCCAGTAGGGGCAGAGCCGACGCACCCAGGTCCGAACCCGACAGCGTCTCCGTCGACGATACCGCTTCCGACGGCACCGAACCGCTGACCTCGAAATCGGAGAAGGACACGATCGAAGCCGTCGGCGGCGATTCAGCCGCTCGGACGACGGGAACCGTCGCCGACGAGCGACCGATCTCGAGCGACCGCTGGATGGTCGCCCTCGGGATCGCCCTGGTGGCCATCGGCGTCGGCGTGATCGCTCGCGACGCCGCCGTGTTCCTGTCGTCGGTCGTGGCCCTGACCTACGCCGCCTACGGCTACGCGACGACCCCGCCGTCGCCACAGTTAGCCGTCGAGCGACGGCTCGACCCGTCCGATCCCGTCCCAGGCGAATCCGTCTCGGTTACCGTCACGGTGTCCAACCACGGAACCGATGCCGAACCGGACATACGTGTGGCCGACCAACCGCCGACGAACCTCGTCCTCGACGGGGCGTCCAGGACGGTCGGCAGTCTGGCACCTGGCGAATCGCTCGCGTTCGAGTACGCCGTTCACCCGAGACGCGGCACGCACGTCTTCGGCGACGTCGTCGTCGAGAGCCGGAACGTGAGCGGGAGCGAACGGCTGCGGACGCGGTATGCGTTCGATAGCGGGGGCGAGGTCGAAGACCAGGATCGGGACCAGGACGACTGCAATGGGGCGAACCGCCTGACCTGGAACGACGCGCTCGAGCGCCTCCCCCTCGCGGGACAGACGATACAGCACCCCGGTCGGGTCGAGACCGACGTCGGGGGCGAAGGACTGGAGTTTCACTCGCTTCGCCCCTTCCAGCCGAGCGATCCGATGCGTCGGGTCGACTGGAAACGACTCGCGCGAACCGGCGAGTTGACGACCATCGAGTTCCGCGAGGAGCGAGCCGCGTCGGTCGTCGTGGTCGTCGACGCACGGGACGCGAGTGCGGTCGTCCGGAACCCGGGCGAACTCGATGGTCGCTCGCTTTCGATCCGTGCCGCCGAGTGGGTGGCGACGACGTTACTGGCCGAGAACAACCGCGTCGGAGTCGCCCTCTACGGCGGCCGCGGAGACTATCTGCTCCCGCGGACCGGTCGCGACCAGTTGGCTCGCGTCCGTCGGTTGCTCGACGGCGAGTGGTGTGGCTCGTTTGGCCGCCCGTCGTGGCTCGCCCACGGCGACCGCGCGGTCGACCGGTTCTGCCGCCACCTGGCCGACGAGAAACAGCTGGTCTTCGTCACGCCCCTGCTCGACGACGCTCCCGTCGCGTCCGCTCGTCGGTTCCGCGCCTACGGGCACGAGGTGACCGTCGTCTGTCCGGGGGTTGCCGACCGACCCGACCTCGCCGGCACGCTCGAGCGCGACGCGCTCGAGCGCCGGCTATCGACGCTCCGGAGCCACGGCGTTCGCGTCGTCGAGTGGCGCCCCGACGAATCGCTCCACGTCGCAGTCGACCGGAGTAAACGGCGGTGGTCGACGTGAAGACGGATCGTGCGGTCGCAGCCACTGACCTTCGCTTGCTCGCCGCGACCATCGCGGCGGTAACGACGGTCGGCGTCTGCTGGGGCGCTGGGTACGGACTGGAGGGTGCGCTGGCAGGATTGGGCGCACTCGGACTGGCTCTGGGGGCTGTACTCGCCGCTTCAGACCGACTCGCTCGTCGAGCCCTCGGCAGCGTCCTCATCACGACAGGCCTGCTCACCGTCCTCGGCGGCTGGAGTCTCGCTGTCCACGAGGGCGGTGTTGGCCTGCTCCTGGTCGTCGCGAACACGGTCGCCGTGCTCGCAATCGGTGTCGCAGGGATCGACGGGGACTCGAGTCGGGAATCGGCCGCCTGGTCGGTTCGTGACTCGACCCTCTCGTCACTCCCCGTTACCGTCGGGATTTTCGCCCTGGCGACCGGCGTCGTCGGACGGGTGCTTTCGGGGACGAGACTGACGCTCGAGGCGATGACGATCGGAACGTACGCGAGTTTTCTCTCCGTACTCGCGCTGTCCGCGGTGGCGACGGTGCTGATCGCGTGTGCCGGGTCCGCCCTCGAGCGACTCCTCCCGGATCGAACGTCGACGCTGACCGTTCGATCGATCGTCGAACGGGTACGGAATATTCCGACGGGTGGCTATTACGTTCTCGTGATCGGGATCGTCGTGTTGCTGGCCCCGGGAACCGGTGACGCGTTCGAGTCGACGTTGCGAGCGATGGGAACCGTCGGCTCGCTCGTCCGCTTCGTCCTGGAGAGCGGCGCCCTCCACCTCGCCCTCCTGGGCGCGTCTCTCGGGGCGGGTGTGATCTGTCTCAGCTGGATGGTCGCGTCGCCGGCGCGTGCCTGGTTCGGTCCCGTCCCGCTCCGGACGGTCGCGTTTGCCACCGGTGGCCTGGTCGTCCCGCCCGTCGCGTTCGCGCTAGCATCCCTCCCGTTCGTCGAGGTGGACCCGATCGTGGCGGTCTGGGTTCCGTTCGGCGTGTTGTTGACGGCCGTCCTCCTCGAGTTGCTCGTCATGACGTCGGACCTGCGCGACTGGCGAGGATGGCTTCGGCGACTCGGCTGCGGGTCGATGCTCGTCGTAACGTTCGTCGGCTCTCGGCTCGGTCTCGCTCCGTTAGGCGTGTTTCTCGCCGTGGCGAGCGCGATTGCGGTCTGGGATCTCACCGAGCGGAGTCACGCCCTCCGCGCACAGCTGGGGCCGTCGGTCGACAGCCGTCAAACGGAACTCGTCCACGCGATGGGGACGGTCGTCGTCGGCGGAGTCGGGGTTTCCCTCGCGGCACTCGCCATGTACGGGATCGGCGCCGTGACACCGCCGGGGCAGCGATGGCACGCCCTCGCCCCGGTCACGCTGGCACTGCTCGCGGTGTTCGCCCTCGTCGGATCGATCGCTATGAGTTCCGAATGGCTGTCGGCGGCACGACGTCGTGTCGTAACTGGACTGCGAAGCCAACTCGCCGTCACCGCCCTCGTCGTCCTCCTCGTCCTGGCGATGGCAACCGTCGTCGACGCACTCGACGCGTTGCTGACCGTCGTCCTGTTGATCGGGGTTCCGATCGCCGTCCTCTGGTTGCTCGGCCGGCTGTCCTCAAGCGACGCGGCTGGCGACTTCAAACAGCCGCCGCCAGGTAGATATTGACGGGCGCGTAGGTGACTCGAGCGATCTATCGGTCGACGTACACTCGCGAACGGACGGTTCGAAGCGCTTATACCCGCCACGCTGATAGCACCAACCGACTCGTCGGTCCGCGGGCGACGGCGGGCACCTGTTCGGCTCACGCCACAGGTTGGAATGTGGAAGCTACTCGCGTGTCGAACGCAAGATCGCTTCTGAACCGGGAAACGCCCGCAGACTACCAATGGCACGAAGCTTCTACTCCCACATCAAGGAGGCATGGAAGAACCCGGGCGACGGCAAGCTCGGCGAACTGCAGTGGCAACGAAAGCAGGAGTGGCGCAAAGAGGGCGCCATCGAGCGTATCGAGCGCCCGACGCGACTGGACAAGGCGCGCGAACTCGGTTACAAGGCGAAGCAAGGCATCGTCGTGACGCGCGTCGCCGTCCGTAAAGGGAACGCGCGCAAGCAGCGACACAAGGCCGGGCGTCGGACGAAGCGCCAGGGCGTCAACCGCATCGGTCGCCGGAAGAACATTCAGCGCATCGGTGAAGAGCGCGTCTCCCGAAAGTACCCCAACCTCCGCGTCCTCGCCAGCTACTGGGTCGGTGAAGACGGCGGGCAGAAGTGGTTCGAAGTGATCCTCGTCGACCCGAACCATCCCGCCATCCAGAACGACGACGACCTCAACTGGATCTGTGCCGACACGCACAAGAATCGGGCCTTCCGCGGGCTTACCAACGCCGGCAAGTCCAACCGCGGTCTCTACAACCGCGGCAAGGGAACCGAGAACGTTCGCCCCTCGCTGAACAGCGGCAAGCGCAGTTCCGAGTAATCGCGCACTCGGTCGCTCGAGACTCGCTTTCCACGAACGAATTCTGGCGCCTCTCGAGCGTCAGTACCGTTTTCGATCCCGTTCGAGTAGCTCGAGTAGCTCAACTGGTTCGGGCCACGCGAGCGAGCGTTCAAGCCCGCCAGGTACGGGAGCTGATATCAAGTTCCAGCCCGCCAGGTACGGTAACCGATATTAACATACTGGAACGTGTACGTTCACCCATGCGAGATCGAATCCTGGTTCCGGTCGACGGCTCGGATCGCGCGGCAGACGCTCTCGAGTTCGCGTTCGAGAAGCACCCGGACGCGACCATCGTCGGACTCCACGTCATCGACCCGGCCGACCTCTACGGGGCGCCGGGTCTCGAGGGCGGTGCGATGATCAACTACGAGGAGATTCACCGACAGAGTACGGAACGCGCCGAGACACTACTCGAGAACGTCGCCGAGAAGGCAGCCGACCGCGGGGTCGACTGTGAGACCGAACTCGTCGTCGGTCGTATCGCGCGCTCGATCATCGACTACGCCGAGGAGAACCCGGTCGATCAGATCGTCATTGGAAGCCACGGTCGGCGGGGTGCGAGTCGTATCCTCCTGGGGAGCGTCGCGGAGACGGTCGCTCGTCGGTCGCCGGTCCCCGTAACGATCGTTCGGTGAGTCGGCAGATACGGGTCTTCTGGCACCTACCACGGCCTACCACGGCCTACCACGACCTACCACGGCGGGTCGTCAGTACTGCGAGCGTTCGACACGCTCAGGCGCCTCGAACGGCGTCGACAGCTCGAGCAACTGGACGAGAATGCGTCCGGTCGCCCCCCAGACGGTGTAACCGTCGACGTGAAAGTAGTGGATGACGATGTCGCCGTAGTAGGGGTGATCGCGTCTGTCGTACTCGTAGTTGTCCGGGTCGAGAAACCCCGAGAGCGGCAGGACCACGATCTCGGCGACTTCACGCTCGTCCGGGTCGTACGATCGATCCGGAATCCGCCCGACGAACGGCGTCACGGCGTACTCCGTGATCGTCCGAATGTCGTCTAGCTGGCCGACCACGTCAACCGCCGACGGCTCGAGACCGATTTCCTCGTCGGCCTCCCGGAGGGCTGTCTCGAGGATCGAGTCGTCCTGGGGCTCCCTGCCGCCGCCGGGAAAACTCATCTGGCCAGGGTGTTCCCCGAGGTGATCGGCCCGGCGCGTAAAGAGCAGGTAGTCCTCGCCGTCGCGGTCGATCACAGGGGCGAGCACAGCGGCGTCGTACGACTGGTCGTCGATCTCGGTCGGCTGAAAATCGGCGACCGCTTCGAGTGTGAACCGTCGAGTCGTCATACTGATCCTCGGTCAGGCGTCCTCGAGCGCCTCGACGAGTCTGGTTCGTTCGGCCACCAGGTTGAGGGGAGCCCACGCCTCAAGGTCGTAGCTCAGATCGATCAGGTCTTCGATGGCCGTCTCGTCCACGTTCTCGGTTTCGTCGTTACCCTCGTCTACGTTCTCGGTCTCGTCGTCGCCCTCGTTCACGTACTCGGGACCGTCGCCTCGCCCGCCCTCACCCTCGAGCACCGCCTCGACGTCCGCCAGAAACCGATCCCGAGCGGCCTCCCCGACCGCGTCCTGGTCGGGGTCGCGCGGCGACACGTCCAGGATGTGCGGGAGGTCCTCCGCGTGCTCGGGGGTGCGAGGGAACGCGGTCGGGCCGGGGACGAAGAGTGCGTCACCGTCGTTGTCGCCGTCACCGCTCTCGTCGCCTCCGTCGGTGGCGTGACCGTTACCACGGGGTTCGTAGCGAACCAGCGCGAACGCGTCCAGCGACGCCTCGATCGCTCCCGCCGCAGCGTCCTCGTCGACCGACTGGCCGTCCGCGCGGAACGCGACCTCCGAGAGGGCGCGCTCGAGTTCCGCCCGAGTGAGCCCACCGAAGAGGTCGACGATCCCGGCGAGTTCGTCGCTCGTCCGCTGATCGGGTACGGTCCCCATAGCTCCTGCAACGGACGAAACGGTGATTAGTCTTGCGTGCTCGACTCGAGCGAGGCGGCCGAAGGCGTCCACGGCGTCGCCGCCTGGACGAGCGCGTCCGGATCGACGGGCGCCGCCGTCCAGGACGGGAGTCGTCGTTCCCCTTCGGGTGGGGTGAGCGACCTCGCGTAGCGCGTTACCTGCTCTCGCTCCCCGTCTCGATCGTACGAGAGGCCGTTGAACGCCGCGTCGGCCCGGTACTGGTCGATCAGTCGGTCGGCTGCCGTGCGGTAACGTGTCGTCAAGATTCCGTAGTCGATGTCGACGTCGTTGGCCTCGAGCACGCGAAGAACAGCGGAGGCGACGTCTCGACTCATCCCCTCGAGGCCGGCGTCGCCGTCGACGGTTCGGTGGTCGTGTCGGTGGATACCGAGGTCGACCTGTGCGGATCCCTCGAAGCCAGCGTGC
Source organism: Natronosalvus halobius (assembly GCF_024138145.1). Lineage (NCBI taxonomy): Archaea > Methanobacteriati > Methanobacteriota > Halobacteria > Halobacteriales > Natrialbaceae > Natronosalvus > Natronosalvus halobius. The sequence goes on along the minus strand of NZ_CP099997.1, from coordinate 1,237,370 downwards.
TCGAACGCGTCGCCGAGGGTCGCCACCTCGAGCCCCCACGCCCGGGGCGGCCGGAGTCGGCTAGCGAGATCAGCCGTCATCGCGAACTCGCCCGCCAGCGCGTATCGGAACGCGGCGAGGTACTCGACGACGGGGTCGTCGTGGTCGGCGCGCAGCGCCTCGACGAGAGGCTCATAGAGGAGTCGATAGAGCCGCCCGTACAGTCGGTCGTCTTCGACGCGCGCATAGTATCCCTTCGAGAAGTCGTAGCCCATCGCCAGCGGCCCGAGCAACCGGGCGACGTGATCAGCCCGAAAGCTCGTCGCGTCGGCGTCGTGGACGACGACGTACTCCCCCTGAGCAATCGCCGGGCCGAGCGCGAGCCACACGTCCCGCCCCTTCCCCAGTTCGCCGTCGAGTCCTTTCCTCGCCAGCAGATCCTCGACGGCGGGTGCGTTACACCACAGTACCTGGGTCGGCAGGTCGAACGACTCGACCCACGCCCGAAACGACTCGATCCGGCCAGGGTCGGCCCGGACCGGAACGACTACGCGCTCGGGCGCCGGCCGAATCGACTCGAGTGCCGACAGGACGCCCGTCGCCGCGGGACGCTCCTGTTCCCGATCGGTCATCGGCACGACGATAGCCGTCCGCTCGAGAACGGGCTCGAGACCGTCGAATCCGATGGGGGCATCCGTCAGTCGGTGGAGCGTGGCGACGCGCTCCTGCGTGTACTCCATCGGTGAATCGTTCGGCTGGAGGGTAAAAACGGCGACGACTTGGGCGAAGCCCGCCTCGAGGCCGGTAACTCGCCGATTTTCGGCCCGTACGAGTGTACTTTGTCGCGATTTCACTCGGCTATCGACCTTCGAATCGAAATAGTTCCGAGACACCGGTCTTTTTCTTCTCCACCTTCGTAGGAGGTCAACATGAAATCTATCCGGAAGGCGCTCCGCGAAGGGGAACTCGAGAAAGACACCTACGAGCGAGTGACCTGCGCCGAGTGCGGGAAACCGCTAAAGACGGAGAACGACCCGGACACCATCACCACGATTCGGCGGTGTCCGGACTGCGAGCGCGAGTGGAAGGAGATTCGCTAGGGCTCGCCGGAATCGCCGCCGGGCCCGACGAAGAGGTCGTCGAACATCGACGCGCCGAGCGGGTCGAATCGACCGGCATCGACGTTCTCCTCGACGTGTTCGAGCCGGCTCGTGCCGACCAGCGACGTCGTTACCCCCGGCGCCGACCGCGCGAAGTTGATCGCCCGCTGGACCGGCGTGTCACCCTCGAGGACCGCAGCCACGTCTTCTGGAAGGTCGCTCGTGAGTTCGCCCTGGGCGATGCTCGCACTCGTGAACACGTTGAGCCCGGCTTCGGTGGCAAACTGGAGGACGCTCTGTGGTCCCTCCGGGCCCGGCTGACTCGCGACCGTGAACGCGTCGGCCATCGTGACGTTGAACGGGAGCTGAATCGCCCGAAAGTGCGTGCCACCCGTGCCCGCTTCGCGCGCGGCAGAGCGAGCGCGCTCGACGATTTCGCCGATAGAGAGGTACGACGGGTGATCGTCCGGGACCCGGAACGCCTCCCAGGTCGCCACGCCGTAGTGTGAGAGGTCTCCCGCGGCGGCCCGCTCCTCGAGACGGACGAACGTCGCCTCGAGTTGGTCGTAAACGGCCTCTCGGGACCGTTCTCGTAACTGGGTCTCCGGGTTGTGCACGTAGTAGAGGTCGACGTGCGTGTCGAGGTTCTCGAGGGACCGATCCAGCTGGTCCTCGATGTAGTCGGGAGCGATGCAGTGGCTCCCCGCGGCGAGATCCTCTCGGTCGACGATTCCGGACTCCACGTACGTTTTCCTGACGTACTCGCCCGGGTCGTCCGGTCGCTCGCCGTTGAAGGGGACGAAGCCGCCCTTGGTCGCGACGAAAATCGCGTCGCGGTCGATACCCGTCCGCTCGAGGGCCCGTCCGACGACGCGCTCGCTGCGCTGGCACCGATAGTTGATCGCGGTGTCGAGGACGTTACAGCCTCGCTCGAGCGCTCGCAGGATGGCGGCCTCGTAGCCCTTGTCGACGTCGTCCGTCGGTTCGCCGAGGTAGGTCCCGAGGCCGATGCTCGAGAGCAACCCGTCGCCGTAGCGCCTGAAGTACGTTCGCCCGAACTCCTCGTTGTGGTCGTCGCGGTAATCCCACGTCGCCGGTCCGGTAGCCATGTCACGCTCTTGGAGCGTCGACGGTAAAAGACCGACTCTCCTCGACTTTCGAGTCGTGCGATTCGACGAGCAGGCAGTAGCGATGTCAGTAGCGACAGTGTCAGGAGCGCTCGCCCGCCATCGCCGAAAAGACGCGTTTTTCGAACTCCGGTTTGCTCACGCCGTCGGAGGGGCCGATGCCGTTCATGTGATCGACCGACACCTGACCACCGCCCATGCGTGCGTGACCCCCGGCGTTCGCCATCGGAATGTCGCTGACGGCGTGGCGAAGGGCTTCTCCCATGTGAACGCGGTCGTCTCGAGAGCGACCGGAGAGGTGGATCGTGCCGTCGTGTTCGCCGTAGACGACGACCGCCGTCACGCCCTCCAGGTGCATCAATTCGTCTGCGGCCTGGGGAATCGCGTCGACGTTACCGATCTCACCGACGTCACAGATGGCGAACGATCCCTCGATGCGCTTCTTCTGGATCGCGTCGGCCTTGATCTGGAGCACGTCGTCGCTCACCTGTGGGTTCGCGATCCGGTCCAATTGATCCTCGTCGATGGCCGGGAAGAGAAACGACGCGGCCTGGAAATCGGCCGCCGAACACCCCTTCGTGAGGTGGTTCGTGTCCGAGAGGATGCCGTAGAGCAGCCCCGTCGCCAGTTCCTCTGTCAACTCCACGTCGCCACCACCGGAGTCCTCGCTATCGACCAGGTCGACGCCTATCTCCTCTAGGTACTCGACCAGGATTGCCGACGCGGCGCCGTACTCCGTTCGTACGTCAGTAAACGTGGTTCCGGCACCGTTTCCAGGATGGTGGTCGACGACGACGAGCGGTTCGACCATCTGAGCGCCAGTGAATCCCCTCGGCGTGTTGTGATCGACCAGCACGACCGTCTCGGAGTCGATGTCCGAGGCCGACTCGACGGTCTCGAGTTCGAGTTCGAGTATGGTTCGAAACGCTCGATTCTCCTGGTGGCGGATCTCTCCTGGATAGTAGAGAGTCGCGTCGGTGTCGACGCTCTCCGCGATCGCTGCAACGCCCATCGCCGAGGCCATCGCATCTGGATCTGGATTCGGGTGCATCACGACCGCCACGTCGTCGTACTTCGTGAGGAGCCGTCGCAGTCGATTCCCCGGCGATCGGTTGAACCAGCGAAGAACCCACCAGCCACCGAGTGCGAGTGCTACGAGTCCGACGACCCCCAGCGAGAGAACGAGCGGGTCGATCACTCGTAACGACTCGATGGACTCGCTGACCATCCCGACGCCACCACTAGCACCATCGGCCACGGGATCGATTCGTGTGCCGCCCCGGGTTCCCATACCCCACACTCAAATTGAACGCCCATGAAGGTTCCCCTCGATTGTACCGGCCACAAACCGCCCGTAATAACCGCCTACGAGGGCGAATCCTCCAGATGCGCCGCTATTGCTGACTCGTATCCATCTCGATAGGTCGGGTAGTCGAACTCGTATCCCAGTTCGCGCAATTTTGCGTTCGAACACCGCTTGCTCGTCAGGATTCGACGTCGAGCCGCCTCTGTTAGATCCCCCGCCTCGAGTCGTTCCGCTTTCGTTCGCTTTTCGGGCGGTTCTTGCCCACACTGCTCGGTCAGCCAGTCCGCGAACGCCCACTTCGACGCCGGTTCGTCGTCCACTATCTGCACTACATCGCTACGACCGAGGTCGTGCTCGAGGAGGTATCGAATCGCGCCGGCGGCATCGTCTCGATGGATCATATTCAGGTACCCCTCCGTGACCGGTCCCTCGAGATAGCGCTCCAGGCGGTACCGGTCCGGCCCGTAGAGACCGGCAAACCGGGCGACCGTCCCCTCGAAGCCGTACTCGGGAGGTCGCTCGAGGGCGATTCGCTCGGCCGCTGCCAGCACCTCGGTCTTCTCGGTCGTCGGCTCGATCGGCGTCTCCTCGTCGACCCAGTTCCCACCGTGATCGCCGTGAACGCCCGTCGAGGACGTGTAGACGAGACAGTTCGGTTGCCGGTCCCGTTCGCCGAACGCCCTGATCGCAGTCTCGAGTCCCTCGACGTAGACCTTCCGAGCAGCGTCAGCTCCTCGACCGCCGCTACTCGCGGCGAAGACGATCGCGTCGGCGTCAGGGAGATCCTCCAGCGCCGACGGGTCGGTCACATCAGCCTGGACGGCCTCGAAACCGGCATTCTCGATCGCCGCGAGCCCGTCGGCAGATCGACGAACGCCAATCGCCTCGTGACCTCGATCCTCCAGCTGACGGCCCAGTTCCAGACCCACGTACCCACAGCCGAGAATAGCGACGCGCATACCCGTACATCGGGAAGCCGAATGCAAATGCATAACGACTGCGCTCGCACCTCACGTGCCGCGGTCGACAATCGCGTGTTGAATCGCGACGTACTCCTCGAACGTCATCGGTGCACGACGTTCGATCTTCTGTTGAATCTCCGTGGCGCCGAGGTCGCCGTCGACGTCGGCCGCGAGCGTATCCACGTCGATGACGGCCGTCGTCATCCCTAACAACAGGTGTTCTCCCGCCAGTTCGACGATCGTCTCCGGGTCAGGTTCGCCGTCCTGGAGCGACTGGATCTGGGCGGCCTCCTCGAGAGTCAGAGTCGGTGCCTCCCCGTCCTGGAGCGCCTCCAGTGTCGGTCGGCCGATGCCGGTTTCGGTCTCGGCTTGCTCGAGGCCAGCGTGCTCGAGTGCCGATCGAAGGTCGTCGTCGTACTCGGTTCGAAGCGAGTCGCGGGTGTCCGGGACGGAAAGGCGCTGCTCGTAGAACATATTTGGTGGAAGGTCGGTCAGTACCAAGTCGGTTTTCATCGACGTGTTTCGATTCGATATTCCATATTTAAAGTTATAAAATCAAGTCAGTACTTTCTTATAGTTTTACGTCATCTGTCGTTCAATGCCTTCCAGGACGCGACGACGATGGCTCGCGACGTGCGTTGGTGCAAGCGTAACGAGCCTCGCCGGGTGTGCAGATTTTGGCAGTTCCGATTCGCCAGAGACCAACTCGAACGACTCTAAATCCACTGACTCGAGCGATGGCGGACTCGTTTCGGGGTCATCCGGCGAGGGACCCTCGGTCGCGAGTGACGAGTGGCCGATGGCCGGCGTCGACATTCAGAATACGGGGTATCATCCGACTGCGACCGGTCCGACGAGCTCGGTTTCGGAGCGGTGGCGACTGGAGACCGGTGGTCGGATTACGGGTGGAGCGGCGATTGCTGATGGGACAGCGTATATTGGTGATTGGGATTCGGGTTTTTACGCGATTGATATCCACAGCGGCGATGTGATTTGGGAGTCAGATGAATTGTTGGGTGATCTCCCTGGAACTCCAGCGGTCCTCAATAACCAAGTATATCTAAATACAAATGGACTGTTATTATCGGGCAATGTGAGTAATGGTGGGAAAATTTGGGAGTCAAAATGGAATGCATATACCACTGTTGGAAGCCCAACGGCAGCGGGCGGTTCAATATATGCCAACACGGACGAAGGCCTAGTTATCCAGTTTAATGGTAACTCAGGTAGTGCGGAATGGACTCACGAAATCAGTGGGCGAGGGACTAACACTCCGATACTTTCAGAGGGGATCCTATACACAATGGGGGTTCCTCATTTTGTCTACGCAATTGACATTGAGACGCAAGCACGGATATGGGAAACAGAAGTAGACGAGACAGTAACAGGACTCACTGCTGGTGAAAACCATGTTTATGCGGGAATACGCCAAAAGGAATCGGTCTGTGCATTTGAAAAAGAAACTGGTGAGATCACGTGGGAATGTGATGTTGGGAATACTGTCATCTCATCAGTTAGTTATGATTCAAACTCGCTATTTGTCACAACCCGAGATGGAGTCGCATGTATCGATACAATTGACGGGAAATTAAAATGGGTAAGCCAATCAGGTGGGGTTTGGGGGAATGTATCACTTACGGATAAACTAGCATATACGGGATCTAAAGATGGGGTCTATGCATTCGATAGAGAAACTGGTGATGAACGGTGGTACTATGAAACAGATGGCGAAGTTGCCTCAGAACCGGCTTTTGCTGACGGAATTCTTCTTATCGGAACGAGAGAGGGAACAATATATGCACTCGAGTAAGTGAACTATCCGAGATTTTCTATTTACCACAGGCTGCTGTCTCACTATTTTCGAGGTACCCAACATCGGGCCACGTTTCCGTACACTCAGTTCTAACCCCTGTACGATCACCAACCCCTTGTCCACCAGGCGGAACAACAATTACGACGACAGTGCTCCCTCGAAACGAGATTGCTTTGTTAGAACCTAGCCGCTTCTGGTTGCCACCGATATTTACTGAAACGTTCTTGTCCTCTCGAACATAGGTCGTTCCTCCAGTAACTAGCGGCGTTCCAGTATTGGATGTGACTTCAAATCTAGCATATTTCGACGCTACGTTTACGTTCCAGACGTTTGCTGTTGCGACCCAGTATCCAGGTACAGGTGTGATCGGAATGCCAGCGGGAACACGTTTTGGTGCATCGCCCTGCAACCACTCCTCTTCCTCATCAATGACAATCTCCCCCTCTTCATTGACTATTTCAGCGTTTTCTAATCGTTGTTTGATTACCTCGTCGGTTATCTGCTCAACCTCTGCCCGTATCTCGGCATCAATTTCTTCTAAACCAGAACCAAACGAAACACTCTGGCCTGCAATTTTTTCGGAGATAATTGGGCGAGAAACAGCAGTAACTTTTGCTTTCCACGCTCCTTCCCTCCCACTGAATTCACTTGGGTACTCCTCAGCAAGATCGTCGGCAATCTGTTCAGTGATCGACTCTGTGAGATTTCCTTCACCTAACTCAATTGCGGCCATATCAACTGTCTTTTTCTGCTTAATCGTAGACTCAATGCTATCCCAAATGTTGACTTCTTTCTCTCCAAATAATTCAGAATTAATGTCATTGGCTATTTCCGTAGATAACGTGGTGATCTCTTGGTTAATCTGGTCCTCTATCTGTGATATCTCTCCATCCAGGTCAGCTCCCACCGCCTCCGCCAACTTCGCTGCCCGCAACGTCTCGCCCGCCGTCCGCATCGGCACCCGCTGCTCTTCCTCTCCAAGATCCAACCTCGGAATTTTCGACAAAATACCCGTCATCACCGAATCGTACGGAATCGAGAAGTAGTTCGCATTTCGCGTCGCCATCGGCGCAAATTCCGAATCGTTCCCGACCGCCGGTACCCGCTCGGCCGTCACGTTCTCCGTCACCAGATACGACGGCGACCCCGACACCCGATAGCTCACCCCCTCGAGCAACGGAACCTCCTGGATCGGCTCCGGATCCGGTTCCGACGTGCTCATCGCCTCTTGCATATACGCCGTCGCATCTCCGAGCCCCGAATTCGCCTCCTCGAGCTCGTCGTCCAGGCCCGCCATCACGTCGTCGTGCGTTTCGGCAACGGCCTCCAGGTCAGAGAGCAGAAGTTCGAAGTACGCGAGACGAGCCTCGTACATCGCCTTTTCCGCCGGGTCGACGTACGGACCCCGTCGGTCGATAGAGGCGTCCCGTTCGGCCTCGACTTTTGCGACCAAATCTTCGACGGGCCCGTCCTCGCCAGGTTCTTTGATCATGTCCGCCCGTTCGAAGGTCACCTCGAGACTCTCGATGTCGGCCTGAATCGCGGTGAGATCCTCGATCACATCGGCCTCCAGGACGCCGTACTCGTAGTCGGCGTCGAGTCGTTTTCGCGACGGGATTTCGAGGGAACGCTCGAGGTCGGCTCCGGAGTGGGCTTCGACGGCGGCGTCCGAAACAAGCCTCTCGAAACCGGCCTCGGTGCGTGAGCCGACGAACGCGTTCGCGGCCCTGTCTGGGACGTCGCTGAAGTCGCTCGAGTAGACGCCGGTCCCACCGTACTTTCGGTGAACGCCGTACTCGGTGCGGGCCTTGACCCTCGAGTCCGGGCTGTGATCGGCTTCGTACAGACGAACGCGCACGTCGAACGTACTCCTCGCGGTCGCGTTCGTCTCGATCCGTTCGGTCTCGTTCGTCCGGGTGTCGTTCCAGGACGCGGTCCGTTCGAAGCCATTGACGACGGTGGCGTCGTAGGTGTAATAGGCACTCGCCCGGCCAGGGTCGCGGACGGTGACGTCGGTTACCGTCGTGTTACGGTACGTTCTCGGCGAGCGATCCAGACGCTCCCAGTGTGCGCCTTCGTCGGGCGGGGCGGGTTCTGCTCGCGTGTGGGTTTCGTCGACCGTAACGCTCGAGGCGGCGTCGACGGTATAGACTCGATCGAATGCCGCCGGAATCGAGTGCTCGTTTTTCTCGTCGAACATGTGTCGAAGCGGCATGTACGCGCTCTCGCTGACCGCGATCGTCTGTTCTTCGTCCATCCCGGGTGCGTGACCGGAGAGGTCCTGCAGTGACGGCGCCTCGGGCGGGTTGCCGCCGACCTGATCGCCGTAGACGTACTGGAGGGAGTCACACACGTCCTGGCTGTCGATGCTCGGCGATTCGCCGTCGTTGTAGCCGCCGTAGAGGTCGTCGCCGTCTTTGGCCGCGAGACAGAGCCAGGCCTGGCGCATGGCATCACCGCCATCGACATCCTGGGTACCGAAGACACCGCGCTGGGTCGCGTAGGCGGCGCTGTTCGCCGTCACCTCGACGTGGCGATTGGCGATCACTTCCGAGACTGGCATCCCGGCGTACTGGGCGTAGCCGCGGGCCCACGCGAGCGGATATAGCCGCCCACTAAATTGCCGACCGAAGCCCGATCCTTCGAGCGCACCGGTGTTGAGTGCGGTTTCGTAGGCAGCCGTCCGACGCTGGAGTTCGAATAGCGGCGTTGGCACGGAGACCGCTACGGGTTCGGCGCGGCTCGCGATGACCTCGCCGTCACGTTCGACGGTCGTTCGGACGCCGTCTATCGTCACGTCGAGTCGGCCAGTCTCGTCCGCCGAGACCGTCACCCGGTCCATCCCACGTTCGAGCGACTCGAGGTCGTTCGCGGGCAGGACGGAAACGGTCGTGGTTGTTCCGCGGACGTTCTGTCCAGCGCCCGCGAGGTTCGTCTGTACGTTCAGGTAGATTCGAAGGGCGAGGTAGTTCTCGAGAATCTCGCGGTCGCTACTGGCGTTGACGAGGTCTCCGTAGGGGGTGTTCGCGGGTTCGATAATCGGCTCGCTGGCGACCTGATCGGTCGCGTCCAGGACCGCGTGGCGGATGGCCGTTTGCGTCGCAGCGGTCGTTCGGTCCATCGCGACGGCGGGATCGACGTCGGTTTTGGGGGTCGGTCGCGACTGGAGTGCGCCCACGAGGGTGATACTGCTGACGAGCAGCAATACGCCGATGAGCGCAAACGGGACGCGCCCACGATCGTCGTCCGCGAGCGAGATGGTGGGCGTTCGGGTCACGTATCCCACACCCGTACGACGATGGTGACGTCCTCGACCGTGACTGCCTCCGCGGCTTCTTCAGGCGTATCGAACCGGGCTTCCATGTCGGCAGCCATCGACCGAGCGAGGGCGTCGACGAGGTGTGCGTTCGCCGCCTGTGCGTCGCTATTGGACTGTTCGAGTGGGGTCTCGAGATCCGCAGGATCGACACCGTCCAGGACAGTCGCGAACCGTTGGTATCGATAGACGGTACGGTCCCGGCCGAGGCCGCCGCGCTCGAGCACGAGCGACGTCTGTTCCGGCGGGAAGTATCCCTCGACGATCGCCGTGGAAACGCTGGTTGCGATTGGGTGGTATGTCTCTCTGTCCGGATCCTCGCCCTCGCTCCTATCCTTGTTCTCACCCTCGCCCCCGTCCTCGCTCTCGATGTCGTCCTCGTCTCCACCGAAATCGGCGGAGTCGAAGCGGTCGAACGCGAAGCCGCTGGGTACGGTCATCGAGACGCTACTCACGTCGGCCGTCGGCGACGGAGTCGGGCCGATGCTCGCTCGTCCCTCGAGTGGCGCCCCCTCGTAGGGCGTCCAGTGGGCCGCCACGGCGACGTCACCGTCGACGACCGCGAATTCACTGACGATCGGTCCCTCGATCGTCGTCGCGAAGAGGCGACCGTCCTGCGTGAGCGGTTCGTCCTCGAGCGTCACGTTCGCGAGTGCGGCGTCCGCGAGAACGCCGGCGGCCGGGCCGTGTGTTACGCGCACGAGGTCGCTCCTGGTGTAGTCGTCCGGGTCGTCGTAGGCGTCCTCGGGGGCGCGCTCGAGGGCCGGTTCGAGTGTGTATTCGACGCTGACCGTCGTCGAGCCGAGCAGTTCGACCGCGTGGGTCGCCGTTTCGGGGGTGTGGCCGGTGTCCTCGTCACCTGCGAGATAGATGCCGAGAACGCCGACGGCGGCGCTCATCAGCACGAGACAGAGTGCGACGTCGAGGACCGTACTGACGGCTCGGGCGTCGCCAATGCAGCGCCACCGAGTGCTGATATCAGCCGCGGTCGTCTCGGTATTATCGGCCGTGGACGGCTCGGTATCGGTCGCAGCCGTCTCGGTATCGGCTGTGGACGACTCGTGGTCAGGTACTGGCGAAAAAAGGCCGAGCACTGACGTCACGACCGGACCTCCACGTGGAGCGTAGCGCTCGACACCTTCCCCGAAGGCTCGAGGACGGCTATCGGACGGGTCACGGTATCGCCAGTACTTGTTTTCCCCTCAGGGGTTGAGGCGATTGAGGGCGGACGGTCACCCGTTGCAGAGCCGCGCTCGTACCGACCGTCGACGTACCTCGCCCAGCGTCGCGTTTCTGGGTGGCCTTTCTCGAGCGTCGTCACCGTCACCGTCACGGTTCGGTCGATGGGCAGTCGATCCGCCGGGATCTCTCCAACCGGGTCGTCCGACCCGTTCGGATCGTAGACGCCGTCGGCGGCGATGGTCGCGTGCACTGCCTCGAGCGTGGGTTCTGCAACGGACCGATCGCTGCTCGTCTGACCCATCCCTGAGAGTGCACCCGCGTACACGCCGAGTGCGAGACAGACCGTGGCCACGGCTACGAGTGCGGCGAGCGGTTCGGTTTGCCCGCGCCGGTTCGAACGGTCCGTCGGTGGAGCCGTACTCGGGTGAGGCAGGCTCTCGCAGTACCGTCGAATCACCCGGCGAGCGGTGGGAAACAGGAACATGGCCTCCTCTGGCCGCGCCATCACATATAAACGTCAGACCGTGAAAATGATCCGGAACGTTCAACTTGATTCCCTCGGAGTCCTGCATATGAAAGTAGCCCTGATTGGGATCGGCCAGGCCGGCGGGAAGGTGGTCGAGCGCCTCACGAAATTCGACGCTGAAATGGACTTCGACGCCGTCCAGGGAGCGTTCGCCATCAACTCCGCGACCCCGGACCTTCAGTCGCTCGAGCACGTCGAGACGCACCTGATCGGCGCCGACCGGGTGAACGGGCACGGCGTCGGCGGCGACAACGAACTCGGCGCGGAGATCATGCAGTCGGACGTCCAGGAGGTGCTCGGCGACCTCGACGGTCACGTCACCTCCAGGTCCGAGGCAATCTTCGTCGTGGCCGGTCTCGGTGGCGGCACCGGGAGCGGTGGCGCACCGGTTCTCGTCCACCACCTCCAGCAGGTCTACGACATCCCGGTGTACGCGCTCGGCATCCTCCCCGGACGGAACGAGGGGTCGCTGTACCAGGCGAACGCGGGTCGATCGCTGAAGACGATCGTTCGCGAGGCCGACGCGACGATTCTCGTCGACAACGACGCCTGGCACAGCCAGGGCGAGAGCGTCGAGAGCGGGTTCGACACGATTAACCAGAATATCGCCCAGCGATTCGGCCTGCTCTTCGCGTCAGGCGAGGCCGTCGAGGGCGTCGGCGAGAGCGTCGTCGACTCGAGTGAGGTCATCAACACGCTTCGTCAGGGCGGGATTGCCGCACTGGGGTACGCGAGCGCGCCGTCGAGCGACGACAGCACCCAGAACATTCGAAGCGTGATGAGCGTTTCCCGGCAGGCGTTGCTCACCGGGACGAGTTTGCCGGAGGCGCGGGTCGGCGACGCGGCGTTACTGGTCATCGCGGGGAAGCCGGAGACGATTCCGCGCAAAGGCGTCGAGAAGGCGCGGCGCTGGCTCGAGGACGAGACCGAGAGCATGCAGGTTCGAGGTGGGGACTTCCCCCTCGATAGCGATCGGATCGCCGCGCTGGTCCTGCTGGGCGGTGTCGAACGCTCCGACCGTATTCAGGAGTTCCTCGACCGTGCGCGTGCGGCCCAGCGCGCCGAAGACGAGAAAGCGGCCGGCGACCCGGCTGACGCCTTCGCGAACGACGAACTCGAGAATCTGTTCTGAGAGGTGTCGGCCTTCAGAGGGCAGCCTGATTCCTCAGCTGTCGAGATCCCTCGCTCACCGATCATCGATCACTCGACGTGGGCACCGCTCACCGCTCACCGCTCACCGCTCACCACTCACTCGTTCGGGTTTTCGTCCTGCACTTCGACGATCTCCGCCTGCTCGAACGTTTCGATGCCCCCCTCGAGTCTGACCTGGATGGTCTTCCCAGGAAGTGCCGAATCGTCGTCTTTGTTCGATCGCTGGGGGACGGAAACGGCGGTGACGCCGTCGATCGTGACGTCGCGACGCTGGATAGGATCTCCCTCGTACTCGACGGTTTCCCAGGTTTCGACGTCGAATTCCTCGATGTCTTCGCCGAAGTACTCCTCTGACTCCCGTTCGATCGAGTCCGCGGTCTGGGATTCGCCGGTCGTTCGGTTGTCATCGAACTGGACCTCCTCGTGTTTGTACTGCTCGAGCTGGACGAGCATGCTATGGATTACCACGTGAGCGGGGAAAACGCTGTGTGCGGCGTATGCAAGAGGCCCTCGCCTCGGGGGACAGAGAAGAAGCGGCGCTCGAAATCCGAGGGGGTCGGCGCTCACCACTCGAGGGAGCGGCGCTCGGACTTCGGGGTGATCTTCGACCCTCTAGGGATCGGTCGTTTCCTCGCCGAGCGAGCCGTCGCCCATTCGCTTCGCACGGAGGTATCGCGCCCGGTAGCGGTTCGCCCCGTCGTAGACGTCCGCCTCGCGGATCTCGTCGACTCGTCCGCCCGCGACGGCGTCGACGATTTCGGCCAGCTGGTTCATCTCGCTGGTCGTCAACTCGAGTTCCCACGTCTTCTCCTCCTCGCTCTCGAGAATGGCCCACTTCCGGGCCGCGGCGACGACGAGCGAGCAGGGCTCTCGGCAGGGGAAGACGCCGTCGCCGGGATCGGTGTCGATCGGATCGTCGGCCGCGTACTCCCACTCGCGGCGTTTGAGACACTGGGAGTCGACGCAGCAGGCTTCGGTCAGCCACTCGAGGGCATCCCGCGGGAGTTCGTCGACCACGTCGTAGATGCCGGTCTGGCGCTCGGCCGTCTCGAGCCAGTGGTCGATGTCGATGTCGCCGCGTTGCTCGCGGTGCCAGTTGGCGACCGTGGCCGGGTATATCGTGCGAACGGTTTCGACCAGATCGTCACCCGACAGGCCGGCGAAGCGCCACCCCACCACAAGCGTTGGAGCCGTTTTCAGCGGTCGGTACCGTCCTTCCTCGTCGTAGGTGACGATGTCGCGGGCGTCGCGAGGGTCGTCGTACTCTTCGAGCGTCTCGTCGGTGACGTCGGCGTCCTGGACGTGGCGGATCTCGTAGACGCGTTCGCCGGTGCTGTGGTCGGTGTCGGTGCCTGCGCGGGGATCGGTGCCGGCGTGGCCTGTGCGGTCGCCGTTTTCCGCCGCGAGGTGGGTCGTGATCTCGAGTTCGCCCCAGTGACGGACGACGCCCGACTCGAGGGCGTCGTATCGCTCGATAACGCCGGTCGCTTCCGTTTTCGTCGCTACTGTCTCGACGTCCGGGTCATCCAGCGGCGCCCCTTCACACCACCGCAAGAACGCGCGCCGGGCGGTTTCGCGGCCGCCGACCGTCTGATCCCAGACGTACCAGTTCGTGACGTAGGGGGCGATCGGATCGAGCGACTGGCGCAACTCGTCCATCGATCGCTCCGTCGCGTCGGCTACGGTCGACGCCTCGATTTCGACGGTCGCGGTCGGAGTCTCGAGTCGGTGTGTCGAACCGTCCGCGAGTCGCTCCGCGACAAGTCCGTCGAAGTCGATCACCGGTTGGTCGTCCTCGTCAGTCTCGAGTACTGTCTCCAGGAGCGCTTCGAGCACCACGTCGGCGACTCGTCGATCCGACTCGTCCACGTCAGCGGCATTTCGCTCCACGTCAGTCACCCGCCGCCGGCGTCTCGCGCGTCCAGGACTCGACTTGCTCGAGCGCATCGCCGACGTCGGCGCCGGCGTCGACCGCCCGCTCCAGGATCACGTCGGCCATCAACGGTTCGGTACCGACCGCTCCGGCGTACCAGATGCGCTGGCCGTCGACGGTTCCAGGCACGTCCCAGCCCGTTCGGTAATCGTCGGTGAGCCCCATGTCCTCCGGGATGTCCTCCTGGGTGTGGAAACCGTCGGCGACGAACAGGGGGACGACGACGACGTCCTCGCTCTCGAAGTAATCGGTGACGTCGTCGACTTCCGGCTCTTCGTCCATGTAGAGTGCCCGTACTTCGTCGAAGCGATTCATCTCACGGATGCGCTCGGTGTGGTGTTCGATGGCTTTCGCGGAGTTCTCGTTTCGCTCGGTCCCGTGGCCGACCACCGCGAGCCCGAACCCGGGGCCGACCTCGGGGTCGTCGGTCACCGTCTCGGCGCGCTTGACGATCACGTCAGTCATCGCGTCGTGGGTCCCGACGGGGCCGCAGTAGTGAACGATTTTCTCGGCGTCGCCGACCTCGAGCGTGACTTCGGTGGCGTCGGTGCCGTCCGACTCCCACAGGTCGGGGTCCCAGCCCTCGAGGCGGAGTTCTCGCGGGATCACCTGTTCGGTGAAGTACCCCTCGCTGATGAACAGGGGGACGACGAACACCTCGTCGGATTCTACGGTCCGTATCACCTCTCGAAAGTGGGGTTCTTCCTTCCAGAATCCCTCTCGAACCTCGTCGAAGGCGCCCGTCTTCCGGATCGTATCCGCGTGGTCGTACGTCGGCTGTGCGGAGTCCGGATTCAGATGCGATCCGTGTGCCACGATGACCAGCGCTTGCATACTCGGTCGTTAGGATGGCAGCGGTTTATCGACTTCGCTGTCGGTGCGTTCGCCGTCGGCGGCCCTACTCCCTTCCTCCTACCCCGGCGGCTCGAGCCGTCCGACCAGCAGGGCGACCGCGACGACGACGCCGATCGAGACGATCAACACGCTGGCGTACGCGACAGTTCCGCCGACCACGGCAGCCGTCGACCAGGCGATGGCGATCGCGAGAACTGCGAGAGCGAGGACGCCGAGGGTACCGGGCTCGAGCCCGCTCACGGCTCGAAGCTGTTCGACGCCGCGCTCGAACGTCGTCGGCTCCGGCTCTTCTCGAGCGGGTTCGCCGAGCGTCTGGTCGACGTCGACCGGACGGGTGGTCGGGAGCAGCGTCACCGCGAGCGTCGTTTCGGTCGCGCCGTACCCCGTCGAGAGGACGATCGATCCCTCGAGGGGCGCCTCGAGTGCCACCGGATCGAAGTCGACCAGGATGGGGGTTGGTCGATCGGGGTCGACGTAGTGGTTTCCGTCTCGAGCGTTCCCATTGCCCGCGTTCAACGCCTCGATCGATGCGGCGCCCGCTAGCTCGCCGGTCAGCCGGCAGTGAACGTGTGCCGGCCCACCCTCGCTCTCGAGTCGGATCTCGAACGGGTGGCTCGCCTCGAGCGAGCTGGCGCTGGCAGCGAGGCTGTCGGACCCGGTTCGATCGACGGTGACGGTGGCCGCGTGGCGGGACACGAGATCACCTTATGCCGGCGATGTTTCGCGCATGTCCGGTGGGAGCAGGTTCGGAATGCCGTCTTCGATCGGATAGGATTCGCCACATCCAGTACAGACGAGCGATCCCGAGATGATCTCCTCGTCGTCGTACTCGGCGTCCTCGAGTTCGAGGTCGTCTTTGTCGAGCGGGCAGCAAAGGATCTCTAGCAACGACTCGTTCATGGTTCGACAGGGGACCGCATCCAGCAAAAGGTTTCGGGAACGGCCGCGTGTCGACGATCGACTGACGCCCATGAACATTTATATGATTGGGTGAGAAGAAAGAAACGAGACGACGGCGTCGAACGCTGGTCTCTCTCCTCTCGAATATGGTTGCCTCGAAGACCGTCGAATCCATCGGACGACTCGGCGATATTGCGACGACACTCGATGCGTGTACGTCCGTCGAATCGGTCTACGAGCACGCGCTGATCGCGGCGGCGGACGCGCTGTCGTTCGAAGCCGCGAGCATCTGTACGCAGCAAGACGGTCGCTTGATCCCCCGGGCAGTGTACGCGAATCACTTGATTCCCGGCCAGGCGCTATCGGCGGACGCCGGCATCGCCGGTCGAACGCTCGCGACCGGATCCACCATCCTTGTCGACGACCTCCGGGACGACGCCGACGCCGCCCCGACGTGCGACTCTTTTCGCTCGGTCCTCTCCATTCCCATCGCCGACGACGGCGTATTTCAGGTGTTCTCGTCGGAACCCGGTGCGTTTTCCGACCTCGACCGTCGAATCGGCGAGACGCTCGTCGCAATCGTGGTCAACGCTCGAACCAGCGTCGAATACGAGGCGGCGCTGGAGACCGAACGCGATCGATTCGCGGCGCTGTTCGAGAACGTTTCCGACGCGGCCGTCCAGTACCGAATCGAAGGCGAGCGCTACCGGATCGAGCGCGTCAACTCCGCGTTCGTTCGCGTCTTCGGGCATGACGCCGAGTCGATCGTCGGCGAATCGATCGCGGACGTACTCGAGGCACCCGACGACGGAGGTGACGACCCCACCCGAACGCCGTTACTCGAACACGCACCTGACGGAGAGACCGAATCCGAAGTCGTCAGAAATACGCCCTCCGGACCGCGACCGTTCTTGCGCCGAACGGTCCCCATAGTAACGGGTGACGAAACGACCCGTGGATACCGGATCTACACCGACCTCACCGCGCTGAAAGTCCGGGAACGCGAACTCGAGCGACAGAACGAGCGCCTCGACCAGTTCGCGAGTATCGTTAGCCACGACCTCCGAAATCCCCTCACCGTTGCGAACGGCTATCTGGGATTCGTCCGGGACGAACTCGGCACCGACCACGACGCGGTCGCCGAAATCCAGCAGGCTCACGACAGAATGGAACAGCTCATCGACGACGTGCTGGCGGTCGCTCGCAAGGGCGACGGGACGGGGACCCTCGAGCCAGTCAGACTGTCCGCCGTCGCCGAGCAGGCCTGGGAACACGTCGACACTCGAGACGCCCGTCTCGAACTGGACGATGGCGGTGTCTGGATCGATGCGGACCCGACGCGTTTGCTCCAGTTGTTCGAGAACCTGTTCCGGAATTCGGTGGAACACGGTTCGGCCCGCGATCAGCACGGATCTCGTGCCGACGACGCCGTGGAGCAGGGGACCGCTTCGGGCTCTTCCGAACCCGGACCCAATGACGATTCGCCAGGAGGGCGAGGCAAAGCGGCGGTCTGCGTCCGAGTCGGCACGTGCGATGACGGATTCGCGGTCGAGGACGACGGCCCGGGCATCCCGCCGTCTGAACGCGAGGCCGTATTCGAATCCGGCTACAGTTCGGGCTCCGGGAGTACCGGACTCGGTCTCGCTATCGTCGAGCGAATCGCCGAGGAACACGGCTGGAGTGTCGAGTGTACCGACGGGTCGGCCGGTGGAGCCCGATTCGAGTTCACGGGCGTCTACCTCAACAGCGCATCCGCGATTGAAACGCCCGATTCGTCGGCGGTGCCGGAATCGAACGGTGATGTCCAGTGATTCGGTTTACTCGACTCGTTCGACTCGCTCGACTCGTTCGACTCGCTCAATCCGCCCGATTCACTCGACCCAGCCAATTCGCCCGACTCGCCCGACTCACTCGACCCCCTCGAACCTCTCGAGTTCCCCAAAAGGCTGCCACGTTGGTGCCGGGGGTGATGGCGTGAACGGCGCCGGTGCCAACCCCAACCCGAACATCGACCTCGTCGACGTCACGTTCTACACCGCCAGTTCGTCCCTCAACGTAACCGACATCGCAGGGAACGAGCTCTCGTTTGGTCTGACCGGGTGGGATCCGTTCGTGAACGACCGCGACATCGACGAGCAGGTCGACGCGGCAGTCACGGCTCGAGTCACGGAGGTCAGGTACGACCTGCAGAACTTCCTCAAAGTCACCCGATCCGACGGCTCGTTTCAGGTCGAACGGAACGGACAAACGACGGCTGCCATCCGCGACGACGTCGGCACCGACCGACCAGTCCGGTACTCGTTACCCGAGGGACAGTACCGGTGTTCGGTCGAATCGAGCATCATTGTCCACCTCTGCTTCGACGGCGCCGGAACGATCAGGTACCGGCCGGAATCCGGCCTCACGATATCGTTTCCCCACCCCACGACGGTCACCTTCGGCTTCAAGACGTACGTCGACTACCCGCGCCACGAGCTGACCGTCGAACCCACGACAGCGGGGTTTGCAACGGCCGTATCCCACCTCGGCGCCGCCATCACGACGACGACGGTCGACCGAGTACACCGAAACCATCGGGGCTATCCCCCGACGATACGCCTCGGTTCTGAGACGACCGTGCCAGCGGCCGTCGAGGCGTCGACACCCGATACCGGGATCGAACTCCTGATTCCGGACTCGCTCTCGGCACTCCTGCCGGTGGCTCCACTGGCGTACTATCTAGGGGCTCGCGTCAGTGTCCAGGACGACTCGGCACCGATCCTTCGTGCGCCTGCTGTCGACGTCCACCACGAGTTCGACCCGCTCCCGGCGTTCGAAGGGCAGGCAGCGACGCTGTTGAAGCGAGTCTTCTTCCTCGACATGCTCGCCACGTGGTACGACGATTCGGAGTGGACTGTTCGGGCGCACAGTATCCTCGAGTCGGCCGGAATCGACCTCGAGCCGTGTGTCGAGGCACCGCTCGCGGAGCGTCTCGAGGCCTATCTCTCGTTTCCGGGGCCGCCGCTCGAGGACGCGCTTCCCTCCTGGCCGTACCGGATGACGGTCGAGCCGTCGCCGGAGTCGGTTGCTCAGCTTCCACATCTGTTGTACGATATGGCGGCGATCGAGCTTCCGAAGGTGGCGGAGGCGACGGAGGGGACTAAAGTGGCTGAAGTGACAGAGACAACGGAGGCGATGGAGACGACAGAGGCGACGAAAGAGGTGGCAGAGCCGACGGACGCGACTGACGTGATTGATGGGACGGAAGCGATGAAAGCGACGAAAACGACCGAGAAGAATCGATCGGCAGTCGATTTTCCCTCGAACAACGAACAGCGTTTCGAGGCAATTTCTCGGCTGCGAGGTCGCCTCCAGCCGGGTGGAGTCACGTCGGATCCAACCGACGCCGCGTTTACGTCGATGCCCGCCGCCTACCGCAATCGCCTCGAATACCTCGGAGCCGACCGTCGACAGCGGGCCGTGGTCGTCGCGTTCACGGACGAAATCGCGGACGCGGAACGAGCCTCGGTCGTCGATCGCTACCGACGACGAGACGACGTGCTCTCACCGACCGTGACGGCACTTGAGGACCCCTCTCGCGAGGAACTCGCCGATGTCTTCGAGACGGGAGTGGACTTCCTCCACGTCATCGGTGACTGCTCCGAAGCCGGTATTCGCTGTCGTGACGGCGTCCTCGAACCGGCATCGCTGGAGGAGAACAACGTCCAGCTGTTTCAGATCGACGGGCCCCGGTCGCTCGCCGTCGACCTCGTCGAGCACGGGAGCGTCGCCGGAGCCGTCGGGGTCCCCGGGGTCGCCGGGACCGCTGGAGTGGGTGGAGACCACGACGACGATGTCGGCCGCTCGGGCAACACGACCGTCGGCGAACTGCTCCTGTACGGCCACAGTTTGGCCACGGCAACGCAGTGTGCGGCCAGCACTGACAACACCCAGCCGCGAGCCGTCGTCGGCGACGGCAGCTACCGGTTCGTCGCTAGCTGGTGGCCGACCCTGATTTACGTGCTATCTGCTGGCGGCCGTCGAGCCAGTAAGGAGGGCGATGACGAGTGCACAGCCAATGACGGAGACGCACGAGGAGATTCAGACGGACTCCGGGTAACGGCCGTTCCGTTCCCCATCGACCCAGTCGGGGGATACGCGGTCCCAAACTGGGGTGACGGAAAGCGCCTGCAACCGAATCCGCTCTCGTTCGAGGTCGATCCTGGATCAGTGACCGACTTTCTCGCGGAGTCCGAAGCCCCGATCTACTACGACGGCCGATTTTACTGGCCGGAAGAACAGCTACTGCTCGCCTACCCGATCGCGTGAGTTGGGACCGTGACGAAACGGACCCTAACTGCGCTCGCGAACGCGCCAACAGACGGCTCGATTCATCGATCGGCCGGGCCTGGCGACACTACTCGTAGGGCGACTCGCGGACGACCGTCTGTTCGCGTCCTGGACCGACGCCGATGGCGTAAAGCGGCGCGTCGAGTTCCGTCGACAGGTACTCGAGGTACGTCCGCGCGTTCTCGGGGATGGCCTCGTAGCCCTCCTCGGCGACGGCGGCCCAGTCGACGTCCGGCCAGCCCTCGAAGGTACGGTAGGTGGCCTCGCAACGAGCCCATTTCTCGGTCGTCGGCGGGACGGTGAAGATCTCCTCGCTGTCGAACTCGTAGCTGTGGCCGACCTTGACCTCTTCGAGTCCGGCGAGGACGTCGATGTGGTTGATCGCGAGGCCGGTGAAGCCGTTCGTGCGAGCGGCGTGGCGCAACATGGGGATGTCGAGCCATCCGACGCGGCGGGGGCGCCCGGTGACGGTGCCGTACTCGCCGCCCTCGTCGCGGATGTAGGTTGCGAGTTCCTCCTCGTCCTCGTCTTTGCCTTCGCCTTCGTCCCCATCGCCAGTACTCGACTCGGCGTCGTAGCCGGGAGTCTGCCCCTCGACGCCGCCGAGTTCGGTCGGGAGCGGGCCGGTACCCACCCGGGAGAGGTAGGCCTTCACGATGCCGATGACCTCGCCCTGGCCGACGACGGTCGGTCCCAGGCCGGTGCCGACGGTCGCACCCCCCGCGGTCGGGTTCGAGGACGTGACGTAGGGGTAGACTCCGTGGTCGATGTCGATCGATGTGCCCTGGGCACCTTCGAGCAGGACGTTCTCTCCCGCGTCGACGCGCTCCTGGAGGAAGGTGCCACAGTCGACGGTCATATCCTCGTCCGCGAGCCGCTCGCCGTAGGCGCGGTAGGTCTCGAAGAGGTGGTCGACGTCGAAGGCCGCCGCCGTCTCGCCTTCGAGGGTCACGTCGAAGACGTCCTCGGCGAGCGCGCGCTTCTGGGGGACGACGTACTCGAGACGCTCGCGGAGGACCTCGGGGTCCAGGAGGTCGCCGATGCGGACGCCGCGGCGGCCCGCCTTGTCCTCGTAGGTGGGGCCGATGCCGCGTTTGGTCGTCCCCGCGGCGAGGTCGGCCTTCTCTTCCTCCTCGATGCCGTCGAGCACGCGGTGATACGGGAGTATCGCGTGCGCGCGTTCGGCGACGCGAACGTCCGGCTCGAGGCCCCGCTCGCGGAGCTGATCGAGTTCGTCGAACAGCGTCTCGGGGTTGACGACGCAGCCGTTGCCGAGGACGCCTGTCTTGCCGCGCACGGCGCCGGACGGCACCAGCGAGAGTTTGTACGTTTCGTCGCCGTGAACGACGGTGTGGCCGGCATTGTCGCCACCCTGGTAGCGAGCGACGACGTCAGCAGCGTCGCCGTAGAGGTCGACGACGCCGCCTTTGCCCTCGTCGCCGAGTTGCGACCCGACGATTGTGACAGTCATACAGGCGCCGGATTCTTGCCCGGTCGATAAACCGGTTACGGTCTGTGGGGCGCGACGGGCGATATTCGATCCACGTTTGTGTATAGGAGGTTCCTTTTCGAAGAGAAAATCTGGGTGGTCGTGAATATCTCCTCGAGTATTCGTCGAGTGTCGTCACAGTACCCGAACCCGAAACGTTAACCTCTGTCACGACAGAGTGTCAGGTGACGGTTCATTTTGCCGCAACGCGAGGGCAATCTTTAAAAGGTGCAAAGACAAGTTAACAAATGCCATGATAGACCGACTTGAGAAGGAAGTCGATATGCTGGAACGACATCTGCAGGTCCTGAAGATGGTCATCGATAACGAACCGATCGGGATCGTCAAGATGTCCAACGAAACCGGGTACCCCCACCACAAGGTTCGGTATTCCCTGCGCGTACTCGAAGAAGAGAACCTCATCGAACCCTCCAGCCAGGGGGCAATCAAGACCGAGCGGACGGTCGAGTTCGTCGACGAACTCGACGGCAAACTCGACGAGATCGTCGACAAGCTCGAGGGCATGAAGATCGAAGACGTCGCCGAAGTCGAAGGCTAGCCTAGAGTTCTGGGACGTTCATGTGGAAGCCGCCCGAACGCGACTCCACGAGGCACAGGTGATACCCACCCTGTTTTCGCGACAGCGACACGTAACTCAGCCGTGAGTCTCGCGTGAGGAAGCCGCCGCCGCCGGTCGCCTGCTCGGTCACCTCGAGGGCGCCCGGCTCGAAGAAGCTCGAGGTGACGAAAAACGCTGCGGCGAGTTCGCCGTGGTTGGCTTTGACCGCCGAGACGGATTCCTCCAGCGTCTCGAGATCCGTTTGGGTGGCGGGATCGCGCGATCCATCGAGGTTGGCCGCGAGCAACGGATTTCCCATCTTGTCGAATGCGACGACGTCGAATGCGACTTCGTCGGGAACGCCCTCGGTGTCGTCCCCGTCGAGGGAGACTGAGGCGTCGAGTTCGGCTCGATCGATGCGGGGGAGGGCGTCGTAGAGATCACCGAGGCCGTCCGCGTGGCCGGTATCACGGATTTCGAACGGCAGGATAGCGACGAGCCACTCGACGAACTGGTACTCGATCCGCGACCCGAGGAACGCCTCGTACGGTTGGCCGTCGACGACGACCTCGCTCGCGTCGAACTGCGTGTGGTGTTCGAGACGGAGGTTCTCCGCGACGTCCTCGCGACTCACGTTCTCATCGTGGGCCGTCGCCAGCGTCGGCTGACTCTTCGAGGCGTACCGGACGAACAGGTTGGTCCTGGACAGCGCCTCCTGGGGCGAGAGATTGGTCCCGTCGACGGGGACGCCCGCGGCGTCGGCCGCTCGAACCTGCTCGAGTTCGGTCTCGAGCGTTTCGATGCGTTGTTGCAATCGGTCGACGGTCGCCGAGAGTTCCTCGGCGCGCTCGCGGTACCGGTCGCGCTCGGTCGCGAGTTCCTGCTGGCGCTCTTCGAGTGTCCCCTTCTCTCGCTCGAGTTCGTCGACGCGCTGAGTGAGTCGATCGATCTTGTCCTCGCGCTCAAGCATGTCCTCCTCGAGAGTCTCCCGGGGGACGTTTCTCGCGGTGCTAGCGGTGGATCGAGCACGACCCTGCCCTGATTCGCTGGTGGTCCCGTCCTGTTGTGGCTTCGAACGACCGGTACTCGAGTTCGACGCCTGGGTCGACGAGGCCCCACCGGTCGCAGACGAGGCAGTCGCCGATCCAGACTGGCGCGACCGATCACCCGTCGTTCGGCGCCGACTTCCGGCGTTCGATTGCGATCGCGACCCGTCGTCGTCCGTCCGGTCGGGACGTGAGGACTTCTTCGGGTCGATCGAGGGGATGTTTCGAGTTTCCCGCCATTGCTCTTCCTGCTTGAAGCGTTCGTCGAGCGGATCACTCTCCGACGGCTCGTTGTCGGTTTCGGGTGCTCGGCCGTCTGTCTCTCGTTCGTCGCCGTCCTGGACTTCGTTGTCCTCGCGGGCCTCGCGGGCCTCGTGGGCCTCGCGGGCCTCGCGGGCCTCACGAGACTCGCCGCTCCCGTCGTCCTCGTCGGTACCCTCCCAGGGAACGCCGTCGGCACCGAGTTCCTCCGCGGCGGCTTCCACGTCCTCCGGATCGAGCGAGTCGCTCGAGGTCGGCGGCATCGGTTCGGCATCTTCCACGGGCGTCGCCGCGTCCGGTCCGGCGTCGGTTGGTGTATCGGGCGCGTCGTCTCCGCGACCGGACTCGCCACTCGCGTCCGGTCGGCTCTCACCTCCCGCCGGGGGCATCGGCTGCGCATCGGCATTCGATTCGTCGTCGACCGTCTCGGCGTCATCGAGTTCGTTGTGTTCGTCGTGTTCTTCGGGTTCGTCGTGTTCGACGGTCGAGCCAGTATCAGTTCGAACGTCGGCTTCGGTCGCCGGTTCCGTGATGCCGGACGTCTCTACTGGCTCCGATTCCGGTTCGGCCGTCGCACTCGTCGTGATCCCACCGGCGGTATCGCTCGTTCCATCGGACACCGGCTCGGACTGCGATTCGACGTCGCGCTCGCTGTCGGTCGCCGTACTGGTCTCACCGACTGTCTCGCTCGCCCCGCCGGACCCCCTCGCTGATGCCGTCGAGGCTCCGGACGTCGGCTCCGGTGTCGGCGCCGATCCGGGGACGTCCTGGATGTCGATATCGACGTCGACCACCTCGTAGATTCCGACCTCGTCGTCGGCCCGTTCGAACGCCTCATCGCCGCTCAGGAGGCGTTGTGCGTTCCCAATGTAGGCCGCGGCCATCCGTCGACCGCCGTAGTACACGAGGTAGTAGTCGCCGCTGAGTACCTGTTCGCTCAGTTCGACGTAGCCGGTGAACGACCCCTCCTGGAGCGTCTGGTCGACCTCGCTCAGTGGCGTGTCGTTTGTGTAGTACTTTGCTCTGGTTTCGCCGCCCTGCTCGTCCATCGTACACAGCAGTGGCAGGGACGGGTGTGGCGCCTCGTAGGTCGTGCCAGTTGCTCCGTCGAACTGTTCGAGAGCGCCGTCAGCGACGCCGACGATGCGTCCGTTGAGCATGAATGCCCAGGCACCGCCGGTCGTTACGGCACCGGAGAATTCCTCGTCGGCGAGTGAAGAGAGACCGTCGTAGCCGCCGGAAAACGGACGGGAATCCCATCGCTCGACGCGCTCTTGCGTGCGCGGATCCATGTTTCAACAAGCGGGAACCGGTGTAAATACGTTTCGCCTGGTTCGATGGCGAACCGGAGGTCTATCGGCGGCCTCGAGTTTCGTTTAGTGGCGTTCCAGGCCTGAACGAACGAGTGAAACCGGCGGCGTTCATCCGGTTTCACTCGGAGTCGACGTATGGATGGGTACTAGATCTTCGACTCGGCGTCGTCGGCCAGTTCCTTCATGCGCTTGCCTATCCGGCCGGCGCTCGAGAACTCGTCCTCGCTCATCGCGTTCGCGAGCGCGTTGCCGAGGACGAAGACGGCGTGTTTGTGCTCGCTCTTTGACTTGTGGACGTCGTCGGGGTCGACGTCGAGTTGGTGATAGGCGTCGAAGAGGCTCTCGTCGACGTGCTCTCGCTCGGAGAAGTACTCCATGATGACGACGAGTTCGTCGTGGAGCTCGAGCAGTTCGTCCTTGTGCATACCCGCGACTATGAACGGTTCCGATTTAAGCGTTGTGTGGCTCAGCGTGCCAAATTCGGGCGATCAGTCCCGGCCGTCTGCGGTCACGTCTCGTCCTTTCGGTGATCCCGTTAACGCCCCTGTCGCCCCTTCGTCTGTCGATAATCGGACGCCATCAGGTCGACGAAGTGCTCCAACCAGGCCTGGGTCTGGGCCCGGGTCTGGGCTGCGGGCTCGAGCATGGGCACGAGTTCGAAGCCGCGACCCCGGATCGTCGTCGCGTGGTGGGTCTCGATCTCGAGGTTGTCCGCGGCCGTGGTCGTGTACTCGGTGCCGATTTCGGTGAGCGCGCGCTGGCCCACGGGGACGATGATCTCGGGGTTGATCATGCGAATCTCGGCGTTGAGGTACGGTTCGCAGGTGACGATCTCCTCGTCCGTCGGCGGGCGCTCGGGGTCGCGACAGCGGGTCAACAGGGTAAGATAGACGTTGGCGAGTTCCGGTTCCTCGGGGTCGCTCACGCTCGCGCAGAGACCGAGTCGCTGGAGGATTCTGTAGAGGCCACCATTAGCCCCAACTTCACTCGTTCCACCGTCGTCACCGGCCCCGCGTTCGCCTTCGTCTTTGGAACCCGCCTCGAGGAACGGAATCCCGACCACGTCGGCCGGAGCGCTCGGTCGTTCGCCGACGAACAGGAAGTCCGCCCCTACGTCGCCGTAGCCGTGGACGACCTGCGTGCGCGGCGCACAGAGTTCCGGGCAGTTCTCGCAGTTCTCGTCCATGCCGAACGGGTTCGCCGTCGACAGCTGATTCGCGTCCACGGTCGTCTCTGGGCTGGCTGCTACAAAAACGACGCGCTCCGGTCCGTACGGTCCCTCCCCCACCCTCGACACTCCAGAGCCGAATCTCAGCGCCCGAGGCCGCCGCGTTCGTTGACCTCGAGGATGAACTTGACGTTCCGGACGATTTCCTCGGGCGAGGTGTCCTCGGTCTCGTCGTAGAGGTCGCTCGTCCGGTAGAGGATGTTCGCCAGTTGCTTGCTCTCGCTCGAGTCACTGCGCACGTCGTCGGCGATTTCCCGGAGCAGAGCCACGCGCTCGGAATCGGGCTCGAACTCGTCGTCGCTCATGGTTTCTCGGTGTACTCGTTCATGGATTCAGCGCTCCCCTCGCTCTCGTCCTCACCCTCGCTCATGCCCGCGTCCACCGGCGGCGTTCGCTCGGCAACCGACTCGGAGACGGCCCGCCGGTGGACGATGCCGGTGTTGTTCGCAACCGACGCGGTCAACTCACGGAAGGCCTCGCCGGTCTCGCTCTCCTCGTCCAGGACGGTCGGCCGTCCCTCGTCGCCACCCTCTCGGACCCGGGGATCGAGCGGGATCGAGCCGAGGAACGGCAGGTCGTGTGCCTCGGCGAACGCCGACCCGCCACCGGACCCGAAGATGTCGTGTTCGCCGTCGCAGTCGGGACAGACGAACGTGGCCATGTTCTCCGCGATGCCCAGGACGACGGTGTCGTGGCGGGCGAACATCTGGAGCCCCTTCCGGGCGTCGTCGAGGGCGACGTCCTGGGGGGTCGTCACGATCACCGACCCCGTCACCGGGATTGTCTGGAGCATCGTCAGCTGCGTGTCACCGGTCCCCGGCGGAAGGTCGATCACGAGGTAGTCGAGGTGACCCCACTCGACGTCCTCGGTTAGCTGGGTGATCACCTTGTGGACCATCGGGCCCCGCCAGATGACGGGGTCGTCCTCGCCGACGAGAAAGGCCATGCTCATCAGCTTTACGCCGTACTTCTCCGGCGGGACGAGCGTCTCGTCTTCGGTCGCCATCGGCGGCTCGTCCGCATCGACCATACGGGGTACGTTCGGGCCGTAGACGTCGGCGTCGAACAGGCCGACGCGGGCGCCCCGCCGGGAGAGTCCCGCCGCGAGGTTGACCGCGACGGTCGACTTCCCGACGCCGCCCTTCCCGGAGGCGACGGCGATCACGTTCTTGACGTTCGGGAGCACCTCGTCTCCGCTCGAGTCGTCGCGGTCTGGAATGCTCGCGGAGAGCTCCGGGTCGATCCCGTCCTCGGCGAGGGCGTCCCGGACGGCGCCAGCGATGGCGGTTTCGGTCGGCGAGTACGGCGCTCCAAGAGCGAGGTCGACGGCAACCTCGCCGTCCTCGCTAACGGTTACGTCGTTCACGAGGCCGAGCGTGACGATGTCGTCCCCCAGTTCCGGGTCCTCGACCGTTCGCAGACGGTCTCGGACGGCGGCTTCGTCCATACCTACTGGTGGCCGCTGGCGCTCGAAAAGCGTTGTGTTGTCTTCAGCAGGCATCGGCCTCGGGTGCTCGTCGCCCCCGTTCGAGGCTGCCGTCTCAGGTCCGAAAGTCGAACCGCGGCCCGCCGTAGGTGGGCGGTTCGGGTTCGAGTTCGACGCCGTGCTCGAATCGAACGAAGTTGAGGTAGTAGAGGCGGCCGCAGCCCTCGATTGCGTTCCCGTCGCGGTCGGTCACCGGTCCGTCCTCGCCGCAGCGAAAGGCGATGCCGCCCGCTGCCTCGCGAACCTCGAACGGGTCGGTTCGCGTCGCGTACTCCCAGCCAGGCTGGCGGACGGTCGTCACGGACCGATCCGCGAGGTCGGGGGCTCGCTCGAGGCTCACGACGGCGTCACAGTGCGGGCAGGTGTAGCGAACGGTGACGGTGTCGGTCATACCAACTTCCACGTCGCGGCGTGCCAAAAGCCGTGCGCCCGATTTCGGTCGGAACCGACGGCAGAACCAACCACCCGGAACACCTTTTGTGCTGACCGCAGTCTGCTCGAGTATGATCGACGAGACGGCCGAGGAGATCAAGGAAATGCAGACGCACAGTTCCTCGGTGGTAGCGATAAAGGCGACGCGCGCGCTGACGGACCTCCTCGAGCGGGAGTTCGCGACCGTCGAGGAGTACGTTCGCGACCTCGACCGAAACGCGACGGCCCTCCGCCGGGCCAACCCCTCCCACGCCTCGCTCCAGAACGCGGTCCGCGAGGTCGTCCACCAGGTCGAAGACGCCAACCCCGACACCGTCTCGGAGGCCAAGACGTTCACCGAGACGGCCATCGAGGACGTCGTCGCTCGCGTCGAGTCCGGGAAGACCCGAGCCGCCGAGAACGCCATCGAGTACCTATCAGACGGCGAGACGATCCTGACCCACGACTTCTCCTCGACAGTCATCGAGGCCCTCGAGCTGGCCACCGAGCGCGGGATGAGCTTCGATGTGTACGTCACCGAGGCCCGGCCGCGCTACATCGGTCGCAAGACGGCCCGGCGACTGGCGACGCTTCCGGGCCTCGACGTGACCCTGATCACCGACAGCGCCCACGGCCACTACCTGCCCGAGTGTACGCGCGTGCTCATCGGCATGGACTGCATCGTCGACGACTCCCTCTACAACCGTGTGGGGACCTTCCCCATCGCGTCGACGGCGGCCCAGCTCGAGGTGCCGGTCACGGTGCTCGGCTCCGCCGCGAAGATCGTCTCCGAGGGCTTCGCCTTCGAGAACGAGTACCGGACGCCCGTCGAGGTCATGGCCGAGCCGGCGGAGGGGTTCTCGATCGAGAATCCCGCATACGACGCGACCCCCGTCGCCCTCCTCGAGAGCGTGATCACGGACGAGGGGCGGAAGACGTTCTAATTCTACGGTGGGAAGCGATCGAGTTTGGAGTCGGTACCTCGGAACGAACGGACGGCGAGCGGGGGGGGGGGGCGAATGGAGATAAAGAAACGGGTGACGACCAGGGACGGCGAACGGGGATGGGGAGATTCAAGAGGCCCGCGCGTGCCATCTCGAGTAGATGCGCCACGATCACCTCATCACGAGTAAACACCTCACGCGGGAGGACATCGAGGCCGTCCTGGACCGGGCCGCCGAGATCGACGCCGATCCGGACGCCGTCGCCGGAAACCACGAGGGGACGCTTCTCGGCCTGCTCTTTTTCGAACCGAGCACTCGGACGAAAATGAGCTTCGAGACGGCAATGAAACGCCTCGGCGGGGACGTTGTCGACATGGGATCCGTCGAATCCTCGAGCGTCAAGAAAGGGGAGACGCTCGCCGACACCGTCCGCGTCATCGAGGGGTACGCCGACGCCATCGTCGTTCGCCACCCCAGTCAGGGCTCTGCGAAGATGGCGAGCGAGTTCGTCGACGTCCCGCTCATCAACGCCGGTGACGGGGCGGGCCACCACCCGACACAGACGCTTCTCGATCTCTACACGATTCGGGAAAACGCCGGCCTCGACGACCTCTCGATCGGCATCATGGGCGACCTGAAGTACGGACGGACGGTCCACTCGCTGGCCTACGCGCTGTCGAACTTCGACGCCCACCAGCACTTCATTAGCCCGGAGAGTCTGCAACTGCCGCGGGAGGTCGTCTACGACCTCCACCAGGAGGGGGCGTCCGTGCGCGAACACGAAAGCCTCGAGGAGGTCCTCGCCTCCCTGGACGTGCTCTACGTGACCCGTATCCAGCGCGAGCGGTTCCCGGACGAAAACGAGTACCAGCGAATCGCCGGCGAGTACCAGATCGACCTCGAGACGCTCGAGGGCGCGAGCGACGACCTCACCGTGATGCACCCGCTCCCGCGGGTCGACGAGATCGCGGCCGAGATCGACGACACCGACCACGCGGCGTACTTCGAACAGGCTCACAACGGGGTGCCGGTTCGAATGGCGCTCCTCGACAGCCTCCTCGGAGGTGACTCTCGATGAGCGATAATCACGATCACAGTCACGACCACGACCACGATCACGATCACGACCACGATCCCGACCACGACCACGAACTCCGCGTCAGCAAAATCAGAAACGGCACCGTCATCGACCACGTGCGGGCCGGCCAGGCGCTGAACGTCCTCGCAATCCTCGGGATCGACGGTAGCCAGGACGAGGAGGTCTCCGTCGGGATCAACGTTCCCTCCGATCGCCTCGCCCGCAAGGACATCGTGAAGGTCGAGGGCCGCGAGCTGAGCCAGGAGGAAGTCGATGTAATCTCGCTAATCGCGCCCGACGCGACGATCAACATCGTGCGAGACTACGAGGTGGCGAGTAAACATCGCGTCGAACGACCCGAGGAGGTCGAGGGCGTGCTCACCTGCCCGAACGCGACCTGTATCACGACCGAGAACGAACCCGTCACCTCTCGCTTCGACGTTCTCGAGGACGGGGTTCGCTGTTCGTACTGCGAAACGATTGTTCGCGACGAAATCGCCGACCTGATCGACTCGCGGTAGGTGACGAACGGATTTCTCGTCCGATTTCCGAGACTATCCAGAATCTCTAAGTGTTAGGCGATTGATTCTCTACTCGTACATGTCGCGTACGATCAAATTCCTGCTCGTCCTGGTCGCCGTCGTCGTTCTCTGGAAAGTCGTCTTCAGCACGTCCGAGGTCGACGTCGAGTACGAACCGACCGAGTAGATACGCACACCGAACGAATCAGAACCGCTTACCGTCTCGACGTCCTATCGCCGCCCATGTACGGCGTCGTGACGCGAAACCCCGACGAAGTCGCGTGGGACGACTTCGGCCGGGCATTCTACGAAGTCAAGGACGTGACCGGCCGGTCCGCCGAACCGCTCCCCGACGCAGTGAACATGGTCTCCTGTTTCGGCGACAACGCGGCGGCCGACGCCGACCCCTCGCTCGTCCCCGTCGACGACGAGGGCCGTCCCGCCACGCGAGACCGACCCTACTTCGACTGGGCCTACATCTGCCCCTCGCGAACCGAGTACCAGGAGGGGCTCTTCGAGATCATCGACGACTGCGTCGCCGTGAACGAGGACGTTCGACTCGACGACGTCGGCTTCCCGCGCCCGGAGTACTGTCGATGCGAAGTGTGCGAACGACGCTTCGCCGAGAGCGAGTTCGAGGACCGATTCGCCTGGCGGGCCGACGTCATCACCGAGTTCGTCGAGGCGGCGGCTGATCGCATCCCCGGTCGAGTCTACCTGACGCTGTATCCCGACCCCTATCCAGGACACCTCTCCGAGCGATCCGGGCTCGACATCGCGGCCCTCGAGCCTCACGTCGACGAGTTCGTCGTCCCCCTCTACGACATGGGGTACACGACGACCTACTGGCTGGAGACGATCGCCAGTGGGTTCGAGAGCGCGCTCGAGACGCCGTTCAGCATCGAACTCTACGCAGTGGACATCGACCTCGAAAACCTCTGTCGGGCGGCCGAGGTTGCCGGTCACTACGGCACCGACGTCATCTTCGGCTACGAGGCGGGCAACGCGCGGGCGGCGGTGCGACGTCTCCAGGCCGACCGACGCGAGGGGGTCTCTCACGGCGAACCCTGACACGGCGTCGGTCCCGCTCTGCTGGGGTGACGACGGTTGGTGCCAGGAACGGGAACCAGCACATACTATTTGACCGTGGGCCTCGAACACCCGACTTACAGCGATGTACGAGCGAATCCTCCTCCCCACCGATGGCAGCGAGACGACGGCTCGCGCCCTCGAGCACGCTATCGACCTCGCGAACCAGTACGATGCTGCGTTACACGTCCTCTACGTGATCGACAAGGCCGTCTTCGCGGGCGATGTCGAAACCGGTCCCATCGTCGAGCAGTTCGAGACCGTCGGCGACTCGGTCCTAGAGGACGTCTCCGGCGAGGCTGCCCGGGCTGGCGTCGAGCCGGTTATCACTACGCTCGAGCGCGGCAGTCCCCACACGAAGATTCTCGAGTACGCCGAAGGTCAGGGGATCGATATGATCGTGATGGGGACGCACGGGCGAACCGGGCTGGATCGGTACCTGATCGGGAGCGTGGCCGAGAAGGTGGTTCGACTCTCCGATGCGCCGGTGTTGACGGTCCGTCAGGCAGAAGACGTTTCGGGCGACGAGCGGTAACCGGTGGCGTCTCGGTGCTCGTGACTCGTTACTTGTTGTTAGTTATTCGTGACTCGTTACTTGTTGTTAGTTACTCGTTGCCCGTTACTCGTTACCTGTTAGTCGTTGCCCGTTACTCGTTACCTGTTAGTCGTTGCCCGTTACTCGTTACCTGTTAGCCGTTACCCTCGTTCCCATCGTTCGTTGGCCATTAGCCGTTACCCTCGTTGCTGTAACTCGTTATCCGTCACATCCATCGATAGTCACTCCTTGGCAGCATCGCCCGCCAGCTCCTCGAGCACCGTTTCAGCGTTTTCGACGGCCTGTGGCTTCTTCGCCGGATAGGCCTCGACTTTCGCGCGGAACGTGATCCCCTCGCCGAGTCGGACGTCCCCGCCGAACGCGGCTTGCTTGTCCAGTCGGAGAAACAGTTCGCAGTTGTCGGTGACGCGGTCGTCGAGTTCCGCAAGCAGTCGGTCGAACGTCTCGAGGTCGGTCAACTGGGCGAGAACGTGGCGGACGTCGTCGGCGTTTTCGACGCGGGCGGAGAGAACGAGGATACGGTCCCCATAGTGCCCCTCACTCTCGACGCGTTCGATCTCGAACTCCTCGGGGAGGAAGCGTCTCAGCGCCGCCTCGACGCGCTTGTCGTCTTCGGTGGCGTAACAGAACGTTCGCAAGTCGACGTAGTGAAGCGGAATCTGTGGCATCGGCGTGTCCTCGAGTCGAAGTCAGACGGGCAGTGGTGAGACGTGCTACTGGGGCAGGCAGATTACGCGGCGTCTTCGTCTTCGCTTTCGTCTTCGTTTTCGTCCTGGAGGGCGTCCTCGTCGTCGGCCACCTCGAGGGCGTCCTCCGGAACACCGGCCTCCTGGCCGTCCTCGAAGCTGATGGTGTAGGTCGTGTCGCCGAACATCGACTCCATCGTCTGGGTGACGGTGCCGGTTTCGCCGTCGAACTCGCTGTGCTTGTCGTGCAAGACGACGCGGTCGTCTTCGTCGAAGCTCATACCGGCTTTTCCCCGTCGTCGGGTAAAAAGGGCGTGATTCCTGCCAGCCCTGGCGAATCCGTTTGGAGAGCTGCGACTATCTGTCGATCCAGGCGTGTACCCACTCGTAGGCGGTACCGACGGCGACCGCGATTCCATAACACCCGAAGACGAATGGGATCCAGTAGACCCAGAACTCGAAGCGTGGCGCGAGCTTGTGGCCGATCGCTGTGCCGATGGTGTAAATGATGTAACCGGGAAGCGCGAGTGGGGAGAACAGGGCTGTCTTGAGCCAGCCGAGGCCGAACGGAACGACCAGGAGGAGAAACGTGCCGATGGTCACCGGGGCCGTCAGGATGCGTCGGGGGGTGGGGGTCATTGGGCCACCTCCGTGTCCGTGTCCGCGTCCGTCTCGAGCAGGCCGTGTAGCGCGAGAACGCGGGCCGCCGCCGCCCGCGTGAACGCGTTTTTCGTGGATCGGTCGAGCATGAAGCGGGTCGTCTCGAAGAGGTAAGCGGTCGACCCCAGTTCGTGCGCTGCCTTCTTGAACAGAAGCGGACTCGGTTGGGTGCTCTCCATGGCCACGAACCGGTGAGCGGGCATGTACCAGGGAACGAGGTCCTCGTTGAGGGACGCCGCGAGTTCGTCACCGTGGGCGTCAGGCGTGTGGAAAACCGCCTGGCCGACGTACCGGTCGTGGAGCCCGTAGATGCCGAGCGATCGGTGCAGATCGAGCACGACGTCGGGGTCGTGGCGTTCGACGGCGTCCCAGATGCCGCGAGCGAGGTCAGTTATCGGTTCGCGATCCAGCGGAAACATCCGGTTGAGATCCCCGTCGATGCCTTCTCGCTGTTCGTTCTCGACGGCGACGCGGTTCGCCTCGGGAACGACGACGACTGTCCCCGCCTCGGGGTTCCAGTCGACCATCTCGTTGGCGATGTCGATGCCGTTATACTCGTCGCCGTGGATCCCGCCGAACACCATCACCGTCGGGCCATCTTCCGACGCGTCGATTGCGTGCAGCGGCGTCTCGTGCTCGGTTCCGGGGAGGAGGCGCTCCGTCTCCCGTTCGACGTCGTCCGCCGCAGACGGCGCTCGAGCCGCCGAAACGAACGTATCATCACGCATCGTCTGACTCGCGGCGGCCGCGACCGTGACCACCCCAGCGGCGAGCGCCCCACCGGCGCCCAGGACCGTCCGTCGTTTCATCGTCCAGAACGATAACGTACTCCCTTAAGCGGGTTTCCATCGACGAGATCGACGTCAAAATAGATACACTTCGACGACCATCATCTCCAGTGCGAACGACCGATCGCGTTCTTACTGACCGAGTTCTTCGAGCAAGGTCTCGGCTGCTGCCCGGGAGGATTCCGGCCCGCGGCCCGTGATCAGGTCGCCGTCGACGATCACGTCCGTGTCGGCCCCGGCGTCGGCGTCCCAGTCGGCGCCGGCGGTAGTGACCTCGTCTTCGACCCAGTAGGGGAGCTTGCGGCCGTCGGGGAGCAGGTCTCGGTCGTCGACGATGTCTTCCTCCCAGTCGTTGGGGAACCCGGTGACCCGTCTCCCGTTGGCGACGAACGCGCCGTGGCTGTCGCGGGCGAACGCGAGTATACCGACGGCGTGGCAGACGACCAGGGCCTTCCCCTCGCCCTCCAGGATCGTTCTCAGGGCGCCTCGAGCGTGATGGTCCTGATTGATGTCCCACTCGGTGCCGTGCCCGCCCGGGAAGACGACTGCGTCGAAGTCCTCGGCGTGGACGTCCGCGATGGCCTCCGGATCGCGCAGTCGTTGGTCCGCCTCGTGGCGCTCCTGGACGCGTTCGGCGGTCTCCTCGCCGACCGTCTCGGGATCGATCGAGCGATCGTCGATCTCCGGCGGCCCGCCGGAGGGCGTCGCGATCGTCACCTCGACGCCCGCGTCTTCGAGCGTCTCGAGCGGGTCGATGCACTCCTCGCCCCAGTAGCCGTACTCGCTCACGACGAATAGTGCGGTTGCGTCCGTCATCGAGTGAATCGACGAGTGCCACGGGGGAGTATCCTCCCCTGTCGTGTGCAGGGGTTGCCCTCGAGCGCCCTGACGTCCCAGCGCTCCGGCGTCTTACCTCTCCGATGCCCAGCGCCCGGTTTCCTCCTTCTCCGACGCCCAGTTCCCCGACGTCTTGCCTCCCCGGCGTCCTGGTGCCCCAACGCCCAGTGCCCCGACGTCCCAGTATCCCGACATCCTGGTGCGCTCAACTATTCTGACGGTCACCTCGGCGTGCAGAGGACTTTTCGGTCCCGATGGCGTTACTCGAGACGACCATGTCACGACGTCCCAACCCACTGGACGACCTCGGTGCGTTCCTCGAGCGACTCGGCCGCGAGTTCACGGACGCGACCAGTTCGTGGAACCCCGAGTTCACCCCCAGAGGCGGCCTCGGTTGGTCGCTCCACGACCGTGAACCCAACGTCGACGTCGCCGACTACGGCCACGCGTTCGTCGTCAGCGCCGACGTCCCCGGCTACGACGCGGACGACCTCGAGATCCAGGTGTCAGCCGAGAGCCTGCAGATACGCGGCACTCGGGACCAGACGCGAGATCGAGACGATGCGAGCATCATCAGACACGAGCGGCAAGCCAGTTCTTTCAATCGGCGAGTGGCGTTTCCCGACCCGGTCGAGACCGCCGCCGTCGACGCGACGCTCAACAACGGCGTGCTGACGGTCACGCTCGCGAAACGCCAGCCAGCAGGCGAACCCAGGCGAATCGACATCGACTGAGCGACTCACTCCTCGGAACTGCGCTCGGAATCGAGATTCAGCGCCTCGAAAAACCGTCGCCGAACGCGGGTCCCGACGAACGCCAGCACGCTCTCGTTATCGCTGGCCTCGTCAGCGAACAGTCCCAGCCCAATTCGGCCGCCAGCCATGTCGTGGTGGCCGCCAACCGA
Source organism: Natronosalvus halobius (assembly GCF_024138145.1). Classification (NCBI taxonomy): domain Archaea; kingdom Methanobacteriati; phylum Methanobacteriota; class Halobacteria; order Halobacteriales; family Natrialbaceae; genus Natronosalvus; species Natronosalvus halobius. The sequence goes on along the minus strand of NZ_CP099997.1, from coordinate 1,201,034 downwards.
ACCGAACTCGCCGTAGGCTTCCTCGAGAACGTCACCGATGTTGATCCGCGGGTCGATCGACCGCCCGCTCAGTCGAACCGTCCCGTCGACGATGCCGTAGGTGAGCGTCGTGTTGACGCCCTCGATGTTGAGGAGGTAGTCCGCTGCCTGAGGAAGCGCGTCCGTCTCGACCGTTCGACCGACGCTCGCGATCACCGACGACCCACGGCGCTCGCGGGAGGTTATCGCCCGACCGATCGCGTCGATGGTCGCCGGCGAGAAGGCGCTGCCGTACAGCTGTTCGAGCGTCTCGAGGTCGGCCTCGGGGTACACCGCCAGCGCGGCTTCGTACTCCCGCTGGGTCGGCTCGCGGACGAAGTCCAGGCGCTCGCGGTGAAGCGCGAAGAGCAACGCGGATGCCAGTCGCGTCGTCAACGGGACCTCGAGTTCGTGGAGATACTCGACGAAGATCGTCGCCGTCGCCCCGTAGTCGGTTCGGACGTCGACGAACGCCGCGTCGCCGGATTCGCCGGGGTGGTGATCGACGATCACGTCCGGTTCGAACCGAACGTCGAGCGCCGTGTTCGCCGTCGGCATGGAGTGATCGACGAACGCGATACAGTCGTATTCGCCGATCTCGAGGTCCTCGAGCGGTTCTACGTCGACCTCGAGGCGGTTGACGAACGCCCGGTTTTGCTGGTGGGATATCTCGCCGCCGTAGGCGATGGCCGTCTCGGCGACGTCCTGGTCGGTCGCGATCGCTTCGAGTGCGAGCGCGCTCGCGAGCGTGTCCGGGTCGGGGTTGTCGTGACAGACGATCACGAGCGACGAACAGTCGGCGAGGACGTCCGCGAGGTCCGCTGCACGAGACATACCTGACGTATGAGGGGGAAACGCTTCAACGTCGCTACTGAATTCGATGTGTCGTCATCGAAACGAATACTGTCGGTCGGCATTCGACGTTTCTCCTGGAGCGGCGCGCTGTCGGTCGTCGTTTTTCGAACCGCCTCGTACGGGTGGTGGTGCGATCGACGCTGGCTATCACCCTCTCTGGATCTGTCGAATTCCCCGGCGCCAACGAAGCCGTCGAACCTAGCGAACCGAGCGAATCCAGCGACCCCTTCGAAGCCATTGGAGTCGTCGAATCTATCGAAGCCGTCGAACCCGTCGACGACATTCCGATACCACTTAGCGATGACGTCACGTAACTCGACTATGGACCAGCACGACTTCGTTCGACTCTCGCTGCTCGCCTTCGGACTCGTCGTCCTGAGCTTCGTCGTGCTCGGATTCAGTCGGATCGTCCTCCCGTCGTTCCAAATGGCCCAGACGGTCGCCGCCCCCATCGGCCTCGTCGGGTTCGCACTCGCCGTCTTCCTCTTCCTCCGAGCGACCGCCGCGGCGATCGGTATCGTGCCCATCGAGGAAGACGCCGACGCGGATGCAGAGGGGGACGCGTAAGTCGTAACCCCGGACGCGAACGCAACCGTTTTTCATCGCACGCGCGAATTTGCCGCTATGACTGCGTTCTCCGTCACCGAAATCGCCGACCTCGGCCTCGAGGCCCGGGCGGCCCTGTTCCAGCGCGACGCCGGAATCGATGCCGCCAGGAACGACGCCCGCGAGATCGTCGAGCGCGTCCGCGAAGAAGGCGACGTCGCTGTCCGGGAGTACTGTCGCGAGTTCGACGGCGTCGACGTCGGCAACCTCGAGATCACCGACCAGTGCGAGCGCGCCGTCCAGGACCTCTCGGACGACGTCCGCGACGCCATCGAAACCGCCATCGAGAACGTCCGCGAGTTCCACGAGGCCCAACTCCCCGAGGACTGGCGACACGAGTTCGACGACGGCCGCGAACTCGGCCGACGATTCCGGCCGCTCGAGCGCGTCGGCGTCTACGTCCCCGGCGGCACGGCCGCCTACCCCTCGAGCGCGATCATGGGTGTCGTCCCCGCCGTCGTCGCGGGCGTCGAGCACGTCTCCGTGGTGACGCCGCCAGCCGAGGAGATCAACCCGGTCACGCTCGCGACGATCCACCTCGCCGGAGCCGACGCCGTCTACAGCGTCGGCGGCGCCCAGGCCGTCGCCGCCCTGGCCTACGGGACCGAGAGCGTCACATCTGTCCAGAAGGTCGTCGGACCCGGCAACCGCTGGGTGACCGCCGCGAAAGCCGAGGTTCGCGACGAGGTGGAGATCGACTTCCTCGCGGGGCCGAGCGAGGTCGTCGTCGTCGCCGACGAGACCGCCAATCCCGACTACGTCGCCGCCGAACTCCTCGCCCAGGCCGAACACGACCCGAACGCCTCCGTCGTCGCCGTCACGGACGACGAGGCGACCGCCGAGGCCGTCGTCGACGCGCTCGAGGAATCGCTCCCTGAACGCGAGCGCGAGGAGACCATCCAGGAGGCACTCGAAAACGACGCCAGCGCCGTCTTGCTCGCCCGGTCGATGAGCGAGGCGATCCTCTTCACCGAGGAGTACGCCCCCGAACACCTCGCGATCGTCGCCGACGACGACGAGTCCATCCTGGAGCGCGTCGACAGCGCCGGGAGCGTCTTCCTCGGCCCGAACACCCCCGTCGCGGCGGGTGACTACGCTAGCGGCACCAACCACGTCCTCCCGACGAACGGCGGCGCAAAAGTCACGGGCGGCCTCTCGGTGGAGCACTTCCTCCGGGCCACGACGGTGCAACGGCTCTCCGGCGACGGACTCACGGAACTCGCGCCAACCATCACGACTCTCGCCGACGCAGAGGGCCTCGAGGCCCACGTCGAGAGCGTCCGCGTCCGTCTCGACGTCCAGGACGACGAGTGAGTTCCCCCTCCCTCGACGAGCGTCACAGTTAACACCGAGGCAGCCGTGGAGTGCAGTATGAGCACGGAGAGCGCAGACGGTGGATCCGCCAACCCACGAATCGAGGTGACCGAGACCGCCGCCGAGCGCGCCCTCGAGTTACTCGAGACCGAAGACTACGACACGACGGAGGCCGGACTCCGACTGTTCGTCCAGCAAGGCGGCTGTGCCGGCCTCTCCTACGGAATGCGATTCGACGAGAAACCGGAGGCCGACGACACGATCTACGAACACCACGACCTGCGGGTCTTCGTCGACCCCGCGAGTCTCAAGTACATCGAGGGCAGCGTCCTCGACTACGAGAGCGGCCTCCAGGCCGAGGGCTTCCACGTCGAAAACCCGAACGTCGTCAGCGAGTGTGGCTGCGGCGAGTCCTTCCGGACCTGATTACGCTACTCCTGGAGTTCGAACGCGACCGTCACTTCTGCCTGATACTGTCGATCCTCTACGGACGCAATTTCGACGCCCAGTTCGTCGACTTCGACCCAGTAGACGTTGTTCAGCGTCGACTCCGCCCGGTCGATGGCGTCGTCCGCTGCGGCGTCGAAGCTCTCCGTACTCGTTCCGATCAGGGTGATCTTCTTGAAGACCATTGCACGGCCCCCTACATCGGTCGTCGCCTTAAACGTACGCTGAGCACTGTTCGAATCCGAGCACGAGCCCGCCGCTGGTTCCCGCTTCTGGGCTCGATGTGAGCACTCGAGTTCCTATTTGGCGTCAGTGCTGGCGTCCTCGATGGTTCTGATGTTGTCTGAGCAGGTCGTCCAGGCGTCTGCTCGAGAAACGGGAGTTCGGCGGTGGCTCGACGAGTGCTGCAGCTCTTCAGTATGAAAACGATATGAATGGAAGCGGCGAGTCGGAGTTTCCAGCGGATCTCTCACGCCAGTACTGACCGAAACGCGGGCGGGCTTATCTGCCGTGTTCGGGATGGGTACGGGAGGTACCCCGCCGCTGTGGCCGCTCTAATGCCGATCGGCGGAATCGAACCGCCGCGAGGACGCCAGTATCGGTGGATGCTGAATGCGATATGAGTAGTCGGCGGCGAGCCGGGGTTCCCAGCGGGTCTCCCACGCCAGTACTGGCCGAAACGCGGGCGGGCTTAACTACCGTGTTCGGGATGGGTACGGGTGGTGCCCCGCCGCTCTGGCCGCCGTAATGCCGACTCGCGGAGTCGAACCGCGATTATACCGGGGTCGGTGTACGGTGTCTAAGATTCTCTGGTCGGTTGTGACCGTGGTGTACGTGTAGTCCAATTAGCGCCTGGACCCGTTCTTACGGGTTGATCCATGCGAAATGAATGGTGGCTTGATCTGTTAGTGCTCGCGGGCTCAACACCTCGTTGCCTCGGTGCGTACACCCCGAGTCTATCGAACTCGTCTTCTACGAGTGATCTCGGTGGTATCTCTTTTTCAGGTGGGTTTCGAGCTTAGATGCGTTCAGCTCTTACCCGTGGTGCGTCGCTGCCCGGCACGTGCCCTCTCGGACAGCCGGTACACGAGTGGCACCCATTCGGAGTTCCTCTCGTACTATACGAACGTTCCCGTCAGATACCGTAACACCCCCAATAGATAGCAGCCGACCTGTCTCACGACGGTCTAAACCAGCTCACGACCTCCTTTAATAGGCGAACAACCTCACCCTTGCCTGCTTCTGCACAGGCAGGATGGAGGGAACCGACATCGAGGTAGCAAGCCACCCGGTCGATATGTGCTCTTGCGGGTGACGACTCTGTTATCCCTAAGGTAGCTTTTCTGTCAGCAATTGCCCGCATTGGGCGGGCTAATTGGTTCGCTAGACCACGCTTTCGCGTCAGCGTCCGTTGTTGTGCCGGACACTGTCAGGCTTCCGTATGCTCTTGCGCTCTTTCTCGGGTCTCCGACCCGAGTGAGGAAACCTTGGGGCGCGCTCGATATCTTTTCAAGCGCGTACCGCCCCAGTCAAACTGCCCGGCTACCAGTGTCCTCCGCCAGGAGTGAGAGTCGCAGTCACCATCGGGTAGTATTTCAGTGATGCCTCGGTGGCCCGCTAGCGCGGGTACCTGTGTAGTGGCTCCTACCTATGCTGCACAATGGCGACCACGTCTCAGTGACAGCCTGCAGTAAAGCTCTATAGGGTCTTCGCTTCCCCTTGGGGGTCTCCAGACTCCGCACTGGAATGTACAGTTCACCGGGCCCAACGTTGGGACAGTGGCGTGGCGCTCTCATTGATCCATTCATGCAAGCCGCTACTAAAGCGGCAAGGTACTACGCTACCTTAAGAGGGTCATAGTTACCCCCGCCGTTAACAGGTCCTTCGTCCCCTTGTACGGGGTGTTCAGATACCTGCACTGGGCAGGATTCAGTGACCGTACGAGTCCTTACGGATTTGCGGTCACCTATGTTGTTACTAGACAGTTGGAGCGCCCGAGTCACTGCGACCTGCCACTTTCCGTGGCAGGCATCCCTTATTGCGAACGTACGGGACTAACTTGCCGAATTCCCTAACGTCGGTTGCTCCCGACAGACCTTGGCTTTCGCCGCCACGAGTACCTGTGTCGGATCTCGGTACGGACAGTGTGCTTGCCTTTTCACGGGCTCTGGGTTGACCTCTCTTGCGTTATCCAGCCATTCGACCGCTTCGTGCCATTACGGCTTCCACGGTCTTGGACTGTTCACCCGGGCGAAAGCCCGGGAGAGGCGGCCCCAAAGCGTCGGCTTTGAGTGCACACTGGCATAGGAATATTAACCTATTTCCCTTTTGTCAGCTTCGAATTGCGGGCTGACTTAGGACCGGCTAACCCTCAGCTGATTAGCATTGCTGAGGAACCCTTACTCGTTCGGCCGTCGGGGTTCTCACCCGACTAACGCTGCTACTATGACCAGAATTTTCGTTACTGCACGGTCCACACGAAATCTCTTCCGTGCTTCCACCCGAACAGTACGCCAACCTACGGAATCGTGCGGTGAGGCACGTCGCTAGGTCTCGGTGATGAACTTGAGCCCCGATCATTTTCGGCGCCGCAAACCTCGGCCGGTAAGCTGTTACGCTTTTCTTAGAGGGTAGCTGCTTCTAAGCTCACCTCCCGGCTGTCTAGGGCTTGCGACCACCTTCGATCGCACTTAGTCCATACTTGGGGACCTTAACCCAGCTCTGGGTTGTCTCCCTCACGGTACACAGGCTTACCCCGCGCACCGGACTCCCCGCGTCGACGGCGTTCGTAGGTTCGGAGTTGGACAGGGGGGCGAACTCCTCTCGGAGTCCGGTCCCCCAATCCGTCGCTCTACCCCACGAACTACCTCGGCGGAGGTCATGCTTCGACATGTTTCGGTTGGAACCAGCTGTTTCCGGATTCGATGGGCCTTTCACCCCTAGACATAGGTCACGCGAGGGTATTGTAGGACACCAACGCTAGCGGGCCTCCACGTGGCTTTCGCCACGCTTCACCCTGCCCATGCCTAGATCATCCGGTTTCGGGTCGTGCCCGCCTGACTCCCCGCGCTTGAACACGGTGACCCTGGTCGTAAGACTGCGGTCATATCGGTTTCCCTCTGCCTTCCCCGATACTCGGGTTAGACTCGTCAGACAGGCACACTCTCTGGTTCGTTTTTCAAAACGTACGACGGAACACCGGCTTCCCTCTCGGCTTACTACAGGTTCGCACCTGGTTCATTGTGAGAGGGACCTTGTATGCCCCGTCGCTCTATCGCCAACTGAGTTCACGCCCTATTGCACCTCCCTTTTTGGGGTGCTTTTCAGCGTTCGCTCACGCTACTTGTTCGCTATCGGTCTCGAGGAGTGTTTAGTCTTCGCGGTCAATGCCCGCGGTTTTCACGAGGGATTTCCAACCCCCGCTACTCTGGAGCTGACGCACACTTTAGTGATCGACGGTACGGGACTGTCACCCTGTTTCGTACCCTGTTCCAAGGGATTTCGCGTCGATGGTCAAGTGCTGAGAGTCAGTCCGAACACCACATTGCCCGTGAGGGCTTCGGTTTGGACTGTGTCGGGTTCACTCGCCGTTACTAACGACATCGCGGTTTGCTTTCTTTTCCTGTCGATACTAAGATGTTTCAATTCTCGACGTTCCCCATTGCGCTAAGCAATTGCAAGAGGATTCCTATTCGGAGATCTCGGGTTCTTCCCCTCCGTGCGGGTCCCCCGAGCTTATCGCAGCTTGGCACGTCCGTCATCGGCTCTCGAGCCGAGCGATCCACCAGTTGGCACAGTAGCCACGTTCTTTCGGATCGGTGCTGCACAGAATGCAGCGGTTGTGACCCGGGAACGGGTCCAGTGGACGCCTGGACTACACGTACATACGGTCTTCATCTGCCATCAGTAGACGGCTGGTGGCATCGACCCTTCCCACCCACGCTTGCGCGGGGTGGTGCATCAGTTTTGCTTACGGATTATATTCTCTTTCGGTCACGTACTTAAGGGCACGGATTCGACTTCGCCTGGTGACTCCCCCACACGACTGCCACTGGCATGGAGTTCACTCGAGCCGAGACGTACTCCGGGAGCGCTCGAGAGCCCGAGCCACAGATTCGCCGGGGAGTGAACGCTTTTGGTGGTTCCCACACCACTCTCTGCCATGCCACCAGCTAGCGACGACTCGAGCGCACCGAATGTCGGCGAACTGACGCCGCCGACGCGAACCCTGATGGGACCGGGGCCGAGCGACGTGCATCCGCGCGTGCTCCGGGCGATGAGTACCCCTCTCGTCGGACACCTCGACCCCTCGTTCATCGAGATCATGAACGATGTGCAGGAATTACTCCGGTACGCCTTCCGGACGGACAACCAGTGGACGATCCCCGTCTCGGGAACCGGCTCGGCCTCGATGGAGGCCGCGATCGGCAACGTCGTCGAGCCGGGAGACACGATGCTCGTTCCGACCAACGGCTACTTCGGCGGGCGCATGGCGTCGATGGCTCGCCGTGCGGGCGGCGAGGTCGTCGAGGTCGACGCGCCGTGGGGCGAACCGCTCGATCCGTCCGCGGTCTCGGACGCGCTCGCGGAACACGACCCCGACGTGTTCGGATTCGTCCACGCGGAAACGAGCACAGGCGTTCGCCAGCCGAACGTCCCCGAACTCACCGCGGCGGCCCACGACCACGACGCACTCGTGATCACCGACACGGTGACCTCGCTCGGCGGCGTCGAACTCCGCGTCGACGACTGGGACATCGACGTGGCCTACTCCGGCCCGCAGAAGTGTCTCTCCTGTCCGCCAGGGGCCAGTCCGCTCACCCTCTCCGACGAGGCGATGGAGAAGGTTCTCTCGCGCGAGGAACCATCCCGGTCGTGGTACCTCGACCTCTCCCTGCTCGAGGGCTACTGGGGCGACGAACGCGCCTATCACCATACGGCCCCGATCACCAACGTCTACTCGATCCGGGAGGCCCTCCGGCTGGTCGCCGAAGAGGGAATCGAGAACCGCTGGGAGCGCCACCGACGACTCGCGGGCGCGCTCAAGGCCGGCGCCGAGGGGATGGGCCTCGAGATGAACCCGGACGACGAGTACTGGCTCCCGAGCCTCAACGCCGTCCGGGTTCCGGAGGGGATCGACGACGGCGAGGTCTGTGACGAACTCCTTGAGCGCTACGACCTCGAGATCGCGGGCGGCCTGGGCGACCTCGCCGGCGAAATATTCCGCATCGGCTGTATGGGCTACTCCGCATGTCCAGAGAACGTCACGCTTCTCGTGGCCGCGCTGGGCGACGTGCTCGACGATCTCGGTGCGAACGTCGATCCGGACGGCGGCGTCGCTGCGTGTCGTGAGGCCCTCCGATAAGTGAGTGCGGGGACTGTCGTTAGACAGTTACTTTCGGTCCTGGCGGTGCGCGTTCGACCTGATAATCTTCGCCGTCGGCGGCGATGATGGCCCACTCGTAGCCCGTATCGAGACTCTCGAGTCGAACCTCGAGGTCGTCTACGTCACCGGGTTCGGTGACGAAACAGTGAAATTGTCCCGAGCATCGTGGAAGCTGTTCGACGTCGGAGACGGCGTTGACGTGAACGACTTTCCACGCCCGTTCTGCGCGGAAATCCGGTCCGTTGCCCTCGACCGTGTAGCCGAGTTCTGCGAAGATCGACCTGGCCTGCTCGACGAGTCGCATGTTAACAGGACCCATTCAGACGAAGATACACTGGACACCATGATAAACGTTTGCACGGCGACAATCTCGAAGGACGTCGATACCTCAACTGCTACGTCAACTATTCCTGGTAATTACTCGTGGGCGGCGTCCCACTCGGTCGGTTTTCGGAGGTTGCCACACCGGTTACACAGGATGCGCCCCATCGGATCCATCGCGTTGTCGATCGATTCGCAATTCGAACAGAACCAGCCGTAGCGACGCCTCCGCTCGCGGCTCTCGTAGGCGACTAGGAACGGTCCCTTGGATCCGCGGTCGCCGTCGGTCGTCTCGACGTAGACCGTGTCTCCATCGTCGGTAGCCACCGCTTGCATACCGCCTGCTACGGAATCGGCGGGTAAATGACTGTCCTTCCGGGTCTCAGGTCGACCGTTCCCGGTAGGTGCCGAGCACCTCCTCGAGAACCAGACACTCCTGGTCGGTCGGTTCGTAGTGCCTGTCGATGAAGTCCTCGGCGTCTTCGTAGTTCCCGCGAAGCCCGTACTTTCGGACGGTGATGAGCGCGTCCAGGAAGAACGTCCCGCCGTCTGCGCCCACCTCCTCGGTTCGAGCCGGTCGGTCGATGTTCAACTCGCTCTTGATCTCGTCGAAGTTGAACGTCTCGACCTCGTGGTCTGGGTTGATCAGGGTCAGCACGTACTCCGCGGAGAACCGGTAGAACTCCGATTTACTCTCGAACATACCGTCGTCGACGAGGTTGTCGATGGCTTCGACGACGTCGTCGGGATATCTGACGGTATCTTTTGCCATACCTTCCAACTCACTGCTACGACAGCATTATTGTTGCGGGAACAATCTAATAAATGACATAAATACTCTCGAACGCGAAATTCGAGGTTCGGGCGCGGAGATCCGAGACTCGAGACTCGTATCGACGCTCGTAACGGCGCGAACATTTTAGGGGTCTCCGTGGCTCTCTTCGGACGACGACAGGGAGACCCACGTGTATTCTGGACTCATCTTCGAATCGCTGCCGTGGTGGATCGCCGCGCCACTGTTACAGCTCGGTATCCTCGTCTTCGGGATGGCTCTCGACGAGACCTACGTCAATCGGGCGACGGTGCTGACGGGAGCGATCGCTCTCTACACCCACTCGGTCATCGCAGGCGGGGTCTGGATGCCGGTCGGGCTCTACCTCGATATCGGCGTCGTGATCGGCGCGTACGGCCTCTACGCCTACGTGGTCGACGCCTACGTCGCCAACTGGTTTCGGGTCGCCGCCTTCTTCGTCTACTCGCCGCTGTCGGTCTTCCTGGTCATCCTCCTTCCGGACGTCGTCTTTCCGCTGGCGCTCGTCCTGGCCGGGTACGCCAACCTCCAGTTGATGGCGACTCTCGATCCCACCGAACCCTACTATTTCGGGCCGGATTCGCCCGACGAGTTCGAGGAGGTCGTGGCTGTGGCGGACGACGGTGGCGAGGACAGAGGCGAGGACGCTGATGAACCGGAGACTGAACCGAACGTCTCGGGCGAGGACTCAGGCGTCGACCTCCCTGGCACGGAACCGACTCCCACCGGTGGGGATTCGGACGAACGCGGAATTTTACCCGAGTTCATGCGTCGGTTGTAGCCCGCGGCGACTCGTTCGCAAGCTGGACCAAAAGCGACCGTTCAGCCCTCGAAGCCGTCTTCGAACACGAACGCCCCGTCTCGCTGCACGACGTACACCCACCTTTTGTCTCACTCGTCACTTCGTGCCTCGCTCGCAAAATCTGGACCAAAAAGCGGCTGTTCAGCCCTCGAACCCGTCCTCGAACACGAACGCCCCGTCTCGCTGCACGACCTCGCCGTCCACTTCGATGAACGAATCCTCGCTCATGTCGACGATCATGTCCATGTGAACGGAACTGTCGTTTCGCTCGTTGCCCTCGCCGACCGTCTCCTCGTAGGCGCGGCCCACTGCCATGTGGACCGTATCGCCCATCTTCTCGTCGAACAGCATGTTGTAGGTGAACTCGGTGATGTCGCGATTCATCCCGATGCCGAGTTCGCCAAGCCGGCGGGCCCCGTCGTCGGTCTCGAGCACCGTCGAGAGCACCTCCTCGTTCTTCTCGGCCGCGTGGGAGACGACTTCGCCGTCCTCGAACTCGAGGTACACGTCCGTGATCTCTCGCCCCTGGGCCATCAGCGGCTTGTCGAAGAGCACCTCGCCCTCGACGCTGTCGGGGACGGGCGCGGTGAACACCTCGCCGCCAGGCAGGTTCTTCTCCGCGTAGTCGTTGAGCGTCGGGTTCCCCGCGACCGACATCGCCACGTCCGTCGTGTCGCCGCTCACGATGTGAACCTCGTCGGCGGGATCGAGGATCTCGACCAGCTGCTGCTGGAACTCCCGCTGGGCGTCCCAGTCTCTGGTGATCGCACCCCAGACGAACTCCTCGTAGGCCTCGGTGCTCATCTCCGCGTCCTGGGCGTTCCCCGGGGCGGGGTACTGGGTGCCGACCCAGCGCTTGCCCATGACTTCGTCCTGGATGGGCTTGTAGGCCTGCCCGAACGCTGCGGTGACTTCGGGGTCGACGTCGCTCGTCTCGTAAGTGTTCTCCGAGGCGCGGATCGAGATGAAGACGTCCGTCTCCTCGGCGGCCGCGAGGACGTGGCTGGGGCACTCGAGGTCCTCGGGATCGACGGCTCGCCGGTAGGCGCGGCTGGCGGCGCTGTTCGACGCGCTGAGCGATGGGTGGGCGCCGCGCTCGCCGAGCAGTTCGTGAATCGCCACGACGAGGTCCTGGGCGATAGGCGGTGCGCTGATTCTGACGTTGTCGCCTTTCTGTACGTCGACGGAGTGGTCGACAATGATTTCGGCGTGTTCGCGGATGCGTGGGTCCATACCCGCTAGTCGTGAAATCCCGTCAAGAAACTTTATCATTTGGTTGACGAGGGCAACGTTAGAGGTCGGTTCCCGACTCGCTCCTCGAGTTTGAATCGACGCTCGATTGGACACGCCGACGGCCTCACGTACCCATCGATGCACCCACCACCTCACGTACCCACCGACGCACCCACCACCTCACGTAACCACCGACGCACCCACCACCTCACGCACTACTCGAGCGTCGGCGGTTCCTGGCGACCGATGTGTATCTCGTGGGCCTCGACGTCCTCGATTGCGGCAACCCGGCCGCCGACGCTCACGGAGCCGTCGTCGGTCTCGAGGGTCAGGCTAGCGACCTCCTCGCTCATCTCGAAGGAGACGTCGACGATCTGGCCGCGAACGACCCGCGAGCCCCCGCGCTCGACGTCGCGCCCATCGATGGTGGCGTAGAACTCGCCACCGTCCTCGATGAGGTCCTTGACGCAGCGGCGGATGGAGGCGTACTTCCGGGGGTAGGGACGACCTTTACCGTTCTCACCCAGGGTTTGCTCGGCGGTCGTCCAGAGCACGGTGCCGAAGAAGCCCGACACCAGGAAGCCGAGCGCGGAGCGGTTGAAGATGACCCCGTAGCGGTCCTGGTCGTCCCGGAGGGCGTCCTGGGTCGCGTACATCGAGTAGTTGCCGTCGGCGACGGCGATGACCGGCGTGGTAATCCCACGGCGGGCACGCGCCGTCGTCGCCACGGCCTCGTAGTCAAACTCCGCGGGAAGGGGGGCCTCCACGGCAGGCGTCACGATCAGGTCGACGCTGACGTCGGCGCTCGTCGCCGCCCGGAGCTGGTCCTCGAAGCGGATCAGCAGGTCGGGGGTCAGGGACAGCGCTAGTTCGTACTCGGCCTGCTCGATGATCTCTTCGAGGTAGCGCAAGATCGTCGATCGCGACTTCACGAGGGAGACGGCCTCCGTCTCTCGTGCCGGAGCGGTGTACCGGGCCTCGAGTTCGTCGACCATCTCCTCGAGGGCGTCCTGGACGTCGTCGAACGCGTCGCCGGGGTCGATCGCAACGATCTTCATCGGGCGGGATTCGCGGAGTTCGACCAGACCGCGGTCGCTCAGACTGCGGACGGTGTCGTAGACGCGCGGCTGTGGGATGTCGGTTCGATCGGCGATCTCGCTCGCCGTGAGTTGTCCGTGTGCGAGGACGGTCAGGTAGGCGTCGATCTCGTACTCGCCGAGATTGAATCGATCGCCCACGCGTTCGACCGTCGAACGCAGTTCGTCTGTGGCCATACGCGGTCATCGAACGCGACGGCTAAAACATTTCTTATGTTTCGAGTAGCACCTGATTCCAGAACAGAGTACCCGGCGTCGAACCCTTCAGAACGCTTAACCACGACGCCCCTGACAGTGAGGGTATGCTGCAGAACGCCACGGGTGGCAATGAGACGGCCGTCGAGGAGGGGCTACGGTCACTCGCCCCCAACTGGATTCCGCCCGGGGTCGTCGACATGGCGTTCGCCGTATTCGTGCTGATCGTCGGCTGGTACCTCTCGAAGGTCGTCGTTCGCCTCACTGGTCGGACGATCGCCCAGAAAATCGAACGGCCATCGGTGACGCGAACGGTCCTTCGAGCCGTTCGAATCACAGTCATCGCGTTCACGGTCCTGGTCGCGGCCAACATCCTCGGTCTAACTGGCTTCGAAATCCTGCTTCCGGTGACGGTCATCTCGGCCATGGTGGGTATCGTGCTCGCTCCGTTGGTCGGCAGCCTGATCAACGGCCTGTTCGTCCTCTCGGACCAGCCATACGAAATCGGCGACATGATCGAAGTTACCGACAGTGGGCACCGGGGATTCGTCGAGGACATCACGATCCGCTACACGAAGATATTCACGCTCGAGAACACGTTTATCGTCATCCCGAACTCGGAGATAAACGCCCGGGACGTCGTCAACTTCTCGGCCGAGGACGAACGGACACGGCTGTCCATTTCGTTCGAGATCACCTACGAGAGCGACCTCGAGACGGCCATACGTGTCTCCGAGCGAGCGACGCGAGGCGTCGACAACGTGATCGCTGGCGGCCCGGATATTCGCATCGGGAGCGCCCGGTACGCCGCCTCGCCGACGTGTGACGTCCTCGAGTATGGCGACAGCGGCGTCACCCTGCAGGTTCGGTTCTGGGTGAATCATCCGTACAAGATCACGGTCGTCCGCTCGGCGGTCCATCGAGCGATCCGCGACCGATTCAGCGCGGAGGGAGTCGAGTTTGCCTACCCGCACACCCACCACGTCTTCGACGAGACGAGTGGCACCGCTCGAGTCGCACAGGTCGACCGCGAGACCCAGCCCCGGCCGACGAGTCGGAAACACGAACAGGTTGCTGACGGGGACGGGGTCGGGGACGGGGACGGGAACAGGAACGAATAGCCCTCGAGCGACCCGTTTGAGGCCCGTACTGTGGCCCCGATCGATAGCAGTCCAGAGCAGAGTTACAACGAGCGGCAACACTCTCGCCGTAAAAGGTTTCAGGAGCCGCCTACGCGACGGCCTGGCCGACCGTGATCACTTCGCACTCGAGGTGGTTCTTGAGGTAGCGCTCGATGTTAGGGTTGTCCATCACCCGCCCGAGGATGCGTCGCCAGCGGCTCACCTGCTTGCTGCCCACGACGACGACGTCCGCCGCCTCGCCGGCGACTTCGTCGAGAATCGTTTCCTCGACGAGAAACCCTGATCGGACGACGTATCGGGTGTTCTTCAGGCGACCGAACTGGCGCTCGACAGCTGATTTCAGATCCGTCCGCGTCACCGTCTTGCCGTTCTGATAGAGATTGACGTGCAACACCGAGAGAGCCGCGTTTCGTTCGTTGGCGACCTCGATGGCCTCCTCGAGCGTGCGGCGAGAATTGTTCGTTAATGGGTATCGAACGGGGACCACGACCAGTGTCATCAGGAGAGAAAACGCGGTCCGTAGTGGTAAACGTTTCACTCGGTGTGTTTGCTCGACTCGAGTCGTGATTCGAGTCGACGCACGCGCCCCTCGATAGCGGGGTCGATGCCGTTCTCTCTGGCGTATTCGACCAACACGTCGTACTGGCTCGACTCCGTTCGCTCGACGCGATCCGCCGGGTCAAGCGCGGGAAACTCGTCGTCGGTGTGAAAGAGGTAATCGGAGGTTGCCACTCGGTAACGCTGGTCAGGGTCGAGCGGTTCCCCGCCGACGCTATCGACAGCGACGCTGTGATCCGTCGGGTCCCACTCGAGGATGACGCCGCTCACCTGGGCGTGCCACCAGTCCGGTTCGGCGAACCCCAGGTCGAGTCCGGCGGCCCCCTCGAAGATGGCCTCGAGCGTCGAGCCGCTGACCTCGGCGACGGCGACGGGTTCCTCGAACGGGACGAGGCTGACGACGTCGGCGACCGTGACGTCACCCGAGAGCGTCGTCCCGGTCCTGAGCCCGCCGCTGTTCTGGATAGCGACGTCGGCCCCGGTCTTCCAGCGGTAGGCGTCGGTGACGAAGTTCCCGAGCCTGGCCTCGCCGCCAAAGAGTGTCGTCTCGGACCGGTCGAGTGGCTCGTCGACGCGAGCGATCACCTCGTCGAGTCCCGTCTCGTCCTGGAGGGCTTCGAACGACCGGACCACGTCCTCGTGGGGCTCGAGTCCGGTCGTCTGCCGAATCGTCGCGGCCGGCCCGTCGCGCTCGAATGTCAGGTCAACGATCGCCGTCCCGCCGTCGCCGGGTCGCGTGAGTAGCGTCCCTTCGACGACCTCGTTCCGGGCGCTCGGAACGTGCCCACCGAGGACAACGTCGGCATCAACCTGCCGCGCAAGGGCGTCGTCGCCTCGCCCGAGGTGCGAGCAGACGACGACGTAGTCGGCCCCCTCGTCGCGGAGGTCGTCGATCGCCGCCCGCGCGGTCTCGACGGGATCGTGGACGTCGATGTCCGTCGCCATCGGGTTCAGCGACACCGTCCGCGGCGTCGTGACCCCCGTGAAACCGATCCGCGTCCCGTCTCGTTCGAGCACGGTCCACGGCCGGACGCCAACGTCCGACCCGAACGGGCCGCCGTTGCGCCGCACGTTCGCGCTCAGCCAGGTCTGTGGGGAGCGGCGAACGATCTCGCGGGCCGCGTCGACGCCGAAATCGAAGTCGTGGTTGCCGAAGGTCTCGAGGTCCGGGTCGACGGCGTCGTAAAATTCCAGGGCCTGTCTCCCCTCCATTACGAGCGGCAACACGCCGGGTGCCGTGTTGTCGCCGGTACCGACGACCACCGTGTCCTCGTCCCGGTACTGCTGGAGGGCGGTCGCGAGCCGACCGATTCGTGCGGGCTCGTCGCAGGCGTTTTCGACGTCGGAGTACTGGAGGACGCGAGCGGGCATTCGCCAGTCCTTTCGATTCGGAGGTCTTTGCTCCGTCGGTTCGTCACCCTCGGCGATACCGTCGCGTCCACCGCGGCTCCGAACGGAGGGCGAGCCACCATCCGAGCGCTCCGGCGATACAGGCGATCACGGTCAGTGCGGCCGCGACGGCGGTAGTCAGCGACACGGCGACGAAGCCGACGACGAGCGTCGGCACCAGGGCGACGGCGACGCCGAGGGTGAACGCGCCGAACCTGACCGCGTCGAAGAGGAACTCGTTGGGGTCGAAGCCGGCGACGAAGACGGTCAGACCGTAGTAGTACAGCGCAAGGCCGACGAGGAGCACGAACCCCACGACAGCGTCGAGAAGCGGCGGTCGAGCCCAGACGAGCGCGACGAGGTAGGCGAGCGTCATCGTCGGGAGGCCGACGAGGTAGAACGCACGCCGCTTCGCTCGAAAGACCGTGGCGACCGAGACGGGATAGGCCGCGTAGGACTCGACCGCGTCGAACTGGGTCAGCCAGTTGTAGGTCGTGAAGGCCGACAGCCCGAGCACGCTCCCGAAGAACGGACCGAGTGCGGGTTCGATCCCGACGCCGTCTCGAACGATCCCGACGAGCACGACGACGAGGCCGAGGAGGATTCCCACCGACACGAGCGGCTTCCAGACGCCGCCGCTCGACCGCGCCAGGTCGAGCAACGTCTTCGCGACGAGAGGGTCGCTTCCGGGCAGGGACTCGAGTGTACGAAAGCGCTGGCGGTGCGTTCGCGTCGGACGCGCGTACGCGGGATCGTAGATTCGAACGGAGAGCGCGGCGGTCACGACGAGGACGGCGACGAGGGAGGCGCCGATCTGGAGCGGTGCCCCGACCAGGACGAGGTCGGTCACGGAGACGGACGGGCGAGGGCGGCCCGCGATCGACCACGCGCCACCGACCGCGAGGACGCCGAGCAGGCCGCCCCGCGTCGATAGTCCTCGGGTTCGGAGGGCGATGAGCGCGAGCGTCGCCGTCATTCCTGCGGCGAAGACGAGCCACAACGAGAGCCAGAGTCCGAGTACGTCCGCTGGCGTCGAAACCGAGAGCCCCTCGAGCGCCACGACCACCAGCGAGAGCGGCAGGATCATCGTCACCCCGTAGAAGAGGGCGTCCTTCAGCAGGAAGTGAGCGAGCAGCCGTCGCCGGGACAGCGGCAGGGTGTCCGCGCTCGAGAGGAGCAAGGAGAGGTCGCCGAAGACGTTCTCGAGCATGTCCGAGCCGGCGAAGGCGGCGGTGCCGCTGTAGAGGCCGAACGCGAGGGCTGCGACGTGGACCCCGGCCAGGATCGAGTCGTTCGTGTAGCCCGTTTCGCGCAGGGCGAACCCACCGGCGACGACGAGGGCGGCGACGACGAGCGGAAAGGCGTAGAACCGTCGACCGCCGAACAGTCGGGCGTGGAGTCGCCACTCCTCGAGGGCAAGCGTGCGGAAGACGAGCCAATCGAGAGACGTGGTCATGGTGATTGAGACTCTGGCGGTGCTACTGGGGCGGTACTGGCGTCGAACCTTCGCCACCGAGCGTCGGAACGTCCGCTGAATCGGTCGTTTCGACGTACTCGAGGAATCGCTCGCGAAGCCCGCCAGCGTCGACGGGCGTTTCGACGATGCGGCAGGTGCCGTCGGTGACGAAGCCGACGCGGGTACAGATCGCCTCCGCGACGTCGACGTTGTGCGTCGACACGAAGATCGTGTGTCCGCGGTCGACGTACTCGAGCAGAAACGCCTTCACCTGCTCCTGGACGAGCGGGTCGAGGTTGACGAGCGGTTCGTCGATGAAGACGAGGTCGGGTTCGTGGAGGAACGCCTGCGTGATCATGACCTTCTGCTGTTGGCCTCGCGAGAGGTCGGTGTGCAGCGTCTCGAGTTTGCTCGCGAAGCCGAGGCGGTCAGCCCAGGTGTCGACGCGGGCGGAGACGGTGTCGAGTTCGAGCCCGCGGATCGAGCCCACGAACTCGAAGTACTCGCGCGGCGTCAGGAAACTCGGCGGTGACTGTTGCTCGGGGAGGATTCCGACACGCCGGCGCGTCTCGACCGGTTCGCTCGTGGGATCGGTCTCCAGGACGGACACCTCGCCTGCGTCGGGGGCGAGTCGGCCCGTGAGGATGCCGATCGTCGTCGTCTTGCCGGCGCCGTTGGGGCCGAGAAAGCCGAAGAGTTCGCCCGAATCGACGGCGAAGCTCATTCCCGAGAGTGCGGTCACCGATCCGAACGACTTCTCGAGTCCGGCGACGCGGAGCGCGACCATTGCTGTGGACGATTCGTCGGGCGTTCCCCATAACTGTACTGTCCGTTTTGTCGAGGAGTGACAGCACGGCGGGTCGTTTTCGGTCGCGTCAGTACTCTGTCCCGCGTCAGTACTCTGTCCCGCGTCGCGCCTGCTGGCCGTCGTCGAAGGGGTGACGACGCTTGGCGACCTCCGTCACGAGGTCGGCGTGCTCGAGGAGGTACGCCGGTTCGGTGTGTCCGCCCGTGAGCACGACCTCGAGCGAGTCGGGCTTGTCATCGAGGAGTTCGACCACGGATTCGGGCTCGATGAGGTCGCTCTCGACCGCGTAGAGGATCTCGTCGAGAACGAGCATGTGGACGCCGTCGTCGGGATCGGAATCGAGCGGAAACGGCGTCGTCAGGTCGGCTTCGTTCGCTGCCGACACCAGGTCACGAGCGCGCTCGAGTCCAGATCGGGCCTCGCGCTCGTGGTCGACGTCGTCGCTCCCGTCGGCCATCCCGTGCCAGCCGTAGTGGCCGAGGTTCTCGTAGCTGAACCCGGGGAGGGACTCGATGGCGTTGTACTCGCCGCGGACGGCCTCGACGCTCGAGGCGCCGCCCTTCATGAACTGGAGCATGTGGACCCGAAAGCCGTTTCCCGCGGCCCGCAGTCCCAGTCCCATCGCGGCCGTGGTCTTTCCCTTGCCGTCGCCCCACCACACCTGCACCAGACCGAACTCCGACGGGGCGTCGGGCGTGATCGGTCGGGCCGTGGGGGAGTTCCCGCCACCGGGAGTGTTCTCGAGGACGTCAGACTCGTTATCGACGTCGGCCCTTGCTTCCCATTCGCTGTCGCTGTCGGCGCCTGTCTCCGGCTCGGCGTCGCTGTCGCCCTCACGCTCGGCGTCGCGGCCGCCCTGACTCTCGCCGCCGTTAGCCGCTGGTCCGTCCATGCGCCATCTCGGACCGTCACGACCTAACCGTTTGTGCCATCGACCGGTGTCCCCTCGCATCGACCGGCCTCAGTCGGGGTCCCAGACGAGTTCGGACTCGGCTCGGCGCTCGCGGTACCGTTCGCGAACCCAGGCGACGCTCTCGGGATCGTCGGTTCGGAGGACACCCGCGAGCCCGTTCTCGGAGTACACCGTTAGTCCGGCGACGACGGTCTCACCTTCTGCGATCCAGATGGCGTACGGCGTCTCGAGCGCGGCCGTGTACAGCCGACCGGAGCCCGCGTCGATGATCTCCCGAAGCCGGTCGTGCTGATCGTCGTCGAGCGAGGACAACAGGGTCTGATCGAGAACCAGTTCCGCGCACAACCCGCCGTTCTCGATCGACTCCAGGAACTCGTCGAAGTAGAGGTCGAAGACCACCGGAGCCGTGCCGTACACCGCCGACGATTCGTGGACGTACCGCATGGTCGTCTCGAGGGCCGTCCACGGCGCCTGCGGACTCGGCACGTCGATCGATGCCTCGCGAAGGAACGACAGGTCGATCGACTCGAGGGGGAGTTCCTTCAGGATCGGCTCGCCCCGTTCGATCTGCTCCAGGACGGCGAGGTAGTCCTGTCGAGCGCGACAGGCGAGTCGCCCTGTTTCGGTCGCGAGGTAAGCCGAATCACGTCGTTCGATACACCCGGTCTCGAGCAACGACGCGATCCCGCGGTCGATCGTTGATCGGGACGTGGACAGTTCGTCGACGAGTTCGGGTTTCGTCCGTGGCGTCTCGAGGAGGGCTTCCAGGAGGGCGTTTCGTGCCGCGAGTAACTCGTCCATGCACCAGTTCGTCTCGTGGTTCGTGGCGAGGCACTAATAACTCTCGGACGTTGCCAGGTTCGAAACGGTTCCGTCTGTCGATCGTTACTGCGTCGACTCGGCCACGCGCTCGGTGAACTGCTCGCGAACTTTGTCGATTTTGGGCGCAGCGTGCATCCGACAGTAGGCGTCCGTGGGGTTCTTCTCGAAATAGTCCTGGTGGTACGCCTCGGCTTCGTAGAACGTCTCGAGCGGTTCGACCTCGGTCGCGATTTCGTCGTCGTAGACGCCCTCGGCCTCGAGTTCCTCGATAAACGCCGTCGCGAGTTCGCGTTGCTCGTCGTCGTGCGTGAAGATTGCTGACCGGTACTGGGTACCAACGTCCGGTCCCTGCCGGTCCACCTGCGTCGGATCGTGGACGGTGAAGAAGATCTCGAGAATTTCGTCGTAGCCGATCACGTCGGGGTCGTACTCGAGTTGGACGACCTCCGCGTGGCCGGTCTCGCCCGTGCAGACGGCCTCGTAGCTCGGGTCCTCGACGTGGCCGCCCGCGTATCCCGACGTGACCGACTCGATGCCCTCGAGTTCCTTATACGCCGCTTCGATACACCAGAAACAGCCGCCGCCGACGGTCGCTCGTTCCATGGGTGTCGTACGTGCTGGCCGGCAAAAGGTGTGACGGGCTTCGGCCGTGCTGGCGCCCGGTCACCGATCATCGTCGCGCTCGCCGGCATCTGTATCGCTTTCGCCGTTCCCGTGATCCGTATCGGATCCGCCTGCTGGAGCCCCGTTACCTGCGTCCGACCCGCCAGGGAGGACGTGCGGATCGGCGGTCTCGTCGCCGTGGACCGTGTCGTCTCGTTCGAACGCGTAGAAGGCGAGCCCCGCGACCACGAGTACGAGAAGGCCCGGGATCGGGACGGTCCCGAGCACGACGTGCAGCGACAGCGCGAAGAGCATCGGAACGGCCACAACGGCGGCCCACAGCCACGGACGCTCGAACTCGAGGCGGTCGGCGTCCCGGTAGACGACGATAGTGACGGCGCCGATGAGAACAGCGCCGACGAGGGCGACCACGAACTGGGCGGGAAGTGCCATCACCTCGATCAAGGGCCGATCGGGGGAAAAGCGTTCTGAGACGACGGCTCGCTCTCGAGCACGGCGACCACCTCACTCGAGCACGGCGACCACCTCACCCAAGCACGGCGACCGCCCGAACCGGGGCGCCGTCCCCGTTCGCGACCGCGAGCGGATACGCGTGGACGGTGAACGCCTCGCCGGCGGGAAGCGCCTCGAGCCCCCTGAGGTTCTCCAGGAGGAGCCGGTCGTCGGCGAACATCGTTCGGTGGAAGGGGTAGTTGTCGGGTTCGTCCTGGACGGGTTCGCTTCCCGGCGTCGGGTCGACGTTCATCGCGTCGATGCCGAGGTCGAGGGTGCGCTCGACCAGCCAGTCGGCGGCCGCCGCGGTCAGGTAGGGGTGGTCGAACGCTCGGTCGGTTCCCCAGTGGGTTTCCCAGCCGGTTTGGCAGATGAGGAGGTCGGGATCTCCGTTTTCGTCTCCGGTCGTGGTCGCGTCAACGTGCGCATCCGTATCGGCGCCTGCGTCAATGTCTGCATCCGTATCCGCCTCAACGTCCGCGTTCGCGTTCGTGTCTGCGTCAACGTTCATGTTCACGTCCACGTCCACGTCCACGTCTGCGTCCGCAACGGCAGCCACCGCCCGCTCGAGGTCGTCCGCCCCGATCGGTTCTCGAGGCTCGAGCGGACGGCAATCTGCGAGAACGGCCCTAAATCGGAACCGCTCCACGTCGAAGTCGTCGAGCGTTGGGCCATCCGACCGCATGTGCGCGGGCGAGTCGATGTGCGTCCCCGTGTGAGAATCGAACGACAGACCCGTGGTCGCGTAGCCGTCGTCTTCGACCGTCGCCGCGGGTTCGACCGCGACCGGCGGCGAGCCCGGATAGACGGGCATGCCAGTCTCGAGCGGGTACGAGAGGTCGTGGACGGGCATCGACTCACACTCCCTCTCCTTGTTCCTCGCTCGAGTCGCGTTCTATCGGCACCTCGCTCACCTCGCGTTCTGCTGGCTCGCTGCTCACCTCACACTCGAGCGTCTCGAGGAACGAATCGACGACTTTCGCGCGTTCCTCGGCAACTGCCCGCCCCTCTGGCGTGTACATTCGGTCGGGCAATCGCAGCAACTTCTTGTAAACGTGATTGACACTGGTTGCGCCGGCCCGCGTATCGTCTTCGGCCGGCGGGAGGGAGGAGTCGTAAATCGTCGTTCCGAGTTCGCCCCCGTAGGAGAACGTGCGCGCGAGGCCAATGGCTCCGAGCGCGTCCAGGTTGTCGGCATCCGAGAGGAGGCGTGCCTCGGTCGTCCGGGGGTCGACGTCGTTCGAGAAGCGATGCGCGCGGATGCAGTGGGCGACGGCGTCGACCGACTCAGGAGGCTGGTCGAGCGACTCGAGGATCGTCCGGGCCTCACGGGCACCCCACTCGGCATGGTCGTCGATGGTGCCCGCATCTTCCTTCGGTCGGCCGATGTCGTGGAGGACCGCAGCCAACAGTAGTACGTCCTGATCGACGTCCGTCCGCTCGGCGGCGAGGCGGCGCGCATTCGTCTCGACGCGCCTGACGTGGTGCCAGTCGTGGGCCGGAGCCACCGCTTCGTCGAAGTAGGATCTGGCGATGGGGCGAACCTGCTCGAGAACGTCGTTCATGGGCACTCGTTTCATGGGCATTCGTTCGTGGCCGCCGGCAAAATCGTTCGGGAACGACCGACGGTTCGGTCGGTCGTGCGAACTCAAGTGATCGAGTGATCGGGTGATCGAGTGATCAAGTGATCAAGTGATCGAGTGATCGAGTGATCGAACGATTTTGTCGGCGGACACCCACTCGAACGCCGGACTGTCTGACTAAGAATTAAGAGTCCGCCGTGCATGGGTGGGTACATGGACGACACTCCACAGGAGATTACCTCGCTCGTCGGACGCGAGGTCTACTCGAACAACGGCGTCTTCGTCGGCGAAGTCGAGGACCTGCGACTGAACGTCGGCGGCGAAGCCGTCACCGGACTGGCACTCGGCGGACTCAACTACGAACTCTTCGGCGACGAGGTCAACACCGCACGCGGCGTCATCCTGCCGTACCGTTGGGTGCGATCCGTCGGCGACATCATCCTCGTGACCGACGTCGTCGAACGGGTCAAGGAACCGGACGAGGAAGAAGACGAACTGGTCGCGTAGGCTGGCGGGACGCGGACGCTGACGCGGACACAATACACGAATCCGCTTCTATCTATCCTGACGAGAGCGGGCCGTCGTCGCTCTAACTCCCGTTTCCTTCGCCCTCGACACCCATCGCATCGAACAGCGTTCGCTTCACTGCCTCCTCAGTCAGCGTCAGGAGCGTCTCGCGCGTGTCGTCGGAGATTTCGATTCCCGTGAAGATCCCGAGAGGAATCTCCGCGCTGGCCTGCGTCGAGTGACCCGCCGTCTCGCCGATCTCGCCGTAGGCGTCGGCCAGAACACTCCCGATGTTCATTCGGATGTCCTTCGAGCGAGCGGCGAGGAATATGGTCTCCTCCGCCACCCCGAAGACGGCCGTCGTCGTCACCCCTTCGAGGTTCAAGAGGTGATTCGCGGCCTGCATCAGCGCCTCCCGGTCGCGGACGAATCCCGCGTTCGAGACGAGGTGGCTCCCCTGGACGTCCCGATTCGCGATGGCCTCGGCCAGCACGTCCAGCGTCTCGGGCGACATCGAGGGCGACTCGACCTGCTCGAGCGTGTCGTGGTTCGCGAAGGGATAGAGGTAGGCGGCGGCGGTGAGGTCCGCGGGCGTCGTATCGCGTTTGAAGTCGAGGGTTTCGGCCCGGATGCCGTAGAGCAGCGCCGTCGCCACTTCCTCGGAGACGTTCATGTCGAACTCCTGGATGTACTTCGTCATGATCGTCGAGGTCGAGGACATGTTGGGTCGAATGTCGGTAAAGAAAGGCTCGATGTCCTCTTCGGGTTCGGCGTGGTCGATCAGCACGTCGACCTCGAGCTCGAGGTCCTCGGTGCTCGTGTGGTCGACGAGCGCGACGGTGTCGTAGACTGACTGGTCCTGGACGTCGTCCCACTGCAGGAGGTCGATGCCGAGCAAGTTGACGAACGCCCGGTTCTCCTGGTGGCCGATGTCTCCGAGGTAGATAATGTCGGATTCGATGCCGAGGTGGGCTGCAATCGCCTGCAACGCCGCTCCGCTGGCGATCGAATCGGGGTCGGGACTGGGCTGGGTGACGATCGCCAGCCGGCCGGTCGTCTCCTCGAGCAGGCCAGCGAGCGTTGCGGCGTTGTGCTCGAGTTCGCCGGACTCGAGGGCTCGCAGCGCGGAGTCGGCGATGACAGTCGAGGGATTGATGACGATGTCGGCCCCGAGGTCGGCGAGTTCGTCGCCGGAGACGGGATCGCTCGCGCGCGCGACGATAAACTGGTCGCCGTTGGTGTCGCGGATGCGCTCGACGGCCTGTTTGTTGGCCTCGACGTCGGAGGCGAGGATGAGGACGACTGAGCGGTCGGCGACGAGTTCGGCGGCCTCGACCTCGCGGATGTCGGCGGTTCTGGCGTCGAGGTCCTGGTCGCGGAGGGACTCGACGCGGTTTTCGTCGCGATCGATGATCAGGACGTCTTTTCCCTGTTCGGCGAGTTCCTCGGCGACGGCGTAGCCGACGCTCCCGCACCCGAGGATCGCGTAGTCCGAGATCGACGAAATTGTAACCCCCGTACTCATGTGACAGTCCGGTTGAACCGACTGTACTTAACGTTCCCGAAGACGGTTACGGTTGTCGTTGCACTGTCCGGCCGACGGCGTGTTCGTGCGTGCCACATTGCCTTCTAAAGGAAACCTATTTGAGCGACGGGCAAAAACTCGAATGCATAGGGCCGGTAGCTCAGTTAGGCAGAGCGTCTGACTCTTAATCAGACGGTCGCGTGTTCAAATCGCGCCCGGCCCGCTTTGCTCCTCACGAACAAACCCGTGATCGACAGGTAACGAAACCGGTGTGATTTGAACGCAGGGAAGTCGCGCGCAACGCAGTGAGCACGGCCGACCGTGGGTTCAAATCGCACCCGGCCCGCCTCGAGCCCGATAATTCGAGGAGTATAGATTTCGAGAGATACGGCGCACGATCGAGCGACAACTGTTCAAATCACACTAGAGTGTCATGGGCGCTCGAGAGCTGGCGGTGGCCGGGAACGATCGATTCCGGGACGATTTCAGGAATGCTGCAGATTCGAGCGAACGTCGGCGATATCGAGTAATCCGGTCGCCACCGAGAGCACCGCCCAGACGGCCACGCCGAGGGCGACAGCGAGGAGGAGTGACGGAATCGAGGTGATGTAGTCGGTGACGGCGAAGACGACTATCGCCATGACGCTGGTGATAGCGCAAATGGCGGCGAGTCGCCGAGCCAGGAAACCCACACGGAGTGAGAACTCCTGGTGGATGATGTAGACGTTGGCGAGAGTATACATCGAGTACGTAATGATGGTGGCGATTGCGGCGCCAACGACGCCCATCGTCGGAATCAAGAGAACGTTGAGGCCGACATTTAGGATGGCGGTTAATCCCTTGACGAGGGCTCGAGAGTGCGCGCGACCGAGGTAGTCTAGGCCGTTACTTGTGAGCTTGGTCACGGCCTGGAGGATAGCGAACAGGGCGAGCATCTGTAGGACCGAGATAGCACCGACTTGTCGATCATGTGTCAATCGAGTTCGGGGATTTCACAGAGCGATTCGAAGGACAGAAGGAACGTTCGGGTACCAATGCAGCGGTTACAGCGAGTTCGTGTTCACTTCGATCCCGTCGACGAAAATTCGAAGGTCGTCGGTGGAGCTCACTTCGAACGTTTCGATGTCGCCAGTGAAGTACCACTGGGTCCAGGATTCGGTGAGATACCAGTCGACCTGCCCATCGCCGTACTGCTCGCCCTCGGTCACCCACTGAGCGATCTTCTCGTCTGGGCGGATGTCGCCGCTCACTTCGACGAAGTATTCTGTAGTTCCCTCGAGTCGCAACACGGACTCCGCGTCCGCCCGACTCGACGTGTCCAGACTGTTGGGGTCAACCGTCTCGCCGTCGACGAAGACCCGGAGGTCGTCGGTCGAGTCGACCTCGAACGTCTCGATTTCGCCAGTGTAGTGCCACTCGGTCCAGGAGCCGGTGAGGTACCAGTCGACCTGGCCGTCGCCGTACTGTTCGCCCTCGGTCACCCACTGAGCGATCTTCTCGTCCGGGCGGATGTCGCCGCTGACGGCGATCAGGTAGTCGCACTCGCCCTCGAGTCGGAGAGTCTTCTCCGCCGGTTCGGCGTCGTTAGACGCTCCGAGAGCATCCGGGTCGACCTCCTCTCCATCGAGGTAAACACTGATCTCCTCGACGTTCTCGAGTTCGAATGCTTCGACCTCGCCGGTGAAGTACCACTCGGTCCAGGAGCCGGTGAGGTACCAGTCGACCTGGCCGTCGCCGTACTGTTCGCCTTCGGTCACCCACTGAGCGATCTCAGGCGCCGGTTGGATGTCGCCGCTGACGGCGATCTGGTACTCGCCTTCGCCCTCGAGACGGATCGGGGTTCCGTCGGGATCCGTCGCTTCTTCCCGTTCGTCGTCGTTCTCGCTATTTTCGTCACTCGTCTCCTCGGGTGCCCAGTCGCCATCTGGCACTGGACACGTCCCGCTGTTCGAGATGCCGCTTGTGGACGGGCTTCCGCTCACGCTCGTTCCGGTGACGTTGATCGTCGAGTTCTCGATCCGAACGTCGCTCGAGTTCCGAACGCGGACGCCGTCTCCAGCCTTTTGGAGACAGAGATTGCGCAGTCGGGCGCCGCTCCGACCACTGAGGTAGATGCCTGCCTTCGAGGAGTCGCCGGTGATCGAGACGTTATCGATGATCGTTCGTCCCGAGCCGCCCTCGTCGAGCTGAACGGCGTAGAAGTCGCTATCCTGGCGGATCACGCAATCACGAATCTCGATTCCCTCGTGGGAGTTCGACGTATATATCGCGTGGGCGCCCCTCGGATCGCCCATCACAAATTCGCAGCCTTCGATGGTGATGTCGCCCGAAGTCGAGCTATTCGAGTTGATCCAGATACCGCGTGCCGCGCTCGCACCGGACCACCTCGCTGGCGGAGCTTGCGACTGGTTGAACACGGTATCCCGCACCGTCGTGTTCCCGCCGATTCTGACGCCCGTGTTCGTGTCCTCGAGGTAGCAGTTGTCGATCAGCAGGTGACCAGGCATATTGTGAAAGTACATCGAGTTATTGGCGAAGCCCGAGACCGCCACGTTTCGCAGCGTCAGGTCACCCTCAGAGCCGACGATTTGTAGTCCCCCACGGTTTGACGATTCGTCGACGGCCGCAGAGCCGTCCATCGCACGGACGTTTTCGACGAGCCCCTGGGTGCCGCGGTGGGCGTCCAGGTAGAGGAGCTCCGAGTTAGCGCGGCTCGAGGGGTCGCTCATCCGCCCGACGAACTCGACGTTCCTGAACGTCCAGTCGCCGCCGTGGAGGAAGTTGACCGGAGCCGCGCCGTCAGCGGACAAATCGACGTCGATGCCATCGATGGTCCAGCCGTTGCCCGTCAGGTGGAGGTATCCTTCGGTGACGTGGGATGGAACGACGAACGTCGCGTCCTCGCCGTACCACGTCCAGTCGTTCGCTCCGTTCCGAAAGGAATCGAGACGATACTCTCCTGGTGGGAAGTAAATCGTCGTACCATTGCCGTGAACGGATTCGAGAACGGCGTTGATCGGCGTGTTTCCGGAGTTATCGGCACCGGCATCTACGATGTTGACGTCAGCGTCGATGTCAGCGCCGGCCGCCGCCGTTCCCGTCCCGGCGACGAGACCGGCGGTTGTGCCGGCGAGTTTGAGATACGAACGCCGATGGAGGATTCTATCGGCCGTTTGGGCCTGGTTACGTTCAGGTAGCTGATCGCTACTCGAGTCGACCGGAGTGTCGCGTGCCATACAGTCAGGAGAGATTACCAATGATACATAAACTTTCTCGTCCAATAATTGGGTATTTGTTTTGATATTCAACGATGTGTGAATGAGTGGCCATTAATTAAGCCATACTTACAAAAACTACTGAACTATTGTAGACGGTCCCTCCGGGCGATTAGCACCGAAATACTCGGGATTTCTGAATATAATTCCACGAGAATGGGACTGTTCTTGCGGTAGTTCTCTCGTGGCGAACGAACCTGTCTAATCCGCATTACAGCACCCACTGACAATCGTTTGGTGAGTATTATCTCATTGGTAGGAACACCATCTTCTCGAGAATAGGTCGACGGCGTTTTACCGGCCGTCTGTTACTCGTAGCCCACTGTCAGCCGGCGAATTTGCGGCTTAACGGAGATTATATTCGACACCTCGTGGCGTGTAGTAACCTTTAAACCAAAGTGCGCACAAGTGGGGAACAGATGGCGAGTAACAAGATTCTCGGAATCGACCTCGGAACGACGAACAGCGCCTTCGCGGTGATGGAAGGCGGCGATCCGGAGATCATCGTCAACGCGGAGGGCGACCGAACGACGCCCTCCGTCGTTGCGTTCACTGACGACGACGAGCGCCTCGTCGGAAAGCCAGCGAAGAACCAGGCGATCCAGAACCCGGAGAAGACCATCGCGTCGATCAAGCGCCACATGGGCGAGGAGGACTACACCGTGGAGATCGAGGGCGAGGAGTACACGCCCCAGCAGATCTCGGCGATGATCCTCCAGAAGATCAAGCGCGACGCCGAGGAGTACCTCGGTGACGACGTCGAGAAGGCCGTCATTACGGTCCCGGCGTACTTCTCCGACACCCAGCGCCAGGCGACCAAAGACGCAGGCGAAATTGCCGGTTTCGACGTCGAGCGCATCATCAACGAGCCGACGGCAGCGTCGATGGCCTACGGTCTCGACGACGACTCCGACCAGACGGTACTCGTCTACGACCTCGGTGGCGGCACTTTCGACGTCTCCATCCTCGACCTGGGTGGGGGCGTCTACGAGGTCGTCGCGACCAACGGGGACAACGACCTCGGTGGCGACGACTGGGACCACTCGATCATCGACTGGCTGGCCGAGGAGTTCGAGGACGAACACGGTATGGACCTCCGCGAGGACCGACAGGCCCTCCAGCGGCTCAAGGACGCAGCCGAGGAGGCAAAGATCGAACTCTCCTCGCGAAAGGAGACCGAGATCAACCTCCCGTTCATCACGGCCACCGACGACGGCCCGATCCACCTGGAGAAGTCCCTCACGCGTGCGAAGTTCGAATCACTCACCTCGGACCTGATCGGGCGAACCGTCGAACCGACCGAACAGGCCCTCCAGGACGCGGGCTACGAGAAGGAGGACATCGACGAGGTCATTCTGGTCGGCGGTTCGACCCGGATGCCCCAGGTTAGCGAGCAGGTCGAGGAACTGATCGGCGAGGCGCCCCAGAAGAACGTCAACCCCGACGAGGCCGTCGCGCTGGGCGCGGCGATCCAGGGTGGCGTCCTGGGCGGCGAGGTCGACGACATCGTCCTCCTGGACGTCACTCCCCTGAGCTTGGGGATCGAGGTCAAGGGCGGCCTCTTCGAACGCCTCATCGAGAAGAACACGACGATCCCGACCGAGGAGTCGAAGATCTTCACGACCGCGGCGGACAACCAGACGTCCGTCCAGGTGAGGGTCTTCCAGGGTGAGCGCGAACTCGCGAACAAGAACGAAATGCTCGGCGAGTTCCACCTGACCGGCATCCCGCCCGCACCCGCGGGAACGCCACAGATCGAGGTCACGTTCTCCATCGACGAGAACGGCATCGTCAACGTGAGCGCCGAGGACAAGGGCACCGGGACCAGCGAGGAGATTACCATCGAGGGCGGCGCGGGACTCTCCGACGCCGAGATCGATCGCATGCAGCGCGAGGCCGAGGAACACGCCGAGGAGGACAAGCAGCGTCGCGACCGTATCGAGGCCCGGAACACGGCCGAAGCGACGATCCAGCGCGCGGAAACGCTCCTCGAGGAGAACGACGACGTCGACGACGACCTCCGCGAGAGCATCGAGGCCGCGGTAGACGACCTCGAGGAAACGATCGACGATTCGGACGCCGACGCCGAGGCGATCGAATCGGCGACCGAAGACTTGAGCACGGAGCTTCAGGAGATCGGCAAGCAGATTTACCAGGAGGCGGCTGCGGCGGGTGCCGGTGGCGCGGGTGGCGCAGGCGGTGCGGGCGCCGCTGGAGCCGGCGCGGGTATGGGCGGCGGCCCGAACCCCGGCCCCGACGGTGCGGCCGGTGACGACGAGGGCGAAGAGTTCGTCGACGCTGACTTCGAAGACGTTGACGAAGACGTCGACGAAGACAACGACGAGTAACGGGGAACAACGCTGAATCGGCCGTCGTCAACGCGCTGATTTTCGCTGTCGAGGACGATGCGAATCGGTGTTCGTCAGCCCAGTACTTGCGTCCGTTACGAGCCTGGTTACGTGCCTGATTACGAGCTTAGTTACGTGCCTGATTACGAGCTTAGTTACGTGCCTGATTACGTGCCTGAGAGAGAGCGGCTCCCGGGCGCCGTCTGAGGGCTGAGGCTCGGCCTGGAAGGTAGGTGGTTCAATTAAAGAGTTGAAAGACTCGATCCGAAGATTGGGAAACTCGATCCGAAGTCGGGAGACTCGAGTTCGAGCCCTTGCCGGTTCGCTCTCACGACGTTACCCTCACTCGAGTAGTGAACGCAGAACGGTCGTTTCAAGTGTCTCAACGGTATACCAGTGGATAACGAATGAGTGAGGACTTCTACGACGTGCTCGGCGTGAGCCAGGATGCCTCTGCCGAGGAGGTCAAGAAGGCGTACCGGAAGAAGGCCACGGAGTACCATCCGGACGTCAGCGACGATCCGGACGCCGAAGAGAAGTTCAAGAAGATCCAGAAGGCGAAGAAGGTGCTCACCGACGAGGAGAAGCGCCAGGCCTACGACCGGATGGGCCACGACCGATTCGAACAGGCCGAGAAACACGGGTTCGACGCCGGCGGTGGCGGCCCGGGTGGAATGGGCGGAGATCCGTTCGGCGGCATGGGCGGTATGGGTGGTGGAATGGGCGGCGGCCTCGGCGACATCTTCGAGCAGGTCTTCGGCGGCGGCGGTGGCCGCGGCCGCGGTCGCAATCGGCCCCGCAAGGGCCGGGACCTCCGGACGGGCCTCGAGATCGATCTCGAGGAGGCGTTCGAGGGCGTCAAAAAGCAGTTCACAGTCGAGCGCCCGGAAGCGTGTGAGACCTGCGACGGCGAGGGCCATCCGCCCGAGGCCGAGGCGTCGACCTGTCCGGAGTGTCAGGGTCGCGGCCAGGTGACCCAGGTCCAGCAGACGCCGCTCGGCCGGGTCCAGCAGACGACGACCTGCCGTCGGTGTGAGGGCGAAGGCACGCTGTACTCCGAAACCTGTGACGACTGTCGCGGGGAGGGGTACGTGCGCAACGAAGCCTCGCTGTCCGTCGAGATTCCGGCGGGCATCGACGACGGCCAGACCCTCCGGATGGAGGGCGAGGGGGCCCCGAGTCCGAACCGTGGACCCCACGGAGACCTGCTGATCGACATCTCGATCGTCGACCACCCCGAGTTCGAACGCGAGGGCGACGACCTCCACTATCGGCTACCGATCTCGTTCCCGCAGGCCACCTTCGGCGACACCGTCCAGGTACCGACGCTTGAGGGATCCGTCGAGTTCGAGGTGCCGAAGGGAACCCAGAGCGGCGAGACGTTCCGCCTGGAGGGGAAGGGAATGCCGCGCCTGCGACGGTACGGCCAGGGGGACCTCTACGTGCGCGCGCAGATTGTCACGCCGGAGTCACTCAATGACGAGCAGCGGGAGGCGCTCGAGGCGTTTGCCGAGGCCGGCGGTGAGGAGATCGACGTGAGCGAGGGGTTCTTCGAGAAGATCAAGCGGAGTTTCTAGGTTCTAGTTTTCGAATCTCAAACTTCGAACCTCTACCTTCGAACTTCTAATTCCTGGACCCTCGAGCCGACGCGGAAGTGGCGGCGCTTTTGTAATCGTGGTGAGTAAGACGGGTATGGAGACGCTGGCTGCGTGTTTCGAACGCGAGCGGCGGAGTGAGCGGCTGGCACTCGAGGACGGAACCGGCCGAACATACGATGCCCACTGGCTTCGCACCTCGTCCTGGAAGGCCGGAAACTTTCTGCGCCACACGGGCGTTCGACGGGGCGTCACCGTTGGCGTCGTTGGATCGGGTCCACTGCCCCTGCTCTCGTTTTTTGGAGCGGCGTTGCTCGAGTCCCGGACCAGGTTCGATCCGCCCCGCGACCTGCGAGGGAGCGAGGGCTTCCGAACGCTCGTCGCACCGGTTAGCGATCTCGACGGGTACGACCTCCCCGAAGGCGCTCAGCGGGTCGGCTACGGCGACCGCCCCGACGATCCAGGGGTCCGTCACCTGGAGAGCGGCCTCTGGAGCGAGAATCCGTCGTTTCCGCCCCTCGAAGTCGATCCCGAGACGCCGCTGCTCGTTGCCGACCGACGCGAGTACAGTCACCGGTCCGTGCTCGAGGCGGCCCGAGACGTCGTCGACGAGTGGGGAATCGAGTCCGGCGACCGCGTCGCGCTGCAGGCGCCCCTCTCGGATCCGCGGGCGGTCGTCGGGGGTGTTGTCGCGCCGTTGCTCGTGGATGCGGTCACCGTGCTCTCCGATTCGGTCTCGGGTTCGAAGCCTCTGACCGAGAACGTCGGCACGGACGTCGACTTCGTCGTTACGACCGAAGGCGAACATTCTCACACAGCGGTCCCCGTTCTGCCGCTGTTTGCGATCCAACTCGAGTAGACGTCGTTCATTTTCTCGGCCGTATCACCCTGTTCGACGTCAGCCGTCAACCGTCGGTCGGCGGGACGTACCGCTCGGCCGGCGTTCGTTCGCGACTGAACGCGGTCGACGCGAACACGAGTGCCAGCACGCTACACGATCCACCGAGGACGCCCACAACTAACGCGACCGTCCCCGACCCGATCAGCGCCAGGGCGAGCAACATCGGAGCGAGCGTCCCGGCCGCCAGCCCCAGGACGAGCCGGGACGCGCTGCGCATCCCGAGGTTGCCCCTGAGGAACGCGAGGAGGCCCCCGTAAATCGACAGCGGTCCGGCGAGGAGGACGAGTCCGGCCAGCAGAAGTCGAACGGCCGGGACGAACATCGCGAGTCCGCCGGCGACGACGAGTACCATCGCTCCCGCCAGTCGGCGTGAACGGTTACTGCTTGCGGTCTCACCTCGAACCACGTCCTGTCGGTGGTCGAATGCGTTCCTAACCGTTTCGGTTCGTGGCCCGCCGGGTTCTGGTCAGCACCGAACCTGGAGACGCGAACCGGGAAAACGGTCGACAATCGCCCCTGGTGAACGGATAGACGATGTTCTGGGTAATGGACCACGTTCGTGTTCAGCAACTGGAACGTATAGGAAACGTCATTATCGGTGACGGTCATGAATGCGTGTATGACGCAATTGCTCCATCAGCTCCGGGGGGAGGGAGGGAGCACGCTGGGCGGTCAGCGGGGACGACGAAACCGCGAGCAGTGTAGTGTTCTATCGCGAGGCACGCGATGATCGACCGCGCCGACCGGGGGCTGACGCCGGTACTCGCCCTGACGATCATCATCGGCATGGTCGCCGTCGCCAGCATTGGCATCGTCCTCGTCGGAACCGGGGCGCTCACGACGTCCTCGGACCAGCTCCAGGATGAGCGCGTCGAACAGTCGTTCGTCAACCTCGGCTCGGAACTGAACACGGTCGCCGCCTCGAGCGACGACACGCGGTCGGTCGCGCTCGGCCTGGCAGACGCCAACGGCCAGGTTTCTCTCGTGGATTCGGGCCACATTACGGTGACTGCGTCCGGCCTCGAGGACCCCATAATCGACGAACCGATGCGAGCGATCGAGTATCGTGACGGCGATACGGTCGTCGCCTACGAGGGCGGTGCCGTCTTCCGCGCCACGGGTGCCCAGGCGAGACTCGTCTCCGCACCACAGGCCGAGTACCGTCAGGACGCCTTCCGACTACCGATCACGCGACTCGAGGGCGTCGAATCGGTATCGAACGACCGGATTCGCCTCTCGAAAGTACGGAGCGATCGGCCGACCCGCGATAGCCCGAGCGTCGCGGGTCGGTTCGTCACGATCACGATCGAGAGCCCGTACTACGCCGGCTGGGCGACCCACTACGAGCGACAGGTCGGCGACAAGTACGTGACGGTCGATCACGCGAACAGGACGGTCACCATCCTGCTCGGACAGCCCAATCCCGACGGGTCCTACGACGGAGCGGTCACCGCCGTTGGGGACGTACTCGATAACGGCGGGAACCCCTCTGTGAACGGCTCGATCTCGGCGACCGGAAACGTGAGTATCACCTGTGAAGCACCTGCCAACTGTACGGGCGGCGAAGCGGTCGACCTTCGGCCGCTCGACGACGACATCGCGTACCTGTTCGAGACGTCGGCGGAGGACGCCCGCTCTATCGACGGGACGACCCTCGAGAACGGGACCTACTACGCGGACGAGTTGCTCCTCGCGAAGGGAGACGGCTTCGAGATCGATCTGAGCGAGGGGGACGTAACCATCCTCGTCGATGGGAACATCGGACTCGACAACGCGAAGATCGAGGTCGTCGACGGTGCGGGAACGGAACACGTCGCGAGGGTGTACACGACCGGCGACGTAGCTATTGGAGGCGGTAGCGGCGGCGTCACCGTCGAATCCGACGATCCCCGGCACTTTCAGCTCTACGGAACCTCGGAGATGAAGTTCGCGATCGGTCAGGGGACGTTCACGGGAACCATCTACGCACCACGGGACGAGCCGGCCGAGGGGACGAACGAACTCGTCGACGAGTACCTGAACAACGCCGACTGCTCGCCAGACGCCGACTGGGCCGACGTCTGCATTGGAACGGGGAGCGTCGACTTCACGGGATCGATCATCTCGGGCCCGATGTCGATCGCCCAGAACGCGAAGTTGACGTACGATCCGTCGCTTTCGACCGTCGAGCCGACGATCGCGATCCCGCCGGAGCACTTACCGCCGAAACTGAACCACCTGACCGTCGTCGTCCACGAAGTTGCCGTCGAGCGCGAGTGACGAGTGGCGAGTGGCGAGTGACGAGTGGCGAGTGACGAGTGGCGAGTGGCGAGTGACGAGTGGCGAGTGACGGGTGACCGGCCGTTCGCGCGCCAGCTATTTCCCTGTCTCTTTCAGGAACGCCGCCCCGTCAGTGCCTCGCTCGCGGGTGCGAACGAAATGGTCGAGCCGAGTCCCTCCTCCGTCGCCCGTTCGTACAACATCGCCGCGGCCGCGACGGTTTCGATCCCGGTCCCGCCGCTGTCGAACACCGTGATCTCGTCGTCGCTCGTTCGTCCGGGCGCCTCGCCGGCCACAATCTCGCCCAGTTCGGCCTGGACGTGATCTTCGGCTATCGCACCGGCCTCGAGCGCCGCGAGGAACGAGCCCCCGTCGTAGGTCGCCCGGTCCCGAAGGTCGGGAACGTAGGTGGCCCGTTCGATCGTTTCCACGTCGAGTTCGCGCTTCTTCGGGTGGTACTGCCCCATCGCGGTGACGTGGGTTCCGTGCTCGAGGACTGAGCCGTCGAAGACGGGGTCACTCGCCGTCGTCGCCGTGATCACGACGTCGGCACCGTCGACGGCGGCGGCGCTCGAGTCGACGGCCGAGACGCTGGCGGCGAGTTCGTCGTCGAACTCGGCGGCGAACGCCTCGCGATTCGATTCGGTCGGCGAGAAGACGCGAACCGTCTCGAAATCGCGAACGGTAGCCGTCGTGTGGACCTGTCCGCGCGCCTGCGGGCCGGTGCCGATCACGGCGAGGGTATCGGCGTCCTGGCGAGCGAGTTCGTCGACAGCGACTGCGCCGGCGGCGCCGGTCTTGAATGGGTTCATGTGAGCACCGTCGAGCAGGGCGATTGGTTCGCCGCTGTCGGCGTCGAACAGGGGCGTGACGAACCAGGCGTCGCCCGAGCCGAACCCGGCGCTGTACATGTAACCCCCCATCGCGCCGGTTTCCGGAAGTACGGCGGAGTAGGTCGTCAGGAGTCCACCCGGATCGGCACGAAAGAGTTTGGTTCTGGGTTCGGCGGGCGCGCCGGTGCCGCGCTGGCGGTACCCGTCACGAACGGCATCGACGTAGTCGGCGGGCGAGGCAAGACCTACCGTCTCTTCACTGGTGAGAAACAGGACGTCGGTCATACTCCCACGAGGAGACCAAGAGATAAAAACCGCGTGGCTGGGGTTACTCGGAGTTGATCGTCGGGTGCGTGGCTGGGGCGTCCTCGATAGTATCGACGGGACCGTTGACGAACATCGCGTGTCCGATGACGCCGATTGCGACGGTGGCGCTAATTGGGACTGCCGCCGTCAACGAGACACCGACGACGGTCAGGGCAGCGGTGATTCCGAGCAGTGCGACCGGGATAAGTCCGAGAACAAGGTCGTAATAGCCAGCCATAATCTATTACATTCTATGAGGAATAGGCATATAAGCGTTTCCCATAATTAGCCGATATTGAATTTGTCCCTGATTCGTATAGATGGGCGATTATCGCCATAACTTATGGCGTGGTTCCGACCGGCGAAAATGTCCTGGTTCGAAACCCCCTCTCAAAATTGGTATGGTCGAATTCAATATGTACACGGCCGCAAACGGCCGATTTCGAATCGTCGACCACTTCGGCGACCGATTCGGTCCGGGTCGGCCTGCACTCGAGACATTGGTCACTGACCTGACGATACCCGAGGCGTGAGTATCTAATCGGAGATCACTCGAGCCAGCCCACTTTACGGAGTCCCACCGAGAGCCCGACACGCCAGGTCCCGAGCACGAGCAGCCCAATACCGGTGATGACGACGTTGAACGCCCACAGCGAGTTGCCGTCGAAGAACGGGGACGAGCGAAGAATGAGGCCGACGTTCGCTCCACCAACCCAGGCGACGGTCGTGACGACGCCGGCGGTCTTCGTCGACGTGATCGCTCGTCGAGCGTACGCCCCGGCCAGGAGGGCGACGACCGTCCAGCCGACGAGAAACGGCAGGGCGGTCTCGAGGGCGGCTCCCGGTTCGCTCGCGATCGGCAGGCCGTGCTGGCGTCGGCCGATCAGCATGATCGTCGTAATGAGGGCGAGGTCGACCGCCCCGACCAGCGCAACGGCTCGCTGTCCAGGACGATCGGTATCGAATGCGGTAGGTAGCGCTCCCATGCCCATCGGTCGGGGCGGAGCCCGTATTGCTGTCACGGTTTCTGGCCTTGCATCGGTGTCATCAGGTTCGCTCCGCGTCACCCGTGGCTCTCGAACAGTCCGCCGTGCGTTTCAGGAGATGACTACAATAATATAGTCCGAATACAAACGATGTGACAGATGGCCGTGGTCGACCAACGCCGCGAACGGTGTGATGGATGCGGACGGGCCGTCGCGCTCGAGAACCTGACCACCGTGACGATGCCCGATGGGGAACGCCTGGCCTGCTGCCCGACGTGTGCGCCCCACGCCCGCGAGGCCGCCCGAAAACTCGAGTCGATCGACCGGCCGCGCGGGACCTGTGGTGGCTGTCGCTCGAGCTTTCCGCGAGACGACCTCGAGGACGTCGTGTTGCCCGATGGAGCGGTGATAACGTGTTGTCCCGACTGCCTCGAGGAAGTTCCCGGCCATGGGGATGCGGGAACCTCGGCATCGGATGGGCTAGACGACGGTACCGGAACGTCCGCCGACGAACCGGCGGAGACGACCCACCTCGCGACCCGTCGAACGCTCTGTAGTCAGTGTCACGAGTACGTCGACGAAGAACTCTACCACGTGACGACGATCGACGGCCGGACCGAGGAGCTGTGTCCTGACTGCAAGGCACTTGCCGAGGAGAAAGGCGTCGTCAGCGGCGTCAAGATGCGCAAGTCGGAGGCGCGGGAGATCCTTCGCGTCGGCGACGACGTGACGAGCCGGGAGCTTCGTGAAGCCTTCCTGACCCAGATCAAGCACGCCCACCCCGACAAGAAGAGCGGGAGTGAGTCGGCATTCAAACTCGTCAAAGAAGCCTACGACCGGCTGAAGTAACGTGTTGACGTCCTCGCGCGCCTGAAGACGCGGGAATCACGCCGTCCGTTCGAGTCCGTCCATGCGCCTGACGAACCCGATCGTCGCCGGATCGAAAGCGTAGGCGGCGTCACAGACCTCGCAGCTGGCTTCGAGCAACTGGCCGTGTTCCGAGAGTTTCCAGAGTTTCGTCTGCCCCTGCGTGATGTCCAGCGTCACCGGGTGGCCGCAGTCCGGAATCGTACACGGGAACCGGACGTACCAGTTGGGGACCGACAGCGCCCCGAGTGGAGAGAGTTCGCTCCGAAGCCGACAGAGCAGGTTGAAGATCGTGAACGAGAGGTTCTCCCGATCGATGGCGACCCCTTCCACGTCGGCGATGAACCCGCCGCGGAACGCCTCCTCGTCGTACAGCGGGAGAACTGGAATCCCCTTCGCGAGCGCGTACCCGATCTCTTGGTTGACCCAGGGACTGGTCGACGACGCCTCGGTGAGTACGGCGACGACGACGTCGCTGTTGGCGAGTCGGCCCTCGAGTCGCTTGCGCGTTCGGCCGGATTCGATCTCTTCGAGGGCGATGTGGACGCCGAACGGGAAGTTCTTGACCGTCGAGAACAGCTCCTGCACGAGGTCGATGTCGACGGGTGCGTGGGAGACGAACACCTGCTCTCCGGTCATCGGTAGCTCTACGAACCCGAAGACAGCAATCCGTAATGAATGTACCTACTTCTTACCCTTCGGCGTGTGTAATTGTATCGAGAACGAGATCCGAGAACTCGATATCGGAGAGGTCGTCCCCCAGCCGATCGAACCACTCGCGTTCGACTCGCCACGTCCCGCGCCGGTCCCCATCGGTGGATCGAGACACTGCCTCGAGCGTTCCCGGCTCCCACTCGCGTTCCTCCGCGACGTCCAGGACGATTCGAACGACGGTACTGACCTCGTGGGTGGTCACGCCTGGCACGTTGTGCACCATTTCGTACTCGAGTCGCGTTCGCTCGTCGGTTCGCTCTAGCGATGTGGCGTAGACG
The DNA here is from genome assembly GCF_024138145.1 of Natronosalvus halobius. NCBI lineage: Archaea > Methanobacteriati > Methanobacteriota > Halobacteria > Halobacteriales > Natrialbaceae > Natronosalvus > Natronosalvus halobius. Next base: position 1,161,768 of record NZ_CP099997.1, on the reverse strand, counting down.
CCCTGGCTCATCAGGCGGTTCTCGAGGGTGACCTCGAGTGGGTGTGCGGTCGACGTGTCGTCGGCGCTCGGGCGGGTCTCGTCGTCGCTCATCGGTACTGATTCGAGTTCGCTGGCGACGGACAAAAAGCGTCCGGCTCACCGGCCTGCTCTCGCGTCATCATCGTCTCCGCCCCGTTCCGTCTTTGGTCCGGTCCCACTTACAGGGGCTCGACCAGATCGGCGAGCGCCACCGCTGGGTCGTCGGCCTTGGCGACGCCGCTGGCGAGCAAGACGCCGCTCGAGCCAAGGTCGGCGGCGGCGACGACGTCCTCGCCGGTGCTGATCCCCGCGCCACAGAGCACGGTGACGTCCTCGTCGACCCGAGCGGCGGCGTCGACGGCATCCTCGACCACGTCCGGATCGGCCTGGCTGACCGGCGTCCCGGTGCCGATCAGTTCCGGCGGTTCGACGGCGACGGCGTCGGGTCCGAGCGCCGTGGCCGCCCCGATCTGGGCCGGGTTGTTCGCGCAGACGACGGTCTCGAGGCCGGCGCGGTCGGCCGCCCGGATCGCGCCGTCGACGTCGGCGAGTTTCAGGCGGCGTTCGGAGTGGTTGATCAACGTGCCCGCCGCGCCCGCGTCCGCGACCGCCTCCGCGAGTGTGTGCCCGGTATTGCTCCCGTAGTCGATCGGATCGACGTGCTGGGCCCAGGTCTCGACGCCCGTCTCGGCGACCCGTTCGAGGTGCGTCGCCTGCGGGGCGACGGCGATGCGAGCGTCGGTCGTCTCGTCGACGTCGCGGGCGGCTTCGGCGACGGCGACGGGATCACACGGATACGTCTTGAGGTTGATCAGAACGAACATGCTCGAGAGGAGACCCTCGCGACCAAAATAGTTACCGAGTGGTCGTCGTCTCGAGGTCCGTCTCGGGTTCGCCGGGTACCGACGGATCGTATCGATGGCAGGCAACCGGTCGGCCGTCCGGACGGGTCTCGAGCGTCGGCGACTCGCGCTCACAGACGGTCTCGGTCGACGCCGCGAGGTAATCTCGAGCCGCTTCCAAATCGCCGTCGTCGATGGATTCGACGGCCGCCGTGAGCGCCGCCTCGAGGTCAGGATCCGCGAGTTCCGCGGGTAGGTCGAACGTCGATCGAACGGCGTCGTCGGTGGTGGCGATAGACCCGGTAGCCGCGTGATCGGTGCCGTCCGGTCCACGTCCGGCGCCAGCGACGGCGACGGCGGCACGGACGTCATCTGCGGTCGTCCACTCGTTCTCGAGGCGGAATCGGAACTGCACGAGCCCTTGCCACTGATCACGAGGGATGGTCACGCCGGCAGGCGGGATGATCGCCGGACACCGGGGGTGGAATCGGCACCCGGTCGGCGGGTCGGACGCGTCGGGGAGGTCGTCGGTCAGGGGCTCGACGCCCGCCCGCGGTGCGTTCGGATCGAGGCTGGGAATCGACGACACGAGCAGTTGCGTGTACGGGTGAAGAGGGTCCTCGAAGACGTCGTCGACCGCGCCGTGCTCGACGATTTCGCCGAGATACATCACTGCTGCGCGGTCACAGAACCGGCGCACGAGTTCGACGTCGTGACTGATGAAGACGATTGCGACGTCGAACTCGCGCTGGAGACGCCCCAGCAACTCGAGGACGTCGGCCTTGGTTCGGCCGTCGAGCGCGCTCACCGGTTCGTCCGCGACGAGCAGATCCGGGTTCAACACCAGCGCCCGAGCGATGGCGATGCGCTGTTTTTCCCCGCCGGAGAACTCGTGTGGGTACTGGTCGGCCGCGGCGGCGGAGAGCCCGACCCGCTCGAGCGTGTCCTCGACGACGTGTCGGCGCCGCTGGGAACCGTGCAAGCCGTGGATGCTGAGGGGCTCCTCCACGGACTCGCCGACCGTTTGACGAGGATTGAGTGCCGAGTCCGGATCCTGGATCACGAGCTGTGCGCGCCGGCGAAAGCGGCGCAGTTCGTCGCCGTCGTACGCGCGAACGTCGTCACCGTCGAACCGAACGTCGCCGCCGGTCGGTTCCTCGAGGCGGAGTACCGACAGCGCGGTCGTGGATTTCCCGCAGCCGGATTCGCCGACGAGCCCGAACGCCTCGCCGGGCTGGACGTCGAAGCTCACGCCGTCGACGGCCCGAACGGTCCCGATCTCGCGCCGAAGCAGTCCCTCGGTGATCGGATAGTGCTTCTCGAGGTTCCTGACTGAGAGCAGCGGATCGGCCTCAGTCATCGTCGGTCAACCCCGCCGACGCCGAGTTCTGGAGCGGTGTCGAGGACCGTCCTCGCGTCTTTTCGGTCGCCGTGGTAGATACACGCCGCGCGGTGGGCGTCCACGCCGTCGACCGGTTCGAACGGCGGTTCGTCGACTCGACACGCCTCGACGGCGTGTGGGCACTCCCGACGGAAGCGACAGCCGTCCGACGGGATTGAGTCGTCCCGGTCGACGGTATCAGTACGGCGATCCGGCCCGTCCGTTCCACCCTGGCCGATGAAACTCCGGAATAACGACTGGGTGTAGGGGTGTCCTGGTCGCTCCAGGACGGCTTCGACCGGGCCGCTCTCGACGGCGTTCCCGGCGTACATGACGACGACGCGGTCGGCCAGCGAGGCCACGACCCTGAGATCGTGGGTGACGAGCAACAGCGTCAGTTCCCGCTCTCGTCGGATGTCGTCGATCAGGTCGATGATCCGAGACTGGATCGTGACGTCCAGCGCGGAGGTCGGTTCGTCGGCAATGAGCAGGTCAGGCTCGGCGGCCAGGGCGATGGCGATCAGGACGCGCTGGCGCATCCCGTCGGAAAACTCGTGCGGGTAGGCGTCGAGCCGATCCGCCGGTCGCGAGAGGCCGACGGTCTGTAGGAGGTTGATCGCTCGCCCCCGTGCATACTCGTCGCTGACGTCCCGGTGGAACGTGATCGCTTCGACGAGCTGATCGCCAACGGTGTACACCGGATCCAGCGCGTTCTGGGCGTTCTGGAAGAGGTACGCGATCCGGTTGCCGCGGATCGATCGAAGTAGGCTTTCGTCGGCCGAGAGCAACTCCTCGCCCTCGAACGTCACCGAGCCGGAGACGTCGACCTGCGAACTCGAGACCAGGCCGGTGATCGAATCGCAGGTCAGCGTCTTCCCGCTCCCGCTCTCGCCGACGAGGCAGACGGTTTCTCCCGCCTGGACGTCGAAGTTCACGCCGTCGACGGCCCGAACGGGACCGGCGGCGGTCGCGATGTGGGCGTGCAGGTCGTCGACGGAGAGCAGTGGGTCCGTGTCAGTCATGAGTCCCTCGTGGATCGAGCGCGTCTCGCAGTCCGTCGCCGGCCACCTTGAACGCCGCGACGGTCAGTCCCAGGGCGATGGCTGGGAGCGTCGAGACCCACCACGTGTCGAGCGGGGCTGCCCTGAACAGCCCCTCACCCATCGTCATGCCCCACGACTGGAACGTGGCGTGGAAGCCGAGGAACGCGAGTGCGGCCTCGGTCAGGACGAGCACGGCCATCAGGTGGAACGCCGCCGGGATCACGCTGTTGGTGATGTTCGGCAGGACGTGTCGACGCAAAACGTACGGCCTCGAGGCGCCGAGCACTCTGGCGGCGAGAACGTATCCCTCCTCGCGTCGCTGCAGCGTCTCGCTCCGGACGATCCGGGCGATCCCGCCCCACGAAAGCAGGCCGAATGCGGCGAGCAGGACGAAAAACGAGTCCCCGATGAACAGGTACGCGATCATGTAGATGACGATCGCCGGGATGCTGAGCTGGACGTCGACGTAGCTCATCAGGAGGTCGTCGACGGAGCCGCCGTAGTACCCCGCGACGAGACCGACGATCGTCGCCAGCGGGACGATAATGCCGACCGTAACGAGCACGGCGTAGGCCACGGGTCGAGCGCCGACCACGAGGAGGTCGACCATCTCGTACCCCCAGCGGTCGGTTCCGAGCACGTACTCCCAGCTCCCGTGACACTGCTGGTCGTAGACCGAGTCACCGGTAACCGAACCGACGCAGTCCTGTCCCGTCTCCAGGTAGGAACCGCTGAAGCCGACCGGTGGCTGGAGTTTGTCGGTTCCAGCCGTCCCCGATTCGAGCGTCAATCGGGGCTGGAGCCCCGTTATCATCGCGTAGAACGCCGTGAGGACGACGGCACCGAGAACCACGAGGCTGGCAACCGTCGCCCACCGTCGCCGAAGCCGAGCGAGGAGTCGATGGCCGTGCGACGGGTCGACGATCATCGGGACGGCGCCGTAGGCGACGACCACGACCAGCGCGAGCAACAGCAGCCAGTCCTCGGGACCGACGTACCATCGAGCGACGAGAAAGATGCTGTCCTTCCATCGGTAGTAGAGGTAGGCCAGTCCAACCGCGAGCACGCCGACAACGAGCGCGATTCGTTCGAGCGAAAACCGACGCGACGCCGAGTCGACCCGATCCCAGTCGATCTGTTCGAGCGCCGCGACGTCCGCCTGCCCCGTTGGATCGTCTCTGGAGGGGCCGTTCGATCCCGATTCCGTCATTGCGAGTCGTGCAGGAACCTGTCGCCTCTGCGAATAAGTGTTTCTGTTCCGTCACAATCGCAACACTCATATATCCCTGGCTGACACGTGTGCTGTACTCGTGATTCGCGATCTCGTCGTCACGTCTATGCCACTCGCAGGTGATCACCGGTGAGATTGGGGCGAATTCTGGCTCAGCGTCTCGCGCTGGGGGCGATTGCCGCCTGGGCCGTGCTCACGGTGATGTTCGCACTGTTCGCCGCGACCGAAGACTGGGTGCTCGACAGACGACTCGCGCTCGCGGCCTACGGCGGTGCTGACCCCGACGAACTCGAGTCTATTCGCCAGTCGTACCTCGCCAACCGAGGGCTCGACAGACCGCTCACCGAGCAGTACGTCGACTGGATGGGAAACATGATCACCCTGGAGTGGGGCAATTCCTTCCAGAGCGGCGAGGCCGTGTTTCCGCTGGTCCGCGAGGCCACCCTCGAGACGGCGCTGTACGTCGTCCCGGCAATCGTGCTGGCGACGACGCTCGGGCTGGCAGTCGGCGTCTACGCCGCCATGAACGTGCGCTCGATTCGCGGCAACGGAGCCATGGGAATCGTGTACCTGCTGTTTGCGATCCCGAACTTCTGGGCCGGCTTCCTCATCCTGAGCGCGTCCGCGACTGCCGGCGCTACCTTCAGGTGGGGAAGCGAGTTCAACTGGATCGTCGAGACCGAGTTACCGTTTCTCTACGGGCGCGTGCTTCCGGTCGTCCTGGTGACGACGACGCTACTCGCTGCAATCGTCAGCTACGCTCGAGCGTACGCCCGCCAGTACTACACCGCGGACCTCACCAAACTCGTTCGCGCGAAAGGCGGTGGACGGCTCGACGTCGCCAGACACGTGTTACGAAACGCGGCGATCCCGTTGCTCTCGCTCGTGTTCGCCGAGACGCTCGCACTGCTCGCGATTTCGGTGATCATCATCGAAGCGGTCTTTGGCATCGGGGGGCTTGGCTCGCTCTTCTACAACGCCGTCTGGGCGCGCGACCTCCCCGTCATGATGGGCGTGACGGTCGTCATCGTCGCCTTCGGCATCGTCGGCAACGTCGTTCAGGACCTGGCGTACTCACTCCTCGATCCTCGAGTGGACACCGGGTCGCGGTGAGCAGCACGGGCGTCCAGGAAAGGAACCGCTGGTCGGGCGACGATCAATCCTTGCGCTTGACGACGTCACCGAGCGTGTAACTCCCGCTCGAGGAGCCACCATCCCAGTCACTGTCCTCGCTCGACCCGGATCCACCGGTGAGGCTGATTTCGAGGAATCGCTCGAGTTTGCTCTGGACGCGGTCGCTGGGCAAGGTATCCCCGCGCTCGAGTTTGCGGATCAGACTCGCCTTCTCGTTGAGTTCGTTCGCGAGGTCGGACTGACTGAGGTCCTTCTTCTCTCTCGCCCGACGAATACGGTCGTCGTAGTCGGTGACGATCTCGTCCATCTCGTCGAACATGTCGCGACGACGCGAGCCACCGGACCCCGAGGAGCGACCGCCGCTCGAGGTACCGCCGCCGGATCCAGAGCCCGACCCCGACCCCGACCCGGAGCCCGTCGAGTACTTCGTCGACGTGCTCGAAGCGGAGGCTGTCTTCACCTCGGTGCCGAAGTCGGTACAGTTCGAACACACGTCCAGCTTCGCGCCTTCGACTTTGATGGTCTTCGGGGACGACGTCTCGGCGCCACACATCTCGCACTGAACCATGATCGGGTCTAACGCACCACGCGTGATAAAGGGTACGGCGCCGGCGGCCTGGACGGGTCGTGTATCGAACGAGGCCACGGACTCCTGGAGACGGGAAGATGGCGGGAGCACGACGAAAATCTGACGAAAAGATGACGGGAAGACCACCAGAAGTCCCTCGAAGTCGGCGCTACTCGAGCGCACTCCAGGAGTAAAAGAACCGCTGGAGCGCCGTCAGGTGGCCGACGACGGCGAGGAAGACGAGCAGCCAGCCGACGAGCGAGAGGCCGCCGGCGTCGAACGACTCGAGCGGATACGCGAGGAAGCCGACGATTCCGATAATCGCTAGTCGGTCGGCGCGGCCGACGAGCCCACCGTAGACCCGGTCGAGACCCACCGCCTGGGCCTGAGTGCCCAGGTAGGAGGTCATGACGACACCCGTAACCGCCAGAAAGCCCAACCAGTAGTCACCGACGCCGGCGGCGAGCCCGCCGATGATCACGATGTCTGCATACCGGTCCAGGACGTGATCGAGCAGGTCCCCCGCTGGGGAGGAGACGCCCTGTGCTCGAGCGAGCGCGCCGTCGATGATGTCGAACCAGCCGTTGAGGAAGACGAGTGCCGCGCCGACGGCGTACCAGACGGGGTGAGCGACCCCGCCGAGGTAAAACGCTAGACCGGCGGCGATCGCCACGAACCCGGCGATCACGCTCACGCCGTCGGGGGACATCCCGATCCGGTCGAACCCACGGACGAACGGATCCAGGAACCTCGAGACGTACGGTCGGAACTTATCGAGGGTCATGCCAGGTACCCCACGAAATCGACATCGCCGGCGCTCGGTGCTCGCGTACCGTGGACGACGGCCTCGAGTTCGTCGGCGACCGCCTCCGGCTCGCGGTCGGTCGTGTCGATTTCGTAGACGGACTCGAGGCCGTGGCGGTCGACGGCCTCCGAGAGGATGACGTCGAGCGCCTCGCTTTCTGCGTTCTCGCGAGCTTTGTTCGCACGTTCTCCGCGCTCGCGCAGTCGTTCCTCGAGTGTCTGGGGAGCACACCGCAAGACGGCAATGCGATTCGCTGGCAGGTGATGGGCGAGGTGCGACTCGATCAGGACGTCATCCCGGTCTGCAAGTCGCGCCTCGAGCGCATCCAGGTCGGCGACCTTGCTGTCGCGCGCTTCGTCGACGGTCGTGTATAGCCCCTCGCGTTCGAGGAGGTCGTTGAGGTGGATCACGTCGTAGTCCTCGAGTCGAACCTCGTGGCGGTCATCGAGTTGGTGCTCGTGGCAGTCATCGAGTCGATCCTCGAGGATTGTCGTCGCCGTTGTCTTTCCCGTCCCCGGGGTGCCGGTGATCGCGACCCTCACGCGCCGTTCACCTCGGTTTGGGTTCCGCCGTCGGGGCCGAGTTCGCGCTGGTGCCCTCGGTCCTCGAGCACCTCGTTGAGCGTCTCGACAGCTCGATCGGTTTCGGACGGCGTGCCGCAGGTAATACGGATGCACCCCGGGAGCCCGAAACTCGTACAGTCGCGGACGATCACGCCCCGTTCTTGCATCGCCTCGGCAACCGTTGTCGCCTCCCCGACGTCGACGAGGACGAAATTCCCGTCGCTCGGCCAGACGTGTGCATCGATTTCCTCGCGCATGGTCGCTCGAGCCTCGGCGACGGTCGCAACAGTTCGCTCGACGTGTTCGTCGTCATTGATGGCGGCCAGGCCGGCCCGACAGGCGAGTTCGCTCGCGGCAAACGGGGTGTTCACACGGGCGTAGGCGTCCGCCCATGCGTTCGGAACGATTGCATATCCGAGCCGCAGGCCCGCCAGGCCGTACGCCTTCGAGAACGTCCGGAGAACGGCGACGTCGTCGCGGGCGTCGAACCCGTCGCGACCGGAGATCAAAGCGACCGCGCTGTCGACGTCGGCGAACTCGCCGTAGGCCTCGTCCAGGACGACGAGCGTCTCCTCGTCCGTTCGGTCAGCGATTTCCGCGACGGCCTCCAGGTCGATCGTCGATCCCGAGGGGTTGTGCGGGCTGGTGAGGTAGACGATTCGTTCGCCGTCGTAGGCCTCGAGGACCGTCTCGGCGTCCTGTGAAAAGTTGTCTTCGCGCGCGAGGGCGTACTCGGTAACGTCGCCGTGGTGGAACCGAGCGCTCATGCCGTAGTAGGCGAACCCCGGGGCGGGAACGAGCACGTCGTCACCCGGCTCAAGGGTCGCCCTCGAGAGGTAGTCGATGGCACCGTCGCCGCCGTTTGCGAGCCAGATCTGATCGTCCGCGATGGCCCAGCGGTCGGCGATGGCGGCGGTGAGATCGGCGTGAGCCGCCTTCGGGTAGGAACTCACGCTTCCAGCGGCGTCTTCGATGGCGGCGACGGCCGCAGGGGAGGGGCCGTGGGCGTTCTCGTTGGAGGCGAGTTTGACGAACGTCGAGGGATCGCGCCCGAGTTCGCGGGCGACCTCCTGGATGCCTCGACCCGCCTGGTAGGCGACGTGGTCGGACAGATCGCGCGGGTGCATACGTGAGCCTTTTCCTCACGACGCTTAAGCGTGCTTACCTGTGCCGGGCACCCCTGTGCACGCTCTCACTACTAATAGTTGTAAAATCTGGATCTACACCACTCACGTCTGAACGAGGGCTGATCGTGAAATGGGTTATCTAAGCGACGCTGGCATTGTGGTATGCTATTCCATATGTGATATGTGCCCCTTGATTCGATATTCGTACTATTGTGTAAATTCGGTTTTCAAGCGTGTGTATGCCTATCTATTGGTTTGACATACCGGCTCAGACGAGACAGCAAATTTTATACGGTTCGAAGGGATCTTATCAGCCGAAATGTCGAACGAAAACGCCTATTCACGGCGCACCTTCCTGAAGGCAACTGGTGCAGGTGCCGCGACTGCCGCAGTCGCAGGGTGCTTCGGAGGAGATGGCAACGGTGAAGGGAATGGTAACGAATCTGGAAACGGGAACGGAAACGGAAACGGAAACGGCGAGGACAGCAGTGCGTCCGACAACGATCTTCGGCTGATCAACTCGACGGTGTCGTCCCTCGACCCCATCCAGTCGACTGACACCGCGTCCGGGATCATTATCGGCCAGGTGTACGAGAACCTGACTCACTACCCCAATGGTGAAGCCGAGGTCGAGAATCAGCTCGCCGAGGAAGTCGAAATTTCCGACGACCTCCTCACGTACACCTTCACGATCAAGGAAGCGCAGTACCACGACGGAAGCGAACTCACGGCTGCCGACTTCAAATACGCGTGGCGCCGCCTCGCCGAGTCCGAGGAGAGTCAGCGCGCGAACTTCGTCACCGACATGCTCGGCATCGAGGCCGAAGTGGACGACGAGGGCGTCGTCACCCCTGACTCCCTCGCCGTCGAAGCCGTCGACGACCGAACGCTCGAGGTGACCATTGCCGACCCCGAGCCCGCAGCACTCGACATCCTCGCGTACGACTCCTTCGCGGCCATGCCGGAAGGCCTCGTCGACGACATCGAGGGCTACGACGACGCCGAATACACGCAGGAAGACATTTCCACCGACGTGATGGTGGGAACCGGTCCGTTCGAGTACGACCTGTGGGAGCCAGGCACGGAAGCACGCGTTGCCGCCTTCGACGACTACCACGGCGAAGCCGCCTCCGTCGACGGTGTTCACTGGCAGATTCTCGAGGACGACGACGCCATCTGGACGTACGTCAACGAGCAGAACGCAGACGTGTTCGGCATCCCGACGCCGTTCTACGAGCCGGACAACATCGACGCAGAAGAGGACGACCAGGGACGCCAGGTCGGTACCTACGGTCCGCTCGAGAACGAGGAAGAAGTCAACTACCTCGGCGTCGCCGAGATGAGTACCTTCTACGTGGCGTTCAACGCCGCCCAGACGCCAAAGCCGGTTCGCCAGGCCATCGCCTACGTCACCGATCACTCGGAGTTGATCGAGAACGTGTTCAAAGAGCGCGGTGAGGAAGCGTACAGCTTCACCCCGCCTGGAATGTGGCCCACCGGAAACGACGAGTACAACAGCTACGTCGACGAGTGGCCCTACAGCGCCAACGAGACCGACCGTGATTCGGCCCGACAGGTCCTCGAGGAGGCCGGCTACACGGAGGACGATCCGTTCGAGCTGACGATCACGACGTACGAAAACGAGGCGTTCCAGGAGTTCGCGACCCTTACTCGAGACAAGGTCGCTGGCCTCGGCATCGATCTCTCGATCGAAACTGCAGAGTTCGGGACGCTCATCAGCCGCGGTGAAGACGGCGACCTCGGCTTCTACTCGCTCGGCTGGATCTGGAGCTGGGTCGACCCTGCCTACGGTCACTTCGGGTTCAATCCGGAGAACACGAACACGGATAATATGCCCGGAGAGGCGAACGGATACTACCTCGACTGGCAGGAAGAAGATTCCGAAGAGATGCAGAAAGCCGCGGACGCCTGGGAGACGATCGAGAACAACCCGTCGCCCGACGACGAGGACATCCGTGCCGAAGCGCACGTCGAGATCGAAGAGGCCGTTCGCGACGACATGATCCTCCTGCCGCTGTTCCACAACCTCAACGAGCGGTTCTGGTACGATCACGTCGACATCCCGGAGACCGGCCCGCTCGGCGGCCACCGCCAGCAGTACAACACCGTTACGCTAGACAGGTAATCCCTGTCCTCGGTTACTCGATTTTTGGTAGCACGGGTTCTCTAGTGCCAACAAACGTTCCACGCTACAGTCAAATGACTCGACGAAATCAGCATACATATAACAGTAGACCACCTATCCACTCCAAGATTCGACATATGGTCTATAATCAGACGACGGGTGAGGTTCAATGAGCCGATGGAAGTATTTCTTCCAGCGGGTCGTCCTCATGATTCCGGTCCTCTTCCTCGTAATGACGCTCATCTTCGTCATTATCCGAATGGGACCGCTCGACCCGGTTGCATCGATGCTCGGACCGGAAGCGAGTGGCGCGCAAGCGGAACGGATTCGGGATCAACTCGGTTTGAACGATCCGCTCTGGCAACAGTACGTCGACTTCATTGTGTCCCTCGCGACGTTCGACCTGGGTCAATCGTGGGTCATCCACCCCGGTCGATCGGTGAACGCCCTCATCGGGACGTACGCCCCACGAACGATCTGGCTCGGGTTCTGGGCCGTGTTGCTCCCGCTATTTATCGGTATCCCGCTCGGATTCTACGCGGGATTGAACCAGAATAGCTGGGCCGACTACGTCGCGTCTTTCTCCGGTATCGTCTGGTTGGCGATGCCGAACTTCTGGCTGTCTATTATGGTTCTGGCGATCCTTCGCCGAACCCAAGGTGGTGGCTTACTCGGATTCGATTGGTACACCATCGGGCCCGACGTCAGGAGTCTCATCGGCACGCCACCTCTCAACTTCGTCGGATTTGAGAACGGATTCTATTTCGACGGGGGGATGCTCGCGGTCGCGATTAAAGTGATCCTCCCACCAGCGATCGTCCTCGGCTCCGCCTCGATGGCGACGGAGCTTCGAATCGGCCGAACAGCGATGCTCGAGACGATCAACTCGAACTACGTCGAAACGGCGAAGGCAAAGGGACTCTCCAATCGCGTCATCATCTGGAAGCACGTCTTCCGAAACGCGTTGATTCCCCTTCTTCCAGTGATCACGAACGAGGCGCTCCTCCTGATCGGTGGCTCGGTCATCGTCGAAGTCATCTTCGGTATCAACGGGCTGGGACGGTTGTTCTTCCTGGCTGCCTATCAGGGGGACCTCCCACTGGCTGGGTCACTGATCTTTATCTTCGCGCTAATCACCATCTCGCTGAACATCATCCAGGACCTGCTGTACACTGTTCTCGACCCACGTGTGGGGTATGAAACATGAGCTACGACGAATACGACGACACCACGTTTCGCGAACGCATCGCTACGAACCCACAACCAGCCCTTGTCTGGGTGGCAGGGTTGCTCGTGTTGCTCGCACTGGAGACCGGGCGTATCGCGAGCGGCTTGCTCAAAGCCGGTAGCGGAATTCGATTCGGTCTCGAGGGCGCTGCTTCGATCCCGGCCTGGGTTGGAAGGAACGTCGATGGGACACTCGGACCGATAGCAGGAACCGTCGGCACTATCTTGACGGCACTCCTGTTGATCGCCGTCGCAGCGGTCTTCGTCAAATTGCTCTTCGTTCCCGTCTCGCTCGTAAAAACGTTCGGCCTCTCCCGGGGAACCGGTGCCGACGACGTTATCGAACGGGCCCTCGTCGCCGCAGGGCTGGCTATCGGCGTCGTACTCGTTGTCTTTACCCCCCTCGGAGCCGGTCTCGAGGTCGCCATCGGCTGGTTGACGTCGCTGACCGAGTGGGTCTCGACCCTTCCCTCGATAACCAGCACCGAGACGATTCCGAACGCCGGGCACAGAACTCCCGATGGTGGGTGGGAAGGGACCTTCCTCGGCCTCTCGTCCGGACAGGCCTGGGCGATTCGCGTGTTCGTCGTCTACGCATACGCGTTCACTCTTCTCGTGTGGATCTGGAAGGGGTATACAACCTTCCGGACCCACTACCGTGAAGCCAACTGGACGCCGCGAGACGACAGCATCAACCGATTTCGGACCCATTACTGGGGAATCTTTGGGCTGATTGTCGTCTTTACTTTCGTGGTCATGGCGGCCTGGGCACCGGCCCTCGCTCCCGTCTCGATCGACCACAATCACTACAACCCGTACGATCACGAGTTCGAATATCTCGACGGAGAGAGCGTCGAGACGGTCAGTCACGGGACGGCGAACTTGCAGACGAAATCGACCGGCGGATCGAATAACGTCGGTCCGATGAGCTACGACCAGTACGATCGCTGGGCCCCGATGGGGACGACACAGAGCGGGAAGGACCTGTTTACGTTCCTCGTCTTCGGTGCTCGAACGTCACTGGTGATCGGTATCATCGCAATCGGTCTCGGCACGCTGATCGCGCTGTCGCTGTCGCTCGTTACGGCCTACTACAAGGGCGTCGCTGATCTGTTGACGGTCCTGGCCAGTGATACGATCATGACGATCCCGGGATTCTTACTCCTCTTGCTGGTTTCAGTAATTTTCCAGCAAGCGAACCACCCGCTCGCAACGATCTACGACGGTGGTATACTCATCGCACTGATTCTGGCGCTCGTCTATTGGCCGGGCCTATGGCGGTCTATACGTGGGCCCTCGCTCCAGGTTGCCGAACAGGAGTGGGTCGATGCCGCGAAAAGCTACGGACAGACCCCCGTGATGACCATGAGAAAGCACATGGCCCCGTACGTCGCGGCGTACATCATGATTTACGCGTCGTTGCTTCTCGGGGCGGCAATCATCGCGACGGCAGCGCTGTCGTTCCTCGGATTAGGGATCAATCCTCCGACTCCCGAGTGGGGGCGCATCGTCAACGACGGTCGTTCGTACGTCTCGACGGCCTCGTGGCACATCTCGACGCTTCCCGGCCTACTGATCGTCCTCGTCGTGACGGGCTTCAACGCGCTGGGCGACGGAATCCGCGACGCGATGGACCCGGAGAGTGACGTAGAGAGCGGTGAAGCCGGTGCGGCAGCCACTGGAGGTGGTGGATGATGTCCATGCAATCAGTAGCTGATCCAGTTTCGACCCGTCCAGAACCGATCGTCTCGGTTCGAAATCTCCGAACCGTGTTCCACACGGACAAGGAAGTAATTCGAGCCGTCGACGGCGTCTCGTTCGATATCGTTCCCGGCGAGACGGTGGGTATCGTCGGTGAGAGTGGCTCTGGAAAGAGCGTCACCGCCCGGTCGCTCATGGGTCTGGTAGATAACCCAGGCCGAATCGATCCGGCCAGTAGCATTCGCTTTACCCATCTCGAAACGGTCCGAGAGTTTGCCAAACGGTTCGACGACAACACCGTCGACGTGGCGAGCCTCGAGTCACGGTACGATCCGGAGACGCTGTTCGAGCGACTCCCCGACGTCACGCCGGAGACACTCGGGTACACGTCGGCCTCGGAGGCAACCCTCGCTGATTTCCTCGCAGCCGGGTACGGTGAAGAACTCGGTCTCGCCGAGGACGGTGCCGTCGAGGAAACCGACTTCGTGTTCGTCACTGAGGGCGACGCGAGCGTTCCAGAGCAGATCACGTCCGGCTTCATCGAGATCACTCGACTCGGGGACGAAGCACAGCGTGCCATGCGAGGTGGCAAAATCGCAATGGTGTTCCAGGACCCGTTGACGAGCCTCAACCCGGTTTACACCGTCGGGAACCAGATAAAGGAGGCGCTGAAACTGCACCAGGGGATGAGCGGGCGCGAGGCCACCCAGGAGGCAATTTCTCTGCTGGAAGACGTCGGTATTCCGGACGCACGGCGTCGCGTCGAGGAGTACCCACACCAGTTCTCCGGCGGGATGCGACAACGAGCGGTCATTGCGATGGCACTGGCGTGCGATCCGGAAGTGCTGATCTGTGACGAGCCGACGACCGCTCTCGACGTGACAATTCAGGCCCAGATCCTCGAACTCCTCGAGGATCTCCAGACCGAACGGGATCTGGCAATCATGTTCATCACACACGACATGGGCGTGATTGCAGACGTCACCGATCGCGTGAACGTGATGTACGCCGGAGAGATCATCGAAACCGCCGATGTCGAAACCCTGTTTGGCGATCCAAAGCACCCATATACACAGGGATTGCTCAGGTCGATTCCCGGAAATCAGACCGGTGATCGGCTCGAAACGATCGAAGGCAACGTGCCGACGCCAAACGAGCCAGCAACGTACTGCCGATTCGCTCCCCGATGTCCGGAGGCGTTCGAGGCCTGTGAGGAGGTACATCCAATACAGGTTCCAGTCGACGAGGAATCCGAGGACCACACTGCGGCGTGTCTGCTGTATCCGGAGGGCAAGTCCGAGATGCAACGCCTCGAGTGGCATACTGCAGGCGACGAGCGAGTGACGGAGACAGGTGATAGCCAATGAGTCAGAAAGCGATGCAAACCGAACGAGCGGACCAGAAAGAGGACGTAATGGTCGAGGTCGACAACCTTCGAACGTACTACGATACTGGCGGTCTCTTCGGCAGCAACCCGGTCAAGGCTGTCGACGGTGTCTCGTTCGACATCAGACGCGGTGAGACGCTCGGTCTCGTCGGCGAATCCGGGTGTGGGAAGACGACGCTCGGACGAACGCTCATCCAACTCGAGAAAGCGACAGGCGGCGAAATTCGATTCGAGGGAACTGACATTACGACGCTGAGCGGTGCCGACCTCAAAGCCTGGCGTCGAGACGCGCAGATCGTCTTCCAGGATCCGGATTCGAGTCTCAACGATCGAATGACCGTCGGCGAAATCGTACGCGAGCCACTCGACGTATTCGACTGGAAGACGCCGCGGGACCGGCGACAACGCGTTCGCAAACTCCTCGAGAAGGTTGGGCTCCAGCGTGAGCACTACTTTCGGTATCCACACCAGTTCTCCGGCGGACAGCGACAGCGGATTGGGATCGCCCGAACGCTGACACTCGAGCCGGAGTTCATCGTTCTCGACGAGCCAGTTTCGGCCCTCGACGTTTCGGTCCAGGCGGAGGTCATCAATCTCCTCGAGGACCTGCAAGACGAGTTCGGGCTGACGTACCTGTTTATCGCCCACGACCTCTCCGTGGTCAGGCACATCTGTGACCGGGTTGCGGTCATGTATCTCGGAAACATCATGGAGATTGGGCCAACCGAGGAGCTGTTTACTGATCCGTCGAATCCCTACACGCACGCGCTCCTGTCTGCGATCCCCAAACCGGACCCGACCGCGAAGAAAGATCGAATCACGCTCCACGGCACGCCGCCAAACCCCCGCCACCCACCGGATGGATGTCCGTTTAGCACGCGGTGTCCAGCACGGATTCGACCACCGGAGTTCGACCATCTCGGCGACGAACTCTGGACACAGCTGGGGACGCTCAGAGAGATTCTCCGAGAACGAAAACGGACGGAGCGAAAAATGAGTGACCGGGTCCGCGAGTTGCTCGGTAAGGATCCCCGCCTCGGAACTGTCGACGAAATCTACGACGAATTGTTTAGCGACATTTCAGTTCCCGAAGACGTCGAACGAATCCTGTCGAACGTCGCGAACTACGTCCGCGACAACGACGAGGAAAGCGCACTCGAGATCATGAACGAATCGTTCGGCAGCGTCTGTGACCAGGACATGCCCCAATACTACACCGTCAGTGAGTCCGGGCGAAAGAGCTTCTGTCACCGTCACGACGATGCATACGAGGAGCCAGGCCCGGTCCTGGACGAGCGTCACCGGTGACCGGACGTGGCTAGCGAGACTCTCGGTACACGAGCGCGCCTCGCTGGTCTAGTGGTCATCGATACGCTCACGTACGTACTCGTGGTTGCGGCGGTCGCTACGGTCGTCGCCCTCGCTATCGGTATTGGAACCGGTGGCGGGTTCGTCCGAGGGAAGTTCGTCCTGTTTTTGCTGGGGTTCGTCCTCATGGCTTACTCGGTCGTTCGGTTGTGGCCGTCGTCACCGACGACTACTGCCGACGAGTCGACGGAGCACTCGGACCTCCAGATGGCCGTCGAGAGGAGAACTCATCGGACACCTTTCCAGGCGTTCGTCCGTGCCGTCCCACCGCTGCGATGGGTTCGACTGCCGCCACCGGACGCACGACTGTCTTCACCGCTGAAGCTGTTTGTGAGTAGCCTCTGCGTTCTCGCCGTCTCGTACCTGATGGAAACGTGGTTCGGCGTTGCCTGAACGGACCGAGAGACGCGTTCGGTACTGATTCTGCCCTTCCAGAGGGGGCGAGGCTCGTCGGTTCGGTCCCGAACCCCACTCGACACTCGAAACCATTAACAGGCTCGTCCTCTGAAATGGACTATGACTAAGGCCGAGGATGACAGCTTAGGCATGCGTCGGACCTCAGGTGCGACCAAACAGGCCTGGAAGCAGACGAACGAGGACATGCAAGCGATGGCCAAGGGACGCCGCGACGATGGATGGGACGCCGTCGCGATTCCGACAGTGCATACCTCGGTGATTTCGCGCGATTCGGGCGACGACGATCGGTTCGGGTTCATCTACGTCGTTCCGAACAACCACGCCGACGCGTTCACTGACGCGTTCGAGCGCGGAACCTTCACCACGTACGAGGCCTACCAGAACGAGGTGAACAACGTCACGTTCCTGGTGACGGAACTTCTCGACCCCGACGCGAAAATCGCGATTCTCGTCGCCGGGTCGTACGAAGAACGCTTCTTCCAGCCGGTCATGCCGGCGATTCTCGACGAACAAGCGCTATATTCTCATTTCAAACTACTCAACGGTGACGTACTCGGTACGATTCGTCACGACGAGTACGAACCGCTGCTCCCGGATTCGCTCAAACAATAGCCCTATTCCCCTACTCCGTCCTGGAGAGGTTTTCGACGGGAAATCCCACGACTGTTTTCCGAGGTATACGAGGTCGTCCAACCGGGTTCGACCAGGTCGGAGCCTACGATGACCGATCGGTACGTGCTGGTTTTGTGTGCCACTGGGTGGATGAGATGTGCGACACTGGGTGGATGAGATGTGCGAGTTAGTTGGTTCCGATGTCGGTGGCGATAGCGGTGTCGGTGTCGGTGCCGATATCGATGCCGATGTCGGTTTCCGTTTCCGTTTCCGTTTCCGTTTCCGTTTCCGTTTCCGTTTCCGTTTCCGTTTCCGTTTCCGTTTCCGTTTCCGTTTCCGTTTCCGTTTCCGTTTCCGTTTCCGTTTCCGTTTCCGGTGCCGATGTCGACGTCAGTACCGTTCCCAATTACTCGAGGACGACCAGCGTATCGCCCATGTCGACGCTCTGACCTTCCTCGACGGCTACCTGCGAGACGGTTCCGCCCGTCGAGGCGACGATGTCGTTTTCCATCTTCATCGCTTCCAGGACGACGACGACGTCACCAGCGGCGACCTCGTCGCCCTCCGCGACCTCGACGGCGAGGATGGTTCCCTGCATCTCGGCGTCGACGCGTTCGCCGTCGCCCTGAATCTCGACGTCGCTGCTGGAGTCGTCACTGCTGGCTGATTGTGGCGGTCCGCCGGCGGTGCTCGACCCCCCGTTGCTGGCCGCCTGCGGAATTTCGCCGCTGCGATCCTCGAGGTTGACATCGAAGCGTTTCCCGTTCACCTCGACGGTAAACTCGCGTTCGACGACCGTCTCGTCCGCGCTGGCGCCAGTGCCAGTGGACTCTTCACTCCCCCACTGTTCCTGGGCCTGTTCGATCCTGGACGGCTCGAGTTCGTTGTCCAGGTACTTCGTGGTGTGTCGGCCCTCGACGAACATCTCGTCGGTCAGCATCAGGCGGTGGAACGGGACGATGGTCGTGATGCCCTCGATCTCGTATTCTCGCAGGGCGCGAAGCGAGCGTTCGATACACTCCTCGCGGTCTTCGCCCCAGACGATGAGTTTGGCGATCATCGAGTCGTAGTCGGTGACGAGTTCGTCACCCTGGCTGAGGGCGTCGTCCAGGCGGACGCCGATTCCTCCTGGTGGGTTGTAGGTCGTCAGCGTCCCCCCAGAAGCCGGTTGGAAGTCCTTCGCTGCGTTCTCGGCGTTGATACGGAACTCCATCGCGTGGCCGTCGATCTCGACATCGTCCTGCTCGAAGTCGAGTTCCTCGCCTGCGGCGACCCGGATCTGGCGCTTGACGATGTCGAGGCCGGTGATCTCCTCGGTCACACAGTGTTCGACCTGGATGCGGGTGTTGACCTCGAGGAAGTAGAAGTTCGCGTCGGCCCCCAGGACGCTCTCGCGCCCGAGTTGTTCCTCGACGAGGAATTCGACGGTACCGGCGTTCGTGTAGTCGGCGGCGGCGACCCCGCGACGAGCGGCCTCGCCGATCTGTTCGCGCAGTTCGTCCGACAGCGCGGGCGATGGGCCTTCTTCGATGACCTTCTGGTGACGGCGCTGGAGTGAACAGTCGCGCTCGCCCAGGTGACGCACGTTGCCGTGCTCGTCGGCGATGATCTGGACCTCGATGTGGCGGGGCTTTTCGAGGTAGCGCTCGAGGTAGACCGAGTCGTTGCCGAAGTAGGCTTCGCCCTCACGCTGGGCGCTCTCGAGTTGGTCGTCGACCTCGCTCTCGTCCTCGACGACCTTCATGCCGCGGCCGCCGCCACCACCTTCGGCCTTGATCGCGATCGGGTAGCCGTGTTCGTCGCCGAAGGCGCGGACCTCGTCAGGGTCGGTAACGGGGTCGGTGGTGCCGGGCACGATGGGCACGTCGGCCTCGTGCATGATCGTTCGGGCCTTGGTCTTCTCGCCGAGGCTCTCCATGGCCGAGCTCGAGGGGCCGATCCAGGTGATTCCCTCTACTTCCTCGACTTTGGCGGCGAACTCGGCGTTTTCGGCGAGGAAGCCGTAGCCGGGGTGGATTGCGTCGGCATCGGCCTTTTTCGCGGCCTCGATGACTGCCTCGTGATCGAGGTAGGAGTCGGCCGCGCGAGCGGGGCCGACGTTGTAGGCTTCGTCGGCGTAGCGGACGTGACCACCGTGTTTGTCGGCGTCGGAGTAGACGGCGACGGTCCCAACGTTCAATTCCTCACAGGCCCGCATGACTCGTACCGCGATCTCGCCGCGGTTCGCGACCAGAACCTTCCTGAACATTCCTGTTCGAATCGACGGAAGGGGCCTACCTTACTTTTTCGCAACGGAACGAGTCAGCGGTGAAACGGATTCGTGTTAACACACCCCTCCCCGGCGTGGCAGACGCCAAGCGTTCACCGTGCGAATTTTCGCCACGGGACGAGTATTTCGCTCGAAATGTCGTCTGTCTGTGCGAGACGAACGACGCGAGTGCTGTCGGAAACGATCGATTCGCCCAAACGATCGATTCGCCCGTTCGACGGAGAATTCACGCACACCGATACTGGGTTACGTTCGGACGGCCGGTACAGTAGACGACGACTCCTCGCCCTGACGGGACTGATCGAATCGTTACGCCCCCCCAATCTCGAGTACGTAACGAAGAAAGACACGAGACGCCCGCAACGGCCTCAGAATCGACCGGTGCGGCCGGCCGCAGCCCAGGGGTTCGTCGGCGCTCGAGTCGGGACGCGAACGGTTCGGCTCTGCTGGGCGTCGATCCGGCCGGCGAACGACCAGCGCTTGCCGTCCCAGGTCTCCTCGTCGTCGGTCTGGGCGGCCGCCGCCTCGAGGTCCCGGAGGTGGGCGCCGATCGCTGCGACGATGGCCGCGGCCTCCTCGCTGGTGGCGTCCGCCGGGAGGGTAATCGAGACGTCTTTTTCGAGGCCGAGGTCGAGTTCAGCGCCGAAGTCGGCGTCGTCATCGAGTGCCGTTCCCTCGACCGGTTCGTCATCCTCGGTCTCGGTTTCGGTCTCCGTCTCGAGCGCCTCGGAGTCGTTCGCCGTCATCACAGGGGGATGTTCCCGTGTTTCTTGTCGGGCGTGTCTTCGCGTTTAGTCTCGAGCATCTCGAGGTCCCGGATCAGCCGTGGGCGGGTTTCGGTCGGACGGATCACGTCGTCCAGGAAGCCCTTGTCGGTGGCGGTGTAGGGATTGGCGAACTCCTCGCGGTACTCTTCGATGAGTTCCTCGCGCAGGGCGTCCGGGTCGTCGGCCTCGGCGAGTTCCTTGCGGTAAAGGATGTTGACCGCGCCCTTCGGCCCCATGACAGCAATTTCGGCCGTCGGCCAGGCGTAGTTGATGTCCGCGCCGAGGTTCTTCGAGGCCATCACGCAGTAGGCGCCGCCGTAGGCTTTGCGGGTGATGACCGTCAGGAGAGGAACGGATGCCTCCGAGAACGCATAGAGCAGTTTTGCTCCGTGGCGGATGATCCCGCGGTGTTCCTGGTCGGTCCCGGGCATGTAGCCGGGCACGTCGACGAAGGTCACGATGGGGATGTTGAACGAATCGCAGAAGCGGACGAACCGGGACGCCTTCATCGAGGCGTCGACGGTGAGCGTGCCGGCGTTGACCCGCGGCTGGTTCGCGACGACGCCGACCGACCGACCGTCGAGTCGTGAGAAGCCGACGACGATATTTTTCGCGTAGTTCTCGGCCACCTCGAAGAACGAGCCCTCGTCCATCACCGTCTCGATGACGTCGGTCATGTCGTAGGGCTTCTGGGGACTGTCGGGGACGATGGACTCGAGGGCCTCGTCCCGACGGTCGGGGTCGTCCCACGGCTCCACCCGCGGGGGGTCCTCGACGTTGTTCTGCGGGAGGTACGAGAGCAGTCGCCGGATGTCATCCAGGGCCTGCTCTTCGGATTCACAGGCGAACTGGGCGACGCCCGTCTTGTTCGCGTGCGTGAGCGCCCCGCCGAGTTCCTCGTGGGTGACGTCCTCGCCGGTGACGGTCTTCGTGACGCCGGGCCCGGTGATGTACATGTGGCTCGAGTCCTCGACCATGAAGATGAAGTCCGTGATCGAGGGAGAGTAGACCGCGCCCCCGGCACACGGCCCCATGATCGAGGAAATCTGGGGGATGACGCCGCTGGCTTGCTGGTTCCGGCGGAAGATTTCGGTGAATCCGGCGAGACTCTTGACGCCCTCCTGGATGCGGGCGCCCGCAGAGTCGTTCAGGCCGACGATGGGGGCACCGACCTCCATCGCCATGTCCATCACCTTCGTCACCTTCTCGGCGAAGACTTCGCCCAGAGAACCACCGAAGACGGTAAAGTCGTGGGCGAAGACGAAGACGTTCCGTCCGTCGACCTCGCCGTAGCCGGTGACGACGCCGTCGCCGAGGACCTTGCGCTCTTCCATCCCGAAGTTGCGCTCCTCGTGGGTTCGGAGCTGGTCGAACTCGGTGAAGGTGTCGTCGTCGAGGAAGTACTCGATGCGCTCTCGCGCGGTCATCTTTCCCTTCTCGTGCTGGCGTTCGATTCGCTCTTCACCGCCCCCGAGCAGCGCTTCCTCGCGCATGGACTCGAGTTCCTCGATACGCTCTTCCATCGTCATCGGTCGTTCCACCCGTGGCCGCTCATTGCCCGAGGGAACGACCAGGGGCACAAAAAGCGTTCTGGGATGGTCCCTTGCGGGTTGTGTCGCCGATTGGCGCCGTACCTCTCGGTGTGTCACCAAACAACTTCACCGATCGGAACACCGCCAATTCCACGTCTATCATGAATTTACCGCCGGTGATCGTCGGGAGGAAGCCCTATTTTCGTCGAAACCCCGTGATATATCGGAACGTGATCAATTTCACGCATAAAGTCTTTGTATCCCCCGCGATATCAAGAAGCATGGTACAGAAGCTACCACGACGAAAGGTGCTAACCGGTATCGGTGCAGCAGGTGCACTCGGCATTGCTGGCTGTCTCGACGGACAGGGAGACGGCAATGGTGGGAACGGCAACGGCAATGGAAATGGCAACGGCAACGGTGGCGCTGAAGTCGACTACGATGGAACCGTTCGATACGGGGTCTTGATGCCCGAGACGGGCGACCTCGGCAGTCTCGGTGGGACGATGCGTGACGGGGCGTTGCTGGTCGAACGCCAGCTCAGTGGCTCCCTCGACTTCGACGTCCAGACGGGCGACACGGAAACGGATCCCTCCGCCGGCCAGTCGTCGGCACAGAACCTCGTCGACAGCGGGATGCCCGCGGTCGTTGGCCCGGCCGCCTCGAACGTCAACCTGCAGGTGACTCGTCAGGTCTTCATCCCGAACCAGGTCGTCGGCATGTCGCCCTCGTCGACCGCACCGGCGGTCACGGACCTCGAGGACGACGGCTTCATCTTCCGGACGTGTCCGAGTGACGCACTCCAGGGCCCCGTCATGGCCCAGGTCGTCTCGGAGGACCTGGAGGGAACTTCGACTGCGACCCTGTATCTGAACGACGACTACGGGCAGGCACTCGAAAATTCGTACGTCAATGCGTTCGAGGAGGAGGGCGGCGAGGTGACGAACCGCGTCTCGTTCGAGGCCGAACAGTCCACGTACAGTTCACAGCTCGGTGACGCCCTCGCCGACGAGCCGGACGTGCTGATGGTCGTCGGCTTCCCACAGTCCGGCATTACGCTCTTCCGCGATTACTACAGCGACTACGCGGATGACTGGGACGGCTCCATCATCGTCCCCGACGGCCTCATCGATTCGGAACTACCGGGCGAAGTCGGGAACGAAATGGAAGACGTCTGGGGTACCGCACCGAGTGCCGCCGGTCCTGGAGCGGACTTCTTCGCCGACCAGTACGAAGAGGAGTTCGGCTCCGCTCCGGAAGTCTTCAACGCCCAGGCCTACGACGCGGCCGCGGTCATCACCCTCGCGACGATCGCCGCGGGCGGTGACGAGGCCGACGGCACGGCGGTCCGTGACGCCATTCCCGAGGTTGCGAACCCCGAAGGAACCGAGTACGGGCCGAGCGAACTCGCCGACGCCGCCGCCGCAGTTGCCGACGGTGAGGAGATCAACTACGTTGGCGCCTCCTCCCCCGTCGACTTCGACGACAATGGAGACATGGTGAGCGTCGCCTACGACGTCATGCGGTACCAGGGTGGCGGTATCGAGGTTCAGGACACGATCGACTTCGAAGCGGAATAGGGTCGATCGGACGCAGTCGATTTTTTGACGTTTGTCGATGCTCCGACTCGAGTAGCGGCTATTGCGATTTCGATATGCACGTTCGAGAAATCACGATACTGGATCCGCCTCCGAGAAACCACGATACTGAATCCGCCTTCGAGAAAGAGTAATCCCACGAAACGCCGAAAGGAGTAATTCGTCGATTGCCGGGAACCGATTACCCGCCGAGGAACTGCTGACGCACCTCGTCGTCGGCCAGCAATCGATCCCCGGTGTCGGTGTAACTGTTTTCGCCCTGTGCGAGCACGTAGCCCCGGTCACAGTGTCTGAGAGCAGTCTTGGCGTTCTGTTCGACCATCAGGATTGCCGTCCCGTCGTCGTTGATCCGATCGATCCGGTCGAACATGTCCTGGACGAGGTCCGGAGCAAGCCCGGCCGACGGCTCGTCGAGCAACAGCAGATCTGGATCGAGCATCAGGGCTCGCCCCATTGCGACCATCTGGCGCTGTCCGCCGGACATCGTCCCGGCTTTCTGCTCGCGACGCTCCCGAAGCACCGGGAACCGTTCGTAGACGGCCTCGAGTCGATCCTCGGGCACCGAGTCGAGGATGTACGCGCCCATCTCGAGGTTCTCCTCGACGGTGAGCGTGCCGAAGATGTTCCCGTTCTGGGGGACGTAGCTGATGCCCTTGTGGATAATCTCTTCGGGGGCGAGGGGGTGAATCTCCTCGTCCTGGAAGGTGATCGACCCGCCCATGTACGCCGTCAGGCCGAATACCGACTTCATGAGCGTCGACTTACCGGCACCGTTCGGGCCGACGATGGTGACGTACTCCCCCTCGCCGACGTCAAGGTCGACGTCGGTCAGGATCTGGAGGTCGCCGTAGCCAGCGTCGAGGTCCCGAACGGAGAGGATCGTCTTCTCGGGGACTGTCGCCAGCGGGTCCCGGAGTGCGGAGACCCCGTTGCTACCGCTATCACCGTCCGCGCTCGGTTCGGTCGATCGGTTCGTCTCGGTTTCGGCCGTCTGTGTCTGTGACTCTGGCTGATCGGCGCTCATACGTCCATCTCCCCCAGGTACGCCTGGATAACCCGTTCGTTGCTCTGGACCGCTGCCGGTTCGCCTTCGGCCAGCACCGATCCCTGGTGCATCACGATCACGTGTTCGCAGTTCTCCATGATGACGTCCATGTCGTGCTCGACGAGCAGGAACGTGTACCCCTGCTCTCGGAGTTCGTGAACCCGATCGAGCAGTTTCTCCTCAAGCGTCGGGTTGACGCCCGCGAGCGGTTCGTCGAGCAATAGCATATCCGGATCGGTCATCAACGCCCGGGCCATCTCGAGGAGTTTTCGCTGGCCGCCCGAGAGCGTTCCCGCCTGCGTGTGAGCGATGTGATCGATTTCGAAGAAGTCGAGCATCTCCCAGACCCGGTCACGGATCTCGATTTCCTGTTCGACGACCTCTCCGCGGACGCCCGGCGTCACCGACCGCCACAGCGATTCGCCGAGTTGCCCCTGTGGGGCGAGCATGAGGTTCTCCAGGACGGTCATCTCCTCGAGTTCGCGAGCGATCTGGAACGTTCTGACGAGGCCCTTGTTGGCGACCTGGTCGGGGCGGAGGCCCGTGATGTCCTCGCCCTGGAAGCTGACCGTCCCCGAGTCGGGCGTGTGCGCGCCAGCGATGCAATTGAACGTCGTCGATTTGCCGGCCCCGTTCGGCCCGATGAGCCCGGTGAGCGATCCGGCTTCGACCTCGAAGGTCGCGTCGTCGACGGCGACGATGCCGCCGAAGGTCTTTCGAAGGTTCTCGATCCGGAGCGGGACGTCGGTTGCCGGTTCGGACTGGTCCCCGGCCGTCGCCTCCGTCCCCGCGGCTCGAGCCGCGTCGTCCGCGTCGGTACTGGTTGTATCACTCATCGTGGTCACCCCCCGTGGTCCCGGCACGGGTGTCGCGGTCGAGTCCAACTGCAGCCGCCGATTCGGTTCGGTGGCCGAGCATCCCTTCTGGACGCTGTTGCATGATGACGATGAGTACGACGCCGAGCAGGATAAATCGGAACGACGAAATGTTGTCGACCAGGAACGCCAGGAGCGGAGCGAAGTTGAAGACGGCAAGCGGTTCGACCGCGCCGGCGAACGTCCCCGGTGGCACTCCGAGGTCGACTGCGCTCGAGACGATGTTGCCGAGGGTTCGTGGCCCCTCGAACAGGAGTCCGACGAAGAGGATCGATCCGATGACGCTACCAGTGTTCGATCCCGACCCGCCGATGATGACGGCAATGAACACGTAGAAGGTGACGATGGGTCGGAAGGAGTCCGGACTGACGTAGCTCTGGGAGCCCTGCCAGAGGATACCGCCGAGTCCCATCAGGGCACACCCGAGCATGAACACCTTGATCTTGAACCAGCGGGTGTCCTTGCCGAGTGACTGTGCGACGAGTTCGTCCTCGCGAATCGCCTTGAGGACCCGTCCGAACGGGGAGTTCCCCACCCGGGCCAGGAGCCAGTAGATGGCGACGACGAACACGGCCATCACGAGAACCCAGGCGGCGCGTTGAGCCAGCGTGTTGTTGGCCGCGTAGTAGGTCTCGACCAGGCCATCGGTGGGGCGGGCGGGAAGGTCCGTCCCGCTGCCGCCGCCGGTTCCGAACCCGAAGGTCGCCACCGTCCAGTCCGAGAGATTCTTTGAGTTGGCCGTGAGCCGGATAATCTCGGATAGGCCGAGGGTTACGATTGCGAGGTAGTCAGCGCGTAGCCGAAGCGCCGGAACCGCGGCGATGAGGCCGACGAGCGCGGCGACGATCATGCCCGCAATGATGCCGATCGGAAGCGGGAGGCCCAGTCCCTGGCCAGAAATCGCGTCAGGCGGCGTCGACACCACTGACATGGTGTAGACGCCAACGGCCATGAACCCGGCGACGCCGATGTTGAACAGGCCAGTGTACCCCCACTGGAGGTTGAGGGCCAGTGCCAGCACGGCGTAGGCGGCGAACAGGAACGACAACCGTGTGTACCGGGATTTGAGCGCTCCCATACCGTCACCCGAGATGAGCGTAAAGATGGCAAACAGCGCATATACGCCGAGGAGCGTGAGCAGGACGAGCCGGAAGTCAGTCGCTGCCACCTCCCGGGCCAACACGCCCCGAACGTCGGTCGGCTCGTCGGCGCCGGACGATCCGCCGCTTTCTTGTTCGACGCTCATGCGGTCGTCACCCCGCCGAAGATGCCCTGCGGACGGTAGAGCAGGACAAGGATCATGATGACGAACGCCGCGGCGGCGTTGAAGTCCGAGGGAATCCAGATGAGCGACACCTCGTGAACGAAGCCGATGACGAAGCCACCGGCGATGGCGCCGTAGATGGAACCGATCCCGCCGAGAATGACCGCGGCGAAGATGAACAGCAGGAGGAACCAGCCGAGGTTGAACTCGATCGTCCCGCGCTCGAGGACGTACAGGTAGCCGGAAATGCCGGCGAGTGCCCCGCCGATGACCCAGGTCGCCGTGACTACGCGCTCGGTCGGAATCCCCGTGACGAGCGCGAGGTCCTTGTTGTCTGCCATCGCGCGCATCGCCTTGCCGAGTTTCGTCCGCTGGAGCATGAGGTGCATCCCGAGCATCAACCCGACGGCGACGATGACCAGCGACGCCTCGTGAAGGTCGACCGAGAGGCTGAGAATTTCCGCGTCGACGTCCCGAGTCGACGTGACACCGCGGTTAGTTCCGTCGTAGACGAGCTGGATCACGTAGCGAAGCGCGAGCGCGGCTCCGATGCTGGCGATCAACAGCGAAATGCCGCCCCGTCCGCGCATCGGCTTGTAGACGAGTCGGTCGATCGCGACGGCGACGATCACGGTGGCGACCGCGGCGACGGCGACACCGAGTAAGATACCGAGCGGCGCTTCCACGATGGAGGCGCCGATCTCGTTGACGTTCTCTCCGCTCCCCGATCGGACCAGCAACAGATACCCCGTATCTGCCGTACCCCACCCAGCGACCAGCAGCGCTGCCCCCCAGCCGGTGAACGCACCAGTGGTCACCAGGTCACCGTGAGAGAAGTTCGCGAAGTTGAGAATGCTGTACGTCATCGAGAGTCCGATACCGGCGAGCCCGAAAATGAGGCCGACCACAATTCCGTTCCAGATGAGACCTCTGAACCGACCGAACGTGAGCGTCCCACCGAACGTTCGGCTGCCGGTCAACGGAATCTCGATCCCTGCAAGACGGGCGATCAGGTCGAGTGCCAGTAACACCCCCGCAATAATCGCCACGAACAGAAGCGGTTGCTCCCGTATACGGGCTCCCCAAGTAATTGATTCTGAACCTCCCATGTGTGAAGCTATCAAGTAACCAAGCGAGTGCGGGTATAAATAACTCTTCGGTCTTGTGGCGGTCGATATCACGAGACAGTGTCGGGTTGGCGAACTGTTTACCCGGTTGAAAGGCGTAAACCGCGAACGCCATACACGGTTCGGGCGCGCTCGGTTGCACAACCCTCGAAGTAATTCGACGTCGCCACTCGGTCCATGTAAATGGATCACGCTGACGCCCGACGGACGGTCAAGCCTCGCCGTACACCGGAACGGCCGCGCCGCTGGTCACTGAGGCGCCGTCGCTACAGAGAAACGCCATGACTGCAGCGATGTCGGCCGGGTCGACCCACGAGTCGTGGTCCGCGTCGGGCATCATCTCTCGGTTTGCTGGCGTGTCGATCACGCTGGGGAGGACGCAGTTCACCCTGACCGCCCCGCGGTTTTCCTCGGCCAGCGTCTCGGTCAGGATCTTTACGCCGGCTTTGGTGATCCGATAGGGGCCGTCGCCCGACCCACCCTCGAGCCCCGAGCGCGCGCTCACGTTCACGATGGCACCCCCGGTCTCCTGGAGGTGCGGAAGGGCGTATTTCGACGCCAGGAACGCCGACTTGAGATTGACGTCGACCAGCAGTTCGAACTCCTCGAGCGGCGTCTCCTCGATGTAATTGCCTCCGCGCCAAGTCCCGGCGATGTTCAGCAGGTGGTCGAATCGGCCGTGATCGTCGAGTACCGTCTCGAACAGGGATTCGACGGCCGACTCGTCTGTGAGGTCCGCCTGGTAGAAGTGGGTGTCCGCGTCGGGGTCGAGCTGTGCGTCCTCGTCGTCGGGTTCGACGACGTCGACGGCACAGACAGTTGCGCCCGCGTCCCGAAAGCGGTCGACCGCGGCGCTTCCGAGCGCACCGCTGGCGCCCGTGATGACCGCGACGGTTCCGTCGAACTCGAGTGTCGGTGTCGACATGGGCGACCCGTCCACGCCCAGCCGAATCAAACTAGAGGGCGAGTAGAGTGGGTATCGCACTCGAGGACGAATCGACCAAAGCCGCACTCGAGGGCGAATCGACCAAACTCGAATGTCGGTGAGGAATGGCCGAGGTCGCTCTCGAGGGCGGAACGGCCGAAATCACACTCCGATGCGAAAGACCACGGCGGCAATCGACAGGGCAGACTTCAAGCACGTTCGTCCAGTGTGTCCACACAGGCAATGCGACTCATCGCTCACCGCGGATTCGCCCGGACGGCCCCCGAAAACACGATTGGGGCGATCCAATCGGCAGCTGAGTACGCCGACGCCGTCGAATTCGACGTCCGACGGTGTGGCTCCGGCGAACTCGTCGTCTTCCACGACGACACACTCGAGCGCGTCACCGTCGAGTCCGGCGCCATTGCGGATCGCCCGCTCGAGGAACTGCGAGCGCTCACCGTCCTGGACTCCGAGGATACGATTCCGACGCTAGATGAAGTCCTCGAGGCGCTGCCGCCCTCGCTAGAGGTCAACCTCGAGATGAAGGAACTCGGTATCGCCGCGGACGTACTCGAGGCGCTCGAGGGAGTCGAAAACCGGGTCGTGACGACCTCGTTTCTCCACCCGGAACTCCGACGAATACGCGACCTGGATCCCGACCAGCCGACCGGCCTCCTGGCCAGTCGTCATCTCGAACATCCGGTGACGACCGCCATCGAACTCGATTGCGACGTTATCGGGGCAAACTACTGGCGCTGTCTGTTTACTCGGCTGGTACCCCGAGCGAAGGCGCTCGGCCTGGAGGTTCACGCCTGGTCGATCGAACACGAGTTTCTCGCCCGAGCATTGGGATATCGCGGCGTCGATTGTATCTCCGCCGATCGGCCGCTAAATCTGTAGCCGTCGATCCGGGTCTGTGATGGCGGCGTCGAACGGCTCCCCGTGACAGCACCGCTTGTACGGCCTCCCGTGACGGCACCGCTCGCACACCCCGTTCTCGAGAGGCACACAGCCCCTAACTCCGGGCTACTCGACGTGATAGTTCACCACGTGCTCGGGGGCGGCGCTCGAGGCGGGTTCGTCGCTCGTCACCTCGTCCTTGCGTTCGTCGCTGTCGTCCGACTCGAGGGTGACCCCCAGTCTCTCCTGACCAGGGTCCGGCAATATATCCGAGACCGTCTCGACGTGGTCGGCGATCGCGCTCGGTCGCTCCTCAGCGACCCGTTCCAGACAACCGAGGAGGCGATTCGTCGTCTCATCGTCCAGCGAATTGGACGATTCCGAGAGAAACTCGACGACCCCCGGTACCGACGGGGCCACGTCGTCCGGCGACTCGGCGGCCAACTGCTCGAGGCAGTAGGCGACGTCACGGTGGACGTCGGGGGTCGACGCTCCGAGCATCGACCGGAGAACCGGCACCGTCGGCAAGCAAGTCGACGGATTCGTGTCGACAGTTCGGCACACGGTTGCCACGCCCCGTTCGCGTACCGCTGGATCTGGATCGCTGAGCCTCGCGACGACGGCTCCGAGATCGAACGATGCGTCTCCTCCCGTGGGACTTCCGTCCCCGTCCCCGTCCCCCGACATGTACGATTGGACACCTGCGACAACGAGAGCATAAGTATTGTGGCCGACCGAGCTCCCACCGACTCGAGCGATATTACTACACCACTGAATAATACCACTAAATTATATCCCGATGCAGCACGGACTCCCCTACGATGGCGTTTAGCGACCAGCTACTCGAAACCGGCACCCCGATCTGGGAAGCTCAACAGACCCACCCCTTCGTGCGAGAGCTCGCGGCGGGAACGCTCGCAGATGAGGCGTTCCGCGCGTGGGTACGTCAGGACTACCGGTACTTGCTCGATTACGCGCGAACCTTCTCGATTGCAGGATCGAAGGCGCGAGACCCTGACACGCGGGCGCACTTGCTCTCGGTCGCGCACTCGATCCTGGACGACGAACTGGAGTTACACCGCTCGTTCGCCGCGGAGTACGGCCTCTCGCGAGCGGACCTCGAGGCAACCGAGAAGGCGCCGACGTGCGTCGCGTACACGAACTTCCTCCTCCGGACGGCCTACGAGGGGTCGATCGCCGAAATTGCCGCTGCGATTTACCCCTGCGGGCAGGGCTACCTCGACATCGCGGCCCACATGGACGGCCTCGCAATGGAAGAGCACCGCTACACGCCGTTCATCGAGAAGTACACGAGCGACGAGTTTCACGACTCGGTCGCCTGGATGCGCGCGTTCGTCGACCGCTGTGGCGAACGGTATCCGGGCGAACGCGAGGCGATGGAACGCGCGTTCCTGACGAGTGCGAAACTCGAGTACCGGTTCTGGGAGATGGCCTACCACCGGGAAGACTGGGGGCTGTCGGAAGCGACCGAAGGACGAAACCGCGTGGACTCGCAGTAACCTATCAGTCGTAACTGGAACCTATCAGTCGTGACCGGACACGCAAACCGGCTCGTACGGCTCCTCGAGGTACTCGATGTCCGAACGCGAGAGCGAGACGTCGAGCGCCTCGACGGCCTGCTCCAGGTGCTCGACGCTCGTCGTGCCGACGATCGGCGCGTCGACCCACTCCTGGTGGAGGAGCCACGCCAGCGACACCTGGGCCATCGTGAGCCCTTTGTCCTCGGCCAGTTCCTCGACACGTTCGTTGATCTCACGGCCGCCACCCTCGCGGTACGGGTGGGCGTACAGCTGTTCCTCGGCATCGCCGCGGGTCGTCGTATCAACCCGTTCGTCCGGGCGGGTCAGGTAGCCGCGAGCCAGTGGCGACCAGGGGAGGACGCCAATCACCTTCTTCTGACACAGCGGTAGCATCTCTCGTTCTTCCTCGCGGTAAACGAGGTTGTAGTGGTTCTGCATCGTGACGAACCGGTCGAGGCCCAGTCGGTCGCTCGCGTGCAACGCGTCCGCGAACTGGTGGGCCCACATCGAGGAAGCGCCCAGGTACCGAACCTGATTTCGCCGGACCGCGTCGTCGAGCGTCCGGAGGGTCTCCTCGATCGGCGTGTCCTCGTCCCAGCGGTGGATCTGGTAGAGGTCGATCGTGTCCATCCCCAGCCTGTCGAGGCTGGCCGTCAGTTCCTGCTCGATGGCCTTCCGCGAGAGTCCGCCCGAGTTCGGGTCGTCCTCGTCCATCTGGAAGTAGCACTTCGTGGCGACGACCGACCGGTCGCGGTGCCCCTCGAGGGCGTTCCCCAGAATCCGTTCGGACTCGCCCCGTGAGTACATGTTCGCCGTGTCGAAGAAGGTGATCCCGAGGTCGATCGCTCGCTCGATGATCTCGCGGCTCTCCTCCTCGTCGAGCACCCACGGTCGCCAATCGCTCGAGCCGAAGCTCATACACCCGAGACAGAGGCGGCTGACGTCCATGCCGGTCGAGCCGAGGGTCGTGTACTCCATGCGGGATGATCGACTATCGGGGCCAAATAGCCACTCGTTTCAGACGATGCCGCGAGCCAGCGACCCAAGTATGGGGAGTCCGAGTGCCGCACCGACGGTGAGGTAGATGGCGGGCGCCATCTCGAGTGCCGGGCC
The DNA here is from genome assembly GCF_024138145.1 of Natronosalvus halobius. NCBI lineage: Archaea > Methanobacteriati > Methanobacteriota > Halobacteria > Halobacteriales > Natrialbaceae > Natronosalvus > Natronosalvus halobius. Next base: position 1,129,237 of record NZ_CP099997.1, on the reverse strand, counting down.
TCGACCACTACCGAGCACGAACGCGAAGACGACGAGCACGACGAGGCCGAATCCGAGGCCGTAGCCGAGCGCTCGCAGGAGGCTCCGTGCGACGAGGCCGACGAGAACGCCCCCGGCGACGAGGCCGATCCAGTGGAACCACGAGAGGACGAGACCGAGGCCGACGGCGAGGAGCAGGGCGAGGAGGTGAATCGAGCGTTCGGTTCGAACTCGAGCCAACGTCGGTCGGACCGTCGTCGCCGTCTCGTCTCTACTCTCCGAAGCCGTCATCGCTCCACCCCCTCGAACCGCGTCGCCGTCTCGCCGGCGGCCTCGAGGTCCATCGGCTTGTACTCGCCGTCGGCCCACCGCCCGAACTGGTCGTCGTAGTGGGCCGAGAAGTAGTCGCCCGAGTTCCCACCGGGGAGGATTGCCCAGGCTTCGTCACCGGGTTCGACCACCATCCGCCAGCTGGCGCCGACGGCACTCTCGACGCGGTAGTTGTCGACCGTCGCCCGGGACCCGTCGGTCGGTCGCTCGTCGTAACTGAGAAACGGCGCCTCGCTGCCAAAGGGGTGCCCGATGGGCCCGGTGGTATTCCAGTCGCCGTAGGTATCCCACCCTTCGGCCTCGAGTTCCTCGAGGGTCGTCTCGAGCGCCTCGACGAGAATCACCTCCCGCGAGCGGCCCTCGAAGACTGGGCTCTCGGCGGGCAGCGTCGCGACGATCCAGTCGTTCGGGTAGTACTCGGAACCGAGGTCGGCGGGGTCGAAGATCGGCTCGAGGACACCCTCCCGGAGGTGCTCGAACCAGCGGGCGAACAGCAGGGCCCCGCGGGAGTCGCGCACCATCTCGTACTCCGGACCCCAGTCCTCGAGCGTTTCGAGGGCGTCCTCGAATTGGTTGAGATCGTCGACCGTCCCGTCCTCGAGTGCCGCGGTTCCGATGTCGAGCAAGTCGGGAACCGTGTCGACGGCGCGCTCGTCGCGACGGTCGGTCTGGAGGTCGCGATGGTAGGCGACGTCGGTTGCCAGGCCCTCGTCGGCCGCGGCATCGAGCACGTCGTAGATTCGTCTACCACGATAAGGCATCGCGAAGGCGGTACCGAGGTAATGCTCGGGGTCGTCCGCGGTCCGCTGATTCGCCGTCGCCAGCAGGTCGGGATCGATCGCCGCGGGCTGTTCCTCGAAGGGGACGAACCCGTCGGCTTCCCAATCGGAGACGTCGTAGGGCTCGTAGCCTTCCCACTCGCCTTTGCCCGCGGAACCGTCGAAAACGCGATTTCCAGCGATCGGTTCGCCGCTCGAGCCGTCGCCCTCCCGACGGATCGGCAACTGGCCGACGGCGACGTACAGCGTCCGTCCGTCCGCGTCCGCGTACACGAGGTTCTGTGTCGGCACATCGAACCGGCTGGCGGCCTCGAGCGCGTCGTCGACGCCCTCGCTGACCGTCAGGTCGTAGACGGCCTCGGTCGTCCGTGTCGCGCTGAGTCCGGTCCAGGCGACGCCGACCGTCTCGCCCTCGCGTTCGAGCAGGGGGCCATGGACGGTCTTTCTGACGGTGATCGACCGATTCTCGCCGCCGGAGACGGCGATTTCGCGCTCCTCGGTCTCAAACTCTCGCCACTCGCCCCGATACCGGTAGCGCTCGTTCTCGTCGTCTATCTCGTAGGTGTAACAGTCCAGGACGTCCGCGCCGACGTTCGTGAAGCCCCAACCGGCGGCCTCATTGGCACCGATGATGACGAAGGGGACGCCCGGGAACGTCACCCCGCGAACCGAGGCTTCCGGAGTCTCGACGTGCTGTTCGTACCACAGCGGCGGTGTCATCAACTGGAGGTGCGGATCGTTCGCGACGACGGGCGTCCCGCTCTCGGTGTGCTCGCCCGAGACCAGCCAGCTGTTCGAGCCGACGCCGGGCGGCGACTCGAATCGCGAGAGCCACGTCGCCAGGGAGGGGGTACTCGAGTCGCGGGCGTCCGCGGTGCGGTCGGTCCCGGGTTCGTCGTCGCCGGCGTCTGGACCGTCCTCGCCTGTACGGACGCCTCGAAGCTCTCCCAGGTCGTCGACGTGTTCCGGACCAGTTCGCAGTACTGGCGTGTCGTGGTCCATCCGCTCGGGGAACAGCGCCTCGAGAATCGCCGGGTCGAGCCGATTTTCGAGCACCCGGCGTCGAAGCGCGCTGAAGTTCCCCGTGAGCGTCCAGGCGATCTGTTTCTCCATCAAGAGCGTGTCGGCGGGCACCCACGGGTCCGGCTCGAACTCGAGCAGTTCGAACTCGAGCGGGAGCGTCGTGCCCTCGAGCGCCGCGTTCACGCCGTCGGCGTAGGCCTCGATGAGCGACCCGGCGTGGGTCTCCTCGAGGGCGTTCCAGGTTGCCTCGGCGGCTCCAGCGAAGTCCATCCGGACGTGGAACTCGTCGCTCTCGAGAGTGGCCTCGCCGACGACGGCCGACAGTTCGCCTCGCATCTGTCGACGCTGGAGGTCGAGCTGGAAGCCGCGGTCGAACCCGTGGAGGTGGCCGACGGCGAAGTACGCCGCCCGCTCGTCGTTCGCCTCGACGTGGGGAACGCCCTCGTCGTCGATTCGAACGGTCGCGTCGCCGTAGGGACTCTCGACGCGTTCCGGGCGTTCCCGGTCGGCGGCGTTCCAGGCGGACCCCGAAAGCGGCGCGAACTGCTCGAGGAGGTCGCCCGCGGACGAGAGTGAGAGGCCGGCGACGCCCGCGAGGACGGCCACGGCGAGCGCGCCCCGTCGCGTCATTCCTTCGTTCACGGCCGGTGACATTCGCGGGGTGGCGTATAACTACTCGGGTCGCGGCGGTGGAGAGACGCTGGGCGTGCTAACCACGGCCTGCTTCCCTTAGAGGGCCGCCTGGTCGACCCGCTCGAGCCCCCACTGGAGCAGCAGGTACGCCCCGAGACCGGCCACAACGTAGCCGGCGAACAGGAGCCAGGTCGTCGTCGTCTCGCTCCCGATGGCCAGTTTCGCGACCGTGTTCGCGGGATGTTCCGGCAGCAAACTCGTGACGACCAGGAGGCCGACGATGCCCGCCGAGTAGAGCAACTGTGCCTGTCGTCGGTCCGGGGCGTACAGCGCCACACCCATACCGAGGGCGACGATGAGTAACGCCAACGCGGCGACGAAGACGATCAAGGCCGCTGGGTTGGCGATCGCCGTCCCGTTGAACGCGAGCAAGAGGAGCCAGGCGAGTCCCTGCAGCGGGGCCAGGCTGGCCGTCGCGACGAGTTTCGCGTCGATCACGTCGGGGAACGACAGCGGCGCCACCCGGAGCAACTCTAACGTGCCACGCTGGCGCTCCTCGATCAGCGAGTCGACGGCGATCGAGCCGCTGATGAACACCGGCAGGAACAACAGGAGCGGCACCAGGATGGTGTAGGTGAACCCGAAGTACGGCGTCGCGCTCGTCGAGGGCACGGACAGGGGTGGCGACTCGAGGCGGTCGGCGTTCGCCTGCCGTTCCTCGAACTCCACCGTGCGGAACGTCTCCTGGAGTTCCGAGATCAACAGCGTCGTCCCGATCCCCTCGTCGGGTGCCGTGACCACGATCGCGAGCCGGCCGTCGTCCAGGCGGTTGGTTTCGACGACGGCGGCGACGGCTCGTCGGTCGAAGTCGGCGTAAGCGGCCCCGCGGTCGTCGTAGAGTCGCGGTTCGATGGCCTCTCGATGGTGGACGGCCTCGAGTAGCGCGTCCCTGTCGTCGCCGGTGAGCGCGACAGTCATCTCCTGGCCCTCGACCGCGCCGGGGTCGTACAGCGAGACGAGGCCGACGACCAGGAAGCCCGAGAAGCCGGCGATGACCAGCTGGATGGCCAGCGCGAGCACGATGGTCTTCTCAGAGCGCAGGGAGCGCCACTCGCGGCGGACGATGGCGAGTCGGGCGTGCAGGGTCGAGTCATCCTCACCCGCCCGAAGCTCACGCGACAAGCGCGATCACCCCGAGGTTGTAGACCGCGTGAACGAGCGTCGCAGCAGTCAGGCCGAGTGCGTACGCGGTCCGGCCTCGGCTGGCACCGATCGCCCCAATGATCGCCGTCACGACGTGCAACGCCAGGGGTGCGAGGAAGACGGCGACCACCACGGCAACGGGGGCACCAGAGAGTGACGGACCGAAGGCGGCCTGTCCCTCGAGCAGGTCGGGAAGCCCGACGAACTGGGCGGCGTGGGTGAGTTTTTCGCCCAGGAAGAAGCCCAATCCCGAGAGCGCGCCGAGGACGACCGCCGTTCGGACGGACGATTCGAACCGCGAGTGGGCGTAGCCCGCGTAGACGTGGAGGCTCTTCGCGAGTTCCTCCAGGAGCGCGGCGACGACGAAGACCACCGGGAGCGACACCGTCTGCGGTAGCGCGAAGACGAGCGCAACGGTGAGCAACTGGCCGGCGAAAACGAACGGGATGAAGACGACCGGCATCACGAGCACGCTGGCGTACCCCCGGACGTGCGCGGCGACGGCGTCGACCGCCTTCGATGGGATCGGCTTCTGAGTGAACATGTCCTCCTCTCGGTAGCTCCCGAGACCCAGTCCGAAGAGGACGAGCGCGCCGAGAGTCAGCGGCGACGTCGAGAAGAGGTACTCACCGAAGCGGACGCTCTCACCCTGGAGGTCCAGGACGACGAGCGTCAGCGGCGAGATGAGCGAGATCGGCGTGACGTTCGTGAAGATCGCCGGCACGAACGCGTAGGTCGTCAGCACCACCGAAACCGTCACCGTGACGAACGTGAGTTCCTTGAACGAGCGGGCGAACATCGCCCCGACGAACGTGGCCGCGAGGAAGGCGAGCGCGATGGGGACGACGGCGGCGACCGACAGCCAGCTCCCCTCGATCACGTGCGCGATTACGACGACGATTCCAAGGAGTGCCAGCAGGTACGGGAGCGTCTTCCCGGCGACGATCTCGTATCGCGAGGCGGGCGAGACCAGCAACAGTTCGCCGCGGCGCTTGATCCGCTCGTCCATGATCGTGCTCCCGTAGGACTGAATCACGACGTTCATCGGGACGACGAACAGGAACGCGAGCACGAGCGATCGGAAGGGAAACGGCGGCGTGATCGATCCCGGTGTCTGTGGCTGGCTCGGCTCTTCGATCGAGCCGCCGCCGAACTCCGGCACGCTGATGCCCGAGCCAGATCCGTCGCTCGAGTCCGCGGGAGCACCGCTGTTACCGTCGCTCGAGCCGTCGGCACCCGTTCCGTCGCCGCCGTCAGTCGAACCAGCACCGGATCCGGTCGATCCGCCATCGCTCGAGTCGCTCCTGTCGCTCCTGTCGCTCGTCGAATCAGGGCCGGATCGCTGCTGGTAGGTCAGGATAACGGAGACGGGAAACGCGGCGCTTCGATCGTTCTCCGCGTACATTCGCTCCTCGTTCTGCGCCTCGACGGCGTCGGCAAACGCGGCGTAGGCGGCCCTCTCTTTCGAGGTCCGTGCCCTGTCAGGATCGATGACGTCGCCGCGGTATACGTGCACGTCGGCGTCGGTGCCCGGTTCGACGGTCGTGAACGTCGGATTCTCGACCGCGACCGCGTGGTACAGGCTCTCTTCGTCGACGGCTACGGTGTAGAGTCCGTCCTCGAGACCCACACCCTCGTCCACGGTCGCGAAACCCACTGCACCGACGACGAGGGCGAGCACGAGGACGATCAGAATCGTCTTCCGGTCGACCGTGCCGGCGCTCCGGGAGACTTCCCAGCGGGCGATTCGGGCGGTTCGGCGGACGAAGCCGCGAACGGCGTCCGTTCTGGACGTCGAATCGGTCGAATCAACTGAGTTGGCGGCCTGGGCGTCACTCGAGTCGGGGCCAGCCGTCACGCAGCCGCCTCCCCGGCCACGTCGAGAAAGATTTCCTCGAGACTCGGCGTCTTCGTCTGAATGTCGGTGACGGAGCCGCCGGCCGCCTCCACGGCGTCGCGGACGGCGTCGACGCCATCGAGGTCTCGAACCACGTATCGAAGATCCCCGTTCTCGCGACCGATCTCGGCTACCGGGGCGGCGATCGCGTCGCTTCCCACCACGTCGTCCCCCTCGGTGGAGACGAAGACGTGGTAACTAGTCCCACCGTAAGTCGAGCGGATGTCCTCGATGCTTCCGCGAGCGACGATCTCGCCCTCGGCCATGATGACGAGGCGATCACAGACGCTCTCGACGTGAAAGAGGTTGTGTGCACTGAAGACGACCGTCTTCCCCTCCTCGCTGAGTTCCCGCGTAAACTCCAGGATGGCGTTCGTCGTCAGGGGATCGAGTCCGGAGGCGGGTTCGTCGAAGATGAGCACGTCGGGGTCGTTGACCAGCGCGCGTGCGATGGCGACCTTGCGCTTCATCCCCTTCGACATATTGCCCAGTTCTCGATCACGGTGCTCGAGGTCGAGGCGGTCCAGGAGGGCGGTGATGCGCTCGCTCGCCACGTCATCTGGAACGTCGTAGAGGTCGGCGAAGAACTCGAGGTAGGAGAGGGGCGTCATCTCCTCGTACAGCGGTGACTCCTCGGGGAGGAAGCCGAGACGGCGCTGCATCGCCGAGGAACCGGCGGGGTGTCCAGCCACCACTGCGGTTCCGCCAGTCGGTTCGATCAGTCCGGCGAGCATCTTCAGCGTCGTGGTCTTGCCGGCGCCATTGTGACCGACGACGCCGAACACCTCGCCCCGATCGATCGAGAACGAACTGCCTTCGACGGCGACGAAACTGCCGTACTCCTTGCGTAGATCCGCAACGTCAATCATTCAATTGCATCGATAGAAGGAGACCCCGCAGAAAAGGCTAGCGGCCGGTCGAAATTCGAGTGAGCGCAAACTGTGCAGCGCGAGGGCGTCCCATGCGGCGGTTAGCCCTCCCCCCATCCCTACACTTATCCTTAGCCCTACACCTATCCCAACTCTATCCCTGCCCCTGCCGATTCGGCGCACCGAATCGCACCACGACCGCGAACAGGGCTGCCGACCCACACAGCAGGCCGAACAGGAGCACTCGAGGAGTAACCCGGTCAAACCCGGCGGTGGCGAGTTCGACGGCGGAAGCGAGTCCGATCGTTCCTACGGCCCCGACGACGACCCACTCGAGGACAGTACCATCGACTCGAGCGTCCAGGCGAGCGAGTAGCGCGAATCCGTCGCTCCGAGGGTCGTCGACGTCGGGCACGCGGAGGCGACGCGTTATCCCGTCCCCGTCTCCGTCTTCGGCTCGGACGGCCTCGATCCCTCGTCGGTACGACGCGAGGATCGCGCCGACCAGGACGCCGACGAAGACCGCCTGGCCGACTGGCACGGACGGCACCACCAGGGCGAACAGCCCCAGCGCCAGCGGCGGCGCGGCGCCGACGGCGACCGTCTCCAGGACGTCGACGAGCGGCAACGACTCCGCTCGAGGGACCGTCTCCCCGGAAGCCGCCGAGGTCTCGCCGGAAGCTTCGCCTCGTCGGTCGCTCACGTTGCTCGGGGATTGTCCCCGTTACGTCGAAAAGCTTTCTTCCGGGACCGTTCGCGAAGCTCGAGTCCGTCGAACCCGGCTACGGTGGTCGCTCGAGGGAGAATCGTTCGTCGGTCTTCGTGTACCAGCTCCCGGCCAATCGTCCGACGGCGTCGACGTTCGCTACGTCGATTTTCCCATCGGTCGTCACCTCCTCGTCGAGGTGTACGTAGCGAACGTCGCCGAGGACGAGCGTGGACCCACCAACATCGAGCAGGTCTCTGCGGGTGCACTCGAGGGCAACCTTCGAATCCGCGACTCTCGGTGGTGCGACGACCGTCGACTCGGCGCGCTCGAGACCGGCGTGCTCGAACTCGCTGTCGCCGGCCTCGAGGGTGGCGCTGGTTTCGTTCATCGCTTCCGCGAGGTCCTCGGTCACGAGGTTGACGACGAACTCGCCGGTGTCGCGAACGTTCCGCGGCGTGTCCTTGGGGCCGTCCGGACCGTCGACCGGCGCGAAGACGACGACTGGTGGCTCGACCGAGGCGACGGTGAAGAAGCTGTAGGGGGCGAGGTTGTCGACGCCGGCTTCGCTTCGGGTGCTGACCCACGCAATCGGGCGCGGGACGACCGCACTCGAGAGGACTCGATAGAGCGACCCCTCCCGTTCGTCGACGTCGATTTCGATCGCGTCGGTTGACGTCGTGGAATCGATCACTGTTGATCAGCGCCTCCGCCGCAGCTCTCGTTTCGCGGATCGACGAAAGTACTTCCAGGAACGTCTTCGCAAAACGTCTTCGTAGTTTCAACGTCGGTACAGCTGTTAGTGACATGGTGCAGTTCCGTCGTCGGTGGCTCGGTTGGGCCGGCTATCATCGTTAGTGATTGCCTCGTGTTATCTGGTACGATACCGAACTGCTATAGGCTTTCGAGACGAAGAGAAACCAGATACCTACGATGTCATCTGACTCCACTCCACTCGAGGTCGAGCGCGCTGATACGTCCACTGACGGCGACGTCGCCGTCGGATCCGAACCCGAGGACTCGCCCTGCCCCGTCATCGATTCGATCGAGCAGATCGGCTCCCAGTGGCGACTCGCCGTCCTCCACGAACTCCAGAAGGGCGAGTACCGCTTCAACGAACTCAAGCGCGCGACCGACGCGAACGCCAGGACGCTCTCGCGGGTGCTCGAGGACCTGGGCGAACTCGGGTTCGTCGACCGGCGGATCGAGGAGGACGCGCCGATCGCAACCTACTACAGTTTGACCCCGAAGGGGCGGTCGCTCGAGCCGGTCTTCGACGAAATCGAGTGCTGGGCAGGCAGCTGGCTCGAGGAGTCCACGTCTGAGGACGAGTAGCGACTACAAGGACCGCAACGTCGACTGAAAGCTGCCGGACGCGAGACGAGTCACTCCCCCCAAAATCGGTGTCTTCGAAGTGTTCGTTGGCCAGGTCCCCGATCAAGTCCGTGACCTCGTCAGCCGTCTCGTCGTTCAGGTCGTCGGTGTCGAAGTTTTCTAACTGGGGATCGTCCAAGGCCTCGGTCGTCGTTTCCGTCTGGTCTGTCCTCTCGCCGATCATCGACGAACTACGACACGAGTCGGCGATCGAGTCGGTCACGAGCGCTGACGAAATGATTGATGGCGCCACGAGTGGGAGACGTGCGGTACGCACAAAGACGAACGATGACTTATCACGCACTATTCGACCCATGGTAGCTCCCGGACGCGTCGCCGCGATTCACTTCACCGGCCGCATCGCCGAGGGGGACGCCGTAGGCGAGGTCTTCGACACGACCGACGTCGACGTCGCCCTCGAGGAGGGCATCTACCACGACCATCGCGACTACAAGCCACTCGAGGTCAGGGTCGGCGAGGGGAAGATCCTCCCGGGCATCGACCGTGCGCTCCGGGAGATGGCCGTCGGCGAGCAACGAACCGTCGAACTCGAACCCGAGGAGGCGTTCGGGGCTTACAGCGAAGAGCGCGTGCTCGAGGTGCCAGCTGAAACGCTGGCATCTGATCCGTCCGATCTCGAGCCCGGGACGCTGGTCCGGGACGACAACGGCCGAACCGGGTGGATACAGGCGGTCGAGGACGACGGACGCGCCGTCGTGGACTTCAATCACGAACTCGCCGGGACAACCATCGAGTGCGACCTCCACGTGCTGGCGGTGAGCGACGATTCGACGGAAGCGACGGACGAACTCCTCGCTGACGAGCGCTCGCTCTCGAGGTCGAAGGAGGTCGATGCGGACGAGGCGGGTGCTGACGAGACGAACGCGAACGAGGCAGCCGAGGAAAAGGCGGATTGACGCTTCGACCTCGAGATCCGTTCACTCCTCGACGGTCACCGTCACCCCGTGCGGTTCGTAGGCGTTACAGGCGTACCCGTCCTGATTCCACGGGAACTGCTCGTCGGAGATGGCCTCGAGTCCCGCCTCGGGATCGGATATTGGACCGAACTGCGTGTACCCGTTCTCGTCCGTCGCTCGCGAGTAGAGGACGTGCTCGCCCGATTCGGCCTCCCAGAGGTAGCGGAACTGTCGCCAGCCGCCGGGGCCGAGATCGGGGCCGAAGAACTCCGCTTCCTCCCAGCTCTCGCCACCGTCGGTGGAAACTTCCACGGACTCGACGTGGTCGTCGCCGGCCCAGGCAACCCCGAGCACCTCGACGCTGCCGTCCTGGGCGCGCGGCGACACCGTCGATTCCTCGCCGGGATAGCCGATGATCGACTTGACGACCTGGTCGTAGATGTACGGGAGGTGGTCGAGTTCCCCGTTCGCGGCCGCTTCCATCTGTGCCCAGGTGTCGAACTCGTCGATCGTCTCGTTGTGCTCGGCCTCCTCGCCCTCGGGGATGATCCGGTAGGAGTTCTGCTGCCAGTGGAGGTACTGCTCCCACTCCTCGCCGATCATCATCATGTCCATGACCTCGAGTTCGCGGAGCCACTTGACGTTGTTATTCCCCATCCATCCGGGGACGAGGAGCCGAACGGGGTGGCCGTGTTCGGCCGTCAACGGTTCTCCGTCCATCTCGTAGGCGAGTAGGCAGTCGTCCATCACCTTCTGCATCGGGATGGAGCGCGCGAAGATTCGCTCGCCCTCCGGGTGATCCCCGCCAGCGGCCATCAGCCACTTCCCGTCGCTCGTGTCCGCGCCGTGGGCCTCGAGGATCTCGCTCACCGGCGCACCGGTCCAGATGGTGTTACCGACCGCGCCGAAGGTCCAGGGGTTGCCCGCCACCTCGGGGTCGAAGTAGGATCGACCGTTGCCCGAACACTGCATCGTGTGGGCCACCGACTCGGTCGAGTACTCGCGCTCGAGGGCTTCCATCGAGAGCGAGACGGTCTCCTCGCCCAACCTGAGTTCGATCTCCCACTCCTCGGCGTCGATCTGGGGCGACAGGTAGTGATTCCGGATGTAGTGTTCCTCCTTCGGCGTGAGGTAACTCGTGTAGGTCTCGCGGGCCGCCGCCTCCGCGTTCTCCGGATCCGGTGAGTAGATGCGCAATCCTGGATAGTGCTCCTCCAGGTACTCGGACGTCCCCTGTTCGGGTCCGCCGTCGCCCTCACCCTCGTCGGACCCCGATTCCTCTTGCTCCTGTCTCGCTACCGCCGACCCGGTTACGCTCAGTCCCGCGAGTGCGCCCGATGCCATCATGAACTTTCGCCGATCGAGCAACCGCCGTCGTCGTCGTTCGGTCTCGCCCGACTGCTCGTCCCCGCCGCTCGTTGACTGTCTCTGCATGACAAACCCACTCACACCACAGGTGGCGATATAGCTAACATAATTCTGCCGCATCGTTCCCCGCTCGATAAAACGTCTACCGATCACTCCAATAGAGAATCGTGCGGATTGACCGGCTCTCGGCCCCTCGAGTCCGGAACGAAACGTCGCTCGAGGTCGAGAAAACGGCTAGTCGTCGGCCGCTTCGCTCGACTCGTCGTCACCGTCGCTACACGGTTCGACCTCGATCGTGCCGACCATCTCCTCGTCGTGGATCGCACAGACGTACTCGTACTGCCCGACGGCGACGAAGCGATGGTCGAATGTCTCTCCGCTTTCGCGGGTGGCCTCGTGGTCGATGTCGTCGGCTTCGCCCTCTCCGCCTCCGTTTTTGCCCTCGTCGGCCGAGAGGTCGTAGGAGGCGAACGGCTCGGCTCCCTCCGACACCGACGCGTTGTCGGACGCGTCCGGGTGGGCGGTCACGTTGTGTCCCTCCTCCTCGAACGTCCAGCGGACGACATCGCCGGCCTCGAGCGAGACCGATTCCGGTTCGAACGCGAGCTCGCCGTCCGGCGCGACGGTGACGGTCGCGTCCGGTTCGTCCAGGACCTCCACGGTACCGATCATCTCCTGGTCGTGGATCGTGCAGACGTACTCGTACGCTCCGGGGGTTTCGAACGCGTGAGCGAACGTTTCGTCGGCCTCGCGGGTGGCCTCGTGGTCGATCTCGGAACCCTCGTTCTCGGCCTCGTTCTGGCCGTCTTCTTCACCCACGTCTTCGCCTTCACCCTCGTCTTCGCCTACGCCTTCATCGTCGTCCTCGCCGCTCGAGAGATCGTAGGAGGCGAACGGCTCGGCCCCCTCCGGCACCGACGTATTGTCGGAGGCGTCCGGGTGTGCGGTCACGTTGTGCCCCTCCTCCTCGAACTGCCACTCCACCGTGTCCCCGAGCCCGATCTCGAGCGCGTCGGGTTCGAATCGGCGGTCGCCGTCGGGGTCGACGGTGATCGTTTCGTCCGCGCACGCGTCGACCTGCACGGTACCGACCATCGTGTTCTCGTGGGGGACGCAGACGTACTCGTACTCGCCGGGGGTGGTGAAGACGTGGCGGTACGTACTCCCCTCCGGAACGACCGAGAAGTGGGCGTCACCCTCGTAGGAGGCGAACGGCTCCGCGTTCGGCGGGTTTCGATTCTTTTCCGACGCCCCGGGAAGGGAGGTGACGTTGTGGCCCGCGCTGGCGAACGTCCACTCGACCGCCTCCCCGAGACCGATGTCGACGTCCTCGGGTTCGAACCGCCAGGCGCCGTCGGGGCCGGCGACGACCTGCGTCACGGCGGGGTCGTCGCTCGAGTCGTCTTCGCCGTCGAGTCCGTCCCCTTCGTCGCCGTCTCCCTCGTCATCGGCTTCGGATTCGACGTCCGTTCCATCGCCGTTTCCCTCGTCCTGGAATCGATTGCCGTCAGTTCCGCCGACCTCGCCGGCCAGGGCCGCGGTCAGGGTGACGCCCGTTCCGAGGTGGCGCAGAAAGCGCCGTCGGGTGTTCGCGTCGCTCATGTGAATCCAGTCCACTACATGGGAGCGCCGACAAAGATGCTATTCCACGAACGCGTGACTGACAGGGTCTCGTGAACGAATTCGGCGGATAGCTCTTTTCCAACTAGAGGCCGGTCACTCGAGCACGTCGAACGCCACCGCCAGGTCGAGCGGCCAGTAGACGAACCGGTACCGGCCGGCTGGGAGCCCCGGGCAGACCTCGAGTCCGGAGTACAGCTCCTGGACGGCCGCCTCAGTGAGTTCGATCTCCCAGTCGAAGCCCTCGCCGGGTCGGTGTATGATGCCCTCATCCGTGTATCCGATGCCGTGTTCGGAACGGTGGCCCCGGACCTCCTGCCAGCCAGCCTCGGTCTGGACCTCGAGCGAGAATTTCCGGTCGTTGCCGGTACCCTGCTCGACGCTGGTGAGGTTTCTCATCGTGATGGACACCGACTCGCCGCGAGCGACCTCGAGCGAGTCGACGCGCATGGCGAACGCATCCGCGTCGCCCCAACGAACCGACTGCGCGGACGAGAGGCGCTGGAAGTCGTCGTCCGAGCACTCGAGCGGTTTCGGAATCGTCGCCGGATCGCCGTCAGGCTCGACGCCACCCTCGAGTCCGACCGGGTCGATGACACGCTCGTGAGCCGCCTCGACGGTTTCGGTGTTTCCCCAGCCGTCGGTGAGTGTGACGACGGCGTTGTGGAGCCATACCCCGTCGCCGTCGAACGAGACGCGCGTGAGCGAGGACGGGTAGGCCAACGCCTCTCCACAGCCGCCGTCGCTCGAGTCGACGACCTTCGCCGTCGCCGTGATCGCGCTCTCCTGGGCGTCGAATCTCACGTCGTCGATCTCGATGCTGTCGTGACAGATCGTCGGGCCACCGGATTCGAGGAGCACGAGCACCTCCGTCTCGAAGTCGGTCTCTTCGAGGAACGGGTCCACAGTTTCGGCGGTTCGGTTCGTCGCGACGGCGTCCAGTCGCTCGAGGACGTCGGGATCAGTGAGGAGCGCGACGGTGCCGACCCCGTCGGCGGCCCACAGCGGTTCGTCGGTTCGGGGCTCGAGTGCGATGGTCTCGACGGCAGTGATTTCGGGACTCGAACCAGTGTCGTCGTGATTCGAGTCGTCGGTGCCGTTGGTGCTGTTAGTCCCGTCACCGTCGCTCGGGTCGTCCTCATCGTCTCCGTCACCGGGGTTCGAGCCGGTCGGACTGGCGTCGAGACAGCCGGCGACGGCGAGCCCGACACCGAGTGCGCCCGAGCGAAGAATCGTTCGCCTGGAGGGATCCATACGCGATACTCTCGCTGGAGACGATAAGTGCTCTCTGGAAGGTCAAACAACGATTTCACCGTTGCTTCGGGGACGAACGCGACAAAATCGGTAAGAACTACGGACTCCAGCCGGCTACTCCGCCGGATCGAGTTCGACCTGCTCGAGCGAGCGATTCAGGTGACAGACCTCGTGTGGCGGATCGCCGAACAGTTGCTGGATCCGGTACTCGCGGTCGAACTCGACACCGTCGGGTTCGCAGTAGGCGTGGCTCGGACAGTCGATGTACGGACAGGGGCCGCTCAGGCTCGCCTTGCTCCCGCTGAACGCGCCCTTCGAGGGGACGTTCGCCGCGACGGTCGCCGGTTCGACCTCGACGGCGCGGACGCCTTCGTCGTGCATCGCACACTCGAGCGTCTGGGCGTTCTCTCGCACGTCGGTGACGCGGTAGCGGCGGCCGACCTCGAGGTTGAGACACTGGCTCCGGTAGGGACAGCCGGCGCAGCCGTCGGCCTCGCCCTCGTAGACGAACTCGGTGCCGGGGTCGGCGAGACGCGTCCCGAGAAGGGTCACGGTGGTCATTGGTAGTATCCTTCGAACCGCGACCGGTTAAGCCTCACGTCACTCGCTCGAGTCTGCTCCAGCGGCTCGCTGGTCGATGTCGTCGAGGTGGGGCGACGTGGTCAACCGCACCGCTCAGTCGGCTCCAGCACGTTCGAGGTAGTCCTGGGCCGCGATTCGGATCACGTCCTCGGGGCCCTCGACGCAATCGCGTCTGAGCGCCGGGTACCGGCCCTCGAGTCGGTCCGCGATCAGGCCGTCGATGGCGGCGACCTCCTGGACGGTCATTCCCTCGAGTTCCATCGAGAGGATGCTCGCGACGGCGCTGCTGACGGCGCAACTCTCGCTCTCGAAGGCGATGGCCTCGATGGTGCCGTCGGGAGCGACGTCGACGTGGAACTCCCCGTCGTCGCCACAGGAGGTCTCCTCGGAGGACTTGACGAGGTCGGGGTTCTCGAGACCGCCCGCGTTCCGGGGGTCGCAGTGGTGGTCGTAGAGAACGTCGTGGTACCGGTCGGATTGCAGGTAGGCGTCTAACTTCGCGCGGGCGTCGTCGATCGCCTCGAGCAAGGCGTCGACCTCCTCGCGCGTGTTGTAGACGTAGAACGACGCCCGGACCGAACCAGGAATGTTGAGGGCGTCGTGCAGCGGCTGGGTGCAGTGGTCGCCCGCCCGGACGGCGATCCCGCGGTCGTTCAGGAGCGACGAGAGGTCGTGGCCGTGGACGCCGTCGACGTTGAACGCGACCAGGCCGGATCGCTCCTCGCCCGCGGGCGGCCCGTAGGTCGTCACGTCCTCGCGCGCCTCGAGTCGCTCGAGCGCGTACTGAGCGAGGTCGTTCTCGTGGGCGGCAATCGCGTCCATCCCGATCTCCTCGAGATAGTCTGCCGCGGCCGCGAGCGCGATCCCCTCCGCGATGGGCGGGGTGCCCGCCTCGAACTTCCAGGGGAGTTCGTTCCAGGTCGAGTGCTCGAAGGTGACGTGACGGATCATCTCGCCGCCGAAGAGGAATGGTTCCATCTCCTCGAGAATCTCTCGCTTACCGTAGAGTGCACCGATGCCCGTCGGTCCAGCCATCTTGTGGCCCGAGAAGGCGAAGAAGTCCGCCCCCATCGCTTCGACGTCGATGGGTCGGTTCGGTGCGGACTGGGCGCCGTCGACGACGACGTAGGCGTCGTGCTCGTGGGCCATCTCGGCCAACTTGGCGACCGGGTTGATCGTCCCGAGGACGTTCGAGACGTGGACGACCGAGACGACCGCGGTGTCCGGACCGATGAGTTCGTTGGCGTGCTCGAGGTCGAGGTGGCCGTCGTCGGTCACCCGGACGAAGTCGATGTCGGCACCGGTCTTCTTCGCGACCTGTTGCCAGGTCACGACCGAGGCGTGGTGTTCCATCTCCGTCGTCACGACCTGGTCGCCGGGCCCCAGTTCGTTGAGCCCCAGGCCGTAGGCGACGAGGTTGATACTCTCGGTAGCCCCCTTCGTGAAGATGAGTTCCTCACGCCCGCCGCTGGCGCCGACGAACTCGGCCAGTCTGTCGTGGGCCTGTTCGTAGGCGATCGAAGCCTCGTGGCTCAGCGTGTGAATCCCGCGGTGAACGTTCGCGTTGTACGTCGAGAAGTACTCCTCGAACACGTCGTAGACCTGACGCGGCGTCTGGGTCGTCGCCGCGTTGTCCAGGTAGACGAGGTCCTGTCCGTCGACGTCGCGCTCGAGGATTGGGAAGTCCGATCGTACAGAATCGGTCATATCTCGTGATTACCTCCATTGATTAAAGTAGTTGCGACGGCGTCGAAATACGCATCGTTCGAGATGGGTACAGAATACGTGGGCACCAAGACGAAAGTACGCGGGTGCCGAGACGAAACCCACATTACCCGGACGCACGACAGTACCAACGAACGAACAGTGACGCGCGTCTGCCTCGTCGGCTCGCCCGACGTCTCACTCCAGTACGAACTCCTCTCTCGAGAGACGTCTCGGGAGGCCCTGTCCACGTACGACCTGGCTCGCCCCTTCGAGAACTCGCTGTCAGTTCGGACAGTGAGCCTCGGGGCCGCCGTCTCGCTGTGTAACGACCTCCAGTGGTACCTCGTCCGGTTCGTCGACGAGGTCTTGATCCAGGAACCGAGCGTGAGCGACGACGAGTGGCTCTCTCGCGACCTCGCCGTCGCCCTTCGAAACGGCGACCTCCAGCCCGCGGAGACCGGCGAGCACCTGAAGATATTCGGGCTCGAGCGAGCCGAAGCGCCGGGGCTCGAGACTTCGACGGGTGACGGCGGGAAGCCCGACGATCGACAGCGTGCGACCGACACACGAAACGACGAACCCGGCGGCGGAGACGAACGAGCGACCGACGACGACTCGATTTCCGGGCCCGCACAGGCGACGACGCGTCTGGCCGGCAACGGAGCCGAGCCAGGCGGCCCGCCGAAACTCGTCGAACCGCTCTACGTCCGCCGAACGGACGGGGAGATGCCCACGTACGACCTCAGGGACGTCGAGGAGACACTGATCGTGCGACTCACCGAATCCGAATTTTCGCCATAGCTCGAGCTTATCCGTCGCTCGAGCGGATCTCGTCGGCTCGTCGATTCATCGATTCGTCGGCTCGTCGGTTCGTCGGCTCGTCGGTTCGTCGGCTCGTCGGTTCGTTGTGGAGACCCACAACGACCAAACCTTCACTACTCTGCTCGAGAAACACGCTCCATGGTCATCTCGACCGAGCCAGCGTGGAAGGAACTCGTCGACGGACTCGGACGGGAGTATCAGGACGCGGTCGTGTACGGCGATCTCGAGCAGGAAACGATCCTGCACGAAGGGGACGTTCGACTGCTGGCGAACGGATGGGTCGAACTTCCCACTGGTAGACTCCTCTCCCCAGACGCAGTCCATCACATCGACACATAGGTCGCCCGTCGAGACGGACGCCTCGAGGGCAAGCGAGAAATACGCGCGCAACGACGTTCGTGGTGCCAACCCGGCAGAAATCGGAACCGTCAGTCGAACAGCCCCGTCGAGAGGTACCGTTCCCCGTTGTCCCAGAAGACGGTGACGACCAGCGGGCAGTCGTTTTCCGTCTGACCGCCGTCGGTTCGGGTCTGGGTCGCCGGCGTGAGCGGCCCGTCGAACGCGTCGGGGAGTTCCGGACACTCGAGATCGGGATCGGCCACCTCGTGAGCCACTTTCTGTGAGACCAGACTCGTCGCACCGCTCGACTGTCCGACGAGGACCCCTTCCTCACGAGCCAGGCGGCGACACTCGTCCTCGGCGTTCTCGAGAGCGACAGTCTCCACGCGATCGATCAGGTCGGTGTCGAGGTTGTCGCTGACGAATCCTGGACCCATGCCCTGGAACTCGTCGTTTCCGGCCACCCCCGTCGAGAGCACGGCGTTGCGCTCGGGCTCGACGGCGACGATGTCCACGTCGGGGAACTCCTCGCGGAGTCGGCGGCCGACGCCAGAGAGCGTCCCGCCGGTGCCGACGCCGGCGACGAAGACGTCGACCGTGCGCTCGCCGACCTGGTCGACGATCTCCTCTCCGGTCGTCCGGTAGTGTGCCTCGGGGTTCGCCGCGTTCTCGAATTGCCCCAACTGGACGGCGCCTTCGGCCTCGAGTTCGTCGGCACGCTCGCGAGCGTCGGTCATGTCGCCCTCGACGAGTTCGAGGTCGGCCCCGTAGGCGGCCATGATCCGGCGCCGTTCCTCGGACTTCGAGGCTGGCATCACGATCGTGAGGTCGTAGTCACGGGCCGCCGCGACGAGCGCAAGGCCGATGCCCGTGTTGCCGCTGGTCGGTTCGACAATGCGGTCGCCCGGCTCGAGCCGTCCATCGCGTTCGGCGGCCCGGACCATTGCGAGCGCGGGGCGATCTTTGGCCGACCCGCCGGGGTTGAACGACTCGATCTTGGCGGCAACCGTCGCCCCCTCGGGCGAGTCGACCTGGACCAGCGGTGACCCGATCGTGTCCAGGATACTGCCTTTCATTGTCCATCGGTAGGGACTCGATCGGTAAACCCGTAGCGGACCCCGGCAGGACGTGCCGGTGACGAAATAGAACGGGATGCCACGAACCAATCCGTTAAGCCGTTCGCGTCGAAACTATCTCGCGTGACGCTCGAGACGATGCGACCGAACCCGACCTGGGACAGCGCCGCCTACGAGGACACCGTTTCCACGCTCGCGGCCCACCGTGAGGACTTGACGTACCTCGTCTGGGGTGGCGACTGGTGTAAGGACTGTCGAGCGCTCCTGCCCGACTTCGCGGCGGCGCTCGAGGCCGCCGAAATTCCGGACGGCCGGATCGAAGAACTCGCCGTCGACACGGACAAGCAGGGGCCGAAGGTCGACGAGTACGATGTCGAGTACATTCCGACGGTCGTCGTGCTCGACGACGACGGGACCGAAGTTACCCGGTTCGTCGAGAGCGAGTCGCTTCCCCCATCGGTGTACCTCGCAGAACAGCTCGAAAGTGCACTCGAGACGGCCTGAGACGCTACCAGACACGAGACGGTCTGAGACGCTATCAGAAAGACACGAGACAGCCTATCGCAAAGAAATCGCAGCGACGTCACCCGATCCGCATTGTGGGCAGGAGTGGTGGGGTTGGCTCAGTGACGTCCCGCATCGACGGCACTCGTGGTAGAGAGACGACTGGCGATGACTGTCCCAGGTTCGCCTGATCCAGTTTGCCGCGAGAGTAGTCAGTGTCATGAGGGCATTCGTCCAGCAGTCGCGGGTCGGTCGGTAAATACTTTGTGAACATTCGCCCATCAAAAATAGTAGTCATAGACACACGTATGAAAATGTTCGTCTTTTATATACAAGCTATAAGATATCGTGAGAATATCCGATAGAACGAAAGTAAGAAAGTGACGATCGAGCGACGATGACGACTGACTCACCCTCCGGACCCGGGTCGCGACGTGGTCAGTTTTCGGGATCCCCCAGTAGCCACTCGAGCGCCTCGCCGACGTCGTGGCTGGGCGGCGAGCAGGTCCGCTGGCGGCACGCGTAGAGCGTGGGTTCGCCGTCTCTCGCCTCGCGTCCGGCCCAGATCGGCGGTACCTCCGAGCGGTCGAGGGCGTCGAGCCAGGCCTCGAGTCCGTCGTCGGTCGGCGGTCGCCTGGCGAGTAGTCGGTCCGGGAGGAACGTCGACCCGATTTCGTTCCGCCAGTCCCGCGGAATCTCGTCCGCGGCGACCGTCAACTCGAGCGAACCGGTCGCGAGTCGATCAGCCGCGAGCACGAGCGAGGTGTACTCGAGCGGGCTCGAGCGCATCCGGCTGGCGTGAGTCTCGAGGACCGCTTCCGCGACGTCACCGAACGACTCGGTGGCAATGTGCTCGAGCGCGAGCAGCGTCTCGACGGCAACCCCGGTCGACGAGGGCGTCGAGGCGTCAGTGAGTTCCTGGGGCCGCGCGACCAGCGACTCCCCGCTCGAGGGGGTGAAGTACAGCGTCTCGCGCTCGCCGTCCCAGAACTCGGATTCGATCGTTCGAGCCAGTTCGAGAGTGAACGACAGGTGCTCGAGGTCGCCCGTCGCCTCGTAACACGTGAGTGCCCCCCGGGCGAGAAAGGCGTAGTCCTCCAGGTAGCCGTCGATGCCGACCTCTCCGTCCTCGTACCGCCGGTTCAGGGTGCCGCCGTCGGCGTCCCACAGGTGCTCGCGAACGAACGCCAGCGCCTCGGTGGCCGCCTCGGCATAAGCGTCGTCGCCGAGGACGATCGCCGCCTCCGCGAACGCGGCGATCATCAGGCCGTTCCAACCGGCGAGCACCTTCTCGTCCCGATTCGGCCGCGATCGCTCCTCGCGAGCCTCGAACAACCGATCGCGGGCGGCCTCGAGAACCGCGTCGACCGTCGACGGTTCGAGGTCGTACTCGCCGACCAGGTCCGATCGCGAGGCCGAGATCGTGAGCACCGTCTTGCCCTCGAAGTTACCGCCGGACGTCACGCCGTACCGGTCACAGACCAGGTCGACGACGGTCTCGTCGTTCAGGTCGATTTCCTCCGAACGATCGGGACCCGAGAGCGCGTCCCGAATCTCGTCGGGCGTCCAGACGTAGAACGCGCCCTCCTCGCGCTCACCCGCCTCGGTCTCGCTCTGGGCGTCGAGCGTGCTGAAGAAGCCCCCGTCCTCGTGGGTCAGTTCCCGTTCGACGAACGCGAGGGTCCGCCTGGCCACGTCCGCGTAGCGCTCGTCGCCGACAGCCTGGTACCCCGCCAGGTAGGCTCGCGTCAGTTCGGCGTTGTCGTAGAGCATCTTCTCGAAGTGAGGCACCGTCCACTCCCGGTCGACGCAGTAGCGGTGGAAGCCGTCGCCGACGTGATCGTACAGGCCACCGCCCGCCATCGCGTCGAGGGTCCTGACCGTCGCCTCGAGGTACTGCCCCTGGCCCGTGCGGTCGGCCGCCCGGAGCAAGAGGTGGAGCCGCGCGGGCTGGGGGAACTTCGGTCCACTCGAGCCCCAGCCGCCGTGTCGTTCGTCGACGCCGCGGAGGGCCGTCCCGGCGGCCGACTCGAGCAACTCGCTGCCCGGCGTCTCGACTCCCTCCGGAGGTTCGGGCGTGGCCTCGAGCTGGTCGCTTGCGGCGGCCGTCCACTGATCCGCCCGATTTTTCATCTCCTCGCGGTCGACCTCCCAGGAGTGAGCAATGTTCTCGAGAAGGTCCTGGAAGCCGGGCATCCCGCGCTGGGGTTCTTTCGGGAAGTAGGTCCCGACGTAGAACGGGCGGCCGTCGGGGGTGAGCCACGCCGACAGCGGCCACCCGCCGCGGCCGGTGACCTGCTGGCAGACGGTCATGTAGATGCTGTCGACATCCGGGCGTTCCTCGCGGTCGACCTTGATCGGGACGAAGTGTTCGTTGAGCAACTCGGCGACGCCGTCGTCCTCGAAGCTTTCGTCAGCCATGACGTGACACCAGTGACATGCCGAGTAGCCGATCGAGAGGAATATCGGGATGTCGTGCTCCTTCGCCGTCTCGAGGGCCTGCTCGTCCCACGGCTGCCAGTTAACCGGATTGTCCGCGTGCTGGCGCAGGTAGGGACTGGCTGTGTCCTGGAGGCGGTTGCGCTCGGTGGGTGTGCTCATTGCCGTCGTCTACGCGCGGGCGCTGTAAAAGCACGGCGTCCCGCTCGAGCCTGCGGATTCGGGACCCGCGAAGATCACTGCGAAAAGATGCTTCTGTGTCCGTCGAGCGGAGCGTGCTCGGACTTACTCCGTCAGCAGACGACGCAGCACGAGGTGGAGCACGCCGCCGTTCTCGATGTACTTCACCGCGGCGGGCGTGCCGACCTGTGCGGTCACGGTGAATTTGGTCGTCTTGCCGTCTTCTGCCTCGGCGATAACCGTAAGTTCCTGATTGGGCTCGAGGCCGTCCTCCAGCCCCCGGATCTCGAAGTACTCCGAGCCGTCGAGACCGAGTTCCTTCCAGCCCTCGCCCTCGGCGAACTGGAGCGGCAGGACGCCCATGCCGATGAGGTTGTCGCGGTAGATCCGCTCGTAGCTCTCGCCGATGGTCGCGCGGATGCCGAGCAGGTCAGTGCCTTTGGCGGCCCAGTCGCGGCTCGAGCCGGTGCCAAGTTCGATGCCGGCCATCACGACGAGCGGGGTGTCCTCCTCGCGGTAGCGCTCGGATGCCTCGAAGACGGTCACCTCTTCGTCGGTGGGGTGGTGGATGGTGTATCCCCCTTCCTTCCCGTCGAGCATCTCGTTCTGGATGCGGACGTTCGCGAACGTCCCGCGCATCATAACCTCGTGGTTGCCGCGGCGCGAGCCGTAGGTGTTGAACTCGTAGGGTTCGACGCCCTGGGCGGCCAGCCACCGCCCCGCCGGGAGGGCCTCGCTGAACGGCCCCGCGGGGCTGATGTGGTCGGTCGTCACGGTGTCGCCGAGCATCATGAGCCCGCGCGCGCCCTCGATGTCCTCGACGCCTGGCTCCTCGAGCGGGAAGTCCTGGAAGAACGGCGGCTCGCGGATGTACGTCGAGTCGTTGTCCCACTCGTAGACGTCCCCCGTGGGGGCTTCGAGGGCTTCCCAGCGCTCGTCGCCCTCGAAGATGCTCGCGTACTTTGACTCGAACATCTCGGGGGAGACGCTGTCGTGAATCGTCTGTCGAATCTCCTCCGGGTCCGGCCAGACGTCCTCGAGGTAGATTTCCTCGCCCTCGGCGTTCGTGCCGATGGGTTCCTCCTCGAGGTCGATGTCCATCTTACCAGCGAGACCGTAGGCGACCACGAGCGGCGGGCTAGCGAGATAGTTCGCGCGAATCTTCGGGTGGATACGGGCCTCGAAGTTGCGGTTCCCGGAGAGGACGCTGGTCGTCCAGAGGTCGTACTCGTCTATGGCGGCCTCGATCGGCTCGGCGAGCGGGCCGGCGTTTCCGATACAGGTCGTACAGCCGTAGCCGACGACGTGGTAGCCCAGTTCCTCCAGGTCGTCGAGCAAATTTGCCTGCTCGAGGTACTCCGTGACGACCTTACTCCCGGGCGCGAGGCTGGTCTTGACGTACTCGGGTACATCGAGGCCGGCCTCGACGGCGTTGCGCGCGAGCAGGCCTGCGGCGACCATCACGGAGGGGTTCGAGGTGTTCGTACAGCTGGTGATCGCGCTCACGAGCACGGAACCGTGGCCAATCTCGACCTCGGTGCCGTCCTCGAGGGTGACGGGGACCTTCTCGTCGAGGTCGGGTTGACGGGGTTCGCTGACGAGGCCGCCGTCGCTCTCCGCCACACCACTGTCGATTACACCCTCCTCCTCGAGCAACGTCGGGAAGTGCTCGTCCAGGTCACCCATCGGGATGCGGGCGTGGGGCTTCTTGTGACCCGCGAGGCTGGGCTCGACCTCGCCGAGATCGAATTCGACGACTTCGGTGAACTCGGGGTCCTGATCGCCGAAGAGACCCTGGGCCTCGAGGTACTCCTTCACCAACGCGATGTGATCGTCGTCGCGACCGGTGAGCTCGAGGTAGTCCAGCGTCTTCTCGTCGACGGGGAACATGGAGATGGTCGAACCCTGCTCGGGCGCCATGTTCGAGATGGTCGCCCGGTCGGCGACCGAGAGCTGGGAGACGCCGGGGCCGAAGAACTCGACGAATTTGTCGACGACGCCGACCTGGCGGAGCTTCTCGGTGATGTGGAGGACGAGGTCGGTCGCCGTCGCGCCCTCGGGGAGTTCACCGGAGAGGCGGACGCCGACGACGTCGGGCAGGGTCATCGTGATCGGCTGGCCGAGCAACGCGGCTTCGGCCTCGATACCGCCGACGCCCCAGCCAACGACGCCGATGCCGCCGATCATGGGCGTGTGACTGTCCGTGCCGACGAGGGTGTCGGGCAGGAGCCACTGCTCCCCCTCGACCTCGCGGTCGTGGACGACCTGACCCAGGTACTCGAGATTGACCTGGTGGACGATGCCGGTTCCTGGCGGCACCACGTTGAAGTCGTCGAAGGCCTGTTCGGCCCACTTGATCGCACGGTAGCGCTCCTCGTTGCGCTCGTACTCGAGTTCGACGTTCTGTTCGTAGGCGTCCTCGCTTCCGAAGTAGTCGACCTGGACGCTGTGGTCGATCACGAGGTCGCAGGGGACGTCGGGTTCGACGATGGTGGGGTCCTCGCCTGCGCGATCCGCTGCGGAGCGCAGGGCAGCGAGGTCGACCACGGCGGGGACACCGGTCAAGTCCTGCAGGACGACCCGGGAGGGACTGAACGGCACCTCGGCGTCGGGTACGTCAGGTTGCCAGGATGCGGCGTTTCGGACGTCGTCTTCGGTAACCATCTCGCCGTCGACGTTGCGGAGCACTGACTCGAGCAGTACGCGAATGCTGACGGGCAGACTCGAGAGGTCACAGAGTCCTTCCTCCTCGAGCACGGTGAGGTCGGCAAATTTGTACGTTTCTCCGTCTCGCTCGAGTTCGCGAATCGCCCCGAACGGGTCGGCTGTGGAATCGTTCGTCATCGATATTGGTTAAACTGAGGAAATGGGCGGGTGTGAACCTATCGATATCCCGGTGCAAATCTTGCCGAACATGCTCGAAAAGCACTCGTAATGCCGACGATTCGTCGGAAACGAGTATCGCTTCTCTCGACGGCGACGTGAACTTCGCACCACTCGAAGCGGCGCGTACCCTCAGCGTACGAATCCACGACCTGGACGGCGATTTAGGACTGCCTGACGTACTCCAGGAAGGAGAAGCCGTCGCGGTCGTCGCGCTCGACCTCGGTCCACGCCTCCCGATCCCACTCCGGAAAGGAGGTGTCGCCCTCGGGGCGGTCCCGAATTTCGGTGACGACGAGCCGATCGATCGCGGGTAGGAACTGCTCGTAGACGGTTGCGCCTCCCGCGACGAACGCCCGGTCGGTGCCGTCGTGGCGGTCTTCGGCCGCGCGCTCGGCTGCCTCGAGCGCAGTCTCGAGGTCGTGGGCGACGACGACGTTTTCGGGCGTCTCGAGGTCGCGGCTCGTGAGGACGATGGAGGTCCGCCCTGGCAGGGGCTCGCCCAGTCCCTCGAGGATTCCCTCGTAGGTCACGCGACCCATGATGACCGGGTGGCCCGTGGTCCGGTGCTTGAAGTGAGCCAGGTCCTCGGGGACGTGCCAGGGCATCTCGCCGTCGCGGCCGATGATCCCGTTCTCGGCCACGGCGACGATGCCCACGAGTTCGAGGTCGGTCTCGAGGGCCGAGTCGGAATCAGGCGACGAACCCGTCATTCGGCGACCGCGAACCGAAGCCCGTCGTGGGACTCGTAGTCGACCAGTTCGACGTCGTCGGCCGAGAGTTCGTCGATCGTCACGTCCGCGAGTTGCAGCCGCGGGCGCTCGAGCGGCTCGCGCGTGCACTGGCGAAGCAGGTTGGGGACGTGATCGTACCGTTCCTCGCCCTCGGCTTCGTCCGGGGCTTCTTCGAGGAGCCACTCGCGGACATCGGCGTAGTCCTTGCGGTTCTCTTGGAGGTCGATCTCGGCCAGCCGATCCTGCAGCGCCTCTCGATTGTCCGCATACCACGCGCCGCGCTCGCCGGTCCCACAGTAGACGTGGGCGTCGACGATGGTGTGTCCGAAGGTGCCCGCCTCGAGGCCCGTCTGCTGGGCAACGAGTTTCGTCAGGAGCGCGTAGGCGGCGATGTTGAACGGAATCCCGAGGGCCACGTCGCCCGAGCGCTGGGTGAGGTGGCAGTTGAGTCGGTCGTCCTGGACGTTGAAGACGAATGAGTAGTGACAGGGCGGCAGGGTCGAGACGGCGGCGTTCGCGGGGTGCCAGGCGTTGACGACCAACCGGCGAGAGTTCGGATTATCGGAGAGCTGGTCGATCACGTACTGGAGCTGGTCGAAGGTCTGGCGGCCGTCGGCCTCACGAGTGACCCACTGGCTTCCGGCGGGCTCTCCGCTGGTGACGTCGTCGGGGGCGGCGTCCGCCCAGGATTCTCCCTCGAGCCGACTCTCGTCGTCGGGAATCGGAAATCGGCGCCAGAAGCGACCGTAGGCCGTGTCGAGTTGGCCCTCATCGTCTGCCCACGCGTCCCAGATCTTCGTCTCCTCGCGCAGGTCGCGGATGTGCTCCTCGCCGGAGAGGTACCAGCACATCTCGTGGATCATCGAGTTCCAGCGGTAGCCGTCCATCTGCTTGGTCGTCAGGAGCGGGTAGCCCACGGCGAGATCGATTTCGTAGTGCTGACTGAACGAGGAGATGGTGTCGACGCCGGTTCGGTTGGGTTTGTACGCTCCTCCTGAGAGCACCGAATCGACGAGCTCGAGGTACTGTTGCATGAGACTGGGTTTCGAGCGGATGCCTATAACCATTGGTCCATCCGACTCGATCGTCTCGCCGGAATCGAGTAACCCGACCCACAGTCGACGGACTCCCCTCTGCACATGGCACGTTCATGCACAGACAGGTCTCGAGAAAGGACAACCTTTACAGGTTCCTGCGTACCGACTTCGATCATGCGCGAACACGTACTGCTGATCGGAGGCGGCGGGCGCGAACACGCCATCGCGCGCGCACTGGCCGACAGCGAGGCCGACCTGTACGCTTGCGCGGGGAATCGAAATCCAGGAATCGCCGAACTGGCGAGCGGGTTCGAAACGCTCGAGACGACCGATCCCGACGCGGTGGTCGACTACGCCCGATCCGTCGACGCGACCATCGCCATCGTCGGTCCGGAAGCGCCACTCCAGGCGGGCGTTGCTGACGCACTCGAGAACGCGGGCGTCTACGCCTTCGGGCCGAATCAGGACGAGGCCAGAATCGAGACGGACAAGGCCTTCCAGCGCCGGTTCATGCGGGAAAACGACATCTCGGGATGTCCCGATTTCGAAACCTTCGACGACGGCGAGGCCGCCTGCGACTACGTCGATCGCTACGATGGGAATCTCGTGATCAAGCCCGCCGGCCTCACAGGCGGAAAGGGCGTCAAGGTCATCGGCGATCAGGTGACCGCCGAGGAGGGTAAGGAGTACATCCGGGAATCCGACTACGATCGACTCGTCCTGGAGGAGCGACTTATCGGCGAGGAGTTCACTGTCCAGGCATTCGTCGCGAACGGCGACGTCCGCACGGCCCCGGCGGTCCAGGACCACAAACGCGCCTACGAGGGCGACGAGGGGCCGAACACCGGCGGAATGGGGAGCTATTCGGACGCGACGCGCGAACTGCCCTTCATGACGGAAGCCGACTACGAGGCCGCCGTCGACATCATCGAGGAGACCGTCGAGGCCCTCGAGGGCTACAAGGGCATCCTCTACGGCCAGTTCATGCTCACCGCCGAGGGGCCGAAGGTCGTCGAATTCAACGCCCGCTTCGGCGACCCCGAGGCGATGAACACTCTGCCGGTTCTCGAGACCGACTTCCTCGACGTGCTCACGTCGGCCCGAAACCGCGAACCGTTGCCCGACCTCGAGTTCGCCGAACAGGCCACGGTCTGTAAGTACGCGGTTCCTGCGGGGTATCCCACCGATCCCGAGGCCGGTGCTAAAGTACAGATCGATGAGGAGAGCGTAACCCGCGTAGCGCAGGCCACGGACGACTCGAGCGGCGACGACGCGCGAGAGAACGCAGGCGACGCCCTACTCTACTACGCCAGCGTCGAAGAGTGGAACTCTTCGGACAATCAGAACTCACCGAATCCAGATGACGTGGACGAACGGGAGGACGGCATCTACACAACGACCTCGAGGTCGTTCGCCGTCGTCGGTCTCGCGGATACCATCGCCGAGGCAGAAGAGATCGCCGAGGAAGCGCTCGCCGACGCTGGCGAAGAAGGCCTGCACGTGCGACACGACATCGGGAAAGCCGATTTGGTTCAGCGCCGTATCGACCACATGGACGAATTGCGTGGGAAGTGAAACCGCGACTGTACTCACCCCCGCGCAGTTTCAAGCCCGCATTATATTCGATTGAGCAGCGGAGGTAGGCGTATGTCCGCACGCTTCACGGACGACGACGAGGGAAAGCCAGTCGTGAACGAAAACGGCGAGCGAATCGGGATGGTCGAGTCCGTCCACGGCGATACCGCACACGTGAATCCCGATCCGGGAATGACCGACACAATCAAGTCCAAACTCGGCTGGGGCGACGCCAGCGAGGACACGTACGAACTCGACGCGAGCAACGTCGATCACATCGGCGACGACGAGATTCGACTCGGGCGACTTTGAACAGGTAGATGCCGGGGCGGTAACGGCGCAGAAATCCGACCTGCTCCCCCGTCAGTTGGTTTCTTGTAGGATTGGCACGAACGCCGTGTCAGTGACCGACGACCCTTCGAGGCCCGAGCACGACCAGAAACGCAGACACGACCGCGTGCACCGCCACCCGACGCCCGGCCCGACGAACTCGCTGGGCCACTGGACGAGCGCTCGCCACCCCCTTCGCGTGGCGATCAATTACGTCGTCGTCTGGCTTATTCGGACCTCGCCGAGCCTGAAACTCAAGCGCTGGCTCATGCGACGTCTCGGCGTCACGGTCGGTGAGGGCGTCTCGTGGGGCCTCGAGGCCACGCCGGACGTGTTCTGGCCCGACCTCATTACGCTCGAGGATCACGCCATCGTCGGCTACGATGCCACGATTCTCTGTCACGAATTCCTCCAGGACGAGTATCGAACGGGGGAGGTCGTCGTCGGCGAGCGGGCGATGATCGGCGCTGGGGCAATCATCCTTCCGGGGGTCGAGATCGGCGCCGGTGCCAGCGTCGCGGCGAACTCGCTCGTGACGCGGGATGTCCCACAGGGGGAAATCGTGGCGGGGGTGCCGGCGACGACGATGACAGACTCAGGTCCGAGTCCGAGTCCGAGTCCGGATTCGGATTCGGGTTCGGGTTTGGATTCGGATTCAGGTTCGGATTCGACATCCAGCGAGCGAGACGAGGCCGAGGACGCAATCGACGGCGACGAAGAGGTCGCAGTCGACGACGACAGAGCACTCGACGCAGCCACCGACGAAACCGACAGCGAGGCGGAAACGGCGCGAGAACGGGACGACCCACCCCACTCTGTCGAGTGATCGTGAATCCCGTCTCCAGCCCCGGCCCCGTCGCCGAACTCAGCGGGCATCCCGCGGTTCGACTCCGTAGTGGTCCTGGAGGGGCTCAACTACCTTCCCGTGGAATCCAACGAGGAGGACGACCGACGCGACGATGATCCCCGTGTCGAGTGGCGTCGACATGAGGCCGAGGGCGACGATCAGGGTCGTCGCGCAGGCGGCCGCGTGGTTGGTGTCCGACCAGAGCATACCGACGGTCGTCAGGACCATGGCGACGGTCGAACTCACCGCGAGTCGGCCGACGGCTGGAGAGAACGACTCGGCGCGGGTGAACGCGTCGGTCACCAGTAACCCATCGGCGAACACCACGTAGGCGAGTAGCCCGAAAACGGCCGCGATGGCGTGCCCGCCGATGACGTGGTAGGCGCCCTCAGCCCGCGGCTGTTCGCCGGTCGCCAGCAGGTACGCCGAGGGACCGAGGCTCGGGAACAGGAACGGTCGACCGGTCGCCCAGGCAATGGCACCGAGGAACGTGAAGTGAATGATGACGTTGATTCCGGCGCTCAGGTCGTCACGTACCGACATCGGTCGATGTATTCCGTCCGGGCGGATAACTTCCAGGGTCGGAGGAAGTATTCACCCGTGATTTCCTGATTTCACGGCACGTTCGCCAACTCGGGGCGGCTAGTCCAGCTCGCCTTTTGCCTCGTCGGCGTAACTGTCGGCCAGTCGAACCGGCTCCGGGAGCTTGTAACCCGTGGAGAGCGCGAGGGCGAGGTCGGCCGCGCTTTCGGGGCCGACTCGGTGGCCAGGACTGACGTACAGCGGGTTGACGTAGCGGTTCGGCGAGTCGTATTGCTTCGTCTGAACGGCGTACCCCAGGAGCGTTCCCGGGTCGGTCTCGACGCGCGCGTTCGATTCGATCGGTACCCGGGTGCCGGCGGCGAGGTTCTCGAGGTCGCCCGTCGCCTCGCCACACAGCAGACTCTTGGCGACGCCGACGCTGGGGGCGTCCAGGACGACGCCCATGTGGGTCGCGATGCCGGCCTCCCGAAAGTGAATTCGACCGCTGCCGTCGAACAGGAACACGTCGGGGTCGGTCGTCAGGGTCTCGACCGCCTCGAGGATCGGACCGCCCTCGCGGAACGAGAGCAGTCCCGGGACGTAGGGGATCTCGAGAGGCGTTACGGCGAAGACGCGCTCGAGGACCTCCTCGCCCTGCGTGACGACGATGGCGCTGAGTGCGCGTTCGGGTTCCGAATCGAGCAGGAAGGACTGGTCGACGCCGGCGACGATTGGCTGGGTGATCGACTCGGTATCGCGGTTGCCATCGCACTCGCTCTCGCTCTCACTGTCGCTACCACCCACGCTCGAGGTCGAGGTCGCCGCTAGCGGATTCGTCAGCGCTTCGAGGTCGAACGCGAAGTCGTCCTCGAAGACGGCCTCGCGCGCGATTTCGTGCTGCATGGCTTCCATGTCGGCTCTCGAGAGCGCGGGGTCGGGGACGAGGTCGGGACGATGGATGCGTGTCATAGACCTAATGTGTGTGAAGGTGGGACGCGTATACGTCGAGAACCGGATGGAAGCGGGGAGCACGATAACGCTTGGGAGCGGAACGCGTTAGAACCGTCTGCGGCCTGGTCCGCCGGGGCCACCGGGCCCGCCCGGGCCTCCTGGACCTCCGCCGCCAAGCTGGAACTGATTCGCCGTTCGCACGTTCTGGGTCCGTTTGATGTACTCGCCGTAGGCGAGACCGACCACGAGACCGACGAGGTGGGCCGCGTGTGCAACGCCGCCCCCGCCGGCGGTTCCGCCGCCGATGAAGAAGATGCTGACTAGAGCGGTTCCGGCCGCAAGGAGCCAGATCGGCACGGGGAGGATGAAGTACAGGTAGACCTTGAGATTCGGATTCAGAATCGTCAAAACGCCCATGATCGCGAGGGCGGCGCCGCTGGCTCCGAGCACGTTCGAGGGGACGCCCTGGTAAGCGGAGATTGCGATCTGTCCGAGGCCGGCGAGAACGCCACTGACGATGAACAGGATAGCGAACTTTCTCGAACCGACGTACCGCTCGACGAGCGGCCCAAAGAAGAAAATCACGATGCTATTGAACACGATGTGGAAGATGTTGACCGGCGAGTGGGCGAAAATCGAGGTCACCCACGTCCACACGTACTCCGGGTTCGCAGTCGAGAGCATGAAGATCGAACGGTGAGCGGACCCGCCAGCGGCGAAGAGCACGATCCACTGCGCCAGGAACGTGATCCACATGAGCGCCAGGAACGTGTACGTCATGTTCCCCCGGAAGTACCCCAGCGGCCCGCCGGGACCCATGTTGAACGGCAATTTGTCGCTCAGACTTGAGGCCGTCTTCCCCCGGCTATCGACGCTATCGTCGAACCCGCTGTCGAAGACCCCCTGCGGATCGTTCCAGTTCCGCAACCCCGTACAGTCGTGGTTCTCCGGCAGGCGGTGTTCGCTGCAGAAGGTCCCCCCGCAGTGCCGACAGTTGTACGGCATGCTTTCGTTTTTCCCACACGCGTCACACGTTGCCATTGGCGCCCCGTATGTGGCGCGTCGCTATGGGGTTTGGGGTTTCTCCCGTCCTGTGTCCCCGGTCTCCCGTCCTGTGTCCCCGGTCTCCCGGCCTTCGGAACCGGGGACGGACGTTGGCAACCGTGCGAGCGCGTAACGAGGATTTTTGCCCCTTCGAGTCCCACGACGACCTGTGCAAGACTACGAGCGAAAACAGTTGCTCGAGCGCGTCAACCGGGATGGCGCGACGATCGGCGCGGACATTCCCGAGGAGATCACGATCCAGGACGAGTCGATCGATCTCCGGCAGTTCGTCTTCGAGATCAAGCGCCGGGAGACGGTGCCGGCGGGCGAACGCGAGCGCGTCGAGCAGGCCAAACGAAACCTCAGGCGAGAGCGCGTCGAGCGACTCGAGTTGATCGAAGAGGGCGACATCAGTCGGGAGGAGGGCGAGGAACTCGTCCGATCGATCGTCGGGATCGATCGGGCGCTCAACGCCCTCGAGAACCTCGGGCCGACGGACCTCGAGCGCGAGCAACAGGCACAGAACACGGCGGACAAGAAGCGCTGGATGTCCTTCCTGAAAAAAGCGCTCGGGCGGGACACCGACGCGGGTACGCGGAGGGGTCGCTGATGGCGACCAACGCCGAACTCGCTGCCCGGTTCGAGGAGTTCGCGGATCTGCTCGAGGCCGACGACGTGGAGTACAAACCGCGGGCCTACCGGCGGGCCGCCGAGGCGATCGGTGCCCACCCCGCGCCAATTGCCGACCTGGTGAACGCGGGGAACGAGGAGGCGATCGAGGACATCGACGGCGTCGGGGACGCCATCGGTTCGAAGATCGTCGAGTACGTCGAAACCGGGGAGATCGAGGAACTGGAGGAGCTACGGGCGGACCTCCCCGTGGACATGGCCGACCTCACCCGCGTCGAGGGCGTCGGCCCGAAGACGGTCGGTACGCTCTACCGCAAACTCGAGATCCAGACGCTCGACGACCTCGAGGCGGCCGCCGAGGCGGGAGAGATCCGTGAAGTGTCGGGATTCGGCACCAAGACCGAACAGAACATCCTCGAGAACATTCCGTTCGCCCGTGAGATCGGCGAGCGGAAACTGCTCGGCGAGGCCCGCCCGCTCGCGGACGACGTGCTCGCGTTCCTGGAGTCGCTCGAGGCGGTCGAGCGCTGCGAGGTCGCCGGCTCGA
Organism: Natronosalvus halobius; assembly: GCF_024138145.1. NCBI lineage: Archaea > Methanobacteriati > Methanobacteriota > Halobacteria > Halobacteriales > Natrialbaceae > Natronosalvus > Natronosalvus halobius. The sequence goes on along the minus strand of NZ_CP099997.1, from coordinate 1,096,536 downwards.
TCCGTCGGTGGCGTGAGACGATCGGCGACGTGGACGTGCTCGCGGCCACCGTCGAGGCCGAGGAGGTCGTCGGTTCGTTCGTCTCCTGGGACTCCGTCGACGACGAGATCGAGTCCGGGCCGGCGAAGGCGAGCGTCCGCGTCGGCGAAGTCCGCGTCGACCTGCGCGTTGTGGTGCCCGAGGAGTTCGGGGCCGCGCTCCAGTACTTCACAGGGAGCAAGGATCACAACGTGACCCTACGGAACTACGCGATCGATCGCGGGCTGAAACTCAACGAGTACGGCGCCTTCGACGTTTCCGACGTCGAAGACCACGAGGTGGGCCAGCGCGTCGGCGAGCGGGTGGCCGGCGAAACCGAGGAGGGGATGTACGAGGCGCTCGGCCTCGAGTGGATGCCTCCGGAACTGCGCGAGGATCGCGGCGAAATCGACGCCGCCGCCGACGGCACCTTGCCGGATCTTCTCACGCGCGAGGATATCCGCGGCGATCTGCACACCCACACCGAGTGGTCCGACGGCAACAACTCGATCGACGAGATGATCGCTGCGGCCGCGGAGCAGGGGTACGACTACTACGCGATCGCGGACCACGCGGAGGGGCCGGGCGTCGTCGGCGGCATGGGACTCACGGACGCCGAGATTCTCGAGCAGGTAGAGGAGATCCGTGAGGTCGGCGCCGAGGCCGACCTCGAGGTGTTCGCGGGGATCGAAGCCAACGTCGACGCCGAGGGGGAAATCGGCCTCTCCGAGGACGTCATCGACGCCCTGGACGTGATCGTCGCCTCCCCCCACAGTGCGCTCGACCAGGATTCGGACGCGGCGAACGAGCGCCTGATTCGCGCGATCGAGAACCCGGCCGTCGACGTCCTGGGCCACCCGAGCGGCCGCCTGCTCAACCAGCGCGAGGGCCTCTCGATCGACGCGGCCGCGCTGGGCGAGGCCGCCGCGGCGAACGACACCGCCCTCGAGGTCAACAGCAACCCCCACCGACTCGACCTTTGGGGAAACGCCGTCCAGGCCGCGATCGACGAGGGGGCGGTGATCGCTGTCAACACCGACGCGCACAGCCCGGCGACCCTCGAGTACGTCCGCTGGGGGGTCCACACGGCTCGCCGCGGGTGGGCCGAACCCGCGGACGTGATCAACGCCTGGGAGCTCGAGGAGTTGCGCGAGTTCCTGCATTGATGCACTGATTCCCTTACTGCACTGACCCACTGACGCACTGACCACGTGATCCACCGTGAGCGACCGACTCCTCGTCGACGGCGTGCGGCGGCATCGTCACCTACTGTCGGATGTGCGGCCACGACACGGTCTACGCGGGCGACTGCGACCTCGAGGCCGGCGATGGCCTCCTGGACGTCGCCGCCGATGAGGGCCGAACGATCGTCACGCGAGACGTCGACCTGGCCGCCCGGAGCGAGCGCGCTATCCTGCTCGAGTCACGCGATACGGACGAGCAACTCCGAACCCTCCACGACCGCGGGCTCGACCTGACGCTCCCCGACGAACCGCGTCGGTGTGGTCGGTGTAACGGCCCGCTCGAGCACGTGTCCGAGGCGGAAACGGGAACGGCCGACACGCCACCGTACGCGCCCGAGCCGAGCGAGATGGCGGTGTGGGCCTGTCGCAACTGTGGCCAGCACTTCTGGAAAGGGAGCCACTGGGATAGTGTGCGGCGGAGGCTCGGGCCGGTGCGAAGCGAGAAGTCGTCGGGTGAACGCGACTCCGCGGGTGACGAAAACAGCCCTACGGAATACCAAAACGACTCCGCAGGTAACGAATATGGGAGCGATCAGTAGACCGAGACGTCCTCGAACCGCCCGTCGTAGAAGACGTGATTCGGGTGCGTCGGCTCCGTGCCGGAGAGGTACAGCCGATCGACCTTCTTCCAGGTGTTCTCGTAGGCGAGGTGGGCCAGTTCGGCCGCAGTCGTCCGCCAGCGCCGAAAACCGTCGGCGTAGACGACCCGTCTGGGGGCGTCGGCTCTGAGCGCCGAGACGAGGTCGTCCTCGGATTCGATCGCCTGCTCGAACGCAACGTGGGCGACGCCGACCGTACTCGGGAGGTGGGCGTACGACGAGGCAAACGGGGCGATGTCGAGACTGTCGGCCAGGTCGCTCGCTCGTCGGTTGTGCGCAGGGAGGTGTTTCGGATTGAAGATTTCGACGGCGTCGATACCGTTCTGAAAGCGCCGGAGGTCCTCTTCCGTCAACGACACCGTCAGGTACTCGGGATGGGGCGCCAGCACCGCGGCCCCCTGTCGTTCGAGTTCCGCCATTGCCCCCTCGAGGGTGATGAAATCGGGGACGGGTTCTTCGAGCCCCATCCCGAGGACGTGCTTTCGGTCGTTCCAGGAGCCGGTGAACACCTCGCGTGCGGGGACGACGGTCACGTCGTCGGTACTGTAGGCGTTTGCTCGCTCCCGAATCTCGGGGAGACGAGTGAAGTGAGGGGCGTAGACGAGTACGTCGATTCCCGCCCGACGGGCGTTCTCGATCACCCGCTCGTTCAACACCTTCACGTGGAGGTCGACCCGGACCTGCTCTCCGTCGCTCACGGTTCGCGGTACGCCAACCGAGGAGTTATGAATTCTGATTTGTCGGTTCCCCGGAATCGTCGTCGGCGACGCGTTTTCCCCTCGTTATCACCGATCGTATCGCGATAACTCCCTCGCGGAGCGAGCTATTGCCGAAAGAACCTTTATGGCCGGCGCGAGTATCACGATTGAATGGACACGGCCTGGGAATGTGGGATCGACGACTGCGGCTCGGTGTTCGAGGACGTCGAGTCGACCATCGCCCATCAGGTAACCGCCCACGAACGCCTCGAGTGTGGCGTCTGTGGAACCATCGTCCCCGACGGCTACCTGGCGATCCGCCACGTCTTCTCCGAACACAGCCGCGCGGAGTACGTCCGCGCCTACGGCGCCGGGGCGGAGGACGTACGCCAGCGCGAGGACCTCCTCGAGGAGGTCGACGACGTCGTCGATCAGCAACGGCTGGCCGACCACCTCGAGAGCTAGTACCCTTCCAGGCGTCGACAGATGAGTGAAACCGGATGAACGCCATCGGTTTCACCCACCCAGTTCGGGCCTGTAACGCCACTAGATATCCTTCGAACGGCCTCCAAAGCCTCGAGTGCCATCGAATCGGTTGACCGCCGATTGCCACGGCTTGGACTCCTCCCGTTTCCGTCGTCGGGTATTCTCACTCCGATGCGGCTACCGCTCCTCGCAAAATGTAGTCCATAGCCCCCGTACGCGAGCGAAGCGAGCGCCGAGTGAACCGACTCGCTATCGCTCGTCGGAATCCAGGACGCGAATCTGATCGCCCCGCACCGTCACCGGAATCGGGACCGTCGCCTCGTACAGTTCGACAGTCACCTGGTCCTTCCCTTCGTCGATGCGCTGAACTTGCGCCTTCTCGCCCTTGAACGGTCCGGCGATGAGTTCGACGATGTCGCCCTCGGCGATACCCTCGACGTCCGGCTTCGGCGAGAGGAAGTGCTCGACCTCCGAGATGTCGGACTCGCCCGGGATGACCGTTCGAGCGTGGGGAATGTCCTCCAGGATGCGCTCGAGAACGGCGTGGCCGTCGGACTCGACCATCACGTAAGAGGTCAACGAGTCGGGGGCGAGTGCGGCGTGTACGTCCGGTTCCTCGCGGTTGATGATCATGTCGGCGACGGTCTGTTCCTGGCTGGCCGTCGTCTTGACTGCGTAGATCGGCATTAGAAGCCCCCGCCGGTGAGGAACAGCATGACCACGCCGATGAGGAATCCGAGCAGGCCGACGAGCAGGATTCCTGCCCCGGCGATCTTCGACACTTGCACGAATTCCTCCCGCGTGGGGGTCGTCGCCATCTTCAGTACCCGCACGTACGAGGTGAGATCGTAGGGAACGTCCATATCTGTGTGTTCACAATGCGGGGCCTTTTATCTGTCTTTCTCTTCCGGGGGTCAATCGCTGGTCTGTGCCCACCGGTACACACTCACGTTGCAGATGACGGCCGCGCTTTCGTGTTCCTGGACGGTACATTTCACGTATGGCCGAAGACGATACCGACCGAACCGACGAGTACGAGGCCGAACGAGAGGCGGAGATCGAGGACGAACTCGAGCGAATCGATCGCGATCCGGACGAGGTCGACGAAGGAGGCGACCTCGGCAAGCAGAGTGCGCCACGTCGAGCGGACGAGGAACGTCGAGCGGACGACGAGTCCTGACGGTTTGGGCGACCGTTCTGCCCCACCATCGGCCGGTCGCGCGTTCGAATCTTCGATCGCGAATGAGCCGGCCCCGTCCGCCTTCCGAACACGAAAGACCGCCTCTCGAGAGGTGATCGACTTGTGTTCACCACTATATAATTTGTAGTAACAGCATCGAGCGTCAGGCACCGAGCGTCGGTCACCGAAGATTCGAGTATCAGGCGTCGAGCATCAGGTGTCGAACATCGATCACCGAGGATTCGAGCATTAGGCGTCGAGCATCAGGCGTCGAGCATCCAGGAATCGAGTACCGAGCATCCAGGAATCGAAACAGGCTCGAGTTCCGTTCGAACTAGTCCGCCGACACGAACGGACAATACATCGAGCGTACTCGGCAAGTTTGTCTACGCTACTCAATCAAACACCGCTGAGAAGAGCTCAGCGAGTACGACGAAGCCCAGGCTTCGTCAAACGACGAAAATCGGAGATTTTCGAGTTTGACTTCGCTACGCTCAGTCAAACAACTCAGCGCCGTCGACCAGGTGCTCCTCGACGGCGTCCAGGTCCAGAGTGACGCCAAGTCCCGGCTCCTCGGGAATCTCGATGTAGCCATCCTCGATCACCGTCTCCTCGACGAGGTCGTCCCACCAGCCGAGTTCGTAGCTGTGGTACTCGACGGCCAGTGAGTTCGGGATGGCCGCACCGACGTGCGCCGCGGCCATCGTCGCGACCGGCGAGGCGACGTTGTGCATCGCGACGGGAACGTAGTACATGTCCGCCAGGTCTGCGATCTTGCGCGTCTCGCGCATCCCGCCGACTTTCGGCAGGTCGGGCGCGATGATGTCGACGGCCTGTCCCTCCAGAAGGCGACGCTGACCGTGTTTCCGGTAGACGTTCTCGCCGACCGTGATCGGCGTCGTCGTCGATTGCGTAACCTCGCGCTGGACGTCGTGGTTCTCCGGCGGAACGGGGTCCTCGAGCCACCAGACGCTGTACTCCTCGAGGCGCCTGGCCAGTCGCTTCGCGCTACCGGCGGAGAACGTCCAGTGGCAGTCGAAGGCGACGTCGGCCCTGTGACCGACGGCCTCGGTGACGGCCTCGACGATGCTCGCCTTGTGCTCGATTTCGACGTCGCGCAGGTGGCGATTCGCCCGATCCTTCTCGTGGCCCGAGGGCACGTCCAGGTCGAACTTCAGCGCGTCGTAGCCGAGTTCGTCGACGACGCGCTCGGCCTCGTCGGCACAGGCGATCGGATCGGCTTCCTCCTCGGTGTGACAGTCGCAGTAGACTCGCATCTCGTCGCGGTACTTCCCGCCCAAGAGTTGGTAAGCTGGCACCTCGAGGATCTTCCCGGCGAGGTCGTGGAGGGCAATCTCGATGCCCGAAATCGCCGTGACCGTCACACCCGCGAGCGATCCCTCGCCGGACATCTTCTGAACCATGTGCTCGGTGAGCCTGTCGATGTCGAGCGGATTTTCGCCCTCCAGGAAGGGTTTCATTCGCTCGACGAGTTCACTGACGCCAGCGCCCCAGTAGGCCTCGCCGGTGCCGACGATTCCCGCGTCGGTGTACACGCGGACGAGCGTCCACGGGAAGTTTCCGTCGACCATGGTCGTCTGAATGTCGGTGATCTCGACGTCCCGGCCACCGCCGCGTTTCGCCGCGACGCCCATCGTCTCCGCCGACAGCTCTCGCATCGTATACTCCGCGTTCGGATCGTGTAGTTGCGAGTAATCGATACCCATGCACCACCATTGACTCGCATAGTAGTAAAAGCTTATACATTGCCGTGAGCAAAACACGACGCTCGTTCGTCCGTTTCGTCACTCTCGAGCGACTAAGCGTTGACCCTGCCGCTGCAGGGATTGGCTATGTCTCGGAGCGCCTAAAACGGTCGACGATCGGTTATAGGCCCGAGTCGAGGGCGTCCAGGACGTCGGCCGGTGTCGCGTCGAACCCACCGGCCTGGGCGAACGACCCGGAGCCGCCGCCTCCGCCACCGAATTCGGCCGACAGATCGTCGACGACGTTGCTCGCATCGACGGCTCCGTCGGCTCGAACGACGGCGAACGTGTAGTCGGTTTCGCCAACGACGGCGAGGACGTCCGCGTGCGCATTCGACGCTTCACGAACGGCATCCCCGAGCGCTTCAGGCTCGAGTCCGTCGACGCTCGTCACGAGCCACGTCTCTCCATCCCGTTCGACGGGATCGGCTGCCTCGAGCGCTCGTTCGACGAGGTCGGCCTCGAGTGTTCGCTTGTCGGCCTCGAGGGCGTCCTGTCGCTTGACGATATCGTCGAGGGCGTCCGATATCGAGCCGACGTCCGCCCCCAGCGTCCGCTTCGCCGCGAACGCCGCTCGCTTTTCGGCTGCCCGGCGCTCGATCGCTCGTGGGCCGACGGCGAACTCGACCCGCGTGAGCCCCTCTCCGGGGTTCGACCGATCCAGGACCGTGACGGGCCCGATTTCGCGAGTGTTTCGAACGTGGGTGCCGCCACAGGCCGCGACGTCCCAGGGGTTGCTCGACCCATTGGTCGTCCGGCCGTTATCGTCTTTCGAGCCGATCGTGACGACGCGGACCTGCCCCCTGGAGAAGGCGCCTTCCTCCGTGGCCTCGTTGAACGCAATCTCGTCGCGTTCGCGCGCGTTCGCGACCTGGACGTCCTCCCAGGAGACCGGTCGGGACTCCCAGACCGCCCGATTGACCAGGTCGTCGAGTTCGATCAGGACGTCGTCGTCGATTTCGGTCGTCGTCTCGAGGTCGACGCGGATCTTCTCCTCGCCGATGTCGAACCCACCGTAGCCGAGGTCCTCGAGGAGGCGCCGTCCGGCGCCGTAGAGGACGTGGCTGGCGGTGTGTGCGCGCATGCAGTACATCCGGAACGACCAGTCGATCGAGCACATGACACGGTGGCCGGCCCTGAACGACGGTGGATCGGCGAGGACGTGGACGTGCTCGCCGTCGACGACCTGGACGTCCTCGACGGGAACGTCGCCGATTCGTCCGCGGTCGGCTGGCTGGCCGCCGCCCTCGGCGTAGAAGTACGTCGTCTCGAGCCAGACGCGTTTTCCGTCGACTGCCGTCACCTCGGTTTCGAATCGCGTTGTGTAGGGCTCGGCCGCTGCCCGTTGACCGCTCATTGGTGGGACTCCGTCGGCCTCCGATAAAAGTCTGCTCGCCGGGGCATCTCCCGGTCTGGGGGGCGTGTTGGCACGGTCCGGGCACTATTCGGCGAGTTCGACGTCGAGGACCGACTCGAGGGCCGTGATGAGCCCGCCGCCGACGCCGGCCTGGGTCGCTCGCCCCTGTTCGACGGCCAGCAGGTCGGACTCCCGGCAGCCGAGTTCTTCGGCGAGTTCCTCGCGCTTTAGGCCGGCCTCCTGGCGGGCCGCCTCGGCGCGTTCACCGTAATTGGAGACGAGATACGGTAGCGGGTCGTCGTCGTAGTTCGTTCCCTCTTTCTCCCAGTGTTCGGAGTCGCCGTCCCAGATCGGGTTCGCCCGGGCGACGTTCTGGGCGGCCTTCTTCTTGCGGTTGGGTTCGTCCTGGGATCGCGAGCCGCTGGAGCCAGAGCCCCCCGAACGACGACTACGCTGCTTTTGCTCGTCGCTGTGGGGGGCACAGTTCGTGCAGACCTCGAGGTCGGCACCGGCGACGGTCGCTCGACGCAGCGAGTCGCTTTCGGCGCCACAGAGCTCGCAGTTCGTCCCGCCGCCGCCGGACGACGAGCCGGTCGAGTATTTTGCCATGACTACCATTGGCCGGTCCAACATTTCAAGGCACCGTTCACTGCCCGTCGATTACCGGTTTCTGTGTGACGGCACCCCAGAGCCGGCGGCAAAAGAAAGGGCTTTTATATGCCCGTTGGATATCGGAAAGTGCAGAAAGACGCCGCGAGCGTGGGTAGCCAAGCTAGGCCAACGGCGCAGCGTTGAGGGCGCTGTCCCGTAGGGGTCCGCCGGTTCAAATCCGGTCCCACGCATCGCAACGGTGGATTATCCCACCACTCGATGCAGGTGATCTCCCTTCGCGGACATCACCCACGCATAATCCTTTCCGACGAACCGACCACTCGAGTGCGAACGCCATCTACAGGTAGTGCCGTGGGAACAGGCATGGACTCGAGGGATCCGTATACCACCGAATCACCGAATCACGATCGTGTTTTTCGCGTCGGCCCAGAAAACCATCACGAGGTATTGACGGTGTCCCTCGAGAGCAATACAGGCCGTCGGACCGTTTCTCGGGCCGATTGACTTTTGTGTCCGGCCCCGGTACGGACACCTGGAAAACTGCGTAGCCCTTTGTACCGATATGCAAACTGAAATCCCTCCCCCAGACAGCACGAACGACTCGAATTACGACCAGGCGAACGGCCGGTACGTCTTTCGCTACGACCCCGATGGCACGGCGACGTTGACGACGACGATCGTACACGCCCTCTCGAACATCGCGAACGTCGACGTCTCCCAGGGCGAATTCTCGCTGTACGACAGCATCGACCCCGACGCCCTCGAGCGATTGTTCAGCCCGAAGAACGACGGCGGACGACGACTCGACGGCCACGTGTGCTTTAGCGCGCTCGAGCACGAGGTGTACGTCTTCGCCAACGGCGACATCTTCGTCTACCCGCCGACTGGTAACGGCCAGTCACCGCTTCGCTGACGCTCGACACTGATAGTGGCGTCCAACGACAGCAATACCGCCCGTATCGGTACCGCCTCGGGCTACACGAGCGTTGCGTTCCCGACACGTCGTCGTCTCGTTGACGCCGATCCCGTTATCGTCGACCTCGTCATCAGACACTGGCCTCCGCGTTGGGCTATCTCACAGTCCCGCGCAACGGACAGCTATTTCTCCCTTCTCGGTCTCGAGTCGACCATGACGGTCATCGGCTTTCTGAGCACGGCACCGGTCGTCGAGGACAGCATGTCGGCTGAAGTGGCCAACGCTGTCGAGGCGCTCGAGGACTACGACGTCGAGTACGAAACTGGACCGATGGGGACGACCATCGAGGCCGAAAACGTCGACGAACTGTTCGCCGCGGCACAGGCGGCCCACGAGGCGGTCGACGGCGACCGCGTCAGCACTTTTCTCAAGATCGACGACAAGCGGACGAGCGACGAGTCCGCGGCGGCGAAGGTCGACGCCGTCGAGTCCCACCTCGAGCGGCCGGCCAGAAGTCGCGAGTAGTCGCAAGTAGTTGCACCTGGCTACAACTAACAAACGGTTTGAAGGCGGAGCGAGTAGCTCGAGCCATGGAGAGTCTCAACCGGATGGCCATCGAACTCGTCGACGAGGCCCTCGAGTTTACCGAGGAGCTCAACGTGGGCGCGTACGAACTCGAGAACGAGACGACGGTGCTCGACTTCGGCCTCGAGTTCGACGGCGGCATCGAAGCGGGACTGCTGTGTACGGAGATCCAGACGGCTGGACTCGCGACCCCGAGTCGCGACCTCACGGAGATCGGCGGCGCCCCCATCCCGCACGTCGAACTCTCGACGGACCAGCCCGGGCTGGCGTTGCTCTGCTCACAGAAGGCCAGCTGGGAACTCACGACAGAGGACTTCGAGGCCCTTGGAAGCGGTCCCGCCCGCGCACTCGTCGCCGAGGAGACGGAGTTCCGCCGCATCGGCTACACCGACGCCTTCGACCTGACGGTGCTCGCGCTCGAGACCGACGAACACCCGACGGAAGCCGCCGCCGAGCAGGTGGCCGCCCTCACGGGCGTCGAGACCAGCGGCGTCTTCCTGCTGGCCTACCCCACCGCCAGCGTCGTCGGGAGCGTCACGAACGCGGCCCGCGTGGCAGAGCACGCGACGTTCAACCTCGTGGAACTCGGCTACGACCCGCTCGACGTCGTCTCCGCAACCGGGCGCGCGCCAGTGCCGCCGGTCGCCGGCGACGAGCAGACGGCCATCGGCCGAACGAACGACGCCGTCGCTTACGGCGGGACGGCCCACCTCGTGGTCCGCGAGGACTTCGAGGCCTTCGACGCGGTTATCTCGAGCGCGCGCGAGGAGTACGGCGCGCCGTTCGCCGACATCTTCGAGGATCGAGACTGGTCGTTCGAGGAGACGTCGGCCGACCTGTTCGGCCCGGCGAAGGTGACCGTGGACGTCCTCGGCGGCCCGACGTACGTTTACGGCGAGACGGACGAGGACGTCCTGGTCGACTCCTTCGGCCTCGACGCCGACCGCTGAGATCTGTATGCAGTTCAAACTCGTCCCCGAGGCGCCCGACGACCTCGCGTACGTCGAGACCGTCCAGCGAGCCGTCCCCCTCGTCCCCGGCACCGAGGACGACTGCTGCGCCCGGATCATGCGCGAGACGGGGATCAGCCCGCGAGACGAAGCTCGGACCTGGCTGACGTTCCTCCGGGCGCTCGAACTCGCTCGAGAGGGGCAGGCTGGGTTCTACCGCGAACGGGTCGACCCCGACCCCGATCACCTTCGCGAGCCGTTCCGCGAGCGCGTCTACGGCGTGCCCGTTGTCCTCGAAATTCTCGAGGCCGCCGACGAACCACTCTCGGGCGACGCCGTCTTCGAGGCGTTCCGCGACGAAATCCCGGCCTACGAGCAACACAAACACCGGACCCGCCTCCAGGAGATCTGGGGCGAACGCGTCCGGCGACTGCTCGAGTGGGCGGTCCTGTTCGACCTCGCCGAGCGAACGCCCGAGGGGTACGCTCGAGACGGCGGTCGAACGAACGGATGACCACCCCCACGACGCCCGTCGACGCCGTACTGTTCGACCTGGACGACACCCTCTGTCGATACTGCCGGTCGCCGGCGACGGTTCTCGAACGAGCGTTCGAACGCGCTGGCGTCGACCCGCTCTTCGAGCCGTCGGCGTACTACGACCGGTACGGCGCCTACCTCGAAGATAGCTCGAGCGTCGCCGACTTGCGCAAACAGTGCTTCGGCGACCTGGCGGTCGAAGCGGGCTTCGACCGGGACGCTGGCGTCGCCGTCGCGGAGGCGTTCACCGCCGAGCGCGACCAGCGGGCGGTCGATCCGCTCTCGGGCGTTCCCGACGTCCTCGAGACGCTTGGTGAGGAGTATCGTCTCGGCCTCGTCACCAACGGCGACCCCGAGATGCAACGCGAGAAACTCGACGCCATCGGCCTCACCGACGCGTTCGAGACGACGGTCTTTGCGGGGTACGACACGGCGCCGAAGCCCGATCCGGAGCCGTTCGGGCGGGCGCTCGCAGCCCTCGAGACGGATCCGGAGCGCGCGGTGTACGTCGGGAACTCCCTCTCGAGCGACGTCGCAGGTGCTCGAGCGGCCGGGATTCGGTCAGTTTGGGTACCCCCGGAGCAAGACATTCCCGCGGAGCCGACGCCCTGCCCGGACTACACGCTCGAGTCGCTGGCGGATCTCGAACAGTCACCCTGGCTCGAGTCGTAACGACGTCCGGCCCAGCAATTACCGGTCGTCGGTGGTTTCCAGTAGCGGGAGGAGCAGGGAGGCGAGGGCATCTGGCCCGCTGGCGGCGACCGTCGCCTCGGGTCGCTCCTCGTCGCCCACATACACCGTCTCGAACCCCCGCTCGCGGGCCGGGACGATGTCGTGTTCGTACGTATCTCCGATGTAGATGTACGCGTCCGCTGGCAGGCGCGCCTTCGCTTCCTCGAAAATCTCGGGATCGGGCTTTCGGGCACCCAGGTCGTTCGAAACGATGACCTCGTCCACGATCTCGTCGAGGCCGTGTTCCTCGATCTTGCGCCACTGCATGGGTCCGTCCCCGTTGGTGAGGATGCCCGTCCGGTGACGGTCAGCGACGGTCTCCAGGAGGCGCCCTACGCTGGGGTCGATGGTCATCGACGCTGCCTGGGTTTGGATGTACTCGGTCGCGAGCGATGACGGGTCGCTCGATAGGTCGTAGCGGTCGCAGACCTCTTCGAACGCCCGTTCGTAGGGATCCGGTTTGATGCCGGTGATTCCGTCGAGCACCTGATCCGAAAACTGCGCGGCCATCTCCGCGGTCGACTCCTCTGAGATGACACTCGCAAACTGGTCGTCGAACGGCATCGTGTACTTGAGGAGCGTGCCGTCGAGATCGAAGTAGACTGTCGTCGTCACGACAGGAAGCAGAGACTGGTCGGGAAAGGTCGTTTCGGTTCCCTGGCCACCGATTGCTGGAGACGACGGCGACAACTCAGGACAGCCGCGCCGCCAAATCCGCCTCGGTGATGATGCCGACGGTCTGGCCCGCCTCGGTGATCATGACGGCCTTGTAGTGCTCGAGGAGGTTGCTAATCTCGTCGAGCGTCGCGTCCTTCGAAACAGTCGGAAAGCTCTCGGCCATGTGTTCGGCCACAGGTTCGTTACGGTCCTCCTCGTCCAGGTGGACCAGTTCGGTCTGGCTGATCGAGCCCACCGGGATCCCGTCCTGGATGACCGCCAGTTGCGAGTACGCCTCCCGTTCCATCTGGTGGGCGGCCTCGCTGACCGGATCGTCGGGGGCGACGCTGACCACGTCCTCGTGCATGAGGTCGTCCGCACGGATAATGTCGCCCTCCGCGTCCTCGAGGGCGTTGACGATCCGACGCAGGGTCGAGAGTCGCGGGTCGACGTCGCCGCCCTCGATGCGGGCGATTAGGGGCTGGGAGACGTCGGCCCGGTTTGCCAGTTCGCTCTGGGTGAGTTCCAGTTCGTTCCGGCGCTGTCTGAGGTCCGTCGGCGTCGGCAGGTCCATACCGGCACATAACCGCGGGTTATAGAAATGTGTTTGGGTGGGACGGTCTCGAGAACCCGCCGTTGGGGTCAGTCCTCGTCGTCGTCGAGTTCGAAGATTTCGACGACCGACAGTGGCACGTCCCGAAGCGCCCCGCCGATCTCGCTCTTCGCGATGCGGGAGGCGTGTTCCTCGCTGTCGGCGTTGAAGACGTCCATCTCGAGGGCGAGCCCGACGAGCGCGGTTTCGGCCGCGATGAACGCGGAGTCGAACGGTTCGCCGCAGGCGGGACACCCCGTCGCGCCGACCTCGACCTCGACGTACTCCATGTTCTCGCTGTTGAGTCGCTTTCCGGCTTCGCTGACGGCGACGCCAATTGCGTCGTCAATCGCCTCGACGTCGCGAACGAGCCACGCGGCTTCCATCGCGACGAGATAGTTGGCCATACTCCCTGGTCGGGCCCCGGGGTTTCCTGCTTTGCGGTTTGGCCGCGCTCCGTTCGTCGTCGAAACCGATCATTTGGTCGAATACTCGCGAAACTTAGATGCGCGCACGGTTGGCCTACGTTGGCCATAAGTTATGGAAATCGCCCCCGTGTATTGGCGTCTGGATACCCATTCCTCGGGCAGCAACGCGGATCCAGTTGCCCTTTCCACAACTGTACTTGAACCGCAAGACGGCGCGGACTTCAAATCTTCCTGATTAATCATCAACGCGCTGTCGGGGCAACAAGGCTTATATATATACCTGGTCTGACCATCGACCGAACGCCGATGATATCCCGCGTGTACTACGCGTCCCTGTTCGCACTGTATCAACTGTGCATCGCAGTCGGTATCGTCATGATGCCGCTCGCGGTCGCCGCCCGCCAGGCCGGGATTTCGATCCCGATCCACAAGATGCTCGCCACCGTCGGTGAGGCCTACGAGAACGCCCAGCCGGAGCCCTGAACGTCCACCGTTTCTGCCGAGACCCACCTCGAGCCGTCGTGAACGACCCGACCTCGAGCCACCGCGTTACGCGACGTGGCGAAACCGGAACGAAGCACGGTGACCGCCGATGTTTTATACCCTGTCGGCCGTAACATGCGGATAATGCGAACGCCATCCCACGACTCCGAGTTCTCTCGCACCGTCGACCAGCTGGCGAACGAGCCCTCGCCGTACGAGCCGGAACTCGGCTCGCTCCCCCAGAACGGCCTCTCGCAGGCCGAACTGGACAACGTGAACAAGACGGGGACCACGACGATCGGCATCACGACGGCCGACGGTGTCGTCATCGCGACGGACATGCGCGCGAGCCTCGGCGGTCGCTTCGTCTCCAACAAGAACGTCCAGAAGGTCGAGCAGATTCACCCGACCGCTGCGCTGACGATGGTCGGCAGCGTCGGCGGCGCCCAGTCGTTCATCAAGAGCCTCCGCGCCGAGGTCAACCTCTACAGCGCCCGACGCGGCGACGAGATGAGCATCGACGCGCTCGCCACTCTCGCGGGCAACTTCGCCCGCGGCGGCCCGTTCTTCGCCATCCACCCCATCCTGGGCGGCGTCGACGCGGAAGGGAGCCACGTCTACAGCATCGACCCCGCCGGCGGCGTCATGGAAGACGACTACACCGTCACCGGCTCCGGCATGCAACTCGCCTACGGCCACCTGGAGCAGGCCTACGAGGAGGGGCTCTCGAACGACGAGGCGATGACCATCGCCGCCCGGAGTATCAAGTCCGCCGCAGAGCGCGACACCGGCTCCGGAAACGGCGTCTTCCTCTGCGAGATCACCGAGGACGGCGTCGAGATCCACGGCCACAACGACTTCGAAGAAGTCATCTGAACGAGTGAGGCCCGAGTGACCAGGGCCTGAACGAACCCATTTTCCCGCCCTCGACGAGTAATGACCGTCGCGTCTCTCTCGAGGGGCACTGCACATTTCCTCTAGCGGCTGTGCCGATCGATTCGTAATCTGGAACCGCTAGTAACTCAGTACCCGTGGGCGACGTGCTCGAGCAGGATCGACTCCGTCCCCTCGTACACACCGACGACGACGATTCGGTCTTCCGCTTCGACTGAGATCGTGTGGGTTTCGCCGACCGCGGGATCGCCGTCAGTCCGAACCGTCTCGCCGTTTCGTTCGATCCGCAGTGCGTCGAGGTGTTCGATCACGGTGATCGTAATCACGGCCTCGCCGTCCTCTTCGTCCAGGCTGAGGCCCGCCTGTGGTCCGGTATGGCGCGCCACGTCTGCTGGCGGTTCGAAATAGTTGAACGCCGTCGTCTCGATCCATCCCTCGTAGACGGCCACGCGGTCGGTCGTCCACACCGACGTCTTGTTGTAGTACTCGAGTGGAAGCCACGATTCGATATGGGAGCGTGGGCGCTCTTCGTGGAGCGTTTCCAGATCATCGTATATCCAGGCGGTCGATAGCTCCGTGCGTTCGGCCCCAAACGACCAGGAAACGATGAACCCACCCGGTTCGTACGATGGTCGCCCGGGACTATCAGGAGCGAGACAAAATAAATACGAACTTTCCCCGCTCGGGACGATCGCTTCCTCGAGCACCTCCAGGAGCGTGCCGACGTCGTCGTGCGTCTCGGGAAGTGTGGCGCCTGACGCCCCTCCCGTTTCCAGGAGCGACCCAACCGACAACGTTGACGAATCCGCAGCGTTCTCGTCGATCAGCCCCGCTGTGGGCGCGACAACGAGGGTGGACGGGCCGACGGCAACGGCCGAGTCCTCCAGCAGTACCCTGTCGCCGTCCTGGATGGAGACGCCGTCGTACACTTCGTACGCTCCGTGGCTGCTCGCGTCGGCGTACCCTGCTGTTTCGATGGCGTCGGTAACGACACTCGGATCGAACGAACCGTAAAGAATCTCACCCACGTTTAGATTGAGGTACCGGTCCAACTCTTCACTCGAGATGCCGAGTGCGCTGTACGCTTCGACGGCCTTCTCGAGTTCGGCTCGGTCGACGCTCGAGGCCGTAGCAGACATATCGTAGGCGGCCTGGACGTCGATCTCGAGGAATCCTGGAGTCCCATCGTAATCGTAGGCATCTACCGCCGGTGTCCACTGGCGAAAGAGTGGTTCGTCACGTGCTTCATAGATTTCCTCGGCCTCGTCGTCGGTGTTGGACTGGTCGTCGGTTTTGGACTCGTCGTCATCGACACCATCGCTGTCGACGGTGGTATTCGAGGGTTCGCCCTTTGCGCCGCCATCACTGTCTCGAGAATCGGCCGTCAGGCAGCCCGCGACCGTGGTGAACCCGCCGAGAACCAGCGATTGTAACAGCCGTCTTCGCCCAACATAATTCATTACGATACGTCTCGCTCTTGAATACAGGACAAAGAGTATTTCTGGTTGATACGACCCAGCCAAACCGGCTCAGTCCAGCGTCCGGGTCGCCTTGTGCGTGTCCTCGAGGCGAACCGCTCGTCCCGTCTCGCTCGAGCGGTAAATTGCATCGATGACCTGCTGAACGGTCAAGGCCTCGTCGACCGTGTTGGTCGTCGGTTCGTCGCCGGCGACGACCGTCTCGAGGAAGACACGATCCTGTTCGTAGTGGCCGGTTACCGACGTGTCGCCGGTGAGTTGGGTGTCCGCGTAGTGGTCACAGCCTGCGGTACCCGCCTCGAGCAACTCGAGGTTCGAATCGCCGATTTCGAACTGCGCACCGGCGTTGCTTCCCCGGACGTGGAACTCCTGGCTGGGGTCGCGGTTCGTCGCCCAGCCCGCCTCGAGGGTGATCGTTCGCCCGTCGGCACAGCGGATAAAGGCGCTGACGGAGTCGTCGACCTCGTACGTCTCGACTGTCGCGTTCCAGTTATTGCCGAACCCGTCGGGATCGGCGTACTCCTTCTGGGTGCCGAACGTGGTACGAGCCGTGCCGGAGACCTCGATTACGTCCGGGAAGTCGAGCATGTAGAGCGCGAGATCGATGGCGTGGACGCCGATGTCGAGGAGGGCGCCACCGCCAGCGAGGTCCGGGTTCGTGAACCAGGAACCGGGGCCGGGGACCCCGCGTCGACGGACGTAGTTAGCTTCGACGTGGGTCAGCCGGCCGAATCGACCCTGGGACTTGTAGGCGTCGAACATCGCCGCCGACGCGGCGTGGCGGTTGTGGAACCCCACCATACAGATCCCCTCGGCGCGCTCGGCCGCCGCGGCGATGCGTTCGGCGCTCTCGAGGGTGTGACCGAGTGGCTTCTCGACCAGCACGTGGCGACCGGCCTCGAGCGCGGCGACCGCGATTGGCTCGTGGAACTTGTTCGGCGTCGTGACGACGACGACGTCAACGTCGACGCTCTCGTCGTCGAGCATGGCCTCGTGAGAGTCGTACGTCTCGGCGCCGAACTCCGTACCGAACCGTTCGCGCTGTTCTTTGACCAGATCGACACCGGCGACGATATCGGCGCCCTCCTGACGCATGTTCGAGGCGTGGAGTTGCCCCATCCCACCGAGGCCAACGATACCGACGCCGATTCCGATGCCGGTGCCCGTCCCGGTGCTGGCCTCGCTCATCGAGTAACCCCCGATTTACCGACTCGTAGTCGGGTAATGCCCGATTTCATCTGAAAACGAATGCGAAAGAACGCTCCCATAGAGAAAACCGGGTTGGCGATCAAAATAAGGGTTGTGACCCATGTCGCCTATATATTCGTACCAGTTGGATTCGAATTCTTGTCGATTCCCCGACGAATGTCAGCGTCCCTACCGCTAGTGCCAGCTTACGACCCCGTCAGCCGCCGCCGGGACCGCCCACGCTTTCAGTCTCGATGTCGAACCGCTTCACGATGGCCACTGTCACGATCTGGAACGAGTACCGACACGAGCGGGAGAACGACGAGGTCGCCGCTGTCTACCCCGACGGTATCCACGCGACCATCGCCGGCTTCCTCGAGGCCGACCACGAGGTGACCACGGCGACGCTCGACGAACCCGAACACGGGCTCACGTCGGACGTGCTCGAGGAAACCGACGTCCTGCTCTGGTGGGGACACACGGCACACGACGAGGTCCAGGACGAAATCGTCGACCGAGTCCAGGAGCGCGTCCTCGAGGGGATGGGTCTGCTCGTGCTTCACTCCGGCCACTACTCGAAGATCTTCAAGCGCCTCATGGGGACCACCTGTAGCCTCCAGTGGCGCGAAGATGACGGCCTTGAACGCCTGTGGGTCGTGGACCCCGGCCACCCGATCGCAGACGGCCTGGACGAGTGCATCGAACTCCCGGAGACGGAGATGTACGGCGAGCCCTTCGACGTCCCCGAACCCGACCGCCTGGTCTTCACGAGCTGGTTCGAGGGTGGCGAGGTGTTTCGCAGCGGCTGCTGTTACCGGCGTGGAAGCGGCCGCATCTTCTACTTCCGGCCCGGCCACGAGACGATTCCGATCTACGAGAACGAGGACGTTCAGCGGGTGATCCGGAACGCTGTCGAGTGGGCCACGGCCACAGAGGGCGCTCCGCGGACGTTCGGCGAGCGAGACTGAGTTCGTCCTGGCCTGCGTCGGGCACGCGAACTGGGTCCGACCTCGGACACAAACGTAAACTCGGGGCGAACGCGCTCTGAAACCCGACCTCGAGCGGCGCGTTTTTGCCGCCGGCGCGAGACGGTCGCGTATGGACGTACACGTAGTCGGTGACGACCCCGTCCGCGCGGCCGTCGTCGCCGCATTCGACGATGTGGACTCGGTATCGGCAGTCGACGCAACTCCCGACGATCTGAGCGACGCCCGATTCGCCATCGTGAGCGACGTCGTCGGCGCCGAGACCTTCGAGCACGCGAATGCGGCCGCTCGTGAGGGAAACACGCCCTGGATCGCCGTCGAAGTTGGCGGCGTCGGGAGTCAGCCGATCCAGGCAGTCGACGCCGCAATCTCGGGGTTCGCCGCCGACACGGCCTGCTTCTCGTGTCTCGAGGCCCGCGTCGAGTCGACGCTCCAGGACGAGGACGTCGGTGACGGCCGTCCCCGCGCGAACCGGAGCGCGGCCAGGCTCGCAGGGGCCATCGCCGGCCGGGAGTGCATTCGGTTGTTCAGCGGAGCGGAACCGACGATCATCGGGCAGGTTCGCGAGGTTCCCCACGCCAGGCGACGGTTGCTTCCCGTTCCAGGCTGTGCGTGCGAGCCCTCGGAACGGGATCGATCCCTCGACCTCGGGGACGACGAATCGCTCGACCTCGAGGCGGCCGTCGACCGGGCCGAACTCGCCATCGACGACCGCGTCGGCATCGTCGAATCCATCGGCGAACTCGAGTCGTTCCCGGTCCCGTACTACCTCGCGACGGTGGCCGACACGACGGCCTACAGCGACGCGAGCGCGCCGACCCAGGCCGCCGGCGTCGCCGTCGACTGGAACGAGGCGCTGATGAAGGCCGTCGGGGAAGGCCTCGAACGCTACTGTGCGGGCATCTACCGAGATGCGGACTTCGTTCGCGCCAGCGAAACCGCTCTCGAGAACGCCGTCTCGCCGACCGACCTCGTTCGACCGGACTCGTCCCCCGAGTACGATCCCGACGAGGACCGCCGATGGGTCGAGGGTGTCGCCCTCGAGAGCCGCGAGTCTACCCACCTTCCAGCGGCAGCGGTCCAGTTCCCCCAGCCTGGCGACTCGCTGGTGCCGTCGATCACGACCGGACTCGGTCTCGGCTCGTCGACGGTCGACGCGCTCCGTTCCGGGCTAACGGAGGTCGTCGAACGCGACGCCACGATGCTCGCGTGGTACTCCACGTTCGAACCGTCGGCCCTCGAAGTCGAGGCCGAGGCCGAGGTCTACGAGACGCTCGCCAGGCGAGCGAGGAGCGAGGGGCTCGAGACGACGGCGCTCCTGTGCTCACAGGACGTGGACGTCCCCGTGGTAGCCGTCGCCGTTCACCGCGACCTGGATACCCCCACCGAGGAGTACGGGGATCCGTGGCCCCACTTCGCCGTCGGCTCGGCCGCCGGACTCGACGTCGACGCTGCCGCGACGAGCGCGCTCGGGGAGGCGCTCCAGAACTGGACGGAGCTTCGAGGAATGGGGCCGGAGGAGGCCGAAAACGCGAGCGGTGCCATCGGCGAGTACGGGTCGTTTCCCGACCGGGCCAGGAAGTTCGTCGACGTCGGTGACGCGCAGCGGGTCTCGGCTTCGTCCGTCAGCCCAGATCCCGTGCCGACTGGTGCGGCGAGACTCGAGGCGCTGCTCGAGCGCGTGACCGACGCCGGATTGACGCCGTACGCCGCCCGGCTCACGACGCGGGATGTCGAGCGAATCGGGTTCGAGGCCGTGCGCGTCGTCGTCCCCGAAGCGCAGCCGTTGTTCACGGGCGAGCCCTACTTCGCGCCTCGAGCCGAGACGGTCCCCGACGAACTTGGGTTCGAACCGCGGCTCGAACGGGCGTTCCATCCCTATCCGTAGTTCAGTATTTCGTCTCGGCGGCGCCGATCGAACGATCAGTCGCCTGTCGTATTCTCTTTCGATTCGTCCTCGTTATCGGTCGAGTCGTCCTCGTTATCGGTCGAGTCGCCCTCGTTATCGGTCGAGCCCGACGTATTCTCGGAGGAGTCGTTCGCCTCCTCCTCGAGTTCTTCCTGCTCAGCCTCCGCTTCGTCCTCGTCCTCGATTATCTCGAGTTCGAGAGTGTCGTCGAAAATCCGAACGCTCACGAGCTGAGTCTCCTCCGTAATTTGGCCGGTCTCGACGAGATCCTCGCCGGGGCCCCCGTCCTCGCCGTCGCGTCCGTGCCGGGTGACCCGGAACTGCTGCGGGCTTCGTTCGATGCGGCGAGGAACGGCCCGCTCGCCGGGGATCATGTTGATGCCCTCGTCGTAGGTCTTCCGCCCAGTCTCGGCTTCTTGCGCCTCGATCGCGACGTTGTACGAGAATTCGGCTTCGTTAAAGATCAGGATCGGCGTGTTCGGCTGAATTCCGCCTCCCGTAAAGAACTCACCGAGGCCCTGGAAACAGCCGGCGAGTCCGACGCTTGCCCCGACACCGATCGCCTGGAGGACGTTCCGACGGTTCACACCGCCGGCTAGGGAGTGGACTCTCCTAAGCGTACTGATTCCTTCGCTCGAGTTTCAGCCAGTCTTGTACACGCCCCGAGCGTCCGCGATCAACGTATCGTCCTCGCTGTAGACTTCGACATCGACGACGCCGACGTCCCCGCCACAGCGGACGACGTCGGCCTCGGCGTGGAGGTCGCCCGTGCCCGCCGAGAGGTAGTCGATGCGCATGTCGATCGTCGGCACCGGCTGGTCGACCTCCGAGACGAGCGCCGCCCCGCCGACGGTGTCCGCCAGGGTGAACGTCACCCCGCCGTGGGCCATCAGCCGATCGGCGTTCCAGGACAGTTCCTCGCGTATCTCGAGGCGGCCTTCGGCGTGACCGTCTTCGGCTTCGGTGACCTCGACGCCCAGCAGGTCGGCGAACGGCATCTCCTCGAAGAAAGACTCGATGTCCATACTCGAGGATGGTTTGGGATGGTGCATAAACGATGGGGATCGCGTGTGACGGTCGAGACGGTCTCGAAACGATCGTGAAATCGAGACGGTCTCGAGGAGGAAAACTTACGGTATCACAGTATTTTGGATTGAGTATGTCTACGCGCGCACACTCCCGTGGCGGTGGCGGATTCGTCGCCGCGGTGAAAGTCGACCTGGCACGGCTCCACGGAGCGTGGATGGAGCTCGTCTTCCCCCGTCAGCGTGGCCGGGGCCACTCCGTCATGGGGAAGTGGAAACCGGAATCGCTCCCGCAGAAAGTGGGCTACTATCTCTGGAGTCTCGTCGGTGCCCTCGGCATTCTACTCGTGTATCCGTTCACCGTAATCGGTCTCGCGACCCGCTACTACGCGGCGAAACTCGACTCGACGCGAACCCGACTCGGCATCGTCGGCGTCACCGCCGTCGCCCTGCTGGGCTGGGGTCTGCTGACCATCGCCTGGGGTGCGATGTCGTACATGGAGCAAGTCGACGTCCCTCTCGACGCCGTCTACGCCGTCGCCGCAGCGAGCGGCGTCGCGACGATCTCGACCGCACTCGCAGCCGCCTGTTCGAAATTCGGCGGGCGAGCACTTTCGGTGATTCTCGCCTACCCCTTCGCGATGACCGCCCTGTTCTTGCCCCCGGTCGTCGCCGCGCTCGTGACCCCCTCGCTCGAGCCCTACGTCCTCGAACCCAGCTACGACCTCGCCGTGTGGCTCCTCGACACCGTCTTCGTCGTCGGGGACCTCAACCAGTACCTGCGGGACAACTACCAGCTCGAGGGCGCGGCCTACGCGGCCATGTGGCTCGGATTCTCGTTCCCGATGGGCTGGTTCCTCGGGACGATGGTCTCACTGGCGAACGTCGTCCGGCCGTCGGGCGAGTAACCGAGTCCTCGCTATCCGGCAACTCCAGCAACCGACGGAAACGGGCGCATCGTTTCGGTATTCTTAGGAATCTTCGCAACCGACGTTCGCATATGGCACTCGAGTTCGACCTCGTCAAGACCGTCGGTGCGTTCGTCGCGATCATCGCCGTCGGGACCGCTGCCCTCACGATGATGCCGGGTATGACGACCGGTACGATCCTGACGATGGTCCTGCCGTCGATGGCCATCTTCGGCGCGATCATGCTCGCGATCGGCGTCAAACACGGCGAGTACCGGGCGATGCGCTGATCGCGTCACCCGTTTTAGAGCATTTCTCGAGCGGTTCGAGCAGTAACTGTCATGTGATTAGAAAGAGAGAGTGACGGGTGTTAACCGGTAGGCTCGAGCGATGAATCTCGAGTTGTGAGTCTCGAATCGTGACGAATCCCGCCCCGACTCGTCGCTTCCGACCAGTCGCAACGGAGCGGGCGCTCACCACGAGCGTATTCTAAACGAAGTACTCGTCCGGACGGTCGGTGACGACAGCCCGGCGTCAGAACTTAGTTGCGGACGACGTTCGTCGCGCGGGGGCCTTTGGGGGCCTGTTCGATGTCGAATTCGATGTCTGTGCCTTCTTCGAGGTCCGGGCCGCCG
This sequence comes from Natronosalvus halobius, assembly GCF_024138145.1. Lineage (NCBI taxonomy): Archaea > Methanobacteriati > Methanobacteriota > Halobacteria > Halobacteriales > Natrialbaceae > Natronosalvus > Natronosalvus halobius. The sequence goes on along the minus strand of NZ_CP099997.1, from coordinate 1,073,673 downwards.
ACGTCTTCCATGTGGAAGAATACGTCATCGTCTGCGTCGTCCGTCGAAATGAAACCGTAGCCGCCTGTGTCGTTGAAGAAATCAACTTTACCGTTTGCCATTACAAACAAACGTTCACCCGGTACACGGATAACGCTTGCGAGGGTCGCGGTACCACGACGGTCGCTTCCGCCGTGTCCTACATATAGCCGAGATCGCGCAACCGCTCCATCAGATCCTCTTTGTCCTGGGCGCGTCCGGCACGTTCGGTCGTTCCCTCGAGGTCCTGGAGCCAGGCGGGGTCGTCTTCGGTCTTCTCGGTGCTGATCTCGCTCCCGAGCGAGCGGAAGCCTTCCCAGTACTTCGGCGAGACGGGGGTATCGCTAGGCTCGAGGTCGTTCGGCAGGTCGTCGGCGCTCTGCGGGACGTAGCCCTCGTCCGGGAACGCCTCGACGGTGTCCGGGACGACGAAGTTCCAGAACGCCTCCCAGACTGCCGCCTCGTCGAACTGGAGGATGGGCTGAACGCGGTCGTGGGGCGGGTAGATGTCCGGATCGTGGCGCGGCGAGAAGAACGTCTCGTCGGCGCGTGCTTCCTGTTCGTCCCAGCGGACGCCCGAGAGGATGCCGTCGATGTCGTACTCCTCGAGCGCGTCATTGAGCGCGACCGTCTTTAGCAGGTGGTTGCCGGCGTAGGTGTCGAGCAGGAACGGGAACGAGTCCTCCTCGTACTCGAGGATGTTCTCGACGTGGTGGCGATTGTGCTCGGACAGTTCGTCGACGGGAATGTCGTCACCCGGCTCGAGGTCGTTCTCTTCGACGTAGTTGCCGATGTCCTCGTTTCGCGCGTAGATGACCTCGAGGTCCCACTCGTCGGCCCAGTGGTCGACGAAGTCGTGGATCGCCTCGAAGTGCTGGTAGTGGTCGATGAAGATCGCCGGGGGTACTTCGAGGTCGTAGCGGTCCGCGACCTCCTTGACGAAGTACAGGACGAGCGTCGAGTCCTTGCCGCCGGTCCACATCACGGCCGGGTTCTCGTACTGCTCGAGACCTTGTCGAGTGACCTCGATGGCCTTCTCCATCTTGTCCTGGACGTGCGGGTAGTCCTCGGGATCCTCGTCGGTGCCGTCCTCGTAATCGACGTCGACGTACGTGGGGAAATTGTCGGGCATACGGTGTAATTACATATAATTACGAGGGTTAAAGTCCTTACGCCGGCGGAACGTGCTGTCGCCTCCGTTCGGTCTTCGCGTGGGTTATGCTAACAGGAACCGCTAGAGGCAATCCGACCGTTCGATCGAAGCGGGTGAGAACCACGGAAACGGAATCGACGAGGTACCTTTTTCGACGATCCGCACTTGATGGTCGCGTCTGTTCACACCGATTCTTATGCCGTCTCGATCACAACCGGACATCGACAATGACCCAGCGGCCGCCGTCACCGCAGACGCCGGCGTCGAAACCGTCCGTCGTTCCGACCGGCGACTCGTCTCTCCAGGACCGGGCCGTGCTGACGACTCCACAGCTCGCCGATCGACTGGAAGAACGGATCGGCTATCGACTCGATGAGACGGCTCTCGAGCGGGTGCTCATCGAACTCGACCGTCACGGCTACGTCGAGTGGGAAGGGGTCACCTGCGTCGGCGATTACGTGTGGAACCTCTCGGAGTCGCCTGATCACATCGCCAACGCGGTCGCGAAAATCCTGACGAGTCGGCTCGAGAACTGGCTCCGCGCGTAAGACGGTTCCGGGGACGGAAGCCGGACCGATTCAGCCGTTGATGGACCTGAGAACCGGTATTATCCGAGGGATAAGAGATATCACGTTCTCTGAGAGGATGTCGCAACAATTCGACTGGGAATCCGTTCTCCATCGCGAGTCCCCACAGAACGCGTATACAGGCGGTCTCGAATTACAATCCAGAGTATCGATCGACGTAGAAGTCAGGTGGGATACGGGTTCATAATCGCCGTGGATTCCGTAGACTCGTCCCCGAAAAGGAGAGGAAGGGCGGCCCCGGCGAACTGTTTCGATCTGTAATCGACGTCATACCCTGTGTATAAGTATAATAGAACAGTCGGTAGTTCTACTCGATGAACGTTCGCGACGTGTATCAAACGGCGAATCGAGTGCGCAGGCTGGTCCAGGACGAGCGAGAATCGAGGTTGATGTTCGAACTCTCGCGTCGGGAGCGCCTCTGGCTCTATCGACGGCGGTTTCTGAGCAAGTCGGGTGTAGTTTACGACTTCGATACCTACGACCCGTCGCTGTATCTCGACGACTTTCAACGGTACGTCCGGACGGGTCGAATCAACGACCACTGGGGCGCACTGATCGACAATAAACTCGCCTTTCACGAAATCCTTGGCAAGTTTCCGTCCCATCGATCGACGGTACACGGACTGCTCAGGGATGGCTGGTTCCACGCGTTCGATTCGAGTGACAACACTGTAGTCGCAAGCGACGGTGGCATCGAACTCGAACGTCCGACCGATCCCGACGTGTCGCGTCCAACCAGGGATCCGATCGACTGGTTCGACGAGACTCTTTCGGACGGAGAGCAACTCGTTTTGAAGTGGTTCAGCGGCGGCGGCGGAAACAACGTTCACTTCCTCGAGCGAAGGGACGGGTCGTATCTGTACGACGGCGGGCAGATGACTGATACCGAGCTTGCCCGGACGCTCGCGGACCTCCAGGACTATCTCGTCTGTGAGTTCGTCGAGCAAGGCGAGTACGCCGCCGAACTGTACCCCGACACGACAAACACGATCCGGGCGCTGACGATGTACGACGAGCACGCCCAGGAGGCGTTCATTCCGATCGCGGTTCAGCGAATCGGGACCAGCGATTCTGCGCCTGTAGACAACTTTTCGAGGGGTGGATTGTGCGCGAAAGTCGATCGAGAGACCGGAGCGCTCAGTGCTGGCGCTCAGTACTATCACAGCGACAGCGTCGTCTGGCACGACACGCACCCCGAAACCGGCGCCCGAATCGAGGGAACGAAGGTCCCGGGTTGGGACGAAATCCGCACCAGACTGCTCGAGATTGCCAACGAACTCTCGTACATGCCCTACGTCGGGTGGGACATCGTCGTCACGGGCGACGGCGAGTTCAAGATCATCGAGGGGAACAGCCAGACGGGCGTCGCCTCGCTACAGGTCCACCGCCCGCTCCTCGCTGACGAGCGAACGCGACGGTTTTATCGACGACACGACGTCGTTTGATTGCCCGTCTGCGGGCGAATTTCCCTGCAGAGACCGTCCAGAGTGGAAAGATGATCGGCAAGAGTTTCTTCGGGTTTACACGGTGAAGCCACTCTACTTTGTGGTCTGCTCGAGATGAGAAGGGAGAGAAGCGCCCCGGTTTCGCTTTATCTGTCTTTATTTTCAATCACTGATGAACTTGTTGTCCCGCCAGTTCACCCCGCTCGAGGCCGACTTGCGCTCGCGGGGCCCCTCGACGACCTCGACGTCGGCGGGTCTGGCCTCGCCGTCGACGATTCGGGTCGCCTCGAGGTCGCCGTCGCGCTCGGAAATCGCCGTCAGCGTCCCCTTCTCGGTCTGGAGGGCGATGTCACAGAGCACCTGGAACATCTCGTACTGGAGGAGCGAGTTCTGGAGGACCGTCTCGCGGTCGCCCTTGAACGCCGCGAACTCGACGAGTTCCGACTCGATTTCCTCTTCCTCGTCTTCGTCCCAGCGGAACGAATTCTGCCGGCGTTCCTCCGGATCCTCCTCGTAGACCCGGTTCTCCGTGACGCTGGCTTTCAACTGGGCAGCCGGCGTGTACTTGCTGACCGTGTCGTCGTTGGAGACGGCTTTGAGGATGAGGGTGTTGTTTCGGCGGGTGAGCTCGACGTCGGTGACGCCGTCGGGGTAGGTCGCCGTCTCGAGGTGCTCTTCGAGGTCCTCGAGCGGGAGTTCGAGCGTGGAGTGCAGCCGATACACGTGTCTGGATTCCTCTGTTGACATATCTGGAAGGGGGTGGGCGATAGTCGTCTGGTTCCTAGTACGGTCGCTCCCCATATATGACCTGCTATTATCTCCCCGGGTGACGTATTGGAATACATATGAGTGTTTGCGAACAGGTCGCCGAGGATCTCGTCGACGGCGGTCCTGTCAGGTGGTCAGTATCCGGGGTACCCGATCAGGTACTCGCCTGGAGCGTCGTCTCGAGTTCGCCGCGCTCGTCGAGTTCGGCCAGGACGTCCGACCCGCCGACGAACTCGCCGTCGACGTAGGTCTGTGGGATCGTCTCCCAGCCGCTGTGTTCCGAGAGGGCCTCCCGGAACTCGGGCAGGGATTCGAGTACGTCCACCGTCTCGATATCGTTTCGGTGCTTGCCGATTAGCTCGAGGGCGCGCTGGGAGTACCCACACTGGGGCATGAGTTCGTTGCCCTTCATGAAGAGAACGATCTCGTTCTCGTCGAGGGCGGTTTCGACGATTTCGTCGACCTCGTCTTGCTCGAGGCTACTGTCTGGCTGAAACGTCATGGGCGTTCGTAGGGGCGTGGGATGGAAAGCGTTTGCGCCACACGGATATCGTCGCAAATCCCTCAGACTTTAGGAAGTATCGTGTTCCAAACCCGTCTCAGGTGAAGACGCGATACCGGACGGCGAAGCGAAGCACCGGGCTAGGACTGGTAGTCGTCCGCCTCTTTCCCGACGCTGATGACCTGCAACAGGGAGTAGATCGGAACGCCGTCGAGTTCGTCGACTCCCTGCTTGTCCGCGAGGACGACACACGCGAGCGGTTCGCCGCCTTCCTTTCGAATCGCGTCGATGGTCTCGCGCATGGTCGTCCCGCTGGTGACCGTGTCGTCGACGACGTAACACTCGCGGTCCCGAATCGCCGCGAAATTTCGGGAGAAGGTCCCGCCGAGCTCGTCGATGTCGCCCTCCTCCCACTGGTGTTTCGCCGGCGTGTACGTTCCCAGGTCGGTCTCGAGTTCGTGGGCGACCAGCGCGGCGATGGGGCCGCCGGCCTTCTCGATGCCGATCGTCAGATCGACGTCTTCGCCGTGTTTGGCGAGCAGGTCTGCCATCGCGCTGGCGACGTAGCCCATGCGCTTCGAGTCCCGACCGATGGCCGACCAGTCGACGTGGATGTCCGCCGATCCGGCGGTATCGGCCGTCTCGGGGGCCGACGGTTGCGGTGCGGTGCCGCTGCGTTCGACCAGCCAGCTCGCCGTCTCGCGGGAGACGTTCAACTCGTCTGCGATCTCGCCCTTCGAGAGGCCGCGCTCGGCGAGGTCGGCCGCACTCTCGATCAGGTCGTCGACGTTCTTCATATACGATCGAATTCGACCGCCGTTTTTATAGTCGTGTCGTCGTCGACGAATGCCGCCTCGAAGGCTTCGACGTCGTAAATCCCGGTCACGAGGTCGTCCAGGAAGGACGACGGCAGCTGTGTGAGCGTGTCGATGGCGGCCTCGAAGTGGCTGCGGTTGGCATTGACGCTCCCGACCAGCGCCTTGTTGTGGAGCACGAACTCCTCGTGAAGCGCGCCGCCGTCGATTTCGAACGTCCAGCTCGAGGGGACGCCGAGCAGGGCGCCGACGCCGTTGGGCGCGAGCGCCTCGATCGTCTCGAACGCGTGGGGGGCGTACCCTGTCGCCTCGTAGATGAAGTCCATTCCCTCGTACGCGTCGGGCACCTCGGATACCGGCGTCTCTCGCGAGTCCACGTACGTCGCGCCGAGGGACTCGACGATGTCGATCGTTGGGTCCGGCCGGTCACGCCGGCCGAGGCAGTACGTGCGATCGACCTCGAGAGTTTTCGCGAGCATGGCGACGGTCAGCAGGCCGAGCGAGCCGTTGCCGAGGACCATCGCGGATTCGGGTTGCCAGTCGAACGCCGACCGGCTGGCGACGGCGTGTTCGATGGCCTTCTCGGAGATGGTGATCGGTTCGACGAGGAACCCCAGCGGCGCGAGTTCCGCCGGGATCGGAACCAGGTACTGGGCGGGGCTGGTAAAGTACTCCGCCATGAACCCGTGAGCGCCGACGATGCCGCGCTCGTGGTACTCGCCCTCGGGCGCCATGTCGGGATAGCCCGACTCGAAGTAGCGATTCGACCCGTTCGGCGGTCGTCGAACCGTCGGGACGACGATCTGCCCCTCCTCGAGGTCGGTCCCGTTCGCGTCCTCGACGACGCCGACGGCCTCGTGGCCCAGCACGAGGTGGTCCTCGCCCTCTGGGACGCCGCCGTGTTCGCCCGCGATGACCTCGTGGTCGGTCCCGTCCACGCCGACGCGGAGCGTGCGAACGAGGGCTTCGCCGTCAGACGGGTCGGGAACCGGCTTCTCGAGCATCACTGGCTCGCCCGAACCCGGCTCGACTGCGATGGTTTTCATACCGATCCCTCGTTCCCCGACGACTAAAAGTTTATTCTATCTCGAGTAAAGATCGCAGGTATCGCCAGAGAGCGACTGCTGTCGTGCCAGCAAAGACGGCTGCCGTTGCGTCGACGGAACGGCCACTGTTACCCCAATGAACGGCCACCGTTGCGTCAGCGGAAACGATTAACCCGCCGCCGCGCGCATGCCGTGACATGGAACGCTACGACCTCGTCTACCGGCTCTACGACGAGTTCGACACGAAGACGCTCCGGGAGTACCAGGAGTTCGTCGACGTCTTTCCGCCAATCGACTCCCGGGTGGCCCTCGAACACTGGCAGGACGCGAGCGAGGAACTCGAGTCCCGAAAGGACGAGATTCGCTCGGCGTTCGCCGCCGGCGAGACGCTCGCCGAAGTCGCCGCGCGAACCACGCGAGATCAGGCGTTCACCGCGCTCGACCTCGAGGCCAGGTACGGCCGGGCGGTGAACGTCCTCGTGCTCGACGTCGACGAGACGCTTCGCTCCGCGGGCGGGACGGACAACGAGATTCCGCGCGACACCCTCCACGTGCTTACGGAATTCCACGAGGCGGGGATCCCCATCGTCATCTGCACCGGACAGACCCTCGAGAACGTCAAGGGATTCGCCATCCAGGGGCTGGGCAGTGAAATCGTCCATTCGGGAAACCTCTCGATCGTCTACGAGACGGGAAACGGCGTCTTCACGCCGGGCCACGGCGCCGACACCAAGCAACTGCTCTACGAGGACCTCGACGCGGTGATTCGCGACGTCTTCGACGACGTTCGCGCACGCGTCCTCCCCGACGCCCCCGAGGACCTCCGCCGGGGCTGTCACCTGCAGGGCAACGAGTTCAACGTGACGATGAAACCGAACTACGAGACCGGGTCGAGTCGAGCCCGCGAGATCATCGACGATGCGCTCGTGTACATGATCGACCTGCTGGGCGGGGCCGTCGCCGAGACAGTGGACTGGAGCGGGGCCGACACGACCGAAGCAGCTGACGAGGACGACACCACCGAAGCGGGCGAGGACGTCGACGTCCCGGAGCCGAGTGAGTACGCCCGCGCGTTCTACGCCGCCGAAGACCCCGAGATCAGGGGCGTCCTGGAGCAGGGCGGCGCCTATCCCGACGTCGATCGCTCGGGCGTTCCCGACGCGCTCGCAGACGTCTTCGAGCGCATCGACGTCGCCTACTACGAAGCCGACGCAGCCGAAATCGCCAGTCTCGAACTCGACAAGGTCGCCGGCGTCGAGCGCGCGCTCTCTGTCCTGGACGTCGAGGATCCGTTCGCGCTCGTCATGGGCGACTCGAAGAGCGACCTGCGCGTGATGGAGTGGGTCGCGAGGAACGACGCCGGCATCGCCGCCGCGCCGGAGCACGCCTCGAAGGACGTGCTCGAGCACGTCCTCGGTTCGGACGAACTCGTCTTCGATCGGGGCAAGAGCGTCGACGTGTTGCGGACCGTCTACGCGCTCAACAGGTTCGCTCGACTCGATCGGTGACCGCTCGGTGGGACTGACCGTCTCGACGCCGTGAAAAAGTGGTTTTCACTCGCGTCGTGACGTGATTGTATGCGACGTCGAACACTGCTGGCCGGCCTGGGGAGCGCGGGTGCGGCCACCGGCGTAGTGGGTGCCAGCGACGGTGAGTGCGAGTCTCGAGACCAGGACGGGGACGATTCCGTGGATCAGAACGAAGACCTGCCGGACACGATCGGGATCGACATCGAAAACCTCGAGGGCGAGTGTCTGAGCGACGGGACGGGAGCCTATCCAGCGGTGCGGTTGCTCGAAGGCGGATTGCAGGTCGAGACGGCGCTCCAGACGCCGTCGCCGTGTCACGAGGTCGTCCTCGAGTCAGCGGCCGTTCGCGAGCACGGTGGCACCGATACCGAGGACGACGAGCGTGGCCAGGTCGATGGCAACGATGACGACAGCGATGGCGATGGCGATAGGCACCTGGACCGGAGCACGACCGAACTGGTCGTTCGTCTCCGTCCCGGCGAACCGGTCGACGAGACCTGTATCCAGTGCGTCGGTGCCGTGAGTTACTGCCTGTCGGTTACGTTTGCCGACCCCGGTGCTCGCCCCGACGCGTTCAGGTTGGTCCACGAATCGTTCGCTGATCCCCGGACAGTTCTGAGCCTCGAGTGGCTGCCCACGAGCAACGAGGAGGATGGTGACGAAACGAAGAACGATGCTGATTCGGGCGACGGATAGGGCGGAGACTACAGGAGCGACAAAAACGACCACTGAATCAGTGCTCGACGAACTCGAGCAAGATGCCGCCCGTATCCCGCGGATGCAGGAACGCCACGTCGTGACCCCAGGCGCCGGGCCGCGGTTCGTCGTCGATACACTCGATACCGAGGTCGCGAGCGCGCTCGAGGGCCGCCGCCGCGTCGTCGGTCTCGACCGCGAGGTGGTGGATTCCGGGGCCGTTTCGCTCGAGGTACGTCGCGATGGTGCCCTCCTCCTGGGGCTCGAGCAGCTCGAAGTAGCCGTTCTCGAACGCCAGGAAGACGACGGTCATCCCGTCGAACGTCTCCTCGTGGGCGACCTCAACGTCGAAGAGGTCGGCGTATCGGTCGGCCAGCGTCTGGGCGTCCTCGGTCGCGATTCCGGCGTGATCGAAACGCATCATGTCTCGAGATGAATCGACCATCGTCGTCAGTGTTGCGCTCGATTCGCGGTCCGCGAAATAGCCGTGTAGACGCCGTGACGGACACTCCGTCGTGACGGCGAGGGACGACCGAACCCAAAAGTGTTAGTAGGAAAACAACAGATACTCGAGCGAATGCAGATCACCACCACCGAAACCGTTCCGGACGGCGAAATCGACGAAATCCTCGGCGTGGCCCGCGGAAACACCGTGGAAGCCAGAAACGTCGGCCGAGACATCACCCAGGGCATTCGCAACATCTTCGGCGGCGAACTCAAGGCCTACTCCGAGTTGCTCTCGAAAGCGCGGGACGAAGCCGTCGACCGCATGGAAGCCGATGCCGAGCGCATGGGCGCCGACGCGGTCGTCAACGTCCGCCTCGAGACCTCCCAAATTACCGACGGCGGCTCGGAGGTCATGGCCTACGGGACGGCCGTTCGGCTTCGGTGACGGTCTCGGTTCCTCTTCCGCTCACTCGCTCGGACACTCGCCAAATTACGACCCGTCGTCGTCCCCACCCCCGCCCTCGTCTTCCATCGCGAACGCCGGCGGTTCTCCCGAAATCTCGAACACCTCGCGCATCTCCTCCTCGGAGAGTTCGAAGTCGAAGCAGTCGGCGTTCGCTTCCACGTGATCGCGACTCGCCGCCTTCGGAATCGCGACCACCGATGGCTGCTGGAGCAGCCACCGTAGTGCGACCTGGGCCGCCGACTTGCCGTGTCGCTCGCCGATGGACTCGAGGCGCTCGTCGTCGGCGACGTCTCCCCTCGCCAGCGGCGAGTAGGCCGTGAGCGAGACGCCCGCCTCGAGGCAGTACTCGAGCAACGCGTCCTGGCGGTTGAACGGGTTGTACTTCACCTGGTTCGTGACGATGGGCGTCTCCGACCGGTCGACGGCCTCCTCGAGTTCCGGGACCGAGAAGTTGCTGACGCCGACGTGGTCGACGACCCCCTCGTCCTGGAGGTGATTCATCGCGTCGAGGGTGATCTCGAGGGGCACCTCGTCGGTCGGCGCGTGCAACAACAGGAGGTCGATCGTCTCGATCCCCAGTCGGTCACGACTCCCTCGGGCGGACTCGAGCACGTCGTCGAAGGCCGCGTCCTCGGGATCGATCTTCGTGACGACGAACACCTCGTCGCGGGGGACGTCCGCACGCTCGAGGCCGTCGCCGACGGCCGATTCGTTGTCGTACATCGTCGCCGTGTCGAGGTGGCAGTAGCCGGCCTCGAGGGCCCACTCGACGGCTTGTGCGCAGTCCTGGCCGGTGATCCGGGCGGTGCCGAAGCCGAGGGCGGGGATCGACGCACCGCCGGCCGATACGGTCGAGTCGATGGTCAGTTGCGACATGGTAGCCGGTCACCGCTCCAGGTTAAGAAACGGCGGCTTCGACTCGCCGGGCCGGCGGTCGCGTGCTCGATTGAGGTAGCCCGTGCCGGCAAATATCCGGGGAGTGCCTGGACGCTTCGAAACGCGACCGTGTGGCCGGCGTGTCCAGGACTGAAAAACCCGGCCGCTACCTCTCTCCTCACTCTCACACCGCGCTTCCCGGCGTGTACTCCCCGAACTCCTCGCGGAAGACGTTACAGATCTCTCCAACCGTTGCGTACGCTTTGACCGCGTCGACGATGACCGGCATGAGATTGTCGTCGCCCCGCGCGGCCTCCCGCAAGCCCTCGAGCGCTGCCTCGACGGCCTCCTCGTCACGATCCTCCTGGACGGACTCGAGGCTTCGAATCTGTCGCCGTTCGTCTTCTTCCGTGACCTCCTGGACGTCCATCTCGGGGTCTTCCTCGACCTCGAACTCGTTGACGCCGACGATGATGCGCTCGCCGTCTTCGATCTCGCGCTGGCGGTCGAACGCGGTGTCCTGAATCTGGCGCTGGACCCACTGCTGTTCGATCGCTCGCCGCATCCCGCCGCGCTCGTCGACCTCCTCGAGGAGGTCGTAGGCCTCGGCTTCGACCTCGTCGGTGAGGTGCTCGACGTAGTAACTGCCAGCGAGGGGATCGACGGTGTCCGCCGCGCCGGACTCGTGAGCGAGGATTTGCTGGGTGCGCAGGGCGGTCCGGACGGACTGCTCGGTGGGGAGAGCCAGCGCCTCGTCTTTCCCGTTGGTGTGGAGGCTCTGGGTTCCTCCCAGCACTGCCGCCAGCGCCTGGTAGGCCACCCGGACGACGTTGTTCTCGATCTGCTGGGCGGTGAGCATCGAGCCCGCCGTCTGGGTGTGGAACTTCAGTTGCCTGGACTTGGGATTTTGCGCGTCGAATCGCTCCTCCATCAGGTCGTGCCACATCCGACGGGCGGCGCGGAACTTCGCGACTTCCTCGAAGATGTTGTTGTGGCCGTTGAAGAAGAAGGAGAGCTGCGGGGCGAAGTCGTCGACGTCCAGCCCGGCGTCGATGGCGGCCTCGACGTACTCGAGGCCGTTTCCGAGGGTGAAGGCGAGTTCCTGGGCGGCCGTCGAGCCGGCCTCGCGGATGTGATAGCCCGAGATGGAGATGGTGTTGAATTTGGGCACTTCCTCGGCGCAGAACTCGAAGATGTCCGTGATGATCCGCATCGACGGCTCGGGCGGGTAGATGTAGGTGTTCCGGGCGATGTACTCCTTGAGGAGGTCGTTCTGGATGGTTCCCCTGAGTTCGGCGCGGTCGACGCCCTGGCGGTCCCCCACGGCGATGTACATCGCCAGCAGGACCGACGCGGGCGCGTTGATCGTCATGCTCGTCGAAACCTCGCCGAGCGGAATGCCGTCGAACACCGTCTCCATGTCCTCCAGGGAGTCGATGGCGACGCCGGCCTTGCCGACCTCGCCAGCGGACATCTCGGCGTCCGAATCGTAGCCCATCTGGGTCGGCAGGTCGAACGCCATCGAGAGCCCGGTCTGGCCCTGGTCGAGCAGGTAGTGAAATCGCTCGTTGGTGTCCTCGGGTGTCGAGAACCCGGCGTACTGGCGCATCGTCCACAGCCGACCCCGGTAGCCCGTGGAGTAGACGCCGCGGGTGTAGGGCGCCTCCCCGGGGAAACCGAGATCCTCCTGGTACTCGAGGTCGGCGACGTCCGCCGGCGTGTACAGTCGATCGACTTCCTGGCCGCCGGTGTCGGTCGTGAACGTCTCCTCGCGTTCGCCGAATCGGTCGATCACCGGTTCGACCTGCTCGTCGTGCCAGGTTTCTTTCCCCTCGCGGATCGCCTCGAGATCCTCGGCATCGAACATTATCGATGCCGACGGTTTCCTGTGGCTTGAAGGTTGACAAACGAGTCGGTCGACGGGAACGCAACCGGCCGCGCTCGTCCGGCGCTACGCTACGTTCTGGGCTCGGCCGCCTCGGCGTTTTCCTCCCGATTGCGGTACTCCTCGAGCACGCGGTCTTCCCGCGATCCCGTCCCGAACAGCCGCTCGGTGAACGTTCGCTGTGACGGCCGTTCCGAGAGCAGGACCGACCCGTCGACGACGTTGGCGACGTCGATGTGGAGCGAATCCTTGACGAGCCGCGAGAGCAGCCCGCGCTCGGTCGCGCCCATCATGACGATCGTGCTGTCCAGGTCCCTGGCCGTGCGACAGATCGCCCGCTCGACGTCTCCCGAATCGTCGACGACGATGTCGGCGTTCTCGAGGCCGTGATCGTTCGCCCAGTCGGAGAGGAACGCTTCGCCTGCCGCCCGGTCGGCCGGCTCGTCGACGACGTGCAGGAGGCTGATCTCGGCATCGGCGCCGGTCTCGAGGGCCTGTGCGATTTCGGCGCTCAGGTTCGAGTCGGGCCCGCCGGCGGTCGGAAGGAGCACCCGTGACGGGTCGAGGCCACGGTCTTTGACAACGAGGAAGTCCGCCGGGAGTCGATTCGTGAGTTCGTCCAGGTGGCTCTCGGCGCGGGCGGAGGTCCACAGCTGATCCTGTCCCCACCCGAGGAGTACGAGGTCTGGGCGAGTTCGCCTGGCGCGGTCGAAGATTTCCTCGAACGATCGAGGAGAGACGATGGTCGACGTCCCGAACTCTACGTCGTAGCCGTCGCCGATCCGGCGGATATCCTCGAGCAGGCGGTCGGACTCGCGAACGATTCGGTCGTGATGACTCCCGCCGTCGGCCATGTGCTGGGGCGTCTGGACGATGTGGACGACGTGGACCTGCCCCTTCTCCTTGGTTTCGGCCAGCGCACAGGCAAACTCGACGAGTCGCGCTTCGGTTCGCGGGTTGGCGATGGGGACGAGGATCCGGTAGGAGTCCTCGTCGCGAACGATCGTCTCGACGGTGTCGACGACGGGGACGTACGTTCGCCCAGAGAGCGAGCCGAGGAGCCACTCGCGGATGGTGAGTCGTCTAGCGTTCTCGTACCGGTCGATGTCGAGTCGCCGGTCGCTGGTCTGATAGTAGTTGACGACGGTGACGAGCAGGACGCCGCCGAGGGTGTTCCCGAGCAATACCGGGATCACGAACTGGGTCATCGCCGGGATCACCGCAACGTCGCCGAGGACGAGGATCAGGTAGACGACCTCGGTGAAGGAGACGACGACGTGGTACAGGTCGCCGAGCGGGATCGTCAGAAAAGCCAGATAGACCACGAGCAACCGCGAAGTGGTGTCGCGAACGGCGAAGTTGATCCAGACGACCCCCGCGACGACCAGTCCAGCGAACGCCCCTTTGAAAAAGAGGCTCGTGGCCGGGGTTTCGATGCCCTTTTCGGCGAAGTAGATCGCCATTTCGGCCGATTGCGCGTCGAAGACGCCACCGTAGGCGAGGGCCACCGCTCCGAGCGCGCCGCCGGCGAAGTTTCCGGCGAGGACGATCACCCAGTGGCGAAGTAGCGTCGGGACCGACGAGAGGCGCTCGAGGACCAGCGCGACCGGTGGCAGGGTGTTCTCGGTGTAAAGCTGGTAGCCGCCGATGATGATGTAGATGAACCCCAGCGGGTAGAGCAAGGCGGCGACGATGTCGCTCTCGGTCTTCGTCGACATCGAAGCGTAGACCAGGAACGTGATCGTGATCGCGAAGCCGCCGGCGAGTGCGCTGAAGAACAGTTCCCGCACGCCGGAGGTGATCTCGTGATCGGCGTCCGCGACGATACGCTGAAAGACTTCGTCCGACGAAAATCGGTCCGGCATGACCGTCCCGTACGCCGGTGCGCCGCTCTCGGCCCGCTGTGGAATCTCCACTGCGGAATCGTCGTCATCACTCATTGTCGACTCCCACTCATGGCAGGGCTAAGTGACTTTCTTCATCGGATGGTCCGTGCCGGGGTTCGAGCGTCATCGACGCCCGGTGTCGTACTTGTACGTCGCCGTGTCCGGATCGATACCGAAGTCCTCGGGGGAATCCTCGTCGCCGGCGTCGGCGCCCTCGGATTCGTTCGCCTCCTTGAACGCTTCTCGCAATCGTCCGGGCATCTCGAACCCGTCGACGCCGATGGCGAGCGGGACCGCGTCCGGATCGACGCCCTCCCGTTTGTCCGTCAGTCGTTCCTGTAACACGGCAGGGAGGGCCGATTCCTCGAGGCGACTGAAGCCGAACTGCGCGAGGTAGGCCCCCTCTCCGGTGAGGGTGTAGACCGTCTCGAAGCCCTCGTCGCCGGCGTACTCGACCAGTCGTTCGACGACGTGGGCGCCAACGCCCTGTCCGCGCCACTCCTCCAGGACGCCGATGCTCGTCAACTCGCAGACGTCGTCGGCGTCGTCTGGTTTGTGGATACGGATGCGGCCGAACCCCGCTTTCTCCCCCGATTCCTCGTCGATGGCGACCACGTAGTCACGCGACCGGAACGCCGTGTCGTCGAGCCCCATCGCCTCGATGTGATCGAGAAGCCAGACCTCTTCCCGGTTTTTCGCGTCCCGTACGTACATGATTCGAGGTAGGGTCGCCGCGGCCAAAAGCGTTTGTGGGGTACTCGCAGGTTTCGGCCGACATCGAGACGGTAACGTTCATGATACGGGACAGCAAACCGTGTCAGTGACATGGAAGGGGACCTTATCGACGAGGTGGTCCACGAACCCGACGAGACGTTCGTCGAGTCCACCAACGTCCGGGCGTTCATGCGCGAGTACGGCATCGAGGACTACGACGACCTGATCGAACGCACCACGACCGACCGGGACGACGGCGAGAGCGGGGTCGAGTGGTTCTGGGACGAACTGGTCGAGTACCTGGACATCGACTTCTACGAAGACTACGACCAGATCCGGGACGACAGCGACGGCCCGCAGTTCACCGACTGGTACCCCGGCGGCGAACTCAACGTCGCTCACAACGTCGTGGATCGTCATGCCGCCCTCGAGGCCGAGACCCGCAACAAGGTCGCCACCATCTGGGAGGGCGAAGACGGCGAGGTCCGGGAGATCACCTACCACGAACTCCACCGCCAGGCTAACAGGGTAGCGAACTACCTCGAGTCGGCAGGTATCGAGACCGGCGACACCGTCGGGCTGTACATGCCGATGGTGCCAGAGGTGGTGTCGATCCTCTACGGCTGTTTCAAGGTCGGCGCCATCGCCGTCCCCATCTTCTCGGGCTTCGGTGTCGACGCCGTCGTCACCCGCATCGAGGACGCCGAGTGTTCGGTACTCTTTACGGGAGACGGCTTCTACCGCCGGGGCAGTCCGGTCACGCTCAAGGGCAGCGCCGACGACGCCATCGTCCAGGCGGGCCACGTCGAGCACACGGTCGTCTTCGATCGACTCGGGTCGAGCGACGTCAGTGGTAACGCCGACGCCGGCGACGATAGCTCGGCTGTCGACGTCGAAATTCCGTGGAACGACGCCCGCGACGTGTGGTGGCACGAGGCCGTCGAGAACCAGGACGACGCCTACGAGAGTAAATCCCTGGACTCGAGCCAGGAGTCGATGCTGCTCTACTCCTCGGGCACCACGGGGACGCCGAAGGGGATCGTCCACACGCACGCGGGCGTACAACTGCAGTGTGCGAAGGAACTCCACTTCGGGTTCGACCTGAAGCCCGCCGATCGCTTCTTCTGGGTCAGTGACATCGGCTGGATGATGGGGCCCTGGACCCTGATCGGCGTCCACACCTTCGGCGGCACCGTCTTCATGTACGAGGGTGCCCCCGACTACCCGAACCCCGACCGCTTCTGGGAAATGATCGACCGCCACAAACTCACCCAGTTCGGCATCTCGCCGACCGCCATTCGCGCGCTTCGGAAACACGGAGATCAGTGGCTCGAGGGCCACGACCTCTCTTCGCTTCGAATACTGGGCTCGACGGGCGAACCGTGGGACCCCGAGAGCTGGCAGTGGTTCTACGAACACGTTGGCGGGAGCGAGGCACCGATCGTCAACATCTCCGGGGGCACCGAGATCTGCGGCTGTTTCCTGATGCCGATGCCCGATCAGCCGCTCAAACCGTGTACCCTGGGCGGCCCCGGACTCGGCATGGACATCGACATCGTGGATCAGGACGGCAACTCCGTCAAAGACGATCACGAGCGCGGCTTCCTCGTCGCCCGCGATTCGTGCCCCTCGATGACCAAATCCTTGTGGAGCGGCGACGAGCGCTACCTCGAGGAGTACTGGTCGACGTTCGAGGATCTCTGGGATCACGGCGACTGGGCCCAGAAGGACGAGGACGGCTTCTGGTTCCTCCACGGCCGGGCCGACGACGCGCTGAACGTGGCGGGTCGGAAGGTCGGCCCCGCCGAGATCGAGGGCGTTCTGATCGATCACGAAGCCGTCAACCAGGCCGCGGCCGTCGGCGTCCCCGACGACACGACCGGTACCGCGGTGGTCGCCTACGCCATCCTGGAGGACGGCGTCCAGGAGTCCGAGGAACTCCGCGAGGAACTCCGCGAACAGATCGGCGACGAACACGGCAAACCGTTCCGTCCTCGCGAAATCCTCTTCGTCGACGGCTTCCCGAAGACGCAGTCGGGCAAGATCATCCGTCGGGCCATCGAGGCCGCCTACACCGGCGAGGACCTGGGCGATCTCTCGAGTCTCGAGAATCCTGCGGCGCTCGAGGCACTCGAAGACGCCCGATAGGGCGGTCAGGCTGCTCGAGATCGAGTATCCGTTTTCCACGTCGCCAGGCCGGTGAGTGCCGCGCCCACGAGACCGGCGACCCCGGCGGCGAGGAACGCCGGCGTGTACGTCCCGAAGAGATCGTAGCTCGCGCCGGCCAGCGGCGGGGCGAGCAGTCCCGAGACGGCGAACGCGAGCGAAACGACGCCGAAGAGGGCGTTGGCGTCGTCGGGACCGAACAGATCGACGGTGAGCGGGGACAGCAACGCCCCGTTACCGCCGTAGGCAGCGCCGAAGACAGTTGCGAAGGCGACGATCCCGGCTGGCGACGACAGGACGGGTAAGGCGAACGTCGAGAGCGCCATTAGGGTCGAACACCCGATGAACGTACGGCTCCGACCGAGGCGGTCCGACGCGAACCCGATCGCCGCTCGCGAGGCGGCGGTCGTGGCCCCGATGATCGAGAGCGCGAGCGCCCCGACTCGCGCGTCGAGCCCGAGGTCAGTGACGTGAGCCACCAGGTGGACCAGCGTCACGTACAGGGTCCCGTAGATGAGTATCCAGCTGACGAACACCAGGAGGAAACGACGGCCGGTGGCGATCGACGCGACGTCTCGAGCCTGCTCGAGCCACCCTCTCGACCGCGAGCGCGTCTCCGGGTAACCGGCGGGAAATTCGCTCGCCGGAACCCCTCGCTCTCGAGGGTCGTCCTCGATCAGCACGGTGGCGACGACGAGCAGGGCGACCAGCCCCGCGATAAGGGCGAGATAGGCGCGCCGCCAGCCGTAGCGGGCGATGAGGAGCGTCGCGACGGGCGTGACGGCGACCATGCCGACACCGAGTCCGGCGCTGGCGAGACCGCTCGCGAAGCCTCGACGGCGCTCGAACCACCGGGGAACGGTCGCGTACGAGACGACGTAGATCAGTCCCATGCCGAGGGCCGTGACGACTCCGTAGGCAAGGCCGAGCGTCGTGATCGAGTTCGCCTCGCTCGTCCAGAGCAACCCGAGTGCCAGCAACACTACGCCGGCGCCCATGACTCGTCTGACGCCGTAGCGGTCGGCAATGCCGCCGAAGAGCGCCGCACCGACGTAGATCATCAGGGTCTGGACGGAGAACACGAGCGACGTCGCGCCTCGAGAGAGGTCGAAGTCGGCCGCTAACGGTTCGAAGAACACGCCAAAGGAGTAGGACACACCGAAGATGACGAAGGTGCCGATGAAGCAGGCTGTCGTCACGACCCAGCCGTAGTAGTAGCCGTCGTTCGTCGAAACCGGCCCCGTCACTGTCCCCGAATTGGTCGGTTCGACATATAAATATTTAATACAGTTACCAATTACCACGGATCATGGCAACACGAGACAATGGTGCCAGCGGAGGGACGAATCGTGGTGGCGACTCGAAACCAGGACTCTTCGAACGGGTCGGAAAAGAGCTCGCAGACGTCGTCGAACGATGGATGCCGAGTCCGTTTCTGTTTGCGATCATCCTGTCGTACATCGTATTCGTCGCCGGAATCGTTTTCGAGGGATCCGATCCGCTCGAGATGACCACCTACTGGTTCGAGGGATTCTGGGCGTTCCTCGCGTTCGCGATGCAGATGACGCTCATCCTGATGACGGGCTTCGTGCTCGCGTATCACCCACGAGTGAACGCGTTGCTCAAACGCTTGACCCAGCTTCCGAGTTCCGGGAAACAGGCCGTCGTCCTGGTGGGCGTCTTCTCGATGGCCGTGGCGTGGATTCACTGGGGGTTCAGCCTCATCCTCGGGGCGATTTTCGCTCGAGAGATGGGAAAGACAGCCCATCGGAACGGAATGCCGGTTCACTACCCGCTGCTGTGTGTCGCCGGGTACATGGGCCTCGGCCTGACCTGGCACTGGGGGCTATCGGCGTCGGCGCCGCTGTTGCTCAACACCCCTGAAAATGAGTTCATCGAGGGAGGCTACATCGACGGAATCGTCCCGGCCAGCGAGACAATCTTCAGTAGCTACGCCCTCTTGCTGACGGTTTCCTCGATCGTGGTCGCTGCTGCGTTCTTGTACCTGCTCGCGCCGGGGGCGGGGCGGACGCGCTCGATTACGGAATTCGTCGACGAGAAGAACCTGTTCGACGAGTCGGGGGCCGGTAGCGACACCGTTCCCGACGGCGGCATCGACACGTACGAGACGCCGGCCGAAAAAATCGACAACAGTCGACTCCTCGGCGGACTGATCGCTCTCGGTGGCGTAGTCATGGTCGGCTACCTCCTCGCGACCGAGGGCCTCAATGCCTGGAATCTCAATCTCGTGAACTTCGCGTTCCTGTTCGCTGGCTTGCTCGTCTTCCTGCGCCCCGCCTACTATCGCGAACGGTTCGGCGAGGCGGCGGAGGCCGCCGCCGGTATCATCCTGCTGTTCCCGTTCTTCGCCGGTATCCAGGGGATGATGAACGCCTCCGGGCTCTCCTCTTCGATCGCCGAGGGACTGTTCGCTATCTCGGAGCCGGCGACGTTCCCGATCGTCGCCTGGATTGCCGGCGGCATCGTCAACCTGTTCGTGCCCTCCGGCGGCGGCGAGTGGATCGTCCTCGGTCCTTCGGTCGTCGAGGCGGCACAGGGTCACGGCGTTCCCGTCGGGCAGGCCACCATCGCCTACGCGGTCGGCGACGCGCACACGAACCTGTTCAACCCGTTCTGGGCGCTCCCACTGCTCGCGATCACGGGGATCAAGGCGCGAGAGATGTTCGGCTACGCGATTGCGATGATGCTTCTGCTCACGCCGTTCCTCGCGCTCGCGCTTACGTTCATCCCGTACTGACTCGAGACGTACTGATCCGAGCGAAACGATATCACCTTCTGGGTCGAGATCGAGACCCGCGAAGTTGGCTCGAGCGATCGGTGACTGATTCGCTAACCGAGGAATCAGTCCCGTCCGGCGTCGTAGTCCCCGAGGGATCGATGCCTGCTATCGACGGCACAACACGCTTCCGTGTCACTGCCACACATACTGATGATCTGCTTCCAAACGGGACAGATGGGACCACGGAGGCAGATCGCGTATCGACTCGAGAGACAACGAGCGAGTGGAGCGATCTCGAAGGCGACCACACGGACACGCGCGATCCCCAACAGACACGGACGCGATCCCCCACAGACACGCCAATCGCATTACGTCCAGGAACAGAGTGCGATACAATATTTTTCGCGGACCACCGCCGAATCGAGAGCGACCGGTCCTCACCGTCCAGGGCGGAGTGATCGACCGGACGGCTCCGATCGCGTCCGGAGAAGCGAAACCGGCCGACAGCCGATAGTATAAGAGACTCGAGTTCGATCCTCCGAATATGCGCCACGCACGGGGTCCCCTGCTCACGGTCGACGTGAGCGACCGGACCGCAACCACGACCGACATCGACGATGTGCTCGAACGAACCATTGGCGGTCGCGCGACGGCCACCGCCCTCGCACACGACCGCATCCCGTTCGACGCCGATCCGTTCGGCCCGGAGAATCGCGCCTACCTCTCGACGGGGCCGCTCCAGCAGAGCCGGATGTCCTTCACCGGCCGGATGAACATGACCGGGCTCTCACCGCTGACAGATGGCCTGGTTTCAACCAACGCCGGCGGCTACCTCTCCCGGAACTTCGCAGGAACTGGCATCAGCGTCCTGGAGGTCGTCGGTGAGAGCGACGAGTTGCTCGCAGTACACGTCACGGACGGCGCCAACGGTGTCGAAGTCGAGTTCGAAGCAGTACCCGAACTCGAGAACGCACTCGTCCCCGAAATTTCCGAGTACGTGGCCGACACCCGGGACCTCGGCCCCGAACACTGCATCGCCATCGGCCCTGCCGGCGAGAACCTCGTGCGCTTCGCGAGCGTGATGACATTCGACTCGCGAGCGTTCGGTCGAGGTGGGCTCGGGGCCGTTCTGGGGTCGAAGAACGTCAAGTGCGTCACCTTCGAGGGCGATTCCGCACCCGACATCGAGTTCCCGCCGGTCCAGATGGACGTCCACCGCGAGGCCGCCGAGTCCGACGACCTGATGAAACGCCAGGGGACGACCGGCGGCACCGAGTTCATCAACGACAACTTCTCCCTGCCGACACGGTACTTCCAGGACTACGAGTTCGAACACGTGGCTGACATCGGCGGCAACGCCGTCGAGGAGAAGAAGTACAAGCGCGCGGCCTGCTCGGCCTGTGCCTACGGCTGTAAACTCCCGACCAGGGACGAAGAGACGGGCCTCGAGACCGAGGGCCCGGAATTCGAGACGGTCTACTCCTTTGGCTCCCTGCAGGGGATGGGCGACGTCGTCGACGTGATGAAGGGGAACGAACTCTGTGACACGCTGGGGATGGACACCATCTCCGCCGGCGTGACGGTCGCCGCTTACCTCGAGAGCGAGGACGCCTTCGGCGACGCGGATCTCGCCCACGAGATCACCGAACGAATCGCCTACCGCGACGGCATCGGTGACGTACTCGCCGAGGGCGTCCACCGCTGTCACGAGGAGCTGGGGGTCGACGACTACACCGTCAAGGGAATGGAGTTCGCCGCCCACGACGGGCGCGTCCTCCACGGACAGGGACTCTCCTACGCCGTTGCCAACCGCGGCGGGGACCACATGTACGCCAGCATGCTGAGCCTCGAGTACAGCGGCGAACTCGACCCGGAGGGCACGCTCGGCAAGGCCGAGACGCTGGTCGACGAGGAGAACTCGTCGGCGTTTCGCGACACGGGAATCGTCTGCGCGTTCGGCGACGACTACGTGACCGACGAGCGACTCGAGGAACTGTTCGACGCCGACTACGAGGACCTCATGGCCGTCGGCGCTCGCACGGTCGAGCGGGAACGTCACTTCAACAACCAGCGCGGGTTCGGCGTCGAGGACGACCGAACTCCCTACGATCTGCCGGACCTCGAGGCCGCGGTGGATGAGTACTACGAGGCTCGTGGCTGGAACGACGACGGGACAGTTCCGACGGGGCGAGTCGATTCGGTCGTTCCCTCCGCGGACTGACGGGGCCGGACTCGGGTCGTCACCGTCATCAGCGTTTCGCCATCAACCGCCGTACACCGACGGCACGAGCCGATACACGTCGCCGTCCTGGAGTTCCGTCTCGAGGCCGTCGAGGTGTCTGACGTCTCGCTTGTTCTTCGTCACGACCGTCTTTCCGGCGAGTGACTCCTCGTCGCCGTCGAGCAGGCGGCCCTCGAGCACCGGATAGGCGGCCTCGAGTTCGACGAGCAGGTCGCGGACGGTCTCGCCGTCCGTGTCCCACTCGGTCGTCGTTTCGCCGGTGTCCTCGCGAAACGGCCCGAAGAAGACACACTCGAGTTGCACGTCCCGACGGAGGGCGCCCTCGCTCTTGTACGTACGGGTTCCGGCGCTCGTTTGTGGATCCCAGCCGAGACCACTGGATCGACGGGGCGGCGCCCTTTTGGTGATCTACGCGCAATTGAGTCTATGCGTCACGCGATGGAAGCGGCGTCGGGAACCGTCCTGGCAGTCGGTTCTGCGTCCTGGATCGAGGCGCTCGCTAGCCCCGCCGAAACGGCGGCCAAGCGGTCGCAGTCGAGCGAAGACGGGAGCCAGCGAGCCAATCCCTCCGTTACCGTCTACGGCCCGGTTTCGGCCGTCGAAGAGCGGCCGCCAGAACTCGAGTCGCTCGAGGTAGTCGACTGCGTACTCACCGACGACGTGGGTACTGTTTCGGCCGCCTCCGCAGCACTCGAGGACGTGCCCGTGGTCGTCGGTCCGCCAGCCGATCGATCGACCGTCTCTGATTCCAGTCGAAACCACGACGGCGACCCGCTGGCAGCACACCTCGAGTCCGCCCTCGACGCCGGTGCGATCGACGTCGTCGACGTCACGACGGCAAACCATCCCGGTCTGCTCCGACGACGGCTCGCGACCGTTCTCGAGCGTCAGCGAGCGACGGCGGCCGCAGCGGAAGTGGACACCTGGTGCCAGACGTTGATCGAAAAGTCCCAGTCACTATTCCTGGTCCTGGACGACGGCGGGCGAGTAACCTTCGCCGGGCCGTCCACGCCTCACATCGTCGGTGTCGACCCCGATGCACTCGTCGACCACCCCCTCGACGAACGGATTCACTACGACGACCGCGATTCGTTCTACCGGGCGTTCGAGGCCGTTCGCGAGGCAGACGCCGGTACGTCGAAAACGTGTGAGTACCGGTATCGACACGCCGACGAAACCTGGCGCGTTCACGAGGCGGTCCTCACGAATCGGCTCGAGGACTCGGCCGTGGACGGTGTCGTCGTTTCGACGCGCGACATTACGGCCTACCGGCGGGTCGAACGTGAGTTGAGCGAGTCGTTCGACCGCGTCACCGACGCGTTCTTTTCCCTCGATACGAACGGGAACTTCACGTACCTCAACGAGAGAGCCGAAGAGCTCCTCGAGACGTCGAAAGAGGCGATCCTGGGGGAGTCGTTCGTCGATGTCTTTCCAGAGGCCGAAGGCGGCGACTTCCAGCGAGAGGCGATTGCGGCCCTGCAATCACAGGAAGCGCGAACGATCGAGAGCTACTACGAACCGTTCGATCGGTGGATCGAAGCCCGGATGTACCCGTCACCGACGGGGCTGTCGATTTACTTCAGAGACGTGTCGAGACGAGTCCGGCGTGAACGCGCGCTCGTCGAGCGGTCCGAACGGCTCCAGGTACTGGTCGAAAACGTCCCCGTCATCCTGTTCGTCATCGACGATGACGGAACGTTCACCCTCTCGGAGGGACGTGGCCTCGAGCGAATCGGACTCGATCCCGGGTCGGTCGTCGGCCAGTCGATATACGACGTGTACGCGGAGCACCCACCGGTCGTCGGCGACGTCAACCGAGCGCTCGGCGGTGAATCGGTCCACAGCTTCCAGCGGATCAAAGGTCGAATCTTCGAGACATGGTACCGGCCGGTGGTCACCGGTGGAACGGTCGAACGGATCATCGGAATCGGCGTCGACGTCACCGAGCGACGGCAGTACGACGAGACGCTCAACACGCTGTACGAAGCGACCCAACACCTGCTGACGGTCGAATCGAAACAGACCGCCTGTGAGTACATCGTCGACGTCGCCACCGACGTACTGAACCTGGAAAACGTCGTCGTGTTCCGGTTCGACGACCGAGAGAACGAACTCGTTCCGGCCGCGTACACGACGGACCTCCTGACCGATATCGGCTTGCCGCCCCGGTTCGGGCCCGACGACAGCATCTCCTGGCAGACGTTCGTCGACGGCGAAACGAAGGTCTTCGACGACATTCGAACGTCGCCACACGTCTTCGACGACGATACCGCCGTCAGAAGCGGACTCTTCGTCCCACTCGGTGAACACGGCGTGCTGGCAACGCTGTCGACCGATGAGGGCCAGTTCACCGACGAGACGGTCGACCTCGCGCAGGTGTTCGGCGCGACCGCCGAAGCCGCCCTCGATCGGATCAGTCGAACCCAGCGACTCCACGAACGCGAACAGGAGCTCAAACGCCAGAACGAGCATCTCGAGCGCCTGAACGAGGCGAGTTCCCTCCGCGAAGAGATCGAGTCACTCCTGCTGCGCGCGAGTTCGAGGGACGAAATCGAGACCGGGCTCTGCGACCGGCTCACGGACCTCGAGGACTGTTCGTACGTCTGGATCGGCGAACCAGACCCCGGCGGCAACGAGATACTGGCGCGCCATGAAGCCGGATACGGCCGCGGTTATCTCGAGTCGGTGACGGTGACGGCCGTCGACGACCCGGCCGCCGAACCGGCTGGTCGAACCGCTCGCACGCTCGAACCGACGAACGTCGACAACGTCGCCCAGGACCTCCGTCACGGCGCCTGGCGAACCGAAGCCCTCTCGCGGGACTTCCAGAGCGTCTACGCCGTGGCACTCGTCTACGACGACTTCCTGTACGGCATCTTGACACTCTACAGTACGGATCGAACGGGCTTCGACGAACCCATCCGGTCCGTCCTGGACGACCTCGGCGAGACCGTCGCCTACGCGATCAACGCCGTTCAGCGAAAACAGGCGCTCCTGGGCGGTGCAACTACCGAAGTCGAACTCGAGGTGACGACCGAGACGCCGCTGACAGCTCTCTCCCGCGTCGCGAACGCCCGCGTCGAACTCGAGGGGATTATTCAACAGGAAGACGGCACATCGACCGTCTTCGCGAACGTCGATAGCGACGTCGAACCCGACGTCCTGGACTCGATCGAGACGGTCACCGACGGGACCGTCATCAGTCGAACCGACGACCGAACAGTGATCCAGCTCGAACTGACGGAACCGTTCCTTGCCGCCATCGTCGACGGCCACGGCGGCTTGCTTCGATCGTTTACGGCTCACCCCGACACGGGAACGCGAACGACGCTGGAGATACCGAACTCCGTCGCCGTCCGAGAAGTTCTCGCGGAGATGAACCGACGAGGGCTCTCGGCGTCGATGGTCGCCCGTCGGGAGCGGTCGGGCGAGAACGAACGGTTGGCGGGGGACCCGAGGACGCGCGAGCGCGATCAGTTCCTGTCGTTGTTGACCGATCGCCAGCGAGAAGTCGTTCAGACCGCCTATCACGGCGGCTTCTTCGAGTGGCCGCGAGAGACCACGGGCGAGGAACTCGCTGGGTCGCTCGGCATCTCGTCACCGGCCTTCCACAACCACGTACGATCGGTCGAACGAAAGCTCTTCACCGCCGTCTTCGATCACGAGTGGAGCAGGGTTAACTGATTAACCCCCATTCTTCGACCACATTATAGGGTTAACAGCCAGACTCTTTGCCCAGACCTACAAACGGTCGACTGTCTTCCCATCTCTAGGGGGGTTGAATACACGATGACTGAAACATCTTCGCCACAAATTCGTTCTGGAACGACTGAATCGTACTCGGTTCAATTCGACCGACTCGACGACGAACCGCTGAGCGTCACCGTCGCCGACGCTGTAGCAACGTTTACCGGACTCGACGTTACGGAACTCGACCCGCTTCACTATGCTATCGACGCCGACGCGCTCGAGCGCCTCTTCGAGCCGCGCGCGGAGGGCCTTCGATCCGACGGCACGGTCTCGTTTGCCTACAACGAGTGTCTCGTGACTGTCTCCGCTGGCGGCGAAATCAACGTCGAGCCACTCGATAACTGATCGGTTCTGTATTTCTCGAGCTATCTAGACGAAAGTAGCGACGGCGTCGCTGTCGGAGTGCGAGTGACGAGTAATGAATAGCTCATTACGAACAACGAGGGGTAGCAAGTGACGAGAAACGAGCAGCGAGTAGCGAGTAGCGAGTAGCGAGTAGCCGCCCACACCCAAAAATATAGTGTGATATTAACACACTATATTGTATTCATTCCCCATAGGCAACGTCTTTATAGGACGTCTCGCTACGTCTGTCCATGTCATCGAAGACCCCCGAATCCGAGACGATGAAAAACGTTAGCCACACCCCGCCAGCAGGACACTCCGTCACGAACGTCTGGCACCGCGGACGAGACGACGACGAATCGGACGAGTAACTAGCGTCTAGTCGCTGTCCTGGATCAGTTCTCGCTTCGCGAGCGAGATTACTACCTACTGCCTACTGCCTACTGCCTACTGCCTACTGCCTACTGCCTACTGCCTACTGCCTACTGCCTACTGCCTACTACCTACTGCCTACTACCTACTACCTTCAGAGCGACCGCCGTCTTCCCTTCGGAATCATCGACCTGAGCTCGTCGTGCAGGTAGAGGCCGACACCGATTGGCTCGCGGTCGCCGTCGACGTCGTGTGCGGCGATTAGATAGCCCCAGTCGCCGTCCCACTCGAGGGACTGGTCTTCGCCGTCGGCGAACCGGGTCGCTTCCGCATCCGAGAGGTCGACGACACACCGAGTGGCGTGCCGTCCGAACCGCTGGACGAAATCCGTCGTCGGCTTCCAGTGGTCCTGTCGCGTTCGCAGGCAGGTCATCCCGAGGGCCTCGATTTCGGCCGGTGACGGGCTCTCCCCGCTATAGATCCAGATTTTCCCGGCCCCTTTCTCCCAGAACGTGTGTTCCTCGAACGTCTCTGGCGGGATGCCAAAGCGGTCCCCGAAGTACTCGAGCACCGCTTCGCGCGAGGCCCGGCCCTCGACAGTTCGGTCGGCGTCCGTCGCCGGGAGCCGATCGAACTGCTGACCGACGTTCATCTCGAGGTCGTCGGCCATCAGGCGCCCACCTCCAGTTTCGCGACGAAAAAGCCGCCGGTGTCGTTGTGGTGCGGATAGATGCGGATCGCCCGTTCGAGGCTCGGGTCGTAGGTCTCGTCGTTCCACTCGGTGACGCCGGGGGCATACTCGAGGTCAGGGTCGAGATCCACGTCGACGACGCGACAGTCCTCGGCATCCAGGACGTGCT
The DNA here is from genome assembly GCF_024138145.1 of Natronosalvus halobius. Lineage (NCBI taxonomy): Archaea > Methanobacteriati > Methanobacteriota > Halobacteria > Halobacteriales > Natrialbaceae > Natronosalvus > Natronosalvus halobius. The sequence continues at coordinate 1,046,365 of NZ_CP099997.1, read as the reverse complement.
GAACGACCGCTTCGTTCTCCTCCGGCGCGAACGTACACGTCGAGTAGACCACGGTGCCGCCCGGCTGGGTCGCCTGCACCGCTCGCCGGAGAATACCCTTCTGAATGCCCGCCACCGAGTGGACGTGGTCCTCGGACCACTCCTCGAGCGTCGTCGGGTTCTTGCGAATCGTCCCCTCACACGAACAGGGGGCGTCGACGAGTGCGTGATCGAACTGGTCGACGGCCAGCGGCGCGAACGAAAAATTTCGCGCGTCCTGGTGGGTGACCGCCAGCGATGTCGCGCCGAGACGCTCGGCATTGAATCGAAGCGCTGAGAGGCGACCGAGGTTGCTGTCGTTGGCGACGACTGTGCCCCGGTCGTCCATCAGCGCGGCCAGCTGGGTCGCCTTGCCGCCGGGGGCCGCGCAGGCGTCGAACACGGTCTCGCCTGGGTCGGGGTCCAGGACGACGGGCGGCACCGCGGAGACCTCCTCCTGGGTGTGGACGAACCCGTGAAACGAGGCCCACGTCGACCCTGGCGAGTCGGTCTCGAGGCGGAGTACCCGCGGATTCCACGCGGCCTGTTCGTACTCGATGTCGTCGTGCTCGAGGGTCGCTATCGCTCGCTCCACGGAGGCCTTGATCGTGTTCACCCGGACGGCGATTCCGAGCGGCCGTCCGCAGGCTGCCTGAAACGCCTCGAAGTCGTCGACGATCGGCCGGTACCGCTCGAGTGGCTCCATTGGGACGAGATTCGAGGGCGCTTCGTTTGTGGGTTTCGAAGCGGTCGGCGCCATGGGGTCGACACCACGGGGCCGGCGCCAGGGAGATCGATGCCACGGGGCCGAGAGCCGCGGGCGCCTGCCGTGGCCGGTTTTAAGTCGCCAGACGATGTCACCTCGCCTATGTCAGAGATCCGTAGACAGGGGCCGGAAGCCGAACTCGAGGACCCAGTGCTCGTCGAAGGGTTTCCCGGCATCGGTCTCGTCGGGAAAATCGCAACCGACCACCTGATCGACCAGCTCGACATGCGCTACTACGCGAGCGTTCACTGCGACGGACTCCCGCGAATCGGGATCTACCGCGGCGGATCAACGACCATCCAGCCGCCCGTCCGACTCTACGTCAGCGAGGCCGAGGACGTCATCGCGCTCCAGAGCGACGTTCCCATCAGCACGCAGGCGCTCGAGTCGGTCGCCGGCTGTCTGACAAGCTGGGCGGTCGACCACGACGCGACGCCGGTGTACCTCAGCGGCCTGCCCTCCCAGCGTGACGACCCGCCCAAACTATTCGGCGTCACGACCGGCGACGCCAACGCCGTCGACACCTACGGCATCGATAGCCCGACAGAGGACGGCGTCATCAGCGGTCCGACCGGCGCCCTGCTCAACCGGGCGGCCGAACTCGGGACCGATTCGTTCGGCCTCGTCGTCGAGTGCAGCCCGCAGTTCCCCGATCCCGAAGCGGCGAGCATCCTCCTGGAGGACGGCATCTGTCCCATCGCCGATGTCGAACTCGACGTCGAGGCGTTGATCGATCGAGCGGGGGAGATCCAGGAACAGCGCCAGGCGTTCGCCGAACGGATGCGCGAGGTCGAATCCGCCGAGAGCACGCAGGCCCAGCCGTTGCGGATGTATCAGTAACCGACGCCTCCACGCCCGCCCCGTCACGAGAGGTGGCACCCGCAAACCCAACGCCTTTTCGACTCGTCCGCTAGCGCTCGAGTATGGATTCCAGTTCCGAACCCACCAGTGGGGACTGTCCGGCCGCGAACGGCATGCCGATGCTCGGCCTCGGCACCTGGCAGAACACCGATCCGAGCCAGTGTGCGGACTCCGTTCGAACCGCGCTCGAGATGGGGTACCGTCACGTCGATACCGCGCAAGGTTACGACAACGAGGAGTACGTCGGGCAGGGAATTGCCGACGCTACTGCCAACGCCGACGCCGACGCCGACATCGACCGCGAGGACGTCTTCCTGGCGACGAAGGTGGCTACCTCAAACCTTGCCCACGACGACGTCCTCGAGACAACCGAGGAGAGCCTGGCGAAACTCGGCGTCGACGCCGTCGACCTGCTGTACGTCCACTGGCCGATCAACACCTACGACGCCGAGGAGACGCTGGCCGCGTTCGACGAACTCTACGACGACGGCCTGATCCGCAACGTCGGCGTCAGCAACTTCGAGCCTCGCCACCTCCAGGAGGCGATCGACCTCCTGGATGCACCTCTCTTCGCGAACCAGGTCGAGTGTCACCCGCTGCTTCCCCAGGAAGAGCTTCGGTCGGTGTGTGCCGACCAGGACGTCGAACTCGTCGCCTACTCGCCGCTGGCTCGAGGCGAGGTCTTCGACGTACCCGAGATACAGTCCGTGGCGGAAAAACACGACGTCAGCGAGGCCCAGGTTAGTCTCGCCTGGCTCCGCGAGAAAGGCGTCACCGCGATTCCGAAAGCGACCGGCCAGGATCATATCTCGGACAACTGGGCGTCGCTAGGCGTAGAGTTGGACAGTGAGGATCTCGAGAGAATCGACGGGATCGAGGAAGTGCATCGAGAGGTGGATCCGGATATGGCTCCCTGGAATTGATCTCGATTATACAACCACGAATCTTCGGCGTTACTCAGAATCGAACTCAGAGAACCTGATTTCGATGAATTTCGTGTCTCGGCTTGCTTCCTCCATTTCAGTCTCCGAGACTTGTTTTAATACCTTATTCTCGAGATTTTCGTCGTAGTGAATCAGCAGGTGATCCTTGTTGTGGTTATCCGTAACGATGTCGTCGATAGCCAGTGCCCCGTAGATTTCGACCTCGTCGTTCATGTGCAGCGTTCCCTCCGATGCGTGGAGTAACCCAGTTAACTCGGATCGCGAATTTTCCTGAGGTTCTATTTGCACGTCTCCGGATACATAAAAGGAGATATCCAACGAATTATGCGCGTCCTGATTGATTACGGATGAATCGTCTAGCACGAGGTCACCATCTACGTGAACCTCAAGTTCGTTTCCGGATTCAACGATAATGTCCGAAGAGGACAGTTCCAGATCACCGTCAACGTACAGCGTCGAGCTATCGGTTACGGTAATTTCGTTGGAGGTAACGAGAAGTCCCTTCTTGTAGTACTTGCCTCCCTCGAGATCGCCAGTCACGTACAATTGTTCGTCCGAGTAGTCAGACGGATTATCCAGTAACTCTGACGTTGGAATCCCTTTTTCGATACTGTCGTTGTCCCAATAGACGTTATCAGCCTCGAAGTTTTTGTGAGATCCGTTACGCATATTCTTCTTCACATTTCCTGATGTGACAAAGTCACCCCTGATGAGGATCCCCTGAGATCCTGCTCCCATGTTGTCGTCTAGGTCGTCATGGGCAGCAACCTTCGCGTTCCGGTTAGGATTGGCAGGATCGTATGATCCGACCTCAGAATTGTAACTATCCGCAGTCAGCCCCGGTATATCGTTCAATCCGACGTTTTGCTGGTTGGCCAATCCGAGCGAGAGCGCGTTCTCGACGGTTTTCGGTTCAGGTGCTTTTCCACCAGGGAACATAACTTTGAGGGTATTGTCTTCCGGAATTGTTTCGATATCGTCAGCATCTTCAAACAGAGTTTCCCAGTGCTCGTAGTATTCGCTCTCGATTACGATAGTTACGTTGGCAGTCGAGTCAGTAATTGGAACCGACCGCGTCGTTTTGTGTCGCAACTCTTCGTTCAGTGAATCCCCAGAAACGACAGGCATCGTAAGTCGATATACTCCATCCTGTGAATCCATTTCTGGAGAGTCTACCACTCGCTCGCCATCGATGAGTAATCCGCCTTCGTAAACCAGGTTGCCGTTCACGATGCGGTTCATGTCGTGATTTGCAACGACCTCCCCGTCTACGAGAACCTGAATATTTCCTCCCGATTCGAACTCGAATTCACCGACGTCCGTCGCCAACGTCCCGTCATTTGACATAGAGGCCGTTCTCATCTCCTGTGAGAGCGACTGCATTTCATTGATTCTGTGTTCTGAGTTCGATTGATCCTGTACAACGGCGAGGGCAGACGACCCCATAACGGCAACTGCCGTCGCTGAAATGATGACAAAACCCATCAAGAGCACAACCCCAATAATACTCGCCTGTCCCCGTCCCATGAATGTTCTTGGGTTCCGTTTGTCTTTCTAGCATATCTAGCTATTGGCCAATGAGGATGCTAACGTCCAATACACGAGCGAGAAAGCACGGTACTATTCAGCCGTATTCCCTCAATCGGGGCGCACTACCCAACTCGGTCGAGTATCGTCTTGTGTCGACCTGGCCAAAATTTCTCTCGACGTGTTTTCACCCCATCAGCAATGTTGAGCAGACACTCCCCTAATAGCGGTCTCCCGAGGCGGATTATTCGCTCGGCGAGTAGTTCGGCGCTTCGTCCGTAATCACCACGTCGTGGGCGTGCCCCTCGGCCTGGCCAGCCGAGGAGACACGAACGAACTCCGCTCGCTCCTTGAATTCGGGGACCGTCTCCGCACCGACGTACCCCATTCCCGACTGCATTCCGCCCGCGAGCTGGTGGAGCTCCGACTGGAGCGTGCCCTTGTACGGCGTCGCCGCCTCGACACCCTCCGGCACGTACTCCTCGTCGTCCTCCGGATCATCCTTGAGGTATCGGTCGCCGTCACCCGATTTCATCGCCCCGACAGATCCCATTCCTCGATACTGCTTGTAGCGCTTGCCGTTCATCGTCACGACGCGTCCAGGAGCCTCGTCAGTGCCCGCAAAGTACGAACCGAGCATCACGGCGTCGGCACCGGCGGCGATCGACTTGATGGCGTCGCCGGAGTAGCGAATTCCGCCATCAGCGATCACCGGAATGTCGTGCTGGCTCGCCACGTCCGCGACCTGCGCGACCGCCGTGATCTGGGGCATACCAGCGCCGGAGACGACCCGCGTCGTGCAGATCGATCCCGGGCCGATGCCGACCTTGATGCCGTCGGCGAAGTCCACCAGGTCCTCCGCGGCCTCTCGCGTCCCGACGTTCCCGACGACGACGTCCGCGTCGACGGATTCTTTGATCTCGCGCGCTCCGTCGATGACGTTCAGGTTGTGCGCGTGGGCGCAGTCGATGAAGAGCACGTCCACCCCCGCCTCGTCGGCCGCGACCGCGCGATCAGTTTCGAACGGACCGACGGCGACGCCACACCGCAGGCGGCCGGTTTCGTCTCGAGCGGCCTGTTTGTACTCCCGTCGCTGCAAGATGCCCTGCATCGTGACCAGGCCGACCAGCAAGTTCTCGTCGTCGACGACGGGGACGCGCTCGATCTTGTGCTCGTACATCAGGTCGAACGCGTCGCGCGCGTCGATGTCCTGGGGCGCCGTGATGACCTCGTCGGTCATCGCCTCCGTCACCGGGTCGTTCTCTCCTACCTCGAGGTGCGGGCGGATGTCCGTACTCGAGATGATGCCCAGCACCTCGCCGTTCGTATTGACGACGGGTGCCCCGCCGACGCCCTCGCGGACCATCATCTCGTCGACCTCGCGGACCGTCATCTCCGGGTCGGCCGTCACGACGTCGTCGAAGGGGATGATGAGTTCGTCCGCGCGCTTGACACTACTAATCGATTCGACCATCTCATCGATATTCATGTTCCGGTGGAGGACGCCGAGTGCGCCGTGACGGGCCATCGCGACTGCCATCTCGCTCTCGGTGACAGTGTCCATCGCCGCCGAGAGAATCGGGACCGAGACCTCGACGTTTCGAGACACTCGCGAGGACAGGTCCGCCTCGTCGGGCTCGACACGACTCTCCTTTGGCCGGAGCAAGACGTCGTCGAACGTCAACGCTTCCGGTACGCGCAATTTCGCAGAATACGGCTCGTGCTCGGGAACGTCGTTCGCCATGTAAACTGTCCGGAACCGTCGGTAAAAAGCGTTCCGAGACTCCCTCGAGCGTGTGGTACTCGACGCCATTCTCGATGTTTGACGCGATGGGGTTCCGACACTAGCACTGTTACTGCCACCGGTACTACCACAATTCACGGTCTCACTCCCTGGCGGGCAACTTTTGCTGATCGATGTCGCCCAGTGTTGAAAACTCTCGTCTAATCGGCTACGACAGGAGATATTCTCTAGTGTTACTCGTGTTTCGGTTACGATTTCACGGTTCGTGTTCAGCAATCTCACACAACGTTTAATAATACAGGTCCACTCGATTCGAGTATGCACGCTGTGAACTTCCGCGATTCCCGACTCGCCGGCCGGACGACGTTCGACTCCGTAGCCGCGATTTTCTTTGGGAATTGCCCACTCACAGCACGAGGTCTTCGGCTTGGACGGAAACGCTCCTCGTCGACGTCGATGTCGACGTCGATGGACTGGCTTCCGCTCCAGCAGTCGCTGCGGGACCGTTCACCTCGTTACCCCCATCCCCAGGCCTCGGGTCACGGCCATCGTTCGTAATCGATGAGTACGTCACAACACCCCGTCGCCCTCCGTCTCGAACGATTAGTCGGCGGTGACGCCAGACTCCTCGCCCTGGTGATGGCCCTCCCGCTAGTCGACGGCATCTTCGTCGCCCTGATCCTGGCCGGCGCCCTCGAGACGCCGGCGAGCGCCGTCCAGGTTGGCCTCCTCATCTTCGGTGGCAGTGCGACCCTCGCCGTCATCCTCGCGGAGATGCAGGGGACCGTCCGCGAGCAGGTTCGCGTCGTGTTGCTCGTCGGCATTCCGTTGATCGTGCTCGCAGCGATCCAGGCCGCGCTCGCGCCGGCGATCGAGAGCGTGATCGAGACGGCGACCTTCGAGCGATTCGCCGCGCTGGTCATACTGGCCATCGCCGCCAAGACCGCGAGTGCCACCGTCGGCGAGTACCTGCCGAGTCCTGGCGTCATCATCGGACTGGGACTCGTCGCCAGCCTCGAGCCCTCGGGTGCGGAGTTCGCGCTCATGGACGACCCACACCTGGTCGCCAATGCGACGCTGGCTGCCGTGATCGGCGTGGCGTTCGCGCTCTCCGTGGCTGCCAGCGGGCCGTACCTGCGCGAATACATGGATCTCAACCGGTTCCGGTTCGGGAGCGCCGTCGCCCTCGGTCTGTTGCCACTCTCGATTATGGGGATGGCCTTTGGGCAGGCGCCGCTGGCTGCGCTCGTCGTCGCCGCGCTGTTCGCGCTGGATCCCGACACCGATGACGAATCGGACGCCCCGTCGGCCAGTTCCGGAACGCAGACTGATGGCGGCGAAAGTTCGGAAGCGTCGATAGACGCGGCCGATAATCTCGAACGGGACGACTCGAACTCAACCGTGACCGTCGACGACTCGAACGGCGACGCCGATCCGTACCCAGGCGACGACACGACGTCGACCGCTGGACGGGCCCCCTGGCTCTGACGCGGTCTCGAGTTGGAATTTCGCCTGATTCACTCCGAACGCTCGGGTCGCTGGTCAGAATCTGCGGCCGCAGTCTCTCACCTGAACCGTAACTGCTTTAGGCTGGATCACCCAACGATTGCTCGAGGGGTCGTGGCCAAGCCAGGCATGGCGACTGACTCCAGAGGTCCCGCGCCCGGGACGACACTCCAGACTGATATACTGATCGGGCACCTGATCAGTGTCCGTGTGATGACCCTCTGGAGTTCCGAGGCGCACCGGAGATATCAGTCGATCGGGGGTTCAAATCCCTCCGACCCCATTCGAAATATAAGTCACGGAGAGCCTTCTCGACACACTTCTGACCGAGGGTGGTCTGCGTAAGTTCCACATCCTGGACGCCGGTCGATCGGTCGATCGGTCGACCTGTGACCACTGTGGTACCCACATTAGCGAGTAGTTCCGCCGCGTCTTATGGTGACGACGGGGACCGCGGCCACGCTGCAGCGAGTGCAATTCGTCCCGTCGCCTGAGCCGCGGAATCGGCGCGGATGTCGATGTCTCGATTCCCGATTCCGAGATCGCGCCCGGTCGCCACGGAGGTGAGCCCGCGTGAAAATAAGCGCTCACTGCTTGAGCGGTATTGATCGCCTGGAGGGTGAGCCCCAGCTTCTCGGCGGTGCGTGTTACCGATCTATCGCTTTGCCAATTTCGAACACCCAGAACGCCTCATTACCAATTGCAAGTGTCGTAATCCCCAGGCTGAGGTACAAAAGTACCACTTCGGAGGTTACTATTCCGAAGATCGAACACTGTATTGCGAGCGCCATTAGCAGGAGGTTCCGAAGCCGTCGTTCTGTCGCACTCATTACAACTAACAAATACTATCTGTTTGATATAGATTCTGGTACTCGAATCATTCCTCGATCACTATGACTTTTAGCGAGAGATAGCGGCGTTGTATTTTCAGCAGTAGTTATGTTAGCCGACCGGAATATATTAGATGATTAGGTCAAATTTCCTACTATGCGTCGCAGACAACTCCTTGTGAACGCAGGATCGGTAGCGCTCGGTAGTACGATAGCCGCTTCGGGCCTGGCCGCTGCAGAGTCCGGCCGACGACTTCCACCGAACGAGAACGTCTCGAGCGCATCCGTCCATCCGTTTCCGACTCCAAAGCCCCAGGAGGTGTCGACGGGTGACTGGATCACCCATCGAATTGGATGGATTTCACCGACCAAACCGGAACTCGAGGACTTTCTCGGGAAATATGAGATTCGAGCGTGGATCGATGGAGAGCCCATAGACGATTTCGACTCATATCGCGGGGGTATCGACGAAGAAGAGGACGGCTGGACGACGTACTGGCGCTACACGACACCGCCAAAATCGCCCGGAATCTACGAATTTGAGGTGGAGTACAAATTCAACGAGGATTTGGGTAACGGGAAGAACGAAGCTGGTGACGTTATCAGGGTCGGCGGTACGTACGAAGTCGCACCTGGTGGCGGTCGTGGCAAAGGACGATAGCGGAGTCCAATCAAACTTTTCGATTAAACCAGTCGACTTTTTGCGTTCTTGCTGTTGTGCTTCCGGCGAGTACGTCCCGCGGTAGTGCTCGAGAAATGTTTCGAGATCGTTCCATCCGCCCAGTCGATCACCAGGAGCGGATCGACATCGTTGCTCGCTAGCGCGGTCGCTCACGTCCGTCGGAGGTCGTGCACGCCGAGATAGAGCCAGCCGTCGTCGCCGGTCACCTGGTGAAGTTCGCGAGCGGTTCTGCTGACCCATCGCCGAAGCGAGCGCGTCGTCGAGATCTCGAGCAACGGTTTTTCGTTCGAGGAGTCGCGGACGTCGGCCACGGTTCGGATAGTGGTCGCCAGATCGCGCGGAACGGGCGTCTCACGGAACTTGTTGCCTTTCCCGTGCCATACCCGGAGTACTGTCCCGGCGTCGGTGTCGACGACGTCCTCGGGCGAGACGTCGAGAATTTCGTGCGACCGGAGCCCACAGCGTGCGCCCAACGAATAGGCGAGTTGCTGCTGGGTGTCGGTGGCGACCTCGAGAAGCTGTGCAACTTCGATCTGGCTGAGCCAGACTTTCATGTCGTCGCAGTTCCGATGTTGCTGGAGATTTATGTCCTGGTTGCGAGTAAGGCGGACGGCAACCCGGGTATAGTGAGTGTCTTGGTGCGATAGGCGGCCCGATCGGGCCGATTCACGTCCGAGATCTACTCCTTTTCGGACAGCCACCTGAGTTGCTTTACAGCATCAATTAGCTTGAGACCATATTCGGAAACGAACTTCTCAGCTCATCTCCTAACTGCTTTACTTTTGAAGAAAGAAAATATACTACCGATCGTCCATATTACTGGACTCCGAAACTATTGATAGCTGTTTCTTCGTCTGGATCGCCTGAGCTACCTTGGTATGCAACTACGCTATAGTTGCCTGTACTGTTTACCTTGATAGAACCACCAACCGATTCAGTACTACCCTCGTTAGAGCCATCAGTTGAATTAACTACCTTAACTCCGTCTGCATTACCTTTATCTTGGAGAGTAACCGTAACTTCCGATGCGCCATCGCCGTCAATGGTTACACCAGCGTTTACATTTGTACTGTTGCTCTGACCGAGGTCGAGCACAAATGCAGCGATCACGGCAGCCAAAATCACCGTGATAGCCACCATAAGGATCACTCCAATAACCGGCGATACCGCTCGGTTGGACGATTCGTCTTCAGTTTGAATTTTGCTTTCCATTCTCATAATTAGGAAGTAACTGTGAAGCTATTAATCGCCGTTTCTTCACCGTTGTCTGTGTAAGCAACTACACTATACTCGCCAGATTCTCCAGAAGTTCCGTCTATAGTAACGGATTGCCCTGTTTCAGTGAGATTACTGGGTATGTGGCTTCCACTATTGTTTACGAACTTAACTCCGTCTGCATTGCCTTTGTCTTGGAGAGTAACCGTAACTTCCGATGTGCCATCGCCGTCAATGGTTACACCAGCGTTTACATTTGCGCTATTGCTCTGGCCGAGGTCAAGCACAAACGCCGCGATCACTGCAGCCAGGATTACGGTGATCGCAACCATCAGGATAACACCAATAACTGGCGATACCGCCCGACTGGACGATTCGTCTTCGGTTTGAATTTTGCTTTCCATTTGCATGTCGAATCACAGCACCGTGTGAACAATAGGAAGACTTATTGACAGGGGAATGATTCCCACAATCGACGGATGGGTTAGGGGGTATGTACCACGTCAACCACTCCGTCAGCTTCTCATCGTTCTGTTAGATGCTGATAGTGGAACCTCAACCATCCCTAATAAATACATCGGCCACTTCTGAATAAATGACTCTCAACCTCAATGGAACGTTTTCAAAGCTGATAATCAGTGGCTGGTAGAACCCTTACAGCACCCCCTTGAAGCGCCACCACCTTGCGATTTCAAAATAACAGTTCCAGAACCAGAATCTACACGGTTCTGTACTGTTGTCACTCACACAATGAGCGAATCGGTTTTGTCACCGACGAAACCGTCGCGCGCACCTTCGACAGACTCGTAGCTGTAGTTCATGACGTCGATATTGAAGTAGAACAATACCGTGTCTGACCGTCGTCCGTTTCCCTGACGATCGCCCTTCCCACGGCACCGTCCGGGTCGAGAATGGAGACGTACAACCCGTCCTCCTGTCCTCGTAGTCCTCGACGGCTTCGACGACGAACGTACCCGTCTCGGTCTCCTCGCCGGCAGCGACGGTCCACTCGTGTTCGCCGGGACCCAAACTTCGTGAATAGATGTACCCGGCCTCCTCGACCTCCAGGACACGTCCATCAGACCGATTTCCGTGGCGGATTCCGCCTACTTCACGAGCGACACGAGCACGAGCACCAGTCCGCTCGAAACGATCGCCGACTGGATGAGTCCGGCTGAAAGAATCGAGAAGCCGAACGTGTGATAGATGAGACCCTCACAGATCGCCCCGCCGGCGATGAACACGAACCCCGCCGAGACGTACAGCATCGGCTGACTTTCGTTTCGACGGTAGCCGTGGTAGGCCAGCAACGCGACTGCCAGTCCCAGGACGAACGTGACCAGTTTGGCGGCGACGAGCGATGGCCCAATCATTGTGATACTCGCATATCGTCCCAGAGTTCCGTGAAGTTGTCCGCCAACGTATCGCAAGTATCGACGGTGAGCGTAAACTCGCCTTCCGAGAGGTCGACGTGGAGCCCTTCGAGGACGGTTTCGAACTCGCGTCTGTGTGTTCCGTCCGAATCGATCGACGTTCGCTCGTCGAGAAGCCCGTGGTTCTGCAGCTTTGAGACCCGACGGTACACCGTCGCGAGCGAGGCGTCGCAGGCGTCACTGAGCGCTTTTGCGGTCATTGGCCCGTCGTCAGCCGCGACGAGGATCCGACGGGCGTAGTCGTCTGCCAGGACCTGAAATATATCCGATGAATCTGCTATTGCCTCCTGGTTCACAGCCATTCGGTTACTCAACGTCGGCAAATAAGCTGCGATTTTCCAGTCCAGCAAAAGACCAAGGGTGTTTTGTGTGCCTCTCGATTCGGTACGAGTATCGAAACCAGTCGCCACCATGACGGATTATCTACTCGCATTTAAACCCGCGATCGGACTGTACGGCCAGCACGATCCCAGTGCAGTCCTCTTCGAGGACGGAGTCCCCGTATTCGGCGTCGAGGAAGAACGTTACACGCGAGAGAAACACGCCACGGAGACGTTCCCCTCCAATGCTATCGAGGCGTGTCTCGAGTATCGCGACCTGACTATCACGGATCTCGATCGTATCGTCTTGCCCTACGATCCGACGCTCCGCAGGAAGATCACCGCCCACTACGTGACCGATGCGATCCGCGCCCCCGGAGTTGGTCGGACGCTTTCTGCGCTCGAGGAGTCGCTCGTCACGCAGGTTCGGAGCCGGTTTCTGCCGACGCGACAGATTGAGCGTCGACTCGAGGCCTTCGGGACGCCATTGCCGCCGGTCGAGACGATTGCCCACCACCGCTGCCACGCGGCGAGCGCGTTCCATCCCTCGGGGTTCGACGAGGGGGTCGTTCTCACGATCGATGCGAAAGGCGAGTACGACTCGACGGTCATCTGGCACGCCACCGAGGACGGCCTCCGGCGAGCTCGGACGTACGAACACCCCAACAGCCTCGGACTGTTTTACGCCATCATCACGGAATACCTCGGCTACCGCATGTTCAACGGCGAGGGGAAGGTCATGGGACTGGCACCGTACGGCGAGGACAACACCGAAATCGAACATACCCTCCGTACGTTGATCGAAACGGGCGTCGACTACGACGTGACCAGCCTGACGAAACGATGGGGGACCGGCCACGGCGTGGAAGCGCTCGAGGAGGCGTTCGACCGCCCCCGAAGCGAGACGTCCGGCGAGTTCGACCAGTGGGAGAAGGACCTCGCTCACACGGCCCAGAAGTTGCTCGAGGAGACCGTCGTCGACATCGTCGAAGCAGCCGTCGACCGCCTCGGAACGAGAACGGTCGCCATGGCCGGCGGCGTCGCGCTCAACTGCAAGCTGAACCAGCGCGTTCGCGAGTTGCCCGTCGTCGAAGAGACGTTCGTCCAGCCCGTCGCTCACGACGCTGGCCTCGCGCTGGGGGCTGGCTGGGCGCGCCAGCGACCGATCAACGTCGACCGGCAGACACACGTCTACCTCGGCCCCGAGTACGAAACCGAGCAGATCCGGTCGACTCTCGAGACGAACAAACTCTCCTACGTCGAACCCGACGACCTCGAGCGCTACGTCGCCGAACGGATCGCCGATGGCGACCTGATCGGCTGGTTCCAGGGCCGCATGGAATTCGGGCCGCGGGCCCTCGGCGCCCGAAGCATCCTCGCCGATCCGCGGACAGCAGCCTCGCGCGACCGAGTCAATCGGTTCGTCAAACACCGCGAGGAGTGGCGTCCCTTCGCCCCGTCGATGCTCGAGTCAGCCGCCGATGAGTATCTGGTCGACGGGGAACCGGCCCCGTTCATGATCGACGCGTTCGACGCCAACCCGAAGAAGGTCGAGGACCTCGAAGCCGTCTTGCACCCTGCCGACGATTCGACGCGCCCGCAAACGGTACGCGAAGACCAGCATCCACGATACCACCGGCTCATCTCTGAGTTCGCCGACATCACGGGGGTTCCCGTCGTCCTCAACACGTCGTTCAACGACCACGCCGAGCCGATCGTCAGGACCCCGACGCATGCGATCAAGGACTTCTACGGCATGGGACTGGACGTGCTCGTCCTGGAGGACCTCGTTGTGGAGAAAGAGTCGGCGTAGAACGCGAGTCGCCGATTACCGCTCCCACGTCGGCAATCGAACGACTGAGAGCCAGAACGTCTCGAGCGACTGGATCGTTTCGATGAACTCGGTGGGGTCGACCGGTTTGGTGACGTAGGCGTTCGCGTGGCGTTCGTACGATTTGCGCATGTCCTCGCGACTCTCCGAACTGGTGAGTACGATCACCGGAATCGTCTTGAGGTCGGGGTCGGATTTGAGTTCCTCGAGTACCTCCACGCCGTGTTTTCGGGGTATATTGAGGTCGAGCACGACGAGGTCTGGACGCGGGGCATCCTCGTACGCACCGCGGCGGTGACAGAACTCGAGCGCCTCGATTCCGTCTTTCGTGACGTGCAGCGTACACCCGCTGTGGCCGGTCGCGAACGCCTCGGTGGCGAGCCGAATGTCACCCGGATTGTCCTCGACGAGGAGAATGTCGGCCGAGGGTTCGCTTTCCTTCATCGTCTATAGTCGGTAGATGGGGTAAATGAGTATATCGGCCAGGCTGTTGGCCCGTGCTCGAGATGGCCTTGCGGACGCTTCGTCCGTAGTGATTACACGAATTGCCAGGCGGTGGTCACGACTACCGTCGTGGGTAGGTGTCCTGGCTATCGTCGAGCAGCGAAAGAATCTCGCCGTTTACGGCGGGCACGGTACGCGACGTGTGAAAACTGCGAGGCACGGGGAAGTCACGTTCGCTTCGTCACGCCGTCCGACAGAAGGCTTCTGCTTCGTCACGCGTGCTCGACGAGTGCACCGTCTGGGATTTGAACCACGACCAGACGTGCTCGTTACGCTGCGCGCGACTGGTCTACTTCAAATCCAGGACCGCAGTTGCTGCTCACCGTGTGTTCGCAGCAACATGCTCCGTCTGGGATTTGAACCCAGGTCATCGGCTCGAAAGGCCGAAATGATTGGCCGGACTACACCAACGGAGCGGGTCGCATCCAATCGTTTCCCGGGGCTAGTAAAAAGCGTTCCGTTCCGTGGCGAGGGTGATAGCCCGTGACGAACGCGTCGAGTCCGCCGCTAGCGCCTCGGGTCCGCCGCTGGCACCTCGGGTCCGCCGCTGGCGCCTCGAACCCCACTTCTGACGGGTGCCTTCACCGCCTTCTCAACGCTTTTCGTCCAGGCGCGCGAGCACGCACGTACAGCATGAAGTTCGTCAGATTCCGCGATCCGGCCGGAGCGATTCGACGCGGCCGACTCGAAAACGACCGCGTCCAGTTCGGATCCGACAGTTACGACCTCGAGAGCGACGAAATCGACGTCCTACCACCGTGTGAACCCTCGAAGGTCGTCTGCATCGGACGCAACTACGCCGACCACGCCGCGGAGATGGACTCCGACGTCCCCGACCGTCCGTTGCTCTTTCTCAAGCCGCCGAACACGCTGGCGGCCCACGGGGATACCGTCACGGTTCCCGGCGGGAAGGAGCGAATCGACTACGAGGCCGAAATCGGCGTCGTAATCGGCGAGCAGTGCCGGCACGTCCCAGCCGAAGACGCGATGGACGTCGTCGAGGGCTTCACCTGCGTGAACGACCTCTCGAACCGCGACGACCAGCGCCAGGAGCAAAACTGGGTCCGCGGGAAAGCCTTCGATGGCGCCGCGCCCATCGGTCCCGTGCTCGCGACGCCCGACGAAGTGCCCGAGGATGCGTTCGTCCGCTCGCGCGTCAACGGCGAACTGAAACAGGACGGCTCGCGAACGCAACTCATCTTCTCGATTCCGGAACTCATCGCGGAGATCACGACCTACCTCACGCTCGAGGCCGGCGACGTGATCGCGACCGGCACCCCCGAAGGCGTCGGGCCGCTCCAGGACGGCGATACGGTCGAAATCGAGGTTGAGGGCGTGGGGACGCTCGCACACGAGGTTCGGATCCCCGACGAGAGTCGGTGAAGACGTCATCACAAATCGGCTGGGCCTGGGCTATCGCTACGGGCCCCGAAGATCGGCTGGGCTGTCGCTACGGCGTCGAGACCTGGCCAGTATTCGCCTCCGTGTCGTGAGACCACTGACCGGCCTGGCCAACCGTGACAGTCCTTCGAAGAGTGGATCTCGCCGGACCTTTATCGTCTCCGAAACCGAACAGAAGCGTATGGAACGAGCTGCGAACCACTACGAGGAGCCCTCGATTCGAGAACCGGATCACCGCTTGCCGGGTGTTCACTGATGGCGATCACGTTCGACGGCCCCATCCTCGTTCCGGCGGCCGACCCCGACGACGGGGAGCGAACGGCCAGAGCGCTCGCCCCGCGAATCGGTCCGGAGAACACCGTCCTGGTCGTCCACGTCATCGAAAAGGGAGGTGGTGCACCTGACAAGGCGCCGCTCGAGGCTCGCCGGGAGTTCGCCGAGGACGTCTTTTCGCGAGCGGGCGCCCCGCTCGAGGAAACGGGTGCGCGCGTCGAGACGGAGGTCCTGTACGGGACGGACGTGGTCGAGACCATCTTCGAGGCCGCCGACGATCACGGGGCTGACGGTGTCGCGTTCGTCCCGCGCAAGGGGAATCGGTTGGTCGAGATGCTAAGCGGCGATACGAGCAGACGGCTGATCAGGAAGGCGACGCTCCCAGTGCTGGTATTGCCGGTCGAGGAGTGAGTCGGACCGCCGTCAGCCCGCAGTCGGCGTCGAAACCTAGAGGTAGCCGTTCTCGAGCAACAGTTCGCCGTTCAGCACGCTCGCACCCGCCGCTCCGCGGATCGTGTTGTGAGCGAGGCAGTTGTACTGCAGGCCGAAGGTCGACTCCTGGAGCGCGCCCACGGAGATTGCCATTCCCTCCCCCAGGGTGCGGTCGAGGCGAGGCTGGGGTCGCTCGAGGTCCTCGAAGACGTGAATCAGCGGGTCCGGTGAGGAGGGAAGGTCGAGCGAGGGGTACGCCTCGAGTGCCTCGACGGCGGATTCGGGCGTGAGATCGTCGCCCGCTTCGACCCAGACGTTCTCCAGGTGGCCGTCCAGCGTCGGAATCCGGTTACACGAGGCGCTGACGTCGACGCCGTGGAGGTCGAGTTCCGCGCCGTCGAACGTGCCCAGGAGCTTCTTCGATTCGGTCTCGAGTTTCTCCTCCTCGCCTCCGATGTGGGGGATGGCGTTGTCGATAATCTCCATCGAGGTGACGCCGTCGTAGCCGGCCCCTGACACCGCCTGGAGGGTGGCGACGTGGACGCGTTCGAGGTCGAACTCGGCCAGGGCAGCGAGAGTGGGCACGAACGTGATCGTCGAGCAATTCGGGTTCTTGACGAGGGCACCGTCCCAACCGCGCTCGTCGCGCTGGACCTCGAGCAGGTCGAGGTGATCGGCGTTGACCTCCGGAATGATTAGCGGGACGTCGTCGGCCATCCGGGCGTTCGAGGAGTTCGAGGAGACGACGTAGCCCGCCTCGCAGAAGCCGGGTTCGACGGCGGCGCCGACGCTCGAGGGGAGTGAGGAGAAGAGGAGGTCGACGTCGTCCGGAACGGCGTTGGGGTCAGTTTCGGTGACGGTCGTGTCGGCGACGGCGTCCGGAATTGGCGTGTCGACGCGCCACTTCGCGGCCTCGCGGTAGAATTTGCCCGCGCTCGAGTCGCTGGCGGTGAGCGCCGCGATTTCGAAGTCGGGGTGGGGTTCGAGGAGTTGAATGAGTCGCTGTCCGACGGCGCCGGTGGCGCCGAGGATGCCTGCTCGTACGGTCATTGTCGGCCCTGGGTACCGGGCGCGCAAAACGGTTTGGATGGTGTCACGGTTTGCAGTGGTTCGGGGGCTCGTGACGTGGATGGCAGTCGCTCGAGGACGAGGAGAATCACGCCGAGAACGGGTCGGACGAGAGTGAGTCGGCTGAAAACGAGGTAGTGGGTTGCTCAGTCGTCCGCCGGCGCCGCTCGCGACTGCACCTCGAGGTCGCCCTCGTCGAGGCGCTGCTCGACGTTGCGAGCCGCGTCGACCATGTTCTTCATCTTGCCGTAGGCGACCTCACGGGGGAGGAGTTTCACGCCGCAGTCGGGCGAGACGACCAACTGTTCCGGAGGGACGACCTCGAGTCCCTTCTCGATGTTGCGTTCGATTTCCTCGACCGACTCGACCTCGGCGTCGTGGACGTCGACGACGCCGAAGGCCAGGTCCTTGGTGAATTCGGGGTCTTTGAACACCTCGAGCTGGTCGTAGTCGCCGTTGGCGAGTTCGAGGTCGAATTCGTCGACGGGGAACTCCAGTATTTCGGGGTAGATCCGCGAGTAGTCTCCGTAGCAAACGTGGAGGCCGATTCGCACGTCCTCGGGGATGTCGGCGACGATGCGCTCGAGACACTCGCCGACGATGGCGTGGTCGTCGGGGGTGGTCGCGAGGGCGGGTTCGTCGATCTGGATGTAGCGAGCGCCAGCCTCGACGAGCTTTTCGATTTCCTCGTTGACCAGGTCCGCGAGGTCGTACGCGAGCGACTCTTCGTCGTCGTAGGCCTCGTTGAACGACCAGTTCGCGAGGGTGTACGGACCCGTGATGGGGACCTTCACCGGGCGGTCGGTCGCCGACGCCGTGAACTCGTACTCCTCTACCAGCCACGTCTCGTCGTACTCGACCTCGTTGACGACGGACGGCTTGTCGAAGTAGTTGTGGCCCCAGACCTTGACCGGACCGTTGAACTCGTAGCCGTCGATCCGGTGGGCGAAGTACTCGACCATCTCGTTGCGGCGCATCTCGCCGTCGACGACCACGTCGAGGCCCGCGCGCTCGTGTTCGTTCGTGATGAGACGGGCCGCGTCGTCTTTGGCCTCCTGGTAGTCGTCGGCGTCGAAGCCGTGCTCTGGGTCCTGGTACAGCTCTTTCGCCCGGTTGAGCCACTTGGGCTTGGGGTAACTACCGACGACCGTCGTCAGCAGGAAGTGCTCGGCCGCGTGGTCCTTAGGTCGGAACTGGTCTTTGTTCGCGTTCTGGTGCTGGCTCATGCGTGGGTCACCTCCGCGAGCGCGGCAGCCTCAGCCAGCACCTCGAGTTTCGCCTCGAACTTCGCGTACGGCAGGTAGAACGTCTCGGTGTTCGTCGTCAGGTACGTCGTCTCGAAGTCGGTGACTGGAATCTGGTCGAATACCCAGTCGGCTCGCTCGCGGATCGCTTCGGGTTCCTCCAGGAGGGTGTTCTGGCCGTCGGCCAGTCCCAGCGAAATGTCGTCGGTGGCGCCGTACTCCTGGATGTTGTAAAGATTCTGCTCCTGTTCGGTCACGAAGTCGAACCCGAGCGCGTCGAAGTCGGCGTCGAGCAGGTGGGCGTAGACCTTCTCCTCGAGCGCCCCGTAGAACGGCTGGACGATGACCTCGGCGTCGGTCGCGCTCGCGACGGTGTCGACCGCCTCGCTCGCGCGTTCGTCGAGACCGTCGCCGGGCGAATTCTCGACGAGCGACGGTTCGAGCAGGAACAGCGTCTCGTGGGCCGGGAACGCCTCGACCTCGCCGGCCAGGAAGTCGGCGACGGCCGACAGGAACGTCTCCTCGTCGCCGTAGTGGTCGTCGGTGGCCAGGTCGGCCAGCGAGTACGGGCCGGGGAGGACGGCCTGGAGCGGTTCCTCCGTCAGAGCGGCGGCGGCCTCGAGTTCGCCCGCGACGTCGCCCGAGAAGCCCAGTTCGTCGGTGACGACGGGGTCGCGATAGAAGTTGTTGTTGTCGTAGTAGCGGACGATGCCCCCCGTGTCGACGGCGTCGTGAACGGTCAGCGGATGGGCGAGCATGTCGTCCCAGCGAAGCTGGCCCTCCGAGATCAGGTCCAGTCCGGCCTCGACCTGGGTCTCGACGACTTCGGCGCGCGCCTCGTCGTAGATGCTCGTGATCGCCTCGCCCTCGTCGCCGCTGATGAGATCGTGTTTCTGGTGTCCTTTTGCGTCGGATAAATCGTCTTTCGCCCAGTCCGGGAGCGGAAACAGCCCCGGCGTGGTCGATACGTACTCGGTCATGCGTGGACGGAGCTAGGCTATGCCGGTGCTTAATATTTTCCATACGCTTGTATGCTTACGAGTTATCTCCAGTGCGTTCGAGGAAGTGTTCGATCCACTCGAAGGCGGTACCGAAAACGGCGGAAATCTCGCTCGATGCGGTTACTGCGAAACGCGAACGGTCGCCGACGGCGAACCCCATATCCGATTACCGAACCAGTTCGAGCACCGTCAGCGTCTCGAACGGGAACGACTCGTCGGCGACGGCGACCGCACTGAACCCCTCCTCGCCCGCGCGTTCGACCACCGCGTCGACCCCCGTGAGGCTGCTGACCAGGAGGAAGACGACGCCGTCCGGAGCCAGTACCCGGGACACCGTCGCGAGGAACGGATCGATCACCGCCCGGCCATCCTCACCGCCCGAGAGGGCGCGCTCCATCCAGTCGTCCCACTCGTGGTCCGGGTCCGTGGGCAGGTACGGCGGGTTGAACGCGACGGCGTCGAAGGTGCCCGCTCGGAACGGCGAGACGAGATCCGCCTGCACCGCTTCGAGTCCACGCTCGCGTGCGTTCGCCGCGGCGTGCGGGTTGACGTCGGCAGCGACGACTCGAGCCCCGACCTCGGTCGCGATCCGGTCGGCGACGTACCCCGAACCGGTGCCGACCTCGAGGACTAACTCTCCCTCCTCGAGTCGGTCACTGGCCGCGTCCGCGAGCAGTTGCGAGTCCTCCGCCGGCTGATAGACGTCGGTTTCGAGCCCGCGACGCTCGGCGAGATCCTTCCCCATCAGTCGTCCTCCGACGGCCGTCTGGACGTCGTCCCTCGAGCCGTCGTTTCGTTCACTGGTTCGTCCAATTGCATTCGAAATCCGTCGGTCTCCTCGCGTCCGCTCAACTCCCGCTGTGGGTACGGGATCTTGACGTCGGCCTCCTCGAACTGGGTCTTGATCGCGCTGATGGCCTTCGTCCGGGCCGTCCAGCGCCGTCGCGCACTCGGCCGATCGATCCAGAATCGAACGCCCAGGACGACGGACGACTCGCCGAACTGCTTCGTGACGACCATCGGTTCGGGGACGTCCATCACCTCCTCGATCGGCTCGAGGGCGTCTCGAGCGAGCGTCGCCGCCTGGTCGACGTCGACGCTATAGTCGACGCCGACTTCGACCTCGATTCGAAGACGCCCCTTCTTCGAGCGGTTCGTCACGATGCTCGTCGTGACGACGTCGTTGGGGACGACGATGTACTCCCCGTCGAACGACTGAATTTGCGTGTTGAAGATCGAGATGTTCGTGACCGTTCCCTCCCGTCCGTCTATCTCGACCCAGTGGCCAATTTCGAACGATCGGGAGAACATCAGGACGAACCCGGCGAGCAACGCGCCGAGGGTCTGTCTGGCGGCCATACCGACGACGATACCCAGGAACCCGGCCCCGACGAGGAGCCCGCTGAGGTCGTCGATCCAGATGCTGAGGACGATTACGAGCGTGACGGACCAGATGAATACCTGGATGACGCGATTCGATACCTCCTCCTGGTGTTTCGTGACCGTGGTCGAGGAGGCCACCACGTCGTGTAACAGCCGTCTCACGAATCGCCAGACGATGTAGGTCATCACGACCATCACGAACGATGCGGTCACCCGAGGGAGGAACGTCCCCTCCGGATCGAATCGCGAGAGAACCGTCGACAGTTCCTCGGTCGCCCCCCAGACCCCGACGGCCACGTACAGCGCCAACCCTCCCGCCCCGAACAGGAGAATCGTCGCGACGATATCGGCGTACAGCGCCCGCGATCGGTCGGAAATCCAGGACTGGAGGCGTCGATGGGAAACTAACACGAGCAGAAACAGCCCCGTAACGACCGCCGTCGCCACCCCCTTCTGGAACTGCGTGTGGAACGTGTTTTCGAGCCACTCGAGCCCAGTGAACGCGTCTACCACGGATTTTCACCTCTCATCCGAACGGCCCACCTCGTCGGCGAGCGTCGCCAGTTCGGCGAATTCGGTGGGCGTGACGGCCCCCGCCCGTTTGCCCAGCAGTTCCTCGTCTGCCGCCTCGACGACGGCGTCTGCATCCTCGAGCCCCGAGATGTGAGCCGTGTTGCGAATCGCGTTTCGCATCGTCTTTCGTCGCTGGGTGAACACCGCCTTGACGAACCGCAGGAAGAACGCCTCGTCCGCGACCTCGTAGTTGGGCGTCCGCGGGATCGACCTGACGACCGCGCTCTCGACCTGCGGCGGCGGCGAAAACGCCTCCTTCGGGATCGTTTCGACGATTTCGACGGCCGCAAAGTGCTGGGCCGAGACCGACAGCCGCCCGTATTCGGGGGTCTCCGGCTCGGCGACCATTCGCTCGGCGAACTCCTTCTGAAACATCAGGACGAGTGGACGCTTTTCGGGGAGGAGGCGAAACGCAATTTCGCTCGAGACGCCGTAGGGAAGGTTCGAGACCGACGCCGAAAAGGAGGGGAGGTCGACATCGAGAGCGTCGCCCTGGACGACGGTCAGGTGGCCGGCCGCGACCTCCTCGGCGAATTCCTCCTCGAGAAACGCGGCCAGCCGTCGGTCTCGTTCGACGACGGTCACCTCGTCGGCGACGGCGAGCAGTCGGTCCGTGAGTGCACCCGTCCCGCCGCCGATCTCGAGGAGGTGGCTCGTTACCTCGCGGGTCGATTCGGCCGATTCAGTCGATCCGGCCGGTTCAGTCGATTCAGTCGATCCGGCCGGTTCAGTCGATTCAGTCAGTCCGGTCGATTGCTCTCCCCTGCCTGGCGACGCGTCCTGGTCGAGCGACTCGAGATACGTCGGCAATCGATCGAGGACCCGATCGTCGACGAGAAAGTGTTGATCGCGGTCGGGATCACCGCGAACCCCCGCCCTCGCGATCAACCCGTCTGGATCTCTCATTGCCCGGACGTAGGGGGCAGGGGGCTGTAAACGCACCGTCTCGAGAGCGTATCACTCGTTTGAATCACCGTCGCGTGAATAGCTGTCGTGTAAATAGCTGTCGTGTGAATGGCCGCGTGTGAAGACCTGTCGCATGAGTAGCTGTCGCTCGCAACCGGCGGTGAAGACGAAAAGGAGCGACAAACTACTCGTTTCGCTGAGCGTGACCCACGAACGTCCGATACTTGAGGTCCTCGTCCCGTAACTCCTCGAGAATTCGATTTGCCAGCACCTCGTCGGGGTCGTGCAATCCCGAGACCCGATCCTCGAGGTCCTCGAAGCTCTCGAAGGGCTTTCGCTTTCGCTGGTCGAGGATGTTGTTTCGGAGTTTCTTCCCGATGCCTGGCAACAGGTTGAGCTGATGGAGCCGAAGCGTGATCGGCTGCGCATCGTTGTAGAAGTCCACAAACCGCCGTTCGTTCTCCTCGATGAGATCGGCGATGACGTACTCGAGTTCAGACTGGGCACCCGAGGAGAGGTCATCGTACCCGACGGGGTGACACTCCTCGACGACGTCGCGCTCTGCTGGGGGCTCGACGACGACTCGGGTGCCGATCGTGAGCCGAGCATCCTCGTCGAAGGCGACCTGATACAGCGTGAAGTCGTCTACGCCAAGGGCGTAGCCGGCCGGTGACTGCTGGTAGCGACGTCGTCCACCTGAGAGCCCGTGGGCTAGATAATCCAGCACGACCGCTCGGCGCACGTCCGTCTCATCGCTGTCGGCTTCGCTCATTGACTCGAGGTACGGTGACGGAATACTTAAAGAGTCGGCTCAACGACGGTTCGCACGAACGACACTCAGCAAGCCGAAGTCGGATACGTCAACGCCCGAACGGCCTCAGACGTACTTCGCGATGATGTTGAGGATCTCGTCGAGTTCGTCACCCGACACGGAGTAGCGCTGCTGGGCGAACACCGTCCGAAGTTCCTGTCGATCCCGCGGAAGCAGGTTCGCGATCTTGTACGCCGTCGGCTCGTCGACCTTCTCGAGGTCCTGGAGGTCCTCGACGAGGGCGTTCGCGTCCTCGGTCTCCAGGATGGCGAAGCGGTTGACGTGTTCGATGGCGCGCGCGAGTTCGTATCGTAGCTCGCGTTCGTCGTCGAGTGCCCGTTCGGTTTCGATGTCCTCGAGGAGATCCTTCGTCTCCGAGACCGTCAGGTACTCCTCGTCGACGATCTCTTTGAAGATCGTCATTCCTGGGCGCGGAGGTGGGCAGCGGTGACGATCAACGTCTTCGCCTTCCCGCCGTCGGTGATCTCGACTTTGAAGGCCTTGCCCTGTTTGCCGACGACTTCACCGGTGTGACCGTCGAATCGTGGGTGGTAGCGCCCTTTCGGAACGCTCGGATCGATCTTGAGGTGGACCTTCTGGCCCACGTCGTACTCCTGGATCGCGCGCTGCGGCGGCGAGGTCCCGCGATCTCGGGGGTTGTTCGAGAGCTTTCGCCGGGTTCCCTGACGAGGTCCGTTCGAGTTCGGCATAGTCGTACGACGCTCTTGACCGGTGACGGTTATAAAACGCACGTTCTCGCCCCGTCTCGTCTCAAGATCACGGTGGCCGCTCGAGGTGAGGCTATGGGTGGGGCTATTCGTGATCGAGTAGCCGGGAATCTCGACCGAAAAAGGGAACAGTAATCCCGCCGGCAGTTGCCTCCGTACGTATGAGCGACGATCGCGGTACCGACGGTGACGGCGCACGGGAGTTTCGTTTCGAGACTCGTTCGATCCACGCAGGCCAGGAACCCGACGACGAAACCGGCGCCCTCATGACGCCAATTTTCGCGAACTCGACGTACGAACAGGACGGCCCCGGCGACCACCGCGGCTACGAGTACTCCCGAACCGGCAACCCCACGCGCGACGATCTCGAGGCCAACCTCGCGAGCCTCGAAGGTGCCGACTACGGCCGCTGTTTCTCGAGCGGCATGGGTTCGATCAACACCGTCTGCAATCTGCTGGAGTCCGGCGACCACGTCGTCACCGGGAACGATGTGTACGGTGGCACCCACCGCATCTTCACCCAGGTCTACGAGCAGTACGAGATCGAGTTCACCTTCGTCGACATGACCGACCTGGAGGCGATCGACGCGGCGTTCCAGGACAACACCGAACTCCTGTGGCTCGAGACCCCGACCAATCCGCTACTGTCTATCGTGGACATCGAGGGGGCTGCTGAGATCGCCCACGAGCACGACGCCATCTGTGCCATCGACAACACCTTCGCAACGCCATATCTCCAGCGCCCGCTCGAACTGGGTGCCGACGTCGTTAGTCACTCGCTCACCAAGTACCTCGGCGGCCACTCCGACGTCGTCGGCGGGGCGCTCCTGACGAACGATCCCGACCTGGACGAGCGCTTCGGCTTCTACCAGAACTCCGTGGGCGCGACCCCCGGCCCATTCGACGCTTTCCTCGTCCTCCGCGGAACCAAGACCCTCCCTGTTCGGATGGATCGTCACTGCGGGAACGCCCGCGCCATCGCTCAGTGGCTCGACGATCACCCCGACGTCGATCGCGTCTACTACCCCGGCCTGGAGAGCCATCCTGGCCACGAGATCGCCGCGAAGCAGATGGACGACTTCGGGGGCATGCTCAGTTTCGAACTCGACGGGACGCTCGAGCAGGCCAGCGACGTGGTTTCGAACACGGAGGTGTTCACCCTCGCCGAGAGCCTCGGTGGCGTCGAGAGCCTGATCGAACAGCCCGCACCGATGACCCACGCGGCGATCCCCCGGAAAGAGCGCATCGCGGCCGGACTCACCGACAGTCTGATCCGCGTCTCGGTAGGTATCGAGCACGTCGACGACCTGATCGGCGATCTCGAGCAGGCGATCGAAGCGGCGCTGGAATGAGCAAATCCGAATGAGCAAATCCGAATGAGCAAATCCGAATGAGCCAACTCGAACGATCACTCCCCGTAGACGAATCCACTGCCCGGCGCGTCGTCGCCGTCGCTCGAGAGAACGGATTCGCCCTCGTCGCCGCCGGGGTCGCGTTCTACATCTTCAACGCCCTGATTCCGCTGGCCATCTTCGCACTCATCGGGATGACGACGGTCGGCTGGCTCGAGAGCGCCCTGGAGCTACTAGCACCCGCGTTCGGGGCCGACCCCGAATCACTGGTGTCGACGATGAACGGGATGATCGGCGAAGGATCGGGTCGAGGGCGGGCCGCGGTGATCGCCGCCGCCATGCTCGCCTGGAGCGCGTTCACGACGTTCCAGTCGATCAACCGCGCGTTCGGTCACGTTTACGGCGTCCAGGCGGAACGGTCCCCTCGTCAGACGGCTCGAGACACTGGGCTGATCCTCGTGACGGTGATCCTCGCCGTCGCTTCGGTGATCGTCGTCCAGGTCGGGGTAGTGGCCGTCGCCGGGCAGACGGTTGCCCTGCTGGCGAGTATCCCGCTCTTGGCGGGGGCGCTGTTCGCCGTGTTCCTCCCGATGTTCTACCAATTTGCTCCGCCTGCCGTGACGGTTCGGGAAGCGCTCCCCGGTGCCGTCCTCACGGCGATTTCGTGGACCCTGGGTGCGATCGGCTTCCGCCTCTACCTCACGACCTCCGAAAGCGTCGAGCTGTACGGCGTCGCGGGCGGCATCATGTTGCTCCTGACCTGGCTGTACGTCGGGGCGCTGGCGCTGCTCGGCGGAGTGATACTCAATGCGGTCATGGCAGACCGCGTCGAAGCCGAAGACCGGTGGGCGATCGGCTGAGCGGTCCGCTTCTCGAGGGCACAAGTGCTCCAGTTTTCGAGGACACGAGTGATCCGCTTTTTGTGGACTCGAACAATCCATTCTCGTGGACGTGAGGATCCTGCTCTCGTGGACGTGAGGATCCAGTTCTCGTAGACGCGAGCGACTCGATTCTCGTAGACTCGGGTGGCGGCCTCATCGCCACGAGCACGACTGGTACCTGGCCTCTCCTGGGCACCAGGACACCTCATTCATCGATTCGAGGAGCGAACGCCGTCGCTACGGTGATCGACGACAGACGAAAATTCGGCGGTCGGACCCTCAGATACGCCCGACGTTCTCGACGTTGACGCTCTCGACGCCCTCGACCTCACTGAAGGCCTCTTCGACGCCCTCGGTGCCACCGGAGCCGTCAGGGACGATGACGGTCGGGTAGAGCGCGACGAGACCAAACGCGACTTCCTCGCGCTCGACACCGTTGATCTTCGCCCCCTCCGAGAGGGCGGTTTCGAGGCGCTCCTGGAGCGCGTCGAGGTCGATTTCGGGGCTCTGCGGCATGACTTTGATCTTGGCGGCTACTTTTCCCATGGTATCAGGGGCCGAGGAACCCACAGTCGGGGCACTCGTAAAGGTTGCTCTGTTTGCGACACTTGGCACAGCGGTAGATCTGTGCGCCACAGTCGGGGCACTTGAACGACGCGGCGTTCGTGCCCGCGATGTTGATCCCACAGGAGACGCACGAGCGAGTCTCCCGTCGGTCCGTGGAACTCATACTCGTTTCTTCCCGCCCGTCGCTTTTAACGGTTGTCTTTCGCGCTACCGGCGATCACTCGCCCTCTCGAAGACGCCGCTTCTCAGAGCCCGGCGAGAGCCAGCGGACCGATCAACACGCCCATGAGATGAACCCGCCTGGCTTGCAGGCGAACGGGAACCAGCCCGACGACGGTGGCCACGCCGAACGTGAGAACGCCGACCGGACCCGCGAACACGAAGGCGAGACAGACCAGCAACGAGAGCACCGCCGCCGAAATCCGCCAGTACTCGAGTCGGCCGACCAGTTCGAGGTAGGCATCGCCGACGACGATCACCAGCGCGAATCCGATGACTCCGGCCAGGACGACCCCGGAGAGGAGAATCGGGAGCTCGAGCGGTGCGTCGACGCGCTGGAAGGCGACCATGACGCCCGAACGCGGCTGGCCGATGGCGACGAGCGCGAAGAGCGCGAAAATGGTGTTCGCGGTGTCGACGCCGCTCGTCGCCACGATGTAACTTCGGGCAGTGGCCCCGCCTGGGAGGACGACGAGAACGGCGACTGCGGCGATCGCGGCGGAGATGCCGGGCAAGTAGCCGACGACGGCACCGGCCAGCGCGCCGGCGACAGCCGTCATCAGAATCAACGGGCGGGACATGCGAAGCACTGCTTCCCGCTGTGGGGGGACGCCGCCTCGAACGGCGTCGATCAACACCGGGGCACCGAAGAGGCCGGCGAACAGCGGCGCGAGCATCCCACCGGCTTCGAGGGGTGCGTCGGGCGACAGATCGAGCGTCGCCCAGCCGAGAGTCGCTGCGAGCGAAAACGAGAGGAGACCGGCGAAGCGGCGCCGCCACGTGGATTCTGAGAGCACGAGGGCGATCACGATCACCGCGAGCAGGATCGAAAGATTGGCTCGAAGCTGGGGGTAGACGGCCGTGACGGCGACGGTTACGGGAATCGCGAGCGGTATCGCCACGAGGACGGCCAGCAGGCTCCCGACCGCCGAGAGCCGAATCGCCTCGAAGCCCCGACCGTCGAGCACCAGCTGGTGGCCCGGTAGCGCTGTGACGGCCATTTCGGCGTCGGGGACTCCGAGGGCCATCGCCGGGACGGCGTTCAGGAAGGTGTGGACGACGCCCGCCGAGAGCATTGCACAGCCGACGAACAGCGTCGGCCCCGGAACGGAGGGGGCGACGCCTGCGAGCAGGAGCGCGAAGTTGTTCGCGTGCAGCCCGGGAATGAGGCCGCTGACCGAGCCGAGGGCGGCACCGCCGACGATCCAGCACAGGAGGGCGGCCGTGAACGTCGGATTCACGGTCACCTCGAGGAACGCCTGTGCCATTGGTCACGTCTGGGCGCGTTTCAGTACTTAAACTCGAGGAGTGTACAATGGTTGCTCGAGTGAGAGCAGCCACGTCGAAATGGGATGCAATAGGTGAAATAGGTGAACTTAGTACAATAGGGACAATAGCCAATCCAATCGGCGTCACTGAAAAGCCGATCAATATCAGGGTACCGCAAGCGCGGCGCCACAGTGGGGGCGAGAACAGACGACGCAGTAGCGTCCGAGAGTTGGTTCGAATTTCTACGGATTCACGGAGGCCGCCAACGAACGTGGCCATGCGGCCTCTCACTCGTTGCTTTCAGACCCTTCCTCCCCGACGGTCGCTCCAGGAAGCGGGAACTCCGCGTCCGCCGGCACCGTTTGCTCCGCCTCATGGTCGTCCCGTTCGAGCAGGTACAGGAGCAGTCCCGTACCGCCTGTCAGCACGACGATACCGAACCACCTGTCGTAGTCGTCCATCCCCAACCGTTTCGCGTCCTGGTGGACGAGGAACGCGGCCCCAATTACAATCGTCGGAACGACGAGGAACAATCCGACGAGGACGATTGGCTCCATATTTATATGCATTAGATTTATTTATTATAGGTGTTTCGAGGATGAGCAATGGCTCGCGGTCGGCACCTGCAAGACATTTTGCAAGGGAGAAGCGCCAGCCTCATCTGTCACTAATCAGGATGCGGCGTACGCGCTGACGTGGGATTCAGACCACTGATTATTCCCCAACTGCACTCCAGATATCGAATTGTCTGAGTCTTGGCGGCAGAAATTTCCCGGACTCGAGTCTCGACCTTCCAATCAAGACGGGCACGTACGAATCGGGTGGCGTTGCCTGTACCACCGAAGTGTCTCACGACAGGTATGGTCTCTCGACCACCCTTTCGACGGAACTGATTCGAACTAATCTCACCCTGATTGGTGTTCGTATCGATTACGAACATACGTGGGCTGTGATTCTTGGATGGCTCGAGATTACCATCTCGAGGTCGAAGTTTGGTGTCACTCTCACCGGAGGAGCGAGTTGGAGACTCTACGAGGCGACGGGCCCGTGACCGATTGAGTTGATCTCGACGGGTGCAACGGAGGTCGCTGACTTAGACATCGGCTTCGTAAAATAAATCCTCTTTCAGATATGGATAAACACATGGCTCAAACTGAGAAGTACCGAACGTACGTCATCCTCGTGATGGTGTGCGTCCTCGTCAGTATGAACGGATTCTTGCTCTATTACCAACTTGGATGGGGAGCCACAGTGGCAGCGGTCGTCGTCGGACTGGTTCTCGCGACCGGCGTGACCAGCCTGACGACGCCGCTTGACTGAGGCCTATCGTCACCAACGGTTTTAGGCAGTAACGGTGCTGTGGCTCCCACGTTAGTTTGGCTCCGTAAAAAATCGGTGTGAAACGTCGAAACCCGACTTAGCCGAAGAGTTCGCCGAGGCCCTCGCCGCTGGCCTCCTCTTCCTCGTCATCGTCGTCGTCCGTCGTGTCCGGCACGTCGCTGGTCTCTTCGGCTTCCTCGGCCTCGCCCTCGTCGGCACCAGCAGCAGCCGCACCGCCGGCGGCAGCGCCGGCAGCGGGGACCGCGGCAGCCTCGGAGACGGCCTCGTCGATATCGACGTCCTCGAGTGCGGCGACGAGCGCCTTGACGCGGGACTCCTCGACTTCGACGCCGGCGGCCTCGAGCACGCCGGTCAGGTTGTCTTCGTTGATCTCTTCGTCGGTCTCGTTCAGGATGAGTGCTGCGTAAACGTATTCCATTGGTGTAATCCTCGTAGTGTGTCTGTGTCTGTATCTGTATTATCCGAACATTGCGCCGAGTCCTTCTGCGCCGTCACCGTCATCGTCGTCATCGTCCTCGTCTTCGTCAGCGGCCTCGGACTCGTCGCCGTTCTGGTCGTCGCTCGATTCTTCCTCAGACCCTGCCGCACCCGCGTCCGCAGCGGGGGCCTCGACGCCCTGGAGTTCCTCCGGGAGCGCCTCCTCGTCGTCGATCTGGGCCGCAATCGCGCGCAGTTGCGCGTCGGCTTTGCGGACGAGGTCGGGCATGAGGTCGTCGTTTTCGATCGCCGCGTGGAGGCCGAGGCTTTTGGCCTCGCCCGTCGCCTTCGCGATGATCGTCGGCACGGTCTGGGCCGTCGGGTAGCCCGCGTTGATCGAGAGGTTGCGTGCGAAGGCCGCGGCCGTCTGCACGTCGCTCTCGTAGGCCTCGACGTCGATGTCGAGGTCTTCGGGATCGAACAGTACGCCCTCGGAGAAGACGGCGCGCAGGTCGAGACCCACTTCCTTGGGCTCGATGCCGAGCTCGTTGAGGACGTTCGCGAGATCCGCCGAGACCTCCTCGCCGGCCTCCAGGACGGTCGAGTCCTCCATGACCTGGATCGAACCCTCTTCGATCCGGGCGTTGGCCCCGATCTGCTGGAGTTCGCCTACGAACGGACCGGGGTCGACCCCCGTGTCACCCTCGGGGATGACGATATCGTTCGGGGCCACTTCGCCAGCGTTGATCGGTGCGGGCGTCTTCGAGGCCTCGAGTTCCTTGTACAGCGCGAACGGGTTCGCGTTCGTCGCGACGAGGCCGACCTGTCCGTCGACGTGCTCGACGAGGTCGTCGAGTCCGCCGGACTCGAGCGCGCGTCGTTGCAACGTGTTGCGGCTGACGCGGACCACGGCGGTGCCGTGGAGGCCGCGACGCATGTCCTGGAGCTGCTTCGAGGGGATGCCGGTGATACCGATGACGCCGACGCTCTCGTACTCGTCGATGAGGGTCTCGAGTTCGTCGACCTCCTCGCGCTTCCACTCGGGGAGGTTCTCGGTCTTGCGTTCGGCTTCCGCCTGTGCTTCAGCGCTCATTTCAGGCCACCTCCACGGACGGCCCCATCGTCGTCTTCACGTAGACGGAGTCGATGTTCTGTGGGCCCTTTTCGAGGTCGGCGTGCAAGCGCCGGAGGATGACGTCGATGTTGTCGGCGATGTCCTCGGCGCCCATGTCCTCGGCACCCACGCGCGTGTGGAACGTGCGTCGGTCCCGCGAACGAACTTGCACGGTGTTCTTGAGCCGGTTGACCGTCTCGACGACGTCGTCGTCGGGCGAGAGCGGGTCCGGCATCTTCCCTCGCGGACCCAGGATCGTCCCCAGGTGCCGCGCAATGTCCTGCATCATCGCCTCCTCGGCGATGAAGAAGTCGGTTTCGTCCGCCAGATCTTTGGCGTCGTCGTCGTCCAGATCGGCCACGTCGCTCCCCGAAAGGACCTGGTCCGCGACCTCCTCGGCGCGGACGGCGGTCTCGCCTTCGGCGATGACGACGATTTGGGTCTCCTGGCCGGTTCCAGACGGCAACACGACGGACTCGTCGACACGATTCGACGGTTCGTTGAGGTCTAGATCGCGCAGATTGATCGCGAGGTCGACCGTCTCGGTAAAGTTCCGATCGGGTGCGTCCTCGAGTGCGCGAGTGACTGCTGTTTCGATATCCGAATTTGCCATCGTTCACCTCCGTAGTACGCAGGGTATGCTTCTACGGGTCAGTGAAACAGGCCATGCCTGTCTCGCTTTGAGAAAGTGTCATGGCGAACTTAAACCCGTCGAACTCCGCGCCTCGAGGAGCGAGGGGTTTCGTGGCCTCGATTTGATCCAGTTGGACGCTCCTCGAGCGTACAGTTCGCTCAACTGATCCGGAACTTGGATCAATTAGAAGTTGTGAATGTGCAACTGACCGAAATGTACATTATCGTGGCAGATGTAGGACGCAACAATGTGGCCGATAGATTTATACGCTATCGTTGGGGGCCTCGGGGGAGGGGGCGAGAGCGGTTCCGTTCGCGTCTACGAACAGGCGGTTACGGCGTTCAGTGGGCTGTCGCCGCTCGAGCAAGCCGCGATACAGGCCGTCGGGATCGTCCTGGTCGGCGGGTTTGCTCTCGGAATCCTCCGGTACTCGGGGAGGAAAACGCTCGAGGTTTCTCGACGGAGCCCGGTTATCTCCCTGTGTGTCGGGATTCCAGGTACGCTCGTTCTCGGCGGCCTGTTCTATACCGGCATCCTGATTTCATCTTCGGCGGTCGGGATATTCTTCGCGATTCCGCTCGTCGCCATCGGCGTGGTCGTGCTTCCGGTGAGTGCAGCGCTCGGCTACGTCGCCATCGGGGCAACGATTACGTCGCGGTTCGGGCTGTCTCGGACCCCCGGCTGGGTGATCGCTGGCGGCCTACTCGGGGGAGTCACCGCGCTGGTCCCGACTTTCGGGTTCGCATTCGTCACGATAGCCACCGCGCTAGGAGTTGGTGCCGGTACTCGAGTGCTCGTTGGGAACGGTGGCGTTCGCCAGCCAGAGGAACGGGTCGTTCCACCGGCGAACAAGGTGTAGACACTCGATCGATTGTCGCGTCAGCGTTCTGGACGAACGGACAGTTAGACGTGACAATGCGAGTTGGACGAGACGAAGCGAGGACGGAACGCGTCGAATTGAACGTGATGCAACGAAGCGAAAACGGTAGCGACTGCTACTCGAACCCCAAAGTGTGATTGAGAAGTGGGTGACCGTTCGATGCTCGGGTCGTCACTCGACGAGAGCGTCGTCGTACTCGCCGTCGTCGACTTTCGCTTTGAACTCGCGAGCATCGACGCCTTCGATTGTGACGCCCATCGAGGCGCAGGTGCCGACGACCTCTTTGGCCGCGTTCTTCGTGTCGTAGGCGAGCAGGTCGGGTTTCTTCTGCTCGGCGATCGTTTTGACCTGATCGATCGAGAGGTCGGCGACGAAGTCCTTCTGGGGTTCGCCGCTTCCCGTGTCGAATCCGGCCTCGTCCTTGACGAGAGCGGCCGTCGGTGGGACACCGACGTCGATCGAGTAGCTGCCGTCGTCCTCGTACTCGATGGTAACCGGTACTTCGGTGCCGTCGAAGGCCGCGGTCTGTTCGTTGATGTCGTTGACGACCGCCTGTACGTCGACGGGCGTCGGTCCGAGCTCGGGACCGAGCGGTGGGCCAGGATTGGCCTGGCCACCCGGTACGAGCGCTTCGATGGTTCCAGCCATACCCGAATGAATCCTCGCTCGAGTTTTAAGGGTTGCCATTCGGTCCAGTCCGGCCCGAAAAATGTGTGAGAGTCTGTCGTAGCGAGTGAAACGAGACGAGGATTCCTCGATGAGACCGTGTCGGGTGGGCTCGAACGTGACTATTCGAACGACTATCCGTGACTCACCCACCCCACTGTGTCGAGTGTTTCTCTGCGACGACGAGAAACGGTCAGGATAGGAGAGGTCGTCCAGAATATTCGGATATCTGGGGTGACCTACCCCACCGTGTCAAGTGTTTAGTTGCGCGAGCTTCCGTCTGAGATCACATCCAGCTGGACGAGGGTGAATATCCATCGGCTGAAGGACAGAGTCCTGCGGGTTACACCCCCACCCCACTGTGTCGAGTGTTCTGCCAACGCTAGTGGAGGGCCGAAAGGAGGGGCTACTCGAAAGCCGAAAGGAGGGGCTACTCGACTACTGGAATCAATGGAAGTCGACGACGATTAGATCGCAATCGAGTAGCTTTCGTACAGGCGGTTCTCGATCACCGTACTCCTCGCCGTCATCGTAATCCCCGCAGTTTTGCGCCTCGAACCGCCTCGAGCGAGATGTCGACGTCCTCGAGTTCGTCGACGACGTCGAGGGCCAACTCGAGGGTCACGTCGAGATCGTACTCGTAGTACTGGCCGCCCGATCGACCGTGATTACGGGCGTACCGCTTCAAAATACCTTGCATGGCCAGATCGGAGAGGTGATCGTGCATCCGTCGCCGAACGAGGGGCTTCGTCCCGAACCGTTCGGCGATCGCCGAGTACTCAGGGTAGATTTCGCGAACGCGGGCAGGCGTCTCGTCACCGATCGCGATGCTGAGCACCGCCGCCAGCGCCAGGTGACCGTGTCGAGTCAACTCCATCATTCCCTGGCGGATCTGTCCACGCTCGAGCGCCTGCTGGGCGTCGCGCACGTGAGACTCTCTAATGGTCGTCTCGTCGGCAGCTCGCGTGATGTCCCCTGCCTTGTAGAGCAAATCCAGTGCCTGCCTCGCACTACCGGTGTCCTGGGCGGCGAGTGCTGCACACAGCGAGAGCACGTTCGTTTCGTAGGCGGTTTCGTACAGGGCGTTCTCCGCTCGTTGCTCGAGAATCGAGCGCAACTCGCCGGCGGTGTACGGCGGAAAGTGAACTTCCTCCTCACAGAGGGTGTCCTTGACCTTCGGGGAGAGACTGTCGTGAAAGCTCAGGTCGTTACTGATGCCGATGATACCGGGTTTGACCGACGAGAGGTAGCCGTTCGCACGAGCGCGTGGGAGTTCGTAGAGGATGCCATCGTCGTCGCCGATGTGATCGATCTCGTCCAGGACAATCAGGACGGTTCCGCCGATGCTCTCGAGTTCGGTGTAGAGCATATCGAAGACGGTCTGGCGAGGGTAGCCGGTCGTGCTGATCTGTTGGCTTGGCGGTCGCAGTTCGTTGACGAGATTCGCGGCGACCTGGTAGGAAGAAGAGAGGTTGTTACAGTTGAGCCAGACGACGGTCAACGCGACGTCGTCGTAGGCGTCGACGTCACGCTCGAGATGGGAGAGGAGATAGCGGGTGACGGCTGTCTTCCCGACGCCGGCCTTGCCGTAGAGAAACAGGTTTCGTGGCTGTGCTCCGTTGATGACGGGCTGGAGAGAAGCCATGTACGTGTCGATCTCTTCGTCCCGTTCCTGGATCGACTCCGGTTGATAGTCCTCCCGTAGCACGTCCTCGTCAGAGAAAATTGACGTGTCCCGATCGAACAGCGGCATTAGTTGGACTGCTCGCTGCAAGATATATAAAACCACCGTGTCGAGTGCGTCGAGTGTTCGACGGATCGTCTCCGGTCGGCCCTACCACCCCTCGATGAGGTGGACACCCCACCGTGTCGAGTGTTTCGGACCGCTCCCAGGAGCTCGAACTGATCGCCTTTCCGGGTCAACCCATGTCGCGTCGCGAGCGATCGTATCGAGACGCCAGATAGGCTGTCTCGATAGCCGAGTTCACCCCTCGAGTTCTCCACCGTATGCGTACCGGGAGACACTTCTTCCGGTGACGTACGCTCGATTCAGACCTCTCATCTGCATTGACGGTTCAGATGAGCCATCCGAATGAGTCGCTCGTTGCGTTCCGTTAGCGGGATTTTGCGTTCGACGATGACTATCTTTTCGATATTACGATGTCATCGTGATTTTCTTCGTCGGTGACGTTACTCTCACCTCCCCTGTCAGGAGACGCACCGTCGAGGCGCCGTCCTTTTTCAGACCACCCCTCCCAAAGATGCCTCGAGTTCACCCACCCGATCTCCTTCATCGACGACGCCTCGACTTTGCTCGCCTCGCAGACATCACCACCCCTTAACCCGAAACACTCGACAAAGTGGGGTCTCTCACCCTACCGCCCCTCAGTCGACGGCCGGCCCACTCCAAAAAACACTCGACACGGTGGGGTGGGACACCTCACGAAATGCCGACCGACCGGACAGACCTCGAATTGGCCGTCCTCTTGCTTTAGTCATCTGGACGAACATCTTCGCTCGCATTCCCAGTGGATAAGAACTGGTGTGACCCGCTATACTGGGGGAGTTCAAACGTTCAGGTGTACATGGCCGATCACATCGGAGCCCCTGGAACTGGCATCTCGCGGCGACAATATCTGGCTGCAACCGGCGGAACTGGCGCTGCCGTCCTCGCTGGCTGTCAGTCACCGATGAACCTGAATTCGAAAGCAGCCACCCAGTCAGACCTCCCGACGACGAGCCCACCGTCGGTCGTCCAGGTCGACGACCAGGGCGGAGAAGTCACGCTTCGGAGCGTCACCTCCCGACACCCTGTGCACCCGCTCGAGTCGATGGGCGGTCCAATCGAGTTCCCACAGGTCTGGGCGTTCCAGGCCGACGACAGGGAACCCAGCGTTCCGGGGCCGATCCTGCGAACGACCGAGGGCAACGACATGGAAGTGACGCTCGACAACACGGACGGGAGTCACCCGCACACGCTTCACTTTCACGGCTCACACAAGACCTGGGAGAACGACGGCGTGCCGACGACGACGGGTATTCGCGTCGACCCGGGCGAGAAACACACCTACACGATCCCGGCGAACGTCCCGGGGACACACCTCTACCACTGTCACTATCAGACGAACAGGCACATCGACATGGGGATGTACGGAATCTTCCGCGTCGATCCGAAGGGGTACGAACCAGCCGACAAGGAGTACTTCATGACGGTCAAGGACTGGGATTCACGCGTTCCTAGACAGATGAACGGCGAGGACATCGAGTACAGCCCTCGCCAGCGTAATCCCGACGTGTTCACGATCAATGGAAAGAGCCTGCCCCGGACGCTCCACCCCGAAGACGGTTCGCCGATGATCGTCGATTCGGGCGACACGGTCAGGCTCCACTTCGTCAACGCGGGGTACATGTCTCACCCGTTGCACACGCACAACCACCGTTTCCGTCTGGTCGAGAAAGACGGCGGCCAGATACCCGAAGCGGCGCAGTACGAGCGCGACATCACCAACGTCGCGCCCGCGGAGCGCCATACGATCGAGTTCGAAGCGAACGCCGACCCGGGAATTTACCTGGCGCACTGCCACAAAGTCGATCACGCGATGAACAGGAACTTCTACCCCGGTGGTATGGTCAGTGCGATCGTCTACCGCGACGTCATGGACACCGACATCTTCAGCGACCTCATGGGGTACGCAGGCTACGAGGGCTGAGAAGACTGCGTCCTGCTCTCAGACGTTTTCTTCAAACGCTGCTCTCATTCTCGTAACGATCCCTTTCTTCGCCCGTCTTTTTGTTCTCCACCTTTTCTCTTCTGTTCTCTTCTCCTCGTCTCTGTTCTTCTTGCGTCTCCTCTCTCCTGATTGCGTCTTTGCCGTATCTCCTCGTGTATCTCTCCTCGTCTATCTTTCCTCATGCCCGACGAGTCCGAACCGGGCGCCTGGTGTCGATTTTCTCCGACTGTCCGTTCCTTCTCTATTGGTCTTTGGTTCCAGTTCGATCACCACCACTGCCGCGCGAGGCCGTTTCTCGAGGAAAAGGACCACTACTCCAAAGAAGCCTCGATTACCCGCCGGAACAGTCGCTTCACGTTATTCTGCCGTCAGGAGAGTATCTCAACGGGACATGAAACCAAACGACAACGAACGGACGCCTGACAACGAGCAGGCGCCCGACACCGCACGGACGACACTCGAGGGGACGACGCTCGAAGAGACGTCACAGGAGAAAACGAGTCAGCAAACAGAGACTCGTCGACGAACGTGGCCGTCACGACGAACCTTCCTCCGGGCGACCGCTACGGCTGGCGCCGTGGCGAGCCTCAGCGGCCTCACCGTCGCCCAGGAAGAAACGACGATCGAACTCGGCGGCGTCACCTCAGGCTGGGAGGGGCGGTCGCCATCCGATATCGAAGGGGAGACGAATCCGACGCTGACGCTCGAGGCCGGACAGACGTATTCGATAACCTGGGAGAACGTCGACGGCTTGCCCCACGATATCATCATCCTGGACGCGGACGGGAACGATATCGTCGGGACGGAAATCATGAGCGGACAGGGCGAAACCCAGACCCTCGAGTTCGAGGCGACCGAGGAGATGGCCGAGTACTACTGTTCGGTCCATCCGGGGACGATGCGTGGCGACATCCAGATCGGTGAATCGGCCGACGGTGCCGACGGCGACGAGACTGAGGAGGACGTGGCCGACGTCATCGGCGAGGGGCCCACGATTGGTCTCGAGCGTGTCGCCGGCGGGTTCGTCTCGCCGATCGGGTTCGAAACGGCACCCGGTCAGCAAAACTGCTACTACGTGCTCGATCAACCAGGTCAGGTTTACCACGTTGCTGCCGACGGTGGCGAACCGACCGAGTTCCTCGACCTCACCGACCGGATGGTCGACGTCGGTGCTGCGACGGATGCGGGGTTCGACGAGCGTGGCCTCCTCGGACTCGCGTTCCACCCCGAGTACCAGGAGAACCGCCGGCTCTTCGTCTATTACAGCGCCCCTTTGCGTGAGGACTCGAGCGACGAGAACGGGACTGACGACGGGGCTGACGACGACGGAAACGAGACCGACGACGGAAACGAGACCGACGACGGAAACGAGACCGACGACAACAACGAGACCGACGACAACGGCAGCGAAGGCTCGAACGGCGAGGACGAAGCGGAAGAGTCCTACGACCACACAGCCGTCCTCGCTGAATTCCAGGCGACGGAGGACTTCGCGTCGGTTGACCTGGAAACGGAGCAGATTCTCATCGAAGTGGACCAACCGCAGTTCAATCACAACGGCGGCCCCGTCGTGTTCGGACCGGACGGCTATCTGTACTGGGCACTGGGCGACGGCGGCGGAGCGGACGATGTCGGCTTCGGTCACCTGGAAGACTGGTACGACGAGAACGAGGGCGGCAACGCCCAGAATACGACCGAAACCCTGCTCGGCGGGATTCACCGGATCGACGTCGACAACGAAGGCGAGGACGGGAAACCCTACGCCATCCCGGGCGACAACCCGTTCGTCGACAGCGACGACGGCTTCGACGAGTACTTCGCCTGGGGGCTTCGCAACCCGTGGCGGGTCTCGTTCGACGGAGAGGGTCGTCTCTTCGTTGCAGACGTCGGGCAGAACCTGTACGAGGAGGTAAACATCGTCGAGAACGGCGGGAACTACGGCTGGAACGTCAAGGAGGGCATCGAGTGCTTCTCGACGGCCGATCCGAACGCTCCGCCCTCGGAGTGCCCGTCGCAAACTCCCGACGACGTTCGTGGCGGCGAACCGCTGCTCGATCCCGTCATCCACTACCCACACCAGGTTGGCGAGGAGACCATTGGCATCTCGATCACCGGCGGCTACGTCTACGAGGGCGAGGGGGCACCGGCGCTCGAGGGCCACTACGTCTTCGGCGACTGGAGCAACGCGTTCGAACGACCTTCGGGGACGCTCTTCGCGTCACCGCTCGAGGAGTACGAGCCGATGGCCGATCGAAGCGAGGAGGACCTGTGGGACATCAACCGGCTCTCGGTTGCCAACGCGCCCGAGAACGCGATCAACCGGTTCATCCTCTCGTTCGGTCGGGATCACGATGGCGAGCTGTACGTCCTGACGACGGCGCGGTACACCGACGGTGAAACGGGCGAAGTGTTCCGCATCGTCTCCGAGGAGGACGGTGAGGAGATCGAACCTCACGAAGATTCGGTCGCACAGGAAGCGGGTGAGGAGGAAGGCGAAGGAGAAGACGGTGAGGGAGAAGACGAAAGCGAGACGAACGACGATGAAAGCGACGAGGGTGACGATACGGAGCAGGACGACGGGGCCGACGACGGAAACGAGACCGGCGACGGGAACGAGACCGACGACGGGAACGAGACCGACGACGCTAACGAAACCGAATCAAACGGAGGTAGCGGTAACGAGACCGCCTGACTGTGATGGTTGCGTAACTTCGTCTCGGTAGGACGACGCAACTCAACGTTCGCCTCGGGAACGAAACGCAACTTCGCCTCGAGGCCGGAGACAAAACGCTGCACCAGTAACGGCGACGATCCTACCTCGTGTTAGGGCGACCAGGCTCGAGACGATTTGTGAACCCAGCATAACGATCTGGGACATCTCGATCTGTACGACAGTCTATCTGCGTGGCAGTTGAGCACCTGTCCATTAACTCTGCCACGTCTGAAGAGGCAAGCCTGGGTATTACACAGCGGTTTCCCATGGGAGAAGATATGCCGGATACCTTCTCGATCGACGCAGACTGGAACGCACTCTACACTGACGGCAAATGGACGGAATCAGACGGCGACGAAGAAATCTCGGTCCAGGACCCCTCAACTCGAGAGGAGATCGCACGCGTTCCCGCAGGGTCGGAAGCCGACGTCGACGCGGCGTTCAAGGCTGCGGCAGCGGCCCAGGCCGAGTGGCGAGAGACCCCGCCTGTCGAGCGCGAGCGCGTCGCCCTCGACGTGGCGAACCTGCTCCAGGAGTACGAAGCCGAGATCGTCGACCTCCTGGCCCACGAGGCGGGCGGCTCCCGGATCATGGGCGAAACGTCGGTCCAGATCGCTACGGACCAGGCGATGGAGGCCGCGACGCTCCCCCGCCGCATGAAGGGCGAGCAGGCCGACTCGAACGTTCCGGGCAAGGAAAATCTCGTCAGGCGGGAACCGCAGGGCGTCGTTACGGTAATCTCGCCGTGGAACTTCCCCCTCAATCTCTCGGGTAGGGCCGTCGCGCCCGCCATCGCGACCGGCAACGCCGTCGTGCTCAAACCTGCGTCGAACACGCCGATTACGGGCGGGCTTCTAATCGCGAAATTGTACGAGGAAGCCGGCCTACCGGACGGCCTGCTTAACGTCGTCACCGGTAGCGGCTCCGACATCGGCGACGCTGTCGTCGCCCACCCCGAGAGCGACGTCGTCGCGTTCACCGGTTCGACGCCCGTCGGCCGCGGCGTTGCGACGACCGGCGGCGAGAACCTCTCCGTGATCGCCCTCGAGTTGGGCGGAAACAATGGACACATCGTGACCGCCGACGCCGACCTCGAGGCGGCGGTGGATTCGGCGGTCTTTGGGACCTTCGTCCACCAGGGACAGGTCTGTATCTCCATCAACCGCCACATCGTGCACGAGGACGTCTACGACGAGTACGTCGACCGACTCACCGACCGCGCCGAATCCCTCCCGGTCGGAAGCGCCCACGATCCCGAGACGGTAGTCGGCCCGGTCATCGACGAATCCCAGCGCGACGAGATGCTGGGGTACGTCCAGGAGACGGTCGAGGCCGGGGCGACACTCGAGACGGGCGGCGAGACGGTGCCGATGGATAGCGCCGGAGACGAGGGCGACGAAAACGAGGGTGGCGACGGAAACGAAAGCGGTGACGATGGAAAGGGGGACGGCGACGACTCTCTGCTCGTCGCCCCCACAGTCCTCTCCGGCGTTACGAACGACATGGCCGCCGCGTGCAACGAACACTTCGGCCCCATCGCGCCGGTGATTTCCGTCTCGAACGTCGACGAGGCGGTCGAGGTGCACAACGACACGAAGTACGGCCTCTCGGGATCGGTCCACGCCGGTGATGTCGGAACGGGAATGCAAATTGCCGAGCGGATGGAGACGGGCATGGTTCACGTCAACGATCAGCCGGTCAACGACGAGGCTCACGTTCCGTTCAGCGGAACGAAGGCGTCCGGCGTCGGCGGCTACAACGGTACCGACATCATGGACGAGGTGACCGAGAAGAAGTGGATTTCGCTTCAGCACGACCGTCGGGAGTATCCGTTCTAACCGCCTTACCGTTCTCACTTCTTCACCGTTCTCACCGCCTCACGCGTGCCCGAATCAACGTTCGAGTTCGGTGCGAACGAAACGTCTCGAGCACGTACGCAGTCACGGAACGAATGCAGTCACAGAACGAAGTTCTCACTCGAGCGTGACGCGATCATCGGAGTAGACGGTGACATCGTAGCCACGGTACTCGAAGCTCACCTGCCTGAACGGTGCCGCTGGTCCAGTCTCCAGGAAAATCTGGTCGAGAGCGGACGGATCGACGACGTCGTTGAGCGGTGGATGACAGGCTTCTGGATCGATTCCATCAGCCTCGGCGACGGTTTCGATGACGCGCAAACTCGGATTCGTCGCCCACGAATCGGCTGCGTCGTCGGGTGCCATGCTCATGGTTAGACCAGGAGCTGGATGTCCGACTCGGCCATGTGCTGGAGCGCCGTCGCGGCTCCAACGCCAGTCGTCACGCCGTCGTAGAAGTCGTCCTCATCGTAGTCCATCAACTCGATGGTCATCTGGCAGGCCTGGAGGTCGACCCCGCTCTCGAGCGAGATGTCGATGAGTTCCTCGATGGTGGCCGTCCCGTTCTCGTCGATTTTCTTTTGCATCATCTTCGTCGCCATCGAGTCCATCCCGGGGAGGGCTGCCAGGGCGTTCGGCATCGGCATGTTCGGATTGCCGACGGCGCTCAACTTGAGGTTCTGGGACTTCTCCTCGTGGAGAATGTCGAGCCCCCAGAACGTGTGGAAGACGACGACGTCCCAGCCGAAGGCGGCTGCCGTGCTCGCGAGGATCAGCGGCGGATACGCCATGTCGAAACTGCCCTGGGTGGCGACGATCGTCATCTTCTTCTGGTCGTCGTCCAGGTCAGCGACGGTGTCCTCGAGTTCCTCGACGCGCTCGAGCAGGGCCTCCACGTCGGCAGCGTCGAACTCGCTGCCGTCGATGGACGGGGTTGCGTTGTCGGTGCTCATTGTATACTTAGGCAGTCTTCTTCACGTAGTGCGTGTAGAGATCGTCCGATTCGACCTGGTCGAGGAGCTCGACGCCGTCGGTGCCCTCGGCCCAGCCCCGAATGTCGCTCATGCTACCTGAGTCGGTCGCCACGACCTCGAGGACGTCGCCGTCGCCGAGGTCGTCGATGGCCTGCTTGGTCTTCACGATGGGCATTGGGCAGGACTGTCCTTTCACGTCGAGCGTCTCCGTAACGGTGTACTCTGAACTCATTGATGATCGGTTGCTCTGTATTGGAGCTACCACACAATACCGGATAGGGGAATAAAAGAGTATCGATTATTGCCCTTCTAGTGAATCACCGTGATACCGGGGTGATAGTTACATCTAATCGTAAGTGCCAATACGCACGTTATTCGAGATACTGTCGAACCAACGACGGACATAATATTGTATAGATAGGGAAATACCATGCAAACTCTTAAGTGAGAGCACCCGGTACGGATGGATGAACACAATGAGCGAAATGGACGTACCAACGCCCGACGTTGCAGTCGATTCGATCACGCCTGCGGAGTTGAAAGCCAGCATCGACGAGGGAGATTCGGTCACGATCCTCGACGCTCGCATGCAATCGGATTACGACGAGTGGCGCATCGAGGGTGACACCGTCGAGACGATCAACGTCCCGTACTTCGAATTCCTGGACGACGAAATCGACGACGACGTGCTTGCACAGATTCCGGACGACCGCGAAGTCACCGTCCTCTGTGCGAAAGGCGGCGCCAGCGAGTTCGTCGCCGGGGCGCTCGAGGAGCGCGGTTACGACGTCAACCACCTCGAGGACGGGATGAACGGGTGGGCGCGCATTTACGAGGCCCACGAAGTCACGAACTACGACGGCGCCGGTACCCTGCTCCAGTACCAGCGTCCCTCCTCTGGCTGCCTGGGCTACCTGCTCTACGACGGCGACGACGCCGCCGTGATCGACCCGCTGCGTGCCTTCACCGACCGCTACCTCGAGGACGCCGACGACCTCGGCGTCGACCTGACGTACGCGTTCGACACGCACGTACACGCGGACCACATCTCGGGGCTTCGATCGCTCGCCGAGGAGGGCGTCGAAGGCGTTCTCCCCGCGCCCGCGGCCGACCGCGGGGTCACCTACACCGACGACGTGACGCTGGCCGAGGACGGCGACGAATTCGCGGTCGGCGACGCCACGATCGAGGCGGTCTACACGCCCGGGCACACCTCAGGGATGACCTCCTACCTGATCGACGACGGCCTGCTCGCGACCGGCGACGGCCTGTTCGTCGAAAGCGTTGCCCGACCGGACCTCGAGGAGGGCGACGACGGCGCGGAAGACGCCGCGCGCACGCTGTACGAATCGCTGCAAGAGCGCGTGCTGACCCTGCCCGAGGACACGCTCGTCGGCGGGGCTCACTTCAGCGACGCGGCCGTCCCCGCCGAGGACGGGACGTACACGGCGCCGATCGGCGACCTCGTCGACCGCATGGACGCAC
Organism: Natronosalvus halobius; assembly: GCF_024138145.1. Classification (NCBI taxonomy): domain Archaea; kingdom Methanobacteriati; phylum Methanobacteriota; class Halobacteria; order Halobacteriales; family Natrialbaceae; genus Natronosalvus; species Natronosalvus halobius. The sequence goes on along the minus strand of NZ_CP099997.1, from coordinate 1,002,265 downwards.
TCACGATGGACGAAGACGAGTTCGTCGACCTGATCCTCTCGAACATGCCGCCTCGTCCGGCCAATTACGAGGACATCATCGCGACGAACCTGGGACAGCAGACCGCCGAGGACGACGAGGCGTTCGAACTCGAGCTCGGCCCGAACAACTGCGCCGCCAGCCAGGATTCCCTGGCTGACGACTGATCCAGATACCCGTGATCGCTGAACTCCTGCCCCTACAACTGTACCCGCAACTGCCCTTACAACTGCACCTGCCACTGCAATTGGCGCCGCTCGCCGACCTCTTCCCGAACGGCATCTCGCGGTACGCCATTGGGGGATTACTCGTCGGTCTCGGCGCAGTCGCAATCTACCTCGGGACGGGCATCGCCGCCGGTGCGAGTACGTTCCTCGAGTCGACGCTGTCGTACGTTTCGGACCAGTCCCAGTTCCAGCAGTATCGGGCGTCTCGAGACTGGCGCGTCGTCTTCACCCTCGGGATCATCCTGGGGGCGGCGGTCTACGCCGTCGTCTGGCAGGGCGGCGCTTGGACGACCGACGTCCAGCCGTGGCGACTCCTGGTCGGCGGCGTGTTCGTCGGCATCGGCACGCGCGTCGGGAAGGGCTGTACGTCGGGTCACGGCGTCTGTGGCGTCGGCTCGGCTTCCAAAACCTCGATCGTCGGCGTCGTGACGTTCCTGGCGGTGGCGATCGTGACCGCACAGCTGGTCTCCGCACTGGGGGTGAGCCCATGAGCGCGAGCGGGCCCGAACGGCACTCGCTGTTCATGCCGCTAATCCTCGTTGGCGGCCTGATCTTCGGATTTGGCCTCGCCTACAGCCACATGGCCCGGCCAGAAGTCGTGCTAGATTTCCTCCAGTTCGACGACTTCGGCCTGCTGTTCGTGATGTTCGGCGCGGCGGTCGTCTCGGGCATCGCGTTCTGGGTCACGCCGCGCCTCCGCGAACTGGCGCCGTTGACCGGCGACACCTACGGTCGTCGCCTGAAATCGTTCGATCGAAACGTCCTGATCGGCGGCGCCATCTTCGGCGTCGGCTGGGGCCTCTCCGGAATCTGTCCTGGCGCGGCCTACGCCAGCCTCGGGATCGGGAACGTCACGATCCTGTGGGCGATCGTCGGGATGTTCGCCGGTGCCTACCTCCAGGGCGTCTGGCGGAGCCAGCGCGCATCGAGCGAGACGACACCGTCGAGTGCAGACTGAGAGGCGACGATCGCCCACCCACGACCCACGTAGCCCTCGAGCGTTTGAGCAAATTTCGAGCCAGAGACCAAATTTCCGGTACACACGTCACCAACGATGGACCTCACGACGATTGCACTCTTCAGCATTGCGGCACTCGCCAGCCTGTTCATGGCCTGGGTGATCGGCGCCGGCTCGAGCGGTGCGACGCCGTTCGCCCCGGCGGTCGGCGCGAACGCCATCTCGACCATGCGAGCGGCGTTCGTGGTCGGTATCCTCGGATTCGCCGGCGCAGTTACACAGGGTGGAAGCGTCTCGGACGCCGTCGGCCGCGGCCTCGTGCAGGGAGTCACGCTTCCGCCTAGCGCCGTTATCGTTGTTCTCCTGATCGGCGCCAGCCTGATGGCGGTTGGCATCGTGACGGGGTATCCGATCGCGATCGCGTTCACCGTCACGGGCGCGGTGATCGGCGTCGGGTTCGCCCTCGGCGGCCAGCCCGTTCCCTCGAAGTACGCCGAAATCGGAGCGCTGTGGGTTCTGACGCCGTTCGTCGGTGGCGGCATCGCTTACGGAATCGCGAGCGTCCTGCCGCGCGCTGACGTCCCCGAACGAGTGAGCGTGCCGATCCTCGCCGTGATCGTCGGCGCCGTCGTCGCGAACCTCGAGTTCGCGTTCCTCGCGTCCGCAGGCGGGACGCTGGCGGCGGCCGGAAGCCGATTTGTCCCGCTCGAGGGACTCGTCGGAACGGGGGCCGCAACCGCGCTTTTCGCGATTCCGGTGGGCCTGCTGGTCCGCTGGGACGTCAGTCGTGATCTCGGCGGGGGGCTTCGCCGGTTCCTACTCGCGCTCGGTGCCCTCGTCGCCTTCTCTGCGGGGGCGAGTCAGGTCGGACTCGCGGTCGGCCCACTGTTGCCACTGGTCGAAACCGGGGGCGGGATGGCCGTCTCGACCACGGCGATCCTCACCGGTGGCGGACTCGGGATCCTCGTGGGCTCCTGGACGGGTGCACCGCGAATGATCAAATCGATCTCCCAGGAGTACGCCTCGCTCGGCCCGCGGCGATCGATTTCGACGCTCGTCCCCTCGTTTCTGATCGCGCAGACGGCCGTCCTGCTCGGCGTCCCCGTCTCGTTCAACGAGATCATCGTCAGCGCGATCATCGGCAGCGGACTGGCCGTGGGTGGGAGCAGCGGCGTCAGCCCTCGAAAACTCGGCGTGACGGTCCTCGCCTGGATCGGTTCGTTCGTCCTGGCGTTCGGGCTCGGGTACGGACTCGAGACGGCGATCGGAATGTGACGCTCGCCAGCGGGCACCGAGTCCGAAGGGCGATGGATGGCGCCGACGTCGACGTCGACGTCGACGTTCCCGCGGGCACCGCGTGCTATCGCGGTAAACGCGCGACTACCGCGGACGGCCGGGTCGAATCTTTATCACGAGTTCGGGAGTAGGTTGAGGTATGACTTCGAGTGACGCGGTTCGATCGCTGCTCATCCTCCTCGCCATCCTCGTACTCGTCCCGTTCGTCGCGATGGCCATCTTCTGGCCGGCGATGGGCATGTGGGGTGGCGGACACATGGGTAGTGGTCCGTGGGACGGAACGGGGATGCCGTGGTCCTGGCTCGCGATGTGGGCCCTGTTGCTCGCTATCGTCGTCGCAAGTGGCTACCTACTCTACAGAGCGCTTACCTCTCGAGGTGGCGAAACCGACCCTGCTCTCGAGGAATTGCGCCTGGCGTACGCCCGCGGCAATCTCTCCGAGGAGGAGTTCGAAACGCGACGAACTCGACTCGAGGACGATCGGAACCGATAGTGCCGCGGTCAGATGAACGCCAGGGGAACCATCACCAGGACGCCCGCGATGATCCCGCCAGCTAGCTCCGGTTTTCCGCCGCGTGGCAACCCAGAGCCGATGTCGAGCGCTTCGGGAATGAATTCGCTCACGACGAGGTAGATCATCGCACCCGCGGCGAACCCGAATCCGAACGGGAGGAAGTCCCGGGCTACCTGGACGAACGCGAAGGCGATGACAGCCCCGATTGGCTGGGGGAGACTCGAGAAGACGGCCCACCAGACCATCTTCCAGCGGCTGACTCCCATCGACTTCAGCGGAATCGAAATGGCCGTACCCTCCGGGATGTTGTGAATCGAGATGGCAATCGTCATGAACACCGCCAGGAGCGGGACGGTGAACCCCAGGAACCCGATCCCGCCCTCGAGGCCGAGGTCGGCGAACGAGACGCCGACGGCGATTCCTTCCGGGAAGCTGTGTACCGTTAGAATGCCGAGGATGAGCACGAGCTTTTTGAAGTCGGCCTCCTCGTACTCTCGAGGGTCGAGATCCGCGTCGAGGAGCACGTTATGGGCCAAGACGACGAGGAGGACTCCGACCAGCATCCCCGCCACAATTTCGAGGGCGGTCCCCTCGGCCAGCCCCTCCTCGATGAGGCCGAACACCGATGCCGAGACCATGATCCCGGACGCGAGTCCCCAGAGCACGACGTTGTGACGGTCGCTAATCTCGTCGAAGAAGAAAAATGGGAGCGCTCCAAGCCCGGTTGCGAGGGCAGTTACGAATCCGGCGACGAATACCAGCGTCAGGTTCTCGAGGAGACTCATCGTCGGTGATCGGTTCGGATTGGAGATACGTACCTGTTGTGTCTACTGGCGGTCGTGATACGCACCTGCTGTATCTACAGGTGGCCGAGAAACGCACCCATTGTGTCTACAGGTGGCCGAGAAACGCACCCATTGTGTCTACTGGTCATTGATCGAACCCGGACGTGACGTCGTGAGCACCGGGACCGGCGTAATTCGAAGCATGCGCTCGGTCCTGGAGCCGAGCAGGCGTTGATCGAGTTCGGACCGTCCGTGCGTCCCCATCGCGATCAGGTCAATCCCGTGTTCGACCGCGTACGAGCGAATCGCTTGCGGGACGGATCCCGATTCAACCGTCGTCGTCACCTCGTCGACGCCGGCCGAGCGCATCGTCTCGGCCGTTTCGGACAGCGCGTCTCGAGCGCGGTCACGCGACGCTGTCGTGGTTTCGTCCGACGAATCCGCTCCGATGCCGAACAGCGAGTCCTGGACGACCGTGAGGACGTGGAGCGTGGCACAGTGTTCGCGCACGATCTCGCCCGCCAACTCGAGGGCACGTTCCGCGTGTTCGCTGCCGTCTGTCGGCACGAGCACGTTTTCGTAGGGGTACGGTTTGCTCGCGTCGCTGGCCGCTCGAACCGCGAGAACCGGCTCGTCGCTGGCGTTGACGACGTGTTCGGTAACGCTCCCGAGGACGTGTTCAGTCAGACTGCGTTCACCGCTCGTCCCCATCACGACGAGGTCGACGACGTCCTCGGCGGCCGCCTCGGTGATGACCGTCCGCGGCTGACCCTGTATCGTGTCGGTGACGGTCGAGACGCCGTGGACCTCGGCCCGCTCGCGCGCGTCCTGCAGGACGTCCTCGCCGGCGTCTTCGAGCACGTCGACGACGTTGGCTTCGTATCGAACGTGACTCGGCTTGTTCGTGTCCGCCACGTACAGCAGGTGGACCGTCGCGTCGTGGTCGGCCGCGATTTCGAGGGCGTACTCGAGCGCGACAGACGACGCGTCACTCCCGTCGACCGGGACGAGGAGGAAGTCGTACATGGGGTGGAGTTCGACCGGGACGGCCATAACTGTGAGGCGTTTTCAGAAGGGGGTTTGGGATCGATGTCGACGAACGGCTACCGAGATTTGACGAACTGCTACTGCGATCCGATGAACTGCTATTGACGTGTGGCAAACTGGACCGCTGGAGTTCGACCCACCGCTAATCTAACGACGCTATTCGCGTCTCTACCCTCGTGTCTATTCCCGACTCTATCCCCCTCTCTATCCACGTCTACGCGAAGACTTTACGTCGCCGACCTGGAACTCATCCGTCTCGAGCGGGTCGTCGAATGCGCCAACGATCGCCTCGAGGGCGTCGGTCGCGGTCATCAACCCGTCGATTCGTTCCGACGGTTCGGCAGCGTTCTCTCCGACGGAGTCGCTCTCTCGAGACGGGCGGCCGTCGCCCGCGGATGCGTCAGCCTCGACCGATTCATCAGCTGCGGATGCGTCAGCCTCGACCGACTCTCCATCTGAACCCCCGACACCCGTCTGAACGAGCCCCAGTTCCTGGTTCTCGGCCTGCAATTCGTCGATTGCCTCGCTCACCGGCGTGTCGGGCGCGAGCGACATCGGCGGCGTGGAGATGTCCTCGAACGAGGTTTCGCCCGAGCGAAGCGAATCGATCCGATCGACGACCGTCGGCACGTAGACGATCCCGACGTATCGCTCGAGGTCCCCTTCGACCAGTGGGAATCGCGTGTGTGGGCTCGATCCCATCCGCTCGAGGTTCTCGGCGACCGAGACATCCGTCGAGAGGAAGACGATGTCCTCTCGGTCGGTCATGACGTCGCTCACCCGTAGTTCGTCGACGGCAAGGGCGTTGAAGACCTCCTCTCGGCGTTCCCTGGACAGTTCGCCTTGCTCGAGGACGGAGCCGAGTTCCCGGTGGAGTTCGGCGCGCGTCTCGATTCGCTCGGTTTCGGCCTCGAGCCAGGCGCCGGTCATCTCCACCCCGAAGAGTTTGAGCGTCGCCTTCGCCGTCCTGTCGCCAACGGCGATCAGCGGAGAGATCACCCACGCGAACCAGTACAGTGGCCCGGCTCCGTACCGTGCGACCTGTTTCGAGCGTTCGACGCCGAGGTAGGTCGGCGTCTGCTCGCCGTGGGTGAGGTGGATCATGTTGATGATGAAGAACGCCAGCAGGGAACCGGCGCCGACGGACGCGAGAAACGAGTTCTGGAAGACCGGTTCGAAGATGGCCGCCAGCCCCGGTTCGGCGACAATTCCGAGCGCGATACTGGTCCCCGAAATCCAGATCTGACAGGTCGTCAGGTAGAACTCGAGGTCCTCCGTCATCTCCCACGCCCGTCGAAGTCCCGGTGTGTCGAACTCCGACTCAGGATACTGCCTGACGCGAGTGAGCGCGAACTCGGTGGCGACGAAGTAGGCGTTCACCAGAATTAATCCAGCCCCGGCGAGCAACCTGAGACCGATCTCGAGACTGTTCACTCGAAGACGGTTCAACGAGCGTGTACAAACGTCTTGGTGCTTCGACAGCCGAGGAGTGGACGGTCAGAGCGACCAGGGGCGTATGCGTTTCCACGAGTCGGCCCGTTTCCGTTTTTCGTTCGAGATACTGACGACGGTACCGTTTGCTCGACGGATTGAAAGGTGAAGACGGCGAACACTCCCTGACCGAACGAACTCGAGACTGCCTCCTCGAAACGAACGAACTTGAGACTGTTTCCAAAAGAGGATAGGAGGATGGGAGATGGGGGATGGGGGTGGGGGTGAAACGGTAACCACGGTATCTGAAGCGAAATTCAGCGATCGATAGCTAAAACTATTTGTCCATGTACTTTGTTTAGATACTGACGATACTATGGTCGCAATTCAAATAAATTCGCTCACACGACAATTCGGCGACGTCACGGCCGTGAACGAGCTCGACCTCGAGGTCAGGAGAGGTGAAGTGTACGGCTTCCTCGGCCCGAACGGAGCGGGGAAGTCGACGACGATCAACATGCTCCTCGGGTTTACCCCGCCGACGTCCGGAACCGCGACGGTTCTCGGTCACGACATTGTCGACGATTCGCTCGCTATCCGACAGGCGACCGGCGTCCTCCCGGAAGACTTCGGCATGTACGACCGATTAACCGCGCGAAAGCACGTCCAGTTCGCCATCGACACGAAAGGCGCAGCTGACGATCCCGATGCACTACTCCAACGAGTCGGACTCCAGGAGGCCGCTGATCGGAAGGCAGGTGGCTTTTCGACCGGGATGAAACAGCGCGTGGCACTCGCGATGGCGCTCGTCGGTGAGCCCGACCTCCTCATCCTCGACGAGCCCTCGTCGGGACTGGACCCGAACGGCGCCCGGGAGATGCGCCAGATCATCCTCGAGGAAGTCGACCGCGGCGCGACGGTGTTCTTCTCGAGTCACATCATGGAACAGGTGGAAGCGATCTGTGATCGGGTCGGGATTATGCGCGACGGTCAGCTCGTCGCCGAAGACACGATCGAGACGCTGAAAGAGCAGTTCGACGCCGAATCACGGCTCGTCCTCACCGTCGATACGGTGCCGGACGGAATCCTCTCCTCCCTTCAGTCCATGGCGAGCGTCTCCGACGCACGGGTCTCGGGAACCGATATCGTCGTCAGCCTGAAAGATTCGGACCAGAAAGCGGCCATCATCAACGCCGTCGAGGAACGAGGGGTGAAGATCACCGACATCACCTCGAAGGAACCGTCGCTCGAGGAACTGTTCGCCGTGCTCACGACGTCGGATTCCGGCCGACTCGAGAACGCCAATTCGGCGGAGGTCAACGCATGAGCTGGATGCACATCGCCAGCAAGGACTTCTCCGACGCCGGCCGATCGATGATGTTGTGGGCGCTCACCGTCCTGTTAGTTCTGCTCGTTGCCGGCGTATCGGCGATCCCATACCTGCTTGCCGAAGGGACGACGCCGACGTTCGCGGAGGCGCTTTACTTCCTCTTCACGCCGATCGCCTTACTCATCCCGATCATCGGGTTAGTCGTCGGCTACCAGGCGATTGTGAGCGAACGCGAATCGGGGAGCATTCGTTTCCTCCTGGGTCTCCCAAATACCCGTCGCGACGTGATTCTCGGGAAGGTCATCGGACGCGCCGGCGTCGTCGCAGTTCCGACCCTAATCGGTTTCCTCGTCGGCGCGGTCGTAATCGGTGCGCTGTACGACGGCTTCGTCGTTGCAGATTACCTCGGCCTCCTGGTCTTCTCGCTGGTTATGGGTCTCGTCTACGTGTCGGTGGCCGTGGGTATCTCGGCCAGCGTCAGTTCTCGAGCGAAAGCACTGGCGGGCGTTCTGGTGTTCTTCGTCCTCTTCGACTTCCTCTGGGAGTTCGTCCTGATGGGCACGTACTGGGTCCTCGAGGGAAGCTTGCCTGGATTCGACGGACTACCTGTCTGGTACCTCTTCGTTCTTCGGCTAAGCCCCGGACAGGCATTGACTGCGATCGCGCTGACCCTCATCGAGATTGTAGGGGCGGAGGGTCTCGATTTCACCGCTGCTGGTCGTGTCGCGGGTGACGTCCCATTCTACCTCGAAAATTGGTTCGCGTGGATCATCGTGGCCCTCTGGATCATCGTTCCGGTCAGCGTTGGGTATCTCCGCTTCAAAAACGCGATCCTGAGCTAATCGTCGAGTCGCCAGAACTGCGATCATCTCACCTGCTTTCTCCTCGTTTCACAGATCGGTCCGTGAGATCAATCCGTGAGATCAATCCGTGAGTTCTCTCGAGTTACGAGCCAAAAATACGTCCGATCGCCCCCTCTCGAGGACCCAGTACGAATTGACAAAACGTGGCTTCCTCGGACGCCCTCCTTTCCTCCGGCGACCTACTCGTAGAGCGGGTTCGCCGCACAGAGCTCGTCGACCGACTCGCTCACGTCGGCGATCACGTCCTCGTCGTCAGGCGAATCGATCACGCGCGCGATGAGGTCGCCGACGGTCCGCAGGTCGTCCTCGTCGAAGCCACGGGTCGTCAGCGCCGGGGTCCCCGCCCGGATGCCACTTGGGTTGAACGCCGAGCGCGTCTCGCCGGGGACGGTGTTCGCGTTGAGGACGATGCCGGCATCCTCGAGCGCCTCTTCGGCGTCGCCACCGGTCGTATCGGGGTGGGACTCTCGGAGGTCTACGAGCACGAGGTGGTTGTCGGTGCCGTCCGAAACCAGCGAGAACCCGTGGTCGGCAAGCGTCTCGCCGAGGGCCTTCGCATTGGCGACCGTCCGTTCGGCGTAGGTCTCGAACTCGGGCTCGAGCGCCTCGCCGAAGCCGACGGCCTTGCCGGCGATATTGTGCATGAGCGGGCCGCCCTGGCCGCCGGGGAACACGGCGGAATCGACGTCATCGGCGTACTCCTCGCTCGTCATGACGATGCCGCCCCGTCCGGAACGAATCGTCTTGTGGGTCGAGCCGGTCACGAAGTCCGCGATGCCGACGGGCGAGGAGTGGACGCCCGCGGCCACGAGTCCCGTGATGTGGGCGATGTCGGCGAGGTGGAGCGCGTCGACCTCCTCGGCGACGTCCTGGATGCGCTCCCACTCGACCTCGCGTGGGTACGCGGAGTATCCGGAGACGATGACGTCCGGTTCGAATTCGGCGGCGTGGTCGGCGAGCCCGTCGTAGTCGAGGTAGCCGGTGTCCGGGTCGACCTCGTACTGCTCGACCTCGTAGAGCTGGCCGGTGAAGTTCGCCGGGTGGCCGTGACTTAGGTGGCCGCCGTGGGTCAGGTCGAGCGAGAGGATCTTGTCGCCGGGCTCGAGCATCGCGAAGTAGACGGCCTGGTTGGCCTGGGTGCCCGAGTGGGGCTGGACGTTGACGTGCTCGGCGTCGAAGAGTTCCGTCGCGCGGTCGATGGCGAGCTGTTCGACCTCGTCGGCGTACCGACAGCCGCCGTAGTAGCGCGCGCCGGGGTAGCCCTCGGCGTACTTGTTCGTGAGCGCGCTCCCCTGGGCGTCGAGAACGGCGCGGCTGACGTGGTTCTCGCTGGCGATCATCGACAGCGTGTCCTGCTGTCGTTCGATCTCACCTTCGAGCGCGTCGGCGACGGCGGGGTCGACGGCTCGGACGTGGTCGTGGTCCATATTTCCAGTGGCGCCCGGACGCTGTATAAGTGTACCTTTCCCCGGCAACGTGGGCCGCAACCGTTCTCGATGTCGAACGCTCGAAACTGTGCGGCGGAGACGAGGAGGATATGAAAGATATACAACTGGTAAGGCGATACAACTAACTTCACGGGCGGAGATTCAATAACTCGAATGATAGAGTGGGAGGTGGCCGACGACGACACCCACCTGCGAGTGGTCGACGCAGACAACGCCGAACTCCACGTGCAGGGGATCGGCCTCGACGTCGAAGGCCCAGGTCCGGACATCTCGCGGCCGGTCGACGACACCGTCGCGGTGACGGCAACCGCGTTTCGCTTCCCGCACGCCGTCGTCTACGCGTTCTCGCTCGGCCGAGACGAACGATTCCACCTCGAACCGGATCAACACTCGATGACGCTTCCGCCCGGTGAGTACGTCCTCGACATCGACACGGGCATCAAGACCTACCTTCGGTTCTCGGGGGAGGCGGTCGTCCAGCGCGCGCCGGACTATTCCTCGCTGGTCGTCTCCTTCCCCGAGCGCACGCGAACCATCCTGGGCTTCCGGAGCCGTCACGAGCTGCCGGCCGAGACGATCACGATTCCCGACACGCCCGCCGGATTCGCTCGCGGCCTCTCCGCGCTCTCGTCGTCGATCAAGACCGACTCACCCGATCGTACGTACCCGACGCTCCGCGGTCATCCGCCGCTGCTCGAGACCGGCCCCACGTTTTCGGCACCCGACGCCGTCCTCGAGCAGGCGTCCCAGTCCGACATCGAACTCGTCGTCCCGCCGTGTTACGACACGCTGTTCGTGACGGCGCCACTCGCGTACTACCTGCAGGCGGCGGTCAGGACCGAACCCGACGCGACACCACGCATTCGCCTCCCGTCGGTCGCCCGCGAACACGAACTCGCGCCGATGCCCGACCTCGAGCGGGACGTCGAACAGTGCCTGCGGCAGTGGTTCTTCCTGGACTGTCTCGTTCGCAACGCCGGTCCCTACGGCACCACGCTCGCGGAATCGAGCCTGCTCGATGTCCTCGACCTCGACGCGGAGCGACTGTACCACGCGACGCCCCAGGAGCGACTGTCGACGTACCTCGACGTTCCGTATGCAGCGGTCAAACACCGGCTGCCGGAGTGGCACCTCTCGACGTACGTCGAACCGAACGCGGCGAGCGTCGAGGCGATTCCCCATCTGCTCGATCGCCTCAGCCTGATCTTCACGCCCAGGACGTCGACGCTCGAGGGACGAGAACTGGTCGAGCGCTCGCTCACCGACTTCTACCGCAGCGGGCCGTCCGGGGCCGGGAAGGTCGCCTCCGTCAACATCGTCAAACCGGAACTTCGGGGCGGACGCGTCCACGGTTGGCTCGCAGACGGCGTCCCCATCGACGTGTTCAAATCGACCGTCGGCGCCTACCGGAACCGCCTCCAGTTCCTCGAGCGCGACACAGAGTCGACGTCGATCCGCGTCGTCCTGAACGATCCCGAAATGGCTGGTGAACGCGAACGGGTCGCCGAAATCTATCAACAGCGAGCGGAGGAACTCTCCCTCGACGTTCGCGTCCAGGAACACCTCACGACCGACGCGCTCGCGCGACTGCTCGAGGACGACCACGCGTTCGTCCACTACATCGGCCACTGCGAAACCGGCGGGTTTCGGTGCCCGGACGGATCGCTCTCGGTCTCGAGCCTCGAGCAGTGTCGCGTCGAGACGTTCTTCCTCAACGCCTGTGGCTCGTACTACGAAGGGATGGGACTCATCGAGCGCGGGAGCGTCGCGGGGGCGGTGACGTTCACGCAGGTGCTCAACGACCACGCGCTGAAGGTCGGCGCGACGTTCGCGAAACTCCTCGTCCACGGCTTTAGCTTCGAGCGCGCGATGCGACTCGCCCGGCGACGGATCATGATGGGAAAAGATTACGCCGTCGTCGGCGACGGCACGCACGCGCTGACGGGCGGCAACCTCGAGTTGCCAACGACGGCGACCATCGACCGACTCGAGGACGGCCGGTACCTGCTTGAACTCGAGTGTTACTCCACGCGGGTCAACGGCCTCTACTACTTTCCGCATGCAGCCGACAACGAGTACAGCTATCTCTGTGGTTCGCCGGCGACGTTCACGCTCGATGAAGCAGAACTAGCGGCATTTCTCGCGGAATCGAACGTCGCGGTTATCTACGACGGTGACGTCTACTGGTCGACCGAACTCGCCGGCGAGTTCGACGGTCAAGGGCCTCCGTAAGTGCTGATCCGACTGGACGCGTCGGTCGTCGTCTCGTGCTCCTGGATTGGCTGTTCGGGGGCTCCTCGCTCTCGTCCCCACGGTCGCGTATCCGTGACACCCATACGACAACAGGAATGGCATTCAGGGGAGTTAACTGTTGCTATTGTGTGACTATCTAGCACAGACATACGACTCTCTGTTACTGACGATGGAACTTCAGCACGGAACGGTGCCTGACGGCTTTCTGTATGTGGTTTGCTAGCTAAACTCTCGGTCGATCGAAAGAAATGCCGAGAAAAGCGACAAAAATCACCTCATCTGGACGTTAACCACAAGGTTTGGCAGAATTTGGGCCAACAATATTAAGTAGTTGGCGATCAATTACTTGTGTATACGCATGGCTTCGAATTTACTCAACCACCAGATTGACGATATCCTCGAGTCAGTTCTCGAGGAGACGACCGGTGACGTATACATGATCAACCCGTCCTGGGACGCCATCGACGAGTTCGTCACCGTCGCGACGACCTTCGACGGCGACCTCCCGACCGTCCACATGCTCGCGGACGACCGCACGCTCAAGGACGTCATGGACGACTTCATCGTCGCCTCCAACGCCGCCGACCTCATTGCCGACGGCGCCCTCGAACTGCGAACCCTCGATCAGGCTCCCGAAAACTCCCTGCTCATTACCGAGGACAGCGTCGTCGCTGTCGTCCACGCGGGGGACCGCGTCGGCGGCCTCGTCACCGAGGACGAGGAGTTCGTCGAGGCCGCGTTCGACACCTACGCCGGCCGCTGGGAGGAGGCGAACGCCTTCAACCTCCGAACGCCGCCGATCACGCGCGTCCGCGAGACGCTCACCGACGAGATCAGCGCCGAGGCCGAGGAGGACTTCACGGCGATCCTCAACTCGCTCGAGACCGCTCGCGGCGACGGCGACGGCCTGGACGAGGTAACCATCTCGCTGCTCGTGGCCGCGAAGAACGAGGCTCTGCTCTACGACATCAGCAAGTGGGGCGAGGACGTCGGCATCGCCAGCAAGGCGACGTTCAGCCGAACGAAGACCAAGCTCGAAGACATGGGCCTGATCGACACCGAGAAGGTCCCGATCGACGTCGGTCGTCCGCGCCTGCGCCTCAAAATCGGCGACGAGCGCCTCGACGAGGCCGACAACGGCCAGCTCGCGACGGTCGCTCAGAGTATTCTGAACTAGAGAACCGACCTTTTACGCTGCGGTCTTGCTTCGCTGACGGCTTCGCCGCCAGCGATGCGTCCCTCGGTAAAAGCTCGACCAAAAGCACTCCTCCCTTCGTTCGCTCACTCCGTTTACTCACATCGGTCGTCGGCCCGCTCGCTCATTCTTCGCTCGCGGTACAATTTCGTGCGGTGCCTGCCCTTCCCGAAACGCGGGACTCTCGCAGTGCTCGAGCCCCGCGTCCGGCCACGTCGGTCGTCCAGAGCTGTTCTCATCAGTGGCAGTTCTCCACGTATGCGGTCGCAAACCACAAGTCACCGCCGTCCCTCGAGTTGCGTATGTACGAGGCCGTTCGCGTCGACGCCGACGCCGATGGAGTCGAAACGGACGCCGAGACCGTCTCTCGCGTCGCCGAAACTGCCGCGAGCTACGGCTTCGAGGGCGTGGTCGTTCGAAACCACGACGGCTCGAGACTCGAGTTCGACGCCCAAGATCTGGCTGACGAGCACGGCATCGACGTCGTCGACGGCATCGAAATCCGGGCCAACGATCCCCACCAGGCCAGCGGTTCGGTGGGGAACTACCGACCGCAGTACACGATCCTGGCGATCCACGGCGGCACGAACGCGCTCAATCGGTTCGCCGTCGAAACCGACAAAGTCGACGTGCTCGCGCACCCGATGGACGGCTCTGGCGACGTCAACCACGTCCTGGTGAAAGCGGCCGCGGCCAACGGCGTTCGCCTCGAGTTCTCCTTCGCGGACGTCCTCCGGACCACGGGTGGCCGGCGGGTTCGGGCCGTCCAGTCGCTTCGCAAACTCCGGGAGATCGTCGACTACTACGACGCGCCGTACGTCGTCAGCGGCGATCCCGAGGGGCCACTCGAGGTACGGGCGCCGAGGGAACTCTGCGCGCTCGGCGTCGAACTCGGCTTCGACCGCGAGTGGATCGTCGACGGTCTCGCGGAGTGGGGACGACTGGTGGCGCGCAACCGACGGATCCAGTCCGATTCGTTCATTGAACCGGGGGTCGAACGTGGACGATATGAAACGAAGCGTCGCGGATCACGCGGCTCGATTCGACGAGAAGGCGAGTGAGTACGACGACTCGAAGAGCGACGAATACCGCGCGTGCGCGAATCTGGTTATCGAACACGCGGCCCCCGAATCCGACGAGACGATCCTCGACCTCGGCGCCGGAACCGGGGCGATCGCCCTCTCGCTCGCGTCCGACGCCGAGGCTGTGATCGGCCGGGACATCAGCGAAGGCATGATGGACGAAGCGCGCGCGAAAGCGGAGGAACGCGGCCTCGAGAACGTCTCTTTCGACTACGGAACCTTCCGCGAACCCGACGTCGACAGCGTCTCCGTCGATATCGTCACCTCGAACTTCGCCATGCACCACCTCGCGGACCACGAGAAACGCGAGGCCATTGACGTCATCGCCGCCCTCGAGCCCCGACGATTCGTCCTCGGGGACGTGATGTTCTTCGGCGAACCGGACCCGAGCGAGCCGTTCTACGACCCCTCGGTCGACGACCCGGCGACGGTCGGAACGCTGGCAGACGCGTTCACCGACGCCGGCTTCTCGCTGACGGCCGTCGAACGGGTTCACGACCAGGTCGGTGTCCTGGTCGCCGAGCGTGCCGAGAAACAGGAGCCGTGAGTCGCTGCACCTGCACATGAAACACCTCCCGAAACACCTCCGGCCGCGGTGGCGATACCTCACCGTCGCTCTCGAGAGCCGTCCCGACGCGGTCATCGGTCGGCGAGCCTTCCAGCGGGAAGTCTGGTACGCCGGTCAGAACCTCCTCGGCGATCCGGGGAGTGCGGACGCCGACCTGACGGTCGTCCGATTCCGGTTCGACGCCGACGCAGGAAACGGGGAGGCGATAATCCGCGTCCGCCACGGCGAGGTCGACCGTGCTCGAGCCGCGGTCGCCTGCGTCCAGAGCGTCGACGGCGCGTCGCTGGGTCTGGTCGTTCGAGGCGTGAGCGGAACGATTCGGGGGGCCGAGTCACACCTGTGATGGGCCGTTCGATCGACGATGCCCCTGTTTCTCGAGCTTGACGCTCGAGCGAACACCGGAAACGAACGTTCGAGCGAACACTCGCGACAAACGCCCGAGGAGAACACTCGCGAGATGAACACCGGAAACGAACGCTCGCGACGAACGCCCGAGACAAATACGCCCCCGGACCGCGGTAAGCGAGACCGGAGGAAGAAAACTATTTAGGACGCCGCCGGTAAGGTCGGGTAGAGAGATTCGTCGTGTTCGACATCGCTGACCGAGTCGTCGGGCGAACGAGCGTCGTTTCCATCCTGTGGCGATGACTGGTGCCGATGGCGGTCATCCGGGGGCAGTCACCCGGCCCGATGGAATCGGTGCCGGCGCCGTTTCACCGCGACTCGATGACGCGACCGTCACCACGACACCCCTCGATTCCGATCTAACGTTAACGTGATACTATGCAGGGACAAGCCCAACAGCAGGCGTACGACCGCGGCATCACGATCTTCTCGCCAGACGGCCGACTCTACCAGGTAGAGTATGCCCGCGAGGCGGTCAAACGTGGCACCGCGAGCATCGGCATCCGAACGGCTGGCGGCGTCGTCCTGGCCGTCGACAAGCGGATCCCATCGCCGCTCCTCGAGGATTCGAGCGTCGAGAAGATCCACAAGGCCGACGACCACATCGGCATCGCGAGCGCCGGTCACGTCGCCGACGCTCGCCAGCTTATCGACTTCGCCCGCCGGCGGGCGCAGGTCAATCACCTCCGCTACGGCGAACCCATCGGCGTTGAGAGCCTGACCAAAGAGATCACCGACCACATCCAGCAGTATACCCAGGTCGGCGGTGCCCGCCCGTTCGGCGTCGCACTCATCGTCGGCGGCATCGAGAACGGCGAACCCCGTCTCTTCGAGACCGATCCGTCGGGAACGCCTTACGAGTGGAAAGCCCTCGCCGTCGGCGCCGAACGCGGCGAACTCCAGGGCTTCCTGGAGGAGAACTACGACGAGGAGGCGGACCTCGACAGCGGCGTCGCGCTCGCGCTCGAGGCGCTCGCGTCGGTCAACGACGACTCCCTCCTCCCCACCGAAGTGGGCCTGGCGACGATCGACGCCGAGACGGAGTCGTTCGTCCAGTTCGACGACGACCGCATCGAGGAGTACCTCGTGGAGAACGAACTGCTCGACGAGGGCGACGACGAAGACGAGACCGACGGCGAGGAGTAATCTTCGCTACCGCGAACGCGACCATCGGCAACGGTGTCCTAGCCCCGACCCCGACCCCGATCCCATCACCGCCCGACGGGAAACACTCTT
This sequence comes from Natronosalvus halobius, assembly GCF_024138145.1. NCBI lineage: Archaea > Methanobacteriati > Methanobacteriota > Halobacteria > Halobacteriales > Natrialbaceae > Natronosalvus > Natronosalvus halobius. The sequence goes on along the minus strand of NZ_CP099997.1, from coordinate 985,609 downwards.
GTAACCGCCCGCGGATATCTTCGGATATGATATCGCTCGACGAGGCAGTCACCGCGCGACTCGAGTCACACGGTGCGCGCTTCGAAGTGCTTGTCGACCCTGACGCGGCACTGACGATCAAACGCGGCGAGTTCGACGGCGACTTAGAGGACGTCATCGCCGCGGAGGACGTCTTCGACAACGCCTCGACGGGTGACCGGCCGGCCGAGAACGACCTCGAGGACGTGTTCGACACCACGGATCCCCTCGAGATCATACCCGAGGTAATCAAACGTGGAGAGATCCAGATCACGGCCGAACAGCGCCGGGAGATGCAAGAACAGAAGCGAAAGGAACTGATTACGACCATCGCGCGAAACGCCATCAACCCGCAGATGGACGACGCGCCCCACCCTCCCGAGCGGATCGAAAACGCCCTCGAAGAGGCCGGATTTACGGTCGATCCGATGGAACCGGCGAGCGAACAGGTCGACGACGCCCTCGACGCCCTTCGCCCCGTGATCCCAATCCGATTCGAGGAGATCACCATCGCCGTCCAGATTCCCCCGGAGTACGCCGGAAGTGCCCAGGCAAAGATTCGCCAGTACGGCGACCTCGAGCGCGAGGAGTGGCAACCGGACGGCTCCTGGATCGGCGTCATCACGTTCCCGGCCGGGTTGCAAAACGACTTCTACGACGTCGTTAACGAAAATACGAGCGGCGAAGCGGAAACACAGATCGTCAGCGATAAGGGTGAGTTGAGCACGCGGTAGCGATCGTTCGACGCACGAAATTCGAAAAGTCAGTTATCCGCGACGGAATCCGATCAGGAAGCCGGCCGTGAAGCCGACCCCGACGGACATCGTCGAGATGAGCGACTCGAGGTAGGTCGGGTCTGCGTGTTCTGACGTTTTGATCAATCCGTTCGATAGCGCGCCCCAGTCGACGATGAGGATACCCTGTGATTCGAGGTACCGGAATATGACGAGCTGGACGCCGATGATGACGGCGATGAGTTTAGCGATTTTCTTCGCGGCGAAGCCCATGAGGGCGCCGATGGCTGCACCGCCACCGAACTCGAGTCCCAGGGCCGTTGGATCGATATTGACCATGATAGAGAGAATTCGAGTCGGCCACCATGACTTTTGTGGTGAGTGGACATTCTCGGGAACCGGATGGACAACGCCGGCAGAGGGGAGTGGCTGACGACTGCATAGCGGACTAGCGAGGCGACCTTCCGTTTGGACTACCAGCGTGCACCGCTTGCAACTACAAGCGTGCACCGTTTGAAACTATCAGCGCGAACTACCGCTCAACATTGTGCGCGTGGCCAACGTAAAGCGCCACCAGGTGGACGGCAAGGAGGGTGACGAACAGGCCCGTTCGCGTCCCGTCCGAACCAATGGCCAGTATCGGCAAGTACGCGATCGGCAGTACAATCGCCGTCCAGAAACTCGCGACGCGCAGGCGGTCGACGAAGCTCTCGGTCGCGGGTCCGTGCTCGCCTTCTCGTTCGGTCGTGGAAGCGGCTTCTCCGGGCGCGTCCTGGTCGGTTGCGAGGCGACTGTCCTGTGTCGCTCGAGGCCCTGGCATTGGGTCACCTGATCACCAATACCTTCACCGTGGACGCATAAATACCGAATACTGCGTTTCGTCGGAATCGGCTTAGTTCACTCGTGTAAGCCGTGATTACCGAGTCGAGCCGATTCGACGTTCGAGAGAAAGAGCCGATTACGACCGATGGGCATCCGGTTTACGCCGGTCGTACCGATCGTCCGTTACTGGAACCCGATACGACTTCCCCGGCGACCCGTGCCGGGTTCGACCCTGTTTCCACCGCCCTTGAACTGCTGTTCGATCTGATCGTAGTACTCGAGGATGTCCTCGTTGATCGTCGGGCGCACGTTTTCCATCGCTTTCCGGAAGTGGCGCATCTCGACGAGATCGGCGTCGTCGTCCTCGCGGAGCGCCTCGATCGCTGCCTCCCGGCCGATCGACTCGAGGTCGCTGCCCACGTACCCCTCCGTGATCTCGGCGATCTCGCGCAAGCTGACGTCCGCGGCCAGGGGCGTGTCGTCGGTGTGGATTTCGAGGATTCGTTCGCGACCCTCAGTGTTTGGTTCGCCGAGCATGACCAGCCGGTCGAAGCGGCCCGACCGGAGGAGGGCCGGGTCGATCATGTCCGGGCGGTTCGTCGCACCGATCACCATCACGTCCTCCATCTCCTCGAGGCCGTCGAGTTCGGTCAGTAGCTGGTTGACGACGCGTTCGGAGACGTTCGACCCGACCTCGCCGCCGCGGCCGGGGGCGAGCGAGTCGAGTTCGTCGAAGAAGATCACCGTTGGGGAGACCTGCCGGGCCTTCCGGAAGGTCTGACGGATGGCTTTCTCGGACTCGCCGACCCACTTGCTGAGCAACTGTGGGCCGCGAACCGAGATGAAGTTGGCGTTGGTCTCGTTGGCGACGGCCTTTGCCATGAGCGTCTTTCCGGTGCCCGGCGGGCCGTACAGCAAGACGCCCGCGGGTGGGTCGATGCCCATCCGCTCGAACTTCTGGGGCTCGCGCAGGGGCCACTCGACGGACTCCTTGACCTGATCTTTCGCCTCGTCGAGCCCGCCGACGTCGTCCCAGCTAACCTTCGGCAACTCGACGAGGACTTCCCGCATCGCCGACGGTTCGACCTCGGCGAGAGCGCCGCGGAAGTCCTCGCGCTTGACGATCATCCGGTCGATCAGGCTCGGCGGGATGTCCTCCTCGTCCAGGTCGATCTCCGGGAGGTACCGCCGCAGGGCCTTCATCGCGGATTCTTTGGTCAGACTCTCGATGTCCGCGCCGACGAAGCCGTGGGTCTCGTCGGCCAGGTGCGAGAGGTTGACGTCGTCGGAGAGCGGCATACCCCGGGTGTGGATCTGCAGAATCTCCTCACGGCCGACCTCGTCCGGGACGCCGATCTCGATCTCGCGGTCGAACCGGCCGGGCCGGCGGAGGGCGGGGTCGACGCTGTCGACGCGGTTGGTCGCGGCGATGACGATCACCTGGCCGCGAGCCTCGAGGCCGTCCATCATGGTCAGCAACTGGGCGACGACGCGGCGTTCGACCTCGCCGGTGACGTCCTCGCGCTTGGGGGCGATGGAGTCGAGTTCGTCGATGAAGATGATCGCGGGAGACTCCTCGCTGGCGTCTTCGAAAATTTCGCGGAGCTGTTGTTCGGACTCGCCGTAGTACTTCGAGATGATCTCGGGGCCGGCGATGGAGAAGAAACTGGCAGAGGTCTCGTTGGCGACGGCCTTCGCGAGCAGCGTCTTGCCCGTCCCCGGCGGGCCGTGCAGGAGCACCCCTTGCGGGGGCTCGATTCCCAGCTTCTTGAAGATCTGGGGGTGTTTCATCGGCAGTTCGACCATCTCGCGGACGCGCTGGATCTCGTTCTGGAGGCCACCGATGTCCTCGTAGGTGATCCCGCCGCCGGTCTTCTCGAAGCCCGAGATGGGCTCCTCGCGAAGTTCGACGTCGGTATCCTCGGTGATGAGGACGACGCCCTCGGGATCGGTTTCGACGGCGATCAGCGGGATTGCCTGGCCCGGCGAGCGCATGAACGGGTGGTTCGTCGAACTCATCACGGGGACGATGTCGTGGCCGACGACTGGCCGCTTGAGGATCTGGCGTTTCACCATGCCGGCGGCGTCGGAGCCGAACTGGACGGAGGCCTCCTCCGGGGGAGCGAGCACCAGCGTGTTCGCCTTCGTCGCCTCGGCCTTCCGAATCGTGACGCGCTCGCCGATGCCGACGTCGGCGTTCTGGCGGGTGAACCCGTCGATGCGGACGGTGTCCGTGTTCCAGTCCTGTCGGTCCGCACGCCAGACCTTTGCAGCGGTCGTCTCCGACCCTTCGATCTCGATGATGTCGCCCGGACTCAGCTTCAGGTGAAGCAAGGTGTCCGGGTCGAGACGGGCGATGCCGCGGCCCGAGTCGTTCGGGTACGCTTTCGCGACCTCCAGTTGCACTTCGTTCATGGTTTGGGGTAGACGGGGATGTTCCTGACTCCGACTCGGTGTCGGATAGGTGTTTTGCTCACAGCAGACGCATACGAACCGCGAACGCACCTGTGCTAGCGCCTGTCATATGTGACTGAGTCAGGGAGCTACATAGATGTACCGGCCTCGGTCGTTTTCCGAGACGGAACGACGGTCTTTCCCTGTGCGGGAGTGCGTGGGTTTTTGGTCACGCTGCCCGCCGTCCTAGCTATGACCAGGAGACTGCTCGCCTTCGACGGCCGGATGGGCGCAAGCGGCGACATGCTGCTCGCCGCCCTGCTCGCCGCCGGGGCTGACCGGGCGGCCCTCGAACCTGTCGAGCGCGCGCTCGATGTCGAGTATCGTATCGGGCGCACCTCGAAGTGTGGAATTCACGCGACGACGGTCGACGTCGTGATCCCCACCTCCAGCAGCCAGGACGCCCACATCGAGGCACCCCGTCACGACGATGTAGAGCGCGGGGACGAATATAAGGACGACGGTGTGCACGGGCAAGGTTCCGAAAGTGAGGTTGCGGGCGATCACCATGGAGACGATCACGGCCATGCCCACGGCCATAGAAACGACCACGACCACGACCACACCGCCGATAATAGCCACGACCACTATCACGACCACAGCCACGGAGACGGCCACGACCACACCGCCGATAACAGCCACGACCACTATCACGACCACACCGCCGATAATAGCCACGACCACGGCCACGGAAACGGCCACTATCACCATCACGACCACAGCCACGGAGACGACCACGACCACCATCACGATCACGAAGCTGACGGCCACGTCCACGCCGAAGGCCACGGCCCTCACCGGAGCTACCTCGAGGTCTGCGACATCGTCCGAAACATGGGCCTCGAGGAGCCGGTCGAAGCCGACGCCCTCGCCATCTTCGAACGACTCGGCGAAGCGGAGGCCGCCGTCCACGGAACCGACATCGAGTCGATCCACTTCCACGAGGTGGGCGCCGACGACGCCATCGCGGACGTCGTCGGTACCGTACTACTGATACACGACCTCGAGGTCGACCGCGTCGTCACGACACCCATCTCGGCCGGCGGCGGCACCGTCTCGATGAGCCACGGCGAGTACCCAATCCCCGCCCCAGCCGTCCTGGACATAGTAAAGCGGGCCGACTGGGAACTCTCCGGCGGCCCGGTCGAGGCGGAACTACTGACACCGACGGGGGCCGCTATCCTTGCCCACGTCGCCGAGGGAATCGAGACTCTGCCGACGATGAACGTCGAAAACGCAGGCTACGGCGCCGGTGGCTACGACCTCGATCCGCACCCGAACGTTCTCCGCGCGCTGGTCGGGACGACTCGCGGGACCCTCCAGCGCGAGGACATCGCCGTCCTGGAGACGAATCTCGACGACGCGACCCCCGAAGTGCTCGGCGGCCTCCAGGAGACGCTCTCGGACGCGGGCGCTCGAGACGTTTCCATCGGCCCAGTCACCATGAAGAAGTCCCGGCCGGGCCACCTGGTCAAGGTGATCTGCAGACCCGCCGACAGGGAACGCGTTGCCCGGAGGCTCGCCGAGGAGACGGGAACGCTCGGAATCCGCGACGCCGGCGTCACCCACCGCTGGATCGCCCGGCGCGGGTTCGAGACGGTGAGTCTCGAAGTCGGCGGCGACGCCTACGAGGTGACGGTCAAGGTGGCGAGCGACGAGGCCGGCGATGTCTACGATGCGAGCGCGGAGTACGACGACGCCGCGGCCGTCGCCGCCGAGACAGGTGAGCCGATTCAGTCCGTCGTGGCTCGAGCGGAGCGGGCGTTCTGGGCGGAACGTTCGTCCTGATGCTAAAACTATATATTCTATAATATTTGATGCATATGGCGTAGTAATAAGATATATTTTCTATAGCTTTGGGCATCACACCACTACACGCGACCTCGAGTCACGACCTCGAAATCAGTTCACATCGCCGTTATCGTTGCCGTCTCTTCTGTCGGGGACATCTCCCCCGCCGCCGTCGTTACCATCGTTTCGATGCACCGCGAGCGCCTCCTCGACCGTCAACTCGCCACACGCGACCCGCCTGGCCAGGGCCTCGTCGATCGCCCGATTCGTCTCACTCCGCTCGCGCGAGCGGTCCTTGATCACCTGGAGCTCTCCCGGCGTCGGTTCGATCTCGCGTGTGTCGATCGCCTCGCCCTCGAGACGGGCGATGTTCACCGCCGCGAGGACGTCACCCATTCCTCGAGCGCCGGTGCCGAGGTACGGCGTCGTCCCCGTCTCGTCGACCATCTCGACGCGGACGTCCTCGAGTTCGTTGATCAGTTTGGCTCCCTCCAGGCGCGACCCGTCGCCGATGCGGACGACCGGGTCGACGGCGTCGTCGCCGCGGACCTCCTCCAGGACGACGTCAACGGCGTCCCCCAGCGGTACCTGGAACGCGGCGACGACGGTTTCTCCGGCGAGCACGGCAATGCCGGGTTGGCGGCCGGGGTCGACGCCGACGACGGTTCGACCGTGCTCACCGCGAATGGTCGCCAGCGCCTGATCGACCGCCTGTCGGCTGTCGTCGGGGTCCACGACGATGGTCGGCGCGTCGGCATCCCCGAACGATTTGGCGTGTTCTGCGCCGGTGAGGACGACGACGGTTTTCGACGGGAGCGGATCGTCGGGCTCGATCGTCGTGAACGTCGCACCTCGCTCGCGAAGGTCGGCGACGACCTCGTGGTACACTTCGAAGTCCGCGGTGGCGACGACGATCATAGTCCCGCTTCGACCGCCACCGAATAAATTGCTCCGTCTCCGGACGAGCGATCGGTTCCGGGGGGTTTTTGCCCGCGACCTCCCAACTGAGCGCGTGAACGACGAGGCGATATCGACCGGCTGTCCCCCGGTCGACGCGTTGCTCGAGGGCGGGTTCGAACGCGGAGCAGTCACGCAGCTGTACGGCCCGCCAGCGTCGGGGAAGACGAACCTCGCGCTGTCGGCCGCCGTCGAGACGGCCGTCGCCGGTGGTACGGCCGTCTTCATCGATACCGAAGGCGTCTCGGTCGATCGATTCGAACAGCTCCTCTCCGCTCGCACCGACGACGTCGAGTCGGTCGCCTCCAGGATCATCATCGAGGACGCCTACGACTTCGACGAGCAGGCCGAGGCCGTGCGCGACACTGCGGACTTCGCAACCCAGGCCGACCTGGTCGTCCTGGACAGCGCGACCGGCTTCTACCGAATCGAGCGCGCCGAAGACGGCGAGGCGGGCGACGCCCTCCGTCAGGTGGCCAGCCAGATTACCCACCTGCTCTCGCTCGCGCGCAAGCACGACCTCGCGGTGGTCGTCACGAACCAGGTGTTCGCTGATCCCGATAGCGACCGGACGCGCCCACTCGGGGGGAACACCCTGGAGCACTGGACGGGCGTGGTGATCCGCCTCGAGCGTTTCCGCGCCGGCAATCGTCGGGCGACGCTCACGAAACACCGCTCGAAACCGGCGGGCGAGTCGGCGACGTTCCGGATCACGGGGTCGGGGCTCGAAGGTGCCGACGACGCTCGGCCGTAGCGGCTTACGTTCCCAATCGCCGCGAGACGACGAATGCTAAAGTAACAAAATTTGTAATGAGTGCCAGTTTTCGCTCGAGTCGAGCCCTGACCTTAGAGTTCGTTCAACTTCCGGAGTAACTGCCCACGGTACTCCTCGTCGCTACGGACGCCCTTGAGCTCCAGGACGTTCCGCTCGAGTTTGTCCAGGGCGACCCTGAACGAGTTCTCCGCGCCGTAGCCCTCGCCGGAGCCGGCGACCTGGGACTTGTTCGTTCGGAGGCGGATCTGACACTGGATTAGCGGCGTGCCGCGGAGCTTCTCCTTGTGCTCGTGGAAGCGGACGTGGGCGTGGTGGACCCGCATGTCCGCGTACTTGTCCGAGACCTGTTCGATGCTCTGGACGATGGACTCCCGGGAGATGGTGTCCATGAGCGAGATGTTCGTGATCTGGACGTCCATGTGCTCTTCCTCGGTGAACGTGAGCGCCCGGAGCACGTCGGTCTTGGTGACGACGCCCTCGATGAGTCGGTCGTCGTCTGCGGGCGTGACGACCAGGCCGGCGTAATCGTCCTCGAGCATGGTTTCGACGGCCTCTCGAGCGGTCTTGTCGGCCGTCGTGGTAACTACGGGGCTGTTCATGATGTCGTAGAGCGGCACGTCGAGCATCCGCTCGTTGTCGCCGACGCGGTCGCCGGTCGTCATGCGCTCGTTTTCTCGGATGACGAAGTCGGCGATGTCGTGGGTCGTCACGACGCCGGTCAGGTAACCGTTCTCGTTGACCACGGGGAGCCGGGAGATACCGTGTTCGCGCAGGTGATTGATTGCCTTGCCGACGCCGTCGTCCTCCGCGAGCGTGATCGGGTCGGTCGTGTAGATGTCGCCGACGGTGATCGCGTCGAGGTTCTCGAGGACGGCAGTGAGCAGGTCGTCCTCGGTGATGACGCCCCAGAGGTTCTCGCCCTCGAACACCGGTGCGACCTTGGTGTTGCCCTCGACGAGCATGCGGGCGACCTCCCTGACGTCCTCGTGCCGGTCGACTTTCGGCGCCGGGTCGTTGCGACTCGGCTTGATCAACGCCGCCACCTTGGCGTCGTCTTCGACGTGTGACTGGAGTACCTCGCGCTCGCTGATGACGCCAGCGTACTCTCCGTCGTTGGTCACGATCAGCCCCTTGGGGTTGCCGTCCTCGAAGGTCGAACGGACTTTCCCCATTCGCGTCCCGACGTCGACCTCGATGTACTCCGTGGTGGCGATATCGGCGATATTCATCGTTACACCTTCCCCTTCTCTCGCTGGACTATTTAACGTACCGCCCGCGCCTGTAACCCGTGACTACCGGGTGTTTTTATGTACCGCCGTCCTGGTCGTGACATGGCTCGAGACATTTCCGTCTTCGGCCGGTACACCTACCTCGCGACGGAGATCTTCTGGGGTGCCATCGCGTTCGTACTGCTGCGACGGGCCGGCGCGCTCAAACGGGCGGCCGTCACGATCATCGCGCTGTATCCAATCGCCTATTTCTGGGACTGGTACACGCTCGAGGTCGGCGTCTTCGACATTCAACTGCGAACGGGTTACGACATCGGCGGTATTCCGATCGAGGAACACCTGTTCATGGCCGTCGTTCCCGGGCTGGTCATCGCCTTCCACGAGACGATATTTGACTCGAGTGTGGCCACTTCCCTGGAAGAGGGAGACCCATCGCCAGCCGAGAGGTAGTCCGTACGTCGTCGCGAACGACCCTCGCCGGGACCTGTCTCGAGCGACGACACTCTCAATCGGTAGTTAGTTACTGTCGTTCGTGGACGTCCACCCATGAGCAGACGCGGTCGCCAATTGGGACGGGAGAAGTCGTCCAGCGAGCGCCAGACGAACAGAGCCAGTCTCAACATCACGTCACTCGTGATGACCGCCGTCCTGGTCGGCGCAATCGTCCTCGCGGGCGTACTGCTCGCCCCGCAGGCAATCGCGTTCGTCCAGGACGAACTCGGCCCCTCCGTCGAGCCGCCGGAACCGGGTGACCGAAACCCGCCGGTCACCGACCCGGACGACCCAGGACCCTCGAGCTACGAAACGGAGACTGAACGAGTGGACTCGAGCGCCGTCGAGGACCGCGTCCACGAACTCGTCAACGAACGACGCACCAAACACGGCCTCGAGCCGATCGCGTGGGACGGGACGGTCGCCTCGGTGTCCCGCGCCCACAGCCGAGACATGCACGCAGACAGTCGATTTGCCCACGTCAACGCCGACGGCGAGTCGCCGTACGACCGGTTTGGCGACGTCGCCGACTACTGCCGAGCTTACGGGGAGAACATCGCCCTCACGCACGTCGGGAGGACGGTCGAACGCTCCCACGACGGCGAACACGTCGAGTATCAGACCGCGGACGAACTCGCCGAAGGCCTCGTCGGGCAGTGGATGCACTCCGACGAGCACCGGGCGACGATTCTCGAGGAAAACGACGCAATCGACGGCTGGGACCGGGGCGGCGTCGGCGTCTACATCGACGACGACGGGCGAGTGTTCGCGACCCATAACTTCTGTACGGTGCGCAAACCGTTCGACTGGTGACGTCATCGGCGTCGATACTTCACATACTCTTAAGTTCTCCTCGTGGAAGCCGACGGCATGAGCCACCAGTCGGACCGCGACGTTCGTACCATCGTACGAGGGATCGTCGGAACCGCACAGGAGCGAGAGATCACGTTCCTCGCCGCCGGATTCGCCTACTACGCGTTCGTCTCGCTTTTCCCGATGATCGTGCTGGCGCTCGTCGTCGGTACCCTCGTCGGCGGCCAGCAGGTCGCAGAGGACCTGGTCGTGCTGGCCGGCGACTTCCTCCCCAATGCCGGCGAAGATCTCGTGCTCGAGGCGCTTACCGCCGAGTCGGGACGAACCGAGGCGACCATCGTCGCCCTCGCCGTCTCGACGTGGGGTGCGCTAAAGGTCTTTCGCGGGCTGAGCCTCGCGTTCGACCGCGTCTACGACACCGTCGCCGAGGACTCCCTGCTCGAGCAGATTCGCGACGGAATCACAGTCATCCTGACGATCGTCCTCGCGCTTTTGCTTATGATCCTCATCGGGGCGGTGATCGGCCTCATCGCCGGGCGGGTTCCCTACGTCGGGGTTCTCAGCTGGCTCGGATTGCTCCTGGGGCTCGTCCTGGTGTTCCTGCCGCTTTACTACGTGTTGCCCCCGATTCCCGTCGAACTTCGCGAGGTGATTCCGGGCGCGTTCTTCGCAGCGATCGGCTGGGTGCTCCTCCAGGCCGGCTTTCAGCTCTACGCCGCGAACGCCGGGCAGTACGAGGCCTACGGGGCGATCGGCGCTATCCTGTTGTTCGTCACCTGGCTCTACTTCGCTGGCATCCTGATCCTCCTGGGGGCAGTCATCAACGTGGTGCTGTCCCGACCCCGACTCGCCTCGGTGTAACCGGGTCCCGACGTAGCCGCGGCCGCAGGCTCAACAGGCGAGCGAAGGGCGGGTTTCGTCCCCCTCGGACGGGGAAAATTTATGCCGACTCGAGCGCCAGACGTGAGCGATGAGCGAGCACGACGGCGCGGACGACGGTCCGGGGAAGCAGGGGGCCGAAAGCGAAGACGACGGCCCGGGAGACCAGAGGGGCGAAAGGGAACACGAGGGACCCGGCGGCGGGCCGAAACGGGTCGTCTCGAACACGAGCGTCGACGACATTCTCAACTCGCTGAACGAGACGAACGCCGGCGACTCGAACCCCCGATCGGCCGACGCCACTCGTGCTCAATCTAACCCACCTGCTGACTCGAGGGGGCAACTCGAGGGTGAGGTGAGCTTCGAGGAAGCCGAAGAATCTGAAGAAGCGAGGGTCGAAAACGCCGAAGAAGAGGGGACGGGAAACGCCGAAGAAGTGAAGGTTGAGAACGCCGACGGAACCGATGGAGAATCCGAACAGACCCAAATCGCCGAAGGGGCCGATGGGAAAACGGAACCCGAGCAAGCGCACCGCGACGAATCGACCGTGAGCACCCCGACCCAGGACGACCTCTCGAGTCGCGTCGAGCGCGGAGCCGTGACGGGTGCCGACGTCCGGGCTGCCGAAGCCGGCGAGAGCCGCGAGCGAACCCCGGACATCGACGAAATCGACCTCTCGCTCGACGACCTCGAGACGAGGACACCGTCCGAATCTGAGGTGTCCGGGTCGACCGTCGCTTCTACTTCCAACCAGACCGACGACCCTGCTCCCTCGAGCGGCGAAGCCGACGACCGGCCGGACTCGAACGGACTGCTCGCTCGCCTGCGCAACCTGTTCTCGCAGTGAGTCAACGCGATGAGTCGCTGGACACGGGTCGCGCTCGCCTCCGTACTATTCCCCGGACCGCCCCGACTGTTCCTTTCGAAACGTCGCCACACTATCGACTCCGTGTGTGATCGTATCACACGGCACGACTCATATGAACCGTTAGGTTCCTCGAGCGACGACGTCGACCATGACGCGAATCGCACTGGTGTGCGTCCAGAACGCTGGCCGCAGTCAGATGGCGACCGCCTACGCCGAACGGGAACGTTCGACCCGCGGCCTCGAGGACGAGGTCGAGATTCTCTCCGGCGGAACTCATCCGGCCGACGCGGTCCACGACGAAGTGGAGGAAGCCATGGCCGAGGAGGGATTCGACCTCGCCGGGCGGACGCCGACGTCGATCACCACCGACGAACTCGAGTCCTGCGACGTCGTAGCGACGATGGGCTGTTCGACGCTCGACCTCGATACCGAGGTCGACGTTCGCGACTGGGCCCTCGAGGATCCTCACGGGAAAACACTCGAGCGAGTGCACGAGATCCGCGAGAACGTCCGACGACGGGTGATCGCGCTGTTCGACGAACTCGAGTCGGGGCGGGATCTCGAGCCGGTCACAGAGTAGGTATGAAAGCTCTGTTGACCCCTCTCTGATAGGTTTGCACTGCTGTGCTGTATTCAGAGACTATTGCCGGTGCGGGTTTATTCAGAGACTATTACTGGTGCGGGTAGCTGCACCCTACACGTGCGTACTTACCGTGACAAAGGATTGTTCTTTTAGGCCACACGTGAAGCACTCAGCTATCGAATCGTCAGTAGGAACTCAGGCTTCTTTGGGTTCCTCTTGAATGAGTGCCATCCAAAATCCCTCGATTTCCTGGACGAATTCGATATAATCCTCTGGTTCAACTGGCTTTTGGACGAAATGATCCACGTCGATTCCCTTCGATTTGAATATGTCCGCTCCAACCTCCGAACTCGTGAGGACAACAACCGGGATCTCACGGAGTGAAGGTCCGTTCTTCAGTTCAGCTAGGACGTCCGTACCACTTCTTCCAGGTAACTTCGGTTCGAGCAGGATGAGATCAGGACGCGGTTCGTCTGCATACTCTCCTCGCTGATTGACGAAATCGAGAGCTGCGTCGGCATCAGCGACCGTGTAGAGACTATTCTTGAGTTTCGCATCTTTGAACGATTCCGTAAAGAGACGGGTATCCCCGGGATTTGGTTCGACCAGTAATATGGTTACCAGCCGATCCTCCTGCTCACTGTCTGAAGCCATTATAGATGATTTGACCGAACAGTGAAAAGGCTGCGGCCAATTGGCATTGATCTGTACTTTCTCTGTATAAACCGCTTACCACTACGAACCTCGAGCGACTCCTCGTGCGACATTCGTGCTCTGTATCCATCACGCGATTCCTGTCGGGATTGAAGATATTCAACAGAGACGTGGGTAAACACTGAACACGGCGTGGCGTTACTCACGACCCAGCGTGTGAAACTCCTCGTTCGGTCGCATGTCGGCCAGTTGAGCCATTCGATTCGAGAGGTTGAAAAACGCCGCCACCGAGCCGATGTCCCAGATCGCCTCGCGGCTGAACCCGTGATCCTCGAGTGCCTCCAGGTCCGCCTCCTCGACGGTCGCCTGGTCGGTCGTGAGCGCGACCGCCAGGTCGAGCATCGCTTGGTGGCGGTCGCTGACGTCGGCGTTCCGGTAATTCGAAATGAGCTGATCGGCCAGCAGCGGATCGTCTCCGTAGAGGCGAACGAGCGCCCCGTGGGCCGTGTTGCAGTAATAGCAGTCATTGGCCCCGCTGACGGCGACGATGATCATTTCGACCTCCAGGCGCGTGAGTTCGGTGTCTTCGACCAGGGCGTCGTAGTACTGGAAGAACGCCCGAAAGTGTGAGGGACGGTAGGCGTACGCGAGGAACACGTTCGGCGTGAAGCCAGCGCGTTCGGTCTCCTCCTCGATGCGCTCTCGGAGGTCTTCGGGCAGGTCTTCCACGTCCGGAACTGGAAACCGGGTCATCGGATCGACGTCGGTCATGGTCTCGAGGACGGGCGCCTCGAGGAAAACGTTCCGGGTCCGAGCGGTCAGACGGCACCTCGAGTCCCCCATACTCGACTCGGTCGACAGTCGAATTCGTCGACACTCGAATCTCCTGGATACTCACCTCCGCCGGTACCCGAGTTGCCGATACCCGTACCACTTCGGGACGCGGATCGCTCCGGGACGCATCTCTCCCCGGAACACCTCGTTCAGAAGGATTATGCCACGGCTGTTCGTGCCCTCGAGTAGAGGTTCATGTACCAACTCGGCCACTACGGCGTCGCCCTGCTCCTCTACGCGCCCATTGCCGTCTGGCTCGGCCTGGCTGGTGAGGAGTTCGTCGCCCTCCTGGGCGCCGTCATCTGTCTCTCCTTCTCGACGCTCCCGGACTGCGACCACAGCCTGCCGTTCGTCGCCCACCGCGGGATCACCCACACGATCGGATTCGTCCTCCTGGTTCCGGCCGTGGTTGCCGGCGTGGCCTACGCGGCCCTCGAGGTGACGATGGGGTCGCCGGACCCGGTCGTCGTGGGGTTCGTCTACGGCGTCACCGCGTTGTCCCTCGGATCGCACCTGCTGGCCGACGCCTTGACGCCGATGGGAATCACCCCCTTCTGGCCGCTCTCCTCGTACCACGTCTCGCTCCGGGTCACGACCGCGAAGAATCCGGTCGCCAACTACGCCCTGTTCGCACTTGGGATCGCGGCGAGCGTCGCGTCGATCGTCGTCGTGACGGGTGGCTGGTAGCCGACCTGACGGGACTGCCTCGTCGAGCCGGTTGCTCCCGTGCTCGGACTCGCCGACGATCGGTGACGTTCTCTCCTCGTCGACCCCCGATACCTTTCACCTCGGTTGACGGAATACACGTCGGATGAGCGCCTACGAAATCGCGTTGATCGTCGTCGCCTTCGCCATAGTGGGCGCTGTGCTGCTCCCACGGTTTTTGACGGACAAACCGCTCTCGCTACCGATGATCTACGTCGGGTTCGGCGCGGTCCTGTTCTGGATCGTCCCCGGATTACCGACGCTCGATCCGGTCGCCAACTCCGGCGTGACGGAGCGACTCACCGAACTCGTCGTGATCCTCGCGCTGATGGGGGCCGGGTTGAAAATCGACCGTCCGTTCGACGTGCTGAGGTGGGGATCGACCTGGCGACTCCTTGCGATCACCATGCCGGTGTCTATCGCACTACTGACCGTTCTCGGGTGGTACGTCGCCGGGCTGCTCGTCCCAACGGCGATTCTCCTCGGCGCGGTTCTCGCACCGACCGATCCCGTTCTGGCGTCGGACGTCGAAGCCGGCGCCCCGCTCACCGAACTCGAGGAGGAACGATCGGACGAGCACGAGTGGGGATCCGTTCGGTTCTCGCTCACGTCGGAGGCGGGCCTCAACGACGGGCTGGCCTTTCCGTTCACGTATCTCGCGATCGCGGCCGCGTCGGCGAGTATGGCTGGATACGGCTGGCTGGTCGACTGGTTCCTGGTCGACGTGCTGTACAGGATCGGCGCCGGGGTCGTCGTAGGATACGTCGTTGGACACGTCATGGCCCGAGTGGTGTTCTACGCGCCATCGCTGTCGCGGCGAGAGGAAGTGATGGCTGGGGCGGAGGCGCTCGCGGCGACGCTCTTCGCCTACGGACTGGCCGAGTTGCTCGGCGGATACGGATTCATCGCCGTGTTCGTCGCCGCTCTCGAACTCCGCCGGTTCGAGTGGGAACACGATTACTACCAACACCTGCACGACTTCGCTGCTATCGTCGAACGACTCCTCATGGCGACGGTGCTGGTGCTGTTCGGCGGCGCAATCGCGGGCGGGCTACTGGCACCGCTGACGTGGGATGGCGCAGTGCTCGGCCTGGTTTTCCTGTTCGTGATCCGTCCCTTCGCTGGCGGTATCGCCTTCCTCGGCTCCGACGCGCCGACGGCCGACCGCGCCGTCATCTCGTTCTTCGGCATCCGTGGTATCGGCTCGTTTTACTACCTGTCCTTCGCGCTGGCCCACGCGTCGTTCGAGGAGCTCGAGCTGCTCATCGCCGCGGAGTGGTTGTGGGCCTTCGTCGGCTTCGTCGTCCTCGTCTCGGTGTTCGTTCACGGGTTCACGGCCAGTCCCGTGATGCGTGCTGTAGACGAACGCCGCCCCGTGGACGGACTGCGGTAATCTCGAGCATTGGTTTCACGTCCTCGTTCCGGGCACCCATCCCGTGTCTCGACAAGTGTACGTCAACGATCCACGGAACTGCCAGCAGCGACTCACTCGAGCCCAACGCCCTCGGCCAGGAGTTCGTGTGATCGCAACACGTCCTCGTGATCGGCGACGAGGTTCTGGACCATCACCTCGGAGACGCCAACGCGGTCTACCAGTTGCTCGAGGAGCCCCGCCAACGTGTCTGGGTCGCCCGAAATCGCTCGCGGCCACTGCCCATCCTGGAGGTCGGCCGGCGTCGGATCGGGCACCTCGCCGAGTTCCGAAATCGCCGTCTCGACCGATGGCAGGGAGCCGACGACGCCGCGTTGCATCCGCTTGTAAGACGCCTCCGCGGTCGCTCGGAGGCGAGCCGCCTCCCGGTCGGTCTCGGCGCACGCGGCGTTGATCGCCAGCATTCCGTACGGGTCGTCGGGACCGGCGCCGATCGAGGAGGGCTCGAACGCGTCCCGGTAGACCTCGAACGCTCGCTCCGCGAGGTTCGGTCTGATGAACGCCGCGAAGCAATAGCGGAGGCCGAGTTCGCCCGCGATTTTCGCACTCGAAGGGCTCGAGCCGAGCACCCAGAGGTCGGGCGGACCGGCGCCGGATCGCGCCAGGGTGAGGTCGGCGTAGGCGTGGTCGTCCCCGAACCCGTCGTAGAGGTGGTTCGTGACGGCCTCGATCTTCTCGGCGTGGTCGCGGTCGGGATTCTCGCTCACCCGCGAGGTCTGGAGCGCGCTGTCTGCGGCCGGGATTCCGGTCGCGCGGCCGAGGCCGAGGTCGATCCGCCCGGGGGCGAGTGAATCGAGGACGCCGAACGCCTCGGCGACCTTGAACGGGCTGTAGTGGTTGAGCAGGACCGTTCCGGACCCGAGCCTGATCTCCTCGGTTCGGGCGGCGAGGTGTCCGATCAGCACCTCCGGGGTCGTCCCCGCGATGGAGTCAGCCATCCCGTGGTGTTCTGCGACCCAGAACCGATCGTAGCCCACTCGTTCGGCCAGCTTCGCGAGCGAAATCGTGTTCCCGTAGGCGTCGGTTGCCGTCTCTCCCTCGCGAACGGGCGAGAGGTCGACGATGGAGAGGTCCATGACTCGAGGCTAGCGAGCGCGGTGGAAAAGGGTTCTCGAGGCGGAAATCCGGGAACGTGTTAGTCCTGGATGCTCGGATGCAGGCGGTGATACTCGATTCGAGCGCGACGCTACTCAATCCGAGCGTGACGCTCCGGACCGTCCGCTCTGAAGTTCCGATCGACTCGCCCAGGCACCGACGAGGAGCGTCACGATCAGTGCCCCCGCGGCGAGCACGTAGAGCAGGTCGAGCGCCGACGAGACGGTCATCACCGACTCGCGGCTGAGGAATAGCGTCGTCGCGGTCAGCACGACGCCCGCACCGATTGCTGCGCGAGGAAGCCGGCCCTCGAGAACGGCGCGGCCGACGACCGTCGCCAGCACGACGGCCCCGACGAGCGTCAGGAGCAATACCATCTGGATCGTCAGGGTCGTGGGCGTGTTCTGCGAAATGAACAGCGGGCTCAGGATCACCTGGACCGGGACCGTGAGGGCCGCGACGACGAGCGCGGCGACGAGGTGCCGGCCCGAAAGGCGGTGATGCAGGGCGATGACGAGCGCGAGGACGAAGCAGACGAAGATCACGATGGCCGTCCAGAAGTGAAGGTTGAGAATCTCGTACTCGTAGGTGAGGACGGTTTCTCGACCGAGCAACACCTGGATCGGCGTCAGCAGCGCTCCGGCCACCACGAGCGACGTGATCCGTCGATCGACGGCCTCGTCGAAGTACCCGACGAGGGCGGAGGCGACGATAGCGAACCCGGCGACCATCGCGACGACGCGGTGAATCCACTCCCAGAAGCTCGGCCGTCCCTGCGGGAGCAGGTTCAGAAACCCGCCGTCACAGACCGGCCAATTGGCGTCACAGGCCAGCCCTGAGCCGGTCGTTCGCGTGGCGACGCCGAGGACGATCGTTCCCGCCACGAGCGCGACCGTCACGGTGAGCAGGGCGGAGAACCTCCGTCGACCGAGGTCGATCGGTAATCGTGAGGAATCAGACGTGTGAGTTTCGTACGACACGGTCTCTCAGCGGTGGTTGGGTGCGCCCGTATTTGAATCGTCCGCGTTCGTCCCACTGGGTGGGAACCGGACCGAACACCATCGATACGACGCATCAGCGACACCGAGACGCGCCCTTCGTCGGATTCAAGAACCCGCCACCCGACCCACCGGCATGGAAAAACTCGAACGACTGGATGCCACCCTCGAGGCGAACGACCTGAAGTCGGTCTGGTTCGCCCGCCCGAACTCGTTCGCGTGGCTGAGTGGCGGCAGTTCGGTCGTCGACCGCGAGGGCGACGTCGGCGTCGGGGCCCTCGGATACGACGGCGAGGAGGTGACGCTGCTGGCCGACACCATCGAGATCGACCGACTCTACGAGGAAGAACTGCCAGACTTCGAGGCTGCGGACGTGTCGGTAACCCGTGAATCGTTCCCCTGGTACGAGCGCTCGCTGCTCGAGGCAATCGTCGATCGCGTCGAGGATCCAGCAGCCGCAGACGTCGACGTCCACGGCCTCGAGCGCCTCGACCCCGCGACGGTTCGTCAGCCGCTGACGGCGACCGACCGCGAGCGCTACCGCGACCTCGGCCGGGAGACGGCGGCGGCCGTCGAGGCCGTCTGCCGGGAGCTCCAGGACGACGACACGGAAGACGAGGTCACCGCGGCGCTCACGGTTTCACTCGCTGCCCGAGACATCGAGGCCCCGGTCGTCCTCGTGGGCGGCTCCGAACGCGCCCAAAAGTACCGCCACTATACGCCCAAACCCATCGAGTTCGGCGACTACGCGCTCGTCTCGGTGACCACTCAGCGCCACGGCCTGCACGCCAGTTGCACCCGCGCCGTCGCCTTCGATCCGCCGGAGTGGCTTGCGGAGCGCCACCGTCACGCCGCCCGTGTCGAGACGACCGCGCTGGCCGCGACCCGGGACGCTGCCGCGGCGAACGGTACCGCCGGCGACGTCTTCGCCGAGATTCAGGCGGCCTACGACGCCCTCGGCCACGCCAGGGAGTGGGAACGCCACCACCAGGGCGGCGCCGCCGGGTTCGCCGGGCGCGAGTGGATCGCGACCCCAGATCACGAAGCGCCCGCGATCGCGCCGATGGCTTACGCCTGGAATCCGACCGTCCAGGGTGCCAAGAGCGAGGACACCGTCCTGGTCTCGGACGATGGTTTCGAGACGCTGACGGACGCCGGAACTGGAACCGGTACCGACGACGACTGGCCGACCATCGAGGTCAAGGCGGTCGGCGAGTACGACCTCGAACTCGAGCGGCCCGCGGTGCTCGGTCTCGAGTGAGTTGCGATCGGTTCTGATTTCGATTTCGCTCTCGAGTGACCTGTTACCGACCCTGCTCTCGAGGAAGCAGGTCCGCGCTTCGACGCAGGCTCAGGTCATTATTCGTCGAACCATCGGCTCGGGTAACGCCTCGAACAGCCACGCGACCAGCCGCCAGCGTCGGGTGACGTAGACGTGTGAACGCTCTCGGCGAATCGCTCGAGCGATCTGTGCGGCCGCCGTCTCCGGCGAACTGACCCAGAACGGGTCGTCTGCGAGCATGAGGTCGGTGTCGACGAACCCGGGTTCGACTGTCGTGATCGTCACGTCGGCCGAGCGGGTCGCCTGGCGGTGTCTGAGCCCCTCGAGGTACGTCGAGACGAAGGCCTTCGAGGCGTTGTAGGCGGGCGAACTGGGGTTCCCGAACCGGGACGCTACCGATGAAATGCCGACGAGGTGACCGTCGCGCTCGCTCTCGAACGCCTGGCGGCTCTCGAAGTGCTCCATCGCCGCCGTCGCAAGCGCGGTAAAGCCGCGGACGTTGACGTCGATGGTCTCCCGTTCGTGGTCCCACTCGAGACCGTGGTTGGGGCCACCGACGCCGGCGCAGAGGACGACGAGGTCGACCGGCGGCATGGCCTCGATCAAATCGCCGAAGCCGTCTCTGGCGTCCTCGACGTCGGTGACGTCCATCGTCGCGACGTAGGTGTTCGTCGGCATGGATTCACCGATCGACGTCAACCGTTCGGTTCGCCTCGCCGCGAGGCCGAGTTCGTACCCTTCCGCGGCGAGTTCGCGGGCGAGCGCTTCTCCGATACCGGAGGAGGCGCCGACGACGATCGCCCCTCGAGTCGTGGACATGGGCGTGCATTCGGCGTGGACGGTATAGTCGTGTTGACTCGAGAAGTCACTGGCCCGAATCGTGGGTCCACCGGACCCGTACCGATGTGGTATAGCGCACGATAGGGGGCACTCACATATCTGGAACCGGGAGCGTAACCGAGAATGTTGCCCCTTCCTCGGGTTCGGCATCGACCCAGATATCGCCGCCGTGACGCTCGACGATGCGCTTACAGAGCGCCAGGCCGATACCGGATCCCGGGTACTCCTCGCGACTGTGAAGTCGCTGGAAGACCTCGAAAACTCGACTGTCGTGTGCCGGGTCCAGTCCGATCCCCTCGTCGCACACGGACACGACCCACTCCGTCCCGTCCCGTTCGGCCGAGACGTGTATCTGTGGCGGTTCGTCGCCGCTGTAGGTCATCGCGTTGTCCAGGAGGTTCTGGAACAGTTGGCGGAGTTGCGTACGGTCTCCTCGGACCTGGGGAAGCGAATCGGACGTGATGGTGGCGTTGCTCCGTTCGATCTGCACCTCGAGGTCGTCGAGCACGTCCTCGAAGACGGTGTCGAGATCGGTCGGCTCGAGCGGCTTCCCTTCCGTCTCGATACGGGAGTACTCGAGCAATCCCTCGATCATCGCCCGCATTCGGTCGGCCCCGTCGATGGCGAACTCGAGGTAGTCCGTCCCGTCGGCGTCCAGGTCGTCTTCGTAGCGTCGTTCGATCAACTGGAGGTAACTCGAAACCATCCGCAGGGGCTCCTGGAGGTCGTGGGAAGCGGCGTAGGCGAACTGTTCGAGGCGCCTGTTCGATCGTTTTAGCCGCTCGTTTGCTCGTTCGAGTTGTTTTTCCCGTTTTTTCCGATCGGAAATGTCTCGGATGACGCCGGTGAAGTAGCGGTCGTTCTCGTAGACGATTTCGCTGAACGTAATCGACAGCGACACCGCCGAACCGTCGGCGCGCTGACCCTGGAGTTCGACGTAGTCCCAGTCGAGGGTCCGCTCGTCGGTCTCGAGATATTGCTGAAGTCCCGCCCGATGACGAGTCGCGAGGTCGTCGCGCATGAGTCTCGTTAGCGACTCGCCGACCAATTCGTCGGGTTCGTAGCCGAAGACGTCCTCGACGGCGGGGTTTACCGAACGGATCGTACTCTCGGCGTCGATCGTCACGATGACGTCGTTGGCCGCTTCCGTCAGCGCCCGGTACCGCTCGAGTTCCAGTTCGTACTGTTTGCTCTCGGTGATGTCGCGGAAGTAGACGGAGACGCCCGTTTCGGAGGGGTAGAGGTTCGCTTCCACCCAGAAGTCGAGCGGGTCGAAGTACAGGTCGTAGCTGGTCGCCACCTGGTCGTTCAGCGCCGTGTGAAATGCGTCCCAGACTTCGTCCACTTCCGCCGCTTCGGGGAACATCTCCCAGAGTTTCTCCCCGAGCAACTCCGCTCTCGGTCGCTGGAGCAGTTCGGCGGCGCGATCGTTGACGTGTGTGAATCGAAACTCCTCGTCGACGGCGTAGAACGCGTCGGTAACCCGCCCGAGCATCTCCTTGAATTCGTTCTCGAGACGCTTCTGGTCGGTGACGTCGGTAAGCGCGAGAACGGCGCCGGCGCCCTCGTCGGTGTCGCCCTCATCGGCGTCCAGTGGGGCGCCGTTCACCGTCACCCAGATGCGCTCGCCGTCGGGACGGCGCAGGCCGACCTCCATGTCGAAGATCGGCTCACCGGTCGAGATCACCCGCATGAACGGCGTTTCTTCCCCGGAGAGGGGAGTTCCGTCGGCGTCGGTCAGCATCCAGCGCGGGTCGTCGTACGCGACCGATTCGATCTCTTCGCGGTCGCGGCCGAGAACGCTCTCGGCGTGCTCGTTCGCGAACTGCAGGTCGCCGTTCGCGTCGAATACAACGATCCCGACGGGACTGGTCTCGACGATCAGTTCTTTGACCTCCTTTTCCGCCTCGACAGATCGCTTCGCCCGGCTGGTTTCGATGGCGGAGGCGAGCACGTTCGCGATGCTCTGGACGAAATTTACGTCGTACTCGGTGAACGCCCGGCGTTCCGTCGTGTGCGTACCCAGTACGCCCCAAGGGTCCTCCAGCGAGCCGATGATGACGCTGATTCCGCTGACGACGTTGTGGTCGACCAGCAAGTCAGGCCCGGAGAAGCGGTCTTCGGTCCGCAGATCGTCGACCACGACAGGTTCCTCGGAGAGGAGTGTATAACCCGCCTGCGAGTCCAGATCGGTCGACGCCGTCGCGGTTCCGACGAGTCCGTCTTGCCAACCGACCCCCTGCCGGAGGAGGACCTCGTCGCCGCCAGGGAGCAGTTCGAGCACCTTGCAGTACTCGACGTCGAGCGTATCTGCGACGGCGACCGAGGCGTCGTGTAGTAACCCATCGAGGTCGTCGGTTTCGAGCGCCTGCTGGCCGAATTCGGCGACGACCTCCTGCTGTTGGACCCTCGTGCGGAGTTCGCTATCCGCACCCGGACTCGAATCCATTGCCATTGATATATTTGCGTGCGTGTGTAAATCCTTTCGTTCGTCATGCCCATCTTATAATACTCGGACCACCTGGGGCGAACGATCAGTTGGCGCTCTCGCTAATCGGCGAGTCCACCATCGGCCGGTCCTGGACCCCCGTCTTTTGTCGACACCTGGTCGATCCCATTTTTCGACGAAACATAGTCGAACCATCCTTCGACGATACTCGGCCACCATCACTCATCACTACAAACGACGTCCTCGACGACGCGCCGCGAACGACTGCCGTCTTCGTCCGTCTCGTACACGTAGAGTTCGTCCGCTCGTTCGTCTCGCGTCGCCCGATGTGTGCCATCACAGAACGGGTACGTCTCCGCGAGTCCGCACTGACAGATCGCGACGTTCCCTTTCTCGGGATCGATGTCGTCTTCCTCGAGCTTTCGCGGGCCGGTCGCGTCGTGTCGGACGAGTCGTGCCATGTCGGAAGAGACGGCCGTGCCGTACTAAACGGTGGCCACGTCGGTCAGACCGATCGCTCGAGCCGCGAAATCGAGAAAAACGGTACACGGCAGGCAATACGCCTTTCCCCCTACTGCTCGACTATCGAGCCATGGTCGACGCCCTCACCGTGCTCGCGGTCGTCCTCCTGATCGGCGGCATCGCCGGCACCGTCGTCCCGCTCGTCCCCGGCGGCGGGCTCTCGTTGGCCGGTCTCTTCCTCTACTGGTGGCACACCGGGTACACCGAACCCGGCGTCGTCCCGTTCGTCGCGTTGACCGCGCTCGGCCTGGCCACCCTGTTCGCGGAGTTCTTCGCCGGGTCGCTCGCCGCCCGTGCTGGCGGGGCCTCCTGGCAAACGACCGCGCTCGCTGCCGCCGTCGGCATCGCACTGATGATCGTGACCGGACCGCTCGGCTTCCTGGTCGGCCTCTTCGGCACCGTCTTCGCCCTCGAGTTCGTCGGGAACCGTGACCTGGAGAATAGCCTCCGGGCGGCCGGCTACGCAACTGCTGGAACGCTCGCGTCGACGGCGGTCCAGTTCCTGTTGACGAGTGCGATACTCGTCGGATTCCTCCTCGCCGTGTTCGTCTTCTGATCGCCCCGACTGCGTGCAGGATCGCTGACCACCGAAACGATTGTGTCACTGGATCGCCCAGTGTCGGCACAATGCGCTGTAGCGAGGAGGGCTGTGACCGTGACGCCGCCGTGGAGTTACACGTCCCGTGGGCCGAAAACCGCGTCGTGTGCGCACCCCACGCCCGCGTGCTGGGTCGCCAGGACGGCGTCGTCGCCGACCCGTTCCCGGACAGCGGGCCGGATCTGCTCGAGGAGTGATCGCGTATAGTTCCTCGAACTCGAGGATGTCGATGTCGATTACGGATGCGCGTAGTACGCGACGACCTCCTCGCTGCCTTCGTCGACCTCGTCGATCCGGGCGAAGCCCACGCGCTCGAACTGGACGAGGTCGTCGGGGTCGAGGTCCCCGACCTCGGGTTCGGCTCGACCCTCGACGTCGCCGTCCATCGTTCGCAGCGTGAGCGAGACGCTCTCGGCCGCCGGCGCCCAGTGGATCACGTCGACGTCACCCTCGCGGACCACATCGATGGAGTCGCCCGTGTACTGCAGGACGTCTCGAGTGTACTGGAAACAGCCGAGTCCCTTCAGCCAGATGCGTTCCTCTCGCTGGGGGAAGTCGTCCTGCTCGAGGACGACGGCGTCGCCGGCGGGGATGTGGCGAACGCCGCGATCCTCGTGGTTCGGGTGCAACGGCGGCGTCGCCTCATCTGGCGGACTCCCGGCCAGCCCGACTTCGGCACCCTCGCGAACGAAGAACCGCCGGTCGGTCTCCTCGTCGATCAGGTTTCGGTTCTCGGCGTAGATGGAACTCATCGCGAGGTCGACGTCGCTCGTCGAGGTGCCGAGCTGGATCATAGCGTCGGTGATCGCCTCCCCGCGAATCCCACGGCGCCGCAAGCTCCGGATGGTCGGTGCTCGCGGGTCGTCCCAGCCGTCGAGGTGGCCGGCCTCGATCAACTCTCCGATGCGAGAGGTACTCATCTTCACGTCGTAGGCGTCGACCTGGACGTGGCCCCAGTGGACGACCTCGGGGTACTCCCAGTCGAAGTAGTCGTAGAGGAACCGCTGGCGTTTCGCGGAGTCCTGGAGGTCGATTCCCCGGATGATGTGGGTGATGCCGATGCGGTGGTCGTCGACGCCGGACTGGAAATCGAGCATCGGCCAGCAGCGATAGTCGGCGGCCCGCTCGCGCGGGTGGGGTGTGTCGACCATTCGGAAGGCGACCCAGTCTCGAAGCGCGGGGTTCTTGTGTTGGATGTCAGTCTTGACCCGGAGGACCATCTCGCCGCTTGCGTACTTGCCCGCGACCATGTCCTCGAACTCCTCGAGCACCGTCTCCGAGTCCTTGTCGCGGTGGGGACACGGCTCGCCGGCGTTTTTCAGGTCGCTAAACTCGTCGCCTGGACACGAGCAGGTGTAGGCCCCGCCCATTTCGATGAGCTCTCGAGCGTGGTCGTAGTAGCTCTCGACCCGGTCGCTCGCGCGGTAGACCGCGTCTGGGTCGAACCCCAGGTAATCGATGTCCTCGAGGATCCAGTCGTAGGCCTCGAGGTTCGGCCGCTTCGTCTCGGGGTCGGTGTCGTCGAAGCGAACGCAGAACCAGCCGTCGTAGCGCTCCTTGTAGGTCCCGATGACGGCGGGCATCCGCGCGTGGCCGATGTGCCAGGGGCCGTTGGGATTCGGCGCACAGCGCATCCGGATCTCGTCGTACTCGTCGGCGTTCGGGAGATCGGGCAGGACCGTGTCGTCTTCTTCGTCCTCGGCCTCGAGTTCGGCCAGTTCCTCGGGTGCCAGTTCCTCGAGTCTGGCGCGGCGCTCGTCGGAGTCGAGACCGTTGACTCGAGACACGACGCCACCGACGACGCCAGGAACTGCATCGGCGTGCTCTCGGAAGTCGGGATTGTCGCCCATCAGCGGCCCCATGACGGCGCCGACGTTGGCGTCGCTCCCGTGTTTGACCGCGTTCAGCAGTGCGTGCTTCTCGGCCTCGCGCTCGACGCGGCCTCGTAACTCCTCGTCCATGTTGGCGAACAGTTTCGCCTGCGCGTTCAAAACAGCCGCGGTGTGTGCCCGAGTCCGCGCTCGAGCGTGCCGACCAATGCTCGAACTCTTATTTGTTCTCGGAGGCGCCAACCGGTTCTCGAACGCGCCGACTAGTCCTCGGAGGCGTTCGACGCCTCGGCGACGTCCTCTTCGTAGACGATCATCTGCTGGATGTTCATCCACAGCGTCATCTGCTGCATCTCGCCCTCGTTGTGGGCCTCGAGCCACTCGTTTTTGACGCCCCAGCCGTAGGCCTGCCCCGTGAGCGGGTTGACGAGGTCGCCGACGAGCATACCGTAGTCGCTGTCGCCGTTCACGACGACGGTCTGGTTGTATGCCTGGACGATGACACCCATCTCGTCGAGGGTGGCCTGGTAGAGGTCGTGGTCGACGCCGGTCGCTGGTGCGTCGTCTGATTCGTCGGTGGAGTCACCGTCCGACTCGTCAGACGGCAAGTCCGCTGACGAGTCCGAACCGTGCTCGAGGTCGTCGCCGACAGTCGACTGATACTCCAGGATGAGGTCGCCGTCGTTCTCGTAGAGCGCTTCGACGGTGATGTCGTAGTCCTGGATGCCGTTCTCGAGAACGTAGTAGAATTCCTCTGGTGTGCCCTGTGGTGGGTCAGATGGTTCGGTCGGTCGAATGTTCCGACCGGAACTGCCGAGAAACGAGCCGAGACAGCCGGCGAGGCCGGTCAGCCCCGCCGCCCCGATACCGCCCAGCAGGCGGCGGCGAGAGAGCGAACCGTTCGAGTTGTCCATACCCTTCGTAGCAATACCACGTCCAAAAACCTCCGTTCCATTTCGAGCGGTGAGTCGTCGGCCAACTCGAACGATGAGTCGTCGTCGAGGGACTGCCCAACTGGCCGTCTCGGTAGCCGCGCTCGATCAGTAGCCGCGCTCGATCAAATAATCGGCAACCTGGAGGAGCAATTCGCGAGCCTCGTTGTCGGGAAGCACCTCGAGGCGGTTCTTCCCGCGGTCGACGAGGTCGCGCGCCTTGTCGTTCGCGTAGGAGATGGAGCCGGTGTCCTCGAGCGTGGCGACGGCGTCGTCGATCTCGGCCTCGGTGACGGCGTTGACGTCGGTGGTGTCGACCAGCGACTCGACGTCGACGCCCTGCTCGCGGGCGTGGACCGTGATGAGCGTCTGCTTGTTCTCGACGAGGTCGCTTCCACGCTGCTTGCCGAGCTTTTCGCTGGGGACGGTCAAGTCGAGCACGTCGTCCTGGATCTGGAAGGCGCGTCCGACATCGAGTCCGTAGCCGTAGAGCGCGTCGACGGTGTCCTGGTCGGCCCCCAGCAAGATTGCCGGGAGGGCCGCCGAGGCTGCGTAGAGGACGGCGGTCTTCTGCTCGACCATCTCGAGGTACTCCTCGGGCGTGACGTCCTCGCGCGATTCGAAGCTCACGTCGAGCGACTGTCCCTCACAGATCTGCGTGCAGGTGTTCGCGAGGATGTGGAGCGCCTGCACCGTCCGGTCGGATTCGGCGCCCGTCTCGAGCATGATCTCGAAGGCCTTCGAGTACAGCGTGTCGCCCGCGAGAATCGCCGTCTCCAGGTCGTAGGCCTTGTGGACGGCGGGGACGCCGCGTCTGAGGTCGTCGTCGTCCATGATGTCGTCGTGGATGAGCGTGAACGACTGGATGACCTCGACGCTGACCGCGGCAGCCATGAGGTCGACGGTCGTCGACGGTCCCTCGACCGTCGGGAACTCCCGGTAGGGCGTCGACAGCGGCTCGACGTCGGTGAGCGCTTCTCCGGTGGCCAGCAGGACCGTTGGCCGAAGTCGCTTGCCGCCGGCGTCGAGCAGATATCGGGACGCCTCGTACAGACGTTCCGGCCGCGTGATCGGTAGCTCCTCCGGGATGGCTTCGTTGACGAGTTCGCGTCGCTCGCCGACGGCCTCGAGCACCGCTTTTTCGCGTGCCTCGGGTGATGTCATATCAGTCGACAAGCTGGATCAGGTTGCCGTTTCGCGAGACGTGGACGTCACGGCCCATGTGGTACCCCTCGCCTTCACAGAGTTTGACGTAGCCGGAAAGCCCTTTGAGATCCTGGTGGGCGGGAACGATGTGCTGGGGCTGAAGCGCGTCGAGCATCGCGTAGTGGCCCTCCTGGTTGAGGTGGCCGGAAACGTGGATGTCGTCGTAGATTCGCGCGCCCTGCATGCCGAGCAGTTTCTCGGCCTGGTAGCGCTGGCCCTCGTTGGTCGGTTCGGGGATGACGCGCGCGGAGAAGACGACTTTGTCGCCGTTGTCCAGTTCGTAGGGGGTCTCGCCGCGGGCCATTCGGGTGAGCATCGCACGGGGTTCGCCCTGGTGGCCGGTGACGACGGGCAGGAAGTTCTCCTTGCCCTCGTTCATGATCCGCTTGAACGTCCGGTCGACGGACTTTCGGTGGCCGAACATTCCGAGGTCCGACGGGAAGTCGATGAAGTCGAGTCGCTCGGCGGTGCCGGAGTACTTCTCCATCGAGCGTCCGAGCAGGACGGGCTGGCGGCCGATGTCGTCGGCGAACTCGACGAGGCTCTTCACGCGAGCGATGTGTGAAGAGAAGGTGGTGGCGACGATGCCGCCGTCGTAGTCTTCGATGCTGTAGAGGACGTCGCGGAGGTGCTCGCGGGCGACGTTCTCGGAGGGCGTTCGGCCCTTCTTGTTGGCGTTGGTGCAGTCCTCGATGTAACAGAGCACGCCCTCGCCCTCCCGACCGATCTCGCGGAAGCGCTTCATGTCGATGGGGTCGCCGATGACCGGCGTGTGGTCCATGCGCTTGTCCAGGCCGTAGACGATGGCGCCCTCGGGCGTGTGGAGCACGGGGTTGATCGCGTCGATGATCGAGTGGGTGACGTTGACGAACTCGAGTTCACACCCGTGGTCGCCGATGGTCATCGACTCGCCCGGGTCCATCTTGACCAGGTCGTTCTCGACGCCGAACTTCTGTTCGCTCTCGACCTGCTGTTTGACCAGTTCGATCGTGAACGGCGTCGCGACGACGGGGGCGTCGTAGCGGTGGGCGAGTTTCGAGATCGCGCCGATGTGGTCGAGGTGACCGTGGGTCGGGACGATTGCCTGGACGTCGCCCTCGAGGTCGCTCATGATCCGATCGTCGGGGATGGCGCCCATGTCGATCAGATCGAGGCTGTGCATGCGTTCGGTCTCGACGTTGTCGTGGATGAGAACCTGTGAGAGGTTCAGACCCATGTCGAAGATGACGACGTCGTTTCCTGCGCGAACGGCAGTCATCTGCCGTCCAACTTCTTCGTAGCCGCCGATGGTTGCAATTTCGATTTCCATGGTTGTATATACTGAGCGCGGTGTGTGCGCTCATCGAAACGGTCCGCGGACTCCCGGGTACGAAAGACCGCCACGGTGTCGCGTCGGTCGGGGTCCCGCTATGCGTTCGGGATCGATTCCGGACGTAGAACACGGCGAGGCCGTGGCCACGTCGCGCGAACGCACTTGCCCGCGGGTTTCGCTATCCCCGTCTACACACCCAGGTAGTATAAAGTCCGTGGGTTCGACGACCGATCGATGCGGGCACGCCACTAATCGTCGACGAACACGACCGCTGTCGCTCGAGTGAAGGAAAGGGTATCTTCGACCGTACTCGGATCCCTCCCATTCGGCTGCACGAAAAATAAACGGTTTACGCGTTGTCCCGAATGTTATTCTACGCGAACACTCTCAATAACATTAATATCAGGGTGCATTGAAGCACGATCTATGCCACCACGACGCACGAGTGACGTTGGCACGACTGGTCGAACCGTCTCCCGGCGAACCCTCCTCCGCGGTTTCGGCGTCTCCGCCGTCGGTATCGGCACGCTCGGCGCGGCGACGACGTCCGTCCAGGCGGGGAAAGGTGATTCCTGCGACGACCCGCCGATGGACTTCCCGCGCGTGAGCACGCGAGGCCACTTCGACACGACCTGGTACGGGAGCGTCTATGTCACCGACGGAAACACCGCGACGAACTACGACCTCGCGGGCGATCCAATTCCTGGACTCGGCCAACCGGCGGCCGAAGAACTCCTGATCCACGCCCACGGGTGGAACAACGACCTGGAGGGCGGCGTCTGCTCGAATAGCACCGCCGCGAACACGTTCGACCTCGAGGGCTACGACCACCCGGTCGTCGGCTACACCTGGGACGCCGACTACGGCTGGTACAACGCGACCGAAATCGCCGAACGTAACGGTGCTAAACTCGCGAGTTTCCTGGTCAACTATCGCGCCCAAAATCCCACCGTGACGCTGCGGCTCTGTTCGCACTCCCTCGGCGCTCGAGTCGTCCTCAGCGCGGTCTCGACGCTCTCGTCGTGGGGGTACCACGACCTTCTCGAGAGCGTCACCCTCCTGGGCGGCGCTGCCGACGACGACGCGCCGTCGCTCGAGGGGAGTTATGGCTCCGCGATCGCGAACGCGACTGGCCGCCTCGACAACTTCTGGATGAACGACGACGCCGTACTCGACTGGGCCTACGGCACTGCCGAGATGGGGACCGCGATCGGTGCGACGACGATCGATGGCACACCGCCGTGGAACTACACCGATCACAACGTCGACTACGTTCCGGATCACTTCACCCACTACAAGCCTGATGGGTGCATCCAGGAGGTGATCGCGACTTTTTGACCGGATCGAACGCTGTCCTTTGACCGGATCGAGTCCCCATACGACGCCTCCAGCGTGGTCTCCCGTCGCCGTATCGCCAACCCTTACTCGAGTCCCCACCAATACGGTACATGATCCGATCCTTCGACGGCCGGAAACCGACGATCGCGGATTCGGCGTACGTCGACGAGCGCGCGGTGGTCATCGGCAACGTGACGATCGAAGCCGACGCCAGCGTCTGGCCGGGGGCCGTTCTCCGAGGCGATCACGGCGAAATCGTCCTCGAGGAAGGCGCGAACGTCCAGGACAACGCGACGGTCCACGAGGGGTCGACGATCGGCCCCTACGCGACCGTTGGCCACAACGCGATCGTTCACGCCGCGACGGTCGGCGAGCGGGCGATGGTCGGGATGGGCGCGATCGTCCTGGACCGGGCGACGGTCGGCGCGGAGAGCCTGGTCGCTGCGAACAGCGTCGTCACGGAGGACGCGACCGTTCCAGAGTCGGTCCTGGTCGTCGGTGCCCCTGCCGAAGTCAAAAAGGAGGTCCAGGATTCGCCGTGGACAACCGCTGCGGATCACTACGTGGAACTCGCGGGCCGGTACGCCGAGACGTCCGATGTTCTCGAGCGTGGGACGCTCGAGCCGGACTCCGGGACCGACTAGGTCGACCCTCGACTACGTCGTCAGTGAGACGTCCGTCACCGTCCCGACGCCCTTGCTTCGACCCTCCCGGAAGACGAACTTCTGGCCCTCCTCGACCAGGTACGAGCGGAACTTGAACCGCACCCGGGTTTTACCCTTGTCGCCCGGCAGGAGGCGGCCGTCTTCGGGATAGAAGGCCGCGGCCTCGCCGATGGTCTCGAGGTGGACGACGGGTTCGTAGCCGTCGCCGATTCGCGTGGGGTGGTTGAGTACCATCACCTCGGCCTCGAACTCTCGAACGGGCGTGGGATCGGCGTCGCCTGGAAGGAGGACCATCCCGCGCTCGATTTCCGCCTCCTCGACTCCCTTGAGCGCGATGCCAACGATTCGTCCGGACTGAGCCTGATCCACGCGGTGGTAGTGCATCTCGATGGATCGGACTTCGACCTCGCGGAACGAGCCGTCGCCCATCGGTCCGAGCAGGAGTTCGTCCCCGGCCTCGACCTCGCCGCGCATGACCGTGCCCGAGGCGACGGCGCCGACGCCGGTCACGGCGTAGCTCCGGTCGATGTACATCCGGAACTCGCCGTCGTCGCTGGCGGTCTTCGGCAGCCGGTCGAACAGTTCGTCCAGAACGTCGAGGCCGTCCATCGTGATCGCGCTGGTTTCGACGATGGGGACGACGGTGTCGCCGATCTCCTCGACGGCGGCGTCGACGCCGTGGCGATCGACCCGGAGCGGGGACTTGCCGACGTCTCGGAGGAGGCGCTCGACCTCCAGGACGACCTCCTCGATGCGGTCGTCGTCGACGAGGTCGGTCTTGGTGAGGGCGACCACCGTGGGGAGTTCCGTGGCGAGCAACACCCCGAGGTGTTCGCGGGTCGTCCGCGTCGGCCCGTCGTCGGCGGCGACGACGAGCATCCCGTAGTCGAGTTTCTGGCCGACCAGCCCGCGGATCGTGGTCCGGAGCCAGGGCTCGTGACCGACGGTATCGACGAACGAGACGAGGCGGTCGGCTTCCTCGACGACGGCCGCCCGGTCCTGTTTCCGGTTCGGGTTCACGACGTGGACCGGCCCCTCGTCGTCGAAGCCGTAGACGGCATAGGAGAGGTCGGCGGACAGCCCCCGCTCGACTTCGTGAGGCTGGACGTCCAGGAAGGCTCGCGTCGCGCCATCACCGTCGTCCGGGCGGCCGGTGACGAGCGAGCCGACCAGGGTACTCTTGCCGTGGTCGACGTGGCCGGCCGTCCCGACGACGACGTGCTGGTCGTCCGTCTCGAGGACGGCGCCCTCCCGGACCAGGGCGATACCGACGACGCCGCCTTCGATGCCCCAGGTCTGGACGTCCTCGATGTGACACTCGGCTTCCTCGGCGAGCAACGAGAGCACGTCCATCGACTCCGAAAAGGTGTCGACGTCGATGCCGGCGAGGCCGCCATCGTCGGTGACGCCGACGACGTACGTCGCCTCGCCGTCGCCCGAGAGGACGCGGTGTCGGAGCTGTGCGGCGAGACTTTCCCGTCGCCCCCCTTCGAGGTGGATCGACTCGAGCAATCGTTCCTTGAACTCGACGTTCCCACCGTCCTGTTCGCCACGTTCCAGGGCCCGCTCCAGGAGGGCCCGGTCACGGCTCATATTCGGTGATAGCGAGTCACACGGCAAAAGCCTTCCTGCCGAATGTCAACGTGTGTCTCTCGAGAGCGATTTTGCCACGGGGGTCGTTGCCTCACTCGCGGAGGCGATCGTAGGCCGCCGTCACCCGCTTGAACTCCGCCTCGTCGCCACCGCGGTCGGGGTGGACGTCCTTGACGCGCTCTCGATAGGCCCGTTTGATCGTCGCCTGGTCGGCCGTCGGGTCGACGCCGAGCACGCTCCGGGCTTCGGCGGTCGTGGGTCCGTTCGAGGCCGAGACCCGTTCCCGTGGGCCACCGTCTCGCCAGGCCGTAGAGCTGGCTCCCGTCCCTGGTCCGGGTTCGGTGCGAGCACCACCGATACCGGCACCGAACCGGGCCTCGCGTTCTGCACGCGTTCGTGGGCCGCCTCGAGCACGTGGACCGGCCCCAAAACTGCCATGGTCGCGGTCGCCCCGGGCACGTCGCGTCCGCTCACGCTGACGTTGCCGACCCCGAACCTCGCGACGACGAAGGCGCTCCAGGAGCTTTCCGCTGCCGTGGTAGTACATGAAGTAAGCTGTCGCTCCGAGCGGAACCGCGACGACGAACGGAATCGGCGAGCGCGAGACGAACGAGCCGATCACGAGCAGGGCCGTCATGCCCGCGAACAGCGCGGCGACGAGCAACACGATCGGTGACCGTTGCACACTCGAGGTAGGGACTCGAGTGGCCTAAAGGATGCGGCGACCGAACACACGTCGGTCTCGCCTCGAAGTGTCGTCCGACCCCCGTGTCGAATACGCGAACGTTTGTGTTCACCGAATGATGCGGCCCAGGGTTGGCGAGCCGAACGGTGGCGGGTCGAGGGGTGACGACGTGTAGCCGGGACGCAGCCTCGAGCCAAAAACGCACGTCCTTCAGTTCGATCTTCCGCTCAAACCTATCACTAGGCTGTCTGGCGGGCATTTCAGCCCTTTGAGTACGGGAGCAAAACCGTTCAAGAACTATTCTGAATCTCCAGAACGAACGGCACTGCTTTACCCGGTTACTGTCTGCGAGGAACTAATGCCAAACGATCGAGCGAGCGACGAGCCGAGGCGGGCGAATCACCAGTCAAAATCCGGCGTGGGGCGCCGAGCGTTCATCGCCGCCGGCGGTAGCGTCGGTGCGACGGCGCTCGCCGGGTGTACGTCCGGTGACGATCCCGAGCCGTCGAGCGGCGACGCGACGTCCGACCAGGACACGCAGTCGGACGATGGGTCACAAACTGGTGGCTCCGAGGAGAGCACCCAGGAAGGGAATTTTAGACTGCTCATCAGCGACATGCCGGCCGACATCGGCGACTTCGAGCGGTTGGACGTCACGCTCGATTACGCCCGGATCTTCGACGGTGGTGAGGACGAGGGTGACGACGAGGACTCGAGCGAAACCGATGGCGAGGACGGAGGCGAGGGATCGAACGAAACCGAAGAGGAAGCCGACGATCAGCAGGACTCGAGTGACGCTGGCGAGGACGATGTAGACGCAGACGGGGAATCCGACGAAGGCGACGAAGGTGACGAAGGCGATGAAGACGGCGAAGACGAGAACGACACAGCCGACGGCGTCGAACGAAAGCGCGGGTTCTACATCGTCGACCTCGAGGGAAGGACGGTCGACCTCACGAACCTCGTTGGCGAGCGAGCGGTCTCCGTGTTCGAAGGCGAACTCTCCCCGGGAACCTACGAAAAGATCGAACTGCACGTCTCGGCGGTCGAGGGTATCGTCGACGGCGAGCAGGCGAACGTCAAGCTCCCGAGCGAAAAATTACAGATCACGCACCCCTTCGAGATTGGTGCCGACGACCCCGTCGATTTCGTCTTCGACATCAACGTGGTCAAACGTGGACAGGGATCCGATTACAACCTGAAACCCGTAATCTCCGAAAGCGGGGTGGCCGGCAAGGACGTCGAGGTCGAGGAAGTAGAACGCGACGACGAAACTGACGGTGGCGAAGAAACGGACGACCAAGCGGACGAGGAAGAAGCCAACGAATCGGAAGACGCCGACGAAGATACCGGAGAGGAAGCCAACGAATCCGAAATAGACGACGACGGGGACAGCGAAGACGAGTAGCGACAAACGGCCTCTCGACGGGACCAACTTCGGCTCTTAGCGTCCCTGGGCCTCAGTTTCCGCCGGGCCTCACCTCTCTTCTGGCTCACCTCCAGCGCATCGACCCGACATCTCATCTCCTCGCGGACAGTGGTACACTTTCTGAAGTTACTATGGAACGTGTATCGCTGACTGTTTCTCTTGCTCGAGCGAACTATGTCCCCAGTGCCGGCACCGGTTTGAAGCCACTCGAGTCCGTACCTCGCCTATGAGCGTCAGCGGCCTCTGTCAGATCTGTGAAACGCGGTCGGCCGAGGAGCGGTGTGACAACTGCGGCGCCCTCGTCTGTCGAGTCCACTACGAGGGGGGTGTCGGCCTCTGTGCGAACTGCGCCAACACGGTGAATCCGAACGACCCCGACGACGTGGACATCAATCGGCTCTGAACCGATGACGTCGATTCGCGACCTGGTCAGCGGTTCACTCGGCATCGGGGAACGCTACTGCCTCGAGGTCACGAGAACCGACGACGGAACGCTGATCGCCGCACATCCCTCCGACCGGAGCCCGATGGACGTCGTCGTCTGTGAGGGGCTCGAGACCCTCGATTCGCCGACGGGGCGGCCCCCCGAGGGACCGCTCGAAATCGAAGTCGAGATACTCGGCCGCGTCGTGGACGGTCGCCTCGCCGGGCGAGTCGTCTCGGCGTCGTGTGCGTCGCCGGATAACGTCGACTGACGCAGGTTCGGTCTCGAGACGAGTCGACAGTCAGGCTCGTGTGACGAGGAAGGGAGTCAGGCCCGTCTGGCCTCGAGGACCGCTCGCAACACGGTCCGGTGACAGCGCTTCTTGCCCGTGTTCTCGAAACAGACGAGTGCGATCGATTCGCCGTCCTGGAGCCGTCCCTCGAGATCCGCGAGCGCCTCTTCGGCCTCGCTATCGGTCTCGAGGTGCTCTCGGTACCCGTCTTCGAAATCCACCTGCTCCCAGGACGCGTTGTGGGCGCCCTCGTCGCACATACCGGCCATCTTCAGGTCCTCTGCGGCCGCCTTGGCGTCCTCGAGCAACGTCGACGGCGGCCCGAGTGCCGACCGATTCTCGTCGACAGCGGCGTGAAACCACGAGGTCGGCTGGCGGACGACGCCGACGAGCGTCGTTCCGGGCTCGATGTCGACCAGGTCGTGCTGGAGGGCGGCGACGTAAGTGTCGGTGAGTGTGCCGCCCGTGGCGTCCGCTGTCTCGGTGAGCGTTTGTTCTCCTGCGTCCGTCCCTCCGGGGGCGTCCCCGTCCGTCTCGGGTTCCGCCCCCGGCCCGGCGTTCGGATCGGTGCCCATACCCTCCGTACGGTCGTCCAGCATTTATATACGATGGCGCGACAAGTATCGAGTCTCTATGGCCGGCGACAGCGAAGACCCGAACGCCGACGTACAGTACCACCTCGAGGTCGCGGCCGAGGACGTGGCCGACACCGTACTCCTCCCTGGGAATCCCGAACGCGTCGAGAAGATCGTTGCCCACTGGGACGGTCACGAGGAGCGCGCTCACCACCGCGAGTACCGGACGGCGACGGGTACCTACGACGGGACGCCGATCTCGGTCACCTCGACGGGGATCGGCAGCCCCTCGGCGGCCATCGCCGTCGAGGAACTCGCCCGCGTCGGCTGCGAGACGTTCATCCGGGTGGGTTCCTGTGGGGCGCTCCAGCCCGAGATGAGCGTGGGCGACCTCGTGATCACGACTGGCGGCGTCCGCCAGGAGGGCACGAGCGACGAGTACGTCCGCGAGGACTACCCCGCCACGGCCGACTACGAGGTCGTCAGCGCGCTGGTCGCCGCCGCTGAACGGCTGGGGTACAACTACCACACGGGGATCACGATGAGCGCCGACTCCTTCTACGCCGGGCAGGGTCGACCCGGGTTCGACGGGTTCGAGGCCGCTGGCACCGACGACCTGATCGACGAACTCACCGAGGCCAACGTCGCCAACATCGAGATGGAAGCCAGCGCCATCCTCACCATCGCGAACGTCTACGGCCTCCGCGCTGGGGCGGTCTGCTCGGTCTACGCCAACCGCGTGACCGGCGAGTTCCGCACCGAAGGTGAATCTCGAGCCGCCGAAACCGCCTCGCTGGCGACGCACCTGCTGGCGAAGATGGACGCGGCCAAGCGCGAGGCCGGGGTCGACCGCTGGCACGCTGGACTCAGCCTCGAGTGACGTTCCTCGCGGGTGAGAACGAGAAGTGACGTATATTCGGTGACCGAGCGTGTGTTCGGTATGTCACTCATCGTTCCGTTCGACGGATCGAAACTCGCCGAGGCCGCATTGTGCAAGGCAACTCGGTTCGCCGCCGTATTCGATGAACCAATCCTTGCCATAACCGTTATCCCGGTGGGAAACCGTGCCTACGCCGCCGAACGTGGCTGGATCGACGACGAGGCAGCTTTCGACGGCGACGCGATCGTACAGGGGCTTCGCGAGCAGGTGGAAACGCTGTGCTCGGACGCTTCTTTCCGGATCGAGCGAGTGGACCGGTACGCCCCGTCGGGGACGATAGCCAAACGGATCCGACGCATCGCCCGTGAGGAAAGTGCGTCGATGGTCTGTATCGGCAGCGAGAACGCGGGGCGACTCGTCACCTCGGTGAGTAGCGTCGGCTCGAGTGTCGCCGCCGACGACACTTACGACGTTCTCGTCGTCCGACGGGCCGATCAGACGCACGTCGAAACGACCGGGGACACAACGCAGACGAATGGTCCGTCGTAGTAATTTCGGATCGAAACGCATAGGTCGCCCGTGGCGAATCCACACTCGTGAGCAGATACCGAAACTTCGCCCTCTTTCTCGCGCTGGCGGCCGTCTGGGGTACTGCGTTCGTTGCGATTGGGGCCGGCCTCGAGTACTTCCCACCCGTGCTCTTCGCGGCACTCCGGTACGATATCGCCGGCCTCATCATGCTCGCCTACGCCGCGTACGTGGTCGACGGCGAGGCGTTGCTCCCGGAGGACCGCGACCAGTGGCTCCTGGTCACGATCGGATCGGTCTTTCTCATCGCGGCCTACCACGCGTTCCTCTTCGTCGGCCAGCAGAACACGACGGCCGCGGCCGCCGCAATCGTGGTGTCGCTCTCGCCAGTCCTCACGACCGGGTTCGCCCGCGCGCTCGTTCCGTCGGACGCCCTCTCTGCGGTCGGACTGGTTGGCGTCGGAATCGGCCTCATCGGAGTCATCGTCATCGCCCAGCCGAATCCAAACGATCTGCTCTCGGCGAACGCAATCGCGACCGGTCTCGTCTTCCTCGCCGCGGCGTCGTTCGCCCTCGGAAGCGTGCTCACCCGTCGACTCGACGCCGAGATGGCAATCGAGACGATGGAGGCCTGGTCGATGATCGGCGGCGCAATCCTCATGCACCTGCTGAGCTTCGGGTTAGGCGAACCGATCGAACCGGCGACGTGGCTCCACCCGAACGCGTTCTGGTCGCTCGCGTACCTCGCACTTGCCTCGAGCGCCCTCGGCTTCCTCGTGTACTTCACCCTGCTCGAACGTCTCGGCCCGATCGAGATCAACATGGTGTCCTACGTCGCGCCGATCTTCGCCGCGATTTTCGGCTGGCTGCTCCTCGACGAGGTGATCACTGGAACGACGGTGTTCGGCTTCGTCCTGATCGCGATTGGGTTCGTCCTGGTCAAGCGTCGGGCCATTCGCGACGAGTTCGTGAATCTGCGTGCGACGACCAGAGGCTAACGCTGGCTCTGGGCACGACAGCCTGCGATCGCTAAATCGTTCGCTGTCGCGATGGAAACCGGTTGCCGACGACGTCGCGAGTCGCCCATCACCATCCCGAGGCAATAGAACGAAGGGCTACCGCTCGAGTCCGACGAGTACGTCGAGTACGCTGAGTCCGACGAAATCGATCTGGAAAAGGTACGTCCGAATCCCCGCAACGTCGAATCCGCCTTCCATCGAACGGTGCCGAGGTGTTCGCTCTCGGGGCTATCCGAACTTGCCGGTGATGTAATCTTCGACGCGCTGGCTCTCCGGATTCTCGAAAATCTTCGTCGTGTCGTCGAACTCCACGAGTTCCCCGCCGGTGAGGAACACGGCGGTCTTGTCCGAAATCCGGGCCGCCTGTTGCATGTTGTGGGTGACGATCACGACGGTGTAGTCGGTCGCCAGCTCCTCGATCAGGTCCTCGATCTTCGAGGTCGCGACGGGGTCGAGCGCGCTCGCCGGTTCGTCCATCAGGATGACCTCGGGGTCGGTCGCGATGGCACGAGCGATACAGAGGCGCTGTTGCTGGCCACCCGAGAGATCCAGGCCGCTCGAGTCCAGTTGGTCTTCGACTTCCTCGTGCAGGGCCGCTCGTTCGAGAGCGCGTTCGACGCGTTCGTCAATGTCGTCGTCGATCCCCTGGACCTTCAGGCCGTAAGCGACGTTGTCCCGGATCGATTTGGGGAACGGATTGGGCTGCTGGAAGACCATCCCGATCTTGCGGCGCAGGGCGACGGGGTCGACATCGTCGTCGTAGACGTTCTTCCCGTCGAACAGCAGTTCGCCTTCCACGCTGGCGGCGTCCACGAGGTCGTTCATGCGGTTGATACACCGGAGGAACGTCGACTTCCCACAGCCGGAAGGGCCGATGACCGCGGTCACCTGTTTTTCGGGGAGTTCGACGGAGACGTCCTGGAGCGCCTGATCGTCGTCGTAGTAGACGTCGAGGCCGCGGCTCTCCAGGATGGTCCGGCCGTCGGTGGTGGTCGACGAATTGGCGTCGGTAGCCCGGTCGTCAAGTCCACCGGTTCCCGGCGTCGGGGAGGTGTGATCGTCGCTCGGTTCGGTCTTCGAGGTGGTCATGGGTTCTCGGGTCATTGGTCGTGCTGGTAGTGGTTCCGGATGAGGATCGCAACGGAGTTGATCGACAGCAAGACGACGAGCAGGGTGACGACGCCGGCGGCGACGACTCCGTACTGGAACTCGGCTTCGGGGTACTGCGCCCAGGTGTAGATCTGCATGGGCATGGCGCTGACCTTGCTGAGGAGGCTGTTCGGGACGCCGAAGACCGTCGTCGGCGCACCGATCATGATGAGCGGCGCGGTCTCGCCGATGGCCCGTCCCAGCGCGAGGATGGTTCCAGTCAGGATACCCGGCATCGCCCGTGGGAGGACGACGTTCCGGATCGTCTGCCACTTCGTCGCGCCCATTCCGTAGGAGGCCTGACGCTGGGAGTCTGGAACGGCCCGGATCGCCTCCTGGGCGGAGATGATGACGATAGGCAGGATGAGAAGGGCGACGGTGAACGCGGCTACGATCAGGGTCCCGAAGCCGAGGCCGATGAGGCTCACGAACAGGCCCAGGCCCAGCAGGCCGTAGACGACAGACGGAACGCCCGCCAGATTGGCGATGTTGATCTGGATGAACGTCGTGAGCGGCCCGTCGCTCGCGTACTCTTCTAGGTAGATCGCCGCGCCGACGCCCAGCGGGAAGGTCACGAGCGCGATCAGGAGCATAAGCGCGATCGAGCCGATCAGCGCCGGGAGGATGCCCGCCTCGAACGGATTCGGGTGCGGGCCGCTGGTGAGGAATTGCCAGTCGAGCCAGCCAACGGCGTCGACCGTAACGTACGCCAGCAAGACCGCGAGCGAGAGGATACCGACGAGCGCTGCCGCGAGGGTTAGCCAGCGGAAGGCGACGTCCTTCGTCCGACTCACGCGTCCGAACCCGGAGTCCTCGACCGACTGGTCGCCGGTTTCGGCCGCCATCACTGATACACCTCCCGGTAGCGCGAGGCGATAAATTCGCTCACGAGGTTCATTGCAAAGGTGATTACGAACAACGTCAGGCCGACCGCGAACAGGCTCTTATAGGCCACCGACTGGCCGACGACGTCGTTCGTCCCGATCTGGACCATCGCCGCGGTCATCGTCTGGACTGATTCGAGAAACAGTCCGGCTGGATCGGTCAGGTCGATTAGCTTGGGCGTCTGTCCCGCTGCGATGGCGACGACCATAGTCTCGCCGATGGCTCGCGAGAGTGCGAGGATGAACGACGAGAAGATGCCCGACAGCGCCGCGGGGACGACGACGGACGTTGAAACAGTGAACTTCGTCGCCCCCAGCCCGTAACTGGCCTGTCGGAGCGAGTCCGGCACCGCGCTCATCGCATCCTCGCTGATCGAGGACACCATCGGGATGATCATGATGCCGACCATGATCGAGGCCGATAGGGCGTTGAACGTCGATAGCTCAACGAACGGAATCGCGTCCAGCGCCGGCGTCACGTACACGAGCGCGAAGTAGCCGTAGACGACCGTCGGGACGCCCGCCAGGACCTCGAGAGCCGGCTTCAGGTAGGCTCGGCGGCGACTCGAGGCGTACTCGCTCAGGTAGATCGCCGTCAGCAGGCCGATCGGCAGCGCGATGGCGGCGGCCCCGAACGTGATGATCAGGGTCCCCGAAATTAACGGCAACACGCCGAAGGCAACGGGATCGTTCGTCGGACTCCAGCGGGTGCCAAAGAGGAAGTCGATCGGTGAGACGGCGGCGAAGAAGTCCAGCGAGTCGACCAACAGCGTCAGGACGATAGCGACCGTCGTCAGGATAGATAGTAGCGCACACAGCGTGAAGAGGTATTTGAAGAAAACCCCGCGAGCCGTCCGATTGCCGTCGTGAGAGAGGTCCATCGTGCTCATGCGGTCACCTCGTCGATGGCCGCCTCGAGTTTCTCGAGGTTCTCGTCGCGGACGTCCTCGGTGACGGGAACGTAGCCGACCTCCGCGATGAGGTCGGTCGCCGACTGCTCGATGTAAAAGCGCAGGAAGTCTTGCACTTCGGGATCGGCGAGCGCCTGGTCGGACGCGTAGATGAACAGCGGGCGCGACAACGGGGTATACTCGCCGTTCATGGCCGTCTCGATCGACGGCTCGATACAGCCATCGCCGCTGTCGATACCGACCGCTTTGATCTGGTTTGGGTTCTCGGCGTAGAAGGCAAATCCGAAGTAGCCGATGGCGTGTTCGGAGCCACGAACGCCCTGGACGATCGTCCGGTCCTTCTCGGTTCCGTGATAGTCGCTCCGGTGATTGGCGTCCTCGCCGA
Organism: Natronosalvus halobius; assembly: GCF_024138145.1. NCBI lineage: Archaea > Methanobacteriati > Methanobacteriota > Halobacteria > Halobacteriales > Natrialbaceae > Natronosalvus > Natronosalvus halobius. Next base: position 943,749 of record NZ_CP099997.1, on the reverse strand, counting down.
TGATCGTCTCGACGAAGTAATCGAACGTTCCGGAGGTGGTATCAGCCCCGTACAGTTCGAACTCCTCGTCGGGCCAGTCGTCACGCACGTCGCTCCAGCGCTGAGCGCCGTCAGTGCGCCAGATCTCCCGGAGTTCCTCGACGGTGAGACAGTCGACCCAGTCGGCGCCAGGGTTGACGACGACCGTCAGCGCGTCCGTCGCGATGGTAAACTCGATCGGCTCAATTCCGTTCTCGCTACACTGTTCGCGTTCGATGTCCGCGACCTCGCGACTCGCGTTGTTGATCGCGGTCATTCCCGGACAGAAGAAGTTCGAGAAGCCGCCGCCGGTCCCCGTCTGACTGATGGAGACGTTGACGTTCGGTCGTTCCTCGAAGTACGCCGCGGCGACGGCTTCGGTCACGGGAAAGACCGTGCTGCTTCCGGCGATCGGTACCTGTCTCCCCTCTTCGGCCAGTACGTCGGTACAGCCAGCCAACCCGGCGGTCGCCGCGACCCCCGTCGCGGCGAGCAGTTCCCGTCTCCCGAGACCGGTCGACGGGGTGCCAGAGGCGTCTCTCGACATCACTGGATGGATACTCCAGACGAGGTAAATAGTCTACTATGATGAGAACATAGTGCTATATAGTCATACGTGACGTAAGACGGTTCGCCACCTATCGCGCCCGTTCGAGGGTTGTAGTGGCGGTGTGAGTCTTCTGCGGAAGTGCCGACTTGTAACTCGAAACGCGATGGATCTCTGAACTCTGGAATACGCCGCCGCGCTATATATGTCCGGGTCCGTCCGTCCCGAGTTCGACCTGGCGGGCCCTCGTCGACGGATGGAGGCCCGATGGGAGCGGACATCGCCGAAGACTTCGTACTCGGCGAATCACCTCCCCGGACGTCTAACGGTCGTCGCGGTTCCATCGATTCCGGTTCCGCCGAGCACGGTTCCATCGATCGTAGCTCAAACGTCCGTAGTTCCATCGAACGCAGTTCCGTTGAACGCAACGAGTAAGTCCCCAACGAGGTACGGGACCACTCTCCCCTCACTACGATCACCGTTTCTCGAGGCGATTTCTCAGGATGATCGCGGCCGCGTTCATCCCCAACAGGATGACGAGGAGCGTGATGACGCCCGCCGCCACGACGCCGTAGCGGAAGTCCGGGTCGAAGTAACTCCTCCAGGAGAAGAGCTGAAGCGGCATCGCGGTGACGGTCCCGAACAGCGAGTCAGGCGCGCTCGAGACCGACGTCGCGGCCCCGATCATGATGAGCGGCGCCGTCTCACCGATGGCCCGTCCCAGCGCGAGGATGGTTCCAGTCAGGATGCCAGGGAACGCCTCCGGGAGGACGACCTCCCGTGTCGTCTGCCAGCGGCTCGCGCCCATCCCGTAGGATGCCTGCCGAACCGAGTGCGGTACCGAGCGGATGGCCTCCTGGGCCGAGATGATGACGATCGGCAAGACGAGCAACCCGACCGTCAGGCCCGCCGTGATGACCGTTCCTCGGCCGAACCCGAATCGGCGGGCGATGATCGCCAGGCCGAGCAGTCCGTAGACGACCGAGGGTACGCCCGCCAGGTTGGCCAGATTGATTCGAACGAGGCGGATGAGCCAGGTGTCCGGTGCGTACTCCTCTAAGTAGACCGCCGCACCGACGCCGAGGTGGAACACGGCGACGATCATCACGATCAGCATGAATATCGAACCGACGATCGGGGGGTAGAGGCCGGCGTTTTCCGGAGTTCGGGAGGGCCCTTGCTGGAAGAACTCCGGTCGAATCCAGGAACCAGGCATCGGAACGCCAAGCGACCAGGAGACGGCGACGGCCGCAACCGCGCCGCCCAGGAGAATTGGGATCGCGAAGAGACCGATCCTGGCGGCGGGGCCACGACGGTAGCCGTCTCCGAGGACGACGGTTGCCGGCACGACGAACCCGAGCGAGAAGACGATCGGTGCGCCGGCGGTCTCGAGCACCCCGACCTCCACGAGGAGGCCGAGTCCAACGGTCGCCCCGACGACCAACCAGGCAGCGACGGTGGCCGCCCGGTCGTCTCGAGCCCTCGCCCACCACAAGAGCGCGCCGGCGACGGGGACGGTCGCCGTGAGCAGGTACAGCACCCACGACTTCGCCATCCCGAGGACGGTGGTGATCGGGCCCAGCAGGGCGGTTGCGGCGATCACGCCCAGCACGACTGTCGCCATCACGAGCGGGCCGGTGCCGTCGAGTCGCTCGAAGCGATCGCCGTACCGCGCTGCCACGATGACGGGCGCGACCGCCAGCAAAACGTACGCTGCCCACACGGAGGGGGTAACGATCGTAAACGCGACGATCAGGAATCCGCCGAGGCCCGCCGCGAGCAACACCCCGCCGACGCTCGTCTTCGCGACGTCGGCCGCTGGGGTTCCCCAGATTCGCCGAACGAACAGTGTGACGGGGAGAACGAACGTCAGTCCGACGATGGCGAACCAGGCGGGGTCGGCCTCGCGCAACTCGATTGCGTCGACGGTCACGTACGCGAGTAACACGAGGAGCGTGACGATGCCGAACAGCGCGGCGCCGAGGCAGGTGTACTCGAACGCGGCGCCGCGGACGCTCGCCAGGACGCTCGAGCGGCCGACCCACTCGCGTTCGTCGATGCGGGTTCCCATCTAGTACACCTCCCTGTAGCGACGCTGGACGGCGTCAGCGATCAGATTCATCGCGAACGTGACGACGAACAGGGCCATTCCGAGGGCGAACATCGACCAGAACACCGGGGTGCCACCGGCCGTGTCCGAGCCCGCAGCCTGCACCATCGCGGACGTAATCGTCTGGATCGAGTCGTACAGATTCTCGTCGAGTCTGCCCGGGTCCAGGATCAACATCTTCGGGTTCTGTCCGGCCGCGACGGTCACGATCATGGTCTCGCCGATCGCTCGCGAGATGGCGAGGATGAACGACGAAATGATCCCCGAGAACGCCGCGGGGACGACGACGCGAACCGAGACGTCGAACTTCGTCGCCCCCAGGCCGTAGCCGGCGTGGCGAAGCGAGTCCGGAACGGCGCTCAGGGCGTCCTCGCTGATCGAGGATACCATCGGGACGATCATGATCCCCATCATGATGGACGCTGACAGGGCGTTGAACGTCGACAGGGGCAGGAATCGGTCGAGAAACGGCGTAACGTACGCGAGCGCGAAGTAGCCGTAGACGATCGTCGGGACACCCGCCAGCACCTCGAGGGCCGGCTTCAGATAGGCTCTCGTCGTCGGGCAGGCGTACTCGCTCAGGTAGATTGCCGCGCCGAGTCCGCACGGAAGCGCGATGGCGGCGGCAGCGACGGTGACGACGATCGTTCCGCTCAACAGTGGCAACAGGCCGTAGGAGTACGGCCGAATCGTCGGTCGCCAGTTCCGGCCTGTGACGAATTCGGAAAGGGCGCCCGTGATCGAGCCGTCGAGCAGTCCGGCGTACGCCTGGAAGAAGTACAGCGCGTCCGAAAAGAGGGTGTAGAGGATGCCGACGGTGATCGCGACGGTCAGGGTTGCACACCCGAAGAGCCCGTACTCGTAGAGCTGTTCGCGCCGACGATCAGCCGCCGGGCGTTGCCACTCGCGCTTCGAAACGTCGCCGCTCATCGGCGTCCCCTCCGCTGATTTGGTGTCGAAAACATTGGAACGTTCTGGACGTGTCAATCTGATTAGTTGGCCGACGGAATCGCCTCTTCCTCGCTGATGTCGCCATCGATGGCAGTCTGCAGGCGGTCGAGATTGTTCTGCACCGCATCGTCGCTCATCGCGACGTAGCCGATCTCCTCGGAGACGACCTCGAAGTCGCCCGAGAGTTCGATGGCGAACTCCACGAACGCCTGCACAGCCTCGTCCTCCTGGAGCCTCTCCTGGTTGACGTACCAGAAGATCGGCCGAGCGAGCGGGTAGGATCCATCGGAGGCGGCCTCGAGACCCGGCGCCGTACACCCGTCGCCGCCGTCGATCTCGAGAGCTTTGATGCCCTCGGGGTTGTTGTCGTAGTACGCGTAGGGGAGGTAGCCGTGTGCGTAGGGATTTCCGGACACGCCCTCGGCGATGAGGTCGTCTTCTTCGGTTCCCTGGAAGTCCTCGCGGATGCTCCGGAAGTCGTCGAGCACCTCGCCCGTCCAGTAGTCGTAGGTCCCCGATGTCGTGGCGGGGCCGAAGAGCTCGATCTCCTCGTCGGGCCAGTCAGAGTCGATGTCGGCCCACGTCTCGGGGGCGCTGTCGGGCAGCCAGATTGCCTGCATCAGTTCGTAGTCGGCGCAGTCGAGCCAGTCGTTTTCGGGGTTGACGATCACCGTCAGGGCGTCGCCCGCACACTGGAACTCGATCGGCTGGAAGCCGTTGTCCTGACAGTTCTGGATCTCCGCTTCGAGAATCGGCCGGCTCGCCCCGGTAATGGCGCTCTCACCGGGAATGAAGAAGTTCTCCATCCCGCCGGTGCTCCCGTCGCTCGAGAGTTCGTACTCGAACCCGTCGTGCGTAGTGGAGAACTCTTCGCCGGCGGCCTCCGAGACGGGGAAGACGGTACTGCTTCCGGAGATTCGAACGGTTCCCTCGATGGCGTTTTCGTTGTTACCATTTCCGCCGTTGCCACCGTTCCCGTCGGCGCTCGCTTCGTTCTCTGCACACCCGGCGATTAGGCCCGTCCCCACCGCGCCAGTCGCCGCGATGAACTTCCGCCGCGTTGCCAGACCGCTCACCGTTCGAAGCTGGTTGTCGACCATCGAGTGAGGGATTTGCCTATCTCCGTAAGTACGATGCTATGACCGGCATATACGGCTACAGAGTCGTCAATACCGGTATCACTGAGACCGTGATCGAACGTATCTAACGAGACCCACGGCCTCGACAGCGTCGACTCAGTTAGTCGCTATCGGTGCCAATCGCGCGAGCGATGGCAGCAGAACGGGGTCTCGAGGCGTCGATCCGAAGAGGTGCATTCAAGTATGCGCCGCGACTTCGTGAGCGTATGAAAGATCAGGGACGCTCTACGCGCAAGCGCACCGGCGGACGACTGAAGCCCTTCAACAACCGACGCAAACACCAGCTCGGTCGCCACCCGACCGAGACCCAGGTCGGCGAGCCTCGCTTCCGCACCATCGACGCCCGTGGCAACAGCGAGAAGACTCGTGCGCTCGCGACGGACGTCGTCAGCGTCAGCACCGGGGAGGAGACGGTGACCGCCGAGATCACGGACGTCGTCGAGAACGACGCCAACCCCAACTACGTGCGCCGAAATATCATCACGAAGGGCGCCGTCATCGACACGAGCGAAGGCCAGGCCCGCGTCACCTCGCGTCCTGGACAGGTCGGTCAGGTCAACGCCGTCCTTCTCGAGTAAGCGATCGTTCGGCGACTCACCGTCACCGCATCTCTTCGAGGTCGACGAACACGTCTACGTTCGCGGTGAGCCACGTCGTTACCGTATCGAACCCGTTCTCGGTTGCAGACGCCGCCCTCGGTGCGATCGTACAGCGATCGGGACGGTCGTCGTAGCGTACGACGACGGCAGTGTACATCGGCGGAGCCGGTTCGTCGTCGAGCTCGTCGGCTGTTCGCGTATCGGGACCGTTTTGCACAGGTGACATTGGCGTACCAGCGCCCCTGGAGGGCCCTGTACCCGCCCGCTCACACGAACGAGTGAAAACCGATGCTAATTGTTCTCCCGATTCCTCTGGTCAGCTCCGTACCGCCACGGACGACTGCCGAGAAGCGGCGTCGTTAGTAGCAGCGTCAGGGACGGGGCGCCGCCTTCTGGAGTGCCGTCTCCGCGATGTTTCCGCCGTAGTCGGCGCTTCGGGAGAGGGAGTCGACGATCAGTCCGAGCGACTGTGCCTGGACCGAGTCGAGGTCCCGAAGCAGGTGGTCGATCGATCGCGTGTGTTCGTCGATCTCGAGGACGGCCTCGAGCGCGTCGTGGCCCAGCTCCGTCGCCTCGTCGGTGTCGTCGGCGAAGAGCGCGTCGAGGGACTTCTCGAAGACGTCGAACGTCTCGTCGTACAGCTCGACCAGCGCGTCGGCGACCTCCTCGGATACGTCCTCGAGCTTCATCGCGAGTTTGCTGATCTTGACCGCGTGATCGGCGACCCGCTCGAGCTGGCGGGCGCTGGAGTGATAATCGAAGCAGTCCTCACGGGAGACGCCGAGTTCTTCGGAGGCCCGGGGCGAGCGGAGCGTCGCACGAAAGATGCGGGAGACGACGAGCCAGAGCCGATCGACGTCGTCGTCGCGCTCGATCACGTCGCGAGCGATGTCGTCGTCGTTCTCGATGAGCGCCGTGACGGCGTCCTCGAGCATGGACGCGGCGATCAGGCGCATCCGATTGACGGCGTTGACGATGGACAGCTCCGAGGAGTCGAGCAGGTCCTGGATGACGACGCTGTTGGTCGTCTCCTCGAGGACTTCGACGCCGACCAGGCCCTGAGTCGCGCTCCTGATTGCCCGGCGCTGGTCGGTCGTGATGCGGCTTGCCTCGAGCGCGATGATGTCGAAGCCGCTGACGTACATCGTCATGACCGCCCGCGTGAGGCGCTCGCCCTCGAGGTTCGAGATGTCGAGGGTTCCCTTCTGGCGGTCGCTCTCGCGCTGGGGCGTCAACAGGAGGGCGTCGTCCTCTGGGTAGCACTCGACGACCGATCCGGCGCTGACGTCGTTCGCGGTTGCCCAGGACTTCGGGAGCGAGACGGTGTACGTCGACCCACCGGTCACCTGGACTTTTCGCGTTTCCATATCGAAACCACGCAATCACGAACATATAAATCTATACAAATCTATAGATCTCCCTCGGCTCAGTAACACACCCGGTAGATTCCTAACTCAGGTGTGGGTTTCCGGCAGAGGGGCGTACGAGAGGAAATTGTAGACCACTGTCGTTTGCTGACCCTGAAATCCATACCGAACTATTTTGATCGAGAGTAGACGCTCGAGAATACGTCACATACATAGTACTATATAGAATAATCTAATCTATATTCTCTCGAGGAATCCGACCAGCGCCTCGTTGAACGCGGTCGGTCGCTCGAGCATCGAGAGGTGGGCAGCGTCGGGGATCTCGACCCCGTCGGCGTCCGAAATCTCCTCGACGAGGTACTCGTGGAACCACGGCGGCGTCAGCTGGTCGTGTTCGCCGTAGATCGCCCGGACGGGGATCTCGATCTCGTGAAGTCGATCCCTGACGTCGAACTCGTGGCACGTGAGGAAGTCCCGACGCGTGACCGTCTGCCCGCACTCGCGCATGGTCTCCATCGAGATCGTCCGCAGGCGCTGATCCGGGTCGTGAAAGAGCCGATCCGGTTCGTGCAGGAACTCGATCGCCCGCTCGAAGTCGTTCTCGAGCCACCACCGGAGGTCCTCGAGCACCCCAAGTCGAGCCCCCGTCCCGGTCAAAATCGCTCCGTCGAGATCGACCTCGTCCGCTCGCTCCAGGAGGACGTGCATGGTGATGGCCCCGCCCAGAGAGTTGCCAACGAGCACGCGTGCGCCCGTCTCCTCGAGGATCGCGATGACGTCGTCGGCGTACGCCGAGAGTGTCGTGTAACCCGAATTTGCGTCGACGTCCTCAGACTCTCCATGACCGCTCAGATCGAGCGCGACGATGGGTCGCTGGCTGCCGAGGCGGTGCTGGGACTTCCAGACGGCGCTCGAACCGCCGCTGCCGTGAACGAAACAGATCGGCTCCCCTGATCCGTCGCGGTCAGCACGCACGTATGCCGTTTCGCGTCCGTGGTGTTCCACCGTGTGCATACGCAGATACACGACGGGCGCCCTGATAAGTGGGGATGACGGGGATCGCCCGTTTCGTTACTGCCGTCGTCAGTTCTCGTCGACCAGTCGGAGTGGGACCGCTACACTACCGATATCGGGTTTTCTATTCACGTATGGCGATTCACCTACGAAACGTATTTATAGTAGCACAGCTTACCTGGGGTTAGTTACAATGAAAATAGCACAACTTGCTCGCGATGACGAACGACTGGTCCGTCGGTTCGAGAACGACGATGGATCGACGATCGTCATCGACTTCGGTGGCGACACCGCCGACGCATCCGCCGAGATCGTCGACGGGACCGTTCTCGTCGTCGCCGGCGACGAACAGTACGAACTCGAGGTGCCGGTACAGGCGAGTGACGCGCAAGCGTTTATGAAAAACGGGGTCCTCACTATCGACCTAGAGGCATCCCAATGAAACTCACCGTCAGACCCCTCAAGCAAAAAGACGCAGGTCGCGGACTGGCCGCCATCGACCGCTCGTCGATGAGCGAACTCGGCCTCGAGAACGGCGATTACATCCTGATCGAGGGCAACAGCGAGGACCGGGCCGTCGCCCGCGTCTGGCCAGGGTATCCCGAGGACGAGGGCCGAGGCGTCATCCGCATCGACGGTCGCATCCGCCAGGAGGCCGGTGTCGGCATCGACGACCGCGTCGCCGTCGAGAAAGCCGACGTGAAACAGGCTTCGAGCGTCTCCGTGGCACTTCCTCAGAACCTCCGGATCCGTGGTGACATCGGCCCGCTCGTTCGCGACAAACTGAGCGGCCAGGCCGTCACCGAGGGCCAGACGGTGCCCTTCTCGCTCTCGTTCGGCCCGATGGCCAGTTCCGGCCAGTCGGTCCCCCTGAAGATCGCCTCGACGTCCCCGAAAGGGACGGTCGTGATCACGGACTCGACGGAGATCCAGATCTCCGAGACTCCTGCCGAGCAGATCAGCGCTGGTGCCGGCGGTCGCGAGGGCATTCCGAACATCACCTACGAGGACATCGGTGGTCTCGACAACGAACTCGACCAGGTTCGCGAGATGATCGAGTTGCCGATGCGTCATCCAGAACTGTTCCAGCAACTCGGCATCGAGCCGCCAAAGGGCGTCCTGCTCCACGGCCCGCCCGGCACCGGGAAGACCCTGATGGCGAAAGCCGTCGCCAACGAGATCGACGCCCACTTCAAGACGATCTCCGGCCCGGAGATCATGTCGAAGTACTACGGCGAGAGCGAAGAGCAACTCCGCGAGGTGTTCGAGGAAGCCGAGGAGAACGCCCCGGCGATCGTCTTCATCGACGAGATCGACTCCATCGCAGCCAAGCGAGAGGAGGCTGGCGGTGACGTCGAACGCCGCGTCGTCGCCCAGTTGCTCTCGCTGATGGACGGGCTCGAAGAGCGCGGGCGCGTCACCGTCATCGCGGCGACCAACCGCGTCGACGCGATCGATCCTGCGCTCCGCCGTGGTGGCCGATTCGATCGTGAGATCGAGATCGGCGTCCCGGACAAGGACGGTCGGACGGAGATCCTGCAGGTTCACACCCGCGGGATGCCGCTCTCTGACAGCGTCGACCTCGACCAGTACGCCGAGAACACCCACGGCTTCGTCGGTGCCGACCTCGAGAGCCTGACGAAGGAGGCGGCGATGAACGCCCTCCGGCGCATCCGCCCCGAACTCGACCTCGAACAGGAGGAGATCGACGCCGAGGTACTCGAGCGTCTGAGCGTCACCGAGAAGGACTTCAAAGAGGCGCTCAAGGGCATCACGCCGTCGGCGCTCCGGGAAGTGTTCGTCGAGGTGCCGGACGTCACCTGGAACGACGTCGGCGGCCTCACGCAGACGAAAGACCGGCTCCAGGAGACCATCCAGTGGCCGCTGGACTACCCCGAGGTCTTCCAGGCGATGGACATGGAGGCTGCGAAGGGCGTCCTCATGTACGGGCCGCCAGGGACCGGAAAGACCCTGCTCGCGAAGGCCGTCGCCAACGAGGCCCAGTCGAACTTCATCTCGATCAAGGGTCCCGAGTTGCTGAACAAGTACGTCGGCGAGTCCGAGAAGGGCGTCCGCGAGGTGTTCGAGAAGGCCCGGTCGAACGCACCGACCGTGATCTTCTTCGACGAGATCGACTCCATCGCGACCGAACGCGGCAGCGGCCAGATGGATTCGGGCGTCGGCGAGCGGGTCGTCTCCCAGCTACTGACCGAACTCGACGGCCTCGAGGAACTCGAGGACGTGGTCGTCATCGCGACGACGAATCGGCCGGATCTGATCGACACGGCCCTGCTCCGTCCTGGACGGCTCGACCGCCACATCCACGTGCCCGTGCCGGACGAGGAGGCCCGCAAGAAGATCTTCGAAGTCCACACCCGCGGCAAACCGCTGGCTGAGGGAATCGACCTCGACTGGCTCGCGAGCCAGACGGAGGGCTACGTCGGCGCGGACATCGAGGCCGTCTGCCGCGAGGCGTCTATGGCCGCGACCCGGGAGTTCATCGAATCGGTCGATCCCGAAGACATCGGTGAGGCCGTCGGGAACGTCCGGGTCAGCGAGGCCCACTTCGAGCAAGCGCTCCAGGAAGTCCCGCCGAGTGTGACCCAGGATACGCGCGAGCGCTACGAGGAGATCGAATCGCAGTTCCAGTCGAGCGAACCACAGACGAAGGAAGAGCAGGTCGGCCGAACGTTCCAGTAAGCCGGGTGCTTTCTCTCTCCCTGCGAGACTGAAACGCGATTTTGCGGCGAATTTTTACCGACCGATTGACGAACCATCGAGCGGAATTACAACACCCCTGCCACGAACCCGAGTCCCATCGCGACGAGGACGGCCGCGGAGAACGCCGGCAGGTACGGCGTGTACTTCTCGACCGTTTCTTCGTGACGTTTGTAGCTCGCGACCAGGAGCATGGTCAGGGTGACGATTTCGATGATGACGGTGATCGCGTAGACAGCCATCAACTCGAGGCAGTAGTTCGACCGGAACAGAGGGCGATGATCACAGGAGCCGTTTTCCACGTGCATTCTGTAGCGATAACGCTGTTCGTCAAACGTTTTGTCAGTGACTGTTTCTATTCGCTGGAACCCTCGTGATTCGTAAAAGCGGACTGTAATATCGTTCGCCGCGAACACAGACAGGCGAAGGGGTGTGCCGCCCCGAACCCGTGTTTCGCACTCTACGCGTTTGAGAAGGGTACTACCAATTTGCTCGCCGCACTGTTCGGGAAGAACGTAGATTCGATACAGGTGGAACGTTTTCTGGTCATCTCCAGGCAGAACCTCTGCGAACCCAACAACTTCTTCCTCGAGTTCTGCAACGAAAAAGGGGCGGTCACCTGGTTGTATATCGTCAGAAACGAGCTTTACTGGATCGAACCACGAATTTATGAACGCTGTGACAGTCTCTCGACCAATGATCGGATCAGATGCTGTCTGCCACGATGCCCGCGCGACGTCCTGGATGGGGAGCATCCTCTGCTCGTGCTTCCCGAACAGAGGGTGCGTTGGTCATTGGCGCCATTATTGACAGTCGATCGTGATGAATAGAGCGCTTAGTAGCCCAAACCCGCTACTTTGCTATCGGTTCTCCCGCTGCTCAACCTTGTTCAGCTAGGTGAAATCTATGGTACGTTCACGGAAGAATAACTCTCGTGGGTAATAGTGGGTAAGACTTAACCAGAAGTGAATCGTAGTGAGTCACATGACGAAAGTGGATGCTCACGACCTGCGAACCAACGAGACCGACGACCGAGGTCGAATCTACCTCGGGACGGAGTACGCAAACAAGCGCGTGACCGTCGCCGTTGTCGAAGTCGAGTCTGACCGACCCGACGAGGACGAATTAGCCGCGGCTTACCGCGAGGCTTCCGAGAGCGCTGATCATCTCGCTGAGGAGTGGAAGGGGGCATCTGACGAGGCGTGGAACGGACTCGATGAATGAGCGATGATACCGAGGTTCGGCGTGGCGATGTCGTAGTCGTTCGTCTCGACCCTGCCGAAGGCCATGAGATGAAAAAGACTCGACCTGCGGTGATTGTGCAAAATGATATTGGAAATCGCAACTCCAGTACGACCATCGTTGCTCCGGCGACAGGTACGTATCGAGGCTACCCGTTCGAGGTGCTGGTCGAAGAGGATGGGTCACCGTTCGAGAAGAACTCCTCAGTTCGCCTCGACCAGATTCGCGTCGTCTCTATTGAAAAGCGGCTTCACTCGGTTGTCGGGAGTCTGAGCGAGACGACCATGGCCGAGGTGGACGAAGCACTGAAACTGAGTCTCGGGCTGGATTGAGTCACCGAATTCCGGGTCAACTACACCTGCGACTGGCGCTATCGGTCTTCGCGTGCTGCCCTTTGGGAAACCTTGGTCAGGTCTCGGACTGACGTTACAGATTCCATCTACTTTGCCGCATTCTTCATAGCGTCCGGAATGGCAGTTGGCAACGTAAGTATTCTCTCGTAAACCTAAGCCGAAGTTCTTCGTTCGAGCGCCAGTTTAACCCCGAATCCGATGAGGACGCTTCCGCTGGCCACACGAAGGGCATCTTTCACGAGTTCGCGTTCAGTAATCACTCGCCTTGCTCGGGCGGAGAATACCGCGAGCATTGCCTGATAAAGGAATCCGAGACTCGCAAACAACACGCCGAGCGTGAAAATCTGGAGGGCGGTAGAACTTCCTGGCCGGACGAACTGCGGCAGGAAAGCGAGGAAGAACACCGCCACCTTCGGATTCAGGACGTTAATTAGCAGGGCACTTCGAAACGACTCACTCGGCGTGTAGGTAGTGCTCTCCGGCGAGATCTCGAATTCCTCCGAATTTCTCAACGTCTGCACGCCGAGATACACGAGATACGCCGCACCGACGAATTTGACGACGGTGAATGCCAGCGCGGACGTTTGGAGAATTGCCGAGAGTCCAAGCATGGCCGCTGTCGTGTGTACGACACTCCCCGTCGAAGATCCAAATGCGGCAGTGACACCGACGGTACGTCCGTCGCTGATACTCCGAGTTAGCGTGTAGATACTGTCCGGCCCAGGTGAGACGATGAGGGCGATTGCGACGGGAATGAACGCAAGGACGACACCTGGTTCTAACATGCACTAGTGCTCGAGGATTAACACCTTAAACCTGGACGATTCGTGACAGGTTACCGAGACTCGCGCTGTTCTACTTTGTTCAACTCGATCAGTAACCTGAAGATCGCCTTGACCAGGTTGTCGTCGACGTCGAACCGATTTGCGTTCTCACCCGCTCGCTCCATCACTCGAGCCTCCTGCGTTTCGTCCGTCGTCGGTAACCCCTCGGCGGCTTTCACCTTCGCGATCGTGTCCGCGACGTACGTCCGTCGAGCGATCAACTCGACGAGATCCTGGTCGATGTCCTGGATCTCCTCGCGTAGCTCCTGGAGGTCCATCTCCTCGGGTGCCCGTCCTTCGTCGTTCGGTTCGTCAGTCGTGGTCTCTGAATCGTTCGTCATAACGTTGTGGCTCCGTCGGTTCGCGTTCGAACCAGCCGCGCTGTCCCAGGTCTGTCTCGCCACCGCTCACACACTCTCTCGAGTGCGTTCCGCTCACCAACGGCTACGTAACTCGGTCCCGTCCCGGAGAGTGAGACGCCTGCAGCGTCCGGAAGCGCCTCGAGCACCGGTTGGGTCGAACACTCGAGAGCGCCACAGAACGCAAAGCCGTTGACGGTCATCGCTTCGGCGTAGCGTCCGTCGAGGGCGAGTTCGGCAACGAGGGTAGCCATCGAGTCGATCCGTTTGCAGGCGTCGACGTCGGCGTCGGCGCTGAACGACTGTTCCGGCGGGGTGTATATGGCGGCGTGGTCCCCGAGTCCCGCTCGGTCGTGTTCGAGCAACCGGTCCTCCGTGTTGTCGGTGATCGTGACGCCCCCGAGCATGCTCGCGCTCGCGTCGTCGAGCGCACCGGTGACGGTGACGCCCGCGTCCCTGGCGGCCTCGACGCCGATCAGGCAGGCCTCGAGTCGGTCCACGTCGTCGGCGAGTCCGAGTGCGTCGAGCGTCGCGAGCACCGTCGCGTTGGCGGCGGCGCTCGAACTCTTCAGCCCCGAGGCAAGGGGTACCTCGCTCTCGGTCGCGACCGTTCCGCCGCGAATCGACGCCTCGAGGTCGGCTGCTTCGCGGTAGTGCTCGAGCGTGCGCTCGATGCAGCGTTCGATCAACGTGGTGTCGGCGTCGGGAGCGCTCCCGACCGTCCCGGAGACGTCTTCCGAACCGTCGAGTTCGACCGTCGCGGTCGTCTCGAGGTCGATCGCGAACGCAGCGCCCGTGCCGGTCGCCAGGGCGTTGAGTATCGTCCCAGCAGCGGGTGCGGTCGCCCGGCCTTCCATACGGTGTCTCTCTTGTACGGGCTATTTACGGCTGATGGTCGGTGCGGTTCTGGCCGCAATTGCGGAGTCGACGATAGGAGTGCCAACGTGTGTCGGCGATAGCAGCGGCGTCGTGCGTTACCGGTAGCAGCGCCATCGTCCCGCCCTCGAGTGCCACGGACAGTCCGTGGTGCTTTTGCCGCCCGCCCCCAAGAGGTGCGTATGAGCACGCGAAGCAACGTCGCCCCGAGCACGCTGCCGGTCGAACTGGTCGACGGCGGCGTCGTCGTTCGCTACCTCGACGGACGGGAGACGTTCTACAACGGCGTTCCGGAACCGAAGGAGGGAAGCGTTCGGTCCCCGCCGGGAAAGGAAGTCCACGTCCTGGTCACCGGTCCCGACGGCGTCGAGGGCGTGATGACCTACGTCAACGATCGAAACACCCACGAGGACATCCTCGAGGCGACGGGTGTCGGGCGAGTCATGCTCGAGTCGACGGACGAGGAGGAGTTGTTTCCCGGGGTTACCGTGACCACCGAGGGCTACTCCGTTCGGGTTGAGGCGGATCACGACGTCGTCGACGGCCGGGTGTTCGTATTCGCCGAGGACGAGATGAGCGAGCACGCGTACGAACTGGTCGAGGGAGAGGGGCGAGACGAACGAGACAAACGAGACAAACGAGACGGGCGAGACGAGCGAAACGAACGAGACGGGCGAGACGAGCGAAACGAACGAGACGAGAAACACGGGTCCGAGTGATGCCACTTCGAAAACAGTGGCGGGATTTCAAGCGTGCAGCCGTCGCGCAGGCGCCGGACCGCCCAGGGATCTACGAACTCGGCGACGCGGACGGCAAGGTTCGAACGGTCGGCTCGGGCGTCCTCCAGGACGAACTCAAGACGGCGCTCGCCTACGAGAGCGCCGACCAGGTGCGCTGGGAGGCGACGCACACGCTCGAGGAAGCCGAGAACCGAGCCGCCGAGCACCGCGCTCGAGCGGGGTTCGAGGAGTAAGCGACGGAGTCGCCGCTGGCCGCGAGTGAGGTCACTGGATGTACGACGGGCCTTCGGCGTCACAGTGGCGTTCGTGTTCTTCGGCGTCGCCTTCGAGGTCGAACAACAGGCCGCACTCCTCACACTCGTACCAGGTGGCGTCGTCACGCTGGGTAGTGACCACCATACCACACTATGGCACGCGAAAGGGGAAAACCGTTACTCCGGCAGTGGGTCACGGTCGGCGACCAATTATAGAATTCTAGCGCTCTTCGTGCGACCGACCTGCCCGATCAGCGGCGGTCTCAAACCCGAGTTCGGACTGCTCGAGCGACCGACGGCCCTCACGCTCGGCGAGTGCCTCCGGATCGGGAGCGACATCGTCGGTTATCCGTGCCCACGAGTTGTGCACTTTCGCGTGACACCACCGACAGAGGTAGATCGTGATCTCGTGGCCGACGGCCTCGCCATCTCGAGCGTAGGACAGGTGGTGTTCCTCGAGTAGTGGGCGCTCGCCGGAGATGGTCGACTCGTCGGGGACCTGGCCGAGTCGGTGTTCCTCGAGGCCACAGCGAGCGCACTCGCGTTCGGTCGTCCGGGACCGGAAGTGGGGGCATGTGGCCCAGGGGGAGAGTTCGTTCTTATCCGACATCGACTCGTTCGCATCGCGACACCCGGAACAGTCGCCGTCCGCGTTGGCGACTACGCACGCGTAGTTCGCCGCGGCTCGCTCGCGGGCGAACTCGGGGTCGTGCTGGTAGTGATCGAAGGCGTACCGGCACTTCCCGTCGCTGGTGAGGTGATCGCAGACGCCGGCGAACGCGTAGGGATCGTCGACACCGACCGACGTTCCCCGTGGCGTCTTCTCCATACCACTGTGTACGTTCGAGCGAAGTTGAATCTGTGGTCTGTGCCCGCCCTCGGTGTCGATACGCCTTTTACCTTGCCGCCGCCACTCGAGGCCGTGACAGTCGTGTACGACCCCGACGGTGCGGCGCGGACGCTCGCGACGACCGTCGACACCGCCGACTCCCTCCTGGAGCAGACTCGCGGGCTGATGTTTCGTCGCTCGCTCCCCGACGACTACGCGCTCGCCTTTCGATTCGACCGGGCGAAAACCCGCGACATTCACATGCTGTTCGTGTTCGTCCCGCTCGACGTGATCTGGGTCGCGGACGGCGTCGTCCAGCGGGTGGAAACCCTCCGACCCTGGCGGGGATTCGCCCGAGCACGGGCCGACCTCATCCTCGAGTTACCGGCGGGCGCCGCCGAAGCGGTCGAACCCGGTGAAAAACTGCTTCTCGAAACTTGAGCTGTCCTGTCAGGCCATCTCCGTCGCGTGGCAGGTAGTGCCGTGACCGGCGCCTTTAACCACCGACGGAGCCACGGTTGAGATACAATGACACGAGACTCGTTCTCATCGTCAGAGGATAGAGGAAGTCGGGGCGACCCGGCTGGCCGCGAAATTCGCCGATAACGACTTTTCCACCGATCCTATGACCCGCCCACCTACCCCGCTTACTGACACGTCCGTCGAACTGCTGGATACGACCCTCCGAGACGGCGAACAGGCCCCCGGCGTCTCGCTCTCGCCGGACGAGAAAGTCGATATTGCTCGCGCCCTCGAGCGCGCCGGCGTCGCCGTCATCGAGGCCGGGAGCGCGTGTACTGGTGCAGGCGAGCGGAAAGCCATCTCCCGCGTGACCGACCTCGACCTCGAGGCTCGCGTGACGAGCTTCTGCCGTGGCGTCAGGAACGATATCGACCTCGCCCTGGAGTGCGACGTCGACGGCGTCCACCTCGTCGTACCCGCGAGTGACCGCCACGTCGAGGGGAAAGTCGGCAGCACCCGTGAGGATGTCCTCGAAACGACCGCCGACCTGGTCGGCTACGCTGCGGATCACGGCCTCTGGGTCGAAGTGATCGGCGAGGACGGCTCGCGAGCCGATCTCGACTATCTCGAGACCCTGATGGCGACCGCCCTCGAGGCGGGCGCCGACCGGACCTGCTTCGCCGACACCGTCGGGCACACGGGTCCGGAGCGGACGGCAGAGGCGGTCTCCCGACTGGCCGAACTCGGCCCAGTCAGCGCCCACACGCACGACGACCTCGGGCTAGGCGTGACCAATGCCCTCGCCGCCGTCTCCGCGGGCGCTGACCTGGTTCACTGTACCGTCAACGGGCTCGGCGAACGTGCCGGAAACGTCGCCCTCGAGGAGGTTGCCATCGCGCTCGAGCACGTCTACGACGTCGAGACGATCGAACTGAGCGAACTCTACGACCTCGCCCAGCGAGTCGCCAGGGCGACGGGGGTCGAACTGGCGCCCAATAAGGCCGTCGTCGGGCAGAACGCGTTCACCCACGAGAGCGGCATTCACACCGACGGTACCCTGAAGGACGACAGGATGTACGAGCCCTACCCGCCCGAGACCGTCGGACGGGAACGTCGATTGGCGCTCGGTAAGCACACCGGCCGGGCCGGCGTCAGGGCCGCGCTCGAGGAACACGGCGTCGACGCGACCGACGAGCAGGTCGGGACCATCGCCACCCGAGTGACCGAACTCGGCGACCGCGGCCGACGAGTGACCGACGCCGACCTCCTCACGATCGCCGAGGACGTCACCGGCGCCGACCGCGATCGGACGGTCGAACTGCTCGACCTGAACGCGACCAGCGGCGGCGAGGTGCCAACGGCGAGCGTTCGACTCTCCGTCGCTGGCGAGGAGCGCATTGCTTCGGGGACCGGGTCGGGTCCCGTCGACGCCGCCGTCTCCGCCGTCCGCGAGGCGATCGGATCCGCTGCGGACGCCGATCTGGAGGCCTACCACGTCGACGCCGTCACCGGAGGCACGGATGCGGTCGTCACCGTCGAGGTCACGATGGCTCGAGACGACCGCAGCGTGACGGTCGCCCGGAGCGAGGCCGACATCACCCGCGCCAGCGTCGAGGCGATGGTCGACGCGCTCGACCGGTTGCTCGAGGACGAAGATGACCGGCAGGTCGTTGCGTCAGCCGACGACTGAGGGTGAGGACGAAACCGTCCGATCGCGCTACTCGGACGTCCCTGCGGGGCGACCTCAGTAGATCCGATCCAGATCTGACTGCTCGTAGCTGTGTTCCTCCGCGGGGAACGCCTCATCCTCGACGGCTTCGATGTAGCCCTCGACGGCCGATTCCATCTCCTCGCGGACGTTCCCGAACTGCTTCGAGAACGAGGGGCTCCACTCGCTGAGTCCCACCGCGTCGTGGAACACGAGAACCTGTCCGTCGCAATCCGGGCCCGCGCCGATACCGATCGTCGGAATGTCGATTGCCTCCGTGACCTGTGCCGCGACGTTCGAGGGAACGTGCTCCAGGACGAGCGAGAACGCGCCGGCGTCCTCGTGGGCCTGGGCCAGGTCGACGATCTTTCGGGCGGACTCCTCGTTAGTTCCCTGGCGGGGGAAACCACCGTACTGGTTGACGTGTTGGGGGGTCAGTCCGAGGTGGGCCATCACCGGGATGCCGAGTTGGACCATCTTCTCGGTGAGGTCGACGGTGTGTGGCCCAGACTCGAGTTTGACCGCTTCGGCCCCCTCTTCTTTGAGCATACGTCCGGCGTTTTCGAGGCTCTCTTTCTCGTCGACGCCGAAGGAGAGAAATGGCATGTCGGCGACGACGAGGGCGTCCTCGGTCGCACGAGAGACGGCGCCGACGTGGCTTGCCGTCTGGTCGACACTTACCGGGAGCGTCGTCTCGTACCCGAGGGTCGTGTTGCCGACGCTGTCGCCGACGAGAATCACGTCGACGCCGGCCCGGTCGACGATGCGGGCGGTGGGCGCGTCGTAGGCGGTGAGCATCGTGATCGGTTCCGTTCCGGCTTTCTCGCGAACGTCACGAACCGTTGGCATACCACGACAGTCGCGCTCGAGCGAGTAAACGTCACTGTTTCTGGGCCAGAGCGGGTCCGAGACGGTCGGTCGAGTTACGAAGCGAAAATTCGAAGCAGGCGCCGTCCCTGTTTCGTCCGCGTTCGCTACATTCGACGGTCCAGCCGTGTGCATCGGCGATCTGGGTGACGATCGAGAGTCCGAAGCCCGTTCCATCTGTCCCGGTCGAATAGCCCGAATCGAACACGCGTTCGCGTTCGTCCGGCGGAATTCCGGGTCCGTCGTCGACGACGTAGAAGCCCTCGTCGCTCGAGCCAACCGCGACCGATACCGTCGGTCCGGCGTGTTCTACACAGTTCCGAAAAAGGTTCTCGAGGGCTCGAAGCAACCGGTTACGGTCTGCTTCGAGCGACCGATCGTCGACCACCGTCAGCGTCGCCGCACCCGTGTCGACACCGTCCCAGGCTTCGCGGGCGACGGCCTCGAGCGACAGCGTCTCGGTCTCGTCGACGGCCGATCCCTCCCGCGCCAGGGTCAGCGCGTCGTCAATAATCGCCTGCATTCGGTCGTGTTGCGTGCGAATAACGTCGAGGGTCTCCCGTTCGTCCTCGTCGACGGACGTCTCGAGCATGTCGAGATACCCGGCCGCGATGTTCAGCGGATTCCGGAGGTCGTGACTGACGACGCTCGCGAACTCGTCCAGGCGAGCGTTCGTTCGCTCGAGTTCGCGTTCGTGTTCCCGTCGGTAGGTCTCGTCCTGGATCATCACGAGCGTGGCGTCCGACCCGGTCGTGATCGGCTCGCTTCGAATGGCCACGTGCTGCGTGGTTCCCGCCCGTTCGATGGCGAGTTCGTCACGGCCGGTCTCGACGATCGATTCGACGGTTTCGGTGCCGAGTCGGACTTGCTTGGCAGACGCGCCGATGAGGTCTGCGCCGGGGTTGGGCCCCTCGAGCATGCGTTCGGCCGTCGCGTTCACGTCGACGATGCGCCTCTGTTCGTCGAGCACGATTACGCCGTCGCGCATCGTCTCGACGACGGATTCCCGGGCGACCGGCACGATCTCGAGCAACCGATAGCGGAAGATGGCCGCGGCGATGGCGACGCCGGTAATTGCGAACGCGACGGGCGTCCAGTTGACCGATTCGGGTCCGCCCATTCGGACGTAATGGACGTTCGCGAGGAGAGGGACGACGACGGCGGCGGCGATCGCAATCGCCTGTTTTCGATACACGCGACGGGAGGTGTACGCGACGTGTCCGATCAGCGCTATGCCGGCGAGAATCAGAATGTAGGCGTAAATCAGGTGGAGATCGTACACCCAGCCGGTCGTGTAGGCGATGAGTGCGCGTTCGCTGACGAATCTGGCGTCGGCCAGGAACCAGCCGTGAAACCCGTTCGTCACCATCGTGAGAAACGTGAGGGCGGGAACGACGGCCAACAGTCCGATCGTTCGTCGAGTGACGTGTCGGTCGTAGTTCGCGTAGTGGGCAGCGAAGACGATCCAGGAGACGGGCAACGCGAACGTCGCGACGTTGATCAGTCCGAACCAGAACCACGTCGCCGTCGCACTGGCACTCAGGTGCGCGCCCAGCGACCCGACGCTCCAGGCACAGGTGACCGCCATCATGACTGCCAGAACTGTCGTCAGTCGATCCTGACGATTGCGCCGATTCCGAAGGGCGTAGACAGCGACCCCGATCGAGAGTACCGCTGCGACGAGCAATGCCCCGACGAAGACGGAACGGAGGTCAGTCATCCGTCCTCCGCCGGCAGCATTGTTTCATACACGAACCACTCTTCTGCCAGTACATGAAGGCGTTGGCCCACTCTCACGGGCAAGGACCGACGCCAAAGCCAGTAGCGTTAAGCCCGCTCACTCGAGACGTCCGATGTGCCTCAACGCGTCGAGACGAGTTCCCCGGAGGGCGTCGACTACGGCTGGGTGATGCAGGTCACGTTCGTCACGACGATCGTGGTCGGCGCTCCGCTCGTCGCCCTCGCGTCCACGACTGTCGACCTGCCGACGTGGAACGCTCGAGCCGAGTTCGCCATTCGGGTCGGCGCCGTCGTCTGGGTCCTCACAGCACTCGCCGTCTTCGCGTACGCGAAGCGGATGCAGGGTCGGTAGGCTGTCGGGACCTCTCTCGTCCGTATTTTGCCGACCTCCCTCCGCGCAATCCGCCGCCTCGAGGGCACCTGTTCGTCGACCTCGAGAGTCTACTGCCCGTCGACGTACTGGAATCTCGCGCCCGCTCGTTTCGCCGTCTCTTCGTCGCGTGGAGAGTCGCCGATGAAGAGGGTCCGCGACGGTACCGACTCGAGCCCGTCGATCACCGCGAGCAACGGCCCCGGGTGTGGTTTCCGCGTCTCGACGGTGTCCCGTCCGACCACGGCGTCGACAGCCGACGCGAGCGCGTGTTCTTCGAGGGCGATCCGACACGCCGCCTCGCAGTTGAGCGAGCAGACGCCGACGGGCACGTGCTCGGCCCGCCGCTCGAGATCGTCGGCGTGAGCCAGTCGCGTAGATCGACGCGCCCCTTCGCGCTCGTGGCCGGCGATCGTCGCCTCAACCTCAGCCGCGAGCCCGACGTCTGGCGCGCTGGCCAACAGCGACCATAGGCTGGACGTCGGCGGGTCGACGTCCGCCGCGCGGTACACATCGAGGACGTCGCTGGTGACGGCGTCCCAGTCGACCGGGAGGTCGACCAGCGTCCCGTCGAGGTCGTAGACGATCGCGTCGTAAGCGTCGGCGTTCACGAACGACGAGAGGAACGTCAGGGCGATAGTGGCTTCGGTCGCTGCCGGTGTCCAGGATCGAGAAGTATGTTTCGAGGGGGTTCGAGGGCTACTCGAGAACGACTCAAAGGGCACTCGAGAACGCCGAGAGAACGCCTCGAAGGTTACTCGACGGCCACTGGAGAACGACAGAAGAATGCCCGGAGAACGCCTCGAAGGCTACTCGAGGACTACTCGAGAAGATGACGAGCGATGATCTTCTTTTGAATCTCGGTCGTTCCCTCGTAAATCTCGGTGATTTTGGCGTCCCGGTAGAGGCGCTCGACCTCGCCTTCGGTCACGTAGCCGTAGCCGCCGTGGATCTGGACGGCTTCGTTGGTGACGAACATCGCCGACTCGCTGGCGAAGTACTTCGCCATGTTCGCGAACATCGCGGCGTCGCCCTCGTTCGCCGCTCGCTTGCGGGCCGCTTCCCGCGTGAGCAGGCGCGAGGCCTCGATCCGGGTCGACATCTCCGAGAGCTTGTGCCTGATCGACTGGATATCGCCGATCGGCCTGTCGAACTGTTCGCGCTCCTGGCTGTAGGCGATGGCCTCGTCCAGAGCGCTCTGGGCGAGCCCGACCGACTGGGCGGCGATGGCGATGCGGCCGCCGGTCAGGATCTCGAAGGCAGCGGAGAGCCCCCGTCCTTCCTCGGTCAGCCGATTCTCGGCCGGGATTCGAACGTCGTCGAAGTGGAGTCCCGTCGTGTCGCTCGCTCTGAGCCCGAGTTTGTCCTCCTTCTCGCCCACGGTGAGTCCGTCCGCGTCGGCGGGCACCAGGAACTGCGTGACCGTCGAGGGGTCGTCCCGGTCGGTCTTCGCGAAGAGGACGATCACGCCCGCCCGCTGGCCGTTCGTAATCCATTGCTTGTCGCCGTTGATGACGTACTCGTTCCCGTCTTTGACGGCCTCGGTCGTCATCTCGGCCGGATTCGACCCGGCGTGTGGCTCCGAGAGGGCGAAGGCGCCGACCGGTCGCCCGGTGGCCATCTCCGGCAGCCAGCGATCCTTCTGATCGTCGTCGGCGAACGTGGCGATACACGAGGTTGCCAGGCAGTGGACCGAGAGCGCCGTCGCCATCGCCAGCATCCCGTAGGCGACCTCTTCGTTGACGAGGGCGTAGGTGATCGGATCGGCGTCGTACCCGCCGTACGCCTCGGGAACCGTCAGACTCGTCAGGTCTATGTCCGCGAGGCCGTCCCAGACGTCCTCCGGGAACGTCTCCGTCTGGTCGGCCTCGAGCGCCGTTGGCCGGATCTCCTCGAGGGCGAACTCGTGCACCACGTTCCTGACCGCCTCCTGCTCGGCCGTGAGTTCCATGCCTCGAGATCCGTGGCAACGGCAAAAAATGCCACCGGTTTGCGTTCCTCGTCCCCTTCTCCCCGCTTCTGTCGATCGACAGCGAACGCGGCGACGACGAAGGCGGCCGACGACGAAGGCAGCCGACGAGTCCGCTACAACAGGTCCAGCGCCTCGAGTTCGGCCTCGAGTTCGGCCGTACTCGCCTCGTCTTTCAGCCGCAGCGGACTCCGGAGCGGTCCCGCGTCGAATCCACGAAGCCGGAGCGCGCTTTTGACGCCCGACATGTACGCACCGCCGGTCTTGAGCGCATCTCGAACGTCGTAGACGCGGCTCTGCAGTTCACGGGCGCGGTCCTCGTCGCCAGCGTCGTAGGCCTCGTAGAGATCCACGACGAGTTCGGGAAAGACGTTCGCGACCGCGCTAACCATACCCGAGCAACCGATCTCGAGGCCTGGAAAGAGCAGCGAATCCGATCCGGAGAGGAAGGTCAGTTCGGGGTGGGCGTCGATCGACTGAGCAAGCCACGGGACGTCCTTGCTCGAGTCCTTGAGACCGGCGATGCCGTCGATCGCTGCCAGGTCGTCGAGCGTCGACCGCGAGATGGCGTTCCCCGTTTTACTCGGGATGTGATAGATGTAGATCGGGAGATCCGTCGCTTCGGCCACCCGGCGGTAGTGCTGGAGGGCAGCGTCGTGATCGACTGGATAGTAGTACGGCGTCACGACGACCAGGCCGTCGACGCCGACGCGCTCGGCGTGAGTCGCGTGCTGGATCGTCTCGTGCGTGCTCGGCGCGCCGACGCCCGCGATGACGGGCACGTCGCCGTCGATTTCCTCGACCACCGCTTCGACCACGCCCCGTTGTTCTTCGGCGGTCAACAGGGGAAACTCGCCGTTCGTCCCGAGCGGGAACACGCCGTGGGCGCCGCCGTCGACGACGAACCGGGCGTGGGCCGCCGTGGTCTCGTAGTCGACCGACTCGTCCTCGTGAAACGCCGTGACCATCGGGGGGACGACGCCGTGAACCGAGAGTGGATCCTCCGTTCCAGGATCGTGATTCGACATACGCGCAACTCAGTTCGGCACGGCTATAAAGGACAGCGGTGCCGGCAGGGCTTCCGGCGCGAGCGATGCCGGTGTCAGCTTTATACAGTCGTTCGTGATAGAACCGGTTATGGCAGACGAAGTCACCGACCTGTTGACGAAGGCGTACATCGACGAACTCGAGACCGTGATGAACTACCTGACGAACGCGATCGTCCTGGACGGCGTCCACGCCGAGGAGGTCAAAGAGAGTCTCGAGACCGACGTGGAGGAGGAACTCGAGCACGCGCGGATGCTCGGTAACAGACTGAAACAACTCGACGAGTCCCCGCCGGGTTCGATGGAGTTCGAGGCCCGCCAGTCGAGCCTCCAGCCGCCTGAGGACACGACCGATGTCCAGTCCGTGATCGAGGGCGTCCTGGAGGCGGAGGAGGACGCCATCGAGACCTACCGATCGCTGTTCGAGGCGGCGGGCGAGGCGAACGATCCGGTCACGGAGGACGTCGCCGTGACGATTCTGGCCGACGAGGAGGCTCACCGGACGGAGTTCCGCGGGTTCCAGAAGGAGTTTCCGAACGACTGATCGGCGTTCGGTGCTGACTCGAGTGACTCGAGTAACGCGGATATCTCGAGCAATTCGAGTGACTTGAATAACGCGGATATCTCGAGCAATTCGAGTGACTTGAATAACGCGGATATCTCGAGCAATTCGAGTGACTTGAATAACGCGGATATCTCGAGCAATTCGAGTGACTTGAATAACGCGGATATCTCGAGCAACTCGAGTGACGACGTACCCACGAGCGTGACCCCGAGCCGACTCGGTTCGACCGACACGTGTTTTACCGATGACCGAGCAGGTCACCTATGACCGTCGACGCCGTCCTCTTCGACTTCGACGACACGCTCTACCCCTACGCACCGTGTAACGAGGCAGGCAAGGCCGCCGCTCGGGAGACCGCCCTCGAGCGCGGCTACGCCCTCGACACCGAGGAGTTCGAAGCGTTCTACCAGACCGGCCGCCGCGACGTGAAACGCGACCTCGTGGGGACCGCCGCGTCTCACGACCGTCTGCTGTACTTCAAGCGTGCACTCGAGCGCCACACGGGCGAGCCCCGACCGTCGGACGCGCTGGCACTGGGCGACGCCTACTGGGAGGGGTACCTCCAGGCGATGTCGCTCCATTCGGGCGTCCAGGAGACTCTCTCGACGGTGCACGAGGCCGGCATCGATGTGGGAATCGTCACGAACCTCACTACTCGGATTCAACTGCGTAAGATCGAGCGGTTGGACCTTGCGGACGCTATCGACCTGCTCGTGACCTCAGAGGAGGTCGGCCAGGAGAAACCCGCCTCGGTCATGTTCACCTACCCGCTCGCGCGACTCGAGTGCCACCCGAGTGATGCAGTCATGGTCGGCGATTCGATCCCCTCGGACGTCGTCGGCGGAAACGCGATCGGCCTCGAGACGGTGTTGTTCGACGCTGCGGGCGAGGAGCCGGACGACCCTGATCTCTCGGGAGTCGATGATCAATCGGGGGATGATCGCATCCCCGACCACAGGATAGATCACTTCGGCGACCTAACGGACCTGATACTATGACTGTACTCCTCGAAACCCAGCGCGAGCAGGTAGTCGAGCGTGCGAGCGACCTCGCATCGCTGACCCCCGGCCGAACCGGAAATCTGAGCGTCCGCGACGGCGACGTCTTCGCGATCACGCCGACTGGCGTCCCCTACGACGCGTTCGACGTCGACGACGTACCGGTCGTCGGGGTCGACGGCGAGCACCGCGACGGGGCGATGAAACCCAGTAGCGAGGTGCCGATGCACAGCGCCATCTACCGCCGCGAGGATGTGGGCGCCATCGTCCACACGCACTCGCCGTGGTCGACGACGCTGGCGATCGCCGACGAACCCCTGCCGCCGATCCACTACATGATCGTCGCCGTCGGCAAGCGAGTGCCGGTCGCCGAGTACGCCCCCTACGGCACCGACGCGCTGGCCGAGAACATCGTCACCGCGATGCGCGAGGCCGACGCCACCGCGAGCCTCATCGAAAACCACGGTCTGGTTGTCACCGCACCGGACCTCGAGACGGCGCTCGAGAACACGGCTCACGTCGAGAGCCTCGCCCGGATTTATCTGGAGGCGCGCTCGGCCGGCCTCGAGCCTCAGCGACTCTCCGACGAACAGCTGGAGACGGTGCTCGCGAAGTTCGAGTCCTATGGCCAGCAATAGCGAGCATCGGGCGTTCGATAACAGTTTGCCGTTTCATTCAACGACCTGCTGACCTACCAGCCTTGTTGTCGATGCTCGTTACGGATAGGTAGTGATTCGGAATTGGAATCACAACGATTACTTCGAAGGGGGCACACGAACGTGTTCATGCCACCCGAAGAGAGTCCCACTGTGGAGGACGCATACGACAAACTGGCGGAGACGTACGAGACGCAAGAAGAGGACCCGTACTGTGCGGATCTGGAGTTTCCTGCGACGACGGAACTCGTTCCAAACGTCGCAGGCAAACGAGTCCTGGATGCGGGTTGTGGACACGTTCGGTACGCAGCGTGGTTGGCCGAGAGGGGAGCGGACGTTCTCGCTGTCGACAGGAACACCGAGATGCTCGAACAGGCGAGACGACGAATCGGCGATCGAGCGGAAATTCGCCAGGCCGATATCACGGCGACTCTCGAGTTTGCCGACGACGGAACGTTCGACGGTGTTATCTGCGGCCTTTCGCTCCATTACGTCGAAGACTGGCGACAACCCTTCGCGGAGTTCGCCCGCATTCTTCGTCCAGGAGGATTCCTCGTGTTTTCGGCACAACATCCAGTCGATGAGTACGTGGCATTCGAGGCCGAGAACTACTTCGACGTCGAACAGGAACGGATGACGTGGTCCGCTTCCGGCGAGGAGATTGATGTCCCCTTCTATCGTCGGCCATTTTCCGAAGTCGTCAACCCGCTCGTCGAAACTGGGTTTCAACTGGAGGAACTGGTCGAGCCGAAGCCGAACGAGTCCTTCAAAGAGAAAAAGCCAGAATCGTACGAGAAACGGTTGAAATACCCGACGTTTCTGTGTGTTCGAGCGTCGAGATCTAAATAAGGAGCCATCGGAACATTCGCATTTGAACTGTTTTCGACGCCACGTCGAGACCACCGCTCGCGAAGCGCTCAGTCGCGGTCGGCTAGTAACTCCTCGGCCGTCACCAGCGCATCCATCTCGAGGCCCGCGGCTTCGACGTTCTCGCGGCCGCCTTCCTGACGGTCCACGACGACGAGCGTGCGCTCGACCGTCGCACCCGCATCGCGTAGCGCCTCGACCGCGTCCACCAGGCTCGTGCCCGTCGTGACGATGTCCTCGACGACGACGACCTCCTCGCCCTCCTGGAGTCGACCCTCGATCAGGTTCGCCGTCCCGTAGTCCTTGCGCTGCTTCCGGGCGATGACGTAGGGAACACCGGCGGCGACGCTCGTCGCGGCCGCTAGCGGGACGCCGCCGAGAGCGACTCCGCCGAGTTTCGTGTCGGCCTCGAGTCGCTCGGCGAAGGCCTCGGCGATCAACTCGAGACAGCGCGGATCGGTTTCGAAGAGGTACTTGTCGACGTAGTAGTCGCTGGTGCCACCGTGAGAGAGTTCGAACTCGCCGTATCGAACCGCGTCGGCGTCACGAAGTGCGTCGATGAGTGCCTGGTTCGTCATTGGCGACAGTGGGGTGGCGAATCGAAATAAACGATGTGATGCGCGCTCGTAGCCGAAGGCGGGTTCGAGGTCGAATGCGCGTTGAGGAGTAGGTGCGCATTCGAGGTCGGTGCCTGGAGTTCGGAGATCGAACGCATTCGAGGTCGGTGCCTGGAGTTCGCTCAACGGAGCGACACTCGATGTCAGCACTCGTAGCGGTCGATTCGAAGAGCGGGACGCAAACACCTGACTGCCTACCAGGGCTCGTTCTTCAACCCGAGTCTGTACGCGATCACGTTCGTCAGGACGTGCAACAGCGGTGTAATGACGACGACGACGAGGATGACCTCCCACGTAAATACGGACAGAAACCAGTCGATGTCGAGCAGGGCCGTCACCGGGAGCGAGACGACGACGAAATCCAGTTGATCGACGACGGGAAACATCGCCCCGCGGTCACGGCCCGTTCGACGCTTGAGAAACGACGCGAGGATGTCCCCGAGCATCGCCCCGCCGGCGAGTCCGAGCGCCGCGAGCGGCGTGAACGTCGGCACCTCGAAGCCGAGCGCGGCGCTCGCGTCACCGGCGATCAGCGTCAACATCGCCGCCAGGACCAGCCCAATCGTCGTCCCTACCGCCGTTCCGCGCCAGGTCTTGCCGTCGCCCAGCAGTCGCTTTCTGTTGAGGGTTCGACCTCCGTCGATCGGCCGACCGCCGCCGGCGAGCACCGCTGCGTTGTTCGGCACGTACGCGGGCACCATCGCCCAGAACGCGACTACGATCGTCTCGAGTACTGCCATGTCACCCTCGATGTGCCGGTGGCTCTTAACCGCTGGTGGTTCTCGACCGCCGACCGGAGAGTCGATAACCGATGACAGTCGCAGGCGACGATCCCTCAACGAGGACGAATCACAAACTGCCAAATAAGAGGGGGACACACGTTCGATCATGATCCCGCCCATCGCGAATCGGTTCGTCGCCGGTGAGTCACCCGCGACGGCCCTCGAGCACGTGCGGACCCTGAACGACCGGAACATCAACGCCATCGTCAACCTCCTCGGCGAACACTACGACTCCCGGTCGCCGGCGGCGGCCGACGCGGCTGAGTACCGCACGCTCGTCGCTGCGATCGGCGACTCGAGCCTCGAGGCCTGCATCTCGGTGAAACCCTCCCAGATCGGCCTCGACCTGGGCGAGGACGTCTTTCGCGACCTGCTCGAGGAAATCGTCGCGGAGGCCACAGATCGAGACGTGTTCGTCTGGATCGACATGGAAGACCACACGACGACCGACGTCACCCTCGACGCCTTCGAAGCGATGACGACAACCTACGACGGCAACGTCGGCATTTGCGTCCAGGCGAACCTCGAGCGGACTCGCCAGGATGTCGAACGCCTCGCCGACTTGCCAGGCAAGGTTCGGTTCGTCAAGGGGGCCTACGACGAACCGGCCGAAATAGCCTACAAGGACAAAGCGGCCGTCAACCGCGCCTACCGTGAACTCCTCGAGTACGCCTTCGAACACTTCGAGGACGGCGTCGCCGTCGGCAGTCACGATCCGGCGATGATTGAGCACGCCATCGACCTCCACGAGGAGTACGGGACCGACTTCGAACTCCAGATGCTCATGGGCGTTCGCGAGGACGCCCAGGAGGAACTCGCAGCGGAGTACGAGATGTGGCAGTACGTTCCCTACGGCGGCCGGTGGAAGTCGTACTTCTACCGGCGGGTCATGGAACGCAAGGAGAACCTGTTTTTCGCCCTGCGGGCAATCCTCGACCGGTAAAGGGAAGGGCTGATAACCCCGTAGTGTGACCCACAGCACATGACCTCGTGGAAGCGGGACTTTGCGAGCGGCCTCGTCGTTCTCGGTCCCATTCTCATCACCCTCTACCTCCTCTACTGGCTCTACGGGATCATCGCGGGGGTCACCCCGGAGTTGATCCTGGACGCCGACGTGCTCAGACCGCTTATACCGGATGGCGCGTTCGAGGGTGCGGCCCGTACCCGTGAACAGGTCGCACAGTTCCTTCGGGTCGTCGTCGTCCTCA
The DNA here is from genome assembly GCF_024138145.1 of Natronosalvus halobius. NCBI lineage: Archaea > Methanobacteriati > Methanobacteriota > Halobacteria > Halobacteriales > Natrialbaceae > Natronosalvus > Natronosalvus halobius. Next base: position 913,954 of record NZ_CP099997.1, on the reverse strand, counting down.
CAGTGCTCATCATCCTCACGCTCTCGATGGGATACCTGATGCGAACGACCATCGGCGGGCTGGTCGAACGCGTCCTGGACAACGTCGCCAATCGCGTCCCCGGCCTCCGGGTCGTCTACAACGCCTCCAAGATGGCCGCCGAAACCGCCTTTGGGGAGCAGGAATCGCTGCAGAAGCCAGTCAAGATCGAGACCTGGAACGGGGCCCGGATGACGGCGTTCAAGACCGGGAAAACGGCCGACGACGGCCGCGAAGTGCTCTTCTTGCCGACCTCGCCGAACATCACGACGGGATTCGTCATCGAAATCGAAACCGACCGCATCACCGAACTCGACGAGGACGTCGAAGACGCCCTGACTCGGGTACTCAGCGCCGGATTCGGTGACGCGGATCGGGGCATGGACGCCGGCATCTCGATCGACGTCGTCGACGAGCGCGTCACACAGCACCTCGAGTCTGATTCCGATCAACCGTCGGAGGCGAACGACTGAGACCGAGTTCATTCCGGACACATCACACCTATGTCGACGCTCTCTGAGGTTCTCATAATCGCGACGCTCGCCGGTTGTGCGACCGGAATCGGTGCCCTGCCGACGATCTACACCGACCGGGTGAGCCACAGCGTCTACGACAGTTCGCTGGGGTTCGCCGCCGGCGTCATGGTCGGAGCGGCCGTCTTCGCGCTGATCATCCCCGGTCTCGACCTCGGCTCGCCGCTCGAGGTCGTCATCGGCATCGTCGCCGGCGGGCTCTTTTTACTCGTCGTCAATGCCGCGCTTCCCCACCTTCACATCAACACCGGATTCCGAGACGAAGCCAGCGGAATGGAGGGAATCGCCCTGCTCCAGAGCGACGAGGCCGCGGCCGAACGGGCGGCGATGGACGACAACCGGCGGCGGGCGTTGCTCGTCGGTGCGACCGTCACGATCCACAACGTCCCCGAAGGGCTCGCCGTGGGCATCGCCTTCGCCAGCGGGGAGGCGGGATTGGGACTCGCGATCGCCACGGCCATCGCCGTCCAGAACGTTCCAGACGGATTCGCGATGGCGATTCCGGCCATCAGAGCCGGCGTTTCCACGCCGAAGACGATCCTCTACACCACGCTCTCGGGCGGCCTCCCCGAACCGATCGCGGCCGCGGTCGGTTTCGCCCTCGTGGCGTTCGTCACCGGTATCTTCCCGATCGCAGCGGGGTTCGCCGCTGGCGCGATGATCGCGGTCGTGTTCCGCGAACTCATCCCCTCGAGTCACGGCCACGGCTACGCGGACACGGCGACGATGGCGTTTCTCGCTGGATTTTCGGTGATGCTGGTCGTCGATACTGTCCTGGCGGTGTGACTCTCGTTCGAGTGGCGCTACGATAGGGTCGCGTCGGAGGGACGACTACGCCGACATCCCATCCCTCATCCCGGCTACTCCCGGTCGGCGGGCGCGTCGGTCTCGGAGTGGTCTGATTCGGCGTCCATCGACGCCTGAATCTCCTCGAGTCCCGGGGCTCGTCGGCGAACGATCACCAGAACGATGCCGAGCATGATCGCCGGAATAACGACCATCGCGACCAGGACGAAGAGAGCAATCTCGAGTTCCGGTGGGCCGGGGATGGTGGCGGGGACGTGCTCGAACGAATAGCTGAACGAATGCTCGAACGAGCGGTCGAACGAATAGCTGAACGAATGCTCGAACGAGCGGTCGAACGAATGGCTGAACGAACGGTACGGCACGGACATAACACACGTACTCGAGACGCACATACAACAGTTGCCCTCGTTTTCAGTTCGAGACGCCCGTCGCTCCTCGAGTACGCCACCTCCTCGACCCGCTCACTCGAGGTCCAGGAACGACTCGGCGTTCTCCCAGAGGAGCTTTCGCTGCACGTCCTCGGGGAAGTCGAGTTCGGCGAACTGCTCGAGCCAGGGCCCGGGCTCGAGCATCGGGTAGTCGGTGCCGAACATGACCTTGTCTTTCAGTAGTGACTTCGCGTAATGGAGCACCTGATCGTCGATGTATCGGGGCATCCACCCCGAGAGGTCCATGTAGACGTTTCCCTTCTGCTGGCAGATGGCCAGTTGCTCCTGTTCCCAGGGGAACGCCGGGTGCGCGATCAGGATCTGTAGGTCGGGGTAGTTCGCCGCCACGTCGTCGATCAGCATGGGATTGCCGTACTTGATCTTGAGGCCGCGACCGCCGGGCGAGCAGGCCCCCAGTGTCGAGTTCCCGCCGTGAAAGACCACCGGCACGCCCAGGTCTTCGATGGTCGCCCACAGCTCCTCGTGTTCTGGATCGGAGGGATCGAAGCCCTGAGCGATCTGCTGGAACTTGAATCCGGAGAGGTCGAGGTCTTCCACGCAGCGGATCGCCTCCTGGACGCAGTCGTCCTTGAGCGGGTCGACCGAGCCGAAGCCGACGAAGAAGTCCGCGTAGGTGTCTCGAACTTCGGCGACGTAGTCGTTGGGCACCGGCGGATTGCCGGTGTTGGTCTCGGCGTCCCACCCGAGGAGGACTGCCCGGCCAACGCCCGTTTCGCGGTACTCCTCGACCATGTGCTCGTAGGTGTCGGTCTCGAGGTCAGCGCCGAAGCGGTCGGCCGCGTCGCGCATCATCTCACCGCCCGCGTCGTGGAGGAACTCGCTGGTCGGCTGATGGGCGTGGGTGTCGATCGCTCGCGGCCCGTCGGCGGCCTCGAGTGCTGCCGGAAGCGTCATACCCAACTCTCCTCTCGCGGCCGTAAAAACGGCGCCGGTTCGCGCTGACGGGTGGACGCCACCGCATTCAAGACCCTTCCCGACGTAGGTCAGGTATGATTCGCGATCAGCTAACCGAGGTGACCGGCCGGCATCCCTGACGTGGTCAGGTACTGGGCGGATTCGAGAGACGGCGCTTCGAGGCGTGCCCCCGTCGATCGCGTTGGCGAGCGTTCACTTGCACGCTCGCTCGACTGCTCGTTTGAGTGTCAGTCCGAGCGCTCATTCCTGCGTCCTTCCGGGCGCTCGCTCGAGCGGTCGAATCGCGTCGACGCACCTATCGACCACGATCAGCTACTCGTATGAACGAACGCACACACGAACGGACGAGTGCGGACGCGTCGGCGGACGAACGAGCGATCGTCGCTAAACGCGTCGACTCCGGCGTGCCCGACACCGAAGAGATTTCGGACCTCGCCCGTGCGGCCGGGTACACCGTCGTCGACGAGGTCACCCAGACCAGGACAGCGGATGCCGCCCTCCAGCTGGGTGAGGGGAAGGCGAACGAGCTGGCGGAGGCGGTCCGGCGGGCCGACGCCGAGACGGTCATCTTCGACAACCGGCTCGGTCCCTACCAGACGTACAACCTCGGCCAGCTCCTGCCCGAGGGCGTCACGGTCATGGACCGATTCACGCTGATCCTCGAGATATTCGGTCAGCGCGCCCAGACCCGGAAGGCCCAGCTCCAGGTCGAACTCGCCGAACTTCGGTACGAACTCCCGCGCGTCGAAGCGAAGGCGAGTCTCGCCAAACGGGACGAACACCCCGGCTTCATGGGACTCGGGGAGTACGACGAGAGCCGCGAACAGGACATCAAGGACCAGATCAGCCGGATCGGGGACGAACTGGATCAGATCGAACAGACCGAGGAGCACCGCCGCGAGCGACGTCGCGACTCGGGATTCGACCTCGTCGCCCTGGCTGGGTACACCAACGCCGGGAAGTCCACCCTGCTCCGACGCCTGGCGCGGGACCTCGAGGTCGAAGAGAACGAGGACCTCCACCCGGACCTCGATGCGACAGCTGAGTCCCAGGACAAGCTCTTTACGACCCTCGGGACCACGACTCGACGGGCGGACATCGAACCCCGAAACGTGCTCGTGACCGACACGGTCGGGTTCATCAGCGACCTGCCCCACTGGCTCGTCGAGTCGTTCAAGTCGACGCTGGACTCGGTCTACCGGGCCGACCTCGTCCTGCTCGTCGTCGACGTGAGTGAACCCGTCGAGGAGATACACGAGAAACTCGTCACCAGCCACGACACGCTCTACGAGCGCAACGAGGCACCCATCGTCACCGTCCTCAACAAGATCGACCGCGTGACCGACGAGGAACTCGCCGAGAAGCGCGAGACACTCTCGGCGCTGGCACCGAACCCGGTCGCCGTCAGCGCCCAGGAGGGAAGCAACGTCGACGCCCTGCTCGAGCGGATCGACGAAGAACTCCCCAACTGGGAACGCGAGCGCCTCGTCGTGCCGATGACCGACGACACGATGAGCCTCGTGTCCTGGATCCACGATCACGCCAGCGTCGACGACGTGACCTACGGCGCCGACGATGTCGTGATCTCGTTTCTGGCCCGGCCAGCAGTGATCGACCAGGCGCGAGCTCGAGCGAGCGACCTCCAGGCGGCAGAGGTCTGACTGGTTGCGTCCGGTACTGGTCTCCGTCGTGGCGTGGGTAAACGTCGATCGATGAATGTGATGAGCTGTCAGTATCGTGTGCGCGGAACTCATCACCGTTCCTGGATACGTATTAGTTCGAAGAGAGAATCGGAGAACGCTGGTGGATACCGTAGTCACTACGGTTGGTGGGTGTGATCGTTTGGCTATGGCAATATCCGGAGCCGTCTTCAAATATTACCTCTACAAAGCGACGGAAGCGGTCGAATTCTATCGACCGATCATGTACCTCTATTTTCTCTCGCAGGGATTATCTTTCACGCAAATCGTCATCATCGAGGCGCTTTACAACCTGACGACAGTCCTCGGCGAGGTACCGACTGGATACGTCGGTGACCGGATCGGGCGCCGAAACAGCCTTCTCGTCGGGTCGGTGCTCATTACGGCGACGTTGGTCGGAATCGCGTTCGCATCTTCGTTTCTCGTGTTCGCCCTCCTCTTTATCTGTTGGTCGCTCGGCTATAACTTCCGCTCGGGAACGGAGGATGCGTGGGTGTACGAAACGCTCACGGACGTGTCTGCGAGTGACGAGTTCACCCGCGTTCGTGGGCGTGGGCAATCGATTGCCCTGACGACCGGTGTCGGTGCGTCACTCGTCGGTGGCTACCTCGGCGGTCTCGACCTCACGTACCCGTTTCTCGCAGCTGCGCTGTTTACCGGGTTAGGCCTGCTCGTGATCGTGACGCTGGACGAACCGGTGACGTACGAGGACAGTGGTTCGAGCGAGATGGGCATCCGAGAGGCGTGGGGTGTCGTCAAACAGGCTGTCGGCCAGCGTCGTCTGCGGTCGTTCATCGTCTACTACTTCGTGCTGTTCTCGGCCATTACCTATCTCGTGTTCATCTTCCTCCAGCCGATATTCGAGACCGTCGTGACCGACCTGAACATGAGTCTCACCCTCCCACTCCCGGCTCCCGGTCAAGGAAACCCCTATACACTCACCCTCTCGACCGATAACGTCGAAACGCTTCTGGGGGTGTATTATGCCGCGATCAATCTCGTCTCGGCGGCAATCAGCTATCGAATCAATTTTATCGAGGAGTGGGTCGGGTTGCGTCGGTGGTTTATCGCAATCCCGCTTCTCGTTGGTGGGCTTCTGGCAGCGATGGTGTTCGTGCCGCCGATAGCGCTCGTGGCGTTATTCGTCGGCTGGGCCTGTGTTGAGCCGACGCGAGTGCTTGCAGGACAGTACGTGAACGACCGCATCGAGACACTCGGTCGTGCAACCGTATTGAGCGCGATGGCGATGGTGAGTGCGATAACCGTGATCCCGTTTCAGCTCGGGAGTGGCGTGATCTCGGATCTCGTCTCACCGGTAATCGCCCTGTCGGCAGCGGGTGTGATACTGGTCGTCGGCTCGATCGTGATCTTACTCCGGGAGTCACCGATCGAACAGTCATCGATCCGTTCGAATCCAGATACTGGTACGTAGGTGGCGCATCGTTCGCGGTTACGACACAACTCTACTGAACGGTTGATTCACACTTATAACAGGACTGCCTGAGCCAATCCGAGGAACACGAAAAAGCCCAGTACGTCGGTTGCCGTCGTGATGAAGATCGTCGCTGACGTGGCTGGATCGTATCCGATTCGGTCGAGTAACAGCGGGGTCAACGCACCGAAAAACCCCGCAATGACGAGATTCGCCACCATCGAGACACCAATAACGGCCCCGAGTAAGAGGCCAAACTCGCCAAACGAGAAGGCGATAGCGATCACGGCCACGAGCACACCGGTAATGAACCCGTTGGCAGCACCGGCAACGACTTCGTTGAAGATCACCCGCTTGCCGGTGTTGAGTGACACCTCACCGAGTGAAATTCCGCGAACGGTGACTGCCATCGCCTGCGTCCCAGCGTTCCCGCCCATCCCGGCAACGACTGGCATGTACGCTGCCAAAATAGCGACGGCGGCAATGGTCGACTCGAACAGTCCGACGACCGCTGCAGCCATAAACGCTGTTCCGAGGTTGAGGATCAACCACTTGTACCGCCTCCGTATCTTCGATCCTGGACCGTCGAGGACGCTCTCCTCTTCGGCGACGCCAGTGAAGTCGTAGAGCGTTTCCCCTCGAGCCTCTTCGAGCAGTTGCAACAGGTCCTCGGCGTGTATCACTCCGAGAATGTCGTCCTCTTCGTCGAGGACGGCGACGGCGCGCTCGCGGTTTTGCTTGAAAACCTCGATTACCTCTACGTCATCGCGGTCGTACCGGACGTGTGGCGTCTCCTGTACGTAGTCACTTATCGACTCGGTTACGTCGTCGGCTATCGATAGTGCCGCACCAGGAAGTTCACCCTGTAATTCACCATCATCAGTAACGAAAATCGTCGGCACACGTCCCGTTCGCTCTTCGAAGCGACGAACCCGTTCGGTCACTTCTGGGAATTGCCGCGTTTCATCGACGGTAACGTAATCGAGGCTCATCAGCCCCGCTGCACTTTCGGGGTCGAACGAGAGCAAAAAGTCGATTTTCTCGCGGCGCTGGTTATCGAGCGTCGCGAGGAGCGCCTCACGTGTCTCTTCATCGGTGTGTCTGAGAACCTCGGTCACCTCGTCTGGATCGAGTCGGTCGATAAATGTCTCCAGTTCCGACCGACTCATATCCACAACGAGGACCTCTTGTACCTCGTCCGGAAGTCCGAAAAATACGTCCCGCCACTCCGTTCGTGGCAGAGCAGTAAAGGGATCAGACGGCGCAGAAGACATCGCAATCGTCTCCTGAACGTCTGTCGATTGTTGGGACATACACGGACCGTACAGACCAGACCCTAAATTATAATCGATAGTCGAATTCGCCCTGCGAACACGTATTTAAAACATCTACTGAACAGCTTCACGGAATCTCTCTGGAACCAGACGTAGTGAATAGTTGGTCTGTATCTTGTACGCCACATCTGACAGCAGTTCAGCGGGTAGTCAGGTCCTGCAAGAATCATGGCACATATCTCGCAGTCTCTCAAGTCTGTCGAGAAACCAGTCAATAGCCTCCGAGGAAGGGGAAGATCTACTTCTCCAACGACAATCCCCACAATTGCTTTGTTTTCGACGCGACTACTCTTGAGCATGCAGCTTGGACTGATCCTGGAGACAAACGATCCGGAACGAGTCTGGAACGCATTTCGATTGGCGAATACGGCTCTCGACGCGGGACACTTGGTGGAGACGTTCCTGCTAGGGGATGGGGTTGATGCACCCGACCTCGATCACGAGAAGTTCAACCCCCACGGGGTGATGCGCAAGTACACGAACAACGACGGAACGCTATTTGCGTGTGGCACCTGTATGGACTCACGAGATATCGAGCCGGACGACCTCCGACCACGGTCAACGATGGACGACTGTTTACGAATCGTGGAGGACGCCGATAAAGTGCTTACAATCGGTTGATCGTTCTCTCTCCTCACGCTGTAGTACTGCATCCAGACTCTGTATTCACACACCAATCCAGACATCATCCAGAGAGATAGATCTCCGAATCAGGAACGACGCACACCGATTCTGCCAACATCCTCACCCTATAAATGCGTGACCTGACTCAGTGTGAGCATGGAACGCGTTGCGATCATCGGCGCGTCGATGACCCAGTTCGGCCAGCGTGAGGAGTGGATCCGCGACCTCCTCGCCGAGGCCGGCATCGCCGCCCTCCAGGACGCCGGCGTCGCCTCGGACGACGTCGAGCACTGCTACGTCGCGAACATGTCGAGCGGCGAGTTCGAGGGCCAGGGTGGCATCATGAACATGCTCGCTCACGACCTCGACCTTTTGCCGGCGTACGCCCAGCGGGTCGATCAGACGTCCTCGAGCGGCGGGGCCGGTATCTACGCCGCCTGGCAGTCCGTCGCCAGCGGTGCCAGCGAGATGACGCTGCTCGTTGGTGGCGAGAAGATGACCCACCGGACCACGGGGGAGTCGACCGACATCATCGCCTCGATCACCCACCCCGAGGAGTACAAACACGGCGTCACCCTGCCCTCCTTCGCCGGGATGACTGCCCGTCACTACCTCGAGCGCTTCGACGCACCCCGGGAGAGCCTCGGGAAGGTCGCCGTGAAGAATCACAAAAATGGCGTCGACAACCCCCACGCCCAGTTCCGGAAAGAAGTAGACCTGGAGACCGTCCTGGAGTCGCCCATCGTGGCTGATCCCCTGCGTCTGTACGACTTCTGCCCGATCACCGACGGGAGTGCGGGCCTCGTGTTCTGCCCGGAATCCGTAGCGAAAGAGTACGCCGACGAGTACGCCGTCGTCGCAGGTGTCGCCGGGGCGACCGACACCCACGTCGTCCACGAGCGCCCCGATCCCACCGTGATGAACGGCGTCGTCGAGAGCGGCGAGGCCGCCTACGAGATGAGCGGCCACGGCCCCGAGGACGTCGACGTGGCCGAACTCCACGACATGTTCACCATTCTCGAGTTCCTGCAGATGGAGGGACTCGGCTTCGCCGACCACGGCGAGGCCTGGAAGCGCGTCGAAGCCGGTGAGACCGAGAAGACCGGCGACATGCCGATCAACACCTCCGGCGGCCTGAAGTCCAAGGGCCACCCCCTCGGCGCCAGCGGCGTCGCCCAGGGCGTCGAAATCTACGAGCAACTCGTCGGCGAGGCCGGCCCGCGACAGGTCGACGCGGACGTCGGCCTGTGCTGTAACGTCGGCGGGTTCGGCAACTGCGTCATCACGACGATCATGGAGGCGCCGGCATGATGATGGAAGCCTACCGCTACGCCGACGGCACGGTCGGGTTCCCCGGCCACCACCTCGGCCCCGACGGCGAGGAACCCGTCGACACGGTCGACCTGAGCGAGTTCACCGCGACGGTCGTCACCTGGACGACGAGTACTGCCACCCCTCCCGGTGTCCGCGAGCCGAATCATCTGGCTATCGTCGAATTCGACCTCGAGGACGCCTCGGACGTGGACCAGCCGCCCGTTCGCGCCCTGGGTCAACTCACGACCGGAGACGTCGAGACCGGCGACGAGGTCCGGCCGATCTACGTGGAGGAACTTCGAGAACCAGGTGTGGGGATCAAAGTGACCGAGAGTCAGGCGTGGGACGGCTACCGGTTCGAACCAGTCTGAGCGGTTGCTCGCTTGCGGGCCTATTCGTCGGCGTCTTCGTCTCTGTCGTCTCTGTCGTCTCTGTCGTCTCCGTTGTTTTCGCTGTCGTTGCCGTTTTCTTCGCCGTTACTCGAGCCGCCATCCGAGCCGTCGTTCGGCCCCGTTTCGCTAGTACTCGGGTCGCGCGTCCCATCCGAATCATCACCAGTTGACTCCCCATTGCCCGCCGACTCGTTGTCCTTCCCTGTCGACGAGGATTCATCCGTTTCATCCGCTCTGTCTTCGTTCGAGGCGCCATACCGATCTCGCAGCGTCTCGAGTTCGGCGTCGACGTCCACGCCGGGGTCTGTGGATTCTTCGGAGAGCCGGTGGTCGACGTTATCCCCGTCCTCGTCCCTCGCGGACCGCTGGTCTCTCGCGGATCGCTGGTCGTCGTTCCCGGACTGGATATCGATCCGATATGGCTGTGACTCGGCGTCGGACCCGGAGGCTTCCATCCGTTCGACACGCTCCGCCAGTCGCTGATCGATATCGTCGCGAAGCCGCCTGGCATCCTCGAGCAACGTTCGCGTCCGGTCGTCGACCTCGATACCGACTTCGTCGGCGTCGCCCGAGACGGCGTCCTGCAACTCTCGAAGCGCGCGGTCGAGGTGCGTGAGCGTGGTCTCGCGGAGTTCGCTCGAGCGGTCGACCGTCCGGTCGGCGGCGTCCGTCGCAGCGTCGCGAACCGCTCGCTGGCCTCGAGCGATCTTGAGTCCTCGTCTGAGGGCCTCGAGCGCGCGAATGTTCGCCTCGAGAGTCGCGATCAGGGCTGGAATCGCGATTTCGTCGCCGAACCGCGCGAGTTCGCCCGGCGTCGGCGGCCGTAACGGAAATTGCCGTCGACGGGGGTCTCGCGATCGGACGTCGACCTCGAGTTCGTCGCGGAGCGCGTTCAGCGTCGCGCTCAACTCCCGAAGTGCTTGGACGAGGTCGTCGCGGTCGTCGCGGTCGTTACGGTCGTCGCGGTCGTCCATGCGACCACTGCGTGGCCATTCGTGAAAAAATGGCCGATTAGGTCCCTCCGCAGCGAATCATACACTGGACTCGAGGGACGTATTTTGTTCGAGATGAACGTACTTAGATGAATAACGACCACAATGTTTATTGCGGTCGACGATGAGGCTGTAAATGGATGCAGACTGAGTCAGGTACCGGTGTGTCAGACGGCGTCACCTTCGCACAGGCGCTCGACCGACTCAAACGGAACGGAAGTACTGTACTGGTCGTCGGGAGCAGCGAGCAAGCCGCACACGAAGTCGCGTGCCAGCGCTTGCTCGGGACGCACACCGGTACCGAACGCCATCGGCTCGCCGTGACGGCTCGAGACGCGACGTACCGGGGCCACGGCTGCGTCTGTGAGTCCACGGACGCACGGACGCGTCACATCGAACACACCGTCCGACCAGAACAGGAACCGACCATCGATTCGACCGGTCGGCCGCTCGCCACCCTCGGAACGGACGTCATCGACGCGATTCGAGAAATCGAGTCGGCGGAGGACGGACTCGATCCTGCCGAACTGCGCGTCTGCGTCGATTCGATCGTCCCGTTACTGAGCGAGTATGACCCCGAGGACGTGTTCAAACTGCTCCACATCACGACGACCACCGTCCGAAGTACGACGGGAATGGGCCACTTTCACCTCCCGCTGGCGCGCGATCACGACGCGGTCAACCTGTTCGAACCGCTGTTCGACGCGGTCGTCGAGGTTCGACGCCGCGACGGTCGCGTCGAGCAACGGTGGCACCTTCGTGACTACACTGTCCAGAGTGAGTGGCTCGAACTGTAGCCGTCCACTTTCACCCCGCTGACCAAACCCTCTTAGGCGGTCGGACCCCAGTGACTGACGATGGATGGGGACGAGTCGTCGCACTCGACGAGACCGTCGTTGCCGCCTGCACTCGAGTCGGCCGACGTCGCTGACTGGGATGTCTTCGAGTTACTCGAGCCGGCAGTCCAGGAATGGTGGCTCGAGGCCTTCGGGGAGTACGTCCCCGAGAACGGCGGCTTCTTCACTCCACCACAGCGCGGCGCCATCCCAAAGATTCACGCGGGAACGAACACGCTTATCTGTGCGCCCACGGGTTCTGGCAAGACGCTCGCGTCGTTTACCGCGATCATCGACGAACTCTTCAAGCGCGACCGGGACGGCGACGGACTCGAGAACGCGGTGTACTGTCTGTACGTCTCGCCGCTGAAGTCGCTGGCCAACGACATTCACCGAAACCTCGAGGTACCGCTCGAGGGGATCGAATCGATCGTCGAAGAGCGAGGCGATTCGATGGGCGAGATTCGCCACGCGATTCGTCACGGCGACACCAGTTCGAGCGAGCGCCAGGCGATGCTCGAGACGACGCCCCACGTTCTCAACACGACGCCGGAGACGCTGGCTATCTTGCTCAACGCGCCCAAATTCCGTGAGAAACTGCGCAGCGTGGAGTACGTCATCGTCGACGAGATTCACTCGCTGGCGGCGAACAAACGTGGGACGCACCTGTCGGTGAGCCTCGAGCGACTCGAGGCGCTGGTCGACCACGACGTCACGCGAATCGGCTGTTCGGCGACGATCGAACCGCTCTCGCAGGTCGCGGAGTTTCTGGTTGGCTGTGAACCGTCTGGCGATCCGGCGTCGGCTGGCTCGGACTTCGAGGGAACAGGCTCGGATTTCGAGGACGGACGAACCCCTCGAGACTACGACATCGTCGACGCCCGCTTCGCCCGCGAGTTCGACCTCCGCCTCGAGTGCCCTGCCGACGACCTGATCAACACCTCGCGAGACCTCGTCCAGGACCGGTTCTACCGACTCTTACACGAGCACATCCAGGACCACACCAACACACTCGTCTTCACGAACACGCGTTCGGGTGCCGAACGCGTGTTGCACACGCTTCGCGAGCGGTTCGACGCCTACGACGAGGACAACTCGGGGTGTCACCACGGGAGCCTCTCTAAGGACGTTCGACACCGAGTCGAAGGAAAGCTCAAAGCGGGCGACCTGGACGTGGTGACGTCCTCGACGAGTCTCGAGTTGGGAATCGACATGCCCCACGTCGACCTCGTCGTGCAGGTCGGCTCGCCGAAGTCCGTCGCCGCGTTGCTCCAGCGCGTTGGACGGGCGGGCCATCGGGTCGGTCAGACCGTTACGGGTCGAGTGATTGCCCTCGACCGGGACGAGTTGCTCGAGTGCGCCGTGATGCTCAAGAAGGCCCAGGAGGGCTTCGTCGACGCCGTGTCGATCCCCGAGAACGCCCAGGACGTCGCTGCCCAGCAGGTCTACGGGATGGCGATCGCCGAGATTCGACCGGAACGGGAGGTGCTGGAGATTCTGCGGCGGGCGTATCCCTACCGGCGCTACGGCGGCGACGATTGGGAGCAACTCCTAGCGTACCTCACGGTCGAGTACGCCGGTATGGAGGACCGGAACGTCTACGCGAAGGTCTGGCGTGACGCCAACGATCCACCCGACGGCGAGCACCACTACCCAGAGTACCCCGTCGGCGAGGTGCTGATGGGCAAACGTGGTCGACTCGCCCGCGTCATCTACATGACCAACGTCGGCACGATTCCGGACTCCTTCACCTGCGACGTCTACACGCGCGCCGACAGCGCGTGGGTCGGCCAGCTCGACGAGGGCTATCTGGACACCCTCGAGAAGGGCGACGTGTTCGTCCTCGGCGGCGATCACTTCGAGTACCGCTACCGACGCGGGCCGAAGGTGTACGTCGACCGGACGAGCGCGCGGCCGACGGTGCCGTCCTGGTACTCCGAGCGCCTGCCGCTCTCCTCGGACATGGGTCGCGAGATCCTCGCGTTCCAGCGAACGCTCCTCGAGCACTACGCCGAGGGCGGCTCCTCACGCGTCCGCGCCTGGCTTCGTCAGTTCCCGCTGGACGACTCGAGCGTCCGCGCGATGTCCAGGCTGTTCGACTACCAGATTCGCTACGCGGGCACGGAGAGCGTGAGCACGCCCGACCGACTCGCCATCGAGGTCCAACGCGACCGCGACGAGTACGAGCGCCACTACTACGTCCACTCCTGTTACGGTCGTCGCGTCAACGACGGCCTCTCGCGACTGCTCGCCTACCGGTGTGCCCAGGAGGCGACTGCAGACGTTCGTGTCGCCGTCGCCGACAACGGGTTCGTCCTCTCGATGCCCCTGAACCGGAAGGTCGACCTCGAGGGAATTCTCGACGACCTCGAGCCCGAGGACGTGCGCCCGGACCTGCGAAGCGCGCTGTCGGGAACCGACCTCCTCCAGCGGTACTTCCGGATCAACGCCACGCGCTCGCTGATGATCCTCAAGCGGTACAAGGGCTACGAGAAGTCCGCCAGCGAGCAACAGGTCTCGAGCGAGATGCTGCTCGGATTCGCCGAGGGCCTCGAGGACTTCGCCGTCATCGAGGAAACCTACCGCGAACTCCTCGAGGACAAGTTGAACGTCGCGGAGATCGAAGGCATCGTCTCCCGCCTCGAGTCGGGCGAACTCGAGGTCTCGAGACGACTCGTCGACTCGCCGACGCCGCGTGCGTTCGGCCTGGCGACGCTCTCGGCGAGCGACGTGGTCCTGGCCGAAGACGAGAGCGCCGTCTTGCAAGCGTTCCACGAGCACGTCCTGGAGGAGATTGACGAGAGTGCGCTGGCCACGTCGGCCGATAATCGATAGGGGGGTTCGCGTTTTCCGACCCAAAATCCAGTTCGTGCTCGAGGAGGGTTCTCCGACCCGTTTACAGCGGCTATAATTCAGTTTCTCCTGGTGAAATTGTTTCGCCTAACGATAATGACGGATATACCTCGACATTTAGGGACACCGCTTTCATAGGTGTTCGTTGGCCCGATATCCAGAGACATGAGCAGCCAACTCGATCACGCACCCCACGGAGAGGTGGAACTCGACTCGACGGACGACGAAACGGAGGCGCTGACGGGGGAACTCGTCCAGGCGATCGCGGCCCTGGAGGAGGTGCCCGAAACCGATGTCGGACCGTTGTACGAATCCGTCGAACTGGAGTCGGTCGTGACGCTACTCCGCCACGCGAGCGCGCACGATTCGACGGTCAGTGTCGAATTCGAACACGAGGGCTACACCATCACCATCGGTTCCGACGGAACCGTTCGAATTTACGAGGGGGACCCACAGATCGGCCAGCCAAACGAGTCTGCGTGAGAGGAATCGATGGAATGCGCAAACAGGAACTCATCCATCTACACGCTCTCGCGGTCGAACTTCGCAAGGACGTAACCAAACACGAGACGGTACCGCCGAGCGCGTTCGAGGAGTACGATCGGTGTGGGGTCGCTCCGACGTCGATTCACTACAACAAGCCTCGGCACAAAGAAAGTCTGCTGTTGCTCCTGGACGGGATCTGTCGTACTATCGGTCGGCCGCCGGCGCAGGAGCTCCCCGACGGGATGCGGTGAGGCCGGCCGAGCACGCGTGAAGAGGTCGTCGTCCGCTGCACCGTCAGTCGCGACTCCGTTCGAGGGAGGGGTGTACCAGTGCCGGAATACTGGGATCTGTCTCAATAAATCACAGATATTCGTCATCACAATCGCCGTGATGTGCTCGATACTCGAAACGGCAACAGCGAGCGAGGAACGGACGGGTCTCGAGGATTCGGCGGCCGACGGACGGCGCACCGATTAATCTCGCTCCCGTCGATCACTCGGGGGACGAGACGGTAAATGTCACCCGGGCGTCAGCACCTTCGGCGAGTGCGGCCACCAGGTCGCGGTCGAATCCCTCGGCGGCGACGTCGGCCTCGAGCATGACCGTCCGCTCGTCGACGTACTCGCTGGTTCGTCCGACGGCACTGCGCTCGCTGGCGAACTCGAGGTCGGGGTCCCCTCGCCCCGTCACGCTGTCGGCGTGCCCGTCGGCCTCGATGGTGACGGTGACTACCGCGTCGGCGTCCCGACAGGCCTCGACGAAGTCCGGATCGAAGTCGGCGGGTGCGCGGTCGGCGTCGATGGCGAGGATGCAGTCCCCAGCCGGCGTGAGGTAGTCGTCGGTCGTGATTTCGAAGGTGCTCGCGTGTCTGCCAGAGACGTGCTCGTGGCCGCGGGCGTGGACGACCTCCGTCAGGGTGCTCGAGTCGCCGTCGAGTGCAGGTTCGGATTCGGCGTCGCCTGTGTCGCGCATACTCGAGTGAACGCGAGCGGCGTAAAAACGGATTCGAAACCGCGTCGTCAGATCAGGCTTGCACCGTCGAAGGCCGACCGCTTGACGTCGACTTCGAGCAACTCGAGAATCGTCGGGGCGACGTCGTACAGGTCGGCGTCCTCGATGGTGGCCTCGGGGTCGTCGATGAAGAGGCTGGTATCGTCGAAGCTGTGCATCCCGTTACGCGGGCCCGTGGTGAAAATGTCGTTGTCGGCTTTGAACCCCGACTTGAGGTCGAAGCCCTTGGCCGGAATCGCCACGAGGTCCGGTGCGATGTCGTCGTGGTCGCCACGGAACGCCGTCTCCTTCTCGACGACGCGGTCGACCACGTTCCGACCGTCGGGACCCTCGAGGTCCTCGAGCATGGCCTTCAGTTCGTCACGAACCGCGTCGTAGTCCTCTTGTGGGACCGATCCGCGTGGTTCCCGGCCCTCGAGATTGAGGTAGAACCGGCCGGGGATGAACGAGTACGCGCGCGTTTCGTCGGCGATGTCGCCCAGTTCATCCGGGCTGTCGGTGTCGAAGGAGAGCCATCCCTCCTCGCGGAGCCACTCGTTGAAGTGGACCTCGTAGTCGAGGCTGGTGAAGCCGTGATCGGAGGCGACGATCAGCGTCACGTCGTCCGGTAGGAGGCCGCGAATGCGCCCGATGTAATCGTCGAGTTTCTCGTAGAACTCGAGGAACTCCTCCCTGTACTCGCCGTCGCGCTCGTAGTCCTTGAACAGGAAGTGGTTCACTCGGTCGGTGGTCATGAAGACGCCGAAGAAGAGGTCCCAGTCGTCCGTTTCGAGGTAGTGTCGGAACGCCTCGAAGCGGGCGTCGAGCGTCTCGTGGGCGTCCTGGATGAAGTCGGTCTTGTCCGGTTCGTGGCCGAGTTTCGGGTTGACGTCGATGCGGTAGTCGATCGACTCGAGGTAATCGCGAACGTCGTCGGGAAAGGCCGCCTTCTCGAGGTCGGGGGAGAGAAATCCCGAAACCATGCGCTGGACGTCTCGCTGTGGTGGGAACGTGACGGGAACGTTGAGCACGGTCGCCTTACGACCCGCCTCCGTTACGCGGTCCCAGAGGCGAGTCGCCTGTACCTCCCGCCCCATCGGAACGTACGTCTCGTAGGTGCCGACCTCCCGGTCCTGGAAGCCGTAGACGCCGGTCTCGCCAGGGTTGACGCCGGTCGTGAGCGCCGGCCAGCAGGCACTCGATTCGGGAGGGACGATGCTGGAGATCTCGCTCGCGGTCCCCTCGTCGGCGAGCGCGGCGAAGTTGGGGAATCGATCGCGGTTGTTCGTCAACAGACTGTACGGCACACCGTCGATACCGATAAACGCGACGCGCGGGTTTTCATCGCCGCGCAATCGGTCGAACAGACCCATGGGGGTCCGTAGTCCGACCGGCTACAAGAAGGTTCGTCTCGAGACACTGTTTTCGAGAACGATAGAGCCCCGCGTCTCGCCAACAACGATCGAGCCACACGTACTACCGAGAGCGATCGACGCCACTGCAGCCGATTCAATCTCGACGCTGACTCGGCGCGTCGGGATCGAAGTTCGTTGGCACGACCGTCAGGTGGGCCATTCCGGCCCCATCCGTCGAGTCGTCCGCCGACGCCGCGTCGTGAGTCGGGTGCTGGTTGGTCGCCATCTCGATGCTAGCTACGCCAACGACGCCCATAAAATTACCCATGCTCATAATGCATTGTTCGGACGGTGTCGATAACTCTCGAGTATCACTCGACGAACCGCCGCAATACGGATGGGGTACGTTACCCGAAGTGCTCCTCGTAGAGGTCCTGGGCGTGCTCGATCGCGTCGTGGGCAGCCTGCTTGTCCTCCCAGCCCTGCGTCTCGACCTCCTTGCCCTCCTCGAGGTTCTTGTACGTCGAGAAGAACTCGTCTATCTCGTCGCGCTGCTGTTGCGGGATGTCTTCGAGGTCCTGAATGTGATCGTACCGGGGGTCCTCTTCGGGGACGGCAACGACCTTGTCGTCCTGTTCACCGTCGTCGTCCATCTTCATGAGTGCGACGGGACGAGCCTCGATGACACAGCCGGGGAACGTCTGGTCCTCGACGAGCACGAGCACGTCGAAGGGATCCTCGTCGTCGTAGTAACTCTGCGGGATGAACCCGTAGTCTGAGGGATAGTGGACGTTCGAGTGAAGTACACGGTCCAGGACGACGCCCGGCACGTCCTTGTCGTACTCGTACTTGTTTCGCTCGCCCTTGAGACACTCGACGACGGCGTAGATCGTTTCCGGTGCGTTCGGTCCGGTCTCGAGGTCTTCCCAGAGATTGACCATACAGGCAGGTCCGCGGTCGATCAAAAAGTACTTTCGTAATCCCGTGGAGCCACGACGTGCTGGTGTTTCACGTGGGAGTCCAACGAACCGAAATTCGCCCGCATACGGGCCGTCTGCCCCGTGTAGCACCTGTTACTGCGCACTGGCGCAAATTGAATAGTTGGTAACTCTTAAATATCTTGGTGACATTTGCACATCCATGTCAGAGGCACAAGCAATCACCGGCGAGCAGAGTATCGCACGCGAACTTACAGCGTTCCAGCGGAACATTTTGGTCATCCTGGCGAAGGAGCCGATGTACGGCCTGGCCATCAAGCGCGAGCTCGAGGACTACTACGGGACGGAAGTCAACCACGGTCGACTCTACCCCAACCTCGACGAACTCGTCGACCTCGGCCTGGTCGAAAAGAGCGAACTCGACAAGCGGACCAACCAGTACGAACTGACCGACGACGGCTACGAGGCCGTCCTCGACGGTCTCGAGTGGTCGCTTTCGAAGGTCGTCACGGGCGACGACCGCGCCGACGAGATCGGCGAGATCATCGACAGCAGCTACTGAAAACCCGTTCTGACATCACTGAGACGGTTCCGACCGGAATTCGGGCACCGGTTTTTCGGCCGTCTCGTAGATACGCTCGAGAGAGTCATCTATCGCGTCGCGTTGCTCCTCGGAGGGCCAGGCGTTGCGAACGAAGTACTCTGACCGGAACTCCGCGAGTTCGTCGCTCGAGGCGGACGTGATCGGTTTCGCGTAGTGGTTTCCCATGAAGTCCGCGAGCGCCTCGGCGGTGTCACCGTGAACGTCGCCGTGAACGTCGCGAACCTCGGCCGCGAGCGACCGGTTTCGTTCGTCGACGGTCTCCCAGTCCTCGGGATCGCCCGGCCCGTCGAGTGGAATTTCGACCGCGCGCGTGAGGTCCTCGATGCGGTCCGTTCTGATGACCCCGGCCTCCTGGTCGTGCCACTCCTCGGGATGTAAGACGAGCACCTCGTCGCCGTCGTCCGAGCGGACGTGGTCCGTATACTCGTGTTCGTCGAGCAACCGTTCCCGGCGATCGGCGTAGGCCTCGCGTTCCCCTTCGTCGACGGCGTTTCGCTCGAAACGTCGGAGGCGCTCGGCCTCGTCGACGACGTCGGCGGGCAGGTCGTGTGCTGCGTCGGACGCACCGTCGGCGTCGTTCTCCCGCGGTTCGGACTCGAATGCGTCGTGGCCGGTCATTCGTCTCGAACGGTAGGGCTCGAAGCTATTGTGCGTGCTGTTTCTGCTCGCGTCGACGCCACGATGCCGGAGCCGATACGCGTTCGGCCCGAATCGGGTACCAACGAGGAACGGGTGGCACGCCGACGTCGGACGGACGGGAGTTGTCCCACGTCGACGACCATTCCAGTACCCGGCGGTCGACGTTCGAGAACGGTCTCTTCGGCGCGTATTACTCGACAGTGAACCTGTCTCAAATCGTTACGACACCGTTTCACATGCAGCGAGCGAACGTACGAGTGAGTGGAACGACAATGAGTGTTCACGTTGACATCGGCGAAAACCGAACCGTTCGATTGACCGACGAACGCATCGAGTGTCGACCGCCGAATCGGGTCGCATTCGCGGCCGAGGGGGTGATTACGGTGACCAGAGAGTTACTGGGCGAATTCGAGGGAGCCTCCCTGAAACCGGTACGCGTCGATATTTCGGTCGACGAGTCACGCACCGTCAGGACCGATCTCGAGAAGGAGGCCTCGCTTCGGCTCGAAACGGTGGACGTCGGCGTCGAAACGCCCAATACGGACGATCTTTCGCCGGGGATGGACACGGTCTCCGCTTCGTCAGGCGACGGCACCGAGTCGACCGACGCGTCGCCTGGAGCGATAGCTTTCTCTGTCGAAGGAGCAATTGTAGACGTGCCGATGGAGACGCTCGATCTCATCACCGATGGATCGCCGTCGCTCGAGTCGGTCGTGTTCGCCGTCGACGATCCGGTCAGGACCGATGGCGGATCGGACGACGTCGTCTTTTCGCTTGGACTTCTGGGCCACCGTATCACCATCTACCGAAACGGTGCCATCGACGTCGGTACGGGCGAGAACGGGGTGGACATCGATTTCCTGTAACGAGAGACGGTCGACGTTCCCGACCAGCGAGAGCCGGAAGCCGAACCGGTCTCGCGCCCCTCACTGAGACTGGTCCATCGCCTCGTTCGCCAGCGCGTCCGCTCGGTCGTTGACCTCACGGGGAACGTGCTCGAGCGTCCACTCGTCGAACTCGCGAAGGAGTTCGTGGACGGTCACCCGCTTTTCTCGCAATTCGGGATTATTGGTGTTGTACTCACCGCGGACCTGCTTGACGATGAGTTCGGAGTCGCCGCGCACGTGAACCTCGTCGTAGCCGTAGTCACGGGCCCCCTCGAGCGCCGCGATCAGGGCCTCGTACTCGGCCTGGTTGTTCGTCGCACGACCGATCGTTTCGCTCCCGTCCGCGACGATGCCCTCGCTCGTGACGATCACCCAGCCGATCCCGGCGGGCCCAGGGTTGCCGCGCGCGCCACCGTCGAAGTAGACGTGCGCGCGACCGCCGCCATCGCGCAGGAGTGCCTCGAGGTCGCGAGGCCTACCTCCCTGTATGACGACCTTGTTCTCGTAGGCGACGGCCGTCGCATCCCCGTGAGACGCCCGCCAGCGCTCGTGATCGGTATTTCCCGACTCGACCATCACACCCGCGTCCTGGAGACGTTCGCGGGCGTCTTCGACGTCGCACTCGATGACCGGCATACGCGGAATTGTCGCCGTACACCGGCTAAAACTGTTGTGGTTTCACTCCGAAAACCGGGCGTAAACACGTCCGAGTCCGTCGAATTCGGTTGATTCGATCCCTGGGACGAATAGACTGACCAAAGGTTTATATAATACCGTGCTACTACTATAAAAGTGCGATGACACGGTCCACCCGCCAGCGGGAGCGAATGCGCGAGACGGACGAGACCGAGGACCAAGAGGGGGTACGTGCGTGCCCCGAGTGCAACTCGGATAATCTCGTCAAGGATTCCGACCGGGGTGAGCTCATCTGTGAAGACTGTGGGCTCGTCGTGGAGGAAGAACAGATCGACCCCGGCCCGGAATGGCGGGCGTTCAACCACCAGGAACGACAGAACAAGTCCCGCGTCGGAGCGCCGACGACGCAGACGATGCACGACAAGGGACTCACGACGACGATCGACTGGAAGGACAAAGACGCCTACGGTCGATCCATTTCCTCGAAAAAGCGCAGTCAGATGCATCGACTGCGCAAGTGGCAAGAACGCATCCGGACGAAAGACGCCGGCGAACGCAACCTGCAGTTCGCCCTCTCCGAGATCGATCGCATGGCCTCGGCACTCGGCGTTCCGCGATCGGTTCGTGAGGTCGCGTCGGTCATCTACCGACGCGCGCTCAAGGAGGACCTGATCCGCGGACGATCGATCGAGGGCGTCGCTACGTCCGCACTGTACGCCGCCTGCCGAAAGGAAGGCATTCCGCGCAGCCTCGAAGAAATCTCCGAGGTATCCCGCGTCGAACGCAAAGAAATCGGTCGCACCTATCGATACATCTCACAGGAACTCGGCCTCGAGATGAAACCGGTCGACCCGAAAAAGTACGTCCCTCGCTTTTGCTCCGAACTCGAACTCTCCGAAGAGGTCCAGTCCAAGGCCAACGAAATCATCGAGAAGACGGCCGAGGAAGGGCTCCTCTCCGGAAAATCACCAACCGGGTACGCCGCCGCGGCCATCTACGCGGCCTCGCTGCTGTGCAACGAGAAGAAGACTCAGCGAGAGGTCGCTGACGTCGCGCAGGTGACCGAAGTCACGATCCGGAACCGGTATCAAGAACAGATCGAAGCGATGGGCATCCACGGCTAACGCCGGTTAGCCGTCCGTTTTCCGTCGGCAAAAGGCTCGAGAGTGGCCGGTCTGTGTGCTATTCGTTCGCGTGAACGGCGTCACTGACAGCCGATTTCCTCGGCCCGTTCGAGTAGCGTCGCTTCGCCGATCGAACTGCTCACCTGGTAGGTCAACTCGCCACAGTCCCACGTGACGAGGGTCGTCCCGTTGAAGGTCGAGACGGTCGCCTCGAGTTCACCGATGCCCTCGCGGTCGGGATCGTCGCCGCGGAGATCGCCCTCCGAGACGCTAAACCAGAGGAGGTCCTCACCAACACGGTACTCCTCGTGGTAGGTCTGGACGCCGTTCCACTGGTCGGCGGACACGGACTGTCGTTCGTACTCCGCGGGGAACGTCGCGTTCGGAACCTCAAATCGCAGGTACTCGTTCGCTTCCGAGCGGTCCGCAAACCCGTGTTGTTCGAATTCCGGCTCTTCGACGGATCGCTCGTCGTCCGTGTCGTTCTCCGCTGGCAGATCGAACAACCCGGCCTCGAGGTCCGCTCCGAACGTGACGGTCTCGAACGCGCTGGTGACCTCGAGTTCGGTGCCGTCGACGTCCGTGTACGTTCCCTGCATTGCGAGCGGATACCCGTGTTCGTCGTCGATCCAGAACGTCCCGACCTCGAAGTCAGTCTCCTCGTACGCACTCGTCTCGAGCGGGTAGACGTAGCGAGTGTCGCCGACCAGTACGCCGATGCCACGGTCGACTGTCGTCTCCTTTGGCTCGACCGAGACGACGTGGGTCGTTCGGTTCGCGACCGTCTCGGTCCCCTCGTAGCTGATATCGTACTGGTCGAGGTGCTCCCCGAGGAATCGCGCCTCGTCATCGGATTCAGTCTCGGTCTCGGACTCCGCTTCGAGATCGTAAACCGTCACGTCGTCGGTCTCACCGTCAGCCAGCCAGAGTGTCGAACCGTTTCGAACGACGATCCCTCCCTCGTGGCTCTCCTCGAAGCCGACCGAATCGATCACGTCCGATCGCATCTTCGACGGCGGGCGTTCCCAGACGCGTTCTGTAGTCTCGTACGTTCCTGTACTGTCAGTGAACGTAACCGCTCGCTCCCCAGTCAGCGGCGGTACGCCGTCGGCCGTCACCGCCTCCTGGAGAAGCATTTCCCCATCCGGTTGCGTCTCCCCCGAAATTGCCACCGTGCATCCGGCACAGATGACCACGAGTGTGATCGCTGCGAGAACTAGTCCGTCGTGAGTCCACCCCATACTCGTTCTTACGCGTACACGCTTATCTAAGTATTTCTATGTTGGGGAAAATATCAATGGGGGTGGATGCAGGATAGCCGTCGAGTGTGTGCGTACACCTCGGGCGTCGATGGGTCGGAGTGACGTGACGAACGTGGTGTCAGAGGCACGTTCGGCTTGATGGATGCAGTGGAGGGCCGACTCCGCCCAGCACGCCGGTTACGGCCTGCAACTATCCGTTGAGACCGACGTATAATCAATTCGGACGAGCGACTTCACGAAGAGAAAAGACCGGGGACTCTTTAAGAACCATCGTGTCCTTGATGTACGGTCTAGTTGCCACCGAGTGGTATACTCGGAGTATACCTCCCCCGACTTTCGCACAATCGGTCCTGGACTCTCGAAAATCGGTTGTAATGAACCGCGTCGGTCATCGGCGCCGCCTACACGTCGTTCTCCTGACCTCTCGTTACCAGCCGCCGACGCCCCCGCGACACCCTACCTCCTACCCCTTGGCCTCTACTTCGTTCCGTACAGCGAGTACGTGATCGCCAGCAGTCCGAGCAATCGACTCACGTTCTCGAGGAAGACCGTCGTCGCCTGGTCGACCGTGGTGAGCGTCGTCACCGAGACGTTGATCACGAATGGACCGAGCGTCAGCAACAGCAAGCCGATGGCGAGATACTTCATCGCTCGGCTGTCGTTTCGCCGGTACCCACGATAGGCCTGCACGGCAAGGACCGTCCCCACGAGCGCGACGAGGAGCAGACTCGCGACCGTCAGCAACTCGAACGTCGACGCCTGATCGAGGCGGACGACGCCCCGGGTCATTGCAACCCCTCCCACATTCGGGTAAACTTGTCGGCGACGTCTTCGTCTTTCCGGGTGATTTCGAGGGACAGGTCACCGTCCTCGAGGGTCACCTCGAGTCGCTCGAGGCGGGCCGCGTAGACGCTGTAGTGGTTGCCGTCCGGTGCGAGTTCGGTCTGTTCGCTGATCAGGTCACACTCCCGGAGTCGCTCGAGGCGACGGTAGATCGTCGGGAGCGACGCGTCACAGCGGTCGCTCAGGGTGCTGGCGGACATGGGTTCGGCGCTGGTTTCGGTGAGGATCGCGCGGGCGTACTCGTCGTCGAGGAGGGCCAGTAGTTCGGGGGGATCGGCGTCCTCACTCACGTTTGATACGTCGTTCCCACACAGCTATCAAAAGCGCCCCGGTTTTTCTGGCTCAGAACATCCGCTCGAGAGCGTTCTGACTCGGACCTGCCGCTCGAGCGTGACAACCCGACTCAGTCGCGCGGGTGAAACCGCTTGACGGCCGTCCGAACGGCGTCTTCGCGGCCGATGAACGTGACCCGATCGCCCGCTTCGAGGACGGTGTCGGCTTCGGGGACGTGCGTCTCCCCGTTTCTGGCGATCACGGCGACGATGCAGCCGTCGGGAATCTCCGAATCGAGGTCGCGGATGGTCGCTCCGTCCAGTTCGGCCGCGGTGACGACGATCTCCTGGGCGTCGTGGCCCTCGCCGAGTTCGTTCATCCAGTGAGCCAGCGCCGGGCGTTCGATCTCGTTGTCGATGGTCCAGGCCGTCGCGCTCGAGACGTCGATGGCGTCGACGTCGAGTGTTTCGAACGCGTCGACGTTCTCCGGCGTGTTCACCCGGGCGAGGACGCGTTCGACGTCGAAGCGCGTGGAGGCGAGCTGAGAGACCAGCAGGTTGGTGTCGTCGTCGGCGGTCGTGGCGACGACCAGTTTCGCGTTGTCGATGCCGACCTCCTGGAGCGTCTCGGTCGAGGTGCCGTCGCCGTGGTGGGTCGAGAACCCCTCCTGACGGAGTCGTTCGACGGTCGCCGAGTCGCTGTCGACGAGGATGACGTTCTCTCCACGGTTCTCCAGTCGCGTGGCGAGCGTTCGGCCGACCCGACCGCCGCCGACGATGATGGTGCGCATTGGTTCGATTTCGAAGTATTCCGCGAGCTGGCGGGCGAGCCCCGCCTGTAGCACGACCGTGATGAAGATGACGAGAAAGACGGTGCCGGCGAGGGTCTGTGCGGCCACGGCGTTTCCGGCCGTCTCGAGTTCGATGGCGAACAGCGTGGCGATGGAGGCGGGGATGATCCCTCGCGGGCCGACCAGGCTCAAGAAGTACCGTTCGCCCGCGCTAAATCGCCAGTGGGTGGTCGCCGCAGCGACGATCAGCGGACGGACGATCAGCGTGACGGCGACGACGACCGCGATGCCGCCGAACCCGAGGCCGAGGAGCGCCTCCACGTCGATGAGCGCGGCCAGCGAGATGAAGACGAACGAGAGTACGAGCAGCGTCAGGTCGCGGTTGAACCCCTCGATTTCCTCGCGGTGTGGCAGATCCAGGTTGCCCAGGACGAACCCGGCCGTCCCGGCCGCGGCCACGCCCGTCTCGGCGAAGATCGAATCCGCGAGTCCGAAGGCGGCTAACGCGCCGATCAGTACGACGAGACGGGCGGTCTGTGGAGCGTCGCCCGCGGGCTGTTTGACCCGCGTCAGCAGGGCGTAGACGACGATGGCGACGACGATTCCCACGCCGATACCGACCGTGTAGCGCTGGAGGAAGTACACCGGCACGTGCGAGCGCTCGTCCCCGACGACGACCGTCTCGAAGATGACGATGGCCAGGAGCGCGGCCGTCACGTCGTTGACGATTCCCTCGGCCTCGAGAGCGGCCTCGACGTGCTCGCGGACGGTGATCACTTCGAGGATGGGCGTCACCACGGTCGGGCCGGTCGCCACCAGCAGGGCGCTGATCAGGAAGGCGATCCCCCAGTCGGTGTGCAGAAAGTACCGGACGGCGAGCGCGGTTCCGCCGAGGGCGACGGCCGCACCGAGCGTCGTCAATCGGATGATCGCTCGCGGGGCCAACTCGAGCTTTTCCCGGCGAAGGTGAAAGGCCCCGTCGAAGATGATGATGGCAACGCTCAGGCCGACGACGGTGGAGAGGCCGGCGCCAAAGGTATCGATCGAGACGAACCCAAGCCCTTCGGGACCGACCAGCAGGCCAATGAGGATGAGAAACAGGACGCTCGGGATGCGGAGGCGATTGGACAGCAACTGTGCGCCCAGTCCGAGGACGAGGATGCCGACGATGACGGGGAGGATCGACGCCACTACGACGACGTATGTGATTCCACCTGATAAATCAATCCCGCGTGGGAGTTCGACGACCGTTCGTCGAGGGAGATGCCCCGAGGGAGATGCCCCGAGGGAGATACCCCGAGGGAGATACCACGCCACTCGGGACCTCGAGACGAACATTCAAACCCTCGCCGCCCCTACCTCGAGTGAATGCGCCTCGACGACTACATCGAGGAGTTAGAACCCGACGAGGAGGCCGAGCGTCGGCGCCTCGCGAAGGAGAAGTCCTACGCCATCACGGACCACCTCGAGGACTTCGAGCGCAACTTCGAGCGGGCGCTCTCGGGCGACACCCTCGTCGGCTCCACAGCGCCCTCCATCTTCGTCGGGCGGTCGAACTACCCCGACATCCCCGTCGGCGTGCTCTCGCCGGTCGGCGACGAGGACGACGCCGAGTCCTACGT
The DNA here is from genome assembly GCF_024138145.1 of Natronosalvus halobius. Taxonomy (NCBI): domain Archaea; kingdom Methanobacteriati; phylum Methanobacteriota; class Halobacteria; order Halobacteriales; family Natrialbaceae; genus Natronosalvus; species Natronosalvus halobius. The sequence continues at coordinate 887,306 of NZ_CP099997.1, read as the reverse complement.
CACGGACGGGAACTGGTACCAGCAGGGGTACGGAATCGACGACGTGCTCCAGCGCCGGACCGGCCTGCTCAACTCGAACAAGCGCGCCAACGTCGACGCGCCGGGCATCGCCAGCCGACTCGCCCCCTCCGTCCAGGACGTCTGGGACGGCTTCGTCGGCGTCCAGCGCGAGGTGGCAATCGCGGACCGACCGGTGGACCTCGAGATCGGTCTCGAGGGCAAACCCGACCTGGGCCTCGACGCGGGCACCGACGTGGCGACCCCGCGAGGCCCCAGGGCGGCGGCGCGCTCGGCCGACTTAACCGAGAACCCGCACGTTCCTCGACCAGTTAAGAAGACGCTCGAGGACGACGACTGGCAGGCCCAGGGGGCGATGACCTACCTCTACCGGCGCGGGTTCGATGTCTACGAGATCAACTCGATCCTCTCGGCTGGCGCCCTCGGCGAGGCCGCCCAGCGGCGACTCGTCCCGACCCGCTGGTCGATTACCGCCGTCGACGACACCGTCGGCCAGTACCTCCGTGGCCGGATTCGGAACGCCCCGAGTATCGACGATGTCCAGGTCTGGGCCAACGAGTACGTCGGCAACCGCTACTGGGTGATCCTCGCCCCCGGCACCTGGGAGTTCGAACTCGTCGAGATGAAGGCGCCGGGCAGCATCTGGAACCCCGACCCAGGGGCAGGAATCTGGATGGCCAGCGCCTCGGAGGGGTACCAGGGCCGATCGAGTTACGTCGAGGAGACGGCAGGGGCCTACTACGCCGCCCGACTCGGCGTCCTCGAGCACCTCGAGTCGATCGGTCGCCAGGCGAAGTGTCTGGTGCTTCGGGAGGTGAGCGACGACTACTGGGCGCCGGTGGGGGTCTGGCAGGTCAGAGAGAGCGTTCGGAACGCGTTCGAGAGCGCGCCGGGAGCCGCAAACGGTCTCCAGGACGGCAACCGAGCGGGCCTCGCCGGCGAGTACGGTACTGCCGAGACGTTCCACGATGCCGTTGCGACGGTCGCTCAGCAGTTGCCGGTCTCCTTCGACCGGTTACGACGCAAGTCGGAGCTCGCGGCCGGCGTGCAATCGAGTCTGGCGGCGTTTTCCGGGCGTGAGTGACCGGAGACCGCGCCGCTTCCGACTCGTTCGGTCGGACTTGGTCTCAGATCTCAAATATTGGGCCTCATGCCTCTGATCTCAGGTCTCAGCCTCTGGTCTCAGGTCTCATGCCTCTGATCGAAGGCATCAGGTCTCAGGTCTCCACGTCTCAGATGATTCGCTCGTCGTCCTCGTCCTCGGCGCTCCGTCGCTTCCCACGATGTCGACGGTCACCGTCTTCCTCGCTGAGGTCACCCTCGGAATCTGAAACTCCATCCATCTCCTCTGCCTTCCGTTTTCTGGCGCTGTCGCTCTCGGCATCGTTCACGCTTCGTTCGTCTGCGTTTCGCCCGTCTACGCTTCGTTCGTCTGCACTTCGCCCGTCTGCGCTTCGTTCGTCTGCACTTCGCCCGTCTGCGCTTCGCTCACGATTCGGTTCGTCGTCGCGGTCCCTCGCGAGGCCGCCGTGGTGCTGGTCAGCCGTCTTCGACCTCGAGTCGGCCTCGACCGCGGACTCCTCGTCGTCGAAGACTCCTTCGCCTTCGTCGAACAGGTCTTCATCCTGATCGAACAACTTCTCCGTGTCCTCGTCGCTAACTCGGCCGTGACCCTCGTCGATACCGCGGGTTCGATCCGGTTCCGACCTGTTCGGTTCTGTCTCTCGGCTCCCCGGCCCCTCGCTTGGTTCCCGTTCGTCGACTCCTGTCCTGGTCTCAGTCTTCGGCTCTCGTTCGTCGAGGCGACGTGCGTCGGCTTCGGTCCCCATCTCCGCTCCCGTCTCCGCCTCCATCCCCGACCCCGTCTCCATCTCGCGACCGCTCGAGTCGTCCACGTCCTCGGCTCCCATCGCGCCCGGACCTCGGAGGTGAACCTCCGTGTGGGTCACGTCGGAGACGTCGGACTCCTCGAGCGTAATCGCCTCGTCGCTCGGCGACCCCCAGCTGAGGGCGGCCTTGATGCTGTCGGTGATCCCAGGATCGGGTTCGACGTAGGCGGTGGCGCCGTCAACGTCCGTGACCATACCGACATCGTCGCCGTGCTCGTTGATGACGCGCTTGCCGACGTCCTCTGGCGTAAATCGTGCGGACATAGCGCTCGAATCAACGGGCGGCACACGGATGCAAGTGGACCTTGCATGCGCGTGCTATCTCTTGACACGCTAGAGGCGACGAGAAAAACGAACGGAAAACCACCTCGAACCGGTTTAGATGTCGGTCGTTCGGTCCGTTCCTCCTGTTCCAGTCGTGCTTCCGAGGTCGGATCTGAGGTGGATCTTGTCGTCAGTGACCCGCTCGATGGCGTTCTCCTGGAGCGGGTAGGTGTCCTCGTTGGTGTCGCCCCAGCCGAGTTTCGCCTTGATCGTGTCCGTCATTCCCGGGTCCGGTTCAACGTGGGCCGTGCCGTGTTGCATGGCGGAAACCATGCCAATCGTTTCGCCGTTCGCGTTGACCACTGTCTTGCCGATGTCGTCCTCTGTCAGGTTGTGTGCCATTGCACTCGAACAGTCCACGAAATTGATAAAGGGTCTGCTGCCTGCCGCTGCAGGCACTCGAGGGGATCAGTCGAAGTCCGGCTCTCTCCCCTCGAGAAACGCCGATACGCCCTCTTCGTGGGAATCAGAGGTGTACGCTTGCACCTGTAACAGGTTCTCGTACTCGAGGGCCTCCCCCCAGTGCCGACCGAGGTTTTCGTGCATCGCTCGTTTCATCAGCGCGATGGTTTCAGTCGGTCGACGGCCGAGTCGATCGACCGTCTCCTGGACGCGCTCCTCGAGGTCGTCGGAATCGACCGATTCGTTGATCAGGTCGAGGTCGGCGGCCTCCTCGGCGTCGAAGAATTTTCCGGTAAACGCGAGTTCCTTCGCCGTACGCAACCCGACGAGTTTCGGCAGGAGAAACGTCCCACCGGTGTCGGGAATCAGTCCGACGCGCACGAACGCACACGAGAACGTCGCGTCCTGGGCGGCGTACGCGAAGTCCGAGAGGGCGACGATCGCTAGGCCGGCGCCGACGGCGTCGCCGTTGACCTTCGCGATGATCGGAACCGGACACTCGAGCATCTCCTCGACGACCCGCCCGAACGTCTCGGTGATTCGGTCGAACGCCTCCTGTGGCCCCTCCCGCCGCTCGGCCATCGCCTGAATGTCGCCACCGGCGCTGAACGCCGTTCCCTCGCCCGTCAGGACGACGGCGTGGTGGTCAGCCGGTGATACGTCGGCTATCGCCTCGGCGAGCGTTACGGCCGTCTCCGTCGAGAAGGCGTTGAGCACGTCGGGTCGATCGAACGTGATCCGAACGACGCCGCCTGCATCGTCTACCTGCATGCATCGAGCATTCGCCAGGAGGCGCTTAACGGTATGCGTTCGAGCGTCGACGACCGGGTATGCGACAGGGTCGAAGACAGTAACGGACGCCTACCAGTCTCCATCCAACGAATAACCATATGTGGTTGTCTGGATTTCTGACCTATGGTAGGACTCACCGGCCGAATTGGGCGCTCAGACGAGAAACCGTTCGCGTCGTCGCTGGAGTCGCTCCGCCACACCGATCGGCTCGAGGCGACCGTTACCTACGACGAGGGCGTCGTCCAATTAGGACACACGGCGTATCCCGAGTACCCCATCGACAGCTTCGATCGCGGTCGATATCGAATTCGATTCGAGGGGAAATTGTACGATGTGCCCGAGGAGAATCGTCGCGATGAACTCGAGCGGGTTGCGCCGTTGTTGTTCGAAGACGAGAACGCCACCGCCGGTACCGATGACCAGTTCAAAGAGCTTCGCGATTGGCTGCTGTCGGTCGACGGCGCGTTCGTGTTGACCGTCCTCGACACCACAACTGGCGAACTAGTACTCTGCAACGACGTTCTCGGTCGGCTACCCACGTACTTCTATGCCGACAAGGAGTCCATGGTCTTCTCGAGAGAACTGCGATACGTCCTCGAGTCCGTCGACGTGGAGTTCGACCGCCTGGGGGCTGCGCAGTGTCTCCTCTTCGGCTATCCCCTGGGGGACCGAACGCTCGTCGAGAACGTGCGTCGACTCCGGCCGGGGTCGCTCGTTCGCGTTCGAACAGACACCGTCAAAACGAGCATGCAGTCGGTGTACACGTTCTCCTTCGACGACCCGGCGCACGCCCATCGAAGTCGAGAACAGAACGCTACTCAGCTAGCGACACGGTTCGTTCGGGCGTGTGAGCGTCGTGCGGGCCACTTCGACACAGATCTCATCTCGTTGAGCGGCGGCCTCGACTCGCGGTCGGTACTCGCTGGCTACCACGCCGCGGGTTGTCCGGTCGAGGCGGCAACGATGGAGTCTCCCCAGTACGTCCCCGTCTCGGACGTCGATATCGCCCAGGAACTGGCCGCGGACTTCGAAGTCGACTGGCGAACGTACGACGTTGGCCAGCCTCGTGGGGCCGACCTCGACACGCTCGTGAAGACGAAAAACGGCCACATCGGCCTCATGACGTCCTTCGTCCTCACCTTCTTGCGCCATCTCGAAGCCGACTACGGGGCGTCGATGGCCTACATCACGGGTGACGGCGGCGACAAGGTGCTCCCGGACTTGACCCCGACGGGTTCAGTTCGTAAAGGCACCCTCGTCGACTACATCGTCGAGGAAAACTCCATCCTGGACATCGATCAGGTGTCCCGAGTCACTCGCGTCTCCGAGGACGCGATCAGAAGGAGCATTCGCGACCACGTCCGCACCTACCCCGAAACAACTGTCGACGGCCTCTACATCCACTTCCTGCTCTACGAACGGGCCGCAAACTTCCTCTTCGAGGGCGAAGACCGAAATCGACTGTTCTTCTGGAGTGATACTCCGTTCTACTCGCTACCGTTCTTCCGCTACGCGATGAACTGCCCACCCGAACAGAAACGACGGTACAACCTCTACCGTTCGTTCCTCGAGACGCTGTCGCCGAATGCGGCGAGTCGAACCCACGCCGTCTACGGCGCGCCGGTCAATTCGAGACGCCACGCCGCAGCGGCCCTCCTCGACGACGTACTCTCGCGATATCCTACCGTCCTGGAGACGCTCAAGCCGATCATCAAAGCCGTCAATGACCTCGAGACTGATTCGAACATCGACGCCGACACTATCGACTGTATACGCCACCAGGTCGACCGAATTGAAGAAGTGGACGTCGGACTCGACACCGACGAACTGCATCGATTCCTCGATACTGCCAATGACCGGGAGAAATACGCCATCTACCGTATTTTTGCGATCACTTCTATCGTCGACGACCTCTCCTCGAACGATCGAAAGAGCGTCCTCGAGTCACGAGAAGACGCTGTCTTCGCCTGAGTCCGACCCTTCGTTTCTGCATAGATGAATATGGCACTTTTATAGAATAAAAAATTTTAATATGCGCCAATACGATTTATTAATATGCGATCACTGGACAAAATTGATATCGAGATCCTCCACCACCTCGTCGCGGATGCCCGCCAGCCCTACAGTGAAATCGCCGAGCGGGTCGACGTCTCCGCGCCGACTGTGTCCAACCGAGTCGACCGGCTCGTCGATATCGGCGTGATAGATGGCTTCACCGTCGCCGTCGACCGATCGACCGTCTCTGCCGGAACCGAAGTACTGATCGACTGCACGCTCTCGCCGGACGCAGACGATCGGATCGCCGACCGCCTGGCCTCGCTCGAGGCGATCGAACACGTCTTCGTGACGGCAGACGGCCGAGTGCTCGCGACCGCTACCGTCTCGCAGGCACGAATACGAGCGGTACTCGCCGACGCAGTCGACCTCGAGTCTCTCGACAGCTACCGGGTTCACCTGCTCGAGGACCGCCACTGGTCCCCATCGATCGCCTCGTCCGATCTCGCTTTCACGTGCGACGAGTGTTCGAATCGGGTGACGGACGACGGCGTCTCGATCACCATCGACGACGATCGCTACCTCTTCTGCTGTCCGTCCTGCCGGTCCGCGTTCGAAGAGACTGCAACGATCAGCGAGTCGGCGTAACTCGAGTCGAGAATTCACGCAAACCTGCGAGCGCCGAGAAAACCGGTCCTACCCGAAGTTTTCGATGCGCGCCTCGTCCGGATCCTCGCCGGCCGCCTCGATTGCCTCGGCGACCCGGTCGACGAAGTCCGCGAACCCGAAGACGTAGCACTGCCCGTCCTCGAGGTGTGCGTCGACGGCCGACTCGAGACTCTCGTCGTCGCCCGACTCGAGTACCGTGACGGCCGCTCCCGCTTCAGAAAGTGCCTCGAGTCGCTCGGTGTGGGCCGGTTCGTCGTCCTGATAGATGACGGCCGCGTCGTGGCCGGCCTCCTGGGCAGCCTCGGCGATAGCGACTGCGGGACCGATGCCTGGCCCGCCAGCGATCGCCACGACATCGCCGTCGTTCTTGTAGGTGATCGTTCCGAACGGCCCCTCAATGTGAACCGTTTCGCCGCCCTCGAGGGAGGCGAGCCACGGCGCGAGTTCGCCGTCGGGATCGACGCCGACGGTGATCTCGAACGTCTCCTCGACCGTCGGCGACGAGAGGGTGTAGTGGCGTGCGACCTCCTCGCCCTCGGGTGCCGCTCGAAGGAGGACGAATTGCCCGGGGAGCGCCTCGAAATCTTCCGGCGTCGCGAGTTCGAGTGCGACGGTCGACGGTCCCACTTCGGTGACGGACTCGACGGTAACGGCCGTGCCTTCCATACCGGACCGTACCGGCGGCCGCCTCAAAGAAGTTCCTTTCCTCGCGGCGGTTTTGAGCCTAGAGTTTCCGAGATCCCGTTACGCTTCCAGTTCGTCGCCGTATCGACTCTCCCACAGGCGGAGGTAAACGAACAGCGGGGCCAGCGTCGCCCCGGCGTCGGTCGGTTCGTACTCCACGCGCGGCGGAACCTCGTCGTAGGCGGTTCGCTCGAGCAATCCAGCCTTGACGAACTCAGAGAGGCGTGCAGAGAGGGTGTTCGGGGAGGCAGAGACCACGTCCTCGAGTTCTGAGAAGCGACTCGGCCCGCCCGCGGTCGTAATCGCTCGCAGAATCGAGAGCGCGTGTCGGCGCTCCAGGAGCGTGAGAACGTCCTGTTTCGTTGGCGAATCGTCCGTCGTCTCGTCGGTCGTTCCTTCCGTTTCGCTTACTCCCTCCACGTCAGTCGCGGCTTCTACGCCGGTCGCCGCCTCTAGACCGGTTGCCGACTCGAGGGCGTCGGTCGCCGGAACGTCGAGGATCGTTTCGAGCGCGTCCGTGATGGTATCTGGATCGGCCATACAGACGCTACGCAATCTGTAGTATTAAACTCCTGGATGTATAGCGAGCGACGAGTCCTGCGGGTCCGTGTACTCGGCTCACGATCGCGTCCGAACACTCAAATGATTCCTGTGTGTGAGACGAATTATGTCTGAACGAGACGCGATCGAAGCAGTGGACGAACCCGCGACGGTGTCGTCGCTCGTCGACGATCTCCGGGCGCTCGGGCTGACGGCGGGTGAGACGGTGCTCGTCCACGCCTCGCTCAGTTCCCTCGGGTGGGTCTGCGTAGACGCCCAGACCGTCGTCGACGCGCTCATGGCCGCCGTAACTGAGGCGGGGACACTCGTCATGCCGACTCACTCGGGACAGTACGGGGACCCGGCCGTCTGGTCGAATCCACCCGTTCCCGACGACTGGATCGACACGATTCGAGCGGAGCGACCACCCTATCGACCGGAGACCACGCCGACACGCGGCGTCGGTGCGGTTCCGGAGTGTTTTCGATCGTACCCCGACGTCTATCGGAGCCGGCACCCGACCGTCTCGTTCGCGGCCTGGGGCGCCGACGCCGAAACCATCGTCGCCGACCACGGGTTCGACGATGGTCTGGGGGAGCATTCGCCGCTGGCCAGCGTCTACGACCGCTCCGGCTCGGTCCTCCTGCTAGGAGTCGACCACGGTGCCAACACCTCGCTCCACCTCGCCGAGTACCGGGCGGACATCGATCTGCCACGGACCGATACCGTCGCTACCGTTCTCGAAGAGGGCGAGCCAACGTCGGTCACCTTCCAGGACATCGAAACCGACGCCAGCGACTTCGCGATCCTCGGTGACGCGTTCGAGGACGAACACGACTCGATCGTTCGACGCGGATCGGTCGGCGCCGCCGAGACGCGGTTAGTTCCCCAGCGAGCGATGGTCGATTTCGCCGTCGATTGGTTCGAGACGAATCGGTAACCCTCTCCCTTTGTTGACTCGAGACACCAAGATCCGAGACTGCGCTCTCGCCGATCACTCGAGGCTCGAATTTTCTGTGGATTCGGCGGGCCCCGTTCCTGTGTTTCGGACCTCGACCTCCGAGATGCGCGCCCCGTCGACTGCCGAAACGGTGAACTCGTACCCGTCGATTTCGAACTCGTCACCGACGTCCGGGACGCGGCCTGCTCGGGACAGGACCAATCCACCGACTGTCTCGACGCCGTCGGCCTCGAACGTGGTCTCGAGCGTCTCGTTGAGCCTCGATACCGTGAATCCGCCGTCGACGACGTAGGTGCCGTCCGCTCGCCGGTCGATCGACGGTTCGTTCGTAGCCGCGTCGAAGTCGTCGCGAATGTCGCCGACGAGTTCCTCGACGAGGTCCTCGACGGTCACGATGCCCTCGAACGCGCCCCACTCGTCGACGATGGCGACCATCTGTTTTCGTTCGCGCTGGATCTGCTCGAGGAGGTCAGTGACCGACCCGGTTTCCGGATAGACGAGCATCTCCCGGGCGACGTCACCGGCCGTTAGCGCGTCGGCGTCGGGGTTTTCGTGGGTGACGCGGAGAACGTCTTTCACGTCGAGGAATCCCTCGATCTGATCGTCGGTGTCGGGATCGATGACCGGGTACCGAGTGTGGCCTTCCTCGATGATTCTGGACCGAACGGCCGGAAGCGGCGCGTCCGCAGAGATGGTGATCACGTCCGGTCGAGGAACCATGACCGCCTGGACCGAGAGTTCGTCGAAGTCGAACACGCGTTCGATTAGTTCGACTTCCTCCATCTCGATGTTCCCTTTCCGACCGGCCGTCGACAGCACGGCGAGGATCTCCTCTTCGGTCAGCACCTCCTCGTTCTCGGAGGCCGGCGGGATGCCGATGAGCCGCGTGAAGAAGTTCGCGGTCCCGTTGAAGACGACGAGTCCGGGGATAAACACGTAGTAGAAGAACTTCATCGGTCGTGCGACGATCAGCGCCACGCGCTCTGCCTGGGCGATCGCGATCGTCTTCGGAGCCAACTCGCCGAAGACGACGTGCAAGAAGGTGATGATGCTGAACCCGACGGCGAAGGAGACGAGGTGGATCAGCCCCCCGGGTAAGATCGGCGACAGTACGGGTTCGAGCAGAGCCGCGACGGCGGGCTCACCGATCCAGCCGAGACCGAGTGAGGAGATGGTAATGCCGAGCTGGGTCACGGCGAGATAATCGTCGAGGTTGTCCATCGCGTCCTGTAAGAGGACCGCCCCCGAGCGCCCTTCCTCGACGAGTGCGTCGACAGCGGTCGCTCGAATTCGAACGTATGCGAACTCCGCGGCGACGAAAAAGCCGTTCAGGAAGACCAGGACGAACGCGAGGAGAAGTCGACCGACCGAGAGGGCGACGTCTACCATCGTTTTCTCCGTATTTGATCCGTTCTCGAATTCTCGATCGAGACACGAACTGGCTGATTCCGGTTCTGTGCGGTGTTCCACATAGGACGGTCTTCCACCTTCAGCCAGATAATTCCTATAGAAATCTGTACAGTATCCGCGTCGATGTCACATACCGGTCGAGATGTGACAGTGGAGGCGCTTATGGAAGACGACCACGTCAGCGACCACACAGCCACGAATGGTCGCGAGGCGTGGTCGGCTCGAGCATGAGTGATCCACCATGACACGTCGGTTGTGTCACGTGGCGCCCGAACTGGGACGTTCGCGAGCCACTTGCACTCACAGGGGTCGTTGATGCGTCGATTCCTCAGTCGGCGGAAGGTCCCGTCGACGGATAACTATTGGTCGTATATCTTCATAAGCTCGACTTAATAAGCAATTTTAGCAATACTACCGGAATTTTGAGACCGAATACAAATATTTGGGGCTAAGAAAAAACGATCGTCAGTATATGTTGGGTGTATTGGTACAGAACTATTCGGTTGATCACTGACGGGACTTGAGGCGGGACAGACTGACGGGACTTGAGGCGGGACAGACTGACGGGACTCAGACGGGGTACCACTGGCGATGCTCGAGACGGAGTATCTACACTATCTACACCGAATGTTCACGCATCCGCGCTCCGCCAATCCAGGACGCCAGTGTCGGCCGTCGGTGTCCGATAATCGTCACTCGCCGCTTGCAACCCGAGTCACGCCACTCGAATTGAGTGCACGACTACGCGAAGAAGTCGACGGAGGGCAGCTAGAGATCGACCTTCCGCTGGTCTCCATCGGATAGCTTGGCGCTCACGAGCGCCGCGTGGCTTCGCCGCAATCGTTCCGACAGCGCCTGGTGAGAGATACCGAGTTCGTCCGCGAGCTCTTTCAGCGTCACCTTTCGCGGTACGTCGAAGTAGCCCAGTTCGTGGGCCGTGACGATCGTCTCGTACTGGGTCTCCGTGAGCGGCGTCTCCTCGCTGAGGTCGCCGTCCAGTTCCGTCATGCGACGCACCGAGACGGAGAACTCCTGGTCCAGCAGTTCGTCGTGTGCGGCCGAAAGCGACTGTCGATCGTGAAAGAGCAGTTCGATCGTCCAGTCGTGGTCCACTCCGGTCGTCTCGAGGATGGCTCCACCGTGATCGGCGATCACCTTCTGGAACTGCGTGATCGGCGCGTCGAACTCGAGACGAAAGAGCCAGCGTTCGCGGCTAGCGTCGGTCAGACTGGCGAGCACCGAGAGCGTCGGATCTGCCTCGAGCGCCTCCTGGATCTCGTTGCGACTCGCCCCCGACACCCACACGAGTGGTGGGCCCTCTCCGACCACCCCTGCAAACTGGAGTTCGAGCGACGGGATGCGCTCGAACGCGGTCGCTGCAGCGAAGTGGCCGGCGGGGACCTCGAGTTCGGCGACTGTCGTCATCATCGACATTCACCACAACCGCATATAGACGGCTTCGGTTAGCGGTAGGTGTTCCCGCTACCATTGTTCGAAAACTATCTCGTTCGGAGATAGGTTACTCCGTTTTACCACCTCCACGTCGGGCGTTCACGACGGACTACTCGAACGACCGACATACATCGTTAACTGATACCGTGTTCAACCCCAGCGCATTACGATGACGACTTCGTCTCGTCTGTCGGTAGGAGTAATCGGCCGATATGCGGTGATGGGACTCGGTTTACTGTACGTCCTGGTCGGCACCACGTACTTCGTCACCGTGGTGTCGGAGGGAACGTCGCTCGGGTCCGCATTCGTCGTCTTCTCGTTTATCGCCGGGTCGGGCCTCGTCGTCTTCGTCGGCGGGTATCGTCTCCCGACGTCGGCCGTCGACCACCGATTCTACTCGTCCGTCGCTCGCTGGTCGCTTCTCGGAATCGGCGGGATGCTCGTTATTCTGGGAGTCTATCACGCACAACCGGACATGGGCCTCGAGGATCCTCGTCGGTCGCTCGCCGTCCTCACCGCGCTGAGTTGCGTCGCCGGATTCGGCGTCGGAACCTACGCCGCCCGGGCCAAAACGAACGCCCTCGAACTCGAGCGACGGAATCGGGCGCTCGAACGCGTCCAGGACAAACTCGAGGAGACGAACGAACAGCTCGAGCGATCGAACGAGCGACTCGAACAGTTCGCGTCCATCGCCTCCCACGACCTCCAGGAGCCGCTTCGAATGGTCACCAGTTATCTCCAGTTGATCGAGAGTCGCTACGCCGACGAACTCGACGAGGACGGCGAGGAATTCATCGAGTACGCCGTAGATGGCGCGGAGCGAATGCGAGCGATGATCGACGGCCTCCTCGAGTACTCGCGCGTCGAGACACAACGGGAACCGTTCGAACTGGTCGACTTGAACGACGTCTTCGCTGACGTCCGCAAAAACCTCGAGCTCAAGCTTCGGGAGCGGGACGCCGATCTCGAGGTGGACGACCTTCCTCGCATCGAGGGTGACCCGAGCCAGCTTCGTCAGCTCTTCCAGAACCTCGTCTCGAACGCGATCGAGTACAGCGGCGACGAACCGCCGGTCGTCGACGTGACGGCCAAACGGGACGGCGATCACTGGATCGTCTCGGTTCGTGATGAAGGGATCGGAATCGATCCGGACGAGACGGAACGCATCTTCGACATTTTCCAGCGGCTTCACAGCGAAGACGAGGTATCGGGAACCGGTATCGGCCTCGCGCTCTGTAAGCGAATCGCGGAACGCCACGACGGCGATATCCAGGTCGATTCCGAGCCTGGCGAAGGCTCGACATTTTCGGTCGCTCTCCCGGCGGCGCACGGCGAGACGTGATTTTCGGGCGACAGAGCCACCGCCGAGCCGGTAGCTCCGCTGCAAGTGAACGACGTAATTCCGTACGTAACAGTTATTTTTACAACCAACATCTCAGGAATATACAATCAAGAGCGTCGTGAGTACGAAAGAGGCTCATCGACCCATACATTTTTGGCAAAACGAAGGGAATCAGTCCGCGTCCGTTTCGTCGGTGGACGGAGTATCCGATTCTGAGGTACTCTCGTTAGTTGATTCATCGGATTCCGCTGATGACCCGGGGTGTGTCGCTGCCAGTACGTTCTGGACGTAGCGCATTCCGGTGGCAATTCCCATCACGCTGTCCATCAACGATTGTTGAGTCGCCTCCCCAGGATAGATCCGGTGCTCTAACTGGAGCACCTCGGCGTTCCGAAGGTCACAGGCGCGGTCCTCTTCGTCGAGGAACGTGTAGAACCCGGGCGTCGCAGCAAGCACTGGCCCGATCTGGGTCAGTAGCTCCGTACGCGACTCCTCCTCCCGGATGAGTCGCTTTGCCCGTTCGGTGTCGAACGCGCTACGCCCGACGACCCGAATCGGACCCCGCTTCTCCTCCTGGATGAGGTGTATCGGCAGGCGCGAGAGGGTCACCTGCAGGTTGAACTCCGTTTCCTCCTGAGAGTGAGGCGTAACGTCCTGGATGGCGTTCTCGTCGAGCCACCACCTAACCTGCTCAACGCTCACGTGGGTCGTCATGACTCGACTCCGGCTTCGAGCCAAAAAAGGACTGACCTGGCAGGAGCCGACTTTTCGACTTCGAGAACGTACGGACTTACCGATACTCGGGTTCCTCGGAAGATCGCATTCGATGACGGTTGTAGTTGCGGGTTTCCTACTGCTTCGAGAATACCCGCTCGCAACGATCGAGGTTCCCACCGGGGCCTGTGGCCCGTCCACCTTCGAGTGCGAGGTATTCGGCGAGGTAGCTGTCGGACTCTGGAACGGTGAAGTCGGTGTCCTTCCACGATTAAATGGTGCGCGGAGAGTCGTCGCAGTACGCCTTACAGAGCGACAGTAACAGGGAAAGTCGGATCAGGCTAATCACCCCGTGCACCAAGTGAGGGGACGCTCAGCTCGAGGTCGTTAATAGTGGCTCCGTAGAAGTGGTAATATGCCCGGGGAGGGCTCCGAACCCTCGATCTCCGCATGTCCCAGGTTCGAGGCTCGGCAGAGTCCTCGAGGGACACGGAGGCTTCCAAGGCGAAACCGCACCGAATCTCTGAACCCTATGAGTGCGGCGCTATGTCCAGCTAAGCCACCCGGGCTTGCTGCAGTAGCGGGTTGTTCGCTGTGTTTCTTTAACCTTCCCATTCGCCGACGGCGTGTAATCCCTACCCACGGATTTATCACCAGCCCATACGAACCACGGTGCATGACCGTTCCCGGTATCGTCCAGTCGACGCTCGAGGGCGAGGAAATCGCTGCTCGAGTGCCACTCGGTGGTGACGACGAACTGTTCATCACACCCTCCAGGACCATCATCTATCGCGCCGAAGGACTGCTGAGCGACGAATCCGTCGACACGTTCTCGCACGACGCCGACCGCCTCTCGCTCTCGGAAGGCCGCCGAAAGACCCGATTTACGCTCGAGTACGCCCTCGACGGCGAACGTGAGTTCACGATTCCGGGCAATCGAACCGACGAGGCCCTCCACCCCGTCCTCGCCGGCGTCCTCACCGGCAACGACATCACCGACTCGGGCGAGTCCGTCCTCAAGACGTTCCGGTTCAGCGAACTCACCCTGATCATCACGAGCGACCGGCTCGTCAAGCACATCGGCGAGGCCGTCTGGGACAGCGACTTCGAACAGTACCACTACGCCGACGTGACGAACCTGTCCTTCGAGGACGGTAGCGTCGCCACACAGGTCGTCCTCGGGGTGGACGGTCGCCAGCAGCGGATCAAAGCGCCGAACGACCAGGCCGACGAGGTCGCCGAACGCCTCAAGCGCGCGCTCTGTTCGTTCCACGACGTCGAGACGCTCGAGGAACTCAACGCGCTCCTTGCGGCAGACGATGACGACGCGGACGAACCGACGAGCGAGTCAGCGTCGGGCGTCGACTTCGGCATCGGCGTCGACCCGCTGGATGCGAACCCGCGGGAACCAGACGACCTCGGCGAGGAGGCGGCCGCGAGCCAGGAACCGACCGAGACCGACCCCTCCAACGACCCACTCGGCTCCTCGAGTGCCTTCGATTTGGGGTCAAACACGGACGAGGTGCCCGGGCAGACGGCCCAGCAGCAGGCTGCTGACGGCGATCTGCACGACGAATCCAGCGTGACCAATCGATCTTCGGCCTCGGCCGGCGCAGTCCGGGACACGTCGACGGCCGACCCGTCCTTGGCCGACCCGGAACTGCTCGAGCGGATCGAGTCGCTCGAGTCGGCCGTCGAGGCCCAGACCGAGTTGCTCGAGGCCCAACAGGCGACTATCGAGCAGTTGATCGAGGAGCTTCGGCAGGGTCGATAACTGCTGCTGGCAAAGCTATCGGAACTATAGCAACTACCGAAGCTATAGTAGCTACCGACTGTATGGCAACTACCGAACGGAAAGTTATGGCGTTACGGCGGCGTTTCTGACGTAATCATCGCCCTCACTCCCGCCCCGTGACCTTCCTGATACACGACGAGCCGAACGGACCGAGCTCGCCGGCCTCGAGTTTGATAAAGTGACCCGTCGAGAGCCCAGCGCCACAGCGTCGACAGGAGAACTCGCCCTCCTTGGTGATGACCTGTTCTTCGAACCGGACGTACTGACGGCTCTTTACGCGAACGATGCCGTCGTCTCGGTCGATGATGCCGCGCAACTCCGCCTCGTCCAGGATCGTTCGCGTCACCGCGGGATCCGTAGTGATCGTCTCGATTCGGTCGACGACCGCTGGGAGCGGGAGCGACTCGTGCTCGAGTCGCTCCAGGAGAGCGAGTCCGAGGTCGACGCGGTCGTCTTCGGCCATCGTGCTCGCTCTCGAGTGATCCGTGGACGGTGATAAACGTTGTGTCGACGCCGGCCCTATCGCCTGGATTGGTGCTCTCATTACCGAAGAACACGGAAATTGGAAGGAAGGGAACCGCTGCTATCACTTCGGGAGAACGTCACGAGACAGAAAGGTTTCAACCCCGGCGTTCGAACCTCCGGCAATCGATGGCGTCGCCGATCACCACTCGAGCCCTCCTCGGGACGGGACTCGTGGGTTTCGTCCTCCTCGCGAGCCTGCTCGTCTCGCCGTCGGCCACAGTCGGCGTGCTCGAATCAGTCGCCGGCGATCCGTACCGGTTCGGACTCGCGGTCGCCGTCCTGTACACTGCCCGGCCCCTCTTCGCGTGGCCGACGACGCCGCTCGCCGTCCTGGTCGGCTACGGCTACGGCGCGGTTCTCGGCCTTCCTGTCGCCCTGCTCGGCGTCTCGCTGACCGTAATTCCGACCTTCCTCGTGGTTCGCTGGCTCGTCGGGGGAAGCGATCGGGCGGCCGGCGATGTACGCCCGCTCGCGGGCGTCCTCGGGCGAAGTCGTGACGCGGTCGACCGGTACTACGACGCCGTCGGCCCCGTTCGCGGCGTCGTGGCGTCGCGACTCGCGCCGATTCCCTCGGACGTCGCGACGGCCGCGGCGGCCGTCAGCGGCGTCCGTCTTCGACACCTCGTCGTCGGGACGGCACTCGGCGAACTGCCGTGGACGGTCGCAGCTGTTTTCGTCGGTGCCTCAGCGGCCACGCTCACGAGCGACGTCCTGGTCGACGGGGTCGGTCAGCACGGGTTCGTCCTCGCCGGGTCGGCAGCGGTCGTCGCCGTTGCACTGTTCGCACCGTCGATCTATAGCCATCTCCGGACCGGGTCGACCGTGAGGACGTCGTTCGAGTGAACGAAGACGCGTCTCCGTTCACGTCACCTGTGTCACTCACGATATTCGTGCTACACGCCTCTGGAGGATCCTTGCGCTCTCGCCCTCAGCGAACCCCTGCGCTATTCCCCTTCGGCGAACTCCTCTCCCATCGAGTCACCGAGTTCCTGCAAATCAGCCTCGAGCCGACGATAGCGGTCGGTTCCCTCCAGGTCGTCGATCGAGAGGGTATCGTCGAGCGCTTCCTTCTTGTTCGAGAGGGCCGTCACCTCGCGGCGGCCGTGTTGACCGTATCGCGACTTCGCGCGGAGATTTTCGATCAGGCGCGTCAACGTCGTTCGCGAGACTGGCTTCGTCACGTAGTCGTCGACATCGAGGTCGATGATGTCGAGTCCGGGGTCGACGGCGGTAACCATGATGACCCAGCAGTCGTGGCCTCGACGGCGGAGTTCGTCCAGGACCTCGTCGCCGGTGAGGTCGGGCATGTGTCGGTCGAGCAGCACGACGTCGACCTCGTCGCTCAACTGCTCGAGTGCACCGCGACCCGTGTAGGCGGTGCGAACGGCGTAACTGTCGCGCATCCAGCTCGTGTAGAGGTCGACCAGTTCGCGCTCGTCGTCGACGACGAGAATGGTCGGTTTGGTTGCCATGCGACGGGAATCGTCAGAAAGTGGGGCACTCGAGGGGGTAGTCGTTTCGGTCAACTCAGTCGGTGAGTCGTCCGTCGACGAAGCGTTCCGAAAGTCGTTTAGTCGTCCGTCGGCGTGGAGCTATCGAAGTCGCTGAATCGTCTGCCGACGTAGCGCTATCGAAACGGGTCGGAACAATCGTAGACGACGCCGTGTTGTGGACAAACGTACTTGCAGTGGCGTTTGTAGAGGTGGGCCCCGCAACTGGGACACGCGGGTCCAGCGTCGGTCATTGGATCGTTTTCGGAGTCGGGCGTGCTAAGTGTTCCGTAGGAGGCTCTGTTGAAGGTGTTTCTCGTCCCTTGCTGCATGGACGGCGCATACGTGTCACGGGTGCCTCTCCGGCGCATCTCGTGTTCGCGAAAGCGAATCTTTTTGACTACGAACACATGGGCACAGGTATCGATGTACCTGGTTACGTTTCGCCTGGATCCGGGGGAGTACGATGCGGAGTTCCACGAGTTGAACGACTCGATCCAGGCCGTTGCCGAAGAGACGGACGGTTATCGCGGTAAACGAACGTGGAACGACCCAGCAAGTGGCGAGGTGCTCGTCGTCTACTACTGGGAGTCACTCGACGCGCTCGAGGCGTTTGGCGCGGATGCAGACCACAAACGAGCGAAACAGCGGTGGAGCGAGTGGTACGACGCGTACGAAGTCACCATCACGGAAGTCATCGAAACGTATGGAAGCGGATTCGGTGACTCCACTGACCCACCCGAGTAGTGTATCCACTGTACTGACCGCACAAGGTCGCGAATATCATTTACTAGCATTTCAACAGATCCCCGCAGGGTGGTCACGTCGTCGGGTTCAGGCCTGATTCGGACGTTCGCCGCTCATCTCGAGAACCTCTCGACGGGCGCGGTAGGAGTCAGAAACGATTCGATTTCGGTGTGGCCGCTGGCTCGAGAGCTACTCCTCCAGTGAAGTCGAACCCTCCGTTGAAACTCTGGAAAGCTAAAATCCGAATCGGTGTCGACGCTACTCGATCAGCACTCGCTCCAGCCGCAGGACTCGCAGGTTTTACAGCCCTCCGAGAAGTACAGCGAGAGCGATCCACAGGAGGGACACTCGGGCGACTCGCCGGCGTCGATGAGGTCCTGCGTGGCGTCCCGTTCGTCCGCAGTCGCCGCCCCACCGTCGGTCTCGTGGTCGTCCGCGTCGACGACCTCAACGTCGGTCTCGAGGCCGGCGTCTGCGTCAGTGTCAATCTCGGCGTCCGCTGACTCCTCGAGCGTCTGCTGTTTGGGGTACGGCTTGTCGATTTCGTCGTCGAGATACCGGCGCATCGCGGTGCCGATGGCGTCCGGGATCGACTGAATCTGTTCGCCCTTGTCCCAGGCGACTTTCGGACTCCGGGTCCCACAGAGTTCGTCGATGACCTCCTCGGGATCGACGCCCGAGCGCAGTGAGGTGGAGATGACCTTCGCAAGCGCCTCAGTGAAGGAGTTCGTGAAACCGCCGGAGTGGCCGATGTTCGCGAAGAGTTCGAACGGCTGGCCGGTCTCGGGGTCCTCGTTGATCGTCACGTACACCTTGCCATAGCCGGTGTCGATCCGCTGACTCACGCCCTGGAGAGAATCGGGGCGTTCGCGCTTCTCGGCGAAGTCGACCGTGACGGGTTCGTCCTGGTTCCCGATGGTCGCGCCGTCGGCCTCGAGTACCTCCCGGACGTCCTCGTGCTCCAGGAACTGCTCGAGGCTGCCGAAGATGTCGTCGATCTGTTCGAGCAACGCTTCGGCCGCTTCCTGCTCGTCGGCGAACTCCGTGTTGTCAGCTCGCGTCGTCAATACCTGCTTCGTCCGGGTGCCGTCGCGGTAGTAGGTGACGCCCTTGCCACCGTTCTCGTAGACCCACTCGAAGACGTCCTTGGCGTCCTCGAGCGTGGAGTCGTTGGGCGCGTTGACCGTCTTCGAAATCGCGGAGTCGACGCCTTCCTGGCAGGCACACTGGACCGCGGCGTGGTCTTTGGCTGAGAGATCGGCGGTGATGACGAACAGTTCGCCGATGGCGTCCGGGACCGTCTCGAGTCCCTCGACGCCGTCGAACTGATTCGTGGCCATCTGCTCCTGGGCCTCGCGTTTCACAGCCGCAACGTCGATGTCGTTGGCCTCGAGCGTCCGCAGGAAGTAGTCGTCGAACTCGACGAGCATCTCGTCGCCCTGAACGTCGTCGGTGACGTTCTTGTAGTAGGCGACGTTGTAGATGGGTTCACAGCCGCCGGTCGTGTTGCCGACCATCGAGGTCGTTCCGGTTGGCGCGATGGTCGTCACGTTGTGGTTCCGGATGGGGTACCCGTCGGCCCAGTCGTCGGCGGACTCGCCGGTCTGGCCCTCGAACCACTCGCGGTATTCGGTGGGGTTCGCGTACTTCGAGTCGTCCCAGTCGTTGAAAGAACCGCGTTCGGTCGCGAGTTCGTGACTGGTCGCCTTCGCGCCGTGGTTGATGTGAGTCATCAGCTGGCGGGCGACCTCGTTACCCTCGTCGCTGCCGTACTTGATGCCGAGCTGGATGTACAGTTGGGCGAGGCCCATGATGCCCAGCCCGATCTTGCGCATGTTCCGGACGGTCTCCTCGATCTCCTCGACCGGGAAGTCCGACATGGTGACGACGTTTTCGAGGAAACGAGTCCCGTACCCGATGCGTTCGTCGAACGCCTCCCAGTCGATGGCATCCTCGAGGAACGCGGCGACAGCGTCTTCGTGGGAGTCGTACTCGTCGGCGTGTTCGGCCGACCAGACGCGCCAGTCGGGGGCGTCGAAGTCCGCCAGCGTCGAGAGGTTGATGTGACCAAGATTGCAGGCCTCGAACTCCTCGAGCGGCTGTTCACCGCAGGGATTCGTCGCCAGAATCCGGTGGTCCGGATGCTCCTCCACGTCGAAGGAGTGTTCCTTGTTGACTCGCTCGAGGTAGATGACACCCGGTTCGCCGTTCTCGTGGGCACCCTCGACGATACGCTCCCAGACGAGTTCGGCGGGTACCGAGAGCGGTTCCCCGACCTCGACGTATTCGCCGAGGTCGTAGCGGCCGTACATCTCTTTGGTCTCGGCGGTAGCGATGTGTGGCTCTTCGGTTCGCGGGTTGGTGAACGTGTACTCCTCGCCGTCCTGGACCGCCTCCATGAACGCGTCCGTGACCCCCACGGAGATGTTGAAGTTCGAGAGGTGGCCCTCGACGGCGTTGCGCAGGTGTTTCGGTACCTTTCCGTCGTCGTCGATCAGTTCGCGAGCCTCCTCGAGCGCCTCGGCGAACGTCGTGTACGTATAGTCGTCGGGGTCGTTGAGTCGCAGCGTGTGTGCCAGCGAGACGTCTTTGTTCTTCGCGTGGATGAACTCGATGACGTCGGGGTGCGAGACGCGCATGATCCCCATCTGGGCGCCTCGCCGCGTCCCGCCCTGTGCGATTGTTTCACAGAGCTGGTCGTACGTTCGCATGAAGGTGATCGGCCCGGAGGCGATGCCGCCCGTGGAGCCGACGCTGTCTCCGAACGGTCGCAACTTCCAGAAGCCATAGCCGACGCCGCCGCCGGACTGGAAGACCTCGGCGGCCTTCTTGGCCGTCTCGTGGATGTCCGCGAGGTCGTCGTCGGGGCTCATGACGAAACACGCCGAGAGCTGCTGGAGTTCGTCGCCGGCGTTCATCAGTGTCGGCGAGTTCGGCATGAACGAGAGGCTTTCCATCCCCTCGATAAACGTCTCGGCGACGTCTTCGACGTGCTCGCGTACGGGTTCCGGCAGTTCCGGAACGACCGTGTCGTAAGCGAACTTGTTGACGTTCCGTTCGGTCAGCGTCGTCTCGCTGTCGTCGTCCACGGTGGTCCCCTCCCCGAAGACCTCCGCCGCGAGTTCGTCCCGGCGCGGATGACCCGGCTTGAGCTGATCGGGCGTAACCGTGATCTCGAGACCCTGGTTGTTCGCCTCGTACACCGCTTCGGCCAGCGCGATGTTCTTCCCGACGCGTTCGAACAGTTCCTCCTGGGTCTCAGCGAGTTCGCCGTCGGCGTCCTTCCGGAGGTAGCGGGCGGGAAGGATGTTCTGGTAGGCGTTTGCCGTCATCCGATCCTCGAGGGTCTCTCCCTCGGTGCGCTTGATCGGGAGCGTGAGGTCGTCCGCGGTGAGTTCGGACCCGCTCATGCGCGCGCCACCTCGAGCACGCAGGAGTCTCCTGACGCGAGTTTCCCCGAAAATTGAGTGTTCCGTTCCATGAGTAGTGACGACGGTTTGGTGTTCTCCCAACCCTATAAATCTACCTGAGTTGTAAGAACGCAATTTCAGTTGTGCTTATACCAGTCGGTGCTCGCAAATGAAACCGGCGACTGAGACTGCCGCCGTGGCGTCTATGAGGCACTAGGAACCCAACGGTCTTAATGATTTCCAGAGGGGACCGAAAGTGATCGCATTCCTGTTCGGAGAGGCCACGTACGGCGGTTTTTAGTTTTTCGGCTGGTTCGTACGGCGGCATCGTGAACACACGACACGGTGGGGTGCCTGGCCGGTTCGCAGTTTCGGCGGGCCACGTCGACTCGCGGCTTGACCAACCCGATCGGCTCGGTCGGCTCGACTGGCTGTCGCCGACGGAACGTTCACCTGCAAATTACTGTCAAGATGGTCGGAAGTATTAGGTATCTCTAGCGCGCGTAGGTAGTTATGCTCGATCCGATTACAGGTTCACCGGTGCTCATGGTACTCGCGGCACTCGTCGTCCTCTTCGTCGTCGTCGCCGCGGTCAGGTTCGCAATCAAGATGGCGATCCGAATCGGTCTGGTCGCCGCTGTCGTCCTCGCTGGACTCTACACCGTCGGCTATCTCGGCGTCCTTCCGTTCTGAGAACGGACCCCATCGAGAAAGTTCTCGATAACGTCGTGTCCGACAGCAGTGAGAACGCTTTCTGGATGAAACTGCACGCACTCGAGCGCGACGTCCGGGTCGACGTGGCGAACCCCCATCACGAGCGACTCGCCGACGTGGTCCGTCGTCGCCGTCACCTCGAGACAGTCGGGCACGTCCACCGCCACGAGCGAGTGGTACCGGCCGGCCTGAAACCCCTGTTCGAGCCCCGAGAAGACGCCCTGCCCGTCGTGGGAAACGGGTGAGGCCTTCCCGTGGATCGGTTCGGGAGCGCGCTCGACCCTCCCGCCGAAGGCGTAGACGCCGGCCTCGAGACCGAGGCAGACGCCGAGGATTGGAACCGTCGAACACAGTTCCTGGATGACGTCCATCGAGACGCCTACGTCCCGGTCGTTCTCCGGGTGGCCTGGACCAGGACTAATGATGATTGCATCGGCGTCGACCGCACGGACGTCCTCGAGCGAAGCGGTGTTCTTCACGACCGTCGTCTCGGCGTGTTCGCTGACGTACTCGACCAGGTTGTACGTGAACGAATCGAAATTGTCGACGACGAGGACGTGCGGACGGGGCGGTTCGGTTTCGGTCTCGGCGGGTGCGCCGGCGACGCGGTCTTCGCGCAGGGAACTCATCGGCGAACCTCCGCGACGGCGTTTTCGCTTTTCTCGTTGTATTCGCCTTGCACGTCGTGCTCGTCCTCTTCGTCGTGCTCGTCCTCTTCGTCGTACTCGTCCCGCTCACGACGACCCCGGTCGTCGCCTTCGCCGCCACTCTCCGAACCATTTCTCGCGCTCGAGTCCACATCGATCCGCTCGAGGGCGCTCACCACTCCGCTCATCTTCTTCTCGGTCTCGTCGTACTCGGCGGCCGGATCGCTATCGGCGACGAGTCCCGCACCCGCCCGAACCGTGAGTAGCTGGTCGTCGTTCCGTTCCTCGACCGTCGCCGTCCGGATGACGATCGCGACGTCAGCGTCGCCCGTCCAGGAGAAGTAGCCGACGCCGCCGCCGTAGAGCCCGCGCGGTTCGTCCTCGAGGTGGTCGATGATCTCCATGGCCCGAACCTTAGGCGCACCCGAGAGCGTCCCGGCGGGGAACGCCGCGCGGGTCGCGTCGAACGCGTCCAGGTCCTCCTGGAGCGTGCCGGTGACCGTCGACTCGATGTGCTGGACGTGGCTGTACTTGAGGACGTTCATGAACTCGTCGACGCGGACCGATCCCGCCTCGGCGACCCGTCGAACGTCGTTTCGCGCCAGGTCGACCAGCATCGTGTGCTCGGCTCGCTCCTTCCCGTCGGCGAGCATCTCGCCGGCCAGTCGACGATCCTCGACGGGGCTCGAGCCTCGGTCGCAGGTGCCCGCGATGGGGTTCGACATGATCTCACGCCCGCGAACGGAGATGAGCGTTTCCGGACTCGCGCCGACGACGGTGAGGTCGTCGTGCTCGAGCAAATACATATACGGCGAGGGGTTCACGGCCCGCATCGACTCGTAAAATCCCAGCGGATCGACGTCGCCGCGGAGTTCCCGCCGACGGGAGATCACGCCCTGGTAGATGTCCCCGTCGAGGACGTGCTCTTTGGCGCGCCTGACGTGGTCCTCGTAGTCCTCCCGCGAGCCGGCGGTCTCACCCCGGCGACGGAACCCCCCGGTCTCGAGTGCCGTCGCCGACTCCAGCGTCTCCTGGACGCGCGTCGCTTCGGCCTGAAGCTCGTCGTGCACCGCGTCCGGGTCGTCGTCGGCCTCCAGGACCGGCGTGAACACGAGCGAAACGGACCCGTCCCGCTCGTCGAAGGCCAGCGTCTTCGTCGTCAGGACGAACTGGGCGTCCGGAAATCGCGACTCGGGTCGCTCGAGTCCGACCTCCTCGAGCCAGAGGTCGTAGACGGCGTCGTAGGCGAGAAAGCCGACGAGTCCGCCGTCGAAGTGCTGGCGGTCCCGGTCTGGCACGTTCTCGAGACGGACGTCGGGGAGTGCGTCCCGGAGCGCGTCGAGGGTGTCCTCGGTCTCGGTCCTGGCCCCGGATCCGGCCCCGTTTCTATCGATTCCGATCGTCTCGAGCGGCGCCTCAGCCGTGAGCGCCTCGACCTCAACTCCTTCGGGCCCGACGGTCACGACGGCGTCGGGATCGTAGCCCACGTACGAGAAACGAGCGTGTCGCTCCGCCGTGCTCGCGTTCGGCCGGAAGGCTCCGTCCGGGTCGCTCGAGGGCGTCTTCTCGGCGCTCTCGAGCAGGAACGCGTAGGGCGTTCGCTCGTCGTCGCCCTCGCCGGCTTCGGTGCGGTCCGTCGTCGTTCTCCCAGTGAGTGCAGCGTAGGCGGCGAGCGGCGTCGTCTCGACCCCGAGCGTCGCCTGGACGCGCACGATAGCCGGTCGGTCGGATCGGTCGGTGGCGTTCGCGTAATTGCGAAAGGTCTCGCGGTCGATCTCGAGCGTTGCCGTGTTGGCAGATTGCGTCATGGTCGTCGATCTGGAGTCCGTCATCGCTCCCTCGTAACTTGCAAAGGGTTTCTCACGGCTCAACCACTCGCGGACGAGAGTCGCTCGTCGTCGTTCGTCGGCCTCGCTCGACGAACGACCGGACGGCGTCTAAGTCTTTGACGCCGAGGCGCGCTTCGATACCGCTCGAGACGTCGACGGCGTACGGCGAGACGGTCCGAATGGCATCCTCGACGTTGTCGGGCGTCAACCCACCGGCGAGAATCACGGGCGACTCGAGGTCCGCGGTCGCCGCTCGGGTCCGTTCCCAGTCGTGGGTCTCGCCGGTCCCGCCTGCACCCTGCTCGTCCGCCGAGTCCACGACCAGCGCGTCCGCGAGGTCGTCGTACCGCGAGGCGGCTGTCACCCGTTCGGCGTCGACCGCGAGGAACACCTGTGCGTCGACCTTGGCACGGAGGTACGCGAGGTCGCCGGGGCGCATCCCGCCGTGGATCTGGATCGCGTCCGGGTCGATCCGCTCGACGAGTTCGATCGCTCGCTTGGGCCCAGTTGGCATGGTCACCAGGACGGTCGTCACGAACGGCGGCGCGGCAGCGACGAGGTCGGCCGCCCGTTCGGGAGCGACTTCGCGCGGCGTATCGATCGGGACGTCAGAGACGATTCCGATGGCGTCCGCACCGGCGTCGACGGCCGCCTCGAGGTCTGTTTCTCGAGTGAGGCCGCAGATCTTGACACGCGTCACGTCACCGGACCTCCGGGGCGACCCTGCACAGTCGCTCGAGCGTCGCGCTCGCGTCTCCGCTCCGGATCGCCTCGAGCGCGCGGTCCGCACCGACCTCGAGGGTGGGCGCTTCGCCGGCGACGTAGATGGCAGCCCCGGCGTTCGCCAGGATGACGTCGCGTTTGGCCCCGTTGACGTCTCCGCCGACGATTCCTCGCAGGTCGGCGGCGTTTGCCGCGGGCGTTCCCCCCGAGATGTCGTCGATGGCGTGGCGCTCGAGGCCGAGGTCGGCCGGCTCGAGGGTGTACTCCTCGACCGTTTCGCCGTCGACTTCGGCGACTCGCGTCTCGCCGTGGATAGCGATCTCGTCGGTGCCGTCGCCGTGGACGACGAGCGCGCGGTCGACGTCCATTCGCGCGAGTGCCCGGGCGAGGATCGGAACCAGATCGGGGTCGTACACGCCGACGACCTGGGCGTCCGCCCCAGCGGGGTTCGTGAGCGGGCCGAGGACGTTGAAGATCGTCCGAATGCCGAGTTCCTGGCGCGGGCCGATCACGGCCTTCATCGCGGGATGGAAGACCGGCGCGAGCATGAACCCGATGCCGTCTTCCTCGATGGTCCGTTCGACGGCCGGTGGTTCGGCGTCGATGGTAACGCCGACCTCCTGGAGCACGTCGGCGCTGCCGGACGAGGAGGACACCGAGTAGTTGCCGTGTTTGGCGACTGCCACGCCCGCGCCCGCGGCGACGATGGCGCTCGTCGTCGAGACGTTGATCGTGTCGTAGTCGTCGCCACCGGTACCACAGGTATCGACGAGTGGTTCGCGATCGGGGTCGATCGTTCGGGCGGCGTTGCGCATTCCTTCCGCAAAGCCCGCGATTTCGGCTTCCGTTTCGCCTTTCGTTCGCAGAGCCGTTAGCAGCGCGCCGATTTGGGCGTCCGTGGCACCCTCGAAGACCGCGTTGGAGGCGGCTCGAGCGTCGGCTTGCGTCAGGTCGCGACCGTCAGTTACGTGTTCGACGTATGGTTTCATGGGAGACACCAATGTACGAGTCTGTCTTGTAATGTCCAAACAAGTACATAGACTTAAGCGTGTCGGAGCCTCGTCCGTGGTGAGGTCTCGCGCACGGCCACCGATTCGAAACCTTCAATTAGGGTGGCGGGCAACGATTGACTGCAGTACGAAGACGCAAACCGGACGGGTTGGTGGTCTAGTCTGGTTATGACACCTCCTTGACATGGAGGAGGCCGGCAGTTCAAATCTGCCCCAACCCACTTTTCAGCGATACAACTCGACGAGCGTAGCGTGGCGCTACGCGCCACGGAAATGCGAACGATGAAGTCGTGAGCGTAGCGAGTCGCTCGTCGCTGAAAAGGTGTTACGGGGAGATTTGAACCAGACGAGGCACGCACAGCGAAGCGAGCACGTCTCGGCGAGGTTCAAATCTGCCCCAATTCACGTTCTCACGTTATGAGATTAACCAGACGCCGTCGGACTCTTTAGAACCATTCGTTGTCCGTTGAAACTACTTCGACTAGGCGCTAGTGGACCACGTGGGTGTGCTTCTCGAGCACGAACCCTGAAGTATATAGGTTCGAAGAGTCACTATCCATCTAACCGAAAGACGCGCAGTCCCTCACACGGATGCGAGTGAACGCCCAGGCGACAAACACACGTGTTACGGCGATCGACGCACCTCACTGACGCCTGACTCGCTCTATTCCCATTCCCTGTGGCTGGACCGCTATGATCGGCGAATCTATGGAAATCGAAATTGCAACCATCGGCGGCTACGAAGAAGTTGGACGGCAGATGACTGCCGTTCGCGCAGGAAACGACATCGTCATCTTCGACATGGGTCTGAACCTCTCGAAGGTCCTTATTCACGACAACATTCAGACCGAGAGCATGCACAGCCTCGATCTGATCGACATGGGCGCCATCCCGGACGATCGAGTCATGAGCGACCTCGACGGCGACGTCCAGGCGATCGTTCCGACCCACGGCCACCTCGATCACATCGGTGCCATTTCCAAACTTGCGCACCGATACGACGCCCCCGTCGTCGCGACGCCGTTTACGCTCGCACTGGTCGAACAGCAACTCGAAGACGAAGACAAATTCGCCCCGGACAGCGACCTCATCGAGATGGACCCGGGCGAGTCGATGACCATCGGCGACCACGGGTGTGAACTCGAGTTCGTCAACGTCACCCACTCGATCATCGACGCGATCAACCCCGTGCTCCACACGCCCGAGGGCGCCATCGTCTACGGCCTGGACAAGCGCATGGACCACACGCCGGTCATCGGCGACCCCATCGACATGAAGCGCTTTCGCGAGATTGGGCGGGAGGGCGAGGGCGTGCTCTGTTACATCGAGGACTGCACCAACGCCAACAAGAAGGGCCGAACGCCCTCCGAGAACGTCGCCCGCGAGCACCTGCGCGACGTCCTCTACAGCATGGAAGACTACGACGGCGGCATCGTCGCCACCACCTTCTCTTCACACATCGCTCGCGTGAAGAGTCTCGTCGAGTTCGCCAACGACATCGGCCGCCAGCCCGTCCTGCTCGGACGCTCGATGGAGAAGTACTCCGGCACCGCCGAGCGACTCGACTTCATCGACTTCCCGGACAACCTGGGCATGTTTGGCTATCGAAGATCGATCGATCAGTCGTTCGAACGGATCATGAACGATGGCAAGGAGGATTTCTTGCCCGTCGTCACCGGCCACCAGGGCGAACCCCGTGCGATGCTCACCCGGATGGCCCGCGGCGAGACCTCCTACGAACTGGACGACGGCGACAAGGTCGTCTTCTCCGCACGCGTCATCCCCGAACCGACCAACGAGGGCCAGCGCTACCAGGCCGAGAAACTGCTCGGCATGCAGGGCGCCCGTGTGTATTCCGATATTCACGTGTCGGGTCACCTCTGCCAGGAAGGTCACTACACGATGCTCGACGCGCTCCAGCCCCAGCACATCATCCCCGCTCACCAGGACCTCAAAGGCTTCTCCGGGTACATCGACCTCGCCTCGAACCAGGGATATGCACTCGGGCGAGATATACACGCTTCATCGAACGGAGATATTATTCAGATAGTTTGAATTAAAGCGGGACCACCCGGAAGAGTAGATCCCTCCTAAAATATCTGTGGCCAATGTTTGTTGCTGTGCGAATTATAAGTATAGATTCACTAGACGAAGGGACGATTTAACAGCGACCTTACTCGTCGTCCTGGGCTTTCTTTTCCTTGATGTCTTTAAGTTGGCCGAGTAGATCGTCGGTCGAGCTACCGTTTTCGACAGTAACCGTTCCCTTGTGTTCGTGTTCGTGGACACTCACAGCAGCATCTTCATCATCTTCTGTATCCGCGTTTTGATGCTGTTGCTCGGATTCGTCGTAGCTTCCAAAACCCATAGTAACAAGGCGAGAGCCCAGGGGTATAGTTCCAGCGGTTCAACTGTACCGCTATGAAGGGACGTCAAAAATGGACGCAAATACTTACGCATCACTAGAAAACTAGAATTCAGCATCAGTGCGGCCAGGCTATCTTCACCGTCCGTAGCTACCCCATATCGGATCTGATCGATTGGGCCGCACGTTTGCTCGAGACCGTTCCGTGAGACCTCGCCTGAGCGGTATACCAGACGTATCCTGTGAACGATGACTTCGAACCGTAGCCTTCCCCGTTCAGCCTGCCGGGGTGAACGTCTCCTGGAGAGCGCCGAATTATCGTCACGACCGCTGTTTCTGCTGAGCGAACGATCCAACAGCAAACAGCTCTCACGTCACCAGACGCTGGTCGATTCGGGGTCGTCGATGCGACTCCGCAAAATCACCCTTCCTCCCCGTTTCAGAAGTATCCAGTCGTCTCCTTACCGCACTCGGTCGAATTGACTCGGCTCGTACTCGCACTCTGGGAGCTAGAGGCCTCGATGGCGAGTGACAGCCACAAGACCCATTTTGGTATTCGATCACTCACGCCGCTACTCGCAGACGAGGGTCTGGAACGCACCATCAGCGTCCTCGAACACCTTATCGAGGGTCGGACTGACTCGGGGCTCGTCGTCCTCGGTCTCGAGTACACCAAACACGACGAGGCCACGCTCTCTGCATTGAGAGAGATCGTCGATGGAATCGTCTGGATCGAAGAACGAACAGACGGCTCAATTTCGGCGGAGTACCGGCGAGTACACGAACAACTCAGTGGCGTCTAATCGCGCTTTCTCCAGGCTGTCTATACAGTCAACTACAAGAGATCCTCACGACACTCCTGCAAAACTTCTACTGGAGACAACGACGGTTCGAATCGATTTTCCTCACCACTCCAAGAGCGCCCCTCGCCCATGGAAATGCACGAGAATAACGAGAAACGTCGTCACGCCTGTTAGCGCAAACGCACCGCCGACGTAGAAGACCGACGCCATACTCAATTCGACCATCAGCCAGCCACCGAGTAAGGGGGCGATCACGCTTCCTGGACGCCAGACGAGTTCGCGAATGCCGAAACTCGAGGCAACGCCGCCCTCCTCGGTGCCTTCGTCGGCGAACAACGCCATGCTCGCTGGTTCGCGGAAACTATCGGCGATGCCGAGGAGCCCAGACAGGAAGACGAGCGGGAAAAACGCTGGCGACACCTCGCCAATGAGGACGAGCTGATCCCCGATCGAGTCGTACGGCAGCCAGGCAGGGAGCGTGCTCCCGGCGAGTACTGTGGGAATGGACACGACGAGTTCAGCGGGAAACCCGAGCCCTGTACCCAGCCACGGTGAGAGCGGGACGACCAACGCGATGAGGCCGTAGGCCGCTCCACCTGCAAAGACGAACAGTGCCCGTCCGTATCCGTCCGAGAGCCGTCCGGTAAACGGTTGACAGCACATATTGGTGAACTTTTCAGCGACGACCGTCAGTGCGACGGCGAAGCCGCCGTATGCAAGACCGCCTTGAGAAGCGGAAACGCCGGCGAAAATCGGCACCCAGGTTCGAACGAGGGTTACAGAGAACGCGTACTGGAAGCGGAACGTCGAGAGCGTCAAGATGCGGCGATTGAGTGCCAACCCCGAAAACGGAAACCCTTCGATGCGCGTCTCGTCTGGGTTCAGGTACCAGAAGGTTCCGACCCAGGCAACGACCATGATGCAGACGATGACGAGAAAAATCGGACCGAACCCGAACGCGTCGTAGAGCGTCCCTGCGCTGATGCTGCCAAGTATCGACGCCCCAAAGCTCGCCGCGTTTGCTTTCCCGATGTAGTTCGCTCGCGTCCCCACGTCGGCTATCTGGCCAACGAGCGACAGGGTCATCAGGCCAGTGCCGGTGACGGCGATACCCTGGAGCGCGCGGATAGCGATGAAGGAAGCGCTCGAATCGACGATTGGAAACAGTGCGTAGACGCCAATGCCGACACCGAGTACGATGAGCAGGACGAGCCGTTTATCGAAGCGATCACCCGCCCAGGCAAGCGGGACGACGGCGACAGTCTGTGCGAGGGTGAACCCGGTCGTATACAGCCCGATGATGAGGCCGGCGCTAATTGTTATCCCGAGGACGGTCGTGCTCGACGGATCGAGCGAATTGATGTAGTACGGTAGCAGCGTGATCAGCGTGATGAAGCCGAACCCTTCTGCGAAACGTGTGAGATAGAGTACCCAAAATTGGACTCGTTTGTCGTCCACACCCTGATTTTTGACGATCTGAGTAAAGCCATTTCGATTGTCTCGGGGGAGCGGGATCTATCACTACGAGATAGCGGCCCGCGTGTACGCGCCGTAGTCAGCGTGTGGGAAACGGGTGGGAAACGGGTGGGAAACGGGTAGGGGCTATTTCGCGCTGGTCGAAGTGGTATTGACTGATGCCCTCACTGTAGCCGCCGAACAGTTCGAGACTGGCTCCGTCCACCTGGAGAGTGCCACGGAGAAAGAGCGTGTGACGATTCCCGACAGGCCGAGGTTCGAGGTTGAACTCGAGCGACTCACCGATTTTGAAACTGTAGAGCAACGATACGAACTCGAGCACGAGATTCGGTGGACCGAGTAACGTCGTCATCCTCGGTCAATTGCCACGAGTAAGCGTTCGCATGATGACGAACGACTCCCCCTGTCGCGCTCTATTGTCAGAGATCCCCTAGCGACTTTCCTCACTCGAGGACAGGTATCAGGGGAACCGGAACGTCTCCAGATTCTTCGGCTGATAGGTCCTGACGTTGTAGTTCTGGTACAGTGCAGAGGAGAGTTGATCCGTCGCCTGTTCGTCGCCGTGGACGCACAGAATCGTCTCCGGTCGGGGATTCATTTCGCCGACGTACTGCTCGAGTCCGGCTCGGTCGGCGTGACCGGAGAAGCCGCTCACCGATTCGATCCTGAGTTCGAGCGTCAGGCGATTCGCGCGATCGGCCCGTCCAGGAAGGGTAATTTCCACGTTCCCGCCCTGAATTCTGCGCCCGAGCGTCCCCTCGGCCTGATACCCGACGAACATGAGGGTGTTCGCTGGGTCCGGCCCAAGCAGTTCGAGCCAGGACATGATCGGTCCGCCGGTCACCATTCCCGACGTCGAGAGGATTACGCAGGGCTCACCGCTCGCTATCTCTTCACGCATCTCCTGTCCGCCGTCAACTTGCCGGAACTGGTCCGCGACGAACGGGTTCTCGTCTTCGTGTAAAATACGCTGTTGTAGCCCATCTCTGAGATATTCGGGGTAGGCCGTGTGAATTGCCGTCGCCTCTCGAATCATGCCGTCGAGATAGACCGGCATCGTCGGGATGGCCCCCTCCCGCATCGCCTCCTCCAGGACCAACATTAGTTCCTGGGATCGACCGACTGCGAACGCGGGGATGACGACGATCCCGTCCTTTTCGTACGTCTCCCTGATGATCTCGTGGACCTTCGCTTCGCTGTCCTCGGTCTCCGTCTGATAGTCGCCACGACGACCGTACGTCGACTCCATGACCATCGCCTCCGCGCGCGGGAAATCGTTCACGGCACCGTTGAACAGCCGCGTCGGCTCGTAGTGAATGTCACCCGAAAAGAGGATGTTGTAGAACCCGCTTCCGATGTGAAAGTGAGCGGACGCGCTACCCAGAATGTGCCCCGCATTGTGCATCGTCAGTTTGACGTCCGGCGCGATGTCGGTGACGTCGCCGTACTCGACCGGAATCGTGTGCTTGATCGCCTGTCGGACCTGCTCGCTCGAGTACGGCGGCGTTCGGCCTTCCTTCGAGGCCACGGTCAGGTAGTCGAGTTGTAACAGCCCCATCAGGTCCCGCGTCGGTTCCGTCGTGTAAATCGGGCCATCGTACCCGTACTTGAACAAGAGCGGAAGCAATGCGCTGTGGTCGAGGTGAGCGTGGGTCAGCACGACGGCGTCGATACCCGTTAGCGGCATCGCCTCGGGCGCGTGAAGGTAGGGCACTTCTCCCTCGGCCCCGGGTTTGTCACCGCAATCGATGAGTATCCTCGTGTTTGGGGTGTGGAGTACGAAACTCGCGCGACCAACTTCGCGGCAACAACCCAGCGTCGTGATGCGAACCCACTCGATGTCCTTTTCGGGTTCTCCGTGTATTTTCTCGCCGACCTTCGCGAGGAACTCGCGCCGTTCGCCACGCTCCTGGGTCAGGAAGTTCCTGACGTTGTCGACGGTCGAAGACTCCATCGGCGGTGTTCGAACCACTTCCAGGTTCCATCCGATTTCTCGGGTGATCTCACGGAGCGTACTTCCTCGCTGGCCGATAACGAGCCCTGGCTTCTCGGCTTCGACGATCACTTCTCCGATCGACGGGTAGAACTCGAGATCCTGGATTTGAGCCTCGTCAGGAGCAATTTCTCGGATCTTCGCTTCCGCGTCCGACGGGCTCGACTGTGCCCCCGGCGCTGGACGTATCGTCACCCGTTTTCGAAGTGTCCGTGCGAGGTCCCCGATGAGATTGCTGTTTTCAGCGAACTTTCGAGGGGTCTCGGTGTAGATGACGAGGTCTGGGCCCTCGTACTGGACCTCGGTGACGTCCAGATGCGAGGGTACCTGCGTTACAATGCGTTCGTGTAGATCTGAGTGGGTCGTATCGTCGCTCATAGGGGGAGGTCGCTGTCTCGATGCAATTTGACCGGGATCCACTGTTGTAGTCTACGACAGTGGCGTACTCGGTATCGCCGGACCAACTGGCCGAGATCGCCAGGAAGAACCGGTCAATCGAGTACCGAGCGCCCGGTCAACGCTGTCGAGAGACGCGATGAACTGCTACTATTGACTTCGCAACGAGTATTAAAAACCTTCCTACTGTGGCAGTACCGGATTCTTTCGCATTAACGAGCGGTCTCGACCACTCACGGACTGTACCTGGGTGATTGGGATTCGAGCGCCTCTTCGTCCACCCAATTCGTAGCCGAGTTCTCCGTCACGACCCCCTCGACCGAGAGGGCCGCGACCTCGTCGTTCCTGATGGATCACGAGCGCGGTCCGAGCGAAGTTCGAACGGCGTTCAGGCCAGCCACTCCTCGGGCTTCGTGTCGTAATCGACGTCGTCGGCGGTGAGGTGCTCGACGGCGTCCCAGGACACGTCATTCACTGTCACCTCCTCGCCGTCGTACCGAATGCGCTTGCCCACCTCTTTGGCCTCTGGCTCCCGGTTGCGCCGCCTGGCTACCTCCACGTCGTGGTCGTCCACTTCCTTGACGATGGTCAGCAGGTTCACAGGCCGACCCCACAGCTCGAACACGCGCTCGAGCGTCGCCTTCGCCTGCGGGACGTCGAGCATCACACCGTTGTACCGGTGGCCCAGCAGGAGTTCGTTCGCGTTGTCGTAGTTGCCGTCGTAGACGGCGATACTGGGTTTGCCGAAGTTGGTGAACTGCAACAGGAGTTTCTTCTTGACGTCCTCGGCGTCGACGCTCGAGACGTGGAACTGGCCGGTCGCCCGGGAGTGTTCGTAGGTGAAGTAGTCGTTCGCGGTGATGAACTCCTGGGTCAGGAAGGCGTCGAGGAAGGTGACGTCGTTGTGGCTCTCTCGGACGTCCAGCATTCGATCCCAGCCGACGCTGCAGTCGACGTCCGCGAGCGCCTCCTCGATCGACCCGTAACGGGCGTCGTCGAACAGGTAGCGCCCGATCGACTCGAGGTCGTTCTGGCTGACACGAGCCAGGAACCCGCGATTCTGGGGTTTCACGAGCGAGTAGTGGCGCCGAGCGAGCCCCTCGTGGGTCAGTACCTTCCACGGGTAGCGATCGACGTCGATATCGCCGTCGCGGGCGGCCTCGAGGGCCTCCTGGTCGACCCAGGACTCCGGAACGTCCTGGAGGGCGTCGAGTGAGTCGCCCGTTATCGAGGCGATGGCGGACGGCGGTTCGAGCGCCTCGAGCACGTCCTCGAAGTCGACGACGTCGCTGAGGTTGCGCCAGGAGATGCCCTCCACGCGGAGCAGGCGTTCGAGCACCTCCCGTCGATTCGTCGTGTTCTCGACGTACTCCCACAGAGCCATGCCCAGGCTGTAGGGGTTGAGACCCGGCGAGGCGAGTACCTTCGCCATGTGGTCGGCGTAGTTGAGGAACTCGTCGTCGCCGGCGAAGCCCTCGTCGGTCATCATCGTCGACTCCCAGTAGGCTGCCCAGCCCTCGTTCATGATCTTCGTCATCTTCTGGGCGGCGAAGTAGTACGCCTCGGTGCGCATCATGTCGAGGACGTCGCGCTGCCAGGGCTCCATCTCGCGGGCTTTCCCCGACTCCGCATCGTACTGCTTGCCGTACTCTCGGACGAACGCGAGCACGTCGGACTGCGGTTCGCTCGGGAACTCGGCGCCCGCATCCGAATCTTCGAGTCCCGCCAGCCACTCGTCGTCGAAGACCTCGCCTCTCACCTCCTCGGAGAGCCCCAACTGGTCGAGCTTTTCGGCGAGGTCGTCGTCGAGGCTCTCCTCGGGGCCGTCCATCTCGAGGCGACGCTCGAAGACGGCGTGCTGGTCGATCGTGTCCTCCAGGACGAGCGCGTTGTCGATCCACTTCTCGACCTCGGCGCGGTCGATCTCGGGGTCGGCCATGTAATCGGCGATGGCCCGGGCGTGACGTTCGAGCGTGGCGGCGGCGTTGACGTCACCGTCGCCCGCCTCCCCCGTGAAGAGGCCGAACCACTCGTTTTTCGCGAAGAAATCCGAGTGGGCCTCGACGTGGGTGATGACGGCCTTCTGGTCGGCCGTCGTGTTCGACTCCTGGAGGAAGGCGTGGGCCGGGTTGTCGTTGTTGACGATTTCGAAGGCCTTGCCGCCGCCGTACTGGCCCTGCTTTTGCTGGCGGTCGTACTGCATCCCCCAGCGCCAGTGGGGATAGCGCGATTGGAAGCCCCCGTAGGCGATGAGTTCGTTCATCTCGTCGTAGTCGACGATCCAGTACTTCACCGGGTAGGGCTCGAGGCCGAGTTTCTGGGCGAGGTTGCGCGCCTCGCGAACGGGTTCCTCGAGGTCGGTGGCGATCGCCTGTTTGTGGAATCGATCCGAGTTACTCATGAAATCCACCTCGTGGATTTCGTGCGTTCGAAACGCAGCCCGTGTGTTTCGTTACTCATCTGAATCACCCGCTTCGGTGCTGAGGATGCGGTAAATCGCGTCGGTCACGTCCTCCTCGCTGTTGACGTACGCCACCGCGACGTCGTCGCCGTCGCCGAAGTGGCGCTCGAGTTCCTCGGCGTGGGTCGCGTTGATGGCGTTGCCGCTCGGCTGGGTCTCAACGTAGGCGTGGAGGTTCGCTGGAATCGACTCCATTAGCGGGATGACACCCTCCTCGGTGTCGTTGCTCGAGTTCTCGGAGTCGCCGGCGGCGAAGACGTAGCGGTTCCAGTCGCTCCAGGGGTACTCCTCGAGGAGTTCCCGGGCGAGTTCGTACGCACTCGAGATGCGGGTCCCGCCACCGGAGCGGATCCCGAAGAACTCCTCGCGCTCGACCTTCCAGGCGTCGGCATCGTGGGCGATGTAGACGAACTCGGCGTTGTCGTACTTCCCGGTGAGGTACCAGTCGAGCGGCGTAAAGGTGCGTTCGACGAGTTCCCGCTTCTTCTCGCGCATCGATCCCGAGACGTCCCGAATGTTGACGACGACGACGTTCTTCTCTTTCTCCTCGATGATCTCGGGGTAGCGGTAGCGCTCGTCCTCACGCCGGAACGGAACGTGCTTGATGCCGTCGCGTCGAATCTGCTCGTGAATCGTCTCACGCTCGACGTTTTCCTCGACGTCCTCGATCGACGTCCACGTTCCGCGGTCGTCGGCCGCCTCGGCGTGGGCATCCTCGATCCAGGCCATCGACACCGGGAGGTTCTCTCCGCGGGCCCACTCGAAGACCTCCCGCGGGGTAATCCCCTCGACCTTGCAGACCTCGCGGACGAACTCCTCGTCGAAGTCCATCGTCAGCTTGCGCTTGAGTCCCTCCTTGAACATGCGCTCGAAGTCGAGCGTGCTGTCCGGGCCGGATCGGGTGAGGTCCGTGTACGGGCCCTCCTTCTCCTCGATAACGCGTTTACCCTTCGGCTCTAGGTCCAGGCCGAGTTCCTCGTCGAGTTCCTGGGCGAACTCCTCGGGGTCCATCTCGTAGTACTCGTGTTCACCCCCTTCCTCGCCGGGTTCGCCCTCCTCGTCGTCGTCTCCGTCGCCAGGCTGGGGCTGTGGCTGGCCGACCGGCTGACCGACGTCCGGGGTGTCGCCGTCCCCCTGGCCGACGCCGCCCTGGTCGCGCTGATCGTACTCGAATCCTGGCAGGGAGACGATCTTGATCGGGATCTGTATGTCGTTTCGATTGCCACCGCTCAGGTCGCCGTACTGGATAAACTCCGAAAGGTCCTCGCGGCGCTCTTCGCCCACTTCGCGGAATCGGTCGAGGTCGTCTCTCAGTCCCATCGGTAACTCACCTGACTCATGACGTGTCTGCTGGTCAACTCGGCCGACGCCGGGGAGTAATCGAAGTCCGCGACCAGGCGCTCGAGGGTCGCCTCCTTGACGGCCTCGGTCTCGGTGCCGCTCGGCGGGTCGTCCCACTGATGGGGGTCGAGGTCCTCGAAGGTCCGCCTGACGTCGTCCCAGTCGTGGCTCTCCAGGACAGACCTGATGACGGGGATCGACGCGAGGTCGACGTCCGACACGGAGAAGTCCTCGTCACGGTGCTCCCAGGCATGGCGGTTGAGCGCCGTGATGACCTTTTCGCGGCGGAACTCCCTGACGACCTCCCGTGGCAGGTTCGACTCGTAGGCCTCTTCGGAGAACCGGCCGAGGTGTTCGACCTCGAAGAGCTTCATCTTCAGCGGGTCGGGGTCGATCTCTTCGCCACGGTCGTTGTAGAGCGCCTCGTCCGTCTCCCAGGCGTAGACGTGCTCGACGTACTCGGCGACGGTCGCCTCGTCGACGCGTTGCTCGTGCATGATGGCCTCGATGACGTCGGACTCCTGCTGATCGTAGACGTAGTTCTTCACGGGAACGACCCGGTTCTCGAACTCCGAGCGCTCGCCCGTGGAGAACACCGGGGCGTCGGCCAGTCCCTCGGCTAACGCGTTCAACACGTCTCGCGGCATGACCACGTCGGCGACCGGGAGGTCGGGGTGGTGGCGGTCTGCCTCGTGCTGGAGGAGTTCGGCCAACGTATCACGGGTGTACGTCACCGGAATGCCGTGCTCACCGTCGTGGCTGTGCTCGTCGAACTCGAACTCGTCTTTGTCCCGGCGGGTGTCGCCCTCCTGGAGGTACCCCCGGTCGTAGAGCAGCGCCTTGTCGATCAGGTCGAGCCCAGGGGGCGTTCCGTCCTCGTCGAGGCGCGTGAGGACTGCGTAGAGGGCTGCCGCCTCGAGCGCGTGCGGGGCGAACTCGCGTTCGCGAAGCGTTCCGTCGCTCTCTTTGACCGTGATGGTGATCGGTTCCCTGATCTTCGCGGCCACGTCGTCGTAGTCCTCGGCCTCCCAGATGGTCGTTTCACCGGTGAGTTCCCGGCGGATCAACTCGGTCTCGAGGCTCAGGTTCGTCAGGTAGCCGAACTCGTGTTTGTCGAGGCGGCGCTTGAGCGCCTTCAGCGGGTCCATCCCGTTTCGGTCGGCGTGCTGGTTGAGCTGGGCCTCCAGGTCGGGGTTCGAGATGATGAGCAGCTGGGTGTCGACGTCCATCGCGATTCCCTTGTCGAGTTTTACGGATCGCTCGTCGGGTACGTTGAGCAGCTTCTGGAGCAAGTCGGCGTGCTGGGCGGCGTCCTCGACCACCGTCAGGACGCCGTTGCCCTGCGAGAGGACGCCGTCGTAGCTGAACGCCTGCGGGTTCTTCCGGCCGCGGGAGTCGAGTTCCTGGAGCATCCCGTGCATCCACGAGCCGACCAGCCGTTCCTTCGGTCGACCGTCGTCCTCCGCGTGGAGGACGCCTATTCCCGAGCCGACGTCGACGACGTAGTTCTTCACCCGGAGGTGACTCTCGTCGGTGATCGCCGAGAAGAGTCCCTCGGTACCGTGGCGGCGGTACTGTTCCTCGAGGTAGTCGTAGGCTTCCCTGGAGAACGGATCGAGTCGGGTGTCGACCGAAATCGGGACGTGCTCGTCGAGTCGGTCGTTCAGTGTCGCGAGCAACTCTTCTCGGACCTGCTCGGGAAAGACGGCCAGCGGGTGGACCTGAACCGGACTCTCGTACCAGTGGTCGTCGTCGGACGGCGCGGGATTGCCGCCGTAGCTCAGTCCCCGCTCGTCCGGGTCGGTCGCGTCGACGTTCCACTCGAGGGTGTAGCGGCGACCCGCAGGCGTCTTCGAGTACTCGCGAAGCCCGTTGACCAGGCACCGCTTGAGTTCGGACTTGCCGGTCGCCGTCGGCCCCTCGAACCAGATGATCTTCTCGTCTTTCGCCCGGCCCGCGGCGATGGACTGCAGGTCGTCGACGAACTCGTTGAGTACCTCGGTGTTGCCCAGAATCGCGTGCTCGCCGTCGTTTCCGGGGTCGTCGAAAAAGCGGTAGCGCCGCTTCTCTTCTCCCTCCTCGACGACCGTTCGCGTTCCGGCGGCCTCGATGGCCTCGAGCAGGTACTTCGAGGCGTGGGAGGCCGTCGACGGGGTCTCGAAGATCCGGTCGACGTACGCCGCGAGGCTCATCGGCTCCTCGTAGGTCTCCTCGAGCGTGCGGTCGGCCGCGTCGACGTAGTCGGTGCCGCGCATGTTAGTCCTCGATTTCGGCTTTGGCGACCTCCGCGCCAGCGAACTCGAGCACCTCCTTCGCGCCGGCTTCGGAGTAGCCCTGTTCCATCAGGGCGTCGATCCAGGCGCTGCGCTCGTCGTCGTCGAACTCGTTGGCGCTCACCAGCGCGGAGAAGTTGATGTTGTGCTTCTTGTCCTCCCAGAGCTTTCGCTCGAGGGCGCGGCGCAGACGTTCGTTGTCCTGCGGGTTGAACGTGTCGCCCTCGCGGGCGCGGCGGGAGACCCAGTTGGACACCTCCTGGCGGAAGTCGTTCTTGCGGTCCTCGGGCACGTTGAGTTTCTCCTCGACCGAGCGCAGGAACGTCTCGTCGGGTTCCTGCTCGCGACCCGTCAGGGAGTCCTCGATGGTGTCGTCGTCGATGTAGGCCATGACGTGGTCCATGTACTTCTCGCCCTGGCGCTGGATCTCGTCGACGTCGTAGGCCAGCGCGTGGCGGACGTCCTCGATGGCGCGCTCGCGGTACTCCTCGCGAACCATCTCGAGGTAGCGGTAGTAGCGCTCGAAATTTTCTTCGGGGATCGATCCGTGGTGCTCGAGGTTCTCCTCGAAGAAGTTGAACACCGTTAGCGGTGAGAGGAACCCACGCGAACGGTGCTTCGAGTCCATGATCGCCTCGGCAATCTCGTCACCGATGAACCGTGGGGAGACGCCGACCATCCCTTCGCCGATCACGGCCTTGCGGGCGGCTTCCTCACGGAGCTTTTTGACGTCCAGGTCGTCGCCCTCGTCGATCTCGCCGTTGTAGGCCTTCGCCTTCGAGAGCAGATCGACCGTCTCGGTGTCGGGCTCTTCGATCCGGGTGAGAACGCCGAACAGGCCCGCCATCTCGAGGGTGTGGGGCTCGACGTTGATGTCGGGGACGTCGGCGTTGGCGAGCATCTTGTCGTAGATCTGTGACTCCTGTTCGTAGGAGAGGACGTACGGGAAGTCGATGCGCTTGGTCCGGTCGTTGAACGCCTCCATCTTCTCGTCGCCCTTCTTGTCCTTGTACTCGGGCATGTTCGTCCGGCCGACGATCACCTGATCGATGTCGATCCGGGGGTTGTTCTTCGGCTTGATCGTCATCTCCTGGGTGGCGTGCAGAAAGTCGTAGAGGAACTCCCGCTGGAGCTTCAGAAGTTCTTCGCCGGAGAAGATGCCGCGGTTGGCGTTACAAAACGCCCCCGAGTAGTCGAACGCGCGCGGATCGGACTCGCCGTAGATGGCGATCTTGGAGTAGTTGACGTCGCCGGTCAACTCGGTCTCGTCCTGGTTCTTCTTGTCCTTAGGTTCGAACGTCTCGAGACACTGGCGCTTGTTTTCGTCGGCAACGAGGCGGACGATGTCGACGTGATTCGCCAGCACCTGCTGGAGGTCGTCGTCGTAGTGAGCGAGCAGTTTGTCCATGTAGAACTCGCTCTCGGGATCGAGACTCTGCTCGTTGCGGATCGTGTACGGTGCGTCGAGTCGCTCGTTCAGGGCGTCGATCACCGTCTGGCGCTGCTCGAGCGGCAGGAGAACGAGGGGGTCCTGGTTCATCGGCGAGCGGACCGTGTCGTCGGTCGGGTCCTGGTCGCGGATCACGTCACCGAGGTTGGTCCAGCGAAAGGTGTACATGCGACCCTCCTCGCGGAGCGTGTAGTCCTCGAAGTACTTGCGCACCTGCTTGTCGAAGTGCGATTTCCCGGAGCCGACCGGGCCGAGCAGGAGTTTGATCCGTCGTTCCGGACCCAGACGCCGGGCGCCGGATTTGACCTTGTTGACGAATTCGTGGATCGACTGGTGGATGACGGTCCCGTAGAACGTGTTCTCGCCGTCACCCAGCGGATCCTCGCTCGCGAGTCGGTACTCGACGACGCCTTCGGTCTCGTCGTAGGACGTGCCGTAGAAGTCGAACATGTCCGCGACGCGCTGGTGGGCGTTTCGCGTGATCTTCGGATCTTCGTAGCACGCCTCGAGGTACCAGTCGAAGGATTGCGTCTCCCGAAGGTCCTCGGGGACGGATGCTTTGTAATCGCTGCTCAGCGTCTCGAGGGTTTCGATGTCACTAGTCATGGATTGTGTTGGGCTGGGAACCACAGCCGGGGCCGTCCGTACCGATTCGGTTCACTTCGGTCAATCCGACTGGGCGACGATGGCGTCTCGATCCGTCGAGACTCGCCACTCTCGGTACCGGTCGGATAGGCGAAGTCGCTCGGGCGGCATTCGCAGGGATTGTCATGTGTGAACCTTCACCACTCCGTCGACGCGGCGACTCGTTCATCGCCTGTGTCGACAGTGCACCGTGTGAAGTGGATCGATCCGCCGATCGGATATCGATAGTGTTTAATGAGTGTGTATTCGAGACACTTAAGCATAGCCCCAAAAGATATTTACCAGGACCTTTTTCCGGCAATTCCGTTCAAGAACGTTTGTATGTTGACACAGAACATGGTCGAATAGTGCCGCGGCGTATATAAGTCGAGGGCGGCTGTGAGCCGATTTTGCTCGCGCGCACGTTCCGATATCACACTCTCGAACCCGTGTCAGAGCACCAGCCGGTGTCAGTACCGCTTTAGGGCTCGTGTGCGTATACCGGGTACTACCAATGAGCGACTTCGCCGACCTCCCCGAGGACTGGACCGTCTGGAGTGACCAGGACGACGGTCGAGTCGTCCTCGCCTACCGTCCAGACGTGTTCGACGCTGACGAGTATCCGGCCGCGTGTCTCCCGACGCTGTATCTCACTCACGGCAAACGGTCACGCCGTCCAGGCGTCAACCCGGGCAACCGGTCCGCCGAGCACGACTGGCACGTCACCCTCTACCTCGAACCGGAAGTCCACCTCCAGGAGACCAACCGATTTCCGACCAGGGAGGAGGCCGTCGACTGCACGCTCGACCTGGCCGAGCGATTCGCCGCGGGCGAGATCGATTTCCGCGAGCTGTACCAGGTGCCTCGCGAGCGATACCTCGACGCACTCGAGGAGTTGACCGGCGACGGCGACTGATCGGCCCGCCATCGTGATTCGCGTTCTTCGCGTGACTTGCGTCACTCACCTGCCAGTGTGACTCGCGTCACTCACTTCGGCGTAACACGCCACCGCCCAACCCCTCCCACTCGACGCGATACCCCAGTCGCGAGAGGGTGGCACTCGTCTCCGCGAGTCCGACCTCCTCGAGGACCGTCTCAACCTCGGCCAGCGAAAGCCCGGCTTCGAGGTCCTCTCGCAGCGCCGCGAGCACGCCGGGGCGAACGAGCGATCGTCCGACACGTTCGTGGTCGGGAAACGCCACCGCCTCGAGGGCGTCCTCTCCGACGCCGTGGCGGGCGGCGAGGTCGGCCAGCGCGATCACGTCCTCGTCCAGGACCAGTTCGTCCGGGAGGCGTTCGGCACTCGCCGCGACCAGATCCGTCTCGTACTCGCGGAGCACGTCGGCGACGTCCTTCAATCGAACCGTTCCGCGGAACGGGATCGCCCGGTGGTCTCTTGCCTCGATGGCCTCGCCGGCCCCGAGGGACTCGTCGACGGCCACGATCATGTCCACGTCCTCGAGGCCCTCGAGCTGGCCGAGTTTCTTCTCGACGTACTCGGGCGTCCAGAAGCCCATGATCTCGAAGTAGACCCGGAAGTCGTCGTGACGGTAGTCGAACGCGAAGTCGGGGATCATCGCCCGCGTCCCCGTCGATAGGGGTTCGGGTTCGCGAACGAGATCCCACTCGAGGTCCAGGTTC
This sequence comes from Natronosalvus halobius, assembly GCF_024138145.1. Taxonomy (NCBI): domain Archaea; kingdom Methanobacteriati; phylum Methanobacteriota; class Halobacteria; order Halobacteriales; family Natrialbaceae; genus Natronosalvus; species Natronosalvus halobius. The sequence goes on along the minus strand of NZ_CP099997.1, from coordinate 844,401 downwards.
GAGAATCGGGCGGCGAAATCGATCTCGACGCCGCTGTCGAAGGACACTTCGGTGACCGGGTCGGTGTCGGGCACCCGCACGGGATCGGCGTCCGATAGCGTGAGCGTCCGCTCGGTTCCCCGGTCGTCGATCGTCGCTTCGAGCGACCACTCCTCGGCCTTCGCGACGGTGCGCAGGAGGCGTGCGAACCGGGTTCCGTACCGTCTGGTGGCTCGAAAGAGTGCGGTGGGGCCGGTGACGACGACGATTCGGTCTCCCTCCTCTGGAACTTCGATTTCGTACATCAGCCGGAGCCGTTTGACCGCCGAAATCAACGCCTTCGGATCGGACGACCGAACGCGGACCTCGGTCGCGTCGAACAGCGCCGTCTGGGCCAGCGAGAGGTTGTACTGGGCGACGAGGCCGTTCGGATCCCACGGGACGTCCAATTCGGCGAGCACCTGGCGCTCCTCGAGGTCGGCGAACAGGCCCGCCTCGAGGGCGTCCGCCGACACGTCGCGGCTTTCCGCGGCGCCCACGAGCGCCATCGCCCGCTCTTCCTCGGCGACGACGCCGACGGCTTCGGCCGCCTCGAACACCGCCGGGCGAATCCGTTCGGGATCGAAGGGAGCGTCCGTCTCGAAGGTGGCCTCGCGCTCGCACAGGGCGGCGAATCCCCGAGCGAGTTTGAAGTCGGGCGCGTCGGCCTCGAGACCGGCCAGCGCGTCCTCGAGCGTTCCCCACTGCTCCCCGACGTGGCCCTGGAACGTCCCGATGACGCGGGCAGCAAGTGGCCGGTGCTCGCGGTCGGCGAACTGGAGGTGGTAGCCGCCGCCGGCCCGGGAGACGCGGAGCAGTTCCTTGCGCAGCATTCACTCGATGTGGACGGGCAGGGGGCAAAAATCGTCCGCTCGGCCGTCGCTACGGAGACGGTGAGCGACAGACGAGAATGATTCGAATCTCCCCGATACTATAAAATCTATATCGAGGCTTCGATACTAGTACCTCGCCTCCCGCTTTCGGCCGATGCCGACCGCTCCAGCGATTCGCTCCCGGCGGATACCCAAAACGTTTCCTCCGTTCGTGACGTTCGTCTCGACCACATGAATCGCCGTGTTCGTCGCCGCGCTACTCAGCGCGGACCCGCCGGCCGAGTCGCCTCGCGTTCGATCACTCCCGTCGCACCGATGGCCGACGCTCGAGTCGAGGGAGGTCGGTGACGATGCGACCGGCGCAAATCGACGCCGCGGTGGACATCGCCTATGGCGTGTTGATCTTCCTGGCGATCGCCCTCATCGCGACGCTCGAGAACTCGCGAATCGGGATCGCGTTCGGGATCGGGGTCTTCGTGGCCTACGTCATCCACGTCGTCTGGAAGATGGCCCGGTTCGACCCCGAGTGGATGACCCAGGTCCTCGAGGAAACGGTCGAACAGACCGTGGGCGAGACCGTCCAGGAGACGGTCGGCCAGCAAGTCGGCGAACAGGTCGAAGAGTCGCTCGAGCAGACCGTCGAGAAAACGGTCACCCCGCAGGTCGAACGAACTGTCGAGGAGACGGTCCAGGCACAGGTCGGCCAGCAGGTCGAAGAGAGCGTGGGAGCGGCCGTCGAGGAATCCGTCGGCAAGCAGGTGAGCGAGGTGCAGGCCCAGGTCGAGTCGGTGGAAGAGCGCGTCGACCGGCGACCGCGCGAGGATCAGGTCGAGGAGTTGATCGAGGAGTCGGTCGATAAGACGAACGACGAACGGGCGAACGACGAGGACGCGTAAGCGCCTCGAGGCCTGTTGGGGCCACTCGAGGAGAGACCGTTTAGGACAGAACTCACGTAGAAGTCACAAGCCCATCGGCAAACATCAGTATCGTTAGAACCACAATAGGAACGGCGAGAATCATAATTCCGTTGTTAGGAAACGTGAAAACGGCTGTTGGAACGCCGATAAGGGCGGAAATGAAACAGAAGGCGAGGAACCGCCGATCAGTGAGTGTACTCATACTCCAGAATATCACGTGATAGTAATAAAACCACTCCGTTAGCGATAAAACCGACCAGTCCACATTCACCTGTATCAGCTATTCTGATGAGTGCTGTTTCAACAGAGCTGTCTCTCGAGCCCGAACTCACTAGAGTCATCGCACGACCGTCACGGGAACCGGCGACCGCCGGAAAACCGTCTCGGCAACGTTCCCGACGATGACCCGATCCAGGAGCGAACCGCCGTGGCTCCCGAGCACGACGACGTCGTAGTCTTCGGCCTGGTTCACGATCGCCCGCGCGGGATGGCCGAGTTGCACCGTCGTCGTAATCTCTCGACCGTGGTCTGCCGCGACGGCCGCCGCTTTCTCGAGTACCGGTTCGGCACTCGCTTCGGCGGACGCCTCGAGGTCGTCGGACAGCGCGAGTCCGGCCGCTTCCCCCCACATCGGCGACGGTTCGCCGACGATGTGCATCACGGTGATGTCTGCGTCGGGGTACACCTCGAGGGCGTGCTCGAGGGCGTGTTCGGCCATCTCGGAATCGTCGATCGGGACGAGAACGCGTGAGATCATGCTGGTGTCTACGGTGAGAACCCGGATAAAAGGCGCCTGCGTTCGAGTGAGCGACGACGTTGGGTCGGTACTGGCCGATAGTTGGGGAGCCGAACGCCATCAGGTGCTAATCGCGGGACGGAGGTGATTAGGTACTAATCGGAACCAGGACGAAGAACAGATAGGAGAGAATCGTCGCGAGCGACGGCCCGATGATCCACATCGAGACGTACTTCATGATCGCTCGCGGATTGAACAGATCGCTCGCGTTCAACACCTCAGGGGGCTCACGTTCGCCGATTTTCGTCACCGGCGCCTGCGGTTCTGCGGTCAACGCGCCCATCTCGATTTCGACGTCGGTGTCTCCGCGAATAACGTCTCGGGCGGCGATCGGACGCGTTGCTCGCCCCCAGCCGAGGCCGACGATGGTCATCACCGATCCCATGACGAGGCTGATCGGGATGCCCATGTACGAGAGCGTCGTCGTGATCGTCGAGGCCGTAAGCATCACGATCAGGGCCGCCAGCAGCGGTATGTCACTGAGTTCGCTCCCCACTGACTCCATCGTCCGTCTCGCGATGGTAAAGCCACCGATTCCAATCGCGACCGTGGCGATGATGATCGCGGTGTTGTCCGGAATAGCGTTACTGCTGACGAGCGGGGCGACGGCGTTCGGAACGTTGCTGGCGCCGGCGCTGAACGCCATGTAACAGCCGACGACGAAGACGACAACCGTTCCGGCCAGTTCCTGCCGGGTTGTGTTCGGCCCGAGGGCGGGTTTCGGGAAATTGCCGCTCCGGTCGAGGGCGAGCAACGGACCCGGCGTATTCCGGATCGCGTACCGCTGATTGAGTTCCGGGTAGACGTAGCGGCCGAGCACTGCCCCGACCCAGAGGCCGACGACCGGGGTGACGATCCACCAGGTCACGATTTCGCCGATCGTCGCGAAATTGAGCGTGTCCGTCGCCAGCCCGAGGCCGGCGATGGCTCCGACAGTGGTCATCGAGGTGGGGACGGGGACCCCGAAGACGTTCGCTACGAGGATCCCGAAGCCGATGAAGAAGAGCACGGCGACGCCGGCCGTGAGGCTGATTTCGGTCGTGATGATTCCTTCGCTGAGCGTGTCCATCACGTTTCGGCCGACCGTCCACCCGCCCAGGAAGACGAAGAACGTCATCAGCGCTGCGGCGGTCGTTTTCTTGAGCAGTCCAGCACCGACGGCGGGCCCCCAGGCGATCCCCGTCGACGATCCGCCGATGTTGAACCCGACGAACAACGAAGCGACGACGCCGACGACTAACACGGCAGAGAGCATCACGGGATTGTACCGGGATCAGACTGAAATAGATTGTGAGACGGGAATTCAGGAACTCGAGAGCCGGAACTCGAGTCCACGAAATTCGGGCGCACGACGAGAGAGGTGAACGATGAGCGAAGTGAACGATGAGCGAAGTGAACGATGAGCGAAGTGAACGATGAGCGAAGTGAACGATGAGCGAAGTGAACGATGAGCGAAGTGAACGATGAGCGAAGTGAACGATGAGCGAAGTGAACGATGAGCGAAGTGAACGATGAGCGAAGTGAACGATGAGCGAAGTGAACGGTAAGCCGCGGAAGAAACGGTATCGCGCCCCGTCACTCCCGCTCGCCGACTCGCCCTCGATCGTTCCTCGGATCCGCACCGCTCGAATTGCCGTCGAGCTCCTCGAGTTCGTCGCCGTCCTGGTTGCGTTCGTCGTCAGAACTCGAGCCCTATTTCTCGCGTTCCGTTTTGTCTGTGAACTCGTTTGAGTCGGTCAGATCGTTGGAGTCGTTGGAGGCGCTTGACCCGCTCGAATCGTGGAAGTCATTCGAGTCGTCGACGACAATTGTTACGGGCTTAGACACCGTTTCGTCGTTCATCTTCTCGCGGTCGAGGAGTCGATCGAGGGTGAATATCGTGTTGAGTTCGCGCTGGACCTGATCGAGGACGCCGCCTACGAGTTCGCTCGGCTGGATCGCCGTGTACTCGTAGGGATTGTTGCCGGCGCCACCACTCGCCCGTTTCTGTCGGCTAACGCGGTCTTCGCCGTGCAGTTCCGCCAGTGCCTCGCGAACCGTACTCGGGTACAGCCCCGTCCCTCGAGACACTTCCTCCGACGTGCTCCCTGGATTGGCCAGCAGGTGGATGTAAATCTTCGCCCGGGTCTCGGTGTCGAGAATCCAGGAGAGGAGGTCGACGATTCGCTGGTCGACCTCGTCGGCGGTCTTCGTCCGATCCGGGGTGCCCGCTTCGGTCCGGGCTGTATCGCCAGGTGACGCCGACGAGCCCCGTGGCGACGCGTCGGTCGCCTCGCCCTCGCCCGCCTCGGGATGGGCGTCGGATTCGTCGGGTACCCGACGCTCATCGGTATTGTCAGAAGTCATGTGTCCTCTCGGCTAGGACAACGATGACGGCGGTGTTAAACGTTTGTGGGGTATTGGCACCGGCTCGAGACTCCGTCTACTCGAGGCATAGATCTATGCTACCAAGGAACATATATCGGGTATGACTACGGAACCGCCACCCCCGGAGGAACGAGCGATGCGCGTGTGGTCGTTGGGCTCCTATCCAGACATCGCGCCACACTTCCTATCGATGGCGGCTCACCTCGTCGAATCCACTGCCGTCACCGAGGGCGAAACCGTCCTCGACGTTGCGTGTGGAACGGGAAACGTCGCCCTCACCGCCGCCAGACGCGGGGCGACCGTGACCGGTCTCGACCTCGTTCCGACGATGCTCGAGGTGGCTCGAGAGAACGCGACGATCGCCGACGTCGACGTCGAGTGGCACGAAGGGACCGCGACAGACCTACCGTTCGACGACGATACGTTCGACGTGACGCTCTCCTGTGTCGGCCACATGTTTGCAGAGCCGCCCGACGACGCCGCACGCGAACTGCTTCGCGTCACGCGTTCGAGCGGGACCGTCGGGTTCACCTCCTGGACACCCTCGAGTGTCGTCCCCGCGATGGGTGCCGTGGTTCGCGAGTATCTTCCTCCGAATCCGAACGCCCCGGACCCACCGTCACTGTGGGGCGATTCCGCCGTCGTACGCGACCGGATTGGCAGTGGGGTCGACGAGATTACGTTCGAAACTGCCTCGGTGCTGATTCCCGCTCTTTCACCAGAGCACTACTGGGAGAGCGCGACGACCGAGTCCGGACTGTTCATCGTCGCCCTCGAGCCCATCGACCAGGCAGACCGTCCTGCGCTCCGTGACGAGACGGTCGAGACGATCGGGCGGTACTTCGACGACCACCGCAACTGCGTCCCGATGGAGTATCTGCTCACGAAGGCGACGGTGGCGTAATCACCCAGAACCACTAGTCTCGAATCGTTCCCGTGTCTGGGTCGAGGGTAGCTGTACGGCGTCTCGATCGAAGCGAGCGCGGTATGAGGGCCCTCCAGAATCGACCGACGCCGGTTCGTTCTCACTTTGGGTTCAGCACTCGAGTCCGGTCAGGCTTCGACCAGCAACGACTCACAGAGGGCGTCCACGCCCTCCTCCTCGCGAATTCGTCGCTGTCGCTCGGCGCCACTTTCGCGGTCGTACACCCGTTGGATGCCGTCGATGCCGAGTCGCTCACTCTCCTGGTCGACCAGTTCGCCGAGCGAGACTGTTCCCTCCAGGTTGCGGTCGATGAACGCGGCGTCGTGGCCGTGGCGGATCGCCCGCCACTTGTTCTCGTCGAGCAGTTCGCGCCGGTGACGTCGTGCAGTGCCAGGGTCGCCGTCCTCGTAGGCCTCGGCGAGACTTTTCACGAGCGCGTGGGTGTACTCGACAAACGCCATCACCACGTCGGGGTCGGCCTGGCCGTCCGGCGTACGAATTTCGACCGTGCCGTGGCCCGTGTGAGGGCGCACATCGAACCAGAGTTCGCCGCGGTCCTCGATCGAGTCGGTCTCCAGCATCCGCCGTTCGTAGGCGTCGAAGGCCGCGAAGTCCTCGAAGTACGTCGGCATACCAGTGTTCGGCAGTCCCTCGAAGATCTTGGCTCGAGCGGAGTGTAAACCGGTGTCGAACCCGTCCCAGAACGGCGAGTTCGCCGACAGCGCGAGCATGATCGGGACGTACCAGCGCAGTTCGTTGGCGATCCACACCGCCTTGTCCGCGTCGTCGACGCCGACGTGGACGTGGACGCCGGCGGTCGTATTCCGGTGTTGTGTGTACTGGATGCGATCCAGTTGCGATCGATAGCGAGGCTTCTCTGCGTGCTCGAGTTCGCGCCAGCGCGCGAGCGGGTGGAGGCCGGCGGCGGCAATCTGAAAGCCGTGGTCGTGGGCGTGCTCGAGAAGCGCTCGACGCACCTCGAGCAAGGCGTCTTCGGCCTGTGACGGGTGCTCGATTAGCGGTGTCTGTGTCTCGATGACGAACTTGAAGAGTTCGTGGTCGAGGCGGTCCTCGAGTACGTCTGGAGGCTCGTGTTCGTACACCAGTTCGTCGCTGCCACTCGTCGGGCGCCCGCGGTCGTCGACGACGAAGTACTCCTCTTCGATCCCCAGCGTCCCCATTCGCGTGAACGATTCCGGCGACCCGCGTTCCATTGCCCGACTGTTCTCCATCCGGTAGTAAATACCGTTTGGAGTCGGCACGCCAGGGGGGCTTCGCGTCCGAATCCGTCGGGAGGTGCTGGAAGTCGTTCGGTCGCTTCGGTTACATCTGATCGCTTTGGTTACCTCGGCCACTCCGGCCACTTCGGCCATACCGGCCACTTTGGCTACACTAGCCACTCCGCTCACACCGGCCACTTCGGTCACTTCGGCCAGACCAGCCACTTCGGTCACTTCGGCCAGACCAGCCACTTCAGTCACTCCAACCGCGGCCGTGCAACGACTCCCAGGTGATCGACGTGAAACGCGTCCAGGCGTCGCACATCGAGCACCTCGTAGGACTCCTCGAGTTCCTCGCGAACCCGTTCGAACACCGCGTCGGGATCCGCGGTCACGTCCTCGCTCCGGGCTTTCACCGCGAGGAGGAGCCGCCCGTCCTCGTCCAAAAATTGGCGATTTCGCACGGCGACGTCGGCCTGCCCGCGGGTAGCGACGTCCTGGACGACGACGTCGACGTTCGATTCGACGACGTGGGCGTAGGTCTCGGGTTTGCGAGCGTCCTTCAACAGCGGAAAGAGCCGCGGACGGGATGCGGCAGCCTCGAGCAAATCCCGCGTCGGGCGGGGCGCGAACTCGACGGCGTAGGTCGGGCCGGAGAAATCGGCGACGTGGCTCACCGTGGTGCCGCTGGCCGCCCCCAGGTAGAGGACGGTCTCACCACCTTCGAGGCCCGTATCCATGCCCAACTCGAGCATCGCGCCGAGTTTCGACCTGGACGGATCCCACGCCCGCCATGGGCCGTCAGTCGGCTCGCCGTAGACGGGTTCGCCGCGCGTTGCGAGTCGTTCTCGGCCGCTGATTTCGCGGCGTTCCACGCCCTCGGGAAGCGATGGCGACGATCCCTCACTCATCGTCGTCACCTCCGTCGTTCTCGGCTCGAGCCCGAATCGTCTCGATCCGCTCGGCGAGTTCGGCCTCGAGTTCCGGGCGATAGTCCCCGGAGTAGTGGTCGATCCGGGCTGCGATAGTGAGCTTCCCGGCGAGGGCGCGGGCGGCCGAGCCGCGGTCCTGGAGGCGGGTCCCGCGGACGGCCTCGTGAGTGAAGATGATTCCGTGTTTGGGCGAGGAGGCGTGGCCGCGAAGGTGGGCGAACAGGGCCTCCTCGGCGCCGAGCACCTGAACGGTCCCGGAGGGTTTCTTCGCTAGCGTCTCGAGACTGCCAGCCAGCGAGAGCAACCTGGCGGCGAGCAACGGTCCGGCGAGCGCCGAGAGGTTGGGGGCGACGGTCGGTGCCCGACGCTCGACGTACGCCTCGAGGGAATCGGCCTCGTCCGCCAGGTCGGTGACGCGGGCGGCCAGCGACTGGATTGGTGCCCCCACGTCTTCCCTGGCCGTCTCGTTCCCGGTCAGCGACCGCGCGTACTCGATTCCCGACCCGGCATCGGGGTCGACCGTCCCCGCCCACTCGGCGAGCCGTTCGGCGAGTTCGTTCGCCGTTCGCCGACAGTCGTCGAGCGCCCTGATCGCGTGGACCAGCTGCTGGTCGTCGGCTCGTTCGCGTTCCCTGACGGCCGCCGTCGTCGCCTCGACGGTCGCCTCCTGGAGCGCGTCGTAGTACGCCGACCGGTCGGCGGCGAACCCCGCTTCCACCGCCTCGGTCGGCCAGTCCGCCGGTTCGGCGGCCGTTCCGGTCCGAATCCGCGCTCGAGACGCCTCGAAATCGCCGTCGACGAACCACCCGTCGCCACTCATGCGTTCCTCTTTCGGGCGGTTCCGATTAACTCTTTCAACTCGTCGGCGCGGTCGACGTCCGTCGAGCGGTTCGTGTATGGTCACTGTGCCGAGTGAACCGTTCGCACCCGTCGCCTGGCGTTGGGCGAAAGACCCGGGTCTCCTCCTAACCGACCTAAACCGTGTTGAACGCATTTTTCGTTGAGATTCTGGCGAACGCAACCCCTAAGTCATCCGAGGATGAACGTCACGAATGTTCACATGGACGAGTACGTCGACGAGTTGACGACGCTGGGGCTCTCGAGTTACGAGGCTCGAGTGTACGTTGCCCTCGTAGAGAACGGCGTGATGACGGCCGACGACGTGGCGACCGAGGCAGACGTTCCGATCGGGCGGATCTACGACGTGCTCAACTCCCTCGCGGACCGATCGCTCGTCAGAGCGGACGACGGCCGCCCCCGAACGTACGCCCACGTCGAACCGTCGATGGCGATCGATCGCGTCCTCGGGCGCCGTCGAAACGAACTCGAGACGAAACGCGGCGAGTACGAACGGACGGCCTCGAGCGCCCGCCGGAGCCTGACGGCGCTCGCCGAGGAGGTACAGACCGAGCAGTTCGCGACCAGCGCGTTCCACGACGTCGCCGCCCGCGACCTCCTGGTCGAGCGCTTCGGATCGGCGGCCATCGAGATCCGTATCTACGTCGACACGGTCGCGTTCCGGTCGGAGATCCGTGATGCGTTCGTCACACGGCTCGAGGCCTGTCTCGACGACGGAATCGACGTTCGACTACTCGCGACCGAGTTCGATCCGTGCTCACCGCCGCTCGCGCGGTTGCTCGATTCCGGGTTGCGTATTCGTCGAACGGAGACCGTCCCGCACCAGCGGTTCATCGTCATCGACGAGCGGGAGGTCTGCGTCGAGGTCCTCGATCCGGTTCACGCCGACGACCTCCTCGCCGTCGTCAACTTCCGGGACGATGGAATTGCCACCGACCTCGCCTCGAATTTCGACGAGCGCTGGCGGCGGACGGGACCAGGATACTGACCCGATCACACGTCAAACGAACTACCCGCAGGGATTAGATCCCGAACGTCGCTCGCAGCATGTCCCGCGTTCCCGGCCCGAGACCGACGGCAACCACCGTTATCAACAGCAAGATGGCGTACCGGGGACTCTCCTCGAAGATCGACTCGTCGAACACCCAGATGATGAAGACGGCGGCGACGACTTTGACGATGAGGAACGGCCACGCTGCGCCGATCACGTCGACGACGGACGCCGGGAATACCGCTTCGGTCGTGGTGACGATCCACTCGTTGACCGGGTGTTTCGGACTGTACCCGAGGCCGAACGCGCTGGCCCAGTCGAGGCCGATGACGTTAGCGATGCCGTCGACGCTGTGCGCCCAGATGACGACCGCCCCCATGAACCCGGTTCCCCGGTTGAGGTCGGGCGCGAATCGCGTGATCGCCCCGTAGGTGATGGCGGTGACGACGGTCGCCCCGACGAGCGTTATGAGCGGGATGAGTGGGTAAAAACTCGCCAGTTCGTGGGTCGCCGCGAAGTAGCCGAGGTAGGCCACCGTCACCGTCAGTGCAGCCGTCCCGATCCCAGCGAGCGGGTACTCGTAGCCCGAGACGTATCCGCTTCGATCGAGCCAGACCGAGACGACGACGGCAAACAACGCGACCAGGAAGACGGTTCCGTAGATGAACGGACTGATGAGGGCGGCCACCCAGGGGAGCCCGATGGGCATCTCGCCGGTCTCGACGAGCGCTCGAACGTTGGCGTCCTCGACGACGCGCAGCGCCCCGCCGAACAGCATGAACGGAAACAGGCCGTAGAAGCCCGCGCGGTAGCGATCGATCTCGAGGCGCTTGATCAGGAGGATGATCCCGACGAGCATGAGCACGAGCGTCGGAATGTACCCCGCGTATGACTGCCAGGTATAGCCGGGGCTGGCCTCCGGTCCGGTCGTGTTCGGCCCGCACTCGGTCGGCGAACCGCCGTTCCAGGCGATGCAGCCGTAGTTCTGGGCGTCGGCGGCGACTGGACCCCAGTAGTAGTGCCAGAGGATTTCGGCGGCGACTCGGTGCGGGAACACCACTGCCGCTAGCGTGATCAACGCGACGAGCGATCCCACGACCGCTAGCCAGATTCGTCCTGCGCCGTAGCGGTCGACGTACGCTTCCATACCACCACACCGGTGTGGTCGTCGCTTACCGTTTCCGGTTTTTGTTGCGCGAGCGAGGGACGATCTGGACGGCGTCAGTTCTGCTCCGGCGAAATTGGCAGCTCCTGGCTGTCGTACGTCGTCCCGAGAATGACCATGGTCTGCGAACGCGAAAAGCCGTCCATCTGCGCGATCTGGTTGAACATCAACTCGCGCAGGGCGTCCGCGTCGGCGGCGTAGACGCGCATCATGACGTCCCACTCGCCGGTCGTGAGGTGGACCTCCTGGACCCCTTCGATGTCGGTTAGTCGTTCGAGGGTATCCTGTTCGCGCCCCTGTTCGACCCGCAGACCGACGAGCGCTGAGATGCCGAGACCGATCGCCTTCGGCTCGACCTTCGCGTGGTAGCCCTCGATGACGCCCGCCTCCTCGAGCCGATTGACCCGGTCGTGAACGGTCGCGCTCGACATGTCGATCTGGCGGGCGATTTCGCTGAACGGCGTTCGGGCGTTTTCCTGTAGAATCCGGAGGATCGCCCGATCAGTGTCGTCGAGGTTCATACTATCGATGCACGTCAGGTCGTCAAAATTCTTTGTACATCTGCGTCCCGGTCCGACCAATGTCGGCCTGTTTATGGTTGTCCACCCGAGACTTGTCGTATGAGCGTTATCACCGAATTTACGGTTCCTGCGGGCGCGTTCGCGCTCGAGCACACGCTCGAAACCCTCACGGACGCGACCGTGGAGGTCGAACGCCTCGCGACCCACAGCAGAGAGTGGGTGATGCCGTTTCTGTGGGTGGCCTCGGACGAGGACGGCCTGGAGACCCTGGAGACGACGCTTCGAAACGATCCTTCCGTCGACGACCTCACCCTCCTCGACTCGGACTCGAACGTCCACTACTTCAACGTCGACTGGGCCGAACCCGTCCAGGAACTGGTGGACCAGATCGTCGACCGCCACGGCGTTATGCAGGAGGCGGAAGCCGCAGACGGCACCTGGTACCTCAAACTCCAGTTCGTCGACCGAGAGGCACTCGAGGAGTTCCAGACGTTCTTCCACGAGCAGGGCTACGCGTTCGAACTCCAGCGGATGTACCCTGGCTCCGCACCAAAAGAGCGCGAGTACGACCTGACGCCCGAACAGCGGGAGGCGCTCGTGACCGCGCTTCGGATGGGATACTTCGAGGTTCCTCGCGAGGCGCAGATCGAGGACCTGTCGGAGGCGCTCGGCATCTCGACGAACGCCGTTTCCGAACGGTTGCGTCGCGCGACCGGTAACCTGACCAGCAATGCGCTCGCCGTCTCACTCCCTTCGTCTGTGGACGTGGCGGTCGAACGGTAGCGAGTGTGCCCCTATTAGGGAACGCATCTGTCTCTCAAACGGTAGCGTATCGACCTCTCAAACGATAGCGTATCGACCTCTCAAACGATAGCGTACCGACCTCTCAAACGGTAGCGTATCGGCCCCTCGAAGCCGATCGAAATTCGCTACACCTCGATGGCTCGCGTCGCCGCAAGTACCTCGTCCTGGACCTCGTCTTCTCCGTTGGAGGCAACCAACCCTCGAGAGTCGTAGCGCCAGGGCTCGCCGTCGATGTCAGTGACCGTTCCGCCGGCCGTTCTAATCAGGTGGACCCCGGCGACGGAATCCCAGGGGTTCGCCCTGCGGTTCGTGATGACGCCGTCGAGTGCGCCCGAGGCAACCATCGAGAGGGCCGCCTGTGCGCAGCCGTACCGGCGCATGTCGCCGAATCGCTGGACGATCTCCCTGGTTGCGGCGGCGTACTGGTCGCGCTCGTCGAAGTCCCACCAGATAGTCGGACAGACCGCGCAGGTCTCGGGGTCGTCGCGGTCGCTGACCGAGATGGGCTCGCCGTTGCGGGCGACGCCGTCTGGTCCCGCCCGGTACGTATCGCCCAGCGCAGGCATGACGACCGCCGAACCGACCGGCTCGCCATCGACGACGGCGGCGACGGCCGTCGCGAAGATCCGAACCCCGCGGACGTAGTTGTTCGTGCCGTCGATGGGGTCGATGATCCAGGCCGGTCCCTCCGCTGGGACCGTCTTTCGCTCGTCGTCCTCCTCGCCGACGATTGGATCGTCAGGGTAGGTCTCCTGGATCACCTCGATGACCGTCCGCTGGGCGTCTCGATCCGCCTGCGTGACGACGTCCGTCTTCCCGCCCTTCAACTCGACCGGGATGTCCCGTCGAAACGACTCGTGGGCGACCTCGGATCCGGCCTCGGCCGCTCGAGCGGCGACTGTGGCCCGATCCGCTGCCGATCCCACGTCGAGGCTCTCCTCTCGTTCGTTCATACTTCGTCTTCGGTAGACGAACGGTCAAATGGATGCCGGTTCGGGGTCATTCGAGAACGGATGTCGATTCGGAGTCGCTCGAGACGCCAGATCGCGGAAACGCGGAAAGTGGGTACACGTATGTTGACCACACTGTCGAAACGAACCCAATTCGACCTACCGTTCACCTGTGGGAGTAGACGTCAACAAGAAGACATATGTGTGGCCGACGCGAGTGGAAGATATGGACCGCCGCCGATTCCTCACCGGGGTCGCGATGGGGTCGGTCAGCGTCGCAGGGTGTCTGGGAGCGGGAGAGAGCCTCGATCTCCCTGACGGGATGACGGTCGAGACGCACCACCGCGTCGGCAGTCACCTGATTGACGACGGTCTCGAGCCGTCCGGGGAGCGACCACACTCGTATCAGACGATCCTCACTGACCGGTCGGCGGCTCAAGAGCGGATGCGAGACGGAAACCGAGACGAAAACGAGGACGAGAACGAGACCATGGAATTCGTCGCGGAGACCGATTTCGACCGATCGTACCTCGTGGTCGTCGTGGCACGATCCTGGTCGAGCCAGCACTGGCTCGAGGTCCGGGAAATCGAACGAACCGAAGCCGGTATTCACGTCTCTATCGTCACTGAATCGGACGATCCGACGGTCGACGACGCCGCAGTCCACTCGATCGCGATCCGAATCACCGACGAGGAGGGTGACGAACCGGACGTCGTCGCCGTATCGATCGACGGTGAGTCGATGGGAACGGCCGAAAAGGCTGTATCACGGGTTCGAACTACGATTTCGTCGAGTTAGTCGTCGTACCGCGATTCCCCCGACTCTCCGCTGGTCCGTCCCCTCGGCCTCCCGCTCCTGGGCTACGACGACTGGAGCCGTTCGACGCGCTCGAGTGAATCTGCCTCGGACGGCGTCTTGTCCTCCCTGATCCCGAGAAACCGGGGGAACCGGAGTGCGTACCCCGAACTGTACGTCGGCGAGGTCTGGATCTCCTCGTAACCCACCTCGAACACGACTGCGGGCTCGAGGTCCACGTCCTTGCCGTCCTCGGCCCGAATGTACGGCTCGAGGCGCTCGGTCAGGTCTGCGAGGGTCTCGTCGGTGATCCCCGTGGCGACCTTGCCGATGGTCTCGAACGCGCCATCTCCGGAGGTATCCGTCGCCCGAACGGACAGCAAGAATGTGCCGAGGAAGGTTCCCCGCCGACCCTCGCCCCACTCCGCGCCCGTGACGACGCAGTCGAGCGTCTCGATGTCGGGTTTCCGCTTCAGCCAGTGCTTGCCGCGACGACCTGGCGAGTACGTCGAATCGGGGTCCTTGAGCATGATCCCCTCGTGCCCGGCCTCGAGCGCGTCGGCGTCGATCGATTCGATCTCGTCGGGGTCGTCGGTGAGCCAGAGAAGGGAAAGGCCCTCGGGCGTTTCGTCCCTGGACGCTTCGGACGCCCCCGTTTCGGCGGCGTTCTCGGGCGAGAGCACCGCCTCGAGTCGCCCGTGGCGCTCCGAGAGCGGAACGTCGAGCAAGTCCTCGCCGTCGACGTGGAGACAGTCGAAGAAGACCGGCCGAACGGCCACATCCTCGCGCGCTTTCGCCACGTCGTGTTTTCGACGGAATCGCCGGAGCACCTCCTGGAACGGGAGCGGTTCTCCGTCGTCGTCGACGGCGACCACTTCGCCGTCCAGGATCGTCGGCACCTCGAGGGTCGCCTCGGCGAACTCGACGACTTCCGGGAGCGCGTCAGTCACGTCCTCCATGTTCCTCGAGAAGACGCGGGACGTCGGGTGTTCGTCCCCCGAGTTCCCGTCGGACGCACCCGTCGTCCCGACGCCATCAGGCGCGTAGTGCAACTGGACGCGCGCCCCGTCGTACTTCCACTCGACGGCCGTCTCGTCCCAGGCCTCGAGCGCGTCGGTCACGCTCCCCGCCTGGGCGAGCATCACCTGCACCGGACGGCCGACCTCGAGGGTGAGCGCGTCCAGTCCCTCCACCCCTTCGTCTCGAGCGACGACGGCGACGCGGCCGTAGTCGTTCGAGACCTGCAACGCACGTTCGACGCGGTCGGCGGAGACGTCGAACGCCTCGGCGATAGCGTCGCGGACGGTCCCCTCGCCGACGCCGATACGCATCTCCGAGAGGACGAGGCGAGCGAGGTAGCGGGCCTCGTCGGCCTCACACCGGTTGAACAGCGAGAACAGGAGGTCCACTTTCGCGTCGTGGCTGCCCGACCCGTCAGTTTCGGCCAGTTCCGTGAGCGTGTCGGACACCGTCGCGACGGTGAGTCCGTCCTGGCTGCCACCGCCGTCACCGTCACCGCCACCGCCGCCGAACGCTCCTAGCCCCCGCTGGCCGCCGAACTCGTAACTCGCGGCGACGGCACCGATCTCGCCGACCTCGGCGACGGCGTCCTCTACGTTGTCCGGGCCGACGTTCGTCCCAGCCGCGCGAGCAATCGCCTCGTAGCACGTCCGCGGACCGATGTCGAGCTTTCGGGCGTCCCAGGCGGGGAAAACCCGCCCCTGGACGAAGCGGGCCACGATCTGGAGGTCCGGGCCGGCCGCCTCGAGAAGCGACTGAACGTGGGCGACGGTCTCGAGATCCGCGGGTTCGGCCTCGATGGTGGCGGCGTGGTCGGCGAACGTGACGAAGTCCATGTCGTGGGTGTAGGCGACGGCGGTCGCTTAAGGGGTTCGAGATGGCATCGGCCGACGGTGTGATCGACCAGTCCCCTTCCAGGCGTCGACTGGTACTAGGGCTTGTGGGTGAACAGCACCGGCTTCCCGTCCTCGACGCCCGTACAGATGTCGAGCGGGATGGTCTGGTTCAGGCTCGTGTGCTCGTCCTTGCAAACGACCATGTCGTCGAACGGCTGGTCGCAGGCCGGACACGCCAGGCCGACCGTGTTCTGGTACTGCTTGATCGACTCGTTTTCCTCGCGAAGCGTCGCCGAGGAGACGTACTTCTCGAACTGCTCCATGGGCTACGTGGGAAAGAACAGAGGTAAAGTGTTTCCCCGGTGGTCCTCGAGGCACGTTCGAAGCCGCAAGGGTGCCCGCACCTCGAGGGTTCGTTCGAGCGGATCGACGTGGGGTGAGGTGAGAGGAGGGAAACGCAGAAGAGGAGGTGAGGCGGTGCGGATGAGGAAGGGATGAGAGGGGAGCAGGGAGGGAAATGCGGGAACGTGGAGGGAGAGTGAAAGAGGGAAACCGCCTCGACCATGGCTCACGTCACCACATGATTTTCGCCGGCGCGATCAGCTGGTGGTGTTGCTCGACAGCTCGAGGCTCCAGGAGCCGAGGTCGCGCACGCCGTTGACCAGTCGACTGTTACGGATGGAGATCTTGTGACTCTGGTCGTACAGACAGGCCGCCTCACGGCCGCTATACGACTCGGCGTCGACTTCGAGGTAGCTCGAATTGGATCCGAGTTCGACGATGGGGAAGTGGCTGGCACGGAGCGTCATGTTCCACACTGAGAGGTCCTCGCTCGTACTGACGATGGCGTTGCGTTTGACGCCGTCTCGACCGCGCTGGTCGACCTCGCATGCGGCAAACCGGACGTTAGGCCGTTCACAGCGAATTCCGTCGCGGAGGCCGCTCGCGTCGCCGGCTTCGCCGTCGATGGAGAGGTACTCACAGTGGACGCGGTCCGTGTTGTTGGAGCTGCGCAGCCAGAGCGGGTAGCCCCCCGCGGCATTGTGGGTGATGTTCGTGCGGGCGATGGTCGTCTCGCCGGCGCCGGGAGAGACGACGATGCCGTGGTTGACGTCGTTGCCGCTCATCTCGATCGTCGTGTTCTCGATCCAGGCGCTCTCACAGTTGCTCAGTACGGAGATCGCGTGATTGCTCGGACTCGGGTCGCTGACGCGGATCGCGGCGCCCTTGATCGTGACGTCGCCCCGCTCGACGCGGATGCCACGATGGCTGGGGTACTTCTCGTCGACGTCGTCGATTTCGACGGTGGGCCACCTGACGACACTGTCCGCGCCGCCGATCCGGATGCTCGCGGAGGTGCTGTTCCGGTAGACGCCGCCGTGGACGATGATCTTTCCGGGGCCGTTACACGCGTAGAGGCCGCTCCCGGGGAAGCCGCCGACGTGACACCGCCTGAACATCAGTTCGCCCGCTGTCCCGTTCGCGAGGATGCCGATCGGGCCGCGCGAGCTCGTCTTCCCCGCGTGGGGTGTGTCATCAGCATTCTTGCCGCCGTCTGGTGCCTTGAAACCGACGACACGTCCGGTCCCGTTCGACCCGATCACATCGAACCGCGCGGGGCCCATGGTTCCGCTGTCGTGTTCGCCCTTGACGCGAACGTCCTCGACGTCGAGACGGTCGGTGACTACCGTGTCGATCGTCCGAATCCCAGTATCCTTGGCGGTCTGGTCGACCGTGAATCCCTCGAACCGAAGCTTCTTGCCGGGGCGGGAGAGCGTTCCCAGGCGGAAGAGGCGGTACTGAGGGCCGTCGAAGTTGTAGTAGTTCGCCGGGACGAGCGTCGCATCGTTGCCGACGAAGGCGACGTTGTCGAACTTCGTGAACCGGAACTGGCTGTCCATCGCGTAGCGCCCAGGTGGGAAGTAAAACAGCGTGTTATCGTTCCGAAGGCGATTGAGCACGGGAGTGATCGATCGGTTCCCGGTGTTGTCGGCGCCGGCCTCGACGACGTTGACGACGTGTCGGTACTCGCCGTCGTACTGGGTGTACGAACCCGATGCCGCAGCGTTCGAAGAGAGACCGATCGCAGAGACACCCGCAATGGCCGCACCCTTCACGAACGTCCGCCTTGCTGGTCGGCGGGTGTCGGTTTTGGTTTCGGTTTCGGTGCCAGGTAGCTGCTCGAAGTCGGTAGATCGCCCGTCGTCTGCGTCGCGTTCGTTTGCTATTCCAGTCATGATATTCAATTATACGTACTAGTTCTACTGGAAAAGAGGGCGTAGCTAGCCACGAAGCCATGCGAATCCTTGTCAGTGGCTAGAATAGCAAAACCGGTATTCGTACGTCAGTCTGATTCGAAGACGAGTTCGAAGAATTTTCGCTGTGCGGCGCGGAGGTGATTGTTGAACGTCGGCTGTGAGACGCCGAGTGTGTCGCTAATCTCGCTGCCGGTGCGTTCGCGTGGCGACTCGAAGAATCCGCTCTCGTAGGCGGTCCGGAGTACCTCTCGCTGCCGGTCGGTCAGTATCTCGTCCATGTCCGCCGCGAATCCGCTCTTCGTCTGTCGATCCCGGTCTCGGGGCTGTTCGCGTCGCGCCAGCAACTCCGAGTGGTCGTACGTCGCCTGGATCGTGTCGATGAATAGTCGAACGTCCGCGCTCTCCGGGAGGGCAACGACGATGGTTCCGTCACCGCCTTCCGCCCTGAATCGCTGGGGGACGGCGCCGTGACCGAGGAGCGTTCCGAAGAAACTCGACTCGTCGACCGTACACTCGAAGAGACACTCCTCGTCGGTCTCCGAGATGAACCGCGTGCCGTCCACCGCGAACGCTCGCTCCATGTGCTCGAGGACGGGCTCCGACGGCGTCCCGTGGGTGGTGAAGAAGACCCGGTAGCCGCCATCGGATCGGGCGACCACGCTCTCGAGTTCGACGACGCAACCGACGTCGGCTGTCACCGAGAGGAACGGAATCGCGTCGTCCCGAATCTCGAACTCGAGCTCGACGAACTCGTCGCTCACGAGCGCTTTCTTGCTCTCGACGGCGTTGATCGCGTAGGCGATGGTCTCGCCGAGTTCGACCAGGACGGTTCGCTCCAGGTCCCCGAACGTCTCGAGTCGATCTGAATACACCGTCAATACGCCGTAGCGCATCTCGCGATACACGAGCGGGATCGCGATACAGGCGCGATACCCGCGCTTGAGCGCCTCCCGGCGCCACTGGGGGAGTGGCGGCTCGCCGAGCAGGTCCTCGACCACCTGTGGTTCCTGTGTCTCGTTCGCCCGTTCCGTCGGTCCCCGTTCGCTCGAGTCAGCTTCCCCCCGTTGATCGATCGCATCGAGGTACCCATCGTTGACGCCTCCCCACTCCTGTGGTGCCACCGCGTCGTGCACCGCGTCGTACTCGCCGATCCAGGCGAAGGTGTACGGTCCCGCGGTCGTCAACTGGGTGCAGACGGCCTGTTCGATCGCCGTTCGCGAATCCGCCGCCACCAGCGCCTGATCGATGTCACGGATGACGTCGTTGATCTGGTTCAGACGCGTGAGCCGTTCGTTCTGTTCGTGCAGGCGTTCGTCGCGTTCGATGAGTTGTCGTTCACGTTCGGCTCGATCGAGCGAGGACTCGGCGTTCGTCGCCAGGAGACGAGCCAGCGACGGTTCCGTACTCGCGGCCAGTATCCGGGCGAGTGATAGTCGCTCGTCGTAAACGTCGTCGGTCGTTCTCGAGCCGATGACGAGCACGCCGTGTCGCCCGAGCGGGAGAATCGCGACGCCGTACGTGTCGGCGTCGATTCCATCGGCATCGGGGACGACCGCCATCTCGTCGTGAACCGTCACTCGTTTCTCGGCGAACGATTGCCACGCCAGTTCGGCCTGCGGGTCGAACATCTGCTCCACGTCGACGACCGCTCCGGCCATCGCCGTCTGTGCGCGTGGTCTGAGCGTTCCCGTCTCGCTATCGTAGACCGCGATCATCGTAATCGGGAGGCCGAGCGCCGTTTCGGCGGTCTCGACCACGGTATCACAGACCTCTCGTACCGTCTCAGCCCCGAGCAACTCCCCCGTCGCCTCGACGAGCCCCTCGAGTTGCGCTTCGCGCCGGCGTCGCCGTTTCTCCTGTTCGACCCGATCGAGGGCTGCTTCGGCGGTGGCCGCGAGCAGCCCGGCGAGCTGGCGTTTGTCCGCGTCGAACACCCTGATCCCGTCGGAGACGGCGACCATGACGCCGTGGGTGCCAAGCGGGAGCCAGATGCCGCTGGGAAACGCTGCCTCGAGACCCTCGTCGCGACCGGTCATGCCGTCGTCCATCACGATGGTCTCTTGCTCGACGAACGATCGCCACGCAACCGAATCGTCGTCGGGAATAACGGGTGACAGGGATCCGAACCTGTTCTCGACGTACTCGGTCGTCGCGGCCGGCGAGAGCCTGGTTCCGTCCTCGCTGGCGAAGTACACCCCAACGCCAGGAATACCGAGGACCTCGTTCGTCGTCTCGAGGATCAGGTCGCTCACGTCCTCGGCGGTCTCGGCGTGAAGCAGTTCCCGGCTCGACTCGTGGAGCGCCGTCAGCGTCCGTTCGTGTTCCTCGCGTTCGAGGGTGAGCGCGAGGAGCCCCTCGTTCGTCTCCCTGAGTTCCGCTTGCAGCGCCTGAATCATGTCCCGGTCTGCGCCCGAGGGCTGTTCGTCACCGTCCTGGCCACTCATCGTGATCCCCTCGTAACCACCAGCACGGTTGCGTCGTCGTTCTCGTCCGCCAACTCCGCCAGGAGTCGGTGTGCGAGCGTCGAACTCGGCTCGTCGACGAGGTGGACGAACTCGTCCCACTTCCAGAGCGACCGTACACCGTCCGAATACAGCGCCAGGGCGTACTCAGGATCCCACTCGTTTTCCCTGATCAGCGGTTCCGGTGCGTCGTTCCCGAGCACTCCCCGTCGCGTCACGAACTGGAGCGGCACCGGGGCCTCGACCTTGTGGGAGATGTTGCCGACGCTGGCGTAGGAAATCGTCTCTTTGGTCCAGTCGAAGCGAGCGAGCGCCATGACGACACCGCGCGTCCTGGAACACACCCGTTCGACGCCCCGAAAGATCGCGGTGAGCGACTGGTCGAAGTGGCCCGTGACGTACCGTTTCGCCGCTGCCGCGGCGGTGTGGGCATCCTGTCCGTGCCCCAATCCGTCGATGACGCCGACGAGGGCATTGTCTCCCCACCGTTTGATGACGAACGCGTCGCCGTTCGGATCGCCGCGTGACCGGGGACGCGTTGCCGCTCCGAACGTGAGCGGAAACGGTTTCTGGGAACGTGCTCGAGGCTGGAAATCGCGCTTGGCCACGATGTGCGTGCCGGCGTGTGAGTCGGGGCGAGGAACGACTTCGAATTCGTCCATGAGCCGATCGACTGCCCCGAGCCCGGACCCCAGGCTTCCTACCGTCGAATAGCCGTCGACGATCGCTCGATCGACGTCGCCGATTCCCGGCCCCGAGTCCTCGGCGTGAATCTCGATACCGCGATAGTCGTCCGACGACTTGGGCACGAGCGTGATCGTCCCTTCGCCGGCGTGTTTGACGATGTTCGAAGCCAGTTCGTGGATCACGAGGACGACCTCTTCGACGGTCGACTCGTCCAGCTCGAACGCTGCCAGGATCGGCTTCGCCCGGCGGCCGGCGAGGATGACGTCGGCCTGTTTGGAAATCGGGATCGACGCCTCGTCGTCACCCGTCATTGGCGACCACTCGTGGCACGTACTTGCGGATGGTGACGGTCGTCCCCGTTTCGGCACTCGTGTCGATCTCGAACTCGTCCATCATCTTCTGGGCGCCGGAGAGGCCGTGGCCCATTCCGCTCGACGTCGAGTACCCCTCTTCGAGGGCGCGATCGATGTCCGAAATTCCTGGACCATCGTCGTCGAAGACGATCTCGACGACTCGCTGGCTCCCCTTCGAACGGACTCGCCAGCGCATCGTCCCGACTTCGGCATAGAGATAGATGTTACGGGCGAGTTCGGAGACAGCGGTCACGATCCGGGTGGTGTCCGTCAGCCCGAAGCCGGCGGTCGAAGCGACGTTTCGAATCGTGGTCCTGGCGGTGACGATGTCCGATTCAGAGGCGATCTCGAGGACCCCTTCTTCGCTCACCATGTGACTCACCCCGAATCTATCTCGAGGGCGTCTAGCGCCGCATCGATACTCCTGGCGGTCTGCACACCACCCAGGTCGAACCCGAGTTCGGTCACCGTGATGGCGATGGCGGGGCCGATGCCGACGAGAATCGGTCGAACGCCCATCAATTCGACCATCTTCGCCGTCTCGACGATCACCCGGGCGAAGAACGAGTCGACCGTTTGCACGTCGGAGACATCGAGCACGACTCCCTCGATACGTTCGAGGTTCGTCTGGTTGATACGCTCGAGAATGCGTTCCTGGAGGTCGTCGATCGTACTGTCCGACGGGTGTGGGGGGAGGGTCGCGATCAACGTTCCTCGCACCTGGATAACGGTGACGCGATCTGTGTGGGTCATGTTAGGTAGATTGAGACGCATTCGTCACGATGTCGATGTTCTGGGTGAGGTGCAGTCCGAGTTCCAGCCCCTCGCTCAACGTGGATCTGGTTCGGATGTCGTCCATCGTGATCCCGAGCTGGACCAGCGTCTGGGCGATGTCGGGATTGATCCCGGTGATGATGACTTCGCTGCCCAGCAGCGATACGGCGTTTACCGTATCGGTGAGGTGCTGTGCCGTCGCCGTGTCCACGTTCGGAACGCCGGTGATGTCGATCAGCGCAATCTCCGCCCCGTTCTCCGTGAGTTCGGTGAGCAACTCCTCGGTGAGCCGCTGTGCGCGAGCCGTATCCAGCGTTCCGACCACAGTTGCGAGCGTGATGCAATCCCAGATTTCGACGATCGGCGTCGACTGTTCGAGAATCGCTTCGGCCTGTTCGGCCGTCTTCCGCTCGAGTCGTTTCCGCTCGGAAATGTCGGTGACGTAGGCGATGAACTCCCCATCGTCGACGGTTCCAGAGACGAGTACGTCTATCGTCTCGCCGTCGTTCCCGAGAAGTTGCGTTTCGAACGCGTCCACGCGACCCGTTCGTTTGAGCTGTTCTTCGAATCGCTCGGCGTCCTGTGGATCCGCGTATTCGATGGACGAAATTTCCGAGCGAAGCTGTTCGACCGAATCGAAAGAAAGCATTCTGGCGAGCCGCCGATTGGCGTACTGATTCTCTAGGTCGACCTCGGAAGCTTCGAGATCCATATCGTCGACCGGAACCCGGAAGATGCCGATAGGAGCATTTTCGATCAATTTCTCGTAGGGGGGATCACTGGATGGCATCTGTAAGCCGGTAAAGATACAAAATCTGGCCTATTAACGTTTAGGACGGTTTAGGTGTTACATTTTCATCACTACTGCTGGCTGCCGGTGTGCGTCTTCCTCGATGAGCGAGTTTCTGGCTCAAACGACTCGTAGTCCGCTCGATGGGGAATCCACTCATCCGGCAGGAAGGCAACGAAATTCGACCACCTCTCACATTCGGTGATGGTCCGGTTCTGAAGAGTGTTTTCGGTGGCTTGTCCTGGACGGGCCATCTGGTCGCGATCAGCGAGTGGATGCGCGCTCTCGAGGCGTTTGCCCTCGAGCTCACCGCGACCCGCAACCACGATCTTCGACTTACGACCTGCGACACGGTACCGTTTCGCGGTCCAATCGCTCCCTACCAGCCGGTCATCCGGGAATGCAGGCCGCCAGTCCCCGGACCGGGCCGAAAACTCGAGTACAGTATCCGCTCGGGGGATAACTGCATTTAACCCGCTGGAAAGCAGACTCGGTGGTATGGGAGCCGAGGAACTCGCGTCGCGTCTCGAGGAGGTACTCGCCGTCGATACCGAGTCGTTTCGCGACCGTGCGATCGAGGAAGCCGACGTCATCGTCGAGGGAATCGAGTCGGGCGCGTTCGACAACCCGCAGGCGATCGTCGGCTTCGAGTACGAATTCTACGCCGTCGACGCCGAAACCGCCGCGCTCAAGCGCGTTCCTCGGCGCCTCCTCGAGTTGATGGGCTTCGAGAAAGAACTCGGCCTCCACAACGCGGAGATGACGACGAGTCCGCAACCACTCAACGCCGACGGGCTTCGCGCCCAGGAATCGGAGATTCTCGCCCGCCTTCGCGCGGCCGAGAACGTCGCGAACGCGGAGGGAATGTGCCTGGTCAGCGATGGCCTCTGGACCCTCCCGCCCGCGGGCGAATCGGCTCACGAGTATCTGACGGACACGATCGAACGGACGCTCGAAGTCGATGATTCTCCGGACGGCGACAGCGAGGGAGCGGGCAACGACTCGCGCACCGTCACGCTCGCGACGAACATGAGCGACGCCGCCCGTTACCACGCGATGGCCAACACCGACCGTGCCGAGGCCGCCGGGATGGTCCTCGACTGTCCGAACGTCTCGCTCGCCGCCGAAACCGCGATGCCGGAGAGCCTCATCACCTCGATACAGCCCCACTACCAGGTCCCCCACGCCCCCGACCTCCCGGTGTACTTCGACTACGCCGTCAGGATCGCCGGCCCGCTGCTCGCACTGGGGGTCAACTCACCGTTCCTCCCCGCGGATCTCTACGACGAGGGCGCGTCCGCCGAGGACGTCCTCCGAGACGCCTGGATGGAACACCGGATCAGCATCTTCGAGACCGTCCTGAACGATCCCTCGGCCGGGGCCGGCAAAGTTCGGTTCCCACGCGACCTCGAGAGCGTCGAGGAGGCCGCCGAGCGAATCGCCACCGACGACACCCTCGTCCCGATGCCGGTCGGCGACGGCGACAGATTCGACGACCAGTTCGCCCACTTCCGGCGCAAACACGGCACCTACTGGCGGTGGGTCCGCCCGGTCTTCGACGGCTCGAGTCGATCGGCGGCGAACGCCCGCATCGAATTTCGCCCGATTCCGGCCCAGCCGACCGTCCGGGACTCCGTCGCGTTCCTCGCGGCGTACGCGGGTCTCCTGGAGAGCCTCACCCACCTCGAACACCCCGTTCGCGAACTCGACTGGGAGATCGCTCGCGAGAACTTTTACGCCGCGATGCGCGACGGGCTGGCAGCCGACATCGAGTGGATCACGAACGACGGGCAATCGACGAGCGACACGGAATCCGTCTACGAGGATCTCTTCGCCCACGCCGAAGACGGCCTCTCGAGTCGCGGTCTGACCGACGAGGAGGTCGCGGCCTACCTCCATCCGCTTCGTCGCCGCGTCCGCCAGGGACTGACCCCAGCCCGCTGGAAACACGAACTGGTGGCCGACGAGGTCGCCTCGGGGGAATCGCTCGCGGGCGCCATCGAGGTGATGCAACGTCGGTACGTCGATCAGCAAGCCGAGACGCTGTTCGAGGGGAGTTTCGCGGACTGGACGTAACTCACTGACCCGCGTCCGGATTCGGGAAGCGGAAAACGACCCGTCACTATCAGCCCCCAGGATCTGGCCGCAACTGCTTAAGCCCCCCAGCGGAAACGGACGCGTATGGTTACGTTCCTCTCCGGGGGTACCGGTACGCCGAAGCTGTTAGACGGGGCCGGAGCGGCGTTCTCGCCGGACGAGATTACCGTCATCGCCAACACCGGCGACGACATCGAACTCGGCGGTCTCTTCGTCTCTCCCGACGTCGACACACTTCTCTTTCAGGGCGGCGGCGTCCTCGACCGCGAACGGTGGTGGGGAATCAGGGGTGACACCCACCGCACGCACTCGGCGCTCTCGGACATCGCCGCGGCGGCCAACCTCGCCGACGGCCCGCAGTATCTCGAGGCCTCGAGACAGACAGAGGGTCGCGACATCGCCCGGTGGCGTCGATTCTCGGGCATCGCGGAGTTCATGACGATCGGCGATCGCGACCGAGCAGTTCACCTCACGCGGACCAGTCTCCTCGACCAGGGACACACGCTTTCGGAGGCCACCGACGTCCTCGCCGACGGATTCGGGCTGACGATCGACGTCCTACCGATGAGCGACGACGCCGTCGCGAGCCTGATCCATACCGAGGACGGCCTGATGCACTTCCAGGAGTACTGGGTCGCCCACCGAGGGGAACCGACGATCACGAACGTCGAGTTCCGGGGCTCGTCGACCGCCGAACCGGCCCCGGGAGTGCTCGAGGCGCTCTCCGACGCCGTCGTGATCGGTCCCTCGAACCCGGTAACGAGCATCGGGCCGATGCTCGCGCTGCCCGGCGTCGCGAGGGCGCTGATGGAGACCCCCGTCGTCGCCGTCTCGCCGTTCCTGGGCAACGAGCCCTTTTCCGGCCCGGCCAGCGACCTGATGGAGGCCGTCGGCGCGACGCCGAACACGGCCGGCCTGGCGACGGCGTACCCCTTCGCCGACGCGTTCGTCATCGACAGCGACGACCCGACCGAGTTCGACCGGCCGACGATCCAGACCGACATCCGGATCGACTCGCCGGAGGACGCCGGTCGCGTGATCCAGGCCATCGACGAGGCGCTCTCAATAGTCGCCTGACCGATGTCACCGCTCTCACCCTCCGCACCACTCTCGCCCTCCCCGCCACTCGTACTGGCCAGCCTCTCGGGACAATCGGACGCCGAGTGGGCCCTCGCGGCCGCCGAGTGGGCCGGCTGTGCGTTCCTCGGTGGTATCGCCCTCGACGCCCCGTCCCGCGAGGCCGCCCGCGAACTCGTCGCCCGCGACCGGACCGAATTCCTGCCCGACGACCCGGTCGCGTTCGTCGACGATCAACTCGCCGCGCTCCAGGACGAGCCCCTGCAAGCGGGTATCAACGTCAGGAGCGCGAGCGCCGACGCCATCCCGGCCGTCGCTCGCGTCTGCCGGAAGCGAGATGCGTTGCTCGAGATCAACGCCCACTGCCGCCAGCCCGAACTCTGTGCGGTCGGCTGTGGCGAAACGCTCCTGCGAGACACGGACCGACTCGGCGAGTACGTCGCCACCGCCGTGGACTGCGGCGCGACCGTCGGCGTCAAGATCCGCGCTGAGGTCCCCGGCGTCGACTTGCCGGCGCTGTGTCGCTCGCTCGAGGCCGCCGGCGCGTCGTTCGTCCACGTCGACGCGATGGACTCCGAATCAGTCATCGCCGACGTCACCGACGCCTGCGACCTGTACGTGATCGCCAACAACGGCGTCCGCGACGAGTCGACGGTTCGTGAGTACCTCGCCTACGGCGCCGACGCGGTCAGCGTCGGCCGACCCAGCGACAACCCGGTCGTCCTGGAGCGGGTACGGCGGGCACTGGAAAACGAGACGCCGGCAACTGATCGATAACGCTCACACGCGCTGATAGGGCCCGAGTCGAGTCCCGTCGAGCAGGTACGACTCCGTCGAGTCGAGCCCTGCCGGCAAAAACGGCGCCAAAAACGACTGGTTCTCGCGGTTGGTCCACGTCCCGCCTGCCAGGTCGTTGAACGCCGGCACGACCACGACCTCGGGCGGGTCCGCGTCGCCCTCGAGCCACGGTAGTCCGTCGTAGTCCTCGTCGTCACGCTCGCGAAACGGATCAGGGTCGAGTCGTCCGCGAAGCCAGACGCGCTCGACCCGGGCGCCGCCGACGTCGTCCTCGAGTCGAACGGTGGGGTGTTCGTGGCCGAGACAGACGATGCCGGCCTCGAGTACCGACCGGTCGGGCCAGGTGTGACCGTGACAACAGCCGAGACCATCGAGTCGGACGCCGCTGCCGTCCGTGATCCGAAGCTGCGTACCGCCCAGTTCACCCTCGACGGTGCCGCCGCCGTCTTGGTTCCCAGAACCGTCGAACCCCTCGTACCCCGTCCCCAGCCATCCCTCGATGGCTCCGTCGTGATTGCCCCGGACCAGCGTCACCGAGACACCGTCGGGAAGCGACTCGAACAGCACCTCGAGTTCGCCTCGCTCCGCGCCGCCTGGATCGCCGATGGCGTGCATCAGGTCGCCGAGGACGATCAGCCGACTCGCGGCGGTTCGTTCGAGCAGCGAGCACAACCGGGTTCGACGCTCGTCTGCTCGACTGGGGACGTCGACGCCGCGCTCGTAGCGCAACCCCACCTCGTAGCCGGCGTGGTAGTCCGCGATCACGAGCGCGCGTTCGTCGTCCAGTTCCGCGACCGCCACCGGTTCGTCGGGCACGGGCTCGAGGCGGGCCATCGGCTCAGATGGCCTTCAGTTTGCCGTCCCCGGGCTCGTAACACTGCCCGCCCATCAGGGCGTCGTCGATGGCCTCTTCGACGTCGTCCTCGTCGGCCCCGGTCTCGTCGGTGACGGTGTCGATCACGGCTGATCGATCCGCGCCGTCGCCGTCGTCGAGTTCGGTCATCGTCTCGACGACGAGGTCCTGGAGGTCGACGTTCTCGATGTCGGTCTCCTCTTCGCCGTCGTCTCCCTCGTCTGCCTGGTCTGCGTCGGCTTGCTCGTCATCTTCGGTTTCCCCGGCACTCTCTTTTTCGTCGCCCTCGTCGACTCCTTCGTCTTCGTCGGCTTCCCCGGCCTCCTCAACACTCTCGTCTTCGTCGGCTTTGGGTTCCACATCGTCGTCTTCGGCGCCCCCGACCGACTCGTCGCCCGCTGGCACGTCGATGTCCGCCTCACCCGGCTCGTCGACGTCCGCTCCCGTCGAGAACTCGGTCCCGAACTCGGCCTCGATTTGCTCGCGTTCCTCGTCGTCCATCTCGTACATGCCGGAGGCATCCTCGAGTTCGTCCTCCTCGATGTCGCCGTTCTGGCCGACGTCGACGGATTCCTCATCGAGGGGTTCCTCACCGACGGATTCCTCGTCGACCATCGAACCCGACTCCTCGGCGGTGGCTTCCTCGTCCTCGTCCTCGGCATCGGCATCGGCATCGAAATCGCCGAGTTCGTCCGCCGTCGAATCCGATTCTCCGGCGTCGAAGTCGCCCAGTTGATCATCTCCGCTCGCGTCGTCGTCTCCACTGGTATCGTCAACCTCGAGATCGGCGGATTCTGCCCCGGATTCAGCCGTCGCCGGCGCCTCGGATTCGCTCCCCTCCTGGACTGGGGCGTCCTGGAGGTCGCCGTCGCCGTCGCCGTCCACATCCAGGTCCAGGTCTATGTTCAGGTCCAGGTCGACGGACTCGGCGCTCGCCAGCGCGGTGAAACTCGACGCATCCGGTTGCGAATCGCTCGGCCGTCGGTCCAGCCCGCGCACCTCGTCTCTGTCGCCGGCCACGACCGCGGCCGCGTCGAGCGCGAGGTCGCGAACACTCTCGAGGTAGGCAGGCGTGGTCCCGTAGTGGTCCTGGGCGAGCGGGATTCCGGCGGCGAGGCCGCGTTCGACGCCCGCCTCGTGCAGGGCCGTCTCGAGCGCGGCACCCGAGGCCTCGAGGTCGGCCGCTGCCGCGTAGGTGCCGACACGCTCGAGGGTCTGTTCGGCCGCCGAAACCACCCAGCGCTCCCGCGTCTCGGGGTCGACCGTCGCGATGCTCTCGGGGCGGATCGACGTGTAGACGACGTCTGAATCGTCGGGCTGGAACGTGCGCGCCTTGCCCGTGACGGCCACGAACGCCGGCGGGTCGATCCGTTCGAGGAAGGCGAGTTCGTCGGGCTGGTACTGGCCGGCGTAGACGACGAACGCGCCGGTCGGATCGACGACGCGTGCGCGGAGCATCTCGTCGTTGACTGCCGTGACCTCCGTGAGCGCCCCGACGACGAACACCCGGTTGAGTCGTGCTCCAGTCGGGGTGATGACGTAATTCGGCGCTCGCTCCTCGTCGCTCTCGGCGTGGGAGTAATCGGCGTCGTCGAACTCCCCTGCGAACACCCGATAGGCGACCTCGCGCCCCGGCACCTCCTCCTCGGAATTCGAACTCATGCGTCCACCTCCGTCCCGCGGTTACGGCCATCCAGCAACGCTCGAGCGCGTTCGACGGGATCGTCGTCGCTTTCGGCGAACGTGCTGGCGTCCAGGTTCGCGCCGTACTCGTCGACCGAGAGGTGGCCGCGAACGCGGTACTCCGTGCCGACGACGTTCTCCCGGATGGTGTCCGCGACGGCCTCCTGGTCCATCGCCTCGCGGGCCTCGTCCTTCGCATCCTCCAGGTCACCGCCGTAGACGTCCTCGGTGAGTTCGTCGTCCAGGATTACCGTCACGGCGCCGGTGCCGTCGTCCAGGATCGCCTTCACCCGGAGGTCGTCGACGCCGTCGACGTCGCCGTGGGTGCGACACTGCCCCTTCTGGATCACGCGATTGCACTCGGGACAGCGCTGGATCAGCCCGGAGCCGTCGCGGACGGCCAGCAGGTTCCCGACGAGTTCCACGTCGTAGACGCCGCCGGTCGCGACGGCCTCTCCGATGGGGAGTCTGGGCGCGTCTGAGCCGACGTCGACGTCCGTCTCGAGGGCTGTCACCGTCGAGAATTCGGAGACGTTCACTTCGGGCACGCCGCGAAACTCACGGACGTAGGCGTTCTCGATGTGAACGGAGGCGCCCTCCTCGATCTCTGGGACCGGATCCCAGTTCGTGAACGGCAGTCGACCGCTCTCGTCGCCGAAGACCCCGCTGAGGATCTCGGTCTCGCCGTCCCGGCCGTTGATCGTCCGTTCCTCGCACTCCAGGACGGCGACCTCGATCGTCTTCGCGCGGTCGCCCGTCCTGAGGTCGGCGAGGTCGGCGTCGCCGCCGACCTCGTAGGGGATCTCGAGGGACTCCTCGAGGAACGACAGCGACGTACTCTCCCCGAGGTTGAGTTCGGGTTCGCCGTCCCACTCGCGGACGCCGGCGTTGCCCGCGGTGATCGTGTCGCCCGGCGAGAGGCCGAAGTCCTCCCAGGCGGTGAAGTCGATCACGCCGGTCTCGTCGGCGAGTTCGCCCTCGACGATGACGTGGTCCGAGCCCTGGTAGCGGATCGACCGCTCCCCGGCACTCAGGACGACCCCGGTGACCGTCACGGAGCCGTCGTCGGGCGTGATCTCCCCGACGTCTCTGGCCGAGGGCGCACCGCTCGAGCCGCCGCTCGAGCCGTCGCCGTACTTTCGACGGAGGCTCTGTGTGGCCTCGTCGAGTGGAACGCTGTACTCGAGTAAATTCTGCAGGTCTGCTTTGACCTCCTCTTTGTCAACACCGAGATCGGAGGCGAGATCCTCGGCATGGGTATCGATATCCATCGGGTTCACTTCGAACGGCGAGGTAAAAAGCGTTCCCGGAACGGAGTGAAAGTAAAACGCGCCCGTGTGGACGCGAAATTTGTGTTTCCAGTTCATCGCTCATCGCTCGTTCTTCCAGTTCCGCCCATCGCTCCTCCGTGGCGTTCGCGGTGCTTTCTTTACCGACGGCGCCAGAGAAGCGGTATGCACGTCGTCGTAAACGCCGCGATGAGCGCCGACGGAAAACTCTCCTCGAGGTACCGAGAGCAGATCCGCATCAGCGGCGAGGCGGACTTCGACCGGATGGATGCGCTCCGGGCGGCGAGCGACGCCGTCGTCGTCGGCGTCGGGACGGTGCTGGCCGACGACCCGCACCTGACCGTCAAGGACGACAAACGGCGACAGCGACGGCTCGAGGCTGGCAAATCACCGTCGCCCGCCCGCGTGGTCGTAGACTCGCGTGGACGAATACCGCCTGAGGCGGCCGTGATCGACGATGCCGCCGAAACCTACGTCTGCGTGACCCAGGATGCGCCCACCGAGAACGTCGATGGCCTCGCTGAGCACGCGACGGTCGTACCCGCGGGAACGGGTAGCGTCGACCTCCCCGAGGCGTTCGCCGCCCTCGAGTCGGCCGGGCTCGAGTCGATCATGGTCGAGGGTGGCGGCGAACTCATCTTCTCGCTGGTCGAGACCGATCTGGTCGACGAGTTGCGGGTGTTCGTCGGTCCGCGGATCATCGGCGGTCGAGACGCCCCGACGCTGGCCGACGGGGAGGGGTTCGTCGGGGACTTTCCGGAACTCGCGCTCGAAGACGTCAAGCGACTCGACGGTGGCGTCGTCCTGTCCTGGCGACTCGACTCGGACGCGGCTGTGTGATTCGTTCCCGCGTCACTGGGACAGCCAACAGGTATATACCCCACCGTGTTCTGCACCCACCAACGACCGGTGCACG
The DNA here is from genome assembly GCF_024138145.1 of Natronosalvus halobius. Taxonomy (NCBI): domain Archaea; kingdom Methanobacteriati; phylum Methanobacteriota; class Halobacteria; order Halobacteriales; family Natrialbaceae; genus Natronosalvus; species Natronosalvus halobius. The sequence continues at coordinate 812,415 of NZ_CP099997.1, read as the reverse complement.
ACGTGAGCGATCTCCGTACACACTCGGTTCGACCCGTACTCGCCCTGTCTCTCGGCGCCTTCGGCGTCTCGGGACTGGTAACCGCAGGAACCGCTTCTCTGGAACCAACGACGCTCGAGACGACGCTGGGCGCTGCCCTCGCCGTCGTGGGCGTCTACGGCGTCGCGTGCTACGCACGACGCGTTTCCAGACCGACGCTGGCGCGCCGCTCGATCGGCCTCTGGCTCGCGTTCATCGCCGTCGCCGGCCTCCACCTACCGGGTCTCGAGGCGACCGGTGCGGCCCTTCCGGCTCCCACCGGCGGTGTCGTCGCCGGGTTCACCGCACTGACCTGGGCGACGCTCGTCGGCGCCGCCTCGACGACGACGTTCCTCGCCTTCCAGGAGTACAACGCCGGAACCGACGCGATTCCGGCCGAGGAGTCCGTCGTCGAGCAGGACTACGAGTACTAGCTCACTTTTTGCATACTCGACTCGGGAACCTCGAGCGACGGCTTGGAGGTGCTCCGCACTGCCCCTTCTCTGACCCGCCGGCATGATGAGGTGCCTTCTCCTAACTACAGTAAATATAGTAGATTGGTGTGAAAAATATAACTTTGTCCGTGAGTGGCTGGCGGCGTCTTCCTGTAAACTGGTGACAGGCTCCTATCGGAGGGTTGGAAAGCGAGGCACCGTCGACGCCTCCTGTCCTGGCTACCGAACCCGATAGCTCACCGCGATCCCTTCCCCCAGTGGGAGCACCACCGTTTCGAAGTCCGGATCGGCACGAACGGTCTCGAGGTACGTTGCAATACCCCGCGTGTGCTCGTTGACGTCGTCCGGATCGCCACCCTCGACGATCTCGAGGAGTTTCTCGAACTGAATGATCCCCGCTCGCATCGCGTTGTCCGCGACGATCACCCCGCCAACGGAGAGTTTCGGCTTGGTGGCTGCGAACGCCTCGGCGTAGCGGTGTTTCTGGTGGTCGATTAGCACCACGTCGAACGGCCCCTCGTAGTCCTCGACCGTCTCGAGTGCGTCCCCGAGTTCGTAGCTGGCGAGGGCGTCGTAGCCGCCGCGCTCCAGGTAGGACTTCGCCAACTCGAGTTCGTCCGCGTCGACTTCGGTGAGGACGATTTCGCCGTCGTCGGGGAGTGCCTCGGCGAGCCAGTACGCGGAGTAGCCGTAGCCGGAGCCGAACTCGAAGATGCGCTCGGCGTCGGCGAGTCGAGCGATCAGGCGGAGGAAGCCGCCGACTTCGGGACCGACGTGGGGGAAGCCCTCGGCGGCCGCGTACTCGTCCATCTCGGCGAGCGTCTCGTCCGGTTCCGGACTAGTCGCCTGGACGAACCGGACGACTTCGTCTGCAAGAACGTCGACCATGGACGGTGATACGCCACGGCGCGAATAAAAGGTAGGGTGAGGTAGGCGCCCGAACGACGTATCGATGGAGCCGATTATCGATACTTCCATATACGTTCCCGTCGGATCTGAATACATGACGATGCACTGCCACCTTTGTCACCACACCCGGCACATCTCTCCTCAAGAGTGTTCTAATGCCCTCCGTTGACAGTTTGCCCATTTCGAGATACCTCCACTAACCACACGCAATGGCCCTCCTCACTGTCGTCTTCGTTACTGGATTGATCGTCGCAACCGGTCTCGTCACGACCTGTGCGTTCTGTACGACCCACGAGCAGTTCCGTCACGCCATCACCGATGTCGACCGACGACTCGTCGAAATAGCGCCGTACCTCGGCGTTGCGGGGGTCTTTTTCCTGGCGAAACAGGCAACGAACGGTCTCAGTCTCCGCATCTCCCGCGCGCTCGGCTGGGACATCACCGACTCGCTGTATGAACTCGAGGGACTGTTCGTTGCCGACCTGCAGGCCACGGTTCCCGACGCCTCGATCGCCTTCTTTTCGGCGATGTACATGTTCGGATTCCCGTACCTGCTCGTCGTCCCGCTCGTACTGTACTTCGTACACGCCTCGAGCAGGCACCTCAAGGGAATCCTCACCGCCTACGTTCTCAACTACACCGTTGGGGCGATCCTGTACACGCTCTTCATCGCCTATGGCCCCCGAAATCGAGTGCCACAGCACGTCGATGGGTTGATGTACGAGATCTACCCGGAGACGCAGACGCTGACGGCCGCCGTGTCCTCCAACACGGACGTCTTTCCGTCGTTGCACACCTCCCTCGCGGTCGTCGTCGCGCTGTTCGCCTGGCAGACCCGGAAGACGTACCCGCTGTGGTCTTACGTGTCCTCGATTACGGCCGCGGCGGTCGTTCTGTCGACCATGGTACTCGGCATCCACTGGCTCACGGACGTCGTTGCCGGCCTCGTCCTCGGCACCTGGAGCGTCGTCGTGGCGACGCGCATCGTCGAGACGTTCGAGGGCGAAGCGGACGCGCCGTCGCCGCTCGAGGACGGTGAGGAGAGCGTCGCCTCCGAGATTGGCGACTGAGACGATCGGCGGCTCGTATCGGTGGTCGTTCGCCCGTGATCGATGGTGATGGTCGACGGGGAATCCCGACCTGACGACGAGCGGATCAGGCGACCGTCCAGATTCCCATCGCGGCCGTCGAACTCCCGCCAATGAGCATCGGGAGCCAGTAGACGGCTCCACGAAAGATGAGGACGGCGGCGGTGATCTCGGGAACCGGAACGGCGGTCGTCGGGACGAGCAGGAGGACGAACGCCGCTTCGATGCCCCCGAGCCCACCCGGAAGCGGCGCGGCGCCGGCCAGATTGGCCAGCGGAATCGCGAAGAGAACGACGGAGACGTGCACGCTGTGCCCGACGGCAGCGAACGCCGCGAGGAGGGCCGCCGCCTGGAAGAGCCAGCCGAGAAGCGAGAGACCGACGATGAACGCGAGCTGTCGGCGACTCGTTCCGACTCGACGGAGGTCTGCGAAGAAGTGCGCCACCCGTCCCGCGATTTCGCGCTCGAGCGCGACTGGATTGAGTCGACCACCGCCGAATCGACCGGCTACCTTCGCGATGGTCGCTGGAACATAGGCCTCGATACGGTCTCGAACGGCCCACCCGAGCGCGAGTACCAGTCCGAGAACGGTTACGAGCACGAGCGCACCCGTCAGTGCGTTTTCGAGGCGTTCACCGACGGTGGCGGTCGTCGCGTAGTAACCGACGCCCACGAGTGCCAGGAGGACGGACGGAGCGACGTTGGAGACGTCGACGGTGGCGATACCGGCGAGGCCGGTCTCGTACTTCGCACCCGTGCTCCTGGAGATGAGCAGCGCGGAGAAGGGTTCCCCGCCGGCCTGTCCGAACGGCGTCACGTTGTTCGCGAAGACAGCCCCCGCGTAGACCAGGAAGGCCTTCCCGACGGTGACGCCGACGCCGAGGGTCTCGAGCACGCTTCGGAGCATGAGGCTCCAGGACGCGAGCCAAGCGAGGCCGAGGATGATCGTCGCCGCGACGAACGCCGGGTCGGCTGCCAGCAGCGCGTCGATGACGTACTCGGCGCCGACGACGACGAACAGGACGACGAACACCGCGAGCGCGCCGAACGCGCCGAGAAGTAAGGCCCGCCGACTCCCAGGTGCCATACGTGAGAGTACGGTCCGATCCCCTTGAACGTCCTGATTCGTCTCGAACTCGGCGCAAGTACCGGTTTTTTGCTGCCAGCCGACGAACCAGTAAAGATACGTCGATTGGATAGCAAACGGGACATAACAGATGAAAAGTCAGCGTCTCCTCGACTCACCGTGGGACTACTGTCTCGTCCTGGACGCGTGTCGATACGACGTGTTTAGCGAGGTGTACGACGAGTACCTCGAAGGCACGCTCGAGAAGCGCCGGAGTACGGGATCGTCGACGCCGGAGTGGGCGTATCGAACGTTCACCGGCGACCACGACATCGCGTACTTTTCGGGGAACCCGTTCATCAACGACCTCGGGATTCCGTTGAACGAACTCAGGTGGGGTGCTAGCTGCGACTACGAGTGGACGGCGAACGAACACATCAGCGACGTCGTCGACGTCTGGAAGCACGGGTGGGACGACGACCTCGGGACCGTCCCGCCCGACAGCGTAGCGGAGTCGTTCGCCGAGCGCCGCGACCTGGCCGAGACGGCCGATCGGACGGTCCTCCACTACATGCAACCCCACGCGCCGTACCTGTCCCGCGGTACTGGCCAGAAACTCCAGCAGATCCAGAAGGGAATCCGTCGCCAGGACGAAGCCGACGGAGACGAGGACGATGGGGGCGTCCTCGACTCCCTCGGCGAGACGGTCAGGCCGAAGGTGGAGTCGACCCTCGAGGGGAGCGAACTCGCCCAGAAAGCCGGCCTCTGGCTCGAACTCGATCCGACGGACCTCGTCCGCAACGGAACCCGTGACGCCGCAATTGCCCTCTACGAGGAGAACCTGCGTATCGCCCTCGAGTCCGTCGCGGCCCTCGTCCCGGAACTCGAGGGCCGAGTCGTCGTCACCGCCGATCACGGCGAGGCGTTCGGTGAAGAGGGCGTCTGGGAGCATCACATCGAAACGCACATTCCGGCGCTCGTGGAGGTACCGTGGCTCGTCCTCGAGTGAGTCGGTGGGGCGGTCCGTCGGCGGGCACGAATCAGTTGCTACCAAACGGATTGGCAACGAGAGGTGACGTCGCGTGAAGGTTTCCCACTACTTCGAGTTCGAAGAGCACGTTACGGGCGGCATCCGGGAGTCGGTCGCCCACCAGCGCAAGATGCTGGATCGACTCGACGTCGCGTACACGACCGAGCCCCGACTCGACGTCGACGTGTTTCACTGCAACCTCATGGGGCCGCGGTCGGTCTGGTACGCCCGGCGCGCTCGCTCGAGGGGGGTTCCGGTCGTCGCCAACACTCACGTCACCGCCGAAGATTTCGGCGACAGCTTCCGGTTCACCAACGCGCTGGCGAAGCCACTGCGGCCGTACCTCGAGCGGGCCTACGGCCTGGCCGACGCCCTCGTCTGCCCCTCGGCGTACAACCAGGCTCTGATCGAGTCGTACGCCGACGTACCGACGACCGTCATCTCCAACGGCGTCGACGTCGAGAAACTCGAGGGATTCGAGTCGCTCGAAGAGACCTACCGGGAGCGCTACGACCTCGAGTCCCCCGTCGTCTTCCTCGTCGGCCACGTCATCAAGCGCAAGGGACTCGAGACGTTCGTCGAGACGGCGCGGCGGCTTCCGGACGTCGACTTCGTCTGGTTCGGCCCCGTGGATCGCTCACTGAAGGGTCGGGAGACGCTCCGTCTCGTCGACGACGCCCCGTCGAACTGCACGTTCACCGGCTACGTCGAGGACATCCGCGGCGCGTTCGCGGCGGGTGACGTCTTCTTCTTCCCGACCCACGAGGAGAACGAGGGCATCGCCCTGCTTGAGGCGATGGCGGCCGGCAAACCCGTCGTCGTCCGCGACATCGAGACGTTCTCCTGGCTCCAGGACGGCGAGGACTGCCTGAAAGTCGACGCGGACGGCACCGAGGGGTTCGAGGCGGCGATCGAGCGGCTTCGCGATCCCGACGTCCGTCAGCGGCTGGGCGAAAACGCCGCGAACCGAAGCGAGGCGTTCTCGCTCTCGGCGGTCGCCGGTCGCTACGAGACCCTGTACGCGGAGGTGGCCTGAATGAAGATCGGCTTCTTCACCGACAGCTACTTCCCCGGCATCGACGGCGTCACCTACACGATCGACCTCTGGCGGGCGGAACTCGAGGCGAAGGGACACGAGGTGTACGTCGTGTATCCGGACGGCGACTACGAACCGGACGAGAACGAGATTCCGGTCCGTTCCCTGCCGAATCCGTTCTACCGAGGGTATCGGATTCCGCTGTTCAAGCGAACCTCGAAACTGCCGGATCTCGACATCGTCCACTGCCACGGTCCCGCTCCGGTGGGCATCCTCGGGCGATACTACGCCTGGAAGCACGACGTGCCGTCGATTTACACCCACCACACGCCGCTCGAGGAGTACTTCCACCAGAGCGTGAAGTCGAGAACGGTCGCTCGGGGCCTGAGCAAGTTGTACGTCCCCTGGGAGAACTCCTTGCTCGGGAGTTTCGACGTGGTCACGGCCTCGACGAGTCGAATCAACCGTGCCGTCGAGTACATCGAACTCCCGGTCGGCATCGACATGGAGTTCTTCCAGCCGACCGACGAGGACTGGTACCCCGATCCGGACCAGACGGTCGTCGGGTACAGCGGCCGGTTGAGCATGGAGAAGAACGTCGACGAGGTCCTGCGCGTCGCCGCCAAACTGCCCGAGTACGAGTTCGTCGTCGTCGGCGAGGGGCCGTATCGCGAACCGCTCGAGGCGCAGGCACCCGAGAACGTCACCCTGCGGGACTTCCTCCCGCGCGAGGACGTCCCCACCTTCTACTCCTCCATCGACGTCTTCGTGACGGCCTCGACGGGCGACACCCTGGGTCTGTCGACGCTCGAGGCGAACGCCTGCGGGACGCCGGTCGCGGCCGCTGACGTCCCGCCGTTCGACGAGACGATCCAGCCCGAGAACGGCGACCGGTTCGCCCTCGGTGACCTCGAGGCGATGGCCGAGGGAATCGAGTCCTGTCTCGAGACCGACCGCGATACCCGAGCGGCCGTCGAACGCTACGCCATCGACCGGACGCTGGTCCACCTCGAGCAACTGTACCACAACGTGCCGCTGACGACGCCGGCGGCGTCCGCGCTCGAGGATTTGCAGTGGCAGCCGTCTCACGAGGACTGATCGACGGTTGTTCGACGGCTGATCGTCGGACTCTCAGTTGGTTACGGCGGCGGTCGATCCTCAGCGTCCCGAGTGCCGCTCGCTCACCGACCGTCGGCGTCCCGAGCACAGTTCGACACGGTCTGTGCGCGGTCCGCACGCGACGACCCGGGCAATCAGCAATCAGTACCCCTATATGACGAAGGTCGGAACGATTCGCTATGGACGGAAAGCGAGTCCTCGTCACCGGCGGCACGGGGTTCATCGGCTCGAACCTCGCGAACGCGCTCGCCGCGGACAACGACGTCGTCGCCCTCGACAATGGCTTTCTCGGCACGGTCGACAACCTCGAGGACGCGGTCACGTACGTCGAGGCGGACGTCCTGGACGACGACCTCCCGACCGACGTCGACGTCGTCTACCACCTGGCGGCGCTCTCGAGTCGACAATTGCTCGAGGACCACCCACGAGAGGGGACGCGAGTGAACGTCGAGGGGTTCGTCAACGTCGTCGAGCAGGCGATGGCCGACGGCTGTGAGACGGTCGTGTACGCGTCGACCTCCTCGATCTACGGCGACCGGACCGAACCGACCCCCGAGGACGTCCCCGTGGACGCCTCGACCGGCTACGACGCGTCGATGCTCGCCAGGGAGCGCTACGCGGAGTACTACAACGACTTCTACGACGATCTCGCCCTGGCAGGCATGCGATTCTTCTCGGTGTACCAGGGGTACGGCGGAGCGGAGAGCCACAAGGGGACCTTCGCGAACACCGTCTCGCAGTTCGCCGGGAAGATTGCCGACGGCACCCCGCCGGTCCTGTGGGGCGACGGCAGCCAGACCCGGGACTTCACGCACGTCCAGGACGTCGTCCGGGGACTCGAACTCGCTGCCGAACACCGACTCGACGGCGTCTACAACCTCGGGACCGGGGAGTCGTACTCGTTCAACGAGGTGGTCGACCTGCTCAACGACGCCCTCGGGACCGACGTCGAACCGGTCTACGAACCCATCCCGCTGACCAACTACGTCCACGACACCTGCGCCGACAGTTCGACGTTCAGGGACGCGACCGGGTGGAACCCCGAGATCGACTTCGAGGAAGGCGTCGAGCGGGTCTGTCGACCGTACATCGAGACAGCCAAGAACGACGAGCGATAACGCCTGACCTCGGAGAAATCGGCAAATGGGCCTCAGACGTCCCGATCGACGACGAACTCGGTAAACTCGAGTAACTGCGCTCTCGGTCCCGGTGCCAGCTCGATCGGCAGGTCCTCGAGCGCCCCCCGTGCCTGTTCCGAGAACTCGAGCGCGCGGTCGCGGGCGTACTCGATGCTCCCCGCGTCCTCCAGGATCGCGAGCGCTTCAGCAATCTCTTCGTCAGTATTGGCCTCCATTCCGAGTATCTCCTCGAGTCGACCCGCTCGGTCGGGGCTTGCGGTTTCAATGGCGTGTAAGACCAGCAGCGTCGTCTTCCCCTCCCGTATGTCGTTGCCAAACTCCTTGCCGAACTCGCCGGCCCGTCCCAGCGAATGCTCGATGTCCAGGATGTCGTCGCCGATCTGGAACGCGATGGCCGTCAGTTCCGCGTACTGGGCCAGCCCTTCCTCGACGGTCGTCGACTGATCGGTGACGATCGCTGCCAGCCGAGCGACGATCCGGCTCAGACACCCGGTCTTGCAGGCGCACATCTCGAGGTACTGCTCGGTCGAGATGCGAACGCCGCGCTCGTTGTGCCAGCAGATGTCCATCCCCTGGCCGAGGTGGGTCCGGTTGAGTTCGTACAGCAGCATCTCGTAGGCTCGAAGCCGTGTTTCTGCACCGAGGTCGCCCGGATCGTGCGTCAGGATCTTCAGCGGGAGAAAGTACATCGCGTTGCCGGCGTTCAGGGCGACGTCTTCGCCGTGAACGTGGTGGATCGCCGGTTCGCCGCGTCGAATCGACGCTCCGTCCTCGACGTCGTCGACGATGATCGTCCCGTTGTGAAGGATCTCGGGAATGCAGGCGTAGGGGAGGTACGCCTCGGGATCCTCGCCGAGCGCGTCGACGAACACCAGAAACAGGACGGCCCGCCATCGTTTGCCGCCGCGGTCCAGGAGGTCCCAGAGCGGATCGGCGAGCGCGCGCTGGACCCCTTCCGGATCGTACGCGAACGTTGGCTCACCGAAGAACGCCTCCAGGTCGTCGCCGTCGACCTCCCGTGGGAGTATCTCGGCGATGGCGTCGTCGATCACCGGCCGCCACTCGGCAAGCGCCTCTCGCATACGTCTCACGCTCGCCGGGCGGCGATAAAAAGCTTCAGTTTCTGATGAAATGATCGCCGTCCGGGCGGTGTGCGCGGGGGAGGGGAGCCGGGAAGGGGTGTTGGTCGCTCGTACGAGTTCGGCGACTCGCACTCGCGTGGCGTCAGTTGCTCGTGTGACGACAGTCGCGAGGCCGATGCCGACACACCCCCTACTCGAGTCCCTCGGCGTAGACGACGTCGGCCTCGGTCGCCTCCGGGTGCCGACCGTCGAGCGGGAGTTTCCACCCGTCGAGCACCGACGGGTCGTTTCGGGCGTTCGTCAACGTGGTCCGGACTTCGAGCAGGTCGACGCCGTAGAAGTCGTTTGGGACCTCGTGGAGGTACTGCAGGGCGGTGGCGAACAGGCTTCGCATCCCGTCGTCGTCCTCGAAGTCGACGTGCTTGTAGACGCCGGCGGCGACCTGTACCATGCCGTGGAGGAACTGGCTCTCGACTGTTCCGCGACCGTAGTTGTACCACTCGTCCTCGAAACAGTCGTGACTCGCGTGATAGTCGCCGGCGTTGAACAGTCTGACGCCGTGAACCGTCGCTCGCCGGAGCGTTCCGTGCTCCCAGCGGTCGAGTTCGGGCCGCCAGCCCGTCGGCGCGCTCGAGTCCGACGGTGGGTCCACGTCGGGGGCTCGTGTGTGTTCGTCCACGAGCGGATAGAGGAGAGGCAGGGTAAAACGTCTTGGTGCCTCCGTGCGAACCGCCGAGCCGTTCCCGGGGTCGTAGATTGGCCGGAGCGCTTATAGGATTCGATTGACGAATGGAAGTAATGATCTATCCGTCGCAACGATGTGTGGCGTGTGGCGAACGGCTGTTCGCCCACGTCGACGGCGGGGTCGTGTGTCACAATTGCGGGGCCCGGTACGACCAGGACGATTCCGACGGACGGGGCGAGTCCTCGGACGGTCCCTCCTCCCCCGACTCCGGCGGTTCCCGGACGAGCGAGACGGAACTCGTCGTCCAGGCCGTCTCGCACATCGACCCACCCGAACCGGCCGAGCGCGCTCACGAACGGGACGACGAACGTCGCCGCCCAGCGACGCCGATTCTCCTCGAGACGCCGTCGTCCTGAGTCGTTCCCGGGTTCCGCGCGAGGCGGGGTGCCGCACTCGTCTTCTGCCGTACGTATCGTTCTGTTCGACGATACATTGCTGTCGACGCCGGCCGATTCCCGCGACGTACTGCCGTCACTGTCACCGTCGATCGTCTCTCCGCGGATCGTGGTTCAACTCGTCGGCATCGCCGTGAGCGCTCGCCAGGTAGATCGCGCTGTTGACGAGGCCGATGTGGCTGAACGCCTGCGGGAAATTGCCGAAGAGCTCGCCGGTCTCGGGTTCGATTCGCTCCGACAGCAACCCGAGCGGCGAGGCGTGCTCGAGCACGGTGTGGAAGATGTCCTCCGCCGCGTCGACCCGGCCGGCCAGCACGAGCGCGTCGACGAGCCAGCAGGTGCAGAAGACGAACGTTCCGTGGACGTCGGGGACGGCCTCGCTCCCCTTCGTTCGGTAGACCAGGCCCTCGTCGGTCGCGAGCTCATCCAGGACGGTGTCGAGCGTCGACGTCACCCGGGGGTCGTCCGGCGGGAGGAACCCGTACAGCGGGATCAGGAGACAGGACGCGTCGAGTGCGGTCTCCGTATCGAAGTGCTGGACGAACGACCCCGCGCGCTCGCTGTAGCCGTGCTCGAGGATCGCCTCGCGGACTGCCTGGCGCTCCGATCGCCACCGCTCGAGGGGCGCCTCGACGTCGTGATCCTCGGCGAGCGTGATCCCCCGCTCGAGGGCGACCCAGCAGAGGAGCTTCGAGTGGACGTAGTGACGCTGTTCGTCACGGTACTCCCAGATGCCGTGATCGGGCTCCGACCAGACGGAGCACACGTGATCGACCAGCGCTTCGATCGCCGCCCACTCGTCGTCGTCGAGGTCGCCGTCGTGGACGAGCGTCTCGTAAATCGCCTGCACGATGGCGCCGTAGATGTCGTGCTGGTTCTGCATCGCGGCCGCGTTCCCGACTCGAATCGGCGTCGAGTGGCGATAGCCCGAGAGCCCCTCGAGTTCGTGTTCGGTGAGGTCCGTCTCGCCGTGGACGCCGTAGACGGGTTGCATCTCACCCGGTGGCTCGGTGACGATGTCCCGGAACCACTCGAAGTAGTCCCGGGCTTCCTCGTCTCGACCCAGGTTGTGCAGGGCCTGTATCGTGAACTTCGCGTCCCGGATCCAGTTGTACCGGTAGTCCCAGTTGCGATCGGTGCCGTACTTCTCCGGGAGCGACGTCGTCGCTGCAGCGTAGATGCCGCCCGTCTCCTCGTTGATCAGGAGTTTGAGCACCAGTCCCGACCGGAGGATGTACTCGCCCCAAGGGGTGTCGTCGACGAGCGGAGCCGCGTCGTCGATCAGCGAGTCCGTCCAGGATTGCCAGTAGTCGACAGTCGAGGCGAGCGCGTTTCGACACGATGCGATCGACGCTGGTTCCGGTTCCGGCTCCGACTCCGGTTCCGGCTCCGGTTCCCGTTCCCCTTCGCCGTCGCGCTCGCCCATCCCGTACCGGAGACAGAACCAGACCTCGTCGCCCGCGACCAGCGTTCGCGTGCCGACGACGCGATCCTCGAGCGCGTTCGGTTCGAACTCGCCACAGACCTCGAGGACGAGGTCGTCCTGGCGCTCGATCCAGTCGGGGCTCGCCCTCGAATCGCCGGTCGCCAGGTAGCCTGTCTCCGTCCGGGAGACGGTCGTCGGCGCCTGGCCGTACTCGAACCGCGGCTCGAACTCGAGTTCGACTGTGAGCGTCCCGTTCGTACACCAGACGCGTCGGTAGATCGCGAGCTGGTCGCGGTCGTCGTGGTTCTGATTGCCATCGTGTTCGCGGTCGTCGTCACCCCAGACCGGCATGAAGTCCGTCACCTCGAGTTCCCCCGAGCGCGTCGAAAACGTGGTCTCCAGGACGTTCGTCCGGTCGCGGTAGGTTCGTTCGACCTCGTAGCTGTCCGTCGGCCTGACGGCGAAGTGACCGCCGCGTTCGTCGTCGAGCAGGCGGGCGAACACGCTCGGTCCCGCGGCGTGGGGGAAGCAGCACCAGTCAATCGACCCCGATCGATCGACGAGAGCCATCCGGTCGTCGTTGCCGATGATTCCGTACTCGGTGAGTGGCGTATATCCCATGCTCATCTGGTCCCTGTATCGGTCGTTCTTCGAAGCCGTCGCATCTACCCGACCCGTTCCACGACGTCTTGGATAAACGTGGCTCCTGAAATGTCTGCCCGCCCACCCACACGACTGGAACGGCCCCGGCCGTCGAATGCGTCCCCGACTTATACGGTCACCCTCGTTGAAACCGCACCCGTCTCGAGACGGTTCGCGTCTCCAGAGTGATCCACATGACTATCGGCTACCACGCCTCTCACGAGCAGTTCGCCCCGAGCGAGTTGCTCGAGTACGTGCAACGCGCCGAAGCGCGCGGCCTCGACCACTGTCTGGCCTCGGACCACTTCCACCCCTGGAGCGAGCGACAGGGGGAATCCGGGCACGTCTGGTCCTGGCTCGGCGCCGCCGCACAGGCGACGTCGATGACCTTCGGGACGGTCAACGCACCGGGCTACCGGTACCACCCCGCAGTGATCGCCCAGGCAGCGGCCACCCTCCGCGAACTTCACCCGGAACGCTTCTGGCTGACCGTCGGCAGCGGGCAGCTGCTCAACGAGGGTATCACTGGCGTCGACTGGCCGGTCAAGGACGAGCGCAACGCCCGCCTCCAGGAGTGTGCCGACGTGATGCGACGGCTCTGGGACGGCGAGGAGGTGACCCACCAGGGCCGGGTGACGGTCGAGGCGGCGAAACTCTACTCGCGCCCCGAGACCCCGCCGCCGCTCGTCGGTGCCGCCCTCTCGCCCGAGACCGCCGCGTGGCTCGCGGAGTGGGCCGACGGCCTGCTCACGCTCGGGACGCCCGATCACGACGCTGATGCCGAGCGCGTCCGGGCGTTCAAAGAGCGGGCACCGGACAAGCCTGTCTACCTCAAAGTCCAGCTCGCCTACGACGAGACGGACGAGGCCGCTCTCGAGGGCGCCTACGACCAGTGGCGAACCAACTGCGTGCCGGGGCCGGTGACCCAGCAACTCCGGACGCCCGGCGACTTCGACGAACTGGCCGAAGGCGTCGACAGGGAGCAGGTGGAGGAGAACGTCCGCGTCTCGGCCGACATCGACGAGCACGTCGCGTGGCTCGAGGCCGATTTCGACCTCGAGGTCGACCGGGTGTACCTGCACAACGTCACTACGAACCAGACGGCGTTCGTCGAGGACTTCGGGGAGCACGTGCTTCCGGCGCTCGAGGACGAGGGGTGAACGAAACCGTAGAGTATTCAAAGGCCACCTTCTTACTCGCTAGCGCGTGCGAGGGTAGCCAAGCGGCCAACGGCGGCGGACTCAAGATCCGCTCTCGTAGGAGTTCGTGGGTTCAATTCCCTCCCCTCGCATCGTAAGATGCGGAAGGTCCTGCGGCAGTGATCTTCCCTCGCAACAATCCTTCGGCTACGTCGTCACGGAGCGACGCCTATCGATTCGAGCCGAGGCGCACCTCCGGTCTACTTAGGCGCCTTCCTCGAGTCGGGCGTACCGCGTTTCGAATCGGTCCCGACAGGACGAACAGCAGAAGTGGTAGGCGTCCCCACCGATAGTCGCCGATTCGCCCTCGCTGTCGACGGTATTCCCGCACTCCGCACAGGTCAGCGCGAACGCGGTTCCGCCGAGCGACGGGCGCCACTCGACGTCGTCCATAAGCGTAACGCGATACTCCAGGTCGCCGTTTTCGAGCAACTCCTCGAGCCAGCGACGAACGTTTCGCCCCTCTGCACGGGCGTAAAACCAGACGTCACCTTCGGCGGTCACGAAGACGTGCTCGACCGCGTCGGCGTCGCCGATCCGCTCTCTGAGCGCGTCGACGTCCGCACCCACAACCTCGACCTGGACGAAGACGGGAACGCCTCCCTGGATCGTCGACCGGTCCACGTCGATCGTGAACCGGTTGATGACGCCGGCGTCCTGGAGGCGGGCGACGCGGTCAGAAACGGCGGGTCCCGATAGTCCGACCGTCTCTGCGATGTCGCTGAACGGACGACGAGCGTCTTCCCCCAGGAGGGACAGAATCTCCACGTCGATTTCGTCGATCGTGTGCATACTTCGTCTAGTGATTCGTTCCCTAATAGCGCGTCGATAGGGTGCTTTACTCGGGGTCTATACGTGTCCGACCCTACGCGGGAATCGCCTCGACTGTAGGCGGAGATAATTTCCTAAATACATCACTCATACACATATTATTTTTGGTGACTTTCATAAAACGACGACTGTACGTCTCTTTACTATTATCGGGTGAGGCGGGGTTCGTATGGTTCCCAGACCAGTCGATAACAGATGACAGAGCATCCCCCCAAAGGAGCAGACGAATCGCCATCCGTCGTTTCGAGGCGGCAAGTTCTCCAGGGAACGGCGGGTGCCGGTCTACTCGCACTCTTCCCGACGGCGAGTGGTACTGTCGACGAGACGACTGAAGTCGTCGTCCGCGCCGAGGACGTGGACGTTCCACTCGTCGCATCCGATTCCGTCGTCGACGAACTCAAGGCGACGGCCCAAAAGAGCCAGGCCCCCATCGTCGAGTACGTCGACGAAACGGACGGCCTCGCGGTGAAGAAACGCTTCTGGCTCGCGAACGCGCTCCTCCTCGAGGTCGATACCAGCGTCGTCGACCTCGAGCAGGTGACCGCCCAGGAGGGCGTCTCGGAGGTCCACCCCAACTTCCGCTACGAGATCCCAGAACCGGACGTCGGAACCGTTAGTGAGGAAACGGGTAACGTCACGTACGGCCTCGAGCAGATCGACGCGCCCGGGGCGTGGGACGCGTACGACTCGCGCGGCGAGGGCGCCCGAATCGCGGTGCTCGACACCGGCGTCGACCCGACCCACCCGGACATCGACCTCGAGTCCGACAACTTCGCCGAGTTCGACGGCGACGGCGAGCAGGTCGACTCGGAGCCCCACGATTCACACTATCACGGCACGCACGTGAGCGGGACGGTCGCGGGTGGCGACGATTCCGGCACCGCAATCGGCGTCGCCCCGGACGCGACGTTGCTCGGTGGACTCGTCCTCCCGGATGGGGGCGGGTCGTTCGCGCAGATCATCGGCGGTATGCAGTGGGCGGTCGAGGAAGACGCCGACGCGATCAACATGAGCCTCGGGATCGACGGCTACGTGGGCGAGATGATCGAACCGGTCCGGAACGCAGACCAGGCTGGTACGGTCGTCGTCTCTTCGTCGGGCAACAGCAGGGTCGGAACGTCCGGGTCGCCCGCCAACGTCTACGACGCCTTCGCAATCGGGGCCTCAGACGAAGACGAGGCCATCGCCGAATTCTCGAGCGGTGAAACGATCTCGACGGCGAACGACTGGGGGCACCTCGCGCCCGACGACTGGCCCGATAGCTACGTCGTCCCGGACGTGTCGGCGCCGGGCGTGGACGTAACCAGCGCGTTCCCGATCGACCACTCGAACGGGCCGTATCACGCCATCTCCGGGACGTCGATGGCGTCGCCCCACGTCGCGGGCGTCGTCGGTCTCATCAGATCGGCAGCCCTCGAGGAAGCCACGCCGGAGCGGGTGAAACGCGCCCTCGCCGCCACTGCCTGGAAACCCGAGGGCGAGTCGGACGACCCCGATATTCGGTACGGACGCGGAATCGTCGACGCCTTCGCTTCCGTCGGTCGCGTCGCCGCCGATAGCGGTGTCACCGGGACCGTCACCGACTCCGACGGCGCCCCCATCGACGACGCAACCGTCACACTCGACGGCTTCCCGGTCGAGACGAACGCCGACGGGGAGTTCCAGGTCCGGGCAATTCCCGGTACGTACGAGCTAACTGCCAACGCGTTCGGCTACACCGCCGACACCGTCACCGTCGAGGTCGACGACGGCTTTCACTCGGTCGATTTCACGCTCGGCGACAGCCTCGCCATCGCCGTCGTCGACGGCCAACCCGAGGGCCTCGAGGCCGGCGAGTCGTTCGACGTGACCGCGAACGTCGCTCACGTCGAATCGGTCACCGTCGAACAGGTCGGAGACTACGTCGGCCAGGCCTGGCTCGAGGTCGACGGTGAGGAGACCACGTTCGGCGAACGCGTCGACTTCGAATCCGCCCGCTCGGACGAAATAACGATCACCGTCGGGACCGAATCCGACGGCGTCGGCAACCTCGAACTCGAGTACACCTTCTCGGGGCTCGGCGACTCCGTCACCGTCTCGACGGGGCCGACGTTCGTCTACGACGAGCCTGTTCCGATCGGCATCGTCGACGCCGGGAGCGGCTACGCGGCCGACATCGAGACGATTCTCGCCGAGGCGATGCACCCTCGGTACCAGTTCGACCGCCTCGAGCCAGCGGCCGCCCTGGACGCAGCCGAGAGTCGCGAACACGAGGGGTACGTCGTGCAAAACTTAGGCGACGACGCGAACCTCGTCGCCGACTTTGTCAACGTGGCTTCGGCGCCCGAAATCGGTACGGTGTACCTCGACCAGTTCGGCGACGCGAGCGATGCCGTCTCCCAGGTGTCCGATGCGATCGGCGACCCGCGCGAGACGAACGAGGTCGCCGCCCAGGTGCCGTATCCGATCGCGTATCCGATCGAGTACGACATTTCGGCAGCACACCCCGTGTTCGAGGGAATCGCCGCCGAAGGCGAGAGCGTCACCATCACCGAACCCGATCCGGTCTCGGTCGGAATCGGCGTGTACTACAGCGGGTTCCACAGCTACTTCGAGGGGTACAGTGGTGGCGTCGCCGGCTCGACGGTCGCCTCGACGGCCGTCGCGTCCACCGAGACGGGCGATGGCCTCGCAATCGACGACCTCTCTCGAGTCGTCCACGCGTCGTCGCTCGGCCTCGGGACGTTCGTCGACCGAGACGCCGTCACCGACGCTGGACAATCGCTCCTGGGCAATCTCGTCGCTCACGCCGCCACGACGCCGCCGATCGACGTCGTCACCGCGCCGGCCGAACGGGTGGCTCCCGGCGAGTCGGTTACCCTCGAGGTCGCCGTCGAGAACCTCGAGGAACTGGAAGTCGGCGTTACTGGATTGCAGTTCCTGGACGAGGGTGACCTCTCGCTCTCGATCGATGGAGAGAGCGTCGCCTTCGACGACACGCTCGAGTACGACGCCTACGACGGGACGGTCGAGATAACGGTCGACACGTCCCAACGGATCGGCGAGTTCGCGATCAGTACCCGATTCGTCACGCTCGGCGAGCGTGGTCAGACGATCGAGACGGCGGCGACGTTCAGACCGACGACCGTCTACGAGTCGCCGCTGCGCGTCCCGGAGCAGGTCGACGACCTGCAGGCGGCGGTGGACTTCGTTCGCGAGGGCGACACCGTCGAACTCGCCGACGGCGTCTACGAGGTCGACGCACCGGACCGCGGCTTCCAGACCGGTCTGTACGTCGGCACCCCCGGAATCACGATCCGGGGCGTCGGCGGTGCGACGCCCTCGATTGTCCACGAACGGGACCTGCCAGGGCCGCGGATTATCCACATCGGCGCCGACGACGTTACGCTCGAGAACGTCGAGGCGAACGTGATCGACGGGGAGGTCGATTCGAAGAACGCCATCGGAACCGGCGTGCTCGCCGGTGATGGCACCAGCAACGTGACCATCAGGAACGTCACCGCGGCCGGGACGTTCGGCGTCCAGCTCCGCGAGACGGCCGATGCGCTCGTCGAGGACGTCACCGCGTTCGGGACGGTCGTCGGCGTCGGCACCGACTCCGGGTTCTTCGGCACCGTCAACGGCGCAACGATCCGGAACGTCACCGTGACCGACAGCCCCGACTACTCCTTCCAGGGCGGCGTCATCGTTAACGGCGCGACCCGCGTCACCGTCACTGACTGTCACCTCGAGCACGAGGACGGCGATCGGGCCGGTGTGGCGCTCTTTGGTCCCTTCGACGGCGGCGAGGACTGCCGTATCGCGAACAACACGATCGTCGGCCCCGACGAGGAACCCTACTCGGACGACCGGAACAACGGCATCTACGTCGACGGCGTCGACGTCGCGGTTGAGGACAATCACGTCGTCGACTCCCACACGGGGATTCGCGTTGCCCAGTACGGGTTCGGCATCGATCCGCCAGCAGTCAGCATCGAACGGAACACCATCGAAAACGCTGGAATCGGCTTCCGGCAGTTCGGCGACACGGCCCTGTTCGCGTTCAACGACGTCGAGGCAGCGACCGGTCTCGACCTCGGACCCGGCTACTTCGGCCTCGACGCCGACGCAGTCCTGGCGCGGTACAACGACCTCTCTGCCACCAACCTGCCGTTCCGCGGCGAGCCCGGCGACGGGTGGAACGCACCCGAAGGACCGTTCGACTGTCGCGAGAACTACCTCGGCGACCGAAGTTACGGCGATACGATCGTAGATGGCGACGTCGCGTACGATCCCTACCTGACCGTTCCGCCGGTGGAACTCGAGTCCACAGACGTGGACGCGGATGCAGGAGCCCTCGCCGTCGACGCACTCGAACCGACGGAAATCGCGACAGACCTGTCCCTCGATCCGGGTGGCTCGTACGCTGTCGGCTTCCCGGGGCCGACCGATCAGACAATCTACGACGTCCTCGGCGTCGACGGGTACGGCGAGTTCGCCGGCGAAATCGAGATGTGGAACCACGACGCCGGCAAGTGGAAGTCGGTCACCGGCGACGGGAACCTGCAGTACGCCGACACGCTCTACGCGTTCAGGGTGACGCCGGCAGAAGGTGTACGCGCCGAGGTCCACTTCCAGCGGGCGGACGACCCGCCGGTCGGACCGGACGGGACGCCGCCGGGTCACCGCGATTCCGACCTCGGGAAATCCCACCTCCAGGAGGGCTGGAATTTCGTCGCCGCGCCGACGTATGGCGACGAGGGAGACGTCTTTGAGATGGACGTCGTCGACTCGATCGACGACTCGCTGCACGCACCCGGTGGGCAAATCGGCAACGGCCAGAAGACAGCCTTCACCGGCTACCTGGTCGAGGCGACGGACGACCACTGGCTGGACGCCGGGATCACGGCGTACGACCCGACGATGACGGAACTCTACGAAGGTCTCGGTCTCGACCCGCAGATTCACGCAAATCCCGGCCCCTCGACTGATGCCCGTGGGATGGATCGGACGCTCGAGAGCGTCCTCGAGGCCCCCGGCGACGAGGAGACTGCCGTCGAGCGGGTAGCCGCCTTCGTCACGGAACGGCTCGCGACCGTCGACCTGGACGCCGACCTGGACGACGTACTCGAGGAGTTCTCGACGACGGCGGAGGCGACGGCCGCCGAGGCGCCGTCGGCGCACGCCGACCTCGTGGCGGAAGCGACGGATCTCGCGGCCGAGCGGGCCGTCCAGACGCTGATCCAGGGCGAGTTCCTCGACGAGGAAGGTGACGATACGACCGCTGATCGGACCGTGGAGTCACACGCGGACGACCGCGGGGGTTCGACGCTCTCAGGAATTGGACGGCCGGTCGCTACCGACGACTGAGCACCCGATTAAACGGGTCACTGCGGTGACTCCAATCGAACGAATCACCGCGGTGACCTCAGTCGAACCGCAGTCTACGGTAGTCTCCGTTGGTGCCGACACCCAGTCGCTCGTTGGCCCCGACGACGGCGCGGTTTTGTCGTTCCCTGTGCATTGGAGCGTGTTCGCCCCACGTTCGCGCGGAAACGCGGCTGCTCGCTCGATATCTGGCCAGATCCGTTCGAGGCAATTGCCGACGGTCTTTCGGTAACCCACTCGGACGATGCATTCCCTTCAGGACGACGAATCCAGTTCGTACGCTAACGTGTTTCTGCTATCGGCGTGGTGGGTCCGTCGCTCTTCGAGAACGGATTACTGGAGAAGTATATGTGTTCTATGATTTGCACCTATCTCTCCGTATTTTGAGATAGGATTTCTCATCCGACTCGAGACTCGAGACAACGAGAGGTCAATTGGACAGAGGGAACGTTATCGACGAGCGGCGTGTCGCTGATTCGCTCCAGCCGAACGTGATGATCCGAGGAATACGGCGATTGTCTGAACCGTCCATGAACGGATTCTGACGATAGATATAGGGAATGGTCCACGACGACCTGCCACATCGTATCCCGTTCGCCGCATCCAGCATTCGAACCGTAACCGGACCAATGGGCGTGTATCAGCGAGGGTTTTACCGTCCGAACGCCGGTCGGAGTGGTGTCCTCGAGATGTTCCTACTGTGCCGGGATCGAATCGAACTATCATCGTACAATCTATGAGAGCTATTTGATATTAGAGGCCTCTACCTCATTCGACTATGGCTGCCAGCATCGCCCCATATCGTCCGACAGTCGGCGACTTCACTCGCGGGCGGTTCGAGCCAGCAATCGCTGCGCTTCGTCGCGGATCTCCGGGGTCCGCCTGTCGATACCTTCGCCGGAGAGCACCTCAAGCGCCGTGGTCGTGAGCCACCGGTGGGACTCCGCCCGGATGACGTTCAACAGGACGAAGAGTTCCGCCCGTCGGGTTTCGGGATCCCAGATCGATCGCTGCAGTCGCAGGTCGTTCGGCGCCGAGCGCGCACGCGAGAGGTTCGCCCCGACGCCGGTGTGGAGCCAGTTGGAGTACCGCTCGTAGAATACCTGAACGGCAATTTCTTGCCAGTAGGCCTCGAGCGTCGCCGCGTCTGTGGTGATCTCGGCGAGCCGGTTGAGGTACGACAGGTAGTCCTCGCAATCTCGAGTAAGCCCGAGCGGGTGGACGACCCCGTCGACGGTTTCGGTCGGCACGATTTCGACGGCGACCGGCGTCGCTCCGTCGAATTCGACCTCCAGGACGAGTCCCCAGGAGGTGTTCTCCTCGTCGGCCATGCTGTCGAACAGGAAGTTACCGAGGCTGTAGAAGATCGTGCCGTCGCCGTACCGTTCCCAGCCCTGAGGGACGTGCGGGTGGTGCCCGACGACGAGGTCGGCCCCGATGTCGACGAACTCCCGCAGGAGTCCCTGGAGTTGAGGAGCCGGGAACGGGACGTACTCCACGCCGCTGTGGGCGACGACGATCACGCTGTCGTACTCCCGATCGGCCGCCCGGATGGCCTCTCGAGCGCGACGATCGGAGAACCACGCCGCTCCGTGGCCCCGTTCGTCGACGAGGTTGAACTCCCGTTCGCAGACGTTGACGATCGCGACCGACTCGTCGGGCCCGACCGCGAGCGGTTCATACGCTTCATCGGGCGTCGAGCCAACGCCCACGGTCGCGAGGTTTGCGTCGTGAAGCGCCTCGAGTGTCGTCACGACGCCCTCGGGTCCGTAGTCGCGGACGTGGTTGTTCGCGAGCGTGCAGACGTCGAAACCGACGTCCGCCACTGTCTCGGCCGTCCCGTCCGGGTTCTCGACGCACGGCCCGCTCTTGTCGATCGGCGTCGCCTCATCTGAGACGATGGGGGCTTCGACGTTGAGGATCGAGACGTCGGCCACGCCGATCCGTTCTCGAAGGGGCGACGACACCGTTCGTTCGGCGGTCGGCCTGGCGTCTCGATTGAGCGCGCAGTCGCCGGCGACGACCATCGACCAGAGGTCACCACCCCGTCGGTCGCGACCCGTTCCGAGGTCGACTACCGTGGCGAGGTCGTCGCTCACGACGGTCGAGCCTTCGACACTCGAGTCCTTCGAGCGGTCGTCACTCGTGCCACTCGAGGCTTCGTCACTCATCGGCTTCCTCGCTTCCCTGGCCAGCGGTTTCGGGATCGATTCGGAACCAGCTCTCGAGCGATCGGACGTCCATCGGCCCACCGGTTTTTTCGGCTCGACCATATACCTTTGCTCGAGCGCGGGAAGCTCAGGCCTGGTCGGTGATCCAGTCGAAGACGGCGTCTCGTCGGTCCGTAGAGAACGCCTCGGGCGACTCCTCCGGTCCGTCGCCGAGACGGGCTTCGTGGTAATCGAAGCTCAATAGGTCGTCCGGTGCTCGAATCTGGAGCGCCTCGGGCACCCCGTAGAGGTCGTAGACGGACCGGGCTTCGGAGACGCATCGAAGGACGTCCGCCTGGGGGTGGGTCCAGTCGAGCGACGGGGCCACCGCGAGCGTCGGTCGGGGTGCGATCAGTCCGAGCACCTCGTGGAAGTCGAACGGGACGCGCTCGGGGTCGTCCCGAAACAGCCCGAGGCGGGGTTGCAGCCCGTGCATGTGAGACAGCCGTCCAATCACCGCGTTGGCGCGTTCGGTTTCGGAATCGCTCGTCCGGAACGGCGCGAACCCACTGACCGAGGCGACGCCGGCGATGCGCTCGTCGAGGGCTGCCGCGTACAGGCCGACGGTGGCCCCGAGCGAGTACCCCAGGACGAAGATTCGGTCGTCGTCGATGCACTCGAGCGCCGAGAGCGTCTCGACGGCCGCCAGCGCGTCGTCGACCAGTTTGCCCATCTTCGACCAGTTCGGGTGACGCTCGTAGAAGTGCTCGCCCTCCTCGATCCGTGTGCCGAAGCCGAGCTGGTCGTACGCGTACAGCGCGAACCCGCGGTCGGTGGCTCCCTCGACCGGGACCTGCCCGCGCCCGTCCGCTCCGTACCCGGTGTTGTAGGCGTAGGGATGCAGCCAGACGATCGCGGGCAACTGTTCGTCCGGGCGGTCACTATCGGTCGACTGCGGATAGTAGAGGTCGCCCTCGACGCGTTCGCCGTAGGTACGCGACGGTGACAGCCACTGTTTCTCGACGCCATCCGGCGGGTCGGGTCGGCCGATGACGTCCGCGAGGTAGTCCGGTTTCCCGCCTCGACCCGCCTCCTCGAGCGAGGACGTAGGCGGGTCCGACGCGCGCGGCGGTCGCTCGCCGAGACTCCAGCGGAGTCGCTCTCGAAGAATGGGTTTTCGATCGACCCACGCCTCGACCGTCTCGGCTCGGTTACCATCGTCGTCTATCAGGGGGTCCTCGAGTCCGCGTTCGGGGAATTCGGCAACGTCGACGTCATCGACCGCCGTCCGACGCCACTCCTCGAACGAAAAGTCGTGGTAGAGCCGCGCCGGGTCGTCGTACTCGCCGAGTCCGAACGTGTCGTCGAAGAAGTCCAGGATCTGGTGAAGATCTCGCGTGGTCCTGGCGTGACGACCCTGGCGATACTGCAGGGCGAGTCGGTCGCCGGCGTCCAGGAGGTCGTAGACTGAGTTGGCAGATTGGTACACCTGCGCGACGGCCCACGCGCTCGTCGTCCGCTCGTTCAGCGCCGTGTGGAGCAGACAAGGGCGCGGCGCGACGAGCGAGACGAGGTGGTTGGCGTCGACAGGGAGGCGATTCTCCCGGCCCACGAAGAAGCGCCAGCGCGGGTGAAACCAGCTGCGCCGAAGGCGCGCGTGGACCGACATGTCCCCGGCGTAACAGTCGTCCCGATCGAATCGTGCTGGAACGACGGCGCCGCTCCCGGCGCTACAGGGGGCGACCGCGTCGATTCGTTCGTCGAACGCCGCGGCGATCAGCGACTGCTTGCCGTTTCGCGACGCACCCGTGATCGCGATCCGATCGTCGTCCGCCTCGGGTACCGTCTCGAGGTAGTCGACGACGCGATGGGCGGCCCACGCTCGCCTGGCGAGCAACTGGAAGTCGTAGTCGGGGTAGTACTCGCCGTAGTCGGCCGCGTCGTCCCGGGCGTCAGCCGCCGCGTAGACGACGGCCGCGTAGCCCCGCTGGAGGGCCAGCAGCGCCCACTTGCGGTGGTTCCACTGGGTCATGAACACCGGAAACGGCCCTGTCCCGTCCGGAACCATGAGTTCGAGGTCGAGCGTCAGGTCGTGGCCCGGGCCGAATTCGAGTCGGACGTCGCGTATCGTCGCTCCCTCCACGGTCCGAGAGTCGAGTTCGCTCGCCCGAACGTTTCCCGGCGCGGGGGGCATCCGTCCGTAAAGCCAGTACTCGAGCTGGTTCCTGTATCGATCTCGCTGCTGTTCCCACTCCTCGCTGGTCGTGATCTCGGCGCGACGTTCCGCTCCAGGACCGTACTGAACGAGGGGGTCGGGAAGCTCGGCGAGTGCCGGCAACCGCTCGAAGTCGGGCGGAAGTTCGCCCGTTCGTTCCTGCCACGCGAGCCAGCTGTCGTCCCGGTGAGAGAGGCGTGGATCGGAGCCGTACTCGTCGGCCTCGGGCGCGAGCAGGGGGCGCAGTTCCTCGAGGGAGTCCCGTCGTCGCTGTCTCTCCTGGGCAGACGATGGCTGTCCGTGGATCCGTTCGGGGTGGAGTGGATAGTCGTCGGCAGGTGTGTCTGCGGGCATGGGTCGTCTGGGTTCGCTGGGTACTGGTCGGGCTCGAGACTAAAGTCATTGGGTCGATTCATTCTATTGCACCTATTGCATCTATCGAACCTATTGTATTGTCCTCGAGCTGCGTACCCGCTCGCCGAGCGCCTGCGCGTGCTGTAGGATCCGTTCCTCGGCGTTCGAATCGAGTGGCCCCGAAAACGCCGACCGGCGGATCGCTCCCTCGCTCTCGTAGCCACCCTCGGCTCTCACTCTGGCCGTTGGCACGTACGTGAACTCGTCGTTCGCGTACCCGGCCACCCAGACCGGTCCCTCGAGGCGATCCTTCAGTTGAATCCCGTACTCGACGAGAACTTCGCCGCCGAGAGCCACCAGCGTGAGGTCGTCGCCGAAGCCGAACGCCTGTATCGGATACGGGTGTTCCGTTCGAATCGTGCCGGTCTCGTCGAGTTCGTCGAGGAGCGCCTCCGCGCGGACACGCAGGTGTCGCACGTCGCCTTTCCGCATCGCCTCGAGTTCGTCCCTGCTCGGTGGGTTCTCGAACTTGAGTGCACAGTCCTCGAAGCCGGTCCTGAGCGGTCCTCGAATCGGCCGTCTTCGGGATTCGATCGCCGCCCGGACGGTCGTGGCCATCGTGCATCCGTGGTGTTTCGCCAGGTCGACGTCACCGCGTGGATACGGATTCTGGTCGCCGGCACAGCCCAGGAGACAGAGGGCGGTGACCCCTGAATAGCGCTCCTCGAGGTACTGGCGGGCGAACCCGGCCCAGTCGCCGCAGTACTCCGTGAACGAGAGAGTCGTCGTGTGGCACGCGTAGCCGAACACGATGGCCGAAGGCGCCATTCCGTCGGTTCGATTGCCCCCTTCGTCGGGTTCGACGACGAGAACCGGAACCTCGTGATCGACCGGCCCGTCGGGGTTTTGCTCGTGGGCGATCCCGTCCTCGACCGGCAGTCGTCGATTCATCGCGAACCCACACCGGGCGTGACTGTAGCTGAGACGCACCGGCGCTCGGCCGTCGAGTGCCTCGCCGATTACGGTGACAAGTTCGTCCTCGAGTCGTTCGCGATACTCATCCGCGTTCGTTCGATACCGCTCGACGTCGTCGGCGTACATTCGCACCTTGAAATCCCGGAATTCCGGTCCGCAGTGGGTGTGCGTCGCCGCAAGTACGATAGAATCGGGATCGATACCGAAATTCGCCTCACAGCGCTGCGTGACGGCGTCTCGGATCGCTCTCGGGATGAACAACACGTCTGCGGAGACGATGGCCGCGAGCGTTCCCGACTCGTCCTCGAGCGCCAGTGCCGTCGCCTCGAGGTCGTGTTCGACGCCCGTGGCGGGGTCTTCGCGCTTCGCGAAGCCCGCCATCCACATCGGTTTCTCGGGCGTAATGACGCGGGTAGCGGTGCCGGCCCGCCAC
Source organism: Natronosalvus halobius (assembly GCF_024138145.1). Classification (NCBI taxonomy): domain Archaea; kingdom Methanobacteriati; phylum Methanobacteriota; class Halobacteria; order Halobacteriales; family Natrialbaceae; genus Natronosalvus; species Natronosalvus halobius. The sequence goes on along the minus strand of NZ_CP099997.1, from coordinate 786,741 downwards.
TCGTAGCCGCTCGAAGACGTATCGTGTGCGTCCCGTGGCATCGAAGATCGGTTCTCGGTTCGGTCCGATCCCATATGGATGTGGCGGCGTTTCGTGCCCGAAGCGCTCGAGGTGCTCGAAGCGTCGGAGCACTCGAGCACCAGTTACCGACTTTCGGAGAGCGCTCAATTCGGGGGCCAGACTTGAGCGACTGCTACTCCGACTGCGTGGAGGCACCCTGCTGCTCGAAGATCGACGCGATCTCCTCGGCAAATTCGACGGTCCGCTCTGGCAGTCCGTACTTCTCCTCGGAGCGATCGATCGCCCGCATCTTGTCGACGAACTCACGCCGGTGGTCCAGGTCGACGATGGTCTCACGAACGTCGAACGTTACCCTCCCGTCCTCGTCGGTCTCGAGCCACGCCTGGGTTCGTTGCTTCTCGTCGTAGGAGATCGTGTACGTCTCGTTGCCGATCACGTTCACGATGGTATCGAGATCACCGATCTCGAGGTCTCCCTCGTCGGTCTCGAGGTAGACCGTTTCGCCCTCGACGCGCGTTTCGTAGCGTTTCATACGTTGGCGTAGCGTGAGTCACGCAAAAGTACGTTTGGGTCGCCAGGTCGTGTGACCGATCTTCTTCTGGATCTGTGGATCGGGCGACCGTTCCCGACATTCTGGTCAGCCGGTGACGTCCTCGAGCAGTGCCTCCCAGAGGGTGGGAAGGCCGTCCCACTCGAGGAACGCTGGCGGTGCCCAGTGGGGCGCACAGTCGGTAGTGAACGCGAACGTTCGTCCGTCCCCGTACGAGCCGACGGCGAGCAGGGGATCGTCGCCGACCGTCGCCCAGACGTCTGCGTCGGCGTCGGCGACGACCCGGTTGTAGCCGAGGACAGCGGGCCACTCGTCGTCGAGGGTCGCTCCTGGAACCCCTTCGTTCGTCGGGCGCACGCCGGCCGGCGCCTCCACCCGGTCGTCGCCGGGACCGATCGAGACCGGCAGTACGTCGGCGAGCGCGGTGCGATCGTACCGCGCCTGGCCGTTGACGCCCGCGAAGCTCATGTAGCCGCCGATCATTCCCAGTCCGCCGCCGTCTTCGACGTACGACGCCAGCAGTTCACACCGATCGACGTCGACTTCGCCCCGTCGGACCTGCGGCGTGAGCTGGAGGGTGTCCGCGCCGATGTCGCTCAGAATCACGAGGTCGTACGTCTCGAGTTCAGCCCGCGTCCGAGGGAATTCGCGGGTCGCGACGTGACAGGGCTGGTAGGTCACCGACGCGCCCGCGACCTCGAGGGCTGCGACGAGGTGATCCGGCGCTTCGTCGTAGGACGCCCCGGTGAGGACGTCCTGTCCCTTGATCTCGAAGGTGAGCATTTGCCAGGACTCACCGGCGAGGAGTACGTTCGTCATTGGTCGCTCGAAACCAGGGAGCGTCTGTGTATCAAGCCACCGGTCGCCGGTTACCGCCCACCGGTCGTCCGTCACTGGCCATCGACGTCTGTCACCGTCCACCGGTCGTCCGTCACTGGCCATCGACGTCGGTCACCGGCCACCGACATCGGTTCTCGTCGAGTCGTTTTCGACCGCTAAACACACCTTTCCTCGTCCCGTCCGAGACGACGGCCGCATCCTGCGCTCCTGGACCGGCCACACGGCAACGTCCGGTCGCCTGGGACCGCGCGTCTCTGAGCGAGCGATACCACGTCGTGGCACCTGAAACGGTCCGAGTCGGCTCGAATTTGCCTCGAGGTGGCCGTCGACGGGGACAGCGTCGACAAGCAGCGTCGACGGGTGCATCGGATTCGCAGCAGAACTGGCGAAGTTGACGACGCTGACGAACGAGTACCGTATCGGGACGGACCTTTCGAAGATTGTCCGACCTGCTGTTTTACATCGCAAAACGAAGGGGTGAGATGCTGTCACAAAGTGTTACAAGCGTATGAGAGTCACGTTATGGCTCTCTGTGGCAGTCATTCCCGATATAATGACGGAAGAAGGCAGTAAGGATGTTCGCTCTCGAGTGTGAATGGCCGTTTAGGTGTAGTGAACGCCATCTGGATTTCCACACGTTCGCTGTCCGGACGTGACGGTGTCTCCGGCCGCCCTCGCTCGAGTATAGTACTAGCGCGATCAACCCCGCCCGCCGCTTGTGGTGAATGGATGTTCGATTTTGGGACATCGAAAGCACCCGAGTATTGGTACGTGCCACCCCTCTCACCACAACGTACATTACAACTTGCCACCATGAACCGATTGGTAACGATGCAGCTATGCGAATCGGATCCCCCGCAGGTGAGCCTGACGTGATCGCTGTCGGTCACCGAACCCGACACGTCACCGGACCGTTCGAATCGAGCACCGTCGGCAGGCAGACAGCGGTGCCGACGACCGCCGACCGCCACCGGTGGCGAACGACCCGGTGCAACAGGAAGGAGGGCCGTCACCGCGTCGCTCGCGCGTTCGAACGAACTGACGACGACCTGGAGGCAACGAAATGACGGAGCGAGCCGTCGGCTACGTCGGCCTCGACCACCATCACGCAGAGCCCTACCTGCAGACCCTCGACGCGCTTCAGGCGACGGTGACGTGCGCGTGCGAACCGAATCCGGCTTTCGATCCGTCCGCCGTCGATTCTCTCGGCGAGGTCCCGGTCTACGACTCCATCGAGGCAATGTTGGCCGCCGAGTCGGTCGATACGGTTTTCCTCACGCTTCCAAATCGCGACACGCCCGACGCCATCGAACGAGCGCTCGACGCCGGGGTCGACGTCTACACGGAGAAGCCGGCGGCCCGCCAGGTCACTGAACTCGAGCCCGTGCTGGAGCGGGTCGCGACCGCCGACGAAACCGTCTGCGTGTCGTACCCGTGGCAATCACACCCGATCGCTCGAGACCTCCGTGGGCTGGTCCAGGACGGATTCTTCGGCGACCTCCGCGCGTTCGAGGCGCGCTACGTCGCGTCGCAGTTGTCGGTCCGGGATACCGACCACTTCATTTTCGACCAGGACGCCAGTCGCGGTGGCATCCTCCAGTGGCTCGGCATTCACTGGCTCCAGCTGATCGACTGGCTTCTGGAGGAACCGATCGTACGCGTCAACGCGAACATGGCTTCGGGAACCGAGGGGGTCGCTGTCGAGGACGTCGCGACGCTCCAACTCGAGACATCCGAGGGAGCGGTCGGTACGCTCCACTGCGGCTACCACCTCGGTGAAGGCCTCTACGACACCAGAATCGACCTGTACGGAAGCGACGGTCGGAGTAGCTGGGACCCGATGGGACGGGAGTTCGGGTTCGAGGGCGAGACGACGCTCGAACTCGACGACGCGAGCGGCGAGTGGGCCAGCACGCCCCATCGGACGATCACCCACGAGTACGACCCGGCACCGGGCTACGGCGGGTCGTGGGGCAAAGCCTTCGTCGAGGCGTTCTTCGAGGCCTGTGATGGAAAGCGCGACCCGCCGGTCACGCTCCAGGACGCCGCCGCAGTTCTTCGCATTCTCGACGCCGCCTACGAGTCCGCGGAGACGGGGGAGTGGGTCGACGTCGACACTGACGTTTCCGCAGCGTAGCCGTCCTGGAGGCCACCGGCACGCTTATAGGACGGTCGCCGGAACTACGATCCGTTACACCATGAGCGACTACACGGTTGGAATCGTCGGAACCGGGCCACATCCCGAGGACTCGGATCACGACGGCTACTCCATGGGCCACCGCCACGCGCGGAGTTTTCGACGGGCCAACGGCTGTCAGGTGGCCGCCTGTGCGGACATCGTCGCCGATCACGCGGCCGCGTTCGGAGACGAGTTCGGCCTCGACGATGAACGTGTCTTTACGGACGTCCAGGAGATGCTCGACGGGGCGACTCCCGACGTCGTCAGTATCTGCACCCCGCCGTCGACGCACGGGGAGCTGGTCGAAACGTGTGCCCGCCACGAGTCGGTGCAGGCGGTCCACTGCGAGAAGCCGATGGCCGAGACGGTCGGGGAGAGTCGGCGTCTCGTCGAAGTCTGTGAACACGCCGGCGTTCAGCTGACGATCAACCTCCAGAACCGGTGCAGCGACGCCGCTGGCGAGATCAAGCGGGTCATTGAGGACGGGGCGATCGGCGACCTCGAGCGCGTCGAGATCGGTCGCCAGGACCTGCTCCAGACGGGGCTCCACCACGTCGACCTCGCGAACTACGTCCTCGGTGACGAACCAGTGGCGTGGGTGCTCGGGCAGATCGACTACCCGGACGAGCACGTCTGGTACACGAACATGCCGTCCGAACGCCAGGGACTCGGTATGTGGGCGTACGAATCCGGCGTTCACGCGCTCTGCTCGACGGGCGCGGGCGCCGAGGCCGTCGGCCCCCACACCAATCGCTTCATCGGGACCGATGGTGAGGTCGAGTTTCAACTCGGCGACGGGTATCGCATCCGAACCGACGGCAAGTGGAGGACCGTCGAGGTCGGCGGCGACGCCGCCCAGGACGCGGCCATCGTGACGCTCATCGAAGCGCTCGAGACCGACGAGGAGCCGATTATCAGCGGCCGACGAGCGCTCGGATCGACGGAGGTCGTCTTCGGCATCTGGGAGTCGGCGCGCAAACGGGGGCGCGTCAGTCTCCCGCTGGATATCGAGGACAATCCGCTGGCTGCGCTCATCGAGTCGGGAGAGTTACCGCCGGAGGAGTGAGCGACTCGAGCGAGTTACCGCCGGAGGAGTGAGCGACTCGAGCGAGTTACCGTCGAGCGAGTGACGACCTGGGGGAGATCCCACCCGTGTCGGCAACTACACCACGTCTCGAGAATCGTCCCCACGGATCGATACCCGAGAGCACGTACATTTTAGTGCTCGTAGAAAGAGTCCGTTGTCAATGAACGACGAACGAGCTCCCCGCATTGGGATCGTCGGCCTCGGGACGATCGGTCGAATCCACGCCACCCGGCTCGACGACCTCGGTGCCGACCTGGCGGGCGCCGACCTCGACGCCGACGCTCGGTCGGCCTTCGCCGACGAGTTCGACGCACCGACGTACGGGGATCACGAGGTCCTGCTCGAGTCCGACGTAGACGCGGTAATCGTCGGCGTCCCGAACTGCGCCCACGAGGAGGTCGCAGTCGACGCGCTCGAGGCTGGCGCAGACGTCCTCCTCGAGAAACCGCTGGCTCATTCCCTCGAGAGCGCCGAGCAGATTGCGACAGCAGCCCGGAGCGCGGAGGGATTCTGTACGGTCGGGTTCACCATGCGGTACGCGAACGCGACGAAGCGAGCAGTCGAACTGCGAGAGGCGGGACGGCTCGGCTCGCTCTCGCACGTGAGCGTCGAGTACCTCAGGCGAGGCGGCGTCCCCGGTGGCGGTCGCGGCTGGTTCACGAACGAATCGCTCGCCGGTGGCGGCGTACTGATGGATCTGGGCGTCCACGTCATCGACCTCGCCCTGTACCTGCTCGACTATCCGGCCGTGGTCGAGGTGAGCGGACGGGCGCGCTCGGAGTTCGGCGAGTACGCGGTCGACGACTCCGCGACTGCCTTGCTCCGGTGTGCCGATGGACGGACGATTTCCGTCGAGACGTCCTGGCACGGTACGGCGACCCCCTCGAGGGAGTGCGTGGTTCGCGGGACGGAGGGCGGGCTCGCGTTCGAGGTGTCGGGATCTGAACTGACCGTCGTCAGCGCCGACGCCGACGAACCCGTCGACACTATCGAGGTCGGCACCGCGGACATGCACCTCGCGGAGGATCGGGCTTTTCTCGATGCGGTCGCCGGGGACGCCGACCCCACCGCGGGAACGGTCGAGGAAGCGCTCCTCGTCCAGCGCGTGATCGACGCCATCTACGAGTCGAGCGAGCGAGGACGAGCGATGCCCCTCGAGCGATGACGACCACAAGGACTACTAATCCCCTACCTCTTTGGTGACGGGCTCACAGTAGCGATACATGGAGAAACGATCACTGGAACCGATCGGACCGGTCACGTCGCCGCCACCTTTCGGTCCCTGGCGACTCGACACCAAATCGAACGTGGTCCTCGGGAGCGGAGGACAAGCATGACGATCCGCGTCGGACTATGTACGATTTCGGACAAAGAGCGTCCCCTCGAGGAGGTCCTCGATCTGGCCAGCGACGCCGGGTACGATGGCGTCGAAATCTGGGGCCGCGATCACGTCGCTGACGGCTCCGAGGAGACCTGCGAGCGGATCAACGAGGTGGCGAGCGCTCGCGGCCTCGAGATTGCCTCGTACGGCTCGTACCTGCGCTGTGGCAGCGACGACTTCGACGACGACCTGGAACACGAACTCGCGGTGACTGATAGCCTCGACACAGACATTATCCGGGTCTGGGCCGGCAGCCAGGAGTACGGCGATCACGACGAGGACCACTGGGATCGGGTCGTCGCCGACCTCGAGCGACTGACCGAGCGCGCCGCCGACTACGACGTCGAGATCACCGTCGAGAAGCACAACAACACGGTCACGCACACCCGCGAAGGAGCCAGACGGCTGATCGAGGCGATCGACGACGAGCGCTGTCGCTTGAACTACCAGCCGGGCTTTTCGATTCCAGCACCCGAACTCGAGCGCGAGGCCCGGGAACTCGCGCCGCTCTCGAATCAGCTCCACCTCCAGACGACGCGTGAGCGAACCGAACGCGCTCGCGCCCCGCTCGCAGAGGCGTACTACGACCTCGAGGCGATCCTGGAGCCGTTCCTCGAGGACAAATTCGACGGCTTCGCGAACGTGGAGTTCGTGACCGACGAGCGTCCCTACCGGGAAGCGATCGAGGCCGACCTGGAGACCGTCCGATCCTTCGTCTCGACGGGACGGTAACGTATTTCACTCTCCGGTGATTCGTACCGGCCACCAACTATGCACGCACTCCGAGTAGCGCTGTTGAACGCCTCGTACAACGACGAGGCGACGGCGCGGAACTTCGATCGAGACGTACGAGCCGAGGTCCACTCGTTCGCGGTGGACGAAGGCGACCTCCCCGAGACCTACGACTACGACGCCGTGATCGTCAGCGGGTCTGGCGCGTCGGTCTACGGCGACGAACCGTGGATTCCGCCACTGCTCGAGTGGGTGGACGAGGCGATAGATCGCGACCTTCCCGTGCTCGGCGTCTGTTTCGGCCACCAGTTGCTCGCACACGTCCTCGGCGGCCGGGTCGAACCGATGGGCGAGTACGAGATCGGCTACCGGGAGATCGAACGCGTCGGCGACTCGCAGTTGCTGTCGAGTCTCCCCGACCGGTTCCTGGCGTTCACGACCCACTCCGACGAGGTGACGAAACTCCCGCCTGGAGCCGAACTCACGGCCGAGAACGACTACTCGATACACGGCTTCCGCGCCGGCCACGTCTTCGGCGTCCAGTTCCACCCCGAGTACGACCGCGCGACCGCCGAACGGATTACCCGCGAGAAGGACCTGCCCGAGGAACGAATCGCCGCAGTCCTCGACGGAATTACCGAAGAGAACGTCGTCACGGCGGCCGACGCCAAAGTGCTGTTCGACAATTTCCTCGGGTACGTCGAGGCGCTGTCGGCCGAGCGGCCGACGAACGAATCGCGAGCCTGATCGTTTTTCGAGTACTCTACCGGTCCAACCCAACCGCTCGAGTACTCCGCCGGTCCAACCTAACCGCTCGAGTACTCCGCCGGTCCAACCTAACCGCTCGAGCGCCGTAATGTTTCGACCAAATCTCACTCGCTCGCTCGTCGGAACACGCGACGACGTGCGAGTCAGGTGCGCCGACTGGGGGTCGGGAGGCGCTCGACGAAGGGCGGGATCACGAACGCGAGGGAAGAAAATCGGGACTACGAACGTGAGAAGAGAAAACCGAGACCGTGAACGCGAGGACAGAAAAACGGGTACTGCGACCGCCTACTCCCGCGACCACACCGACGTCAGCGGAATCCGAACGTCGTCGCCTTCCTCGATAATGTAGTTGTACCCGCCGTCCTCGAGCTGGTCTGGGTCGACGAAATCACGGGTGAAGGTCTTCTCGCCGACGTCGACCGTCATCAGGTTTCCGCGCCCGTCCTCCAGGGCCTCAATCGGGTAGGAACCGTTCCCTCGGCCACGCTGGTCACGACCGAGGATCGGGTTCTCCGGGTCGGGTTCGCCCCGCCAGGGGTCGCGCTGGTCGTTGTCGACGTAGACGAACCCGGTGTGGCGCTCGAGGAGGCCCGTATCGGCGGCAATTCGGATCGTGAGCTCGTTCTCGAGACTCATCTCCCGGGTGAAGTCCTCGACGGAGCCCCGGACGAACCCCTCGGCCTCCTGGATCAACGGCGAGTCGTCGAGAGGCTCGAGCCGCGTCCCGTCCTGGACGTAGGCGTACTCGGGTTCGCCGTCTTCGACCGAGTAAAGGCCGAAGAAGCCCTTGAACTCGAACGTGTCGTCGACAGTCAGCGTGTCGGTTTTCTCGAACGAACAGACGGCGTAGTCGGTGCGCCCGTTTACGAGGTCGATCTTGACGGCGTGGCCCGGCCCGCCCGAGACCGGAACTTCCTCGATCGACTCGACGACCCGGTCGCCGTCGTAGTGTTCGATTACGGAGGTGTACGTCGTCTCGAGGTTCGATCCACGCCGGTTGAGGAAGGCGTATCTGAGGCTGTCCTCTGGCGCGGCGCCGCCGGAGCTGTTCGGTGGATAGCCGTTGGCCAGTTCGACGTCGTCGAAGTCACCGAACGACGTGAGTCGGAGGTGGACACCGTCGGCGTCGTCGTCGCGCTGGTTGAAGTGGTCCTCGACGTCCCAGTCCAGGACGACCCGGCTCGCGGGGTCGTCGTCGCGCTCGACCTGGTCGAAGTAGTTGAGCCCGGACCCCCGCGAGTCCGGCGACCGCGCCCCGTCGTACGCCGAGTCGGCGTACGGCACGCCCTCGCCGGCTAACGTCCCGCCGTCCTGGGCCTCGAGGTCGAGACCCTCGGTGGCGAGGTCGGCTTTCGTCGTGTGGAAGCCGTAGCGGTGGTCGTCGCCGCCGGTGACGCGGAAGAAGTCCACGGCGTAGGAGTGTTCCTCGTCGACGGTGATCGACGCGGTCGTTCGTCGGTACTCGTCGGCTTCCTCGTAGACGTGGGGCGCCTCGACGTCGATCAGGTTCACCCGCTCGTCCTCACCCTCGAAGTGTCGAGGGGTGCCGACCCAGTGGTGATCCTGGCCGCGCTCGTTGACCACGACCGTGTTGTGGCTGATCGTGTTGTCCGTGAAGAACTGCCGGGGCGGGTGGGAGCCAGTATTCTCGGGGTAGCCGAGGTCGCGCGAGAGTTCCATCTCGTGGGCCGCGACGCCGATCTGTAGCGTGTCGCGGTGGGCGTGGGGGGTTCCACCGCCGCCGATTCCGTTGCGGCCGTAATACATCCAGAACGCGCGCTTCGCATTCCCCAGTTCGGCCGCGTCTCGGCGCTCTCGATCCGCCTCATCGAGCAACGTCAGGTAGTACAACGCCATCTTGTACCCGCCCGAGTCGTCGTTCTGGCCGACACACTCGAAGCGCATCGTATTGGTTCCCGCGGGTAATTCGAGCAAGTACGAGATAGTGTCTCGACCGCCGCCGTCGGCCATGAAGTCGATGGTGTCGACGTACTCGCCGTTGACGGACAGGTCGTAGATACCGTAGGTACTCACGAACAGCGTCTCGAGCTCGAGTTCGTACTCGTCGGCGTCTGCGACGTCGAACTCGAAGGTCCACCACTCGCCCGCCTGGCTGGCTTCGAACTGAATCGCCTCATCGAAGCTGTCGTTGATCGGCGCGGAGGCCTCGGCGAACAGGTCGGATGTGTCGTAGGTCACCCCGAAGGATTCGGTCGTGTAGTTCTCACCATCCCGGAGCGCCGCGAAGCCAAAGCCAGCGAGGTTCTGGCTCGGCAGGTCGAGTGGCCCCTCGGCGTCGACGATCGACTGGATCTCCTCGGCGAGTCCCTCGGGATCGGCATCGTAGATGGAACCCCTGATTCCGGCCGTCGAGTAGCCGTTCGAGTAGTGCCACAGCTGCGCAAAGCGGGAATCGTCCGTCACCTCGTAGCCGTCTGAGATGCCACTCTGGCTCATCTCGTTACCTGCCGGGTGGTGGGTGTCCCCGAGCGCTGGTGAAAACTCGTCCAGGAGGAGGAGGTCAGAGTTGATCTTGAGCGCGCTCTGGAACTTCGGATGCTGGTAGAGGTCCGCGCCGTCGAACCCGTCGTACCCCTGTAAGTTCTGGGCGACCTGCAGGATCGAGGACATCTGGATCCGGTTGTAGCCGAGTGAGCCCTCGTGCCAGTAGCCGTCGCGGTCACACTGGTCGACGATCGGGGCGAGCACGTTTCCACCCGTCGTGTACCAGTTCTCGGGTTCTTCGTTCCAGACGTCGCCGTCGAAGTACTCGTTCCCGGGCTGGAAGATCCACTCGATGGCCTCACGCGTATAGCCGTTCTCGCGCGTATCGTCGAGCACCCGGGCCGAAATCGCGAGTGCCGACAATTGACCGCGTGCAGGCGCGATCTGGGAGGCCTTCGCGGCCGGAAAGATCTCCTTGACGTAGTTCTCCTCGATGTTTTCCCGGATGCGCGCGACCGCATCCTTGTCGTCCAGTCCGGGGTACTCGTCGGTCTTCCCGTCCAGGAAGCTCACGACTTCGTCCGCGACCGCTGGATCGTCGAGCGCGGGGAAGAACGCGTCGTAGGCGACCAACAGGTTCCGGGCGAGGTTCCCCTCCCAGTGTGAACCGATGATGCGCCCGGTCTGACGGCCGCCGTGGCTGTTCCAGAAGCCGTGTGCGTTCTGCTGGTAGTCCGCGATCGTCATCTCGGGGTAGACGTCCGCGATCCGATCCATGAGTACCAGTCCCGCGACCGCGTACTCCGATTCCTCAGTGAGCAGATAGGCGTCGACCAGCGCGTCAAGAATCCGACGAATTCCGCCGGGGCGCCAGACGAACCAGTGGTTGTAGTAGGCGACGAAGTTCCACCGATTGCCCTCGCCCATCCCGAGGTCGTCGTTCTCGTCGATCCATCCCCAGCCGTCGTCGACGCCCCAGCCCTCGCCCATCTCGGGGTGTTCCTCGTTGACCAGCAACGAGTCGTCGGCGAGATCGGGGTCGAACATTCCCCGGTCGTTCAGGCCGCTCTCGCGGTAGGCGCCGAAGTCGTTCGTCGGCACCGTCAACGTCCCGTCGCCGTGGGGGTCGTCGACGTTCGTCTCTATCTTCCAGAGGCGGTCGGTGCCGGGGTCGCTGTCGCCGCCGAGAATGTGTCGCTCGTTCGAGAGTCCGCCACCGCGAGGGACCTGCTGGGACGTAACGAGGTTCCAGAAACTATCGAGGTCGGGGCCGTACTTCTCGAGGTAGCTGTCGGCCGACTCGACGGCGTTGTCGCGCTGGCCCGCCGCCCAGTCGTAGCGGTCGATGTTTCGCTGTGCGTTCGCCCGCATCACCTCGGTCCACATCGTTGGTCGCGTTTTGAGGTGGTATCGCTCGTCGTCTTCCGCCGCGGCGGCGCCGCCCGTCGTGGACATCCCGGCGAGCAGTCCCGCGCCGGTCGCGGCCAGCACGGATCGCCGCGAAAGGTTTGGATTCGTCGAGAAGTCACGAACCACACTCAGGTCGCCGACCCGCCAGTGCTGGTCGTCTTCCGTACGACTATCGCCGCGCTCGCGTTGCTTGCGCTGTGGCATCAAATAACACTCCCACTCACAGGATAAATAGATTTTCGTGTCGAGCATACATTTCTCCGTGATTACGAAAACGTAGACGCGAATTCGGTGAACTTATCGGCTCGACGACGAAATCAACGGACTCGCCGATCGCAGTTCAGTACGCCAGGGAGCCACCTCGAGCGGTGGATTTAGGACACGGGCCGCGAATTGGGTGAGCATGACCCTCGATTTACTCGTCGAGAACGCCCGGATCGTCGACGGCACTGGTGCGCCCTGGATCCGCGGCGCGGTCGGCGTCGTCGACGGTCGCATCGACCGAATCGCGACGGCCCCCGACCACGGCCTCGACGCCGACACGCGTCTCGACGCCGACGGGAGCGTCGTCTGCCCGGGTTTCATCGACGCCCACTCCCACTCCGACCTCGAGCTATTCGCCGACCCCTCTCTTGCCCCGAAGACCCGGCAGGGAATCACCACCGAGATCCTCGGCCAGGACGGGTTCTCGATGGCCCCGCTCTACCGCGAGGAGGGGATCGGTCCGTGGCAGGAGTACCTCAGCGGCCTCGCGGGGAGACTCGAGCGCGAGTGGTCGTGGAACTCCCTCGGCGAGTACCTCGACGCGGTCGACGACGCGAACATTGCGCCGAACGTCGCGACGCTGGTCGGCCACGGTACCGCCCGCTACGACGTACTCGGCATGGACGACGTCCAGCCGACTGACGACGAACTCGAGGAGATGGCGTCGCTCGTCCGCGAGGGACTCGAGGACGGGGCTATCGGCTTCTCGACGGGGCTCGTGTACACGCCCCAGGTGTACTCGGAGACCGAGGAGGTGTCCCGACTCGCGGCCGAACTCGCCCCCTACGGGCGGCCGTTCGTCGCCCACATCCGCAGCGAGGGCCGCTGGATCTGGGAGGCGCTCGACGAGTTCGTCGACATCGGCGCCGAACACGGCATTCCGCTCCATATTTCGCACTTCAAAGTTACCGGCAGCGAACAGCAGGGAAAGGCCGATCGCCTGCTCGCACAGGTCGAAATCGCCCGCGAGCGCGGTATCGACGTCACCGCAGACCAGTACCCCTACACCGCGGGGAGCAGCATGCTGACGTCGCTGTTGCCGCCGTGGGTGCAATCGGGCGACGCCGACGCCCTTCGCGAGACGCTCTCGGATCCCGACCAGCGCGAGGAGATTCGGCGTGACATCGAGGAGTGGCGCATCGACGGCTGGGAGAACGTCGGCGGCAAGACCGGCTGGGACCGCATCGAGGTGACGAACCTCACCTCCGAGGCGTTCGGCGAGGAGGGTGGACGCGACATCGCGACCATCGCGACCGAGCGCGACAGCACGCCGATCGACGTCCTCTGTGACGTCCTGCTCGCGGAGGACTTCGAGGCGTCGATGATCGCCCATGGGCTGATCGAGGAGGACGTCCGAACGATCATGCAGAGCGAGCGCGTCATGGTTGGCACTGACGGCCTGTTCGGGGCCCGTCCCCACCCCCGGGTCTACGGCTCCTTTCCCCGAATCTTGGCGAAATACGTCCGCCAGGAGAACCTCCTGTCGCTCGAGGAAGCCGTCCGATCGATGACGTCGCTCCCCGCTCGAGCGATGGGACTCGATTCGAAGGGCGTGCTCCGTCCGGGCCTCGACGCGGACCTGGTCGTCTTCGATCCGGCGGTGGTCGACGACCGCGCGACGTTCGACGATCCGGAGCAGTACCCGCTCGGGATCGAGCACGTCGTGGTCGACGGGACGCCGATCGTTCGCGAGGGCGAGGACACCGGCGCCCGCCCCGGCGGCGCGATTCGGGCCTGAGTACTGGTTCGACCGGCCGATTACTGGCGGGATCGAAAGAACGTTGGTGGTCCGCGGGAATGCTCGAGTAACAATGCGAACGGTACGATTCAGCGACCAGACTGGCTACGCGCGACGCGGCGAGTGGACCGACGACGGCATCGTCGCCGACGGCAAGACCTACGACCCCGGCGAGGTGGACGTCCTCCCGCCGTCGGAACCGACGAAGATTATCTGCCAGGCTGGCGGGTACATGGACCATCGCCGGGAGTCCGGCTTCGACGACCGACCGGAACGCCCGGAACTCTTCCTGAAGACGCCCAACTGCGTCGTTGCCCACGGCGACGCCATCGAACTCCCTCCTGGACGCGAGAGCGTCGAGTTCGAGGCCGAGTTCGGTGTCGTCATCGCCGAGCAGTGTCGCGACGTCTCAGTCGAGGAGGCGATGGACGTCGTCGAGGGCTTCACCTGCCTCAACGACGTCTCGAACCGGGACGACCAGGCCGAGGAGCGCAACTGGGTTCGCGGGAAGGCCTTCGACGCCTCGCTCCCGATGGGGCCCGTGGTGGCCACACCGGACGAAGTGCCCGACGACGCCACCCTCGAGTTGCGCCTGAACGGCGAGACGAAACAGGAGAGCACGCGTGAACACCTCATCTTCACGGTGCCGGAGTTAGTCTCAGACATCTCCGAACTCATCACCCTCGAGCCAGGCGACGTGATCGCGACCGGGACGCCCTTCGGACCAGACGAACTGAGCGAGGGCGACGTCGTCGAGGTCGAGTTCGAGGGCGTCGGCGTCCTCGAGAACCGGGTGATCGCCCGATGACGCTCGAAGGGAATACGATCTACGACGACCTCGGCGTCCCGCCGGTGGTCAACGCGACCGGAACCAAGACGCGAATCGGCGGCACGCTCATCCGGGAGGAAGCCCTCGAAGCGATGAACCGCGCAGCGGAGGCGTTCGTCCGCCTCTCTGACCTGCAGGCGGCCGCCTCCGAGCGTATCGCGGAGGCGACCGGGGCTGACGCCGGCTACGTCACCAACGGCGCGAGTTCCGCGCTCACGCTGGCGGCGGCCGCGTGCATCGCCGGCGACGACCTCGAGGTCATGGCGCAGTTGCCCGACACCGAGGGCGTACCGAGCGAGATCGTGATGCCCCGGACCCATCGAAACGGCTACGATCACGCCCTACGCGTCGCCGGCGCCGAGATCGTCGACGTGGGGGCGAACGACTACACCCTCGGAACTGGCTCTGAAAACACCGAGCCGTGGGAGATCGAGGCGGCGATCACCGACGAGACGGTCGCGGTGGCCTACATGGAGAAACCCTATACGCGACCGCCGCTAGAGACGGTCGTCGAGATCGCCCACGACCACGACGTGCCAGTCATCGTCGACGCAGCGGCCGAGTTACCGCCAACCGAGAACCTCTCGAAATTCGTCGAACAGGGCGCCGACCTCGTCGCTTTCAGCGGCGGGAAGGCGATCCGCGGGCCGCAGTCGTCGGGCATCCTCGCCGGCCGCGAGGACCTGATCACATCCGTCGCCCGCCAGCACCTCGACATGCACGCCTCGGAGCCCGTGTACGACCCGCCCGAGAGCCTCGTCGACGTCGACGACCTCCCTGGCGTCCCCCGACAGGGGATCGGCCGATCGATGAAGGTCGGCAAAGAGGAACTGGCCGGACTGATCGCCGCCCTGGACGCGTTCATCGACCAGGACGACCAGGCGGTACTCGACGAATGGCACGACCGCGCCGAACGGATCACCGGCCAACTCGAGGGGATCGACTGTCTCGACGCCGTTCTTGCCAACGCCGGGAAGACCGACGCCGTCACGAGCGTCGTCGTGACGGTCGACGAGGAGCGGTCGCCGGTCGACACCGTGTCGCTGGTCGGGGGGCTTCGGGCGGAGAACCCACGAATCTTCGTCGGCGCCGACGACGTCCACCAGTCCCAGTTCACGATCAACCCGCGGTGTCTCCCGGACGACCAGGCAGAGTACGTCATCGAGCGAATCGCCGCACACGTCGGTTCCGGGGGCGAGTAGGCGCCGTCTCGAGGACGGTACCGTTCGTCGGGATCTCGAGATGGCTATCGTGGGGACGACAATCCGAACACAGACGACAACACCTATTCTCCTGGACGAGAATTTCTCCCCATGCGGATACTGTACATCGACGTCGATTCGCTGCGACCCGACCACCTCGGGTGTTACGGCTACCACCGGAAGACGTCACCGAACATCGACGAACTCGCCGCCGACGGGCGCCGGTTCACGAACGTCTACGCGTCCGACGCACCGTGTCTCCCCTCGAGAACGGCGTTCTACACCGGCCGATTCGGCATTCACACCGGCGTGATCAATCACGGCGGGTTAAACGCCGATCCACGCCGGCACGGTCCCGCACGCGGCGAACGCTATCCGCGACGCTTCCGAACGCTCGCCTCGATTCTCGGCGAGCAGGGACTGGACACGGCGATGATCAGCCCGTTTCCCGCCCGCCACGACGCCTGGCAGGTCGTCGAGGGGTTCGACGAACTCTACGACACGGGCGGCAACGGTTCGGAGCGGGCCGACGAAGTCTACCCATACGCCCGCGACTGGCTCGCCGAGCACGCCGCCGAGGACGACTGGTACCTCCACGTCAACTTCTGGGACCCCCACACCGAGTACACGACGCCACTCGAGTACGGCCATCCGTTCGCGGACGACCCCGCCCCGGACTGGCCGCCCGAGAACGTGATCGAGCGCCACTACCAGGGCACCGGCGCCCAGAGCGCACAGGACCTGTGTAGCTGGGGCGACAAGCGAGACGCGCCCAGGATGCCCCCGGACGTCGCCTCACGCGAGGACTTCGAGACCATGGTCGACGGCTACGACGTGGGCGTCCACTACATGGATCACCACGTCGGGAAGCTGTTCGACTTCCTGCGCGACGCCGGCGTCTTCGAGGACACGCTCGTCGTCGTGAGCGCCGACCACGGGGAGAACCTGGGCGAACTCAACGTCTACGGCGACCACCAGACGGCCGACGAGCCGACCTGTAACGTGCCGCTGATCGTCCGCGGCCCCGATGTCGAGCCTGGCGTCGACGACGAGTTTCGGTACCAGCTCGACTTCCCACCGACGCTCGTCGACATCGTCGGCGGTGACGTACCCGAGGGCTGGGACGGGCGGTCGTTCGCCGGATCGGTCACCGGCGGCGGAATGGACGATGGAAGTGGCCGCGAACGCCTCGTTCTCAGCCAGGGAACCTGGGCCTGTCAGCGGGCCGTTCGCTGGGACGACTGGCTGTTGATCAAGACCTACCACGACGCGCTCAAGAGCGACCTCGATGATCTTATGCTGTTCGACCTGGCCCACGACCCGCACGAGACGACGAATCTCGCCGACGAGCATCCCGACGTCGTCCGCGACGGATTGAGTACGCTCCAGGAGTGGATCGACGACCGCCTGCTCGAGGCCGCTCGCGGCGAGCGGGGCGGCAACCCCGGCGCCGAAAACGCCGTCACCGATCCGATGTGGCAGGTCCTCCGCGGCAAGGGACCGTACTATACGTGGGACGCACTCGAGGACTACGCCGAGCACCTTCGACGGACGGGTCGGGGCGAGCACGCGGCGGCGCTGCTCGAGCGCCACGGCTGACCGCTCGCAGACGTCCACGGCGCATCAGCACGACTCCTTCGCGACGCCGAAATCAGGGAGACACGAGATCCGAGGCGAGAGCCGACGTGAGATTCCCACCGTACTCCGACACCTCGAATGCCTCGGCGTACTCGACCTGCCGGCCGCGTTCGGGCCCGCACTGTTCGATCAGATCGTCTCGGAACCGATCAGCCGTCGCGCGCATCTCAGCGAGTCCCGGAATCGGGTCCGTCTCGAGCCACTCGCGACGGTCGTCGGGGTCGTCGGGAACGGCCTCGAGTTCGCCCTTGTTGTACGGCAACCACTCGTACATCTGGGACTCGTGGCAGTCGAGCGCGTCGTACTTGCACTCGACGTGTTCGTCGTCAATCGGGACGATCACGTCCGGCGTAAACGGGTACGGCCGCTCGAACGTGTCGAGTAGGTACGCAAACACGGGGTTGTCATGGAGCGCTGGCGTCTCCGGACAGACGTTCGGAACGGTGACCATGTAGGCCGCATCCCGGACCAGTTGGGAGGTGTACCGGTGATCTGGGTGATAGTCGTTCGTCCGGTGGGTCAACACGAGGTCGGGGTCGTATTCGCGGATCAACTCGATGACCGTCTCGCGGTTCTCGAGGGTCGGCTCGAGCCGGCCATCCGGGTTCTCGAGGACATGGTACTCGATTCCGGCGGTGACGGCAGCCGCAGCGGCCTCTCGTCGACGTCGCTCGGCGAGTTCGTTCCCACCCTGTTCGTGGTGGCCGCTGCGGCCGTCGGTCATCGAGACGAACCGGACATCGTGGCCGGCGTCCGCCCACGAACAGGCCAGCCCGCCGGCGCGAATGTCGGGGTCGTCGGGGTGAGCGCCGATCACCAGCAGTCGTCTGGACATGGCTACAGTACGGCCGGTGGGTGACGAAAACGTTCCGGTCGCTCGAGGTCGAGGTCGAAGTCGAGGTCCTGGACGGAGCCGAGTGAGCGGTCGAGGTCCTGGACGGCGACGAACGCGTCCCCCTACGCGAGCGCGTTTCCGATCCACTCGAGGTGCGCCTCCGTCAGCAGGGAGTGGTGATAGATCGAGAGTCGGCCGTCGGTCGCTGACCTGATCCCCTCTACGAGATCGGTCACCTGTTCGGGCCCGTCGACGACGGCTGGATCGAGCGTGATGCCGGCGTCGATCGGACAGTCGACGACGCGCTCGAGCCCCACGATGTGCTCACGGGCCGTTTCAGCCTCGGCGACGTAACACAGCGCCGTCACCCTATCGATGTGGGCTTCGAGGCGCTCCGGTTCGACGCCCGCCGCGGGGAGCGTCGACGGCGCCTGGCCGTAGGCCTCCATCGCGTAGTAGTTGAGCGGCGTCGATCCGGACGCCGCGGCAAGTCGCTCGAGTAACGCTTCGATCACGGTCGCCCGAAACTCGAACAGGTCGTCCACGAGCGGTTCCCGCTCGCGAAGGTCCTCGATAGGTGCCAGCGAGGCGTTCGGGTCGGCGAGCGAGGGGCGAATGAGGTCCTGGACGCGCGCTCGTGCTCGTTCGAGGTCGACCCGGTGTGACGCGGCCGCCGATCGACAGCCGTCGCAGAAACACTGCGAGAGGAGTACCGCCTCGGCGTCGCTCGTCACCGTCTGGCGCTTGTCGTGGCCGTACTGCGATCCGTGGTCGTGAAACGCGCCTGGGAAGCCGATCGATTCGAGCTGAACCTCGTCGACGCCACGGTCACGGATCGATCCGACGACCGCGGCGAAGTAGTCCTGGACCGCGGGGTGAGATGGGCACAGTGAGTGGTCGTGGGCGTCGCCGAACGCGCTCTCGATCCGGTAGTCGGGGTTCCTCGACCCCAGTCGCGTGTTGTGCAGGCAGACTGTCCACGCGTTGGCGGCTATTCCGTGATCGTGTGCCCCGTCGACGATTTCTGCGAGCGGATCACTCCAGGAGCCGACACGATTGACCGGCGGCTCGATTGGCAGGTCGTCGAACCGTTCACCAGGCTCGAAGTAACAGCCGCCGCCGTAGGCGCGAAACAGGTCGTCGGGAAATCGGGGCTGCATCGACCGAACGGAGTGGTAGTGGCTGGCGACGTTCAGGGCGTCGATACCATGATCGCGAAGCCGTTCACAGGCCGTCTCGAGTCCCTCGCGCTCGAGCGTCCAGGGATAGGTCCACAGTGCTGGCATGTCGGAAACGTCGAAGGGGGCCGGCATAAAGATGGGCACCCCGGCGGTCGAAGGGACGGGGAGTCCTCGGGCCCGAGAGTCGCACGGGGTCGCGGTATCTTTATGCCGGAACAGAAATGAGAGGGCTACCTATGGGCGAACTTGCCATCGACGGCGGACCGAAAGCAGCCGAAGCACTCTCGATTCCGGAGTGGCCACAGCCAACGGATGCGTGTCGAGCGTATCTCCTCGAGGCGTTCGAGGGCGGCAACTGGTGTCGCGGACCGTGGATCGAACGCCTCGAGGACGAATTTGCCGCGTATCACGACGCTGAACATGCGATCGCCGTCAGTAACGGGACCGTCGCGATCGAACTGGCGCTACGAGCCGTCGGCGTCGAGCCCGGCGACGAGGTGATCGTTCCCTCCTACTCCTTCATCGCGAGTGCAAGCGTCGTCCCCGCCGTGGGGGCGATCCCGCGATTCGCCGATACCGACCCGGAAACGTTCAATATCGATCCCAATTCGGTACGCGAGCAGATCACCGACGACACGGTCGGGATCATCGGCGTCCACTTCGCGGGATATCCGATGGACATGGACGAATTGCTGCCGATCGTCGAGGAACACGACCTCTTCCTGATCGAGGACGCGGCCCACGCGCAGGGATCGGAGTGGCGCGGCCAGAAGGTCGGCACCTTCGGGGACTTCGGGACGTTCTCGTTTCAGGAGTCGAAGTCACTACCTAGCGGCGAAGGCGGCATCGTCGTCACCGACAACGACGTGCTCGCGGAACGAGCCCGAGTCATGCAGAACATCGGCCGTTCGCAAGGTGAGACGGGATATCGTCACTACAAACTCGCTTCGAACTCCCGGATGTCCGCGTTCCAGGCCGCCGTCGCGATCGGCCAACTCGAGAAGCTACCAGAGGAGAACGACCGCCGCGAAGCGAACGAGGAACTGCTCCTCGCCGAACTCGAGGAGATCGGCGGAATACACACGAAACCCCGAGACGACCGCATCACCGCTCGCGGCTACTGTCTCGAGAACGTTCGCTACGACGCCGAGGCGTTTGGTGGGCTCAGCCGCGACCGATTCATCGCGGCCGTGCGCGCCGAGGGCGTGCCGGTCTACGACGGCTACGAAGTCCCAATCTACAAGCAACCGGCGTTCTTCCGGGATCAGGTTCGGCGGCTTCTCCCGCCCGGAACGGACGTCCCGGACTACTGGAACTTACACCTTCCCGGTGCGGAGCGACTGTGCAGGGAGAACGTCGCCTTCAGCCATCCGGTGTTGCTCGCCGACGAGGAGGGCATCCGGACGATCCCTGCTGCGATTCGAAAGGTGAAAGCCCACGCCGACGAACTCCGTGAGCGGTAAGATGGCCGACAGCGACGAAATCGGCCCATCGGTGATCGAGCAGATGGCGATTACTCTGCCGACCAGGTCGACGTCAACGGAATCCGAACGTCGTCGTTGTCGTCGATGATGTAGTTGTAGCCGGTGTCCTCGAGCTGGTCGGGATCGACGAAGTCCCGGGTAAACGTCTGGCGACCGGTATCGAGCGTCACCAGATTCCCGTTGCTGCCCCCGAGTCCTTCGATCGGGTAGGCGCCGTTACCCTGGCCGCGCTGGCCGCGGCCTTCGATGGGGTTCGTCGGGTCCGGTTCGCCTCGCCACGGATCGGAGTCATCGTTGTCGACGTAGACGAAGCCGGCGTGTCGCTCGAGGTGGCTTCCGTTACCGCCGACACGGATCGTCAACTCGTTCTCGAGAGATATCTCGCGGGTGAAGTCCTCGACGATGCCCTGCACGCGACCGACCGATTCCTGGACGAGCGCGGGCTCGTCGAGGGCCTTGAGCCGCGTGCCGTCCTGGACGTAGGCGTACTCGGGTTCGCCGTCTTCGATCGAGTAGAGCCCGAAGAATCCCTTGAATTCGAAGGTGTCGTCGATCGTCAGCGTGTCGGTCTCCTCGAACGAACAGACGACGTAGTCGGTGCGCCCGTTCGTCAGATCGACTCTGACGGCGTGACCCTCGCCGCCGTCGACGGCTACCTTCTCGACGTTGTCGACGGCGCGCTCGCCCTCGTAGTGCTCGATCGTCGAGACGAAGTCGCTCTCGATGTCGTTCCCCTGTCGACGCAGGAGTACGTAGCGCAGGGAGTCGGGATTTCCGCTGCGGTCGGGCGGGTGGCCGTCAGCGAGGGCGACCTCGTCGAAGTCACCGAAGGACGTCAGCCGCAGGTGGACGCCGTCGGCGTCGTCGTCGCGATGGTTCCAGTAGTCCTCGACGTCCCAGTCGACGGCCACGCTGGAACCGGGATCGGTGTCGCGTTCGACGTTCGTGAGGTAGTTGAAGCCGCTCCCGACCTCGCGGGTGTAGTCGGTTTCCTCGCCGTAGTCCGGCTTCCGGATATCCTCGCCTGCGTAAGTGCCGCCGTCCTGGGGGACGAGGTCAAGGCCCTCGGCCGTCGCCTCGCCGACCTGTCCGTGGAAGCTGAACACGTGATCGTCGCCGCCGGCGACGCGGAAGAAGTCCACAGCGTAGGAGTGTTCCTCGTCAACGGTGATCATCGCGGTCGTTCGGCGGTACTCGTCGCACTGCTCGTAGGCCCGGTAGGCATCGACGTCGATCAGGTTCACCCGCTCGTCCTCGGCCTCGAAGTGCCGCGGCGTGGCGACCCACCGCTGCTCCTGGCGCGATCGGTCGACCGTCACGGTGTTGTGGCTGATCGTCCCCTTCGTGAAGTCGTGTTTCGGCCAGTTGCCGGTCCGTTCCGGGTAGCCGAGGTCGGGCGAGAGTTCGAGGCGGTGAGCTGCCACCCCGAGGTTGAGCGCGTCGCCGTGATTGTGGGTGCTGCCGCCCGCGTCGATGCCGGTACGGCCGTAGTACATCCAGAACGCGCGCTTGGCGTTACCGAGTTCGGCGGCGTTCTCCCAGTCCTCGCGCTCGTCCTCGCCGATCAGCGTGAGGTAGTAAAGCGCCATCAGGTAGTTGCTCGACTCGTCGTTCTTGCCGACGCACTCGAAGCGGAGTTCGTTAGTGCCGGCCTCGAGATCGACTGTGTACGTGATCGTGTCGCGGGTGAACGAAGGGCTGTAGAAGTCGACAGTGTCGACTTGCTCTCCGTTGAGGTACAGGTCGTAGATACCGTAGGAACCGACGAACAGCGCCTCGATGTCGAGGTCGTACTCGCCAGCTTCGTCGGCATCGAACTCGAAGGTCCACCACTCGCCGGGTTCGTAGCACTGGAACTGGATGGCTTCGTCGAAGCTATCGTTGACTTCGGTACTAGCGTCAGCGAACAGTTCCGAGGTGTCGTAGGTCGTCCCGAACGACTGGTTCAGATAGTTCTCGCCGTCTCGGAGTACGGCGAAGCCGTAGCCCGCGAGATTCTGGCTGGGTAGGTCGAGGGGGCCTTCGGCGTCGATGATGCCCTGCACGTCGTCGCTGAGGTTCTCGGGTTCAGTGTCGAAGATGGAGCCGTTGATTCCCGCCGTCGAGTACCCGTTCTGGTAGTGCCACAACTGAGCGAAAATCGGCTCGCCCGTCAGCTTGAATCCCTCTTCGACCGAAGTCTGGCTCCACTCGACGGCGGACGGTCCGTGTGCGTCGCCGAGTTGTGGGGTGAACTCGTCAATCAACAGCAGGTGCGTATTCTGCAGGAGCGACTGCTGGAGTTTGGGGTGCTGATAGAGGTCCGCGCCGTCGAACGCATCGTAACCCCGGAGGTAGTCGGCCACCTGTCGTACCGAGCTGTGAGGAATGCGGTTGTAGTGGGGCGCCTCGATGTCGAAGTAGCCGTCGCGGTCGGCTCGGTCTACGAGCGGGGTGAGAATGTTTCCGCCTGTGGTGAACCAGTTCTCGGGCTCTTCGTTCCAGACGTCGCCGTCGAAGTACTCGTCTCCGGGCTGGAAGACCCACTCGATCGCTTCTCGTGTGTAGCCATCGGGTTCGTCGAGTGTGCGAGCGGCCTGCACGAGCGCGCTGCCCCCGCCACTCTCGACGATCATGTTCGAGTTCTTATTCGCTGGCAGAATCTCGCGGTGAATACCGTCCTCAATGTTCTTTCTGATCTTCTCGATCGAATCCTTGTCCTCCAGGCCGGGGTACTCGTCGGTCCTGGCGTCGAGGAACGCGATGAGTTCGTCGTCGCCCTCCATGCCGGGGAAGAACGCGTCGTAGGAGCGGACGATCGGCCGCATGAGGTTCGACTCCCAGAACGCGCCGACCACCTTCCCCGTCTGGCGGCCACCGTGGCTGTTCCAGAACCCGTCGAGCGTGAACGTATACTCAGTGAGGTCCATCTCGGGGTAGACGTCAGCGATCCGGTCGAGGAGGACGGCACCCGCCCTCGAGTACTTCTGGTCGCCGGTGTAGAGGTAGGCGTCGGTGAGGCGGCGAATAAGCCCGAGAATGCCCCCGGGCCGCCAGATGTGCCAGTGGTTGTAGTACGCGACGAAGTTCCACCTGGTGCCGGTGCCGCCGCCCAGGTCGTCGTTCTCGTCGACCCATCCCCAGCCGTCGTCGACGCCCCATCCCTCCCCCATCTCGGGGTGTTCTTCGTTAACCAGCAGGGAATCGTCGGCCAGGTCAGGGTCGAACATTCCCCGGTCGTTCAGGCCGCTCTCGCGGTAGGCACCGAAGTCGTTCGTCGGCACGGTGAGTTTCCCGTCGCCGTGCGGATTGTCGACTTCCGTCTGCATCTTCCAGAGACGGTCGTCGCCCGAATCGTGGTAGCCGCCGAGGATCTCGCGCTGGTTCACCAGTCCGCCGCCGCGGGGGATTCCCTGGGCGGTGACCAGGCTCCAGAGGCTCTCGAGGTCGGGCCCCAGCTGTTCCAACCGAGCGTCGGCTTCCGCGACGGCGGTGTCCCGTTGACTCGCGGCCCAGTCGTACCGTTTGATGTTCCGTTGGGCGTTTGCTCGCATCTCGTCGGTCCAGATCGTAGTCCGGGTCTTCGCGTTGAGCGCGTCGGACTCTGCGGCGCCGACCGTCCCGGTGCTCGAGAAGAGCGCGCCGAGAATGCCAGCGCCCGTCGTCGCCAGCATCGATCGCCGCGAGACGTCGAAGTCGCTCGAACGGTCGCTTACTGCATCCAGTTCCGGTCGAGACCACTCGCTACGGTCTCGGTAGTGCTTATCATACGACATCCACCCACACGTTACTTCACAACACAATATAATTTTCGCAAACTATTGTATCGTTATCACATATGAACATACTATAAAACAGGAGCCATTCCCGTCTAATAGTTTTACAATTCCTTCCTGTTCTAACTCGCTAGAACTCGATCTGATCAGTCCGCTGTGTGCCGACCATTTCAAACTTGAGCCCGTTTACCAGGGACTTCTATCGCAACGGCTAAATTCGATCGACGAGCCCCGATGAGGTCTCGAAAGGCGCTCAAGGCCGATCGATGACGCCCCGACCATCTCGCTCGGCGACCTCTATCAGCCACCCGAGTGACGATTCGTACGTCGATGCAGTTTCGGGGTAGACCGTCTGATCGGCCGCCCGCAGTTCAGCGAGCGTTTCGACCGCTGATCGGTAGTTCGCTTTCGCTCGTTCGGGCGTTCGGTCTCCGAGCGAACTGTTCACGTGCGCGAGCAGCGTTCCGGACGGACGTTTCCACCACGTTGGCAGAATCAATCCGCCGAGTTCGCTATAGACGTCGAAGTCCGACGGGACGAACGGACCCAGCGCGTGTCGGGTTACAGTCCGCGAGTACGCATCCCGGTCGTCGACGCTCGTCGAGTTCCAGAGTCGATCCGCGAAGATCGGCATCGCCGACGGGAGCGCCCGCTCGAAGTACGCCCGTTCCGTCTCGTCGGACGGTTCCCACGCGAGCAGTCCGCCGCCACGGATCTGGTGGGCTCGCTCCTCGGGCACCGTCGGTCGACGCCTGGGCGCCCACCCGAGCACGTAGTCCTCCGTGATCCATCCCCGAACGTAGGCCGCGTGGACGTACGAGTTGATCACGTCGAACCCCTCCTCGAGGAACCGTTCCAGGCTACACCCCTCGACCGGACCCCGGTCGGGCGCTGCGACGCGCCAGAAGTGAATCAGCAGGTCCCGGGGGAGGTCGGGCGACGCCGAGATGTCGATCTGGTCGTTCCAGACGATCGTCCGGCGATCGTGCTGGGCGAGGAAGTCGTGGAGGTGACGAACGAACGCGTAGAAGTGTTCGGTGTCCGTCTCTGAGCCGTCCGCGGCCATCTTCGCCTGGCAATCGACGCACTCGTTCCAGGAGTACCCCTGCATCTCCCACTCGTCGCCGCCGACGTGGACGTACTCGAATGGGAACCGCTCGATTACCTCCTCGAATAGCGTCTCGACGAACTCGACGGTCTCCTCGGACCCGATACAGATCGTCCGGTCGGCGGGCTCGCCGTCCTGGACGGTACACCTGAGTTTGGGGTACCGCTCGAGGAGGTGGCCGGCGTGGGCCGGAACGTCTATCTCGGGAACGATGTCGATTCCCCGGTCGGCTGCGTACGCGACGAGTTCGTCGACGTCCTCGGGCGAGTACGCGGGGAGGGGTGTGCCGTCCGCATCCTGGTTCAGTTTGGGGTAGTTCGTGGACTGGAGGGCACAACCCTCGTCGTTGATCAGGTGGAGGTGGAGTCGGTTGTACTTCGCCCGGGCGGCCTGGTCGATCCGTCGTTTCACCTGCTCGACCGGGAGAAAGCCGCGGGCCGGGTCGAGCATGAACTCGCGCCAGGACGACTCCGGCCAGTCGTGGATTTCACAGGCGGGCAGGGTCCACTGCTCGTACCCGTCGCCCTCACCGCCTCGTGAAATTCCGGTCACGAACGTCTGGCAGCCGTGTCGGAGGCCATCGGCGGTCGCGGCTCGAATCGATACCGTCCCTGCGTCTGCGTCCGCCTTGAGGACGTATCCCTCCGGATCGTCGAACGCCTCGGCGGGTGTGTTGGTGGGCGCGTCCTCGAGACGTAGTTCGACGTCCGCGTCGTCAGTGCCTCGCCGTACCGGGGCGTTCGTCTCCCGCTCGAGGAGCGTCTCGAACAGGGACCCGATGGCAGGGGGGACGTCCGCCCCCGTGGCGAGCGTAAACGGTGGTTCGAATCGCACGGTTCCGCTCGTCGCCTGGACGCGACGCGGTCGAGGAACGACGCGGAGCTCGGTCGCTGTCATGTGTTATCGGGTCCGATGGAGGCGAGGGTCTTAATCGTTTGTACCGCCGATCGTTACGCAATCGGTCGACTAAATACGATCGCTGATCGTCGCGTAATCGATCGAGTCGCGACACGACGCGTCGTGTTCTTCTTGGCGCCGACGGCAAATCGATACCGTACCAGTATTTATAGTGACTCGGGAATAGCGTACACCAGATGGCGATCCAATCAGCCCTGTTCAGCAAGGTTCTGCGCGACCGGAGCCTCGAGGAGGCCGTCGATCTTACGGCCGAAATCGGCTACGACGGGTTCGAACCGATGTGCCGGGCCCCCCACCTCGCCGTCGACCGGTCGACCGACGAGGTTGCTGACCTCCGGGAACGGCTCGACGA
The DNA here is from genome assembly GCF_024138145.1 of Natronosalvus halobius. Classification (NCBI taxonomy): domain Archaea; kingdom Methanobacteriati; phylum Methanobacteriota; class Halobacteria; order Halobacteriales; family Natrialbaceae; genus Natronosalvus; species Natronosalvus halobius. Next base: position 760,024 of record NZ_CP099997.1, on the reverse strand, counting down.
TCACGACCTCGACGTCCCGTGTCTCGCGACCTACACGGGTGCGTACGTCGGCACGTCCCGATCCGAGTGTGAGGCCCAGGTCGAAGCGCTCGAACGATTCCTCGAGTTCGCGACCCTGCTCGACTGCGACTTCGTTCGGCACAATCCCGGCGGGCCGGCCCCGTGGAAGGCGACCGATCAGGATGTCGAGACGGCTGCGACGTGGTACCAGCGGGCCGCGGATCGGGCTGCAGCGCACGGCGTCACTCTCTTGATCGAAATCCACGCCCGCTGGCTCTCCGAGACGATTTCGGGTACGGAGCAACTGCTGTCGGCCATCGACCGGGACAATGTAGGCGTCATCCACGACGCCGGAAACATGTTCCTCGTCGGCGAGGCGTACGGTGCCGAATCGGTCGACCGACTGGGCGACGACCTGCGCCACGTCCACGTCAAGGACGAGCAACTCATCGCCGACGGGGACAACAGGGGGAACGGGAACGAGAACGAGAACGAGAACGAAGACGGGGACGGAGACGGGGACGCCCACGGCGCGTTCCGCCTCGAGACCGCCGACGGCCTGCGGACGTATCGACCCCGCCGACTCGGCGAGGGTGAGGTCGATCACGCGCCCCTGTTCGAGGCGCTGGTCGCGGCCGAATACGACGGGTTCGTCACCGCCGAGTGTAGCGTTCCCCAGGACGAACCCGCCGACGACGACGCGATTGCAACGCACGAACTCGAACAACTCACGACGCTCATCGACAATGCCAACTGACAACCTAACGACCGACGCTCGTACCGAAACCGACCGACCAACGAAGCGGTGGTCCCGATGACTGACGCCGACGGCCCGCGACTCGCGACCCCGGAGGAGTTCTCGGAGATGATGGGCCTCCTCGATCGCAACTTCGCCTACGAGCGCGGCGGGATGCAGGCCAGCCTCCCGTTCGCGTACAACCCGGATCACAGTGACCACCACGCGATCATCGTCCAGGACGACCGGATCGTGAGTCACATCGGCGCGGTCCCCCAGACCCTCTCGACCGGCGTCGACGGCGAGACGGTCGAGTGCTGGGGAATCGGCGGCGTCGCCACCGACAAACGGTACCGCGGCAACGGCTACATGAGCGAGTTGCTCGAGTTCTGGTTCGACCGGATGGCCGACGAGGACGTTCCCCTCTCCGATCTGAGCGGCAACCGCCAGCGCTACGCCCACTTCGGCTACGAGAACGTCGGCACCGAGTACCAGTACAAACTCACCGAGCGATCGTTCGACGGCGACGTGACCGCCTCGGAAGCCGTCGTCGGCTACGACGCCGACGCCCACCTCGAGACGCTTCACGAGATTCACGAGGCCGAACCGTACCGCGTGGTCCGCGACCTGGACGAGACTCGAACCGTCCTCGGACAGCGCGACCTGGAGACGTTCGTTTACGTTGGTGACGGCGGCGACGACGGTACCGATGGTGGTGACGGTAGTGACGACGAGGGCTACGGCGGTGAAGACGTTGGCCAGGGTGGCTACGGTGGCGCAGGAGATCCAGCGTACGTGAGCCTCACCCGAACGAGTCGGAGCCGCACGGTCGAGGAGTTCGGTGGGTCTGAACGCGGCCTCGAGACGCTACTCTCGCACGTCCTGGCGCTGCTCGATCTGAACGACCTGACGGCGCGCGTCCCGCCGTGGCATCCACTCGAGCCGGTCTTCTCCGGCCACAGTCGATTCTGGACGGCGCGCCCGCATCGCAAGTTCCGCATCAACGATCTGCAGGCCGTGCTCGAGGCGTTCGAGGGACAACTCGAGGAGCGCTGGCTCGAGAGCGGGCGATCCGACGAGGGAAGCGTCGAACTCGCTATCGCGGGCGAGCAGTCGGTCCGGATCGTCTACGGTCCCGATGGGGTGTCGGTCGAACCCGGAAGCGACGGGCTGGAGCCGGACGTCGAGTGCGAGCGAACGACGATGTCGTCGCTCCTGTTCGGCATGCACGATCGGTGTGCGCACCTTCGAGCGGGCGATCCGCTGCTCGAGACGGCCCTGCCGCTCAGATTCTTCGTGTGGGCGTCCGAGCACGTCTGACGGTCTCCCCCTCTATCTCGACACGGGTTCTACGTCGGACTCAGTTTTCGGTGGAAAGAACGCCTCGAGGCGTGCCTACCGCTTGCTCGGTCGCGTCGGCGTTTCGTCGCTCCCGAAGATTTGCTGCTGGAAGCTCCAGTCCAGCCCGGCGGTGAGTCCGCCGTCGACGACGAGGTGCGTGCCATTGACGAACGAAGACATGTCCGAAGCGAGAAAGAGGGTCGCGTCGGCAACCTCCTCCGGCCGGCCGAATCGGCCGGTCGGGTACTGGTCGATCCACTGGTCGCGTTGGGTCCACTCGCCGTCGTGTTCGTCCGACGCGCGGCTCTCGCCGGTTGTGTCCATCTGCCCGCTTCGTCGGTCGGTCTCGATGGTCCCTGGGCAGACGACGTTCGATCGAACGCCGTGGCGGCCGTACTGCGTCGCGATGAGTCGCGAGAGGCCGACGACGCCGCTCCGGGCGGAGGAATAGGCGATCTGACCGATTCCGTCCAGGCCGTTGACCGAGGACATGTGAACGATCGAGCCGCCGCCGCTCTCGACCATCGGGGGGAGCACCTCCCGAGCGACCAGGAAGAGCGACTTCAGGTTGAGTTCGACGGTGCGATCCCAGGCCTCCTCGTCGATTCGATGGAGGTTGTCGTCGTTGATCGAGCCACCGGCGTTGCTTACGAGGGCGTCGATTTCGCCGAATCGCTCGAGAGTCGCGTCGACCAGCACCTCGATCTCGTCGGCGTTCGTGACGTCACAGGGGACGCCGACGGCGTCGACGCCGTGCTCCGTGCGAAGTTCCTCCGCGACGGTCGTCACGTCGTCGTCGCTGCGCGAGGAGACGACCAGGTTGGCTCCCTCTGCCGCGAATCGGTCGACGATGGCCCGTCCGATTCCGCGGGTTCCGCCGGTGACGATCACCGTCTCGTCTGCGAGTAGTCCCGACATCGTATTCGAGGTATGCGATGCCACCGTCTTAACCGATTGGGTCACGTCAGAAGTCGTCCTGGACCGGCGTTTACGCTCCCTCTCCCCGTTCCACCGTACGTCATCCGGATAGCCGGTCCAGAAAGACCTTTGAGTTATCGCTCGAGAGAGCGTATATGGCCGACGCATCGACGACGATCGGAGCGTTATCGCTAGAGGCAAAGGTCGGGCAGTTGATCCACGCGGGAATCGGACTCGGGAACTTCGAGACCGAGACCGGGTGGCCCACCGAAGAGATGAAGACAGTCCTCGAGACAGTCCGACCGGGAGCACTCCGGATCTACGGAAACCACCGGGTGACGCCCCACTTCATGGCCCAGTACACGAACCAGGTACAGGAGTGGGCCGCCGACGTGGACCCCGGACTGGCGCTGTTGATCTCCGCCGACTGCGAGTACGGAACCGTCGACATCGTCAGACACGAGACCCGCGCGTACCCAGCACTCATGGGACGGACGGCCGCCGGCAACCTCGACCTCGCGAGGGACGTCTCGGCGGCCATCGCCCAGGACATGCTGGGGATGGGCCTCAATATGAACCACCAGCCCGTTGTCGACGTGAACACCAACCCCGACAACCCCGTCATCGGCGTTCGCTCTCCCGGCACCACGCCCGAGACGGTCGCTACGTATGCGACGGCCGCGCTCGAGGGAATCCACGCAGAAGACCAGGTGGCCGTCGCCAAACACTTTCCGGGCCACGGCGACACCGAACTCGACTCCCACATGGAGTTACCGCACGTCACTTACGACCGAGAAACCCTCGAGCGGGTCCACCTGCCGCCGTTCGAGACGATGATCGAGGAGGGCGTCGACTGCATCATGACCTCCCACATCGTCGTCGAGTGTCTCGATCCGGGCCTTCCCGCGACGCTCTCTCCGGCGATCCTCACCGACCTCCTCCGGGACGACCTCGGCTTCGACGGCGTCGTCGTCACCGACGCGATGATGATGGACGCCATCGCCGACAACTACCCCGTCGGTGAGGCCGCCGTACGGGCCATCGAGGCCGGCGCCGACCTCGTCCTCACCGGATTCGTCCCCGCCGACGACCTCCTGGAGACGCGAGATGCGATCCTGGAGGCGGTCGAGTCTGGTCGCCTCTCCGAATCTCGCATCGACGAGTCCGTCGAGCGCATCCTGGCGCTGAAAGACCGCCACGACGTCGGTGAGCGCCGATACGTCGATCCGCTCGAAGCCATCGAGTCGATGGCGAGCACCGAGCACGAAGCGATCGCTCGCGAGGCCTACGAGCGGTCGTTCTCCGTTTTGGGCAACGGCGACGTCCTCCCGCTTTCGCCGGACGCGTCCGTACTCCTGACCGGGATCAGAGGTGTCCAGGACTTCGAGCCTCACCTCGACGCCGCATTCGGTGACGTCCTCGCCTGCTCGCTCGCTCCCGGCGACGTTCGTACGCTCGACGACCCGAAGCCGACGATGGAACCCGAGTCGACGGAACGATCCCTCGAGACGCTCCGGTCGGTCGCCGACAGCGTCGACGTCGCTGTCGTCACGACGTACGCCCGCGAGGCGTTCCCCGAGGGCCAGCGACGGATCGTCGAGGAACTCGCGACGACGGTGCCGGTCGTCCTCGTCTCTCTCGGCCTCCCGAACGAGCACAGTGACCTGCCAGAGGGCGTGGCCTACGTCGCAACCTACGTCCAGGACCGCCTCGGTCTACCCTCGCCGCTGCCGGACACGGCCGGGGCGGCACTCGCCGACGTGCTCGCCCGGGACCCCGACGTCCTCGAGTCGCTTCCAGTGGAGTAGGCGTCGTATTGGTGTCGTTTCGGTCGGATGTGGTTTCTGCCACGCGAATACGCGAATGGTCGTGTGAACGTTCGGCTCGCTTCTCGAGTGCGTCTCTGGCTATCACACGGGCTAGCTACCACACGCACGACGGACAATTTCAGGGCAGCGATTTCGCTCCGACTTCGACGAAACTGGAACGACGACTCGAACACGGCGGTTTCGAAGACGGACCGTGCAGTCTCGTCTGCATCGATTCGCGTCAAAAAAGATGAATTGCTCGTCCGGTCGTTACTTCGGTTACTTCGGGGAGATGTGGCCACGCATGGCGGCGTGGAACGAACCACGGTAGGCCTCCCAGTCGCTGTTGTCGGTCGCGAACTCCCAGTTCTCGACGTTGCCCCAGGAGCCGGACATCGGCTGGAACAGGTCGATTCCCGGGAGGTAGAAATTCCAGAACCAGGTGAACGTCTCGGCGATCTCCTTGCTCCGTTCTTCGGTATCCGTCGTCATCCACTCCTGGAAGAGCTCGTACAGATTGACCTCCTGGGTCGATCCCGAGAGGTCTTCCTGGCCGACTTCCTCCGGAATTTCGACGACGAGTTCTTTGCCGTTGTACGGTGAACGACTCTCGCCGTTTGCCAGCGCATCCTCGATGAGCGCCTCGTCGCCCAGGTCGTTGCCGGCGGCGTGCGTCGGTCGGAAGTACGCGTACGGGTGAGCGATCAATGCACCGTGGTTGCCCATCGAGAGGTCGAAGTCGACGTGGTCTTCGGTACTGTCGTTGTACGCTGCACCCTCGAGAACTTGCAGATCAGTCTCGAACCCGAAGTTCGAGAGTTTGTCCGCCGCCGTTCGAGCGGGGTTGGAGGCCCAGTCGGGGACGACCATCTCGAGCGAGATGGACTCGCCCTCGTCGTCGACCCAGCTGTTGCCGTCCTGTTCGTAGCCGATCGAATTGAGGAGCTCCGCTGCGCCCTCCTCGTCCGCGCCGACGGGGTACTCGATGAAGTCGTCGGCGTAGTCGCCCAGACGCTGCTCGGTGACCGCCTCGGGAAGTCCCGTCTGTGCCGTCCGGACCGAGTTCGGGGGCGCGAAGTTCTCGGAGATGTTCTCGATGCTGAGGAGGTGTGCGATGGCTCGGCGGAACTCGACTTGACGGATGTGTTTGGAGCCAGGTCCATCCATCATGAACTCGAGTTTCCGCATGAACGTGCTCTCGAACGACCCGATCGTCTCCAGGTGATCCACCTCCTGGTCGCCGAGCCAGTTCGAGAGCTGTGCGAATCCGAAATCGAGGTCGCCGCCGACCATCTGCTGGGCGATGGCGTCGCCGGAGGCGAGCACGTAGTCGAGTTCGTCGATCTCGATCTGGTCGGCGTACGGGTGACCTTCGAACAGTTCGCAGTAGATGCCCTGTTCGTCGTAGTCGACGGCCTGGAACGCGCCAAGGCCGAGCCCTTCGTCGATGAAGGTCTCCATATTGATGGGCATCTCCTCGCCCAACCGCTCTTCGATTTCGAGCCGTTCGTCGTCGGTCGTGGCGTCCTGGAGTTCCTCGGCCCACGGTTTGTACTTGTCTCGGTGTCCGCGCATCATCTCGCCGAGGTAGCCCCCGAGGTAGTTTCCGACCAGTTCGGGGTTCTGGGGCTCCTTGTACTCGCGGATGATCGTCCCACCGTTGTTCTCGAGATGGAGGGTTTCGTAATTGCTCGAGTCGGGACTGAGCAATCGCGCAACCTCGCCGTACCAGTACTTGTCGGCGGCGTTGACCACGTCACCGTTCCACCAGGAGAACTCTTCGTTGTGGTGGACCGTCAGTTCCTGAGTGTCGGCGTCGTAGTCCCAGTCATCGATGAGGTCGAGGGACATCGATCCATCGGCGTACCACCGCTGAACGGGTTCGAGGAGCAGCCACGAGGGCGTCCACGGGTAGCTCGGCGCCCACGTGTTCCAGTTCATCTGGGTTGGGATGGACTGCATGAACGTTCTGATCGTGACCGAATCACCGCCGCCGTTCCCACCGTTTCCACCGTTTCCACCGTTTCCACCATTGCCGTTACCATCGTCTTCGGTGCTGAAACAACCAGCAACGCTACCGGTGACCATTGCTGAGGTTGCTGCCATCATCTTCCGCCGAGTGAGGTACTCCTTCGCGGAAGAGATAGTCTTATCTTTGTTACCTTGCGGCATACGGTGCCTACATTACAAACAGTACCCTAAATATATTTCTATAACGATACTTACACTACGGTCTTAGGACAACGGGCGATCGACGTGTTTCAATCGATTTTCGGCCCACGGAGTCGTGTAGCGGCCGGACGGCACGGAAGCCAGCTAGTACGTCCTGGACAACCAATCGAACTGCGAGGAGAATCACTTCGGACAGAAAATAGGCTTACCGTTGCTGTACGATTTTGAGCGCGAGGTAAAAGAAACTCCCAGCAACGACCGCTGAAATCCCGAAGACGCCAAACATCGCCGCGAAAACGCCGTCGTGCCCGGTCAGCATCAGGTAGCTCTGGTTGACGACCTCGAAGAACACCGCGATGAGAAACAGGATGACGCCTATCACGATGGTGGACAGCAAGAGCGATCCTCGGAGGACCTTGAGACCCCGATAGAGGTGCTCGGTCGTTGGAGTCGAGTCCGTGGTCGTTTGGGTAGACATTTCGTACCAGGGGTTTCACAATAGGCCGATATAAATCTTGTCTCGGCATCGAAACCGACGGCAGGGCTTTGAAGCAGGAACGTGGTCAGTGTTCTTGATCCTCGCCGCCGCCGACTTTCTTCGAATGACGCGCCCTGATCCGGGGGTTGAACACGCGGTCCATCCCCTGAGAGAAGAGGATCAACCCGAACGAGACGATGACGACCGCCATCATTGGCCAGAAGATCTGGTAGAAGTTCGCCATGTTGACCAGGGCGAACCCTTCGCTGTAGGCCGTGTCCATCATGATCCCCCAGTTCGCCGTCGTGAACGGCAACACGCCGAGGAAGTACAGCGCCACGGACTCGAAGATGACGCTGCGCCCCGCCTGTGCAGCGTTGATCAGGATGTAGGGCATCAACTGCGGCGTGATGTCCCGGCTCAGGATCGTCGTCGAGGGAATCCCCATCGTCCGGGACGCCTCGACGTAAGACTCCTCTCGGAGCGTCAGCACTTGCGAGCGAAGCGCTCGAGCGAGTCCCGGCCAGGCGTCGATGGCGAGGATGACGCCCACGAGCCAGGCCTGGCGGGGCGGGTAGATCGCCGCGATGACGATGACCAGCGGGATGCCGGGCATGGTCATCATGATGTCGGTGATCGACATTAGCACGGAGTCGACCTTGCCGCCCTTGTAGCCGGCCGTGATGCCGATCAGGATCGCGAGCCCGACGGAGACCACTGCGCCGGCGATGACCATCTCGACCATGTCGGGCGTCGAGTGGACCAGCTGTCGGCCGATCGGTTCGCCGTAATTGGTCGATCCCAGGGGTGCGTTGAACTCGACCCACGGGAACGACGCGGTCGTATCGATCCAGCCGCCCTCTTCCGTGATCGCGGCGAACCCGCCGTCGAACGGCTGGTGATTCGTCGGCGCCTGGTTCGTCGCGGGAGACTCGATGATCGTCACGTGTTCCAGGAACCACCAGTTCGAGGTCGATACCTTCGCCGCTACCCCGGTAAGCAAGAACAGCGAGATGACGAGGATGCCGATACGAGTCCGCCAGTCGCTCCAGGCGACACGGCCGGGTGTGAGCACGTACGCGTCCAGGAGCAATCCGAACCGTTCTCTCCGTGAGAGTTGCACCCTGTCGGCCTTGGCAAGCTGGCCGAATAACTGGTCGTCGCTGAGCTGTTCGCCTCCGTCCGTTCCCGTTTCTTCAGTATGCTTCACTCTGATCACCTGAACCCGCTCGTGGATCGACGATTCCGTACGTGAACTCCGCGATGAGGATGCCGATGAGCGTGACGATCGTGAAGAACAGGAAAGATCCCATGAGCAGCGGATAGTCACGCCGCATGATCGCGTCGTAGGTGTACCAGCCGACACCTGGATACGTGAAGATGTACTCCAGGACGACACTGCTCGAGAAGACGGCAGCGATGCCGATCATCATCTGGGTGTAGAGAGGCAAGATTGCGTTCCGGGCGACGTACCGGGTCGCGATCCGACTCGAGCTAATCCCCCGTAATCTGGCGACCCGAAGGTAGTCTTCGCCCAGGATCCGTACAGAGTTGCCGCGCATCGCGAGCGCACCGCCGCCGAAGCCGACGATGAAACTCGACATGATCGGGAGCGTCCCGTGGTGAACGATGCTCCACATGAACTCGGGATTGAGTCCGGCAGTGACGTCCCTGCTGTACCGTCCGCTTCCAGGGAACCAGCCGAGATCGTACGCGAAAAACGCCAGGAAGAAGAACGCGCCGACGTAGTACGGAATCGAGTTGAGAAAGGTGGCGAGTACCGTGGAGTAGCTGTCGAAACGCGACCCTTCCTTGTACGCCATCGCCGCTCCCAGGAGGATGTTCGCGGTGTATCCGAACGCCAGGCCGTAGATGCTGATGAAGATGGACCACGGCATCGCCGCAAACAGGATGTCGAACACCGGGTCGCCGTACTGGATCGACTGGCCGAAGTCCTGGTAGATGATGACGTCCCGTAGATACTCGACGTACTGGATGTAGATGGGTTTGTCCGGATCGAATCCCGTGTGGACTCGAATCATCTGATCGATCACTTCAGGATCGGCGGCCTGACCACTTCCGGCGAGCCGACGCTCGAAGTCCGCGCGCATTGCGTCGGCCGGACTACCGGGCATCAGCCGAAACAGGGCGAACGTGATCGTCGTCACCGCGAGAAGCGTCACGAACGCGTGGGCGATGCGTTCCCAGTAGTATCGCAACCCGATGAGCACGCCCACGAGGGAGACGAGCGCGTTACGGGTACGGTCTAGATGCTGTCTCATGTACTGCTATCGAGTGTCGTCTCGATACTAATATAGTTTGTCCCACCGGTGGATTTTTGGTTCGATCGATGACTTCTCGTGAAATTCACTACTGGTCCACGTTCCCCAGCGTCACCGACAACGAGCCAGGACGAACCCGCTCAACAGGGAGAGAACCGAGAGTCCGACGACGTTCATCACCGTGACGACGTAGGTTGGACTTCCTGGCTCGGCAGCGTAGAGCCAGATAACCGAGAGGCCGAGAAACCCAACCGAGAACGTAAACAGAAAGCGCCAGCCCTGCTCGTAGTCACAGAGGTGCTCGAGGAAACTTTTGTCGTATTTACCGGCCATGTGCCATACGATTCGTCGGGGCATGAAAACAGTTGCCCCGCCGTCGGGCTCGAACTCAGTTCAACTCGTCGACCGACACTGACTCGTCGTCGTACAGGGGGTCGCTCTCCCAGTACTCGTGACTCTCGTCCTCCCGGAAACAGGCCGCGATCGAGGCGCCGTCGGTTTCGAGGAGCGCCGGTTCCTCTCGCTGACAGACCTCGCGGGCCTCGGGACAGCGCGTGTGGAACTGACAGCCACTCGGCGGATCCGTCGGATCGGGGATGTCGATCTCTCGAACCGGCGGTTTCGTCGACTGAGCCTTCTTCGCCGCGTCCGGGTCGAGGGGCGGCGTCGCCCACCGGAGCACCTTCGTGTACGGGTGCTTCGGCTCGTGAATTATCTCCGCCGCCGGCCCAATCTCGACGAGGTTGCCCAGGTACATGATCCCAATTCGACCGCCGGACTTTTCGGTGAGGTACCGCGCGTTCGAGAAGTCGTGAGAGATAAACAGGTAGGAGGTATCGAACATCTCCTGCAGGTTGAGCATCAGGTCCATCATCTCCACGCGGAGCGAAACGTCTAGCGCGCTAACGGCCTCGTCGGCCAAGATGAGGTCCGGACTCATCAGGAGCGCCCGCAGGAGGACGACACGCTGTTTCTCCCCACCCGATAGCTGGTGGGGATAGCGGAGAGCGTAGTCCTCCGCCGGCTTCATGCCGACCCGCTCGAGCAGGTTGTACACCACGGTCTCTCGATCCGTGGCGTTGAGGTCCGGTCGCCATCGCTTCAACGGCGCCGAGAGACTCGTCCGGACGGTCCGACTGGGGTTGAGCGAGCTTCCCGGGTCCTGGTGGATGATCTGCAGCGAGCGTCGAATCTCGTCGAAGTCGATCTCGCCGTCGCCGCGTCTGGCCTCCCAGATGTCCTGTCCCCGATACGCGACCGTTCCGCCCGTCGGCTCCTGGAGACCGATGGCGGTCTTCCCGAGCGTCGTTTTGCCGCACCCGGACTCGCCGACGAGCGCGATGACCTCGTTTTCCCTGATGTCGAGCGAGATGTCGTCGACCGCACGGACCGTCATGTCCTTGTCGAAGAGCCGGTCGATGAACCCGGACTGGTCGAAGTGAACCTCGAGGTCGGTCAACGAGACGACGGCGTCCTCCTCGGAGACCGTCGCCTGATCTAGCTGGGTATCGACGTTCTCGGTCCCGAGCGTGTAGGGAATCGCTTCAGCCGACTGTTCCCAGTGGAAACACGTCGCCTTCTGTTCGTCGTCGACGTCGTGATATCCCGGGTCCTCGTCGATACACTTCGGCGTCGAGATCGGACAGCGAGGTGCGTACGAACACCCCGCCGGCGTATCGACCGGATCCGGGCTCTCGCCTTCGATCGGGTGCATCTCCTCCAGCGGGGCGTCGACGCTCGGGACAGACTTCAGCAGGGCGCGCGTATACGGATGGGCCGCCTCGCGAATAATCTGCTCGCTGGGGCCGTATTCGACGAACTCGAACGCATACATCACCGCCAGTCGATCCGCCAATCCGGCGACGAGCGGTAAGTCGTGGGTGATGAAGACGATGGTCAGATCGTACTCGTTCTGGAGCGTGTCCAGGAGGTTCATGATCGACCGCTGCATGAGCAAGTCGAGCGCGGCGGTCGGTTCGTCCATGACCAGCACCTGCGGCTCGAGGACGAGACTCAGTGCGATGAGCGCGCGCTGTTTCATGCCGCCGGAGAGTTCGTGCGGGTAGGAGTCGAGCACGCGATCCGGGTCGAGATAGAGGTCTGCGAGAAGTTGCCGGGCGTGGGCCATCTGCTCGTCCATGTCCGCCCGGTGAGCGTGGATCGTTTCCTCGAAGTGATCCCTGATTTTCATGGTCGGATTGAACGAGCTCATGGCCCCCTGGAACACCATCGCGATCTCTTCCCAGCGGAACTTCTCGAGCTGGTCGTCGGTCAACGAGAGGACGTCCACGGGCTCTTCCCCAGGGGGACGGTAGGTGATTTCGCCGGTGGCGACGCCCGGCTCGACGACCGCGTTGAGCAACGCCGACGCGAACATCGACTTGCCGCTTCCACTCTCGCCGATGATGCCGAGCATTTCGTCGCGGTGGACGTCGAAGTTGACGTTATCGAGGACGCGAGACGTTCCCCGATCCATGTCGAACGTCACGGACACGTCGCGTGCCTCCAGAATCGGTTCCTCGGTAGCGTTTCGATACTCGAGTTCGGATTTAGACTGTGTCATTTCGTTACCATCGATCTGATTTCGGTCGTGATAAGTCGCGTGTTATCGGTGTTCACTGCGTTCGTCTTCCTGAGGTACGTGTTTGAATATGAGCTATATAAACTTTGTCTGCGTGGCAACGTGGTCCCTGCTAGGTCTTCCCCAGGTGATCGATGACGAGAGAATCTACTCGCTGTCGAGCGACCCATCGAACCGCCCATGGACACGGGTAGCGGTCTTCCGAACCCGTTCGTCCGGATCCGAATCGGCGAGGTCGGCGATGGTCGACCGATCGCTCTCGGTACCGGCGGCGCCGAGGGAAATAACCGCGTTCATCCGGACGGACGCGTCGTCGTCCGAGAGCAGGTCTCGAAGCGTCGGGCGCATCGACTCGAGCGATTCCGGCCGAGCCAACGCCGCGTCTGCGACCAACGCGACGCCCGCCCGCCGCCGATCGACATCCGACGACTCGAGAAACCGGGACAGGTCGCTCGCGAACGGGGCCACCGCCTCACCGACGCACTCGGGTCGCTCGGCGTCGAGGGCGACGAGCGCATCCGCCGCCCGCCACGGAACCGGGTGTTTCGTGTCGGTAGCGGCTCGCTCTGCCAGCTCTGACGCGAACGGCTCGACGGACGTCGGATACGCCGTCGCGAGATCCTCGAGCACCTCGCAGGCGCCGGCTCGAATCAGGTGGTGGTCGTCCTGGAGGAGGGAGGCGATCGACGGGACGTCGGATCGAACGGCTGCCGGATCGTCGGCGGCAAGCAGTGTGAGCGCCGCGATCGCGTGGAGGCGCGCCTGATCGCGCCGCTCTCGTTCCGGCTGTAGTGCCGCCGCATCCGATTTGCCGACGGGGCCACCGCGTTCGTCCCGACCCGTCGTGGGTGCGGAGACCGGATCGTCACAGATGGCGACGAGGGCGTCGACTGCGGGGACGATCGATGCCGGCCGTACGTGTGCGAGTTTTGCGATGGCGACGATGGCCGCCTCTCGCCCAGGCTCAGCCGGGTCGGTGCCGATCGATCGGAGCGCATGGACCAGCCCGTCGACGACGTCAGGATGTTTGTCGGCGAACGCAGCACTCGTCAACGCCGCCCGCTCGCGAACGTCGGCCGCGTCGTCGGTGAGGTGGGACTCGAGTCGGGCACCGACGTCGTCGGCGACCGCCGGGCGGTCCGAGACGAGGGTCCGATAGGCCTCGAATGCAGTCTGGCGGGCCTTCCTGGATTCGGACACCAGGAGGTCGGCGAGCTCGTCCACGTCGACCGTCTCCGGGTTCGACTCGACGGCGGTGCGAATCGCCTCGGCGCGCTCCCTGCGATCTTTCGGCGACATGGTAGCCAATTACGACCATCTGGATTTATAATTGCTGCTCGGAACGCCGGCGATCTGCTCGTAACGCTGGCGGCGCGGACTAGGCACGCGCTCGGGCGCGAAAATCATTCTCGATGCGTGTCCACCACAGAACCCGCACGCTTCGAAGATCGATCTGACCGGAACAATAATGAATGGGAGTTTCTAATACGTCTGCTATGGCTACCGCATACGGTGACTTACGCGAGAGTCTGCAAAGCGTAGCGTTCACGACACCGACGCCGTTTAGCGCCGATCGTGACCGAGTACTCCACGAAGAAATCGAGCAGAACGCTCGAACGCTCTACGACGCCGGCGCTCGGACGTTCATCCCCTGTGGAAACACGGGCGAGTACTACTCGCTATCCCAGGACGAACGGATCGACGTGATCCAATCGACGGTTGACGCCCTCCCCGACGACGCGACGGTCGTCGGCGGGGTCGGCGGGAGTGCGAAGAACGCCGTCGAACTGATCGAGGCGTACGATACGGCCGGGGTCGACGCCGTCATGGTCATGTATCCGAGACACACCTACATCCACGAGCAGGGGTTGATCGAGTACTACCGTACGCTCGCTGCGGCCACGGACCTCGGAATCGTCCTGTACAAGCGCGGCGACCTGCTCAGCGAGACGGTGCTCGACGACCTCTCGACGATCGACAACGTCGTCGCCGTAAAGTATGCCGTCAATGACGTCAAGCTATTCTCCCGACTGGTCCAGACGGTTTCGGGAGACGTCGAGTGGCTCAATGGCGTGGCCGAACGATACGCACTCGCGTACGCCATCGAGGGTGCGGACGGGTTCACCACCGGAATCGGGAACTTCGTCCCGAAGCCGGTCCTCGCACTCGACGAGGCACTCTCGGCCGGCGACTGGGATCGCGCCAGACGAATCAAACACGCGCTCCGTCCGTTCGAAGAGTTCAGGGAAGAACACGGCGGCGGGTCCGCGTTCAGTTCGGCGAAGAACGTGCCGGTGGTCAAGTACGGACAGGAGCTACAGGGAATGGCAGGTGGTCCCGTCCGCGAACCCCTCGTCGAACTCTCGAGCGACGATCGTGATCGCGTCGAACGGTACCTCGAGCGACTCGAGAGTCAGAACGAATCGACTTCTCTCGAGGCGTAACTCGAGCGAAACGACGACCGTACAGCACGAATTGGGCGAGGTCGAAACTCGATCACTGACCGCTCACGTATCGATGGCTACTGAACAGGCAGTTCGTCGCTCCGTCCAGTCGTTTCCTGGATGGTCTCGATCGAACGCGAGTCTTCTCCCTCCTGAGTGGATCGTTCTCTGATACCGAACGAAGATTGCGTCCTATTCCGACTCTCCCGGTTTTTGGCGACCGACAGTCAGCCTAACCCCACGAACTCGGTCCGCTCTTCGTCCATCTCGAGCGAGCACACCGAAAGATGGCCGCGGAGACGAGGCCCCATTCGAATTGGAGACGAACGCATCGTCAGCGCCTATTGTTCGTTCTATCCGAACGGTCGCACCTCTGTGGAGAACGAAAGCCACAGATGGGGTTCCAATTGGCATCATCGTCACGAACGAGACCAGAACATTACATACCTAAGTTAGTAACGGGCGGTGTTGTCGTGGGTCGATAGTGACCACCAGAGAACGACACAATCTTTCGTTCGAGTACACGAGATTCAACGACAGGGCTCGAACGCGGGACGGACCGGCGAAGAGGGCGATGCCTACGAATAGGTCACGTTAATTTCGATGACACGGGCGGTATCTCGTACTAGCTCTGGGAGCGTCGTTCGAAACGTTTCGTCGTCGATTCGTTTCTTCGGACCGGAGACACTGATGGACCCCAGCACCGCTTCGTCCGATTTAATCGGGGCGGCGACGCACCGCAGCCCTTCGATGCGTTCGCCATCATCGAACGCAAAGCCGCGCTCCCGGATTTCCTCGAGCCGAGCCGTGAGCGCCCCTCGATCGGTGACCGTGTTCGGCGTCACTTTGGGGAGTCCGTACTCGTCTAGAATGGCTTCCCGTCGCGATTCGTCCAGGTGAGCGAGAATCGCTTTTCCGACCGCCGTCGAGTGCAAGAACACGTGCGTTCCCACGTGAGAGTCGGTCGTAACCGCCTGCTTCGACCGGGACTGATAGAGGTAGACGCCTTTGCCACCCTCCTCGACGACGATCTTGGCCGTTTCCCCCGTCTCTTTCGCGAGTTCGTCCACTTCGTCTTTCGCCATCCTGTAGAGAGGATGCTTGACTCTGGCGTGACCGCCCAGCTGGAGGGCTCGAAGGCCGACCGTGTAGAACCCGTCCTCGTTGACCAGATATCCCTCGACAGCCAGCGTCCGCAGGTGGCTGTGAATCGTACTCTTCGAACGGTCGAAGTGAGTGGCGAGTTCGGTCACGCCGGCTCCGTTCCGGCGACGGATCTCGTCCAGGATGTCGAGCGAGAGGTGCGTCGCTTGCACCCGGCCGCTGGAGGGGAGGGCTTCTTGGTCCATAGCGGACAGTGGGACTCGATCACAATAAACGTTCCTTACTGCCGAACAGTTTCCGCGACGGTCCGTCACCGTGACCATACTTTGCACGAAACGGGCGCGCTCCGGGCCCGAGAGCCGTTCGTCGGGTAGTCCGCCTTTCCCGGACGCCCGTTTACAACGGGACGAACAGACAAAGTGGGGTGGACATCGCCGCTGGAACGTTCGGACCGCCGATGCGATCGAGTTCGTCGTCTCGTCTCCACGACCTTCGAGTCAACTCGGCGGTGAAAAGCGGTGGTGAGAACTATAACAGGCGGTGAACGCCGTTGCCCCTTCGGTCGTGACTGGACGGCCGGAACCAGCCGTTCCGGCGACTGCCTGCGACCGATGTCGAAGCCGTTTCAACGATTACTACGTCGCCGCGACGACTTCGATTTCGACGCCGATGTCGATCGGGAGGTCCGACACCTCGACCGCACAACGTGCTGGGAACGGTTCGGACAGGTACTCGGCGTACACCTCGTTGACCGCGTCGTAGTTGTCCATGTCGGTGACGTACACGTTGGCCTTGATCACGTTGTCGAGCGACGTCCCCGCCGCCTCCAGGATGGCGCCGATGTTCTCGAGGGTCTGGGCTGTCTGGTCTCGAATGTCGTCGACTTCGACTTCCCTCGATTCGGGGTTCGCTGGCCCCTGTCCGGAGACGTAGACCGTGTCGCCGTGGACCATCGCCTGTGAGTACGGGCCGATACTGGCGGGTGCGTCGTCGGTACTGATTTCTTCCATACGCTTTCGCAGACGGAAGCCCGATGAATAAATCCTCCTACTCGACGTCGATACTCGACTCTTGATACTCGACTCTTGATACTCGATACTCGATGCTCAACTTTCGACTCCCCGACTCTCGACTCGATAGACAGACGGTTCCCGCGCGACTCGCCGCCGTTGCTAGCGTGAACACTCCAGGAGGCGACGGCTACCGGCCCCCGAACGTCGGTGACGTTCGCGTGAGCCGAAGAGTTAAGCCGCGTCGATTCATCGAACCAGAGCGATGACGAAGGCCAGCGTCGACACGATGACGTACGAGGAGGCCGTCGAACGTATCCCCGACGACCCGGTCCCCGAGTTCTGGGTTGGAAGTCTCGAGGCGCTCGAGGATCAGCTGTACTCGCTCGAACGCGGGTCGATCGAGGAACTCTCCGATTCGGCCGGCGGCCGACCGATTCAGCTGGTCACCTACGGGGCGTTCGAGGAACTCGAATCGCGGGCGAACTTCAACTCGGCCGTCGCCTCCCGGGATCCAACGAACTACGCCGACAGAGAGATGCGCGAGAAGCCGGTCGTCTGCTTCGTCGGTCCCGTCCACGGCCACGAGGTCGAGGGGCTAACCGGACTCTGTAACCTGCTGTCGATCCTCGAGACGGGCCGGGATTTGCGGGGACGAGCGCAGCCGACCCTCCGCGACCTCGCCGACGAGTGCCGGATCGCGATCCTCCCATGTGGGAACCCCGACGGACTCGCTCGTTTCGAACCGGACTCGTTACAGGGGCTCACGCTGGCCGACCTCGAGTTCTGGGGTCAGGGAACGTGGGCCGACGACCGCCTCATCGGGTGGCCCGACGCGAAACAGCAACACCCCATGACGGGAGACGAGGTCGGATTCCTCGGGTGTTACTTCAACGACGATGGAGTCAATCCGATGCACGACGAGCCCTTCGCTCCGATGGGGGTCGAAGCGCCGGCGGTTCTCGACGTCGTTCGTCGGGAGGCGCCGGACGTGACGGTGTCGCTCCACAGCCACGGCTACCCGCCGACGCTGCACCGGCCGCAGTTCGTTCCCCTGCAAAAACAGGCGGATTCCCGATCGATTCACCGAACGTACAATACGCTTCTCGCGGAGCTCGACGTTCCCCGGCTCTACCTCCACGACGTTACCGGGGAATCCGGGCGTCCAGGACCGTACTTCAATCTCGTGAGTGCCGCGTACCACGTCAGCGGCACGACCGGCGTGCTCCACGAGTGTCCGCACGGTCTCTCCGGCGACGACGTGTTTCAGATTAGCCACGAGGGCATCCTGGACGTGCAACTCGCCCTCTACGAGGCGGTCCTTCGCCACGCGATTGAACCCGCCGAACCGTAGGCTCGGTCGAACCCGCCGAACCGTAGGCTCGGTCGAATCCGCCGAACTGTAGGTGCCGGTCGAACCGGACCAATCGTTGGCGGTAGACGGCTGCTACTCCTCGTCTGAACTCCACCAGCCTCGCTACTCGAGACGAGCGGCTTCAATTTCGGATGACGGGACGTGCCTCCCGCTCGCGTCACTCCGCCTTCGTGACGACGTACCCGTCGAAGTTGAGGATGACCGACTGGGCCGTATCTCCGAACAGCGCCTTCCCGGTCGGGCTTCGTTTACGTCCCAGGAGGAAGACGTAATCGCAGTCGTTCGCCGCCGCGACCTCGAGAATCGCGTCAGCCTGGTCGTCGTCCCCATCCACGTACCTCCCGACCGCTTCCGTCTCGAGGGGGAGATCGGTGAGGAGGTCGTTGATCGCGGTCCGGGCGACTTTTTCCGCGTATTCTCCGGGGTCCGGATTGAAATCCGAGCGTTCGACCCGATCGATCGTGCCGAGCACGTCGACGTCCTTCTCGTACTCCGATTCGGTCACGACGGTCAACACGAGCAACGGCGCGTCGGCCGCGGCCGCGAGTTCGCCAGCCTCACGGATAACCTCGACGACTGCATCGCTCGAGTCCGTCACCACGAGTGGTCGTTCCATGCGGTCACATCGCACATTACGTACTAATCACTTGTGACGGGGGTGAAACACGTTCGGTCCTCGGCTGGCAGCGCTCGAGAGGTAATCGATCGCCTTGATTCAGTTCTGCTGGTATTCTCGTCAGTTCTGCGCGGTAATCTCGTCAGTTCTGCATGTCACCCTGCAGTTCAGGACTGTGCGTTCGCGGATGGACGTGACCCGGGCTCCGTCCAGGTCCAGGTCCAGGTCCAGGTCCAGGTGGGCGGTAGCTTTATAGTCGAACTCGCGTTCTCTCTGGACGAAGCAAAACCCCCTGACACACAGAGAGTTATGAGTGACGGAAATTCGATTTCATCGACGGTAACGAGCGAAGCACAGCTAGAGGACCTCCTCTCCGAACCCTACCCCGAGGACGTCGAATTCGCGGAACGGCTCGAAGGCGACGTCATGGTTCTCGGTGCGGGCGGAAAGATGGGGCCGACGCTCATCAGACGGATGCTCAGAGCGATCGGCGAGGCGGGATCCGATTCGACGGTGTACGCCGCCTCGCGGTACTCCGATTCCTCCGTCGAGGAAAAACTCCAGTCCTGGGGGGCCGAGACGATCCGGGCGGACCTCCTCGAGGAGGGCGCACTCGACTCGCTTCCGGACTGTGAGAACGTCATCTACCTGGTCGGCATGAAGTTCGGAACGACCGGCCAGGAGCCAAAGACCTGGGCGATCAACGCCTACCTTCCTGGACGCGTCGCGAGCCGATTCGAGGATTCGCGGATCACCGCGCTGTCGACCGGGAACGTCTACCCTCCGGTGCCGGTCGACTCCGGCGGCTCGGTCGAAACCGACGAGACGGGGCCGGTGGGCGAGTACGCTCAGTCCTGTCTGGGACGCGAGCGCGTCTTCCAGCACTTCGCGAAGGAGAACGGAACGCCCACGTGTCTATTGCGACTCAATTACGCCGTCGAGTTGCGCTACGGCGTGTTGCTCGACCTCGCGAAGCGAGTGTACGCCGAAGACCCGGTCCCGCTGGAGATGGGCCACGTGAACGTAATCTGGCAGGGCGACGCCAACTCGGCGTGTTTCCGCTCCCTGGCACTGGCCGACTCCCCCGCGGAGATCCTGAACGTCACCGGGCCGTCCGTCCTCTCGGTTCGCGACCTCGCCGAACAGTTCGCCGACGAGTTCGGCTGCGAGGTATCGTTCGACGGCGAGGAGAAGGAGACCGCGCTTCTCAACGACGCGAGTCGGTGCAACGAACGGTTCGCGGTCCCGAAGATGCCGGTCGACGATGTCGTCGAACTCGTCGCTTCGTGGGTCGAACAGGACGGTCCTACCCTCGGAAAACCCACGAAATTCCACGTGAGAGACGGCGAGTTCTGATCCGAACGCCGTGGTATCGGCTCCAGTTGCCAATTCGACGACCGTCCTGCGGATGCGAACTAAAATCCCACTCTCGATTCGAGTCCGGAACGGCTGTCCCGAGTGAACCAACACGTCCACACGCAATACTCTCGAGCGAACCAACACGTCCACACGCAATACTCTCGAGCATCGAAAACGTGTAGTCGTTCGCGTCGGTACTGACGAGTGGATGGTCGACACCTATCTGAACTTCGTCGACGGGACATGGACCGAAGCGTCTACCAGCGAAACGTTCGAAAACACGAATCCAGCCGACGTGACCGACACCGTCGGCGTCTTTCAACGATCGGGCGCCGCAGACGCCGAACGAGCGGTAGCCGCGGCCAACGCGGCCAAAGACGAGTGGGCCGCCACGCCGGGCCCCGAGCGCGGGCGCATCCTCCGAGAGACGTCGAACCGCCTCGCAGATCGCAAGGACGAGGCGACGACGGCCCTCGTCAGGGAAGAAGGGAAAACCGAGCCCGAAGCGGCGGGCGAGGTCCAGCGGGCGATCGACATCTTCGCCTACTACGGTGAGAAGGCAGCCGACATCGGCGGCACGGTGAAGTCCTCGAGCAGTCAGGACACCCGCCTGTACACGGTCGACGAACCGCTGGGCGTCGCGGCGTTGATCACGCCCTGGAACTATCCGATCGCGATCCCGGCCTGGAAACTCGCACCGGCATTGGCCGCCGGCAACACCGTCGTCTTCAAACCCGCCTCGCTCGCCCCCGACGTCGCGAGGATCCTCGTCGAGTGTCTCCAGGACGCCGGACTGCCTGACGGCGTCGTCAACTACGTCACCGGCCCCGGGAGCGAGGTCGGGTCGACGTTCGCGACCCACGAGGATGTCGACGCCGTCTCGTTCACCGGCAGCGCAAACGTCGGCGACACGGTGCATCAGCAGGCGACCAAGGACCAGAAGCGTGTCCAGCTCGAGATGGGCGGCAAGAATCCAGTGGTCGTCACCTCCAGTGCCGATGTCCAGGAGGCCGCCGACATCGCCGCGGGCGGCGCGTTCGGGGTAACCGGCCAGGCCTGCACTGCGACCTCGCGGGCGATCGTTCACGAGTCGCTCTACGACGAGTTCGTGGAAGCCGTCGTCGACCGGGCGGAATCGCTGACGGTCGGCGACGGCCTCGACGGGGCGGACGTCGGACCGCACGTGAGCGAGAGCGAACTCGAGAGCACCCTCGAGTACGTCGACGTCGGGAAGAGAGAAGGCGCGACCCTCGAGACGGGCGGAGAGCCCCTCACCGAGGGCGACCACGGGAACGGCTACTACGTCGAGCCGACGGTGTTCTCCGACGTCGCACCCGAGATGCGAATCGCCCAGGAGGAGATTTTCGGCCCCGTTCTCGGCGTTATCCCAGCAGCGACGTACGACGAGGCCGTCGAGATCGCCAACGACGTCGAGTACGGCCTGTCGGCCAGCATCGTCACGAACGATCTCCGCGAGTCGAACGCGTTCGTCGACGACGTCGAGGCGGGCGTCGTCAAGGTGAACCAGCAGACGACGGGGCTGGAACTCCACGTCCCCTTCGGCGGCATGAAAGCGTCCTCGAGCGAAACCTATCGCGAGCAGGGAGACGCCGGTCTCGACTTCTTCACCATCAGCAAGACGGTGTACGTGGGCTATTGAGGGCTGAATACCCGATCACACGCCTCGAGCGACTGATCCCGTCGTCGTTGTTTTGGACGAGTCTCGAGAGAGCGAGAGACGTCTCAGGGAGGAGGTACACGCAATCCAGTGGGACGCTACGGTCAGCAGCCGTGATCCACGGTCTCTGCTCGAGCACGACTGTCTGCGAACGTGGCACTGCCACGTTCGAGCGACGCGAGGGGCTCCTCGGTGAGGCCGTTTTCGCAGATGAACCACTCGGCACCCACCGACGCCGCTGCTGACGCGCAGGCGTCAACGTCTACGGCACCGTCCCGGACGTCGACATGAAGGAGGGACTCGTCCCCTGGTACCGTGTCCGTGAGGTGAACGAGCGGCGCGTTCCCCGCCGTTATCTCGAGCAACTCGAAGGGGTCGTAGCCGGCGTGAGCCGCGAGGCCGACGTCCGGTTCGAATCCGAAGCGCCCGTCGGCGCAGTCGACGAACCGCTCGAAGGCGACTCTCCCGTCGACGACGTCGAACTCGAACGTGTGGTTGTGATAGAGCAGGTCGAGGTCGTGTACGTCGAGTTTGGTGGCGACCTCGGCGAGGCGATCCGCGGCCGCTTCGATCCCCGCGACCGATTGGAAGGCACTTGCGTCGTACGATGGAACGACGACCCTGGAAGCGTCGACTGACTTGCACGCGCTCACAATGTCGTCGAATTCGTCTTCGATCCGGTCGACGCCGACGTGTGCACCGGCGACGACGATGTCCGTCTCGACGAGTGCGTCCACCGTTCGCTCGAGCGCCGATTCGTCCGCGAAGGAATCGAAGTGAGCGTCGTAGAGTTCGACGCCTTCGAAGGTGGTGTCAGCTACGCGCGAGAGCGTCTCCCAGATCGGTTCCTCGAGGCCTCTCAGCGTGTACAGCTGTATCGCCGTGCGTACCATACTCCGAAGATGTCGAGGTGGGGTAAAAAGTACTGTTGCACGGTCATCTCTGTCGAGAGTTCTTTCTTGCGAGTTCGACCCACTGACCGAACGTCGTGGTGTCGGACGCGTCGAAACGAGCCTGGACCCGTCCTCGAGTTACTCGTCGACGGCCTCTCGATGGTGGACTCGAGGCGTGAGTCGACAATCAGCTGTCCGAACTGCAGTCGTCCGGATCCCCGATATCGCCTGGCCCAGCATCTGTCGAGACGAGTGTCCCGTCCTCGACGAACCCCTCCGGTCTTCCCGCGAGCCGGTCGATCATCGTGATCCGGGCGCGCTCGAGATCGCTCGCGTGTTCGGCCTCGCTCGAGAGGTCGCGCTCCTCTCCCGGATCGTGTGCGAGGTCGAAGAGCAGTTCGCTGTCGGTTACGGGGTTCCAGACGTACTTGAACCGACCGTCGACCAGGTACTGGGTGCCGTTCTCCGGATCGTAGCTGCCGGCGGCGTGCTCGCCGTGATACCACTCGCGCCAGTCCTCGCGGTCCGGGTCGCGAACGAGATCCAGCAGGTTTCGTCCCTCGACGGCATCCGGAACGTCGACGCCCGCGACCGACAGGAGCGTCGGCATCACGTCCTCGAGTCCCACGGGCCGATCGATGAGCTGCGCTTGTGGGAGTTCCATCGAGTCGGGGAACCGAAGCAGGAGCGGGACGCGAGCCGAGCCTTCGTAGGCGTAGGTCTTTCGCCACATGTGGTGGTCTCCGAGCATCTCACCGTGATCGGAGAGGAACACGACAAATGTGTTCTCGCGTTCGCCGATCAGGCGGAGTTTTTCGAAGACGCGTTTGATCTGATGATCGATGTGGGTGATGAGGCCGTAGTAGGCTGCCCGCGCCCGGTGAACGACCGTCGGCGGCAGATCGGCGACCCAGGCGCTGATCCCCGGATAGTCGGGTATCTTCTCGCCGTGTTCGTCGTCGATCCAGTCGCCCATGTACGGCTCCGGGGTGTCGCGGTCGACGTACATGTCCCAGTACACCTGCGGCGGGTCGAACGGCGTGTGCGGGCGGACGTAAGACAGGTTGAGGAAGAACGGGCGGGTATCGTCTCGCTGGTCGAGGAACTCGATCGCTCGCCTGGTCGTCCAGTTCGTCGGGTGCTGGTACTCCTCGAGGTGCCACGGCCGCGAATCCCAGGAGTTTCGCCCAAGCCCGTGGGAAAGTTCGTCGCACAGGCCGTCGGTCTCTTGCTCGAGCCAGCGAGCGTAGTCGTCGTCCGGGTGGGCGTGGAGCGCCTCGTGCTGATCCATGCTCTCGAAGCCGACGTGATTGCGAATCGGGAGCGAGTGGATCTTGCCGGTGAGCTTGGTCTGGTAGCCTGCGTCGCGAAGTTCCTGGGGGAGCGTGTGCTCGAATTCCCACGGCGTCGTCACCCACCCGGGCGCGCCGTTGGTGTACGGCGTCTGCCCGGTAAGCAGTGATCGGCGTGCGGGAATGCACGATGGGGCGGGCGTATACGCCCGGGTAAACATCGCCCCCTTCCGGACGAAGCTGTCGATGTTCGGCGTGTGGATGAGCGAGCGGCCGTCGGCATCGGTCGGCGCGTGCGGATCAGCCCCGATGCAGTCGCCCCGATGCTGATCGGTAACGATACACAGGATGTTCGGGCGCTCCGACATACTGCACGTCACTGACGGGGACACCATAAGTCTACGTCTCTGTCAGCCTCAACTCCGCGGCCGTTGCGGTGTGTTTCTCCCCTCCCGTGCTTGCGCCACAACGGCACACGCATGCCGAGCGTTCCCGATTGGGAACGGCCGGAATCGGAACTACAAACGACGTCGTATGACACATATCGGGATCATCGGCAACGGATTCGTGGCCGAAACGCACGCCGACACGTTCATCGACCGAACGAACCTCGAGGCGACGCCCAATCGCTCCGTTAATGACTTCCTGGAGTGACGTCGACGCCGTCGAAGCGGCCTCCGAGTCACAGCGTTCGACGAGCTAGGGCTCAACAAGCCAGTACGCGCGGGACTATCCCCAGCACCCCTCGTCCCGGTGACGGCCAGCCCCAACTCGGCGACTCTCGATTCACGACCGAACGGTCCGGATCGGAGATCGACGACTAGTGATCGAGGGCCCCTCTCGGTGGTACAGTTCTCTCGACTTCAGGAGCGGCGATTTTCTCCTCATTCGAGCCGTTACTCGAGTGGCGACCACCAGCAGGTGCTCGCGAGACCGGGCGAGGGCGGAACTTCCGAACAGTCCGGAACGGAACTGATCTAATATTCGAACGCGGTACCAAACTGCTAGTCCTCTCCCCGGCGTCGACTGACGAGCGAAGCCGGATGAACGCTATCGGTTTCGCCCATCAGTTCAAGCTTGGAAAAGCACTACGTCTCACTCGGTTTCGGCTCTTCGTCCTCGCTCACCATCGTCAAACGGTGTTGTACGTAGAACCGGAAGTAGATCGTCCAGATCAGGGCGAACACGAGCATGATTCCGAAGAACGGTGGCCCCTCGACGTCGTATGTCATCACCACGAATCCGCCGCTGATCAGGACGCCTAGATTGTACATGAACATGGCCACGTCACCTATCGTGAGGTTCATGGAATACGTAGTCGGGAAACCCGTAAAAATAAGGGGGTTCTTCGAGCGTGCGTTCCTCCGATGAGGAGACGCGTTCGATCCGGAATCCCGGTCCTCGCCGTGTGATTACCTCGAGTCCTCGAGTGGGCGAAGGGGATCACAGCGACGTGAGATTGATCTCGACGACGTTGACGCTTCGCCTGATCATCTCCGAGAGGTCGCCACGAAGCCGATCCTCGCCCATTCGGCTGGCCGGTCCGATGACGCTCAACGCACCCAGCACCGTCCCCGACTGGTCCGTGACCGGCGCACCGACGCCGACGAGCCCCTGTATCGTTTCCCCTTCGTTGTACGCGACACCGCGCTCTCTCACCGCCTCGAGTGTCTCGAAAAGGTCGTCGGTATCGGTAATCGTTCGGTCGGTCTGCTGGGCCAATCCCCGTTCATCAACGATCTCCTGGACGCGCCCTTCGGGAAGGTGAGCGAGGATCGCTTTGCCGACGGCCGTGTGGTGGAGTTCGCTCCGGTAGCCGACGTGCAGCGGCGTCTGTACCGCCTGCTCGCCGTATGCGACGTGGAGGCAGACACCGACGCTGTGTTCTTCGACGGTGAACAGCGCCGTCTCGCCGCTCCGTTCTGCCAGCTTGTCGACCTCCGTTCGAGCGATACCGAGCGTCGAAACCCGCGATTTCGCCTGGTGTGCGTCGTCGAGAAAGCAGAGGCCGAGGTGGTACGTTTCGTCGGCATCCTTGATCACGTAGTCGTTCGCCTCGAGCGTCGCGAGGTGATTGTGGACGGTCCCCTTCGTGACGTCGATTTCCCTGGCGATCTCCGTAACTCCCGCTCCGCCCCTCTCGCGAAGGACTTCGAAGATTTCCAGCGTCGTCTGCACCGCCTGAATCCGCTTTTTCTTGCTCGAGTCCTCTCGTCGCTGGGGCATATTCACGCGATACATTCCCGGTTCCCTTAACTGTTCATCTCTGGTAAACCGCTGTGATTCGAGGGTTGAGATTGTAGTCGTCTCGTCGTCTCGTCGTTTCGTTGACGAGGAAACCGGAAACCGGAAATCAAACTCTAATAACCAGAAACCGGAACCACCTCGCTACGGCCGAAGAACTGCCTTGACGACACCGTCGCGCCGTTCTCGAACGGTCTCGAGCGCCGTCTCGAACTCCTCGAGCGGAAACTCGTGCGTGACGACGCCGTCGATCGTGAGGTCGTCCCGCCGAAACAGCTCGATCACTTCGTCGACTGCGTGAGAGGCCGTGACGCCGCCGACAACGGTTAGTTCCTTCGCGACGATCTGGTCCGGGTCGAGTTCCTTTCGCTGGCCGAAGACACCTGTCAGGACGATCTTTCCCTGCTTGGCGGCGCTCCGAACGCACGTGTCCAGGACGTCACCAGCCCCGGCGGCCTCGACACAGACGTCGACACCGCGCCCGTCCGTGTGTTCCATAATCGCCTCGACTGGGTCCTCCTTGTAGACGTTAACCGTGCGCGTCGCCCCGAGGCGTTCCCCCGCCTCGAGTCGTGCCTTGCGGGTGCCCGTCAGGACGATGTCCTTCACGCCCTGTGCTCGGAGGAGTTGCACCCCGTAGAGACCGAGCGACCCCGGCCCGAGGACGGCGGCGGTGTCGGTGAACGACGTCTGAATGCGCTGGAGGGCGTGGAGCGTACACCCCGCCGAGTCGATCTGGCTCGCCTCGACGTCGGAGACGTCGTCCGGAAGCGGGGTCACCGTATACGCCGGCCAGGCGGCGTACGTCCGATAGCCGCCGTCGACCGTAAATCCGATTTCCTTCAGGTCCGTACACTGGTAGTACCGGCCGTCCCGACACGCCTCGCAGGTGCCACAGTAGACAAACCCGTGGAGTGCGACTCGCTGACCGACCTCGAGGTGGTCGACGCCCTCGCCGAGTTCGACGACCTCACCGGCGACCTCGTGACCGAGCACGACCGGGTAGTCGGTCCACGGCGGTCCCTCCCCCTCGATGAGGCCGACGTCGCTCCCACAGATTCCGATCGCTCTCACGCGAACCAGCGCCTCACCAGGTGCTGGTTCGGGAATCTCGCGTTCTTCGGCCCACACGTCGCCGGTTCCGTCGGTGACGACCGCCTGTTGTCCCTCCGTTCGATCGACGCTCATGTTGTCACGATCACCTCGTTACCGTGCTCGCTCGCGTCTACGGCCGCCGCGCGAACGGCGTCCGAAGCGGCAATTGCGAACGACGGTGGAAGGGCATCGTCCGGTTGACGGTTGCCAGTGAGGAGACTGCTGCTATCGCCGATAGTCCTGATCAACGAACCGATCACTCCTGGAGCGCTGTCCGTGTGAATTGCTTCCATAGTCCGGCTCAATCTGGTGGTGACGCTCGATGTCGATAATACTACCGATACACCAACTCCTCTCGGCATGGCAGTTCGCGCCGTGCTGGTTTCGGGACGCGTCCCGTTCACAGAAATCCGGCACGACCGCAAGGCCAACCGGGCTCGACGAGACGAAGAGAAGAAAAGAGAACGACACTCTCATGGCCTGTACTCGGCTTCGGATCTCAATTCTCGCGAGTGGCGTCAGTAGTAGGGCTGGTAGTCGTCGAGGAACGCCCGCCCGTCGACATCGTAGGCCGCTAACGAGTCGGACGTCGGCGTGATCGTTCGGCCCTCTTCGAGTGCGGCGTTCGCCCCGAGCAAGAGAGTCGCAGCGTCGAGCATTCGTTCGCCGGCCGCGTCACGCGCCCCAGTTATGGCCTCGACGAACGCGTCCAGGTAGCCCCGGTACATCGCCTCCAGGTCGACGTGAGTGGTTTCAACTTCCTGGATCACCGTCTCGTCGCCGACGCCGACGAACGTGAACGTTTCGCGGTTGCTCGCCCCGACGCGGTTGCTCGCCCCGTCGAGATGAATGGTCGCGTGCGAACCGTCGACGAAGACGACGTCGACAGAACGACCCGGGCCATCGGCAGGAGCGACGCTCGCCCACCGATGGTCGACGAGAAAACGGATCGCGTCGACGACGTGACAGCCGTAGTAAAACGGGTCACCGTATCCGACGCCGTAGAATAGCCAGCCGTCGCCGGCAACCTGAATCGAGCGAAGAGAGGGATGGTACGGCACTGCAGAGCCGCCGAACAGGGGCGTCTCGTTGGCGGCCGACCGGATCGCTCGAACGTCCTCAAGCGATCCAACGACCGGCTTGTCGATCGCCGTCGGAACGGCGTCCCGTAGAAAGGGGACGGCGAGGTCGCGGTGCGTGGTCCAGTCCAGGGTCAGAATCATGACTGCGTCGACGTCGTCGGCCATCTCGAGCGGTTCGTCGTACAACGTCGCTCCGTTTCGTTCACCGTAGGCTCGAGCATATGCTCGATCTCGAACGGCTCCCCCGTCCCAGACGGCCGCGAGCGAGGTTTCCGGGTGGTTTCGTATCGCCATCGCATACGACTCGGCGTGGCTCGTATCTAACCCGACGATGCCGATTTTGATCATCACCGGCCACAGACGGTTCATCGGTTTAAATTGCTCGCGAATAGTGAGGCAGTGCTGAGAGAGCACGCAGAATTTGTATAGCTTAATGAAGTTTATCTCGAAGTGGTTTATATATTGAATCGGCCGAATTGTTCCTGCTCACAGGGGATTGCGACCGAAGCGTTCGCGATTGGGACGGCACCGGACAACCTGGAAGGCCCAGGCTGTTGCTGGAGACTTTGATGTTCCTCCCGCCTCGTTGAGCGTATCGGTCGTAGGTCGAACATCTGTCAACCCCCAGGCGTTCCAGAGTTGCTCTCCTCCAGAGACTGGCTAATTCGAGAGCCGAAATGTGCTCGAGGCCGACACCTGTAGTCATAGTCCAATTCGATACTGGGGAGATGTCGTCTCGAGACCGGGGGAACGTGACTGCCCAGTGGCAACCACTTGTCTCGCGAGCCTCCGCAGGCCGCTATGCACGTGTTGCGATGTGCAGACGTACACGAAGCCTCCCGACGTGAGCCGAAGCTCGGCGGTGAACCGGCGGACAGGAAATTAGTCCGTAGTTTACGCGAGTCCGCGTCATTCGAGCAACGCCCCCCAGCAGAGCCCGTGCCGTGATCTCGACTGACTCGATTTCCCTCCTCGGATCGCATTCCCGAGTTGAGATACTAGCCCGTCCTGAAGTCCCAACAGTTCCTGGGGCGCGAGAACTACCGAGGGCGCCTGTGCCGCCTTGCTAATCTACCCATTCTGAGCTACCACAACGACCTGAGCATCCTTCCGAAGAAAAGCCACTCGAGGTAGCTACCTCAGGCAACCTAACCAAGGTGGCTATCCCACCAATTTAAGCTGTCATACCTGAACCGCCTACTCCAACTAGTATGTCTATCAGACCTAATTCATCTATCTAGGCTAGTCTGCCTACTTGAGCTAGTGTGCCTACTCGACCTATTGCACCTATTTCACCTCGGGAAGCCTCCTACGGTAGTTTTATGCAGGCCACGTGAGACGGTGTAACCGACAAGCGTGATGGTCCAGAAACGAAGAATAGCCACAATAGGTGACTATTCCAACATTCGATTCGAAGCACGGAGGGTCGCACATGAGTGACGCAGAAAAGACTCGCGCAGTCAGCGTCGTCATCCTGAAAGGTGGCGTCGGGAAATCAACGATTTCGATGAACCTCGCGCGTCAACTGACCGAACGCGGCCGAGTTCTGTTCGCCGACCTGGATCCGAACGGTCACGCGACGAACGGCCTCGGATTCGGAGACGCCTATCGCGACGAGCTCACGCTCGGCGACGTGATTCTCGATAAGGGAGACGCGACCGCCGGCGACCTTATCGTCGAGACGTCGTTCGGGTTCGACCTCCTCCCGTCGTCGAACACGCTCGAGGACGTCGAAAAAGACCTCGCCGGTGCCCTCCAGGGGTCGGCCAGGGTCAAGACAAAAATCGTCGACCCTCTCCTCGGCGAGCGCTACGACTACATCGTATTCGACTGCCCCGCGTATCCAGGAATGCTCAACAACAACGCGCTGGTTGCCACACAAAACGTCATCATCCCGCTCGAGCCAGGATCGAGTTCGATCGGCGGATACAAGCGAACGATGGATCGGCTCATCAAACCAGCGCGGGAGTACATCGACATCGAGGTCCTGGCGCTGGTGCCGAACAAGCTCCGCGAACGGATCGACCAGCGGACCGAGGATCGCGAACTCCTCGAGAACCTGAACACCGCCGAGGCGACCCAGGGAAAGATCCCGAACTTTGCGCGGATTACGCCGGCGGAGTTCGACGCGATCGACGACGGCGAGATGCAACCACCCAAACCGGGGGTCCGATACAGCGCAGCACTGTCGAAGTCGCTCAAAGCCCACCAGCCGCTCCTCGATTACGACCCGGAGAATAGCCAGGTCGAGAACTTCGAGGAACTCGCGTCGATCGTCGCGAACGGAGGTGTCGAGCGATGAGTGACGAGAACCCGTTCGATGACCTCGGTGGGCTCGAGACCGAGGATACGAGCCCAACGGACGAACAGCCCGAGCCAGCGACCGAAGCCGCTTCGCAGCCGTCGTCCGACTCATCGTCGACCGATCGAGTCCAGTCGGACGAGTCCAAACGGGAGGCCACGGACGATGACGCGGGTGCTGTGATGAGTACGGACCAGAACGCGGGCACCGACACTGGCACGGACGCGGACATCGACACAGGCACGGACGTGGACACTGAAACGGATACGGACCTCTCGGGCCCGTCGTTCGAGTATGCCGAGGTCCAGCAGCGACCGCTGTACGTTCGTGAACGCACGTGGGAGGAATTCGAGGACGCGATCGGAATTTCCGTAGTTCCCGAGCTGCGACGAGAGAGCGTTCGGGACGAAGCGAAACGCGAGATACACGATGCCGTCATCACCCTCGCGGTGGAAGAACCGGAGCGACTGGTCGAAATCATCCTCGAGCGTCGGCGAGACTGAATTTTCGCTGACTCTTCGTCCGGTTCGCTAGTCATTCCAGCGGATTCGAGAAACCGTTCGTCCCAGGAGCCCGTTCGTATCGAGAAAGCGTTCGTCTCAGGAGGCCGTTCGTATCGAAAAAGCGTTCGGAGAGCGTGAGAATCTTGTCAGTCGTACCGGGATGCTATACTCTCACCTACCTACCGCTTTGCTAGACTAGCGGGGAATAAGATAGCTCACTATCGAGCACGTGCACGATTGCTCCGAAAGAGCAGCAAACATGGGTAGACATGTCTGACGACTCTCGACAGTGCACGTTTCGATCGATAGAACCG
The DNA here is from genome assembly GCF_024138145.1 of Natronosalvus halobius. NCBI lineage: Archaea > Methanobacteriati > Methanobacteriota > Halobacteria > Halobacteriales > Natrialbaceae > Natronosalvus > Natronosalvus halobius. The sequence continues at coordinate 728,397 of NZ_CP099997.1, read as the reverse complement.
CGATTCGGATCGATAGGGCGTGATATGGAGCGAATACAACCCATAACCGACATTGGTGGCGCTTACAACATTCGAAATTCTGGACGAGAACGCTCGTGATGCAACGGCTGCGTCGCCACTACTCTCGCTAGCTCAATTCAATTGTAGTGCGGCCTCGTCGAGGGTTTCGGTCACAGTTCAAATGCAGATTACAGTCATTTTTCTGGGAACACGATGAAGTTCTCTACTTTCGTACAAATATATGAGACCCGTAGCAAGCGCATATTTCACATCGAACCACGCCAGCAGAAGGAGATTCGAACGGATTCCGTCGATTCTCGAGGCGCGGCGCTACCGGACGTGGACGCGCGTCACGTGTCCGCCGCATCCACACTGCTCGACGTACTCCCAGTCGACATCGCCGTCGAGACGTGTCTCGAGCGTCTCGTACAGGTACGACTCGGGGTGGCCGTGAGCGCCGTGAGTCACGAGGTTGACGTGGTGGCCCGAGGTCGTGTGTTCGACCGCCTCGAGGGCCTGTCGCCGGACCAGATCAGCGTCCTCCCCGTGGGCGGGTTTCTCGAGGTTTGCCGACCAGGAGTTGTCGTGGACGCGGTCGGTGATCGGTTCGGCGTCGTGATCGTGATCTGCCCCGGGACCGTCCTGGTGACCGTGATCGTTACCGCTTGCTGTGGTCATACCAGTGGCTAGTGGCTCGAGCGTGAAGTCACCGCTCCCGAATATATTCGCACGCCTCGACCCGGACTCAGGCGTGTTCGATCCGGACTTTCCACTCGTCCGCGGCAACCTCGGTCGTCTCGTGGGTAAAGCCCTTTCCCTCGAGGATGCCGTAGAGTGGGGCCGGTTCGAAGCTATTGATCAGCAAGAGCGTCTCGCCATCCTCGAGCGCTTCAAGTTCACCCATGATATCGCTGAACGGTTCGCCGTCGATTTGGCGGGCGTCGAGAACACGGTCTGCGTCGGTATCGTCGCTCGTCATCGGTTCACTGTACGAAAACCACTGTGGTAGGGGTTTCGGCGATCATATTCCCCTCGTTACCGTTCAGCAACCGAGCTCGGCACTGGTCCGCAACCGACCTCGTCGCCGTTCTGAAACCGAATATGTTCGTCACTAGTTACTGGACGCGTCCCCACTCACTCGAAGTATGCCACGCGCAACGCTCCAGATTGCGATCCCCGAGGCGATGTGGATCGCTCGCCTCTCACGGACCAATCTGCTCGAGGAGGTTCGCATCCTCTCGGCGATCCCGAGCGGCGCCCGCGGGACCGCTGTCGTCGAACTCACGGCACCCGATCCGTCGTCGACGATCGACGCGATTCGCGACGTCGAAACCGTCGCCGACATCGATGTGCTTCAACTCGAGGACGACCGAGCACTGCTCCAGCTCGAGACGCAACTTCCGGTGTTGCTCAACGCCGCCCGCGAATCGGGCGTGCCGGTCGGCATGCCGTTCACGATTCGAGACGGGACGGCGACCTGGGAGATCACGACCTCCCACGACCGGCTCTCGGAACTGGGGCGACAACTCGAGACCTTCGGCGTCGAGTTCGCCGTCGACTCGATTACGCCAGATATCGACACGTCGCAACTGCTGACCGAGCAGCAGTTTCGTGTGATGGAGACGGCACTCGAAGCGGGATACTACGACACGCCTCGCACCTGCACGCAGTACGAACTCGCCGAAACCGTCGGCGTGGCTCGCTCGACGTGCAGCGAGGTCCTTCACCGGGCCGAAGAACGGATCGTCAAGGCGTTCATGGACGTGACTGTCGACCCAGACCCGATCGAGGCCTAACAGCAGAACATAAACGGATTCATCAACGCGACGCGGTCGCCCTCCTCGAGTCGTGTCTGAAATCCCTCGTTGTGTTCGTTGAATCGGCCGTTCACCAGAATACGCGCGTACGCTCGCGTCTGCTCGCCTTCGGGATTCTTCCGCCAGGTACCGGGCAGTTCGGCGGGTGCTGGAGCCCACCCCCTGGCCGTCGACTCGGCCTCCGTCTCAGCGATGAGGAGGTCGGCGACGTCGTACTCCGCGAAGAACGCCTCGAGAAACTCCGCGAGCGTCGTCCCTTCGAAGGTAAACGGGAAACGATGTCGACCCACGGCGGTTCGAACGTGGCCCGTACAGGTGACCTCCACCGTCGTCGATTGCGTCGCGTCCGCGTGATCCTCGGTAGTCGTTCGTGTCGCCATACCGTTCGATACGTCTTTCAAAGGCAAACGTCCGGCTCCGAATATGTTCGTGACGAACGAGGCCGCCCGTCGGTCACTTCCCTCGTCGCTCGAGGAACACCGCGAACACGACAAATGCGTATACAATCGAGCCAGCGAGAACGACGATTCGACCACCTTCCTGGAGCGGTGAAATCGAAAGGAGCAGGCCGCTGACTTCGACGAAGAGGCCTCCGGTGAGCAGCGCAATCGAGAGACCGGCGGTCCGATCGTCGACGAGAGAGCTCGAAGCGACAGCCGGCGGGTAAAACTGGTAGGTCACGCCAACGACGGACAACCCGAGTAGTCCGACGAGCGCCAGCCGGTAGTGCGCGTCGAAAGGGTTACCAGGGACGCCGAACCAGTCAGTGGCGAAACTCAAACCGAGGATAGCCACGCCGGCCCCGCTGAGGACGCCGAGCGTGACAGCATAAAACCCCACCCGACGACGGTCGCTCCGGGAGAACATGTCGACGTAGGCGAGCGAGAACCCGACAAGGGCGGTCGCCTCGAGTACCGCGCCGAGGAGAAAGAGCGACCCACCGAGAAAGTCGCTCGCCAGGAGGGCCGGGCCAAGCGCGCCAGCTGGCAAGACGAGCGCGACGAGCCACTTCCGAGGCGAGACGACCAGAAATCGCGGGAGGAGCCGAAACCCGACGGCGAATAGCAACAGGGCGGCCCCGCCTGCTGCGAGGAGGTGTGACACCGGCGGGCCGCCCGCGACGAGGGACTGGTCGAACTCGACCCACTCCAGGACGGGAATCGTCGCTCCCGCCAGGACGTAGAGAGCGACGACGGGAACGAACGCGTTCGCGTAGCGGTCGACCCATTGCCGGTCGGCGTTCGCGTCTCCGGTTCCGGTTTCGCGCCCCGAGAGATTGTCCTGGACCGTCCATCCGATCGTGCCGACGAAGACCAGACACCCCGCGAGCCAGAGGGAGGCCCCGATCCCGGTCAGCGTCTCACCTGTCGCCGGGGACAGTGGACTGACGCCGAGGTCGATACCGCCGCTCGAAGCCGCACCGAGGGCGAGACAGCCCGTGCCGACGGCAGCCAGGGGCAGGTGGACGGCGGGTGCCCTCGGGAACGCGAGCGTTCGATCGAAGTAAGACGGCAGCAGGCTGTACCCCTTGCCGAAGACGACGTGGAAGACGAAGCCGTACAATCCGAGCACAACCCCGACACGACGGCCCACGCCAGCGACGGTTGCGAGCTGCCAGCTCACGAACCACACGATGCCGACCGCGACGAATCTACGCGCCCACCGGGCTTTGATCGCCGTGCTCATTGGTTCCCCTCACGAGATGGACGGTATAGAACCTTGACACCAGGCCGAACACGTTCGCCGAAATGGTTTGGACCGTCGTTCCGCATTCTCGTCGGTATGGCGTCGACAGAGGAGGGTCGATCGATTCCGGAGGCGGACTGTTCGTCCGAGGAATGGTGGGCGTACGTCGAAGCGGTGGAACTCGAGCAGGTTGAGACCGCCCACCGGACGCTCGAGCAGTGCGGGACGCTGACCGCGGCACAGCGGCGCGTCATCGAGGAACTGGCGGCGACCCTGGTCACTGGGCTCGCTCCTGCCGCCGGTTCGATTCGCCGTGGAGCGCCGTTCACGAGCGACGAATGAGCGTGCATCGCGAATTCGAAGTGGCGATCACTCGCCGTCTGCTGGAACCGTCCGTTTGTACCGCCGTAGCGTGTCGCCGTCCTCGTTGCGAAGTTCGACGGTGAACTGCTTCTGACCGACGACCGTCTCGAGATCGGACCGCCGGATCTCGAAATCGTACGGCGATTCCTCGACGGTTTTGATGCGTTTCTGGCCTGAAGTGACGACCACGTGGTCGATCCCCGAAGGATCCGACAGCGAGCACTCGACGAGTTCGTCGACGACGGTGCACTCGAGATCGGGGTCGACGTCCGGACTTCCCGTTCCGTCGTCGACGAGCGTCCCGAAGTCGAGCAGCATAGGGGATACCGGGGCCATCCCGAGGACGAGAACGATCGTCAGGAATATCGAAAGGTTGAGCATCGATCCTTTGCGAGCGATCGTCCGCGTCAGGGGGTGATTCGACGTACGGCGAAGGCGGATCACCCACGGGAGCAAGACGAAGTGGGTCAATGGTCCCCAGACGATGAGCGCGAACCCGTAGGCCATGACGAAATACAGGAACGACCAGGAGGGGCGGTACGAGAGCAACAGATTCGCGGACGACCAGCAGAAGAAGCCAAAAAACAGCAGGCCGACGCTCTTCAGCACCCGCCAGATAGGGGTGTTGGCGTAGTAAACGCTCAGGACGTCGTTCCAGGTCCGTCTGAACAGACCGCTGGCGAGCGAGAACACGGATGAAGACGTACTGTCGGTCATTGTTGGATGTCGTGAAGTTGTGGATGCGTGGGTGGAGGACGAAGCCGGTGGGTGGGAAACCGACTATATGCCGATTTTCCAGAGTTGGCTAAGCAGGTACCAGTTGAGGAGGTACGTGATTACGAACGCCGTCAGGAAGACGAGACACAGGACAAACGTCCCGCGCATCTCGTAGTGGTGGACGGACTCGCCGCCGTCGGCTGCGAGGCCACCGTCGGGCGTGATGTCGTCATTGTCGCCGGGTTCGATGCGCTTGCCGAACAGGACAGAGCCGACGGCGAGCACCAGAAACAGGACGCCCCCGGCAATCGCCAGCAGGGCGAACACGCCGAAGACGCTGAATAGCGGTCCCGCCGCGCTCAGGCTGAACTCGGTCCCGGGGATGTTCTCGACGACCTCGGTTGTCCGACGGGGGACGCCGTAGAGGATCCCGACGTACATCAGCATCAGCGTCGCGATCGCCATCGCGCCCGAGTAGAGGTACGGCTGGATCGAGGCCAATTTCGGCGAGATGAACTGGCGCATGAACAGCGTCCGGATGGCGAAGTACGTCAGCCCCATGAAGGCGACCGTCGTGCCGAGTACGACGGTTGCGTGGAAGTGACCGACCGTGGCAAGCGTATTGTGCCAGGTCATGTTGAGCTGAAGCTGCCCCATGATGACGCCGGTGATCCCCCCGAGGAAGCCGAACAGGATAATCGAGAAGATCGTCGCCGAGAACATCGGATTGAGCCATGGCGCGCCAGTGAGCCAGCCGAACAGCCCGCCCCCCAGGCCGCGCCTGCGTCGTCCGGCCTCGATACCCGCGGGAATCGCGAAGGCGTGAATCAGGCTGGCGAACGTCGCCCCGTAGAACGCGTAGGAAGTGTTGAAGATGCGCCACCCGGTCGAGACCGCGGGATCGGACAGCAGGTGGTGAGCAGCCCCCAGGTTGATGAAGAACAGGTACAGGATGAACGCCGTCCGCGAGACTTTCTCGCTGACGACCTCGGCTCCCCCGACGACGTGGGTTAAAAAGTACCAGACGGCGATCATCGCCACGAGGTTGATCTGCTGGGTCCCGTGGCCGGCGATCCAGTACAGCTGACGGTAGATCGCGGCGTCGACCGAGGCGATAATCTCCATTCGCCAGAGGAACGCGTAGCTGAACGCGGCAAGACCCCCGAGGATCGCTTCGACGGCGATGACCGCGGTGGTGAACGCCGCGAACGTCACGAGCGGGAGCGTCTGGCCCGCGTTCTCGCGCTTCTCGACCCAGAGCGTGGCGAAGAACGGGAGAGCCGCGATGGTCGCCCCCAGCAGGAAGACGATCACACCCGCGTAGAAGAGTGGCTCTGACGGATTGGGGACGTACGCCGTCAGCAACGGCGCTTCGTTCGGCGCGCTCGTCTTCCAGATGCCGTAGTTGACAGCCACCGCGCCGAGAACCATCGTCCCCCAGCCGACTTTGGCGAGGGTGGGGATCGACAGTCGACGACCCAGAACCATCGGACCGCCCACGTAGAGGACGGCGATTTCCATGAAGATCATCCAGAAAATCAGCAAGTTCCACGCGTGCATGCTCAGGTGGGTGTAGAAGTCGCCTGCCTCGAGCAAGCCGACCAACTCCCAGCGCGTCATCGCTACGGTGAAGGCGAAGATGCCGCCCACGAGCAGCGCGACGATCGCCGTCAACGCGAAGAGCTTGGTGGGGTTTTCGGCGGAGCGATGAATCCGCAGTCCCGTCACCGAGCACGTTCGAAATCCGTCGGGGCCGTACTCGTTGTCGAAGAGATCCAGCATCTATACCCCCTCCGTAACGACGATCGTTCCGTGCATCGTTCGGTGCCCCTGGCCGCAGAACTCGTTACAGATGATGTGGTAGGTTCCTGGCTCGTCGAACTCCATCGGTACGACCCACTCGTAGCCCGGCAACACCTGCAGGTTGATTTGCTTGCTCAGGTTCGCTTCGGGCCGCAGCGAAAAGCCGTGCTGGACGTCGTAGGAAGTCAGATGGATGTCGTACTCTGTCCCGGTTTCGAGGACAACTGGAGCGCCGTCCCACGTGAATCGCATGCCAGCCAGGTACACGTCCGTCCCATCGGGAACGAGACCGTCCTCGGTCTCTTCGGCCGCGTCTTCGTAGGTGGCCATCTTCTCGCGAAACTCCTCAGCCGATACCTCGTAGGTTTCGCCGGTCGGGTTCTGGTCGCCCGTTCGCGTCCAGACGGTCATCCAGCCGAACAGGATGATCGACCAGATTCCGCCGAGTCCGAGCCAAACCGTCTCCCGCCGGTTGATCTTTTGATCCCACCAGTTGCCCTCGGGCGGTTTGATTGGCGACGTCATGGTTCACCCCAGCGGAACCGAAAAGACGTCGATTGCCCCCCAGATCACGTACACGAACACGAAAAACGTGAACGCGAGGATGGCTAGCACCCATATTCGATCGTACACCCGCTGCATGAACGGTATCTCATCAGCTGACTGTGACGTCATTCGAATCTCCCTGTCGGTCATTTGGATAACGGTTCCATGGGCGTTCCCACGCACATGTTCGCAACCGTTCTCGGCCGCTGGGAGGCGATTCACATCCTTTCCGTGACCAGTGAGGGCTCGAGAGGCAACCGCCGCTGCGATGGTCGCGTCTCGAGAGGTAGGTAGCGAATCTATAGTAGTCGGTGGCACGATTTACCGATCGGCGCAGGCAGACGACCGGAACCAGTCGCTCCGGCCATACAGTCGCGACGAGAAGGTAATGACTTCAACGCCTGCTATAGTTGCCAGGGAGTGCAATTTCATCACTCGGTAAGGCGGATAGTAGGTTGGGGCAGATTTGAACTGCTGCAAGATGTGCCCGCTTCGCTGCGCGCGACTTGCGTAGTTCAAATCACCCGTCTCAATTTTCCCGACGCGAACTCGTCGCTCCGCTCCTCGTTTTTGCCTCGGAAAATGGGTTGGGGCAGATTTGAACTGCCGACTTCCTCCGTGTGAAGGAGGTATCATAACCGGACTAGATCACCAACCCTCAACCCACGGTATCCGCGGGCGAAACTTAAGCGTTCCTTTCACGACCGGTCCCGATCAGTACGTCGGCGTCTCCTCACCCTCGCCGTCGCGCTGATTGACCACTCGAGCCAGCGTAAACAACCCATCCGACAGCCGATTCAGGTACTGCACCGCGTTTTCGTTGACGGCATCTGGATCGGCGTCCGCCAGCGCCACCGCTCGTCGTTCGGCGCGTCGACAGACCGCTCGAGCGTGGTGTAACTGGGCTCCCGACTCTCCACCGGAGGGGAGGATGAACGAGCGAAGTGGCTCGAGGTCCTCGTCGTGGTCGTCAATCCACGTTTCGACCCGCTCGACGTGCTTCGCGGTGATTATCGGGTCGTCGTCTCCGGGATCAGGATTCGCGAAATCAGCCTGGACGACGTGGAGGTGGTTCTGGACCGTTCGCAATTGCTCGTCGACGTCCGCGTGTCCCGTCGGTCGGATCGTCCCCAGGAGCGCGTTGAGTTCGTCGACCGTTCCATAGGCTTCGATCCGCGGATCTGTCTTCGATACGCGCGTCATGTCCCGCAGGTCGGTGCCGCCGTCGTCGCCGCGTCCGGTGTAGATTGGCATCGTACCCGTGCAAACGACCGGGTGTATCTTAATTTCCTCGCCGAACGCTGCCTCGAAGTGCGGATCGGCCGCTCTTCGGGCGTATCCGAGTGGTCACCGAGTCCCCCCCCCCCTTCGGTACCGATGAAATCGACCGGTTCCTTCGAATTCGATGGAGTGGCAGAAACTCGGGCCCAATTTGATTCCATATACCACTATGTCGTTCATATCTGTGTGAGAAGCGAATCAGACACCAGTGAACCAGTACGTTAAACTCGTTCGACGCGCAATCGACGCACATGACGATGGAACTCGAGGCCGAGTGTCCCGACTGCGGTGAACAGACGTTCTACCGGGCGGCGAGTACGACCGTGCATCTCGGAAAGAAGGTGAAGTGGCACTGCCCGAACTGCTCGTACGGGTTCGTTCAGATCAACGGCATCGACTCGAGCGCGGTGTAACCGGCGTACGAAAGTAATTTTCGCGAACGGTACTCGACATCTCACTTTTAGTGCGATTTCGGCACTGAATCGGGTACACTGAACGAGCGCGAGACACCTTGCCACTCTGGGCGGCGAACGATCCAACGACGCTGGGAGTGTGGCTTGCGACCGCCGAAATGCTCGACTAGCTGTAGCGGAAATGCGTTTGAACCGCCAGCTACAGAAACTGCCAGCGCGCGTTCGACTACGAACGCGGCGTTTTTTGGGCTAATCGGGTAATCTAACTCTCTGATTCGAGAACCGACCACGAAAACGATCGAGGGACGACTGGGCCCAGTTCCAACCCTGAATCTGCATTCCCCGACGAACGGATCCGAAAACGGGAAACGTCTGCACGCGTCAGTTCGAAATCCGTACCGATAAACCGCACTTCGCGATATATATCGCCGCCAGGGTTACCGATCGACGGTCGTTCCCCACTGGCTCCAGGCGAAGACGAGTACGAGTATGAGACCGAGGATCAGAAACAGGGACCAGTGGACGAACGGCGAGTTCCCGAGCCATCCAGGAAGCGTAATGAGACCGGTCGCCTGCATCGCTCCGAACGCGATCAGGCTGATCCCGACGATCGAAATGAGGCCGATAGCGATCGTCTCCTTGATCATCCAGTAGCTCTCTCGAGCCTCCTGCTCGCTATCGGTGACCGGTTCGTCGATCGCGTCCGCGTCGGGTTCGTTCCCCAGGAGTCGGGCGTCCTCGTTGATCTCCTCCTGGTCCGTGCCAGGGGTGTCCGACCCAGAGCGAGGGGTGTCCGACCCAGAGCCAGGGGTGTCCGTCCCGGAGTTATCGGTGTCGCTCACGGTGGACTAGTTGCTTCCGAAACCGGTAGCCATTGTACTTGCACTTACAAGCGCCCGAGACCCCACAGTCCACTGAGCAGACGTGTACGTGCCTGAGTCGCTTAGAACCTTAGAGCGGTCGTCCCGTCAGTGCAGGCCACTCCTGCGAATGGTGACCCCTCCGTTTCCGACAGCCCCGTCGTCGAAGACGGCAATACTAGCCACACTGCGCAGGATAAAGCCTCGAGCCTCGCTGTATCATCATATGAGCGACGACCGAGACCGTTCGTTCGCCACGAATTCCGTCCACGCCGGACAGGAGCCAGATCCCGCGACGGGTGCACGAGCCCCGCCGCTGTACCAGACGACATCGTACGTCTTCGACGACGCTGACGACGCCGCCTCGCAGTTCGCCCTCGAGGAGCCGGGATACATCTACTCGCGGTTGATGAATCCGACCCTCGAGACGCTCCAGGAGCGACTGGCCGCCCTGGAGGGCGGGGTCGGAGCCGCGGTGACGAGTTCGGGGATGGCCGCGTTCGACCTCACGACGTTCCTCCTCGCCAGCGCGGGAGACAACATCGTGAGCGCATCCTCGCTGTACGGCGGTACCTACACCTACCTGACCCACTCCGTCGAGCGCCGCGGAATCACGACGCGATTCGTCGACACGCTCGACTACGACGCCTACGCGGAGGCGATCGACGAGGAGACCGCCTTCGTTCACCTCGAGACGATCGGCAATCCGGCCCTCGACACGCCCGACCTCGAGCGCATCGCGGAAATCGCCCACGACAACGGCGCGCCGCTGGTGGTCGACAACACGTTCGCGACCCCGGCGCTCTGTCGCCCGCTCGAACACGGCGCCGACATCGTCTGGAACTCGACGACGAAGTGGCTCCACGGGTCGGGGACGACCGTCGGTGGCGTCGTCGTCGACGGTGGATCGTTCCCGTGGGCTGACTATCCCGAGAAATACCCCGAACTCGCGGCGGACAACCCGGCCTACCACGGCGTCAACTTCGCGGAGACCTTCGGCGAGGCGGCGTTCACCTACGCGGCCATCGCTCGCGGCCTGCGCGACCTGGGCAACCAGCAGTCGCCCTTCGACGCCTGGCAGACGATTCAGGGCCTCGAAACCCTTCCGCTCCGGATGGAACGCCACTGCGAGAACGCACTGGCCGTCGCGGAATTCCTCGAGGATCACGAGGCCGTCTCCTGGGTGAATTACCCGGGCCTCGAGTCACACGCAACCCACGAGAACGCGAACCGATACCTCGAGGACGGCTACGGCGGCATGATCACCTTCGGACTCGAAGCGGGCTACGACGCCGCCAGAGAGACTGTCGAGTCGACCGAGCTGGCGAGCCTGCTCGCCAACGTCGGCGACGCGAAGACGTTGATCATCCACCCGGCGAGTACGACCCACCAGCAACTGAGCGCCGAGGAGAAGGAGGCCTCGGGCGTCACCGACGACCTCGTCCGGCTCTCGGTCGGCATCGAGGACCCCGGCAACATCATCGCGGACCTCGAGTCGGCCATCGAAGCGGCGACCTCGAACTAGGCCGCTGGGTGGCCGTTCGAGACTGACGCACTTTTTTAGGACGACGCTGCGTCGTAGCTCGCATGAGTGACGTCCAGGTGCTGGCAATCTGTGGCAGCCTCCGCGAGGAGAGCTACACGCGAATCACCCTCGAACGAGCCCTCGAGGCGTCGGCCGACACGGGCGCGGAGACGGGGTTAGTCGACCTTCGAGACTACGACCTCCCCCTGTACGACGCCGACGTCGACCGCGAGGATGCAGGTGACGCAGCGACAATCGCCACGCGCGTTCGAGACGCGGACGCCGTGCTCCTCGGCTCGCCGATGTACCACGGCTCGTACTCCTCGCCGCTGAAGACCGCGCTGGATTACTGCGGATTCGACGAGTTCGAGGACAAGACCGTGGGGCTGGTGGGAGTCGCCGGCGGCTCATTTCCGGTGACGACGCTCGAGCACCTGCGATCCGTCTGTCGAGCGCTCAATGCGTGGGTGTTGCCCCATCAGGTCGCCGTGCCCCGCGCCCACAGTGTGATCCAGGACGGGGCGTTCGTGGACGATTCGCTCGAGGAACGCGTCGCGACCCTCGGCGTCCGTGCCGTGCAGTACGCGACGATCGAACCCGACCCGGGAACGTTCGAAGGCGATCAGAACGTCGGCGCCTGACCCACAGGAACTCGAGACGGTCAGGGCTCGAGCGCGAGCTGAAATCGCCGCTGGTGGGCGAGAAACGCGAACGCGCCGAAGACGAGAAAGCCCAGCTGGTAGGCCTCGATGCGGAAGACGACGGTGGTCGCCCCGAACGCGAGTGGCTCCGTGAGGACCGTCCAGTTCGTCAACCAGGTCGACGCGAGCAGGGTCGTTGCGCCGACCGCGATCAGCGTTCCCGAGAGCAGTGACGTGACTCGGCAGCGACGCGTTTCGGGGAGTTGGAACACACGACGCTCGAAGTGGAGTTGGATGGCCACGACGCCGGCCAGGAGGGGTCCGGCGACGAGGAGTCCCTCGGGGTTCCCGATTCGCTCGGCGACGAGCAGCCAGGCGGGCCAGGCGGCGACGAAGAGGAGCGCGACCCCGATCCGACGCGGCGTGAGTAAGGCGTACATCGGGGTCGTCGTCGCGCCGAACACGCCCGTTCGGAGTAATGCCCCGCAGAAGAGGATGCCCAGTGCGGCGAGTGCGGTCGATGGCGTTCGCGATTCGACGACGATCAGGGTAAACCAGAGCCCAACAGCCGCGGTGTCGAGCGTCGCGGCGCTGCCCGCCGCCGTGACGCCGACGAGTCGGCGACGGGTGTGGCGGCTGAAGCGTCCGGGCTGGCGGATGACGCTCATACCGGCGACATGGACCGGATCGGTTTCGTTATGGGATGCGTTCTGCGAACCGGCGTGGCCGAACGCCGGATGAACGGAATTGGAAACCGATTTAACCTCGGCTTTCCCCGCTTTCATCCGATGCACGCGATCACGAAGAGTGGGTGGATCGAAGTCGTCACGGGGAGTATGTTCTCCGGAAAGACCGAGGAGTTGCTTCGACGGCTCCGCCGGGCCGAGATCGCGGGTCAGGAGGTTGCGGTGTTCACCCCGGCGCTCGACGAACGCTACGGCGAGGACTACGTCGGCTCACACGACGGGCGACGCTGGGAAGCGACCGCCATCGATCCGGACAGCGACCTCGAGGCCGTCTTCGACGGCCTCAACGGCGAACAGGTCGTCGCCTTCGACGAAGCCAACTTCTTCACGGAGACGCTCGTCGACGTCTGCGAACGGCTGGCCGACGATGGCCGGCGCGTCATCGTCAGCGGGACCGACCAGACGTTTCGTGGCGAACCGTTTCATCCGCTTCCGCAACTGATCGCCTGCGCCGAGTACGTCGAGAAATTTCGGGCGATCTGCGCCCGCTGTGGCGAGCCCGCGACGCGAAATCAACGGCTCGTTAACGGCGAGCCAGCCCACATGGACGATCCGACGATCCTCGTCGGCGCGGACGAGTCCTACGAGGCTCGGTGTCGACACTGCCACACGCTCCGGCGAGACTGACCAACGAACCGAGATCAACGAGACCGACGAACCGAGACCAACGAGACTGACGAACCGAGACCGATGACCCAGTGGATCAAAGACCCCCACGGCGGACGCGATCGCGGCCCGAGAGGACTCGCTCGGGCGTGGGTCGAGGTACTGGTCCGCCCTCGGAACTTCTTCCAGGTAGGGGTCGCACCGGGAGACCAGGCGCCCGGCCTGCTCTTCGCGATGACAGTGGTGCTGATCGCCGCGACCTCCCACTATTTACTGGTTCCCGACAACTTCCCGTCGGTCCCCGTCTCGCCCGTCCTGGAGGGGCTGTTCTGGATCAGCCTGCTCGTGTTGTTCGTCGCTCCGTTCGGGTTACACGTCGTCTCGGCCATCCAGACGCTCGTGCTCCTGGTCGTCGTCGACGACCGCGCTGGCATCAGCCAGACCGTCCAGGTGATCGCGTACGCAACGGCCCCTTGTCTCGTCGCCGGGCTTCCCGCGCCCGCGATCAGGGTCGCGGCCTGTGCGTACGGGACCGTCCTCCTGTGGGTCGGCCTCCAGGTCGTCCACCGAACCTCGTTCGTTCGAGCCCTCGTCGCCGGCACGATTCCCGCAGCACTCGTCTTCGGGTACGGGTTCGGTGGGTTCGGAGCGCTCGAAGTCCTCGGTATCGCGATCCCGTTTTAAGGGGTCGTCTCGAGCGGGGGTTCCCGGTCGTCGAGGTGCCGGCTCGATCCCGCCGAGGGCATCCAGGACGCGTATTCGACATCCGTCGGTCCGGTAGGGGCGTCCTACCACTCCGTTGAGTGGCGGCCCAAATTGAAACATTGCACAGAACTATTTATCGGGATGTGGATGGTCGAACTATGTCCGATAAAGAGACGCCCCTCTCGGAACGTGTCGTCAAAGAAGCGATCGGTGTCGGCATGGACTCACCGATGCGAGACCCGATCCTCGAAGCAATCGAGGAAGCCGACGGAGGCAGTTCGTCGTCGAAGCGGATGGTTCCGGCGGCGGGACTCTTGCTCGGCGCCGGTGCAGCCATCGGCTACCTGCTCGGACGTTCGGAACTCCCCGATTCGGAGATGCGAGACGAGGTAAAAGACGAGCTTTCCGACATCGACCTCCCGGCTGCCGAGATGGAATCGGTGACTGAAACGGACGAGTCAGAATCCGCGGAGTCGTCCGAGGGCTCCCGTGGCTGGCTCTCGAAACTCGTGGTGCTCGGCGTGACCGTCGCCGCGGCACTGGCCTGGCGGCGTCGCCGGGCCGCGGAAGACGAGTGGGAGCCGATCGAGGAGTTCGAACCGGCCACTGACGCAGTGTCGATGGACGCCTCGGAGGAAGGCGAAGACGAGGAGGGCGAAGACGAAGAAGCGGCGGAAGCCGAAGACGAGGACGAAGCCGAAGCTGAAGCCGAAGACGAAGAGTAATCGAACCCAGCGACTGTCGTCGCTTTTTCGAGTCGTTTCTGCCTTCTCGAGTCGTTTCTGCCTTCTCGAGTCGTTTCTGCCTTCTCGAGTCGTTTCTGCCTTCTCGAGTCGTTTCTGCCTTCTCGAGTCGTTTCTGCCTTCTCGAGTCGTTTCTGAACTGTCAGTGCGTGATTTCGGAGTAGTAACTGTCCACAGACGGAGACTGGCTCGAGGAGGACGTGTGTCTCCACACCTCTCGCTATCGGCTGTGTCGGTTTCCTCGATTCTCGAGCCGGCCGGTACTCGGCCCTGGTACGATCACGGCCTCGAGTCAAATTTCGCCGTTCCACCTCGGCTGGGTCCGCCGGGCGAAAACCGCCCGATAGTGCCGACGACGGGTGAGAAGACCTAAGGGGGCAACGGAGACACAGACACACGATGGAGACGACCCACCGCGTTGTGACCGGCGACGCCCGCGAACTCGCTGCCATCGCGGACGAGTCGGTCGACCTCGTCGTGACGTCGCCGCCCTATCCGATGATCGAGATGTGGGACGACCTCTTTGCCGAACTCGATCCGGTCGTCGGCGACGCCCTCGAGCGAGGGGACGGTCGCGAGGCGTTCGAGGCGATGCACGCCCAACTCGATCGGGTCTGGAACGAACTCGAGCGCGTGCTCGTCGACGGCGGCATCGCCTGTATCAACGTCGGGGACGCGACCCGGACGCTCGACGACAGCTTCCGGGTCTACTCGAACCACGCCCGCGTGCTCGAGGCGTTCGAGGCCCGCGGGTTCGACCCCCTCCCCGATATCCTGTGGCGCAAGCCCGCCAACAGCGCCGCGAAGTTCATGGGAAGCGGGATGATACCCCCGAACGCCTACGTCACCCTCGAACACGAGTACATTCTCGTCTTTCGGAAGGGCGACTCCCGGCGATCGTTCCCGCCAGGAGACGACGACCGCTACGAGGCGGCCTACTTCTGGGAGGAGCGAAATCGCTGGTTCACGGACCTCTGGTCGGACGTGACCGGCGAACTGCAGACCCTCGACTCGCCGGACGACGATCTACGCGAGCGCTCGGCGGCGTTCCCCCTCGAAATTCCCTACCGGCTGTGCTGTATGTACTCGACCTACGGCGACACCGTCCTGGATCCCTTCTGGGGCACGGGGACGACGTCGCTGGCGGCGATGTGTGCCGGCCGTCACTCGATCGGCTACGAACTCGAGGCGGCGTTCGTCTCGGCGTTCGATGACCGCGTGCGGGAGGTCCAGGACCGCTCGCGGTCGATCGGTGAACGTCGCCTCGAGCGTCACCGGGCGTTCGTCGACCGAGAGCGCCAGCGGACGGCGGGGCCGAGTCTCGAGTACGAGGCCGACCACTACGACACGCCCGTCGTCACGCAGATGGAGTCGGGGATCCGTCTCTACGAGGTGGTCGACGTCCAGCTTTCTGATGGGGGCGATGCGGGTACCGGCGACGACGACGCCGATAACGTAGGGTATCGACTGACCCACGCGCCGCTCGAGTGACGAGAATCGACGAGTGGCTGATCCGTTCACACGCAAACCGACGGGTAGCCGACCGGCTGCACGCAGGTCATGTCGACCTGGTGCGATCACGTTCCAACTACGCGTGCTCCAACTACGCCCGCAGCCTGGCGACCGTCTCGCCCTCGCTCTCGTCTAGCTCGACGAGTCCGTCGTCGGCCAGATCCGAGAGTAATCCCCCGAGCCATTCGCGCCCGTGCTCGCCGTCGGGAGTGTAGTCGACGCGGATTCGCGGTCCCAGCGTGTCGAGAGGGAGTTCGTCGTACTCTCGGAGCGCTCGGACGATGCGCCCGCGGAACTGGCGACGGCTGCCCTCGAACGTGGACTGGGTCGGCACGTCGGGTGCCGAGAAGTCCCCCGTCGCGTAGGCGCTGCAGTGCTCGCGCCAGGGACAGCCGGCCTCGTCGCACCTGGGTCGCTGGGTGCAGGCGACCGCGCCAAGTTCCATGATCGCGTTGTTCCAGACGCGCGAGCGACCCTCGGGCATGAGCCGATTGGCTGCCGTCTCGAAAGCCGCGTCGTGGTCCGGCACGTCGAACGCCCGGTAGCAGACGCGCTTGACGTTTGTGTCGACGACGGCGTCGCCAGTGTTGAATGCGAAACTCGCGACTGCGTTTGCCGTGTACGGGCCGACGCCCATCAGTTCCTGGAGGCCGGTGGGCGTCTCCGGGAAGGCGCCGTCGAACTCGTCTTCGATCTGGGTCGCCGCCTCGTGGAGGTACTTCGCCCGGTTGTTGTAGCCGAGGCTGTGACTCGACCAGAAGCCGACGACGGCCGAGCGGTCGGCCGCGGCGAGTGCTTCCGTTGTCGGCCACCGCTCGAGGAACGCGTCCCAGGCGTCGACGACGCGATCCAGCTGGGTCTGCTGGCTCATCACCTCACTCACGAGAATCTCGTACGGATCGTCTGTCTCGCGCCAGGGGTACTCCCGGTGATCGGCCTCGTACCACGCGATTAGCCCCTCCTGGACGTGCTCGAGCGCGTCACCCGACGGGAGGGCCGTCGACTCGAGCGGCCCGTCTCCGGGGTCGGTCGATTCCGCGTCCTCGTTCATTGTCCTGGATTGTGAATCGACGACCTTACGGCTAGCGATTCCTGCGCTCGCAGCGAGCGCGAAAGGTCTATGAATCGTCCTCGAGTTGGGAATGCCATGAGCCTCGACGCGCTGACCGACGAGATCGAAGCGACCTACGCCGACCTGGGCGAGGAGTGCACCGTGGCCCTCGACCGCGAGACCCGGAACGAGTTGGCTCTGCTGGCGACCGCGCTCGAGCCAGAGTCGACCGACGAGCTCCTCCGTCGGGCGGTTCACATGCTCTTTCAGACGACAGTCGACACGGGCAAACTCGACTTTCAGCTTCGGTCGGGGTACGACGTGACCTACGACGAGTACCTCTCGGGGATGACCTACGACGAGATGACGGGCGCGAACGACTACCCGCAACTGGATGACGAACGGCGCTACCAGTTCTGACCGTCTGATCGCCCCGCCGTCGACAGGGTTTTGGCCGCTCGTGTCACAACGTGTGACATGGATACCGGATCCGTCGAGGACGGCCCAGCCCCCAGCGACGCGTTCCAGGCGCTCGGAAACGAGATCCGGATGCGAACCGTCCGGACGCTGCTCTCGGACGGCCCGTGCACGTTCTCGGAACTGTTCGAGGCGAGCGACACCGACACGTCGTCGGGGTTCGCCTACCACCTCCGACAGCTAACCGGCGAGTTCGTCCGACAACGCTAGGACGACCGGTACGAACTCACCTACGCCGGCCGCGAGGTCGGGCGAGCGATCCGGGCGGGCACCTACACCGACAGCGTGGACTGCGAGTCGATCGCCCTCCCCGAACCCTGCCCGTTCTGCGAGGAGACCGAACTGGTCGCGACCGTCACCGACAACGTCTCTCGAGTGGCGTGCCAGTCCTGTGGCGCACCGATTCTGGAACTGTCGTTCCCGCCGAGCGGGTATGTGACTCGTGAGGCGGATTCGATACCGACAGCCCTCGACTCCTACCACCGACACCGCATTCGGACGTTCACCGACCGCGTCTGCCCCGACTGCGGCGGGGAGACGACGGCGGACGTCGAACCAGTGATTCGGACGGCCGACGACGAGGCCGACGGTCCAGACCGCGTCCAACTGGCCTTCAAATGTGAGGCCTGCGGATCGGCCCTTCGCTGTCCGGTCACACTCGCGGTCCTCGAGCACCCCGCGGTCGTCTCGTTCTACCACGAACACAACCGCGACGTCCAGGAGCGCTCGCTCTGGAACGTCGGTCGCGAGTGGCGCGAACGCGTCGTCTCGAGCGATCCGTGGTGTCTCCTCGTGAGTACCAGACTCGAGGACGAGACGTTGATTCTCTACGTCGGTGGGGACGGGACTGTCGTGGATAGCCGCCGACGGCCGATTACCGACGACGACGCCAGGTCCGATTCCGGGTCCGACGCGGAGTCGAATGCGAACGAACCATCGACGACTGAGGACGACGAGACGCAACCCGCGCTCGAGACGGACTCGAGCGACGAGAGCGCGACTGTCTGATTGTCGTCCTCGACAGTACGTTCTTCGGCCATTGAACCCCTCGAAGAATGAGAGGTCTCTGTGATCGTGCTGAATACAGAGCGCGAATGTGTCATGGCCTAAAAACCGATTTGCCAGGAGGGAAGTGATTGGTGGTCGACGGTGCCATCCCTGAAGCCAGTGATCCGTTACTCAAGACGCCCACCGGAGATCGTGACTCCAGGTGTATGCCTACGACTGGCCCTTTCTGGGGCACGGAATGCTGACCTCGTCGGCCTGGTCGTTGAGCGATTCAAGAACTGGTTGAACGTCGTCAAATCTGCGCCCCTTCGTTACTCTGTTCGTCTCTGGGTCCCAGTTGATGAAACCGTAATCATTCAGCAGGGGGAGGTGCTTGTGGTGCAACGCGATTTCGAGATCTCTACGTACCTCCCCGTCATTGAGAATTGCCTCGGGGACCTGGACGCCATCTGCTGGCTGGTTGTTCAATTCGGCCAGGATTCGGCGACGCGGGCCAGCGGACAATGCCGTGAAGAGTCGGTCCATCGGATCTTTTTTCCGCCGTTACCACGAAAAGGGAGTCGCCAAAAAATTTTGGGTAAAGCCTCTTAGGAATCAAGAAAAGCAGAGGGTGTGGAATCGGCGTCAGTCCGTCGAGGTGATTGTTTCAATTGAGATCCGGTCAACGAGGTACGTGAGTCGAGAGTCCCCCGTTATCCTGAGTCGTAACCCGCTGCTCGCCGCTGCAATCGCCGACAAGCTGGTGGCGAGTTCTCAGTACAGGGAACCAGTGGTAGAGAGAGAGATATCTATATGCTACTACATCACCTGTTCGGCGAACACGTTTAATAACGAAGAGGGAAAACGCTGTGACAGTTCCAGCCATAAAGCGAAATTCATTGATTTCTGTGAGTGAAAATAAATCCATTCCCGACATTCTGCTTGTAGAGGATAATCCCGGAGATGTTCGACTAACACAGGAAGCCTTACGGGATGCTAAGTTTGACGCGAGATTGCATATCGCCTTAGATGGCATTGAGGCGCTAAATTTCTTGAAAGATGGAGAATCACCCTGTCCCGATCTTATATTATTAGATTTGAATCTCCCACGTAAAGATGGATTCGACGTGATGGAAGAGATCAGAAACGATCCTGATTTGACTCATCTTCCAATACTTGTGTTGACCAGTTCAACAGCCAAAGAGGATATTCTTTCGAGCTATGAGCGATATGTAAACGCTTACTTAACAAAGCCTGACGATCCGGGATCTTTTGTCGAATTAGTACAGATTGTTGAGGAGTTTTGGATTGGGAATGTCCGGCTTCCGTCATGTTCTTAAGTGGTCAAAGCGAGTCAGCTGGTTGAATACTTTATGGGAAGCTCACATCCGTATGTATCAGTTGGTTCCGCACTGAGTAAGTGACATGAACGACTTCGGTGTGCTGCATCCATTCTCTGTATCTCGCGCTACGTTACTGTCTGTTTCTATGAGTGTAACAGGCTCCAGTTTTCGAACTTTTGACATCCAGGAGTAGCGATTTGACTTTCACCGGCGAGGGCTTGTTATCGGCCAGCACTCTCCGTAATCTTGAGGGCGTGACCGACTTACGTGAGTCCGGCGTCCACCAGCGCCTGTGCACACCGCTGTGAATCGAACCGATCGATTCCACTCGAGTCGATTACACCGATGTCGACCGACCCACCGGACCACTCCTCGTCTCGAGCATCCGCGAGCGCCTGGAGCGCGATCCGGACGCCCTCGTCACCGTCCAGGTTGGCCTCGTAGGTCGCCTCGAGGGACGCCCGAATCGCCTCGCTGTCGCCGCCGATCGCCGTCGCTCGCCAGCGCCGGGTCAGCCCGGAGGGGTCGAGTTCGTAGAGCCGCGGTTCCGGGTCGACCCCACCGAGCAGGAGCGCGGTCCCGAACGGTCGGGTGCCGCCCGACTGGGTCGTCTCCTGGACGTGGTCGGCCACGGCCGTGGCGACCGGTTCGACACCCGGCGGCTCCCCGTACCGGAGTCGCTCCTCCTGAGTGTACCGACGAGCGTAATCCACGAGACGACGTGCGTCGGCGACGTGGCCCGCGCTCGCGGCGGCCAGTCGCCCGTCGAGATCGTGGAGTTTCTCGACGCTGTCGTTCGCGAGCAAGGGAGAGGGCGTTCGGCTGTCGGCGGCGAACACGACGCCATCGGTCGTTTCCACCCCGACGACGGGACTCCCTCGAGCGACAGCCTCGCGAGCGTACTCGACCTGGTAGAGCCGGCCGTCCGGCGAGAAGATCGACGTCCCGCGGTCGTAGGCCTGCTGGTCCGACTGCATCAGCTCGCCCTCCGTTGGTCGACGGTCACGCCATCGGCCGTGATCGTAGCGGTGGTCACCCCGTCACCGCTCGCGGTATCGCGCTCACTCGCAGCCTCGACGGCGGCGATCGCGGCGTCCGTCGCCGTATCGAGTTCGGGCGTCGGGTCGTCCTCGAGCCGTCCCTCGAGCACGCCGTAGGCGACCTGCATGCCGCTCCCGCCGGCCGCGTAGCGGTATTCTACGACGCTCCCGCTACCGTCGAGTTCGTAGACGTGGCCTCCCGTCTCGTCGACACCACACAGGAGCGGGGCGACGGGGAGGCCACGGACGAGGTTTCCCGCTGTTCGCGCGAGCGCGGGGAGATTCATCGATTCGCCTCGGCGGGACTCGTAGAGCCCGGCTTCGGCGCGCAGCCGCCTGATGACCTCCTGGGCCGGGCCGACAGATCCCGAGATGGCCATCGCCGCGGTCGGATGAACTGCCGAAATCTTTCGGACGTCCTTGTTGGCGGTGAAGCGGCCCCCGAGGCTCATTCGCTGGTCGGCAGCCATCACGATGCCCGTCGCCGCTCTGATTCCGATGATCGTCGTTCCGGTCGAGAACCCGAGGTCGTGCGTGTCGCCGCCTCCGGTCGCTGGTGCGTACTGTGCGAGTGGTGCGGTTCGGTAGCCCGGGATCGAGAATCGCTTGTCGAACTCGAGCCCCGGTCGCGAGTCGTTACCCGATCGCGAGTCGTTACCCAGCCGCGAGTCGTTACCCAGCCGCGAGTCGTGGGTACTGCTGTATCGCGTCATCACTCGAGTGGACGCGACCCAGCGGAATATATGTTAGCTAAAATATATTTTAGCCGATCGAGTTGCGATTCGTCAGGCGGTCGTCGCCGTCTGCGTCGCGACGTCGTCGATCGCCTCGAGCAGTAGCCGGGAGCCGAGGTCGACCTCGCGTTCAGTGACGTCGAGCGGCGGCAGGATTCGCAGCGTCTTGTGTCCACAGCCGAGCGTGAGTAGCCCACGCTTCATCGCCGCCTCGACGACGGCCTCGCGGCGATCCTTGGTGTCGAACTCGAGCGCGAGCATCAGGCCACGGCCGCGCACGTCGGTGACGCCCTCGACGTCGCGTTCGGCGAGGATCGAGCGGAACTGCTCGCCGCGTTCGCGTACGTTCTCGAGCAGATTTTGCTCGCGAATCGCGTCGATGGTGAGCACGCCCTGCAATGATGCGAGGAGGTCGCCGGCGCCCCACGTCGAGGAGATGCGGCCCGTCTCCTCGGGGAAGACGTCCGAACGAGAGATGGTCGCACCGACGCGCAGTCCCTTCGCGCTGGTGATGACGTCCGGGGTGAGATCCAGGTGGTCGATCGCCCACATCTCGCCGCTCCGGCCGAGTCCGGACTGGATCTCGTCGGCGATGACCCGCAATCCGAACCGGTCCCGGAGAGCCTCGACGTCGCGGGCGAACTCGGGATGGGGAACGCGGTAGCCGCCCTCGCCCTGGACCGGCTCCAGGATGAGGAAAGCCACTTCGTCGGAATCGACGACGCCCCGTTTGGGGTCGAGTTTGTCGGCGACGACGTTGCCGCCGGGTCCGTCCGTGAGCCAGTCGTTCTCGTAGTGTTCCTGGCTCGAGGGGTAGGGAACGCTGACGACGCCGGGCACCTCGGGGTACCCCTTCCGGTGGACGGCCTTCGACCGGTTCAGCGAGAGAGCACCTAGGGTGCGCCCGTGGAACGCACCGTCGAACGTAATCGCACGGTGGCCGCCACTCGCGTAACAGATCTTGATCGCGTTTTCGACCGCCTCCGCTCCGGAGTTCGAGAGGAACACTCGATCCATGTCGTAGTGGTCGGTCAGGTCGATCAGTCGATCCATCAGCTGAGACGGTCCGGGAAAGTCCGGGTTCGAGGGGGAGCCACCGCCGCTCACGTAGAAGTCCTGGCCGGCGATTTTCGTCGGGTCGACGAGGTCGAACGCCTCGAGTTTCTCTTTCACGGCCGGGTTGTTGTACCCGAGCGGGGCCGCGGCGACGTGACTCGTGAAGTCCATGAGGACGTTGCCGTCAACGTCTGTACAGAACGGGCCGATGGCGTCGGCCTGTGTATCCCAGACGAAGTCGTAGACGTAGGTGCTCGGGGCGGCAAACTGGTGGTGGTACTCGGCCCACTCCGTCGCTCGTTTGCCCGGCATCGTCTCGACTCGCGGCTCGACCGTATCTCGGTCCATACCGAAGTTGCGCCGGCCGACGATTAAAAATATTCGTTGTGGTTCGGGCAATACTCAGTACCCTCCTGAGCGTCGACTGATGAGTGAAAACGCACGAACGCTATCAGTTTCACCCATCAGTTCAGGCCTGGAACGTCACTCAGACGACGATGAGCGCGGTGGCGACAGCCCCGCCGGCCAGGAGCACACCACTGGAGATCGCGACCTGGCGCTTGAACTTCCCGTCCGGGGACGTCGCCGCGAGCAACGCCTTGACGACGATGCTCGAGACCGTTGCCAGCAAGATCGCGATGGTCGCCTCGGGCGCGGTGAGCGTCCCGCCGCGATAGAGAACGACGGCGGACGTGGTCGCCCCGGCGCTCGAGACGAGCCCGCTCGCGACGGCGGTGGCGTAAAAGCCGAGCGTGCCGAACCAGGTCTCCGCCAGCGAACCGAAGACGAGGACCGCGAAGAAGACGGCCCCGAACCCGAGGGCGTTCTTCAGTGAGAACGGGTTCTCGAGGTCTATCACCGTGGATTCAGACCAGTCGGCGATGAGAAACGCGATGACGAACGCGAGGACGATGACCGTGCCGAGCGGAACGACGGCCTGGACGAGCGGCGCGACGGTGCTTCCAGCGGTGAACGCGACGGCAATCGCGAGGTTCCGCACCGCCATCGCCGCGTTCGCCAGCAAGATCGCAGCGACCGCGTACGAGGCCGCCTCCGGTCGCTGTCGGACGTGATCGAGCATCGTCCCGACGACGGCCGTCGAGGACGCCAGGCCACCGAAGAACCCGGTGACGGCGATGCCGCGACCGCCGTACGTCGAGACGATGGCGTAGTTGACGATGCCGATTCCGGCGACGGCGACGACCATGAGCCAGATGACCTGGGGTTCGAGCGGAATCGTGACCGTACCGAGCGAGAGATTGTACTCGGCCGGCAGGATGGGGTAGATGACGAACGCCAGGATGGCGAACTCCGTCGTCGACCGCATCTCCTCGCGCGAGAGTCCCCACGCGAACTCGTGGAGTTCGCGTTTGAGCACGAGCAGGAGCGAAGAGAGGACGGCGACGGTCACGCCCTCGATGACGAACTCCGCCGCGACGAGCGAGCCCACACCGTAGGCCACCAGCATCGAGACGGACGTCGTCAGCGAGAGACCGGCGTCCTCGTCGCTCATCAGCCCCTGCACGGCGAGCAACACGCCCTGGACGATGACGAGCAGACCGCCGAGGAGCAACAGGCTCTCGCCGACGTCGGCTTCCAGGACGAGAATCGTGAAGACGGCGGCGAGCAGGCTGATCAGTGAAAACGTTCGGATACCGGCGGACTTCTGTGACCACTCGCGCTCGAGCCCCAGGAACATCCCGAGCGCGCCGGCGAGAGCGATTCGAACGACTGCCTCGTCGAGTGGGGCTTCGAGTATCTGTATCTGCAGGGGAGCGTCTGGTAGCATTGCGTCGTATACGAAGCGGATTTCGATCTAGCCGAGTGCGATACCTGGAGAGAACGCGGCTCAGAGGTCGACGTACTGGCCCTCCCAGTCCCGACGGGCCTCGAGTTCACGTCGACCGCGTCGAGTGAGCGTGTAGAAGTTGGTCCGTCGGTCGCGGCTCCCCTTCTCGACGAGTCCCTTGTCGACGAGCGTGTCCAGGTTGGGGTAGAGCCGTCCGTGGTGGATCTCCTTCTCGTAGTACTGCTCGAGTTCCTCCTTGATCGCGAGGCCGTGTGGCTCTTCTTCGCCGGCGATCACGTAGAGGAGGTCGCGCTGAA
Source organism: Natronosalvus halobius (assembly GCF_024138145.1). Lineage (NCBI taxonomy): Archaea > Methanobacteriati > Methanobacteriota > Halobacteria > Halobacteriales > Natrialbaceae > Natronosalvus > Natronosalvus halobius. Next base: position 703,639 of record NZ_CP099997.1, on the reverse strand, counting down.
ATCCTGTCAAGTCGTACATTGGGAACGTACCACTCGTACTTCTTGTCGAATTTTAATAAATATATCGGGTTGCACGCGGCACATGGGCGAAGCGTTCCGCCGAACACGCGGCTGACAAGACCTTCGAAACGTAAGGGCTTCGACCAGTATGGAAAGCATGACGCATAACGAAGTCCTCATGTCTACGATGAATTGTGTTCGGTCTGGAATTAATTGTGGCCTGTGCGACGATCGTCGGTGCTCGACACTAATGACCGTCGTCAACCGTCGTCGACCAGCGTACACGTCGATTCGAATTCGATGATGGGTGACACGAAACGATGATGAATGACACAAAGCCGATGGCGCACGCTACGACTACTCAACACGCAGCACTCAAGAGCGTTGTAAACAGGAAAGCAAACCACGCGGCGTGAAAATGGCCGCGTGATTGCTTGCCGCCCTGAATTGGTCCCCGCTGACGCTTCGGCCCTCCAAAGCGAAGCGTCAATTGGTAAAATTCACCGAAGAGTCTTAAAGGTACCGACACCGCCTCGAAACGTGACTGGTCCGTTTCGGAATATGTTCGGGTCTGGAAGTCACATGTGTTCCTCCTCGAGGACCCAGCCCAGCGCCCGGCGATAGTACGTGAACATCTGTCTGACGCCCTCGTGACGCATCTCGTCGCTCTCGAGTTGCTCGACGAGGAACTCGTACTGCTCGCGGATTTCGTCCTCTTCACGCATAGCTCTCTCTCGTATCCGCACGGTGAAAAGTGGGACGCCGGAACACGGCTCACGATCGTCCGGGTGGCGTACGGCTGCTCTCGATACCCAGCCCATCGATCAGGCTGGGTCAGACTTTTCGAGCGGTCAACGGCTGTCGACGGCACAACTCACAGGGGAATTCCGGATGCTCCAGGACGTGCCAGACGAGTATGTGTCTTCGACTGCCGGAGAGTCCGCTTCGGCCGACGTCGTCCGCCGTGAACGTCGTCGGGAGCGCCTCGAAGAGGTCGACCACCGCCTCGAAGGAGTCGAAGACCTTTCGGTGCCCGCTCGAGGTCGCGCCGTGACGGGCGACGACGTAGGACCCGTCGGGACGATGCGTCGCTTCCGTGTGAGTGAACGTTCGCGTTTGCGAGAGCGCGTCGGCGAGCTGGTCGCGAAGCTGTGCTGCGTCGGTACTGGTCAACGCGTAGGTGGCGGAACCGACCTCGAGGACGACGCCGTCGTCGGTCGTTCGTACCTGCGTGTCGTCACTACCGACGAATTTCTCGACCAGGAGCGTGGGTACTCCGTGTCATCGTATCCGTCCGTTCTCGCGCTCGAAATAAAATCGTTTGGGCGACTCCACGACGTTCGAGCTCGACGATCCGTCGAGCCGACGTGTGTGGTGACGCTGTTCGAAAAGTGAGCGAGACGAGTCGCGAGGGACTCGTTATACGTCTTCGTCGTCTTCCTCGTCGTCCGTTTCGTTGTCGTCACCGATGTCGGTCTCGTTGTCGTTCGACTCGTTGTCGTCACCGATGTCGGTCTCGTTGTCGTCCGTTTCGTTGTCGTCGCCGATGTCGGTCTCGTTGTCGTCTTCCTCGTCGTCCATTCCGTCGTCGGTCTCATCGTCGTCGCCGACGTCGGTCTCGTTCTCGTCGTCGCCCATTCCGTCGTCGTCCCCATTACCGACACCGTCGTCCACTCCGTCGTCGGTTTCGTTGTCGCCCGGGCCCTCGTCGGTACACCCAGCGAGGGCGGCCGTACCAGCAGCGCCAACTGCAACGACGAACTTCCGTCGGCTGAATCTGTCTTGGGACATGCGAATCCGGGTATTTCACTCTAGCTTCTAGGTATACGCATTGCAATTGCCGTCTCTTCATTTCCCGTCGGGTAAGCACTCGCCGAATTGATGGGACCTGGGTGACAAAATAGCGAGTCGAACGATCGGCTCGAGGCCGCCGGTGTCGTGCATCGACGGGACTTTTGGGCTCGCGCGCGTACGAACGGCAATGAACGTCCGCGGCGAACGCGAGTGTACGTCCTGTGGGACCCGCTGGTCGTACGCCGAGACGGGAAGCGTCGGCTGTCCAGCCTGCGGGAGCCTCAAGAGCGTCGGTACCGGCGAGCGCACGGCGACCACCGACCGGCCCGCGTCGTTCGACCTCACGAGCGTCCGCGGGGCCGTCGACGAGGTGGCCAACGACGAACTCGCCGACCGCGCCAGAGGGATCTGCCGCGAGTACGTTCGGAACCGCGGATTCGTCGCCGACGGGGACCTTCGCCCGCTCGACGACACGTACCTCGCCGCAATGGAACTCCGCCACGCCGCCGACATCGTCGGCCGAACCTCCCAACTGACCGAAGACGAAGAGCTGTACTTCCTCTCGCTGTTGCGCGATGCCGACGACGGTACGCGGCCCGACCCGGAGACGGTCCCGCCGTCCTTTTACGAGGCTCGAGGCCTCGCCGTCGCCGACGCCGTGCGCACCTATCGGCGTGATCTCCGCGTCTGGGTCGAGGAGACGGACCAGGAACTCGAACTCGAGGACGCCCAGAGCACGCTCGAGAACCTGATCGATCACGAAACCCGCCTGCGCATGCTGGAGGGCGACGTCGAGCCGACGATCGCGGAACGACTGCTCGAGACGACTCGACACCTGGCGAACGGCGTACAGGGGGACGTGGCCGAACTCGAGGCCGCACGAGAAGGCCTCGAGTCGCTGACGAAGACGCTGTAGGACCGGACTCGAGGTCAGGATCAGGGCAACTCGACGTCGATTCCCTCCTGCAGGCTGGCGGCTTTGACCGTGTTGTAGAGCAACATCGCGCGCGTCATGGGGCCGACGCCACCGGGGACGGGGGTGATCGCACCAGCTCGCTCCTTCGCGCTCTCGAAGTCAACGTCGCCGACGAGTTCGTATCCCTTCTCGGTGTCCGCGTCCACGCGGTTGACCCCGACATCGATGACGGTTGCGCCCTCGTCGATCATCGAGCCGTCGATCAGTTCTGGAACGCCGACGGCGGCGATCACGACGTCCGCCGTGCGCGTCTTGGCCGCGAGGTCGTCGGTCCGGGAGTGACAGACGGTCACCGTCGCGTTGCCGTCGTCGGCCTTCTGGATCAGCAGGTTCGCGAGGGGCTTGCCGACGATGTCCGAGCGTCCGACGATGGTCACGTCCGCGCCCTCGGTGTCGATCCCGGCAAATTCGAGCAATTTCTGGACGCCGTGGGGGGTGCAGGGCCGGAATCGGGCGTCGCCAGCGACCAGTCGCCCGACGTTCTCGGGGTGAAAGCCGTCGACGTCCTTCATGGGGTCGATTCGCCGGATCACGTCCCGATACTCGACGTGGTCGGGGACCGGCGACTGGACGAGATAACCGTGAACGTCGGGGTCGTCGTTGAGTTCCGCGATGACCTCGTACAGGTCCTCGGGGGCAGCGTCTCCGGGGACATCGACGTGGTGAGGTTCGATGCCAACCTCCTCGCAGTCGCGCTGTTTCATGTTCACGTACGTCTGACTCGCCGGATCGTCGCCCATCAGGACGGTCGCCAGTCCAGGACGGGCGCCGGCGTCCGCGAGCGTCTCGATCGCTCCGGTGAGATCGGCTCGTATCTCGCTTGCGACCGCCTTCCCGTCGATGATCGTTGTCATACCGGAACCGGACACCGCGAGCCTAATCAATGCTCGGGTTCGTGCCCATCTATCCTCTCGAGGCGAATGTATTATTCACGTTCGTGCATTTCGGGATTGGCTCGTCGCCCGTTCGCTCCAATGGTTGCCCCTTCGCTCCCAATCGCCGCCCCTTCGCTCCCAATCCTACCTCCCGAGGACGAGCGATTCGTCGGATCCTTCGCGCCGCCAGCCACCGCTCCTGTGAACGAATAACTCGAGCGACGCCGACCCGAATACCTTCCTCGGAACGGTTCAATGCCGTTATTTCGCTTCGTTACCTCCGTACCCTCGTGGAGAACGTCACCGACCGGACGAGCAACCCCTTCGGCATGCGACCGCCCTTCCAGAGGCACGACCCCGGGAACGTTCCGGCCGTGTTCGGCTACGGCGACGCCAACGCGGACTTTCACCTCATCGGAGACCATCCCGGCGTCCACGGCGGCGAGACCACCGCCATCCCGTTCACCGAGCGCGAGGCGAGCGAGCGTCTCCTGGACGTCTTCCGTGCCGTCGGATTCGTCAGCGGTCCCGCCCGAAAACCGGCCTTCTCGAACTTCTTTGCCGACTACCTCCACATGTGTACCCTTCCCGGCGGCCGCCCGCCAACCAGGGACGAGTACGACGAACTCGAGCGCTACTTCGACGCCGAATTGCGCGCAATCAACGCACACATCCTCCTGCCGGTCGGTGCCAAAGCGACCGATCACGTCCTCCAGGAGTACACGACCCAGCGCCGACGGATCGACCTCGATATGCCCGCCCTCCACGCGACGGAGATCCGCGGTCGTGGGTTCATGGTCGTCCCGATTCTCGACCCGGCTGAGTGGGAAGCGGAGGACCGAGAGCGGTTGCTCGAGCGACTCGAGGCGATTCTCGATTCGGACTACCGGCAGACGAAGGGCGTGGCGACGCGAATCGGTTGAGTGCGATTCGACCGCCTACCCGGCGACAATAGCTACAATAGGTAACTACCGCCCGAACCGCTTTCGAACGCTCACGCGGAGTGGGAGCCCTAGCGCGCCGAGCAGCGGAACGACGACGAACAGCGCCAGGTCAGCCGGGAGCGTCGCGTAGCCGGCAGCGGCGACGACGAACCCGACGAGGGGCGCGAGGACGCCCAGAACGTAGAGGTACGAGGGCGACCACCCCGGAAGCTGGTGGGTCCGGTGAACGACGACGCCGATCAGCAGCGGCATGAGGACGCTTCCCGCGAGCATCGGCCCGCCGACGGCCATCGTCGCTGCGGTGAGCGCGACCCCGAGGACGATGGTTTCGTCGATCGAAATCGGCCCCCAGGTCTCCTCGCGCCAGGCGATTCGGGCGGCGAGCACGAGGAGCACCGAGAGGCAGACGACCCCAGCCAGGACGCCGTACCACTGGATCGGTTCGAGGGGCGAGGGCGGGGCGACCGGTTCGACGCTCGAGACGAACGCGATGGGGGTCGAAATGCCGTGCCGACTGGTCGAGAGGAACGTCCAGAGGGCGTTCGGCTCGGGGCCGATCGACTGCAGTTCCAGCGCCAGGTTCGAGAGCGCGTTCTCGTGCTCGAGCCCGAAGTGGACGAGTCCGGCGAGATATACGAGGATCGACGTCCAGATGAGCGGCCAGGCGAAGTTCTGATCGCGCCACCACCGGGCGAGCGTGTTGTCGGTCAGTCGGCCCGACCTCGAGTGAGAGTGAGAGTGGGGGGTCGACTCGGTTCGGGTGCCCGTCGGACCGGCGGTGCCGGTCGTCGTCCTGCCTGCCCTTGCACTCGAGGCGGTCGCGTTCGAGCGGGCGTCTGTTCCGGTGTCGGCGTTCGTACCGGTACCCGTAGCCGAGGCGGACGCGCTGGCCGATCCCGCCCCGGAAGTCGTACTCGATTTCCGCGAGTACGTGGTCCCGCCTGCCGACGTAGCGCTCGAGGCAGTCGATTTCGTGGTGTGGGAGGCCGTCGACGAACGCGACCTCGATCCCGATTCTGAATCTGAACCCGAATCCAAATCCGAGGAGTCGTCTCCATCGTTCTCGTCTGCATCCGCATCCACGTTCGCGTCTGTATCCGCGTCCGCGTCAGTAGCCGACTTCCAGAGGTCTGGCGAGGGGAGCCCCGACGTTCGCTTGGCGACGTAATCTTCGTGCCCGAGGCGGTCGTAGGCCTGGCGTTCGACCGGATCTCCCAGAATGTCGTAGGCCTTCTTGAGCGCCGTAAACTGCGCCTGTGCCCGGTCGTCGTCGTTCAGATCCGGGTGGTAGACCCGGACCTGTTCGCGAAACGCCTGCTTGATGTCGTCCTGGGAGGCGTCAGATGAAACGTCGAGAAGGTCGTAGAAGTCGATATCGTCGGTCATGGAAGATCGGTCATCTGTGGCCCCGGGACTGGTCTGTTAGACCGTTTTCCTGCGACAACTTATACTTTCAATATCGCTGATTGTCTCCGCGGCGTATCTGCCCATCGTGAACGAACTGGCATGGGTATTTCGGCCGACGACGTCTTCGCTGCACCCGGACAACTCTACTCGAACTCGTCGAGGGAGGCCTGTCCGGAGCCCCGAACCGACGTCTCGCGGTTCGCTCGTTCCTCGTCGTCATCGTCGGTAGACCGTTCGGCCTCGTCACGACCGCCCGAATTCGACGCGAGGGCGGTTTCGAGGTCGAGTTGTTCTACGGCGTCGGTCACCCTCTCGGTGGACGAACTCGAGTCCTCACCACCGAACGCGTCGTTCTCGCCGTCATCGGTACCGGAACTCGAGTCCGCCCCGTTCGATCCCGCCCGATCCTCCCAGTCGACGCTATCGAGGCTCGCCTGGTCGGCCTCGCTGAACTCGAGGTTCGCCACTCTGACGCCGAGTTTGCGCACGGGATCGGACTCGAACTCGGCGAACAGGTCCAGAGCGATCTCCCGAACGAGGTCGGGTTCGTCGACCGGTCCGGGCAACGAGCGCTCGCGCGTGTTGACCTCGTAGGGCGGACGGACGGCCTTCACGCCCACGGTCCGGTACAGTGCGCCCTCACGTCGGGCACGGTCGGCGACGGCCGCCGCGAGCGTCTCCACCAGTTCGAGTTTCGGTTCAGGATCCTCGACGGGCCCGTCGAACGCCGACTCCCGCGAGAAGCTCTTGGGCAGTCCCTTCGGTTCGACGCGCCGGTCGTCGTCTCCCCGCGCACGCTCGTGGAGTTCGCGGCCGCGCTCGCCGAATTGGTCGACGAGGGGCTCTGGATCGGCGCTAGCGACGTCCGCGGCCGTCTCGAGCCCCATCGACCGCAGTTCGCGGGCCGTCACGGGGCCGACGCCGTGGAGCAAGTCGACGTCGAGCGGGGCCAGGAACTCGCGGACCTCACCGGGCCGGACCACGGTCAGGCCGTCCGGTTTGTCGAAGTCACTGGCGATTTTGGCCGCGCTCATCGAGGGCGCGACGCCGACGCTGACGCTGATGCCGACCTCGCGACGGATGCGGTCTTTGACGTGGCGGGCGAAGCCGTCGACGACCGACCAGGCGGTGCGCTCGGTCACGTCCAGGTAGGCCTCGTCGACGCTGACCTCGCGGACGACGTCGGCGCAGTCGTGGAGAACGTCCTTCACCTCGGCGGCGACCGACTGGTAGTGGTCCATGTCGACCGGACGGTAGTGGCCGGTCTCTTCGACGGCGAGGTCTGAGTCAAGGTCGTCCTCGACGTCGACCCGGCGGGGAAGCGCCTCGAGCGCCGTCGAGATGGCCTGGGCGCTCTCGACGCCGAATGCGCGCGCCTCGTAGCTAGCGGTGGCGACGGCTCCGACCGAGTCGCCGGGTTCGTACCCCATGCCGACGACGACCGGTTCGCCCTCGAGTTCGGGTTCGCGGAGGCGCTCGCAGGCCGCGTAGAAACAGTCGGCGTCGACGTGGAGGACGATGCGGTCCTCGCGCTCGTCGGAGCGGTCGACGCCGGGGAGGTACGGTTCGTTGGCCATGTGCTGAGGGATTCGGATGTGTTCTCGCTGAGATTTCGACTCGGAGGCCGTGAAGGTTGCGCCCGCGGGGTCACGTTCGTTGCCTGAAGCGACGCATCGTCTGGTTCCGTTTCCAGTCGCAAATACTATCGTTTCTATAGTATTGTCGAGCGCCAGCCGTACCCGTCCGGCCCTCGTCACGGCCTGCCGGAACGCCCGCACTTTTGACCTCCGAGGGAAAGCCCCTGCCATGAGCACCGACTACGACCTCGACCGATTCGACTCGAGACGCTCCTCGGTCCACGCCACCGGCGGGATGGTCGCCACGAGCCAACCCCTGGCAGCCCAGGCCGGCCTCTCGATCCTCGAGGACGGCGGGAACGCCTTCGACGCCGCCGTCGCCACCGCGGCCGCGCTGAACGTCGTCGAACCCACGTCGACCGGTCTCGGCGGCGACGTCTTCGCCCTCTACCGAACCGCCGACGGCGAGGTCGGCGCCATGCGCGCCTGCGGCGGCGCCCCCGCCGAGGCGACCATCGAGAACGTGACGCGCTCCGTCCAGGAGCGAGAGGACGCCGTCGACTGGTACCCCGAATCCAGGGGCTACGCCGTCGACGACACCGGGGATGACGACCTCGAGATGCCGTTCCTGGGCCCGCACGCGGTCACGGTTCCCGGGACGGCCCGCGGCTGGGAGGCCACCGTCGAAGAGCTGGGGACGCTGACGCTCGCTGACGTCCTCGAGCCGGCTATTCACTACGCCCTCGAGGGATACCCCGTCTCGGAGGTCATCTCCTATTACTGGCAGGGCGCACCCCGTCTCTTTACCGACGACCACGCCCGCGAGGCCTACCTGTTCGACGGCGAGGCACCCGATCCAGGTCAGATCGTCACGCTCGAGCACCTGGGCGAGTCGATGCGAACCATTGCCGAGGAGGGCGCCGACGCGGTCTACGAGGGCGAGATCGGCGAGGCCATCGCCGACGAGGTGCAGTCGAAGGGCGGTTTCCTCACAACTTCGGACCTCGCAGCCTTCGAACCCGAGTTTCTCGACCCCGTGAGCACTACCTACAACGGCGCGGAGATTTTCGAACTGCCGCCGAACAACCAGGGGCTGATCGCACTCGAGGCGCTGAACATCGCGGAAGCAATCGGCGCGGGCGAACACGAGTACGACTCCCCAGATCGGGTGCACGCGTTCGCGGAGGCGACGAAACTCGCGTTCGTCGACGGCCATCACTACGTCACCGATCCGGACTACGAGACGGTGCCGCCGCTGGGATCGAAGGCCTACGCCCGCGAGCGCGCCGCGGCGATCGGCGAGCGGGCGATCCAGGACCCCGCGGTCGGCGTGCCGACGAAGGCCGCCGAGGACGCCGACACCGCGCTCCTGACCGTCGGCGACGCGGAAGGCAATCTCGTCTCCTACATCAACTCCCGCTTCGCCGGCTTCGGGAGCGGACTGGTCGCCGGGGACACCGGCATCGCCCTCCAGAACCGCGGCGCCTCGTTCTCACTCGACCCCGAGCATCCGAACCGCCTCGAGCCTGGCAAACGGCCGTTTCACACTCTCGTGCCGGCCATCGCGAAATTCGACGAGGACGACTGGGCGGCCTTCGGCGTGATGGGTGGATACATGCAACCCCAGGGCCACGTCCAGGTCGTCTCGAACCTGGTCGACTACGGGATGGGCGTCCAGGAAGCGCTCGACGCGCCGCGCTGGCGCTACCGCGAGGAGGGGGCGCTCGGCGTCGAGGAACGGTTCCCGAACCAGACCGGACTCGTCCGCAAAGGACACGACGTGCAGGTGCTTCCACCCGTGATGTTCGGAGGTGCACAACTCGTTCGCCGCACCGGAGACGTGCTTACCGGGGCGACGGAGCCGCGAAAAGACGGTCAGGCGGTCGGGTTCTAGGGATCAATGGCGCTCGAGTTCGGTCGACGGTAGACCTCGACTATCGACTACCCGCTCCAGGTACCGCCGAGGTCGTCGGCGACGTTGTCGCGCCAGCTATCGAACTCGGTCTGGCACTCGGGGTTGACGCCGAGGTGGTCGACGAACCCGGCACCGGGGTCGCTCAGTTCACCGCCGCAGAACGGGCAGGTCGCGGTGTCGTTCCAGTGTGTTGCGTGCGTTGACATACGCTGATCGTCCACAAACCTGTATTTAGTTCTATCCGGCATACGTATAAAACACCTATTATGGGGATAAGGCACATGCATATCTTCGTTCGGCCACTTTCGAGATAGGGAGACTATCACCGTCAGAGTATCGAATCGTAGCAGGGGTCTAATCGGCGTGCGACCTGGACCCGAGCGACCCGCGTTCGACCGCCGAATCCCTCGACTCGACGACGCATCTCAGGACCTGGCAACGACTCCTCGAGCAACGAGTTTCGTAACCTGGCAGAATGAACCCGACCCGAGACGGCGACGTCGGCACCCTCCGAACCGGCGGAACTATACCGGAACCCTTCCAATTTGCTCGACGACAGATGAGCCGTCCACCGCACGTCTCGAGACGACAGGTTCTCGCCGGGGGGAGCCTGGCTCTGGCGGGATTTGCCGGCTGTGGGCTCCCTGGGTACGGCACCTACTCGCGGGATCAGCACTCGTTCGACCCCGATATCCTGCCCTACGACGAAACGTACCCGGACCGCGACGACGCGACGATGTTTCGCCGCGGGCTCCGCCGCCTGGGATACTACCCAGAGGAGACCGTGCCGGAGTCGGTGTCAGTCAACTGGTCGCTCCCGGTCAACTACATCGGTCACACCGCAGCGAAATCGAGTCCCCTGCCGACGCCCGACGGTGAGACGATCCTGATCCCGTCCGACACCGGCCGCATCCACGCGGTGACCCCGCGCGGTGAGCACAGGTGGACGCGGATGACGGGTGCCTCGCGATCCCTGGGCTTTCACGGAACGCCAACCGTCATCGGCGACGTGGCCTACCTCGGAGGCTACGACGGCGACATGTACGCCTTCGATCCCGAAACCGGCGACGAGATCTGGCACACGACGGCCGGCCAACTCGACGGCTCGATCGCCATCGGCTCGAGCCCGGCCTACTGGGACGGCGTGATCTACGTCGTCACCGAGTACTCGAACCCGAACGCGGGGACGATGTGGGCGCTCGACGCCGGCACCGGCGAGCCGCTGTGGAAGGACGACCGCCTGTGGGGGATGCCCCACCCTTCGACGGCCATCGACCCCGAGACCGAGCGGATGGTCACCGGTTCGAACGACGGCGTCGTCTACGCCTGGGAATTTCCGTCGTTGGAGTTCGCCTGGGAGTTCGAGACCGGCCACCACGTCAAGGGGACGATCCCGACCTACGACGGCAGCGCGTTCGTCGGCTCCTGGGACGGGTACTTCTACCGACTCGACCTCGAGGACGGCACCGAGGAGTGGTCGTTCGAGATCGGCGAGGTGATCATGTCGAATCCGGGAATCGACCCCGAGACGAACGTCGTCTACACGGGCGGCGACGACTGGAACGTCTACGCGCTGGACGCCGACACAGGCGAAGAGCAGTGGTCGACCCACGTCGAGGGCAACGTACTGGGGTCGCTGACGGTGACCGCCGACGCGGTGCTGGTGGGCTCCTACGACGGCCACCTCTACGCACTCGAGAAGGACACCGGCGACGTTCGATGGAAGGTGATGAACCGCGGCTACGTGACCAGCGAACCGATTCCGCGCGACGGCCGGATCTATTACGCCGAACGGGCCAGGATCTCGAACTACTGGAGCGACACCGAGGAGGCGGTCTTCGAGGCGCCTGGACACGCTTACTGTCTCGTCCAGGACGAGTAACGGGTTGGGGGTAGGGACGCTCGAGGACCCGGATCGAGCGATTGCTGGAGGATCCGAATTGTGCGATTGTTCGAGGACGCTTTCGGGCACTGATTTGCGGCGAAGTCGAACGGCAACTGGGAGCGACTCAGTTCGTCCGTTCGAGTACGTTCGCCACGGTGAGGATGATATCGAGTTCGGTAGGGGATTCGACGAGTTCGACGACACCCGCCTCCGAATCGTAGTGGATGAAGTCGTACTCGTCGGCTTTCTGAAGGTGGTTGTGATGAAGCGAGAGTTCGATGTTGTTCCACTTCTCCTTGGGGCGGGGATAGGACCCCTCGTCCGTTTCCATGTCCGCTACCGCTTCCACCACCTCCTCGACTGGCACTGCGCCATCCTGTTCGTTGAGATAGTACAGTGCATATCGGCGGCGCTTCTCATTGAGAAGCCCTAGCACATTGTCAACCGTTACCATTGACCGAATGGAGATTTCGAACGGACATAAGTTGCGCGGTGGTGGGTTGTGGCCCGTCAGGTGTACACTTCGCCGACGGGAACGAGTTACGTCCGACCTACCGTACGGTTTTGACGGTCGCACTGCACCAGCGTCCCCGGGCGGATACCCGGACGCAGTCTGTCGCGTTCGCATCTGGCGACCTAGAACGCGCGTTCCCTCGACACGAACGCTATCGTCTCGTCCACGACGAACGCCCCACGTCCGAAAAAGCACTCTTGGGAGGTTTCTCGTCGTCGTCATCTGATTCGCCGTGAAACGACCGGACATTCCGGGCGAGTGGGTGGTTATTATACCTCGCACGTTATAGAAGGGGCAAATGGTCGAACCAATCGGTCACGGCGCGATGGCACTACTGTTCGCCGTTCCCGCCTGGGTCCTGTGGGGTCGTCGACCGGCGGTTACGTTCGCCGCGCTCACACAGGTCACGGCGCTACTTCCGGACATCGACCTCCTTTTCGAGCCCTATTTTTCACATCCTCAGCTCCAACACCACGGGTTGACACACACCGTTCCGTTCGTCCTGGTGGTCGGCCTCGTCTTCGGCGCCGTGGCCGCACGAACGCTCACGCGGACGTTGAACGCTCATCGCTTGATACGAAGCGATTCGATCTCTCCCGAGACGACATTCGTCTTCGCAACGAGTGCGTTCTGGGCTGGTGGCCTCAGTCACATTTTCGTCGACCTGCTCTCGTCGGCGCCGGATGCGGCGATGGAGCCCTTCTGGCCGATTTACCCCGGCGAAATCGTCATCAATATCGTCGCATACGATTCGACGCCGGTGAACGTGGGACTGGTCGTCGTCGCCGTTGTAACGCACGTGGCGCTGTATCGTGCCGAGCGTTACCCCTACGAAACTCGGTGGAGCGTCGGGTCGTAGTCGTTCGCCTGCTCATCGTGATTTCCTCGGTTCCGTTCGGCCGCCTCGAGACGGCGAAGACTGCGGCCGAAACGATGGCTGGCCTCGAGCGACGTTGCGTTCGAACGATAGCGGTTTCCACTCGACCCAGAAGTAGCTAGCAGCCAGTCGGTTGGCGTAGGTCTCTCACACGTTTCCATAGCCGACCGGTCGAACGGATCGTTACCGGCGATCGGACGGTCCCTCGCTCGAGGCGGTTGGCTCGGCCTCGGTTAGTTCACTCTCGGTTCGTTCGGCCCCGGTTCGTTCGGCCCCGGTTCGTTCGGCCCCGGTTCGTTCGGCCCTCGAATCCTCGAACCGTCCGCTGCGGTATTCGGTGAGTCGGGCCTGTCGGACCCCCGTCGGCTGGCCGGTGAGGACGTACGGGAGGAGGATGTAGACGGCGTTGATCACGAGAATCAGCAAAATTGGGGCGAGGAACAGCCCGTAGAAACCGAAGACGAGAGGCCCGACGATGTAAGAGACCAGGAGCATTCCCGTGTGGGTTTGCTTGCCGCTGATGTGTGCCCGGATAAAGAAGTCAGGGATGAAGTCGACGACGACCGCGCTGACGGCCGCCAATGCACCTACCGGCACGAGGAGCGAGAGGTCGCCAGTCGCCCACGCGTTCCCCGCGAGGAGGACGATGACGGGGACGTAGACGAGTTTGATGCCGACGACCGGAATGAGGCTCCCAATACCGGTGAGCGCGCCGATCAGCGCCGGAAACGGAACGTCAACGGGGGCTGGCGCGAAGAAATTGTACGTGTAGAACGTCACGACACCGACGATGGCCGTGACGAACACGTTGACGATGTTACCGAAGAGCGTCATCGAGAGTTCGGGGTCCACGGCGCGAGCATACGCGCGCATGACTCCCGACTCGTCGTAGGTATCGAGTACCCACGAGACGAATCGCGGGCCGTCGACGAGCATGTAGTACACCAGCGTGACCACGATGATCAACTGGACGACCGCACCGCTGACGACGCTGACCGTCCCTGCGAGGCTCAACACCACGACACCGAGGGAGGCCTGCGAGGAGAGGTCCGTAACGATTCCTCGAATTTCGTCCAGGTCGAGGCCGGTTACGTCGATTTCCGTGACCACCTGCTCGAGAAATTGATCCTGCACGTTGTATGCTGCGAGCAACGCCTGTGTCTCGATGACAATGACGGCGACGGTGTAGGTGATGAGAACGAGAAACGGCACGCCGAACAGGACGAGCGCGAGGATCGCCCGCGGCCGTCTCGGCACGTTGAACCGATCGAGGGTGCGGTAGATCGGGCGAACGGCGTAGTAGAGGAAGACTGCGAAGACGAGAACGCCGAGGAACGAGAGGGCAACGTAGGCGACCACCAGGAACAGGGCGGCGACGATCGATCCGACAGCGATCCGACGGCCGAGCACACGGTCGCGTTCCATCAGTCCGTGATACGACGGACGGGTATTTCACTCCACTGGCAGGTAACGCTCGCTGCTCACCGACCGGACACGAGAACTCGTCGCCGAACACTCGAGGTGCGCCGAACACTCGAGGTGGTTTTACGGTTCCGCCCGTCGAATCGAATCAGTATGACACGCTCGATTTTCGTCCCGCACGACGGATCCTCGCACGCACAGGCGGCCCTCGAGTACGCCCTCGAAACGTTTCCGGACGCCTCGATCGTCCTGTTCCACGCGATCGATCCGTTCGAAGTGACCCCGACCGAGGAACAGCTTCCGCCCCTGACCGACGCCTGGCTCACCGAACACGAGTCGGAGGCCGCCGATCTCTTCGCCGAAGCGAAGGCGTCGCTCGAAGACGACGCGGTGATCGAAACCGCGACCGCCGTCGGGTCGCCAGCCCAGTCTATCGTGGCGCACGCCGAGGACGCGGACGCCGACCAGATCGTCATGGGCAGTCGCGGACGCGGCGGCGCGGCCGGTCTACAGATGGGGAGCACGGCCGAAATCGTCGTCAAGCGAGCGAACGTTCCGGTGACGGTCGTTCGGTGACCGTTCAGCACTCTCCAGGAACGTCGATTCGAACCAGTGAAAGCCCTCGTCGGATCGCAAACGAGGCCGGGTCGAACGAGACGATCGTATCGTCGTCCTGGACGGCGAAGAACGCGAAATCGATTCTGAACGCCACCCGGGACTACTCGAGCAGCCCACGTAACGTCGATTCGTCCTGCATCCCCACCAGCTGTTTGGCGGGCTGGCCGCTCTCGAAGAGAATCAGCGTCGGAAGCCCACGAACGCCGTACTGCTGGGCGACCCCCGGGAGCGCCTCGGTATCGACTTTCGCGATCGTGCCCGGCGTTTCGGCGGCGAGCCGGTCGAGGACGGGCGCGAGCATCTGGCAGGGACCGCACCAATCGGCGTAGAAGTCGACGAGCACGCGACCGTGCTCCTGGAGCACCTGCTCGAAGTGCGTCTGGCTCTCGATGGCGATCGGTTGGTCTGGACTCGAGGCGCGCTGATCGTCCTGTTCGGCTTTCGCTTTCAGTTGCTCGATCTTGCGTTCGCGTATGCGTTCGAGTTCGTCGTCCTCCGCCGGATTCGTCTCGTCGTCAGTGCTCATACGTTTCGCTCGCCTGCCGCGTCAAAAACGATTTCGTTGTGTTCGAAATGCCCGAGGCGTTCGTCAGAACGGGAGTTTCGAACGGAGCCAGCCCAGGAAGCCGCTCGAGTCCTCGTCCTCGCTCTCGTCGTCCGTCGGAACGAGGTCCGTCTCCGCCGATTCGACGTCAGAGACGACGAGTGCGGACTCCTCGTCCGACGCGGTCGACTCGAGGGAGTAGTCGACGCGTTCGGCCCGAGCGGCGGTGTCGGGTTCGGGAGTGTCTTCGTTGCCGTTGCCGTCGCCGTCAACATCGTCGTCGGCGTTACTGGCAGCGCTGTCCGGTTCATCGACCGAGTCCGTCGCCCGATCAGGGTTGTCTCTGTCCTCGTCCTTGGCATCGAACTCAGATTCGGGTCTGGGTTCGGTTTCGAACTCGGCTTCAGATCCGGATTTGGATTCGGAAACGTCCTCGACCCCTTCCACACCCTGAATCGAATCGATTTCGGTCGCTCCCGAATCGCCGTCGTCCGCGGAAGACGAGTCGTCACCGCTATCGACCCAGAGGAACTCGTCGGATCGCGTCCGGCCGGTGAGCAACAGGTCGTCGAGCGCACCCTCGTCGACCAGCTCGTCGTCGACGTCGTGATCCGGTTCGTCGACTTCGTCGGCGCTCGCGATGATCTCCTCGGGGCTCTCGTCCTCGAGAACCTCGTCCATCCCGGGGTTGGCGGCGGCCTCGTCGCGAAGCTGACTGAAGAGGTCCGCAGCGGTCACGTCCTCGACGTCGTCTGCGTGGGCCGGCTCATCGCGGTCGATCGGCTCGTCGTCGGCCGAGTCGTCTTCGATCTCCCCGAAGAGCTCGTCCATGCTCGGACCGATATCGAAATCCCCCTCCCTCGATTTTTCATCGGTCGTACTATCGGTCATGTCCTCTTCTCTTCGAATAGATTATCAATCGGCATTAAGCTTTGGAATATTAACAGTCACTGAAGTGTGATATTCGATTCGCGTTTCGAACGTCGGCGACCGTTTCCCGACGTATACGTATAGCTGCATAAGAAACGAATGAGGGGAGAAAACCAGGGTACGAAACGGGGTCGAAGCACTCGATAGCCCAAATCGAGAATCGTGAGAGTAAAATCCGGTGGTCGTTACGGTTCAGTCAGATGGCAGACCGTGGGTTCGACCTCGAGGAGCAATTGACGTCCCAGGCCGACGCGGACCGACGGTACTCGCTCGCACCAGCCGACCGAATCGATTCCCGTGGCTACGTCTCCGAACCACCGAGAGGCGGCCTCCCGATCCTGGAGGCCGACGAACTGCTCGTGTTCGGTTCGAACAACTATCTGGGGTTGACCGCGAACCAGCGGGTCCAGAACGCCGCGCGACAGGCCGCCGCTACCGTTGGAACCGGATCCGGCGGAAGCCGACTCACGACCGGCGACACGATGGTCCACCACGACCTCGAGCGACTGCTCGCCGAGACCTTCGAGACAGATCGCGCGCTCGCGTTCTCCTCGGGCTACGCCGCGAACGTCGGGACGATCACCGCCCTGGATCCCGACGTCGTCTTCGTCGACGAGTACACCCACGTCAGCGCGTTCGACGGCTGTCGGCTCTCCGGGACCGAGGTCGTTCCGTACGGTCACTGCGATCCCGACGCCCTCCGCGACGCGGTGGACGACGCTCTCGAGCGGCGCGCTGTCGATGATGGCAGATCCACTGCCGACGCCGACACTACCGTCAGAGTCGACACTAACGCCGGCGACGACACTGATGCCGGCGACGACACCAAGGCCGACGCCAACGCCGACACCGGCGACGAATCCTGGCTCGTCGTCACCGATTCGGTCTTCAGCCAGGACGGGTGGGTCGCTCCGCTCAAGGAACTCTGCGACGTCGCCGACTCGGTCGGCGCCTGGGTCATGGTCGACGAGAGCCACGCGACCGGCCTCTACGTCCGCGGTGGTGGGATCGTCCAGGCCGAAGGCCTCGCCGATCGCGTCGATATCCAGATGGGGGCGCTCTCGACGGCGCTCGCCAGCCAGGGCGGCTACGTCGCAGGCGACGACGCGTTAATCGAGTGGCTGGCCGCTCGTGCGCCGCCGTTCGTCGAGTCGACGGGTCTGACTCCGATGGCGGCCGCGGCGGCGAGCGAAGCGCTCCACCTCTCGAAACACGGCGATCACCGCGAATCCCTCTGGGAGAACGTCACCCGACTCCGCGACGGCCTGCTGACGATGGGATACGAGGTCGACGGCGATTCGCAGATCCTGCCGGTCTACGTCGAGACGCGAGACGCGGCCCGAACCCTGGCGGACGACCTCCGCGACCGGGGCGTAATCGTCTCCGCTCCCATTCGCGCGAGCTCTGGAGGACACGCGTCCAGGAACGCAGTTCAGGAGGGATACGTCTACGTGCTCCCGACGGCTGCACACACCCGTGATGATCTCGTCATCTGCCTCGAGGCGTTCCAGGACGCGGGCGAAGCCTGCGGCCTCCTGTAGATAAATCCAATCGCCCTCGAGAATCCTTCAATCGAACGTTTTAGTGGCTAGAAAAAGTCGGATAGGCCCGACTGTCCATCGTCGTCCTCGTCCACCTCGTCCTCTTCGTTCTCCTCGCTCTCGTCGGCACCCGACGTACTATCGTCGGCGTCTGCACTCGAGTCGTTCCCCGTCCCCGTCCCCACCCCCGAACTCGCCTCGCCGTCGACGTCTGAGGCCGAGGAAGCGGACCCTACGTCGAGAAGCGACGCGTTCTCCGAATCCGTGGATTCGTCGCCCGACCCCGACCCGTCATCCGAACCGTCGTCACTCCTGGCGCCCTCGCCGCTCCTGGAGCCCACGTCGCTCGAGTCGTTGGCGTCCGCGGTGCCGAAAAAGGCGGACCCGGAGTGCGAGACCGTCTCCTCGGTCTGGCGTTCGGCAGCGTCCTGGACGATCGACTCGACCTTGTTGGTGTCGGCGCCGCTCCCGGTGACGAACGAGACCTCCTTCTCGTCGAGGTCGTAGGCAGCCGCCATCGTGACGGTCAACTCCCGGTTTCGACAGAGGTGGGTCATGCTCGAGAGGAACGGCATGATCTCCCGGCGAACGGTACCGATGCTCGCCACCTCCCGGTCGGCGATCCGCTGGGCGATGGCGTCGCGCCGGTCGCGGGTCCCACGGGTTCGCCCGAGTTTCGACCAGTAACTCGGCGGGCCGTACCGGGTCCAGCCGCCTTTGGGCTCGCGCCTGGAGGCGGCGACGCCGGCGGCAATGTTGTCGGTCGCGTAGCGCCAGTACGAGTAGTCCTGGGTCGAGCGCACCCGGCCTAGCCAGCGGTCGGCGTTACTCATGAACTCGTAGGCGTCGGCGAGCTCGCCGCCAGAGTAGTCCTTCGGCACGTTGTCCTCGACCCAGTTGAGCAGGTCGTCGGGCGTCTCGTCGGTGTCGTAGGCAGCCAGCAGGGCACCGTGGGCGTCCTTCTCTTTGATGAGCGCATCGAGGAAGTCGAAGATTCCTTCAGTGCTGTCGCGTTCGCTCGTCACGACGTCGTCGACCGTCAGTCGCTCGCTCCCCTCCGCGACCGCCTGCAGGTCGTTGACCGCGGACCGAAGGTCGCCGCTCGTCGCGTCGGCGATCTTGCGGAGGGCGTCGTCCTCGAACTCGATGCCCTCGCGTCGACAGATGTCCCGGAGCACCGGAACGATCGAGCGTGCCGAGACGTCGCGGAACTCGATGGTCTGACAGTAGTTCCGCAGCGAGTTGCTCATGTCGTAGAACTCGTTTGCCACGAGGACGATCGGCTGGCTGGCCGACTTGACCACGCGTGTAACTTCTCGGGAACCGCCGTAGTCGGCGTTGCCGTGGAAGTTGTCGGCCTCGTCCAGGATGACGAGGCGGCGACCGCCGCTGCCGCCGGTCAGCGTGCCGCTCTTCGAGGCCTCGCCGGCGACGCGCTTGATCACGTCGGCCTGGCGGTCGTCGCTGGCGTTGAGTTCCATCACCGGCCAGCCCATGTCGTTGGCCAGCGCGTGGGCGGCCGAGGTCTTCCCGATCCCCGGACTGCCGTGGACGATGACGGGCTTTCGGTGCTCGTCCCACGTCCTCGCCCACTCCTCGAGTTTGTTGCGGGCCTTGTCGTTTCCCCGTACCTCCGACAGCGTCGTCGGGCGGTACGTTTCCGTCCAGTCGCTCATTGTCGGAGATAGGGACGAGTCGCGTTTAGTGGTTGCGGAGCGTCACCCTCGACGAGCGTCTCCAGTCGAGTTGAGACGTCACCTCCTCTCTACGCACGGCGCTCGAGACTCGAGACGATGCTCGGTCCGATGAATGGCGACATTTGCAGGTGGTGCGACTGTCTGACCGGATTCTCGCCCGCTCGAAACCCTACGTTACGGCCCCTTACCCGGCGAACGCTCCGAATCTCGGACGATCGTTTGGACGGTACAGGAAACAGTCTCTCGAGCAGTCTAGGGAACGATTACCACCGTTTCATCGCCGAAACTGAACTTACACGCAGAATAAGCAAGAGGACCGGTGGTGGCGGGATCAGTATGTCCCTCTGGCCCAGGCGGACCGCGATGGCTCTCGGCGCATCGCTCGTCATCGGTAGTTTCCTCGGTGCCGCCAAAACGAGTAGCGGGGCCGACGCGAAGTCGACGGTCCCGATGGCGGTGACGCCTGCAGACGCCGATAGCTGGACGTCCTACCACGGCACCTCCGGAAACACCGCCGCTCTCTCGGGCTCGAATCGGTTTCCAGCGCCCGAGACCGTCGTCTGGGAATACGACCAGGACGGCGACGTCGTGGTCGCCGACGGCACAGTCTACCTCCGGACGGGTGCTGGCATCCACGCCCTCTCCGCCAGCGACAGATCCATCCAGTGGGTGCGAGAGGACGTCGGTGCCGACGGAACGCCCGCCGTTGTCGACGACACCGTCTACGTCGCCGGTGACCGGGTGACGGCGCTCGACGCCGGCAGCGGCGATACCGTCTGGTCGACGTCGTTCGGGACGGACGGCCAGGGCCAGATCCCGAGTCCGACCATCGTCGACGGATCGATATACGTGGTCGTCGACGGCGCCCTTCGCTCGCTCGACGCTGACGACGGGACCCCCCGGTGGCGACGGAGCGCGGTCGACCTCGAGCGGCGGGACGTCGACGTGGCATCGTTCGCGTCGATTCCGGTCGCCGTCGCGAACGACCTCGTGTACGCCGTCGCCGACGCCGGTTTCGTCGCGCTGGACGCCGAGTCTGGGAAGACTGTGTGGACCGTCCAGGAGCAAACGCGATCGGGAAACGACGTACGCGGTTCCATCGTGGCGACTGAAGATCGTCTCTACGTGGCGTGGATGGGTGACGATAGCGACGGTGGCAACGGAGGTGACGGCGACGACGGTGACAGTGGCGAGTGGGTGGAGGAAGAGAAGTGCCTGGTCCTCGACGCCGACGACGGGGAGCTCCTCGAGCGAATCGGGTTACGGTTCCCGCTCGCGGCAACCGACACCGTCAGAGTCAGCGCCGAGCGACACGGCGTCTACGCATACAACTACGAGACCGACCACAGCTGGACCGTCGGTGGGTCGATAGACGCGTGGGGACGACCGTCCATCGGCGGCCGGACGGTCGTCGTTCCGTACCACCCTGTCGACGGGGACCCCGCCATCTTCGGAGTCGACATCGAGACTGGGCTCGAGCAGTGGTCGTTCCCGCTGGCGGCCGTCGGACTCGACGCCGCTCACGAGGCGAGGTGGCCCGACCTCACGTACGTGATCGGTGACGGAACGGTGTACCTTTCGGGACACGGGAGCCTCGTCGCGCTCGAGCCGGCGACGGAGGTCGGCGCGGACGAGACGGGTGCGAATGAAGACGACGCGGTCGGTACCGACACTATGGACGGCGACGACGCCGACGATGAAAACGGATCGAGATCGGATGAGGAGTTCGCGTCAGACGACATCGACGTCAAGGTCAACGACGACAACGACAGCCCCAACGATTCGTCGAACGCCACCGAAACCAAAGATCCGTCGAACGCCACCGACACCGGCAATGAGAAGCGCCAGGACGACACCGACGGCACCGCATTCGACGAGACCGGTCACGAAATGGACGGCGTGAACGACGCGGCCAGCGACGAGGAGGACGGCGCACCCGGGTTCACCGTCGGCACCGGACTCGTTAGCGGAGGACTCGCCCTGGAGTGGCTCCGTCGTCGATTACCGGCGAACAACTCGGAGCAGTAGCCCTGGCTGCTGGGACGCACGGACCTGTCCGCTGGAACGAACAGCCTCTGTCCTGAAACGATACGCACCCGTCCTGGAACGATACCCAGCCCGTCCTGGAACGTCACACACTCACATTGCGCCCAAAGAGTGACGGTCCTCGTCACGGAACGTCTCGCCGAATGTTCCCCGAGACGTTCGAAACCGATCGACTTCGGTTCGCGCCCTTGACGACCGACACAATCGCGCCCCTCGAGCTGTACGAGTACACGAACCCGAACACGGAATTCGGAGCGGTCGCTACCCACCTCACGACCGACGTCCACGAGACGCCGAACGACGCCCGTGAGTACCTCCTCGAGTCCGAAAAGAGGTGGAACGACGCCACGCGAGCGAACTGGGCGATCTATCCGCTCGAGGGCGAACCCGCCGCCGGGGCGTTCGCCGGCGTCGCCAGCCTCATCCCGCTCTGGGAGAAGCGGACCGCTCGCCTCGGCGTCTGGCTCCGCAAATCGTTCTGGGGGCGCGGCTACTCGAGCGAGCGCGCCGCAGCGACCATCGCCGTCGCGTTCGACCGACTCGACCTCGAGGTGGTCTCGGTTGGCTACCTCGAGGGCAATGCAAAGTCGAAGCGGGCGATCGAGAAGTACGTCGAGCGCTACGGGGGGACGTACGATGGCGTGTTGCGAAACTGGGTGCCACTCGACGGCGAGGTCCGCGACCTGCACCGGTACACGATCACCGCCGAGGCCTGGGAGGCGAATCGGCCCGAGACGGCGTATACGGTTCGCAGGTGAGCGACGATGCTCGAGTGAACGTCGTTGCTCGAGTGAGTGACGATGACCGAGAGAGTGGCGTCGAAGGCACCAGCCAGGACGACCGAAAGGGTCGACGAAGGACGAAGGAAGCTTTAGGTCGCTTCCACAGACAGTATCGACAGGGAACTCCAGATGACGAACGCGATACCGGACTCGAGCGTCGAAGCGTCGAGCGAAAACGGCGCGGCCAGCGACGGGAACGAGGCGAGTGCGGACGAACCGGACGCAGCGGGGGACCTCCGGCCGTTGTTTCTGGGCGTAGTCGCCGGCGCGCTCACCTGGATCGTCGGCTACGCACTCACCTACGGGCTGGCTCGCGAGTCGATCCGCGCCGACCTCCGAACCGACGTCCTGGAGTCCGCCGCGGGCGAGACGCTCACCGCCGAACTGATCGCCTGGACCTACCTCAACGCCCACGGGGTGGCGACCGAGGTGCCGCGACGCGGCTTCTTCAGACTCTTGCCGGCAGAGCAGAACGTCGTCCTGGACGGCAGCGGTGCCGAGTGGCTCCTCTTGTTGGTGCCGCCGCTCGTCATCGCACTGGCCGGCGCGTACTGTGCCTACGATCAACTCGAGCGTCTGGAGTCGATCACCGAGGCAGCGATCGACGGCGCGATGGTCGCCATCGGCTACCTCGCCGTCACGATCGTCGCCGTGCTCGTCTCGACGGTCGCGATCGAGGGCGCGGTAATCCGGCCCTCGCCGCTCGAGTCCATACTCGTCGCCGGCATCGGCTATCCGATCGTCTTCGGTGCGCTCGGGGCCGTCGCCCTCGTTCGGCTCCGCGCTCGCGGTGGCGTTCGAGCTTCGTGACCGCCGTTATTCTCCAAGCTCTCGAGCGACCATCTCGCCCCAGTGGGCGAACCCGTGGCGCTCGTAGAACGCCTGCGCCCGGTCGTTTTCGCGGTCGACGTCTAGCACTAGTCGTTCGAGCGGAAGGTCCTGATCGCGAGCGGTCGCGAACGCTCGCTCCATCAGCGCGTCGGCGACGCCCGTCCCGCGCGCGTCGGGAGCGACGTAGATCTCGTTGAGAATCGCCGCGTCCCAGACGTACGCGAGCGACTCCGGGAGGACGAAGACGTAGCCGACGAGCGTCGAGGATCCGTCTCGGTCGTCCTCGGGCTGGTCCTCGTTTCCGACGGCGGCGACCGTCACCGCCTCTGGCTCCTCGCCCAGGCAGCGCTCGACCCACTCGAGGTAGCCCTCGCGGTACGCGTCGGTGAGCTTCGATTCGTATCGTTCGGATTTGCCGTCGTCGCCCGTGCCCTCGCCGAGTCCGCGTTCGAAGGCACGTTTGAGCGCCCACAGCTCGTCCGCGTCGCTCGCCGAATCGTACGGTCGGATCGTCGGCTCGACGGTCGTGTCCATACCTGCCGATGGTCGCGAGGGACTAAGGCTCACCTGATTTCCCGACCTGGTGCGTTCGGCTGATCAGCCCCCAGGGATCGAAGAGGTAGACGCCCGCGAGGCCGAGCGCCAGGACGACGACGAACAGGCGGGCGACTCCCGCCAGATCCGTTGGGATCGTCGGCTCGAGCGTAATCGCCATCACGGCCGCGACGCCGATCCACAGGACGGCGGTGATCGTCCGCTGACGACGGTTCATACTCGAGTATGGCCTCGAGGCGTACTTCAAGGTCCCGTTTATCACGCGCAATTCTTGATGGTCTCGTGCTCAGCGGCGTGCTCGAACGCGGAAGCGAACGCCCTGCTGATCTCCTTCGTATCGTCGAGATCCCACCGTCGAACGATCGGAATTAGGCTCGAGCGATGTGCTCGAGTACCGACGCTCATACTCGATACTATAATTATCTAAGTATAATAGTATAGGGTGTATAGTGAACTTTGAGGCTGGCGTCGTCGAGCAGGGTATTCGAACAGCGTCGAGTTCCATTCCCTGTTTGTCGGTTTCCGCTCGCGGATGCAAGTATCACTACGCGGTACGCACGGCTTTCGCCGTTCACATCGTGATTCTCCCCGACGACCGTAGCCGTTGCACCCGCGGTCGACGTCATCCAACCCGGTCCATCGCCGGTTTTATTTTACTGTTGAAAATAGCGTCGCTATGGTCAAAGAGCCCGTCGACGTCGAGACGGCGGGGCAGAACGTCGCCGGTGAGGCGCCTGCGGCGGAGCCAGAAGCGGTCACCGACGACACGACGGTCCACGACGACGATGTCGAACTCGAGCGAACGATTGGATTGGTCGGCGGCCTGGCAATCGGAATCGGGACGATGATCGGAGCGGGGATTTTCGTGTTCCCCGGGTTAGCGGCGAGCAACGCGGGGCTCGCTGCCACCGTCTCGTTTGGTATCGGCGGGTTGATCGCGTTGCTCGTGGCGCTTCCGACGTCCGAACTCGCCACAGCCATGCCCCGTAGCGGGGGCGGATACTACTTCATCTCGCGAGGGATGGGTACCGCCTATGGTGCAATCGTGGGTCTCGGGCTCTGGTTGGGGTTAATGTTTGCCTCCGCGTTCTATCTCGTCGGCCTCGGTCACTACGCGAGCGCCGTGTTCGCCGAACTCGGCGTCGGGCTCCCGTTCAGCCCCGTCATCGGGATTGGATTACTGTTCGGCGTCGCGCTGACGGCGTTGAGTATCGGTGGCACAGAAAACACGGCCAAGCTGCAGAATATTGTCGTCGGGATTCTCCTCGTCGTCCTTACGGGATTTCTCTCGTATGGCGTCCTCGACGCTTTCGGGGTTTTCGGTCGGACCAGCGTCCCGGAGCAATTCTTCTCGAGAGGCTACTTCCCAGTATTGACGACGGCTGCGCTCGTGTTCACATCGTATCTGGGGTTCGCCCAGGTCGCAACCGTTGCAGGTGAGATCAAGCGGCCGGAGCGGAATCTGCCGCTGGCGATGGTCGGGTCGGTGCTCGTCGTCACCGTGTTCTACGTCGTGACGATTTTCGTCGCGACCAGCGCGTTCGGAGCGGACCGGCTCGGTCAGTTCGGTGAGACGGCGATGGTCGAAGTGGCCCGCGAGTTCCTCGGACTACCCGGCGCGGTCGCTATCCTGGGTGCCGGACTGTTGGCGACGTTCTCGAGTGCGAACGCGTCGATTCTGAGCGCCTCCCGGGCAGTGTACGCATTGAGTCGGGACGCCTTGTTACCCCGAAAAGCGAGCGAGGTCAACCTCCGGTATGGGACTCCACACGTCGCACTGCTGGCTGCCGGTGGCCCGATTCTCGCGCTCGTGGCGACCGGACAGGTCGAACTGCTCGCGGAGGTCGCGTCGTTTCTCCACCTGATTATGTACGGTCTAATGTGTGTCGCGCTGATCGTGTTGCGACGCCGGAATCCCGAGTGGTACTCGCCCAGTTACCGTGTCCCGGGGTATCCAGTGTTGCCTGGCGTCGGTGCGCTCGCCAGCTTCGGCCTGATCGCCTTCATGCAACCTGCGTCGATCGCCATCGGCATCGGAGTCATGGTCGTGTCGTACCTGTGGTATCGTTATTACGCTGGAGACGTCATACTCAAGGGAGACATCTGAAATGACGGACCGACCATCGATACTCGTTCCGATTCGCGTACTCGAAGGAGAGTCGGTTCCGGAGGGGGTTCCCGGTCTCCTCGCGAACGCCCACGTCGTCTTGCTGGGATATCACGTCGTTCCTGAACAGACCGCACCGGGGCAGGCACAGATGCAGTTCGAGGAGCGAGCCACGGCCCGTCTCAACGAATACGAGGCGATCTTCGAGGAGGCGGGAGCGATTGTCGAGCGGCGACTCGTCTTCACGCACGACGGACAGAAGACCATCGACCGCATAATTCACGAGCACGACTGCATGGCAGTTCTCGTCCCGAACGCCACCGGGACGGTTGACGATGTGCTCGTCGCCGTCCGCGGGACCGTGGGAATCGACCGTCTCGCCCGCGTCGTCGCCGGCGTGTTCGGTGCGATGGACACCTCGATAACGCTGTACCACGTCGTCGAGACGGAGCAAACGGACGAGGACATTGGGACACTTCTCGATGGGATGGTCGATCGACTGGGAGAGCTCGGTGTCGATGAGTCGAAGATCGAGACACGAGTCGAACGAGATCAGAGGCCTCTCGATGCGATCGTCGACGCATCTGAAG
This sequence comes from Natronosalvus halobius, assembly GCF_024138145.1. Classification (NCBI taxonomy): domain Archaea; kingdom Methanobacteriati; phylum Methanobacteriota; class Halobacteria; order Halobacteriales; family Natrialbaceae; genus Natronosalvus; species Natronosalvus halobius. Next base: position 677,212 of record NZ_CP099997.1, on the reverse strand, counting down.
CGTTCGATGCCGTCGTGATGGGTGAGACGGATCCGTCGCTCGTGACGTACGTGTTCGGTATGCCAGCCGACCAGGTTGCCGATCGGTTTCTCGGCCCCGTTCTCGTCGTCCAGCGTGAACTTGCGAACGAAAGGGACGAGGAAGATGGCGAATACCATAGACGTGGACGATAGGTATCTGACGGAGGATTTTGTGGAGGAGGTGGCGACGAGATTGCCTCAGAGCACGGCATTTGCAACCCTCGTGTGGCCGTGCAGATTATGGGTTTCGACGGACGTTGATATAGAATACGTAGCAACGTTCGTGGCTGGCGTCGTCGAGAGCGGGCCAGACGCTCGCTACGCTCGCGAGTTGGATCGTGAAAACGCCGAGAGGGAGATTTGAACTCCCGTGTCCGTGGGGACAGCAGATTTCGAATCTGCCGCCTTGGCCGGGCTAGGCTATCTCGGCTCACTCGTACGTAGCCGGGTGGTGATTTTAGCCGTTTCGGTTTCTCGCAGGCGCGAGGTCGATTACCACGGTTGCGACCAGATCGGTATCGAGACTGAAACCAGCATCGAAACCGCCGCCTAGAGTCGTCGACACCTGCTCGAGCGCTACCTCCCGAACACTACCTCTTGAGCGTCACCTGCCTGACCGCACTACCTCGAACGTGACAATAACAGAAGAAATATGGGCGATCACCCCGAGTCCGACGCCATGGACGTCACTCAGGCCAGCGAAGAGTGCAACACGGTACTCGACGCAATTGGCAAGGCCGTCATCTGCGACCGTGAATTTCTCGAGACTGTCCTCCTCGGCGTCGTCGGACGCGGGCACGTCCTGCTCGAGGACGTCCCCGGCACGGGGAAGACCCTCACCGCCCGCAGCGTCGCGACCGCCCTCGGACTGTCGTTCTCGCGCATCCAGTTCACCCCGGACCTCCTCCCATCGGACGTGACCGGCACACACGTCTTCAACGAGCAGGACCGCGAGTTCGAGTTCAACGAAGGCCCCATCTTCGCGAACATCGTCCTCGCCGACGAGATCAACCGCGCGCCGCCGAAGACCCAGGCCGCGCTGCTCGAGGCAATGGAGGAAGGGCAGGTGACGACCGACGGCGAGACCCGCCAGCTACCACAGCCGTTCTTCGTCATCGCGACCCAGAACCCCGTCGAGCAAGAGGGGACGTTCCCGCTCCCCGAGGCGCAGGTCGATCGCTTCCTCGTGAAGACCTCGATGGGGTATCCCGACGAAGGTGGGGAAATCGAACTCCTCCAGCGGCGGGCGAGTCGCGACGAGATGAGTCCCTCCATAGAGACGGTGTTCGAACCCGAACACGTCGAGGCACTCCGGAAAGTTCCCGAGACCGTGACGGTGGATCAAGACCTCCTGGAGTACGTCGTCGCCCTCGCCCGGCAGACACGGACCGACGGTCGCGTCGAGGTGGGCGTCTCTCCCCGTGGGACCCAGCGCCTGTTCGAGGCCGCTCGCGCCTGCGCGACCATCGCGGGCCGGGAGTACGTCACCCCGGACGACATCAAGCGCGTCGCCCACCCGGTGATGGCCCACCGCCTCGTGCTCACGCCCGACGCGACGGTCAACGAGGTCTCGAAGACCCAGATCGTCGATGCTGTCCTGGATTCGGTGCCGGTGCCGACGCTCGAGTGAGGGGAGCGACGGACTCGAGATTCAGGTGAACGGTATTGCGAGACATCGGACGACCTCACCGCGTGGAGAACGCTATCGCGAGCTATCGGAGCGTCTCGACCCCTCACCGTTGCGGTTTTCAATATCGCCAAAAAAGACGTGAACGGCGTCGGCTCAGGCTTCCATCTCCGGCGCACTCTCAGCTTCGACGAGCTCTTTGGACGTCCGGAGCGAGTTTCTGAACTGGCGCTTGTTGTACCGCTTCGCGACGGGTTCGAGCACGCGCTCGAACAGCGAGTCGCCGAACTCGTAGTCGGCCCGCTGGACGACCTTCGTCCCGGAATCGGTCTCTGCGTAGTGGTAGTGTAGCTCCCCGGTCATACCGGGGCTCTCGAACGTGGTGATCGTGTGTTCGTTCGGTTCGGCGATTCGCATCTCCATTTCACCGTCCATCGAGGTGCCGAGCAGCCTGTAGGTGGCGTTCATCCGGAGGCCGTCGTCGGTCTCCTCGACGATCTCGACGTCAGTCAGGCTGGGCATGGTGCGGCGCCAGTTCTCGGGGTCGATCCCGAACTGAAAGACGCGGTCTACGGGCGCTTCGATTTCGATCGTGTGCTCGAACTTGGGCATCTATATCATCTCTGTGTCAACTCGAATCACGCACTTGCATCTCGGAAGAATCGGGTACGACGACGGCTGACTCACATGATATAGGCGCTCTGAGGTAATAAAGCTATACTCGGCAACGTGACGCCAGGGACCGCTATCCCGTGTTTTTCATCCCAGCAGCGATCCCCTTGACCGTCAGTCGCAGGGTCCGCTCCTCGACATCTGTTCGGTGGGTCCGTCCGAGTAAGTGCGTCTGCAACAGGTTGAGCGGATCGACGTAGGGGTTCCGTCGCTCGAGGTTTTCACCCATCCAGTCGCGCGTGTGCAGGGTCTCGCGCTGGCCGATCGTCTTGACCAGGTCGACCGCGCGGTCGTACTCCTCGGTCACCCGCGGGAAGAACTGCTCTCGCAAGTCCTCGGTCGCCAGGTCGGCGTACTGCTCGGCGATCTCGAGTTCCGTTCGCGAGAGCGACAGCGCCGCGTTGTCGAGCGTCGTGCGGAAGAACGGCCACTCCTCGTACATCGTCTGCAGGGTTTCGACGTCGCCACCGTCTCGCGGCTGATCGCCGCTCGAGTCGTCCGCCGAACGTGGTTCCGCGCCGTCCTCGAGATAGGCGTCGATCCCGGCGGCGACGGCGTACCAGCCCGGCAGGATGCACCGCGCCTGCGTCCAGGAGAACACCCACGGGATCGCCCGCAGGTCCTCGACCGTCCGTTCGCCGCTCCTGGAGGCCGGCCGCGAGCCCAGGTCGAGGTCCTCGATGACGGTGATGGGCGTCGCCTGCTCGAAGTACTGAACGAAGCCGTCGCTCTCGAGCAGGTCGCGGTACTCCTGGCGGGCCGCGTCGGCCATGGTATCCATCGCCTCGATCCACTCCTCCTCGATGCGCTCCTCGGGTTGCTCGATCGCCTGCTTTCGAGCTCGCAACTGAGCGTTGAGCATCTGCTCGACGTTGCGCTCGGCGATGCGGGGGTTGCCGTACTTCTCGGCGATGGCCTCGCCCTGTTCGGTGAACTTGACCTGGCCGGTGACGGTGCTGTTTGGCAGGGCCAGCAGCGCCTCACCCATCGGGCCGCCGCCGCGGGAGATGGACCCCCCGCGGCCGTGGAACAGGCGCATTTTTACGTCGAAGTCGTCACAGATCTGACCGAGTCGGCGCTGGTTCTTGTAGAGCGACCAGTTCGCCGCCAGGAACCCGTTCTCCTTGTTCGAGTCGGAGTACCCCAGCATGATCTCCTGAGTGCGCCCGCGGGCCTCGAGCACCTGCGCGTAGGCCTCGTTCTCGAACAGCGTCCCCATGATGCGTCGGGCGCCCGAGAGGGCGTACTCCGTCTCGAGTAGTGGCACGATGTCGATGCCACAGTGTTCCGGCAGGGAGACGATGCCCGCCTGGTCGGCCAGGAACAGCACCTCGAGGACGTGGGAGGGCTCGTTGTTCATCGAGATGCAGTAGGTGTCGATGGCCTCGTTCCCGTACTCGGACTGCCAGTCGGCGAGGCTGTCGAAGAGGGTGACGACCCGACTCGAGGTGTCCGAGAGGTCCTCCGTCCGGGAGAGGTCGACGATCGGTTCGTCCTGGAGGACGGCGTCGGTAAGCAACTCGACGCGCTCGTCCTCCGAAAGGGACGTGTACTCGATGCCTTCCCGTGAGAGGATCTCGTCGATAGCGTCCGTGTGGTTCTGGCGGTGATCGCGCAGGTCGAGGCTGGCCAGCGAGAGGCCGAACGTGGCGACCTGCCTGCGCAGGGGGTCGACGTGCGCCTCGACCACGGTTTCCCCGCTGTTCTCCCGGAGGCTGTCGGCGATGATCTCGAGGTCCGCGACGAGTTCGTCGGCGTCGTCGTAGCCGCCGGGCCGGACGTCGCCGACGCGCCCCAGGCGCTCGCGCATCAGCTTGAGCTTCTGGCGGTAGGGTTCGCCTGGATAGCGTTCCTTCGCCGTCCTGGCGCTGCCCGGCAGTCGCTCCCGGTCGTCCTCGAGCGAAGCGTCGAACGTGTTGCCGGTGGTGATCCGACTCCCGTCCTGGCTGAGCACGCCCGAGAGCCGTTTGAGTTGCTCGCGATAGCGGTCGATCACGACCTCGCGCTGGCGTTCGAGGGTGTTTGCCGTCACTTCGGGCGTGACGTAGGGGTTGCCGTCACGGTCGCTTCCGGCCCACGAGCGGAACTCGAAGAGTTTGGGGACGTCGATGGACCCGTCGAGTTCGTCGTCCAGCGCATCCGCCAGTTCGTCGTACACCTCGCCGACGACGTCGAACAGGGTGTTCTCGAGGTACCACTGGACGTTCCGGGCCTCGTCCTCGGGTTCGGGTTGGCGCTTGCGAACCTGCGGGGTCTGCCAGAGGCTAGTCACCTCGGCGTCCACGTCGCGCCAGACCTGTTCTCGCTCCTTGTCGGTCAGCAGGCGCTCGTCGAGCGTCTCGAGGTGGGTCGCCACCGTCCGCAGCTTGGATTTGACCGTCTTTCGACGGGCTTCCGTCGGGTGAGCGGTGAAGGTCGGTTCGATGAGCACGTCATCCAGGATGCCCGCGACGGTCTCTAGATCCGCCTCGGACAGCTCTTCGGCGGCCGTCTCGAGGCTGTCCTCGAGCGTCCCGTCCTGGGAGTCCTGACGGATCGATCTGACACGTTCGCGCTCCTCGGCGAGGTTTATCAGTTCGAAGTAGGTCGTGAACGCACGGGCGACCACGCGTTGCTGGTGTGGCGACAGTCCCTCGAGTTCGGTGGCCAGAGGCTCTCGGGACTCGATGTCCCCCGCGCGGTAGTCGATGGCCGCCGTTCGACAGGATTCGACGGTATCGAACGCACGACGCGACGTCTGATCCTCGAGGACGTCACCCAGGAGGGCCCCGAGTTCGCGAACGTCCTGTCGGACTTCCCTGTTGTGCAGTCGCATACCACCACTCTACGCGCCCTGTTGCTAAAAACTCCGTACAGCGCGAAAGTTTGCCACGTGAATCGTCTTTCGTGAGGGTTCTCGAGGCCGTTAGCGGAGGGTTTTGAGACGACCGTACACCCTCAATTGTACTCACGCCAGCGATAGCCACACTCGGTACACTTGAAGAACCGTGTCGGCGGTTCGTCGGCCGAGGCCGTCTGCTTGATCGTGTACCAGGCCTCCTCGGTGCCACACTCGTCACAGCGGACGTCCGTCGCGATCGGCTTGCCCTCGAAGTTCGCCTCCTCGTCGGACTCGATCACGTCGTCGAACGTCTGGGATTCGGTCGTGACGAACGAGGCCTCCTGTTCTCGGTCTCGAGCCGTCGACGCCCCGCAGTCGTCGCTGGTACAGACCATGTGGTCCCCATCGGCTTTCATCATCGAACCGCAGTCGTCGCAGAACTGCATACCAGAGGTATCGGCTCGAGGGGCAAAAACGATGCGTCAGGCGGCCCGGCCGAGGCGCGTCGAGGACGGCTTTCGACACTCGAGACAGTGACTATTTCGCCCTTCGCCCGCGAGTGTCGCACATGAACCAGACCACGGAGACCACGGCCCGTGTCCTTCCGGGTCGCACCGCGGACGAGTGGCTCCTCCTCGATGTCGACACGGCCGATCCGACGTACGTCGAGCGACCCGACCTGGACGGCGACCTCGATTCGGGCGACGACGCGGATCGAAACGGTCCCGGTCTCGACCACGGCAACCGGATCGAGGCGACACTCGAGTGGGACGACGGCGAACCCCGTCTCGCTTCCTGGACGGTTCTCGAGTCGACGCGATTTCGCTTCCGTCGGACGGACGCCCCGGTCTTCCAGGCTGCCCAACATTGCTTCGAGGAGGCCCGACGAGCGGGCGAGGCGATGAACGCCCGCGTGATTCACGACACCGACGGTCGCCCGAACGGCGTCGTCTACACATTCGCGGATCAGCCGGGTCAGCGCGACCTCTACGCCGAGTTTCGCGACGGCGAGAAGCCCCTCGAGCCCTTGCTCGAGCGCGCCGCCGAGTCGACCGAACCGCCGTTTTCGGTCTGGGTGCTCGACGTGAATGAGCCGTTCGTGCTCGTGACCATCGTCCTCGATCCGGACGGGTTGCTCGAGGAGAAGATGCGTGAGACGTACAGGGATGCTCGGTAGGAAACGACGCCTCCAGTCGCGAGGCGAGTACCGCGACCTGGCCGCTCACTCGTAGGTGAAAAATCGGACGTTGCAGGACGGACACACCAGTTTTTCCTGCGGCGTCTTCCCGACCGGCGTCGCCTCGCCACAGCAACTCGCGCGCGTTATCGTCACCCTGCCGCCACAGAGCGGGCACTCCTCGAGTAGCGACCGCAGGGGGCGCCCCGCGGCGCGGGCGACCGCGTTGTCGACCCGCTCTTCGAGCGCGCGGGCTGCAGCGAGTTCGGCGATGGCGATTCCCTGGTGAAGCGTTACGGGCGCGCTCTCATCCGGGTCCAGGATGACGACGGGGCGACCCCACTGCCGGCGCGTGCGCGTGTCGACGTCTGCCGGCGTCTCCTCGTCGGCCACGTCGGCCAGCGCCTCGAGATCGAGGTGACGAAGCGACACCATCTCGCGACGCCAGTCCTCGCGGAAGGCCGGGTCGAGCACCACGTCCTCGGCCTCGAGGTCGACGACGCCGGCCTCGAGCAACGTGGTGAGGACCACTTCTCCGTCCGGTGGGGTTTCGTCGCTCGAACCCGCGCCCGCGTTCGCGTTCGCAGCCGTATCCGCGGTCGTGGTCGAACTCGTCGTCGATCCAGATTTCTCGACAGTTCCGGGACTGGTGGCGTCGGCCAGCGATCCGTTCGTCGACCCCCTCTCGTGACCGAACGGATCGACCGGCAGCCTGGCGACGAGCTTCGGCGCCAGGTGGGGCGTGTACGGGACGAGGTAGCCCCGGAGGCCGATCCCGGCGACGCCAGCAGTCGCGACTCCAACTGCGGTCCGTCGCCGCCCCCTGAGAGCGAGGACGCCGACCACCGCGATGAGCAACGCGAGGTTGGTCACCGTACACGGCCAGCAGCGATTCTCCCCGATGAATTCCGGGCGCCGAATGCGCTCGAGAAGCGAAGCCATGCGAGGCAATTCCTGATGGGACGGCTTGAGTGTGGCGCCGGAGATAGCTTTTTTCAACACGTGTTATACGTCGACTGGAACGAATGTACGCCCTCCACAACCCGGCAGGCTGGTGGTTCGGATGGACGGCTACGAACTGGTCGCGACGCTCGAGGACGCGGGCCTCACCCCGAGAACTGGAGCGCGAACGACCCGGCCGCGAGGAGCAACTGTACTGAATCGATGACCGACGAGACACCCATCCGGGGCGGAATCGTCGGCTGTGGCAACATAGGCCAGTACCACGCCGACCGCCTCCAGGAGCTCCGTGTCGACCTCGTCGGCACCATGGACGTCTGGACATAGGCGCACAACCGGTTCGGTCGGCTACACATTTTATAGTTTTCCGATATCGGCGCCTGGAATCTCGCGATAACGTAACCGGCGGCGGCGATGATCGTGTCCGAGTCAGATAACTACCGATCGAGAAGTGGACTGATCGGAAAAACGGGCTACTCGAGGTACCGCCCCGCGACCGATCCCAGAATTTTCCGCTCGGCCTGCCGACGGTGTTCGTCAGCGGTACGTCGATCGATGCCCACCGACTCGGCGACGGCCGCCATCGACGTCTCTCGAGGAATCTCGTAGTATCCCCGTTCGTACGCTGTCGCGAACACCTGGCGCTGTCTGCGGGAGAGGGCCGGCAACGGCTCGCCGATCCCGTCCGGCGTCCGGTTGCGGTCGAGGCTGTCGAAGGAGAGGTCCCGCTTCGACTCGACGCTCACGTCGAAGTCCTCGAGCAGGTCGTGATAACAGCGGGTGAGGTGGGCCGACTCGAGCGCCAGGAGGCGAATCGACCGCGCCCCGTCTGCGTATCGAATCGGCGGCAACAGAAGACAGCCGTGGTCGTCCAGGACGGCATCGACGACCGCGGTCTCGAGCGCCTTGACGCAGTTTCCGGTGACGACCACGGCCTCGGGCCCGTCAACGATGGCATCGTCGATCCCGGCGAACTCGTCGACGGCCTCCAGGACGGCCTCGAGACCGCCGGTCTCGCACTCGAGGAGCAACAGATCGCTGTGGTCGTTGCACCACAGGGAGAGCCGTGCGTCGAACGCCGCGGTGATCGCATCGTAGGAGCCGAACTCGGCTCCCGATTCAGAACCGGCGAGGCGGAACGTCGCTTCGTACACGAAGGGGTGGAGGGTGGCCACGTATATAGTACCCGGCGTGTGGCTACTCGAAACACTTGCCGGCCCGGGCCGTGTGCGTACGTATGGCAGACTCGTCTTCGAACATCGAGCGCGACCAGGATGGGACGACCGAGTGGGAGGGAATCGGCGAACCGAGCGAGCAGTGGCGATCCTACCGGGGCGCCCCGACCGGCACCAACCTCGAGTGTCGCGGCTGGCGTCAGGAGGCGGCGTTCCGCATGCTGAACAACAACCTCGACCCCGAGGTGGCCGAGGACGCGGCGTCGCTCGTCGTCTACGGCGGCACCGGCCGGGCAGCCCGGTCGTGGGACGCCTACGACGCGATCTGTGACCAGTTGCGGGACCTCGACGACGACGAGACCCTGCTCGTCCAGAGCGGCAAACCCGTCGGCCGGTTCACGACCCACGAGCGCGCCCCGCGGGTACTCATCGCGAACTCGAACCTGGTCGGCAAGTGGGACGACTGGGCGCACTTCCACGAACTCGAGGCCCGCGGGAAGATCATGTACGGGCAGATGACCGCCGGCTCGTGGGCCTACATCGGGACCCAGGGGATCATCCAGGGCACCTACGAGACGCTGGCCGAACTCGGCCGCCAGCACTTCCCCGAACGCGAGGGCCTCGAGGGGCGGATCGTCGTCACCGCCGGTCTCGGCGGCATGGGCGGCGCCCAGCCTCTGGCCGTGACGATGAACCACGGCGTCTGCATCGCTGCCGATGTCGACGAGCGTCGGATCGAGCGCCGCCTCGAGACCGGCTACTGTCAGGAGCGCGCGCCCGACCTCGAGACGGCCATCGAACGCGCCGAGGACGCGGCGGAGGCCGGCGAGGCCTACAGCGTCGCCGTCCACCTGAACGCCGCCGACATGCTCGAGTCGATGATCGAGCGCGGCTTCGTCCCGGACGTGATCACCGACCAGACGAGCGCCCACGACGAACTCGAGGGGTACTATCCCGCGGGGTACTCAGTCGAGGACGCCGATGCCCTCCGGGAGCGAGACCCCGAGGCGTACGTCGAGGAGAGCCTCGCGACGATGGAGCGTCACGTCGACGGCATTCTCGAGTTACAGGAGCGGGGTGCCATCGCGTTCGAGTACGGGAACAACATCCGGGGGCAGGTCCAGGACTATCGACGTGGCGCAAACGGCGGGGGTGGCGCGGGCAGCGGCGACGGCGACGAGAGCGAAAAAGCGTGGCCCCTTTCAAGCACCGACTCGAGCGAACGGCAACCGTTCGACTTCCCCGGCTTCGTGCCCGCCTACGTCAGGCCGCTGTTCTGCGAGGGGAAAGGGCCCTTCCGCTGGGCGGCGCTCTCGGGCGATCCCGCCGACATCCACCGCACCGACGACGCTGTTCGTGAACTGTTCCCCGAGAAGGAACACCTCGCCAGGTGGATCGACCTCGCCCAGGAGCACGTCGAGTTCCAGGGGCTCCCCTCGCGCGTCTGCTGGCTCGGGTTCAACCGTGACGAGGACGGCCTCACCGAACGCGCCCGGTTCGCCCTCCGGATCAACGACCTCGTCGCCGACGGCGAGATCTCGGCCCCGATCGTCGTCACGCGCGATCACCTCGACGCCGGGTCGGTCGCCAGCCCAAACCGCGAGACTGAGGCGATGGCCGACGGGACCGACGCGGTCGCCGACTGGCCGATCCTCAACGCCCTCCTGAACTGTGCGGCGGGTGCCGACATCGTCAGCGTCCACGACGGCGGCGGCGTCGGCATCGGGAACGCCCTCCACGCGAACAACCACGTCGTCCTGGACGGGAGCGAACTTGCCGCGGAGAAGGCGCGCCGCGTCTTCACTACCGACCCCGGTATGGGCGTCGTGCGTCACGCTGACGCCGGCTACGACGTGGCGCTCGAGGAGGCCCGCGAGTCGGACGTCACGATCCCGATGGGTGGTGACGAGCGGTGACAACCTTCACCACCCCAGTCGAGTGGGGGAGCCCCTCGAGCGACCCCAACGACCAGACGTTTGCCGATGTGGTCGCGGCGGTGGAACTCGATAACGCCGACGAGTACGACGCCGTGTTCGTCGGGGAGCCCTCCGACGTCGCCGTCATCGGTCGCCGTGGTGCCCGGGAGGGACCGCGAGCGATCCGGGAGTCGATGGCCGGCGTGAAGACCCACCACTTCGAGGTGGGTTCAGTCGGCTCGAACGGCACGAACGGCGCGAACGGCTCAGCCGCCCCAATCGGCGACCTCGGCGACCTCGAACTCGACCTCCCCAACGACGACGTTTCGACTGTCCAGGACCGAGCCGAAGCGGCCGCCCAGGCCGTCTACGAGACCGGCGCTCGCCCCGTCTTCCTCGGCGGCGACAACTCCCTGACCGTGGCGAACGTCTCGCCCTTGCTCGCCGACGGCTCGGTCGGCGTCGTCAGCCTCGACGCCCACCTTGACTGCCGGGAGCCGATCGACGGCCCCTCGAGCGGTACGCCCTACTATCAGCTTCACGAGCGCGGCCTGGACGCCTTCGCCGTCGTCGGCGCGCGACACTTCGAGACCTCGAGCGCGTATGCTGAGTACGTCGAGGAGCAGGGTGGAACGGTCGTCACCGCAGAAACCGTGCGCCGGGACCTCGAGGCCGCGGCGGCCCGGGCGCTCGAGGCGATGACGGGCGTCGATCGGATCTTCCTCAGCCTGGACGTGGACGTACTCGACGCGGCGTTCGCACCTGGCGTGAGCGCGCCCACGCCGGGCGGGCTGACGACGACCGAGTTGTACGCACTCCTTCGCCGAATCGCGGCCGACGAGCGCGTCGCCGGGTTCGAGGTGGTCGAGTGTGCGCCGCCGCTCGACCGCGGGGGGATGACGAGCGACGCGGCGGCTCGAGCCGTCGCGCACGTGCTCGCGGGGTGGTCGGCGTGAGTCGCGAAGGAGAAACAGGTACCCAGGAGGGCCACACCACAGTCGTCTACGGCACGAGCGAATTAGTGGTCGGCCCGGCGAGCGGAACTAGTGGCGAGTGGGAAAATGGGGACGAGAGTCGTGACGCCGCCCTCGAGACCGTTGATAACGGCGCGTTCGTCGCCGTCGACGGCGAGGTCGTCGCCGTCGGCCCCACGGACGACGTCGTTCGAGAAACCCCGCCAGAGAACGCCGACACGGCCATCGACGCGAGCGGCCGAGCCGTCGTCCCCGGATTCGTCGACCCACACACCCACGCGGTCTTCGCCGGGGATCGCTCCGACGAGTTCGAGGCCAAACTCGAGGGAACGACCTACCAGGAACTGCTCGCGCAGGGTGGCGGCATCCTTCGAACCGTTCGATCCACGCGCGAGGCGAGCCTCGAGCGTCTCGTCGAGAACCTGCTCGCCCACCTCGACGTCATGCTCGCCCACGGGTCGACGACCGTCGAGGTCAAGTCCGGCTACGGCCTGGAGACCGGGACCGAATTGCGGATGCTCGAGGCCATCGACGCCGCGAACGAACGCCACCCCGTCGATCTCGTGCCGACCTACCTCGGCGCCCACGCGGTTCCGGAGGGCGCCGACGCCGACGACTACGTCGAATCCGTCGTCGACGACCAACTGCCCGCGGTGGCCGACCAGGGAATCGCCCGTTTCTGTGACGTCTTCTGCGAGGAAGGCGCGTTCTCCGTCGACCAGTCGCGACGGGTGCTCGAGGCCGGCCTGGAGCACGGACTCGAGCCGAAGGTCCACGCCGAGGAACTGTCCCACCTGGGCGGGACGCAACTCGCGGCCAACCTCGAGGCTGCAAGCGCGGACCACCTGCTCTACGCAACCCGCGAGGACGTGGACGCGCTCGTCGAGGCCGGAACGGTTCCCGTCCTCCTTCCTGGCACCGCCTTCGGCCTCGGGGAGGCCTACGCCGACGCCGAGACGATGCTCGAGGCCGGCGCCCCGGTGGCAATCGCGACCGACTTCAACCCGAACTGCCACTCACGGAGCATGGAGTTCGTACAGACGCTCGCGTGCGTCGAGATGGGACTGACGCCCGCGGAAGCCCTGCTGGGTGCGACCAGGAACGCGGCTCGAGCGATTGGCGTGACGGACGGGACGGGCACCCTCGCGGTCGGTGCCCCGGCGGACGCCCTCGTGCTGGAGGCGCCGCGATACGCCCACCTCGCCTACCGATTCGACACGACGGCGGTGGAGACGGTGCTGAAGCGAGGGCAGGTCGTCGTCGAAAACGGGACGGCGCTCGAGGGGGTGCGTTCGTCGTGAGCGCCGTTATACTCGAGTACGGTCGCACGAACGGGGAAGACCCGTTCGAATCAGTAGGTGATGATTTCGTAGCCGTCGGCGACGAGGGATCGGACGCTCGGATGTCCCTCGAACTCGGTGACCTCCTCGACGGGTTCGTCCTCGACCTCGTCGTCGACGTCGTAGGCGTCGGCGCAGTACGAGCAGACCTGCGCGTGGTGCTCGACGGCGTCATAGAGGGCGTGGTAGTCGTGATCCTCGTCGGCGAGTTCGGGGACCCACTGGGTTCCAGCGCCGTCGAAGATGAGTTCGATCTCGTCGCCGTGGTCGTCGAACTCCTTGGCGGTCTGGAGGGCGTTGACGACGCGACCGAGGTCGGACGGGGCTTCGGTGCCAGCGAGAACGATGATCGCGGTCTTTGGCATGTGGTCGACCGTTCACGGCGGACGGAAAGGACGGTTGTGCGCTCGTGTGCAGGTGGCCCACGAACGAACGGAGGACGGCGGGACGGAGGCCAGCATGACTGACGCCGACAGCGCCCCCGTCGAACTCGACGGCCGCTCACTCACTCCCGAGGACGTCGTCGCCGTCGCCCGAGACGGCGCCCCGGTCACGATCACGGAGGGCGCCCGCGAACGCGTTCGCGTCTCCCGGGAGCGCGTCGAGGACGTGATCGAGAGCGGCGAAGCCGTCTACGGCCTCAACACGGGCTTCGGCGAGCTGGTCGACGAACGGATTCCGCCGGACCAGATCGAACGCCTCCAGACCAACCTCCTGCGGAGCCACGCCGCCGGGGCGGGCCGAGCGTGTACCCGTGAGGAGGTTCGGGCGATGATGGTCTCGCGGGTCAACGCGTTAGTCGCGGGCTACTCGGGCGTGCGCGAGGTCCTCGTCGATCACCTCGTGGCGCTGCTCAACGAGGACGTTCAGCCGGTCGTCCGCTCGCGCGGGAGCCTCGGCGCCAGCGGCGACCTCGCGCCGCTCGCCCACCTCTCGCTGGTTCTCATCGGCGAGGGCGAGGCAATCATCCGTGACGACGAGGAGTCGATGCGCGTCGCTGGCGACGTGGCCCTCGAGGCGGTCGGGCTCGAGCCGCTGTCGCTCGCACCGAAGGAGGGGCTGGCGCTGATCAACGGCACCCAGCTAACGGTTGGACTCGCGGCGATGCTTGTCGTCGACGGCGAACGACTGCTCCGGGCTGCGGACGCCGCAGGCGCGCTCACGACCGAGGTGACGCTGGGGACGACGGCCACCTCCGACGCGGCCATCCACGACGTGCGGCCCCACGCAGGCCAGCAACGAAGCGCCGCGGCGGTTCGCGCGCTGACGGCCGACAGCGACGTCGTCGAGGCCCACCGAAACTGCGACCGCGTCCAGGACGCCTACTCCCTGCGATGTCTCCCACAGGTCCACGGGGCCGTCCACGACGCGGTCGCCCACCTCCGGGAGGCCGTGACGGTCGAACTCAACAGCGCAACCGACAACCCGCTCGTTTTCTCCGCCGCAGACGCGGACGACCGCGCCTCCGGAACCGACCGCGCGGCCGTCATCTCCGGGGGGAACTTCCACGGCCAGCCCCTCGCCTTACGTCTCGAGTACGCCCGCCTCGCACTGACCGACCTGGGAGCGATCGCCGAGCGTCGGATCGATCGCATCCTCAATCCGAACCTCCAGGAGGACCACCTCCCACCGTTTCTCGCTCCCGAGAGCGGCCTCCAGTCGGGCTACATGATCGCCCAGTACACCGCCGCCGCGCTCCTCAACGAGTGCCGGTCGATCGGCGCGGCCTCGAGCGACAACACGCCGGTCAGTGGCGGCCAGGAGGACCACGTCAGCATGAGTTCGCAGTCGGCGCTGAACGCCCGACGGGTGCTCGAGAACGTCCGTCGGATCGTGGCGACCGAGGCGGTCTGTGCGACGCAGGCGGCCGACTACGTCGGCAACGCCGAGGACGTCGACGTCCTCGCGCCGATAGTCGACCGAGCGGCGACGGCCGACCGAGCGGCGACGGCCGACCGAGCGGCGACGGCTGCTGCCCTCGGAAACGGAACCGGGGCACTCTACGAACACGTCGGGAAGTTCGTCCCACCGCTCGAGGACGACCGCGTCCTGGACGCCGAACTCGATGCGGTTGCCGATGCCATCGCATCCGGGGGGATCGATTCCGTGGTGGTTCCAGTTCTCGAGCCTCTGGACGAATAGTAACGTCCGACGCTCGAGCCTCTGGACGAACAGTAACGTCCGGCGCTCCAGGCCAAGGGCGCTCCCCTCTCAGTCAGTCCCGTCTTCGTCGAAGAAGTCCCGGAGAATTTCCTGTAAGCCGCGACGCAGATGCTGGTGCATCGTCGGCGCAGCAATTCCCATCGATTCGGCGATCTCTTCGCCCGTACTTCCGCGCGGCCAGTCGAAGTAGCCGCCGTAATACGCAAGTCGAAGCGCCGTGAGCTGGCGATCTGTGAGCCGGTCGGCGATTCGATTGCGTCGGTCGCGGGCGGTCATCACGGGTCGGTCAGCCTCGCGTTTGGAAACGAGTTTAGTCTGTGCGTAGATCCGCTTCATCGCCTCGACAATCTCTCGCGTATCGGTCTCCCGGGAGACCTCGGCCGTCAGGTGCCCGACGCCGTCCTGGACGCTGACGTCGCGCACCGTTGCCCCGTATCCGGTGAGCGTTCGAACCGCGGACTCCGAGAGCCGGATTTCGATCGTCGCCTGGTCGTCGCCGTCGTGGATGAGTCGACACTCCTCGACGGTGGGGTGGGCAGTCGCTTCGTCGTGTACCGTCTTCCCGTCGAGCCCATCGACCGTCACGTACTGGTAGGTTCGACCGGCGGCCGTCGTCCCCGACCACTCGAGGGTGCACGTGCAATCGTACTGCGTTGAGAGATCGAACGAGAACGAGTCGCCGCCCTCGATCCGGAACTCGAGGACCGTCACGGCATCGGCGAACAGCAGCCGACGGTTCTTGATCGCGTTGATGGCGAAGCCGATCGTCTCGCCGAGGAGCCGGAAGGCGTCCTCCTCGCGCTCGCCGAACGCGTCCGCTCGACGAGCCAGTACGGTCAGCACGCCGTACACGCTGTCGCCGTGGGCGAGTGGGACCGCCAGGGCCGATTCGATGTCGTGTTCACGGGCAGCCTCCTTGAGAGGATCTGGGAGGCTTGAACGTTCCGACAGGTCGTTGCTCGACTGAATCGTGTTCTCCCGCATCGCACGGACGATGGGCCGGTCGGGATCTGCGTCGAGGTCGATCTCCTGGATTCGCTCGAGGTAGGACTCGACGTCGCCACACCCCGTCTGGTAGACCACGTCGTCGTTCCCGGAGGGCCGAGAGATCCACGCCCCGCAGTAGAGGTCGGAGGCGACGAGCTGCTCGCAAACGGCGTCCTCGACGGACGACTGCGTCGGCGCTTCGACGAGCGTCTCGATGATGCGCCGGACGACGGCGTTGATCCGGTTGAGCAACTGGAGTTGATCTCGGCGCTGCCGAAGCGCTTCCTCTCTATTGGCCCGTTCGGTGACGTCGCGCGCCAACCAGATTACGGCTCGCTGATCGGCCGAGCGCAGGTCGATCGGGGCGACTCGCGCCTCGTACAGCCGCACGCCTTCGGTCGTGTTCGTCTCGTACTCGACGTGTTCGATGGCGTCGTTTTCGAGGGCCGCGGTGACCGTCTCGTGTAAGCGGTTTGCCTGCGAGTTCTGAAACGCGTCCCACAACGTCTGTCCGACGAACTCCGTCGAAGCGACGGTGTAGAGGTCGGCCGCATCCGGTCGAACGTTCGCGTCGAGGTAAGTTCCGTCCGCCCCGATCACGAAGACCTCGTCGGGCAACGTCGTCGCGAGTACCTCGGCAGCGGTCGTGACGGGTCGGGGCGAACCGATGTGCTCGAGGGCGCGCTCCCAGTGGGTCTCTACTCGGTCGTCGATCGCATCCAGTGACGACGTAGGAACGTAATCGTCGGCACCACCCCGGATCGCGGCGGTCGCGAGGCGATCAGATCCCACCGGCGAGACGACGATCGTTCGTCGGCGATCGGATTCGTCCGTCAGCGTCTCGAGAATCGAACGAACCCACGACTCGTCGCGAGCGCAGACGACAACCACCGGAAACTGCTCGGCACCGTCCTCGAGGAGTCGAAGACACGCCTCGCGCGAGGTGACGGTTCGAACCGGACGGTCGAGACCGTCCGCGAGTTCTTCGACGAGCGCATCGGCGTCCG
This sequence comes from Natronosalvus halobius, assembly GCF_024138145.1. Taxonomy (NCBI): domain Archaea; kingdom Methanobacteriati; phylum Methanobacteriota; class Halobacteria; order Halobacteriales; family Natrialbaceae; genus Natronosalvus; species Natronosalvus halobius. The sequence goes on along the minus strand of NZ_CP099997.1, from coordinate 660,373 downwards.
TCGATGAGGCGATGAGGACTGCGTGTGAATCGGGGCTGGTCGACATAGTCAGATCACGGCCGTTGGGCCTGCAGCGGTAATCGCTCGGACGTACGCCTCCTGCGGCGGCGGTAGCCGGATACGCTATCCGACGAGACGCTTCGTCTGAGAGCGCAAACGGGGTTCGCGAGGAGCAGAGTCGACTTTTCAGAGGAAGCGTGAACGCACGAGCGAACCGTCCGTGTCGACTGAATCACCTCGAGTTCCCCGGTCTTGTTAGTCGATTGGCAACCCGGGTGGATAAATGGTTCGCTACGGCCGATTCTCGTCTGGACACGGCGTAGCTACTCGACACGGCCGTACTCTTGCGGTTTATCCAGTTGCATATTCGTTTCAAGCGGCACAAACGATCGCACTCACTTATACCGTGTCTGCCTGATGTGTGAGTGGGGATGGGATGATAGATACCGTTAAATCGCTGCTGTTTTCCGAGTCGGAACGCGAAACGATTTACGAGTGTCGGCGGTGTGGAACCGGCGTCGACTCGCCGTCGAGTACGTGTCCGTCCTGTGGGAACGAGGACATCGCCAGCTTTCACACGCGGTGAACGGAAAACCACTTCGGCACGTCAGCACCCGCTCGAGCGGCCGTTCTGTCGCCGAAGGATCGGTATCGACTCCGTCCGATCGACCGATTAGATCTCGTCCCGGGCCTTCAGCTTCTCCATGACGTCGTCGACGAAGGCGTCGACGTTCTCGTAGGGGAAGTCACCGCCCGAGAGCTTCGTGTTCAGCTCCATCGCCGTCATAGAGAAGTCACCGGACTCGAACTTCGTTCCCGGCCCGTTCGGTAGGGCGGGTACGAGGTCCATCGGGCTCGAGATGGGGTAGTCTGCGCCTTCGAACGCCTCGGTAAACTGCTCGCGAAGTTCGTCTTCGTCTGCCATAGCACCCTGACGTTCAGGCGGATAAATAATAAACCTGTTTACTAGGTCTCGTAATCGACCTACGCCTCAGTCGTCCCCAACCTGGGCAGCGATGTCCTCGACGACGTCCGGGTTCCGGAGCGTCGAGGTGTCGCCAAGTTCGTTGCCCGAGGCGATGTCCTCGAGCAGGCGACGCATGATCTTGCCCGAACGGGTTTTGGGGAGTTCGGGGGTGACGATGACCTCTTCGGGTCGAGCGATGGGCCCGATGGCGTCTTCTACCCCCTCGATAATTCGGTCGCGCATCGAGTCGGTCGCGTTGGCATCGTCCTCGAGGATGACGTAGGCGTAGACGGCTTCGCCTTTGATGTCGTGGTCGCCACCGACGACGGCGGCTTCGGCGACGCCCTCGACGCCGACGATGGCGCTCTCGATTTCCATCGTGCCCAGGCGGTGCCCGGAGACGTTGATGACGTCGTCGACGCGCCCGAGGATGGTGATGTAGCCGTCGTCGTCGATTTTCGCGCCGTCTTCGGGGAAGTACACCCACTCGTCGCTTTCCTCGTCGGAGTACTCCTGCCAGTACTCGGAGAGGAAGCGCTCGTCGTTGTTGTACAGCGTGCGCAGCATCCCCGGCCACGGATTATTCACCGTAAGGTAGCCGGCGTTGCCCGCCTCGACCTGGTCGCCGCTGGCGTCAACGATGCGGGCGTCGATACCCGGCAAGGGTGGCCCGGCCGAGCCGGGTTTCATCTCCCCGATGCCGGGGAGGGTGGTGATCATCATCCCGCCCGTCTCCGTTTGCCACCAGGTGTCGATGATAGGACACTCGCCGTCGCCGATGTGATCGTAGTACCACTGCCACGCCCGCGGGTTGATCGGTTCGCCCACGGTGCCCAGAAGCCGAAGCGAGGAGAGGTCGTGTTGATCGGGATACTGTTTGCCCCACTTCATGAACGCCCGGATGGCGGTGGGGGCGGTGTAGAAGATGTCGACGTCGTTCTTCTCGACGAGTTCCCACAGCCGGTCCTTCTCGGGGTAGTCGGGCGTCCCCTCGTACATCACGGTAGTCGTCCCGAGTGCCAGGGGGCCGTAGACGATGTACGAATGCCCCGTAATCCAGCCGATGTCCGCTGCACACCAGTAGGTGTCCTCGGGTTTGACGTCCAGGACGGCGTGAGAAGTCCAGGCGGCGTACGACAGATAGCCCCCCGTGGTGTGTTTCACCCCCTTTGGCTGACCGGTGGTGCCCGAAGTGTACATCAGGAACAGCATGTCCTCCGCATCGCGCGAGACCGGCTCGACCGTCTCGCCTTCGTGTGCGTCGACCAGTTCCTCGTAATCGTGGGCGTTGGCGCCGAGGAAGTGGTTCAGTTCGTCGCCGAGACGGTCGACGACGACCGTCTCGACGTCGTGATCGACGCCGCGAAGCCCCTTGTCCGCCTTCTCCTTGTGGTTCAATGGATCACCGCGCCGGTAGTAGCCGTCGCAGGTGACGAGGTACTCGCTGTCGGCGGCGTTCATCCGGGTCGCGAGCGCGTCGGCGGAGAAGCCAGCGAACACCACCGAGTGGGGCGCGCCGATGCGGGCACACGCGAGCATCGCGATGGGTAGCTCCGGAATCATCGGCAGGTAGAGCGTGACGACGTCGTCCTCCTGGACGCCTAGCTCCCGCAACGAGGCGGCAAACGCCTCGACCTCGTACAGCAGGTCGCTGTAGGTATACGTTCGAGTTTCCCCGAGTTCGCCCTCCCACTTGATCGCCGCCCGATTCTTCGCACCGTTCTCGACGTGGCGATCCAGACAGTTGTAGGAGGCATTCAACTCGCCGTCGGTGAACCACCGATAGAACGGCGCGTCGTCGTCCTCGAGGACGGTGTCGTACTCCTGGCTCCAGGAGAGCAGGTCCGCGGCGCGCTCCCAACACTCCGGCCAGTTCTCTGCGAACTCCTCGTAAATCTCGGGGTCGCTCACGTTCGCCTGGTCGACGAACGACGCCGGCGGCTCGTAGGTCTCCCCCTCGGCTAACCGCGCCTCGAGTTCGGTTTCCTCGTCGGTATCTGGTTCCTCGGCCATGACTAGTGCAAACATCGGGCATGAGCGGGATAAACGTTATCCTCGTCGCCGTTTCGCGTGGCGATTTTGGGGTGGCGGCAGGAGGGGAGCGGTTCCCCGTTCGTCGTGACAGTTCTGGAGCGGACGTGTACGCTCGGTTCCGGCGCGGAGTTCGGCCCAACAAAGGAGAAACGTGTCGTCGATTGATTCGATGCGTGGGTCTGGGTCGGTAGGAGCGACCGACGAAAGCGATTCAGTTCCGCTGGGCCGCCACGAACGCGAACGCGAGCGCCGCGAGTCCTAGGACGGTAGCCGCCAGGCCCACTAGCGTCGCACCTGCCATCGCCACGGTTCCGCCGGCGACGATGCCGGCGCTGCCGCCACCGGCGGCTACAATTCGAACGAGGTCGGCGTTCCCAATCGATTCCGATTCCCCGGACTGCGCGTCGAGGTCGTCTACCGCCGACGCGAGCCCCTCGAGGCGGTCGTCCTGGGCCGATTGCTCGGCTTCGAGGGCCTCGAATCGGCTCGACTGGTTCTCCCGTTCATCCGCCAGTGCGTCGACCCGTTCAGTCACTGTCGCTCCCGAATCGACCGACGATTCGACGTTCGCGAGGCGCTCTGCGAGCGCAGTCGTTCGTTCCTCGAGGTGTTCGACGTCGACGGCAGGAATTTGTTCTTCGCGTATCTCGGATTTCTCGCGCTCCTCGCGCTCCTCGCGTTCCCGACGCTCCTGGAGCGACGACTCGATCGATTCGACGCGCTCGAGTGCAGCCACTGCGCGCTCGTCGGTCGAGTCGATCCGATCGTCGCGTTCGGACGCGTCGGTTTCGAGGACAGAGACCGCGTCGTCGAGACTCGATACGTCGTTCTCGAGGGCGGCGACGGCGTCACCCGTCGTCTCGAGGCCGTCGGACAGGGACTCGAGTTCAGTCGCGTGATCCTCGAGAACGGCTTCCGTCTCGCGAACGGACGCCGCCTGTTCGTCGACGGCCGCCTCCACGTCGTGAATCGCCGCCGCGTGGCCCTCCAGCGTGGACTCGACGCCGTCGACCGTCTCGGTAACGCGCTCGAGATCCGACGAGACCGACTCGACCGCCGCGGTGGCAGAGTCGACGTCCTGGACCGCCTCGTCGATGTCCGATCGGACGGCCTCGAACGCGTCGTCCGAGGGGACCGTCTCTTCGAGCGCCGAGAGGTCCGCCTCGAGGGACGACAAACTGTCGGCGAGTCCGTCGCGATTCTGGGCCGCGTCCGAGAACCGCTCGTCGGTGTCGGACTCGAGCGTCGAGAGGTCGGCCTCGAGATCGTTCGCCGTCTCGGTGATCGATTCGACGGTTTGCTCGAGTCGTCGAACCGCTTCCAGCGTCGATTCCACGTCGCCCTCGACGGCCGCCAGCGACGCCTGCGTCGCGCAAGCGTCGAGCGCCGATTCGACGGATTCGAGGTCGTCGGCGAGTGTCTGGACCGTCGAGCTGGCCGACTCCACCGCCTCGGTCGTCGACTCGAGGTCACTCGAAACGCTCTCGAGGCGCGTCTCGAGCGCGTCGACGGTCTCGGCCTTCGCGCTGGCGTCGGAGACGTCCTCGAGGCCGTCGGCGAGTGACTCGACGCCGGTCGTGACCGCCTCGACAGTCTCGTCGATGGACTCGACCGCCGACTCGAGGGTCTCGAGATCGCCGACCACCGCGTCCATCTCGTCGTCTCTCGAGCCCAGGCGTTCGAACAGTTGCGTGATGGCGTCGTCACTTCGAGCGCGCTCGGTCTCGCGGGCTGCATCGTCGAACGAGAGCGTCGTATCGGCTCCACCGGACGACGCGCTCGCTCCACCTCCCACCTCCGCGCCAGGCGAGGACGACGAGGCGGCGTCGACTGACCCGTTCGACTGTCCGGAGTGGTGGCCGTGACCCCAGAGGACACCCTCGTAACCGACGACGCCGTCTCTGGCGGCCTCGAGCGCGCCTCGAACCGGGCTCTCGGCGGGAGTCTCCGCGAGGCGAACGCCGCGAATCGAGAACGGGAGCGAAGCGGCGTCGAACCGGCCGCCGAGGAGGAACTCGATTCCTACGACCGCCTCGTCCCCGCCGACGGCGACGGGGACGCTGAGCCCCTGCTGGAGGTCGACGTCGCCCGCTCGAGCGCGTATCAGGGCGATCAGGTCGGCAACCAGTTCGTCGTGGGCCCGTGCAAAGGCGCTCTCGACGTCGCCGGTCGCCGCGTTCGGATCGAGCGTGAAGCCCTCGAGGATCGAAGCGATCTGGTCGGGAGCGTAATCGGTCTGGGCGGCAGCGCGATCGACGAGCCAGTCGCTCCCCCGTGCGAGCGAGCAGGCGAGCACCGGGACGCCGTAGTACGCCAGTCCGACGCTCGTCGTCTGGGACTCGATGCAGACGCCCAGTCCCGTGTAGTTGTCCTCGCCGAGTTGATCGTAGACGACGGCAAAACCCTTGCCGATCGGCGTCGCCTCGTCGACACACTCGGCGACGGCGGTCGCGACAGTCTCTCGCATCTCGGTCGTGTTTCCGGCCTCGACCGCATTTTCGTCGGTCTCGACGAGCGTTCCCGGCGTCGTGTACCAGCATTCCTTCGCGTCTGACCCATCCAGGACGGCGGCCACGAGCGTCTCGAGGGCGCGGCCGCACCACCCGTGCTCGAGCGTTCCGTTCGTGAACAACGGGACCGGTTCGGCGCCGTTCGCTCGGGCGACCGAACGGGCCGCCGTCCCGACGAGGTACGTCGTTCCGTCGTGGTCGAACGACAGCTCAGTTTGCTCTTCATCCAGTACGTCCGTGCCGTCCTCGAGCGGGAGCACCGCGGCCGGTTGACTCGTGACGACCGTGCCCGAGCCGTCGTCTCTCACCGACCGGAGGGCCCCCGTTCCGATATCGAGACCGATAGCCATGCGACCGGATGACGGGGTGGCCTCTTTGCCTTTTGGCTCAAAATACCAGAACTGAAAATCAGCGCGCATCGAAACGTGGACCGGCCGTCGCTCGTTATCGCCTGGTCAAAAGGAGTCGAGGTCGCCCGGTCAAAAGGAGTCGAGGTCGCCCGATCAGAGGGGGTCGAGGCCGTTTTCGGCCCGCAACACGTCGATGTACTCCCGAAACCCGGTCTCGAGGTCGTACTCGGGATCGTACCCCAGGTCGTCCTTCGCCGCAGTCATGTCGAGTTTCTGGGTCCACGGGAGTTCGCCCTCGTCGGATACCTCGAGGTCGGCGTCAGGGACGATCGATTCGACCGTCTCGGCGGCCTCACGGATGGTCGCGACGGTCCCGCGGACGTTGTAGACGCGACGGGAGAGGCGCTCGTCGGGGGCGAACGTTGCCTTGCGGAACGCCTGAGCGATGTCCCGGACGTACTGCCAGTCGATCACCTGGTCGCCGTACTCGACGGCGAACGGCTCGCCGAGGGCCGGCTTCTCGATGATGTTCGCCAGAAACGCGGAGCCTCCGGTCTCGCGGTAAGGGCCGTAGGCGACCGTCGGACGGAGTGCGACGTGGGAGACGCCGTGGTCCTCGTAGTAGACCCGCGCCTGGTGTTCGTTGTACTCCTTGGTCGCTCCGTAGAGTGTGTCGGGGTAGACGAGGTCGTCCTCGGTGACCCAGCCGTCGTTTGCCGTGTAGTTCGTCGGCGGCGCGAACACCGCGGCAGAAGACGCCCAGGCGACGCGCTCGACCTGGTCGTCGAGAATTCGGGCGGCTTCGAAGACGTTGTTCGTCCCCTCGATGTTGACGTTCATCGCTGCGCGTGGGTTCTCACGCGCGGTGGTCGTCAACAGCGCGGCGAGGTGGACGATGTGCGTCGCGCCTGTCTCACGAACGGCGCCGATGACGTCGGTCACCTCGGAAACGTCTCCGCGGCGGATGTCGATGTCGTCGGCGACGCCGAGTTTCTCGAGGATCCGCGGGTCTGTCGAGAGGTCGAACGCGACGACGTCGTGACCCGCTTCGACCAGGTCCTCAACGACGTACGAACCGATGAATCCCGTGCCACCCGTGACGAGTACTGTGTCCGCAGACATTATCACGAATCTCCATCGTTGACGGCAAAAGCGTTCTGACATGGCGCCGTGGCTCGAGACCGTGATGTGAACACCCCGAGAGCCGACGTACCGCCCTGAAGCGAACGGAACCGCCTCGACCGGGGTAGAAGCCGGATCCGAGTCGAGCGACGCACAGCGGTGTGGGCGAAACCGACCGCCGCTTGCGCTACGAACTGGCGACTCGAGTCGACTCGCCGAGGCGTACGTCGTCGCCGACCGAGAGAGTGGTCTCCCACTGGTCGTCGGGAACCGTCGTATTGACCATGAGCCGGAAGTAGTGGTCGAACCAGTCCGACCCGGCCCACGACGGGAGCGTCGCTTCCCGGCGTTCGACGAACGTCCCGCGAAAGCCAGGGGTGTCCTCACCCGTGTCCGGATCACGCGTTGGCACGACACAGCGCTGGCAGGGGTTGATTCCCAGAAGCGTCACGTCGCCGAGGTCGAACGATACCGCTCGGCCCGGTCGATCGTACAGGCGGTCCTCCCAGAACGCCTCGTCGGCGTTAATCTCGAGGTTCGCCCGCAGCCGTCGTCGCATCTCGTCGACGTCGATACCCTCGTACCAGTCGGCGACGGCCTCGAGCGTCCCCGTGCTGATGACCGTCGGCCCGGAGGCGTCGGTGTCGTCCGGGAACCCGCCTTCGTCGTCACAGACGACCTGGACGGGGTAGCCGAAGAAGTCCGTAAGCCACGACTCGAGGGAATCCCGGTCGACATCGAGGTGGTAGGTCCTCGTCTTTCCGCCTCGTTCACCGATCGCGACCGTCTTCCGCTCGAGGTCGTACTCCGTGTGCAACCGGTGGACTGCGCGCTCACGCTTTCCGTTGACGTACGCGTCGGACTCGTCGACGATCGCGTACCGTCGGTCCCACTCGAGCGCTCCGTTTGCACCAACCTGGGCCGCGTCCACGGAAACGGGATCGAGTGACTTGATCGGGTAGACGGAGAGCCGCTCGAGGTGTGCCATCACCGAGGAGTAGTGATCATCGGATAAATACGTTCGTACAGCTGTCGTTCCGACGACCTACTCGTGGAGACCGCCGACCTCGTCGTAGAACGACGACGAGAGCTGGTCGGCCATCTCCTCGTCGGGGTCGATCCGTACGTCGACGACCGTCGGGACCGACGCAGCCTTCGCGTCCGCGATGGCGTCATCGAGGTTCGCGGGGTCGGTGACCTGGACGCCCTCTCCGCCGAGCGCCTCCGCCACGCCGACGAAGTTCGTGTCGTGAAAGTGCGCGCCGGGGATCGAATCGTCCATCTGGCGAACCATGCCGAGCGAGGTGTCGTTGAGGACGACGAACGTCGGTGCGACGTCGCAGTCCACGGCGGTCTCGAGGGCCGTCATCGTCATGGCGAAGCCGCCGTCGCCGGCGACGCAGATGGCGTCCTTGCCGAGCAAGGCGCCCGTGACGGCGGCTGGGGCCGCCCAGCCCATCGCACCGACGCCGCCGCTCCCGTAGTAGCTTCCCGTCGTCTCGGTCTGGAAGTAGTTGAGGAGCCAGAAGCGGTTGTTCCCGGAGTCCGCGGTGACGACCGTGTCCTCGTCGACGACTGCCTCTATGGCCTTGCACACGCGCTGGGGTTTGATGGGTGTACTCTCGGCCTCGCAGGCGGGCGCGTGGAAGTCCTCACGCGCCTCGGCCGCTCGCTCGAGCGCCCAGTTGTTTTCCGCGTCGCGGCCCTCGCTCGCCTCGAGCAGTGCCGTGAGCGTTTCACCGGCGTCGCCGATCAGGCCGACGTCGGCCGGGTAGACCCAGCCGGCGTTTCGCGAGTCGACGTCCGCGTGAATGATCGTCTGTTCGTCGGGGCGAATGAACGACTCGGCCTGCCAGTTCGTGTCCATCGGGTTCATCCGACAGCCAACGACGACCAGGACGTCCGCCTCGCTGACGACGCGGTTCGCTCCCTCGTGGCCGAACGAGCCGATGACGCCCGCCGCGCGCTCGTGGGTCTCGGGGATGGTGGATTTCCCCAGATAGGAGGTGGCAACGATGGCGTCGTACGCGTCGGCCACGGCCTCGAGTCGGTCGTAGGCGTCGGGTTCGCCGGTTTCGTTGCCGCCGGCACTCGCGTGGACGCCGTTACCCGCCAGGATGACGGGGCGGTCGGCGTTCTCGAGCGCATCCGCAGCGGCTTCGACGTCGCGATCCGTCGGTCGCGACTCCCAGTTTCTGACCTGGGTTTCGTCGTCCCAGAGACCGGGCGTCACGTCCCCGGGTAGGTCGTCCGTAATCGCCGAGCCGTCGAAGATGACGGCGCAGGGACCGTTCCGACCGGCGGTCGCGTGCTTGAACGCGAGCTGGACCGTGCGGACGGTTTCCGGCGGGGTACGCGGGAACCACCACTCCTTGGTCACGCCGTCGAGAATCTTCGGCAGCGAGAGGCCGCCGTAGTCGCCCCTGGACTGCTGGTAAGGCGCGAGCGTGGAGTAGTCGCCGCGCTCGGAGGCCTCGGTGAGCACGACCATCGGCGACGAGCCGAGCCTGGCTTCCATCTGGCCGATGGCGCCGAGGCTGCCGATCCAGGGCCCCTGTCCGGCGAGAACGGCAGGGGAGCCGGTCATCCGGCCGTAGGCCTCGGCCATGACGCTCGCCTCGCGCTCGTCTCGCGGGCGGACGACCGTCACGTCGGTGTCCCGGTGGCCAATGGTCTCGAACACCTCGATGAGACGGCCACCCGGATAGCCGAAAACGTACTCGACCTCGAGCGCCTCGAGCGTGTCGACGACGCGGTCGGCGGTCGTTTGCGTGGAGTGCGTGTCGTCCATGGTGGTCGACTCAGTCGTCCTCCGAGTTCTCCGAGGGGAGCGCCGTCTCGTCGACGTGAACGGTCTCCTCGACGACCATCGTCTCGCTCGCCTCCATGTCGGCGAACGTCGCCGCGTCGGCTTGCACCTCCTGCCCGACGTCGGACTCGAACGCAGCGGCCATCGCCGCACCGTCGGCGAACGTCAGCCGGACGATGCCGTCGTACGCCGACTTCGAGGGATCGGTCGGCGTCGACGTGACGTACCGCTCGAGACCGGGGAGGTCAGACGCGAGGTCGGTGTGGTCGCCCAGCCAGCGCTCACAGAACTCCTCGTGACTGAGGTCGTCATCGCGTACCAGCAAGTTGACGAACGTGATCATGTTCCGTGCGTGGCGTCTTCGGGTTCGACCTTTGCTCTGTCGGTCCAGGCCGCTCACCCGTGGAAGACACATTGTTTCGTCCTCGAGTAAATTTGGGGAATATATCAGAGATCAAACAGTGAATTTCGGTGGATTATGAGCCAGGTAATCGGGATCAGAGAGTGCAGAATCGGGTTACTGAGCCGGGTCGTGGAAACGGGGGGCATACCGGCTGGCAAATCCTCCGGATTTATGTATCAGAGTGGTGGTTCTTCCTAGTATGTCCGAAACCGGGACGCAGCCGCGTCACGTCCGCGAGTCCCTGGCCGATCCGAAGCGTGCCCCGAACGTCCAGTACTACGGTCCGGTGAGCTCGACGACGGTCGAGGAACCGCCCACCCACCGCACCGACGACGACCTGATCGCCGGGCTCCGCGAACTCGCCGCCGCCGACGAGACAACGACCGAGTTCGGCTCCGCGTCCTACGTGAGCGAGTTCCGGTCCCGGAGCGCCGACCGGACGAAAAACGCCGTCGACGACGACTTCGGCGAGGCGGATTACGCCGCCATCGACCAGGCGACCGAGGCCGTCGAGAACCGCGCGATGCTCTGTGTCGACCGACTCGTCGGCACACACCCGGAAGCGACGTTTTGCTGCCGATTGTACGTCCCGGTCGAGTACGCGCGAATCGCTCACGCCTGGGCGATGCTGTTCGAGCCGACCGACGGTCGCGACCCGGACTTCGTCACGGTGCAGGTTCCGGACGCGTCGGAGACGGCGATTCGAATCCTTCCGGACGACGGCTTCACCGCCGTCGTCGGCAGCGACTACACCGGCGAAGCGAAGAAGTCGTTCCTCCGGCTGTTCATGCACCGGGCGAAACGACTCGGCGGCCTCGGCCTGCACGCCGGCAGCAAGCGCGTTCGCGTGGCTCGAGCGGCCGACGACGACACTGTCGAACCCGAAAACCACCTCGAACACGAGGACGGAACCGACTCCAACCTCGAGACCGTCGGTCAACTCTTTATGGGACTCTCCGCGACCGGAAAATCGACGCTCACAGCCCACGGCTGCTGGCTCGAAGCCCCCGAGGAGGCGGTCATGGTCCAGGACGACGTCTGCGCGCTCTTGCCCGATGGATCAGTCGCCGGCAGCGAGGGCGGCGGCCTCTACGTGAAAACGCACGGCCTGGACGCCGACGAGCAACCCGGGATACACGCCGCGGTCACCGACGAATCGGCCGCGCTCGAGAACGTCGCCGTCGACGAAGACGGGACGGTCGACTTCGACGACAATCGATACACGAAGAACGGTCGCGCCATCATCCGACGCTCGGAACTGCCCAACGCCAGCCAGGACATCGACCTCCAGGACGTCGATCAGCTCTTTTTCATCACACGGAACCCGCTGATGCCGCCGGTCGCCAGACTCGACGACGAACAGGCGGCGGTCGCGTTCATGCTGGGTGAATCGATCGAGACGAGCGCCGGCGACCCCGACCGCGCCGGCGAACGTATCCGGGTCGTGGGGACGAATCCGTTCATCATCGGTCCGGAAGGCGAGGAGGGGAACCGTCTGCGAGAGCTGGTCACCTCGCTGGACCTCGAGTGTTACGTCGTGAACACGGGGACGGTCGGTTACTCCAACGCGAACTCGAAGGACGTCGGCGTCACCGAGTCCGTGACGATCCTGACCGAACTCGCACGAGGGACCGTCGAGTGGACCCGGGACGAGCAACTCGGCCTCGACGTCCCTGCGAACGTGCCCGGAATGGACATCGAGGCGTTCCGCGTCGCCGAGTACGTCGACGATTACGATGGCGAACTCGAAACGCTACGCGAGGAGCGTCGTGAGTACCTCGAGTCCTTCGAGCAACTCGACCAGGAGATCGTCGACGCGGTGTACTGACCGCTCAGCGCCTTCCCAAAGTAGTCTCGAGCGAGGAGGACTGATCTCGACTTCCTGGTGTGAGGACGAAACTTGAGCGAAGGAGGAGGTGGGGGTGGGCAGCACTTGCCGGTCACAGCTACTGTTATATGCACAGCGTTCTCATCGTGGGCAATGAGCGTCCAGATGCAGAAACCAACGACGCGGGTATGCGAACGCTGTGGCCGGACGGAACGCTGGGACGACGCCCAGTCCGCCTGGCAACACGCACCCGACGGTGAGCGCGGTAACCCCCACTGTATTCACGAGTGGGACATCAACGGGTCGTTCACCCCCTACGAATAACGCGACCGGTCTGTGCCCGAGGCCCGCCTCGAGGGCCCCACATGCCCCTGACGAGCATCTAATATGGCTATCAACGAGCGATCGGCAACTCGCCGTGACGCTCAGTTTCTGTGAGATAACACTGCGGGTCGGGTCCGAAGAGGGAATCACTCGAGAGCGCCCGCAATCGAGATCCACCGCGACAGATTGACCGATACTGGCACGTCGAACACCGCCCGGTAAGGTGGTCCTCGCGCGCTCGAAGATCGTCGAGCAACGGATTCGTCTCGTCGTCCCAGATGTTGCCGAACGGTCGGTCGCGAACGTTGCCGAGGCTGTAGCCCTGCCAGAACTGGGTCAGGTGGACGTTTCCCTCGTAGTCGACGTCCGCGATGCGCTCGCCCGTCGGGTCGCCCCCGTTTCGCACGAGATGGCGGTAGACCGACCCGGCTTTTTCGGGGCCAAAGCGGTCGGCGGCGTACTCGACGAGGAAGGGCGCGTCGACGTAGTTGCCGACTAGCAGAGTCTCGATCTCCTCGCCGCGGTCGTGGTACTCGAGCGTCAGGTCACAGAGTCGTCTGACCGCGTCGCGGGTCGCCTCGGGGCTAAGGTCGATGTCGGTGATGTCGGCGCCGCGCCCGCCGTAATCGAGGTGGTAGAAGCAGAACCGATCGACACCCACGTCGGTCAGCAAGTCGACGACACCCTCGAGGTCGGCGGCGTTCGCCTCGGTGATCGTATACCGTAGTCCGGTCTTGAGCCCGGCCGACTGACAGGCTTCGATTCCCCGGACGGCGGCATCGAAGGCACCCTCTTTCCCCCGGAACGCGTCGTTGCGCTCCGGGAGGCCGTCGACGGAGATGCCGGCATACTGTAGCCCGGCCGCCTCGAGCCGAGCCGCCTTTTCGGGCGTGATGAGCGTCCCGTTCGTCGAGAGAACGGGCCGGAGTCCGAGGTCTGCGGCGTGCTCAACGAGTTCGGGAAGATCCTGCCTGACGAGTGGTTCCCCGCCGGAGAAGAGGACCACGGGGACACCGTAATCCGCCAACTGCTCGAGGAACCGTCGGGCTTCGATCGTCGAGAACTCGCCCGCTGCGGGCTCGGTTTCGGCCGCCGCGTAACAGTGTGCGCAGTGGAGATTGCAGCGGCGCGTCGCGTTCCAGACGACGACCGGACGGCGCTGTTTTCCGGTCGTGATCTGGGGCTTGCTCGAGCCATCGGCGGCGTCGTAGCGAAGCCCGTCGCCCTCGGCGTCGAGGTCACAGAGGAGCTTGCTTATCGAGATCACGAGTCGTTCACCCGCGGGGTTTCTTCGGCCTCCTCGAAGGCGCGAGGCTCGGGTGAGGCTTCCCGAGAGGCCTTTCGACCAGACGCCTCGTCCGGCGAGTCGGCTGCGGTGGACAGCGGGCGCGTCGAGTACCGTTCGACCGCCTCGGCCGGGCACACCCAGAGGTCCGCGGCATACCGACCGAAGAGCCGCGAGGCGTTGTCGACGGCCTCCTCGACGCTCGTCGCCGAAACGCTGCCGACGTGATGAAGGCGCTTGTCTCGGTCCTCCCGAAGGAAGACCTCCCACTGTGGGAGCGGCGTTCCGCGGCGATCCCCCGCCACTCGCTCGCGACGTACAGATTCGACCATCGTGTTCGTTCGCGGTTGGGTTCTCGGAGGTATATCCCTCGTTGCGAACGTCTTCGGGCGGCGTTCCCGGATCCCGAGAACGAGAACCGACCCTTTGTAGGCGGCGTCGCCAACGGCGGGTGAGTATCTATGCCAGGGCCACCCGGTCGCCGATCGATCGACACGTCGAAACGCCCATTCGTGCTAATCTGGGAACAGACCCGGGCCTGCGCGCTCGCGTGCACCCACTGCCGGGCCGACGCCCAACCGGAGCGTCACCCCGACGAGTTGACAACCGCCGACGGAAAGCGACTGCTCGAGGACACGAGCGACTTTGGAGAGGGCCAGCTCGTGGTGCTCTCGGGCGGCGACCCGCTGGTCCGTGACGACGTCCCGGAACTGATCGAGTACGGAACCGACCTCGGCCTGCGGATGACGATTACGCCAAGCGGAACCCGGTCGGTCACAAGAGACCGCATCGAGGCGCTCTCCGAGGCGGGGCTCCGACGGATGGCGCTCAGTCTCGACGGCGCGACCCCCGAGAGCCACGACGCTTTCCGGGGCGAGGCGGGAAGCTTCGCGGAGACGATTCGGGCGATGAAGGACGCCCGTGCGGCCGGCGTTCCCGTCCAGATCAACACGACTGTCTGCCGGCAGACCGTCGACGAACTTCCGGCGATCAGGGACCTGCTCGCCGACCTCGGCGTCATCATGTGGAGCGTCTTCTTCCTCGTCCCCGTCGGACGCGGGCGAATCCTCGAGCCGATTTCTCCCGAGGAGGCCGACGCAGTAATGTCGTGGCTTGGCGAGGTCAGCGACAGCGAACCGTTCGGGGTCAAGACCACCGAGGCGCCACAGTACCGACGCGTCCGTCTGCAAGAACGACGGGAATCGGACGACGGAACGGTCGACGCCGACGGCCTCCGACGCCGAAGCGGAATCGTTGCCGGCGACGGCTTCGCGTTCGTCAGCCACGTCGGCGAGGTCTACCCGTCCGGCTTCCTCCCGGTGTCCGCCGGCAACGTCCGCGAGGAACCGATTACTGCCATCTATCGCGACTCGGCGCTGTTTCGATCCCTCCGTGATCGCGGTCGACTTCGCGGAAAGTGCGGGGCCTGTGAGTTCCGAACGGTCTGTGGCGGGAGTCGCTCTCGAGCCTACGCCTACACCGGCGACCCCCTCGAGAGCGACCCACTATGTCCGTACGTTCCTGCGGAGTACGACGGCCCGCTACCGTGGGACGACCCGACGAGTGCTCCCTCGCCACCCTCGAGGCCGACCGACGCCGATTGAGCGAGTTCGGCGGTCGAACGGTGAGGGAGAAAAGAGGAGGGTCCGAGAGACGGGGAGGTAGAGGGATTCGATGAACAGGGATCACCGAACGTGTTCGTACTGAAGTCCTTCGACCCGCAGTACGACGGGTACCTATGAACGCTTTGAACGAGACGATTCGCGTCGAGATCGACGTCCGAACGCCGTCGACCTGTCCGGTCGCTGCGGCCTCCGAAACGACCGGCTCCCTCGTCGAGACCGTGACGCGGGCGTCCGGGCGAAACATGGGGTCGCACGTCGACGAGGAGTTCACCATCGCGAGCGACGCTGCCGTCGACCTCGAGACGGACGACGCGGTCGAGGACGTCAACCGAATTTTCGACCTCGACTCGCACGCCGTCTATCGATTCACTCGCTCGGCGACGTCGCCGTGTGTCTGTGATCGCATCGAAGAACTCGGCTGGCCAGTCTCGGACATCAGCGCGGAGAACGGGTCGCTCCTGGTCACCTGCTACGTCGACGATCAGACGGGGTTCTCGGAACTCATGTCGGACCTCCAGGATCGGTTCGGAGACGTCCGGGTTCGACGACTGCTCCGCTCTGGAGGCGACGGTGACGGCGACGGACCGCTCGTCCTCGAGGTCGACTCCCTGACCGCCCGACAACGGGAAGTGCTCGAGACGGCGCACGAGATGGGGTACTTCGAGTATCCTCGCGAGTCGAACGCAGGCGACGTGGCCGAGGCGCTCGGGATCACGCGCTCGACGTTCGGCGAACACCTCGCGGCGGCCCAGCGAAAAGTTCTGCAGACGTTAGGCTGAGTCCTCGCCCGAGTTGGTATCCTGGAGCGCCTGCCAGGAGAGCCGCGGGTTTCGCGCCGCGCTCGTCTGATCGATCCGGCCCACGGCGGTTCGGTTGGGCGCAGCCCCGAGTTCGTCGTCACTCGAGGCCGACGCCTGCTGGAAGGCTTCGGCGAGGGTGTCGAGCGTTTCCTTGCTCTCGACCTCGGTCGGTTCGGTCATCAGCGCCTGCGGGACGATCTCGGGCCACTTCGTCGTCGGCGGGTGGACGCCGAAGTCGAGCATCCGTCTGGCGACGTCGGCCGCGTCCTGGTCGCCCGCGCTGGCGACGAACTCGTGGTGGAACGGACCGTAGGGGACCTCGTAGCCGATCTGACTCGCGAGGTAGTTCGCGTTGAGGACGGCCTTCGCGCTCGCGTCGAGCAGTCCCTCGTCGCCGAGTCGGGCGATGTAGGCGAACGCCTTGACCAGGACGAGCCAGTTGCCCTGGAAACCGTGGACGTGGCCGATCGAGTGTTCAGGGGTGAATAGCTCGTACTCGCTCTCGTCTTTCTCCTCGCCCCTGCTCTCGCCCTCACACTCACGAACGCGAACCCGTGGCTCGGGAAGGAACGGCGCCAGCTCGTCGACGACGCCGACCGGCCCGGCACCTGGGCCGCCGCCACCGTGGGGCGTCGCGAACGTCTTGTGGACGTTGTAGTGCATCACGTCGAAGCCCATGTCCCCCGGGCGCGCCCGCCCGAGGAGCGCGTTGAGGTTCGCGCCGTCGTAGTACAGCAGACCGCCGACGTCGTGGACCATCTCGGCGATTTCGGTAATGTTGCGCTCGAACAACCCGAGGGTGTTCGGGTTCGTCAGCATGAGCGCCGCCGTTCGCTCGGAGAGGGCGGCCTCGAGGGCCTCGAGGTCGACGCGGCCGCCGTCGTCGCTCGGGAGCGTGACGACGTCGTACCCGCCCAACGCTGCAGTCGCGAAGTTCGTTCCGTGGGCGCTCTCGGGAACGATCACCTCGTCTCGCTGGTCGTCCCCGTTGTGCTCGTGGTAGGCGCTGGCGACCCGAATGCCGACGAACTCGCCCGCCGCACCAGCCGGCGGCTGGAGAGTC
This sequence comes from Natronosalvus halobius, assembly GCF_024138145.1. NCBI lineage: Archaea > Methanobacteriati > Methanobacteriota > Halobacteria > Halobacteriales > Natrialbaceae > Natronosalvus > Natronosalvus halobius. The sequence goes on along the minus strand of NZ_CP099997.1, from coordinate 643,253 downwards.
ACGGCGTCCATGCCGCCGATTCGCGCGAGGTAGTCCTGCAGCCGGTAGAGCAACTCGAGGGTCCCCTGGATCGACCCCGCCGAGCGGTCGGGGTGGACCGCTGCAGTGTCGAGGGCGGCGACGTCCTCTGTGAACTTCGGGTTGTACTTCATCGTACACGACCCCAGCGGGTACGGCCCGCTGTCGATCCCGTAGATCATCTGGGAGAGACGCGTGTAGTGACGCGCGAGTTCCGGTTCGGAGAGTTCCGGGAACTCGAGGGAATCCCGCGTCAGGTCGTCCGGTAGCGGCGAGTCGTCGCCGACGTCGACGCGAGTGCTGTCTTTCTCCGAGAGGAGCGGTTCGTAGTGGCCGTTGCTGACGTATCGGGCCTGGTCGTACCGTCGGCCCTGTCTCTCTCCCTGTTCCTGCTCTCGTTCCCGTCCCTGCTCTCGTTCCCGTCCCTGCTCTCCTCTCCGCCCCTGGTCGCTCATCGAAGCACCTCCGTGAACGCCTCGACGAACGCATCGAGTTGCTCGTCCGAGACGCCCGCGACACAGACCTGCAGTTCCTGCTCGCCGACGACGTGAATCGCAAAACCGCGCTCCTCGAGGTCGTCCGCAATCGCCTGGGCGGGCTGATCGACCTGGACGACGAACTCCCGAATGTGGTGGCGGTCGTTGACCGGCGCCGTAACGCCGACGAGGTCGTCGATGCGTGCGGCGAGATCCTCGGCTCTCGTCACGTCGCGTTTTGCGAGGTCGACCAGCCCGGAGGGGCCCAGCGAGGCGGCGTGCATCGCGGTCCGCAGGGCGACCCACGCCTGGTTCGTACAGATGTTACTCGTCGCTCGCTCGCGGCGGATGTGCTGCTCGCGGGTCTGGAGGGTGAGCGTGAACGCCCGCCGATCGGTCGTGTCCTCGCTCACGCCGACCAGGCGACCGGGCACCTGCCGGAGGTAACTCTCCCGGGTCGCGAACAGCCCCAGTCCCATGCCGTAACTCGTCGGCAGCCCGAGCACGCTCGCGTCGCCGACGACGACGTCAACGCCCACGTCGACCGGCCGCTGGAGCAGCGAGAGTGCGACGGGATCCGACCCGAGCACGTACAGCGCGTCGTGCTCGTGGGCGAGGTCGCCAATCTCCGCGAGGCGTTCCTCGATCGTGCCGCGAACGGTAGGGTTCTCGACGTAGCACAGGACGACCTCCTCGTCGATGGTATCCGTGAGGGCCTCGACGTCCACGGTGCTGTCGTCGGTCGGGTACGTCTCGACCTCGAGATCCGTGCCGGCGACGTAGTTCTCGAGGGTGCTCCGGCGTCCCTCGAGCAGGAGGTCCGGAACGAGCACGCGGTGGCCCGAGGTGTCTCGAACGCGGTCGGCGAGCGTCGCTGCTTCCCCGAGAGCCGTCGCCGCATCGTACATCGAACAGTTCGCGACCTCGAGGCCGGTGAGTTCGACGAGCAGGGACTGGTACTCGAACAGCGCCTGCAGGAAGCCCTGGGAGACCTCCGGCTGATACTGGGTGTAGGAGGTCAGAAACTCCGATCGATCCGCGAGGTGATCGACCAGTGACGGCACGTAGTAGCCGTAGTGGCCCCGGCCCAGCAACTCGACCAGGTCGTCGTTTCGCTCGAGTGTCTGGCGGACCAGGTGGCGCGTCTCGCGCTCGCTTCGCGCGTCGATCCCGAACTCGTCGTCGAACCATACCGCCGGCGGAATGTCGAAGAGGTCGTCGACGGAGTCGGCGCCTACCGCTTCGAGCATCGCCGCCGTGTCGTCGTCCGTGTGAGGAGCGTACGGGCTCCCCGTGGTACGTGTTCCGTTCATGGTAGCGCAGGTGTGTCTTCGCTGATTGAAAAGTCGGTCGCCCCCACTGCTTGCCGGCCGCAGGGTTCGTTCCGAGACACGTTAACTGCGGGTTCGGAGCACGGGGTTATCAACGCATCTCTTTCTCGCCGTCCGCTCGAGCGGCCGGCCGAGTCACTCGACGAATCGGTACTTCCGCTCGCCCATCCGGCCCCAGCCGTCGAATGCGAACTCACCTTCCGGGGTCGTCAGCGGTTCGATGTCGACGTCCATCTCGTGGTTGTGCGCGTCGTGGATCTCCTCGTAGTCGTCCCAGTCGATGTCGTAGCGGGACTCGAGTTGCTCGTCGACGTTCAGCGCCTCGATCTCCTCGAGCCAGTTCTCCTGGACGACCTCGGTGTGGATTTCGGCCTGGGCACCACTGCCGTAGGAGCCGACGAGGAGCTGCTCGCCGACCATGTCGCGGTCGTTCTCCGCGGCGTGTTTCAGCGCGCTCGCGCGGGCGACGTGGACCGACCCGGTGTACCAGTTGCCGACGTCTCGAGCGATCGTCAGCGTCGGGTCGATGGTCTCGGCGTACCACGCCTGGTAGCGCTCGGTTCGCTTCAGCCCGTCCATGTACTCCCGAATCGCGTCGGTGAACGCCTCCTCGTCCTCGAAGGCTTCCTCGCGAGGTTGGCGGCCAATCTCCTCGGCCAGTTCCTCCTCGATCTCCGTGTCGCGAGTGATGTGGCGATACGCCAGCAGAGCGGCCTTTCGGACCATGCCCGGGAACGGCGTGTGGAACGGCGCGTACTGGAAGTCGTCGACCGTGATCTCGCCGGCCTCGCGCTGGTAGTCGATCAGCGCCTCGCGCATGCGGGCGAGGTAGACCTGGACCGAGCGCTTGCCGTCGACGCTCGGGAACTGCTGGTTGGGTTTGAGGAAGTCGGTCTCGTCGGCCGACCCGAAGCCCTGTTCGGCCGAGAGTTCGACCAGGTTGGGGTCCTCGCTGATGAGCATGGCGACTGCGCCCGCGCCCTGGGTCGCCTCGCCGGCGTCACCGCGGGCGTACAGGGCGGTGTCGGTGGCGATGACGATGGCCGAGCGGCCGCGATGTCGGTCCGCGCGGATCCAGTTGTACGCGTCGTCGAGGCTCTGGGTGCCGGCGATGCAGGCGAACTTTCGCTCGCCCTTGTTCGCGTGGTGGAAGTCGGCCTCGAACACTTGCTCCAGGCAGCCTGCGACGTACGTCGAAACCGGCTTCGAGTTGTCGAAGGCGCTCTCGGTGGCGACGTCGATCCGGCCGATGTCGTCGGGCTCGAGGCCTTTGCGGTCCATGAGGCGGTAGGCGGCGTTGGCGCCCATAGTGACGATGTCCTCGTAGCTGTCGGGGAACGAGGAGGCGTTGAGTCCCAGCCCTTTGGTGTACTTTTCGGGGTCCTCGCCCTTCTGTGGGGCGAAGGTGCCGGGCAAGTCGAGTTTGAGGTTGCCCGTCCAGATTTCGACGGCGTCGATACCGACGGATGTCATAGGAGAACGCTACAGGTGAGGATACATGATATTGTCGTTCGTGGTTTCGACGAATGTCGATCACATCTAATATGACTACAGCAGCGTATATCAATAAGTATGAACTATGCGTTTGGATCAAGATCTAGAGTAGCCGAACTCTGATCTTCAAATATAAGTGTGATCGTTACGGTGACATCACCCATGTTGGTGTTTCCTTGGTCGGTTTGGAAACGGTCAAATTCAAATAACTCAGCCTGACCAGACGGGAGGGGCACGTTTTGATCGAAGTTGTAGATTTCCGCAGTCTCAAAGTTCGAACTATCAATATTAATTCGTTCATTTACGAGAACATCAGTATTTCCAGTTGTTCCTAGTGTAAGAGCTTCTCCTTCGGAGACGTAGATAATATCCTCATTTGTTGTCCCATTTATCGCAATTGCGTTAATAGTGACGTCAATGTCTCCTGTATTTTCTAGTTCGAACTCGAGTTTTCCACTACCTCCAGCGTTCTCTACATTTGGTGTGACTTGAACCTGACCTGCTTGGCTTCTGTTAACGCTTATACCTTGACTGTCGCTAGTATTTTCACTGCTAACAATTGCAGTGTAGTTTCCGGAATTACCCTGTTCTGTCTCCCACTCAAGAGTTATCTCCTCACTTTGACCCCCTGCAAGATTTTCGACGGTTGTACTGTCGACGACGCCTTCACCATCAATTTCAAGTTCTATCGTCTGTGTCCCCTCAAAATCGCCAGTGTTCACAATCGTTGCGTTCACGAGCAGCGTCTCACCCTCTACGACTGGACTATTCGTGTCGTCAATCTCCACCTCGAAATATGGACTACCCTCAACGGTTGTAACCGTTGCAGTGTCCCTATTGAGTTCGTTCGTACCGTCTTCGTTATCGTAGAGGACTGCAGTGAGATCTTCACCAGGGTCGAACGAATCATGGTCGACTTCAATACTGTAGTCACCACCAGCATCGACTGTTCGTTCCCCGACCTCCGCCCCACTTGAGTTTTCGATAACGACCGTCGCATCGCCGTTCTCGGTATTGGAGAACCAGACGTCTTCGACCTCAACGGCTCCCTCTGGCGGGATTGTCTGATCATTGAAGGTTAGTTCTCCATCCGGCTCCCTGCTGATCGTCAGTACAATTGTGTCGCCATCGCTCCCGCTCGAGGTGTACACTTTGACGCTATCACCGTCTTCCGCATCGTCGTTGACGGTAAACGTGGTCGTATTCGTACCGGCAGAATCACTCCATCCTGTATTCGGAGAAACGGTTCCAACGCTGGTGTCGTTGACGGAGAAGTCGACCCTGGCACCGTCTGCAACGTCGTCAGTCTCCATCGTCAGGTCGATTTCGTTTCCGGTTACGACACACGCGTTCTCGTTACATTCGTCCTCGTCCACCCCAACCTGACCAGACGGATCCTGCCAATCGACCCAATACGCTGGCGTCGCGCCGTCACCCTCTCCACCGCTTCCACTCCCGGCCCTCACCTCGAATTCGATTTCGACATCCGAGCCATCGATCGACAATTTCACGGTATTACCAGCCTCGAGTTCGTCGATCCGCACCTGACCGTCACTCCCAGTCGATGTCGATCTGAGGATACCATCGCCCTCGTTCGTAATTTCGACGTTCCGCACGGGATTGTTGAGTACATCCCGAACTTCGATGATTGCTGTTGGTGCGAATTCGTCGACGACGGTCATGTAGGACACGCGATCGACGGCATCTGCTCGAGTCGCGTCCCCGACTCCGACTTCGGCCATTCGGAGTGAATACGATTGATCTACCAACTGAAACCGGATCGCTGGCTGCTCGGCCGTCCCGGCCTCCTCGATACTATCCTCAAGTACCGCATCTGACTGCCGAAGACTGTCGTTCCAGGCTTCGAAATTCGACGTCGGCAGCGTCATCGTAATCGGTCCGTTATCCTCTTCGATGCTCACGGTATTCGATGACGTACTGAACGCCCGAGTTTCCACCGAGACAGTCGAACTGCTTGAGGTCGACAAATTCCCAGTCATCGTGACGATCATAATTTCGTCACCATCAATCACGATCTGGTCGCCTATCGGGATGGTCGCATCGTTCGAGTGGTGATTGTACAAAAATCCGTGCTCGAGAACCGTCACCGGGGCGTTTCGATACTCGTTGTATCTCGGCGTGTATGTGAGTCCGTAGGTTTCACGTGACCAGTTTTCGATCGGCACCTCGTCGCCATCAATCGAGGTCGCATTCTCGATGACGATTTCGCCGAGAGATTCAGACGCCAGGGTCCCCGATGACGGTGGCGGGTTAACGGTCATCGATCGAGACGGATAACTCGTGCCGAGACTAACCGAATCAGCACCGCCACTGCCGCCACCAGGAACGGAGACGATCGTATTCCGTAGGTCCTGTAGTTGGCTCTGAGTCTGCTGATTGTGCTCGTACTCTACCGCCTGATTCTCGTCAGGGACCACGTTCACCTGGTACAGCGCGAGCGCCGACACCAGAATGCCGAGCATGAGGACCGCTCCGACCACCGTGGACACGGCACGCTCCTCACCTCGGCCTATCATACGCAGTGATAGTCCCGATGACGTATACGCTTATTGGCTCCCACCAAACCGCAGCGCGAGCCCCGAAAAGCAGTCTATTCGCCTTCCGCCTTCCGCCTTCCGTCTCTCGTATCCTGTCCCTTGTCTCTCGTCGCTCCTCCGTTACTCGTCTTCCTCAACAACTTCAGGATCGCTCATCGCACTCTGGAGGCTGTCCAGGCCGTTGACCCACTCCGTCACGAGGCCGTACTCGAGTTGCTCCGCAATCGTCATATCGAGTTTCTCGCCGTCGATGATCAGCGTCCCCGCCTGGGCCGCGTATCCGAGTGCGGCATCCAGGTCCTCTTCGGCTTCGGCGTCCGCGGCCGCGCCGATGTAGTCGTTGACGCTCGCCTCTTCGGCCGGGCCGCTGGCGACGTACTCCTCGGCCGCGATGAAGACGCAGACCAGGCTCGTCTGGACGCCGTCGACCAGCATCCGGGTCTCCTCGTCGTCGATGTTGACCTCCGAGAGTACGATCTCGCGCACGTCGGCGATTTCCTCGAGGGTCTGCTCCTGATCGAGTTCGCCGTCGTCGTACGCCGCGACGATTTTGGCGATGGCGATGGCGGTGTCGTCCTGGAGGTTCAGGAGGAGGCGGGCGGAGGACTCGTCTTCCGGATCGATTTCCTCGTCGTCGATGCGGTCGATCCAGTTCTGCCAGCGTTCGGCCGAATAGAACTCGGTCGGGGAATTGCTCATACTCTCACCTACACCGGCCGCTTGAAATGCCTTTCTCTACTCTTCGCTTTCTCGACCGGCGGCGAAATCCGTCGGCAATCAATCCTCGAGCGTCGCTTCGGACTCCTCGAGTGTCCTCTCGGTGTCGATCCCGTACACCAGTTGCGGCGTCTCGACGTGGGCGTTCCTGACCGCTTCGTCGTGCCCCTCCTCGAGGAGCCAGCGAACTCGTCGCGGGACCGTCTTCGGGCCGAGGACGGCTCCTGGCCGGTCGGGGTCGTCGACGAAGTCGGTCTCCATGAGGAACGGGTCGCCGGCCTCCGCAGCGGTCTCGAGGCGATCCTTCTCGCTCATCACGCTCGGGGTGACGCCCGCGAGGCGGCCACCGGCGTAGTGTTTGACGACCCGGTGTGCCGGCAAGCCGGCGTCCTCGGCCCACTCGGCGACCGTGGTCAGGTCCTCGGTGGCCTCGGCGTGGAGCTGGACGGCACACTCGAGGTCGGCGCCGAGTTCGAACGTGTGGCGCATGACGTTGTTCGACACAGCCCAGACCTCGTCGTCCACGTCGTAGTGTGGGCGTCCCGATTTCAGCCCCAGCGCGTCGCCTGCGTCGACGTACTCGGCGGCGACCTCGAGTCCCGCTCGCATGATGGATTCGGCTTCATCGGGGGTCTTTCCACGTTCGTCGACCAGGCGCGAGATCAGTCCGGGGTGGACGCCCAGGATGGGCCAGGCACGGCCTTCGAGTCGCTCGCTCGCTTCGGAAACGATCTCGAGGGTTCGCTCGAAGACCGGTCGGAAGTCTTCGCCCGCGTCGGCTTCGACGTCGAGGTGCCAAGAAGGTTTGTTGACGACTAAGAGGTGTGTTCCGCCCATGCGTGCGAAGTCGTCGACTGCCTCGAGACCCCGGCCGTGATCCGGGTCGAGGTGGAGGTGATCGTCGAGGATCGGCGTCTCGTGATCGAGCATGAATCGACGTTGGGTGAGGTGGCAGAAAAGGCATCGGCTTCGACGCGATCCGCTCGACGATCGAAACAATGGCTCGTGAACGTCTCGCCGCTCGATCCGATGATCTGTCGCCTCGAGTCAGTCTTCGAGCGTCAGCGCCGTGTCGGCGGCGTTCTGGAGGGCGTCTGACCGTCCGTACGAACCGGGCGCGATAGCGACCGTCTCCACGCCCTTTGCGCCGGCGTACTCGAGAACGGGTTTGAAGTCCGTGTCGCGCGAGGCGATGGCGAGGACGTCGATACGGTCCTCGACGACGCTGGCCGTGGCGTCGACGGCGAGTTTGACGTCCACGTCCCCGCTAGTGATGACCACCTCGAAGCCCCGGGCCTCGGCCGCCTGGATCAGTCCTGGCGTGGCGTGTTCGTCGAGGTAGAGCCGACGAATCGCGGTTCGCCCCTGGTCGGAGACGGCGGTTCGAAGGTCGTCCAGGTCGACGTCGAACTCCTCACGGAAGACGTTCGGTCCGTCGACGAAGAGGCCGACTCCCGACGGTTTAGATTGGTCGGCCGACACCCACTCGCGGACGGACTCGAGCATACTCACGGTCACGGTAGCCAGTGCGGTACAATAGATGTAGCGAAGAGACTCGAGATGCGGAGCCATTCGGCGTCACTGATGTGGCGTTGTCGTCATCGAATCAGGCGGAGGGTGGAGGTTCAACCTACTATCGCATTCTGCCAACCGGTTATTTTAATAAACTTATACTTCGTTGTTTTCCCTTCCCGAGGTATATTTCAAACACGAATCGATCAATATTCGCGCCGATATTCACTTTCCTAATCCCAAACTCTCAAATCAATTGATCTACTGACACTAAATTCCAGTGAGTTTCACAACTATTTAATTATAGATAGCGGTACGCATAGCCACACCATGCCAAAACATGGCAATCCAGGTTACGATCGACGTTCCGTACTGAAAGCAGCCGGAGCCCTCGGTGCATTCATGGGTCTTGGCGGGATCACCGCCGCTACTCCCGGTCGCACCCCCGGCCCGAAGGAGAACGAAATTCTCGTCGGAAAATCGAACACAGTGGGGCTGGCCACTGCGCGAGCCAAAGTCGAAGAGAACACACCTGACCACGCCGCCGTCGTTCACGAGAACGAGACGCTCGGCTACATGGCACTCGAGGTCGACGAAGATCGAGTCGGAACGATGGACTCGATCATCGACCAGCTCGAACGGCGACCGGAAGTGGAGTACGCAGAGCGAAACGCGACGTTCGAGACGCAACTCCAGCCGAACGACCCGAGTTACGGCGATCAGTATGCCCCACAACAGGTTCGAGCCGACCAGGCGTGGGACACCACCCTCGGCTCGATGGACGTGACTGTTTCAGTCGTGGACCAGGGCATCGAATACGGTCACGCCGACCTGACTGACCGATTCGGAAGCAACAAAGGATACGATTTCGTCGACAACGACAGCGACCCCGCTCCAGTCGACTCGAGCGAAAACCACGGTACGCACGTCGGTGGGATCGCGGCCGCGACGACCGACAACGGAACCGGGATTGCCGGCATCTCTAACTCTCGATTGCTCTCGGCGCGAGCGCTCGGTGCAGACGGCGGCGGTTCGCTCTCTGACATCGCCGATGCGATCCAGTGGTCGGCCGACCAGGGCGCGGACATCATCAACCTGTCGCTCGGTGGTGGTGGCTACACGGACACGATGAACAACGCGATCAACTACGCGGTCGACAACGGGTCGCTGCCGATCGCCGCTGCCGGGAACGACTACGGCAGTTCGGTCTCGTATCCCGCCGCTTACGAGAACTGCGTCGCGGTTTCGGCGGTCGACGAGAACGAAAGTCTCGCTAGCTTCTCGAACAAGGGACCGGAGATTGACGTCGCTGCACCAGGCGTCGATATCCTGTCGACGGTACCCTACGGCGGCTACGACACCCTCTCGGGGACCTCGATGGCCTGTCCCGCGGCGGCCGGCGTCGCCGCGCTCGGGAAGGCAGTCTTCCCGAACGATACGCCCGGCGAACTCCGTCAGCGCCTCAAGGACGCGGCCGTCGACATCGGCCTCCCGTCCGACGAGCAGGGTGCCGGTCGCGTCGACGCCCTGAACATCGTCGAGGGCGGGACCGATGATCCTGACGACCCGGACGACCCCGACGATCCGGACGACCCCGGAGACGGAGAGTGCGGTGACGTCGTCGAGTCGGCCTCGGCTTCGGACTACTTATACAGCGGATCCAGTCACTCCTACACATACTCGCTCCAGACGGCGAACCCGTGTAGCGCGACAGTGACGCTCTCCGGCCCGTCCGACGCCGACTTCGACCTCTACCTGACTCTCGACGGCCGCACGCCGTCCACCTGGGACTACGACGAGCGCTCGATCACCTACGACAGCGAGGAGGAGATTACCGTCTCGCTCTCCGGTGACGAAGAGTTCGGCATCCTCGTCGACTCTTACAGCGGCAGTGGGTACTACACCCTCTCCATCGAAGAACTCGGCAAGTAACGCCAGCTAATCGACCTCGCCACCACGGCAGGCACCCCTCTGTACACCCTTTTTTGACAGAACAGTTCCCCTCGAGCGCCGGCTGAATGTAAAAACATTACTTACCCGCGGGTGACGTGACGAGTATGTCGCTGCAGATGCCGCCGTTGCGTGGGGTCCACGACGAGCGGGGAGCGAAAGTCACCGAATTCGGCGGCTGGGAGATGCCAGTCGAGTTCGACTCGATCCAGGAGGAACATCGAGCGGTCCGGGAATCCGTCGGCAAGTTCGACGTCTCCCACATGGGTGAGATCGAAGTCAGCGGCCCGGACGCCCGGACATTGATGCAACGACTCACGTCGAACGACGTGACGGCCCTGGACGTCGGTGACTCCCAGTACGCGACGATCACCGACGAGGACGGCGTGATCATCGACGACACGGTGGTCTACCGACTTCCGGACGACGGTGACGACCACGCCTTCCTGTTCATCCCGAACGCCGGCAACGACGAGGCCATGACCGAGCGCTGGCGAACCCACCGCGACGAGTGGGGACTCGAGGCGTCCGTCGAGAACCAGACGCACGAGTACGCGATGTTCGCGATCCAGGGGCCGGACGCCCGCGAGCTGGTACTCGACGTCGTCGCCGACCCCGACTGCGTGAGCGATCTCAGCCGGTTCGAGGCGACGTACGCGACGGTCGAGGGTACGGACTCCGAGTCCGAGTCCGAGTCCGAGTGCTGGGTCGCCCGCACCGGCTACACCGGCGAGGACGGCCTCGAGGTCATCGCCCCGTGGGACGACGCGGAATCAGTCTGGTCGGCCTTCGACTGTCAACCCTGCGGGCTGGGCGCGAGGGATACCCTCCGCCTCGAGGCCGGGTTCGTCCTGGCCGGGCAGGACTTCGAACGGGAGACGAACCCGCGCACGCCGTACGAGTGTGGCATCGGTTTCACGGTCAAACTCGATACCGAGTTCGTCGGCCGTGACGCACTCGAGCGTACGAAAGAAGAGGGCGTCGAGGAGAAACTCGTCGGCTTCCGACTCGTCGACCGCGGTATCGCTCGCCACGGCTACGACATCACGACCACCGACGGCGACGTCATCGGGACGGTCACGAGTGGAACGATGAGTCCGACGCTCGAGGCGGCCATCGGCCTGGGCTACGTGCCCGTCGAGTACGCTGATGCCGGGACGAAGATTCGCGTCGACGTCCGTGGCCGACCCAAAAAGGCAAAGATTGAAACGCCTCCCTTCGTCGATACAGTATAATGAGCTTCGATACCCCAGACGACCGACGGTACCAGGAATCGCACGAGTGGGCGCTCGAGACGGAAGACGGTGTCAAAATCGGCATCAGCGACTTCGCGCAGGACGAACTCGGCGACGTGGTCTTCGTCGAACTGCCCGACGAGGGCGAGGACGTCACGGCGGGAGAGAGCTTCGGCGTCGTCGAGTCGATCAAGGCGGTATCCGATCTGTACGCGCCGGTCAGCGGCACGGTCACGGCCGTCAACGAGGACCTGTTCGACGCCCCCGAACTCGTCAACGAGGACCCCTTCGACGAGGGCTGGATGCTCGCGGTCGACCCCGACGACGAGACTGAACTCGACTCGCTGCTCACCGCCGAGGAGTACGAAGATCAGGTCGCCTGAGCACTCGACGTTCAGCGTTCGGCAGAAGCGTTCAGCAGAAGCATTTCACCCTTCATCCTGCAACAGAAGCATCCAGGATGCCACTCCTCACTCGAGCCCGGCCAGCCGATCCAGTAACTCCTCGAGCGGCAGCGTCGACGTCGACAGCGCGTAGCCGTCGATTCGCGCGAGGTCGGCAGCGTGTTCCCAGAGGTCGTCGGGCTCGAGTCCGTGGAGGACCACGGCGTTGGGGGTCGGGTTGACGACCCGGAGGGCGACCAGCGGCGACTCGCCGCGGGTGACGCCGGTGAACACTAGCACCCGGTTGGTGCTCTGGCCGTAGAGGCGAAAGAACTCCTCACTCGAGAGGCGAGTGATCGCTTCGATGCTGTTGATGACCGTGTGACCGCTGATCCGGTCGGAGTGGCCCGAGGCGATTTCGGTCGCCTCGATCGTCTCGTAAAGGTGTGCGAGCGGGTACGTCGTCGCGTACTCGCGCAGGTCGTAGATGACGTCGCTGTCGAAGCCCGCCGAGAGCACGCGGCCGTACTGTCGAATTCGATCACCGCCGCGGCGTTCGTCGATCTCGAGGAGTCCCTCGACGAGTCGGCGAACGACGCCGATACCGGGGCTCTCGCGACGGCCGCTCTCGTAGTCGGAGATCACCGACGAGGAGACGTCGAGTTCGCCCGCGAGATCAGTCTGGGAGACATCGAAGTCCGTTCGCCACTTTCGAAGCGTCGCGCCCGGGTCGTTGCTCAGCGTGATCTCTCCTGCGATCTTCTCCGCCAGTTCCCGTTTTGGCCCGCGCCCACGTCCGCCCATATCCCTGGCTCTCGCGGGCGCGGCAAGTAGCTACCGGCATTCGACGGTAGAGGCGAACACTCAAGGTCCGAGGCTCTGAGGTGTGGGCATGCCGTCGACCGTCGTACACGTCGGGCTGGCGGGGCTGATCGGGGTCGCCCTCCTCGCCGATCGCTTCGATACGCGAGCGATCCTGTTCGTCATGGCCGTGACCGCCCTCGTCGACCTCGATACGTTGCTCGGCATCGTCGTTCCCGGCACCCACCGTGCTGCCTTCCACAACCTCTGGATCGTCCTGGTTCCCGCACTGGCCCTGTACTGGGACTGGAAACGCGACCGATCGATCGTTCGCTCGCGGTGGGGCGCCTACGGCTACCGGGTCGGGTGGGTGACTCTCGTTGCAGTCCTGTTCGCCCACATCTTGCTCGATGCGTTCTACAACGGCGTCAACCTCTTCTGGCCCGTCCACGACCGGTTCTTCGACCTCTCGGGGACGCTCCTGGTCACCGACCAGCGCGGTCTCGTCCAGACGTTCGTCGAACTCGAATCCAGTGAATCTGGAACCACAGTCTCGGAGTCGACTGCTCGCGGCACGACGGCGGACACCCACTACTCGACGGGCTTCGATCCCTCGCGCGGATCGGACCCAGAACCGACGGACGTCGAGCGGATCTTTCCGATCGCGAGTTCCGGCGAGCTATTCGTCGTGACGCTCGTCGGATACCTGACCGTCGGGTATCGAGTGCTCGAGTCGCGCCGACGGCTCGATTGAGAGTGAAAACGAGGGCCGGGGACAGAGACAGACACAGAGACAAAGCAAAGTACGAACGAACCCCCGTCAGTCCCGAATCCGGACGAAACCATCCTCGAAGACCACACGGTTCGGGATGACGTGTTCCTTCGAGTCGGACTCGATCTTCGTCACGAAGAGATCGACCTCCTGGACGATCCCCGCGTGGTCGCCGATCTCGACTCGATCGCCGATCCCGTAGGGCTGGTTGAGCAACAGGTAAATGCCGACGGCACTCGAGACGAGGAAGTCCTTGAACGCGAACGCGCCGACCAGGACGAGACCGGTGGTGTAGACGGTCAGGAGGATCAAAAGCGGCAGGACCGCCACATTGATCTGGGCGAGTGCGATGAGAAAGGCGACGAAGAGGACGGAGTACTTGACGATCCTGGGGATGATCGAGACCTCGGGAAGTTTGACCCCTCGAAGGTACTCGCTGACGGCCAGTTCGGCCTTGTCGGCAGCGACGAACCCGACGAGGATGACGAGGACCGCAACGAACACCTGCGGAACGAACGTCCAGATGGTCTGCCAGAACGCTTCCGTCGGCAGGAGCTGGGCGATATGAATCGCCGTTAGCAGGGCGATGCCGTAAATGAACCAGGAACTGAGTCGAGCGACGATCTTGACCGTCGAGGTGCCAAGTGACTGAGCGGTTCGCTCGAACGGCGTTCCCTCGACGGCCTCCGGGACCTCGGCCGCCCGCAGGAGTTCTTCGTTCAGTCGACCGACGACGTACCCGACGACGAGACCGAGAACCAGCACGGCCAGCGCTATCACGACGGGTTCGTCGACGAGCGTCTGTAGCTCCATGTCAGTACTCCTCCGGGTCGACCTCCAGAATAATCTCCCCGGCTTTGAACGCGCGCACCATCCCGTCGCTCTCGGAGAGGACGATCGCGATCGCGTTCGTATCTCGCGTGATCGCTCCGCCGGCCATGTGGCGGGCGCCCAGCCCTTTCGGGATGTCGACGCCCTCCGCCGAGGGCTCGAGGTAGCGGTAGGCCGAGACGAGTTTGCCCGAGTCCGAGATGATGAACGCGCCGTCGAGGCGCGAGAACTCCTTGAGCATGACGTTCACGATCGGATCGCCGACGTGGACGTGGGACTTCTCGAAGGGGTTGTACGAGAGCGGCCGGGACTTGTTCATCACCTTGCCGGCGTCGCCGACGACGAACAGCGCGCCGACGGGTTTGCCCTTCTGGCCCTTCTTTCCGAGTTCGACTGCCAACTCGAGGACGGCCTTGATGACGTCGGGGTCGGCCCTCGATTTCGCGAAGAGGTTGTAGATGCCCGACTGGTCGTCGATGTTCGCCCGAACCCGAGAGACGGTGTCGATGTCGTCGCCGAAGACGCTCGTCGCGCAGGCCAGTTCGTCACCATCCTCGATGATCCCCTGTTCCAGGCCGCCTTCGAGTCCGAACCGGATCCGTTCGGAGACGTTCTGGAACTCGAGGGGGAGTTCGACGAACGTCTCGGCGCTGACGGTGTTTTCGGTCCCGACGACGATCACCTCGAGGTCGTCGACGGCCACCAAACGGTCGTAGTACGACCCGCTGGGGGCAAAGAGTGCGACTGCGTCGACGTCCGAAAAGAGATCCCCGAATACGTCGCCTAGTTCGACCATTGTCTCTTACAAGCAGTTCGCGGCCGAATAAACGTTTTGGGCCGTCTGACGTGCGTCCGCCGATTATTCATCACCGAGTGTCGGCTAATACAACGTCGTGGCAAGGGATAGCCTGGAACCGCCCGAGTGAACGGCGACTCGGGCCAAAGAGTTATGCGGGCGCTGGGACAAGAGGTCACAATCGCATGGTTGGTCGGCTGGAAACGGGCATCGACGTGCTGGATCGGAAGTTAGACGGCGGATTGCCCCCAGGTTGTGTCGTCGCCTACACCGCGAGTCCCGCCAGCCAGTCGGAACTGCTCCTGTACGAACTGACGGCCGCCCGCGGCACCCTGTACCTGACGACCGAGCGAACCGACGACACCGTTCGCCATGCCATCGAATCCTCGATGAGTCGCGTCGGCAGTCCCACCGTCCGCCGGGTCACCGATTCCGACCCCCTCGAGGAAGCGACCCGCCTCATCAGTGCGCTGCCCGATGGCGCGAACCTCATCATCGACACGATGGACGTCCTGGAGCGCGCCGATGGCGACGCGTACCTCGAGTTTCTCAACGATCTGAAGTCACACATGCTCGAGACGGGCTCGATCGCCGTCCTCCACTGTCTCAAGCGCCCGAATCCCTCCGACAACCGGCCGACCACCGAACACGTCGCCGACGCCGTCTTCGACCTGCGGACGTCCCTCGATGGGACCGAGATCGAGAACCACCTTGCGATCCCGAAATTCCGGGGCGGCGGTGCCTCCCCCGAGATCATTAAACTTCAGCTCTCCGAGCAGGTCGAGATCGACACGAGTCGGGACATCGCGTGACGACGGGTGCTGTTACGGACGATTCAGGTCTCGACAGCCGGCTACTCGAGTCTCGACAGCGGATTACACGAGGTCGACCTCGGTGAACTCGAATCGGGCTCCGCCATCTCTACTCTCGGAGAGCGCCCAGTCCCAGTCGTAGATCGCGGCTAGCTGGGTGACGAGCGTTAGACCGAGTCCCGTCCCGCGCGAACTCGTCGTAAAACCCGGCTCGACGACCTGGCTGTGGGTCTCCGGCGGGATACCGGGGCCGTCGTCCTCCACGTAGAAGCCGTCCTCGAGGTCACCGACGCGAACGGTCACACCCTCGTGAGCGTGCTCCAGACTGTTCTGAAAGAGGTTCGCCAGCAGGTGATGCAGGTGCACCGCGTCGCCGCGAATCGATCGGTCAGTATCGAGGACGAGCGTGGCCGTCGCCGTTTCCTCGGTGGCGTCCCACGCCTGTTCGGCCACGTCCGTGAGGTTGATCCGGCTCTCGTCTACGTGTACGGGCGATTCACGGACGATGACGAGGAGAATATCGATCATCTCCTCGATGCGCTCGTGAGCGAGTGCCACCTGTCTGGCGGCATCTTCGTCTCGCGGGCGCGACTGCTCGTGGTAGCCCTTGGCGATCGTCAGCGGGTTCCGAAGTTCGTGGGCGAGCATACCCGCGAAACTCTCCAGTCGATTGTTCTGATAGGCGAGTTCGTGGCTCCTTTGCTCGGCCTCCCGCGCCCGCGTCCGTGCCTGAGCGTCGTAGACACCCAGTCCGAAACCGGCGAGGGCGCTCAGCGCGGTGAGGATCAACACGTTCGGGACGACACTCGCCAGGTCGCTGACGAGACTCGAGATGGCGAAGATGGTTGCCATGACCCCGATCGCGCCGAGACACCAGCCGGCGATCCGGCCGTAGAGCGCCGCGTGAACCGACGATTGTGCCAGTCGATAGCCGCCGTAGAGTAGAACCAGTCCAGGACCGGCCGTCAGGACGACGACGATCAGCAGGGCGCCCCGTGGTAGCTCCTCGCTCCCGGGAAAAACGGCGGGAAAAACGGATAACGCGACGTACGCGGCGCCGAGTGCCATCACGACGTGGCGCCCGTCGGCTACCGAACGTGTTCGGGGGACGTGCCGCATTGTCGTCTACAAAAAAGTGGACGACTATCATAGTATCGGCCGACCGGTGTGTCCCCTCGAGGAGTGGTGAGTCACAGCCACCGCTGCTGGGAGGCGAAAGAATCGGAAAACTGGGCTTACTCGTCGCCGGCTTCGGCTTCGAGTTCTTCGACGATTTCGTCGGCGTCGACGTCGGCGTCCTCGAGTGCGGCCTCAAGGTCGGCTTCGCCGCCGGCACCGCCCATGCCGCCCATCATGCCACCCATACCGCCCATCATACCACCCATGCCCTCGATGACCTCCTGGACGATGACGCGGTCGACGCCGACCTTGTCCATGACGTCCTGGGCGATCTGTTGCTTCTGGAACATCCACTGCTGGTTCATCGCCATCTGGGGCGTGGACTCGACGTAGAGCGTTTCCTTCTCGACCACCTCGGTCTCGAACTCGGGTTCGGTTTCCTCGTCGTCGTCATCGTCGTCGTCAGACTCGACGGGAACCTCCTCTTCGACCTCGTCGGTTTCGATCCAGAGGTCGGGTTCGGTTTCGAGGTACATTCCGAAGAGGCCAGCAGCCTGCTCCTCGCGGTCGTCGACTTCCTCGACGACCTCGTACTCGTACTCGACGTCCTCTCCGGCGAGGGGGTGATTGAAGTCGACGCGAGCGCGCCCGCCGACGATGGTACTGATGTAGCCGTGACGGCCGTCGATGTGGACGTGCGCGCCGGGGTAGCGGTCGTCCTCGTCGATCTTGTCCGCGCTGATCGTCTCGACGGCGTCGTTGTCGTACTCGCCGAAGGCCTCCTCGGCGGGGATGGTAACATCGCCCTCCTCACCGGCTTCGCTGCCGATGATGGCGTCCTCGACGGCGCCGAAGATGTGGCCCTCTCCGAGGACGATCGTTCGCGGGGCGAACTCTCGATCCTGGGCGTCGACGCCCTCCTCCTCGGCGACCTCGGCGTCGGTCGTGTCGACGAGCTGGTCGCCCTCGACGGTGCGAGCGGTGTAGGCGATCTTCACGAAGTCACCGGGCTGGAACCCGCTCTCGGGCTCGCTCTCCTCGGCTTCGGTGTCTTCGGCTTCCGTTTCGACGTCATCGGCCGATGTCTCGGCCTCCTCTTCCTCGGTCATACGTGGTACCATCAGCCGTCCGCATTTAAGACCGACGTTTTCGTTCGGGCGCTCGGTTTCCACTCGTTTCCAGTTCCTCCCCGCTCGAGCACCGAGTTCGTGACCGAGAGCGAGAGTCGACCGTGGAACGACACGTTCCTATGGCTCCCGGCCCTCGAACGACGTATGTACGAAGTCGAACTCAAGGTCGAGGTTCCCGCGACTCTCGAGGCGGTCCGGGCGCGTCTCGAGGCGCTCGACGCGACGCGCGAGGCGACGGTCGTCCAGGCGGACACCTACTACGACGCCCCTCACCGATCGTTTGCCGAGTCCGACGAAGCGCTGCGCATTCGGCGAGAGGCGGTGGACGCGGACGCCGACACCGCCGTCGCCCTCCACGACGTCGACCACGAGGCCCGAGTGACCTACAAGGGGCCGCTGCTCGAGGACGACTCGAAGACCCGCGCCGAACACGAGACGGCCGTCGGCGACGGCGAGACGATGGACGCCGCGCTCACGAAACTCGGCTTCGAGCCCGTCGCGACGGTCGAAAAACGCCGCGAGCGCTACTCGCTCGAGGGGTACACCGTCACGCTCGACGCCGTCGAGGGGGCCGGCGAGTTCGTCGAAGTGGAGGCCGACGCCGAGACCGAAGCCGAGATCGAGTCGGTTCGCGAGGGAGCGGCGGCCATCCTGGAGCGCCTCGACCTCGATCCCGCGGAGCAGCTTCGAACATCGTACCTGGAACTCGTGCTCGAAGACTGAGCGGGACGGAGGAAGGTTGCGAAAAAACGGTTGAGCGGCTGTGCTGGAGGGATTCTGGAAACGGGCGACTCAGTCGGCCGTCGCAGCTTCGGCGTGACTGATGTCGGTCCCCAGCAGCTCGAGGAATTCCGCGAGCCACTCGACGTGGTCGGGCCAGGCCTGGCCAGTGACGAGGTTACCGTCGCGGACGACGCCGTCGACCCACGAACAGCCGGCGGCCTCACACTCCGCGCGGACCGCGGGATACGAGGTCATTTCGTAGCCCTCCAGGACGTCCGCCGCCGCGAGAATCTGCGGGCCGTGACAGAGCGTCGCCACGGGTTTGTCCTCCTCGAAGAAGTGCTGGACGGCGTCGATGACCTCGTCGTAGGTGCGGAGGTACTCCGGCGCTCGGCCGCCGGGGACGCACAGCGCGTCGTAGTCGGCGGGGTCGATCCCGTTCATCGTCGCGTTTAGCTCGAAGTCGTGGCCGCGCTCTTCGAGGTACGTCTGGTCGCCCCGGAAGTCGTGGATCGCCGTCTTGACCGTCTCGCCCGCGTCTTTGTCGGGACACACAGCGTCGACGTCGTGGCCGACCATCTGCAGCGCCTGGAACGGAACCATTATTTCGAGGTCTTCGCCGAAGTCGCCGACGATCATGAGTATGTCTTTCCCCATCGAGATCACCGGGCACGTGTACGCCCTCGAGTGGTATAAGATCACAGGGGGCACACACGTGGATCACACAGTGCGACGACTCTAACGAGGCGAGCGTCCTTCGTCGCTCGCCGAAAACTCGACTATCGGTCTCGCCACGCCTCTCTGAGGAGGCCGTACTGAATCATGTCGCGGTACGCGCCGTCGATAAACCGATCACGGCGGATCCGGCCCTCCTCCTCGAAGCCGAGGGACTCGAGCAGCCCTCGAGAGGCGTCGTTGAAGTCGAAGACGCCGGCGCCGACGGCGGGGTGATCGTAGACGCGAAAGACGTAGTCGACGACGAGCGAGACGGCCTCGGAGCCGTACCCCTGGCCGTGGTACGCTGGCGCGAGCCAGTAGCCAAGTTCCGGTCGTCGGTAGTGGGCGTCGCCGACGTAGACGACGCCGAGTCGCTCCACGTCGTCCTCGTCGGGTTGGCCCGGCCGTCCGTCGTCGAGGCAGACGAGAAACTGGTCGCTGTCGTCGTCATCGGTAGGGACCTCGATTCGCTCCTGATTCCAGAGGGGGTTGCCGATCGGATACCTGATCTCGGGGTTGGCGAACGCCCGCTGGAGAAACGGGACGTCCTCGCGCTCCACCGTACGAAGCGTGATCCGCTCGCCGTTCGTGATGCGTGCACCCGGCATGCGTTGATGGATCGACGCCCCGACAATAGGTCTTCTGGGGACCGAATACATGAACATCGGGAACGAGCGATCAGCGACCGCACGTCGTAATCGGTTTCGGCTGCTCGAGAGTAACTCTTTACTTTCAGGTTCTGCTGATACCATACTGTCGGGGACGATTCACGAAAGGATACAGTCATTACCGCCGTACAGTTCACTCAAATACTGGGTGGGGCATAATGGTGGTTGTAAGATATACTGGTGTATGCATCACCTCACCGCACGATATTTTTGCTGTGTGGTTCCGTATTCTCACAAGTGTGCCCAAAAATTCGGCTGGCAACGGAGAGGGATGCAGAAGCTATTGCATCGATTTATACACCCATCGTCGAACAGACGCACATTTCGTTTGAAACCAGTCCACCAACCATCGGAGAGATGGCTCAACGCATCCGAACTACTGTGGAACGACTTCCGTGGTTGGTGTGTGAGCACGACGGTCAAATAACGGGTTACGCGTATGCGAGCACGCACAACGAACGCCCAGCGTACCGGTGGGCAGTCGACGTCTCTGTGTACGTGAACGAAGCCTGGCGACGGAAGGGAATTGCGAGCGCGCTCTACGAATCGCTCTTCGCGCTCCTGGACCGACAGGGATTGTGTAATGCGTACGCTGTAATCGCACTACCGAACCCTCAGAGCGTCACGTTTCACGAATCACGCGGATTCGAAAAAGTCGGTGTGTACCGCAACGTCGGATACAAGAACGGGAAGTGGCGCGACGTTGGCCACTGGGAATTACCGCTTCAGTCCCTTGCGACACCTCCATCGCCACCGACCCCTCTCGAGGAACTCCAGAATACCGATAGGTATAGCGGTGCACTCCTGACGGGTGAATCATCACTTCAATTGTAAGTTCTCCGTTTCAGTACACCTGCGACTCGAGCGAACTGGCTCTCCGTCAGTGTTCGTAGGCGATTCGTTCGACAGCACGAACCAGCCTGTAGAACAGATAGACCACAAACACTGAGAGACCGAGGGAGAACAACGCGACGAGCCCCCATACCCAGAGGAGGATTTGCGCCGTGATTATCGCGTAGGCGAAGCTAATGAATAAAATTGCACCGAGGACGATACCGTATCGGGCAGGAATACGTCGCTGGTTGTGGATGGAGGACATGGAA
The DNA here is from genome assembly GCF_024138145.1 of Natronosalvus halobius. Classification (NCBI taxonomy): domain Archaea; kingdom Methanobacteriati; phylum Methanobacteriota; class Halobacteria; order Halobacteriales; family Natrialbaceae; genus Natronosalvus; species Natronosalvus halobius. The sequence continues at coordinate 622,107 of NZ_CP099997.1, read as the reverse complement.
CTACGTCAACACTAACTGCTAAATTGGTTTCGGTCCACGAGCATGGCTCACCGCCGTCTGTACTTCCTATACCGATCGTTTAAAATGTGACAAAAGAAGCGGTCAGTACCGATCTCGACGGGTCTTCCATCTCTACTCTCGCACACGGTGTTACGTGAGACGCGAGCACTCGAGTATTCGACAGTCGAACGATGCACAGGTCCGGTTGTCGGTGTATAACCTCGCCGCATATTTCCGTCCGTCAACGTTTTCGCAAGTTATAGAACCATCCCAGCGCAACCTCGGGTAATGAGCGAACGGAACATCAGGGTCGAACGGATCGACCGCCGAGCGGTCGAGGACCAGGAGGTCGAAATCGTCGAGCGAAAAGGGATCGGACACCCCGACTCGATCTGCGACGGAATCGCCGAGAGCGTCGGCAGTGCGCTCGCCCGCGAGTACCTCGACCGGGTCGGAAAGGTGCTTCACTTCAACACGGACGAGACCCAGCTGGTCGCCGGCGAGGCCGCCCCCGCCTTCGGCGGCGGCGAAGTCATCGACCCCATCTACGTCCTGATCGTCGGTCGCGCGACCAAACACTACGAGGGCCAGACCATCCCCACCGAGCGCATCGCGCTGACGGCCGCCCGCGAGTACCTCGAGGCCGAAATCCCCAAACTCACCTTCGGCGAGGAAGTCGTCGTCGACGTGAAACTGGGCGAGGGGAGCGGCGACCTGCAGGATGTCTTCGGCGAAGAGGAAGTGCAGGTGCCGATGGCCAACGACACGAGCTTCGGCGTCGGTCACGCACCGCTGTCAGAGACCGAGCAGATTGTCTACAACGCCGAGCAGCGACTCAATCGCGAGTTCGCCGCTGAGAACCCGTACCTCGGCTCGGACGTGAAGATCATGGGCAAGCGTGAAGGCGACAGCATCGACGTGACCGTCGCCGCGGCGATGATCGACGAACACATTCCGGACATGGACGCCTACGTCGACGCCGTCGCGTCGGTACGTGAGTACGTCGCCGACGTCGCGAGCGAGTACACCGACCGCGACGTCTCGGTCTACGTCAACACCGCCGACGCCGTCGAGGCCGGATCGATCTATCTGACCGTCACCGGTACCTCCGCCGAACAGGGCGACGACGGGTCCGTCGGCCGCGGCAACCGCGCGAACGGCCTCATCACTCCCAACCGGTCGATGTCGATGGAGGCCACGAGCGGGAAGAACCCGGTCAATCACATCGGTAAGATCTACAATCTCCTCTCGACGGACATCGCCGAGAACGTCGTGAGCGAAGTTGACGGCATCCGCGACCTCCGCGTTCGCCTCCTGAGCCAGATCGGGCGACCGATCGACGAACCCCACGTCGCCGACGTCCACGTGGTCACCGAAGACGACGTCGACCTCGAGACCGTCCGCCCCGAAATCGAGGCAATCGTCGACGACGGTCTCGCGAACGTGACCGACATTACCCAGCGCGTCATCGACGGCGAGCTGGATACGTTCTGAACGCGCCTGGACGCGCCGCTTCTCATCAGCTTCGTCGAACTCGCGTTCGATCCTCGAGTGCCGCCTTCGCAAGAACCAAACCGGCATCGATCGTGTATCGAAACGAAATAGCGAGCCGATCGTCGTGCCCAACTCGAGTCCTACCGAACCCAGCCCCCGCCGCGTCGTGTTCGCCGTCGTCGTGAGTACCTTCTTCGTCGGCTTCGGCGGCGGGGTCGTCTTCCCCATTTTGCCGAACCTCGGCGAGGTGCTCGGCATCTCGGCGGTCATGGTCGGACTCATCCTTTCGGCGAACCGCTGGACGCGTCTGGTGGCGAACGCGCCTGCAGGCGTGCTCATAGACCGAATCGGCACCCGCACACCGTTCGTCGTCGGACTGGCGATCGAGGGAGTAGCCACCTTCGGATACGTGCTCGCGATTTACGCCTCGAGACCCGACACGGCCCTCGGTTCGGCGGTGGGTGTCGTCTCCTCGAGTCCGGAAGCGTGGTTCCTGCTCGCACGCGTCCTCTGGGGGGTCGGGAGCGCGCTCGTGTTCGCGACGGCATACACCATCACCGCGGACGTGAGCGAGGCTGATTCTCGCGGGACGAGCATGGGCATCGTCCGGGCGGGGATCACGTTCGGGTTTCCGGCAGGACTGGTGCTCGGCGGGGTCGCCAGCGAACTGTACGGAAACTCTACGGCGTTCGTTCTGGCGGCGGCCTTCGCCGGGTTAGCGAGCGTCATCGCCTACGCCGTGGTTCCGGAGACTCACGTCGAAGAACGTGACTCCTCGGTGAGTCCGCTCGATCTCGAGGTGACGGTGCCGGCGCTGACGGTCGGTTTCGTGAACTTCGGGCTCTACTTTGCCTACGTGGGCATCCTGTTCTCGACGCTGGTGCTCTACCTCGGGGCCGAGTCGCTGACCATTTCGACCGACGTGCTCGGGTACGCGATCAGCTTCGAGGAGCAGGGAACCTCGGGGATGCTCATGGCGATTACCGTGCTCATGGGGGCCATCTTCACCATCTCGGGCGGCGTCGCGAGCGACTCCGTCGGCGCGCGAGTTCCCGTACTCGTGTCCTTCCTGGTGTTGAACGCGATCGGCTTCCTGGTGTTGACCCTTGCCGGTTCGTTCGTCGCCGTGGTCGTCGGCTGTGCCCTCATCGGCGCGGGACAGGGCGGCGTGGGCGGTCCGCTGACGGCGCTGCTCGCCGACCTCACGCCCGAAGACCGAATGGGGCGGGCGATGGGGACGAACAACGTGCTCGGGGACGTCGGCGGTGGACTCGGTCCCCTGGTGGCCCTCCCCCTGGCGAGGACCGTCGGCTTCGAGGTGATGTACGCCGCCAGCGCGGGAATCGCCCTCCTCGCGGGTCTCCTCCTGGTGGTCGGCATCTACGTTCACACGGGGAGCGTCAGTCCGTCGGTCGAGGAGTCGATCATCTAATCACAGCCCGCCGAGCAGCGCCTCGAGCGGTTCGAACCAGACCGCGGCGACCAGGACGGCGAGAAAGACGTACGAACCCCGGATGAGGAGCATCGTTGCCAGTTCCGGCTCTGCTCGCCGGGCGACGACGGCGACCGCCCCGAACGCGAGCACGGCGAGCACGCTCGAGGGAGGGAACACACGAGCGACGGCCAGGCCGGTGACGACGAGCAATCCCGCGACCATCAGTCCGTAGGCGACGGTATAGGCCCGCTCCGGGCCGACGACGACGGCGACGGTTCGCTTGCGGATCGAGCGGTCGTAGTCGTAGTCCGTGGTGTCGTCGATTACCTTGATGCCCGACAGGAGGACCAGGAAGACGACGGCAAAGCCGAGGGCGAGGAGAGTGATCGTGGTCGCCTGCGCGTAATACCCGCCGAGAACGCTCAGGGCGATTCCCAGCGGGTAGCCGGTCGTCGCGGTGAGCGGGTTCGTGTCGAGTTGTGGCGCGTGGTGGTAGGCGACGAGCCACGTCGGAACGGTGAGCACAACGGCGACCCAGTTCACGGCGAGGAACAGGAAGAGACAGCACGCTGCGAACAGAACCGACGACGCCAGGAGACCGACGTGACAGCCAGCGACGGTGAGCGGGTGGTCGTCGTCCTCGCCCCGAACGTGGAAGTCGACGTAGCCATCCTTGAGGTGGGCGGTGTAGACCGCTGCGAACATCGCGAGAAGGTGCACGCCCGCGACGCCGGGGTCGATTCCTCGCGCGAGAATCGCACCGAATAGCGACGCGGCCAGCGGCGGCAGCATGAACACCGGATGAACCTGTGACCAGTACGCTCGAGCGGCCGCCTCGAGTCCGGACCCGCGTCTGGCGAGTGCCATAGTTCCCTAGACGCTCGCCCGAAACATAATACCGGAGGGACGTTTCGAATCGCGAGAACACGATTGTGGGATACCTCTGTAGCGAAGTTGGTGCAATCTAGTGTACATCGTTTCCGTCGAGAAACGGATCGATCAATCTCGAGGTTGCCCCTGCCGGCGACCACGCCGGAGTATAGCTATCGGTCGCTTTCATATCGCGTGCAAGCACATAACATATATACTGGTAGTCGCCTGTGTTATACTATCCCTCACACGGGACATTCACACACAATGACGACACGACGATCACTCTTGCAGGGACTGGGTGCACTGGGCGCAACGATGACGTTTACTGGACTGGCGAGTGCGAGCGACGGGCAGGCGCGCTACCTTGCCAGGACATCAGGTGACGCGGCCGATGCCGTCTCGGCCGCCGGGTTCGATGTTCGATCTACACTCGCGAACGGCCGCGTGCTCCTCGTGACCGGGCCGGCAGACGCGACCGACGACCTCGAGTCCGTTAGCGGCGTCTCGTTCGCTGTGCCCGACCTCGCGTTCGAACTCGAGATGCCCGCTGTCGTGGAGATGTCGGGCACGGAAAACAGCGCGGCAGTCGACCAGATCTACGACCAGTTCCTCTGGGACAAACAGGTACAGCAGGTTAGAGAGGCCCACGAACACTCGACTGGCGCAGGTCGGACCGTCGCGATCATCGACACCGGTGTCGACGACACACACCCCGATCTCACCGTCGACACCGATGCCAGCGTTTCGATTATCGAAGGACAGGTCGGCGACCACACGGGGGACGTCGGCTATCACGGCACGCACGTGGCCGGGACGACAGCCGCAAACGGCAGCGTCGGTATGCTCGGTACAGCGCCCGACGCGACCATCGTCTCGATTCGCGTCTTCGGCGCCGAGGGTGGGGCCACCTTCGGCGACATCCTGGCTGGCATGGAGTACGCTGCCAATATCGGGGCCGACGCCGCAAACATGAGTGTCGGAACGCCGCCCATCCCGCCGGCAGCGAACGCCGACCAGTATCGGCGAGTCATGGAACCGGTCGCACAGTCTGCGACGAGAGCGGGAACCTTACTCGTCGGCTCTGCAGGTAACTCGGACGCAAACCTCCAGCAGGGTGGGCGCTTTACCCTCCCCAACAGCCTCTCGGGCGTGCTCTCGGTGAGCGCGACGGCGCCGAACGACGAACGCGCGTTTTACTCGAACTACGGGACGAACGAGATCGACGTCGGCGCGCCCGGCGGCGGGTACGAAACTGAAGAGAAGACCGTCATCGAGGACCCTGACGAAGTCGAGTGGCCGTACCCGTACAACCTCGTGTACTCGACCGTTCCCGGTGATTACGGCTGGGCCGCCGGCACCTCGATGGCCGCCCCGCAGGTCACCGGTCTCGCCGCCCTCGTGCGCGAACTCGCGCCTGACTCTAACGCCAAGCGAGTCCAGGACGCCATTGTCCAGGGTGCCGAGGGAACGGACGGCCGAAGCGACCCCGAGTTCGGGGCCGGTCGGACGAACGCGCTCGAGACAGTCGAACGGCTTCTTTAGGGCCGATTCGCCTACATTCCTTTTCGCTTCGTGTTCGAGTAACTTTCAGAAAGTCTCCCGTCCAGAACAGCCACGTTGCTGGCGTTCGTACGTGGACCGATGGCAGATTCTGACTCTTTCGAGGCTCGCCTCCGCCGACTCCACGATCACCTCGAGGCTACGGCCGAACTCCCGATCGATCGCCGCACGAACCGCTGGCTCGGCGAAGCCGAAGCCGTGGCCCGCGACGCCGCAGAGAACGACCTGGACGAGGCGACGAGTCGAAAGCGGGTTCGGCAAGTCAGGCACCTGCTCGCAGAAGCGGACTTGCCCGAACACGAGCAGGCGAAGGGCCATCTCGAATCCGCTCGTGAGCTGTGTACGGCGATTCTGGGTGACTCGAGTAATGCTTCTAGCTGAACAGTATCACCGACTGCATCGTACTGGCCCAATTACTTCATAAAATGCAGCAATTCGCTACCGATTCTATAGTTACGCATCGACACTGGGCAGGTCATCTATCAATCGAGGGATCTGCCCACCCTCCCGATCTATTTCGCTTATTTCACCCACACAACCTATTGTGGCTATTCTACCTATTGTTCCCCGCCAACTACGGGGCTAGTTCCGCTGTACGTACCGAGCTTACCGGACCGCTTCGGTCGCTTGCTGGATGATCCCGAGAGCCTCCTCGAGTTCGTCCATCCCGGTCGCGTAGGACAACCGAGCGTAGCCCGCGCCGTTGTCTCCGAAGGCGTTGCCGGGGACGACGACGACGTTACGGGAGAGCACCTCGTCGCACCAGCCTTCGGGAACCTTCGGCATCGCGTAGAACGCGCCCTGGGGCGTCGGGACCTCGAGTCCGGCGGCCTCGAGGCCCTCGACGACGACGTCGCGGCGCTCCTCGAAGGCCGCAACCATCTCGTCGACGGGGTCCTGGGGACCCGAGAGGGCGGCCTCGGCGGCGTACTGGGCGGGGGCGGAGGCACAGGCCTGGCAGTACTGGTGAACCCGGAGCATGCGCTCGATGCGGCGGTTCGAGCCGACGATCCAGCCCAGCCGCCAGCCGGTCATCGAGTAGGTCTTCGAGCACGCGCTGACGACGACGACGTTGTCGGTACTCGCGAACTCCATCGGCGAGCGATGCTCACCGTCGAAGACGATGTGCTCGTAAACCTCGTCGGAGATGCAGAGCACGTCGTGTTCGTCGGCGATGCGGGCGAACTCGCGCATGTCGGCCTCGCTCTGGACGGCGCCCGTCGGGTTGCCGGGGCTGTTGACGACGAAGGCGGCCGTGTCGTCGGTGATCGCCTCCTCGACGTCGGCAGGATCGAGGGTCAGATCCTCGCGCAGGTCGACCGGCTTCGGCGTTCCGCTCGCGAGTCGGGTCAGGGCGTCGTAGGCGACGAAGCCCGGGTCCGGGAAGATGACCTCCTGGCCGGGGTCGACGTGGGCCTCGAGCGCCAGGTGGAGTGCCTCGCTGCCGCCCGCGGTGACGATGGCGTCGCCCGGGTCGACGTCAAGGCCGTAATCGCGGTCGTACTTCGCGGAGATGGCCTCGCGCAACTCGAGGGTGCCCTTGTTGGAGGTGTAGGCGTCGGCCTTCCCGGCCTCGATGGCGTCGACGGCCGCCTGGCGAGCGTGCTCGGGGGTGGGGAAGTCCGGCTGTCCGATGCCGAGGTTGATCGCGTCGTCGCCTGCCGCCTCGAACACTTCGCGGATTCCGCTGATCGACACCGCCTCCACTCGGCTGGAAAATGCCGTCATACCAGAACGCGCGTGCCCCATCCCGATAACTGTTGATACGTTCCCTGGACACCCCTCGAGCCGTCCCGGTGATTAGTCATTCGACCGACTGGTAGCCAGAACGCATTTACCTCCACTGTGACTTTTTCAGGTAATGATCAACCGGAGATCGGTCCTGGCTGGCGCCGGTACCGGGGTGCTCGCGGCGACTGCCGGCTGTCTGGACTTTCTACTGGGGAACGAACCACTCGAGTACACCGCCGAACCGGTGCTCCCCGCCGAGGCGACCCTCGAATCGACGGGCTACGCCGAATACCAGTCGGGCTGGCAACGCGTGACCGAGGAGGCCGCCGGCCGAGAAATCGTCGCCTCGGCCTGGTCGGTCGCGTACACGAACGAGGTGACGATCCAGGGCACGAGTCGGGACGCTGCCGTCTTCGCCGCCATCTCCATGCCGAAGATGTCGGTCGGGGGAAAGGCGATGAACCCGCTCGCCGACATGGATACTGACGAACTGCTCGAGGAACTCGGCGGCGAACTCGAGAGCGAGTTCGACGGCCTGGCCGAACCGCAACCGACCGGCGAATCGTTTGCCCTCGGTATTCTGGGCGCGAACCGGACCGTCGACGAGTTCGCCTCCGAAGCCCAGTTCGACGACGAACACCTCGAGATAACCCTCTGGATCACGAAATTCACACACGATGATGATCTGATCGTGCTGATCGGCGGCTTTCCGACGCAACTGCCCGACGAAGGCGTCTACATCGAGGATCTGATGCAGTCGGTCGAACACCCGGCGTCTCGAGACGTGCCTGCACCGGAGACGGACGAGGGGGCCTGAGGGTTCGTCACCGCCGAGGGACCAAAAGGTTTGCCACCAAGGAAGGATCCGAGGTGTCGTCGACGACGAGCCATCAAGCCGCTCGCCGTCGAGGGTCGTAGACCGTACCCCCACACGCGACGTAGGGGAGCCCTCACCAGGTGTAACCGAAAAAACACTCGCACCCGATGCCAGGCGTCCTCAGTCCTGTCGGGCAATTTTCGTGTGTCCCGTTCGCGGATCAATGTGGACGTGTCGACGGCCCTGGTCGGTCGCCGCCGGCACGATCCAGGTTGCTCGGCTCTGATACGGAACTTTTGTCTCGATACTGGTACAACCCGCGGCCTCGAGTGCGTCGTAGGCCGTGACGGCCGCCTGTTCGACCGTTCCAATGCGGCTCGTTGTCGGACGGGGCGTGAGTGCGTTGGTCATAGTGTATCCTTCACTCGTGTGTATGTTCCACACACCCATGAAGGAAGACGGCGGTTCCCAGTCGCCGGGAACGATTCGTAGGAGAGTCGTGAGGTGATTCGAGGGCGCTCGGTGGTAATCGCGGACGATTCGGGATACTAGAGCAGGTCGGTCCTGCTGTGTCTGCACTGCACCGCTGTCCGCGCCACACTGCCATCCGCACTGCACCACTATCCGTGCTTGTACGTCACGCCGGCTCCCGTCTTGGGATACTCCCAGCTGACGTTATCGTACGGGCAGGCGAAACGACAACTCGAGCACTCGAGGCAGTTTTCGTAGGCGATGGTCGGCACGCCCTCACCGTCTTCGCGCCGCCAGACGTCCGCGGGACAGATGGAGACGCAGTCGGCGGTCTCACACGAATCCGCACAGATACTTGCCACCTTCACGTTCAGATGTGAGTCGCCAGGGTCCTCGTACTTCACCGTGTAGAGGCGGTCTTCCATCGAATCGTTCTCGATCTCGGGTACCTGTGGGCTAACGCTCATCTTATTTCACCAGTTTTCGGTATCGCAGGGCCAGTTTCGTCGCGCCTTTCCATCCGCCGAGGGTGTCGAAGACGCGTTGCTTCGCGGCTTTCGCGTGCATCTCCTTCGGTCGTCGATCCATCGTGAAGTACTCGCTACTCGCATCAGCGATCGCTCGCGGCAATTGTTCGAACAGGAGTTCGCGGTCCTCCTCGACCCGGTCCTGGAGCCACGCGTACCGCTCGAGGTTCTGGACCACGAACGAGTCCTCGAGTCGTTCGGGATAGGACTCGAGCGCCGAAGCCTCGGTGCGACCCCGCTCGGCCGCTTCCACGATGGCGGTGCCGGCGTAGTAGCCGCTCTCGACGGCCATGTTCGTCCCCTCGAGGTGGACGCCGTTGTTGAGTACGAGGCCGGCGGCGTCGCCGACGATGACGGCCCCGTCGTGGACGAGGTCGGGCATCGACTCCGCCCCACCCTCGGGAATCGTCTTCGCGCCGTACTCGACGGTGCGGGCACCTCTGAGCAACGGCGCGACCGCAGGGTGGCTCTTGAACAGGTTCAGCGTCTCCTCGGGGGACTGGCGCTTCGTCGCCGCGTCCTCGAGGCTGTAGGCCACGCCGACGCTCACCGTGTCGCCGTTCGTGTAGATGAACCCGCCGCCGTAGGCCTCGCCGACGGCCCCTTCGCCGAAGTACTGGTAGGAGACGCCGGCGTCGCCGACGAGCCGGAACCGGTCCTCGATCACGCCCGATCGCTCGGGGAACTCGAGGACTTCCTTGGCAGCGACGGCGATGTTCTCGCGCGATTCAGTCGATTTGAGGGCGGCACCTTCGCTCACGAGCGAGTTGCCGCCTTCAGCGAGCACGACGTACGGCGCCCGAATCGCGCCGTCGGGGCGGTCGGTCTCGACGCCGACGATGTCGCCTCCCTCACGGATCACACCGGTGACGGTGGTCTCCGTCACGAGGGTGGCCCCGGCCTCGACCGCCTGGTCGGCGAACCACGCGTCGAACTCGCCGCGGTAGACCGTGTAGGAGTCGTTGTGTGGCTCACGGTGCCACTCGCCGGGTTTGAGCGAGATCGCCGTCTCGTCGTCGTGGCTCAGCATGCTGAAGCGCTTCTCGGCGACGTAGCGCTCGAGCGGCGCCGCGTCCAGGTCCACCAGCTCGCGGATTGTCGGCGTGTAGAGGACGCCACCGAAGACGTTCTTCGCCCCCGGGTACAATCCGCGCTCGACGAGCAGGGGCTCGAGTCCCTGCTTGGCCATCGTCAGGGCGGCGGCGCTCCCGGCGAGACCGGCCCCGACGACGATGGCGTCGAATTCGTTGTCGTAGTTCGGCGCGTCGAGCGCGGCGTCGCCCGCGCGCTCGTCGAGCAGTTGGGGACCGTCGATCGATTGGTGGTCACTCATGGCATCACCTCCGTCAGGTCGCGCTCGCGAAGCGTCTCCGCGAGCCTCGGACACACGTCGGCGAAGTCGCCGACGATGCCGTAGTCTGCGTGTTCGAAGATCGGCGCGTTCGGGTCGGTGTTGATCGCGATCACCGTTCCCGACTTGTTCATCCCCTCGACGTGCTGGATAGCCCCGCTGATTCCGAGAGCGACGTACAACTCGGGTCGGACGGTCTTGCCCGTCTGACCGACCTGTCTCGATCCGTCGACCCAGCCTTCGTCCACGGCGGCGCGACTCGCCGCCAGTTCGGCGCCGATGGCCTCCGCGAGGTCGATTGCGGGCTCGAGGTTCCCTTCGATCCCGGCGCCGACGGCGACGATACGGTCGGCCTCGGTGATGTCGGCGGTGTCGCCGACATTTCGCTCGAGAACCTCGCTGATCGTCTCGGACTCGTCGACGACGACGTCCACTGCGGTGACCGCCTTGTCGGCGACCGCCCAGTCGCCGTCCAGATCCGGCTCACCGGGTTCGAAGACGCCTGGTCTGACGGTCGCCATCTGGGGGCGGTGTTCCTTACAGAGGATGGTCGCAAGGATGTCGCCGCCGAACGCGGGCCGTCGCGCCTGCAACAGGCCATTGTCGTCGACGTCGATCTCGGTCACGTCGGCTGTCAACCCGGCGTGGGTCGGCACGGCGACTCGTCCGGCGAAGTCACGGCCGGTGTGCGTCCCCCCGATGAGGACGATCGACGGTTTTCGCTCCTCGACCATCGCCCGGAACTGCGCGCCGTAGGGATCGGCCCGATAGGGCTCGAAGACCGGGTCGTCGGCGACGAGGACGCGGTCGGCCCCTCGCTCGAGGGCCTCGCGAGCGACGTCGTCGAGGTCCTCTCCGATGACGAGCGCGACGAGGTCCTCGCCGGTCTTTGCCGTGAGTTTCTTGCCCTCCTCGAGGAGCTCCCAGGAGACGGCCATCACGTCGCCGTCGTGGACTTCGACGAACACCCAGACGTCCGCGTAGGTCTCGAGGTCGATGCCGCCGTCGGCGTCGTTGGTGTCGTTAGCTTCGTTGGCGACGTCACTGGCGCTCATGCGATCACCTCCTGGAGGCAGTTGGCCAACTCGTCGACGTCTTCGACGACCTCGCCGCGTCGGTCGACAGGGTCGACGGTCTCCATCCCGCCGACTGAGGTCGGCGAGACGCCGAGGCCGACCTCGTCTTCGATGCCCAGATCTGCGGCTGTCCACTCGATCGGCTCGAAGTCGTTTTCGGCGTAAAGCTTCCGATGGAGGCCAGCGGGACGGGGGTCGAACTCGCCGTAGGCGACAGCGACAACCACCGGTAGCTCCGCGGCCACCCGCTCGTAGCCGCCTTCGACGTCGCGGACCGCGACCAGCCGCTCCTCGTCGAGGCGGGGCTCGAGGTCCTCGACGTAGGTCAACTGCGCCCACCCGTTGTGCGCCGCGATTCCCGGCGGGACCTGTCCCGTCGAGGAGTCGGTGGTCTCCTCCCCGCAGACGACGACGTCCGCCCCGAGTGTGTCGGCCGCGCTCGCGAGTGTCAGGCTCGTTGGCCAGGTGTCACTGCCCGCGAACGCGCGGTCCGTGATGAGGACTGCATCGTCACAGCCCATCGCGACCGCCTCCTCGAGCACCGGCGTGGCCATCGGCGGCCCCATCGTGATCGCCACGACACGGGCGTCGACGACGTCTTTGATCGACAGAGCGGCCTCGAGAGCGTCTCGATCCGGCGGATTCATCACGGCGGGGGCGTTCGCCCGATCCAGCCGACCGGTATCGGGATCGATTCCCACCTCCTTGGCGTCGGGTACTTGCTTGACGCCGACGACGATTGTCCAGGTCATATACTCACCTACCTCGAGGTAGCCGCCCCATATCGATCATAAACGGCGATGGTTCCCATTCCGTGGGAAGGGATCACAAAATACAGCTATCGAACACGTTCGGTCGATTTCCCAGCGGGTGGAGATTCCCGGTAGCCCTCTCCTGGTCGTGGTGCTTTGCCGGGAAACGAACGCCTGTTCGGACTACAACCGAACTCGAGTCGTCGATGGCATCACACCATGCCGTGCTCTCACTCGAGTCGGTACTTCCGGTGGTCTCAGAGCAGAAGTGAGTCTCCGACTATTTTGTCGATCAAAAACGGGCCGGGAGACGGTCGCGTCGGCGAGTTAGCGAGTCAGTAGAACTCGCGAACGAGATCCATGGCGTTCTCCGGCGCGCCATCCGGAATCTCCGCCATGTTCTCGGTGACCCCGTGTCGCTCGTGATACGGAATCGAGTTCTCGTTCTGGTACATGACGCCCTGGTACTCTTTGTCCGTGTCCAGGATGACGCCCTTCGCCGCCTCGTAGTCGTGGCGGTCGTGGTCCTCCTCCTCCTCCTTCAGGTCGACGAGCGAGTCACGGAAGTAGTCGTAGGTGTCGACGTCGTTGAACGTCACGCAGGGGCTGAACACGTTGACGAAGCCGAAGCCGTCGTGTTCGATGGCCTCCTCGATGATCTCGGCGTGGCGAATCGCGTCCGAGGCGAACGACTGGGCGATGAACGTCGCCCCCGAGGCGAGCGCGAGCGCGAGGGGGTTGACCGGCGGCTGCTGAGACCCTTCGGGCGTCGTCGACGTCTCGAAGTCCGAGCGCGAGGTCGGCGAGGCCTGTCCCTTCGTCAGCCCGTAAATGCGGTTGTCCATGACGACGTAGGTCATGTCGACGTTCCGTCGGGTGGCGTGGACGAAGTGGCCAGCCCCGATCGAGTAGCCGTCGCCGTCGCCGCCGGCGGCCATGACTTCGATGTCGGGACGGGCCATCTTCACGCCCGTCGCGACGGGCAGGGCCCGACCGTGGACGCCGTGGATGGCGTAGCTGTGCATGTAGGTCCCGATTTTCCCCGAGCAGCCAATGCCGGCCACCAGGAAGGTGTTATCGGGATCGTTGCCCGTGTTCGCGAGGGCCTTCATCATGCCGTTCATCGTCCCGAAGTCGCCACAGCCGGGACACCAGGTCGGTTGCTTGTCGGATTTAAAGTCGGTGAATCGTACCTCTGATTGGGAACTCATTGTGCTGGCACCTCCTCTTTCAGTTTCGCGGTAATTTCCTCGGCGAGTTCGTCGGCCTTGAACCGCACGCCAGTGTACTTGTTGATCCGCTTGACCCGCTGGAGCGTGTCGTGCTCGAGCACGTCGGCGAACTGGCCGGTCGCGTTACACTCGACGACGATGACGTCGTCGGCGGCCTCGAACTCCTCGGAGAGGTCTGGTCGCGGGAAGATGTACGGCACCGAGATGACCCGGACCGGGACGTCGTCGTCCTCGAGCAGGGCGACCGCCTCTCGAAGGGCCCCCTCGTTGGAGCCCCAGGAGACGACGAGGTCGTCGGCGTCTTCGTCGCCGAACTCGCGGTAGTCCCACTCTTCTTCTGCCTTCGCGGTCTCGACTTTGCGGTTGCGCTTGTCAACCTGCTCGACGCGGACCTCGGTGTCCTCGGTTCGCCGTCCGAGTTCGTCGTGTTCGAGACCTGTGCTCATGTGCGCGCCGTCGGTCATGCCAGGAATCGCGCGTGGGCTGATGCCGTCCTCGGTGGCGGCGTGAGCGCGGAAGTGTCCCTGGTCGTCGAGCCACTCGGCGACCTGGTCGTCCTCGAGCAAGTTGCCGCGGTCGATTTCGACGGCGTCCATGTCGAACGTTTCGGGAGAGAACGTCTGCTCGGTGACCGCCAGCGCGAGGTCGGCGACGACGTAGACGGGCGTCTGGTACTTCTCGGCGTAGTTGAACGCCTCGACGGTCTTCCAGAAGCACTCCGAAATGGTCGTCGGGGCGACGACGAAGCGCGGAATCTCCCCGTGACCGCCGTAGAGGGTCATGTTCAGGTCGCCCTGTTCCTGCTTGGTCGGCATCCCCGTCGAGGGGCCCGAGCGCATGACGTCCACGATGACCAGCGGCGTCTCGCTGGTCGCGACGAGACCGAACGTCTCGGCCATTAGGTCGATGCCGGGGCCGGAGGTCGCGGTCATCGACCGGGCGCCGCCGCGGGCCGCGCCGAGGGCCATGTTGATCGCCGAGAGTTCGTCCTCGGCCTGGACGACGTGGCCGCCGTACTGTTCGATTCGCCCGATCAGGTACTCCATCACGTTCGTCGCGGGCGTGATCGGGTAACCGGCGTAGAAGCGACACCCGGCAGCGAGTGCGCCCATTCCGATGGCCTCGTCGCCGTTGAGCAGGACGTAATCCTCGTCCGTGGTCTCGAGGGCGTAGCCCAGATCCAGGTCGTAGTTCTCCTGGACGTAGTCTCGCCCCTTTCGGGCGGCGTCTTTGTTGTTGTCCACGATCTTCGACCCCTTCCCGCCGAAGCGCTTCTCTAGTGCTTCGTCGAGGTAGGCGACGTCGAAGCCCGTGAGTTCGCAGGCGGCCCCGAGGGCGACGACGTTGAGCATGATCGCGCCGCCGGCCTCCTCGGCCAGCGATTTGAGCGGTACGTCGACGGCGGTGATTTCGTCTGGAATCTCGGCGTCCCAGGAGCGCTCGCCGTCGTAGATGACGGCGCTGCCCTCGTGGAGTTCGTCGAGGTTCTCGTCGATGGTTCGCTGGGTGAGCGCGACGAGAATGTCGAGCCGATCGACGACACTCTGGACGCGGTCCGTGGAGGTGCGTATCTTGTAGGCGGTGTAACCGCCCCGGATTCGCGACGCGAAATCCTTCGACGTAAAGACGTGTCGTCCGGCCCTGGAGAGTGCCTGGGCGAAGATCTTCCCGGTGGAGTCGATGCCGTCCCCGGCCTCGCCTCCGATAGCCCAGTTCAAGTCCTCGGTCATGTCGTAGCGAACGTTGCCTCTAGCCCGTCAAAAGACTTCTGAAACCCCACCCGAAACCGCGCTCGAGCGGAGTTGTTACACCGATCGTAGTGAATTTTTTTCGTCGATCGTCCGTTTTCTCGTGTCGCCCAGATTGAATCGGCGGACGGACTACTCCTCGGCGTCGTCGAGGTCGTCATCCGAGGCGACTTCGCCGCCGAGTTCGATCGCATCCTCGTCGGTTTCGCCGGGTGTCTCGTCCGCGGATTCGCCCGTTCCTCCATCATCGTCCACATCGTCTACATCGCCCTCATCGCCCTCGTCGCCCTCGTCGCCCTCATCGCCCTCGTCGATTGTATCGTTCTCGTCGACTTCGCTGTTCTCGTTGCCCACCCCGTCGCGGTCGGCCTCGTTCTCGACGCCGTCACCGCCGTCTTCGGTCTCCTCGAGGTCGCCATCTTCGCCCGTCGATGCGTCGGTTTCGTCCGATTCGTCGCCGGGTGCTGGCTCTCCGCCGTTACCGCCTTCGTCGACGTCACCACCTTCGTCGTCAGGACCGCCGTCGCTGTCGTCACCGACGGATTCGTCGTCAGGACTGCCTTCCTCGATGTCGTCGGCGACGGCGTCCGCATCGTCAGCGTCCTCTCCCTCGAGTTCGCCGTTGCTCACCGTCACCTGGGCGTTCTGAATCACCTTCTCGCCCATCTCGTAACCGGGCGTGAATACCTCGGCGATCGTTCCCTCTGGCTGGTCGCTGTCGATTTGCACCATGACCTCGTGGCGCTGGGGGTCGACCTCGGTCCCCGGATCGGGATCGATCTCCTCGACGTTCTCTTCGTCCAGGACGCGGTCGAACTCGCGGAGGGTCATCTCGACGCCCTCCCGCAGCGTCTCGACATCGCCGCTCTCCTCCGAAAGCGCTCGCTTGAGGTTGTCGCGGACGCCGACGAGTCGTCCGACGAGGTCTTCGGTCGCGCGCTCTTTGAGTTGCTCCTGGCGCTTTTTCGCCCGCTTCTTGTAGTTCTGGAAGTCCGCCTGGGTCCGCTTGACGTGGCCCTTGAGGTCCTCGATCTGTTGCTCGTTGTCCTCGATCGTCGCCTCCCGTTCCTCGAGTTCCTGCTCGCGCTCCTCGAGCTGTGCCTGGAGGTCGTCGATGGTGTCGGCCTGGGCCTCGACGCGCTCGCTCAGGTCCTCGAGTTCCTCGCGCTGGTCGGTGACGGTCCCGTTCAGGTCGCGGGCCATCTCGACGATGGCGGTGACGTCGCGGGCGATTTCGTCGTCGTAGCCCCGCAGCGTCTCGAGCAGGTCGCGGATCTCGTCGCTGGTCTGGGGTACCTCGTCGGCACCGCCTTCGAGGGGTGTTGCCGTGGGTTCTGTGGACTCTGCGGACTCTGCGGACTCTGCGGACGCCTGACGATCTGTTGCCGAATCCGGCGTCCCCTCGTTCGTGTCCTCCCCGGCAGGCGAGTCCTCGACGTTCTGGTCACGGTCCTCCGGACGCTCGTCGTCGACGTCGGCGTCCGAACCATCGCCGTCGGTTTTGGTTTCGGTTTCGGTCCCCGGTTCGGCGTCGCCTTCCGCAGGCACGCCCTGGGCTGTGGGGGTTGCGCCCTCGTCTTCGCTCATGTCCCAGACAAGGCACAGCGGTAATAAAAGGGTTGAGGTATGCGTTCTCGCTTCGACTCCCTGGACCGTACGTCGACGGCTCGAGCCAGCGGAGCCGTCGTGAACGAACACGGGAATTATGTACTCGTCGTCCCGACTGTCGATAGTCGATGCCACCTGCTGGCTCCCCGTCGTCGATCCGTCTCCGGTACGAGGACGGGACGATCCGGATCGAGGCGCCCGAGGATGGAGCCGAGGCGCTCCTCGAGGACGGCTCACTGGCCACCGTCGAACTCGACCATGACCCTCGCTCGGACACCCTGCGAACCGAGGCCGTCCACTACGCTCTACTTCGGGCGGCGCTCGCCCGACGCGACGAATCGGTCCAGGACGCAGTCCTCGAAGCGACTGCCAGTTTTCCCGAGGGGTTCGCCTCCGAGTACGAACTTCGCTCCTACCAGCGGACGGCTCTCGAGCGCTGGTTCGAGACGGACCGTTGGGAGGGCCTGTCGTTCGCCGACGGCGGCCCGTCCTACCCGGCGCCCGCGGGCGTTCTCGAACTGCCGACCGGCAGTGGAAAGACCGTCATCGCTATCGAGGCCATCGAGCGCCTCGCAGTGCCGACGCTGATCGTCGTGCCGACGATCGACCTGCTCGAGCAGTGGGCGACCGAACTCGAGGCGGAGTTCGACGTCCCCGTCGGCCGATTCGGCGGCGGCGAGCAGCGACTCGAGGCGCTGACCGTCTCGACGTACGACTCGGCGTACCTGAAAGCAGACGCGGTCGGCGACCGGTTCGGGTTCGTCGTCTTCGACGAGATCCACCACCTCGGGGGCGAGGGCTACCGCCAGATCGCCCGGCTACTGGCCGCACCAGCCAGGCTGGGACTCACCGCGACGTTCGAGCGGCCCGACGACGCCCACGAGGTGATCGAAGACCTCGTCGGTCCCGTCGTCCACCGACTCTCGCCCGACGACCTCGCGGGCGAACACCTGGCCCCCTACGACGTGAAGCGACGGGAGATCGAGCTCACGGAACGCGAGCGCGAAGCCTACGAGCGCCACCAGGGGACTTTCACCGACTACCTCGCGCGCTCGAACATCCGAATGCAGTCGGGGTCGGACTACCAGGAACTCGTCAAGCGTTCAGGGAGCGACCCGGCCGCGCGGGAGGCACTCCTGGCCCGCCAGCGCGCTCGCGAGATCATGCTCGGCGCCGAGGGGAAGATCGAGGCCCTCGCGGAGGTGCTCGAGACGCACCGCGGCGAGCGAACGATCGTCTTCACAGCCTACAACGACCTCGCCTACGAGGTCGGTGAGCGATTCTTGATCCCGGTGATCACCCATCAGACGGGAACCGCCGAGCGACGGGAGATCCTCGAGCGGTTTCGTGACGGGACCTACTCTCGCGTCGTGACCTCGAACGTCCTGGACGAGGGGGTCGACGTGCCCGACGCCTCAGTCGCGGTCGTGCTCTCGGGGAGTGGAAGCGAGCGGGAGTTCACCCAGCGTCTGGGTCGAATCCTGCGGCCGAAGGACGACGGCGGACGGGCGATCCTCTACGAACTCGTGGCCGCCGAGACGAGCGAGGAGTCGATCGCCGATCGCCGTCGGTAACGGTGAACTCGACTCTTACTCGAGTGCCTCGTCGTCGAGAAACCGATCGCGAACTGTCTGCGCGACGGCCGCGCCGTAGTGATCGACCAGCGGCTGAAGCGCCGACCCGAACGCCCGCATGCACTGGCGTGAGGAGTGAAACTCGAGTTCCGCCGCCACGTCGTCCCAGATGTGAGCCTGGAGGACGCGTCGGACGAGCATCCGCTCTTGCCGGGCGGAGAGCGCACCCTCGAGGCCTGGCGGCCGCTCGATCAACGCCCTCTCGACCAGTCGCCTGAACGGGGCTGGATCAACGTCATAGAGGCCAGGGCCGTACGCCGCGCCGGCGACGATTTGCCACTCGTCGGTCGATAGCTCGAGCGAAGGCGCGTGGTCGGCACCGATCGATCGACAGACCGCCCGAACCACGTCCGGGTCGAGGTCACGGAGGCCGTCCGAGAGCACCGCCGGGAGGCGGCGGGCGAACCTGGTCGCGTGGCGCTCGAGCAGAGCCTCCCCTGCCTCGCTCATCGGCGCGAGCATGATCGCCGAGTACTCCCCGCTCGCGTCGTTACGGGTCGTCGAGAGGTGGACTGTCCGGTAGCCGTTCGTCCGCCAGAACGAGACGAGGTCGGGCGTCGCACCGAAGCCGGTGCCGAGCCAGTCGATGCGGCCCTGGAACTCCTCCCGGATGCGCTCGAGGAGGTGCGAGCCGAGCCCCCGTTCGCGCCGCGCGTGATGGGTCGCGATCCGAACAACGCGAATCCCGGAAGCCTCACCCGCCGACTCGTCGCGCACGTGGCTCGTCAGTATGTCCGGGATCATGTTCCCGCGGATGCGCCCGCCCTCGTACATCCGTTCTCGATCCGCTGCCGAGAGATTCCCCTCCCGTGCCAGCAGGGCAATGCTGACGACGTGACCGTCGTGGAGCAAGGCCCGCGTCTCGAGGTTCGGCGCGTCGAGCAGTCGGGCGAGGTCGTTCGGCTCGGTTCGGTAGTGGGCGAGCACGAGCAGGCCGACGACCTCCCGGAGGAGCGACTCGTCTTCGAGGAGGGCATCGGGCTCGAGGCGGCGATACTCGACCGACTCCGGGGTCGCGTCCTCGATCAGCGAGGCTACCGGTGGGCTGGCGTCGAGCAACAGCGCTCGAAACGACCAGACCTCGAGCGGGTCGCCGGCAGCGTACCGAATCGGCTCCTGGAGGGCGTACTCGCGGACGTCGTGGCCGCTCGCCTCGAGCCGATCCCGAAAGCGGACCGAGAATCCACGGCCAGCCCCCTCGTAGCCGTGAATCGTCGTCGCGAACGTGATTCGATCGGCGGCCAGCAGCGACTCGAGTACCGTTACCGAGAGGGCGGCAGCCTCGTCGACTAGCACGACGTCCGCGGTTTCGGCCCGGGAGACGGCTTCGAGCGGCGGGGCGTATTCGATGGTTCCGCCGTCGACGGTCCGCAGACGCCGCCCGTTCCGATCGGGGTCGCCCTCGAGGTCGCCGCGCCCGGCGAGCAACTCACTCGCCCGGGCGAAGGCTTCGGCGGCGTTCGCCCAGGTGGGCGCAGTAACCAGGACGTGATCGCCCGCGGCGGCGAAACAGCCGGCTGCCAGTCCGATCGCGCTCGACTTTCCGCGGCCGCGGTCGGCCTCGAGGACGACGGCGTTCTCGGGAACGCGAAGGCGCTCGAGGGTCTCGAGTGCCGTTCGCTGGTCGTCGGTGTAACAGGCACCGTAGGCGTCCTGCGGGAAGTATCGTGTTCGTCGGTCGTCGTCGGCCTCGCCGACTCTGACGGGCGTTTCCCCCGTAGAGAGCGGCTCGCCGCGGTACACCAGACGAGGAGCAGGGTGTGTCAGCCCGTCGTCCTCGAGGCGGGCGTCGTCGACGTCCACGATAGCGATTCCGCGGTGGACGCGGAGCGTTTCGACGAGTCGTCGACGGAATCGCCCGGTCACGTCCTCGAGTTCGAAGGGGGGAACGGCCATCGACCGCTCGAACGAACCTCGTTCGTCGGGCCACTCTTCGAGCGGTGGCGTCAGCAGGATCAAGAGTCCCCCGGCGTCGACCGTCCCGACGAGTTTACCCAGCGCGTTCGGCTCCAGGGTGTCGTGAGCGTCCAGGACGACGACCTCCCGGGTCGTCCCCAGGAGCGCTCCGGCTTCGGACTGGGTCTGGTGTTCACAGCGGAGTCGATCGTCGGGGCCGACCAGCGTCGTCCGCGAAATCGGGACGTCGAGGGACTCGAGGACAGTCGTTAGTACCTCGTACCCTCGTTCGCGGTCGCCCTCGAGGACGAGGCCACGACGCTCGTCGATAGAGGCGGCCTCCTCCTGGAGGGCTCGAGCGTGCGCGGCGACGTTCATGTGGGCTCATCGGACAGGTGATCGTAAGTTACTGTCGGCTGGCACTCGCCCGCGAGTTACTGCTGGCTGACATTCGCCTGGAACTCTCTCCTGGCGAGTGTTCGTCGGCAGCGAGGAAGGCGACCGTGAGTCGTCGGCCAGCCTTCCTCCCGTGCAACGGTTTCCCACGCCTCCGTTCGTTTGAACACGCTTTTAAGGGGGGCACCGTTACTGGGAAGTACACCCTACGCGGGGTTGATGATACTCCTAGCCTCACAGGACTTTCGCCGGACGCGTCCGGCCCGGGCCCAGCCCCGGACGGCAGGGGAGTGCGAGCCCGCGCGTAGGAGAGGTGAACAACCAATGGCAGTCTACGTAACCACAGACATCCCAGCCGACCTCGCCGACGACGCCCTCGAGGCGCTCGAGGTCGCCCGAGACACAGGCAGCGTAAAGAAAGGAACCAACGAAACGACCAAGGCCATCGAGCGCGGCAACGCCGAGCTCGTCTACGTCGCCGAGGACGTCTCGCCAGAGGAAATCGTGATGCACCTCCCCGAACTCGCCGATGAGAAGGGCATCCCGGTCGTCTTCGTCGAGACCCAGGACGACGTCGGTCACGCCGCCGGCCTCGAGGTCGGCTCGGCGGCCGCGGCGATCGTCGACGCCGGCGAGGCGTCGGACGACGTCGAAGACATCGCCGGAAAGGTCGAGGACCTCGACTGAGGTGACTACAGATGAGTGCTGAAGAAGCAGAAAACGGGTCAACGCCCGCCGAGGTCATCGAGATCGTCGGCAAGACCGGCATGCACGGCGAAGCCATGCAGGTCAAGTGTCGGATCAAGGAGGGCGAGAACCAGGGACGCATCATCACCCGAAACTGCCTCGGGCCGGTCCGCGAGGGGGACATCCTCCAGCTGCGCGAGACCGCCCGCGAGGCCGACTCCATCGGAGGACAATAATGGTCGAGAAGCGAACCTGCGACTACACGGGCGAAGAGATCGAGCCCGGCACAGGTATCATGTACGTTCGCACCGACGGTACCGTGCTCCACTTCGTGGATTCGAAGGCGGAGAAAAACTACAAGCTCGGTCGCGAACCGCGCGACCTCGAGTGGACCGAAGAAGGCCGTCGCGGCAAGGGTCCAACTCAGGTCGACACGTCGGCGGACGAGTCTACGGAACCCGACCAGGAGGACGAAGCCGGAGAAGACGAGGATCTCGTCGAGGAGGACGAAGCCGGAGAAGACGAAGGCGAAGCTGACGAGGACACCGAGTCCGCCGGCGACGATGTGGACTCCGAGGAGGAGGCCGTCGAAGGCGAGGCGGAAGCCGAGGACGACGCCGGAACGGGCGAGGAAGCTGAAGCCGATGCGGAAGCTGAAGCCGATGCGGAAGCTGAAGCCGAGGAGGAAGCAGGTGAAGAAGCGTGAGCGACCACGAGCGCACCTTCGTCATGGTCAAACCCGACGCCTTCGCTCGCGGTCTCGTGGGCGAAGTCGTCTCTCGACTCGAGGACCGCGGCCTCAAACTCGTCGGCATCAAGGTGATCAACATGCCCGAGGAACGGGCCAGAGAGCACTACGCCGAACACGAGGACAAACCGTTCTTCGACGGTCTCATCGAGTTCATCACCGCAGGTCCGGTCGTTCCGATGGTCTGGGAGGGCCAGGACGCCACGCGGCAGGTCCGACAGATGATCGGCGCGACCGATCCGCTCGAGGCCGCCCCCGGAACCATCCGCGGCGACTACGCGCTGGACCTCGGTCGTAACGTCGTTCACGCGGCAGATCACGAGGACGACGGCGCGAACGAGCGCGAGATCGCGATCCACTTCGACGAGGACGAACTGATCGACTACGACCAGCACGACGCGTCCTGGCTCTACGAATAGCTCGACGCAGGTATCGGGGTCCAATTCGGGATCTAACCCGAGACCCGATCGCCGTCGAACGGAACGATCCGTACGACGACCAACGAATTTTTGCTATCTCGAGAACGTGTAGGAAGGAATACAGGTACGCGTTCAGATAGACGTAACATCTAATGTGCACCCACCAGTATAAGTGGGTGGTGGTTTCGAATGTTAAGTTACGGTAGGTGGTTTGCAAATGGGTAACAGGGAAAAGGGGTCCACGGCTCGAGCATGCTATACGACGCCCTCACTGGACCTGGTTTTTGAACTGCTCTCGAGCCGTCGTCGTCGGCAGGCGCTCTATTACCTGTCCGAACGATCGGACGGCGTCGCGTCGGTCGACGAGATCGCCGATTACGTACACACCAACGACGACCGAAGCGACTGTTCGGCGGACGGACGGTCAGAGATTGCTGCTGGGCTCAGACACGTTCACCTTCCAAAACTCGAAGACGCCGGCGTGATCGACCACGACGCGCGAAGCCAGACGGTCAGGTACTGGTCCCAGCCATCACTCGAGGAGTGGCTCGAGCACGCCTACCACAAGGAGTCGTTTCAGTAGTACCAGTCTCGACGGAGATAAGTCGGAGGCGGTGACGCTCAGGAAAGTAGATATATTATGGGGTATGATAGCGTTTCCCTCCTCAATGTTTAACAGGTCAGCGGTCGATTGCCCAACCGGTGTTCACCAATGACTGACCACGAACTGCCACCACTGCCGTACGACTACGACGCACTCGAGCCATCGATTTCCGAACAGGTCGTGACCTGGCACCACGACACTCACCATCAGGGGTACGTCAACGGCCTGAACTCCGCCGAGGAGACGCTATCGGAGAACCGCGAATCCGGAGACCACGGTTCTACGGGCGGTGCCCTTAGCAGCGTCACCCACAACGGCTGTGGTCACTACCTCCACACGCTGTTCTGGGAGAACATGTCCCCTAACGGCGGCGGCGAACCTGAGGGCGACATCGCCGACCGTATCGCGGAGGACTTCGGCTCCTACGATGCCTGGAAAGGCGAGTTCGAGGCCGCCGCGAGCGCCGCCGGTGGCTGGGCGTTGCTGGTCTACGACCCCGTCTCGAAGCAGCTTCGTAACCTCGCCGTCGACAAGCACGACCAGGGCGCGCTCTGGGGCGCACACCCCATCCTCGCCCTCGACGTCTGGGAACACTCCTACTACTACGACTACGGCCCAGACCGCGGCAGCTTCGTCGACGCCTTCTTCGACGTCGTCAACTGGGACTCCGTCTCCGAGGAGTACCAGAAGTGCCTCGACCACTTCGAGTAAGCGACGATCCCGTACACCGTCACACTTTTTTTGCGCCGGCTGTGAACGGGTAGCGACGCGAGCCGCGACTCGTATAGAGCGACTCGCGTGGAATGACTCGTATAGAGTGTGGGACGACTCGTATAGAGTGTGGGACGACTCGTATAGAGTGTGGGACGACTCGTATAGAGTGTGGGACGACTCGTATAGAGCGACTCGCGTCTAACGTTGAACGTCGAAACCCACATCGTTTAGCCGCAAGACCCGTTAGTCGAGGTATGCCCGTTCCAAAAGACGAATTCGAAAACCTGCCCCCGTGTGACTTTTACACGCCCGAGGAACTCCTCGAGGACGACCAGATGTACAGCGTCTACGAAATCGCCCGGCTCTTGCAGGGGCTGGATCCGAACGCAGAAATCGACCGTGAGACGGAGGACATCCTCCTCGACTGGGCAATTCCGTGGATCATGACCAACGCGGACGACCTCGTGGTGGGCGAACCGCGAACCGACGACGAACCGGGCTACTACGGCCTCGAATCTTGAACGACGAGACTGTCAGACCTGCCTCGCCATTCGACCCGCCAGTTCGACGTGCTCGTACGGCCGGTCGGTGACGCTCGGCCCGTGGCCGACGTGAAGCACCTCGAGGTCGGAGTCGAGTCGTTCGAGGATCCGATCGATACTATCGACGAGCGTCGATCGGTTGCCCTCCGGAAGGTCGGTTCGCCCGAACGCGCCGTCCTGGAAGACGAGGTCGCCAGCGAATAGTACACCTGCCTTGTGTGCGTATAGACAGAGGTGGTCGTCCTTGTGGCCCGGCGTGTGCAACGCGACGTACTCGTCGTCGCCAAGAACGACCGTCGTCTCGTCCCCGAGTTCGTGGTCGACGCCGTCGGCCGCCGGGTCGAATCCCCAGACATCGACGTCGAAGGCCGTCGTGACGGCCTCGAGATTGCCGACGTGATCGGGATGGGTGTGAGTGAGCACGACGGCATCGAGCGCGTCGACGTGTTCGCGGACCGAGTCGACGACATCGAAGTTCGCTCCCGTATCCACGAGGACAGTCCGATCGCCGGTGACCAGGAACGCGTTGCTCGTGAACACCTGCTTTCCTGCAGCGAGATTTACGATCATCGCCAGCAGATACGTTTCGGGTCACTTTGTGCGTGTCGACACGCGATTTCGGACGCCTGGGTGTGCGTACCGTAGTGGAATCGACATTCACAAGGTCTTTTACTGAGAGCACGTACAAGAGAGACGAATGAACGGGTCGGCTCTTCGAACAGGGATCCTCGTGATCGCTCTCCTCGTCGCCGCAGTCGGTGGCGGAACGCTGGTGGCCGCCGACGATTCGACCACCGCGGTCGAACGGGAACGGCTACCGGATGTGGACACCGGGCAGCCAGCCATCGGTGCTGGCGAGGACCGATACGCGAGTGCCGCTGCCACCTCGTTCCAGGAGCAGGGCTTCGAAACGACGACGTTCATCGTCACGGTCAACGACGATGGGTCTGCCATCTGGACGTTCCGCTACGAACGCATTCTCGACGGCGACGAGGCTCAGTCGGAGTTCGAGACGTTCGCCGAAGAGTTCGAATCCGAAGAGACGAAACTCTACGCGGACTTCGTGAATCAGGCTGAAGTCCTCCTCAACATCGGTCGAGAGGAAACCGACCGGGAGATGGAAGCAACCGACTTCAACCGAACAGCACGGATCGAACAGGGGTTCAACACGCGAGGTGTCGTCGAGATGTCGTTCACCTGGAACGGGTTCGCTCAGGTAAACGACGGCGAAGTCGTCGCTGGCGACGTTTTCGAAGGGAACTTCGTCGTTGCCTCCGACCAATCGCTCGTCGTCGAAGCGGGTGAGGGCTTGTGGTTCGCCGACGTCCAGCCGATTGGCGAGCTCAGTGCGTCGTCCCTCGAAGCCAGCGATTCGGTTACCTGGACCGGTCGAAAGCAATTCCTGGACGGGCAGCCGCGGGTCGTTTTCGAGAGCGAATCGGCAGGTGGGTCGGTCCAACCAGATGAGGACACGGAAAACGAGTCGGCCCTTCCGATATCCACCATCGCACTGGTGCTCGCTGGCGGCGCGATTTTGCTCGGTCTCCTCGCCGCCGGTATCTCCCGATACGGACTCTTGTCGAGGACGGACCGGTCGGATCCGGATGCACACCCTGAGCCGACTCGAGAACCCGATCAATCGCCCACCCAGCCGATACCGGACGACGAACTCCTCAGCGACGAGGATCGGGTCGTCTCACTCATTCAAGAACGAGGCGGCCGAATGAAACAGGTCAATATCGTCGACGAAACCGGCTGGTCGAAGTCGAAGGTGAGCATGTTGCTCTCGGAGATGGAATCCGACGGTACCATCAGCAAACTCCGCGTCGGTCGGGAGAACATCATTAGCCTCGAGGGATTCGAACCGGAGGCGACCAGGTCACCGTTCGAGGAGTGATTCGCGTATGTGATGGCTGGTCACGGTATCGATGAAACGCAACCCTTAAACACTCTTCTCGGCAAGCATAGATTGCAAACCCGCTCCGTTGGTGTAGTCCGGCCAATCATATTGCCCTCTCACGGCAATGACCAGGGTTCGAATCCCTGACGGAGCATTCTTTTCCCGCCGCCGTCTCCCGATTTCGAGCCCGTGCCACCCTCACGTAAGCATGGAACTCGAAGGCAATGCGATTGAAAGTGTCGAGTCACCCCGACGCAGTATAGCGATTCCAACTATTTGCCCTGCAATCCGATCCGTAGGATTCGTTAGCCGGAACACGCCTCCAGTGACGACATCGACGGTCAGCACGGCGAACCCGACACCGAACACTCCGGTTCCAACGGCGGCGGCCCCGATCAACGTGCGCGCTGAGTGGCGATCAGCGATGATCCCGGCAGGCAAAATAGCCAGCACGTAGCCAACGAAATACGCGGAGTAGACGACACCAGCCTCGGTTCTGGACAGTCCGAGATCTGCACTGATAAGCGGGAGGACCGCAGAATAATTGGCCTAACTGAACGAAACCAGCCCGATCGCCCCGCTCAGTACGAGCCATACCCGGGTCTGCGTGTCCATGCGTACTGAGCCACCAACGGTGGGGAAGAGTAGTTTTTGATTGCTCCGTGCAGCGACCTACACGACCGGCGCCTTTCCTGCTGTTCGCCGTTGTTGGTGATTTGGTCCACGCCCGTTTCGAGGTAACTTGGCGCTACACGAGTTGGTATCTTAGTGGGTGAAATGTTCTCTCATTCTCTTTCGTTCAATACTAACTACAGTGAGTCGTCGAAACACCGCAACCAACTTAATCAGCAAAATCGAACAGTTTGGTCGTCTCCATACGCGGATCGTCTTCCAGTTCGTGATCCAGTTTCTTCGGATCGGGAATCGGAAACGTAATCTCCGGATCGGGTCGTGATACTGCGGCTGCAACCCGTTTCACCTCCTCGAGGATCGTCACACCTTCCTCCTCGACACCAGTGATCGTACA
Organism: Natronosalvus halobius; assembly: GCF_024138145.1. Lineage (NCBI taxonomy): Archaea > Methanobacteriati > Methanobacteriota > Halobacteria > Halobacteriales > Natrialbaceae > Natronosalvus > Natronosalvus halobius. The sequence continues at coordinate 594,865 of NZ_CP099997.1, read as the reverse complement.
CCAGGTACGCGAGCGGGTGATCCCGACGAACGCTTCGTTGCGTCGGTGGACGGCACTCTCTCGGTACTCCGGATTCTGGATGGTCTCCAGGCCGATGAGATACACCGACGCGGCCTCGTTGCCTTTCGCTCGATGGATGACCGAGACGGTGACTTCCCCATCTGTGGCAAACACCTTCGGATCACCAAGCCAGACACAGTTCACCTCGTGACCGTACTGTTCGAGTTGCTGGCGTAGCAGCACGTGACCCACGTCTCGGTATCGAGGGCCGGTCGCGATAACCAATACCTGCTCCGGTCGAAGCCCGGTTTCGATATCCTGGTTGATCTGCGTAGCAACCCACTGTAACTCTGCCATTTTGGTCGGAAACGATTCCGCCTGGATGAAGGGCTTGGCTTCCGGGACGTCGTGCAAGGGGTGCGGCGAGTGTTCCTAGGGACGGCGGATCGTCGCGTCCTCACCAATCTCTCGGAAGTCACCCGTCACCTCGTACCCGAGAGAATCCCATCCATCGCTTCGCGTAATCGTCTGGATTGGCCCAGCAACTGACTTGAGCCCCATCCCGAGTGCGTGAGCCGCCATCAGCACCGATCGAGGAGAGCGGTAGGCCTGGCGCATGACGTGGCTCTTCTGGACACCACGAGCGTAGGAGCCGCGCAAATCGAGGACTGGGTCGCCGTCGTCGTCGGTGCCGAAGATATTAATCGGACTTGGCGCCGTCAGACTGGAGAGGCTCTGTGCCTCGTCGTATGCCCAGACAAGGCGTTGCTCGTCATCGAGGGCTTCGAGACAGAGATTGAAGAAATTCGAGCCAAAATCCTGTGCCTCGTCGATAAAGATCGCGTCGTAGAGCTGTGGAACGTCAGCTTCCTCGAGTAACTCGCCACAACAGGCGTCGAAGATATCGTCGTGATCAGAGAACGCGTTCGTCGCGTCGAACAGTGTCCGTGGGTCACGACCAGCAGCGCTCGCCAGATTGTAGTAGATGCCCTCGCCGGACTCTTTCCCACCCCAGGCGTGGATGATGGAGAGTTTCTCCCAGTTCGGATCGTCGTTGGTGAACCGCTGATAGAAGCGTTCGACAAGCGCGGTCAATTGCTCGTACAGGCTCTTCGTCTGGAACGTGAGCGCGATGTCCATCTCGGGATAGCGCTGGTGCGTTCGGGCGGCTTTCATTGCCAACAGGACGGTCTTCCCCGAGCCGGCGATCCCACGAATTTGCTGTGGTCCAGGTGGCACCAACATTCCGATTTCCTGTTGTTGCTGGTCAAGACCACGCAGACCGTTGGTCACCTGCTCATACAGTTCGCCCTTCGTGGTCGGATTGGCGGGTGGTTCGGTCCGATCACCACTGATCGATTGGCCACAGCTCAGTACGTCGCGTGCAGCCTCGTACTCGGTTTCCGTGAGCGGGTCGAACGTCCGGACGTTCTCGAGTGCATTACGCAATGCGACCGGTGTCAACTCATCGCTCAGAAGCGTTCGTGGTGCTACAGGCCCGTCGAAGCCGCGAGCGTCCCACTCCGCTCGAGTGATATTTGGGAGAGCGACGAACGTATTCGCGGGAACGCGACAGCCATCAAGATCGGATAACGCTGGTTCGCTCATGAAGAACCGGCGCAAGAACAGCGCCTGATTTCGTGCCTGTTGGTGCGGTGTTGCCCGCGAGTAGCTCATGTTCCGCAAATACCAGGTGTGTCCCTCGATCCGGTCGATATGGCCGATCTTGTACCCTTTGACCTCGATGACGAGTAACCCCCAGTTCCGGATGCAAGAGGACGATGTCGGGCTCGTGATCGAAGTTGTCGCCACCCTTATCGACGATCGGATACTGGTGGTATGCAACCCCACGCTCACTGGCGTCAAACGCCTGTTTTAATCGCTCCCACACCTCCAACTCCGCATCAATCCCGGCGGCATCTGTGTCCGCAGTCGTGGGAAGAAACTCCATACACCTACTGGTTATTAGATTAGTATATCTGTTCTTGCCACATGTTGGTTGGGTTTCAATAATGCCGAATACCATCGATTTCGACCGTTTAGTACCCTGTATGCCCTTTATATCGATCTCTGTGGTAACTTCTGTATATGGGGGCATGCCACACACGAGGGCGATTGTAACGACCGCAGAACCGTTGCAGGGAGCATTAGCCGACGACAATACCTGAGCGCGTTAGCAGTGATGGGCGGGGCGACAGTGATCCCACCAGTAAGTGCTCAGAACGGCGAACTATTCCGTGAGACAATCGACGATGGTGGTGCAACCGCATCTGTTTCCGAATCTGGCAGCATTATCGCGTTTGGAGTCTACCCAGGTACAGCGCGAGCCTACATCGCAACTGATTCAAACGACTACGAGGCCGTCGAATTTGTCCTTCCGGGTGACTCGAGTGGCTTTCCAGTCTCCCATGTCGCGGTAACTGAAGAGACTAATACCATCGTTGCAGCAGCGATGGACGTCGATGTGTTCGGAGGCGGCAACCTCGATGATGCTGGTGGATTGATTGGTACACCCAGCACAGAGGCAGAGTGGGCCTACGAACAACCAGGTCTGTGGGACATCGGGGTATCTGGTGACCTCACAACCGTTGCCGCTGTTTCAAACCCGATGGACGTCGCTCCTCACGTGGGTGTCGTCCAGGAGGGTGAACTGGCATGGGAACAGCCCTTAGAGGATGCTGCTGGGTGGGCAGTAGATGTTTCCGATGATGGCCAGTATATTGCCGTCGCGTGCGTGCATATTGACGACGGGCTTGAACGCTCTGGTCAGCCGAATGTCCGGCTCTACGGAGCTGATGGCGACCTCTTGTGGCGTCACGAAACGGCCGAGGATGTTCTCGATATCGCCATCAACGAGGACGAAGGCATCGTAGTGGCAGGGACAGATGACTGGTCGACGCTCGCGTTCGATCTTGACGGGGAACTCCGCTGGCAACGCGATGAGTCACCAACAATGACTGTGCTTTCAGGCGATGGCACGACTATTGTTGCAGAATCACCTGTTACTGCACTCGATAGTAGTGACGGCTCAGTTCTCTGGGAGAGCGAAATGGGCAACGCGAACGTAGTGGCCGATCCAATGACCGTCTCGGCCGATGGAACGCGAGTGGCTGTGTCAACGCTCGACTTTGAATTGTTCGTACTCGAAAATGGTGAGCCAATCTGGGAAGGCGAAAATGAGGCTGGGCCGTACTATTCGGCGATTTCAGCTGATGGGTCGACGCTCGCAGCGATGGAAGTCGACAACGATGCCAAGAACGCAGCGCTCGTCGGGTATCCTCTCGGAACGTAATGCCAGACCAGCTTTTGTGGTCGCTATTGTGGAAAACAGCAGTGAATCATGTAGCTTGGTCTTGAGAGGTAGCTGCTAAACTAGACAGTATCCGCCGGGTCGAGCCTCTTCGACCTGACGGGAGCATCCAAAATGTACGGGGTTCTGAGCCAATCGAATTCGGGACGGTGACACGTGCATGAGTTACTGACTTCGATCCTGAGAAACTGGATCCACTCTCAAGAATCAATGAAACTTCTGCGCTGATTGTTTGCCAGAGACTACACCTTGCTTTGGAGTCGCTCGCGGCGTTCTTCGAACTCTTCATTCGAAATGTCACCACGGGCATAGGCCGTCCTCAACTCTAGGAGTGCAGTATCACTTTGTTGAGTACTGGACTGGCGAATCACACTGTACAGGAGGTACCCGAACCCGAGAATCACGAGCAAAGGCACCACCGACATGAGAAGCCACATCCACGTGGCTCCAGTTCCGTCCCATGTACTCCCAGTCCACATGTGATCCCATCCCCACAGACCCATCATCGGCATCATGACCACCATCATGAGGAACGGCAGGATCAGGAATGCGGCGATGACGATCAGGATCGTCCGAACCAGTGAATCGTCGGTTGCCATACCCTGAGATAGGCTGTCCAAGTATGTTAGCTAGCCCCCAAATCTCACGCGGCAGGAAACGTAGTGCGAGAAGATATGATTACAAAATCACTCTAAAAGATAGTGAGAATCTGTTGCTCACTCGCTGACGGTGACTCTCGCGGCGATAGTGTTGTGCATCCACGAAAAGGCGCACAGGACGACGAACGTAATGATCGGCGCCTCGATCATGCCGGTAAGATTGACGATGAGATCCGCGAGTCCGACATCCGCCAGCAGCAGTAATGCCCGTTTCCCGACTCGATGCCGGCCGTCATTCCGAGAATCAGTAGGAAACCGAGTCGATAATCGATATTATCGAGGCCGCGATTTCTCTCACCATTTATCCGCGGTTTTGAAGGAATCTCACTCTCACAAATTTCGGTAATTCGAGCGTTTGTATTCCATCGACAATTGCGGCTGCTCGTCGGTACCCCTACCGACCGGCGGATAGATTACGACGAAGTCACCCGGCGTGAGCGTCGAGACGCGTTCAGTCAGTTCTTGAAGTACTGGTCGCCAACCGATAGTGTTTCGGCGAGCGCTCGCACACACCACGAGATCGTCCGCCGTCACGTCTTCAGAAAGAACCCGAATCAATTGTTCCCAGTCATCGATGGATTCTCTCTCGATAGGCGTGTTCGATTTGAGTTTCCCGAACAGCTGCTCGTAACGACCCCCCGACTCCTCGACGACGAGTGCTCGGATAGGTGCTCCAGTACCCGCTGCGATTCGTTCGATCGTCTGTCCGACCTCGTAGAAGTTTGGATCATGTGACAGCTCGGGTGGAAGCACGAAGACGATTCGGGAGACGGTATTGAGAGGTGCCCTGATTCGGGAGACGAGAACGAGTTGATCAGTCCATGCGAGAACCTGCCGCGTAGTCTGACTGAAGAGAGGTTGTCTATAGAGCCGCATCCCATCCCAGTCGAGAAGGATCGTCGTGATCCGGTTTTCAACGGCTGCGCGAGTGATCCCGGAGGCGATGTTGTGATCGACCCGCGTGTGAAACGTTACCGGCACCTCTGCGCCGGCAGCATACTCTTCCGTGTGTGCGATTGCTGCATCGGCGGTCGCAACCTTTCGTTCCGTTTTCGGTCCCGGGTGGACGACCGCCAGCGTGTGTAACGGTTCGGTGGATTGTTCCTCCCGGATAAATAATGCCAGATCGACCAGCGATTCGTGATACCTCATCAGCTTCTCGTGGTGCTCGGGGACCGGAGTAAACGGAATGAGGATCCGTTGACGAACGTCGGTCGGCTTGCGTTTCCCTCGCCGGTCTTTCGTCACGACTGCTCGACCGTATTTCTCCACCACGATCGGACTGACCAGACTCACGACGAGGATCATCAACACCGCGCCGTTGATCATATCCGTATCGAATCCGGGAACACTAGCGTCGAACGCGATGAGCACGATCGCTAACGCTTCGGCCTGTCCGACCGAGAGCCCGAACATGCTTCCGATCTGGTCGTGGTCATACGCGTACAGCAGGCCGGTAAGCCAAGACGCGACGAACTTCGTGACGAGTGTGAGTCCGATCAGTGCCCCGGCGAGCAGCAGCGACTCGCGGCCCCCAACAATCGCAGTCACATCAACGAGCAACCCTATCGAGAGGAGAAAGAACGGGATGAACAGCGCGTTGCCAACGAACTGGACGCGATTCATCAATGGCCCTCGATCGGGGATGAGCCGGTTGAGCGCCAGTCCCGCTACAAGCGCTCCGATAATGGGTTCGGCTCCAACTACTTCAGCGAAAACCGCTGAACCGAAGAGAGCAGCCATGACGAACAGGAACTCGAAATAACTCTCTTCGGCCAAGCTCCGAAAGAACCGGCGACCGAGCCACGGAACGATATACCAGATCCCGGTGAAGAGCAGCGCGATGCCAAGCCCGAGTTCCACCCAAAACAGCCAATCGAGGGGAGCTTCCGCCGAAGCAACGACGATGACGAGAACGAGCAGTGCGAGTACGTTCGTGAGCACGGTGCCGCCGATGGTTGCTGTGACGGCGTCATTGCCGACGATCCCTAATTGACGGGCAACAGGATATGCGAGCAGCGTATGCGAGGCGAAGATAGCCGCGAACAATAGCGCCGTTGGCAACGAAAATCCGAACACCCACATCCCGAAAACGGTACCGACTCCCTGAGGAATGAGGAATGCGAGAACGCCGAAGATGATGCTCTGGTCGATGTTGTCAAAAAACCTATTGAGATCGATCTCGACACCGGCGAGGAACATCAGATAGATCAGTCCAACCTCCCCGAGGAGAACGATCGCATCCCCTCGCTCGATAATACCAGCTGCATTCGGACCGATTGCAGCCCCAACGAGGATGATTCCGATAATGCCGGGCAATCGATGGCGTTCCAAGAGGAGTTGTGCGACGAGAAAAATAATCATCGCCAACGCGAAGATAGTTATCGGATCTTCGACAGGAATGGTTGGAAACAGTGTCACTAGGAGTTCACCGCCGATCAAAACGTCATACCACCGCTTCACCTATCCTCTCTCCGATCGTTTTCGGCGATATCTTTGCGTCACAAACCAACAAGGGCCGAATTCCACGGCGAAATAGCGGACTTTTTGCCAAGCTGGCGGAATCGATAGCGGCTGGGTGTATCACTCTCTTACGTAGATGAGAAGATCGTTTTGTTGGAGTTCGAAATCATGATCAGGTGCGAGATGCAACTCCTCATTTCGACTGACACCGATGATGCGGTCAATGTCGAGCGCTGAGAGTTCTACGTCCGGGTCGCTCAGACGAGTGAACAGAATATCACTGTCAGTACCGCTAACGGGCTCGTCGAGGACAGCAGCAGCGACCATCTGTCCAGAGATCTCCGATAACTCAAGTACGTAGTCCGCGCCTGCTCGTTTGACTCGTCCAACTGCTTCGCTCTCTGTCACTCGCACAAAGATATCGACTGTAGAACTCAACTCACGCGCAAGTAGTGTTGCGTACAGTGCTTGTCGGTCTTTAGGAAGCGAAATGATGACTGCGTCTGCGTTTTTTACGCCCGCCTCTTGAAGTGTCTTCGTAACAGTTGCGTCGCCGACGACGTCCACGTGTTCGCCCTCGTCAATATCTACGACGGTCGGATCCGCACCCCAGGTTTCCAACGCCGACCGAACGGTACTGCCGACCGTTCCGTGACCGAGGATAACGATTCGATCGGACTGCATTCCCTCGCTCATCGCATAGTGCGTGGCGAGCGCTTGCCCGATGACCTGTCGTGGCTGTACGACGTACTCGACGCCAGCCGAGTGCAGATACTGCCGGAGTGTCGCGTCCTCAAGTGTTGCGGTTATCGGGACCATCGGAGCCACGTCGCGGATAGCGAGCGCAGCGTTCAGCGTCAACTGATCGTCGCCAGCGACGACCGCTGCCTGTGCCTTCTCGACCGAGGCTTTCCGGAGGTCAGATTCGGATTCCGGATCGCCGTGTAACACGGTGTGTCCGAGATCGCGGAGCTCTACCGCGCGATCTTGGTCCGTTTCAATGATTACGTAGGGGTGTTGATGAGCGTGTGATTCAATCTCGGTGATGAACGTGTGGACGAGCGGTGTGTGTCCGGAGATTACGACGTGATTTTCGAGTGGCTCGACGGTATCGAACCGCCGTTGCTGGAGAAACTGACTGAACCAGGGCACGACGAATAGTGGCAGGAGGAGAAAGAGGAGCAGGATGCCGGTGAACTGCATTAGAATCGTGAACAGGTTCATGATCGTCGTTTCCCACGGTGCGTCTTGCCCGTATCCTGTGGTCGTCAACGACTGGACGACTGTCTGAAGGGCGCCAGCGAGAGAGAGGTTGCGGTCCTCGTACACGGCCATTCCGTACCAGTAAAAGGCCGTGTAGACACTCATGATGACGGCCACGATGACGACGTACACTGCGATGCGATATCCGAGGCTCAGCTTCGTTAACCATCGCGTCGTCTTCGTTGCCCAGCGATCAATACTCATCCCCTTTCACCTATTCTCGCCATGGCCGAAGACTGCTGGGTCTTTCATCAAGTTGGGTGCTTCTCGATTCTCTTCTCAGGAACGTTTCTCGTCATCTTCTCTCATTTCGAGCATATTTGAGTGATAATGTGTAGGTGTGTTCCGACGCTGTATAGAAGCAGGCCAAGTCCAACAAACAACGCTGGCATCACGATTACTTCATATATCGGGATCAGGGCTGGAACTGCAAGGACCAACAGTCCGATCAAGAAGATGAGGACGATGATACCAAACCCGGCCTGAAGATACCGGTAGCAAGTTTCTGCATCAGGCAATAGTTCGATTTTACACTTTTCGGTCATGCTTTCTCTTCTCGTAACTCTGCGGCTGCGTTCTTAGTGGCAAGTGCTAACCCCGACGAACAAGGATTGTCTCGTACATATCCTAGATGTGCACCCAGCACGGTAATCAAATGGTTGTCAGTATTGTCTAGATAATCCGAATCAAGTAGCAGATCATGAGATCGTCGATATCAAGCGATCTGTCTGGCGAACCCAATGTCCGTTATACGCGGAGCAGGCGCAATACCACGCCGTTCACGGCGTGGATACGCGCCGTCACTGGGGAATCCCTCCACACACTTCAACAGACTCGAGGTTTTAACGTGGACATTCAAGTGGGCAGGCCGCATACTGGTGAAACAGGAATCAGGCTGGGAACGGAGCGATTCCCGCTTAGTCCGACGATGGCGGCCTGCCCGCCCCAAGCAACCAAGCAATAATCGGAACCAGTCACTGACCGGCGTATCCTCACAGGGTACGACTGGAGTTGACTGCTGTACGCAGACGCAACGTAACTCCGAGTCCGTCGACGCTGGCCCAACCCTCGCCGGGCAAAAACAACCACGAGGGTCGAACGCAGTGGAGGATAGGAGTACCGGGGGCTTGGCACTCCCAGCAGTCCCACCCGCCACAGTCCGTGAACCCCACACGGATTCTCACCGTGTCGGGGTTCGGTGGAACTGCAAACCTGAAATCTCCAACGCTCAGGATTCCTCCGCGTTTACGCGGAGGAGGATGTCAATAGTCGCTGGAAGTCCTACTCAGTCACAGTGAGGGCCATGATCGGAACCATACCGAGGCGAATATATCAACGTGCACAACCCAAGTCAGCTACGCATTCTCGACGAGGAGAAGAAACAATGGATTTCTCTTTGACATCAACGCGTCGGCACGACGGCACGGTAATTCTGCTCCTGGTGGCGGGGTTGGTAACGAGTTATCACTTTCTTCTCCGGCCGTGGCACAGGACGTGGAGCGCCACCGACGAGGAGATCAGCCGGCTGCTGCCAGGCGACGACCTCGTCCCCGAACCGAGCGAGAAAACCACCCGCGCGATCACAGTCGAGACGGCAAGTGAGGACGTATGGCCGTGGATCGTGCAACTCGGACAGGGGCGCGGTGGCTTCTACAGTTACACCTGGCTTGAAAATCTCGCCGGTGCGGATATCCACAACGTCAATCGAATCGTCCCGGAACTTCAGGAACTGGAGGAGGGTGATTCGATTCGCATGGTTCACGAAGAGTACTGGTTACAGAGTCCAGTCACGGCGATGACTGTCAAACGAATCGAACCGGGCCGAACGCTCGTTCTCCAGGGATACGATGGCGGGACGTGGACGTTCCATCTCGATCCGACGAGCGAGGAGACGACACGTTTCATTGTCCGGGGTCAAAAGCCGAAAACCCGAACAGTCCTCGGATATGTCCTCCGCTATCTAGCGTATGAACTCCCGCATTTCATCATGGAGCGCGGCCTTATGCGTGGAATCAAAGCCCGTGCTGAACACTTCGATCGAGACGAAAGCATCCACTCGGACCGGCCAACAGGGACTGACGGTAGTGCGTGATCGCTGCGTGTAACACGCGGCTTTCAGTCTTCGCTCTGGCGTCGTACCTAGTAACTTCATGATCAGTTCGGTCAACAGACCGATCCAGAGCGTTAAGCCCGTCCTTGGCGACGTCGTGCCATGAACTCGGACGAGCTAACGACCACGGTCTGGGAACTCGATCAGGACGAATTCCCGGCCGACGAGCCAATCGAAGAGCAGGCACGGTTCCTGCTTCGATACGCGATCTTGGCACCATCCAGCCACAATTCACAGCCATGGCAATTTACGATAGACGAAGACCGAATCCAGATCTTTGCCGACGAGACACGCTGGCTAGAGGTGGCTGATCACGACAAACGGGAGTTACATCTCAGCCTCGGCTGTGCCATCGAAAATCTCTGCATTGCAGCAGAGCATTTTGGATTCGACTATCGAATCCAGTACCACGATTCCGGAGAAACCGATTCCATTGCCGTCGTGACCCTTCACTCGGATGGAAATCAATCGAGCGACCGACCACGAGGGCTGTTCAAGCAAATCACGGAGCGATACACGAGCCATTCACTGTTCGAAGATCGATCGCTTCCCCAACCCACGCGAGATACGCTCCACCAGAGCATTCTCGAAGACGGCGTGTCACTTTATTTGATCGATGAGCCAGGTCTAAAGCGATCAATCGGGGAGCTACAGGCAGAAGCAGATCAGATCCAGATGAACAATTCGGAGTACCGGAAAGAACTCGGCTACTGGGTTGGGATCGGCGCGCTGGGCCAGTCGTGGCTTATGGCTCGTATTGCACAAGCTGTTGTAACTCATTTCGACCTCGGTGATCGTGAGAGTCAGAAAAATTCGGAGCTGGTTCGAAGCGCACCCATCATCGGACTTCTCGTCACGTCAACCGACGACCCACCGGCGCGAGTCAAAGCTGGACAAGCTTACGAACGGCTAGCCCTTGCTGCCAGCGCCGACGATCTCGTCACCCATCCAATGAGTCAGATTTTGGAAATCCCCGAAAAACGAGAGGGGCTTGGTACTCAGGTTGGAATTACTGACGGTATTTCACAGCATCTTTTCCGGTTAGGGTATACAGATGAATCACAGGATCACACACCACGTTGGCCGCTTGAGAAGTTCCTCTCAACGCAGCTGTGATGTGTCACCGTCCCGGGTTTAATTTGCTCAGAACCCTGCAAATTTCAGATAGCTCCTCCAAATCGAAGAAATCTGGCACGGCTAACCACGATCACCCCCGACAAAAGCTACGACTGGGACGCGCTCCGGCACGGACTCGGAGAGGCTGGCATCCGCCCGGTAATCAAACATCGAGAGTTCCATGAACTCGACAAAGCGAACAATGATCACCACGACGAAAACATCTATCACCGTGGATCGGTCGTTGAAGCGATCTTCTTGCAATGAACCATCGGTTCGGCGAGACGTTGCGGGCGAGAACGCGGTTTAACCAGTTCAGAGAACGCGTCCTAAAGGCCGCCATCAGAAAATCGATCGAGCTGTGAAGCTTTAATGCCACTGATCTCGCGCGCCTAAACAAGCCCCAGAGCACATATTCGGTACTAACTGCCCCAGACGAAAGAGATGGAAATCGCGAACGTGGAGCGCTGATAGACATCCTGTTGAGCGTATTAAAGAGTGTTATTGCTCTGCCTCGACGATGGCCCCGAGGCGGACGGCTGTTGGTTCAGCGTGGCGATCAGTAACTATCTGTAGCCCAACGGGCTTGCTCTCGGTCGTCCCACAGGGCACCGACAGAGCCGGGTGGCCGGTCAAATTGAATGGAACGGTGTTCGCTACGGTCTGAACGACTCCAGATCAAACACCTCGTCAAATTCCGGTGCCGGGATCGGTGTCGTTGGTGTGATGAGCGCGTCAACCCCCTCGAACAAGTCGTCTATGCTAGCAGTGAGAGCTTGTCGGAAATTTTGGGCGGCGACATACACGGACCCCTCAGTAATCGCATCCACGCAATCACCAATCAGCAACTGATTGCGAACAATCTCACCGTAGCCGCCGCTACCGGTCATTGTGGCCACAGATGTCCGCCAGGGCTCACTGTAGCCGGTACTTGTGCTATAAACCTGCCCGTTAGTACGGAGCAGTTTGGCGAACTCCGGACCGATGATTCCCATTGACGCCAGCGGTGCGTTTCCGATCTCGGGTATCGATACGTCTTCGACGGTGGCGCCAGCGTCCTCAATAGTCTCGATACCACCTCGAACCTGCTCAACAACGCCCTCAGTCGCATTGTCCATCATTTCCGTAACGACACCCACGTGGAGCCCTTCGATTCCCTCGCCAACTTGGTCAGTTAGTCCTGTAGCAGGCTCGACACCCAACGTCCCGGGGTCCTCGGCAGACGGTCCGCCAATCGTCTCGAGCGTCAGTGCAGCCGTTTCGACCGTCTTCGCCAACGGGCCGATGTGATCCAGCGAGGGCGATAGGTCAGCAAATCCAAAGCACGGAACTGCACGGTGAGTAGGTTTGAATCCGACGACCCCACAAAACGATGCGGGGATGCGAATCGACCCTGCGGTGTCGCTTCCGAGTGCCACATCGACCAGATCAGCGGCGACTGCGGCAGCGGATCCGGCAGACGAGCCTCCCGGCACACTTCCTTCAACCACCGGGTTTTCGACAGGGCCGTAGGCACAAGTCTCCCCCGTCGTGAAGTATGCAAACTCGTCCATGTTAGTCGTGCCCACGACGTCGGCTCCATGGTCGACGAGACGGCGAGCTACGGTCGCGCTGTACTCTGGAGTGAACTCGACGGCGGTCGACCCACATGTCATCGGTACACCAGCGACCGCAATGTTATCTTTCACCGCTACCTTTAGCCCTGTTAGCTGGCCCGAGTCTCCCTTCAGTGAGCAACGATAGCGAAAGGCGTTGTACTCATCGTCTCCCTCGTGGACATCAGTTGCCAAATCCCCATCCGGCGTCGAGGGATCAAGCGTCTCGAGCTGTTCACAGGTCTTGGTGATTTCATCAGCGTAAGCGCCGATCGCGTCCTCGTCGAGAGCGATGCCAAAATCACTCGCTGCCTTTCGGACCGCATTTTCACGTTCACCCATGTAGATTCAGCAACTATTCCCACGAGGTGAATCAAGAATGTTTGCTCCCAAGCACCCCCTACTTGCCCGCAGGTTTCATGCTGGTGGACGGCCCCAGCACAGGGTCGACTCATCTCAGCAGATGTAACCGATAGGCCATAGTCCCTAAACCCACTGGTGAACTCACTCTTTGTATCTCGCACGCTCCTTCTAACACTCTTTGGGAGTTCACCGAGTCTCTACGAGATAGAGGGCGCCTATGTCACACGGTTGGATGGTCAGGTCAGATACGCATTCCCGAATCTGGCACTACAGATAACATCCTATTATGAACGGCTCAATCACTTTAACAGTCAGTCCTCTTCGAGTACATCGACTGCCACTTCATTCTGTCGCATAAACGGTGGTGTCCACGGGGCATTATACCGGAGGAGATAGGGGTCGCCTGCCAGTTCGATTCCTTCACGCTCGAGTGTGGAAAGAAGCTTCCGTGTCCGTCGTTCAACCCGCGACTCTGGAGCATACCAAGAAAACTGGTCCACAGCGACTGTCTTCTGTGGCTCGGTGACGAGTGTAACATCCGATTCCGTCGGTTCTGGTGCAGTTTCAGGACTATATTCTGAGGGCAGATAAAACGCCATCCGGACCGTATCAGCGTCAGTCTCAGTCGCCTCTGACCGAACAGGAGTAGTCATCGAGATTGCTTCCCCGTTCTGTGTTTCGACAGGGGCAGTCATCGAGATCGACTCGTTACCTTGGTTGGCTCCCGAGATGTATCTGAAGAGTTGCCGAAATGCAATCCGCTGATTTGATGCCGTCGTTTCGACACGAATCGTCTGGGGATAATGACGGATTTCACCGCCGTTTAGCGTTCGTAGCTGTTCATATGGCACTGATTTTGCCTTCCAGGTTGAGTAAATGCCCCACCCAACCCAGCCAACAAATGCCACGCCACCGCCAACAATTACCGCCTTCGTGAGTGGTCTCATACACCACCCTCGCCGTCCATACAAATGAATGAACTCCCCAGACAAGTGTTGACGTGTTTTTCTGCGTGCTGCATGGACACTTTGTATACAGCAGGCAGCTCTGGTCATCTCCTAAGGGTTTCAACAATGCCTACAGAATATACATACACGATGCCACTCCCTATTTTGGACGGGCCATTACCCTCACCCTCCGTCCGCGATTCCGTCAATGGGCTATCCATCAGTGACTCGCCACCAACAATCGTCAGTATCAGTGATCTCCACGGCTATCTCGAACCAGCACGAAGCGCACTCCTGACGTTGGCGGATCATCCTGAGTTCGCTCCAGTGGTCGTTCCCGGAGATGACGAAGCACTCGGCTTTCCATTACCTCGAGTAGCCGATTCGAACGGTGTCGTGTGCGAAACGATCGCTGGAACCGACGTCGTCGTATTCGCGACCGACGACGGCATACACGCGTTCGAAGATCCGGGATACGAGTTCGAGCCAGGGACTGACGGGGAATTTTACGCCGATTCGACGACGTGGAACGGTGCAACGGGAGAGGCAGCCGATGGGCCACAATTGATACGACTACCAGCACGACGACTCTTTGCGTTCGCGTGGCAGGACGATCACGGTCCGGACGCGTTTTTCCAATCTTGAGGAAACCAATAGGGTGCTTACTGGCGGTCAGTCAAACGTCCTCACTCTGATGGTGTCCGTTCGGCTAGTCGGCAATCTGTTCCGACTGCCGCGTCTTTTCAATCTGGAGCGGATCGGACGACGAAGTGGCAGTGACGAGCCGTAAGAACTGGCCGGCGTTAGTGAGGAATTTGTTCTCCGCTTTTCGGAGGTGCTCTTCGAACGTCGAGCGAGCAACGGCCGTCTGATCGGCCAATTCCCGGAGTGACGTCTTCCGTGGTTGCTCGTAGTACCCGCTCTCGAGGGCAAGCCGAAGCGCGGCCAGCTGTCGTTCAGTCACGTCTTCGAACAACTGATCGACCGGAGCCAACATACTGTGAGGGATTTGCTGCTCTGTAATCGCCGTCTTCGAGAGGACTTCGATGTCTCGATTGGCCTCAAGATCGTGAAGGAGAGCCCGGACGTCACCCTCGTCGAACGCGATCACCGTGTAGTGCTCCCAGCCCTGCCGGTGGATCGTCGGCGGCTGGTACAGACAGTTGTATTCCTCGAACCGTTCGATGATGGAGTCCTCTAATGAACAGAGGCAAGATTGTGTGACGACGTGGAGACCGGACGAATCAATCGACTTGTGAAGGATCGTCCCCAGATTGTCGATTTCTTCGAGGAGTTCGGCAGCTGGCAATTCCGGGGACGTGATCTCGATTACCTGGCAGTCGCTCAGGTACCACTCGCGGATTGTGAGGTCCGGGTAGTGTTCCGAGATCTCCCGATATGGACACTCGTGTTTGACCCGGAAGGAGGCCTCGTAGAGACTCATACACGGGTAGATGGACCGAATAGAAATAACGATGCCGGTCATGACCGGCAGCACCTATATTCTAAAATCCCTCGTATGGGTAACCACTGATGTCGAAGATTCGTCCCAAGCAACTCGGTAACCGGTTGCAGACCGATACAGATGATCTGCTCGTGCTCGATATCCGTCACACGGAGGAGTACGACGACTGGCATATCCCGGATAGCATCAACGTCGACGTCTACGACGAACTGGCCAACAACCCCAATACGGCGAAGGAGGCCCTCGCAACCCTCCCCGACGAGAAGGAGATTGTTACCGTCTGTGCTGCGGGCGTCGTCTCGCAAACCGCAACGGATGTGCTCGAAGAACTCGGGTACGAGGCTGCGACGCTCACGGACGGGATGAACGGGTGGAGTCGCGTTCACCGGAGCGCGCCCGTCCCGACCACCCTCGACGGAACGCTCGTCCAGGTCGCTCGTCCGGGAAAGGGGTGTCTCTCTCACGTCCTGATTTCCGACGGTGAAGCGGCCGTGTTCGATCCCTCACACTACCTCGAGGAGTACGAGGAGATTCTCGACGACCACGATGCTGAACTCGTCAGTGTCTTCGATACGCACGCACACGCCGACCACGTCTCCGGCGGTGCGGAACTCGCCGAACGCCACGGCGTTCCGTACTATCTCCACCTGAAGGATGCACTCGCTATCGACGCGACCCCGGTCGAAGACGGAGAGACGGTCGAAGTCGGGAGCGTTGCCATCGAGGTTATTCACACGCCCGGCCACAGCGAGGGAAGCGTCTCGTTCGATATCGACGACGAGGCGCTCGTTACGGGCGATACGCTCTTTCACGAAAGCGTCGGCCGCGTCGAACTCGGCGTCGAAGCCGGTATCGAGGATTCCGACGCCGAAGCGAACGCCGCGACGCTCTACGAGAGTCTCCAGCGGCTGCTGGACCGCCCGGACGACGCAGTCGTCCTCCCGGCACACGATTCCGGGTCGCCCGAACCCCCGGTGACCGCGACGCTAGGCGAAGTTCGAGAACGGAACACCGACCTCGAACGCGACCGGGAAGCGTTCGTCGAGACGCTCGCCTCGGATATTCCGGATCACCCGCCGAACTTCGAACGCGTCAAGCGAACGAACGTCGGGCAGGAAGACATCCCCGACGATGAGTTGTCCGAACTCGAGCTGGGTCCAAACCGCTGTGCTGCCGAGTAATCCATGAGCGAGGCAACTACACTGAAACAGGGGATTCGCGAACACCTCGGGCAGTTCTCGCTGCACGTCCTGTTGGTGTTCGCAACGGGACTGACGATTGGTTCCGAGCGCACCGTCGTACCCGTTTTGGGCGAGGACGTACTCGGCGTCGAGTCGTTTCTCGTCATCGGCTCGTTCGTCGTCTCCTTCGGCTTCGTCAAGGCCCTACTCAACCTCTACGCCGGGAAGTGGGGCGAGGAGTACGGTCGCAAGCCGGTGCTCGTGCTCGGTTGGCTCACCGCGTTACCGATCCCGATAATCCTCATCTACGCCCCCAGCTGGAGCTGGATCACCGTCGGGAACGTTCTGCTCGGGATCAACCAGGCGCTGACCTGGAGCATGGCGATCAACGCCAAGATCGATCTTGCGAGCCCCGACCAGCGCGGGCTCGCCGTCGGCATCGACGAGGCGTTCGGCTACACCGGCGTCGCCGCTGGCGCCTGGATCACGGGCGTCATCGCCGGCCGGACGAGCCTCCGACCGGAGCCGTTCTACTTCCTCGCGGTCGTCGTAGTGCTCGCCCTCCTCATCTCCATTTTGCTCATCAAGGAAACGGTTCACCTCGCACAGTTGGAGGGGGACGACGACCACCACGACGCGAACCTCCCCTTCAATGAGGTGCTGAAGCGGGCAACGTACGGCGACCGAACGCTGTTCGCCGCGGCGCAGGCCGGCCACATCGAGAACTTCGTCGACACGCTGTTCTGGGTCGCGGTGCCGCTCTATCTCACGAGTCAGGGGCTCGCGATCGAAGCCGTTGGCGTCGTCGTCGGTGTCCACAGCGCGATGTACTTCCTCCAGATTGGCACCGGCGGCCTCGCCGATCGCATCGGACGGCGTCCGCCGGTCATCGCGGGGATGTTCCTCGCGGGAGCAGGCGTCCTCGGCATGGTGTTCGTCGAGGGCTATCTCCCGTGGGCCGTCCTGGCCGCAGTCTCCGGGCTGGGAATGGCGTTACTCTATCCGAATCTGATGACCGTCCCCGGCGACGCCGCTCACCCGTCGTGGCGGTCGGCGGGAATGGGCGTCTACCGGATGTGGCGGGACGCGGGCTACGGGGTCGGCGCAATCCTGATCGGCCTCGCGATGCAGTTCGTGAACGCCGAAGCCGCGTTCTACATGACGGCAATTTTGATGTTCGTCTCCGGCGCGATCGTCTACCTGTGGATGGAAGAGACCCACCCCGAGTTCGGAACGCACGAGCCACCTGCGCCAGCTACCAAACCAGCCACTCGGCCAGCGTCTGAAGACTAGATCAGTAGAACGCCCTTTTCATAGTTGGTCGCGATATCCGACCCAGATGCTGTTCGTAGCGACGCCGAGTTCCTCCCGAATCCGAACCGGTTGACCGCGATCATGTCACGGATGAGGGGAAAACTGGTCACTACGAGTTTTTCGTCTAAAGCTGCTCGTAGGTCTACTCAGTGAGCCCCTGGATAGGGATCTAACAAATGAACAAGTACAACAGTACGGAAGTTGGATGGTTTCCTCACCAAGGTTTTCGATGGGCTATCTGCCGCGAGTGCACAGAGGCGCTCGAGGGGTGATACGCGACGATCCACCGATCATCGGATTCGATCCAGGGAGAGGCGACGCGGCCACCGTCGGCGACGGTTGCCTCGGCGTCTTGATCGGGCTTGGCAGCCCAGTCTATGAACCGATGGAAAAACTCCGTCACGCCGACGAGGCTGAACAGCGCCATCCAGACGATCACCCCTACCTGGCTCGGAGAGAGTTTGTTTGGTGTATCGACGAACCCATCCAGCGGCCGGATCTCACTGACACTGTGATCGATCTGGGCTTCCTCCGAAGATGGTCCGCCCTGTGACACGACGAACCACATCGGGAGGAGTACCGCGAGCAAGAGCACAACGATAACGATAGTGCAACGATCCATGTGTGGGAATTATGCGGACGAAGAGGCCAGTAGATTCACAGCACAATCGTGCAACCTGGAGCGGGCCCGGTCCACTCATTTTCCGCTGGCTCTCGTCTCCTCGAGATGTGTCGACACAGGAGTGGCAGTATCTGAGCCTGGTCAGGCCAGGTACTCTCAGCATCCGCAATACGTGACGTTGACGGTCGGCTACCCGTCGAACCTTTCCGTATCGATCGTCTCCAGGAAGAGCGGGCTTACGGCGAGTTCGCCGGAGGCGATCCGGATGAGGCGCGGCTCGTCCCATCACGACGGGAGACGAGAACCGCGGCCAGCACCGCCACGAAGATTCCGACGGGAAGCCCGAATATCATCGCTGTTGCGAGGCCGACCGCCTGCGTCCAGAGAACCACCGCCGCGAGTCCACCGCCGGCAACGAACCCGATGATTCCCGCTATTGTCGCCCGGAGGCGACGTACCGTCCGTTCAGAGCTCCGGCCAGTGGCAGTGATTTCTTCCCGGTACGTGACGCCCAGGTGCGTGAGCAAGACCAGGGCTATCCCGGCCGTGAGGCCGGCAGGGAGCCCTAGCATCGTGGAGGGCCAGACGTAGGGGTCGAGGGCCTCGGTCACGCCGATACCGATCACGAGAAAGCCGATAATGCCGACGACCACACTCACCGCGACCTTGAGGATACTGTTCATGGTTCTTATACAGGTTAGGCGAGAAAACCCACGACTTCAGTCGTGGGATGAATCGCCGCACAGTTTGCAAACGCCGAAACCGGAAGGCTTGAGTGCCCCACGCGCGTATATTCGATTGTCGACGGAACGGTTTCCCGTTTCGGTTTGACACCCCGAAAACTGGCAGTTGACTCGGTGTTTGCCTCATCAAAACGTAAGCCCTCGGGGACGCAGACCGACACAAAACAACCAGGTACCTCCGAATCCCTCGCGGGATAGGAGTAACGGGGGCGTGGCACTCCCACCAGTTCGTCGGACTGGAAAGCCGAAGAGACCAACGAACCGCCCGTTGGCGGGCGTGGGAAGCCCACGACTTCAGTCGTGGGAGCATGTCACACGGCCGCTGAGAATATATCCCTCTTTGCTGACTCCCGGGCACAGAGAAAGATGGCTGCTGAACGAGGACGGCCACGAACGGGATCCGACCGAGAGAAACACGTGGACCTCCGCCATAGCTCCGATGGCTGCTCGGGGAGAGAACGATCGATGGCCGGAAATCGGCTACTCGTCAGCGCCCTGTCGCTGACTGCCCCTCGGCACGTATCTTCACCGGGATGGGCGTCGAGTGACGATCCGTGTTCGCGTGCTCATAGCGGTCGATATAGACGAGGATCGAGCACTCTCCCAGGCGGATTTCGTGATGACGCTGCCGAACGCATCGGGGTCGGTCAAAGCGAACGTCCTCGGCGATCGCAAGCAGCCCTCCATCGGGAAGGCGGTCTTCGGAAGCGTCACCCAGTCGGTCATCTTCGAAACCGACCGCCCCGTGTTAGTCAGTCGCGCCACTCACGACTGAGGCGGCGTTCGGATTCGCTGGCACTTCCGTTCACTCTCACGCTAGCAGTTGCTCGCAGCGGTCGTACTGAACAGCCGCTGGGCCCGAGCGAATAGACGCACGGCATCAGACGCCGCACTCGGTCCGCGTCGACATCGACGACTCGAGTAGAGCCGCAGTGTGACGCTCGAGTCGGCGAGTCCCCCTCCACATTTCCCCAGGTGATAATTCAGTGAGAGGGCCAATAGCGTTTCAAGACGACGGCTGTGGTACGGCCTACAGTCATGCAAGCGTTCGTGATGAATGAGATCGGCGAAACCGGACTCGCCGAGAAAGAGGAACCGGAAGCAGGCCCGACCGACGCAATTCTTCGTCCGACGAAGGGGCTCATCTGCACATCCGACGTACACACGGTTCACGGCGCAATCGGCGATCGGGAAAACCTCACGCTCGGTCACGAGGTCGTCGGCATCGTCGAGGAGGTCGGCGAGGCCGTGGAGTCATTCGAGCCGGGCGACCGCGCTGTCGTCGGTGCGATCACCCCAGACTGGGGGTCGGAAGCGGCCCAGGACGACCACCCGTCGCAGTCGAACGGCGCCCTCGGTGGGTGGAAGTTCGCGAACGTGAAAGACGGCACGTTCGCGGAGTACGCTCATGTCAACGAGGCGGACGCAAACCTGGCCCACATTCCCGACGACGTCAGCGACGAGGAGGCGGTGTACACTACTGACATGATGAGCACGGGGTTCATGGGTGCCGAACACGCCGACATCCCCATCGGTGGGACCGTCGCGGTGTTCGCCCAGGGTCCCGTGGGCCTCATGGCCACCAAAGGTGCGGCACTCCAGGGGGCAGGACAGATCCTCGCGGTCGAATCGGTCCCGGAACGCCAGGAACTCGCCGAACACTACGGAGCGACGGAGATAGTCGACTTCGAGGAGCACGATCCCGTCGAGCGAATCCGTGAACTGACCGACGACAGGGGCGTCGATGCCGCCATCGAAGCCCTTGGTTCCTCGGCGACGCTCGAGCAGTGCGTCGCGGTGACCAGGCCCGGCGGGAAGATTTCGAACATCGGCTATCACGGCGAGGGCGAGTACGTGAACGTCCCGCGTGAGGAGTGGGGCGTCGGCATGGCCGAAAAGGACATCGTCACCGGCCTCTGTCCCGGCGGTCGGCTCCGACTGCGACGGCTCTTACGACTCCTCGATGCGGGGCTGGTCGATCCAACGCCGATGACTACCCACGAGTTCGACTTCGACGAAATTGAAGAGGCGTTCCGGCTGATGGAGAGCAAAGAGGATGGGATCATCAAACCGCTAATTCACTTCGACTAGAATTCAAGAGCGGCCCGAGAATATAATGAGGAAGGCCGGTGACGTTTGGGTATGTACCAGACGATTCTGCTGCCGACCGACGGAAGCGACGCCGCAAACAGTGCCGTGGGACAGGCCTACGGGGTAGCCGAGCGCTTCGGCGCGACCGTTCACGTGCTCTACGTCATCGACGTGGAGCAAAACTACTCGTTCGAAGCGTCCGAGGAGGAACTGTCCGAAGCGTTTCGAGACGAGGGCGAGACCGTGACGGAGGAAGCGGCCCGCCGAGCGCCGGAGGGCGTGGACGTCGTCACGGCCATCGAAGAGGGGTCGCCACACCAGTGCATTCTCGAGTACGCCGATGAACACGGTGCGGACCTGATCACGATGGGGACACACGATCGACGCGGTCTTGATCGGTTCCTGATCGGGAGCGTCACGGAGCGCGTCCTGCGTGGGGCTGACGCGTCGGTGCTGGTGACGCGAACGGCGGCGGAGGCCGGCGTC
This sequence comes from Natronosalvus halobius, assembly GCF_024138145.1. Lineage (NCBI taxonomy): Archaea > Methanobacteriati > Methanobacteriota > Halobacteria > Halobacteriales > Natrialbaceae > Natronosalvus > Natronosalvus halobius. The sequence continues at coordinate 573,137 of NZ_CP099997.1, read as the reverse complement.
GAAACCGCCGAACACGCCATCGAAGTGGCTCGAGACGTGCTCGCCAGTGAAGGCCACGAGGACGCGACCGTGCTCGAGGAACCGTACGAACAGGGCGGGTACTGGATCGTTCGGACGGAAGCGGACCACGAGCAGTTCAACGTTCACATCGAGCGCTCGAGTGGTGACGCTCGGGTTGCTCGGATCGAGAGACGGTGACAGTGACTGGTGACCGGTGATCGGTAACTGGTAACTGACGCGCGCCACCTCGAACTCGACTCGTCGTTGAGTTACGTCATTCCCTCGTATCTGAGAGCTGGCCGAACGTGGTAGAAACACGGCCAAGTGTACTGAACTATGCTGTCGTTTTGACGCAGACGACGTGGCCGACGAACTTTCGCAGCCACTCGACTGTCACTGTCGGCCCAATCACGACAATAGGGCGTCTGAGACTGTATGACTTGTCACTATACTTGAATTTGACAGGCCAGATAAGCGCGTACCAGCGTCTAAAACTTCGCAACTGAACTGGCGACGGGGAGGAAGGTACCCGTCACCAATCCCAGGTTAGGGTCTAATAGGTGGGTACTGATCGGATCGATACTGTCGCGCACGGTAGATAGCGCGACAGGTTGTCATGGTGGTGCGATTATTATCAATCTCGTCGCGATTCCCACTCACTTGTAATCGTCCCACGCGGTCAAAACGCAACATTCGGAGACCCCGTCTATCGGGGCTTAGTTTGGTTAGAGATGAAGGACCAGGCAGATAGTGACTGGAAGCGCAAAACAGTCCGAACTGGTGGACTGTGACGATCGACTCGGTCCGCAGACGGGCGACGAGCAAGTGGTTCCAGCAGGGGCCAACGTATACGGCACCACTGATCGTACGGCCGTGCATGGAGGCGATGGTTATCACCGACTTCGGCGGTACCGAGGTATTCGAACAACGTGAGGTCGATCGGCCGACTCCGGGGCCGACCGAGGTCCTCGTTCGTGTTCACGCTTCGTCGGTCAATCCCGTCGATTGCAAAATTCGTCAGGCGGGTTCGTGGGCCGGGATCACTCCACCGACCGTCATCGGATACGACGTCTCCGGCGTGGTCGAAGGGATCGGAGACGAGGTCACCGACTTCGAGGCGGGCGACGAGGTGTTCTACACGCCCGAGATCTTCGGCGAACAGGGTAGTTACGCCGAGTATCACGTCGCCGATGAGTCGATCGTCGCCCGAAAGCCCGAGTCGCTCTCTCACGAAGAGGCGGCGGCGCTTCCCCTCGCGGGCGGGACCGCGTGGGAGGCGATCGTCGAACGTGGCGACGTGACTGCCGGCGAGACGGTGCTGATCCACGGTGCTGGCGGCGTCGGTTCCCACGCCGTGCAGATCGCCGACGCCGCTGGTGCACGGGTAGCCGCCAGGACGAGTCCCGCGACCGTCGAACAGACCGAAGACCTCGGCGCGACGCTCGCCATCGACTACGAGTCGGAGGAGTTCGTCGAGGCGATCGAGTCGACGTTCGACGAACCGGTCGACCTGGTCTTCGACACCGTCGGCGGCGAGACGCTGGTCGAGAGCAGCGACATCACGAAGCCTCACGGGCGACTGGTCACGATCCTCGAGCCCGAAGGCGAGTGGGGCACCGCCTACCAGAAGAACCTGACCGTGGAGATGCTGTTCCTCGAGCGGGATCGACGCCCTCTCGACGGACTGCGCCGACTCGTCGAGCAGGGCCGCCTCGAGCCCGTGATTGATTCGGTCCTGCCGCTGTCGGACGTGGCGAAGGCCCACGAGATGGTCGAGGAGGGTGGCCTTACCGGCAAGATAGTGCTTTCCGTCGACGACAAGTAACGTTAGGGTATCGATCCGTTTCAATCATATTCGCGCCTTCTCTTCAGCACGCCTCGTGACCTCGAGTGTTTCACGCGCACTGGCATGCCCCTCATTTTTCCCGGTAGTCGTGGGCCCTTCCCTGATGGACGCCACCGATCGAACCATCCCGCGACGACAAGCATTGCGCATCGGCGGCGCAACTCTGTTCGGAATCGCGGGAGTCGCAAGCGGAATCGGATCGGCTGTACTCGAGCGGTCCGCACAGGAGGATGGTGAGGGCACGCAGGAGGAAACGATAGTCGCCTCGAGCGAGGCGGTCGACGTCGGATCGGACGAGAGCCTCGAAACGTGGGTGTACGACGAGCAGGTTCCCGGCCCCGAACTCCGAATCAGTGAGGGGGAGACGCTTCGTGTCTCGCTCGAAAACCAGTTGCCCGCGGAGACGACAATTCACTGGCACGGTGTTCCCGTGCCGAACCCGATGGACGGCGTCCCCGACGTCACGCAAGAACCCGTTCCGTCCGATGGGACGTTCGAGTACGAGTTCGAGACGACGCCGGCGGGGACGTACGTCTACCACAGCCACGTCGGATTGCAACTCGATAGGGGCCTCTACGGGCCCCTGATCGTCGAGGAGGAATCACCGCACGTCGAGTACGACCGCGAGTATACACTACAACTCGACGATTACCTCGAGGAGGAACCTGCGCTGGACTCGATCGAAGCCCCACCAGGCGGCGATGGCGGGATGGGTCCTGGCGGTGGCGGCGGGCAGGGCGATGGACGAGGTCCGAACGACGGTATGGGCCCAGGCGGCATGGGTCCCGGAGGCGGTGGTGACGGTGGCGGCATGGGTCCCGGAGGCGGGGATGGGCCTGACGACGGTCGCGGCCCGGGCGATGGAATGGGCCCTGGCGACGGTATGGGCCCCGACAGTCAGATGATGAGTCAACGACCGCCGTACGAAGGACTGCTCGTTAACGGTCGCCTCCCGTCGAATCCACCGGTGTTCGGCGTCGAAGAGGGCGAGCGCGTTCGTCTGCGTTTCATCAATCCGAGTAGCGCCACGACCTATCGCGTCGGCGTCGGCGGACACTCGCTGACCGTCACGCACGCCGACGGGCGACCGGTCGAACCCGTCGGCGTGGATTCGTTTGTCGTGAGCATGGGCGAGCGATACGACGCGATCCTCGAGGCAGACTCCCCAGGTGAATGGGCTATCGTCGCGGAACCCGTCGTCGGCACCGAGAATCCCGCGGAGGCGAGACTGCGGTACGAGAATACCGACGACGGCTCTGTCGACCGACCGTCGTTCGACGGCCGGGAACTCGAGTACGGCGACCTCGAGGCGCTCAAGCCGCTGGATCTCGACGGGGAACCAGACCGGATGTTCGACTTCACGCTGTCGGGCGGAATAATGGGTGGCGCCGACGCCGACGCGTGGACTATTGACGGGGAAGTGTACCCGGACGCCGACCCGCTCGAGATCAGCGAGGGCGATCACGTCCGCGTGCGGATGGTGAACCGCAGTCCGGCGATCCATCCGATGCACCTCCACGGTCACTTCTTCCAGGTCGGCGACGCGGTCAAGGACACAGTCCTTGTCGCGCCCCACGGCGATCAGGTGACGTTCGACTTCCGCGCAACCAATTCCGGCGACTGGCTGTTCCACTGCCACAACGTCTACCACCTCGAGCGGGGGATGGCTCGCGTGTTCGAATACGAGTGAGGAATACCGGGAAAACCACACCCCGGATTGATTGGGACTGCCGTAGAGGACACCCGTATGGTCAGCGCCCTCGAGTACCACGAGCGCACCAAACACTCGCCAAAAAGCGTCCAGGAGAGCGGCCACCGTCTCGATTTCGATAACAAGCCTCGCCCCTTCAAGCGCTACGAGAACCTCTCGCGACGAGCGCTATCGGACCGTGTTCGCGTGACCGGCATTCCTGCGCTGTCGGCGATCACACCTACCAACGCCGATTTCTCGCACGAGCGAGCCGTCAACCTGGACGCGCTCACGGCGCTGTCGTACTTCTCGACCGGAATCACGAAGCAACTCACCCGTCAGGGCCGCGAGCTACTCTTTCGCGCCGCGGCCTGCACTGGGGCGCTGTATCACGTCGACCTGTACGCGGTCTGTGACGACCTTGCGGATCTGAAAGCCGGCGTCTACCACGTCGAGCCCCAATCGCTGTCGCTCGACGTGATTCGCGAGGGGGACTACCGGGGCGTGCTCGCGGCCGCCAGCGATCACGACGGCGTCGCAACTGCACCGGTCACGTTCGTCGCGACGTCGACCTGGTGGCGAAACGCCTGGAAGTACCGCGACCGGACGTACCGTCACGCGTTCTGGGATTCGGGGACGGTACTCGCAAACCTGCTAGCGACCGCGGATTCGCTTTCTCTCCCCGCGGAGGTCGTCCTCGGGTTTGCCGACGAGTCCGTCGTCGAACTGCTGGGTGTCGACCCACGACGGGAAGCGCCGCTCGAACTCGTCCCCGTCGGCGCCGGTAATCGTGCGCCCGACGCACCCACCCTCGAACCAATCGATCCGACGACTGCGGCGCTGTCACCTGAAGAGAAGGAGTTCCCGCTCGTCCACGAAGCCTGGCGGGCGAGCACGCTCGAGAGCGGAGACGCCGTCCGCGAGTGGCGCTCTATTGCACGAGCGCAATCGGTCGGACAACGAAAGGGAGGTGATGGAGACCGGATCGAACTCGACCCGGTCAATTACGAGACGGAGTCGAAGCGGCCGCTACACGCGACGATCCGTCGTCGGGGCTCCTGTCGCGCCTACGAGCGCGAACCGGTGAGCTTTCGGAAATTTTCGACGGTGCTCGATCGTGCTACACGAGGCGTTCCGCTCGACGGTCGCGAATCCGACGCCTCGCCGCTCCAGTTCGTCGACGCGTACGTACTCGTCAACGGCGTCGACGACGTTCCGCCCGGCGCATACCACTACCACCCCGAGGCGGGCGAACTCGAGCGCCTGATCGACGGCGAGTGTCGCGAGGAAGCGGCCCACCTCGCGCTCGATCAGCGCCTCGGCGGGGAAGCCGCGGCCTGCGTGTACTTCCTGACGGACCTCGAGGCGGTCGTCGATCGACTCGGGAATCGGGGGTACCGACTGGCACAGCTCGAGGCGGCGGTGACCGCCGGGCGTTGCTATCTGGCGACCTACGCACATCGCAATCTCGGCGGAACTGGGCTCACGTTCTACGACGACCGCGTGACGTCGTTTCTGTCCCCGCGTGCCGACGGACAGACGCCTATGTTCCTCTACACGTTCGGCAAACCGGAGTAGAGACGTGAACCGTGTGATTACTTAGATAGCATCTATCGAATGTGCATCCATCGCTGAGCCGACTTGCGGGTCAATTGCATCGACCTGCTCTCGCAACCACTGGCCATATTGATATATCATTTAGTAGTTTATGGATCAGTTTCAGCGATCACCCGTATTACTCGATGATTCGGGACGAGCGAACGCTCTCGTGCAGTCAACTATTCTAGCCCCGACGGACGGAAGCGATGACACAGATGAAGCGATTGAAAGAGCTAAATACTGGTGAATCAGTTCGACTCGACTATTCATGCGCTGCTGTCGTCAACGAACGGTTCGTCGCTACTGACTACGACGTGTTCGAGGAAGCCGATTGCAAGGCTGAACGAGCATTGGATGAGGCGAGCGAGAAACGTAACCGGGATTGACGTCAAAAAACACCGCAGGGCTGGGATTTCGCATAGAGAATTCTTCGAGCCATCGACGAGTACGAAGGGGCCTCGACAATGGGTACACACGGACAGAACGGACTCGACCATTTCTTCAGGCCGGGAACGATACCGATCGTGGAATTCGCCGGCTTTGGTACTCGTTCGTACAGTTTTCAAATCAGACTTCAGAAAAGGGGACTCTCGAGCAAGTGACGTTCACCTGGAGCGGCTAATCGACGACGTATGTCGTGTGGCTGAGATGGGCGCGAACTCAGTACAGAGCAACTCCAGATTCGACCGCCTGGGTCCGTCAGCAACGACCGTAGGGGGCGCACACTTGCGTCCAGAAAGAGGACACCTCGGTCAGGTGAGCACCTGATGACGGTCAGGCGGAAAGAGTGTGCGTGTCCGGAGTTCGATGCTACCGAATCACCGACGCAGCGTTCTGATGAACAACTCGACGTACTCTATGAACGAGACGGTCGGCGTTCCGGGTAGATATACTGGGGGTTCGGACTGATCGAGCGGGTCGTTGAATTTGGCCGAGTTCATACACCAGTTACGGTCCAGAGGTGTTTATGCATTCGTAAATATAATACAGGAATTGAAAACTAATATTCGTGATTGTTGGGTGCTGGCGTGGTGGTGAGAATCACTGGTCGCCAGTCGCGGCGATCTACTAACCAACTGTACAGAATTCAGTCGAGAAAAACTGTGTACCGGGCTGAACGCAATTTCGTTTGGAGCTTGAGGTATAAAGAGACCCCATCGGATCGATTAGAGATTGCTGTATCCCTGGCACACGGCTTAACAATCAAGTGAATCGAAAAACGATGGGCGTCACAGTAGCCCGGGTTATGCGATTGGCAGTGTCGTGATCCCCCAACTGTCGGAGCATCCCGAGTACGTCGGGCCTGACTCGACGCTCGGCTATCTTTCCGTCCTCGAGTCGCAGGAACGCCATTGCCTCAATCTCGAACGCGTTCCCGGTCGCCTCGTGTCCCATGAACACTCCCTCGTGTGTTCCCCGCTGTGTCATCCGGACGACGACCGTGTCTTTTTCCGCGACGGTCTCTTCCGGAGTGACGACGAAATCGGGAAACGCCGTGCGTAGTTCCTTTGTGGTTTCCACGATAGCCTCTCGGCCCGTTGTTTCGCCCAGTGGAGTGGAATCGACGATATCCACGTCCAGAAACTCTCTGGCTGTGTCGTAGTTGCTCTCGTTGACGAACTCGTTCGCGAATCGACGAACGAGTTCTTTGTTTGCCCTGGTTGTCGATGCTGATGCCATACTCTCCCTCGCACGTCTGTACGCTCGGCTCGGACCCTCGCGCCCCTCGATGCCCGAATCTAACGCAAGTGTACGTTACGCCGTGAACCATGTTAACAGCTTTTCAATGTTTTCGGGGTCGCTGGCCGAGGAGATCCCCTCGAAACCCGACTCGATGCGAACCGTTGACCGATAGCACTGCTCTAAAGTGGCTTCGTACTGGATACCGATTCTGGACCTTTCACGCCGCTGTAGAGGAGAAGTGAACGAATCGAACGAAGTGTGAAAGAGTGCGCGTACCATCGCACGCCGTCCGGTCCTCCTCTATGCACTCCAGAGATCAAAGGTCAGTAGAACCAAGCGAAATCGGTCCTCGACAAATCAGCGATAATCGTGATGGATACTATATTTTGGGTACCACCTCCTGAACCGGACGAGCCGTCAGAACGATCCGAAACCACCCACTGAAAAACCATCTTATTCCAGTAAGCCGTCCATTAGGTATCAAACAGTGCGTACTTTGCCGGTATATTGGGGTGTTTTGGACGGATTAGGCGCATAAGCCGCCTCCAACCATCATCATTAAGTGACTGTCACGAGTCGTGACCGATGAGACGATGCAGAACAAGCGATCCCTCAATGTCGACGTCCCCGAATACCAGCTCGAGATTTACGACGAGGAGGCCGAACAGATGGGCTTTGGCTCCCGGGCAGCCTACATCCGCGCGATGATCAATGCTGGACGGCGGGATTTCGGCCTCGACCCCCAGGGTCAAGGGGGCGAAGACACCACTCTAGATGACCTGATCGAACAGCGTATCCTCACCCACCTGGGCCAGACTGGTTCTCTCCCCACCGACGAAATCGTCGATGGACTACTCGACGAGGTCGAGCAATCCACGACAGCGGCACTCGAGCGACTGAACGACGCCGGCGACATCGATTACTCCGTCCAGGATGGCGGGTTCGTCCTGAACCAATGACGAAGATGGCAGGGAAAGACTTCACGCGGTCATCAACTGATGCTACGACCGACCCAATCGTGACGTTTATCGAGGAGATGAAGCTGTACGGGCGATCGGAAACGACGGTCGACGATTACGAGACGACGCTTCGGCAGTTCGACGCTCACCTGGGTGAAGCGGTGCTTGCCGACGCTGACCGCATTGACTGCTTGCGATGGATCCAGGGGTTGCGCGACGACGGCTACGCTCCCGGTTCGATCCGGACGAAGGCCGTCCACCTCAACCGGTTCTACGGGTACATGGCCCAGGTCGGCACGTTCGATGCGAATCCGATGGTAGTCGTCATGGAAGAGATGAGCGAGAAGGGAGATTCCTCGCCGACGCGCCGACACGTAACTGTCGAACAGATGAGCGAGTTCGTCGACGGCGTCAAACATCCCCTCAGGCGGGCGCTCGTAACGTTGCTGGTGAAGACCGGAATGCGGGCCGGCGAAGCGTGCAACCTCGACTTGCGTGACGTCCACCTCGATGACGCCGGTGTTCGAAAACATCGTTCGAAGCCGGTCCGGGCGGCGATTCGCGATCACCCGGGTACGCTATTCGTGGACAGCACTATTGGCGTTGGAAGCGTCGTACACGGCGAAAAGCGTGTCGACGGGAACAAACGTCATCGAGACACCCGAATCCCAATCGACGAGGAGTTGCGAGACGCACTCGTACGTTGGCTGTCTGTCCGCCCCGACCCAGTCTCGGATGCCGATCCGCTGTTCGTGAGCCTCTCGAGGGATTACGGCGAACGGTTGACGAGCGACGCCGTGCGCTCTCACGTTCGCTCGGTGGCCGAAGAGTGGGGCTGGTACGCTGAAGGTGCAGGGCCGGAGGAGAACGTGACGCCACACTATTTCCGCCACTTCTTCACCACAGAAATGCGCAACCGAGTGGGAGATGCGTACGTCGTCAAGTACGTCAGAGGCGACGTTGGTGACGTGATGGACAGGTACACTCACAACTGGGAGGAACTCGTCGAGGCACCCTACCGAAACAACATCTTTCGTTTACAGGAATGACCGACCTGGCCCAAATAAATTGTATATTGCTATATTGAATGTCGCCACCATTGTCGAAAGCCAGAATACACGCCTGGGCGTTATCCGCAGTCGATTGGGCTGCAACGCGTTTCCGGACGATCGGAGAGTAAATGGGCAAAGTGAGTTCAGTACGTGATGGGTGTGTCACAGTATCCAGTGTGATGTCGGGCCTGACGGAGTGAGGTGAATTAATCCCTCGCGTCCAGTTCGTCTCATCGCTCGGCGCTCGATAGAGCACTCGTTAAGCACGTCTGAGAAGCGAACTGACCGTATCGCTGGAATTACTATCTAATCCATCAACTGATCACAATAGTCTCCGTCCTGCGGATTCACCAATAGACACTGGTTCGTTTAGCACTCCCACAGAGTCCTATCCGATACGTGATTGGTTCGAAATTTGTATGGGTTAGTAGTGCGTTGGTAGTTCAAAACACTCGTGTCTGCTCGTCCAACAATTCAGCCGTGAATTATGGAGGTGGTGAGTCTGCATTTCTACGTGCGAAACGATACTTCGAGCAGATTCGGTCGATACACTCGAGTGGACCACGCTGTGAGAGTCAAATGAGGCAATACAGTACCGTACCCATTCTCTAGAGATGTGGAATCGTCGGGATCGAGTTCCCGAACAGTCGATGGATAGAGACCGCTGCTGGATCAGTTCTCCGTTGTCCGTGAACATCGACATCGAGAACCAGCGTTGATGGGGATTATTTCGAATATACCCCAATACCGGAAACCGTTCGTAATGATTTTAGGCTGTCAGCTAGAGCGAGGATATCGTGAATCGTCTCGAGTTTGACGATCACTGTGTCATCGGTACTCTCAAGAGGTGAGCACACGGGTGACGTTTCGGTGCCAGAACCATATCTGGGACTCCGATGCTCGAGACCGTCGTTACACATCCGATCGTTCGAGGCGCGTTCTCGGTAACGGGGAAACGTATAACCCGTACTGCGCGAGTTAGTTCCATAGAAATGGAATGAGAGAGGAAATCTCGATTTCGAACGGGCTCCTCGGGTACTGGTCGGGCGAGCGATCGCCCGACGGTATCGTTCGAGACCGCTCGCTCGAGGGTAACCACGGTAACTACGGGGTCGACGCGCGCTGGATCTGGTTTACGAACCCGCGAGCGGTCAGACACGTCGGCGATCGGGAGCGAACGTACGTCTGCTACCTCGGCGGTCCGACCGGGCGGGATATCGTCGCCGCGGCCTACGACCACGAGACGCGTTCGTTTTCGACCACCGTCGTCGACGAATCGTTCTCCGACGACGACCACACGAATCCGTCACTAATCCTCCGCAACGACGGACGAATTCTGCTGTTCTGGGCGGGGCACAACGGCGACGCACTGCACTACACCGTCTCCTGTGATCCCGAAAGCGTGTCGGCGTTCGGCCCGACCCGGCGGATCCAACAGGAAAGCGTCACGTATCCGAACCCGGTCCGATCGCCCGACGATCCAGAGACGCTGTACCTGTTCTACCGGGATCGGACCTACACACGCGACGCGACGGACGATAAATACGGCTACGTGGGCGACGGCAACCTCTACTACCGAATGTCCGATGACGACGGGCTGACCTGGAGCGACCAGACGCGAATCACTGTCCCCCCGGAGGGCCACTACTCGATGTACTTCGTTCCCGCTCGCGGAGACGACGCGATTCACTTCTTCTTCACCGACGCCGAGCGCGGTGGCGATGCCCCCAAGTGGAACATCATGTACGCACAGTTTCGCAACGGACGCTTCTACGACGCTGACGGGGCATTCATCGCCCGCCCCGACGACCTGCCGATGACGAAGTCGGACCTCGAGGTCGTCTACGACTCCACCGCAACGGGGAACCACTACGCCTGGGTCTGGGACAGTGCGGTCGACGACGACGGCAATCCGGTCGTTGCGTACGCGACGTTCCCGTCGACGCTCGCCCACGAATACCGGTACGCGCGGTGGGACGGTGACCGGTGGTGCGATCACCACCTCGCGGACGCAGGACGTTACATAGCCAGACAGCCGATCGAGTTGCACTACTCCGGCGGGCTCTCGATCGACCGCGACGACCCGAGCGTCGTCTACGGCTGCGTCTCTCGAGGCGACCAGTGCGAACTACGGCGGTTCGAGACCGCTACTGGCGGTAAGACCTGGGCGGAGTTGACTGTGACGAAACGGTCGACCGGGTGCGACCTCAGGCCGGTCGTCCCGCGAAACGCCGGCGAGGACGTGCCAGTCCTCTGGATGACGGGTTCGTACAAACACATGGACACGGCACAGACCGTCCTTCGCGGGCTGCCCACCGACCAACTCATCGGGCCGACACTCGAGGGCGACGGTTCACACGGCGTCGACCTCGGGTTCGACCGCTACGACACCGCCACGTTTGCCGGCGGTATCTCCGTCGCCGCACGCCTCGAACCGCGGGACGTGACCAAGCCACAGGTCCTCGCAAATTTCGGCGGTGCAGTCACGCTTGGGATCGGTATCACGGGGGAATCGGGGATCGAATTCTCGCTGCGCGGCCCGGAAGAGGAGCGTACGGTTACCTGGGAGGACGTAGCAGCGAGCGAGCCCCATCACGTAGCGGGCGTCTGGGACGGGCGAGATCGCCTTACACTCGCCATCGACGGTGAAGTGGTCGACGAGGCTCGTTTCGACGGTCCGATCGAATTCGAGACCGACTGGGCCAGCTGGACGCTACTGAAGGGCGAGTACCTCTTCGGTCGCGGCTACGACGGAACCGCTACGGACGTTCGACTCTACAACCGGCCACTCTCGACGGCGGAGTTGCGGACGCTCGCGGAGTAGCCATGACGGTCACCTCGAGAACTTTGCAGCAGTCGACTCGAGTACCGTCGCTCCCGTTCGGTCCGGGCGGCGACGTACGACGGTGTACAGACCGTCTTCGAAGACGAGGGATACGACCTTCTCGTAACGCCTACGTCTCCGTTCCATCGATTTGGAACGATTCGCTCGACGACGCGCTCCAAGACAACGAAGAGGAGTGGGACAGTCCGCCGAGTGCGTGACCGGGGGTAAGGTAGAATCACGGGCTCGAGGTCGGATATCACGTCGTGACGGACGTCCACTTTCAGGAACTGTCCTGGACGTGACGCTGGATCTCGTGACAGGTCGAGGGTCAGTCGAACGCGACGTCGACCGGTTCGCCCGTCTCGGCGGACTCGTAGGCCGCTTCGACGACGGCGACGGCCAGCAGGCCGTCGTCCGGGGTGATCTCCGGTTCTCGATCTGCCCGAACACTGCTCACGAAGTCCTCGATGAGGCCCGCGTTCGCGTTCGTGCCGTAGAACGCCGTGTGAACGCCCGCGTTCGAACCGGACTCGGCGGTGTGGACGAGCGACTGATCCGTGTAGTCGATGCCGACCGTGGCGTCGGTGCCGGTCAGTTCGAGGGTCGCGTCGCCCCACGTGTGCCAGGCGTCCGGCTTGCTCCAGGACCCGTCGAGGAAAAACGGCGTTCCGTCCGCCAGTTCCATCGAGAGAACGTTGACGTCGTCGACCGCGATGTCGTGAAAACGCGTGCCGACCTCGGCGTACACCTCCGTGACCGCCTGACCCGTGAGGTGATAGACGAGGTCGACGATGTGAACCGAGTGGTCCATCACGGCACCGCCGCCAGCGGCCTTGGGATCGACGAACCAGCCGCCGGGCATCTGCCCACGGTTCGTTCCGGAGATCGCGAGGAGGTCGCCGACTTCGCCAGCGTCGAGGGTCTCCTTGGCCCGCTGGGCCGGACCGCAAAACCGAAGCGGCATGGTGATACCGGCACGGATTCCCGACTCTTGCCAGACGTCGACGATCGCCCGTGCGTCCTCGAGAGTCGGCGCGAGCGGCTTCTCACAGAGGACGTGGACGCCGGCGGCGGCCGCCCGCTCGAACCACTCGCGGTGGTCGGCGTTTGGCGCACAGATCACTGCGGCGTCGATACGCTCGAGAAGGGCGCCGGCGTCGGCGACGTACTCGGTGTCGTGGCGTTCGGCTGTCTCCTGGCCGCGATCGGAATCTCTGTCTGTGACACCGGCGAACTCGACGTCCTCGCGCTCGGCGAGTTCACTGGCGTAGGCGTCCGTGTGGACGTGGGCAGTCGACAGGACCCCCATCGCGATGGGTTCGTTCATTTCGTCACCTCCTCGGGTGCGACAGGGACACCGCGGTCGGCCGAGCGCTCGGCGGCGAGCGCGAGGCGAAGCGCTTCGATCCCCGCAGAAGCGCCGACCTCGGGTTCCGAACCGTCCTCGAGACAGGAGACGAAGTGGTCGAGTTCCCGCCGATAGCCGTTCCTCGCGAGCGGGCTCTCGACGGTCGCCTCGCCGTCGGTCCACTCGGCGTAGGCCGACTCCTCGGCGCTCGAGAACTCGACCAGGCCATCGTCGCCGGCGAATTCGAGTTCGACGGTAAACGGCCTCGAGTCAGGTTGGGCCCACGAGGACTCGACGTAGCCGACCGCGCCGCTCTCGAAGCGAATGGTGACGAACCCGTGTTCGGACTCGTCGTCGCGGTGGCGGCGGGCGAACACCCGCTCGATGTCGCCCCAGCACCACCGGAGATAGTCGAGGTCGTGGATCGCCAGATCGACGAAGATGCCGCCGCTCTTCTCGCGGTTGGCGAACCAGTTATCAGAGCCCCAGTCCGGGAACGGCGAGAGTCGCCGAGCGCGAGCGACGCCCTCGTTCCCGATCGCGAGGTCGCGAGCATTTCGGTAGTTCGGAAAGAAGCGGGCGACGTGGCCGACCATGAACGTCAGCCCGGCATCGGCGACGATCTCGTCGATCTCGTGAGCCTCCGAGAGCGTCCTGGCGATCGGTTTCTCCAGGAAGACGTCGACGCCGGCGGCGGCGGCCGTCCGAACCAGTTCGACGTGCGTGTGTGTCGGGGTACAGATGTCGACGTAATCGGGGTCCGTCTCCTGGAGCATCGTCTCGACGTCCGTGTAGGTTTCGGCTTCGAAGCCGAACTCCGCGACGAACTCGTCGGGACCGCTCGGCGAGGCGACGCCAACGACCTCGATGTCCATCTGGGCGTACTCCACCGCGTGGGTTCGGGCCATGAATCCCGATCCCGCGATACAAACTCGCATACTGGGCATTGACACGCCAGAGCAATATTAAACGTTTCGTGGGAGGAGTCGAAGCACAGGCCGTCCGTCTGCGAGTCGCAGCGTCGTGTCGCCCACGCGTTCCTCCCGCTCGAGGCCGAATCCACGGAATCCGCCACGAAGCCCCGTCTGAGTGAAGCCATAGCCTGCCTCTCTCAGGGTTCGGGCGCAACTGCCGGGAACGGGTGATGGCCACTGAGTAGTTGTAGATCAAGTTCGTTTTGCTCTTCGAAACACACTCGGTTGGCGATACGAGGGCGCGTTGTACACCTGCGTAGACAACCCAGTGTCCAGGATGTGGACTCGGCCGTCCGATCCGAACAGTGGCCAGATCGTTCGAGATCGTACCTCAGAAATTACACACCTAGGTCTGTAATATAAGGATGGGGAGACAAAAGGTAGGGCCGGTATAGCCGAACGTACCGCGACGGCGACCATGAAGGCCTGGAGTTCCCAAGCGCTCGTCTCTGACATACACGCGCATCGGCGGCCGATTACCGAGTGCTCAATTGCAGTCGACAGACACGATAACAGGCAACGTGTTTTATCATAGGAAACATCATCAAGCCCCCGGCGCTCCGACTCGCTCGTGATGGATTCGAACGACCTGGTCCATCACCCCGGACTCCTCGAGTTCGATCTCGTCCTCGACACGGAAAAGCTAGCAGTCCGAACCGGACCCCCAACTCACGAACCAGCCGCTCGAGCGGTGACGACCGCTGATGGTCCGAACCGTAGCCGTTGGTGTCTCCGGCCCCCCGTTCGGCGGTCACAAATACCGCATGCATCAGACCAGCGCCGCCCTCGGACGCGTTCAACTGACACACTACGACGACCCCACAGCGGGGATCCAGGACGCGATATACGACTTTTACGATCTGGTGGAGGGCGTCCCGGGCATTCACGCCCATCGACCCGACGACGAGGGAAGCAACCGCCGTTCTGAGAGAGTCCGCCGTCCAGGACGACCTCTCTCTCACGTAGCCGCATCGAGTTCGAGGACGTTCTGCGAATGGAGCGGCCTATTCGACTCGTTGGCCGCCACGGTCAGTTCGAACGGACGGGATTCGTATCTAGCAAGATCCGACTCGAGAGTTCACAGACCTACTCGTACATCGACTCGATTTTCCACGCCTCGAGCGGCGTGAACCGCGTCGGATCGAGCTCGAAGCGCCGACCGAACGGCGCGTCGGTCACGCTGCCGAACTGCATGCGGCCGTCCGCGACGTCGAGTGCGGCGAATCCGTCCTCGTGACGCTCGTAGAGGTCGCCGTGGGCCTCGAGGAGCGTCTCCTGGAGGTCCTCGGGGAGGAAGCTCAGGCCGTGATAGTAGTGGTGGCCATTGCGTTCGATGTGATCCAGTCCGAGTGTCCCCATCACCGCCAGGTCGTGGAGCAATTCGATCGGACCGATCGTGGTGAGGTCCTCGCCACTCATGACGTAGTCGCCGTCCGTCTCGCGGCGGCATTTCTCGATGAGACAGGCGTTGACGACGCCCTTGAAGACGCCCTTGCAGTTCTTGTGGCTCGTTCCGGCGTACCCACACTCGAGGGCACGACCAGCGCTGTCTAACCGGTCGTCGGACTCGTCGATGATGATCGGCGGGCTATCACTCCACTCGGAGAGGACCTCGCCCGTCTCGTCGGTAAGCGCCTGCTCGCGAGGGAGCGGCTGTTCGACGTACGCGACGTGATCGACGACGGCGGCGAGGGTCGGATCGTCGGCGTGGCGTTCCCACTGCTCTTTGAAGACGCGAACGCTCTCGTATTGCTCGTTCGCGTCGAGCGTGCAGAGATACGTGTCGTGTGTCCCCTCCTCGAGAACTGCACCGATGCGGACGAGTCGGTCTGCGTCGCGCTCTGCGTCCGCCGAGAGTTTGATCTTGAAGTGCGTGATTCCGTCGCGCTCGACGTACTCTTCGAGGGCCTGCGGGAGTCCGTCCTCGAGCCTGTTCGTCGCGTCGATTTCGTCCTGCCGGAGCGGATCCGCCAGTCCGACCGTGTGTCGAACGGCCGCTTCTCGAGCCGGGTTTTCAGGCAGGTACGTCGTGAGCGATTCGCCCTCGAGCTCGGGGTAGATTCGCCCGGGGTCGACCCCGAAGGCACCGCTGCGGATTCCGTCTGCGAAGGTGAGCTGTCGGTGGCGACAGAAGGCGTCGACGAGTGCCTGTTCGACCATGCTCACGCCGTAGCCCCAGAGCAGCGGCGGGTGTTCGGTGTCGGCGGCCCACTGACGCTGGCGCTCGTAGAGGTCGTACCAGAAGTCGAAGACGGTCGGCGCGGGTTCGAGGTCCCGAGCGTGATCGCAGGCAGCCGTGAACACCTCGAGCAGGCGCTCGTTCTGTTCGATCAGCGAGAGGTCGGGGTCCTTGAGAAACCACATTGGGGCGATTCCGACCATCGAGACGCCCGTCGCCCGCTCACCGTCGACCGCAATCTCGAGGTCGAGAAAGTGGTGGGCTCCCTCGGTTGCGACGACGTTGCCGAAGTGAAACGGCATTCGTGTGTCGTTGTTTCGCACGTACTGGTCAGCACGGACGACTTCGACTTTCATACGCAAAATCACTGTCAGGAGAGGCATAAGTGTGCGTGATTGGGGCCAACGAGACGGTCGAGCGCTCGAGAATCGGGTGGGGTCCGGTACTCTCGATTCGAGACGCTATGCCCTCAGATCGCTCGCTAAACTAGTCGCGCGTGGCTACGATATCCCAGTAGTGCTCGCGGACGCTCTGCGACAACATTGGCGGACAACGACCTGGTAGTGTGTATTCAAGCGATTGTTCTACGCTGGTACGTTCGTTTGAACCTCGAAATACGTCTATTCGACTCGAGCGCAATGCGGAGTCCAGGATCGGTCCTCGCCCGTGTTATCGTGACCATTACGTCTTGACCGTGCATAGCGACTGCGGTCACTCTTCTGGAGATGTCGTCTGAGTCTGTTTAACAGAGCCAAACATTTATTTTTCACATACGCCCATACATCTGGTATGCCCGAAGCGAAGAATCCGGTTCGAGCGGTCCAGCGTTCCCTCGATATCATCGATATCCTCCGGGACACCGGTGGGGCCCGCGTCACGGATGTCGCCAGGGACATCGGCGTCTCGAAGGGGACCGCCCACTGCCACCTGGCGACCCTCGAAGAACGTGGGTACGTCATCAACGAGAACGGTGAGTACAAATTGGGATTGCGCTTCATCGACGTCGCACACCACGCGAAGAACCGCATCGACATCTACGATATCGCGACCACGGAGGTCGACGCACTCGCTGAAGAGTCCGGAGAGATGGCACTATTCACCGTCGAAGAGGACGGCAAAGGAATCTGTCTGCATACGGCCCGGGGCGCGAAAGCCGTCCAGACCGAGATATACGTTGGGTATCGAAACGCCCTCTACCACACCGCCGTCGGGAAGGCAATGCTCGCGTTCATGCCGGTGAAAGCGCGCGACCGACTGATCCAGGACATGGAGTTCGAAGCCCTCACCCCGAACACGATCACCGGCGAGGAGGCGTTGCGCACGGAACTCGAGACGATTCGTGAGAGTGGAATCGCGTACAACCACGGCGAGACGATCCAGGGACTCGTCGGCGTCGGCGCGCCGATCCGTGACCAGGACGGGACGATCTACGGTGCGATCAGCATTATCGGTCCGGAACGCCGGATGAACGAGGAACGTCTCGAAACGGAAATACCGGAGATGATTCGTCGGGCAGTCAATATTATCGAGATCAACATTACGTCGCTGTGAACTCCTTTACATCGCCGTGAACGCCTTCGGCGAAGAAGCACGTCGGCATCAACGACCACTCGAAACGGAACTCCTCGCGTCCCAGCCTGGCGAGACGATTCGATGGCGTCTGCCAAAATCACGGTCGAACACAGCGAGCCGTTCGGCAGGTGGCCGGGGCCGCGATAGAACGTGCCCGTCGTCGTCTCGACCGAAGCCCGTTCACGGTCGAATGCGTGGCAATTGGGCGGCACAGTCTTTTCATCCTGGAGCCAGCGCACAGGATCTCTGCTTCGACCGCCAGAGCACAGTCTCTATACTCCGACCACCAGAGCTATGTTCGTTCTGGAACATCCGTTCCTATCGAATGCTCGAGATACGACCACTCACGGCCGACGACCTCGACGACGCACTGACCCTCTCGACGCAGGCCGGCTGGAACCAGCATCCCGCCGACTGGGAGCGGTTGCTCGCGTGCTGTTCAGCGGGCTGTTTCGCCGGCACCGTCGACGGCGACCTCGTCGCGACGACCACCGTGATAACCTACGGTTCTGACGGCAACGGAGCCGACGTCAGCTGGGTTGGGATGGTGCTGGTCGACGAAACCCACAGGGGCCAGGGTTTCGGCAGTCGAATCTTCGAACACGGTCTCGACTACGCACTCGGGAACGGGGGCGATATCGTCGGCCTCGACGCGACACACCTCGGAGAGCCGATCTACCGAAACTACGGGTTCGAGTCCGTCGAGCCCGTGTTTCGCTGGCAAGGAATGCTTCCTCGACCCGAAGACGTAGCGGACGAACGGGAACCGGGCACCGGTAGGGAGACTATCGAACGCCTCACCCTCCCGGACGTCGACGCCGTCTTCGAGTTCGATCGCCATCACGTCGGCGTCGACCGGAGCACGCTACTCCAGGAACTGTTCGCCGAGCCCGAGGTTCGCGGGTTCTACTCGCAAACCTCGGCCGGGATCGAGGGCTACGCGATCATCCGGCCGGGAAGAACCCACTGGCAGATCGGGCCGCTCGTGGCGGCCGAACCATCCGTGGTCGATCCATTACTTCGAGCCGTTTCGGCCGACCTTCCTGGCGAGAAGGTGATCGTCGATTCACCGGAACGGGGCGCGACCACGTCCTCCCTCGAAGCGCTCGGTCTCGCCCGCGAGCGAGAACTCGTGCGGATGACGTATCCGGATCGCGAATCGGCACTGGCCACCGAGTCCGTCCACGGATTTCTCGACTTTGCGTTCGGTTGATTCGATCCCGATTCGTCTCACGAGATTGGCTGTTAGCGATCTCATTGCGTCTAGTCGATAATTGATATCGAGTGGCCGTTTTGGACGGGAAAGCCAAGGCCGTTACGAACTCGGTCGAGTCATCTTCGCTCCTGGTTCTCGGTGAGCGACGAGCGACCGAACCACGAATCACAGTCACGAGCGTGTAAGTATCTGCGTCACGGTCGGGAGCTCTCGCTAAAATTTGTCAGTTTCGAGTTTTGTTTGGTCGATTCGTCATTAGTAGTGTATAATACTCCCACTACAACTCCAGATACTCTCTCGACTTCCTCTCCACTCACTGGGAAAGCACACAACGCGAAACTCGACGACGTAAGTTTCGTGTAGAGCGTAGTCGACGGCCCGAGCTGACCGCTCAACTCTGCTCTAATGAGAGCAGGGAGAGTGTCGTAGCCGACAACCAAGAATACGGCTTCAGAAGAAACGTATTGCACGATCGATCGACTCAGGAACTCCGTTCTGGGTCGCTGTCGCATCATCAAAGTCGACGACGCGAGGAAACCGATTCGACCTCATTAATCTTGTGCAATTATATCAATACCTACTCCTGAAGATATTGGCAAAATAGTATCACTACCGGTTCGAGACGGCTTCGTCGGCCTCACCACACACCTCGTTCTGCTGACTCACACGAGAGCAATGCTCTCGTGGACGGCGTGAATCTACTCGTGCGTACACGGCAAAATAACCCTAGCCGAAGTCCGATCTCTCAGACCCTACTCGATTCCGCTACTAGCCGTAAAGATCGCTGAGCGAGAAAAAGGACCTTGCCTTCGTCGACGAGGACACCAGGGCACCCTCGAGAACGTCAGCGAAGAATTAGCGGGAACCATCGTCGGTGATCGATCTCGAGGAAAGACGAATTTGAAGATGTAGTGGAGAACTGGCCGGCAACGACGGAATACGCCGGGATACTCGAGTTCGGTCTACCCGACTGTGGTAACTTCCGACCAGTAGATAGTAGCGTCGAGACCGCGGCATAGATCCGGTCCAGTTATCGAGTGCTATCGTACGAAAAGACCGAATCTCGGACAGAGATCACCTGGCCGGCTGGCGGAATAGCTTTCTCACCATCTCGCCATAGACCGTCCATGAGCGACGACGAAGCAGTTTCGGTCGAACACCGACCGCCAGAGGAGGTGTTCGGACTGCTCTCGAACGACCTCCGCGTAGAGATCGTTCAGGTTCTTGGGAAGAACGGAGAGCCGCTATCGTTTTCGGACCTCCGGACAGCTGTGAGCGAACGGGACTCAGGGAAGTTCAACTATCACCTTCAAAAACTCGTCGGCCACTTCGTGACCCAGGACGAAGACGGCTACCGACTCTCGTTCGCCGGTGAACAGGTATACGGTGCTATCCTCTCGGGGTCGTACACGGCAAACGCATCGATTCCCCCGTTCAAGTTCGACGGACCGTGTCCGATGTGTGGTCACTCCAGCCTCATCGCAGAGTACGGTAACGAGACAGCGCTACTCTACTGTCGGGAGTGCGAAGCGTGGCGCAATGAATTCTCGTTTCCACCTGGCACGCTCGACCAATTCGCCCGGCAGGAACTCCCGTTTGCCTTCGACCGCTGGATGCGGGCGACGGTGATGAAATTCCTTCAGGGCTTCTGTGAGAACTGCGGTGGCCGAGTCGATGCGGCCCTCGAGCGGGCTTCGTCGGCCAATTCGAGACCCGTTAGAGCAGTATTCGAGTGCGAACGTTGCGACGATGAATTACGGGCTTCACCTGCACTCCCGGTACTGTACCATCCGGTCGCCATCTCATTTTTCGAACAACACGGCGTTGACGTGCTGCACGATCCCTCCTGGCGATACTACGGAGAGGACGACGACATGTTGGTCGAGATACTGGACGACGATCCGTTGAGAGCCCGCGTGTCCGTGACGGTTGACGAAACCGAACTCGTCGCCACGGTAGACCACGACGTCACGATCGTGGATGTGGCCATCAGCGGCGACGACTAGAGAGCAGGAGCGGCAGAATAGCTAATACCCCACCATCGCCTGTTCTTCACAACTATCGTACAGAAATGCGCTTCTGGGAACGGTCAAGATGGCTCTCATCCAGTCACTAGTCGGACATGGACCCACGAATTGTGGAACACGCACGTATCATCGTCGACCACTCAATCGCTGTGAAGCCAGGAGACGAGGTTCTGATTACGGCTCCGTCTGAAGCTGAAGATCTGGCTGTCGCGCTGAACGAACTTCTCGGAGATCGCGGTGCGCGACCGATCTACATCGGGCCAAGTAGCCGGGCCCAACGTGCATTTATGCGAGCGATGGATCCCGACGACTACGACGGGCCGCCAGCAACGTACATGGCCCTCGCCGAAAACGTCGACGCCTCGATTGCAATCCGTGCGGCGTCGAACACGAACGAAACCAGCGACATCCCCCCAGAGAAGACCACCGCCTATTCAGCGTTGATGAAGCCGTTCCAGGAAAAAATGGCGGACAAGCGGTGGGTTGCGACCCAGCACCCCGCACCGGGGAACGCACAGGACGCCGAGATGAGTACGGCAGCGTACGCTGATTTCGTGTACGATGCCGTCAACAAGGACTGGGAAGTTCAACGCGAGTTCCAGGAGAAACTGGTCGCGTTGTTCGAGGAGGGACACGAGGTACGAATTCGCTCTGGTGACACGACGGACATCACCATGTCGATCGACGGTATGGTACCGATCAACGACTTCGGTGAGAAGAACCTCCCTGGCGGTGAAGTCTTCACGGCACCGAACCCAGACTCGGTCGAGGGCGAGGTGTTGTTCGACAAACCACTGATGGCCTACGGACGCGAAGTCACGGGCGTTCAGCTCATCTTTTCGAAGGGCGAGGTAGTGGACTACAGTGCGGGGAAGAATCAGGACCTGTTGGAGGCCGTTCTAGAGACCGACGACGGCGCTCGGCGACTCGGCGAACTCGGGTTCGGTATGAACCGCGACATCGATCAGTTCACCCACAACATGCTCTTTGACGAGAAGATGGGGGATACCGTCCACATGGCACTAGGTCATGCCATTGACGAGAGCATTGGCCTGGACCGTACAGGCAACGAGTCGGCCATCCACATGGACATGATCGTCGACATGAGCGAGGACTCGGTCATCGAGATTGATGGTGAACGGATACAGCGGAATGGAACGTTTGTGTTCGAGGACGGTTTCTAGAGATCGAAGCCCATCAATCATTCTCACTTCGAACGAGGCGATACCCGTTGCACGACCGAACACTTCTCACGACCCGGACAGTAGGGAAACGCGTCTTTTCACTTTGAGGAGCGCCAATGTACGCTAAGATTCTCATTCCGACGAACGGGTACGCGCTCTGGAGCGGCGTCAAAGAGGGATTGGACTGTACTACAAACGGTTTTCGACGCACGGCATCGAGACCGCGTTCAATCTGGAGTTCGCCCGACTGCAGGATCGGTCCCTGGGACGGATGGGATATCTAGGCTCTGCAAGTTTCGGAACTGAACGGCAAATCGGTCGGTCGACATCGTCTCGCCGGAAACGGGTGATGCCGGCATCATCGACGCTTACGAACGATACGACGAAGGGCTCGTAAACGAGTGGTCTTGTTCAGTAACGACTACGAATTAGTTGACAACGCGCGGGCGCAGACTCGCAAAATCCAGTATGAGCCAAGATAGTGTTCGACAGCAGAGCTCGTCGTGGGTGAAATCTACGAAAACAGTCTTCGACATCGTCGAGACGCTGCGCGAGCGAGACGGGGCCGGCGTGACGGAGATTGCTCAAGCGATCGACCTCTCGAAGAGCGCGGTGCACAAACACTTACAGACGTTACGCTCTCTCGGATACGTCACGAAGGACGGCACCGAGTACCGACTCGGCCTCAGTTTCCTCTCGCTGGGCACCTATACGATGGAACGCAAGTTGCTCGAATTCGGGGACGCTACGAACGATATCGATAGTTTGGCGGAAAATACGCGGATGCCAGCTCTCCTCGTCGTACCAGACGGCACCGATAGCGTCGTATTCTACCAGGTGTCAGGAACTCAGGACCCTCGTTTTCGAAATGGAGAACGTTTCTTCCTTCCGACGAAGGCTTCGGGAGTTAGTATTTTGACACACCTCCCCAAAGAACGGCGTAAAATGGTCCTGTCCCAACTCGAGGAGGAGCGGCGAGAAGAGATCAGCAGCCTGCAACAGGCCAGAGATCAGCGTGTCGTCTACAAGAAAGACGTAGAGAACCAGCAGCAGTCTGTCGCGGCACCCGTACTCGATTCGAACGAAATGCCAGTCGGCGCCATCGCAGTGTCGGGCGCTCTGGGCAATATTAGCGACAAGCGCCTTCACGAGGACGTACCGGGGCTCGTTCTCTCAACGGCTAATTCCGTGCAAGGAAATATTACATCGAGCATCAGGACCGTCCGAGCGACACGGTCTAGTCTAACACCCCATTGTTACATAATCTGACTGGCTAGTATGGCTGTCGCGTGCTTTAGTAGTGTGGGAAAAGTCCAAGACAGACTTGGCGCTCGCCCGACTTCCCGCACACGAACTATTGAAGCGGTTAATTCGCATCGTCAGGGTATGAAACTACTTTTTCGATCAGGTTTCGATCGACGTAGCGAGCTGACCGCTCAACCCTAACCGAGAGAGTGAAAACAACCATTCGTAGCCACCGACGAGAAGGGCGGTGGCAGAGAGCTCGTGTAACTTGGCCGATCGATTCAGGACACCCGTTCCGGAGCGCCGCCCTATCATCGAATTTGATGTCATCAGAAAAATGTTTTGACTGTATCGATATTGTGCTACCTACTCAATACAACCTCATTCAAATAACCCCATATTTATATCATTACCAGTCCGGAACGATTTCGCCAGCCTTCGCACACGGCTCGTCGTGCCGGGCCGCACGAGAACATTCCTCTCGTGGACGTTGTCGAATCTCCTCGTATGCCTACGGTGAACCGCCCCGGGGTCAAGCCCCGAGGCTTCCTGCGGTTTAGTAGAGACGAGTGGTCGCTATGTCGGCGCCTTCGACGAGCGCCTCGAGCTTCGCCCACGCGATTTCGGGGTCGACCATCCCGAGGCCGGCCTGCGTACCGAACCCGCAGTCGGGGGCGGCAACCAGCGGTGTCGACTCGTCGACCGCGTCGGCGACGCGTTCAAGTCGGTCAGCGATCGTCTCCGGGTGGTCGATGATGTTCGTCTTCACGTCGACGACGCCCGGCATCAGCGTCCAGCCGTCCGGAAGCGGTTGCTCGGTGAACGCACGGTATTCGTGCTGGTGACGGGGGTTTGCCTGTTCAACGCTCAGTCCGGAGATGTCGGCTTCGTAGATCACCGGTAACAGCTCGACGAGGTCTGTATCGAGGTGGTGGGGGCCCTCGTAGCTGCCCCAGCAGGTGTGGAGCCGAACCTGTTCGTCCGGGACGTTCGCGAGCGCCTCGTTGAGCGCCTCGACGTGGAGCTGCGTCACCGCTTTGACCTCCTCGAGGGGTTCGTCCGCGAAGGCTGCCGTGTGGCCGGCCGTGAGGAGTTCCGGGGCGTCGATCTGGAGAGACAATCCGCTGTCGCCGACGAGTTCGTACTCGTGCGCCATCGCGTCCGCGACGGCGAAGAGGAACTCCTCGTATGAGTCGTAGTGCTCATTGACGTGCGTGGCCGTGACCACGCTCGGCGATGCCGAAGTCATGAACGTTTCCTCGAAGTCGGCGTCGACCGTTTCGAGCGCCTCGCGAAACGCCTCGAGTTCGGCTTCGGCCTCGTCGACGCCGGTATACTCGACGGGGTCGGTCACGACGGGGTGCATCGAGAGGTCGATGACGTCCGTCTTGAACGTCTGCTCGGCGTACTCCGGGAACGCCTGGAGGTCCGCCCAGAGTTCCTGCTCGCGCATGCCGTCGATGCCGCTGAGGCGGTCTGCGACGTACCAGTTGAACGAGACGCGCGATTGTTCGCCGTTGTTGGCGATATCGAGTCCCACCTCGGCCTGGCGCTCGACGACGGATCTCGTGGCCTCCGTGACGGTCGCGTTCCATTCGTCCTCGTCGACGTCCGTGTCGTCCTGACGGGCTTTGAGGAGTTCGAGCAGTTTCGGGGGACGCGGAAGACTACCCACGTGTGTCGTCCGGATTCGGTTTTCGGTCGTCGTCATTGGATCTCACGCAAGTACTCGTTCCGATAGGTAGTAGAACCCAGGGGGTTGGTAGCACAGAGCGACGACAGGATCGGCATCCGGCGAACGCGGTGACGTATCGACGACAGTCACGAATGCGGCGACCCTAATGATAGGATTTTTCGCCGGCCTCGATTGGCACCTCGAGCCAGTTTTCCATCGGTGGAAGCGGACACTCGTACCGGTCTGCGTACGCACACGTCGGATTGTACGCTTCATTGAAGTCGAGGACCCAGATTCCGTTGTTCGTGCGGTGGTGCTCGGACTCGAGGTCGATGTATCGGCCGGCGCCGTACGTCTCCTCGCCGCTGGTCGCGTCTCGAAACGGAACCCAGAGTCGTTCGTCGTCGGGGTCGGCCTTGTACGCCTGGATTGCGACGTCCTCGTCGCCGACGGTGACCCGGAACTCGCCCCAGCGCAGGAACTCACGCTCGCCGTCCGTGCTCGTCCCGACGGCCACGCGGTCGGGGTCTTCATACTCATGGAGGGGACGTTCGAAGCGATACTCGTCGTCGATTGGGTAGTACTCGAGGCCGTCGAACGTCTCGCGCTCGGACTCCGGAATCGGAGAGTGTGGGTTCTCGCCGAAGTATCGATCTTTCTCCTCGCGCTGGGTTTCGATCGCTCGTCGCCAGTCAGAGCCCATGATCGAACGAACGTGACGAGTCGTCGTAAAGCCGGCCCTTGCTCGCGTGTAAGCTAAAGCGTCGATAAGTAAGGACCGTTCACTACGGTCACTGCGTTCTCGGCGACTTCGTTCGACTCAGGTCGTCGTGGGAAGTGGACGGGCACCCCTAGCTATCGGTACCGGCGTGAAGCATCTCGCTGGTGCAGTAATTAGTACCGGTCCGACGTAAACGCTAATTTCCATCTGTTCTCGTAGATATCAGTCACAGCCTCGAGACCGAAACAGTCTCGAGCGTCGTCGTACGTCGGGATCGAGCAGAGTTGCAGTGACCGAAACGCTTCTCACACTCGGGCGAATGGTGGAACGTGTCTTTTCACTCCAGAGCGATTCAATGTACGAAGTGAACACAAATGTACGACGAGATCCTCATTCCGACGGACGGAAGCACCACTATCGATCAGACGCTCGAGCACGCCCTTCCGATCGCCGCCGATAACGATGCGAAAGTCCACGCGCTATCGGTCATCGACACGCGGATCGTCCAGGCAGCAACGGGCGAGACGCGTGAGGAAATCAAGAGGCAACTCGAACGCGAGAGTGAGGCGGCCGTAACCGACGTCACCGAGCGAGCGTCGGACGCCGGACTCGAGGGGGTCGAGGCGGTCGAGCGCGGCACACCGGCCAAAGCGATCCTCGAATACGCCGAGACTCACGACGTCGATCTAATCGTCATCGGCACGCACGGGAAGAGTCCTCGAGAGAAACGGATTACGATGGGGAGCGTCTCCGAACGGGTCGTCGACAAGTCCCCGATCC
The DNA here is from genome assembly GCF_024138145.1 of Natronosalvus halobius. Taxonomy (NCBI): domain Archaea; kingdom Methanobacteriati; phylum Methanobacteriota; class Halobacteria; order Halobacteriales; family Natrialbaceae; genus Natronosalvus; species Natronosalvus halobius. The sequence goes on along the minus strand of NZ_CP099997.1, from coordinate 546,560 downwards.
CGGTGTTTGTCGTCCGTAGCGCGAACGGAGTTGTATAGACCAACGTGTTTTTCCAAGATTCAATGGTACATCCAACAATACGCTTTTCGTGGCGCTGCCCGATCCCCTCTCCATGATCAGAGACGTACTCGACCGGGAGCCGGACGATCGAGTATCGGTGCTCGGTTCCAACGGGACCGTCGTCGCCCCGGAGCTCGTTCCCAACCTCGACGACGAGACGCTGGTGTCGATATACGAGGATATGCGCCTGTGTCGGCGATTCGACGAGCGGATAATCAGTCTCCAACGCCAGGGACGGGTCGGGACGTACGCCTCGCTCGCCGGACAGGAGGGGGCACAGATCGGGTCGACGTATGCGCTGGCCACGGAAGACACTATTTCCTACCAGTACCGCGAGCACGGGACCGTCCTCTCGAGGGGCTTCCCGTGGGAGTACCTGTTGTACTGGATGGGACACGAGGTCGGAAACGCGGTGCTCCCCGACGACAACGTCCTGCCGCTCAACATCTCGATCGGTGGCCACCTCCCGCACGCGGTCGGGTACGCGTGGGCAGCGAAGTTGCGCGGCGACGACCGCGTGACGCTCGTTCACTTCGGGGAAGGATCGACGTCCGAAGGGGATTTCCACGAGGCTGCGAACTTCGCGGGCGTCTACGACGTTCCGATCATCTTCTTCTGCAATAACAACCAGTGGGCGATCTCCACGCCACGGGAACAGCAGACGGCATCGGAGACGTTCGCGGAGAAGGCTCGCGCCTACGGCTTCGACGGCATCCAGGTGGACGGAATGGATCCGCTCGCGACGTACGTCGTGACGGAGGCAGTCCGCAGTCGAGCGGCAAATCCCCTCGATGGAGAGCCTCGACCCACGATGATCGAGGCAGTTCAGTACCGCTTCGGCGCGCACACGACGGCGGACGATCCGACCGTCTATCGCGACGACGCGGAGGTCGAACACTGGAAGGAACGCGATCCTATCAGGCGGTTCGAAGCGTACCTTCGAGGACAGGGGCTGCTCGACGACGAGCGCATCGACGCGATGGAGTCGGCGATCGACGAGACGCTCCAGGAGGCCATAAACCGTGCCGAGTCGTACGAGGGCGATCCCGACGAGATATTCGAGGATACCTACGCAAATCCCACAGAAAGACTGGTCGAACAGCGTGCGTTCCTCAGCAAATGCGAGGTGGAGCCCCCGGCCTCAAGGAACGAACGAAGTGAGTGAGTAGGTCGGGGAGGAAACCGACATGACACGACACAACCCACGTACTGCAACCGACCGATTCCCGAACGTATAAGTACCGTCACATTGTCTCTGAAGTATGGACGTGCGTCGAACCGCCGTCGTGAAACTCGCCGTTTCCGACGAGCACCGCGACACACTCCACCGAACTGCCGAGCAATACTTGTACTGTGCGAACCGAACCGCCGACTACTGTTGGTCTGAAACCTCGTACAGCGAGTGCAAGACCAACAAACGACAAGTACGGGACGCACTCTACTCGGACCTCCGAGCGGAGACAGAGTTACCAGCCCAACTCGTCCAAGCCGCGATACGACGCGCCGTCGAAGCCATCAAAGGCGTCGTCGAACGCTGGAAGAAGGGACAGTGTGTCTCTTCCCCAACGTTCACCGACGAAACGATGGATTACGACATGCGAAGCGCCACCTTCTACCGACGCAAGGTGTCGTTAGCGACAATTGAGGGCCGGGTCGAACCCTCGTTCGTTCTTCCGGCCGATAGCCCGACGCCCTACGAGCGGTACGTCCTCTCCGAAGACTACGAGTTCCGCGAGAGTACGCTTCGGTACGACGCGGCTACCGACGAGTTCTACCTCAATATCTCGACTCGGCGGATCGACGGCAATGACGCGGAGGTTCCGGTAGATACCGGGCACTCCGACCAAACGGTCCTCGGTATCGACCTCGGCGTCAACTCATTGGCCGTCTCCTCGACCGGCACGTTCTGGCAGGGAGACGAGTACGACCACTGGTGTCGTGAGTTCGAGAAGCGACGGGGTGAGATGCAACAGCGCGGCACGCAAGCCGCGCACAACGCGCTTCTTCGCCTCGGGAAGCGCGAAGACGCGTGGCGAAAACAGTACATTCACACCGTCGCCAACGAACTCGTCGCGGAAGCCGTCGAACGAGACTGCGACGTTATCGCGTTCGAAGACTTGACCGACATACGCGAGCGTCTTCCGCACGCGAAGTGGCACCACGTCTGGGCGTTTCGACGCCTGTTCGAGTACGTCGAGTACAAAGCACCCGAGAAGGGCGTCTCCGTGGAGCAAGTCGCGCCGAATCACACGTCCCAGCGCTGTTCTCGGACGGACTGTGGGTTCACACACGAGGCCAACCGCCACGGAGAACGCTTCTGTTGCCAGAAGTGCGGGTACGAGGTGAACGCGGATTACAACGGCGCGAAGAATATCGGGCTCCGCTACGCCCGAAAGCGGACACACAGACTCCGTTCCTCGCCCACGTCGGGGAACGGAGACGCAGAAGTAGACCTGCGTGTGAATGGTGGGACATTGAACGGCGAGAGTCACCGGCCTATTGCTGGTGACTGATTGCCGGGAGTCCACATCAAAGCCTCACCCTCAACGAACCGAGGCGCGTATGCGCTGAGGGAGTAGGGTGGGGTAGTTTACTACTCGTTTTGCACCTTGTCCATCTTACACTGGACACAGAGGTCGTCAGCGAAGCAGGCGATATTATCGTAGGGGCAATCGTACGCTTCGACGGTTACGGAGAGGCTCCGTTTCGCGTGCTCCCACTCGGCCGCCCAGTCTTCGATACGCGTATCGACGGAGGTGAACACGACGTCGTCGTCTCGGTCGATGATTTTCGCTGCAGTGACGTCGTGTTGGTGTTCTTTCACGGCGTCGATTGCCTCGTAGTACGACGAACAGACAATCTCGTCAGTGCCGCCAGTATCGTCCAGTAATCGGACTCTGATGGAACCATCGTACTCCTCAGTTGGATCCAGACCACCCGGCATAGTGGTACTCATGGGACGATACGATAAAAGGCCCCACCCCCGCCCGTTCCTCGAGCGAATCGATCTCGGGAAGCGTCCTCGAGAGCGACTCGAGTTCCACCTCGACGCTCGTCGCTTGCTGTATTCGACGACGAACTGGCGAATTGTGATTGACGAACGTCCAGCGGGCTAACCGAACGTCCCGACGAGGCACGTCCCGTCGTCGGCGAGACGACGACACGTTCGTTCGCGAGGGCGGTCGATACGCTGCTCGAGGCGGACGAGCCCTCGTCCCGGGAGTTCGTACCCGATGCGGTAGGCGGTCTCGTCGTCGAGGTCGTACGAGAGCGCGCGGTCGAAGAAGGTGGCGACGACGCACTGACGCCACGCCAGCACCTTCGCGTGTGCCATTCCGTGCACGGTCAGTTCGAACCCGGCGTAGGGTTCCGTCTCGAGGAGCGAGGCGTCGGCGAGTACGTTGACCATCTCGGTGACGCTGGCCGGCGCGACCGACAGCCGTTCGGCCAGCTCACCGACACGCACGCGGTGGGTTCCGCGACCAGAGAGCCAGTAGCCACCAAGGAGGTACCAGCCGGAGGTGGCGGTGAGCACGTCTGTCGAATCCGGATTCGAGCGCTCGCGCCTCGAGTCGGCTTTCGGTACCCTCGACCGGTCATGGCTCGAGCCTGCTGTGGTGTCCATCGACCACTACTCGCGCGTCTAGCCGGGAAATTCCTCGTCCGAATACGTTCGTATTTCGTATTCTGATTCTGTTGAGACCCTTCAGATCTGATAAGAACTGCGTGCTGAATACAGGGCGCAGGCCGTGTTTAGACGCGGGAATTTGAGTACTACAAGTCCTACAGTCGAGGAATAGTTACAGATCATCCGTGAAGGGTGCTGACGGATAGACCCTTATCTTGACCACTTCGTTGCTTCAACCGTTCTAACGGGGATGTAGAAACACCCTCGCCTTAGCCCGTGACCAAAACTCTCAACGATGACGCCCAGATACTGGCCAGAAATCGGCATAGAGACGTTCTCACGACCGTCTAAACAAGGCCCAGGGCGCATAGTTAGTAGGAAGAATCGGACGCCGGGTTAGATCGGCCAGTGTAGGGAGGTGCCGTTATAGATCCAATTTGTCAAACGTCTGCCTGGGTGGTCGGGGGTTTTGCGTTCAGTTCCCACTCAATGTCGTACCTGTCAAGAAATACCTGGTGATGGGGTGCGTTCTCCTCTACGTCGCACCTGAGGGCGTTGGCACGGTCAGTAATCGCGTCAAATGCTTCCTCATCGACGGCCAGGGCGATGTGGTCGAGTCGACCAGTTCCCTGTTGATCTGATGCACCGCCGACCGCCACGTAGAACTCATCCCGCCCAAGGAACGACATATACGGTGTGACTCCTCTATCAAGAGCCTCGTCCCAGGAGACATCCTCTGGAACGATTCCAGGTTCACCATCGAGCGCTGCCTCGCGAAATAGGACCTCAAGGTCAAACAGTTCCTTGTAATACGATTCACCGTCCGGAACGTCGTCAACCAGCAGAACGAAGTGGTGGACACCGTTGACGTGCATACATAGGGCTAGTTAGCAAAGTGTATAGGTCTCTGGTCCATCTCACCTGTTCCGCCTGTACTGCTTTGATAGAACACGTCTCTCTCAGCCAAATCACCGATCTTTCGAGGAGGAAAAGAACCGGTCCGTGCTGACTATATCCTCTATATTCAGCAGACAACTCTTGTAATCTACTGAGGATTACAACAAAACATGCTAATCGCGTTTCTGATACTTCATAATCGGGTTCTACATCCGGAAGAATAGGTATGGTCTCTGTTTCGAGGGCCGATTATGAAGATAGTCTAGGAATGATTGCACGATGAATATCTCCCTCGAGCGTATGGCTTGTGACCCAATCGTCGAGTAAGAGACCTCTCGAGGCGATTAGGGGGCGTTCGCGTATGTCTCGATGATTACCGAGACTGATGGGCGAACGAGGTCCGTTTCGTGATCGGTACTCGCTGCGTAGATGCAGGGTTCGAGGCGTCAAACGCACATAATTGGTTCGAGACGCGCTCTATGGTGTGTTTACGTTCTCGGGAAGTGTCTCAACCAGTTCGGCAATTTCAGTACTGTCTAGCACCCCAAAACCGATAGCAGAGAACCGATTATGAACTTTTGAATTGGAGACTGGACGGTCACACGCTCGACTCGAGTGAGTGAATGAAATCCCTGCAGAGAAGACTCTAAACCGCCGAATTCAATTTCGTGGAACAGATCTGAGACGCTTTTCGTAACGTTTTGCTTCCTGGTGACCGCCAACCCTGAAAACGCAAGACGGAAACCGATTATGAACGTTTGTGAGCGTGATTTTCCCCTCTTTTTGGGCCGCTCTCTTTGTCCTGCTCACGTCTCCCCACTGTTCTGGACGCCATCTCCAGCGATAATCGCTCATTCAAGATCTCTTCCTAGATTCGTCCATAGGCCACCCCTACACACATCTTCCGGACCACTAGCGCGGTTATGATTACCAAGGTAGTCTGGCCAATACGATCATAGAAGCGCTCATCCCTCTGTGAATTCCTCCATTCGTTAGGGAGCATGTTCAGTTCGCACCCATATGCACCGGTTGCTTCCATCCAATGTGATTGAAATAAATGAGGTCGATATGCTGCATCCATTCTCTCTATGCAGCACGGCGGTTCAAACCTATCACTCTCTGAGGGATTTAACAGAGCCAAATTTCTGTTTTCGATCACCTGGGAGGCGAGTCGACGCCGGGCTGGGAGGGCGACGGCTCGCTTCCTGGCTCTTCACTCGAGAACCGACCGAACAGCAATCCCGGCACCGAGTGGGGACTGTGTCGCCTGAGGACCAGGACCACGTTGAGCAGGAAGAGCGCGGCGCCAATCGTGACCGAGAGTCCACCGATGGTCGAGACCGTTCCCAGAGCTCCCGAGGCCCCCGAGAGTTCGAACGCGTCGCTGGCGACCAGCAACCCCACTCCGACGACGAAACAGACGAAGTCGGCGCGCGCCACCCGGTCGTCGTAGAGGTCGTCGATCATGGGCACCGGCTCGAGACCGAGTCGGTCGCTGTAGCGGTGGACCCAGACGATGAACGGAACCACGTGGTAGAGCGTCCCGAGGACGATGAAGCCGATGACGCCGAGGATCAACAGCGAGGCGGCGCCAGGGGCGCCGAAGAGCGTGGCCGGGTCGAGCGGGTCGCGCAACCAGGCGGGACCAGTCCAGATCGCCCACCCACCCATCGCCGTGGCGAGGACGGCGTACCGGCTGAGCATCGGCGTCCAGGGCACCTGTGCCTCGAGGAGCCGACGGACCAGGATCACGCTCATTCCGAGGGCGCTGGCGACGACGAGGACCGCACCCACGCGGGCAAGTGGCGCGACGTCGAAGAGCCGTCCTCCAGCCAGCGCGAGGACACCCACGGGATGGCCGACCGACTCGAGTCGACGTAGCGGGAGGTCGATCCCGTGGAGACTCGACTGGGTGAACATCGTGGCGAGCTGGTAGAGCGCTCCGTAGACAGTCGTGAGGACGGCCCCGTAGAGCGCGAGGGTCGCGTGACTCATCCGGACCGATCCGTGGCTCACGGGCGTATCCGCGAGAATCGGCCGCGTCAGGCCGGCTGCGAGAACCACGCCCAGGCCCGTCAACAGGACGAAAAAGCCCAGCGCGATGGCGAAGTGGCGCTCGGTGACGTCCCACGGCCGGGCCGAGCGAAGCGTCCGCCCTACGTTGTAGACGAACGTCCAGAACCCTGCGAGCATCACGAACCCGCCGAGCGGGAGCCAGCGGTACGCGCCCACCAGAAGCGCGGCGGCGAACGCGAGGAGGCCGACGACGACCAGCCACAGTTGTGCGCTCGCCAAGCGCCTCGAGTGGATGGCAACGCCAGACCAGACCGGGACGAACTGGGTCATTGCGCCCATGATCGTCACGGCGACCCAGCCCACCAGCAGGAGGTGAACGTGTGCCAGCCCGAGATTCCCGGGAACGACCGTTGCGTCGAACGAATGGACGGCCCCCGCGAAAGCTCCGGCGAGCAACAGCCCGGTCCCGACCAGGAAGTGTCGAAGGGGGATCGTCATCGGCGGACCTCGATCCGCGTCGATCGATCCCGGTATCGCGCTCATATTCAACGAAAGGGGCTCGAGCTACCTCGAGATGGTTCCGAACATATTCCGGTCGGCGTTCGCTGGCAGGTATTTTGGCGGCGAGGCGGAGAGGGATGAGCGACGAGAGCGCCCTCCTGAGAAACGAGAAACCTCGACCCAGAAACGCGACGGTCAGAACTTCAGAACGGCGCGTCCGAACTGCCCCGGCTCGGCCCCGTCGCACCCATCGAGCGCTCCATCGGATTGGACCCGATGTCGCCACTCGGCTCGTGATCGACCGCACCCGTCTCGAGGAAGACGGCCTCAATCTCCTCGAGCTGGGCGTTGATCGCCTCGCTCTGGTGGTGCATTGGCGCCGCGCGAACCGAGACGAGGTCGTACTCGTGGCGCTCGGAGAGGCCGTTCCAGGCCCGGAACGAGCCGATGGTGAGGGTGTGCGTCTGCGGACAAAACGGCGTCGTCGGGGTGAACTCCGCCCGAAGGACCGTGGGATCGTCGCGGTCCCGGGCGTATCGGTAGCCGGCGCCCGGATGACGGGTGTCGAGGTTGAGCCTCGCGAGGTTGTAGTTGAAGGTCATATCGTAAACCTTCCGCTCCTCGAAGCAGTCTCGCGTGAGCCGATGAAACGCGAGGTGGTCGTCGCCGATCAAGATGTCGTGGTCCTCGAGGGACGGCCCCGGCTTTGGCACGTTTTCCGGAACGTACTCGTCGTAGCCGTCGAAGAGGTCGTCCGCGCCGAACGGGGATCGAAAGCCGCGCATACCGAACGAGAGGGGCTCCGGCACCCTATGGGTGGTCCCGGACATATTCGCGTCAGGTGCATCAGGCGCCTCAAACACGTCGACATTTCGGACCGATTTATACCCTCTCGCCCCAAAACGTCCGGCAATGGTCTTCCCAGGAGTCCTCGCGGGCGGGTCGCTGGTCGACGTCGCCGTCGTCCTCGTGACCACGGGCGTGATCTGGATCGGGAGCGGCTGGCTCGAGGGGTCGGCCGATACGCTCTCGACGTACTACGAACTCCCGGCCGTCGTCCAAGGATCGATCGTCGTCGCCGTCGGCTCGAGTTTTCCGGAACTCGCGAGCGTCGTGTTCACGGCGCTCGCCGGGACCTTCGACATGGGTGTCGGCGCGATCGTCGGCTCTGCAATCTTCAACATCCTGGTGATCCCCGCACTCGCCGGCATCTTTTCGGACGGAACCATGGAGACGAACCGGACCATCGTCTACAAGGAGGCCCAGTTCTACATGATCGCCGTCTCGGGGTTGATCATCACGTTCGCGCTGGCGGTCATCTACAACCCCGTCTCCAACGGCTCGGGACTCGGCGGCGAAATCACCCGTCCGCTGGCGATGCTCCCGATCGGGCTCTACGGCCTGTACCTCTTCATCCAGTGGCAAGACGTCAGCGATTACGAGGCCACGGAGGCGAAGCCGTCGATCGACCTCGCTCGAGAGTGGGGAAAACTCGCTGGCGGATTGCTCCTGATTCTCGTAGCGGTCCACCAGCTGGTCGGTAGCGTCGAATCGCTCAGCACGACGTTCAGTATTCCGGAGTTCCTCGCCGGCGTCACGATAATCGCGGCCGCGACGAGCCTGCCGGACATGCTGGTGAGCGTCCGGTCGGCTCGAGGCGGCAACGAGGAGACGAGCCTTGGCAACGTCCTCGGGTCGAATACGTTCGACCTGCTCGTGGCGATCCCCATCGGCGTGTTGATCGTCGGGACGGTCGCAGTGGACTTCGCGGTCGCCATTCCGATGTTCGGCGTGCTCACCCTCGCCACGGTGGTTCTCTTTGCGGTCATGCGAACCGACCTCTCGTTGACCACCCGGGAGGCGTACCTGCTGCTCGTGAGCTATCTGGTGTTCGTCGGCTGGGTGATCGCGGAAACGATCGGCGTGACCAGTTTGATCAGAGGCGTTTGAGACCAATCGTGGCTCGAGATTTGGACGTGAGCGCATCGCTCGAGGCCCGGATGCGACTGCACCACTCGAGTCAAGGCAACCGAATCGATTCGGGCGAATCCCCATGGGCCCGGGATTCGTGGGTACGACTATATGTCAGAACCGACCGCCGATCCCGCCGCACCCACCGAAGGCGCCGTCCTCGAGGACCTCGAGGGCGCACCCCACGCCCGCGTCTTCGAGGGCGAACCACAGACGATCAGGCTCACGCTCTCCGCCGGCGACTCCATCGCACCCCACCAGCACCCCGACCGGCAGATCGTCTTCTACCTGCTCGAGGGACGCCTGACCGTCACGCTCGGTGAGGACGAGCACGAACTCGAGGCCGGCGATATCGTCCGCTTCGACGGCGACCAGTACGTCTCCCCGGAGGCCATCGAAGACAGCGTGGCCTTGCTCGTGCTGGCGCCTCGAGCCGACTAGCGCTCGTCGTTGGTTTCTATCGACGGGACGCCACCATTCGAGGCCAAGAACGATCGTCCCTGGAGTCGTACGAGCAGCGTGACCACCGGGACGATCACGCTCTACATCGCGACCAGCGTCGACGGATTCGTCGCCACCGAAGACGGCGGCGTCGAGTGGCTCGAGGCGTTTCAATCGACGGGCGAGAGCGACGGTGGGTACGATGCGTTCTTCGCGGATATCGACGCCCTCGTGATGGGCTCGAATACGTACGAACAGGTGCGGTCCTTCGGCGCGTGGCCCTACGAGGATCGGCCGACGTACGTGTTAACTCACGACGATTCCGTACCGGTCGTGGACACAGTCGAGTTCGTCGACGAACCGGTTGCGGACCTCGCTCCGCGACTCCGAGAACAGTACGGACGTATCTGGCTCGTGGGTGGCGCTCAGGTCGCCCGAGAATTTCTCGAGGCGAGGCAGGTGGACCAACTTCGGCTGACTATCGCCCCCATCCTGCTCGGCGGCGGGATTTGTCTGTTCGGGACGAAAGGACTGAGAAACCGGCTGAAGCTGGAAGAGACGACGGCGCTGGAGAGCGGGCTGGTCGATCTTCGTTACGGGATCCAGGAGTAGTGGTTCCCCGTCGAAATTGTTTGGACAGTGGGCGGGTGGCTCCGTCCACTGTGGGTTTATCACGCTGATCGTCGTCCGTTCACTGCCATGAATTTCGACGAGTTCACCGGCGAAATCCAGCACCGCCTCGAGCTTCCCGGCACCGGCGAGACCGTCCGCGCGACTCGGGCGACGCTCATGACGTTAGGACAGCGCATACCCGAAGGGGCGGCCGAGGACCTCGCCGCCTCGCTCCCGATGGAGATCCAGTGGTACATGACCGGCGCCGTCCACGAGCACGGCCAGCGATTCGACTGGAAGGAGTTCGTCTCGCGAGTTAGCGAGATCGAGCGCGCCGAGCCGCCGAAAGCGGCCTACCACGCTCGCATCATCGTCGACTTCATCCGGACGCAGGTTCCGGCCTCGGATTTCCAGCAGCTCCGGGATCAGCTCCCCGAGAGCGAGGACGACGAAAACTGGCGGAAACTCTTCGAGATCGTCGATGGCGGCGGCTGGGGCGAGGCCGAGGAGGCCCAGACTGGCGGCGGTCCACAGTCGACGAACGACAGCGTTGGCGACGACACCACATGACAGTGACGGCCTCGACTAACGGAGACGACGGACAAATCGTCGGATCTCGTTCGAATCCGCCCAGCCGAACTACGGCGGATACGTCCCGGTTAACTGCGTCTGTGCAATCACGTGCCCGTCCATCGCTCTTCCGAGTTCGTCGGCCGAGGCGCCCGCCTCGAGGTCGAACACCGCGTCGAGGGCGTACGCCTTGAATCGATAGGTGTGCTCGGCGTCCGGTGGCGACGGCCCGCCGTAGCCGACGCCGCCGAAGTCGTTCTCCCCCTCGATGGCGCCCGCAGCGTCCCAGTCCTCCGGAATCGAGGTCGTCTCCGGCGACACGTTCCACACCAGCCAGTGGACCCAGATCCGACCGGCCGGTTCGATGGCGTCGGGATCGTCGACCACCAGTGCGAGTGAGTCTGCGTCGTCGGGCACGTCCTCGATCTCGAGCGGCGGGTTGACGTCCCGTTCGCCGCGTCCGTACTCGTCGGGAATCCGCTCGCCGTCGTCGAAGGTGAGGCTGGTGAGTCTGAGGTCGCCCCGCTGGGTCGCCTCCGCGAGTACGGGATTGTCGTCGTCTCCGTTTCCACCACCGGGACCGCCGAGCCCGCCGAAACACCCCGCGAGGATTGCGACGAGTGCGGTCGTTATCGTGCGTCGTGTCATGTTCATCTCCGTTCCTGTCTTTGCTCGTTTTACCGTTCTCGAGCGGACCCTTAGACCGACGTCATCATCTCGTGCAAGACGACGGCTCCGGCCTCGAGTCGTATGAAGTCCGATTTGCGGAAGTCGAGCACTCGAGTCGAGAACGTGGACCACCGCCAGGGGAATAAAACACCTACCCGTCACAGCGAAGTGTTCCCGGACCGAGCGATAGCGAACGCCGTTCACCGCTCGGCGCTCGAGTACGCGATCACGCCGAGAGTACGGTCACCCGGAGCCGTCGCCGTCGAGGGCCGTCACAGTCGACGAACAGGATCGATTGCCACGTACCGAGTGCGAGTTCTCCCTCGACGATCGGCACCGTCACGCTCTCGCCGAGGATCGTCGCGCGAAGGTGGGCGTCCGCGTTGTCGTCGATCGCGTCGTGCTCGTAGCCGTCCCCGCGGGGGAGCAGTCGCTCGAGGGCGTTCTCGAGGTCGGCCAGGAGCCGACGCTCGTTTTCGTTGACAATTACCCCAGCGGTCGTGTGGGGGACGAAGACGGTGCATGTACCGCTCTCGACGGCGTCGGAGAGGGCGTCTTCGACGGTCGACGTCACGTCGACGACGTCGAGTCGGTCGGTGGTCTGGATCTCGAGTTCCATTGGTTGCATCGTTACGTCATGTCGCTATTGGGCATTGCGCGAGTCCGTCGTCTCAAGTCGTTCCCCTCAGCGTCCGGAGCCATAATACGGTCACTCACGCGAGAATCGAAGTTCCTTCGCAGGATCCTCGGCGACGACCCACCAGTGGACGTCTCGCTTCGGATGGCGTCGCTCCACGTGCTCGCGAAGTTGCTCGCCTGTGTCGAAGTCGTCGCCACAGAGGTTACAGCGATGGTGGTGGTGTTTCGGCGACATAAGGCGATCACGACGGCCATCCCAATGAATTCGGGGGGCCAGTCGCGGCTTCGTTTCGGCTTCCTGGGCGGCAGCTCGAGAGAACCGGACCGCTAACCGGTCGAAGTGAAGAAACCGCGGATGGTCGACGATGAGTTCCGACAGCACGGCGAACGGAACCGCGATCAGAACAACGATACCGATCACTTGCGGAGTAACCGCCGCGTCGGTGGCGACGACGACGGCGAGCACGTCTTCGGTGACGCCGAAGGCGACCCCGATGACGAAGAACTCGAGCAGGCGTTTCAGCCGCTGGACGTGCATACCCCGTCGACACCTCGAGACGGGAAATCCCTTCGCGTACGGGTCGCCAGCCGATCCGTCAAGACTGGATTGGCCACATTCGCCCCCTCCAGACTCAAGGTCGTGGCCGTTGAACGAGTCTCGATGGGAACTAGCGAGAACGAGGAATCGACCGTCACGATCACCGTCGGCGGGGTCGAACTAGAAGGCGAGTTGCTCGTCCCGGACGGGGCAACAGGTATCGTCCTGTTCGCTCACGGCAGCGGCAGCAGTCGACACAGCCCGCGTAACAACTTCGTCGCCGAACGGGTTCGCGACCGCGGGGTCGCCACCCTGCTGTTCGACCTGCTCACCGAGGCGGAGGATCGGACCTACGAGACGCGGTTCGACATCTCCCTGCTGACCGACCGACTGGTCGGTGCGACCCGCTGGGTGCAGAACCGGGACGACGTTGGCGCCTTTCGGATCGGTTACTTCGGCTCGAGTACGGGTTCCGCGGCAGCCCTGCGAGCCGCGGCGCGGCCAGAGACCGAGGTTTCGGCAGTCGTCTCCCGTGGCGGTCGGGTCGACATGGCCGAGGAGGCCCTCGAGCAGGTCTCGGCGCCGACACTGTTCATCGTCGGCGGGAACGACCACCCCGTCCTCGAGTGGAATCGCGAAGCCTACGACCGGTTGTCGAGCGAGAAGTCCCTCGAGGTGATCGAGGGCGCGTCTCACCTCTTCGAAGAACCCGGCGCGCTCGAGTCGGTCGCTGACCGTGCCGGCGAGTGGTTCGAACGGAACCTCGCCTGACGAAGTCGGGGAAGCATGGACCTAGACCTGGACCCCACGATCGAGAATCCGGACACGGGCCCGACGGCCGCGGAGATTCCGCCGGAAACGCCCCCGAGACGAATCGGAATCGAGGCAGAGGCGCTGGACCGCGAGCAGACGACGCTCGAGCGGATGCGACTGCCGAGAGCGGCGCTTCGGCGATTCGCCCTACTCGGCGGACTGTATGTGGCGACAGTCGCGGGAATTGCGCTGCTGTTCGACGGGGGAACGGACAGCCTTCCGTTCGTGCCCATCGTCGTCCTCGTCGCGTTCGTCTTCGAGACGACGGATTCCGCGGCCGGAATGGGGTTCGGAACCGGGATCGCGCCACTACTGTTCGTCCTGGGGTACGGGCCGCTCGAGATCGTCCCCGTGCTGTTGCTATCCGAGACGCTGACGGGGATAGTTGCTGGCGCTGTCCACCACAACGTGGATAACGTAACGTTCTCTGTGCGACCGCTCAACGACGAGACGAAACTGCTGGCCCTGCTCGTCGGTGTCGGGTCGGTCGCCGTGCTCGGCTCCGTGATACTCACGTATTTTACGCTCGGACTTTCCGACGTCGTCATCGAAGCATACGTGTCGATTCTCGTGGTGACGATGGGGGTGGTCGGCATTTTACGGGCGAAATTGCGGACGCGAATCGAATATCGACCGCACCGTCTTTTCGCGTTCGCACTGCTCGCCGGGGTGAACAAGGGGATCGGCGGTGGCGGTTACGGCCCCGTCGTGACACTGGGACAGATCCTCTCGGGTGTGTACGAAAAAAGCGCCGTTGCGATCACGACGCTCGCGGAAGGGATCGTGTCGATCGTCGGTGCGTTCGCGTTCTTCCTCCTAGTCTTTCAAGGCGTTCCGGTCGATCTTCACCTCCTTCCGTCGATCCTCGCGGGCGGGTTTTTCGCGGCTATCATCGCTCCCTACGGCGTCCGGGTCGTCCCGAACGCGGTCTGGCGGTACCTCATCCCGATCTACGCGTTCGCCATCGGTGTGCTGGGACTGGCTCTCGGTCTCGTGGTGTGACGAATTCGGGCGAAGTTCTTACTATAAAAGGTATAGCTGTCGTAGAAACGGTGGCAGTATTCGAGCGATCGACGGGAAACGGGAGACAGGAAACCGAACGTCTACTGGCCGGCCGCGGACGGAACGGGCTCTTCGACCTCGTTCGCCGTTGCGTCGGCGACTCGAGCCCGGTTCACCTCCCCGATCCGGTCGGCGACGGTTTCGATGAGGTCCTCGAGAGCACCCTGGACGGAGCTCGAGTCATCCTTGACCGGCGGGACGTCGCGCTCTTCGGCGCCGAACTCGGGATCGAGGGGGAGTTTCGCGAGCAGCGGGACGTCGTAGTCGGCGCTGATGTCGTCGCCACCGTCGCGGCCGAAGAGGTCGTGCTGGTCGTCGCAGTTCGGACACCGGAAGGTCGACATGTTCTCGACGATACCCAGGATCGGCGCATCGTGTTCCTGGAACATGCGCAGCCCTTTCCGGGTGTCGTCGACGGCCATCTGCTGGGGCGTCGTGACGATGACGGCCCCCGCGACGGGCATGAGCTGGAGGAGGTTGAGCGTCGCGTCGCCGGTTCCCGGCGGCAGGTCGACGATCAGATAATCGAGGACGCCCCACTCGACCTCCTGGAGGAACTGGGTCATGATGTTGTTGACCATCGGTCCCCGGAGGATCGCCGGGTCGTCCGCGTTCTCCGTGAGAAAGCCCATGCTGATGACGCGGACGCCGTCCGACCGGGGCGGCACGAGTTCCTCGTCGGGCGTAATTCCGGGTTCGCCCTCGATCGGCAGGATGCGCGGGACGTTCGGGCCGTGGATGTCCGAGTCGAGGATGCCGACCCGCGCGCCCAGTTTCTCGAGACCGGCCGCGAGGTTCGCAGCGACGGTCGTCTTGCCGACACCGCCTTTGCCGCTCGAGACGGCGATCACGTTCTTCACCCGGGGAAGGATCTCCTCGTCGAAGCCGATGTCCTCGCCCACGTTGGCGCGAACGTCGGCCTCGAGGTCCGCGTCGAGGTCGGCGACGACTTCACGGATGCGGTTCCCCATCGCCATCTCGGCGGGAGCGTAGGGCGCGTTGAACGCCAGCGAAATCCGGGCGGTGTCGTCCTCGATGGAGACGTCGTTGACGAGGCCGAGCGAGACGATGTCGTCCTCGAGTTCGGGGTCCTGTACGGTTGCGAGTTGGGTTCGGAGGTCGGATTCGGATACGGTCATAGGTTCGGTTTGGTTTGAATTGGTGTCGGTGTCGGTGTCGTTCGTTGCTCGATACGCGGGTCGAAGGGCGGCGATGAAATTAGAAGAAGATCACGTCGAGAATCACCGTCTTGATGAACATGGCGGTCCAAAGGAGCGTGGTCAGTCCCACGAGGTAGACCACCCCGAGGGTCGCCGTCTTCCTGTCGCGGGGCTCGCCGAGGTACCACGCCAGGAGGACCACGTAGACCGGGACCAGGATGATCCCGAAGATGAGCCACGTGCCGGGGCCGAACGCCATTACGCGTTCACCTCCATCGAGGAGTCAGCCGTCGGAGACGATTCTGTCTCGTCGTCGTGGCCCCGCAGTTCCTCGATCGCGTGGAGTTCGACGACCGGGATGACCTTCGCGACGACCATGAAGAACGTGATGACGATGGCGATGGTCCCGACCAGTGAGGAGAGTTCCACGAGGCTCGGAAAGTACGAACCCGGGACGCCGCTGTAGAGGCTGAACGTCGGGTGCATGAGCCCCTCGACGACGAAGAGGATCTTCTCGACCAGCGTCGCACAGAGCACCGCGACCGCCGCGGCGATGCTGCGTTCGAGGCTGAACAGCGACGGGCGGAGCGTCTGGGCGAAGACGTACGCCATCGTCCCGAAGACGAGGCCCATCGACACCCAGTACAGCGGCTGGGCGAGTTTGGCGTGCATCGCGTAGTCGACGTCGACCGGCGGTGCGAAGACGCCGTTGATGATCTGCTGGAGCTGGAGCCAGAGGAACAGCAGACTGAAGAAGCCGAGCCACAGCAAGAGCCCGCGGAACACGTCGTCGGTGATGATGTGGTCCCAGTCGTACGCTCGCCGGAACGCGTAGGAGGCGATCAACACGCCGCTGATGGCCGAGGTCAGCGCGATGGTCAGGAACTGCGGACCCTGAACCGCGCCCGACCAGCCGGGCATCGACGACAGCAGGGAGAAGAGCCACGGAATCACCCCACCGTGGAGCAACAGCGGCGCGAGGATGATGATCCCCAGCGCGAGCCACCAGACCATCCGTTCGACGACCTCGTCTTCCGCCTCGGTGTACCCGATTGTCAGTACCCGGTACAGCGGCTCGAGTCGGTCCGGGAGGTCGTCGCGCAGACGCGTCACGTCGTAGCGGATCGTCAGCGCGAGGTAGGTCGCGGTCATCACGAAGTAGAGCGTGATGACGGTCACGTCCCAGACCAGCGGCGAGGTGTGGATCGTCTCGTGGTAGTTGAGCAGGATGCTCGTGACGATCCGGTCCGGCCGGCCGACGTGGATGATGATGTACAGTCCGGCCGCCGTCAGCCCGGCAATCGTCAGCAACTCCGCGAGACGGGCGACCGGCTTGTACCGGTCCATCCCGAGCAGGCGGACCGCCGCCGACAGGATGATCCCGCCGTGGGCGATCCCGACCCACCAGATGAACGCGCCGATGTACAGCCCCCAGGTAACGCCGCCGCTCGAGCCCCAGTCCCCGAGACTGGTGACGATGAGGCCGTCTCGAAGCTGGAGTCCCCAACCGATCAGGAACGCGAGGATTCCAAGGGAGACGACCGCGAGCAGGCCGTAGTATCCCTTCGAGGTGCGCTGCATCGGCCGAACGATGTCCGCTTCGCTCGGACGTTCGGTACTCACGGCGAGACACCTCCGGCGAACGTGCCGTCGTCCAGGACTTCCTTCCGGCGGTCGAGTTGCCCGACATCCTCGTAGGCCACGGGCCCCTCGACCTGTTTCGCGTCGGGGCCCGGTTCGTTCCCGACGAAGACGACGTTCGGGTCGGTGCCGAGTTCTTCGAGCAGCCGGAACGTCGAGACCGTGTTCTCGGTCCGGTTGGGGAACGTCTCGCGGTCGTTTGGATTCGCCTCCCGAACCTGCTCGAGGTAGCGGTTGGGGTCGCTGTCCTCGTCGTTCATGTCCCCGAAGTGGATGGCGTCCATCGCGCAGGCGTCCTCGCAGGCGGTCGTGCCGATCTTGTCCTCGCCTTGTTTGCCGTCCTGGCGGGAGGGACACATCGTACACTTGCCCATGACGCCTTTCGGCGGCCGGCTGTCGACCCGGCGGTCGCGTCCATCGTAGACGTGCTCCGGATCGAGTTCCGACTGCGGCGTATCGGGTTCGCCCCACTGGAAGTAGTTCACGCCGTAGGGGCAGGCCACCTGACAGTACCGGCAGCCGATGCAGACGTCGTAGTCGGTGAGTACGAGGCCGTCCTCGGTCCGCTTGTGTCTCGCGGTCGTCGGACAGACCTTCTGGCAGGGGGCGTCCGAACAGTGCTGGCACGTCCGCACGAGGAAGTTGTGCCCGTCCTGGTCGGGCTCCTCGTAGGTGAAGACGTACATCCAGTTGGCCCCCATCGAGGTGTTGTTCTCCTGGCTACAGGCGACCACGCAGGAGAGACAGCCGTCGCACTTCTCGAGGTCGATGACCATTCCGTACTGCTTGCCCTCGTCTTCGCCCTCGCCGGCGGCCGTGGCCGGGTCGGCGCCCTCGGCGCTGTCCACCGTAGCCCAGGTGCCGAGTCCGAGGAAGAGTCCCGCGGCTCCCATCTTCTTCATCACCTCGCGGCGGTCCATCTCGCCGTCCTCCTCGAGGGCGGCCAGTCTGTCGGCCAGCGAACGCTCGTCGTCGATATCTTCGAGCCCTGCCAGCTCCTCGGGTAGTTCGGAATCGTCCACGTCGAACTCTTCGACAACCGCGTCGTGGTAGCGCGCGGCGAACTCGGCTTCGATCAGTTCACCCGCGACGAGGCGCTGGGCGTCCTTGGCCATCGCCAGCCCGAGGTCGGCGTCGTACTCGCCGTCCTCGAGTAGTTCGCGCATCTCTGCCTCCCACTCGTCGGTGTGGAGTGCCTCGAGTGTCTCCGTAGCGTCGGCGGCTCCGGTTTCGGCTTCGTCGGCGCTCATACGCGAGTCCACCTCGGCGTTCGCGTCGTGAATAGTACGATCATGGCTGGAGCTATTCGACGACGACGGCGCCTTTCATGCCCATGCTGATGTGGGGCGAGCAGTAGTAGGTGAAGGTTCCCGTCTCGTCGAAAGTGTGTTCGAAGGTCTCGCCTTCGTCGCCGTACATCTCGCTCTCGAAGCTTCCGTCCTCGGCGATTACGTCGTGGCTGCCACCGGCGCCGGTCCACTCCCAGACGACGGTCGTTCCCGAGTCGACGACGATGGCCGCAGGTTCGTACGCGAAGCCGTCCGAGCCGGCACCGACGTCGACGGCGACCTCGGACTCACCGGTGTGATCCTCGACGCCGTCGTAGTTGTTGGCGTCGTCGAGGTAGCCGTCGAAGTCGTACTCGGCGCTGCCGTTCCCGTTCCCGTTACCGTTTCCGCCGTTACTATTCCCGTTCCCGTTGCCGTTGCCGCTGCTCGCTTCTTCGTCCTCGAGACATCCAGCGAGTCCGCTGAAGAGGAGCGCTCCACCAACGGCCTGTAGAAATCGCCGTTTCCGTCCATCGTGTACAGTCATATACCTCTGGGCAGGAGTATGGAATAGGAGCATAGGAGCACAGCGGTGATTTCCAGACTACGGGAACACGCCCGATGATGTTCGGAGAAACGTACTGCTTGCTATAGAACGAGAAAATTGGGCCTTTCGGGTCGCTCAGGACACCAGTTCTTCCTCGAACGGAAGCGCTTGCTCCACGTCGACCAGATTGTCGACGAACTGCTTGATGATCGCCTCTTCGGCGCGATGAAGCGTCTCGCTGCAGGTCGACTTCGCGATATCGAGACGGTCGGCGAGGTCGGTCAGCGAACACCGGCGTGGGGTATCGTAGTACCCGTGCTCAACGGCAGCGACGACGAGTTCGTGCTGGCGCTCAGACAGCAACTGCGTGTCGTGAAGCCGCTCCTGGACGCTGTCGATACGGTACTCGAGGCCGAACCGGGAGAACTGGTCGGCCAGCTGGGAGAGTCGGTCCCGAGAGCCAGCCACCTCGAGGGTCGCTTTCCCCTGTCGGATCTCGACCGGGAGTTCGATCGGCATGCCGGAGTCGCGCGAGGAGAAGAGCAACAGCGGGGCCGTGGTCTCGAAGTGGACCGTCGCCTCGTTCTCGCTCCACTGAATTAGCGAGATTTCGGTGAGCTGCGGGTGGTCTTCCATGTCCTCCAGGACAGCCGGGACGTCGGGACCGGTGATTCGAACGAGGGCAAACCCCGATTCGGCGCCCGGAACCGCGGCGTCGACGTAGAAGGTGGCCTCCGGGTGGGCGCTCGAGACCTCCTGTACCCACACCTTCTCCGGGAGCGTGACGGTGAGCGTCGCGTGAGCCATACGAACACGTTCGGGTCGTTCTCCCTAATTACTATCCCAGAATATGACCGGCCGGGAACGACCGTGGGGTTTATCATCTCGAAACGGAATCGCGGCAGGATTTCGCTCGAGAGCGGCGAGTAGCGGCGCTAGCGTTCTCCGGACGACGGATGGAAGTCGGCATAGACCGGCCAAAAGGGGACCAACAGAAGGAAAACAGCGACGATGAAGACGGGGACAGCCAACCGTGATGGTAGACCGAGCCACCACAGCAGGACCGTCCCACCGAGGGCGAGTCCGACGTGGAGGAGCACCGCGATCTGGACCGAGAGGAATCCGTGCGTGCCGGCATCGGTCGGATACATCGAGTATCGGTACCGTTCGAATTCACAAAAGTGTACGTATTCTCACGTATCCGGTACGTCGACCGTCTGGACGGCACCTGGACGATCGTCCAGGTATGCTCGGAATGTTTGACGGGACGGGTACCAGCTTGTGAATACGACGGGTTTTGGATAACATGTACTTTTGACACGCACGTGAGCACGCAATTCAGAGGGCGAGTCAACCGTTCGCCTGGAACCGGCCCGAACGTATTCGGAGGAACGCCGATACCGGTGGAACCACTACCGACGACTGCATGACGACACTCGATGTGAGATCGATTCCGCCGGTCGACCGCCATCCGACGATTCACGACGCCTTCGACGAACTCGAGGCGGGCGAAACGCTGACGATCATCAACGATCACGAACCGAAGCCGCTGTTCTACGAGTTCCAGGCGGAAGTCGACGAGTTCGACGTCGACGGATACGCCGTCGAGCAGGCCGAGGCGGGGAAATTCGTCGCGGAGTTCCCCAAACGAGCCGAGTAACGCACCCGTCGCCAAACTGGTACCCTCGTTCATCTCCACCGTTCGCGTTTTCGTGCGAACGTTTTCGTTCGTCACCCGAACGCATTCGCGAGCAAGTAGACGACCCTCGAGCCCGTTTGCAGACGTATGTCTACTCACGACCAGGGCCACGAATCCGTCGTCGAACGAACGTCAGCGCCCCAGGACCGGCCGCGAACCGTTCTCGACGTCCGATCGCTGGGGCCGCCCGCTCCGCTCGCGAACACGCTCGAGCGACTGGCGGACCTGCCCGACGAAGCGGTGTTACTCCAGCGAAACGACCGCGCCCCGCAGTTTCTGTATCCGAAACTCGAGGACCGGGGCTACACGTACGAGACGCTCGAGACCGACGCCGAAGTCGTGACCGTTATCTGGCGAGAGTGACCGCAAAACCTTGGTGCCGTCTCCGTTTTCACCGGATTCGAACCCCCGTCTGAACGAATTGCTTGAAGTTGATACCCTCATAACGGGGGGTCTTTTAAATATTTAAACTCATGTCCGAACACCTCCGTGTGTATTTCCATTGTTCGGGAATCGTATTCATACTTGAACATACGTCAAGCCATACTCCCAGGTGAGGACAATGACCCAACTGAATTCGAAACGACGGCGGTTCTTGCAGGGGCTCGGTGTGGCTGGTGCAGTAGCGGTCGCTGGCTGTGTCGGGAACGCTGACGAGGGGAATGGAAACGGAAACGGAATTGGCAACGGCGAAGAACCAGCGGGCGACACGGAGGAATCCCTCCCGGGTGCGAAGCCAGTCGACGTCGACCGCGTTGCGGCCGATCCGACGGACATTCCGGGGCCGGTCGACTGGAACGAGCCGCGTCGCCACGAAATCTCGATGACGACAACGGAGGTCACCGCGGAGATCGAACCGGGCGTCACTTTCGACTACATGACGTTCGACGACCAGATCCCGGGACCGATGATTCGCGTGCGCCGGGGCGACACGATCCACCTCACGCTCACGAACAGCGAGGAGAACTCGATGCCCCACAACATCGACCTTCACGCGGTCTACGGCCCTGGTGGGGGCGCCGAGGACACGACGATCAGTCCGGGTGAGAGCGCGGAAATCGAGTTCAAGGCGATGTACCCCGGCGTGCACGTATACCACTGTGCAGTCCCGAACATGGACTACCACATCAGCGCCGGGATGTACGGCGCGATCCTCGTCGAGCCCGAAGACGGCCTCCCGGAGGTCGACCGCGAACTGTACTTCGGGCAGAACGAACTGTACACGAAGGGAACCCCCGGCGAGGAGGGCCACCACGCGTTCAGCTTCGACAAGATGAAAGCCGAGGACCCGACCTACGTCACCCTCAACGGCGAGGCCTACGCGTTCACCGGGAACGGCTACGGCCCCGTGACCGTCCAGAAGGGCGAACGGGTTCGCGTGTTCTTCGCCAACGGCGGTCCGAACCTGACGAGTGCCCTCCACCCCATCGGGAACGTCTTCGATGCGTACTACCGCGAGGGCGACCTGGTCTCCGATCCGGGCCGCTTCATCGAAACTGCGCCGGTCGTCCCCGGTTCCGTCGCGGCCGGCGAGATGGAGACCCCGGTTCCCGGTCCGATCAAGCTCGTCGACCACGCACTCACTCGAGCCGCTCGGCGGGGGATGCTGGGCGTCATTGAGGTCGAGGGCGAACCGGAACCCGACATCTTCAATCCGAACCCGTAGGCTCGCTGTGTGTGGAGCCCACCTTTCTTTTCCGCGACTCGTCTCCTCTCCGATCTGCCTCAATTCTCATCCACGACTCTCGACAGTTGATGAACTGGCTCGAACGAGTACGTCATTTGCCATACTCACCAGGCAGCTCGAGAGCCTCGAGTTCGGTATGGCTACAGACTGAAGCCGGTACGCACTGCTCTGTCCGACTGCAACCAGAGTACGGATTCGGACTCGAGGGAGAAAACGCGACCGTTTCGATACCTGGCGGCGAAATCGACGGGCTACAGATCTGAACGATAGACGTGAATGCGGAACTGCCACTAATCTAGCTCGAGACGTCTCGTCGCTCGAAGTATTCGCTCGCGACGACCAGGAGGACGACGATGGCAACACAGAGGACGGAGAAATCGGTCCACGAGATCTCGCCCTCGGCGAGAATTGCCCCAGGGTCGAAGTACCGCGAGAACGCTACGTCGCCGAGCCATTCAGCGTCAGTGCCGAAGGTGAACGTGTCGAGCAGGAATAGCCCAAACACCGCGCCGACGCCAACGGTCTGGGCTCGGCGAACGGAATCGAAGACAACCGATGCGAGCAGGCCAACCCCGGCACAGGCGAGCAGGTACGCGATCGAGTACGCGTGGACGGCGAACAGATCGACGACGTCGATCGATTCATCCACGAAGATTACACCCAGATAGATCGCGAGGAACGTGATCGCGTTGACCAGGACGAGTCCAGGGACGAGGGACAGAAATTTCCCGACGACGAACCGAGTGCGCGACACCGGTAGCGTGAGCGTCATCTCCACCGTTCCCCGCTCGAGTTCGCCGGCGACCGTCGACGCCGCGGCGTACGCGTAGTAGATCGCGAGCAAGATTACCCAGCCGAACTGATAGAGCTGCGAAACGAGGTAGCCCTCGATCGTCGTTAGCGTGGTTACACTTCCGACGAACGCGCGCGTCGCCTCGGGCGGGAGCGACTCGAGGTAGGCGTCGAGGTCGGGCCCCGTCGCCTGTATCGACGGAAAGAGCGCGATCGTGAGCGCGATCAGGGCGACCAGCGCACTGGATAACAGTAGCGATCCGCGCAATCGTCGGTCGGCCTCGAAGGACGTGAGTTCGAACATTCGGATCAGGGAATCCGCCGCCACCTGACGACGAATGGTGACTTATAGGTTTCCGAGGGCTCGACGATCACAACGATCCATTGATTCGCCAATGGGGCGGAAACGAAAGGGTTCGCCCGCGGAACGGGCCTGACGATTTATTCGTCGGTCGGCCGTCCTGAGATGGAAATGACGGGCCAGCAGGATGCCTCGAGTCGACGGAATCGTCGCCTCGTCGTGCTCGGGCACGTCGTTCTCATCGTCGGATTTTTGGCAGGGTTGCTCAGTGGGGCGACGGTGCTCCAGGTAGACACTGTCGCGGCAAACGTACAAGACGACAGCGCTGGGAACGAGACGGGAACCGATCCCGACTCGGCGGGCGCGAACGCCACGGACGACGAAGGCGACGACGGGAATGAGTCCGGTCAGTTTCCGCCCAGCAAAGGCGAGGCCGGTCCGCCACAGGAGGGTCCCGCCACGGCAGGTCCGACGATCGTCCAGGCACCCGCCGACGACATCGAGGTCGTCGTCGCGGAGGGTCAGTCAGTGCGAGCGGGTGGCGCGACGACTGTGACGCTCGAGGTGACCAACGACGGCGACGACGATGCAATGGACGTCGTCGTGACGCTCCAGGCACCGGACGGAACGCTGTCGCTCGGGGCACCGAACGCGCCCCAGGCCGAGCAATCGGTCTCCCTCGGGGACCTCGAGGAGGATGAAACAGACACCGTCGATGTCCGGGTCGCGGCGGCCGCGGTCGAACCAGGAACGTATCCGGTGTTCGCGACCGTTCAGTACCTGGTCGAGGACGGTGACGAGGGAGACGACGGTAGGAACGGTGACGATAACGGCGACAACGGCGACGACGAAACCGTCGTAATCGGCGGGCCGTCGGTGCTCGCCATCGGCCTCGAGGAGCGCCCGAGACTTGTCGTAACGCCCGTCGACGAAACCGTTCCGGTCGACGGCGACGGCGTCTACGAGGTCCGAATTTCGAACGACGGCACCGAACCCGTTTCCGGCGTCGTCGCCACCCTCGAAGCCGGGCCACCGCTCTCGAGCGAGTCACCGACAGCGTACGTCGGGACCCTCCACCCCGGCGAATCGGAAACGGTACGCTTCGCCCTTGAATCGTCCTCGGACGCCATCGAGACGACCACCAGCGCGACGATCACGCTGACCTACGAGAGAGGGTCCGATGGCGACGGCCAGACGGCGACGAATCCGATCGCGGTCCCCGTTTCGCTCGTCGAATCCGATGGCGAGGCCGATGTCGAGTCGATCGCCCCGTTCGTCGTCGTCGCTCTCGTGCTCGCGCTCGCCCTTGTCTGGTGGTATCGGCGCCGGTGATTCGAGTCGACCGTGGCTCGAATCTCGAGATTCGAACCACCGATCACGAGGGGCCGTCCTCCCCGTCGCCATAAAAGTGCAGAAACACGTCGTCGATAGATGCTTCACGCACCTCGAGGTCCAGCACCGTGTACTCGTGTAACCTGTCGATCAGTGCGTCGAACTCCCGTGAAAGGACGAGTCGATACGCGCCGGACTCGAGTCGATCGACCCGCGCGATTCCCTGGAACTCGAGTGCCTCGACGGGTGGCTCCTCGGCCAGTCGGACGGTGGCAACCGTACCGCTCTCTGCGAGGATGTTGCTGACGGTGTCGAGTTCGATCAATCGGCCGTTCCTGATGATACCGACCCGGTCGCAGACGCGACGGACCTCGCTGAGCACGTGCGAAGAGAAGAAACTCGCCAGCCCGCGGCGCTTTCGTTCTTCGAGCAGATAGTAGAACTCGTTCTGAACGAGCGGATCCAGTCCCGACGTGGGCTCGTCCATGATCGCCAGCTCCGGATCGTGCATGAATGCGGCCACGATGGCGAGTTTCTGTCGGTTGCCGCTCGAGTAGGCCTTCACGTGTCGCTCGAGCGGCACGGGAAAGCGTTTCAGCAATTCCTCGCGCCGCTCCTCGCCGCGAAGCCGGCCGAAGTAGTCGAGGACCGCCTCGCCCGTGACCCGGTCGTAGAAGGTGACGTCGCTCGGCAGGTAGCCCAGGTCCCGTTTCACGGCACGGAGGGCGTTCCGGTCGGTGACATCGTGGCCCAGTACCCGCGCTTCGCCGTCCGTCGGCCCCAACAGCCCGAGTAGGACCCGAATCGCCGTCGACTTTCCCGCACCGTTGGGGCCGAGAAATCCGAATATTTCGCCGTTCTCGACGGCAAACGTGAGGTCTTCGACGCCGCGAACGTCCCCGTAGTACTTCGTGAGTCCCTCGACCGCTATCGGGTATGCATCTCCGCTCGTCACACCGAGCGTACTCCGCCCCGGGTCATAATACGTACGTGGCCCCGCGGCGATACCGATCGCTCGAGTCGGTCGAAACATGTTCGGGGGAATTATCGGGTACGACCGTTTCTAACGACTTCGTGTGAACGGGAACGGGAGCGGAAACCGCCCGTTCGAACACGCTCTACTCACTCATGACGACCCTGTTTACGACACGTCGATTCGTCCTCCTCCTTGCGACAACGACGCTCGCAACCTACGCACTGCTCGCGACGGGGGCGGCGCTCGCGACGACCGACGCCGGGAGCGCCTGCGGGAAGTGGCCGCTCTGTACCGACGGAATCGCGTCACCGATCGATCCCACGCTGATTGCCGTTCTCGGCCATCGACTGCTCGCCGGGGTCGTCGGCCTGTTACTCGCCCTGACGACGCTCGGTGCCTGGGAGGCGGAGTCTAGTCGACGAACGCGTATCGCCATCAGCGGCGGCGTGGTCCTCTTCGTGATTCAGGTCGGTGTCGGTGGACTCGTCGTCGTTACCGGGGAGCCCGTCGCGGGACGAGCCCACCTCGCGATCGCTGCCGTGCTTTTCACCGCGCTGCTCGCTGCCCTCGGCTGGACGCTCGAGGGCAAGTCGACCACCGAGCGAGCCACATTCGACGCCGCCGACTCGGCCCCGTCGTCCGAACCTGCAAGCGAGCCGCCGTCGTCCGCAGCCGCAAGTGAGACGACGTCGTCCGCACCTGCGAATGAGCCCTCGTCGAACCCGACTCGAACCACCGCGGAACGGTCGGCGCGCGCTCGGCTCCATTCGAGGGGACGATCCTACCTCGAGTTGACGAAACCGCGATTGATGTGGCTGCTGTGTTTGCTCGCGCTCGCGGGAATGGCGCTCGCGACGACGACGACCGGCCAGTGGCCCGACGGCGTGACCGTCGTGGCGACACTCGCCGGCGGGATGCTGGCGACGGGAGCGAGTGGGGCGTTCAACCACGCCTACGAACGCGACCGCGATCAGCAAATGTCGCGAACGGCGGCCCGGCCCGTGGCGACCGACCAGGTGTCGGCCGCTCGCGCGACTCTCTTTGCGTTCGCACTGGCCGTCCTTTCGATGGTCGTGCTCGTGACGCTGGTCAGCCTCCTCGTCGCGGCGCTGACGCTAGCAGCCATCGTCTACTACAGCGTGCTCTACACCGTCGTCCTCAAACCGAATACGACCTGGAACATCGCGATCGGCGGCGGGTCGGGCGCGCTTCCGGCCGTCATCGGCTGGGCCGCCGTCACGGGCTCGGTCGGGCTGCCGGCAATCGTCCTCGCGCTGATTGTCGTCGTCTGGACGCCGGCACACTTCTACAACCTCGCGATCGTCTACCGCGACGACTACGCGCGAGCAGGCTACCCGATGTTTCCGGTCGTCTCGGGCGTCTCGGCCGCCCGTCGCCGGATCCTCCTGACCCTCGGCGGAACGCTGGTGATGACGACCGTGCTCGGCCTCGTGACCCCGCTCGGCTGGCTCTTTACCCTCTCGACGATCACCGTGGGTGGGCTGTTTCTCGGGACGGCAGTTGTGCAGTGTCGCCGCCGAA
Organism: Natronosalvus halobius; assembly: GCF_024138145.1. Lineage (NCBI taxonomy): Archaea > Methanobacteriati > Methanobacteriota > Halobacteria > Halobacteriales > Natrialbaceae > Natronosalvus > Natronosalvus halobius. The sequence continues at coordinate 519,198 of NZ_CP099997.1, read as the reverse complement.
CAGACCGCGCGACGCTCCGGACCTTCCACGCCTCGAACGCCTACCTCGGCGTCGTCCTGCTCGCCATCGTCGCCGAAGCGCTCGTCGTCGGACTCCGACCATGACCATGAACGCGATAACCCCACGCATCCGACACGACACCCTCGACTCGAGTACCGCCGTCGTCAGCGTCGTCGTTCTCGGCGACGGGATCGTCATCCTCGGCTTCTTCGCCGTCGGCTTGCTCTCGCACGCGATCGAGCCGTGGACGTACCCGCTCCACACCCTCCGGACCGCCGTGCCGTTTCTGGCCGGCTGGCTGATCGTGAGTCCGCTCGTCGGAACACTCCGGCTCGATACGCTTTCCAGCCCCTTCGAGACCCTTTGGTATGTCACGCTCGGCTGGATCGGCGCCTCGGTCGTCGGCGCCGCAATTCGGTCAACGGTGTACTTCCCCGGGGGCGCCCCGCTCGAGTTCGTCCTCGTCAACGTCGTCTTCGGACTCGCCTTCGTCCTGCCGTGGCGACTCTGTGTCTCGCTTCTCGTTCGTCGAGCGCGTCGACGACTCATTTAAACATCCCCACATAGTGCGGCTATACCCCTATCGAGACCCGCCGTGTTCGTCTAGGTAGAGGTGCCCAACCGACTGCAATGACAACTTACGAATTTACCTGTCCAGGCTGCGGCCAGCGAGGCCCCGTGGGCGGCGACGTACGCGACGCGACGGTCGAATACGGGTGTCCAGTCTGCGGAACGACGGTTTCCCGCGAACACTTTCTGGTTCACTGAGGACGTTTTAGCGTGTTTCGATGCGTTTCGACGTATTCGGCGTGTTTTAGCACGTTCGCTGTGTTCACCGCATCTTGCCACCGCTCGAGAGCCTGACCGACGGCGAAAAGTCGACAGGACCTACGCGTCTCCGCGATCGATTTCGGTTCGGCGCCCGCTCAGGTCGTCGGGTTCGAACCGGTAAAGTTTGATGTCGAGATTCGCCTTCGACTCGCCCCAGATTTCGAACAGCGGTCGCTTCGTCGTCCCGTACTGCTCGACATCCTGGACGGTGAGGTCGGTCGGGTCGATCGTCTCGAGTGTGCCGACGGCGACGGCACTGTGGTAGGTCCGGCCGCCATCTTGTTCGTCGTAGACGACGAGACGAACCTGGGGAGTAGAGTCGAGGAACTTCCGTTTCTCGCTCTCGGGCGTCGAAACCAGTCGCATGTAGAACGACCGGCTGTTGGCGTCGTATCCGTAGGAGATCGGAATCGCATACGGCGTGTTGTCGCTGGCGAGTGCCAGGACGCCGGTCTCGTGGCGACTCAGGAAGGCGTCGATTTCTGTCGCCGTCATCTCGGTTTCCTCGGCTAGTGACATCGTCGTATGCAGAGTCAAAGCCTATGCGCCATTAAACTATTTCCGTTGTCGCTCGGGGAAGATCACGCGTCGGTCTCGAGGATGTCCTCGAAGAGCTTTCGCTGGGCGGCGACGAGGTGTTCGGTGAACGTCGATTGGCTGATGTCGAGTTCGGCCGCGATTTCGGTCGCGTTAGCCCCTTTCGGCCGCTCGAAGTAGCCGGCATCGTAGGCGGCCTGCAGGACCTCATGCTGGCGGTCGGTGAGTTTTCCGCGGTTGACGAACACCTGCTCTTCGGTCGACCCCTGCAACGGCGGCTGGAGGAGTCGTTGGACGTCGATGTCGGGGTACCGTTCGCGGAACTCGGCCATGATCGCCTGAAGTTGGTCGAAGTGCTCGGCGTGAAAGACCAGCGTGAGGTCCCCGTCCTCGGCGACGTAGCGGTGGACCGGACAGCCGAACGAGCCGAGACAGGCGCACGGACAGTTCGAGTCGTCGTGCGTGTGGCGATAGAGGTTGGTCGACCCGTAGGAGAATATCGGGCCGGAGACGTCGTCGATTTCCTCGTCGGTGGCGGCGAGGAACTCCGTGGTGCTTGTGGTACTCTTGGCATTTCCCTCGCTGTCGCTCAAGTTACCCTCGCTCGCAGTACTGGTCGACACCCGATCGACCGTCGTCCCCGTCCGCTGTGAAAAGCTCGCTATCGGGCAGCCTTCGGGCGATCCGACTTTCACCGTCGCGCGAATTCCCGGCGACATCGTCTACCGTTGGGTTCGAAGTCCGGCCTAATGAAGATAGGGTTCCGCGGACTCGGGGCCGACGTGTCGGTCGACGGTCACTCGACGAGCCACGAGAGACGACTGTACTGTCGTTGAAGCGACGGTCGGATATCCAGAAGTACTATTTATTTGGCTCTACGTCTGGAATGGTATGAATCCCCTGGCTCGATTCCACTCGGCGTTCGGTGGGCGTCGTGCGATCCTCGCACTCGGGGGACTGTACGCCACTATCGGTATGATCTGGCCACTTATGCAGGCCGGTGAAGCGCTATCGAGTTCGGTAGTACTAATCGTCGTCGTCCTGGTCAGCGGGTCAGGCCTCGTGCTTCTCTACGGGGGATATGGTCTGCCCCGGACTGACATTCAGCCGACGTTCTTTTCGACCATCGCCCACTGGTGTCTCCGCGCGATCGGCGTCGTCGTCAGTATTCTCCTCTTCATCTATCTCGCCGGCCAGTTGTCGGACCCAGTGAACAACTTCCTCATCCTCTCTGCGCTCGCTGGCGTCGCCGGATTCGGCGCAGGGGCCTACGACGCGCGCGCGAAGTCACGAGCTTACGTCCTCGAGCAGCGCAACCAGGAACTCCAGGACACGCAGGCGGAACTCGAAGAGACGCTCGACCGCCTCACGACGTCCGAACAGCGCTACCGAACGTTGACGGAGAACTTTCCGAACGGGGCCGTCGCGCTGCTGGACACCGAGTTACGACACACACTCGTCGCAGGAAACGCCCTCGAGGAAACCGGGTACGACCCGACCGAACTGCAGGGAAAACGAGTCCAGGACGCCTTCCAACCGGAGGTCGTGGACGTCGTCGAACCCCACTATCGCGCGACGCTCGAGGGCGAATCGACCGTCTTCGAACTGGAGACTCCTGGACAGGTGTTCGAGTTCCGTACTCATCCGTTGACCGACGAGGGTGGACGCGTCTACGCCGTGCTGGTCATGTCCCAGGACATCACCGAGCGGAAAGACCGCGAACGGGAACTCACGGATCGGATTCGCCAGCAACAGATCGTTGCCGATCTCGGCCAGCTCGCACTCGAGACGGACGACCTGGACGAGCTCATGCACGAAGCGACCCAGCAGGTGACGGCCGCGCTCGACATCGAGTACTGCAAAGTCCTCGATCTCGATGCCCGGGCCGACGAACTACTCCTCCGCCAGGGGGTCGGCTGGAAACCCGGGCTCGTCGGAGCGGCGACGGTTTCCGCCGTCGAAGCCGACTCGCAGGCGGCGTACACCCTGGCGAACGATCATCCCATCGTCGTCGAAGACCTGGAGACGGAAACACGGTTCACCGGTCCGGATTTACTTCGCAGCCACAACGTCCGCAGCGGGATCAGCACGATCGTCGGCCCGAGTGACGATCCGTGGGGGATTCTGGGCGCTCACGACACCGATCCGCAGGTCTTCAGCGACGAAGACGTCACGTTCATCCAGAGCGTCGCCAACATCATCGCGGAGGCCATCGAACGCCACCAGTATCAGCACGAACTCGAGCAGTCCGTAGCCAACTTGCGCGAATCCAACAAGCGCCTCGAACAGTTCGCCTACGCCGCCTCCCACGACCTCCAGGAACCGCTCCGGATGGTCTCCAGTTACCTCCAGCTCATCGAGCGCCAGTATAGCGAGGCCTTCGACGAAGACGGGGAAGAGTACCTCGAATTTGCGATCGATGGGGCCGATCGGATGCGGGAGATGATCGACGGGTTGCTCGCCTACTCGCGGGTGGAAGCGAGCGGCAAACCGCTCGAACCGCTCGATCTCGAGGTCGTCCTCGAGAACGTTCGCGAGGACCTCCAGGTGCGGATTTCTCGAAGCGACGCGACGATCACGACCGAATCGCTCCCAACCGTCGAGGGCGACCACGATCAGTTGCGACAGGTCTTCCAGAACCTGATGAGCAACGCGATTCAGTACAGCGGCGACGAGCCCCCGTCGATCCACGTCTCGGCGGAACGAAACGGCTCTCGATGGATCGTTTCGGTCCAGGACGACGGGATCGGAATCGATCCCGACGAAACGGAGCACATCTTCGACGTCTTCACCCGACTGCACAGTCGGACGGAGTACGAGGGGAGCGGGATCGGACTCGCCATCTGTGAGCGGATCGTCGAACGCCACGGCGGCGAGATCTGGGCGGAGTCCGAACCCGGTGACGGAACCACGGTCTCGTTTACTCTCCCTTCGGTCGGTGAGCGGGCCGAGTGAGGGTCGCAACGGTCACGACACGGACACGCGGACGAGTTCAGACCAATCTGGCCATTCGAGCGGGATTCACGTGCTCGTGTTCGATCCATCTACGGCGAGTTTCGAGTTTCGAGTTTCGAGTTTCGAGTCTCGAGCCTCGAGCCTCGAGCGACGTCCTGGACGCCGTCGCCTCGCCGTTCGTTCCCATCGAACAGAGGAATCGCCCCAGCAGGGCGAAACTCGACGACCACGGGGTATTCTCATCACCTCAGAACGAGAGTGGACCACTTATTACTGGAGAGTGTTTGATCTAGTAGCAATGAGTACAAGTGAGGACTATCGCTTCGTCTGTCCCGAGTGCGCCCAGTCCATCACGGTCAACGCGTCGATGCGGGAGGCCCTCGTCGAGAACGGCTGTGTGGTCTGTGGGAGCGCCGTCTCTCGGGCGGACTTCGAAGAGATGGCCGAAAGCGACGCCTGAATTACCGCCCGTCACCGACGCGTCGAACGCCCGTGCCTCTCTTTTCGCGACCGGCCGACTTCTCGATGGACGAATTTTTCTCGACGGATGCCCGCTGGGTCGCCTCTCGACGACATCGACGGAGCAGAGTCCAGGACTCGAGTTCTTCGATGGCGATGGCGATGATGATGACGACCATCGGAAGATGGGACTATTCGTGTCCGAGACGAGCCCACCCATCAGTCACTCGATGCCGTGTGGTGCGTTCACAGGCCCCGAAACGGCTATTTTCACCACCCTATATAAATGACCCACGATATCGGTGGTGTACACTCGAGGGCCATCGGTTCCTCTACAGAAGTATGAGCCAGTCACTAACCGCGACGACGAGCCCCTTCGGATACGACACCCCAAGCGACGAGACGACGATCACCACCGGCGACGACGTCCAGACCATTCTCGATGCGCTCACCGACGCCGACTGCCGGACCATCCTCGAGGCCCTCAACGAGGACGCCGCGTATCTCACCGCATCCGAACTCTCCGAGCGCTGTGACGTCCCCCTCTCGACGACCTACCGCAAAATCGAGAAGTTGACCGACGCGGGGATGCTCGACGAGAAACTTCGCATCCGCCGCTCGGGCAAGCACACGAGCGAGTACGGCCACCGCGTCGACGACGTCCAGATCTCGGTCGAAGCCGACAGTGGGATCGAACTGTTGCTCTCTCACCCCAGCGCCTGATCGGCTACGCTCTTCTCTTTTACTCCTAAAACTATCGTTTCAACGCCTCGAGCAACGCGTCCAGGTCGTCTCGCGTGTTGAACGCGTGAACTGACGCCCTGATGGCGTCCGGGTACGAGAGCGACCGAACGGCGACGTCTTGCTCGGCGAGGCGGTCGACCGTCGCCTCCGGATCGGGCACGTCGATCGTGACGAGTCCGGACTCGAACTCACGGGGGCTGCACAACGCGGAGTCCGGGAGGCCGTCCGTGAGATACTCGGTAAGATCGACGATACGGGACTCGATGGCTTCCGTTCCGAGTTCCTGGTGATAGTCGATCGCCGCCGCCAGGCCGTCGTAGAGGGCGGGGCTGGTCGTGCCGACCTCGAACCGACCGGCACCGGGCGCGTACTCATAGTCGTGCGCGGAGGCGTCGGTCACGCTCCGGTAGCCGATCGCACCCGGCACGCACTCGCGTTCGGCCCCCTCGCGGACGTAGAGGAAGCCGGCGCCGAAGGGGCCGAGCAGCCACTTGTGACCGGCGCCGACGACGAAATCGGCCCCCCAGTCGGTGACGTCGACGGTGGTCTGTCCAGGCGACTGCACGGCGTCGACGAGGACCCGCGCGTCGGCATCGTGTGCCAGCTCGACGAGTTCCTCGATCGGCAGTCGCGTTCCGTGTGTCCAGGTGATCGAACTTACGACCAGGAGCGTCGCTCCCTCGAGTGCGTCCTTCGCGGCTTCGAGGTCCAGTTTCCCCTCCTCCGTCTCGAGGACGCGAACCTCCGTGCCGCGCGTACGCTCGAGCCGTCGCCACGGCAGGATCCCCGCCGGGTGTTCGAGGTCAGTGCGGACGACGACGTCGCGTTCGTCCCAGTCGAACGCGCCGGCGACGCGGTTGATGCCGTCGGTCGTGCTCTGGGTGAGCGCGATTTCAGTCTCGCGAGCGCCGATGAGGTCGGCGACCGCCGTCTTCGCCCGGTCGAGGCTCGAGCTGGCCGCGGCGTACATGCCCTCGCCGGTCGGCGCGTCGTACTCGTGGGACTCGAGGGACGACTCGATCGTCTCGACGACGGGCCGGGGGCTGGGCCCGCCGGCGCCGGTGTTCAGGTAGATGCCGTGCTCGAGCGCCGGAATGTCCGCGCGAAGGGTCTCGTGGTCCATGAGAATAGCTGAGTTTACTCGTCGAAGGCCCTAATCGTTGGCCTCGATCGGAGGGGCTGCCGGTTCCGTTGCCAGTTCGGCGTCCGTCTCCTCGACCCAGGCCTCGGCGTCGAGCGCGGCCATGCTCCCCGTCCCGGCTGCGGTGATTGCTTGCCGGTACTGTGGGTCCATGACGTCGCCGGCGCCGAAGACGCCGGGCACGTCGGTCTCGGTCGTCGAGCCCCGGGTCTCGAGGTAGCCCGCGGCGTCCAGCGAGACGGGCGTATCCACGAGGAAGTCGGTGTTTGGGACGTGGCCGACGCCGTAGAAGATGCCGCCGACGTCGACGGTTTCCTCGATGACGTCCTCGCCGACCTCGACCTTCTCGATCGGGTGGCCATCGGGGTGGCTCACGAGCGTCGCGCCGGTGACGCCCGAGTCCCGGTCGCCCTGGATCGCGAGCAGTTCGGCGTTCCAGCGGAACGAGATCGTCTCGTGATCACGAGCGCGCCGGGCCATGATGTCGGAGGCGCGAAGTTCGTCGCGTCGGTGGACGACCGTGACACTCTCGGCGAACTTCGCGAGGAAGAGCGCCTCCTCCATCGCGCTGTCGCCGCCCCCGACGACGAGCACGTCGTCGCCGCGGTGGAAGGCGCCGTCGCAGGTCGCACACGTCGAGAGCCCGTACCCCATCAACTCGTCCTCGTTTTCGGCACCGACCCAGCGAGCGCTCGCGCCGGTGGCGACGATCAGTGCGCGTGTCCGGATCGTCTCGCCGCTCGAGAGGTCGAGTTCGAACGGGTGGGCCTCGAGGTCGGCCGCCTCGACGGTTCCGTGGGCGAACTCGGCGCCGAATCGCTCTGCCTGTTCCTTCCCGCGCTGTACGAGTTCCATGCCGCCGACGCCCTCCGGGAAGCCGAGGAAGTTCTCGACTTCCGTCGTGAGCGTCAGCTGACCGCCGGGTTCGGGGCCCTCGAGCACGAGCGGCCCGAGGTCCGCCCGCGCGGCGTAGACGGCCGCGGAGAGGCCAGCGACGCCGGAGCCGACGACGACGAGGTCGAGGTCGTGGTCGTGGTCGTGGTCAGAGTCGCGTTTCTCCTCGCTCATTCGTTCGTGTATCCCTCGACCAGGCTGCGGAGTCGGTCGGCGGGCAACGCGCCGACCTGCTGTTCGACCTGCTCGCCGTCGGCGAACACCATGATTGTCGGGACGCCGCGAACGCCGAAGCTGCCCGCGAGCGGCTGGTTGTCGTCGACGTCGACCTTCGCGACCGTGGCGTCGGTCTCCGTGGCGAGTTGCTCCATCACCGGCTCGAGCATCTGGCACGGGCCACACCACGTCGCGAAGAAGTCGACGAGAACGACGTCGTTCTCGCTCACGACCTCTTCGAAGTGGGACTGGCCCTGGATGTAGACTGGTTCGTCGGCGGTCTGGTCGGTTCCGCTGTATGCATCAGATGACATCACCTCTTCGTATGGCCCGGGAGTGTTTAAAGGTTTTGTGTGTATTGTGCAATACAGTATCGTGGCCTCGAGTTGTGGAGTGAGGTCGCAGCACTCTAACTCCTTAAATTAGCGAGTATTGGTAGCATTTCGATTAATTAGAACGAATCTCGAGCAAGGTTGATTGCGAACTTTCCGAAATTCTGCTCGAAGTCGAAACGGCAGGACGTCTGCGATCAGGCGGCTTCACTTCGGGTACTGCCGGCTGCATCCGAGTCCGAGCGAGCGATACCGTACCCGAGCGCGAGCAAGAGCACGCCCGACAGCAAGAACGCGACGTCGAATACCAGGACGCTCGCCGGCCCGTCGGGCCACACGTGGTGGAGTTCGAGGAGGTGGTGATTGACGAGTCCCTCGACCAGGTTGAAGAGACCCCAGCCCATCAGAACCGAACCGAATAGCGTTCGGCTCGAGGGTGGGACGTACGGATGTCGCCACGCGCGGACGATCAACACGATCCCGACGATCGTGAACGCGTATGTCGCCACGTGAAAGAGCCCGTCGGCGAGGACATTGAGCTGTAACGCAGCGAGGTCGGTCGTGTCCGTCCGGGCCGAGAGCATGTGGTGCCACTGCAAGATCTGATGCAGGACGATGCCGTCGAAAAATCCGCCCAGTCCGACACCGAGGGCGACTCCGGCCTGGACGAGCGGTTTCGACCGCGCGGAGAGCCCGAGCCACGTCTCCGATTGCGGGGGTGGCGCCATCCTAGCTGGCCATAGCGCGACACGATTCGGCACACTTCGGAAGGACCTCCGCACAGGCCTGACAGTGATCGTGATCGTGCTGTTCGCACTCCTCGGCACAGGCCTCGCAGGCGTCCGCACAGATAGCGGCGAGGTCGCCGTGGTAATCCGAATCGCGGGCCATGAATCGTGCGTGCAACGTTGCCAGGTCGGCGACGTCCCGACAGAGCCGGATGCACTCGGCCATCTCCTCGCCGTGGTCGGCACACGCGTCTGCACACCACTCACAGACCTGGGCGGCCTCGAGGCAGTTGTCGATGCAGTCTTTCATCTCGTCGTCCCGCGGCAGTTGTTGTAGCGCCATCACAAGAGCGAACAACACCAAACCGGATCAACGCCACACATGCTCATGCAAGCGCCTTCCGATGCACACGAGCGGTACCCCGCGAAGGGCACGTGACTGCCAAACGACTTTGGGAATCCGCGTCCTGGATCCCGGTATGGCGTCCGACGCGGACCAGGAGGGCGTTCGAGTCTGGCTGGTCGAGCGAACGTACTCCGACGACGAACAGAATCTCATCATCCTCGTCTACGCGACGCCCGACGGCGAGCGCTACTTCCGTAAGGAACGGGCGCTCACGAGTTTCACCGATGCTCGGGAGACGACCGCTGCACTCGAAGTCGATGCCGACAACCTCGGGTCGGTCGACGACCCCGACCAGCGGGAACGCTACGCGACCGAGGCGACGCGAATGGCTGCCGAGCACGGCCCCGACGATCCGATATAGCGTCCCCGCGGGCTCGAGACCACTGGCTGACGGTCTCGAGTACCGTGCTACGTCGAAAACGAGTACTCCGAACGCATTCGAGCCCCGACTAATCGGCCGTCGAACGGGCGATCCGAGCGTTCTGTCGCATCGCGACGATGGTGCTGTAGATGACGGCTCCACTGACCATGAACGCTGAGAGCAAGATCAACGCGAAGCTAACCGTGCTCAGGACCTCCATCCCGAGGTAGTCCCCGGCCTGGCGGAACGCGACGGCGACCGATCCGCCCAGGAGCATCAGGCCGAAGTAGATCTTGATGTCACCCTCGTCGACGATGCTGGTCGCCGCCGAACCGATGCGGGCGCCGAATGCGCTCCCGGCCAGCAACGGCGCGACGATCGAGAGGTCGACGCCGCCTTCGAGGCCGTAGAGGAACGACCCGATCCCGCCAGAGAAGACGATCTCGAACAGGTCAGTCCCGACGGCCACCGGGACGGGGACCCCGATCAGGTAGAACATCGCGGGCATGCGGATGAATCCGCCGCCAACGCCGAGGAAGCCCGACAACAGCCCCGTGACGAACGCGACGCCGAGAACCATCCACAGCGAGACCGTGATTCCGCCGGCGATGGTCATCATCGGGGGCACGTGGTAGGACTGAATTTTCTTCGCGATGTCCGGGATCGCGTCCGGATCGATCTCCTGGTTGGCGGCGTCGTGGTGGCCGCCCGAGGTATCGGTGCCGTTACCGTCACCATCACCCTTCAGCGCGTTCCGGGTGACGAACAGACCGATCGACCCCAGCAACACGACGTAGGTGACGCCGATGACGCCGCTGGCGAGGCCGAGTTCCTCGAGGTAGAAGACCCCGATCCGCCCGACTTCGATGCCGACGGTCGTCCCGACGATCATCAACCCGCCGAGTTTGTAGTCAACCTGGCCGAGGTCGTGGTGTTTCATCGTCGCGATGACGGCGGTCCCGAAGACGAACGCCATACCACTCCCGACCGCGACGCGGGCCGGGTAACCCATGACCAGGAGCGCCGGCGTCACGAGGAAGGATCCACCCATCCCGAAGAAGCCGAACAGGACGCCAACCATGAAGCCGAAGCTCACGAACAGGACGAGCATCGTGAGCGCGATGCCGAATACCTCCATATTAGACGTTTTCGATAGCGTCGATCAGGGGCGGTGCGGCGACTCGCTCGAGTAAACCGTACCCCACGTAGAGGACGATTGCCTCGACGAGGACGGCACCCACGAGGACGCCTGCCTGTACTGGTTCCGACAGGGAGGCGAACTCGATCATTCGTCTCGACCTCCGTTCTTCGCGTATTCCGGTTGTGTGTAGATCACGGTTTTCTGCTCGTCACCTTCTACTGCAGAGGTACCTATAACGCTTTTGGGATTAGTGCACAATATTACCGTCACCTATCCCACGCCTAACCAACAGAGATATTCGAATACGTTACAGAAATACGTGAGCGTTCGGCGGGGCGGTTGAGCACGGACCCGAGCGTCTCACGCGCGGATCGACGCCGGAATGACGAGGATGCGTGACCCCACGCCACGAGAATATCCGTCCGGTGTCGCGGGTTCGTTCGACAATCGATGCGTGAACACCACGTTCACTGTAGTCGACCGCTGGCTACTCGCAACCGCCACCTCGCTGAGGACTCGAGTCGTAGAGACGGCCTGGGGACATCTGAAGGGTTGATTCGTGCGCGTAAACGAACATCTTACCGAACAACCTGTTCAGCACCGAACGGGTGCACTCACCGAACCGAGCGATCAACGCCCGAAACCTTCTCTAAACAGTATTGGATATTCAAAACAATATTATGTCTGGGTCCCCTAGCGACGGTATGAAAGCCGTCTTGGCGACCGACCTTTCAGCCGCCAGTGAGGCGACGATCGAGACCGAGACCTGCCTCGAGTGTCTCGGCCGGATCGGCATCGAGGAGATTCACCTGGTGACGGTCATCCCCTCGAACGTACACGCAGGTATGCCCGGCATGGACTTCGAGGGGCGGCGCGAACGCGCACTCGAGCGATACCGCAACGTCATCGAGGGCGCCGGCTTCGACGTCGAAACCCACGTCGTTCGGGGGACGCCCCACCGGCGAATCAGGGGAATTGCGGAGACGATCGGTGCGAGCATGACGATCGTCGGCTCCCGCGGGAAGAGCCCGCTCGAGAACCGGGTGATCGGGTCGACCGCGCGTAACCTCGCCCGCACGAGCGAGACGCCGTTGCTCGTCAACCGAATCGAGCGCGGCGTCGACGAGCCCGAAATCGTCCGCAAACACCTGTTCGAGCGAATGCTCTACGCGACGGACTTCTCCGAGAACGCCGACCGTGCGTTCGACGCGTTCTCGTATCTCCGACACGCCACCAGGGAGGCGACCCTCGTTCACGTCGAGACGCCGAAAGATCCCGAGCTTCCAGAGGGAGAAGACCCTCGCCAGCGACTCGAGGAACTCGCCGACCAGCTCCAGGAGTGGGGAATCGACGCCCGGATCGAACGCAGGCAGGGAGATCCGGCTGACGAAATCCTCGACGTCGAGGCCGAGTACGAGCCGACGACGACCCTCGTTGGCTCCCGCGGACACAGCCGCCTGCGACGGCTCCTGCTCGGGAGCGTCTCCGAGGACCTCGTCACCCGCGCGAACGGGAACGTGTTGCTCGTGCCGCCACCGCGCATGGCCTGATCGATCGGGGGCAGAATTTTCGCAGGTCAGAACCGCGCCCGTGCCGCCTCGAGGTCCGCTCGCGTGTCGATGCTGTCGAACGAACCGAGCGTCGCGTGTCGTTTCCAGTCGGCTGGCTCCAGGACGGTCCACTCGATCCTGTCGAGCGCAGCCAGGATCTTGCCCTCGTCGGCCTCGAGCGCCGTGCGACACGCATTGGCCATCGGTTCTGTCCGGTAGACGGCCTGGGTCGTCTGGAACCAGCCGTCCGGATGCTTCGGGACGACGGCCGCCGTCCTAACCTCATGTTCGTCGGTCTCACGATCACCATCACCCTCGAGTCGCTCGAACAGTGCCTCGAGTAACGCCGTCTCGACGAACGGCATGTCACACGCTACGACCGCCGCGACGGGAGCGCTCGCGGCCTCGAGCCCCGTCGCGATCCCGGCGAGAGGACCGCGGTCTGGCGTTCGGTCGACGGCCACCTGGATCGTCCGCGACCTGGTTTCGAGTGCGTCCTGGAGGGCGTCGACCTGCTCGGCGCGGCAGTTGACGACGAGTTCGTCCGTCACGTCCTCGAGTCGGTCGGCGACGTGGCCGATCAACGGCGTGCCGTCGAGGTCGGCGACTGCCTTGTCGCCGTCCTGGAAGCGAGTCGAAAACCCGCCCGCGATGATGACGCCGGCGCGCGAGGGAGTCTCGGTCATCGTGGTTCGGGTTCTCCTTGGCGATACGGGTGAATCAGTGCATCGAAGAAGACGAGGGAGTCCTCCATGTGGTGAGGAAGGGAAAACCGTAATTGACGTGGATTACTCGAGCGTCGGCGAGGCCGTCAGCGAGCGGTCGAATGCGCTCGACGGCGCGAATCGGTCATCGACTCGTCCTCCCGCAGGGACGCGGTACCCGTCAATCCGCTGGAGCAAGCGTGGGCGTCATTCGTTCGGGTCGCTCCCGTATTTCAAAAACGCGTAGACCAGCGTCATGACGACGACGAGCGACGTGAGGGTCGCGACCAGGAGCGTCACGGCCGGTCCGGGGACGACAGACGGGAGGCCCCCACCGTCATCGCCGCCGACCGACGCTTCCGGATCGACGGTAATCGTGCCGACCATGCCGAGACTGAGGTGCGGGTCGCAGTGGAACTCGTACTCGCCTTCTGTCTCGAACGTGAATTCGTACTCGAAGCCGGTGTTCTCGATCGGGTCGTATCCGTCCCAACTGGCGTCGTCGGGTTGGCTGTCGACGGCGACGTTGTGATTGTCGGTGATCCAGACGAACTCCACGAGCGTGCCGGGCGGAATCTCGAGCGGACTGTCGGTCCCGGGTTCGTACGCGTAGTCGACGAGTTCGACGGTTACGAATTCGCCAGCCGTCCCGTCGTCACCGTCCTGGTCGCCCTCCTCGTCGTCCGCTTCCTGTGTTTCGTTCTCGCTTCCTTCTTCATCGTCCGTTCCCTGTGCGCCGCTCTCGTCGCCGTCCTCGGTTTCGTTGTCCGCACCATCGTCCTCCTGTGCGTTGACAGACTGCGGCACTGCCAGGGCCGCCAGTGCGAGCGCGAGCGAGCGAAGCAACTCGCGTCTGTCGTGGGCGCACTCTGTCCGTTCGGAATACGGTCCTCGAGCATCCATCGAGCGACGTACCACGACGGCGAGCAAAAAGCGCTAGGGGGCACTCGGGCGGAAATTATCCGTTTCTCGAGACAGTCCGTGCGGTCGTGAACGGCCTATTTTTTGCCCGACGGTCGTACTGATCGACATGCAAGGGCTCCGCTGGGTACAACTCGGTGGCGAGGACCTGGATTCGTTTCTCGACCGAGGCGGGACCGGCGTTCTTTCGTTCGGAACGACCGCCGAGGAACCGCCGTTCTCGATTCCGGTTTCCTACGGCTACTACGCGGACGAGGGTCACTTCTACTTCCAGCTGTCGTTCCCGGAAGGGCACAGCGGTGGCAAAGCGGCGGTCCTCGACCGACCGGTCTCGTTCGTCGTCTACGCGGAGACCGACGACGGCTGGCACAGCGTCGTCGCGACCGGATCGCTCGAGGAGATCTCGGACGAGCCGTACGAATCGGCGGCGGTCCAGGGGATGTGGGCGGTCCAGATTCCGGCCGTCGACATCTTCGAGCGACCGCCCGACGACGTGACGTTTCGCGACTTTCGGCTTGTTCCGGACCGGGTCACCGGCCGGAAAGAAGTCGAGACGGGGGAGTGACCGCCGCCCGAAACCGGCGGCGATGGAGCCGAAAAGCCCCGTTTACTGTCCGGACTTCCACTCGCCGTGCTCGCCCTCACGAAACTCCCCTTTCGCCTGCCGCTCGCGCGGCCAGAGGACGATGGCGACGGCGGCCAGGTACCAGAGGGCACAGACGGCGACGACCACTTCGCCAGGGACGAGTGCGATCGACGCCGACTCGAGCCAGGCGTCGCTCGGGACGAACGCCGTGATCCGAAAGGCCCACGCCAGCACCAGCACGGAGAACAGCGCCAGGTAGATTCGGCGAAGTCGGTTCGCGAGCGCCTCGAGCATAGACACTTTCACCGTCGGCCGGCGATAATCGTCGCTCAACTCGACACGCCAGTCAGGGTTGTCGACGGGCGCGTCGGGATCGAGCGTCGCCGCTAGCAGGTTCTGTTGCATGAGGCGGACGCGAGCGCGGTATACGTCGTAATCTCGGTAGCGTCTGGCTTCGATGAGCAAAAACATCGTGACTACCAGACCCGCGATCAAAATAATGTAGTGTGGATTGTCCGTACTCGAAAACGCCCAGGTCAGGATGGCCGCCATGATGGTGACGCTCCAGGTCGTCGTCTGATCGAGGCGTGAGCGCCAGGTCGTTTCCCTGGCGACCTCCCCGCGATAGGTGTCCCCCAACACCGAACTGATGGTCGTCCGATCCCGTTGGAGGTCGCTTCCGATCGCCGCGTCGTCGTCTCGTTCCTGGGTATCGCCGGTGTCGGTCGCGTCGTCGCTCGAGGGTGACATACGACGTCTACACCGACGAGGATAATGAACGAAGGCGGGGTCAGCACCTCGAGACGCGAACGCAATCAGAGAACGAACGACGACTGGACCCGTTATCGACCCAGCAGACTGCCGTCGGCCCACTTCTCCTCGTACTCGGCGTCGTCGGCTATCAGCATGAGAATGCCCTCGATCAATCCGAGAATCGGTGGGATCCCTGTCCAGAAGAAACACAGGTACAATACGCCGAGTTTCATGTTCCCCTGGTAAAACTTGTGGGCGCCGATTCCGCCGAGCAACAGCGCCAGGACGCCAGCAGCGATCTTGTCCGAATTGGACGATCCACCGCTTGAAGCGGGCTGACGAGTGCCACACTCCGGACACAGTTCCGCCTGCTTGGTGATGAGTGAGCCACAGTCGACGCAGTACTTCTCGTTCGCGCCACGTTCACCGTGGCCTCCTTCGAGCGAGATCGACTGGTTGACGCCGCAGCTGGGACAGACCGACGCCTGATCGTCGATTTCGTCGCCGCAGTTGATGCAATGCTTCATGGGTAGGTGTCAGCGAAACTTCTCACGCTCGAGGTAAATAACCAGGTGCAAGAGGTGCTGTTCAGTCGGACCGACGAAGCGAGTACGAAAGCAAGAGGCCAGCGAGGAGCCCATAGGCGAGACCGATGACAAGCACCGTCAGCACCGACTCGAAAATCAGGAGCGAGAGACCCAGTCCGTAGCCAAAGCCGAGCAGCGCGCCGGTCAGCGTTCGAAAGGCGTTCGTCCCGCGGGTCTCTCGAAAGGTCGTCACCGACCAGTCGAGGAGTGCGGGTGCGGGCAGGATAGCTACGAAAAGTATCCGGTTTGCCGGCAACGGAGCGAACAGATATGCGAGAATGCCGGCGACGATGCTCGGGTAGATGCCCAGGCATCGGGCACAGACGTCCACCTGGCGACCGAAGACGACCGGCGAGTAACACCGGTGTCGTTCCGAAGGCAGGTGGTGGGCGAGCAAGAACCGCCGAGTTTCGGCTAACCCTTTCCGGAGTTCCGCCCGATCGATCCCCATACGCGTCCCTGACAGGGAAACCGGATGAATCTACTGGACGCTCGCGAAAGAAGCGAAAAGAGGCCCGAACCCGAGTTCGCCGTCCGGACTCACTCCAGCATTGCCGTAGTGGACAGTTTCCCGATTCGGTGCGTATCCTCCGCGTCGCTCCCGATACGATACGGGTTCGATGCGTGCTGAACATCCCACATCGACACCGTCGATCGGCGTCCCTCCGCGCGACCGATAATCGGCCACTGCGGTCCGTTATCGGACTTCGAGCGACGCCCCTATCCGCACTCGACGCGAAGGGGATACGACCATGACGGCCGACGAACCCGACTCCGAGCGAACGGTGATCCGTACCGGTCGATCGTTCGAACAGGCGTACCGTCTCGACGCGAACGAGCTCGGCGCCTTCCTCATCTCCCTGGGCGAACAACTCCAGGCGGGTGACGAACTCACGATCAGCGACGACGAGTGGGAGCTCCCCTTCGCGTTCGGCGAACCGATCGAGCTGGAGATAGACTTCGACGGGGTGGGCGACCCGGAACTCGAGATCGAACTCGAGCTTCCAGGACGGACCGACGAAACTGCGCCGCGGGTCGAGTGAGCCGGACGAACCGAGCGGAACCAATCCCTCCACCGACGACTCAGGACGCGTTCGAGGACGGCGATCTCGACTCTCTCGCCGGCCGAAAGAGACCTTTAATGATCCTAGTACTCATTGGGTGGAACCTTTTTATGTATTACCGTGATTGAGTGGTATAGAATGGGCACTCGATCACCGACGTACGTTCACAAATCGTGTGCGTACATCACTCGAGACGAAGCGGAGCTACTGGCGTTCGAGAGCCCCGAGCACGACGGACTGCAGATTCCGAAGGGGACGATCGAACCCGGCGAGTCACCTCGAGCGGCCGTCTTTCGCGAAATCGTAGAGGAGAGCGGCCTCAGCGCGGTTAGCTCGACCAGCCACGTCGCCAGCGACGTCTGGAACCGGTACGAGTCCCCGCCGAAGTACTACGTCAGACACTTCTTCCACGCGACGGTCCACGACGCCCCCGACGAATTCACCCACGTCGTCACCGGCGAGGGCGAAGAGGTCGGCGTCGAGTTCGAGTACTCCTGGATCGACCTCCGAGAGCCACACTCGTTCGCGCTCGACCTGGACGACTACCTCTACTTACTCGAGGGGGCCCCGGACCAGCTGACCGCCGTCGGTACCGCTGCCGACTGACCACGGTGGGCTTTCTGGGGGTCCTGAATGACGCGATTCTCGCGAACGGCGGCTGGCGACCGGAACGGGGATGTCGACCGTTCTCCAGGATCGAAGGCCGGTTCCGGGGCGATCGAAAAGCTCACACCGGGACTCGAGGCACAGGCTATTGAAAGCCAGTGCGCGGCGGCGTTTCCAGGCTCGTGACGCCTCCCGGGTCGTAATGTCTCCAGATTCGTGACGTCTCCAGGCACGTGACGTCTCCCAACTCGTGAGGACGAGTGAATGCCGTACAGTTCTTCGAGCGACGAGATCAAGATCAGTCGTCGGCGCGGTGAGCGCGGCCGTCACCGGGGGACATCGCGTCGCCGATCGTGCCCGCAGTCCGACGGAGGAGGAGCCAAAATTCTCGACGGCGCTGGACGAACAACGTCACCCCGAGAACGACGTAGACGATGGTGTACGCCAGCAGGAGTTCGGTACTCGAGACGGGGAGCGTCACGAAATCCCGGATGATGATAAACTCGAGCAGTACCTGCGAGAGAAACAACACGAGCAGCGTCAGCGCCTCCGTCACGGAGATTTCGAACCGGATTAGCAGCGAGACGGCGAAGAACGACTGGGCGGCGGTGAGCCAGATTTCGGCCTCCTGCTTGAAGTCAAATGCGAGCACGCCGTAGTGCCCCAGCGCGATCGAGTGGACGACCACGAGCGTCCCAATGAGCAGCGTCCACTGGTTGAGCTTCGAGGAGATGAGCGCGTTGAACCCCGCCGTCGAGCGCGCCTTGTTCACCAGGTAAACGACGACGATGAGCTCCGGTGCCTCCGAAGCCAGCGGGGCGATCCACTGGATCATGAAGAACGAGGGGATACCGATTCCCTCGCCCAGGAACTCGAGGCCGTGAGCGAAGGGTTCGACAGCCGTGAAGATCATCGTCCCGGAGTACACGAACAGCCCAAACACGGTAGCTATCCGGAGCCGCTTCGGGAGGTGCTGGAGGTATGCCGGAACGCCGACGTGGTCCATGTCGGGTTCGACATCGCCGCGGATGATTACCGCGATGTAACAGGCGTACAGACCGACCAGGACAACCATGTCCAGAATATCGATACCGCCGTTTAGCGGCACGAGGAATGCCCACAGGGTGGCCAGCAGGAGGAAGACGACCTCGAGGCCGATCTCGCGGTCGAGAACGACCGAATCGGAGAGGATGCCACGTCGGTTTCGCACCGCTGGATCGACGGACGCCCCCGCCCGATAGATCGTAAAGAGCGCGACGCCGGCCCAGCCGAGGCCGATGAGGATGCGGTTCGCGCCGGTCATGTTGGCGACGGCGAGATTCCCGGCTTCGGCGCCCCGCGGGGTTCCCGCGTTCCACGCGTAGAGCGCGTCGACGGCGTACTCGGGCGCCACCGCCAGGACGGCGAGGACCGCAATCGCGAACGCCTGCGGGACGTCCTTCTCGGCGGTTTCGGCTGCCCAAGCGAGGAGGAACGCCGAGCCGAGGACGGCGAGTCCCGTCACGAACACGGTTTCGAGTGTCGAGAGCGTAGCAAGGACGGAGGGTGCCTGGTACCCGAGTCCCACCTGGGACGTCAGCCAGGGCAAGATGGTCGTTGCCCCGCCCACCACCACCCAGGGGAGCGTCAGTGCGAACGCAGCCGACAGGGCGAGGAGGACTCGTCGATTCATGTGGTCTGGATACGCTGCCCACGAGTATCTGGAATCGCGTATCGGTACTCGTCATGGCTTCTATCGGTCGTATCGAAATGGTGCTGGTGCCTGCTCCTGCGTGCAGTCTGTCTCGCGGCGTCGGTCCTAATTCACTGCATTCGTCGATACCGTTTCCGAGCCGTCAAACGACAGGTCTCTCAGTGTCCATTCGGAACCCGAGGAGGCGCGGACCGAACTCGAGAAACACTCGCCGAAGCACGGCCATCTACCCGTTCGAGACGAACGTAACAACGACCGACTCCGTGCCGGCTCACGACCTGCGAGTGACTGCCGACACTGGGAAGGGCCGTCCGGGCGAACGTGCTCTCGTGGCCGACAACGCACGCGACACCCACGCCGGTAGCGAGCCACCACACCGGCGAGACGACGCGGCGAACGACGTCGACTACCGGACCCAGCCCGAGCGATATGAAATCGGCCGCGGCGAAGAAGGCGTGTTCAAGGTCCAGCCTTACAAGGCCGAGCTCTTGCCACTGTGGGGGTATGCGGACCGCGAGACGGCCGACGAAGGCGGGGAAGCCATCTACGAGCGATTCCGTGAGTACAGACGCGACGGTGATGTCGTGGGAATGGACATGGCGAGAAAGTATCTCCAGATGGGGTACACCCGAGCGATGCGGTACGCCAGGTACCCCGGTGGTCGAAAGTACGTTGACGGAAGCGAGCGCGAGCCGATCCACTGGGCTGACTCCGACAAGCGCGAAGCCGCGTTAGTCTACGAGACGTGGCTCAAGTTGGTCACGGACGACAGCGAGTACCAGCGGCTCAAAGCGTCTCACCGCGATCGATACGGCTGAGTATCGGGAGCAGATGGGCCTCGGCACTCATAGGGCTCGTCGCCACCGGGTGCCGAGTCCGGTTCGGAGCGAGTACGTCGTCATCGGCCGCTCGAGCCTACGTCCGCCACCCAAAAATCAGTTCTCGTTTGCCATCAGTTCCGTTCGGACACCGTCCCCAGTCCTGGAATCGCAACTGATCGCTCCAGGCGAGCCATCGCGAGCGACGTCGTGAGCACCAGCGCGAGGTAAAATAGCGCGACGATGATGTAGATGTTGGTGAACTCGAACGTATCAGAGCCGATGTTCCTGCCTCGCCGGAACAGTTCGGGGACGGTAATGAACGCCGCCAGCGAGGAGTACTTGATGAGGTAGATGAATTCGTTTGTCCAGCCGGGAATCGCAAACCGGAGCCCCTGCGGGAGGACGACGTGACGGATGCCCTGCGTCCTGGAGAGGCCGACGGCTCTGGCTGCCGTGAGCTGTCCGGGGTCGACCGATTGCAGGGCCGCCCGGATGTACTCGGCCTGGTAGGCCGAGGAGTTGATCGTGAAGCCGACGATGGCGACGAAGATGGCGGCCCGTGGAATCCCACCCTGGCCGACGAAGCCGAGCGAGTCGAAAATGCCCGCCAGTGGCAACCCGAAGTAGAGGAAGAAGAGCTGGGCGAGCAGGGGCGTCCCGCGGATGAGTTCGGTGTAAGCCAGCGAGATCCGACTGAGGATCGGGCCGCCGTACGTTCGCGCGACCGCGAGGGGGACGGCGATCACCAGCCCGAAGAGCATCGAGAGGACCGTCAGGTAGACGGTGATGAACGCGCCCGCCGCCAGCGACGGCGCCGACTCGATCGCCAGGCTCACGAGGTCGAACGATTCGAACGGCTCGACGGGGAGCCAGGGCTCGCGCTGGCTGACTCCCATCTCCGAACGGATCAGGTCTGGAAACCCGACTGCGGTGAACAGGCTGTCGAGCCACGCGTTGTGGTAGGCCCAGCGGGCGAGCAACCACGTCCAGAAGACGACCCCGATGGCGCCGATGACGAGCCGTCGCCGACCGGGAAGGGTGTCGACCGCCGAGCCGCGAGCCTCCTCGAACGCCGTCATCGGTGGACGGTGAGGTCGCCGAGGAAGGCGGCGGTGCGGTCGTGTTTCGGATCGTCGAACAGCGCCTCGGGTGGGCCACGTTCGACGATCCGGCCCTCGTCCAGGAACGTCAGCGTCGTGGCGGCCGAGCGGGCGAAGCCCATCTCGTGGGTGACACAGAGCATGGTCATCCCCTCGTCGGCGAGGTCTTTCATGACCGCGAGCACCTCGCCGATGAGTTCGGGGTCGAGCGCGCTGGTTGGTTCGTCGAAGAGGATGAGTTCAGGGTCCATCGCGAGCGCGCGAGCGATGCCGACGCGCTGTTGCTGGCCACCCGAAAGCTCGGCGGGATAGGAGTCGGCCTGGGTCTCGAGTCCAACGCGCTCGAGGTAGTCCACGGCTCTGGCATCGGCTTCCTCCCTCGAGAGGCCGAGGACCTCCTCGAGACCGAGGGTGATGTTGCCTCGCGCCGTCCGATGGGCGAAGAGGCTGAAGTCCTGGAAGACCATGCCGACGCGCCGCCGAAGGTCGTTTTCGTCGATATCGTGGATCTCGACGTCATCGAGGTAGATGGCGCCGTCGTCGATCTCAGTGAGTCGGTTGACACACCGGAGCATGGTCGACTTCCCCGACCCGCTGGGGCCAACGATCACTTCGACGTCCTGGGATTCCATCTCGAAGCTGACGTCGTGCAGTACCTCCTCGTCGCCGTAGGATTTGTCGACGTGGTCGACGCGTAACAGACTCATATAGGCTCAGTCGTTTCCTCCGGGGATCGCGTAGTGGTCGTGTAAGCGGTCGAGCGAGCGGTTCGTCACGAACGTCAACACGAAGTAAATCGCACTGATGGTGATGATGACCTCCATGACGGCCGTGTCGCGTCCGGGCCGGAGGTAGAGTTGATCCGCCTGGTAGAGCAACTCCGCCAGCCCGATGGCGAAGGCGATGCTCGTGTCCTTGAGGACGATCGTGAACTCGTTCTGGAAGCCGGGGATCGAGCGGCGAATCGCCTGCGGGAAGATCACGTGTCGAATCGCCCCCAATTTCGTCATCCCGACCGATCGCGCGGCTTCCATTTGACCCTCATCGATCGACTGAATCGCCCCTCTGAACACCTGCGCCTGGTAAGCGCCGCTTCGAAGACCCAGCGCGACCGTCGCGGCGATAAATCTATCGAGCCTGATGTCGAGTACCGGAACCGATCCGAGTCGGGGGAGTGGCAACCCGTAGTAAAACAGGACGATCAACACGACGATAGGCGTCCCGCGGAGGACGACGCCGACGGTGCTCACCGCCTCCCGGAGCCAGCCCGAACCGTACACCTCGACGGCGCCCGCCGGGAATCCCGACAGGAATCCGAGCGAGAGGCTCGCGATCGTGAGTAAGATGGTGACGATCGTCCCCTTCAGTAAGAACTCCCAGTTCGAGGCGACGAACTGCCAGTCGCTCGCCTGCAAGACGGCGGCGTCCATGATTCGTTACTCGAACCAGGTTTCGATGAGGTCCTCGTAGGTGCCGTCGTCACGAATCTCGGCGAGGGCGTCGTTGATGTCTCCGATGCGATCGTCGTCCTGGCGCATACCGAAGCCGAACACCTCGCCGGTTTCGATCTCGAAGGCGACCTCGACGTCTCGCCCGGACTCGAAGTTCTGGGCGACGGGAATGTCGATGATGATCGCGTCGACGTTGCCGTTTTCGAGGTCCTGGACGGCCATCGGGTAGTTCTGATACTGGCGGGTGTCGTCCTCGGCGACGATTCCGTCCTCGACGAGTGTCTCGACTTCTCCTTCGCCTGTCGTGCCGGTCTGGGCGCCGACGACGGCTCCCTCGAGGTCCTCGACCGATCCCGGATCCAGGTCGCCGTCGCTGGCGACGAGGACGGCCT
The DNA here is from genome assembly GCF_024138145.1 of Natronosalvus halobius. Taxonomy (NCBI): domain Archaea; kingdom Methanobacteriati; phylum Methanobacteriota; class Halobacteria; order Halobacteriales; family Natrialbaceae; genus Natronosalvus; species Natronosalvus halobius. The sequence goes on along the minus strand of NZ_CP099997.1, from coordinate 496,225 downwards.
GGTCGGATTCGTAGTAGGGTTCGGAGAACGCGATGGTCTCCTGGCGCTCCTCGGTGATCGTCATTCCCGCGGCCGCGAGGTCGATGTTCTCCTCGGTGAGTTCCGGGATCAGGGACTCGAACTCGATTTCGGTCCAGTCACCGACCTCGTAGCCGGCCCGGTCGATGGTTTCCTCGGCGAGGTCGATGTCGAACCCGACCAGCTCACCGTCGTCGTTGGTGAATTCGAACGGGGCGAAGCCGGGCGCCGTTCCAGGGATGATGGTATCGTCGCCACCACCGAGAACGTCGCCGAGACAGCCAGCGACGCCAGCGGTCGCACCGACTGCGCCGACGGTCTTCAGGTACGCACGGCGATCCATGTCGAATCTGCGAGTCATACCCGTGAACTCGCAAGACTGACGTTTTAACGTTTCGCACGAGGGTCGCAAATCGGCGCTCTCGGGACCCTCGAGAGCGGGCATCGGCAAATATTGCACCTCACGTATCAGTACACTATCCGATCACTATCTGCCCACCATCCGACCTCAGCCCGAAAAACACCGTGACGCCGTCTCTCTATCCGGACGTCGACCTCGACAACTGATCCGAACGTCGACCTGGACCGACGGTCGAACGAAGAGCCGACAGTATAAGTCCGTGCCTCGAGACCTGGGTCGTAGATGCGACCATCGACGCGGCGGCTGACGGGTTCGGACACTGGATCCGGCCGAGGGCACGTGACGCGTACGGACGGCGTCCAGGACGAGGGTGACGGAGCGGACGTCGGCGTGAACAAAGACGACGAGGCGGACGGCGACAAAGACGGGGACGGCGGGGCAGACGACCGCACCGTCGGCCAACGCGCCAGACGCGCCAACCGCTCGAGCAGACCCCTGGTCAGTTTCGTTGTTCCCGCGCGCAACGAAGCCGAGTACATTCGGGGTGCCCTCTCGAGCATCGAAGGCCTGGACACTGCCTACGACTACGAGGTGGTCGTCGTCGACGGCGACTCGAGCGACGGCACCCGCGAAATCGCCCGCGAGTACGACGTGACGGTCGTTTCCGGCCCGGCGGACGGAATCGGGGCAGCGAGAAACCGTGGTGCGCGCCGCGCTGAGGGCGAGTGGCTGGCCTTCGTCGACGCCGACACTGAGGTTCGCGCCTCGTACCTGACCCGGATGCTCGGATTCGTCCAGGCCGAAGGGCTGGCCGCGGCATCCTCGCGCTGTCGGATGACCGGTCCCCTCCGGGCGAAGTGCGTCGAAGCGACGATCAACTATGCGTTTCCGCGACTCGAGCGGCCGGTCCTGCCGGGGTTCAATACCTTCGTCCACCGCGACGCGTTCGAGGCGGTCGGCGGATTTCCGCCGGTCGCCAACGAGGACACGGCGTTCAGTCGGGCGCTTGCGCGCTCGTTTCCGACGGGCTACTGTCCGCGGGTGCTGGTCGAGACATCGGGTCGACGAATCGCGGCGAGCGGTCTGACGGGCACGCTCTGGCACTACGTCAGACTCGACGTCGGTCGCGTGTTTGGGTGACTGCGTAAAGGATCGGTCTACTCGACGTCTAACCTCGGTCGGAAGACGGGGGACTACCGAACCGGGTACCGAACTCGGACTATCGATTCTACCCACTGAAATCGAAACCGTGACGCCGTGTAACCGGCTGCTTGAATATGACAGGTCAACGTTCTTTGTGTCTATCGGCGACTTTCAACCTGGTCTGAACCCTCGAGCGCGAGCGGGCACAGACCCTGGAATTCACCCGTTGACGATCGAATCTGGCCACATCTCCCCCACCCTCCCCCTCCCGAGGTGGCCAGTCTCTCCTCATCGACTTCGAGCGATCAGTCGACCGAGCTCGTTTCGTAGCCGGTTCACTCCGACTGGGCGTCGACGACCGCCACGCCTGCCAGATTGACGATGTCCTTGACCTCGTCGCCCCGCTGGAGGACGTGAACCGGCTTGTCCATCCCGACGAGCATCGGGCCGATGGCCTCCGCACCGCCGAGGCGCTGGAGGAGTTTGTAGCCGATATTGCCCGACTCGAGGTTCGGGAAGACGAGCACGTTCGCCGGCGCATCCAGGTCGGAGAACTCGTAGGTACCGGTGAGGATGTCCTCGACGACGGCCGTGTCGGCCTGCATCTCGCCGTCGACGGGGAAGTCGACCTCGGGGTCGCCCTGGAGCATCGCGGCGGCGCGACGCGGCTTTCTGGTCCCCTCGTTGTCGACGCTCCCGAAGTTGGAGTACGAGAGCAAGGCTGCCCGCGGCTCGACGTTGAATCGGCGGGCAAGCTTCGCCGTCTGTTTCGTGACTTCCGCCAGCACCTCCTCGTCAGGGTCCTGGTTCACGGTGGCGTCCGCACAGAAGACGATCCGATTCTTGAACGTCATGAGGTAGACGCCGGCGGCGTAGTCGACGTCGTCGGCGGTGCCGATGACCTGCAACGGCGGTCGAAGCGCCGAGGGATAGTGGTGAGTCAGTCCCGTGAGCAGGGCGTCAGCATCCCCCTCCTCGACCATCACACTGCCGAAGTAGTTCGTGTCCCGGCGGATCAGTTCGGTCGCCTCAGAGCGCGTGATTCCCTTGCGCTGGCGAAGGTCGAACAGTCGTTCGGCGTACTCGTCGTGGGCCCCCGCGGTCGGATCCGCGACCGTGGGCGTGAAGTCGAGGCCGAGATTCGCCGCCGTCCGGGTGATCGTATCCTCTTCGCCGATGAGGACCGGGTTGGCGATCCCCTGTTCGGCGAGCTGGTAGGCCGCGCGGATCATCTTCTCGTCTTCACCCTCCGCGAGCGCGACGCGCTTGGGGTCGCTCTTGGCCTTGTTGAGCACGACGCGCATCATCTCCCGGGACTTGCCGAGGCGAGCCTCGAGTTGCTCCTCGTAGGCCTCGACGTCGATTTCGGTCCGGGCGGCGCCGGAGTCCATCGCCGCCTGGGCGACCGCGGGGGCGACGCGGAACAGCACCCGCGGATCGACCGGCTTGGGGATGATGTAGTCGGGACCGAATTGGATCGCCTCGTCGCCGTAGGCCTTGACGACCGCGTCGGGGACGTCCTGGCGGGCGAGGTCGGCCAGTGCCTCGGCTGCCGCGACTTTCATCGCCTCGTTGATCTCGGTCGCGCGAACGTCGAGGGCGCCGCGGAAGATGAACGGGAACCCAAGGACGTTATTGACCTGGTTGGGGTAGTCCGAGCGGCCGGTGGCCATGATGACGTCGTCGTCGCGGGCGTCTTTGGCCTCCTGGTAGCCGATCTCCGGATCCGGGTTCGCCATCGCGAAGATGATTGGATTGTCGCCCATCGACTGTACCATCTCCGGGGAGACGATGCCGCCGATCGAGAGGCCGACGAAGACGTCCGCGCCCTCGAGCGCGTCCGTCAGATCGCCCCCCGGCACGTCGCGGGCGAACTCGCGCTTGTACTCGTTGACGTCGCCGGCGTCGGCTCGCTCCTGCGTGATGATCCCGGAGGAGTCACACATCTGGATGTTCTCCCGCTTCGCGCCCAGCGACACGTAGAACCGGGCCGTCGAGAGCGCGCTCGCCCCGGCACCCGAGAAGACGATATCGAGGTCTTCGAGGTCTTTGTCGGCGATTTCGGCGGCGTTGACGAGCGCGGCGCCGGAGATGATCGCCGTCCCGTGCTGGTCGTCGTGGAAGACTGGGACGTCCATCTCCTCGCGGAGGCGCTCCTCGATGGTGAAACACTCGGGGGCTTTGATGTCTTCGAGATTGACCCCGCCGAAGGTGGGCTCCATCATCTTGATCGCCTCGACGAGTTTGTGGGGGTCGGCCTCGTCGAGTTCGATGTCGAAGACGTCGATGTCGGCGAAGCGCTTGAACAGCACGCCCTTGCCTTCCATGACGGGTTTCGAGGCCTGGGCGCCGATGTCGCCCAGTCCGAGGACGGCAGAGCCGTTCGAAACGACGCCCACGAGATTGCCCTTCGCCGTGTAGGTGTAGGCGTCGGTTTCGTCCTCGTGAATCTCCATACATGGTGCGGCGACGCCCGGCGAGTACGCCAGCGAGAGGTCCCGCTGGGTGTTCGTCGGCTTCGTCGTCGAAATTTCGATCTTGCCCGGTGGCTCGCTCCGGTGATACTCCAGCGAGTCTTCGTCCAGTCCCATATCGGGGTGAGGTACGTGCAGTACAAAAAACGATGCGAAGCGGATGTTCGACGATCGTCGTATATCGGTCGCGAACGGTAATTAGCGATTCGACCCTTTTATACGCGCCCCGCCTGTGACCACGGGTATGGACGTCGCGCTTGGTGGGACCTTCGACCCCGTTCACGATGGCCATCGACGGCTCTTCGAACGGGCGTTCGAACTTGGGGACGTGACCGTCGGGCTGACCAGCAACGAACTCGCGCCGAAGACCCGACACGTCGACCGGTACGTCCGCCCCTACGACGAGCGAAAGCGCGACCTGGAGGCCGAACTCGAGACGCTCGCCGAGAAACACGACCGCGAGTTCGAGGTCCGGACGCTCACCGAGCCGACGGGAATCGCGACAGAGGCCCAGTTCGACTACCTGATCGTCTCGCCCGAGACGGTCGAGGGTGGCAAGAAGATCAACGACCTGCGCCGTGAGCGCGGCCACGATCCGCTGGAACTCGTCGTCGTCCCCCACGTTCGGGCCGAGGACGACGACATCATCTCGAGTACGCGCATCGTCAACGGCGAGATCGACGAGCGCGGGAATTTGACGCCCGACCGCGAGGGGCGGGAGTCCTCGAGGCCGGAGTAATGCGGCGCACCGATCGGATTCGGTCAGTTTTCGTCCGGCGCTGAAACGCGGCCTCGAGCGCTGTCCACATTTGCAGCGGAAAGCGAACGAAATTTTCGAGACACGTCTCGCTACCACTCAATGACGGCCGCGGAGAATCGGACGACTGATGAGAATTGGAACCCGACCGAACCTTCGAGCAAGTCGACCGCTGCTATCTCGCGACTGACGGATTCCCCCATCTTATCGGAGCGCCAATAGATATCTCTAAGTGTGATGAATAATTACACCTCAATTGCAACAGCCATCAGGCGCGATGACACGGCACACGCGTTCGAGTCGCACGCTCGAGCGACGGCCCGGATTCGCGCCCGCGGACACCACCGGACGATCCACCAGCCATGAGTGACAATTCACGAGACGACGACTCGAGATCGCTGTACAGACGAACCGTCCTCGGGGGCGTTGCGGGACTCGGTGCCTACGGACTGACGGCCGGGTTTAGCGATTCGGTCGCGGCGAGCGCCCCGGAGGGCGTGACGGCGAGCGGAATCGACTCCTTTCACCCTGGTCACCCCCGCTTCGTCCAGGTCGGCGAGAAACTGTGGAACTCGGCGTTCGTCGGCCCCGAGATGATCGGTGGGCGAGACAACCTCGCCCCGCGGGTTCCCAATGCCAGCCCAAATCCAGGGGGCTACGCCGCCGAGGACTTCACCTGGTCGGTCGCCCAGCGCCCCGAGGGGAGCGAGGTCGAGTTGACCTACCAGTCGTCGCTCGATCCGGACCGGCCCCGGTACGACGAAGGCCGAGACAACGTTGCCGAGTTCGAGGCCGACGTTCCCGGCACCTACGTCCTCGAACTCGAGGCGCCCGACGGCACCCACGAGTTGACGATCCACGCGTTCCCCGAATCCGAAGGCGGAGCGGGCGGCCAGCCCCGAATCGAACTCGAGGGACGGTACGAGGACGGCGAGTACGTCCTCGAGACGAACGCACGACTTGCGCCGAACAGCCGGGCGACGCGGGCCGACCTCGAGGTCGCCTTCCTCGCGGACGACCGGGACGCGCTCGCCACCGACGCGATTCAGGTCGACGGACTGACCGGTCGCGTACCCGAATCGGCCATCGAGGGCGAGTCCGCCCGCGTCCACGCGGTCGCCTCCGACGGTGACAGCCTGAGCACCCTCGATACGATCGAACTCGGACCCGACGGTACGACCTCCCTGCCCAACCGCCCGCCGGAGTGGATGGCCGAGGGCGTCATGTACCAGATCTTCCCGCGTTCGTGGGCAGGCGAACGCGGCGCGACGACCTTCGACGACCTGATCGACGGCGTCGACTACCTCGCCGACCTGGGCGTCGACGCGGTCTGGCTGACGCCCGTCGTCCCTGCCGAGAGCGTCGACAAACTCTTCGGGAATAACAACGAATCGGGCTTCCAGGAGGGGGCGCCCGGCGGTGGGCCACACGGCTACGACACGAACGACTACTTCGGGATCGCCGGGGACCTCGTCCCGGAAGGGATGGATCCCATCGAGGCCTACGCGGCGTTCGTCGACGCCTGTCACGAGGCCGGTATCAAGGTCGTCTTCGACCTCGTGAGCAACCACGCCGGGCGTGGCCACGCGTACTTCCAGGACACCATCGCCGAACAGGGATCCGAACCGCCAGCACCGAACTGGGAGTATCCACCTGTGGACGCCTGGAACGAGGACTCGAAACACTTCGACTGGTGGGACCGCCTCGAGGCGCCGATTACCCACGACGGCGAGACGGTGGAACCGGCCCCCAGTCCGACCGGCTTCTGGGGCCTCCGGGTCATGCCCAACTGGAACTACGACAACGTGGCGGTCCGCGAGCACATGCTCGCCGTCGCCGAGTTCTGGTCCGGCGAGGTCGGCGTCGACGGCTTCCGCTGTGACATCGCCTGGGGGGTCCCCCACAGCTTCTGGAAGGCGGTCCGCGAGGTCGTCCGGTCGAACGATAGCGAGTTCCTCATGCTCGACGAGACGATCCCGAAGGACCCCGCCTTCTCGGAGAACGAGTTCGACATGCACTTCGACACCGAGGGGTTCACGACGACGACACACGACGTTGCCGGCGGGTTGGCCTCGCCCACAGACCTCTACGACGACGTGCGGGCGCGAGCTGCGGAGGGCATCCCGGACCACTCGCTCGTCCTCAACGCGATCGAGAACCACGACGAGTTGCGCCTGCTCAACCAGACCGTCGTCGATCAGGCGAATCCGAACCACGACGAGGCCTCCGACGAGGAGTGGGAGCGCGGGGCCGCCCTCCAGCGCGCCTGCTGGGCCGCCGGCGTCACCCTCCCCGGCGTCCCCTTCGTCTACTACGGCCAGGAGCGCCAGATCAGCCGGTTCGGCGAGGGTCGACACATGGGCGAGAACGACCCTCGAGGCTACAACGACGACGGCTCGGTCAACAGCGGGGCCGACGTCCGCCCCGGCGGCCGCCAGCGAGCGTTCGTGAACTGGGAGACGTACGACGAGGACCACCTCGAGTTCTACCGGACGCTTATCAGTACGTACCACGACCTCGACGTGCTGAAAACCGACGCCGACCTCGTCGGCGAGTGGCACGAGTCCGACGACCGCGTGCTCGTCTTCGGGCGCGACGCTAGCCTCCTGGAGGATGTCGCCGGTCCCGACCGCGTCGTCGTGATCGTCAACTTCGACCCCGAGGGGGCGGTGACCGTCGATTTACGTTCGGACGTGCACGCGACCGACGTCGTCTCCGGCGCGGATCTCGAGGTCCAAGGCGAGGCCGACGACGAACGACGCACCGTCGAGGTCGACCAGGTCGCGATCCTCGAGACGCCGACGTTCTTCGCCGCGGGCGACCGCATCGCGAACCTCTCCGTCACCCCGGGAACCGACAAGGGCGGCAACGGCCGCTACCAGTACCCGACCGACGACCGGTTCACCGACGGCATCTTCGACCTGACGGCGTTCTCGGTTCACGACGGCGGCGACACCTACCAGTTCCGTGCGGCGGTCGGCGGCGACCTCGAGAACTACGACGGGTACGACGGCGGGTTCTCCGCCCAGCACCTCCAGTTGTATCTGGCCGACGGTTCCGACGACGGGACGACGGAGATGCGCGAGGGTGTCAACGCGACCCTCGAACGCCCCCACCAGTACCGGGTCGTCGTCGACGGTGAGAATGGGACGCGACTCGAAACCGCCGACGGGACGCGACTCGCCGAGGGCGGCGTCGCCGCGAACCCGGCCGCCGACGAGATTCTCGTCGACGTGCCGAAAGCCGCGCTGGAGACGCCCCTCGAGGACCTGGACGTCGCGGTGGTGATGCTGGGCTACGATCCGGACGCGCCGGGGAACGTCATGCAGGCCGAAGCGGAGGCCACCGAGACGACCTTCGGCGGCGCACAGAACGACGCCGCGCCCAACGCGATCGACGTGGTGACGCCGGCAGACGTCGACTGGTACCGGGGACTGGCTTACAGCGACGGAACGCGAGCGACGGTGCAGTACGTCCCGCTCGTAACCACGCTCGAGGCGGTCGCCACGTTCGACGAACCCACCGGCGAGCCCTACGGCCCGGGGACCTACGAGTACCCGACGAGCGACGACTTCTACGAGGGGGCCTGGGATATCGACGAACTGACCGTGTCGGCCTCGCGCGATCGCGTCGAGTTCGCGTTCACGATGGCCAGCGAGATCCAGAACCCCTGGGGCCTCCCCCGCGGCTTCTCCCATCAGTTCTTCCAGGTGTACGTCCACGACCCCGGCGCCGACGTAGAGGGAACCACGGAGGGTCGAACCGGGCTGAACGCCGACATGGCGACGCCCTACCACTACCGCGTCGTCGTCAACGGCGAGTCGGTCAAGAGCGTCGAGTCCGCGGCCGGCGATTCAGTGACGTCGAACGTCGAGACGAACGTGGAAGGGCGCACGGTCTCGGTCCGCGTTCCCGCCGACGCGATCGGCTGGGACGTCGAGGCCGGCGGCGGAATCGGTATCGCGGCCCTCGTCGCCCCGTTCGACGGCTACGGGGACGGCGCGATTCGCGGTATCGCCCCCGAGGCCGGCGAGTACGTCATCGGCGGCGGCACCGGCGACAACAATCCGGCCGTGATGGACATGGTCACCCCCGAGGGCGTGGACCGCGTCGAGGTGCTCTCGGAATCCGATGGTTCGGTGCCACAACTGCCGTTCGTCGCGCTCGGCGACGTCGAGTTGTCCGAGGCCGGAGACGGGTCCTCGAGCGACGGGAGCGATGGTACAGAGGGGAACGGAAACGATAGCAGCGATACGCCAGGGAACGACGATGGCGACGGTGACGATGACGGCGGAAACGGAGACGAGGATGACGACTCTGCTGGCGACGATAGCGACGGCAGCGGTGGCAATGGTGGCACCGGCAGCGACGGATCGGAAGACGATGGACTCCCCGGTTTCGGCGCCGTCGTCGGCACCGCAGGCGTCGCTGGCGGAACCGCACTGGCAGCGAAGCGTCTCGCCCGGGAGGACGACGAATAACGCTCCGCTACTCGCGTTTGTCGTCGGCATTCGAGGCCGTGAGAGTGGTCGTCTCGAGCGCAAATCGGCTGGCGACAATCGGTAAGAGAATCGGGCGAAAACGCATCTCGACGACCGAAGATCCCTCAGGCAATGGAACACTTTCGCCAGTGTAGCGGCAGCCTACCGGTACGACATCGGTGTTTTCCTGCTGGAACGATTCCGCAGATCGGGATTACTGACCATTACTCGGTGCGTCGAGCGAGGGCCTCGCTATCTGGCGACGGTGAATCGCGAGGAGAGGAGAGAACGTTCGAGAGGGAACGAGACGCTCGGCTGACTCGGTCGAAGCGGTGGCGATCTGTACTGATGAGATGGTTCGAAGCGTCCGAGCGTTATCCGCTGTCCAGGAGAGTCACTCACGTCGCTTTCGATGACCGATCAGCCTACCACTTCGGCGGCTCGAGCCCGGCGCCGGCCAGCAGGTCCTTCCAGCGCTGTTGGATCGAGAGGCGGGAGACGTCTGCGGCGTCGGCGACAGCACACTGGGTGCGGCCATCGCCCGCGACGAGCGATCCGGCGTAGATGCTCGCAGCCAGCACTGCCGGCTTCGATCGGTCGGCCTCGGGCACGTTCGCGAGAAAGAGATCGGCAGCCGTCGAGCGAGCCTCGCCCGTCAGCTCGAGGCGATCCGCGGCCTGCTCGAGTTCCTCGAGCCACGGTTCGTGTTCGACGCGCGTATTGGCGCTATACATGCTCGTTACAACGGATGGTTGCACCATAAACACACGGTTGGCGATCGCTCCCGTCGCGTCCCACCGTCGTTCATCTGTCGAGGACTATGGCGGTGGCTGTGACTCTCATCGCAATAACGTGCTACGCCAGACAACGTCCAGCTACGAAACCCTAGGCTAACTGGCCCTTCGCCCGGGATTTCACTAGGTCACTCTTACTAAAGCGGTTCGGATTCGAAGCGACGACCACGCACCCGGCGGGGGGTACGCGTCACCACATGAACGAACCAACTTGCAAACTCGTCTGTACTGGCTGCGGGCTCGAGATGCCGTATCGAGACCGATCGCTTGCCGAGCAGGCAGCCGAACTCCACCAGTTGCGAGACGCCGAGCACATCACGTTCATCGTGCCGCCGGACTGGTCGCCCGAGGAGCCAGTGACCCATTAGGACGGACCGATACTTTCTTAGCTGATTCGACGTGTACTCGAACATCGAGCGCGGGTAGCCAAGTGGTAACGGCGCAGCGCTTAGGACGCTGTCTCGTAGGAGTCCGCAGGTTCGAATCCTGTCCCGCGCATGCCTCTCCGAGCATTCCGCGAGGAGAGGCATCGCGACGATGGATTCGAACGAGAGAAGTCGAGCGGAGCGAAGCGAGCACGTCTTCGCGTTGTTCGAATCCTGTCCCGCGCACCGACTCGAGTCCGACCAGTGCAACCTTTCGATAGCAGGGGCCGAATGTCGAGTGTCGAACTCGAGCCACGTGACTTCGAGCCACGAAACTCGACGCAAACTCCCATGATTTAAGCAACGGCGCAACTGCGTAACGAGTGCGCAATGAAACTCCACGAGTACCAGGCGAAGCAGGTGTTCGCTGACGCCGGGGTTCCGACGCCAGCGTCGACGCTCGCGTCGGACGTCGACGGCGTCCTGGCGGCCGCCGACGAGATTGGCTATCCGGTCGCGATCAAGGCACAGGTTCAGGTCGGGGGTCGCGGCAAGGCCGGCGGGATCAAACTCGCCGAGGACGCCGACGAGGCTCGCGACGCGGCCGAATCGATCCTCGGGATGGACCTCAAGGGCTACCACGTCGACCGCGTGCTGGTCGAGGAAGCGGTCGACTTCGTCAACGAACTGTACGTCGGCGTGACGATGGACCGCGGGGAGGGCAAGCCCGTCGCCATGGTCTCGACGAAAGGCGGCGTCGACATCGAGCAGGTCGCCGAGGAGACGCCCGAAGCGATCGCTCGCGAACACGTCGACCCCGCGTTCGGCATGCACCCCTACCAGGCTCGCAAGGCCGTCTACGACGCAGACGTCGATCCGGACCTCGCCCTCGACGTGGCGGGCGTCCTGACGACGCTCTACGACCTCTGGGACGACCGCGACGGGTCGGATGCCGAAATCAACCCGCTGATGGTCACCAGCGACGGCGAGGTCATCGCGGCCGACGCCGTGATGAACATCGACGAGGACGCCCTGTTCCGTCAGCCCGAAATCGCGGAGATGGAGGACGAAGCCGCGAGCGGCGACGAACTCGAACAGAAGGCCGATGAGTACGACTTCGACTACGTCCGCCTCGAGGGCAACGTCGGGATCATCGGCAACGGCGCCGGCCTCGTGATGACGACGCTCGACCTCGTGGACCACTACGGCGGGAAACCCGCGAACTTCCTGGACGTCGGCGGCGGCGCGAAGGCCGAGCGAATCGCCAACGCCCTGGACATGGTGTTCTCCGACGAGAACGTCGATTCGGTCGTGTTCAACATCTTCGGGGGCATCACCCGCGGCGACGAGGTCGCCAAAGGAATAAACGAGGCCCTCGGACAGTTCGACGAGATTCCAAAGCCGGTCGTCGTGCGACTGGCCGGAACGAACTGGGAGGAAGGCATGGAGATTCTGAACGAGGACCTCGTGACGGTCGAACAGACCCTCGAGGATGCGGTTCAGCGTGCCGTTGCTTACGCTGAGGACGAGGAGGGAGACCAATGAGCGTTCTAGTCGACGACGACACTCGCGTGGTTGTACAGGGAATCACCGGCGGCGAAGGGAAGTTCCACGCCGGACAGATGCTCGAGTACGGGACCAACGTGGTCGCCGGCGCCGTCCCTGGAAAGGGAGGTCAGGAAGTCCACGGCGTCCCGGTCTACGACACGGTCGACGAGGCCGTCGAGGAAGAGGACGCGGACGCGTCGGTCATCTTCGTCCCGCCCGCGTTCGCCGCGGACGCCATCTTCGAGGCCCTGGACACGGACCTCGACCTCGCGGTCGCGATCACCGAGGGTGTCCCGACCCAGGATATGGCGAAGGTCAACAAGCGCCTGACCGAGACCGACACGCGGCTCATCGGGCCGAACTGTCCCGGCCTGATCACGCCCGGCGAGGCCAAGCTTGGCATCCTGCCGGGGAACATCTTCGCCGAGGGTGACGTCGGTCTCGTCTCCCGCTCCGGAACGTTGACCTATCAGGTCGTCGACAGTCTCACCCAGCGCGGGATCGGCCAGACGACCGCCATCGGCATCGGCGGCGACCCGATCATCGGCACCGACTTCGTCGACGCCCTCGAGCTGTTCGAGAACGATCCCGACACGAAGGCGATCGTCATGTGCGGCGAGATCGGTGGCGAGGACGAGGAGGAGGCCGCGGCTTACATCGACGAGCACGTCGAGACGCCCGTCGCGGGCTTCATTGCCGGCCGAACGGCCCCGCCAGGAAAGCGGATGGGCCACGCCGGCGCCATCGTCTCCGGGTCCGGAACTGGCACCGCAGAGAGCAAGATCGACGCGCTCAACGACGCGGGCGTCCCCGTTGGCGACACGCCCGAGGAAGTCGCGGATCAGATCGAAAGCTTCCTCTAGAGGGGAAGTCGGTCGGTTTTTCGTTGTTTCGTCTTTGACTTCGAGGCAACTCGAGACGGGAATGCGTGTTCGTTCACCGCGCGACTCTCTGCTGTCCGCCAAACGGACTCGAACCTGCCACAACACGTAAGCGAGTCCCCTGTGACGCTGACCGTATGCAGCGGATGCCACTCGGAATCTCGCGATTCGACGCGATGATCGGCGGCGGGGCGCCGAGCGGAAGCATCGTCTTGCTGGCGACCGAAGCGGGTGCGGGCGGCCGGGAGTTCTGTTACACGGCGACGGCCATGAACGGCCTCGCCAGGGCAGACGGCGACCAGTTCGAGTTCTACTACGGCGACCTCGAGCCTGGCGTCGCTCTCCCGGACAACGTCCACTACGTCTCCTTTACGAGCGAGCGCGACGCGATCGTCGACGAGATGACGTTCGTCCTGGACGACGACCTCGTCGAGGCTGGAACGTCGGCCGTCTCGTTCGTCGACCTCTCTCAGGAGTTCTTCCAGTTGACCCCGGTGCCGACCGACTGGTACAGCACCGCCCGGACCGACATCACGAACCTGGGTGCCGGGACGAACCGACGGAACGTACTCGAGGCGCTCGGCGAGTACCTCTCCGAACACGCTCCCGGGAACCTGGTCGTCATCGACTCCGCGACGGATCTGCTCGCGGCCGCAGCCACCAGCGACCAGTTCTCCCAGAGCGATTTGACGATACTGCTCAAGGGACTCAAACGAGCGGCGTACCGCTGGGGCGGCATCGTTCTGTTGCTCGTCGACGTCGAAACGCTCACTGGGCAGGCGTTCGGTCGGCTCAAGGAAGCCGTCGATGGGACGCTGCACTTCGAGTGGGAGAGCGGGGGATCCGAACGAGATCGGACGTTGGTCGTCGAGGAGTTTCGAGGGGTACTCTCGCGGCTCGAAGACGAGAACATCGTCCAGTTCGAAACGGAGATTCGCGACGGCGGATTCGACATCAGTAACGTACGAAAGATTCGGTAGGTTCCTCCCATCCCTCTCCTCCACCACACTCATTACCCCGTCCCCTCCCTTCACCGCCTCCATATCTCCGTCCCCTCCCTTCACCGCCCCTTCCTCCATCCCTCGCCCTCCGGCCATCCACACCCGTCAACCGAATACCACGTCGAGAGCCGAACTCCTGTACGTATCGAGCGCTGAAACCGACACAACCCCTAAGAGTGCGCCCCTCGAATCGGGTACGCATGGCGAGCGAGAACCACGAGGACGGGGCGGTCTCGTTCGCGTTACCGGCCGATGTGAACGATTGGATCGACGAGGAGTCCGACCGGCGCGGCGAGACGCGAGCGGCGTTCTGTCGACAGCTTCTGTCGGCGACGCACGCAGTTACCACCGACGCTGAGGGCCCCGACGACGATAATCCGGTCGAACCCGCTGATTCCGTCGACACCCAAACCCTCCGATCCGCACTCCAGGAGCAGCGAACCGAGTTCGTCGACCACGTCGAGGACGTTCGCGAGCGCGTCGTTCAGGTCAAGCGAGAGGCCGATCGAAAGGCACCCGAGGTCCACGACCACGACGAGTACGCCCCCCGTTCGGCGGTCGAAGCGCTCGACGAGGATCTCGAGACCGTAGCGGAGCGATTGTCGGCATTCGAGGACCGGGTCGACGCGCTGTCGAGCCTCGAATCCGATCTCGAGGGCCTCTCGGAGACGGTCGACTCGGGCTTCGAGAATTTCGAAGACGTCCTCGAGCACGTCCTGGAGACCACCGACGAACTCGAGCGACAGTCGACGACGCTGGCGACGGCGGTGCTCGACTTTCGCGAACGGCGAGACGCCCTCGCGGCTCGCGAGCGTCGCCGTTCGGAGGCCGAACGACTGCAGCGAGCGGCGAGTCGGCTCGGGATTCAGACGGCCACCTGCGCGGCGTGTTCGACGGCCGTTTCGATGGGGCTCCTGACCGAACCGGCCTGCCCGCACTGTGGCACCCAGTTTGCGGACGTTTCGAAGAAGCGTTCGTTCCTGGGGTCGCATACGCTCGAGACGGGCGAGCCGCCGGCCCTCGAACCGGCGGCGCACGCGGCGGTCGACACCGACGAGACGACGTCGGTCTTCGAGACGGTCGAGGCCGACGCGGAACCGTCGGTCGACGACCGACGATCTGTGGGACGAGGTGAGAGCGAATGACCGACGACGGAAGCGATGGCGGCGATGAGGCGAGTCCGGACTCCGAAGACTTAGACGCGAGACTGGACCCAGAGTCAGAACCGAACGAGGACGCGAGAGCCGTGGCATTCGACGAACAGGCGCTCGAACCCGCCACAACTGACGAGGCACCGCCAGCACTCGAGTCGGCCCCCCAGGAACCTGACGATCGCACAGACCCCCTCAGCGGCCTCGCGGCGCGAGTCTCCGACCAGGAGACGTCCCCGCCGAAGCGGGACCCGGCCGTCGACGACCTGTTCGATCGGGAGGACGTCGCCGAAATCGATCGCGAGCGCCTCTGGGCGGAACTCGAGGACGAATCCACGGAGACGCCGCTCGAGGCGTCCGCCGAACGGGAGTATCGGACCGTACCGAAGCGAAGCTACTGCCACCAGTGTGAGTACTTTTCCGACCCACCCGCGGTCGCCTGCACTCACGAGGGCACGCAGATCCTCGAGATGCCCTCGATGGACACCTATCGCGTCGTCGACTGTCCCGTCGTGCTCGAGGACGAGGCGCTCGAGCGGGATCGGTAATCGGTGGATCATAGTCACTCACCGAGTCAGTGACAGTCGAGAAAATCCTCGTTTCAGGCCGAAACGGCGGCGCCCTTCTTTCGCGTGACGTAGCCCGCGATTCGGTTTCGAACGCCCTTCGATTCGATGTTGGTGAGCTTCGTGACGCTATCTTTGTTCTGCTCGAAGTCAGTCGTGAACGCCTCAGGGTACCGCTCCAGGAGGACGTTCCCGGTCTTCTTGACGTAGGCCGGCTTGATTGCCATACCCGCTAGTTCCTCGAGCGCCTTCTAAAGCCATTCGTTCTCGTCTCGCGCCCGCGGCGACGGTTCCCACTCGCTGTACGCCACGAGATTCGCGAACGCCACCCGCTCTCTGGCTCCGCCAGCCCGGCCGACCACCTCGAGACAGTGCTCCAGCAGCCCCTCGAGTCGCGAGCGGTCGTAGCCCTCGACGCCGAGCCGAGACGCCGCGACGGTCGCCTCGATTACGGCGCCGAAGCCGCGATTGATCGGCGTCACCGACTCGCGTACGACCGTCGACTCGCGAGGTTCGAGCGTCCAGGCCGCCCAGTCGGTGCCGTCGTCCGTGCCGGTTTCGACTCGCTCGACCGCTACGCGGGCCCAGGCGTCGGCGGACTCGAGGATCGGGTCCTCGCGTTCGGTGATCGAGAGCGCGGCGTCGACGAAGTCGACCGGGTCGCGGGTGAACTGGACGTACCCCTCGCCTCGTCGCTCGAAGTTCCGTCGCGTTCGCGTCTTCCCCCAGGTTCTGGCAGTTGCGGGGTCGCCGGCGAAGACGCCGAGGGCGGCGACGTTCCACAATCCGTTGGGCCCGAGCGTGGTGACGACGGTTTCGCTGACCCCACTGGGCTCGAGTGGCCATCCCACGGTGCTCGCGCCATCACTGGCGTCTTGGTCGGAATCGTCGTCGTCCGCTCCGAGGTCGGAATCGTCGCCGCTCATATCTCGACCGTTTCACGCTCGAGGGCGATGAATAGCCCGGCCGCGGTGAGATCGGCCGTCGTCCCCGGATTGATCCCGCGGTCGACCAGCTCGTCGGCGAACTCCTCGATGGCCGGTCGACCGACTTCGAGGGCGTCCCGCTCGTGAAGCATCGAAGCGCGGTCGGTCACCTCGGCCGCGACGTCTTTGCCGTGGCGGGCGGCGACGAGGGTGTCGGGGCGTTCGGCCAGCAACGAGAGGAAGACCGCGGCGGCGCGGTCGAGGATCGACCCCTCGGCGTCAGCGAGCCTCTTGGCTGCAGCGAACGACCGCTCGAACCCGCGGACCCACTCGCGAGCGACGTCGTCGCCGGGGACGCTCCGGTCCATCACGTCGTACAGCGTCAGCCCGCGCTCCTCGAGTACCGGGATCGCGTCGCTCCCGCGGCGCACGTCGAGGGGTTCCATGTCAGCCGGCGGGTCGCCGACGAAGACGTCGACGTGATCGAACGCGCAGTAGAACGCCGCGGCATCGGCGACGGTCGTTCCCTCGACGACGGCCGTGGCGGCGGATCGAGTGGGGACGTCACCGTCTCGAGCGGCCCGAACGAGCGGAACGAGCACCAGCAACGCGCCGAACTGCGTGTTGCCGCCGTCCTGTTCGGCCATGCCTTCGATCGCGTGCTCGAACGCCGGGCCGACAGGCGCGCCGTCGGCTGCCATCTCGAGGCCGTCACGGGCACCCACAGCCCCCGCGAGAAAGTGCTCGAATCGCAAGTCCGCGAGGTCGCGATGTCGGTCGACGTTCCCGGGTTTCGGCGTGCCGGCGACCTCGAGCAAGAGCGCGAGTTCGGCGGTTCGATCCGGTCGCATGCCTACACCTGCACGCCGGCGGGGCTTAGGCGTAGGTGTCTCGTGGCTCCCAATCGCCTCGAGTGCAATCAGACCCGGCTCTAGCACTCCTCAGGATCGGTAACGACGAACGTCCCCGTCTCGGTCACGTCGTTCGCGGAGACGGTCCAGTCGTGTTCGCCGACCCCGAGATCCCTGCTCGTTACGGTGTAGTGAACGGCGTCGGTCTCGCCACTGGCTAGCTCGAGGGAAACCGACTCGTCGTACGGACCGACCTCGAGGCGAACCTCGATCGCGGCCGTCTCGTCGCGTCGGTTCGTCACGGTGACGTCGAAGTCCGCGCCGTCTTCGTCGGGATCGGCGTCTTCCCGGTACTCGATCGATTCCGGGGCCTGGACCGAGAGGCGTGGAGGATTGCCGTTCGGGTCCTCTCCCCCGTCTTCGGACGACCGAAGGGCCGCGATCCTGTCCGGTGTCGAGACGTAGAGGGTGTCCCCGTCGGCGGCGTACGACATGGCCGGCCACATCGCGTCCCTGTAATCCTCGACGCCGAGTTTCGCGAGCGAAAACGACCAGAGTTCGTCCCCGTTTTCGAGGTCGAATCCGTACAGCTCTGGCTGTTCTCTCGAATACGAGTGGTGCGGAATGACAATGATTTTCCCGGCAACGATTGGACGGCCCCAGGCATCCGTCGAGCCGCCGATCGACCACTGGGAGTCCGTATCGTAGTGGTACGCTCCGAAGCCGTGCCTGCCCGCCCCGACTCTCGTCGAGTCGGTGACCGCAAGCGGAAACCTATACGAAGCCTCACCGACTCGTTCGCCTGTTCGCACGTCGAGAACGGGGAACTCCTCGCCGTCGCTGATCCTACCCGTAAAGAGGCGTCCTGCCCCGATGGTGAGGTCGTCGTGGTAGCCTCCGATCGAGTTGGGATACCGTTCCCGGTAGGTCCATTGATCGTCACCCGTTACCGGGTTGAGCGCCACGAATCCCGCCTCGCCGACCCCCGCGTAGATCGATTCCTCGTCGGCGGCGAGCGGCATCGACACGAATCGAGCCGATTTTTCGCCGTCGCGGGTCTCGAGCGTGACCGACTCTCGCTCCCATCGGATCGAGCCGTCGACCCGGTCGAGCGCGTACAGCGTCCCGTTGACGACGACGAACACCGTCTCGTATGCGACGGTAGGATCCGGAACCGGAGCCTCACTATCGGACTCGAAGCCCACTCGCCAGCGAACCTCGCCCGTCGAGGCCTCGAGCGCCGTCACTGCGTCGCCGCCGACGTAGACGGCGTCGTCGGCCACTGCCGGCGTCCCTGCGGCACCGACGTCGTCGCTCTCCCACCGTACCGTGCCGTTCTCGGCCTCGAGCGAGTGCACTTTCCCGTCGGTTCGCAGGTAGGCGACCTGATCGACGACGGCGAGGTCTCCTTTGTGGTCGTACTCCCAGGCGACCGACGTTGGCACGGGAAGCCAGCCATCGAGCGAGATAGCCGCCGAGTTTTTGACACCTCCGTGGTGGGAGGACCAGCCGCTTTGCTCTTCGAACGAGCGTTCCGCATCCTCGGTCTCCTGAGTCGCTCCGGCGGAGACGAGGATGCTCCCAGTCGCGAGCGCTGCACCTGAGGCCAAGACGGACCGTCGTTTCCAGGACGACATAGGTGCGAAAATCGGACTTCCTCCTATTCCTATGCAGTTGTTTACCCGAACGTTTCACGCAGAGAAACTGTTGTCGACGCTGTAGCTATGGCGCCGGCACGGGATCGATCGAACGCCAGGGAACACGACTGTGACCGACCACCTCCGTGATTCGGGCTTCCCCTCGAGCAATTGGATGACTCGGCCCGTCACTCGAGAGATTCTACTCCCGACGCCGATCATCGGATGCGTCGCCGCTGGTGGGAAATTCTCAAGACGACTCCCCCACAACGATCTGTCATGACCGAGACTGACGACGGCGTCACGCTGACCGTGCGCGCGGCGGAGAAGCGTGACGCTGGCCGTGGCGTCGCACGAATTCCCGAGACGGCACGGCGAAAGCTCGGCGTGTTGAGCGGCGACACCGTCGTCATCGAGGGCGAGGGGCGAACCGTCGCGAAGATGTGGCCGGCGGACCCGGCGATCCCGAAGCAGGTCGTCCAGATCGACGCCGACACCCGCGCGAATGCTGGCGTGAACGTGGGCGACACCGTGGTGGTTCGAGCGATGGACGGCTCGTCCATCCGAGCGGCCGAAACCGTCACGCTCTCGCCGCCGCCGTCGCTGAGCGACGCCGAGTCGCGACTGGCCGAGCGCGTCGCCAACCAGAAACTGCGCAACCGGCCGATCCGCGCCGGCGAACAGATCCGGATCGAGGGCGTTGCGGCCGACCCCTTCACCGTCGTCGAAACCGAACCCGCCGGCGACGTCCAGATCACCGGCTCCTCGACTGTCCTGGTCTTCGACGACACGGATACCGACGCCGCCGACGCCCCAAGTTCGACGGCGACTCGAGACGCCGACGGACGAGCGTCGTCGGGGTCGGCAGCTACGCGGGACCGTCCCTCCGGCGTCACCTACGAGGACATCGGCGGCCTGGACGAGGAACTCGAGCAGGTCCGAGAGATGATCGAGTTACCGATCTCCGAGCCCGAGTTGTTCAAGCGCCTCGGGGTCGAGCCGCCGTCGGGCGTCCTCCTGTACGGACCGCCCGGCACGGGGAAGACGCTGATCGCCCGCGCGGTCGCGAACGAGGTCGAGGCCAACTTCGTGACCATCTCCGGGCCGGAGATCATGTCGAAGTACAAGGGCGAGTCCGAGGAACAACTCCGACGGACCTTCCAGGAGGCCCGCGAGAACGCCCCGACGATCGTCTTCTTCGACGAGATCGACTCCATCGCGGGGACGCGCGACGACGACGGCGACGCCGAGAACCGGATCGTCGGGCAGTTGCTGACCCTGATGGACGGCCTCGACGCCCGCGGCGAGGTGATCGTGATCGGGGCGACGAATCGGGTGGACACCATCGATCCCGCGCTCCGGCGCGGTGGCCGCTTCGACCGTGAGATCCAGATCGGCGTCCCGGACATGATCGGCAGACGCGAGATCCTCGAGGTACACACCCGTGGGATGCCCCTGGCTGAGGACGTCAACGTCGACAAGATCGCCAGTCGAACCCACGGCTTCGTCGGCGCGGACCTCGACGCCGTCGCCACCGAAGCCGCGATGGCCGCTATCCGCCGCCGTCCCGCCGACGCCGACGAACGCGCAGCCTGGAGCGCGAACCCCACGGTCACTCGGGCGGATTTCGACACCGCGCTCGCGGCCGTCGAACCCTCCGCGATGCGCGAGTACGTCGCGGAGTCGCCCAACACCGACTTCGCGGACGTCGGCGGGCTCGAGGACGCTAAACAGGTCCTCCGAGAGTCCGTCGAGTGGCCGCTGACCTACGAGCGACTCTTCGATCGGACGAACACCGACCCGCCGTCGGGCGTCCTGCTCTACGGGCCGCCGGGAACCGGAAAGACGCTTCTGGCTCGAGCGCTCGCCGGCGAGACGGACGTCAACTTCGTCCGCGTCGACGGGCCGGAGATCGTCGACCGCTACGTCGGGGAGTCCGAGAAGGCCATCCGTAAGGTGTTCGAGCGCGCCCGGCAGTCGGCCCCCTCGATCGTCTTCTTCGACGAAATCGACGCCATCGCGGCCAATCGCGACGACGGCCACGAGGTGACCGATCGCGTCGTCTCCCAGCTGCTGACCGAACTCGACGGCATGCGAGAAAACCCAAACCTCGTGGTGCTGGCGGCGACCAACCGCAAGGACCACCTCGACCCGGCCTTACTTCGGCCGGGCCGGCTCGATACGCACGTCCTGGTCCCCGAACCCGATCTCGAGGCCCGCCGCAAGATCCTCGAGGTCCACGGCCGTGGCAAGCCGTTCGGAGAGGACGTCGACCTGGACGCCCTCGCCGACGACCTGGAGGGCTACACCGGCGCCGACCTCGAGGCGCTCGTCCGGGACGCCTCGATGCGGGCGATTCGCGAAGTTGCCACGAAGTACGGTCCCGAAGAGGCGAACGACCACGCCGACGACGTGGTGGTCGAGCAGCGCCACTTCGAGGCGGCTCGAGATGCGGTGGACGCCAAACGCTAATTCCGGGTGGTGTTGGCTGGCCGGTTGCCGCCTGTGTTGGCTGGCCGGTCGCGCATCGGCCAGGGACCGATCAGGGTTCCGAGCCGTCCACGTCGAGTCCGTCGTTGCCCGACAGCAGATTCCCGTCGGTCTCGAGGATCACTGTCTCTCCGGCGGTCATCTTCTGGCCCGGCTCGACCGCCAACTCCTCGGGGTCGACTGAGGGTGGAAAAACCACGTCGACGCGGCTCCCGAACGCGATGTGGCCGATTCGCTGGCCGCGATCGAGCGAGTCACCAGGTTCGACGTAGGGGTGGATGCGGCGGGCGAACGCGCCGGCGATGAACGTGACCTCGGCTTCCATAGCCTGGCCCCCGGTTTCATCGAGGCCTGGTTCGGGGCTCTGATCGTCACCCTCGGAAAACGCTTCCTCGGAGAGCGCCCCCTCGGAGAGCGCCCCCTCGGAGAGCCCCCCCTCGGAGAACGCCCCCTCTGCGGGCTCGAGGTGCAGGTGAACTTTCTCGTTCCGATCGGAGTCCTTCGAAAACGCGGGTTTGAATCCGCCCGGCGAGTGCTCCACGTCCCGTACCGTGGCGTCGAACGGCGCACGGACGACGTGGACGTTGTGGACGTTCATGAACGTCCCCAGCCGGAACCGGTCGCCCTCGGTCCGCACGACGGACACCTTGCCGTCGGCGGGCGCGACGACGCCGGACAGAGGCGGCGTTCGCTCGGGGTCACGGAAGAACGCGAGCGTCCCGACGCCGAGCAGGAGGGTAGCGATGCCGACGCCGACGCTGATGAGGTAGGCGAACGGGGCCACGACCAGCGGAACGATGGCGTAGCGCCACGCGCCCGGCGCGAACTTCATAGTCGGACGAACGCGGTGTGAACGCTTGGGCGTTACGACCGCGACTCGATCGGGAATCGGTCCCGTTCGAAGCCGGCGCCGTACTCAATCTCAGTCAGTCCCAGAAGGCCTTCGTCCGGGCGTACTGGCGCTCCTTCTCGAGGATGTCCCGGTAGAAGTCGGCCTCGTTCTCGCGCAGGCGACTGATGATCTGGGCGGCGTTGTGCGGGCCGACGCCGCGGGCGGACATGGCGACGACGGCCCGCTTGCCGTGACTCTGGACGAGGTTCGCATTTTTAACTGCACGACGGGTCAGCTCCTCTTGCTCGTTGTCCTTCGAGTCGGCCTGGACGGCCTGGAGGACGTCGTCGGCCCACGGACTCAGCGCCGCCACGCGCGTCGAACCGCAATTCGGACACTCAGGTTGCTCCGCGACCCGCTTCACTTTCGTTCGCGAGTACCACTCCCGACAGTGGGTACACAGCAGGGTCACCCGGTCGTCCTGGAGGCGCTCCTTGACGGTCTGGATGACGCTCGCGTCGGCGTTCTCGGGCACTAGCAGTTCCTTGCCACCGGAGCGGCCCGCGCTCCCGATAGCCGTTCGGCCGCGAACCGTCTCGAGCGAGAGTTCGCCCGACTGGAGTCGCGAGAGGACGTGGCTCGCACCAGTCACGTCGAGATCCTCGTGGAACACCTCACGGATCGACTCGGCGTACATCGGCGTGTCCTCGAGCGCTTTGAGTAATCGCTCGTTCGACATGCGGCCGGAGCCCTGCCAGCGCTTGAGCGCGCCGAACTTCGCCGAGACCTGCGAGAGGCGATAGGCGAGGGCGTCCGACCCCTTCAATCCCAGCTCGACGATGGTGCCGACGTGGTCGGGGTCCGTTTCGGTCAGGACGGCCACGATGTCGCTCGTCGCCACGTCGGTCGGTACCTCGAGTTCGATCCGGTAGGGGTCAGTGTCGAGCCCGATCGACGACCCGGACTGCTGGCCGAGCAGGGCCGAGAGCACCCGACCGAGAGTCTCGTTCGTCCGGTGGCCGAAACAGGCGTTGAGAACGACCGTCCGTCCCTGGCGCTCGAGCAGGATGCGGTCGTGGGTCGGCATCGGCGCCTCGCCCTCGAGCTGTTTTCGGAGCCCAGAGACGGCCCCCAGGAGCGTCGTATCGTCGCCCGGATAGCGTCCGCCGAGGTCGCGAGCGACGGCGCCGTCGTCGGCGCCGGTCTCGAGTTGCGAGCCGACGGTACCGCGAATCTCGCCCACCTCCTGGGCGACCGGTTCGGGAACGGGTATCTCCTGGCCGATCCAGGACGGGACCTCACCTGCTGGATCTTCGATGGGCGTGACCCGTACCCGCTCTTCGTCGTCGTCGATCTCGACGATTCGCCACATCTCTCCGCGCTGGATGAAGACGGCTCCCGGCTGACCGAAGGTCGTGACGAATCGCTCGTCGAGGGTGCCGATCTGGCCGCTCGAGGCGATGTCGTGGACCTCGTAGGTCGCCTCGTCGGGGATCATCGAGAGGTTGGCGTAGACGTACTGCCAGGTGCCGCCGGTAGTCTCAACTCGCTCGCTGCTCTCATCGAACCAGACGATGCGATTCCGGTGGAGTTCCGAGAGGACGCTCCGCAGGGCAGACTCCTCGAGGTCCCGGAACGGATAGGCGCGAGCGAACAGGTCGCGGAACTCCGTCAGGTGACGCGAGCCGGTCGATTGGACGATCCCCGGTATCTGGTTGGCGACCACGTCGAGACTCCCGTCGTGGATCTCGGCCGGTTCGACCTCCCCGGCGCTCGCCCGGCGAGCGATGGCCAGCGCCTCGAGCGTGTCGTCCGGGCGGGTCGTGACGATGGTCCCCCGCGAGACCTGATCGCGGCGGTGGCCCGCGCGGCCGATCCGCTGGAGCAGTCGCGAGACCTGGCGCGGGCTCTGGTACTGGATTACGTGATCGATTCGGCCCACGTCGATCCCGAGTTCCATCGAAGAGGTACATAGCAGGGCGTCCAGGTCGCCGGCTTTGAACCGGTCCTCGACGTCGATGCGGGCTTCTTTCGAGAGCGACCCGTGGTGGACGCCGATGGGAAGGTCGAGGCGGGTGAATCGCGAGCCGAGCGCCTCGGCCGTCTGACGGGTGTTGACGAAGATGAGCGTGGACTCGTTTTCGGCGACGAGATCCCTGATAAATCGGACGTGGCTGGCCGTCGTGGCATCGGTGGCGAGTTCGCCCGCGAGTCGCTGGTCTTCGTCCGTGATCTCCGGCTGGCGCACCCGCACGTCGATCCGGCTCCCGACGTCGATTTCGCGAATCGTACACGGTCGGTCACCAGTGAGGAACTGGCCCACCGACTCGGGGTCACCGACCGTCGCGGAGAGCCCGATGCGCTGGAACGAACCCGAGAGTTCGCGGAGTCGCTCGAGTCCCACCGACAACTGGGCGCCCCGCTTGGAGGCGGCGAGTTCGTGAACCTCGTCGATCACGACGTGGGAGACGTCCTTGAGTCCCTCCCGGAGGCGCTCGCCGGTGAGCATCGCCTGGAGCGTCTCGGGGGTCGTCACGAGCACGTCGGGCGGATTCTCGGCCTGTTTTCCGCGCTGGTACTGCGTGGTGTCGCCGTGACGGACATCCACCTCGAGTCCAAGGTACTCGCCCCACCACTCGAGGCGCTCGCGCATGTCGCGGTTGAGCGCCCGCAGCGGGGTGACGTAGAGCGCGCCGAACCCGTCGGGCGGGTCGGCGACGAGGTCGTCGAAGACGGGGAGCATCGCCGTCTCGGTCTTGCCACTCCCCGTGGGCGCGATCACGAGCGTGTGCTCGCCGGCGGCTAGCGGTGGGATGGCGAGTCGCTGTGGCGCCGTCGGCGTCGCGAACCCGCGTTCGGAGAGGGCCTCCCGGACGCTCGAGCCGAGGTGAGTGAAGGCGGCGACGTCCCCGTCTGTCATCGATTCTAGCAGGGGCCGAGCGAGGATAAAAGCCGTGTTACCGGCTCGACGTGCGCCGTGTTCTCGAGCGTCTCGGCCGCCAGTACCGCGGCTTCGTCGCTCGTAATCCCCTTATACGCCGGGCCCACTACTCCCCTCCATGCACCCGCCCGGCGCCGACACCGTCCTCGTCCGACACGGGGACCTCAACACGAAGAGCAACACCGTCAAGCGGTACATGCTCGACTTCCTCCTCGAGAACCTCGAGGCCGTCCTCGCGGACCGTTCGGTGGCCGGCGACGTGGAGGGCAACTGGAACCGGCCGCTGATCCACACCACCGAGGACGCCGTGGAGGCCGCGGCCGCCGCGGCCGCCGACGTTTTCGGCGTGGTCTCAACCAGCCCCGCAATCGTGGTCGAGGCCGACCTCGAGACGATCTGCGACGCACTCGCCGAGACCGCCAACGCCCGCTACGACGGCGGCAGTTTCGCCGTCGACGCCACCCGCGCGGACAAGCGCCTCCCGTTCACGAGCGAGGACGTCGCTCGCCAGGGTGGCACCGCGATCTGGGAGGCCATCCAGGACGACTTTGCTCCGGAAGTCGACCTCGAAAATCCCGACCTGACCTTCGGCGTCGAAGTCCGCGACGAGGCGGCTTACGTTTACCTCGACCGTCTCGAGGGGCCAGGCGGCCTGCCCCTTCGATCGCAGGCGCCGATGGTAGCGCTCGTCAGCGGCGGCATCGACTCCCCCGTCGCGGCTTACGAGATGATGCGCCGAGGCTCGCCCGTTATTCCGGTCTACGTCTCGCTGGGCGACTACGGCGGCCCGGACCACGAGGCGCGAGCGATCGAGACCATCCGCTCGCTCTCGCGGTATGCGCCGAACGTCGACCTGAGCGTCTACCGCGTGCCGGGCGGCGAGACCGTCTCCCTGCTCGCGGAAACGATGGAAGAGGGTCGGATGCTCTCCCTGCGTCGGTTCTTCTACCGGATCGCCGAGCAGATTGCCGAAGAACACG
The DNA here is from genome assembly GCF_024138145.1 of Natronosalvus halobius. Lineage (NCBI taxonomy): Archaea > Methanobacteriati > Methanobacteriota > Halobacteria > Halobacteriales > Natrialbaceae > Natronosalvus > Natronosalvus halobius. The sequence goes on along the minus strand of NZ_CP099997.1, from coordinate 470,028 downwards.
ACGCGAGCGGAATTGTCACGGGCGAGGCAATCGGCCAGAAGTCGAGCCAGACGGCCCAGAACGTCGGCGTCACGAGTCGTGCGACGCGACTGCCGATTCACCGGCCGCTACTGACTCGAGACAAACAGGAGATCGTCGCACAGGCCCGCGAGATCGGCACCTACCGCGACTCGACGATCAATGCCGGCTGCAACCGGATCGCTCCCGACCGCGCCGAGACGAACGCCCTCCTCGAGCGACTGCTCGAGGTCGAACCCGACGATCTGTTCGAGCGCGCCGAAGCAGCGGCGGCGAACGCCGAGCGGATCGAGTTGTAGCGAACTCGAGGTTCGGACGCCGTTCGTCGCCGAAACTGAACGCCGACGGCATCTATACTATATAATCTATAGCATATCAGGATGCTCTTCGCAGGAACCCAGACCGAAGCTCTCACGGTCGGTGACTGACCATCCGACGACCGAAACGGTGTCAGCGCCGTGACGACCACTTTCGTTCATTTCTCGACGATAGTGTCCCCCCCCCCCCAGTGTGATAGTTCAGCACAGCGAAATAGTTCTCGAGCGTGCAATCCGGTCATATCCGCCTGATAATAAAACCACATATCGGTCATTACCGTGGCATGGCAGGTTTGAACCGCCGTACGGTACTGTCAGCAGGTGCAGCGCTTTCGACAACCGGAATTCTCGCATCGGTCGGGTCGGTCCTGGCCGACGGTCACGGCGAAGGCGACGAAGATGGTAGCGAGGACGGAGACGGTTCTCATCGCGAACGCCCGACCGAAATCGCCTGGCGGTACGACGGGGCGCACGACCTCGGTTCGACCGTGATCGCCGACGACCGCATCTACACCCTGGCCCAGGGAGGCTAACCGCACTCGACGCCGAGGATGGCTCGAGCGAGTGGGAGACGGCTGACATCGGCGCCGAGCGAACGCTCTCGACCGACGGCGACGCGCTCTACGTGGGCGGTGATCCGATCCGGGCTATCGACGCCGAGACGGGCGACGTCCGCTGGGAGAGCGAGATAGACAGCCTCGAGCTGGCGGTCGGGCACGGTATGGTATACACCGCGAGCGATCACACCGTCTACGCGCTCGACATCGAAGACGGCTCGATCCGATGGGAACGCGAGCGCGTCGAAGTAGAGACGGACGACGGGACGGAAACGGCCGAAGAATTGCAGTTCGGCGACGTCTCCGACGATGCCGTCTACGTGTTCGATTCGTCCTACGCACCCGGGCGTGCGGGGATGTTCGCCGGGCTCGATCCCGAGACGGGCGAGACGGTGGTCACGGTCGACCACGACGAGTCGGTCACCCAACTCATCGCCGGCTCGGGCTACGTCGCCCTCTTCCCCGGTTACGACGCCACCTCTCTCTACGATATGGCCACCCGGGAGGTCGTCGCTAGTACGTCCAGGACGCTCGATCACACCATCGTCGACGAGACGTACTTCGCGCTCGGCAGGGACGGAACACTCTCGGCGTTCGACCTCTCCGAGAACGGCGACCACGCGTGGACCCTCGATCAATACCACAGCCTCCCCGCACTCGAGGACGAGACTGTCCTCACCGCGTACGGGCCGGATTCAGCCGACATGCCCGACGACGAAGACGACGAGGATCGGGTGATCGCCTACGATCTCGAGACCGGCGAGGAACGCTGGCGGTACGCGTTCGACGAACGCGAGTGGATCGGAAGCCAGGAATCGATCGTCGCCGACGAGGCTACCGTCTACGTCAGTCGCGATGGGGAGTTACTAGCCCTCCGGATGGAGGACGAAGAAGATGGAGACGGGGAGGAACCCGACGAAGAACCCGGCGAGGACGATCCGGGCGACGAAGATCCAGAAGAGGAACCCGACGACGATCGATCTCTCGGTAACCGGGCCGGATTCGATCGCTTCGGGAGAGTCTGCCGACTTCACCGTCACCCTGCGAAACGACGGTACGGAGCCGGTCGAACTCGACGTGACGCTCGAGGTCGAGGATCGTACCCGGTCCGGAACGGTCGAGGTCGCGGGTGAGGATTGCATCTCGAGTACCTTCACCGTCGCCGGGAGCGACCTCCCGACTGGTGACGTCGAGTGGGCAATTATCGCGGGCGAACAACGCGTCGAAGGGACGCTGACCGTCGAGGGCTGCTGACGAGACCGGTTTTCGCTATCAACCTCCCTCGCACGCCCAGTCCAGTGGTGTCGATTCGACCGCTTGTAGCCGTCCCCGGTGACCACCACGAGGCCCTCGAATCGAACCCCGAGCTCGCCCTCGAGGTGGATTTTCTGTTTGCCGCTGAAGACTATACCTGGCTAGAGACACCGTCAGCGAACACCGGGCGGTTGGAGAGAATAATTTACTCACAAACCCGTTCGAACTTCCCTTCAGAGTCGGTGACACCGCGTCCGATCGATAGCCGGCCTGACGCTCGCGTCGCCGAGTATCTGTCCTTACGACGGTACTACATCTGACCTAATCACTTTGGGAGAGGGGTCTTCCCGCTCACTCGGTTGACTTCTGTACGGTCGAACGACGACTGATCCCCAGTTCCGGGGTCAATCCCGTGCCGTCGTCGCTGTGAAGCGGAACCACTCAACGTGCAGCATCTCACCAGCACTATGCAACTCAGTCTCGAACTCGAATACTGGACCGTCGACGATACGGGTGCACTCGCACCTGCAACACCGGTGCTCGACCGCATCGACGATCTTCACGCCGAGAGCGCAGACCCAATGCTCGAGGTCGTCACCGATCCGTGCGATAGCATCCCCGAACTCCAGGAGGAGGTCGCGTTCAGACTCCAGGAAGCGATAGAAATCGGTCGAGAAGAAGGACGCCATCTCGTCCCGCTCGCCACCCCGCTCAACGCCGGTTCTCTCGGCACGAGCGATACGCCTCGGACGCGGATTCAGCGTCAGGTTCTCGGCAACGCGTTCGAGAAGGCCACCTATTGCGCCGGTACCCACCTGCACGTCGATCAGATCGAGGGGGCCGAAGTCGACCAGTTGAACCTCCTGACCGCACTGGATCCGGCGTTTGCGCTCGCCGGGAGTTCCACGTACCACCAGGGAGAGAACGTGGCTGCCTGTGCGCGCCCCCACGTCTACCGGCGGACGTGTTACGGCGACCATCCCCGGCTCGGCCGGTTGTGGCCCTACGCCAAGGACGTAGACGAGTGGAACGACCGGATCGACGCCACGTTCGACGGCTTTCGTCAACAGGCGATTGCCGAAGGCATCGACCAGGAGACGTTCGACGAGCACTTTACGCCAGAGGATACGATCTGGGCACCGGTTCGATTGCGCCAGGAATTCGACACGATCGAATGGCGTGCTCCGGACGTCGCACTCCCTGGACAGGTACTGCGACTCGCCGAAGACGTCCGAGATATCTTGAGCCTCGTCGAGAATAGGCGCGTGGAGATCGGAGGACGTGGCGACATTACGGGGTCAACCGTGTCGATACCCGAGTTCGATCGCGTGAAACAGCACGTGAGTAACGCCATCGATTACGGGCTCGAGGCGCCTGCTGTCGAGCGATACCTCGAGACGATGGGATTCGACCCCTCCGCCTATCGTCCGGTCTCGACGGATCTCGAGGATAGACCACGACTGTCCAGGACGCAAGCACAGCGACTTCGCCTTCGTTATGCCCACCGACTCGAACGGGAAGTCGACGCACTCGCCTCCGAGCAATCACCAGCGAGGCCTCCGGTTCTCCAGCCGGTCTGAGCCAGCGTTTTCACTCCGCCGGCAGTCCTCAAGCACACCTCAGTTCCCAATACTCTGGCATTTTTTGGGTGCACATCAGCATCCAATTCGACGCGGACGACTCTGTTATCGGCGATCGCTCTCGCACGCCCAACCCAGCGGCGTAGCGTTCAGCCGCTCGCAGCCGTCCTCCGTGACCACCACGAGGTCTTCGAGTCGAACGCCGAACTCGCTGTCGAGGTAGATTCCGGGCTCGACGCTGAAGACCATGCCCGGCTCGAGGGCCTGGTCGTTCCCCTCGACGACGTAGGGCGGTTCGTGGACCTCGAGGCCGACGCCGTGGCCGGTGCGATGAACGAAGGCGTCGCCGTAGCCTGCGTCGGTGATGATCTCGCGGGCGACGGCGTCGACCGACTCGGCCGTGACGCCGGGTTCGACGTGCTCGATCGCCGCCCGCTGGGCGCGGGCGACGGTCTCGTGCACCTCCCGGTACCCTTCGGGCGGATCGCTGGTGAAGACCAGCGTCCGGGTCTGGTCGCCGGGATAGCGGGCCTGGCCAGACTCCAGGTCCGCGTCGACGAACGCGCCGAAGTCGAGGACGACCGGATCACCCGCCTCGATGGAACGGTCCCCAGGCTGGTGGTGCGGACGCGCGCCATTCTCGCCCGCAGCCACGATGGTGTCGAACGCGGGACCGCGGCCACCCTCGGCCTCGAGCAATCGGTCGATTTCGTCGGCAAGGTCCCGTTCGGTTAGCCCGACGACCTCCTCGCCGCGTTCGCGGAGCGTCGTGGAGACACGGTCGGCGAGGTCGCCCGCTCGACGAAGGGCTGCCCGTTCGGTTCGGTCCTTTCGGAGGCGGAGGGGCTCGAGCACCTGGCTCGCGAGGTCGTACGTCGCGTCGGGAAACAGGCCGCGAACGTCCTGGGCGAAGGTCGTCCAGAGGCGGTCGTCGAGCAGGATCGTCTCGTCGGTCCCGGTTCCCGGCTCGAGACCGACGATTTCGAACGCGCTCGTGAGCGCCTCGACGGGGTCGTCGCCGTCGTCCCAGAGGACGATCCGATCGACGGGCGCAGCCTCGAGTTCCGCTCTGTACATCGCGGGCGCGACCACGACCGGCAGCCCGTCGCGGGGAACGATGGCCAGGAAGTGACGTTCGGACGGCGACTCCTCGACGCCCGTCAGGTACGTGAGCGCCGGTCCAGGCGAGGCGATCAGCGCACCGGCACCGCGGTCGGCGAGGCCTCGCTGGCACCGCCGTACTCGATCGGCGAACGGCTCGTTCATGGCTGACGATGCGGGGGAAGCCCCTTGAACGTTGCTCGAAGCGTCGATCGCCATTCGCTGGTCGCTGGTCACCAGTCGGCGCGAGCCCTGAGCGTCCGTGAATGTCCCCGCAGCGAGCCGGTTAGGGTGGTGTATATCAATGGCCTGTGACTGCAGGCCGCGAACGAAACAGCAGGGCAAACGAGGGATTTTCATAGATGCGATTTACGGAGCGAGTAGCGGTGGCGGAGTCGAATCAGGCGAACGATTTACGGAACGCCGGCCGGCGGGTCGTGACCGACGGCGGCGTCGATTTCGACGCCCCGGAATCGCTGCTCGTCGTCTCGAATCGGCAGCCGTACCGTCACGAGTGGACTGACGGGGGCGTCAGTGACGAGAACGGCAACGGCGATGACGACGGAAACGGCGACGAGAACGAGGACGGCAACGACCCAGGCGACCGCGACGTCACCGTCGACGAACCGACCGGCGGACTGACCGCCGGACTCGATCCCGTGATGCGAGCGATCGGCGGCACCTGGATCGCCTGGGGCGACGGCAGCGCCGACCGCGCGGTTACCGACGAAAACGACCGCGTCGACGTCCCACCCGGAAGCGACGATCAGTACACCCTGCGGCGGGTCTGGCTCTCGGACGAGGCCGTCGACGGCTACTACACGGGCTACAGCAACCGCGTCCTCTGGCCGCTCTGTCACGGCATGACCGAACTGGTCGAGTCTCGACCGAACGACCTCGAGTGGTATCGTCACGTGAACCGACAGTTTGCCGACGCCGTCCTCGAAGAGGCCACCGACGAGTCCGTAATCTGGCTCCAGGACTACCACCTCGGGCTCGCGCCGTCGATGATCCGGGCGGAGGCACCAGCGGGTGCGACGGTCGCTCAGTTCTGGCACATTCCGTGGCCTGACCCGTCGTCGTTCGCCGCCTGCCCCAACGCCCGCGAACTCCTCGTGGGGCTGCTCGGGACCGACGTGTTCGGCTTCCACATCGAGCGCTACGGGACGGCTTTCCTCGAGTGCGTCCAGGAGACGCTTCCGTCGGCGACGGTCGATTTCGGCGAGCGCACCGTCGAGTACGACGGCCACGAGACGCGAATCGTCGCGACGCCGATGGGCGTCGACGCGAGCAGCTACGAGGAACGGGCCCGAGAGATCGGGGCCGACAGGTGGGATTCCCTACGCGAGCGGTACGACATCCCCGACGGCTGTGCCGTCGGCCTGGGTGTCGACCGCCTCGATTACACCAAAGGGATTCCGGAGCGACTGGCCGCCCTCGAGCGCCTCTTCGAGGGGTACCCCGAGTGGCGCGAGTCGTTCACGTTCCTCCAGAAGGCGACGCCGAGTCGGACGGAGATTCCGAGCTACGATCGACTCGGACGGCAGGTTCGATCGACCGTCGACCGCATCAACGAACGCTTCGGTACCGACGACTGGCAGCCGGTCGTCTACACGGAGGACTTCCTGGACCGGGCCGACCTGACCACGCTCTACCGCGAGGCTGACCTCCTCGTCGTCAGCTCGGTCCGCGACGGGATGAATCTCGTCGCCCAGGAGTACGTCGCGTCCTCGGTCGACGGCGACGGCGCCCTCGTTCTCAGTGAGCACGCAGGAGCGGCCGACGCGCTCGGCTATCCGGCGTTCACGATCGACCCAGCGGACACCGATCGGTTCGCGCGAACGATCGCCGACGCGCTCGGGACCCCGAAGAGCGAGCGGACGACCCGGATGGCCGCCCTGCGAACCCACGTCTCCGATCACGACCTCGAGTGGTGGATGAGCAAGCAGTTCGCCCACATCGAGGCAGCCCGATTTCCAGCAGTCGACCGACGAGTGAACGACGTGTCACGATCCCTCTGAGTTCCCGATGTCCCTCCAGCAACGAACGACCCGAGACCTGCAGGAACGCCTCGCAACCGGACTCGACCGCCACGACGAACTGCTGGCGTGTTTCGACTTCGACGGCACGCTCGCCCCCATCGTCGATGACCCCACGCGGGCGCGACCGCTTCCGGCGGCCGAACGCGCCCTCGAGCGCCTCGATTCCCACGAGGACGTGACGACGGCAATCGTCAGCGGGCGCGCGCTCGCCGACGTCTCCCGGCGCGTCGACGGACCGTCGGTCTACGGCGGGAATCACGGCCTCGAACTCGCACGGGACGATTCGGTCGCCGTCCACCCCGTCGCACGGAAGCGGTCACGCCTGGTCGAACAGTGCTGTGACGTCCTCGAGGACCGCCTCCAGGACGTCTCCGGTTGTCGCGTCGAGAACAAACGCCTCACCGGGACGGTCCACGTTCGCCACGTGTCGCGGGAGCTGGTCCCGGTCGTCGAACAGGAGACGCGAGCGGTCGTCGATCGGGTCGGGAACGGCGACCTGGAGTGCAGCCACGGCAAGGCCATCCTCGAGTTCGGCCCGCAGGTTCCCTGGACGAAAGGCGACGCCGTCTCCTTGCTCCGGTCGAGGCGGGCGCGGGATCCGTTTGTCCTGTACGTCGGCGACGACGTGACCGACGAGACGGTCTTTCGTCGCCTCAGTTCGGACGGACTGGGCGTCGCCGTCGGACGAGCGACGGAGACGGCCGCCTCGTGTCAGGTTCGATCGCCTCGAGCCGTGGCACACCTCCTGGACTGGCTCGTCGACGCTACGGCTGGGCGGTTCGAGTGACGACTGAGGGTCGCCGTCGCAGAGGCAATTGGAGATCGACGTCCTGGGAACACTCAGACATCGACGTCCCGGGACACTCAGCAATCGACGTCCCGGGACACTCAGCAATCGACCTTGCAGTGACTACCGCAGATTGACGCCACCCTTGTATTCGCGCAACGTCGACTCCGCGCAGAGGGAAAACCGGTGGGTGAGCTTTCGATCCGGGTACGGCGGTGGCGCGTACTCGTAGCCACAACGGGATCTCTCGGAGTCGAACGACGAGTCCCACGCGTAGGCGCTCATCATCGGCGTCGACACGGTCGCTTCGTTGGCGACGTACGTCCGCCCGTGTTCGTGGCGGAGTCCAAGCGTGTGGCCGACTTCGTGGATCACGACCTGGACGGTGAGGTTGGGTCGCGAGTACGGGAGTTCGACCCCTTCCTGGCTCGGCGGTTCGAGTTCGGCGATATGACGCGCCCCACCGACCGAGGCGACGTGTGGAATCGCGTAGCCCGTCGGCGACGTGTGCATCGGTCCGTCGGTGACCAGCAGGTTGACGTCCTTCGCGGCGTCGATCGAACCGATCCCCGTCGCTCCTGATCCGACAGCAAGGGGCCACTGCCCCGACCGGACTGGATGGGCACCGTCCTCGGAATCGACGGGAACGACGCCGCCGAAGGAGACGTCGACTTTCCAGAACTCGTACTCGAGCGCGGCCTCGAGGTGGGCCACGAGCAGGTCGGCGATATCGTACGTCGAGGCCTGCTCGGTCAGCCAGAATCGTACCTCGATCTCGGTCGCCGGCTCGCGCGTCGCGTACCTGAGCGTTCCCAGCGTACCCAGCGATCCGACCCCAGCGAGAAACGACCGGCGCTTCACGATCGGAGGGTCGAACGAAACCATCTAGAAACCTGGTATTCACATCGCCATCCATTAAGTGTGTGACACCGAACCAGACCCACTCGCCCGCGACGACGTTACTGTCGCGTATCGATCGCTCGCGTCTTCACCCGTCGTCGACCCGTCGTTACCCTGATCTCGAGCCAGTCGGGCAAGTCGCTGGTGGCGACCGGCGTCAACGACAGGAGTGCGTCACCGTCGGCGACCAGCCGTCGACCGGATCGGTGGCGGAGACAGGGCTCCCACGTGCCCGAGCGGTGCTTCTCGAGGACGTCCCAGCTGGTGTAAAATCGCCCGTCAGACCCCAAGTACACGGTTCCGAACCGACCGCCGCCGACACCATCGTTCCCGTCGCGCTCGCTTCCCATCGTTGTCCGACTCGAGAGTTGGCTACCAGTCGTATTCAGTTACGGGTGAATATACGGTTCGTTTATCAGTCTCGATAGACGACTGGTCTCGACGGTGTCCGGTTCCAGGCCGTGTCGAACCGAACCGTCTGTACAAGGGACGTTGCTGCCAGGCGACGCTGCCGAGCGGAGGACGAAGGCCACTTCCGAGCGGAGTCTAAGCCGTGAGGCTCTCGTTCGGGTCGTACAAAATTGCGATCCTGGACGAACTGCCATCGCCCCACCGACCGCCAACTACGATCACCCCCGGTTAAGTATCCCGCGAACGCCTTTTCGCCCATGAACGACACGCGACGCGCCGTCCTCGAGGCGCTGGCCGACGGCCCCGTGTCGGGGCCGGGCCTCGCCGCAGAACTCGAGTGCTCCCGTGCGGCCGTCTGGAAACACGTCGAGGCGCTCCGGGACGCCGGCTTCGACGTCGAGAGCACCGGATCGGGCTACGTCCTGGGTGGGGATTCGATCGACGCGTACTCCGGGCCGGCGATCGAGTACGGCCTCGAGGCGCCCTTCGAGGTCGAGTACCACGAGACGCTCGCCAGCACGAACGACCGCGCACGCGAATTGGCCGGGAACGGCGAGGCCGACGTCGCCGTAATCGCCGACGAGCAGACCGGCGGCCGCGGGCGACTCGACCGACCCTGGGTCGGTCCCCGGGGCGGCGTCTGGCTCAGTATCCTCTGTCGACCCGAGATCCCGCCCGCTCGCGCGCCCCTCTACACCCTCGCGGCCGCGGTCGCCACGGCCAGGGCTGCTCGAGAGGCGGGCGTCGACGCAGCGATCAAGTGGCCCAACGACGTGATCGTGCCGGGCGACGGGGACGACTACCGCAAGCTTGCGGGCATTCTGACGGAGATGGAGGGTGAGACCGACCGCGTCGCGTGGCTCGTCGTCGGCATCGGCATCAATGCCAACCTCGAGGCCGTCGACCTGCCCGAGGTAGCGACGAGCATCAGCGACGAAGCGGAGGCCGTCGACCGACGTCGGTTCGTCCAGCGGGTGCTCGAGGCCTTCGACGAGTACCGGTCGAACCTGGACGCGGTGATCCCCGCCTGGCGTGAACTCGCGGCGACGCCCGGCCAGCGCGTTCGGGTCGCGGTCGCCGGAACCGAACTCGTCGGTCGAGCCGTCGACGTCGACGAGCACGGCGCGCTCAAGATTGCGACCGACGAGGGCGAACGGACGGTGACGACGGGCGACTGCGAGCACCTTCGCCCGGTCGAGTAATTGGCGTCGAACGGGTTACTCGACGGTCGCCTGGGCGTTCTGCACCCCCTCGGGTTCGTCGTCGTGGTCGCCGTCGACGCGAACGGTCAGGACCGGGACGCCAGCCCGCCTGACGACGCGTTCGGTGACGCTTCCCAGGAGGAGGCGGTCGATGCCGCCGCGGCCGTGGGTCCCCATGACGACGAGGTCGCACTTCTCCGGTTGGGCTTCGGCGACGATCACCCGGCTGGGCGATCCCTCGAGTACCTGCGTCTCGACGATCACGTCGTCGGGCGCGAGTTCGACGACTCGTTCGACGGCTGCTTCCCCCTCCTCCCGGAGTGCGTCGGTGATCCCGTCCCACGCGGTCTCCATCGGCAGCCCGCCATAGTTCGCCGCGTTGACCACGTAGATCGCGCGCACCGTCGCGTCGTGGAGTCGGGCGAGGTCGATGGCGTACTCGACTGCACGCTCGCCCTCGACCGAGCCGTCGGTCGGGACGAGGATACACTCGTACATGTGTTATCGTGGTACATACTCGCCCGACGGATAAGTACGTTGCTGTGGATTGGGATGTGAAGAATTATAATCTAGTGGTACCACTAGGTTATCGATGGTGGAGACGCAACTACAGGCCGCCCGGAGGGGGACGGTCACCGACGCGATGGCAAGAGTCGCAGCGCGAGAACAGCGCGACCCGGAAGTCGTTCGGAAGGCGGTCGCCGACGGTCGCGCCGTTATTCCAGCGAACGTCGGTCACGACGCGCTCGATCCGATGATCATCGGCCGCTCGTTCGCGACCAAGGTCAACGCCAACATCGGCAACAGCGAGACGACGAGCGACGTCGAGACCGAACTCGAGAAGCTTCACACGGCCGTGCACTACGGCGCCGATACCGTGATGGATCTCAGCACGGGCGGCGACCTCGATCGCATTCGGACGGCAAATATCGAGCACTCGCCCGTGCCGATCGGGACGGTTCCCCTATACGAGTCGGTCAAACGCGCCGGTTCGCCCGAAGACCTGACGACCGAGTTGCTGCTCGAGGTGATCGAAAAGCAGGCTCGACAGGGCGTCGATTACATGACGATTCACGCGGGAATCCTCCTCGAGCACCTGCCGTTGACGGAGGGACGAACGACCGGGATCGTCTCGCGAGGAGGCTCGATCCTCGCGAAGTGGATGGAAACCCACGGGGAACAGAATCCGCTCTATCAGGTCTACGACGACATCTGTGCCATCTTCGAGGAGTACGACGTGACGTTCAGCCTCGGAGACAGCCTCCGCCCGGGATCCCTGGCCGACGCCTGCGACGAGGCGCAGTACGCCGAGCTCGACACGCTGGGACACCTGACGCGGCGGGCCTGGGATCAGGGCGTCCAGGTCATGGTCGAGGGGCCAGGCCACGTCCCAATGGACCGAATCGCCGAAAACGTCGAGCGCCAGCAGGACGTCTGCGATGGCGCGCCGTTTTACGTCCTCGGGCCGCTGGTCACCGACATCGCGCCGGGATACGACCACATCACGAGCGCCATCGGGGCGGCAATGGCGGCCAGAGCCGGGGCCGCGATGCTCTGTTACGTCACGCCAAAAGAACACCTCGGGCTCCCGGAGAAAGACGACGTCCGAGACGGACTTGCAGCCTACCGAATCGCTGCCCACGCCGCCGACGTCGCGAACGGCCGCCCCGGGGCTCGAGACTGGGACGATGCCCTCTCGGAAGCCCGGTACGCGTTCGACTGGTCGGTCCAGTTCGACCTCGCCCTCGATCCCGAGCGCGCCCGGTCGTTCCACGACCAGACGCTCCCTGGTGACAACTACAAGGAGGCTCGTTTCTGTTCGATGTGCGGTGTCGAGTTCTGTTCGATGCGCATCGACCAGGATACCCGCGAGGAGGGGGAGCTAGGTCGGCTGACGGCACGGACGGATCTCGAGACCTCGCCGGCCGCTTCAGTCAACCTGCCGCCAGTTGGCGTCCACAACGAGGGTGAGGTTGTAACCGACGAGACGGGCGTCGAGAGAGACCGCGATCCGAATGTCGACGCGACCACCGATTCGCGCTGACGCGCGTGCTTTCGGACACGGACACCCTGAATACGACCGCCTTCGGACACGAGCGCCCTGAATACGACCGCCTTCGGACACGAGTGCCCTCGAGCCATCGACCGATGCGTCCACCTCTTCGCGAGGGTCAACCAATGACGTCTATCTTTTCGTGAGATCCGGCCGTCGGTGGATTCATTTGGCTGTCAGCCGTCGCCGCCAGCATGGAGACGAGACGCATACTGCAGGTCGACGCGTTCACCGACGAACCGCTAGCCGGCAACCCCGCCGGCGTCGTCCCGAACGCGAACGACCTCTCGGAGACGCAGATGCAGGCCATCGCCAACGAGATGGCCGTCAGCGAGACGGCGTTCCTCCTCGAGAGCGACGACGCCGACCGTCGAATCCGCTACTTTACCCCCACCCAGGAGGTCGACCTCTGCGGGCACGCGACCATCGCCAGCTTCGCCTGGCTCGCCGAACACGGCGACATCGAGCCCGGAACTTCGACCCTCGAGGCGAACGTGGGGGTCCTCGAGATCGACGTCGAAGCCGACGGCACCGTCTGGATGACCCAGGACGCCCCAACGATTCGCGAGGTCGACCTCGAGTACGGGGACGTCGCCGACGCGCTGGGCGTCAACCAGGCTGGGCTCGAGGGCGTCTCCGCGGACCTCCCGCTGGCGGTCTCTTCGACCGGCCTCCCGTTCCTGCAGGTCCCGATCACCTACCTCTCGGACGTGGGCGGGGCCGAGCCGGACGCGAACGCCGTGGCGACGCTCGCCGACCGCGTCGGCGCCGCGGGCGTCTACCTGTTCACGTTCGACGCGCTCGAGGCCGAGTCGACCCTCCACGGCCGAGCGTTCGCCCCGGGGGCCGGCGTCCCGGAGGATCCCGTGACCGGCACCGCGAGCGGCGCCTGCGGCGCTTACCTCGAGCACTTCGGCGCGTTCGACGACTTCCCTGAGGAACTACGTCTCGAGCAGGGTCACTACGTCGACCGGCCCGGACTCGTTCGCGTCCGCGTCGGCGACCAGGTGCAGGTCGGCGGCCGAGCGGTGACCGTCCTGGACGGCTCGTTGCAGGTTCCCGAGGCCGAGGCGGACGACATCCTCGAGGCCTGATCGTCGATCCGAGACGGAGGGGACCCTCGAGGCCAGACTGTCGGTCCAGGACGTGGCGAGGCGAACGCCCGTGAAGAGAGGGCCGTCAGGGCAGCGGATCGGATCCCTGGTTCGAGTTCGAGTCCGCGTCGCCGCGCTCACGGTCGTTCGAGTGGGTCGACCCCGATCCGGTCGAATCGGGCCGTCCCGTGGCGGTCGACGAATCCGATTCCGACCGAGAACGCGAGGTCGTTCCCTCGTTCGTTCGAGAGCCCTCGCGGTCGAGCGGACGACGCCCCGCGGCACCGTCGGTCGAAGAACCGGACTCGAGCGCCGACGGTTCGTCGCTCACGCCGGTCTCGAGTGCCGTCCCCTCGTCGAAACTCGCGGCGTGTTCCTCGCGCTTGAGTTCCTGGACGCTCCGGCGCGTCTCCGCGATGTCCTCCTCGAGGTCCGTCAGCCGGCCGTCGAGGCCCTGCAGAATGTCGCTCTTGAGGGTCTGTCGATCGAACTGGCGGGCGGCCTCCTCGCCCGCGGCCACTGGTACGGTGTACAGGAGCGCGAACGTTCGACCGAACTGCCAGATGGCGATCCCGAGAAGTACGAGGATCACGGTGATCACCGGACTCGTCACCTCGAGCGCCTCCCCCGGACTGGTCGGATCCGAGAACAACGCGCCGATCGATCCCGACAGGCCGACGGTGAGGCCGAGAGCGACGAGAACGAGCCCGCCGACCAGCGAGCCAGTCACGATAGCCCGATACTGGAGCGTCCGCGTGAGTACCTTCGCAAGGTCCATACGCGAGAGACTCTCACTCGAGCGGTATAGTCACTTCGGGACTTCATCGGAGCGGGACGTGTTTACCCAGTAATGAAGATCGCTTATGAACCCACGAATACCGCTCTATACGCGCATTCGCGGGAGAATCGGCCGGTTCCGCCCGTTCGACCGAACTCACCACCGTTCGAGAAGTTCATTCGGTTTCGAGTTGGAAATTGTAAGCATTGTTCGCAACCTTCTTTATTCGATGCGGTGTCCACGAAGACACAGATGGCAGTACTCTGGCTGGACGAGATCAGCGCCGACGACATCGAGACCGTCGGCGGCAAAGGAGCCTCCCTCGGGGAACTCACGGATGCTGGGTTGCCCGTCCCACCCGGGTTCGTCGTCACCGCCGGGACCTATCGACGCTTCATCGAGGACGCCGGCATCGACGAGGAACTGTTCGAGGTCGTCGACGTCGACGTCGAGGACTCGGCCGCGCTCGCGAGCGCGGCCGACGGCGCCCAGGACCTCATCCTCGAGACGCCGTTTCCCGACGAACTTCGCGAGGAAATCCTCGAATCCTACCGCGAGATTGAGGGTGACGAAGAAGCCTTCGTCGCCGTTCGCTCGTCGGCGACGGCCGAGGACCTCCCGGACGCCTCCTTCGCCGGACAACAGGAGACGTTCCTGAACATCACCGAGGACGACCTGCTCGACCGCGTCCGCCGGTGCTGGGCCTCGCTGTTCACTCAGCGGGCAATCTACTACCGACAGGAGCAGGGCTTCGACCACTCCGTCGTCAACATCGCCGTCGTCGTCCAGCAGATGGTCGACGCCGAGACCTCGGGCGTCATGTTCACGAGTCACCCCTCGACCGGCGACCCCACCATGATCATCGAGGCTGCCTGGGGACTGGGCGAGGCCGTCGTCTCCGGGGCCGTCTCCCCGGACAACTACGTCGTCTCCCGCGAGGACGGCTCGATCGACGTCACCGTCGCCGAGAAGAAAGTGATGCACGTCAAGGACGAGGAGACGGGCGAAACCGTCGAGCGCGAGGTAGACGAGGACCGTCGGAACGCACGGGTGCTCTCCGATCGCGACCTCGAGCAACTGGTCGAACTCGGCGAACGCGTCGAATCGCACTACGACACGCCCCAGGACGTCGAGTGGGCGATGGTCGATGGCGTCATCTACATGCTCCAGTCACGGCCGATCACGACCATCGACGGCGGGTTCGACCCCGACGTCGAAACCTCGGGGCTCGACCAGGCCGGAATCGAGGCGGACGCGGCGACCGGCATCACCGACGGCAGTGGCTCCCAGGCAATCGCCGGCGGCAAATCCGGCGACTCGGGACCGAAAAGCGGCGAGGTCATCGTCGACGGCCTCGGGTCGAGCCCCGGCACCGCCAGCGGCGCCGTCCGGATCGTCCGCAAACTCGACGAACTCGACAAGGTCGAATCGGGCGACATCATTGTCACCGAGATGACCACGCCCGACATGGTGCCGGCGATGAAACGCGCCTCCGGCATCGTCACCGACGAGGGCGGCATGACCAGCCACGCCGCCATCGTCTCGCGAGAACTCGGCGTCCCCGCCATCGTCGGCACCCAGAACGCGAGTACTGTCCTGGAGGACGGACAAATCGTCACCCTCGACGGCGACAAGGGAACGGTCCTCGAGGGGGCGAGCGAGCGCGAGGACGATCGCGAACCCGTCGAGGAGGTCCGGCCACAGTCGCCGGTCAAGCCGATGACGGCCACGGAGGTCAAGGTCAACGTCTCGATTCCGGAGGCTGCCAACCGGGCGGCCGCCACCGGTGCCGACGGCGTCGGCCTGCTGCGCATCGAGCACATGATTCTCTCGCTCGGCAAGACACCCGCGAAGTACATCGAGGACAACGGCGAGAACGCCTACGTCGGCGAACTCATCGAAGGCATCCGGACGGTCGCCGACGAGTTCTACCCGCGCCCCGTCCGCGTTCGCACCCTCGACGCCCCAACTGACGAGTTCCGTGAACTCGAAGGTGGCGAGGGCGAACCCGCCGAGCACAACCCGATGCTCGGCTACCGCGGCATCCGTCGCAGCCTCGACCGCCCGGACGTCTTCGCCTACGAACTCGAGGCGTTCCGCCGCCTGTTCGAGATGGGCTACGACAACGTCGAGATCATGTTCCCGCTGGTCAACGACGCCGGGGACGTCTTCCAGGCCAAGCGGCTCATGCAAGAGGCAGGCATCGACCCCGAGAAGCGCAAATGGGGCGTGATGATCGAGACGCCAGCCTCGGCGCTCTCGGTCGGCGATATGGCCGAGACGGGCATCGACTTCGCCTCCTTCGGGACGAACGACCTCACCCAGTACACCCTCGCGGTCGACCGGAACAACGAGAACGTCGCCGACCGGTTCAACGAACTCCACCCGGCCGTCTTGCGCCTGATCGGCGACGTGATCGAGACCTGCCGCGAACACGACATCGATACGAGCATCTGCGGCCAGGCGGGCTCGAAACCCGAGATGGTCCGGTTCCTCGTCAACGAGGGCGTCAGCTCGATTTCGGCGAACATCGACGCCGTCCGCGATGTGCAACACGAGGTCAAGCGCGTGGAACAGAAGCTGTTGCTCGAGTCCGTACGCTAAAACCCGATTCGGCTTCCGATTCGTACTCAATTTTTCAGCTATCAACTGCGGCGAAATCCGTCGAGGAACGCGCTCGCGCCACGATAGAGGACGGCGACACCGGCGAACCCAACGAGGAGTCCGAGAATCACCGCTGACCAGCCGAACCCGGCGACCGCCGTCGAGAATCCGATCCAGGTAGCCCCGGCGAGGACCGCGAAGACGCCGAGTGTGAGGACCAGGAACCGAGCCATCGCGACCCGCCGCGACCCTCGTCCGAGTGTCTCGAGGCCACCTAACTGGATCGCAGCAGCCTCGACGGCGAGCTGGAGGCCCAGGAGCAGCGAGACGCCCACCAACAGGAGGCCGCTGCCCCCGCCGGTCACCAGGTGGTCGTAGTCGAGGGCTACGAGCAAATCAGACAACAGCAGGTGCAGCACGAACATCGAGGGGAGTCCGACGAGGAGAACTGACCCGATGTAGACTAGCGTCGCCATCAGCATCGGACGATCGGTCGAGTCCATACGTACTCGGGTTCGTGATAGTGAGCTATAATTTTTCGGACGTGGCCACGTCGTACACGAGGAACCCGTCGGAGGGGAGACGTGCAGAAACGCGGTGCAGTCGCCCTCAGGAGGCGTGTAGAAATCGGTGCAGTGGACGCGAGGAGGTGTCGGCAGGAGGAGTCGAGCGTCTCAGTGTGCCTGCTCGAGTTCGCCAACATCGACACCCGTCTCAGCTACTGGCTCGCTCTCCCGGTAAAACACCCGCAGCGTGTCGACGCTGTCTTCGGTTCGTGCCAGCTGGGTAAATCCCAGATCAGTGAAAATCGGCTTCCACTGCCTGAAATAGAGCGGAAAGTCCTCGACCTGCGTAGTCCGCAACAGCTGATCGCCGTCGGGTTCGTTCTCCTTCGTCACAAGCAGGTTGTCGGTCACGCGGGCGATTTCGCCGAAGACCCACTCATTGTTGGGATGGATGTGCTGGAGGGCCTCCACCGAAAAAACGACATCGAACTGGCCGTCCTGGAGTCGCGGGAGGACGTCCTCGAGCGGTTCCCAGTAGAACGTGCCGTCCTCGGCCAACTCGGGATACCGCTCGGCCATGACTTCGCTAGCGTCCTCGTTCAGGTCGATCCCGTGGAGGTTTTCGTAGCCGTGTTCACGGAGGTGGTCGAGGTGACGACCGGCGCTGCAGCCAACCTCCAGGATCGTCGCGTCGCGGTCGACGCGCGCGTCGAGCACCGATCGGATCGATTCCGTGCCGCCGGTCGTCCCCATGTCAGCGTAGAACTCCGGCGAGTAGACGCCCGAGCGCTTCGCCCAGCGTTCCTGGACCTCGTCGGGGTCCATTCGCCTCGAGTCCATCGAGAGTAACAGGGTACCGAAGGCGCCGAGGGCGGCCTGCGGGCGGGTACGAAGGTAGGTGAGCGTGCCCTCGTCCGCGAGCGTTTCGCGCTGGCGGTCGATGGTCGCTCGTATCCACCGGGTGGCCGCCGACAGTCTCGTCATACCGGGCGTACGGCGTGGGACCGTAAACACCTGTGGTCTCGAGGTCGTCCCTGTCCGTCGATCTCGCCGGTTGCGTTCTACCTGTCGATCCCGCCAGTCGTCTCGTCCCTCGTCGCCCGCTTCCAGTCGGCGAGACCGACGATCTCGCCGTCGAGTACGTCCGGATCGCACTCCGTCGCCGCCCAGACGAAGAGCTCGGCTACCGACTCGGGGTCTCGACCCTCGCCACCAGTGAGGTCCGTCGCGACCTGTCCTGGATCGAGACAGCCGACGACGGAATCGGTGTCGGCGGCGAACCCGCGAATGACCGCCTCGGCGCCCGCTTTCGAGACGGCGTAGGAGCCGTAGCCTGGATTCCCGTCGCGGGTAACTGAACCCGTCGGCACGAGTACCCGGGCGCCGTCGCTCAAATGCGGCAGGGCTTCCGTAACCGTGGCGAACACGCCGCGCGCGTTCGTCCGCCAGTGATCGTCGAACCGGCTGTAGGATTCGTCGTCGAGAGGCGTCGTCCCTGGGCCGCCGTGGTAGACGCCGGCACAGGCGACGACGACGTCGATTCCGCTCCCGGGTCCGGTTCTCGAGGCAGTCTCCATCAATCGCTCGCAGTCGAACTCGTCGCGGACGTCGGTCCGGAGGCCCGTGACGGTGCCGTCGGTCTCCGAGGTGATGTCCGCGACCGTCTCCTCGAGTTGGGCGACATCTCGAGCCCCGACGACGACCGTCCACGCCTCGGCCGCGAAGGCCGAAGCGACCGCTCGACCGATTCCGCGCGTCCCGCCGGTGACGACGACCGTCCGTTCGTCCATGCGCGACCCACGGCGGCCAGTTACTCGAGCGTATCGACTCGCCGCGGCCAGTTGCTCGAGTGTCTCGACCGTCGGAGTCGGTCATTCGAGTGCATGACCGGCGGCGAGAGACCCCTTCGTGAGCGACACCTACGTGGGTAGGCACACGTTTATCACCAATCCAACACTACTTTGGGACCATGCACTCGCTCGTGGGAGAGTCGGTCGTCGTGATCGGGGCCGGGATCGGCGGGTTGTCGACAGCGTGCTACCTCGCGGACGCCGGGGCCGATGTGCGAGTCATCGAGAAGAACGAGCAACTCGGCGGTCGAGCCAGCCGCCTCGAGAAAGACGGCTTTCGCTTCGACATGGGGCCGTCCTGGTACCTCATGCCCGACGTATTCGAGCGGTTTTTCGCGACGTTCGACCGCTCGCCGGGCGACTATTACGACCTCACCCACCTCGATCCTCACTACCGGATCTTCTTCAAGGACGGAGACCGGGTGGACGTCACGCGCGACCTCGAACGGACCAAATCGGTGTTCGAGTCGTACGAAGACGGTGCCGGCGACGCCCTGGAACGCTACCTCGAGAAATCGAGGGAGAACTACGAGGTCGGGATGGAACACTTCGTCTACGAGGACCGCGAGCGCCTGCGCGACTATCTCGACCTCGACGTGGCCCGCCAGGCCCGCGGTCTCTCGTTGCTGGGGTCGATGCAGGGTCACGTCGAGAACTACTTCGACCACCCCAAGCTCCAGCAGATAATGCAGTACACCCTCGTCTTCCTGGGCGGGTCGCCCCGGAACACCCCCGCGCTGTACAATTTGATGAGCCACGTCGACTTCAATCTCGGCGTCTGGTACCCCGACGACGGCATTGGCGGGGTCATCGACGGCATCGCCGACCTCGGGCACGAACTCGGAGTTACCTACGAGACGAACCGGCCGGCGACCGAGATCAAGGGCCGCGAGGGGGCGTTCTGTGTCGAAACCCCCAATGGGCCCCTCGAGGCCGATCTGGTGGTCAGCAACGCCGATTACGCCCACACCGAGCAGGACCTGCTCCCGCCCGAGAAGCGCGGCTACGACGCCGGCTACTGGGCGTCGCGCACCTACGCCCCCTCCGCGTTTTTGTGCTACCTCGGTGTGGAGGGTGACGTGCCGGAACTCGCTCACCACACCCTCGTACTCCCGACGGACTGGGAGCACCACTTCGGGCAGATCTTCGACGACCCCGTCTGGCCGGACGACCCGGCCTACTACCTCTGTGTCCCCTCCGAGACCGACGACACCGTCGCCCCCGAGGGCCACAGCAACCTGTTCGTGCTCGTCCCGGTCGCGCCCGGCCTCGAGGACACCCCCGAAATCCGCGAGGAGTACCGCGACTTCGTCCTCGCGGACGTCGCCGAGCACACGGGAACCGACCTCCGCGACCGAATCGTCTTCCAGGAGACGTTCAGCGTCGAGGACTTCGCCGACCGGTACAACAGCTTCGCGGGTACTGCGCTGGGGATGGCCCACACCCTGCGACAGACGGCCCTCTTTCGACCGCCGCATCGCTCGAAGGAAGTCGACGGCCTCTACTTCACCGGATCGTATACCACGCCGGGCATCGGCGTCCCGATGTGTCTCATCAGTGGCGAACTCACGGCCGAGAAGGTGTTCGAGGATTTCGGTGCAAACCACGCTGATACCTGATTCGAAGTGATCACGATGGCATCGACCGACACGCAGATCCGAACCCAGACCCCGCCGACCCGACACTGGCACTCGGCAGCGACGGCGCCGCCGGGTGAACGACCGTGACCGCCAACCGACGCCCCACGAGCGACCGCCCGATCCTCGACCCGCTCGCGTACCTGGTGACGCTGTCTCGACCTCGATTCTGGCTGTACCTGGCCGGACCGGTCCTGGTGGGGGTCGCCTACGCCGCCGAGAGCGTCGGGGACCTGCTTTCACCCGCAGCGCTCGTCCTGGTCGCGTACTTCCTGGTCCCGGCGAACGTCTTCCTGTACGGGATCAACGACGTGTACGACCGGGAAATCGACGCCGAGAATCCGAAGAAGGACGGTCGCGAAGCGCGCTACGAGGGGCAGCGATTCGTTCCCGTTGCCGTCGTCGCGTGTGCGCTCGTCCCGCTGGTCCTGCTCCCGTGGCTGCCAGCGCAGTCGTGGCCCTGGATCGCCGTCTTCCTCCTGCTGGGGGCGGGCTACAGCGCCCCGCCGCTTCGATTCAAGACGACGCCGGTGCTCGATTCGATCTCGAACGGACTCTACATCGCCCCCGGTGCGGCCGCCTACGCCGCCATCTCTGGCTCCCAGCCGCCGATTCTGGCCCTCGCCGGCGCCTGGTTCTGGGCGATGGGCATGCACACCTTTTCGGCCGTTCCCGACATCGAACCCGATCGTCGGGCGGGGATTCGGACGACCGCGACCGCGCTGGGGAAACGGCGCACCTACGCCTACTGCGCCGCCTGCTGGCTCACCGCCGCCCTCGCCTTCGGGGCACTCGACTACCGCCTGGGCCTGTTGCTCGGCATCTACCCGCTGTTCGTCCTCGGCGTTGCGACTTCGAGCGTGGCCGTCTCGCGAGCCTACTGGTGGTTCCCGGCAATCAACACGGTCGTCGGCGCTGCGCTGACGATGGGTGGGCTCTGGAGGGTGTTCTATGGCTGACGACGGGACCGCAGCAACTCCGAATCGAGCAGACAGAGAACGAATCCAGCGTCGTCTTGAGGCGCTCATCCTCGAGAATCGATTCACCATCGCCGTGATCTTCCCGCTGGTGGGTGCGATCAGCCTGGTCGGAAGCGCCGAAGGCGTAATTCCGGACCCCTTCGCGTACAACCCGCTGTTGATCCTCTTCGGGACGCTCGTGATGCGCTCGCCCCTCGTGGTGGGTCTCTTACCCCGGATCGGCTGGCGGACGCTTGGCTGGCTCGGCCTGCTCACGGCCTACACCTACGGCGTCGAACTGCTGGGCGTGCGTACCGGCTGGCCCTACGGCGACTTCGAGTACGCAATCTCGCTCGGGCCGATGCTCTTTGGAGAGATTCCACTCGCGCTGCCGCTGTTCTTCGTCCCGCTCGTACTCAACGCCTACCTCCTCACGGTGCTCGTCTTCGGCCAGCGGGCCGCGAACCCGCTGGTCCGACTCCCGGCGGCCGTCGTCGCCGTCGTCGCCGTCGACCTCGTGCTCGACCCCGCGGCGGTCTCGATCGGCTTCTGGGCGTTCGAAGAGGGGATCTACTACGGCGTTCCGCTCTCGAACTACGCCGGATGGCTCCTCTCGGGCACCGTCGCCGTGATTCTCCTCGACCTCGCCTTCGACCGCGAGGCGCTGCTCGAGCGGATCCGCGAGTGTCCGTTCATCCTGGACGACCTGGTGAGTTTCGTGCTCCTGTGGGGATCGATCAACGTCCTCTACGGCAACTGGATCGCCGCGGCCGTCGCTGGCGGCTTCTGTCTCGCCCTCCTGCGGACCGGTCGCTACGATCGCACGATGGTGGCAAACGCCGTTCCGAAGGGGCTTCGAAGCCGAGTGCTCGAGTAGTCCCGGCGGAACGGCTCGATGAGGGGCCGGGAATCGGGTGACCGGTCGCCGTTACGCCGCCCTCGGTACGCGAACGGGCGCCGACTCGCCGAATCGATTGTTGGCGACATCGACGCCGAGCGGTGTACGCGCGAACACAGCGGGAGGCGTAACCGACTTACCGATCAGATTTGATCTCGATGGTCCCCGTTTCGGTCATCTCGCCGACGGTGACGGTCCACTCGTGGTCGCCTTCGCCGATCTCGTCGCCCGCGACTGAGAGAGTCGTCTCGTGACCATCGTCGGCGGCGAGTTCGATCGGCGTCGAACGGTCGACGTCGCTGACGGCGAGCTCGATCGTCGTTTCGACGCCGGTGTCGCCCCGGTTTTCCACGGTGACCTCGAAGGGAACGGTTCCGTTCACGTGGCTGCAGGGGGGAGCGCACACCTCGAGGTCGAGGTCCATTTCGTCGCCGTCGTCCGGATCGTCCTCGCCCGGGCGCAACGCCACGATTTCGTCGTCGAACCGCGCGTACATCATGCCCTCGTCGACGGCAGCGAATCCCTGAAACGCTGGATCGACCTGGTACTCCCACTCGACGTCGCCATTTTCGAGGTCGAAGCCGACGATTCCATCTCCGCGAACGGCCATCAGCGTCTCCCCCGCGATGAGCGGGGCCTGGAAACCGACGCTGTCGGCGCTCCAGCGTGGTCCGGAGTCAGGGGAGGTGACGGTCAGCTTCCCGCCGCCGGGGAAGCTCGTATCGTGTACGACCCGAACGTCGGCCGTCGCAGCCCTCGTGAGTTCGGATTCGTCCACGAACGCGCCGGTGTCGGCATCGAGGACGTAACCGTACGCCGTGTCGCCGGCAGATTCTTGAGCAAAGACGATGTCGTCCGTAGCCAGCAGGCTGTAGGAGGCCCCGTCCTCCGGCGCGACGGCCCACTGGGTCTCGCCGGTCTCCGGGTCGAGTGCGGCGATACCGCCGTCGTAACCCTCGGCGTCGGACGAGAAACGGTCCGTGATCGCGTAGAGGGAATTGCCAGCGACAGCGGTCGTTTCGTGGGCGAACGACGACCGGATGGGGTCGGCCGCTTCGTCGTACTGCGGTTCCACGTCGACCGCCTCGCGATCCCATCGAACTGATCCGTCGGCGGCATCGAGCGCGTAGCACGTTCCCCCGGCGACCACGTACACTGACCCGTCGACGGCTGACGGGCTGGCGAGCCACTCGTCGGTGTCGAACGTTCGCTGCCACCGAACCGACCCATCAGCGGTGTCGAACGCCGTGACCTTCCCCTCGCCGCCGAGGTAGAGGGTGTCCTCGAGTACCGTCGGTCGGTACTGCGCCTCGACGTCGACCTGCCACTCGATGTCGCCGGTCTCGGCGTCGAGCGCGCGGAGTTCGGTTTTGAAGTAGGGAATCGAGCTCGTTTCGCGCCCAGTCAGTACGTAGAGGCGACCGTCGACGACGGCAACGGAATCGCCGTGGTACGCGGACGCGTGCGAAACTTCATGTCGCCAGACGACGGTTCCCGGTTTCGGGAACGATCCCTCGAGGGGCAGGTAGCGCGAGTTCGCGGCGTTCCCGCGGGTCGAAGACCAGCCGTTCGGGTCGCCAATCGCGGCCGTGCTCGAGGGCTGGTCGTCAGTGTCGTCGCCAGAGTCGGGGTCGTCGTCCGACTCCGATTCGTTCGTCGAGTCCGAATCCGACTCCTGGGCGACCGTCGATCCGATCGCCGCGAGAACGCTCGAAGTAGTGAGTGCTGTACAACCCGCGAGTACCGTACGGCGGTTCCACCGTGGCATACCGGTCGAAAATCGAACCAGTCATACTACTATCGGGTTCATAGACCTCGATTTTATGTCGCAAAACTGTTTCAAATTTTGGTCGAACCGCTCGCCGTCCCGGTATTAGACTGCGAAACCGTTTACAGCTCGAGCACTCCGGTCACTCCTGGGCCGTCGTCAACGCCTGGAACGCGATCGTCGGGAATCGCGCCTCGAGCGTGCTCGGACGGCGACCGCCACTCCCTCCCTCGGTCCCAACCGCCTCGTCGATCGACACCCGCTCGAGCAGTCCTCTGTCGGCCAGTTCGTACAGAAACCGCTTGACGGTCCCGTTCGTCAGCGACGACGAGCGAGCGACGTCGTCCGCGAGGGCCCGAATCGATCGGCGGTCGCCCTCGTCGTCACATACCTGGATCAGCGCGACGAGCACGCGCTGGCGCGATTTCGGCAGGGCTAGCGCCCGGTCGACGTGGACGCCGACGCCAGGCACGTCCGCCTTCGCGGCCTCGAGGTGGCGGTCGGCGATCGCTTCGGCGCCCGCTTCCGTCGCCAGGAACGCGGCGCCGAACACTGCCGCCAGCGCGTCGTGGGCGTTGCCGTCGGCCCACTCGGCCAGTAACCGCACCGTCTGGTGGTCGAGCGTACCAGCGGCCAGTCCCGCGGCGGTTCGCTCGGTCACTACGTCGACGAGTTCGTGCTGGCGGTAGGCCGGGACCTCGACGACGGACTCCTCCCACCCGGTGGGCGCTCGCCGCCCGACCGGGACGACCGTGGTGCTCTCGTCGACCGCCTCGAGTAACTCCCGAACCCTCGCCACGTCGATCGTTTCCGGTTCGTCGTGGTGGTCGACGGCGATCACCGCCCGGCGGTCGGGCCGGGCGAGTCGCGCGGCGAGTCGGTCGCGGAGGTCGTCCGTGCCGACGCCGCTGGTCGGAACGGAATCCGTCGAGAGCGACGAGAGGACGGCCCGATAGAAGGCGAACGCGCTGGTCGTCCGCCGGGCGTCGACGTAGACGAACCGGATCGCCCGCCGGTCGCTGCCGGCGCGCGTCGTCGTCCCTATTGCTCGAGTCGAGTCGCCCAGTTCTGCCGCCAACGCGGCGAAGAGCGCAGTGATCACGGCCGAGGTTCCGGACCCGGCGGGCCCGACGACCGCGAACGGTTCCGGCAAGCGGTCGCTGAAGGCGGGTTCGACGGCGTCCAGGAGCGCCTCGAGGGTCGATTCCCGGCCGACGGGCTCACTGCGGTGGACGGTCGGGCTCAGCACTTCCCGGTCGAGGACGAACCCCGAACGCGGCTGGGCGGTTCGCCGACGGCCGATTCGTTCCGCGAGATCCATCAGTTTGCTCCGAATGGCTCGTGTTGGCCTTCGTGGTTCGGTCCGCCTGTCTCGTCTTCGCGGTCCGCCTCGTCCACCTCGTCGACGCCGCCGTCAGTTCTCGCACGCACGGGCCCCGGAGAGTCCTGGACGAGCGCCACATCGAGCACCTCGAGTGGATGTTTGATCTCGTAGCCCGTCCCGTGTTCCATCTGCATCGAGCAGGTCGGACACTCGGTGAGGCCTGTTTCGGCGTCGGCGCGTTCCATGTGCTCGAACATCTCCTCGCCGATCTGCATCGAGGTCTCGTAGTGTTCTTCCTTCCAGCCGTAGGTGCCCGAGATACCCGAACAGGAGTCGCCCACGTCCTGGGCCTTGACGCCGTCGATGGTCGTCAGCACCTCGACGGCCTGTCCGTCCAGCCCCTGGTTGCGGGCGTGACACGGCACGTGGTAAGCCAGGTTCGGCACGTCGGCGCGAGTCCCCTCGAGTTCGCCCTCGAGGTCCTCGTGGACGCGAAGGTACTCCAGGCCCTCCCAGGTGTTGCTCGAGACGTCCTGGACGCCGTCGATGTCGAACAGTTCGGGGTACTCCTGGCGAAGCGACATCGAACACGAGGTGCAGGAGGCGACCACGTCGGCGCCGTCCTGGATGGCGGCCGCGAGTTCGGGGACGTTGGTGTCGGCGGCTCGCCGGGCGTCGTCGAGCATCCCGTTGGCGTACATCGGCGTCCCCGAACAGCGCTGCTCGGGAACCACTACTTCGTAGCCGAAGTGTTCGTACACCCGCACGAGGGCCTTGCCGACCTCGGGCGTGTTGTAGTTGGAGTAGCAACCGTGGAAGTACGCGACTTTTTTTGCAGTGCCGGACTCGCCGCGGCGCTCGCGGGCCGTCTGTGCTCGTTCTCTCGAGGCCTCGTGGCCGCCCCGCGCTTGCCACCACTCTCGAAAGGTCTCGGTGGCGAACTCTGGGAACTCGCGTTCGCCCGTGATGCCGAGGACCTTCTCGTTGAACACCCTGGTGAGTGTAAGCCCCATCACGAAGTTCGTCAACCGAGGGACTTTGCTCCCGATGTGAGCCATCAGCCGGTAGTTCGAGAGCAGACGGTTTCGCCAGTACTCGAGCGATCGCTTGCTCATCCGCTCGTCGACGTACTCTCCGCGAGCGCTGTTGTGCATCTGGGAGAGTGGCACTTCCGAGGGGCAGGCGTGGTCACAGCGCATGCAGTTCGAACACTTCATGATCGAGTCGTCGACGTCCTGGTCGGACTGGCGCTTCAGGCGCCACTGCTCCGGTCCCTGGAACTTCGGCCCGGGGAACTCGTCGTCGACCTCCGCGACTGGGCAGTTGGTGTCGCACGTCGAGCACTTGTAGCAGTTGTCCGCCCCCGGCCGGAGGTCCATGTCGTCGGCCTCCGGAAAGACCTCGATGGGGTCGAACTCGTCGTCGCCCGGGACGTGGTCGTCGGTCGGTCGTGCCGCGTCGCTCATTGAATCACCGTCATGTTGATTTGAAACTGGGTCCGTCTCTGAATCTGCACGTGTGCCTGAGCCTGGTTCTGAAACTTGGCCCCACCGCAGGTATCGGTCTCGGTCTCGGTCTCGGTCTCGATCCTGGTCGACCGTCGATCGGGCCGCCACTGCTTGCACACACCGCTCGAGGGCGCACTCGAGGCCGCGTACGGTCCGTACACTGCGCCCAGCGCCAGCGTGTACGCCGCCTCCGGGCCAGCACGCGAACGAACCACTCGGCTCATCTGCGCACCTCCGACCCGGCCCGGTTGCCCGCGACGAACCCCGTCGCGAGCGAGACGCCGCTGCCGGACTTCTCGGCGGCGAAGTCGTAGCCCGAGAGGACGGCACCCGCCGCCCGCAGGTTCGCGAACTCGAGGTCGTCCTCGGCGTCGAGCGGGCGCAACTCGCGGTCGACGCTCACGCCGAAGCGAGCGAACGGGTGGTCGCCGAAGGCATCGCCGTCGAACCAGTCGTAGCGGTCCGGTGACGCCTCGACGTGGCAGTCGAAGATGGGGTCGAAGACCCGCTCGCGGTCGGATCGAACGCCCTTGCCGACGAGACCGCCGGTGGCGAGGACGTACTCGTCGGCGCGGTAGGGGACGTCTTGGCCCTTGCGGTCGACCAGGACGTGTTCGATTCGGCCGGGATTCGAGCCACCGCCGCGTCCGCTTTCTCTCACCTCGTAGCCGACGACCGGGACACCCGTCGTGACGCGAACGCCGGCGTCCTCGAGCGCGTCGTACAGGCGATCCTCGAGGCGCATTCCGGGCAGGCTCGGCGGTCCCGAAGGCACTTCGAAGACGTCGACGCCGAGGCGCTCCTGGAGGTCCCGGCGGACGGTCGCGTGATTGTCGTCGCCGAGGATTGGCGGGAACCCTACGCGGGACTCGCCCTCGAGTTGATCGCGGACGATGGCGGCCAACGCGGCCCGCGCGGAGGTCTCACCGCGGCCGATATCGACGCCCTCGTCGCGGTCGAGCAGGTGCGCGTATCGGGTTACCTTGGCGTCGTCCCGACGGATGCCTGGGAACGAGAGGGTGACGCCTCGAGCCTCGAACGGAACGCCGGTGTCCCCCAGGTGGGCCGCGACGAGCGGGGCGTCGAACTCGGGCAGCGTCTCGAAGCCGACGAGCAGCGCGTCGCTGGGATCGCTCGCGAGCCCAGGCGCGACGCCGGTGGGGTAGCGGGCCGTGGGCTTGATCGCGCCGCTCGAGGTGGGGACGAGCGCGTTTGCGTCCGTGTGCTCGCCCGCGTAGGCGTCGTCGACGACCGCGTCGAAGAAGAGTAGCGCCTCTCGAACCGCATCGCTTCCCACGCGTTCGTAGGGGTGGCCCTCCGGGAGCGACTCGAGGGCGTCGAAGGGGTCGGCGAGTGGCCCCTGGCCGTCGGGCGCGTACCCGAGGACGTCGATCAACCCGCTGGCGTGGCGGAGCGTGCTCTGCTTGTAGGTGAGCAGGCGTACCTGGACGCCCCGTTCGGCCGCGGCGAGCGCCGCCGTCGTACCAGCGAGTCCGCCGCCGATGACGAGTACGTCGTCGGTGATGGCCATCTCAGCGATCACCTCCGTCCAGGTCCTCGCCACGCCGCTGGGAGTCTCGAGGACCGCCGTCAGTCACTACGCTGCCGGCGCCCCCTCGAGCCGAGTCCGGCCGTCCGCCGTCGAACGCGCCGAAGTCGACAGATTGGTCGCCATCGACTCGAGCCGGATCGCCGTCGGCGTTGAACGTCGTCGCGTGCAGCGCGTAGGTGAGCATCGCCTGGGAGAGCTGTTCGCCCCAGAGCGCGTGGCGTTCACCCTTCCAGCGCTCCTGGAAGAGTTCGTCGTAGGCGGCTCGCGCCGTCGGCTCGTCGTACTCGGGGTGGAGTTCGTTGGCCATGACGTGACAGCAGAAGCCGCCCTGGCAGTTCCCCATCGACGCCCGGGTCCGGATTCGCACGGCGTTCAGGTCCGAGCCGGACTGCTCGATGGCGTCCTGGATCTCGGCGCGCGTGACGCCCTCGCAGGCACAGACGACCGGGTTCGGATCGATGGTTCCGAGTACTTCCTGTGAACGACTTCCGAGGCGCTGTTTGCTCCGTCGGGCGATCGGCGAGCGCAGGCCGAAGTCGTCCATCGCGTCCTCCAGGGTCTCGAGATTCTCGCTTCCTGGAAGCGGTTCGCTCGCGGTGTCACAGGTGGCGCGGTGGCCGAGTTTCTCACAGACGTGATCGGAAATTTGCTCGGCCATCATCCGGTAGGTGGTGAACTTGCCGCCGACGATGCTGGTGATTCCCGAGACGCCGTCGCGTTCAGCGTGATCGAGGAGGAAGAAATCACGGGTGATGTCGGTGGGATCTTCGGTACCGGTTCCCGGCGGTTCGTACAGCGGTCGAACCCCCCAGAACGAGCGGATCGTGCGGGCCTCCGAGAGGATCGGTACCAGTTCCGAGAGGGTATCGATCATCAGGTCGACCTCCCAGCCCGCCTCCGGGTAGTCGTCGGGATCCTCGACCTCCTCGTCCGTGGTGCCGAGGATGGCCGTCGTCTCGTGGGGGACGACGATGTCGGCGTCGCCTTTCGGTCGACAGCGGTTGATAACCGTGTCGACCTGGCGGACGTTCATGATGGTCATGACGCCTTTCGAGGGGCGGACGGCGACCTCGAGGTCGGCCATTTCGCCGATCTGTCCGGCCCACGCGCCTGTCGCGTTGACGACGTACTCGGCGGTGATCTCCTCGGTCGATCCGGGCGTCCGGTGGGTCCGCTTTCCGGGGCCGGAGTCGTGGCGGACCTCGACGCCGTAGACGTCGTCGCCCTCGCGAAGGAGGTCGATCACTTCGGCGTGGGTTTCGACGCGCGCCCCGTGGGATTCGGCGTCGATGGCGTTCGCGACGCAGAGTCTGAATGGATCGATCGCACCGTCGGGGACATGAATCGCCCGCTCGATGTCTTTGGCGAGGTACGGTTCGATCTCACGGGCTTCCCGTCCCGAGAGGGCACGCGCGGGGATGTCACACGCTCTGCACCCACGCAGCTTTTCCTGGAAGTAGTCGTCTGGATCCTCCGGTCGTTGGACGAACAGTCCGCCGGTCATCTCGACGCAGTGGCCGGCGATGTCGCGGAGGACCTCGTTCTCCTCGATGCACTCCTTCGCGCTGGCCTGGTCCGACACGGCGTAGCGGCCCCCGCTATGTAAGAGGCCGTGCATCCGCCCGGTCGTCCCATGTGTGAGGTTTCCCCGCTCGACGAGCGTCACCTCGAGCCCGCGCATCGCCAGGTCGCGGGCGATGCCACAGCCGGTGGAGCCGCCGCCGACGACGAGTACCTCCGTATCGTATGCCATCCGTTGACTCAACGACGGGGCGACGCCCCATTATTTTATCGGTGGTCAGCCAACAGCCATAACAATCACCGTTTTTCGCGACAGTTAGCTGTCGTGTCAGGAATCCTCGCGGGTCAGGCGAGTACGGGCGATAAA
The DNA here is from genome assembly GCF_024138145.1 of Natronosalvus halobius. Taxonomy (NCBI): domain Archaea; kingdom Methanobacteriati; phylum Methanobacteriota; class Halobacteria; order Halobacteriales; family Natrialbaceae; genus Natronosalvus; species Natronosalvus halobius. The sequence continues at coordinate 439,440 of NZ_CP099997.1, read as the reverse complement.
CGGCCCATAAACTCGTCTACTCGGCGCATCTCGCCACGAAGAGTTTGATTCGCAGAGTTTACCTCGAGAAATACATAAATTCAGAATTACATATTGGGCAATGTTTATACCGATCGTTGGTGTTGTTTATCAGTAATACCGGATCGACGGTAAAGATGTTCGCAACCGAGCGATACAACGGGTGACCACCAGTGACAGACACATACGTCGGCGCAGTTGACCAGGGAACGACCGGCACGCGATTCATGGTGTTCGACCACAGCGGTCAGGTCGTCGCCAACGCGTACGAGAAACACGAACAGATCTACCCGGAACCCGGCTGGGTCGAACACGACCCGATGGAAATCTGGGAGAACACCAAGTCGGTGATCACGAGCGCGCTCGGCCAGGCCGGGGTCAGCCCGGACCAGCTCGAGGCCATCGGCGTCACCAACCAGCGCGAGACGACGCTGCTCTGGGACGCGGAGTCCGGAAAACCGGTTCACAACGCGCTCGTCTGGCAGGATCGCCGGACGACCAGCCGCGTCGAGCAACTCGAGGAAGACGGTCTCGTCGGAACGATTCGCGAGAAGACCGGCCTCGAAGCCGACGCCTACTTCTCGGCGACGAAAGCCGAGTGGCTCCTCGAAAATGCCGACCCGATCAAGATGGAGCGTACCCGGCCCGCGGACATCCAGGACCGCGCGGCCGAGGGCGACGTCCTCTTCGGGACCATCGACACCTGGCTGATCTACAACCTCACAGGCAACCACATCACCGAGGTCACGAACGCCTCGCGGACGATGCTCTACAACATCCACGACCTCGAGTGGGACGACGAGTTGCTCGAGGAGTTCGGCGTATCCCGCGAGATGCTCCCCGAGGTTCGCCCCTCGAGCGACGAGGACACCTACGGGACGACCGACCCGGACGGTTTCCTCGAGGCCGAAATTCCGGTCGCGGGCGCGCTCGGCGACCAGCAGGCGGCGCTGTTCGGCCAGACCTGTTTCGACGCCGGTGAGGCAAAGAACACCTACGGCACGGGCTCGTTCTTCCTCATGAACACCGGTGAGGAAGCCGTCGAGTCCGAGCACGGCCTGCTCACCACCATCGGCTTCCAGCGCTCGGGTGAACCCGTCCAGTACGCCCTCGAGGGCGCCATCTTCATCACCGGCGCGGCGATCGAGTGGCTCGAGGACATGACGCTGATCGACGACCCGGCCGAGACGGCGGAACTGGCCCGGAGCGTCGACTCGACCGACGGCGTCTACGTCGTTCCAGCTTTCACGGGTCTGGGCGCCCCGCACTGGGACCAGCGCGCCCGCGGGACCATCGTCGGGCTGACCCGCGGTACCCGCAAGGAACACGTCGTTCGGGCGACCCTCGAGTCCATCGCCTACCAGACCCGCGACGTAGCCGAGGCGATGGAAGCCGACTCGGGCATCGAGATGCAGGATCTCAAGGTCGACGGCGGCGCGGTGAAGAACAACTACCTCTGTCAGCTCCAGTCGGACATCATCGGCTCGGAGATTTCCCGCCCCGTCGTCGACGAGACGACGGCCTTGGGGTCGGCCTACGCAGCCGGCCTGGCGGTAGGCTACTGGGGCGACGTCGAGGGGCTGCGCGACAACTGGCAGGTCGACCGCGAGTTCAGCCCCGAGATGGATTCGGCACAAGCCGACCGCATGTACGGTCGCTGGAGTGACGCCGTCGAGCGCTCGCTCGGCTGGGCCACCGACGATGACGGCGACGGCGACGGTGACGGAGGCGACTGACCATGGTTCTCGGTGAACTCCTCGAGGCACTGCTCGACCTCGAGATGCTCCTCGCCGCGTTCGGTGGCGGTGCGTTCGGGGCGGCCCTCGGGGCGCTCCCGGCGTTCATCTTTACGGGGTTCATGGTCATCGCGGGTGAGGCGGCGACGCTCGTCAATCCGGATGCCGAAGCAATCACCGCACAGGTCGCGTTCGGCCCGCCGTTCTCGCCGGCGATTAGCTTCGCCGGCGGTGCTGCAGCGACGGCCTACGCCGCTCGTCGGGGCTACATCGACACCGCATTCGACTACCACGAGGCGAAGAACATCGCCTACGCCCTCGGGACGAAACCCGACGTGCTCGCCGTGGGCGGCGCCTTCGGCGTTCTCGGGTACGTCCTTCAGGTGACCTCGGGGACGCTCGGGTTGCCCTGGGATCCCATCGCAATGGGGGTCGTCCTCTCGGCCCTGTTCCACCGGCTGATCCTGGGCTACAGCATCATCGGGAAGGTTCGCGGAACGGGCTACTTCGACATGACGCCGTTCGAGCGCGAGGAGACGCGGACGATTACCGACGGTGGCGAAGTGGAATCGGGAGCAGAGACGGAGGCAGCAGCTGCCCAGAGTTCGCGTCTCGCCGTCGAACCGTGGCTCCCCCACCAGTACGAGTGGGACCACGTCGCCATGATCGGGCTGGCTGGCGGCCTCCTGGGCGGGTACACGGCAATCGTCACCGAGAGCCCGTTCCTGGCGTTCGGTATCAGCGCCGCCTCCCTCGTCTTCCTCAACTGCGGCGTCGAGAAGATTCCGGTCACCCACCACATCACGCTCCCGTCCTCGACGGCCGCGCTCGCGGTCGTCGCGAGCGGCGACGCGATTCTCGCGGGGACCAGCAACGAGGTCGCCCTGATCGTCGCCGCCATCTTCGGGATCGTCTGTGCCCTGTTCGGGGAAGTGTTCCAGCGGGTGTTCTACGCCCACGGCGACACCCACTGGGACCCGCCCGCGGCGGCCATCGTCTTCGGGACGATCCTGATCGCCGTGGCGTTCTTCCTCGGCATCTTCCCCACGACGGTCTGGGTCCCGACGCCCTAACCTTTGATCACCACCCCTTCTGAGTTACACGCACAGCAGCGACCTCGGGTCCAGCCCACTCACGCCCGCCTCGAGAGGCACCGTTCGTCTCGACACCGCGTGCACCCAGCCGACCCCGCATATAGCTGGAACGCAACCGTGCCCGACGCTACCGAAAACCGACCCCTTTAGGCCTCGCCTCGAGCACCTTTCGATATGACCGCCGACCCGCCGCTCGTCCTCGACATCGACGGCACGCTCACCCGCCCGGAGGGGTGGGGAATCGACCCTCGCATCTTCGATCCGCTGCTCGAGTGGGACGCCCCGGTCGTCGTCGCCACCGGAAAAGCGTTCCCGTATCCCGTCGCCCTCTGTCACTTCGCGGCGATCCCCGAACTCGTCGTCGCCGAAAACGGCGGCGTCGTCTACACCGGCGAGTCCGTCCACTACACCGCCGACCCCGCTGCCGCCCAGGCCGTCGCGGAGGCCTACCAGGAGGCCGGCTACGACCTCGGCTGGGGGCCCGAGGACACGGTCAACCGCTGGCGTCAGACCGAGGTCGCCGTCAACCACGAGCAACCCGAAGGACCGCTGCGGAAACTGGCCGCCGAGTACGGCCTCGATGTCCTGGACACCGGCTACGCCTACCACGTCGTCAGTCCGGAGACGAGCAAGGGCCGCGGCGTCGCTCGCCTGGCCGAGCACGTCGGCTTCGCCCTCCAGGACGCGGTGGCCGTCGGCGACTCCGAGAACGACATCTCGACGTTCGAGACCGTGGGTCGGAGTTTCGCCGTCGCCAATGCGGACGACGCCGCGAAGGCGGCGGCCGGTGAGGTGCTCGAGACGGCTCACGCAGACGGGACACTGGCGGTGCTCGAGCGCGTTCGCGGTGAATGAACGCATCTAAGCGGGCATCCTTTGTGCTTCTTTCTGAGAAACCGACTCTTTCGAGGGCATGACGACTGTTACAACACCCGTACCGACAGTGAGCCTCCGTCATTTCTCGTCGTCGAGGCGATCGACAGTCAGAACGGTGGCGGGTCGATCGTGAACAGGACGTCGAATGCGTATTGGTCCATCTCCCCGGTTTCGTAGTCCTCGCGTGCCCATTCGCTGTTAGCAGCATAGCTTGCAAGTCCTTCCGGGGCGCTGTCTTCGTTGCCAGCATCGACTGCGGCCTCTGCGTCCTGGACGCTCGAATACACCCAGACGCGTAGTCCCAGCGACGGCGGATCCTCGGCTTCGCCGACGAATCCGCGAACGCTCCGACGAGACTGCCCACTTCCTCGTGGAACGTGGACTCGGTTAATTCGTCACTCCCGGTCGTTACGGTCACGTCGACGAGCAATCGACCGTGATCGGCGTCGACGAGGTCGGCGCCGCGATCCTCGTAGAGGTTCTGGACGACCGTGACGAACTGCTCGAACAGGTCGGCATCTTCCTCCTGGGCCGCTACGCGCTCGAAATTGGCAATTCCACCCGTGAACGCGGCAAGTACGCCACCACCGATGATCAGGTACTGTCTACGACGCATAGGACAGCTACCACGACCAAAATACATAATCTGCTGTCACAATTTAGGAGACTGTCACGCCTGACGAATTGTGGAACGGCATCGACGTTCCTGGACGCCTGGACCGCTTCTACAACTCGTGGAGGGATAGAGCGGTCGACCACTCTCCTTTTACCGTATCGGACACATGCACTATCCATGAGCAACGCCGCGGATTCCGGGGCCGATGCGTCGTCGGAGGACGGCGACGTAGACGTAGACGTGAACGTAGACGGGGACGACAGTGGCGGACCGATGCAGGTCGACTCGCCGAACTACCACCACGAGAACCACACCGCCGCCCAGACCTGCGGGTGGACGGCCAACGCCCTCCGCGGTGAGGGCAAGTGCTACAAGAACATCTGGTATGGCATCGAATCGCATCGGTGTATCCAGATGACGCCCGTCGTCCGCTGTAACGAGCGCTGCGTCTTCTGCTGGCGCGACCACAACGGCCACGCCTACGAACTCGAGGGCGTCGAGTGGGACGACCCCGAGGCCGTCGTCGACGCCTCCATCCGCCTCCAGAAGAAGCTCCTCTCGGGATTCGGCGGCAACGACCAGGTCCCTCGATCCGTGTTCGAGGAGGCGATGGAACCCCGCCACGTCGCCATCAGCCTCGACGGCGAGCCTTCCTTGTATCCCTATCTCCCCGAGCTACTCGAGGCGTTCCACGACCGTGACGTCACGACGTTCCTCGTCTCGAACGGCACCCGCCCCGAGGTCCTGCGCGAGTGCGACCCGACCCAGCTCTACGTCAGCGTCGACGCCCCCGAGCGCTGGACGTTCGACCAGGTCGTCAAAGCGATGGAGGACGACGCCTGGGAGCACCTCGTCGAGACGATGGACGTACTCGCCGAAAAGGACGAGACGCGCACGGTCTTACGGACGACGTTGATCGACGGCGAGAACATGCGCGACCCGGACTGGTACGCCGCCTTCTACCAGCGGGCCGACCCCGACTTCGTCGAGCTCAAGGCGTACATGCACGTCGGGCACTCCCGCGGCCGACTCGACAGATCCTCGATGCCCGACCACGAAGACGTCGCCGAGTTCGCGCGCGAGGTCGCCTCCCACATGCCCGAATTCACCGAGGTGAAGGAGGTTCCCGCCTCGCGGGTCGCCCTGCTCTCGAAGACGAGTGACACCTGGGTTCCAAAACTGAAGAAGGACAGTTCGTTCTGGGAGCGCGACCCTGTCTCGAGCGACTGAGTGGTCCTCCGTTTGGCCTTGATTGGATCACCTCCGACCGTCAGTGTCGAGACGACAGTCCAGGTAGAGGAAGACCCGCCTCTCGAAGCAGTACCCACGGCTGTCGGTCTCGAAAATGGGACGGACCGATCGATACATACCGATGGAGTCGAAACACAATCTCGAGAGAATTCTCGGGCCGTCGAAGCGATAAACCGCCGACAATCCCATAACAGTTTTGGAATGCGTGCCACATTCGGTACGCTTATGCCACGGAGGGGCGAACCGTCGCGTATGCACGAGACCGTATCGACCACCGTCGGGCACGACGAACTCGCCGTGCTCAAACTTCTCGCGCTCGACGGCGGTCTCGAGGGCGACCACAAAATTTCCTGTTCGGCCCTCGCGGATCGACTCGAGGCGTCGAACCAGACCGCCTCGCGACGTCTCCAGCGTCTCGAGAGTGCGGGCTACCTCGAGCGCGACACCGTCGCGGACGGCCAGTGGGTCGTCGTCACCGACGCGGGCGAGGGCGCGCTTCGCACCGAGTACGAGGAGTACAAACGGCTCTTCGAGGCCGACCCCGAGGTCGAACTCGAGGGCGTCGTCACCAGCGGCATGGGCGAGGGACGCCACTACATCTCACTGCCCGGCTATAGCCGCCAATTTTCCGACCGTCTGGGCTACGAGCCGTTCCCCGGAACGCTCAACATCGACCTCCAGGACGAGAGCATACGACGGCGCCGGGCGATGGCCTCCCTCGAGTCGATTCCGATCGACGGCTGGGAGAACGACGAGCGCACCTACGGCCCCGCCGTCTGTCACCCCGCCACTATCGAGACGGCCGACGGCGACGTTTACGAGACTGTCCACGCGATCGCCCCCGAACGAACCCACCACGACGAGGACCAACTCGAGTTGATCGCGCCTGCGAAACTCCGCGACGAACTCGACCTCCAGGACGACGACCACGTGGCGATCACCGTCGGAGACCGCTAACATGAACGGATCTGACACTACCAACCCCCGCCAGGAACCGCTGACAGCTGCCGCAGCCGTCGACGCCGCCCTCGAGCGCCTGCAGGCTGGCGAGCCGATTCTCGTCCACGACGCGGCCGACCGCGAGGGCGAGACCGACCTGATCTACCACGCCGACGCCGTCACGCCCGAGGCCGTCTCCCGACTGCGCAACGATGCCGGCGGCCTCGTCTGCGTCGCGTTCGAGGACGCAGTCGCCGACGCGTTCGACCTCCCGTTCTACGACGACGCCGTCGACCACCCGGCCACGGCCGGCCACGACCTGGGCTACGACGAGCGGTCGTCGTTCTCCGTGACGGTCAACCACCGCGATACCTACACCGGAATCACCGATAACGACCGTTCGCTGACAATCCAGTCGCTCGGCGAGGCCGCCGCCGACCCGGACGAAACCGACTTCGCCGAGGAGTTTCGCGTCCCCGGTCACGTCCACCTGCTTCGGGCGGCCCCCGACCTCCTCGCTCAGCGCGAGGGCCACACCGAACTGGGCGTCGCGCTGGCCCTCGAGGCCGACCTGCCGCCCGCCGTCGTCGTCTGTGAGATGCTCGACGACCGGACTGGCGAGGCGCTCGCGCCTGCGGACGCGCGAGCCTACGCCGAGCGACACGACTTCGTCTACCTCGAGGGGAGCGACGTACTCGGGTATCTCGACTGATCTCGAGGGCAGGTAGTTCGAGTGCTCTCGAGATCAAGCTTCTCGAGCGCTCTCGATATTTGGTTATATCGACTCCGCTCGAGGCCTTTCTCGCCCTTTATAGGCCTCGAACACCGTCGACTGACTCCCTCAAAAGGAGAGATGTGAGGTCGACGATGGACCGCCGTCGCCGTCTTCGTCGCTCCCGTTCCCGTTTTCGTCCACGTCTCCGTCGTCCTGGAGGTTGCCCTCGTGGTCGAAGCGGTATATCGAATCCGTCAGGAAGACCCGGCCGTCCTCGACGGTCACGTCGACGCCGACGAGCCGAGTCCCAGCGGCTTCGCCGTTATCGCACGCCCCCGAACAGGCGTCGTACATCGAGCCGTGTCGTGGGCAGATGATCTCCTCGTCGCGCATCGCGACGCCGCGGCCGACGTCGAGTCGTTGCGGTTCGTGCATACAACGGTTGATCCACCCCTCGACGCCGTCCTCGCAAGGGACGAGGATCGCCTCCTCGGCCTCGCCGTAGCGGTCGCGAACCGTGAACAGCCACGACCGCGATTCGTGGACCGTCTCGACCGTCGTGAGTTCCGTCCGACCTGCCATGTATGGGCCGGTTCCGACGCGAGCGACAAAACGTCACCGTTAGGACATCGGAGTGGCGACAGGAGATATGAACGTGCCGTGTGTCCGCGTTCGCCCCGAACACGGCGAGACCGTTCGGAGTCGGCTTGCCGACGCGGACCTGATCGCCGACGAGTTCGAGATCACCGTCGAGGACGGCTGGCTCTACGTTCCAGTCGCGGTCCAGGGTGGGTACTCGAGCGAAGCGGACGACGAGGGCGAGAGCGAAACGGACGGCGAGAGCGGACGCCCGGTAGACGCCCTGCTCTCGGATCTCGAGGATCTCGAGGTGGACTACGCGCTCGTCGACCAGGACGTACCCGCTCGCGATACACAGACGATGCCCGCGGATCTCCTCGGCTTCGAGCCTTCCTACGAACGACTGGGCGACACCGCGCTCCTGGAGGAAGACGACCCACAGCGGGCCCAGGAGATCGCCGCCGCCATCCTCGCGTCCGACCTGCCCCTCGAGACGGTCCTGAACAAGGCCTCGAAGATCAAGGGCGAGACTCGCGTGCGCGACTGGAACGTGGTTGCCGGCGAGGGCACGACCGTCGTCCACCGGGAGTACGGCTGTGAGTTCGCACTCGACCTCGCGTCGGTGTACTTCTCGCCGCGTCTCGCCACCGAACGCCACCGGGTCGTCGAGCAGGCGACCGAGGGCGAGCGCGTCTTCGACATGTTCGCGGGCGTCGGCCCGTTCGTGATCCCGTTCGCAAGACGCGGCGCCGAGTGCGTCGGCGTCGACGTCAACGAAATCGCGATCGAGTACCTCCAGGAGAACGCCGATCTGAACGGCGTCGTGGATCGGGTGACGGCGATCGACGCCGACGTCCGCGAGGTCGCCCCCGACTACGAGGGCTGGGCCGATCGGATCGTGATGAATCTCCCTCACAGTGCGGACGCATTCCTCGAGTCTGCGGTGACGATCGCCGGTGACGACTGCGTAATTCACTACTACGACATCCAGCACGAGGACGATCCCTTCGGTCCAGGAGAGCGAGCGATTCGCGCAGCAGCGGAACCCGAGTACGAGGTGACTGTCGAGACCCGGCGCGTCGTTCGATCCTACGCGCCTCACGAACTCAACGTCTGCCTGGACGTGCACCTCGAGCGGCTGTGAGGCGATGGTCAAAACCAGCCGCGTTGAAAGGTGACCGAACCGGACTCGGTGAAAGAGATCGAACACGACTCGAGCGACAGACTCGATTCGCAATCCTTATGCCGGCTATCGGTCCTACGTAGAAGTGGACGCAGACACCTGCGCCAGTATAGCTCAGCTGGCAGAGCGAATCCTTCGTAAGGATTAGGTCGAGGGTTCAAATCCCTCTACTGGCTCTTTCTGTTCGACCGTCACCGAACGAGCGACTGCTGGATTCGAGTCGGGTACGACCCCACGGCCGCGAGCGAGTTCTACGTCTCACTGCCGTTCACAGCCGCGGTCTCTCGAGTACTCTGTGCGCCGGGAATTGACGTGTGCGCTCGGTCGACGCGGACGCCAGACGAAACGTGGGTTCGACGACGTTCTCGGAAAAAGCGGGGGTGACCGGGCGAGAACATTTATCCACCCATTTCTGGTACTAGGGACGTCATGCAATTCGGAGTGAGACCGGAAACGGACACGCTTAACTGGGTGTTGCTGGCCCTGGGTCTTCTCCTGGCGGGGATCCACCTGTACCTGGGTCTCGTCGCTCCATTCACGCCCGACGAACTGATCACGGAGTTCGTCGTCATCGGTCTCCTCTTCCTCGGTGGGCCGCTCCTCTACGCGACGCCGTACTGGCGCCCCGTGCTATACCTCGTCGGCGCGTTGTTTGCGCTGTATCTCGGTATCCTCTGGGTACTCGAAGGAATGGAGCGGTTTCCGATCGGGATCCTTACGGGCATCGTAGCGTCGGCTTTCATCGCCCTCGCGATCTACCTGTTTTTACGTGACGATGTCTTTGCCGCGGCGGCAGGAGAATGATCACGCGAATCGGATGCGACGGATTTCACCTCGATCCTCAGAATACCGCAGCGTCTACCGCAACTCGAGTTTCGGTTCCGAGACCTTTACACCGACGCCCGCATCGTCGTCAGGTACCCCGCCAGGTCGGTCGTCGTGACGATGCCGACGACGCCCTCGTCCTGGTCGACGACCGGCAGGTGGTGGACCCCGTTTTCGAGCATTACGTTCGCCACCTCGGTGATCGGCTGCTGGGGCGAAACGGTCACGACATCGGTCGTCATGTAGCGCTCGACGGTCGTCTCCGCTTTTGGATAGCTCTCAGCGACGATAGTGACGAAGTCGGTCGTCGTCAGGATCCCCTCGAGGCGACCGTCGTCGTCGACCACGACGAGTGAGCTAATGCCGTTCTCGAGCATCGTCTGGCCGGCGTCCTCGACGAGGGTGTCGGGGGCGACCGTTATGAGATCCGAGCTCATCAATCTGGCAACGAAAATGTCGTCCATACGTGGTGGTATTGGAGTCCGGCTATAAATATTCTCACGCAATGGGGCGATAGCTCGGCTTGCTCGAGCGCGACCCGCAGTCACCGACGTGTCAGCTCCGATGACTCATCCTCACAGCGCGTCAAACGTGGTGAATAGGTGGCGCTGTGCCGGGTAATCGAGTTCATGCGGTCACGACACCCTACCGAGCTCTGTGTAGCTCTATTGAAGTTGTCGAAAATTGATGTGAAGTTCCTGTCGAGTACAGGAAACGTGTGCAGCACGGCTAATTTATTTCGCTATCTCAGGGAGATGCCAATTCTTGCACACGGGTGGCTATTGTGTACTTGGAGAAGGGATAAAATGCGTTTGACCTTGCAGAACGCATTTATTCACACATCATGTTGAATTGATTATGAAACGGCGCACGTTCGTTGCGGGCACTGGAATCGCCTTCTCACTGCCCATCGCTGGCTGTCTTGATGAAGTTTCTACTTCCAGAGCGTCTGATGGCAATGATAACACTCCTGGAGATACCAACGAGCAAAATGACGATTCGGGTGGCCAGCCAACTGACGACAACTCGTACACCTACGACGAAACGAGGCACGACTCGATATTTATAGAGAACACCATAGAGACAGAAATCGTCGTAGAAGTAATCGTCGAACGAAAATCTGATCGAAACGTTCTCATCGAAAACGTGTATGCCGTCCCCCCAGAGACGGGGATCGAGATTCCAGATATCGCCAAGGTAGGGAACGAATATGCAATTACAGCCAAATTCGAGAAGAAGGTTGATACGTTTGACTGGACGGTTCTTACGTGCGCACACGAGGAGGGGCCTGAAGTGGGTGGCGAGACCGCTCTCGGGGTAGAAATAATCGACGATGAGCCACGTATTCTTCACACCGGTTGCGATGAGTCAGGCGCAGGAGACAATCGAGATTTGACGTACGAGAATCACGAGAAGTACGCGAAAGACGACTAGTGAAGTCGTATTTGCTCTCCCTGTAGTGACCGATCACCACCTTCGAAAATCGAGCCAGGCCTCGTGTGACATTCGCGTTGTGAGTTCAGCACAACGGCTGAAATCTGTTATCGTATGCGGGTTTCGACAAGACCAACTGTGTCTCGATGAATGAGCGCGACAGGAGTTCTCCGACGATGACCGGCCGATTATTGATCCTGGCTCGGCGCGAGTTCGTCCAGGTCGACCCGCTTCTCCAGGAGGACCTCGGCCTGGTCGGCGACGATACGCTGTTGGCGCATGAGTTGTTTGAGCTTGCTCTGGGCGGAGAGGTCGCCGATGAGGACGCCACCGACGACCTTGCCGTCCTTGAACGCGATGCGGCGCCACTCGGTGTCGGAGTAGCGACGTTCTGCGTGTTCGTCGCCCAGGGTGGGGTGGCCAAACGAGAGGAACGGGAAGTCGAAGTGAGTGATCGAATACGAGGAAACCCATTCGAAGGGCTCGGCCTCGTTGTCGGCAGCCATGTTGATGCCCGCGACTCGCCCCTGCTCTTTGGCCGAGCCCCAGGAGCCGTTCTGGGCCTGTTCTCCCAGGAGAACGTCGTAGAACTGCGTCAGGTCGCCCGCCGCGTAGACGTCCTCGAGGTTCGTCTGCATGTACTCGTCGACGACGATGCCGTTGTCCTGCTCGATGTCGGTGTCGTGGAGGAATTCGGTGTTGAACGTCAGACCGATCGCGACGCCGGCGAAGTCACACGGGTAGCGGTTGCCGTCGCCGCCGATGGCGGCCTCGACGCGGCCGTCGTCGTCGACCTCGAACTCGCTGACGCCGCTGTCGAAGATCGGCTCGACGCCCACGCTTCGCATCCCGTCGTGCATGATCTCGGCGCCGTCGGCCGAGAGCGCGTAGCGCCACCAGCGGTCCCCGCGCATCAGGAACTTGCCGTCGACTCCCTGGGAGCCACAGACCGCCGCGAAGTCGATGCCCAACAATCCGGCGCCGACGATGACCGCGTCGTCGGCGGCTTCGGCGCTCTCGCGGATTTTCCGGGCGTCCTGGAACGTCCAGAAGTGGTGGACGCCCTCGGCGTCGCTGTTTTCGACCGGCAACTGCGTGGGCGTTCCGCCCGTCGCGATCAGCAGTTTGTCGTAGGGGACGTCGTCTTTCTCGTGGGTGCGGACGACCTTCTCGTCGGTGTCGATCGTCGTCACGTGCGTGTTGAGCGAGAGGTCGATGTTACGCTCGTCGTACCAGTCCTCGTCGTGGATCGAGATCGGGGCCTCGGGCAGTTTGCCTTTGGCGTGTTCTTTGATCAGGATGCGATTGTACAGCGGTTCGCCCTCATCGGTGATGACGGTGATCGACGACTCCGGGTCCTCCTCCCGGAGTGTCTCCGCGGCCGAACTGCCGGAGATCCCATCCCCGATGATAACGTACTCGGTCATGTCGGGAAATTTCGTAACGGGGGTTAAAGTCGGTTGCTATCTGGACTACCTTCGATCTCGAATCGTCGCACTTTGCCTCCACAATGCACGCGAATTGGGCCGGATACTCGGGCCGTACGACGGCACTATCGATTTTGTAGTGCAAGTTTACGCGGATCTTCCTCCACATCGCTCATTAGGGTCGCGGCCTAACCCACGGGCATGAAGCTTCGACAGAACGCTCGTCACTTCGCCTCCCGGAAGGCCCTCGAGACCCCAGTCGTTCGCTCGGTGGCCATTTCGGGTCTCGTTCGCCTCCACACGAAAATTTTCCTGGGGAAAGCCGATCCGGCCCGCGCCGACGAGCGCAAGGCCCACCTGGACGGCCTCTTCGAGGCGACGATGGACAGCTACCTCGAGGCCCTGCGCGCCGGGTACTCCGAGGCCGAGGCCCGCGAGATCACGCACATCCAGGCGAATTTCGACTTCTACAACCACGGTTGGACCGAAATGATGGAGTTCCCCGCCGACGAACTCGAGGACCACTACGACCGGTACCACGACTTCTTCGCGACCTGGGGGATCACGATCGATCGACCCCTGGGGGAGTTCAGGCCCGACGGTGGGCTTCCGGAGGCGCCGTCGACGCCCGAACGACTCCAGAACCCGGAGCATCCCCACGCCGAGGGCGGGTTCGCCGACGACGTCTACGTCGAGAACGAAGACGGTGAGTTGGTCGTCGGTGGCCAGGATGAGCCAGGGACAGTGGACGTCTCGAGAGCCGTCGGCGTGAACGACGAGTCGCTCGAGGAAGAGTAGCCGTTACGCCGTCCGAAATTGAATAGCCGGCGAACTCCCTCGCCCATCAGAACGGACGGTATCGAGAAAAGTGGTTTCGGCGAATCGATTTCACGATCAGCGCTGCCCCTCCGACCCCGAATACCAGCGCGAGCAATGCACTTGACTGAACTCGTCGACGGTGTCGTCTTCGCCTCGTCTGGTCGCCTCGTCAGTTCTTCCCCGGCGCAGGCCACCGCGGATCGATTGGCTCTTCGATGCGCTCGAGGTCACCCTCCGTCAACTGGAACCCGACGGCTTCCACGTTCTCCTCCAGGTGATCGATCGACCGCGGGCCGACGATCGGCGCGTCGACGACGTCCTTGTGGAGGAGCCAGGCCAGCGACACTTGTGCAGGGGTCGCGCCCCGTTCCTCGGCGAGCTCTTCGATGACCTCGAGAACGGCCCAGTTCTCGTCGGTGAAGCGCCGTCTCGTGTACTCGTCGGTTGCGGCCCGCCCCTCGTCGGGATCGTCGTCCTGGACGTACTTTCCGGTCAGAAAGCCGCCGGCCAGGGGCGACCAGGGGATGACGCCGACTCCCTCGCCTGCGCACACGGGAAGGAGATTCGCCTCCTCGTGGCGATCCACGGCGTTGTACTCCGGTTGCATGCAGACGAACCGCTCGATGTGCTCGACGTCGGCGGTGTACAGCGCCTTCGTGAACTGGTAGGCGGTCATCGTGCTCGCGCCGACGTAGCGAACGACTCCTTCGTCGATCAGGGCGTCGAGCGCGCGCAAGGTCTCCTGGATCGGCGTCTCCTCGTCCCACCGGTGGATCTGGTAGAGGTCGACGTAGTCGGTCCCGAGGCGCTCGAGACTCGCTCGACACTGGTCGAAGATGTGCTTCCTCGAGAGGCCCTGCCGATTCGGCCCGTCGCCCATGCGCCCGAACACCTTCGTCGCGATTGCGAGTTCGTCCCGGTCGTAGGGCTCGACCGCCCGGCCGACGATCTCTTCGCTCTCCCCGCGGGAGTAGACGTTGGCCGTGTCCAGGAAATTGATCCCGAGATCCAGTGCGCGCTCGACGATCTCGATCGATTGCTCCTCGTCGTCGATCATCCAGGGCTCGGCGCTCCCGAAGTTCATGCAGCCCAGACAGAGACGAGAGACCTCGAGTCCCGTCTCGCCCAGGGTCGTGTACTCCATCTCGTCGGCGTAGCCGATCGTCCGATCCGCCATACCCCGTCACACACCGGTATTCGATAAAAGCGTGGGGGGACTGACGTCGTGTTCTCGGTCGTGACCTCGTCTTCCACCCCGACCTCGTCCTCGTCCTCGACCTCCACGATCGCGGCCACAGAACGTCGCCTACCACCCTGCCGATTTCCGAGTGGCTAAGTACCCCGGCGCCAGCCGTTTGACCACTGACTCGCATGTCTCTCGATTCGAACGACCGCTCGATCGCCGGTTTCACCATGGCGGGTCACGCCCTCGTCCACTGGTTCGAGACCTCGATCCCGATATTCCTCGTCGTCTGGCTCGCCGAGTTCGACGTGAGCGTCACCCTCGTCGGGTTCGTCGTCGCGCTGGGGTACGCCCCCTTCGGCATCGGCGCCCTTCCCGGCGGCGTCCTCGCCGACCGGTACGGCCCGAAGCGGCTCATCCTGCTCTGTCTGCTGGGGATGAGCCTCGCGTTCGTCGTCCTCGCGGCGGCGTCCATTCTGGAATCCATCTACGCCGTCGCCGTCGGCCTCCTGCTGTGGGGTATCGCCGCCAGCGTCTACCACCCCGCCGGACTCGCGCTCATCAGCACAGGCGTTGAGGAGCGTGGCACCGTCTTCGCCTGGCACGGCATCGCCGGCAACTTCGGCATCGCCCTCGGGCCGTTCGTCGCCGCCACGCTGTTGATCGTCCTGGAGTGGCCCGTGGTCGCCGCCCTGCTGGCGACCCCCGGGTTCGTCGCCGTCGCTTACGGGCTCAGTGCGAACTTCGACGCGACCGCCGCGGTCGCGGACGACGTCGACGCCGGGCCGGACGAGGCACTCTCGCTGCCGGAGTTTCTCGCCAACTCCCGGGCACTCTTCGCCAGCGCCTTCGCCATCGTCTTCGTGCTCGTCACCTTCGAGGGGCTGTACTACCGCGGCGTGCTCACCTACCTGCCCGAAATCATGACCGGCCTGCCGGCGCTCGAGGGACTCGAACTGTTCCCGACGCTCGAGCGCTACGACATCGATCCCGGTTTCTACGTCTACGTCGGCCTGCTGGTCGTCGGCATGGCCGGTCAGTACGCCGGCGGAAAGCTCACGGACCGCGTTCCAGCGGCTCGCGGGTTGGCCGCACTCTTCGCCGTCCTGGCCGCCCTCGCGCTCGCGTTCGTCCCCGTCGTCGACCGTGGCCTGGGCGCCCTGCTCGCTCTCTGTGGCGTCCTCGGCTTCGTCCTGTTCGCCATCCAGCCGTTCTACCAGAACGCCGTCGCCGTCTACACGCCCGCCGACAGTCGCGGGCTCTCCTACGGTTACACCTACCTCGGCGAGTTCGGGTTCGGCGCGACCAGCATCGCCATCGGCGGATTTCTGCTCGGCGAGGCGGGCCTCGCGACCTTCTTCGTCGCGCTCGCCGGATTCGCCCTCGTCGGAGCCACCCTGTCGGCCGCGCTCGCACTCGGCCTCGACCGCCTGTTCGACCGGACGGACGCGGACTCGAGCACCGACGCGAAGGCCTAGCGCGCTGCTTCGAACCGGTCAGTCGGCTTCTTCCTCCTGAGGGGCGGTTTCTGGATCGCGGACCTCGCGGAACTCCGTCGACCCGCACTGACAGCCGTTCTTCGTTCCGATCGGTTGCAGTTTTCCGTCGGGCCAGCTCGTGGCAGCGTAGGCGGTTCCACAGGTAGAACATGCGACGAGTGTACGCTCGCGTTCACTGGAGGGCATCGTTCGTGTATTCGACGGAGAACGATCATCAGGATTGCTTCGCGTTATACAAAACCCTTTTAAGCGATCTATCGGTCCGAGCGTCCCGTCTCGGAGAGCGTACTCCCCAGAATGTGCTTTATTCCGCGCCGAAGGCGAGAGGCGACGGCCTGCTGGGAGATGCCGAGTTCGTCGCCGACTTCCGACATCGTCACCTCCCGGGGAGTCTCGAAGTAGCCGCGGTCGAAGGCGAGTACCAGCGCTTCCTGTTGGGGATCGGTGAGTGCCGCCTCGGTGTTCGTCTCGACCGGTGTCAACGCGTGGAGACTCGTCAGCGTGACCGGTACGTCAAATCTCTTACAGTGTTGCTGGAAGGCCGCGATGTCGCTTCGGTCGTCACCGCGAACGTCGAACGTCCACTCCTGGCTCGTGCCGACGGCTTCGATGAGCGGTATCTCCGTCTCTACGAGCGCACTGAGCACCCCCGAATACTCGACCGACCACTCGACACGCAACAGGTACTCGTCCGCGACGGAGTCGACGAGACGGATGTCTCTGACGCCGGGATGTTCGGTAAACGCCTCCTCGATGTCGTCGACGACGGTTCCTCGCACCCAGAAGTAGGGCACTACCACGTCCTGTGCGGGGATAATCCGCTCCAGGGTGACCGTCACGTTCGGTAGCTGCTCGAATACGGTCCCCAGCGGGAACTGACTCGAGGGGACGGTAAACGTCGCTTCGGTGGCCATCGTTGAGTCTATTTGTTGGCATCGGCCTTCGATTTTGTGGAGCGGATCGAAACGAGAGACGTAGTTCGTACGGTCCATTATCGACAGGGAGTCTCATCCGACGAGGGTGGCCGTATCCGAACGGCCGAGATCAGGCCCGTCTACCTCGGGGTGAAACAAAACCTCAGCCGCAGCGGACCACACCAGTTTTGTCCGCCCAGTCGAACCCTCGAGCATGATCGAGGCGACGCTCTGTTTCGTCCTGGACGGCGACGATGTGCTCCTCATCGAGAAGCGACGCGGACTCGGCGAGGGGTGGTATAACGGACCCGGCGGCAAACTCGAGGACGGCGAGACGCCGAGGGAGTGTGCCGTTCGCGAGGTGCGCGAGGAGGTCGGCCTCGAGATTCCCCTCGAGGCACTCGAACGGGCCGGCGAACTCACCTTCACCCTGGACGGGGAGGCCCACACCGTCTGTCACGTCTTCCGAACCGAGACCTACGAGGGCCAACCGGTGGCGACCGCGGAGGCCCGCCCCGAGTGGGTTCCAATCGAGGAGGTGCCCTACGACCGCATGTGGGAGGACGATCACATCTGGCTGCCCGCGGTGCTCGAGGGCGATACCGTCGAGGGAACGTTCGCATTCGAGGGCGGCCGACCGCTCGACGAGGCCGAGTTCGTCGACTACGACCTCGAGCGCGGCGCGTCGCTGGAGGAGTGACCGCGTCGGCGCACGCGATTCGACTTATTTGCTGACGTTTCGGTCGTCGTCGGCGTGGACCTGAACCTCCACGCCGTTCGGTTCGTACGCGTTCGAAGCGTATCCTCCTTCGTTCCAGGGGTACTCGTCGTTCTCGAGGGCGTCACGCCAGGCGTCCGGTTCGGATATTCGCGACGGCTGTCGACGGCCCAGGTCGTCGGTCGCGCACGAAAGCAGGGTGTGGCGTCCCGGTTCTGCGTCCCAGTCGTACCGGAAGAGTCGCCACGTGCCCGCGTAGTCGGGCCCGAACAGTTCTGCATCGATCCAGGTATCGCCGCCATCGGTGGAGACCTGAACGCGGTCGACCGCGTCGTCGCCTGCCCAGGCGACGCCGCGTACTTCGACCGTCTCACCTGCCCTCACCGTGATCGGGGACGCTCCGTCCGGCGTGCCAATCAGCGACATCACGTTCGCGTCGAACGGGTACGGGTGCTCGACTGCACCCTCGAGCTGGGCCCACGTATCGTACGTGTCGACCGTCTCGTTCTCGTCGGGTTCGTTCCCCCTGGGATGGATACGATAGGACACCTGTTGCCAATGGGCGTGCTCTCCGGGGCGCTCGAGGCTCCCCTCGACGACCATCGAGTCCATGACGCGGAGTTCCTCGACCCACTTGACGTTGTTGACGCCGTACCAGCCTGGAACGATCAAGCGGACGGGGTAGCCGTGCTCTCGCGGCAAGGGCTCGCCGTTCATTTCGTAGGCCAGCACGCAGTCGTCGAGCGCCTTCTCGAGCGGAATCGACCGGGCGAATACGTCGTCGCCGTCCGACGGGTCGCCACCGATGGCGGTGAGCCATCGCCCCTCGGGATCGGTCACACCGTGGTCCCGCAGAATCGAACTCACCGGCGTCCCGGTCCAGAAAGCGGTGGCTGCAGCCTCGCAGTCCCACTGGACGCTGCCTGTCTCGGGTCGGTGTTGCCCCCGCCCGTTACCAGCACACTCCATCGTGTGTGCGACTGCGACCGTCGGATACTCGTCCCTGACGTCGGCCATCGAAAGTTCCCCGTCGAACTCTCCGGTGAGCGAGACGGTCCACGCGTCGGCGTCAGCGTCCGGAATGTCGTTTCGGTGGCAGACGAAGTGCTCCTCGGTCGGTGTCAGCCAGTTCGCGAACGTGCGTCGGCTGGCGGCCCCGAGGACGGTGTACTTGTCGGCTTCGTCTCTCGTCTCCGCGACGCCGCCCGCCTTCGCCTCCACGATCGCGTCGATCTCGCGGTGACGGGCGTCTCGCGGTCGTTCTGTGGCCATGCATATCGAACCACCCAGCAGCGCAAAATAGCTATCACTCGGCCATCGATCGACCGACCGACCCGCCTCCTCGGGTCGACGACCACGAACCGCTCAGGGTACCAGCACGACCTTCCCCATACTCTTTCGATCCTCGATGAACTGGTGAGCCTCGGCGGCGTCCTCGAGCGCGAACGTCTCCCCGACGATCACCTCGAGTTCTCCTTCGGCCAGCCCCTGGGTCAGATCCGGAATCGCCTGCATGACCCGCTTCGGATCGTGTCGAGACGCCTGGCCGAGGTGGAACCCAACGACGGACTTGTTCTCGAAGAGCAGGCGCCGGTTTTCGGCACGCGCGGGTACCCCGCTTGCCACGCCGTAGGTGACCAGTCGCCCGAAGTGTGCGAGGGCGTCGAGGCTTCGGTCGAACACGTCGTCGCCGACGCTCTCCAGGACGAGGTCGACGCCCCGGCCGTCGGTCGCCTCCTCGACGGGGTCGCGGAAGTCGACTTCGGTGTACTGGATCGGGTGGCCACACCCGAGGTCGGCCGCCAGCTCGAGTTTCTCCTCGGTGCTCGCGGTGCCGAAGACCTCCGCGCCGGCCCGCGAGGCCAGCTGCACGGCCGCCGTGCCGACGCCACCCGCGGCGGCCTGGATCAGGACGGACTCGCCCTCTTCGAGGTCACCCCACTCGAACAGGCAGGAGTGGGCGGTCAGGAACTGGACGGGGAAGCCAGCGGCCTCCTCGAAGCTCACCCCGTCGGGGATGGGCAGGAGCATCTGTGCGTTTGCGGTGGCGTACTCGGCGTACCCGCCCCCGCCGAGCATGCCGACCACGCGGTCGCCTACCTCGAGGTCGACGTCTTCACCTGCGGCGTCGACGGTTCCGGCGGCTTCCATCCCGGGGACGTACTGCGGTTCCGGCCCACCCGGATACACGCCGCGTCGTTGCATGACGTCCGCGAAGTTGATCCCCGCGGCCTCGACGTCGATCCGAACTTCGCCCGCGCCTGGATCCGGTCGTTCGCGATCGGCGATCTGGAGGACGCCACTATCACCATATTCGGTGACTTCGATGGCTCGCATACCCCGTCTTCGTGACCGATTTGTATAAAGTCGAGAGAACCGGAAGAAACGGCCTCGCGGTTCCTTGTCGAGTCAGGGATGAGTGGGTCACCCGCCGACCGAGAGCAGTTCCGGCAGGTCGACGATCGAATCGAAGACGTAATTCGGTTCGTACGGTGCACTCGCGAGATCCGTCTCGTCGCTCGCACCCGTGAGAACGAGCGCCGTCGTCATCCCCGAGCGGACACCCATCTCGATGTCGGTCTCGAGGCGATCGCCGACGAGCAGGCACCGTTCGGGGGTGCAGCCCATCCTCGTCGTCGCGATTTCGACTGCCGTGGATGACGGCTTTCCGAGCACGCGGTCGAGAGATCGACCGGTAACACCCTCGATAGCGCCGATCATCCCGGCGGCGTCGGGAATTTCCCCGTCCTCGACTGGGCACGTACGGTCGGGGTTGGTCGCGACGAACAGCGTCTCGTCGTCGACCGCCTCGAGTGCCAGCTGGAGCGTCTCGTAGTCGAACGATCGGTCCATCGACACGACGACGATCTCCGTCCGCCGGGGATCCCGCGTCACGGTGATGCCGGCGTCCTCGAGTTCGGCAACGAGTGGTTGCTCGCCGACGACCAGCGCCGGTCGGTCGGGATGATTCGCCTCGAGCCACTCCGCGGTGATGGCTGCTGAGTTGAGCACGTCCTCGTCGTCGGTTGGAATGCCGAATTCGGTCAGTCGGTCGGCGTACTCTGGCGGCCGCTTCGTGGGATTGTTCGATAGGAACAGGACGTTTGAACCGGCTGCTCGAGCCTGTTCGACCGCGGCCGGGGCTCCGGGAACGATCCGGTCGCCCCGATAGACGGTTCCGTCGAGGTCGAAGATGATCCCGTCGAAGCGCATAGATGGGGGGTCAGCGCACCTTCGACCGAAGGTACGCCGAGATCAATTCGCTGACGAGGACGACCACGAGGATTGCAATGAGAATCGTCAGCACGCGGTGCCAATCGAGGAAGTTGATGCTGTTCTGGAGTTCGACACCGATACCGCCCGCACCGACGAAGCCAATGATCGTACTCGAGCGAACGTTGATGTCCCACCGGTAGACCGAAACGCCGACGAACGCCGGCTTCACCTGTGGGACGATTCCGTACAGCAGCGCCTGCGTTCTGCTCGCGCCGGTGGCACGGACGGCTTCGACTTGCGTCGGATTGATCTCCTCGATTTCTTCGGCGATGAGCTTCGCGACGAATCCGATCGACCGAAAGCCGACTGCCAGGACGCCGGCGAGGGCACCCGATCCAAAGAGAATCACGAAGATGATCGCCCAGATGATGACGTTGACCGAGCGCGTCGCGACGATAAGGAACTTTCCGAGCAGGTAGGTCGCCCGGTTTGGCGTGGTGTTGTCCGCTCCGATAAACGCGACCGGAAGGGCCAGCAGTATGGCCAGCCCCGTCCCGAGAATCGCTATATTGACGGTCTCGAGCAGCGGGCCGACGATTTCGTTCGCGTACGCGGCGTCCGGCGGATACATTCGGTTGAGGAGGTCCTGGACCGACTCGGGGGCCGTCTCGACGTATTCGTAGCGGACGTTGAGCGCCCGCCACGAAATGGCGACGGCAACGAACGTCACAAGCAAGCCGACGTATCGGACGAGACGCCGTTTCCGGCCCCTAGTGCTCCATTCGCCGAAGTCATCAGTTGATTCGATACTCATTGTATCCGCCTCCGGGTGTACGCACTCACGGCTTCACCGAGCAGGACGACGGCGATGATGACCAGGATGATCGCGACCGCGAAGTCGTACTCGTAGCGATCGAACGCGTTGATCAGCGTAATGCCGATGCCGCCCGCGCCGACGATGCCGATGATCGTACTTGCCCGAATGTTGATGTCCCAACGGTAAATCGCGAGGCCAGCAATTCGGGGTACGACCTGAGGATAGACGCCGTACAGCAACACCTGCAACGGGGATCCGCCGACCGCGCGAATTGCGTCCCGCTGGCTCTCGTCGATGTCCTCCAGGTCCTCTGCGAGCAACTTTGCGTAGAATCCAGGCGTGGCGAACACCAGCGCGATCACGCCGGCGAGTGGGCCGATCCCGACGGCGACGACGGCTAGAATTCCCAGCACGAGTTCGTGCAGCGCACGCGAAACGGAGAGGATCCCGCGGCCGACGTAGTAGACCGGTCGAGGGACGAGATTTTCGGCCGCCATCACGGCGATCGGGATGCTGATAATGACGCCGATGAACGTCGCAACGATCGACATCGCGATACTCTCGACCATGCCCTCGTAGATGAGTTCGCGCTTCCGTGGCCCGAAGTTCGGCGGGTACATCCCCTCAGCGAGATTCGCGGCGGCCTCGAAACCGGAAGCGAACCGATCGAAACCGATCCGGATTTCCCAGAGGCTCCAGAGGACGAACGCCGCGATAGCCAGGTAGATGGCGTACTTTACTGTGGCATTGTAAAATACCGTCGGCCGCTCCCAGTGTCCAGGATAACCGCCATCGGCGCGTGCATCTTCGCTCGAGCGCTCCCCGGTTGTTCCTTCGCTCATACGTCTCTGGTTGGGCTGCCTGCCGGGGTGTGCTCGTCCGTGCTCGAGTCTTCGAACTCCGATTCCGAGGAACGGTCGGCGCTTTCACCGCGGTAGATGACGTCGCGTGCCCACTCGTCGACGTCACTGGGGCCACCTTCGAAGACGATTTTGCCGTCGTGAAGCCCAATCACTCGGTCTGCATATTCGAGCGCGAGTTCCACCTCGTGGATGTTGATGAGCACCGGAATCGACTCCTCGCGAGCGATTTCCGTCAGGAGGTCCATCACGGCCCGGGATGTGTCCGGGTCGAGGCTCGACGTCGGTTCGTCCGCGAGCATGATCTTCGGTTGCTGAACGACCGCGCGAGCGATGCCGACGCGCTGGCGCTGGCCGCCCGAGAGTTCGTCCGCTCGCTTGTCTTCCATTTCGCCGAGACCGACCCGATCGAGAGTTTCGTACGCGTACCGAACGTCTTCCTCCGGGAAATTGCGGCGGAACGCGTCCCAGTTGCTGAGGTATCCGAGTCGGCCCGAGAGGACGTTCTCCATCACGGTGAGCCGTTCGACGAGTCCGTACTCCTGGAAGATCATCCCGACGTCTCGGCGCGTCTTCCGAAGGGCTTGCTTCGACAGCCCCGTGAGTTCGGTTTCGTCGAGCCACACCTCCCCGCCGGTCGGCTCAGTCAGCCGGTTGATACACCGGATGAGCGTACTCTTTCCGGCGCCGCTGGGCCCGATGATGGCGACGACTTCGTTGCCAGATACCTCCATCGAGGCGTTTTTGAGCGCTCGGTCGCCGGTTGGGTACGTCTTATCCAGATCGACAACTTTGAGCATCGGGTACTAGGCTTCGTCTTCTTCGTAGTCGACGCCATTGACCTGATGGTTGACGAGGATGTCGTGGTAGTGGGTTGCGTAATCGATTTCGACCCAGGTCCCTCGTCCTTCGAATTCCTCTGCGATCTGGGTATCCTGGTAGTCGTACTCCAGGAAAGCTCGCCTAACGCCCTCCTGAATGTCGGGATGGAGGTTGTAGCGGTAACAGAACGAGGTCGTGGGGAACGGCGCGCTGGCCCAGATACATTTGACCTCGGAGGCTTCGACGTCACCGCGCTCTGCTACGCGTGCGTAGCAGGTACTACAGATCGGTGCAACGTCGTAGTCGCCGTGGTAGATGCCCGTAGCACTGTTCTCGTGGCTGCCTGAGAACTCGATCTCGTAGTCTTCACCGGGGGTCACGCCGGCGTCGGTGAACAGGGCGTTCGGCGCGAGGTGACCCGAGTTCGACGACTGGTCGGTGTGAGCGACGTTCTTCCCGGCCAGATCCTCGAGTTCGGTGATCTCGTCGTTGTCGGCCTGGGTGATGACCCACAGCCGGTAGCCGAACTCCTCCTCGCCGACCTGGATGCTGAAGGGGACGGCGCCGGAATTGTTGACCGCGAATGGCGTCGATCCAGTCGAAAAACCGGAGACGTGCAGGCGCTCGTTGCGCATCGCTTCGATCTGGGCAGCGTAGGACTGAAGCGGATTATTGACGACCTCTTTTCCCGTCTCTTCAGCAATATTTTCGAGCAGTGGATCGAGCACGCCTTCGAAGACCGTGGGATCTTCGGTTGGCACCATCGCGAAGTCGAGGGTGTCGGGATCGAGCCACTCGCTCTCGTCGTCCGGCGTCTCCTGGGGCGAGTTGCCGTAGACGGGTTCGTCACGCTGTTCGAAGTTGTCGAGTTCTTCGATCGATCCGGTTTCGAAGCTGTGCTCAAGGAGTGTCGAGGTCAGCTGTGGGAATTCGGGATCTAGTGGATCGAATTCGGCGTAGTCATTCGAGTTCGAGCCATTCCCGTTCCCGTTGCCGTTACCGTCGTCTTCGTCGTCGTTTCCACTCAAGCAGCCAGCCAGCGTTGCACCACAGCAGGCACAGGCTGCCCCTTTCAGAAATCGCCGTCTGGAATCACCGCTAAATACCATAGTGGGAATAAATATAATGGACCATAATAAATATATCCCATCGTCGCTTCACTCCTGTGCCGAATAGTTGGGGGGTATAATAACCCTGCCGGGTAAACATTTGGGATAATTTACTTCGACGACGTTTCTTCTCGACCGATAGCGATGTGATCTCAGGGAAGAGATATTTACGATCGGAAGGTGCCGAGTAGGCGTAAAAAACTGCCCATTACCCGTAACGCTTACTTCACAAGGGTTTCGAACTGTAGCTGATGGAGTTGTGGGAGCGAATCGGTCGTCGTATCTCGGACGATCGGAACCGTCTCATCGTCGACGAAAACGCACTGAATCCGGCGGTCCGCCCCGACGAACCGATCGGGCACGGACCGATTATCGAACGACTTCTCGACGTCCTGGACCCGGCATTTAGCGGCTCGCTTCCACCGTCTTGTCACGTTTATGGTCCTCGAGGGTCCGGAAAATCCGTACTCGTTGCGAACCTGTTTCAGTTGCTCAGCGAACGGTTCTCGCCCGGCGATGCCCCGATCGTCACCACGACCCGAACGACCAACGTACCGCGGACGGAGTTCGTCTACGTCGACGCGCGCGGACGAACCACGTTCGAAACTCTGCGAGGCGTCCTCGACGCACTTACCGACGAGACCACGCCGAAGCGCGGGATCAGCCTCGACGATATCGAATGGCGATTGACGGATGCAGTCGCGGCGACGGAGCGCACGGTTCTCGCCATCGACCACGTCAGCGAATCTCGGTCGGGAACGATTCGAGACCACCTCCCCGCTAACGTGCCGATTTCGACGGTCACGGTCGACCGACAACCGATGGACACCGCCGATAGCACGGTTCGGATCCCGGCCTACTCTTCTGAAGCGCTGCTCGATATCCTCTTTACGCGAGCTTCGTCCGGCCTCTCGTCGAACGGGCTGAAGTACGCGCTTACGCGGGAGATTGGAGACTGGGCTGCCGGCGATGCGACGAAAGCGATTACCGCGCTGTACGCCGCAGCCATTTTCGCCGAACGAGACGGAGCGACGAACATCGGCTCCGAGCACGTCGGGGAGGCGATCGAAACCACCCCGGACCGGTGTATCCACGTTGAAACCATCGCGTCGCTACACGAGAGCAAGCAAACCGTCCTCGATCGGTTCGTTACGCTGAATCTCTCGGGCACGGAGATCGACGAATCAGCGGAATCGATCGCCGCTGACGTCACTCTCTCCGAAAAAACGGTCAAACGCCATCTCTACGAACTTGCACAGGATGGTGTATTGACTCGCATTCGAACCAGCGGAAACGGCCCGGGGCGACCACCGACCCGGCTGGAGCCCCGATTTTCCCCGCCAGTGTACCGCAGACTTCGCGGTCAGGACTGACGCCGCACGGCCTCTATCGTCTGCTCGGACTGGTTCCACAACGCTGACTCGGCGTCGATACGTACTACCGATCCCCTGTGACTGCTCACACACCTTCGCATCGTTTAAGAGCGCGCTGGCAGACTGTCGAGGTATGAGCGAAGAATCACAGGAACTCGGGATCACCGAGTCCAAGAATCATCGACCCGGCGAGTGGTACGCCGAGGTCGTACAGAAGGCCGGCCTGGCGGACTACGCCCCCATGGGCGGCTTCATCGTCACGAAACCCCGCGGGTACGCGCTGTGGGAGACCCTCCAGGACACCCTCGACGGCTGGTTCAAGGAGACCGGGGTCACGAACGCCTACTTCCCCCTGTTCATCCCCGAGAGCTACCTCGAGCGCGAGAAGGACATCGTCGAGGGATTCGACCCCGAGGTGGCGTGGGTGACCCACGGCGGGCACAACGAACTCGAGGAGCGCCTCGCCGTCCGCCCCACCAGCGAGTCGATCATCGCGCCCTTCATGGCCGAGTGGACGCGCAGTCACCGCGACCTCCCCATGCGACTCAACCAGTGGTGCTCGGTCGTTCGGTGGGAGGCGACGGACACGAAGCCGTTCTTCCGCACGAAGGAGTTCCTCTGGCAGGAGGGCCACACCGCCCACGAGACGAACCAGGGGGCCTGGGAGGAAGTGTGGACCCGCCTCGGGCAGTACGAGCGCGTCTACGAGGAGCTGTTCGCCATCCCCGTCCTGAAGGGGAAAAAGCCAGAACACGACAAGTTCCCCGGTGCCGACACCACGACGACCGTCGAGTGTCTGATGCCCGACGGCAAGTCCGTCCAGGGCGGAACGAGCCACCACCTGGGCCAGAGCTTCGCGAAGGCGTTCGACATCACCTTCGCGGACGAAGACGAGGAGGAGCGGACGGCGTACACGACCTCGTGGGGGCTCTCCTGGCGCGCACTCGGGGCGCTTATCATGACCCACTCCGACGACCAGGGACTCGTCTTGCCCCCCACCGTTGCGCCCACGCAGGTCGTCATCGTCCCCATCTGGCAGGAGGACACCGAGGAGCAGGTCCTGGGGTACGCGAGTGAGGTCGCAGACGACCTCGAGGCCGCGGGCTTCCGCGTCGAACTCGACGACCGCGACGAGCGAAACCCCGGCTTCAAGTTCAACGAACACGAGCTCGAGGGCGTCCCCCTCCGGATCGAAATCGGTCCCAACGAGGCCGACGACGGTGAAGTCACCCTGGTCCACCGCCCGGACAACGAGAAGACCGTCGCCGACCGCGAGGGCGTCGCCTACACGGTCGACGAGCACCTCGACGAAATCTACGAGAAACTGTACGAGGCCGCTCGAGAGACCCTCGAGTCGAACGTACGCACTGCCGACAGCCCCGAGGAGATCATGGGAACGATCGGGCGCCACGGCGGCTACGTGAAGGTGCCATGGTGTGGCGACCAGGCCTGCGAGGAGGTCATCAAGGAGAAGGTCTCCGCGGAAATCGTCCTCCAGCCCCTCGCCGAGGAGAGCGCCGAGACCGACGGCGAGGCTGCCGCGCCCGACGACGAAGACGCTGCCTGTACGGTCTGTGGCGAGCACGCCGATCAGCTGGCGTACTTCGCCAGGACCTACTGATCGAGCGTTCCCGTCCTTCTAGTCGTCTAGAGATCGTCCGCCTCGTTCGTCTCGAAACGGTTCTTCCATTCGTCTCGGGATCGTTCTGCTATTCGTGTTCGCGTAGTGGCTCACCTTCGAGTCCTCGGCTCTGCATGCGTGAGTGGCTCTCCCGAACCTAATCGTTTAGCCCCATAGCGCATATTGCTCCAGCGACGACTACATATCGTGGTGTTCATCCAGCGGATGAGCACTACGTGCCTCTGACACTTTCTCCGACGATGTTCGATACCGAGCGGGAGCGGCGTGGCTCAATTTGATCGTGGACCGAATCATTACCATTGCCGTACTCTCTGCGTTCGTAGACACGCTTTCGAATTCCCGTACACCCTTACGATTTTAATTCCCTAATATGGCATTATAATACCCTTAGTCATAATGGGGTACCCTCTTGTGGGTGCGAATACCTCGGGTGTGTATGACACAGCCACATAGCCACTCGTCTC
The DNA here is from genome assembly GCF_024138145.1 of Natronosalvus halobius. Lineage (NCBI taxonomy): Archaea > Methanobacteriati > Methanobacteriota > Halobacteria > Halobacteriales > Natrialbaceae > Natronosalvus > Natronosalvus halobius. The sequence continues at coordinate 411,311 of NZ_CP099997.1, read as the reverse complement.
ACGGCGAGCGGGGCCTCGCCAGCCCCGTAGATGAACGATCGAACTGCGGCCTCGGCGTCGTCATGGATCTCGACGGCGGAACGAGCCACGACGTCGTTACAGACGGCCTCGAACTCCTCGTCAACCTCGAGCATCGGGGAACCACCGGCGCCGAAGCGAACACCGGCGACGGCGCAGGGATCGTACTCCAGACGCCGGACGCCTTCTTCCGCGACGAACTCGACGTCGACCTGCCGAAGCAGTACGCCGTCGGCTCTATCTTCTTCCCGCAGGACGACGCCGCCCGCAAAGCGCTCGTCGACCTCGTCCAGGACACCCTCTCCGAGTACGGACTCGAGACCCTCGCCTGGCGGGACGTGCCGACGGAAAACGACGGCCTCGGTGCGACGGCCATCGAGTCTGAACCCGACGTCTGGCAGGTCTTCGTCTCGCCGGCGGACGAACTGGCCGGCGACGACTTCGACCGTCGCCTCTACGTCGCACGGCGTGCGCTCGAGAACGCGGTTTCGACCACGGACGTCGACGGCAACGACCGATTCTACGTCTGCTCGCTGGACTCGAAAACCCTCGTCTACAAGGGCCTGCTCAAGGGCGAGCAGGTCGCCGGCTACTACCCCGATCTCGCCGACGAGCGCCTCGAGTCGACGTTCGTGATGGTCCACGAGCGCTTCTCGACGAACACGCTCGGAGCGTGGCACCTCGCCCACCCCTACCGCAACGTCGTCCACAACGGTGAGTTCAACACCATCCAGGGCAACGTCAACTGGATGCGCGCCCGCGAGACGGATCTCGAGAGCGAGGTCATAGACGATCTCGAGTCCGTCAAACCCGTCATCAACGACCCCGACCAGTCCGACACTGCGAGCGTCGACAACGCGGTCGAACTCCTGTTGCAGGACGGACGAGACCTCCCGCACGTACTCCGCATGCTCGTTCCCGAGGCCTGGCGCGGGGACGAGCAGATGGATCAGGCGCGCAAGGACTGGTACGACTTCCACGCGTCGCTAGTCGAACCCTGGGACGGCCCCGCGCTCGTCGCGGCGACCGACGGCGAACGCGTTGGCGCCGTCCTCGACAGAAACGGCCTGCGCCCGTGCCGGTACGACGTGACGACCGACAACCGCCTGATCGCCGCCAGCGAAGCCGGCGCGCTCGAGACGCCTCCCGAAAACATCGCCGAGCGCGGGCGTCTCCAGCCCGGCCAACTGTTCCTGGCCGACCCGAACGAGGGCCGGGTCATCCCGGATACGGAGGTCTTCGACGGCCTCGTCGACGACCGCTACGGTGAGTGGCTCGCCCGCGAACAGGTTCACGTCGAGGACCTCCTCGAGACGACTGACCTGGAACCGCGTCAGGCCGTCGACGGACTCCGCCACCACCAGGCCGCGTTCGGCTACACCCACGACGAACTCGAGAACCTGATCGAGCCGATGATGCAGAAGGGCAAAGACCCCATCGGCTCGATGGGCGACGACACGCCGCTGTCGGTACTCACCGAGTTCAACCGGCCGCTGTTCTCGTACTTCAAACAACTGTTCGCCCAGGTCACGAATCCGCCGCTCGACTACATCCGCGAGGAACAGGTTACCTCGCTCGAGTCCCGGCTGGGGTTCCAGCGCAACCTGCTCTCGGAGTCGCCCGCACACGCCCGCCAACTGGTCCTCGATTCGCCCGTCCTCACCGACGCCGAACTCGAGGCGATCCGCGACTGCGAGGAAAACGACATCACGGCGGGGACGGTCGACATCACGTACGAGCGCTCGGAAGCCGCCGACCAGTCCGACGGCGGGGCCCTCGAAGCCGCCATCGAGCGCGTTCGCGAGGACGCCGTCGCGACAATCGAAGCCGGCAACGACGTCGTGATTCTCTCCGACCGCGGCGTCGACGACGACAGGGTTGCGATCCTGAGCCTGCTCGCGATGGGCGCGGTTCACCACCACCTCGTACGAAACGGCCTGCGAAACCACGCCGGGATCGTCCTCGAGTCGGCCGACCCGCGGACCGTCCACCACGTCGCGACCCTGGTGGGGTACGGCGCCGACGCGATCAACCCCTACCTCGCCTACCAGACCATCGCGGACCTCACGGCCGGATCCGACGGCGCGGACACCGGCGTCGCCATCGACGCCTACGTCGGCGCGCTCGAGGACGGCCTCCTGAAGATCATGGCGAAGATGGGCATCTCGACGGTCGAGAGCTACCAGGGCGCCCAGATCTTCGAGGCCGTCGGCCTCGACTCGAGCCTCGTCCAAGAGTACTTCGAGGGGACCGAGAACCGCACCGAGGGGATCGGCCTCGCCGAAATCGAAACGGACCTCCTGGAGCGCCACGAGACGGCCTTCGGCGACGAGGCGACCCTCGACCGCCAGGGTGAGTTCGAGCACCGCTCGGGCGGGATCCACCACCAGTGGAATCCCCAGAGCGTGGGAACGCTCCAGCAGGCAGTCCGCTCGGGCGACTACGAGCGCTACCGGGAGTACGCCGAGGGGATCAACGACCAGTCCGCAGACCTGCGGACTCTTCGGGGCCTCCTCGAGTTCGACTCGGATCGCGAGTCGATCCCGCTCGAGGACGTCGAGCCCGTCGCCGACATCGTTGGGCGGTTCTCGACGGCCGCGATGAGCCTCGGGAGCCTCTCGCCGGAGGCCCACGAGAACAACTCCGTCGCGATGAATCGCATCGGTGGAAAGAGCAACTCCGGCGAGGGCGGCGAACCGCCCGAACGCTTCGGCACCGAGCGCGAGTGCACCGTCAAGCAGGTCGCCTCGGGGCGCTTCGGCGTCACCAGCACGTACCTCTCGAGCGCCGACGAACTCCAGATCAAGATGGCGCAGGGATCGAAGCCCGGCGAAGGCGGCCACCTGCCCGGTCAGAAGGTCAACGAGATGATCGCCCACGTGCGCAAGTCGACACCCGGCGTCGGCCTCATCTCGCCGCCGCCGCTGCACGACATCTACTCGATCGAGGACCTGAAACAGCTGATCTTCGACCTGAAGGCGGCCAACGAGGACGCCGACATCAACGTCAAACTCGTCTCCGAGGCCGGTATCGGCACCATCGCTGCGGGCGTCGCGAAGGCCAACGCCGACGTGGTTCACATCTCGGGCCACTCCGGCGGCACCGGCGCGTCGCCCCGGACGTCGATCAAGCACGCTGGCCTCCCGTGGGAACTCGGGCTCGCCGAGGCCAACCAGATGCTGTGTTCCACCGGCCTCCGGGACCGCATCCGCGTCTCCGCCGACGGCGGGATGAAGACCGGCCGCGACGTGGCCGTCGCCGCCCTGCTCGGCGCCGAGGAGTACATCTTCGGCACCGCCTCCCTCGTCGCCGAGGGCTGCGTGATGGCTCGTCAGTGTCACAAGAACACCTGCCCGGTCGGCGTCGCCACCCAGCGCAAGGACCTCCGCAAGCGCTTCCCCGGCGAATCCGAACACGTCATCAACTTCATGACGTTCATCGCCCAGGAGCTGCGCGAGATCATGGCCGAACTCGGCTTCGAAACCGTCGAAGAGATGGTCGGCCGCGTCGAGGTCCTCTCCCAGCGCGAGGACGTCGACCACCCGAAGGCCCGCACCGTCGACCTGTCGGCCGTCCTGGCTGAACCCGAAGGCGACGTCCGGACCAGGATTCGGGAACAGGACCACGGCCTCGAGGATCACCTCGACCGAACCCTCATCCAGGAGGCCAGTGCGGCCATCGAGGACCGGACTCCCCGGACCGTCGAAACCGAGATCACGAACGTCGACCGCGCTGTCGGCACCATGCTCTCGAACCGGGTGTCGAGCCGCTACGGCGAACCCGGCCTCCCCGAGGACACCCTGACGGTGGACCTCGAGGGCACCGCCGGCCAGAGCTTCGGTGCGTTCCTCGCCCACGGCCTCTCGTTCCACCTCGAGGGCAGCGCGAACGACTACGTCGGCAAGGGCCTCTCGGGTGGGAAGCTCACCGTTCGGACGCCCGAAACGGCCGCCTACGAACCGACCGAGAACGTCGCCATCGGCAACGTCGCCCTCTACGGCGCGACCGGCGGCGAACTGTACGTCAACGGCGTCGCCGGCGAGCGCTTCGCCGTTCGCAACTCGGGCACCAAAGCCGTCGTCGAGGGCGTCGGCGATCACGGCTGTGAGTATATGACCGGCGGCGTCGTCGCCGTCCTCGGCGAGACCGGAACCAACTTCGCCGCGGGAATGTCCGGCGGCGTCGCGTACGTCTTCGACCCCGACGCGGCACTCGAGCGCAAGGCCAACACCGGCATGGTCTCCCTCCACGAGGACCTCGAGGAGGCCGACGAGGCCATGCTCGAGCGCCTGCTCGAGAATCACGTCGCCTACACCGGCTCCGAGCGCGGACAGGAACTCCTGGCAAACTGGGTGCGCGCCCTCGAGTCGTTCGTGAAGGTCATGCCCGAAGCCTACCGCCAGGCGATCACCGAGGACGGTCGGAACGACGTCCGCGCCGAACTTCCCGAGTCGCCCGCCGCCGAATCGAGTCCTGGGTCGTCCGGGTTTGTCGCGAGCGACGATTGAGAGCGACACGTCGAACAGCAATACAGCGGTTGGATGGTGTGCGTCTGTGTTTGTGTGTTTTCACAACTTCTGGTAAACGGTCGGTCGAGTCGACGAAATCCGTGCGGATCTCCGTCACCGATCAGACTCGAGCGCCGACAGTACGTCGAGTTCGAGGTCGTGGGGACGGCGTCCGCAGTCGGTAACAGCGCCGGATCTGGAGCCGTCCCCCGAGCAGGCGACGCGTTCGACGGGTCGTGGCAGGGATAGGGAGGATCACGAGCGTCCCTTCGAACGTGGGAGTCTCAGTACCAGCATTACGATATGCCACGGATGAGTAACTGTCTGGGACGCAAACCTACATATGAAATGCTATTTACCGGGATCTCGGGCTCACGACGCCTCGAGCACCGTCAGATACGCCACGTACACGAGTGCGGCGGCGACGAGCGAAATCGCGACGACGGTGACGCCGACGAAGTTCTCGAGGAAGACCGCCGGGTCGTCCAGGATGTACGCTCCTCCCTCGACAGCGAGGACGAACAGGGCGCCGTAGAGGGCCGCGACAGCCATGGCGCGGGCGACGGCGACGATTAGCCCGGCCCGGCGACTGTTGAGGAGTTCGACGACGAACAGCAGGGCAATCGCGAGCAGGTAAAACGGCTCGGGGAGGGCCTGTCCGAGACCCTGTGGCCCTCGAATCGCGAGCCAGCCGTAGTATGCCAGCGCCAGCAGGACGCCGGCAACGAACGTCATCGCGACACCGTAGCCCGTCGTGTCGTCGACGCGTGGGCGCCTCGGCTGTGTCGCTTCGTCGCTCGACTCGGACGATTCTGGTGTGGCCATCGTATCTCGGGGTACGTAGGACCGCGAGCGGGTTAGTTCTCGAGGGTACGTTCACCACGTTTGACGCGCTGTGAGGGTTCACCACGTTTGACGCGCTTCAGATTCCCTACAATCGAGTAGAATATGACACGCCTTCGACGTATCAATTTTTTATTGGTCGATCGAGCGGAGCCACAACACGGATAACGTCCCCACTCACAAGAGAATGCGTAGAGACACGCGCCGGCAAGCGCTGAAAGACAATTCATGGAATGGCACCTATCACTGTGGACGGCACTTCTCAGTGCCAGCGCGCTCGTCTCGTTCGGATTCGCGATGTACGTCTTCCGGAATTACTACCCACGGAACGACGTCGTCGTCGTGGCCTTTTTCGGCATCGCGACCGCGACCGTCTGGTGGTCGCTGACCTACGCACTCCAGGTCTCGGCGACGACGGTGTCGGCCAAATTGGCCTGGAATCGATTCCTCTGGATCGGCGTCGCACTGATGATGCTCTCGTGGCCGCTATTCATTCTCGTCTACACGGGAGGTGAGCGGTGGGCCCGTGGGAGACGACTCGCCCTGCTTGCCGCAGTACCGACGGCGACGCTCCTGGTCGTGTGGAGTGGCAGGGCAGACCAGTTTATGTATCTCGATCCGACCGTCGAATACGTCGACGGGCTCTACGTGCTCACATTCACGCCGGGCGCGTTCTTCCTGTTCGTGCAGGTATATTCCTACGCGATCAACTTCGTAACGTACGTGCTACTCTGGCGAACGATCAGGCGCCAGGCAGGGCCGGTCCGTCGCCAGGCGATACTCCTGTTGCTCGCGGGACTCGTCCCGGCCGTCGCCACGATCGTCGGCATGACCGGATGGATCACGCCGCTGTTTTTCGATCTCACGCCGGTCGCGTTCCTGCTCACGACACCGCTCGTCGCCTGGGCGCTGTTCAGCCACCGATTGTTCGAAATCTCACCGATCGCCCGGGACGTGGTGTTCGAGAATCTTGCGGAAGGCGTCGTCGTCCTCTCGCACGAAAAGACCGTTATCGACGCCAACGACCCCGCACGGTCGCTGTTCGGCGATCGAATACTCGGAAGTTCGCTCGTAGACGCGTTCGAAGCGTATCCGGAGGTCGTCTCGGTCGTCGAGAACGACGCCGAGGACGCACGCGTAACGGTCGAGGCGAGCGGGGGAGCAAAACGGCTCGAGGTATCAGCGCTGGGAGTGACGTCCGGGAGTACCGTCGCCACCGTCCTTCTGTTCGAGGACGTGACCGACGAGGAAACGTTCCAGCGACGATACCAAAGTATGATCGAAAAGTCACCGAACGTGGTCGCCACCATCGACGAAAGCTGGACGCTTCGATACGTGAGCCCCTCACTCACGCGAGTGCTCGGGTACGAGCCGACACAGGTAGTCGAACGCTCGCTCCTCGAGTACGTCCATCCGGACGACCGCGAAGACGTCCGCAAGTTACGGAAACAGGTCAGTGAACGGTCCAGCAGCGGTTCGGTCCAACATCGCGCTCGACACGTCGATGGGACGTGGAGCCTGTTCAGGACGACGATCGAACCGCTGTTCGACGGGGCCGGCGAGTTCGTCGTGACCGGGACGGACGTCACCGACGAGCGGATATACGAACAGCGACTGCAGGTGCTCAATCGCGTACTCAGACACGACGTCAAAAACAACGTGAACATCATCACGGGCTACGCGAATCTGCTCGAAGACCACGTCGACGCCGGTGGCGAATCCCACCTCGAGACGATCGAAGAGAAAGCGACGGCGCTCGCCGAGCTCAGCGAACTGGCACGGGACGTTGACATGGTATTACACGGGGAGGCGGACCATCGAACGGTCGACATGGCGGCTGCTGTCGATGCGGCGACCGAGCGGCTACAGCGGAGGTACGACGACGCGATCGTTACTGTCGACATCGACGTCAACGCCGACGCTAACGAAAAGGCGCTCGCCCTGGTAAATCCCCTGTACACGTCGGCGATCGACAACGTCCTCAAGAATGCGGTCGAGCACAGCGATCGCTCGGACCCGTCTATCGAAGTCACCATCGACCGGACGGAAACGACCGTCGACGTAGTCATCGCCGACGACGGGCCGGGGATTCCGGCGGTCGAACAGGAGGTGCTGACTGCCGGACGGGAGACGTCGCTGGAACACGCCAGCGGACTCGGGCTGTGGCTCGTGAACTGGGTCGTCGCCCGATCCGGCGGGGACGTCGAATTCGCCGAGAACGACCCACGGGGGAGCATCGTTCGGCTCCGGTTCCCGCGAGCGACCACGGCGACGGCGAGCGCACAGGCCAGTTAATTCCTCGAAAGATGAGACGGACGCCGTTCGAACCCTTCACGCTCGAGAAGGACTCTCGTCGACGATTGCTGGACTGTAGCAGGAAGAGGAGAAAGTAGCAGGAAGAGGAGGGGGTGAATTTGCGTCCGTGGCCCGGCAAATTATTGGTGGACAAAATACCTCGTCAATGGATGAAGGGAATTGATGGAGGGAGAAATGACTCGTCGATGGATGAAACGAGTTGACGGAAGGGGAAACGAGTCGTCGGTCGACGCACATCTTATTCCACACGACTCTTCCTGGAACCGAACGCTTATGAGTTCCCATGTCATTTGGTATCTTGGAACATGTCCACCAGTGACACTGAGCCCCTCCATCGGACGTTGACCCTCCGGCGAACCGACTCGATCCCGACGTCGTCACGGGTTCGCCACGTCGATCAGTTGAGCGAGGAGGCGCTGACCCGGTTTCTCGAGGGCCTGGAATCCGGTTCGATTGCCGTTCTCGAGGACGAAGAACTGGCCGATGGCGACGTGATTATTCACACCGACTACTTCTGTGTGAGGTACGACTGACCCCCGACTCGTCCCCGGTTCCAGGTTTCAGGGAGTGCGTGTCGAACCGCCCCCACCTACGACTGGGTCGTCAATCCGTCTCTGGCCGGTGTGGCGCCGACCTTTGCCGGGCGTATCGAAGCGGTTTTCCGGAGTGCGACGCAATCTAGGCGACATGAACGGCGGAAGCGACATGACGCTCGCGTTCGAACTCGATGCCCTGCAGACGCTCGCCTCGCCGGAGGCCGTCTTCGACGACGCCCGGGGCTGGAGTTCCTACGTCGGCGTCGTCTCCGAGGAGCCGACGTACGTGGTGACGAACTTCACCCGGAAGAACCGGGTCCGACAGGACTTCTTCTCCGGCCCCCGCGGCAAGGCCGAGAGCCTCGATAGCGTCAAACGCCAGTTCGACACCGAGCGACACGTCTTTGTCGGCGTCGGCGACGACGACGAGGCCCTCGCCGACGAGGTCGGCTGGGAGTTCCTCCACGTCCAGGACGCCGCGGAGGCGGCCGGGTGGACGCTGGCGACTGAGCCGGAGGAGGCGGACGATCCAGACGAAGCGATTCGCGACGACTGGCCCTGAACATGGCGCAGCTCTCGGTACTGACGGCAATCGACGAGGCGTTCGAGCGCATGAGCGATCGGCGCGCCCTGACAGTTCTGGGCGGGCTGGTCGTCGTCCAGGCGCTGATGCTGGTCGGCCTCCAGAGCCAGCTCGAGGCCCAGCGGGCGTTCATCGAGGACGAAGAGCTGTTCGTCCCGGGGTTCGAGACGCTCCCCGACGAGTTTCCCCTCGCCGTCGATCTCTCGGTCGGGGTGGCGACCGCGCTCTGGCTCGCCATGCTGATCGCGTTCGTCGCGCTCTCGGTGGTGGCGTTTCGGGTGCTCTCGGAGCGGGCAGCGCGTACACGTGGGCGGGAAGACGCCGCCGACGGTGAGCCCGTCGACGGTGAACCGCTCCTCGATCCCACGTCAGCCGAGCAACCGGGGTGGAACGACGGGCTCGGTCGGGCGACGCTCTCGGCAGTCGCCGCCGCGTTCGGCGGGTCCCTGCTGGTGGGACTCGGCCTCGCGCTGTTCGTCGTCCCCGGGCTCGTCGTCGCCACGGCCCTCGCGTTCACTCACCCGTACCTCGCAACCGAGCGAGTCGGACCGATCGACGCGGCCCGCCGGAGCGTCGAGCTGACCCGTGGGTCCTGGCTTCGTGTCTTTACGCTCCTGGCCGTCATCGTCCTGAGCTTCCTCACCGTGAGTTCACTGGGCGCCGTCGCCCTCGCCGCCCTCGAGTCGTCGCCCCTTGCGGGCGAACTCGCGAACGTTGCGTTCAGTTCGTTGGCCTGGCTCTTCGCGCTAGCTCTGCTCGCGAGCGGATTCGATCAGCTCGAGGCCCGCCGGGCCGAGGAGGACGAAAAGTGGGCGGGTATCGACGACGAACTTCTCCCGTAGGCTCGACGCGGGGCCGTCTCGAGTCGTCGTCCTTATCACGACACCGGCCTAAGCCCCGGCGATGGCCGACCCCGAGCCTCGCGTCCCGGGCGACGACACCAACCAACTCGAGCTACCGTGCGGAGAGTCGCTCGACCCCCACGAGATCGACCTCGGTATGCGCGAGTACAGCTGTTCGTGCGGTGATCGCCACGCCGTGGTCACAGACGTCCACCCACCCTCGCGGTTCGTCCCCGAGTCACTCGTCGCGGTCCTCCAGGAGACCGTCGATACGGCCGACGACTTCGACGAGTTCGGCACGCCCCACCTGCTCGGTATCGTCATGGAGGAGTTCCCCGACGAGGTCGTCGTCCACGACGCCTCCGAGGACGGTTCGGTCGGGTACACCCTCCTGTGGGTCACGGATTTCGAGGCTCGACGGCTCCACGTCGTCGTCGTCGAACTAATCGTCGAGTTGATGGAACACGCGATCAGCCACGCCGACGATGGCGACGCGATCACCGAGTTCGAGACGCAGATGCTCGAGTTCGACGTCGAGTCGTTCGTCGATCAGTACCGGGACGTGCGGGACTTCGAGAGCGAGCACGACGCGCCGGTGTGACCGGCGTCCGTTTTCGCCGAGACAGTTCGTGTCCAGGTCACCATTTTGTGACGTCGAAGCGTGAGCTAGCCGAGAAAGAGCGCGACGATACCGTGAACGGCCATACGGCCTCTCGCGCTCACGACGGCCCTTCGTGCTCGTGACGGCCCGGAACTCGAGTCACCGTGTCTCGACAGAACGGGGCCTACTCCGTGTCGATCTGTGTCACTCGGTCTCCATTCCTGTCGCCATCGTCGCCCTGGTCCTGGTTGTAATTGTGATCGTAATCGTGATCGTCGTCCTGGTCGTGATCGACACCGCCCGCCTCTTTTCCGAGCGAAACGTCGAATCGCGCGCCGCCGGCCTTGCTCTCCGTCACCGCTATCTCCCAGCCGTGAGCGTCCACGACCTCCGTCACGATCGCCAGACCGAATCCCGTCCCCTCCGGGTGGGTCGTGTAGCCGGACTCGAGGACCGCCTCCCGTTCGTCCGGCGGAATGCCCGGCCCATCATCGGCCACGTAGAAGCCGTCGTCGAACGAACCGACCGTGAGCGAAACGTCGGATCCGACGTGCTCGAGGGCGTTTCGAAAGAGGTTCTCGAACAGCGCCAGCAGTCGCGTCTCCTCACCGGTCACGGCCGGAAGCGAGCCCTCGACGTCGATGTCGAGCGCTGGATCGACCGTTCGACCGGCCCGTCGAACCACCGTCTCGAGGGAAATCGATTCGGTGTCGGTGAGTTGTCGCCCGCTGCGAGCGAGCACGAGCACGTCGTCGATGATGTCGTCCATTCGATCGAGCGCCCACTGCACTTCGCTGAGGTGGTCGCCGTGCTCTTCTTCTCGTTCGGTAGCGAGTATATCAACGTGGCCGGTCGCGAGCGTCAGCGGGTTTCTGAGGTCGTGTGAGACCGTTCCTGCGAACTCCTCTAAGCGTTCGTTCTGGCGCTCGAGCTCTCGCCGCTGGCGCTCGAGTTCCCGGCGACGGCGGTCGAGTTCGGTTTCGCGTTCGGCACGCTCGAGGGCGGCTTCGACGTTCGCGGCGAGGATTTTCGCGATTGCGAGCGACTCCTCGTCGAAGGCGTCGCGCTCCGTCGAGGAGACGATGAGGACGCCGTACTCGCCGAGCGGAAAGTGTGCCTCGCTCCTGATCGCCGTCTCTGGGTTTCGAACACCCTCTTCCCGTCGGACGTCCCCGTGAGCCATCACCTGACCGGAGTCGAAGGCCGTCCAGGCCAGGCCGCCGTCGCGTTCGATGACGTCCGGCTCGTCCAGGAGGTCGGCGACGTCGTCCGAGACAGCGATGGGGACCAGCCCGTCAGCCTCCGGATCGTACCGGTGGATGCCAGTGAGGGGGTACTCGAGGATGTCGGTCGCGAGTGCACAGCCGACGGTCGCGACCTCTGGGGCGTTCTCGGCGGCCATCAGCCGCCGGGTGCCGTCGTGGAGCGCGCGGATTCGTTGTTCGCGCTCTTTTCGCGCAGCGATGTCGCGAATAACGCCGACGTTGCCGACGAGGTCGCCGTCGTCGACCAGCGGGGCGACGTTAGCCTCGGCGACGTGAGTGCGGTCGCTGGCGTCCGTGAATTCGAACTCGAACGTTCCCCACTGCCGGTCTTCCTGGAGAATCGCCCGCAGTTCTCGTTTTCCTCGTTCGAGTGTCGATTCGGGCATGAACGATCGAGCGTGGGCGCCGAGGATCGCGCTTCTGGGTTGACCGACCGCCTCGGCCATCGCGTCGTTAGCCACTGCCACGGTCCCGTCCGCGTCGAGGACGTACATGGGATCGCCGACCGTCTCGACGAGCGTTCGGTACTCCTCGAGTTCCCGTTCGCGCCGTTTCCGTTCGGTGACGTCGGTGTAGATGATGTACTCGTAGATGGTGCCGTCGAGTTCGACGGCGAACCCCCTGAGGAGGAACTCACGGGGACCGTCGACCGTCAGTCGCGTGACCTCCTCGGTGACGACTTCATCTAGCCCGACTGCGTCGTAGATCGGGACGACGTCCTCGCCCGCCGGGAGCAGCGATTCGCCGAGGATCTCGCCCGCGACCTCGTCCGCCTCGTAGCCGAACAGGCGCTCGAAACCGGGGTTAGCGGCGACGATCCGATCCAGTCCCGGTTCGCTGACGACGACGACGCCGTCGGGGACGTTCTCGAACAGCGCGCCGAAGCGGTCGCGTTCACGACGGACGGCCCGTTCCGACCGAATGCGCGAAATCGCCGCGGAGACGTGTGCCGCGAGCAACTCCGCCAGCGTGCGGTCGCGTTCGGTAAACGCCGCCGCATCGCGCGAGGTGGCCTGGAGCACGCCGAAGGATCCGACGGGCACGCTGAGCCCGGAGCGAAGCTCGTCGGCGACGGGATCGGCGTCCTCGTCGGAGCCGATGTCCAGGTCGAGGGACGACTCGCCGGACCGGTAGGTCCGCCCGACGACGCCCTGGTCGGGTTCGAACGTCTCGGTGAGTTCGGAGACGATGGCGCCGTTGGCGGCTGCCGGCCGCAACACGCCGTCTTCCTCGACGTACAGCGCGCTGTCGTCGCTCTCGAGGACGTGAATCATCGCCTCGACCGCGAGCCGGTAGACGGTTTCGGGGTCGTGGCAGGTCTCGAACTCGAGAGCGACGTCGTGCATCGCGTCGACCCGACGAAATCGACCGTCGCCGGTCGACGCCAGCACACGCTCGACGCGGTCGCACAGGTGCTCGACGGCGTCCGCGGGACCGTCGAAGGCGGCGGGGACGTACGCCGTCACGTCTGCGTCGATCGCGCGACTCGCGAGTTCCTCGGAGCCGTGACGGGCGTACAGCACGATCGGAAGGGTGGGGTGAGTTCGGCGGATCGTTTCGACGAGTGCGAGCCCGTCGGAATCGGGGAGTCGGTCGACGGTCACCACGCCGTCGACCGATCGATTGTCGAGCGCTCGAACCGCGTCTGCAGCAGTCTCGGCCCTGTGAACGGACAGTCCAGGACACGATGACTCGAGGGCGTCGACGACTCGCGGCGCTCGGTCGGTCGGGTCGACGTATACGATCGACCCACCACCGAATGCTCGTTGTCCACCACTACCACCACCAGACATGTAGTTAGCAATAGATGACTGGGTACTACTATAAGGAGTTCGGCCGTTGAGGCAGCTCAGCGACCAGGTGTGGCGAGTCGATCGTACGAAATTCGAAATTCTATTTCGAGAATCGCACTATTTCGTGGCGCTTATTACGATGTACACACTTCGGACGGACAACGAATGAGCACCGACCACGACACCGGGGACGACGGACGCACGATCCTGCTCATCGGCAGCGGGCCGATCCAGATCGGACAGGCCGCCGAATTCGACTATTCGGGCGCCCAGGCCTGCCGAGCCCTCCAGGAGGAGGGCGCGCGCGTCGTTCTCGTCAACTCGAACCCGGCGACGATCATGACCGATCCGGAGATGGCCGACCGGGTCTACCTCGAGCCGATCACGACCGACGCCATCGCCGAGATTATCCGGAAAGAGCGCCCGGACGGCGTCATCGCCGGCCTCGGCGGCCAGACTGGACTGAACGTCACGGCCGAACTCGCCGAGGAGGGCGTCCTCGATGAGTACGACGTCGAGATCATGGGGACGCCGCTCGACACCATCTACGCCACGGAGGACCGGGACCTCTTCCGCCAGCGCATGGAGAGCATCGGCCAGCCAGTGCCGCGGTCGACGACCATCTCGCTGGATTCGGGCGAGTCGGTCACCGAGGTTACGGACGAGGACCTCCGCGAGCGCGTCGAGGACGCCGTCGACGCCGTCGGCGGGCTCCCTGTCATCGCCCGGACGACCTACACGCTGGGTGGCTCCGGATCGGGTGTCGTCGAGGAGATGGACGAACTCCTCGCTCGCGTGCGGAAAGGACTCCGCCTCTCGCGGAACAACGAGGTCCTCATCACGGAATCGATCGCCGGCTGGGTCGAACTCGAGTACGAGGTGATGCGCGACGCCGACGACTCGTGTATCATCATCTGCAACATGGAGAACCTCGACCCGATGGGCATCCACACCGGCGAGTCGACGGTCGTCACCCCCTCGCAGGTCATCCCCGACGACGGTCACCAGGAGATGCGCACCGCGGCGCTGGACGTCATCCGCGAACTCGGCATCCAGGGCGGGTGTAACATCCAGTTCGCCTGGCACGACGATGGCACGCCCGGCGGCGAGTACCGCGTCGTCGAGGTGAACCCGCGCGTCTCTCGCTCGTCGGCGCTCGCCTCGAAGGCGACGGGCTACCCCATCGCCCGCGTGACCGCGAAAGTAGCGCTGGGCAAACGGCTCCACGAGATCGAAAACGAAATTACGGGACAGACGACCGCGGCGTTCGAGCCGGCGATCGACTACGTCGTGACGAAAGTGCCCCGCTGGCCCAAGGACAAGTTCGACGACGTCGACTTCGAACTCGGCACGGCGATGAAGTCGACCGGCGAGGCGATGGCCATCGGCCGCACGTTCGAGGAGAGTCTGTTGAAGGCGCTCCGCTCCTCGGAGTACGACCCCGCCGTCGACTGGGCCGACGTTTCCGACGAGGAACTCGAGGCCGACTACCTCGAAACGCCGACGCCCGACCGCCCTTACGCCATCTTCGAGGCGTTCGAGCGCGGCTACACCGTCGAGGACGTCTGCAGCCTGACGGGCATCTACGAGTGGTACGTCGAGCGCTTCGAGAACATCGCCGAGGCGTCGGTCGCCGCTTCCGAGGGCGACTTCACCGAGGCTGCCGAACTCGGCTTCACGAACCAGCAAGTCGCAGCTCGTGCCGGCGCCGACGTTGGAAGCGTCGAGTCCGTCGCTCCCGAGCGCACCTTCAAGCAGGTCGACACCTGCGCCGGTGAGTTCGCCGCGTCAACGCCGTACTACTACTCGGCGCGGGACGCCCTCGAGTCCGGTTCCTCGCCCATCGCCCACGACGAGGTCCAAGTCGACACCGACGTCGAGAGCGTCGTCGTCGTCGGCGGCGGCCCGATCCGCATCGGACAGGGCGTCGAGTTCGACTATTGCGCCGTCCACGCAGTGCGCGCCCTGCGGGAACTGGGCATCGACGCCCACGTCGTCAACAACAACCCCGAGACGGTCTCGACGGACTACGACACCAGCGACGGCCTGTTCTTCGAGCCGATCACCGCCGAGGAGGTCGCGGACGTGGTCGAGACGACCGGCGCCGACGGCGTCATGGTCCAGTTCGGCGGCCAGACCTCCGTCGACATCGGGGAACCGCTCGAGGCCGAACTCGAGCGCCGCGGCCTCGATTGTTCGGTGATGGGAACCAGCGTCGAAGCGATGGACCTCGCGGAGGACCGCGACCGGTTCAACCAGCTCATGGACGATCTGGGCATCGCCCAGCCCGAAGGTGGTGCTGCCTACAGCCGCGAGGAAGCGTTCGACCTCGCTCACGATATCGGCTACCCGGTTCTCGTCCGTCCATCCTACGTCCTCGGCGGCCGCGCGATGCAGGTCGTCCACAGCGACGACGAACTCGAGACGTACATCGAGGAGGCCGTCCGCGTGAGCCCCGACAAACCGATACTCATCGACCAGTTCCTCGAGGGCGCGGTCGAACTCGACGTCGATGCCGTCTCGGACGGCGAGGACATCGTGATCGGCGGCGTCATGGAACACGTCGAGAGCGCCGGGGTTCACTCCGGCGACTCCGCGTGTACGATCCCGCCGCGCTCGCTCGACGACGAGACGATGGCTCGCGTGCGCGAAGTCACCGAGGAGATCGCGACCGCGCTCGAGACCGTCGGTCTGCTGAACGTTCAGTTGGCGGTCACCGGCGTCCACGACGATCAGGACGTCGAGGTGTACGTCCTGGAGGCCAACCCGCGCTCCTCGCGCACCGTCCCGTTCGTCTCGAAGGCGACCGGCGTTCCGATCGCCAAACTCGCCGCGAAGGTGATGGCGGGCGAGTCGCTCGCAGAGCAGGGTGTCGACGAGCGAATTCCCGAGCACACGTCGATCAAGGAGGTCGTCCTTCCGTTCGACCGCCTGCCGGGAAGCGACCCACGTCTGGGCCCGGAGATGAAGTCGACCGGCGAAGTGATGGGCACCGCGAGCGACTTCGCGACGGCCTACTGGAAGGGCCAGCAGGCCGCCGGCAACGCCGTCAGCGAGGGAACCGCCGTGATCGACCTCGCGGTCGACGGCTTCGAGGGGTCCTTCGACGTCGCCGAGTTCGAGGACGTCCCCGCCGCGATCATGAAGGGCGAGGTCGACTTCGTCGTCAGCGACGACCGCGACGCCCTCGAGATGGCCGTCGAGGAGGACGTCCCGTACCTCTCGACGGCGGCCAGCGCTCGCGCGTACCTCGAGGCGCTCGAGGGATTCGACGGCGACCTCGACGTGGCGGCCGTGACCGACCGGCCACAGCGGGTGGCGAACTGGGGCGGCTGATCGGGCCGGACTTACCCTGGTAAGGGGGCACTGGTGAAGAGTCACCCACCACCGAAAGAATTCTGTCGGGCGATTCGGTATTCGGGCTATGGACGACGTTCCCGAAGCACGAGCACTGTCGGCGTCG
Source organism: Natronosalvus halobius (assembly GCF_024138145.1). NCBI lineage: Archaea > Methanobacteriati > Methanobacteriota > Halobacteria > Halobacteriales > Natrialbaceae > Natronosalvus > Natronosalvus halobius. Next base: position 394,543 of record NZ_CP099997.1, on the reverse strand, counting down.
GCCGTCGAGAAGTTCGTCGAGATGGTCGACCCAACGCTCGAGCTTCGAGACGCGACCCCGGTCGAACGCGGCTTCTGTTCGGTCTACCGTCTCGAGGCCGTCGATGACGGCGGTTCGCGGCCCCTGTACCTGAAGGCCTCGCCCGACGGGAAAACGTGGGGAATCCCCGACGAGGCGCGCATCCAGGCCGTCCTGGACGCCCACACGTCGATCCCGGTCCCCGAAGTGCTCGGCGTCCTGGACGACCACGAGACGCTCCCTGCTCCGTGTTACCTGATGGAGGCATTGCCCGGCGAGGCGCTGCCCTACGAGGACGTGTGCCACCTCGAGGACGACACCCTCTCGCGACTCGCACGGGAGACGGGCGAGTACCTGGCCGAGTTACACGCAGTGCCGGCGGTCGAGCGGTTCGGTCACGTCCGTCGCGACGGGCCCGACCTCGTCGGCGGGCGGCCCGAGTGCGAGCCGTCGGCCCTGACGGTTGGAGATCTGCGGGCCACCTGGCCGGAGTTTCTGCAGTCGTACGTCGACCGCGAACTAGAGCGCCACGCCGATTCCCGTTTTTCGCCGCTTACACCCGATTTGCGGCGGTGGATCGAGGCGAGAATCGATGCCCTGGAGAGGCCGTTCGATCCCGTTCTGGGCCGCAACGATCACGGCTTACACAACCTCCTCGTCGAGTCCGAGGCGGGCGAGATCACGGCGATGCTCGACTGGGGCTACACCCTCGCCGTCCCGGCGGCGTTCGATTTCGAGTTCGCCGCCTACCTCTACAGCGGCGCCTTCCTGGCGGGGCTGTCCGGCGTGTCGGATCGGCGACCCCTCGTCCGCGAGGCGATGCTGTCGGGGTACCGGACGGCGAGGCCGGATCGAGCGGACGCGGTTTCGACCCCCGAGCCGCTCTACGAACTGGTCGCGATGGTCCGCATCATGAACGACTTCGAGCATCTCGAGGTGCCCGACGGGAGCGAACGCGCGGTGATGGACCGTATCGAGGCGGATGCTCGAGCAATTTTCGAGAGCCAGAACAGAGCGCCTTCCCGTGCGGAATAACGTACAGAACGCACTCCATCGTGGTCGTGATTGTCTGTGCACACGGACGGCCGTTCGTCGACTAGTCGTCGACTTCGCTCCACGCGACTCCGAGCGCAACGCCGGTTCCGACGCCGATAGCGATTCCCGCACCGATATTGTCCATCGCTACGCCAATGGATACCCCCATTCCGACGCCCACCGCAATTCCCACGCCCAGTTTCGACTCATCGTCGTCCGTTTCGATTCCCATAGCGATACAGACGCCCGCCGGATTATTACCGTATCGCTCGCCCCATTTCGCAGCGGAGACGAGACACCACACTATTACGGCACGTTCCCGGTTATCGCCAGGAGTATCAAAACTAATTTGGCGAGCGACCCCGTACCGTCTACCGGTGATTACAATGACGACGAGAGGCATCGATACGCCGACTGATCCCCGATTCGACCTCGAGATAGAATTCGACCGATACGACCTGCACCTCGCAATTATCCCGCTCGCCTTCCTGACCACCGCTGGGGCGAGTCTGTTGGCCGACATCGCATTCGAGTCCGCGCTCATGATGGCCAGTCTGGTGGGTCTCGTGGCGATGCTCGACGGCATGGTGTTGCGGCCGCCGAACGGTCACGGCGGAGTCTGACGTCGGTTCGACACACGGTATCGATAAATGAACCGCACGTGGGAATCGATATGGTCTATACTATAAAACATATAGTAATAAATTGGTAGGAACTATCGCTTCGGATACGGCATCGACACGCGCTACCACTGATTTCGAAAGTACCACGTCTCGAGTCTCCGCTCACCGAGGTTCGACACCCTAAAGCGGACGCGCTCTGAGTGACGCGTATGGAATACCACGAGGCGGCGGACCTCCTCGTCGGCCTACGTCGATTCCGTCCCAGCCCGGGCACGGAGTCGACCCGGGCGTTCCTCGAGCACCTCGAGGACCCACACGAGGGCGTCTCGTTCGTACAGGTCGCCGGGTCGAACGGAAAGGGCAGTACGTCGCGGATGCTCGAGTCGGTCCTCCGGGAAGCGGGGCTCACGGTGGGACTCTTCACGTCTCCGCACCTCGAGGACCTCCGCGAGCGGGTCCGCGTCGATGGGCGGAAGATCCCGAAGGCCGCCGTTGGGGAGTTCGGCGAGCGAACCGGCGAGTACCTGACCGCCCAGGCGGCCGCGGGCGCCTCGCCGACGTTCTTCGAGGCGATGACGACCCTCGCGTGCTGGCACTTCGGCCGAAAGGACGTCGACGTCGCCGTCCTCGAGGTCGGCATCGGTGGCCGCTACGACGCCACCAGTGTAGTCGACCCCGTCGCCAGCGCAGTCACCAGCGTCAGCCTCGAACACACGGGAATTATCGGCGACACGATCGAAGAGATCGCCGCGGACAAGGCTCAGGTCGCCCCCGCGGACGCGCCATTGGTCACGGCGACGACCGGGACGGCCCTCGAAACGGTGCGATCGGTCGCAGGTGAGGTGGTGACGGTGGGGACCGTCGAAGGCGGCCCTCTCGAGGCTGAGGGCGAACCAGCCGACCGACCCGACGTCACCGTCCGCTACGGAGGCCGAACGAACCACGCCGAGGCCGCCGTCTCCATCGACGGCGACGGATGGACTGTCGACGCCCGCCTCCCGGTACTGGGCGCCCACCAGGCCGAAAACGCCGGCATCGCCGCCGTGCTCGCCAGACAGGTCGCCGACGTCTCGACGCGCGACGTCGAGCGCGGCCTCCGAAACGCCCACTGGCCGGGCCGATTCGAGGTCATGGGAACCGACCCCCTGGTCGTCCTGGACGGCGCGCACAACCCGGGGGCCTGCGAGCGACTCGCCGAGACGCTCGCCTCGTTCGAATACGACGACCTCCAGCTCGTCTTCGGCGCGATGCACGACAAGGACCACCGCGAGATGGCCGCCGCGCTGCCGACCCCCGACCAGGTCACCGCCTGTGAACCGAGCCTCGAGCGCGCCGAGGACGCCGACGTACTCGCGCGGGTCTTCGCGAACGCCGGCGCCCCGTCGGTCGACACCGAAGTGGCTGTCCTGGACGCGCTGAACGCGGCTCTCGAGGCGGCGGAGCCCGACGACTGCGTGCTCGTCACCGGGTCGCTGTTTGCCGTCGCCGAGGCTCGTCGTCGGTGGACGCGAACGGCCGTCCCGAAGCGGGTGCGCGACCGGAGCGACGCCCGTGACGTGCTCGAGGCGGCGGACGTCGACGAGGCGACGATCACCGACGTGACCGAGAGCGGCGTCCACCGCGTCGTCACGATGGCCCTACCCCGCGACGGGGCGAGCACGATCGAACGGGAACTCGTGCGAGTCGGCGGGGAGTGTTCGCTCTCGCGCATCCGGACCGCGGACGACCCGATAGAGGCCGTTCTAATGGGGACACTCGCCCAGTTCGACCGCCTGACCGGGACGCTCGTCGACCGATCGGATGGCCTGGCGTCGATTGCCCACGACCTTCGGACGACGCTCGAGCTCGACGCCCCTGTAAACGAGCCGTCCAAGTATCCCTGGGAAACTGGTCCCTGCATCATGGGCGTCCTGAACGTGACCCCCGACAGCTTCCACGACGGCGGCCGGTACGACGCCCTCGAGGACGCCCTCGACCGCGCCAAGCACATGGTCGACGCCGGTGCCGAAATCGTCGACGTGGGCGGAGAATCGACCCGCCCCGGCGCCGATCCCGTCTCGGTCGACGACGAAATCGACCGCGTCGTGCCCGTGATCGAACGGCTAGCTGGGGGCGGGGGCAGTGATGGACACAGTGACGAGGACCAGGACAGGGGCGTGGACGGTGACGAGGGCGTGGACGCCCTGCTCTCCGTCGACACCCGGCGAGCAGCCGTCGCCGAGGCCGCCCTCGAGGCCGGCGCAGACGTCGTGAACGACGTCTCCGGGCTGGCCGACCCCGAGATGCGCTTCGTCGCCGCCGAGCACGACGCCCCCGTCGTCCTCATGCACAGCATCGACGCGCCGGTCGTCCCGGATCGTGACGTCCAGTACGACGACGTCGTCGAGGACGTCATCGAGCAACTCACCGAGCGCGTGTTGCTGGCGGAGAAGGCCGGCCTCGAGCGCGACCAGATCCTCATCGATCCTGGACTCGGCTTCGCGAAGACGCCCGACGAAGGCTTCGAACTCCTGGATCGACTCGAGGAATTTCGCACCTTCGGTTGCCCGATTCTCATCGGCCACTCCCACAAGTCGATGTTCGAGCGCGTCGGTCGCGCCCGCGGCGAGCGCCTCGAGCCGACGATCGCAGCGACGGCCCTCGCGGTCGACCGGGGCGCAGACGTCGTTCGCGTCCACGACGTCCCCGAGAACGTCGCCGCGATGAAGACGGCGCTCGCGACTCGCGGCGACGACGTCTCGAGTGGCGAGCCCTGATGGCGGAACCGGGGTAGAGCCGGAACCGGGCTCAAAAACTGGGACCGGAATCGGCTCACCCAGCGCAATCACTCTGCACGAGCCACAGGAAGCGTAAACGAGAACGTCGCTCCTTCGCCAGGCTCGGACTCGACCCAGATCTCGCCGCCGTGGCGTTCGACGATACGCTGGCAGAGCGCGAGTCCGATACCGGTTCCTGGATGTTCCTCGTGCGTGTGCAGACGCTGGAACACCTCGAAAATGCGCTCTGCATCCTCCCGATCGATCCCGACCCCCTCGTCGCGGACCGAAAGTACCCAGTGCTCGCCCGCTCGCTCGGCGGAGACGTCGATCTGCGGTGGCTCCTCACCCCGGTACTCGATCGCGTTCGACAGGAGGTTCTGGAACAGTTGTCGTAACTGGCTGGGGTCGCCGTTCACACGGGGAAGGTCATCGGTCGCGATGTCGGCGTCGCTCTCCTCGATCCGCACCGTCAGATCCTCCTGAACGTCTTCGAGTACGGCGTCCAGGTCGACCGGTTCGAACGGATCGCCACGGGTGTCGACGCGCGAGTACTCGAGGAGCGCGTCGATCATCTCGCGCATCCGCTCGGCGCCGTCGACGGCGAATTCGAGGAACTCCTGTCCATCGTCGTCGAAGACGTCGCTATACCGGCGTTCCAGCAACTGAAGATAGCTCGTGACCATACGAAGGGGCTCCTGGAGGTCGTGGCTGGCGGCGTAGGCGAACTGCTCGAGTCGTTCGTTGGACTCCTTGAGTTTTCGCTGGTACTCCCGGCGTTCGGTGATGTCGGTGAGCGTCACGACGGCACGGCTCACGTTCCCGTACTCGTCTCGCACCGGCTTGCCGTGTTCCATGATGATTCGGTGCTCGCCATCGAACGTATCGATCTCGTAGACGTTCGGTTCCGTGACTTCCTCGCCCTGGAGCACCTGGTACATCGTCCAGTCCTCGGGCCCGACTGGCTCGCCCGAGTCCGACCATACCGCAGTGTACTTCTCGTACTCCTGGACGGACTCGGCATCGAAGACGTCACCGCCCCAGATGTCCCTGGCCGTGTCGTTCGCTCTGCGCAGCGATCCGTCCGCGTTCGCGACCACGGCGCCGACGGGCAGGACCTGAAACAGCGTTGCGAGTTCCCGCGACTGCTTTTCGACCTGGAGTTCGGCTCGCTTGCGTTCGGTGATGTCGGTGAGCGCGCCGGGGAACCGCTCGGGGGTGCCGTCTTCGTCGCACTCGACGTGACCGCGGGCGACGACCCACCGAAGTTCGTCGTCGGCGTTCCAGACGCGGTACTCCGCCTCGTACGTACCGCAGTTCTCGACGACGTTCTCGATTTCCGCGGCAACGCGGTCGCGGTCGTCTTCGTGGACCGACGACAGTACCCGATCGAGCGGGATGCCCTCGCGAGCGGCTTCCGGATCGACGCCGAACGTTCGAGCGAAGGAGGCGCCGGTGACGAACGAATCCTCGGAGATGTACCACTCCCAGGTACCGACCGCGCCGGCTTCCGTCGCGGCTTCGAGTTGCGTCTTGGCAGCCTCCAGGTACTGCTCGCGCTCCTTGCGCTCGGTGACGTCCTGGAAGTACACCGACACGCCGGTTTCGGAGGGATAGATGGTCGCTTCGACCCAGAATTCCAGGGGGTCGAAGTAGAGTTCGTAACTCTGGGGTTCCTGGGTTTCCATCGCCGCCTGGAAGGCGTCCCACACGTCGTCGATTTCGGCCGCCTCCGGATACAGCTCCCACAGTACTTCACCGAGCAGTTCCTCCTCGGATGCCTGGAGCAGCTCTTCGGCCCGGTTGTTCACGTGGGTGAACCGGAACTCCTCGTCGAGGGCGTAGAAGGCGTCGGTTACCCGTCCGAGGATCTCCTCGACTTCGGTCTCTGCGTCGCGCTGGTCGGTGACGTCCTCGAACACGAAGACGGCGCCGTCGAACTCGTCGTTCTCGTTCCACTGTGGCGCGCCGTTGACCGACAGCCACGTGCACGCTCCGGAGAGGCGACGGAGGCCGACAATCTGATCGGAAATCGGGATCTGCCGAGCGCGAACGCGATCGAACGGGAACTCGCCCGACCCGAGCCGCTCGCCGGCCTCGTCGACGAGGGTCCAGCGAGCATCGTCGGCGGAGACGAGAGCCTCGTGAGGCCGTCCGAGGAGATCCTCGGCACGTTCGTTCGCGAACGTTACCTCGCCGGCGGCATCGACGACCGTGATCCCGTCGTCGAGCGCGTTTACCAGCGAACGACAGCGCTGGCTTGCCTCGGAGCCGTCTTCGCCGTCCCAGAACCTCCCGTCGACGTCCTCGGCTTGCTCACTCATTAGCGGCTACAGGGCATCGAGTTGGATAAGGGCCTCGGCAGCCGATCCCACTAAAGCAGCCCGCGTCCGTCCTGGAGCTCCCGATAGGTCTCGAGATACGTCGCCAGCACCGCCTCTCGGTCCAGATTCGCGAACGACTCGTCGTAGGTCCGGTGCTCGAGGTCACCGGCCTCGAGAATGGCGTCGGCGAGTTCCTGCTCGCTCGTGGTCCGGAAGCCCCGTTCCCAGCCCTCGACGAGTTCGTGGGCCGCGGAGTCGACGTGGTACTCGACGATGCCGACACAGCCCGCGGCCAGCGCCCAGGCGAACTCGGTCGGGAAGACGCACTCGGTGGCCGTCTGGGCGAAGACGTGCGCGCTCCGGTATGCCGCGATGCGCTCGTCACGACTCGTCTCTCCGGCAAAGGTTACCCGGTCGTCGATCCGCAGGTCCTGCGCGAGTTGCTCGTACATCCCTCGCTGTGGTCCGTCGCCGAGGACGAGGGTGTGCCAGTTGCGGTCCCGGAGTTCCGCGAGTCCCAGGAGCAGGCTCTCGAGGTTCGCCCCCTCGTCGAGGCGCCGGGCGTAGACGACGTCGACCCGGTCGCCCGGCGGCGTCGCCTCGATCCGGTCGATGTCGATCGGATTCGGGACGACGTCGACCCGGTCGCCCGAAGCGCCCCGCTCTCTGACCCACGTACGGACCATCCGCGACGGCGTGACGATGCGGTCCGCCTTCTGGGCCGCGTAGCGATGGCCACGGTCGTCCGGGATGCCGACGGCACCGTCGACGCCGATCCCCGCGCCGTACCACTCGAGGACCAGCGGGGATCGAGCCAGCGTCGCCCCCCAGTTGGCCGCCCGCACCTGGCCCGCGGGGTCGGCGCTCGTGTGGATCACGTCCGGGCCGATCGATCGGAGGACGAACGGGAGGCGAAGCAGGAACGATTGGCGCGCTTCGAGGCCGGTCGAGACGCCGTGGTAGGTGACCTCGTCCCGCTCGAGCGTGGACGCCTCGCCTGGCCAGAACTGGGCACAGCAAACGTGGATGTCGTGACCGCGGTCGGTGAGGAGTTCAAGAATGGTCCGAAAGCGTTCGTTCGTCTCCGTCTCTCGGTGGTGGGCGGTTTCGAAGGAGACGAACGCGATTCGCATCTACGCTGTAGATGCCAGCGAGGGGGTAAAAATATAGGGTATTTGTGATTCCGGCCGTCGTTCGAGGTGGATCATTACATCCCTACGGTGAACGGAGAGAAGTGGGGTCGCCACTTTCCACGGCGAAGCGAGACCGGCTACTGAAGGCGTCGACGGTACTTCCCTCGTTCATCATCGAGACGGAATGTAACACCCGTCTACGCGCTCGCTGGAGACGACAGAAACACGTAATTACGCAGACGAACGGTTGTCGCCGTTAATACCGTTGCACCCTCTCGTATCCTCCCGATGGTCACCGACGCGTCGGGCCGGGAAACGGTCCTTCTTCCCGCGAAATACAACCCCGCTTGCTACACGTGCGTTCGCTCGCTCGCCGAGCGCGGCGTCCACACGATCGTCGCCTCGGAACGCGAAGACGTCCCCGCTGGCGGATCGCGATTCTGTGACGAACAAATCCAGATCTGTTCCCCCGACGACGACCTCGTCGCGTACAAAGACGCACTGAAGGGAATCGCCGCACGACCGGACGTTCGGGCGATCCTCCCGCTACGCCCGGCCGATCCCTACGTGTTCGCGACCTACCGAGACGAGTTCGAACGATACGCGTCGGTGATCGCGCCGCCGACTGAAGCGCTCGAGGTCGTCAACGACCGAACGAAACTCTACGAGGCCGCTCGCGAGGCCGGCGTTCCAGTTCCGGAAACGCGATGCCTCGACGATGTCGACCGGTGGGACGATCCATCAGTCATCAAATCAAGGTACAATCTTCTCACCGCGGAACTTACGCCGACGCTCGCCTCGAACACGTCCGCGGTCGAAAAAGACGTTGTCTACGTCGAGCCCGGGGACGAACCCGACAAAGCGACGATTCGTGCCATCATGCGACACGAACCAATCGTCCAGGAGTACGTTCGACACGACGACCAGTACGTGTTTGGTGCGCTGTACGACCATGGCGAGGCCGTCGCGACGTTCCAGCACAGACAGATCCGCGGGACGTCCTACACAGGCGGTGGTGGCGTCTATCGGGAATCCATACACGATTCAAAACTGGAGGCGGTCGGCCGGAGGCTATTAGATAGCCTCGACTGGCACGGCATCGCGTGCATCGAGTACGCGAAGGACGCCACCACCGGCGAGTACAAGCTGCTCGAGATCAACCCGCGGTTCTGGCAATCGCTCCCCTGTGCGGTCCGGGCGGGCGCCAACTTTCCGGCGTACTACTGGCTGCAAGCGCTTGGCCGAAAATCATCGATCAGCGCGAAGTACGAACGTGGCGTCAGGAGTCACTACCTCTACGGCGAGGTCCACTACCTGCTCAGCCTTCGACGAGACGAGCCGATACTCGTCGATCGACCCCCGGTCCTGGACACGGCACGAGACATTCTCGAGTCGTGTGTCCGGACGCCTCACTTCGACGTCTTTCGGCTGGACGACCCCGTTCCGTTTTCGCGTGAACTCTGTCGGGTCCTCCGAAACAGGGCGGGGTAGAGAGGGGGTCGAAGTAGGGTAGTGAGGAGTCAACGCCGGTAGGAAGGAATCCAAGCCGGTAACGAGTTCGCCCTTTCGCCAAACCTCGACTGTTCACGAATCGCCTTCCTCGACCCACAGGTGCACCCGATACGCTGCGGACTCGATCGACGGTTCCTCAGGAGCGTCGCCGTCGACGTACAGCAACCAGACGATGCGTACCTCGCCGTCCGCGGTCGGCTCGATATCGTGAGCGAGACGCCACGTCTCACCGTGATCGGTCGTCGACTCGAACCGATCGAGTTCGCGCTGGTCCACGACTCGGGTTTCGTTTTCAGAGACGTCCATCTCCTGCTCGACGACGACGACCGTGTACGTCGTCGCGCGTCGTTCGCGGTTGTCGACGCCCACGACGACCTCTCGACTTTCTCCTGGCGGGATCTCGAGAACCGAATCTGCATCGCCTTCGGAGAGAACGTATATCGTGGAGTACTCGTCGTCCTGTGGAAGTGCCGTGGCCGCGTATCCAACGCTCGCGATCACGAGCAGTATCGTACAGACTAGTGCAACGTTCAGGATCGCTGAACCGCGAGAGTTGGGATCGAACACCGCCGCACGAAGGGTGTCCGTCCACTCGCCATATGGAACTCGAAACCGATCGTCCGGTGAGAGCGCCAGGCGTCTCCAGATTGCGCCGACAGTGAGGGCGACGGTAACGGCCGAGACGGCGACGAACGTCGGTCCAAACTGGAACGATCCCTGAACGGTTACCACGATAAAGCCGACCACCGGGGCGATCACGGCGCTCGAAGCGATCGAAAACGCGATGCGTTCCGGGCCGTCGATCGTTCCCCACCACGACCGAGGGCGTTCGAGAATGGTCGTCGGTGACCGCATCTCCCCGTTGACATCGTCGAATCGGTCTACTGGCCCGCGCTCCGGAAACACGAGAGCAACCAGCGCGTATCCTGGAGCAACGAGGATGAAGACCAGGCCGAACGCAACACGAAGGGGCGTTTCCCGTATCACCGGGGCAAACACGACGACGTTCGTCAGTACCGTGAGAGCGAGAACGACCGTCAGGTCCGCCGGCAGTCGACGAACGTGCGGTCGGACGGGCGAACGAATCATCCTCTCTGTCTCTTTTACGAACCGCGATTAAAATCGGATGGACGGTTGACCGGACAGTCTGGAACCGATGATCGTTGAACCGGCGAACGCTATCGTGATACGCAGAATGGACGCAGCTATACTGTGAGAAATCGTCCGTTAAGACCCGTTAACGACAGGTAAACCGTGATTGACGACCAGCAATTTAAAGCAGTCGTCCTCGGTAGTTTGAGAAGAGACACTGTGACGACCTCCAGAGACGGCCGCAATCACTTGCACGTCCCTCGGTGGCAGGACGAGACTGGTTCGTGCCCGCAACGCCTGTTCGTCCCTCACTGGCTTCAGGTGGCACGGTCGTGCATCGACGAGTCCTCCCATTCGAACGAACCGCCGTCTCGTTCGAGAAACCCCATATGAGCCCGGAAAAATACGATAGCACGCCGGATGCATCGTCCGCTGCGTTCGACCAGAGCGGTGATAAGCGGGGCTTCGAAGGAGGAACTGCTCCAGCTGATGGTGCCGGAACCTCCGTCGTTCGTGATCGTCCGGTACGGTTCCCTGTCGGCGCTCGAACGACGCGCGAGCGACTTACGATAGCGGGATTCGTCGCCATCGGCGTGTTCTGTTTCGCCGCTGGGTTTGTCGTATCGGCAGGCCGCGAAGTCCTCTTCTCGCTCGGGGGGATCGGACTGTTCGCCGGCGTTCTCACGTACGGGATGACTGGTACTCGGTCGATCGATGCCAGAGATGGGTCCCAGGTCTACGGGACGTGTGCGACAAACCTCGAGGCGATCACGACGACATTCGGTTCGAGTACCGAGCGGATCTACGTGCCGAACCCGAGCGGTGTCGAGTCCGGAGCTCGGTTATTCGTCCCGGCCGACGTCGACAGCGGCGTCCAGGACGCGGCTGGATTCTCTATTGTCGACTCGGGCGAACGTGGACTCGTCCTCGAGCCGACCGGGGCAACGCTGTTCCAGGAGTTCGAACGGGCACTGGACGAACCGGTCGCAAACTCCCCGGAACTTCTGGTCGAACAATTGATAGATTCGCTCCGACAGCGTTTTGAGTTTATCACGGATGCCGACGCGATCGTGCGACCGGACGGAGGAACTGTCACGATCACTATTTCGGGGAACGTCTTCGGCCCCCTGAATCAGTTCGACCACCCGGTCGCCTCCTTTCTCGCGGTCGGCCTCGCAGTCGGTCTCGACCGCCGGATCTCGTTCGAGGCCTTCGCGGTAGACGACGGAAAGTGGGTTCTCGAGTATCGATAGAGATCGTTCGAAGCGATGACTTTTGCAGATTTCCAGTTGCTTCCAGCGAAGTGGTGCTGTGTCGAGTCACACGTAACGAGACGAACCGAACCAGACGCGAGGTATCAATTCGACTTATCGATCGACGCTCGACGGGCGCTGACTACGGTGACAAGACGAACAGGCTGACGAAACGATAACAGAGAACTGCTGTGGCACCCGCCAACAAGACCCTGGTGAGGACTCGAGGCCGATCGATCCAACGCGACTGCACGTGTGACAGATTGAGCAGATTCGTCAGGATGGCGACGCCGAGTGCGGAGAACAGAATAAACAAGCCGTACGAGTAGAGCCCGGTCACTGAGAGTACGAGTACCGTTCCCAGCAGCCACGAACACTGAACGAGAACGAACCGCATTCGATGCGGTCTCATCTGTGGACGTATCGAACGAGAAACGCGGTAAAAGCTATAGCGACCGTATTTGTGGCGCCTCTCGAGTAATCCACTGTTGAAAGTCATTTGACCCCACCGTCTGTGCGTCATATCCCCGCTGGTCGACTCGTATCCAGAATGTAATAGTCGAGTGCCAGTCGGAGAACAGAGGTGAGGCTCGTTTACCGCCCAGATCCGTTCCGGTTATATTGACCTGCAACAGTAAAGCAACCCCTTCGGTAATCAGGAATTATACGCTAAAAATTTATGCCCTTCAATTTCGGATAGAGACTCCATGTCGAGCAGTAGTCAACCCGTAGCCTGCATGACACTCGATCTCGAGGAAGATTGGTGTATCCCGGGCGACGAGAGTCCCAATCCGACGTTCGACCACGTAGACGACTATATCGCCCTCATCAAGCAGCTGGACGTCCCGATTAGCGTCTTCGCCGTCGGGATTACGATTGAGAATCATCCCTGGATCGTCGAGCGCCTTCGGCGGGAGCTAGACGCCGAATTCCACCTTCACTCGTATCAACACGACATGACGAAATCGTACGAATTCGAGACTGAAATCCAGCGCGGGATAGCAGCATTCGAGTCACACTTCGGTGAACCACCCCGTGGGTACCGGGCACCGCAGGGCAACATCGTCCAGGGCGAGTGGGCTGAACTCGAGCGGGCGGGGTTCGAGTTCAGTTCCAGCGTCTTCCCCTCCTATCGCCCCGGCGTATACAACAATATCCACGCCCCGCTCACGCCGTACGTCCCGCCGGAAGCCGATCAACTCCTCGAGATCCCGTTTGCGGCCGTCCCTGGGCTCCGGATTCCGATCTCCCAGAACTATCTTAAACTCCTCGGGCGTCCATATATCTCCCTACTGAAACACACGCCCCTTCCCACGCCGCTAGTGTACGACTCCCACCTGCAGGATTTCTGGAGGACCGAGTTTCACGATCACCTGCCACAACCAAAGCGCACGCTCATGACCCGGAACATGGATCGATCCGTCGACATACTCACCGGGTTCGTCTCGACGCTGAGACGAAACGGGTACACGTTCGAGAAAGTGTCCGACCTCTACGAACCGGTGGCGTACGCATGGACGTGATCCTCTTCACGCAGGACGGCCCCATCTACATGCCGCGGTACCTCGAGCCGGTGTTCGCCGAACGATCCGAGGCCCTCTCGAAGGTCGTTCTCGCGCCGATGCAACGATCGGCGCTCGAGGAGGTCCGAGGCCGGTTCCAAATGTTCGGTCCGTCGGCGTTTTTTCGGTTTGGCCTCCGGTATGCAGCGGGGAAAATCGCCGCCAGGTTGCCGACGGGACCAGTCTATCGGACCACGGGGCGATTTCACTCAGTTCGATCGCTAGCGGCGGCTTACGACGTTCCGGTGGAAGAAGTGAACGACGTCAACGACGAGGCGTTTGTCGGTGAGATCCGAGAATCGGAACCGGATCTCATTCTATCGATCGCCTGTGGTCAACGAATGGAAGAAGACCTACTGGAGATTCCGAAGGACGGTGCGATCAACGTGCACGGGTCCCTCCTGCCGAAGTATCGCGGCCTGTCGACGTCGTTCTGGGTGCTCTATCACGGGGAGGACGAGAACGGCGTCACCGCCCATTACATGACGCCGGAGTTCGATTCCGGCGATATCATCGTGCAACGGAAGTACGAGGTACGGCCCAATGACACGATGCACGACGTCTATCTCAAACTGACAGAGGTTGGGCCAACCGTCGCGGTAGACGTCATCGATCAAGTCGCCGACGGAACTATCGAAACGAGGCCCAACAATCTCGAAGAGGGCGAGTACTACTCGTTTCCGACCCGGGACGACCGACGGGAGTTTCGGCGTCGCGGGAATCGATTCATCTAGTCTCGACCAGCCGGCACTCGCCGATTTCGAGTACCACCTTCCCTCGATTCATCCTCGAGCCACAGTCGAAAACGTCACACTACTCTGAGGATTCGGACGAAGTTATTTCTGCCTCCCCGTGGGTCGTTGACCGACCGTAACGAGCCCTATGTCCCTCACTGTAAAGCGTCTCGACAGCATCGAACAGGCCGATCGAAACCAGTGGAACCACGTCGTCGAACAGGCCGACCTGGGAAGCGTCTTTCATCGTTACGGCTGGCTTCGCGCAATCGAACGGGGCCAACCGCTCGAGCCACGTCATCTACTCGTCGAGAAGAAGGGTAATCCCATCGCTATTTCGCCGAACTTCGTCGGTTCGATCGGGTCAGTCCCAATTCGACGGCTCTACAGTATAAGACCTGGGTCGGGTGGACCAATCGCTATGGGCGACGAGGAAGCAGCACTTGATTTGATATTTAAGTCGACTGCTCGACTCTGTGAAGGAACGGTTCGCTTCCATCAAATCGATAATCTCGATTCGCCCTACGTTCGATATCACGATCACTTCTTGGAGCACGGGTATAGCCTCCGAATTAATAACTGTCACATGCTCCTCGACACCACACATGATTGGGAGACGCTCCTCATAGAGATGGACAGCTCAAGGCGACGGGCAATCAGACGAGGTCACGATCACGATGGAACGGTCGTCGACGAGGAGTTGACCGAAGAGGTTCTCAGCGAAGTCCACGAGAACTACACCGAGGTCGCAGAGCGAGTCGGCGAAGCGGTGTTACCTCGGTCGTTCTTCGTCGAACTCGCCACCCTTCCCGAGCGAGTAAAGGTGTTCTCACTCCACGTCAACGGCAAACGATGTGGGCTGATGCTGTTCGTGCTCGACGATGAGCAATCGACGGTCCACTACCTTCGTTCAGCTGTCACGGAAGATCACTTTCAGTTCAACGCATCGGAACTAATCCACGAATACGCAATTAAGTGGGCCATCGAAAACGGTTACAAGACGTACAACTTCCGCGGAGCGGAGCCCGACTTTCGAAACGGACTGTTTCGGTTCAAGGAACGCTTCGCTACCCGCGCGGCCCCCTGTCTCACCTGGGAACGGGGGTATCCCCGGGCCGCCCTGGCGGCACTGAACGGCGGACGCGTCGCTCACCAGTGGTACACGTCATCTACGCCGGTCGCCCCAGAGGCCGTACGAGAGAGAACGGCAGAAATCAAATCCAAAGTCGTCGGTCAGATTTTCTCGTGATCAGACTTCCGAGTAGCACGCAGTCACCGAGACGAACGCACGCTCCAGTCTGAACCATGCGCAATTCATTTTCATCCGCGGTCGTCTCGATCATCGTTTCGAAGGCATACATCTTGCTACTCGGAGTGGGGTTCACACCAGTTCTCGTTCGGCTTCTCGGACCAGTCGAGTACGGTCGGTACGCGCTCGTCCTGTCCGTCTACTCCGTCGTCGGAATCGTTCTGGTCTCGGGAACGGGCGATACGGTTCGAAAGTACATCTCCGAGCGGTCGGACGCGGCGTGGCAAGCTGCCATTTTCGGGTACGTGTTCAGAGCGGTGTTCGTGATTGGGCTCCTCGCCGCTACGCTACTCTCTCTGGCGGCGTACACGGGTCTCGCAGCATCCACGTTCGGACCGGCGTTTACGTCACTCTTCTACGTGCTTGCCGCGTACCTCGTTTTCAACCAGCTGGCGACGCACGTCCTGTGGACGCTCATGGGACTCCAACTGGAGTCTCGCTCGGAACCGCTAAAAGTAATCAAGGAGACGCTATTCGTCGCGTTCGCGATCACGTTCGTCTACCTCGGATACGGCGTCGAGGGCGTATTGCTCGGATCCATCGTCTCCAGTGCGTTCACTATCGTGTTCGGATTGGGCATCGTCAGTCGTCTGTTACCTTTTCGCCAGGCCCTCTTCCCGAGCGATGTGGGCCTTCCGAAACGACAGATACTCACCTACACCGTGAGTACGATCGGCTTCTTCCTCTTTTTGACGTCCCTGTACCACGTCGACGTGCTCTTGCTCCAGGTCTGGCTATCCGACGAGTTCGTGGGATACTACAAAGGTGCGCTGGTGATCGCCGAAGTTCTTTGGTTCGCGCCGATCGCCGTTCAGTACGCACTATTGCAGCGGGTTTCACACCTCTGGGAGCGCGGGGATATCGACGCTATCGAGCGGCAATCTCAGATCGTTACTCGCTACGTGTTCCTGTTTACGACGTTGCTGGTACTCGGCCTCGCTGCGCTGGCAGCCGACTTCGTTCCGCTATACCTGGGCGAGTCGTTTCGACCGGCAATCACGCCCCTGTTGTTGCTGCTCCCGGGCGTACTCGGGTTCGCGGTCGCCAGACCGTCCCTCGCCATCAACCAGGCCAGGCGATCGCTTCGTCCGCTCCTCCTCGCGACGGGCGCCAGTTCGCTGATTAATTTACTGTTGAACCTGTTATTGATTCCGAGCTACGGAATGATCGGGGCCGCCATCGCGACGTCTATCGGCTACGGGAGTCTCGTCGTGTTCCAGACGGCCATCGCTCGCCGATTGGGATACCGACCGCTCGCGGGCATCCGCTGGGGGGCTACGTTCGTCACGATCATCGTATCAGCCACGTCGATATTTCTCGTTTCGTGGACGATCGAGTCGTCGATCCTCTCGCTCGTGATCGTCCCACCGTTCGGTGCGGTCGTGTTCGCCGTCGCCTCGGTCATGACCGGCGCGATTACGAGCGACGACCTCGAAGAAATCGCGACCGCGACGGCGTTACCGAAGACGATCGAACGGCACCTGCTCGAACTGCTCGAGCGGATTCCGACGTTCCACGATTGAGAGGGTGGAGTCGGCACACAAGAAACGGCACCGTCGAGAGACGACGAAGAGACGAGTTGCCGAGGACTACCGAGTCGATCGCTTTTCGCGGGTACCATGGGGGGCAGAGACCAGGTCAGGCCGGGAATATACTATTCTCGACCGACTCGAACTGGCAATCACGTCGACAGCACTTCTGTTGCCGTTCTATCAGCCGGGTGCGAGTTTCGTGACGAGTCCATTACGATCTCGAAGTCTGAGATACAGCTGAACGGCAGCGGCCATTCCCTGACCGGTTCGTTGCATCGTGTAGTACGTTCGGACGTTCGGATTGTACTTCGACTTCCACTCGTTAATTCGCGGGATGTTGGCGTCGACAATTTCGTACTCACTGACACCGCGTTCCATCGCATCGGTGAGCATCCGCCACTCGAGGAGTTCGTTCGCTGGGAGTGAGGTCCCCGGCTTTGTTCCACCTTGCCACCGGTGGGCCGTCTCCCCGTCCACGAGGAGAATCGTACCGGTGACGGGGTCTCCGTCGACGGAGAGCACGTACGGGTTCACGACACCTTCAGGAAGTCGCTCGTAGAGTTCGACCACGAACGACGGGGACATCGTCGCCGTCTTTCCTTGCTCTTCGAATCGACCGACTACTTGCTCCATGATCCACCTGGCCGCGTCGACACCGCCAACTGTCACCGTGTACTCGTCGTCGAGATGATTCCGGATGGTTCGACGCGTCGTTCGACTGAACCGACGGATCAACGTCTCTTCGTCGGTCTCGAGGTCGACGACGTACGTGTAACTCGGGTGGACATCGAATCCGTTCCACTTGAACGGTCGCATGTCGTCGTACCGCCACGACGTTCGAATCGAGGTGTACGTCGGCTCGAGTTCGCGGTCGATCCACTCGAAACACCCATCGATGAACCGACTGTGGCGCTTCTCCCGTTTGCGTTGTTTGAGCTGGTCCATGTTGAGCAACGCGGGACCGAGAGCGGGTACGTGTAACCCGTGCGGTGGAGAGAACGCGAACGCGACGGGGCCCGTGTGGCTTTCGAAAACGGGAAAGATCCCGATCGGTTCCTCGCCTTTGTACCCGACGAGAGGGTATATCCTGGCGTCTGAGTACGCCGCCTGCGTTCTGAGCGCATCGTACCGATGGAAGACCGATCCTTGCGGTGACCGCTCGACGTATTCGTTCCACGACTCACGATCGGCGGGGTTCAATACCGAAATTCTAACACTCATCTCTAGTTTTCTCGAGACCGAAACGGCGCTAGCCGAGTCGCTGATACGTGTGTCCGAGATAGCCTTTGTTATCCTACCGGTACGGGATCGGAATGAGCTATTACTCCAGCGTCGGAGGCGCGTCGCCGTCTTCCTGATCCTGGACTCGAGCAGCAGCAGCACTTTCGTCATTCGTGCACTCACCGATCATGTCGGATATCGTGTTAAAAAACGAGACCAGTAGCGAATATTCTGTCGAAATGTCGAATTGAACTGGTCATCTAGCCACGCTTCTAAGAAATTGGTATCCCTCCGCGTGGCGTCTCGCGGAGTATGAATCGCCGGAAGTACCTGACGGCAGTCGGTGGCCTCCCACCGACCCTCGCTGGCTACGTACTGTCCGTCCAGGGTGCAGAAATAGACGAGGACGGGAACGTACCAGCACCCGATGCCGACAGGGCGACGTTCGCGGATCACTGGCGCCACGTCGACGTCGTCGACTACGGAGCGGACCCGACCGGCGAGGACGACGTCACACCAGTTCTCGAGGAGATTATCGCCGAGGAAGGCGGCGACGAACTACTCGTCCTCTTTCCACCCGGGACGTACCGGATGGACGCCGGATTCGAACACGATTCGTTTCGAGACTTCGGATTACTCGGCTACAACGCGACGATCGAACCGTCCTCGACGTTCGAGGGAGTCGGCGTCTACGATTCTAAGGTATTTGCACTGGGTCCGTCCCGGTCGTTCAGCGGACACAACGTCTACATCGGCGGCTTCGAGTTCGATTTCGGGAACGTCGAAGACGAAGACGGCATCGCGGGTTCCGCTGTCGTCTCGTACGCGACCGGAGACGTGATTTTCGAACATCTCGTGACAGCGGGAAGGCCGACGAGCGGTCGGCGCATGATCGAACTGATGGGGATGGAAGACTCTCGTGGACAAATCTACGACTGCGTCGTCGATGGGGGGCCAGGCGTGGGTGTCTACGTCGAGACGACCGACAACGCGGTCGCAACGATCACGCACAGTCTGGTCCGGAACTGCGCCGACAACGGATTCTACTGTTCGAACGGGTCGGTCGTCATCGAGAACTGTACGGCTATCGACAACGACATTTCGAACGTTCGAATCGGCGGCGTCGTTCGCGACAGCGTCGTCTGGGTCCGCGATTCTGAGCTGTCCAACGCCCGCGGCTACTGGCTTCGTGACGGCGACTGCTGGGTCGAGAACTGCTACGGGTACAACGACGCCGAGGGATCACGGCCAGTGCTCGAGGTTGCGCCTTCAGGCGCGTCAGTCACGATAACCGGCTCTCGGTTCGGATCCGACGCGGATCGACGGATCGCGGTCGTCAACGAGGACGGCGAAGGCGACGACGGCCTGGTGACGTTTCGAGACTGCACGTTCTTTGGCGAAAAGAACTCCAACGTCACGGAAGACGCGATCACCGTGGCCAGGGACGAGACGGCGTTTCTGGATTGTTCGTGTTCGCTCACCGGCGACGTGTATCCGATACGATTCAACGGGGGCCCCCAGAACTGCCGCGTGATCGGCGGTCGATACGACTCCGAGCGACCAATACGTTTCGAATCGGGAAGAGGCGGTGTCGTCCGGGACGTCACTCTCGAGACCGGTGATTCGGTCGGACGACTCGAAATCGACGTGCCAGACGTCGTCGTCGAAAACGTTCCAGGGGACGTTTCGACGGGCGTTCGAACGGTCATCGACGGACTCGGGGCCAACGGGTCGTCGAATCCGGCCGACGACGGCGATTGGCACGATCACGGGCGTGAGGGAGTCCTCGTCGCCTGGACGGATCCGGATGCTGACGAGGAACGACTCTCGATCTATCGAAACGGGGACTGGTACTCCTGGACGGTCGAGTGAGCGGCCAAAGTCGTCGTTCCTCGAGGCGGAAAGGGACGCTGTTAGTCGCTCCTCGAGACGAGAGAGCCGCACTACCGGTAGTACGTGACCGAACCGGAGTCGTACACGCGGTTACGCTCAGCCAGGTTCTCGAGCGGAATCTCCTCGTCGACGTACGCCGTGAACTGCAACGGACGGCGCTCGAGTTCGCCGTCTCGTATCAGTACGCTCTCTGCTTCCGCGAACATCGCATTCTCCGTGCTGGCGTCGACCACGACGCACTCGGCGTCGAGCATTTCGCCCATGTACCGACACGTCGGTCTATCGGTTTCGATCACCCCGTCGTACATCGCGTCGAGATCATCGTACGACTGGCGTTCCTGCTCGGTCAGGTAGTAAGTGTAGAACGGCCGCTCGACGGCGGGGTTGTCCCTCGCGACGAAGTCGTTCGAGACCGCGGTGAAGCCGAAGAGCGATAGCAGGAGGACGAGAACGACGAACAGTTTGAACCCGCCCCGTGAGAACAGTCGATACGCGCCGATGGCCCCCGTCAGTGCGAAGAGCATGTACGTGTAGTGAACGAACCGGTTGACGTTGATCCCGGCGAGACCCTCGAGGAGGAGTGTGGGTCCCGGGACGGAGAGAGGAACGAGCAGCAGCGCGGAGATGCCGATAACGCCGGTGGCGATCCACTCGCGCGTGTCGTCCCGGAGCCACAGCAATGCACCGAGGAGCATGAAGAAGATGAAAAACGAGTACGGGACGTAGTTTGCAACCTCCGCCCACGGACTGGCAACGACCCCCTGCGGCGGCGGTTCGGTTCGAGAACCCGATGCGGCGCTCGTCAGTGCTCCGAGGATCGTTTCGACCAGGGGTTCGGCCGCGTACAGCCAGTAGGTGAGCGTCACCAGTCCCGTGGCTACCATCGTGAAGGAATCGACGGTCGGCGGTTGGGTCTCGACCGCAGACGAGCGCCTGACGATTCGTTCGACCGCGTAAACGATCGTCATGATGATGAACACGAACGGAATAGAGACGGGGTGATAAACGACGATTGCGACGAGAAACACCAGGCCAGCGAGGCGCATACCGGGGGCCGTCCGGCCGAGGAGGGTGATGAGGAGCGCAAGAAAGACAATTGAGGTGACGCTCCGCGGAATCGAGTACATTCCGTAGAAGATATAGAACGGGTGAAATATTGTGAACAGCGCCGTCAGGAGCGCCACGCGTTCGTTCAGCGTGACCCGCCGTCCGAATCCGTACGCTGCGAGGACGCCGGCTCCGAACAGCACCCCGCTGAGCACGTACACCGTTCGGTGGGTCGTCAAGTAACCGCCCAGCAGCTGGTGCGTCGTCGCCGCGTACACGTGCCACAGCTGAAACGGTTCGTACAGTTCCAACGACACCGGCGCACCGGTTTCGACGAGCGAATCGATCAGCGAGACGTGAACGGTCAAATCCGTGTTCCCGATAAAAAAGTCATACTTCAACGTCACGCTGAACACGGTGAGCGCGAAGGCAACGACCATGTGGTACAGGCAGACCGGCGTGCGTCTGGGGGCGAGGTTAGGCAACCAGATCAACACGATGATCAGTCCGTACAGGACGGCGAGTCCGACGAAGAACGCGAGAGGACGGACATCGTAAATCGCAAGCGAAACGACGAGGCTGGAGACGACGAGGTGAAAACCGATGGAGAACACGCGCCAGTCGACGGCAATCCATCCGACCGGTTCTCGGTCGCGACGGTTCCCTCCGCGCCACAGTACGACGACGGCCAGCGTCATCGGCAGGGCCAGGTAGAGTCCCAGGATAGAGAGGTTCACGCGACCGACGACGTATGGGCCAGCGACGCCCAGGACAGCGATGGGAATCAAGAATAACTTCGAAACAAGGTAGGCACGGTCGAACATCGTCTTCATGCACTACCACGCCCCTTCTGGCCGTCTCTCAGCGATTTCCGGTCGGTGGTCACTCCCCGAGGTACGTTCGAAAATCGCTCGCCGTCCTGGACGAATGACCCGATGGAGGCACGCTCGAGACCGACAGATGTGCTCTCGAGACGTGCGACCCGGCTGTCGACCTCGGTAGAGCGACCAGTGTAGGGTTCACGATCGATTCGCAGATACCCGTCATCGTCGATTCGGTTCTCACTGATACCCGTCATCGTCGATCCTCCCTGACGTTCCGCGATCGGCGGCCGGTTACGGTCTCGACGGCGGCCTCGAGTCGAGTCTCTACGTCGGTGACTCGTTCCATCGCGGCGACGGGTGGCATCAGCCAGGCGATGGGGTCGGTCCAGTCGAGGCTCCACTTCGCACCTGGGGTCAGTACCGTCCTGGCAGCGGCCGAGATTTCGCTTCGGGTCGGTTGCCGAACGCAGTACTGGAGTTCCCGAAGCGGAAATACCATTTCGTCGACCGTTTCGAGGGTCCTGACCGGTATGTCGACGTTCAGGCCGAGAGCGGAGGCGACCATCGTCGAGGCGAATCGGTAGCCGCGCTCGCTGGCCAGCGCGTACGACGCCCAGAACTTCGGGTTCACCTCCATGAGCACGAACGAACCGTCGGACCGGCGTTTGAACTCGACAAGTGCGATTCCGTTCCACCCTATGTCCTGTAGCAAGGCCGTTGCCTGGGTCTCGAGAGAGGGGTTCCGGTAGGTTCGGAGATGTGTCCCACTTCCGCCCCAACGAGGAACGGACCGAAGTTCCTCGTGACCGAACCTGAGCACGACGTCGTTGTCCGAACAGAGGACGCCGATCCCGTAGGTCGACCTCGTCCCCTCGATTAGCTCCTGGACGAGCACGTCCCCTCCCGGCGCAACCGCCGCAATGTGGTCGTAGGTTCGCCAGAAGCGAGCAGGGTCGTCGACCCTGGCCGTCGTCTCGCCACCGCCGGATTCGTGTCTGGCCTTGAGAAACACGGGGAAGTTCAGTCGCTCGAGAGCACCCCTCGGTCGCCCGTTCGCGTCGATTTGCTCGACGACGCTCGAGTACTCCTCCGGAACGTCGATTCCGAGACGGGCCGCACGGTCGAGGACAACGGACTTGTCGGCTCCGGCATGGAGCGACTCGCTCGAGGGGAGAGAGGTAGAAACAGAGGAGGGGAGGATCGATCGAAGTCGGTCGACTGCAACCGTCGATTGGTACCCGACTGGCAAGACGAAGTCCGGGCGATAGGTCCGAACCGCCGACTCGACGGCGTCGCCGTATCTCTCGCTCTCCGGCGGAGGGGCGAGGATTTTCTCGTCGCAGTACCTCGATCGGAGCAGGCGACTGTATCGCGTCGTTCCGACGCCGACGATCGTCGCACCGAGATCCTCGGAGAGTTCCTTTGCGACGGTCAGCGCAGTCGGGTAATCTCCATCGAGAAGGAGGACCGTCGGATCGGCAGACATAGAGTTCGTAACCACCGCCCTCCGTGAAAAGCCAACCGGTGGTACTCGATCATTGCGTTCGGTAACCCCTGTTTTCCCGCTCGTGCAGCCTCACTGCCTGCGTGGTTGACCGGCGTGAAACCGAGTGAAACGTCGGAATCACGAACCGAATACGCGAACGTCGCCCTTCCAGGGTTCGCTCCGGACGGTCTGATCGGCCAGATTGCCTCCTGACCACCAGTACGTTCTCCAATCTTGAGTGTTTTTTGAGGTGGAAAGTAAGATTCCGATTTATGAGATAAATGTACGATTTTCACACGACAAGGTTGATAACCAGAGGTTACTTCCCCGGTTTTGTATGCGAGGCAAGCAATCTGATGTTTCCGGCGACAAGCCCCGTGACGATAAGCCACGAACGAAAAGGGGCACGCTCGGCCGACGCTCGTATCTCTCACTGCTGGGGGCGACGGCGACGGGCGCACTGTTCTCGAACGCGGTTCGTGGAGAGGCAGGCGGTTCGGCGGAAACCGACCTCGAGTTCGTCGACGTCGATTACGGCGAGTGTTACGACCCGTCCTCGAAGTACAACGGTCTGGACGACGTCTATCGCGTGTGGAACCAGCGCTCGGGAGCTGATCCGGAGATTGTAGTCGGTCAGCCAGGACCCGGGGACCGGTGTCTCGCACACCACTTCCAGGGGAACCAGATGACTGCCAATACGGTCTACTCGTTTGCCGCTAATCACGACGACGTCGTAGAGGAAACGTACCAGCGGTTCCGGTTCCACCCAAACGGGATGACATTAGCGGACAGGGGGACCTTCCGGTTCTTCTGGGCAGGAATCCGGAACGGGCCGACGTCATCGGGCGGGACGACCCAGGAAGATATTCCGAACGGGAAAGACGGGTGGTCCATTCGACTGGGATACGCCCGACGTGGCTCCCACGACCATCCCGACGAGTACCCGCTCTTCGTCTACGTATACCACATGGATCAGGTTAACCCGGTCCCCGAATTGAACGTCACGGATACGGGCGTTCGGATGAACGAGTGGAACGATTTCCGATGTCACCAGGTGCTGAATACGGTCGGGAACGGCCGGGCGAACGCCGACGGCGAAATCCGCGTCTGGGTGAACGGCGAACTAGCGTTCGAGCGAACCGACTACCGCTGGACCAGCATTCCAGGACAGGGCATCGAAGAGGCCGGTCCGCACGGCTACTGGTGGGGATCGAACCAGAACGGTGAGACCGTTTACTTCGACGATCACCACATCGTCGCCGGCGGAGTTCCCGAGAATATCGTGTCACCAACGCGGTCCTAAGCATCCGAAGGCGGCAATCTATTTGATACCGGACCTCGAGACGCTCAGAACGGGACGCCCGCGTGTCGATTTCTCACTCGAGCAATTGCTCTGGTCCGCAGACGAACCACTGATCGCCGGACCCGTGAACCGAGTCTGACGGTACTGAATACGCCTAAATAACCGGTTTGTACATCTGGAAGACGGGGTCGTTTTCCGAAGGCGTAAGAGGATACAACAGCTAACCTGACAGTAATTCGTCGACGTATAAAGTTCCGGTATGTTCATGAGAGCGTTGAGGTCAGCATAGTTGGCTAGTCAAGTTGCATGGCACGTGAGCGCTCGAAACGAGCAATCGATAACACACTGAAAAGCGGTAAAGAGAACAGCACGGCGAACGACATCGAACGCAGAACGTACCTCAAGGTACTCGGCTCAACCGCGATTGCCGGTGGGGCGCTCCTGAGTTCGGGCACCGCCGCAGCCGATTCTCACGACCAGGATCTGATCGAGATCGATTACGACGAGTACTACGATCCGTCGTCATCGTACAACGGTCTGGGTGACGTCTACGACGTGTGGAACCAGCGCTCGAGGACGAGCCCCGACATCACGTCGAGCACCTCCCGAACGGGAGAGACGAGTTGTGCGCACTATCTCGACGGCGACCAGATGAGCGCGAATACGGTGTACCCGTTCGACGACCACTACGACACGGAGGTCGACGAGCTGTACCAGCGGTTCTACGTCCACCCCAATGGGATGTGGCTCTCGGAGAACAACACGATGCGGTTCTTCTGGGCTGGATTACGGAGCGAGGGAGACCAGGACAGCGGAAACTTCGTCACGCCGCCCCCGTTCACGGGCGAAGACGGGTGGTCGGTCCGGCTCGGCTTCACCCGTCGGGAGAACCACGATCACCCCGACACGTACACGTTCTTCGTCTACTCCTACGACGCGCGACTCACCGACAGCACGACCCCGTACCTCGAGTTCGGCAACCGGGTCCAGATGCCGATGAACGAGTGGGTGAAGATCGAAACCTACCAGAAGCTGAATACGTACACCTCGAGCGGGTCGATGAACAACGACGGCGTCTTCCGCGCGTGGGTGAACGACGAACTCGCCTACGAGCGGGAGAACTTCGCGTGGCGGTCCGCCGACGGAAACGGGATCGAGTACGCGGGTCCGCACGGGTACGACCTCTACCAGGACAACGATCCGTACACGATCTACTTCGACAATCACGTGATGCTGGTCAATGGGACCCGCGAGGACTGGCTAAACTACGACGGTGGGGAGAGTGGTAGCGGCGACGATGGAGACGAGGAGGAGACCGACGACACCGGGGACCAGAACGAACTGGCAATTCTGACGGAATCCGGCGCCGACCGCGTGCGCTACCGGTTCGTCGCCGACGGACCCGTCACCGCCACCGATCTCGGCACCTCGCCCTCGGGTGGTTCGGTCTCGGCGAACGGCAACGATACGATCACCGAGCGTGAAGACGGCACCT
This sequence comes from Natronosalvus halobius, assembly GCF_024138145.1. Taxonomy (NCBI): domain Archaea; kingdom Methanobacteriati; phylum Methanobacteriota; class Halobacteria; order Halobacteriales; family Natrialbaceae; genus Natronosalvus; species Natronosalvus halobius. The sequence goes on along the minus strand of NZ_CP099997.1, from coordinate 368,391 downwards.
ACGAGGTCGAGGGGCTCACGGGTAACGGCTGGGGCGATGCGTTCGCCATCGATGGCGATATCGTCACCTTCGAGGCCGAGAACGCCGACGCAGACGCTGATCCGGCCTTCTGGCTCGAGTGGAACGGCGAGGAGATCGCCGTCGACGAATTGGTCGCTGACAAGGAAGAAGGAACAGAAGACGATACCAGCGGCGAGAACGAACTGGCGATTCTGACGGAACCCGGCGCCGACCGCGTGCGCTACCGATTCGTTGCCAACGGTCCAGTTACGGTTGCCGATCTCGGGACGTCGCCCTCCGGCAACCCGGTCTCGGCGAACGGCAACGATACGATCACCGAGCGTGAAGACGGCACCTACGAGATTGAAGGGGTGACGGGCAACGGCTGGGGCGACGGCTTCATCATCGAGGGTGATATTATCTCTTTCGAGGCCGAAAACGCCGACGTCGATACTGACCCCGCCTTCTGGCTCGAGTGGAACGGCGAAGAGATCGCCGTTGACGACCTTACCGGTGAGAACGACGAAGACGACGAACCGGAACCGGCCGAGTTCGCAATCCTGACCGAACCGGGGGCCGACCGCGTGCGCTACCGGTTCATCGCCAACGGGCCTGTCACCGCTGCCGACCTCGGGACGTCCCCCTCCGGCAACCCGATCTCGGCGAACGACAACGACACCATCACCTACTACGAGACCGGGTACTACGAAGTCGAGGGGCTGACGGGCAACGGCTGGGGCGACGGCTTCGTCGTCGAGGGTGACATCGTCACCTTCGAGGCCGAGAACGCCGATACCGACGCCGACCCCGCCTTCTGGCTCGAGTGGGACGGCGAGGAAGTCGCCGCCGACGACCTCTAGGCGGCCCTCCAGGACGTCGAATTCGCCGGTGTCATGGCCGACGCCGGTCGGAGCGGCTCACCGCGGATCGGTAGCGATCCCGACGACCTCTGCAGTCATCGGCAGTAACCCTCGTTTCGAGAGCCGTCGTTCGATTTCGGCGAGTTCGTATATCGCTCCTTCGAGGTCGATTGGTGCGATCGCATCCAGGAGCGTACAGATCGGAGAGATTACGTAAAACCCGGTTAGATCGACCGTTTCGAACGACGCCTCCAGCGTCGATCGAAGCGTGAACGGATTCAGTGGAACTTCGGCCTCGGTCCGCTTTCGCGTCTCGAGAAATCGACGCGCGAACATGGCGAACGGATTGTATCGCAATGGATCGAAGAAGAGGAACACCCCATCGGGGCTGAGAACGCGACAGATTTCGTTCAGGATCGCGTCTTTCCATTGCGGGAGGTGGTGTAGTACAGCCGCGGCCAGGACAAAATCGATCGAGTCGTCGCGGACGGGCAACCGTTCGGCGTCGCCGCAGAGCCACTCGATCCGGTCTCCGTTCTCCGCGTTCGATCCTCGTCGTAGTTCGTTGACAGAGATGTCCAGTGCGAGGGAATGTCGCGGATCGTGCCTGGTAGACTCGCGGAGCCAGTCACCTTGTCCCGCTCCGATCGACAGGACCGACGCGTTCGATGTCAGGTGTTTCGCCAGCGTCTCGCGAACGAGTCGGTGATGTCCAGCATCCATGAGGTCGTTGTACCCATCAGTAGATAGATAGTCAGCAATCCACTTGCCCTCGTCGTCGTCTTCGTTGTAACGATCCATCTCTGCCCGCTTTCTGTCCGTGAATAGGTCGGTATTCATTCGTCAGTCGTACCTCGTCGAACCCCATAAATCTCCCAATCCGTTCCACTCGAGCGAATATTTTGTATTTCTTTCATGAGTCGTCCCTGAGAGCTATGGACGCTCTCGAACTGGCTTTCGTTCCAATTCGTTCGATTCGTCGATACGTCGGAGGAACTCCGCGCAGGAGCCGATCCAGGCGTTGCGTTCCTGGGCGTACTCGACGAGGTCGATGTACAACTGGCGATACCCACTGAATTCGTCCTCGTTGAAAAACCGTGGGTGCCACAGCAACGTGGCGACGGCGTCGTTTCGCTCGGCCTCACGGAGCAGTTCGTAGCCTCGTTCCCGGGCCGACTCGAGGTCTGTTTCCGGCCCGAGAAGGGCAACCTCCATCGCGGTGAGTGGGAAGACCGCGAACTCGTCGTCGAAGGGGCGCAAAAGACCGTACTCGTGTTGAAAGCCGACCTCGTCCGTCGAACCGAGACTGGCGTCGTACCGTAACCCGATATTTCGGTGAATTTCCCACGTGTCCGGCCGAGTCAGTCGGAGATAGTGCTGCCTCCCACCGGTGATTTCGTGACCCAGGACTCGCTCCAACTGCGACTTCTCCTCTCTCAACCGAACCGGATCGTCAGGAGACTCGTAAGAACCGTGCAATCCGACTTCCCACCCGCCGGCATCGAGCTCACGAATGACGTCGACGATCGCCGGATCCGTGATCTCGTATCGGCCCACGAAGTGTTTCCAGTTCGCCGGTCGCAGCCACTCCCGCGGCGATTTGTCGCGGAACAGATTCTGCTCGTTCAGAAAGAAGAACGTCGACCTGACGCCGAGGTCCTCCTCGAGGGCCATGATCTCCTCGAACTGCCAGTACGGTCGATCCCTCGAGAACAGGGACCGCAGTTGCGAAGGGTCTCGGTTCATGAGGGCGTAGTACGGCGCCTGGTACGTTTTGTACGGTCGGTCGACGTCGTGCGTGAGACAGACCGCGAACGCGTGCTCATCGAGCACGTTCGAGCACCTCGATGATGGATTCGGCTGCCCGTCCGTCGCCGTACGGCGACGGCTTGTCCTCGAGTGAGCGTTCTCGTTCCAGGGCACGCTCGATCGCTCGTCCATCCGTGCCGACGAGTTCGTTCCAGCCACATTCGACCGTTTCGCCCCACTCGGTCTCCTCCCGGAGCGTGACACAGGGGGTATCGAGGAAAAACGCCTCCTTCTGGACCCCGCCCGAGTCGGTGACGACACGGTCGGCCGCGTCGAGTAACCGGACGAAGTCAAGGTACCCAACCGGCTCGGTAAGGTGTAGATCGCGTCTCGCTCGGTCGAGGAGGTCGTTGCGCTCGAGCCGATCGATAGTTCGAGGGTGCGCCGGGAATACGACCGGAAGCGACGACGTCGAGAGCGCGTCGACGATCGATCGAAGCCTGGCCGGATCGTCCGTGTTTCGCTCGCGGTGGACGGTCGCCAGGACGTAGTTTCCAGGCGTCACCTCGAATCGCTCGAGAATCGTCGTCCGATCGACTGGAAGATCGACGACCCGCAAGAGCACGTCGTACATTACGTCGCCACTCCGGTAGACGCCCTCTTTGAGGCCTTCAGCGGCGAGGTTCGTAACCGCTCTCGCCGTTGGCGCAAATAGCAGGTCCGCCGCGTGATCCGTCAGTCGTCGGTTCACCTCTTCGGGCATGTCGGTGAAACTCCGCAGACCGGCCTCGACGTGAGCGACTGTCGTGTCGACCTTCGAACCGACGATCGCGCCGGCGAGCGTCGAGTTCGTGTCCCCGTAGAGGACGATTACGTCTGGTTCGACCTCGGCGACGACCGATTCGAGGCCGTCGATCATCGCCGCTGTTTGCGCGCCGTGAGATGCCGAACCGACCCCCAGTTCGTAGGCGGGGTCGGGAATCTCGAGTTCCTCGAAGAAGACGTCCGAGAGTTCCTCGTCGTAGTGCTGGCCGGTGTGGACGAGTTGCTCGTCGTGGCCCGCTGCGTTCAGCGCACGCGAAACGGCCGACGCCTTCACGAACTGTGGACGGGCGCCGACGACGGTGAGTACCTTCATCGACCGATCCCCGTTTCGAGGTCGATCCCAGGTTTTTCGCGCGGTTCGCCCGCCGTCTCGAGAATCGTCTCGAGGAGGTACGCAGTCACGTCGATCTTGTCATCGAGGAGTTTCCGTCGCTTTCGCCTCCAGTGTGCTTTCGCGTCGAGATCGGTCAAGAGATCGCGAGCGAGCGCCAGCGTCTCCCGCTCGTCCGACCGAGAGTAGAGGAGGCCGTACTTGGACTCGAGTTCCACGAAGTTGCTCATGTCGCCGTCGCCGACGAACGAGTTCGATCGGATCGCCGGCGTCCCCAGGATAGCCGCCTCCGTCGCCATAGTCTGGGAGTCGCCGACGTAGAGGTCGGCGTAGTAGAGCAGATCGTGAATCAGTTCAGGCGGAATCGGGAGACGATGGGGCTCGAATTCCGGTGAAAGCGGATCCTCGCTGGTGACGTACGCCGGCCCCTCCTCGGAGAGGAGCGAAAGTAGTTCGCGTTTTCCCTCACGTGAGAACCCGCGGTTGCCGCTGTCGTGACTGGCGCTCCAGGAGACGAACCGACAGACCGAGTAACGCTCGTGCGGATCGACGCCGACAGCCCTGAGTCGGTCTGGATCAGGTTCGAACCGATTCGGATGGAGGTACGCGAGTTCGTGATATCCCGCGTACCGCTCCTGTTTCGCGCCGAGGTCGCGACCGTAGTTCACCGGCGTACAGATCTTGGTCGCAAACGGATGCGTCAGCCGCGCTTGCAACGTGGCGACCTCGCTGTCGTCGAAGAGGATCATTGGCGTCCCGTTTAATCGAGCGGCGTGGGCGGCCGGCGGGATCGGTGAACTGACGACCACGTCTGGATCGATTCGCCGCGTGGCGCGGAGAGTTCGGATCTCGCGCTCGAGCAGCTCGAGAAACAACCCGAGTTCGCTCGACCGCTTCCGAGAGAGGGGGGTATGGTCGATCCCGTACCGGTCGAGGAGTGTGACTGTGAGGTCCTTTTCCCGGGAGAACACGTGCGTTTCGTGACCGAGGTCCTCGAGTTCGCGAATAGCGTGTTTGAACAGGTGGACGTGTGCCGGATGGCCGATATCGAACAGAACGGTCGCCGTCATTCGTGAATCACCACTTCACGATCTTCGTTTTCCTGCATGTCGAACACCATCGCGAACAGCAGGAACAGCCAGCCGGTGAGAAACAGGAGGGCACTCATGAGGACGCGAATGAATGGCGATTCTCTGGAACGGTCGCGAGAGAGGAACGACCAGAGCACGCCGAGCGTCCCGAGTGCGGACGCACCCGCACCGAAGAGGTAGAACAGGACGATAGGGTGGAAATCGAACCGAAGGTATCGGGTCTCGAGTCGCCAGATGAAGTTCCGTAGGAGCATTCCCGAGACGTTCCGGACGTACGTCGAGTAGACGATGCTCGACTCCTCGTCGCCGTAGACTGCAGGAATCGAAACGTCGGCGACACGGGTACTTCTGGCGTTCAGCTTCACGAGGAGGTCGTTGCAGTAGCCGTAGTACTCGTACATCGACTCGAGGTCGACGGCTTCTAGCGCGTCCCTCGAAATCGCCGTGTAACCGTTCTGGGGGTCACTCAGCTTCCAGTATCCCGAAGCGATTTTCGTCAGCAGCGAGAGGATCGCGTTGCCAAACAGTCGAAACCGCGGCATCGATCGCTGATGATCGGTAGCGAGCAGTCGATTCCCCTTCGCGTAGTCCGCGACCCCGTCGACGATCGGGTCGAGGAGTTTCGGCATCGCCTCGAGATCCATCTGGCCGTCGCCGTCGACGGTGACGACGATGTCGAGTCGCCCGGCCCGTGCCGCCAGATAGCCGGTCTTGATCGCGCCTCCGGCGCCGCGGTTCTCGCGGTGATCGATCGGGACGACGCGACCGATCGGGTCGTGAACGGTTGCTCTCGCTGCGAGCGCGTGGTTCTCTCCACCGTCGGTCCGAATTCGTTCGACCCGGTCCGCAACGGCTCCCTCTCGGTCGACCCGACGGCGTGCGTCCGACCGCGCTGCCTCGAGAATTGCCTCCCACGTGCCGTCCGTGGAACAGTCGTTCACGACGTACAGTCGGTCGACGAACGGAGGCATCTTCCTGACGACGTCGCCGATTAATCGTTCCTCATTGTACGCCGGAACGACAGCGGCGACGGAGTGATTTCGGTACATCACAACCTCCAGTAGCGACAATTGTGTTCGCCCGCCCGGTCCTCGAACGTCCCGTCGACGTCGACGAGGACGGGATTCTCGTTCATCTCGGCGAGTAACCCACCGACGTCGAGTTCGTCGAAGACGTCGTGGGGCGTTCCGATCACAACGGCGTCGATTCCCTCCCCGGACGGTTCGGGAGCGACGTCGATATCGAAGCGCTCTCGGATCTCGGCGTCGGCCGCGTGCGGGTCGTATCCGACGACGGAGACGCCGTACTCGCGGAGGTAGTCGATCACGCCGCCGATCGACGATCTGAGATCCGCCACATTCGGCTTGTAAGTCAGTCCGAGGATCAGGACGGTACTGTGCTTGAGCACGTTTTCGGCGTCGTTCAGGGTCTTTACAGTCATCTCTCCGACGTGGGTTGGTACGTAGTCGTTGATCTCGCGCGCGGTTCGAACGAGTTCGAGTTTGAAGCCGTTTCGTTCGCTCTCGTAGGCGAGGTAGAACGGATCGACCGGAATACAGTGACCGCCGACGAGGCCAGGTCGGTAGTCGTGAAAGTTCCACTTCGTCTTCGCCGCGTCGAGCACGGCCTGTGTCTCGATCCCCAGGTGCGTACACGCCACCGCGAGTTCGTTCACCAGCGCAATGTTGAGGTCGCGCTGCGTATTCTCGACGCACTTCGCGGCTTCGGCAGTTTCGATCGTCGGCGCTTCGTGGACGCCTGCGTCGACGATCGATCCGTAGAGGTCGACGAGATCCGCCCGCGACCTCTCGGTCAATCCGCTCACGATCTTGACGACGTTGCGCAGATCGTGATCGTCGTCGCCCGGGACGATTCGTTCGGGTGAATAGCCGACGCCGAAATCCTCGCCCGCCGTCAGGCTCGAGCCTCGTTCGAGTGCCGGAACGAATAGCTCGCGAGTCGCCCCCGGATACACCGTCGACTCGAGGACGACAGTCGCCCCCGCGGTGAGATGTTCGCCGACTGTCTCCCCCGCCCGTTCGACCAGGCTGAGGTCCGGCTTCTCGAGTTCGTCGACCGGAGTCGGCACCGCCACGACGACGTAATCGGCCGTCGATATCACCCTTGGATCGGTCGTAAACTGTATTGAACTCTCGGCGATCGATCGGTCGCTGACGTCGCCCGTCGGATCGAGTCCGCGTTCGAGCGTTCGAACCTTGTCCGTATCGACGTCGTAGCCGCGGACGTCGTACCCGACGCTATCGAACTCGCACGCGAGCGGGAGTCCGACGTAGCCGAGTCCAACGACGCAGATCCGGTTGGCAGACGGAGTGAAAGCACTGCTCGCATTCGCGGTATTGCTCACGAATCCCACCCCCGCTCCTCACGAACCCCGCCACCGATTTCGTATACCCACGAATCGATCGGGCCAGCGACGGTTCCGCGACCGTCGACGACGACCGGACGGTGATCTCTACGAGCACTGGGTTCGTCCTCACGGTCCGTTCCCAGGTCAGCCCACCGAATCTCGTCGAACTCCTCGTGCGGTGTAACGAGAATCACGCCGTCGATTGGGAGGTCGTACGCCGCCTCGAACGAAATCGCCTCCAGGTCGAAGGCCTCCAGGTCGTCCGACTCGAGCATTGGGTCGACGCCGTAGACCGTCGCACCGGCCGCGGAGAGTTCGGCGGCGATATCGATCGACGGCGAGGCCCTGATCTCTTCGACACCAGGCCTGTACGTCAGCCCGAGAACCAGTACCGTCGCGTCCGACAGCGCCGTCCCTTCCGCCTCGAGGCCGTCGCGCAGTTTTGTGACCGTGAACGCCGGCATCGAGTCGTTGACCGCTCGAGCGGTCTCGAGCAGCGGGGCGTCGGTCTCGAAGGGGTCGATCACGAAGTACGGGTAGAACGGGATGCAGTGGCCGCCGACGCCGGGTCCCGGTTCGTGTATGTCACAGTAGGGCTGGGTGTTCGCGACGTCGATCGCTTCGCGGACGTCGATTCCGAACTCGTCCGTGAACGTCGCGAGTTCGTTCGCGAGCGCGATGTTGACATCGCGGTACAGTCCCTCGAAGACCTTGACGCACTCGGCCGTGGTCGCATCGGAGACCGTAATCACGCCCTCATCGTTGATGGTCTCGTAAATTGCTCGCGCAGCTGCGGTACTCTCCGCGTCGACGCCGCCGACGACCTTCGGGTACGCGCCGTGGATGTCCTGGAGCGCCCGTCCCGAGGACGTCCGTTCGGGGCAGAAAGCCACGCCGAACGTCCCGCGCGTGAGTCCCGACGCCGCCTCGAGCGCCGGACGTACCCGATCGCTGGTCGTCCGGGGTGGAACGGTACACTCGACGAGCACCAGATCGCCCGGGTCCAGTCCGGTTCCGATCGCCTCGATCGTGGCGTCCAGGATCGAGAGGTCGGGCGCTCGCTCGTCCGTGATCGGCGTCGGCACGATGACGACGTGAACCGCGCATTGCGCTGCAGCCTCACGAGGGTTCGTCGTCGCCTCGAGCGCGCCGGCGGACACTCGCTCGGAGACCAGGTCGTCCAGGCCGGGTTCTCGTTTGACGTGACAGTCTCCGGCCCGAATCTTCGCCACGACGTCGGGGTCGATATCGACGCCGAGGACGTTGCCGGTCGTCTCGGCGAACACTGCGGCGAGGGGGAGTCCCATCTTTCCGAGTCCGTAGACGGCCACCGGAATCGATCCCGAGACGAACGCGCGACGCAGTCGTTCGCTCGAGCGGCCGGTTCCGTACGGTCGGGTGCTCACCGCTGTGGATTCCGCTGACGAGTCTCGGTCGTCTGCACGATCGACTGTTCCGCCGTCGGCCACGACGACCTCGAGACCGTCAGTATCCGCGACCTCGAGTTCGTCGGCCTTGGCGACCGATTGTCGATCAGTCATCGGCCACCCTCACCCCGATGTTAGATCGGTCGCCCAGGGCCTGTGCTTCGATCTGGTGGGTCAACTCGAGCGCGGCCAATCCGTCGTCGATGGTCACGAGCGGCGTCTCGTTCGACGCGACGGCATCGACGAACGCCTCGAGTTCGTTCCGTAGCGGTTCCTCGTTCGGCACGTGCGGTCGTTCGACGACGCTCTCGTGCTGGAATCGAACGTTGCCGTCGCGTTCGGCGTACTTGGGGACCGAGTTGCGGTGGATTGCAATCGACTGGGCGATGTAGTCGAGTTCGACGAGACACTCTCTGGCGGTCACAGTGAGTCGACGCACTTTTCGCTGGGTGAGTCGGCTGGCAGTGAGCGACGCCATGATCCCGGAGTCGAACTCGAGCAGTGCCGATGCGTGGCGGTTGTCGTTCACGCCGGTGCTCTTGACGCTCGTCGGCGACTCGTCGAGCAACGAGAGCACGACGTCGATGTCGTGGATCATCAGGTCGAGGACGGCGCTGTCGTCGATTCGACGGTTCGGTGGCGGTCCGAGCCGTTCTGCGTGTATACTGATGATCGAGAGATCCTCGACGATTTTGCGGAGCGTCACCACGGCTGGGTTGAACCGCTCGACGTGACCGACCTGTACCGCCACGTCGGCGCGGTTCGCTCTCGAACGGAGCCGTCGCCCTTCCTCGATATTCGTGACGAGAGGTTTCTCGATGAGCATCGCGACGCCCGCCTCCAGACACTGCACGGCGATGTCGTAGTGATGCACGGTCGGGACAGCAATCGAAGCGGCGTCGACCGACGCGAGGAGCGACTCCAGGTCTATGGCGGTCGTGCCGTGTTCGTCCGCGACGCGAGCGGCGCGTTCGTCGTCGACGTCAAAGACGCCGACTAGATTCGCCTCCGACAGTCCGGCGTAGACGCGCGCGTGCTGTCTCCCCATCGACCCGACGCCGATGACGCCGACGTCTATCCGTCGTTCAGGCTGCATACGCGACGCTCACCCCCCTGGCGAACGCGATGATGGCGATCATGCAGCGTTTCCCCCTCGAAGCGACGCCGGAAGCGGTTCGTGTCTCGCCGGCACGCCGACGGCCAGCGTCTCCTCGGGGACGTCCGCCGAGACGACCGCACCCGCGGCGACGAACGAGCCTCGCCCGACGGTCACACCGGGGAGGATCGTCGCGTTGGCGCCGACCGAGACGTGATCCTCGAGGGTCGGGCCCTCGAGTTCGACCTCCCGACGGAGTGGATAGGGGTCGTTCGTCAGGACGGCGTTCGGACCGAGAAACACGTGATCCCCGATGGTGGTCCCTGCGGGTACGTAGACGCTGGTCTGCATGCTCACGTTCGAACCGACGGTCGACGTCCCGTCTATGGTTGCGTTCGTCCCGACGAGCACGTCGTCGCCGATTCGGGTTCGCTCGCGTATCAGCGCGTAGTGACCAGTGGTGAATCGATCGCCGATCAGGACGTCGTCGTAGATAATCGTCCCTGTCCTGATCGTCGGATCGGCGCCGATGACCGGCGATCGCGTATCGTCGTCGTACTCGTATCCAACCGACGAACCTTCGGTTGGTCCGCTCAGTAATTCGGTGTCTCTCATTTTTAACCCCTAAACCTGGATGAACACACGCTCTCAAAAGGGACCGCGACCGTTTCAGCCGTTAATTCACGGCCCGAGCCCTGTAACCGCTGTGTAGCCTGCGGAGCGATGGACCCCGCTCGCCGGGAACAACGTCGTTGCTTGACGACGATTTCACGCGCTCGCCGATTCACAGAAACGGGTGAACACTACGGCCAGAAACGGTCGCCGTCTTACCGCATCTCGAGTGCGAGTAACGGGTTCTAGCCGCGCCGTTTCACCCATATCGGCGGACACCGTTCCGACTCTCCTCGTTCAGTGCTAAAACACTGGATCTGCGAGCGAACGGTCGTGACCCCGGTAATGAGAATTTATTTTACCGGAATCGAGTGACGCTGCTCGTCTCGAGGGCCTCTTCTCCTGGAAAGCATCGACTGACCGGTTTCGTCGAGGACACAATGCCGGAATTGGATGGGACTGGGGACGCCGACCCGCCCTGGCACATCGAGGGACCGAGTCGAAACCGTTACCATATCGAATCGAGACTGGTGAGCCATGGGACCGTACGACATCGAGCGCTATCTCAATATTCGAAGCGCCTACGGCGCCTCTCTCGGACCGGCGGGCGACCGACTGGCGTTTCTGATGAACACCACCGGAACGCCCCAGGTCTGGACGCTCGAGGACGCCCAGGCGTGGCCCGAACAGCGAACGTTCTACGACGAGCGGGTGACGTTCGCCTCCTGGTCGCCCGAACGAGCGGAACTGGCGTTCGGGATGGACGAAGGTGGCAACGAGCGCGCGCAACTGTACCGACTCGACGCCGAGACGGGCGAGATCACGAACCTGACTGGGATGCCGGAGGCGAAACACCGCTGGGGCGGCTGGAGCCACGACGGCGAGCAGTTCGCGTTCACCTCGAATCGCCGGGACGAGAGCGTCTTCGACGTGTACGTCCAGGGCCGAGCGGACACCGGCGACGACGCCGAACTCGTGGCCGAGGGAGACGGCTGGCTCACGGTCGGCGGCTGGAGCCCCGATGACTCACGACTGCTGGTCTCCCAGGCGTACTCGAACTTCGACCAGGACCTCTACAGCCTCGACCTCGCAACCAGCGAGATGACCCACCTCACGCCCCACGAAGGCGACGTTCGCTACCAGAGCGCCTCCTGGGCACCCGACGGCGAGGGCCTCTACCTCGTGACCGACGAGGAGACCGACACGCTCGCGCTCGCCTATCTGGACCTCGAGACCCTCGAGATCGAGACGGTCGTCGAGGGAGCAGGATGGAACGTCGACGGGCTCGCCCTGGACGACGAGACGGGTCGGTTCGTCTACTCGCGAAACGTGGAGGGATACACGGAGCTCACCGCAGGCGAACTCGCAGGCGATGACCCAACGGCGTTCGAGACGTTCCCCGAACCCGACCTGCCGGGCGGACTCTCGGGGGGCGTGAGTTTCGGCCCGGACGCCGAGGTCTTCGCCTGCTCGACGACTGGCGATGCGGTCAACGCGAACGTCTTCGTCGTCGACGTCGAATCCGGCGAGAGCGAGCAGTGGACCCTCGCCCCCACGGCAGGAATCCCGCCCGAGACCTTCCGGTCCTCGGAACTCGTTCACGTCGAGAGCTTCGACGGCCTCGAAGTGCCAGGATTTCTGACGCTCCCGGAGGGGTCGGCGGGAGTGCTCGAGGGCGTTGTGGATGGGAACGGAACCGCCGACGACGGCTACCCCGTCATCGTCGACATCCACGGCGGCCCCGAGAGTCAACGCCGACCCTCGTTCTCGAGCGTCAAGCAGTACTTCCTGAACCGGGGCTACGCCTACTTCGAGCCCAACGTGCGCGGGTCTTCGGGATACGGGAGCGAGTACGCCAGCCTGGACGACGTCGAAAAGCGGATGGACTCCGTCGCCGACGTCGCGGCCTGCGTCGAGTGGCTTTCAGGCCACGAAGCGATCGACCCAGATCGAGTCGTCGCCATGGGCGGCTCCTACGGCGGGTTCATGGTGCTGGCCTCGCTCACCGAGTATCCAGAGCTCTGGGCCGCCGGCGTCGACGTCGTCGGCATCGCCAACTTCGTCACGTTCCTCGAGAATACGGGCGACTGGCGCCGGAAACTCCGCGAGGCCGAATATGGCTCGCTGGTCGAGGATCGCGAGTTCCTCGAGTCCATCTCCCCGATCAACACCGTCGAGAACATCGAGGCCCCGCTGTTCGTTCTCCATGGCGCGAACGATCCCCGCGTTCCGGTCGGGGAGGCCGAACAGATCGCCGAAGAGGCACGCGAGCAGGGCGTCCCCGTCCGCAAGCTCATCTTCGAGGACGAAGGCCACGGCTTCAGCAAGCTCGAGAACCGAATCGAGGCCTACTCGGCGATCGCCGAGTTCCTCGAGGAGCACGTGTAACGCGTCCGTCTCCAGGTACCAGAAGCTATTTACTTTCCTGCTTAGACCTCACGAATATCCCATGGCAAAACGGGCAGCCACGTGGTTGATCGAAGAGGACGAGAGATGACTGCCGTTGCGATTCTCGTTGGTGGACTTCTTGTCGTCGGAATTGGCCTCTCGATCGCCACCGCCGGAATCGGATGGGGCGTCTGTAAACGGTTCATCGCACCCGCGACAGCCTCCGGCCTCGCGACGAGACGGGTACAGTGGTACCTCATCGGGGCGGGTGCTCCCCTCGTGTGTTTCACTGTTGCCGGTAGCTTCACGGCGATTGTACTCATCGATGACCTGCTAATCGGGGTTCTCGTCACTGGTGTCGCCGGTATTCTGGGATTCGGTATCGGCACCGCTGCCATCCTCCCACTCTCCGCGTTCGATTTGCTCAAGCTGACCGAGTACGGGAACCGACGACGAGCGGCGATTTCGACAGGTGTCCACGGCGTATTCGTTTGCGCTAGCATTCCCTTCGTATTCACCCTCGTACGCACCTCGCCCTACGAGATAGTCCCGCTCGGCGTCGTCGTGACGCTCGCGTACTTCGCGATCGGCCCGTGGCTCGTCGATCGACTGAACGACACGGCTGAACTCCCCTCCGAGGTCGCCGATCGCTGTGAACGGCTCGCAGCAGCGGCCGACGTCGACATTCGGTTTCGACTCGTCGACGACGACCGTTCGAACGCGCTCGCATCCGGGATCGTTCCCGGTCTACGAACGATTTTCGTATCCGACTCCCTGAGAACTAGGCTGGAGCCGACGGAGTTCGAGGCCGTCGTCATACACGAACTGGGGCACGTCCAACGTCGGCACCTGGAACGACGGGCGTTCTGGCACGCAGCACTAGTGGCAGCAATGTTGCTCACGTTTGTTCACTCGTTCCTGTTTGCCCCCGTCGTTTTCGTCTTCCTTTATACCAGTAAACGGAGAGAACTCGCCCACGAGTACGAGGCTGACGCATTCGCCGCGTCGACGACGAGTGCGAGTGCAATGAGAGACGCGCTCGAACGAATCGCAGCTCTCGGGCACGTGCCCCGAAACTCGAGCCGTACGTTCGACCTCCTCGTCGATCGCCACTCCATCGACCGCCGCGTCGAGCGACTCGACGCGATGCTCGAGTGAACTGTCCTCGGTTCGACGTCGAGAACGTTCCGTTCCCCGACAGTACGTTCAAGTCAGTGAATGTCGTTGCTCCCGGCAGATGCGCCGATTGCGGGTCGCCGCCGGCTTCGCGGTTGCCCTCCTGGTCACCGGGATACTTGTCTACGGCACCGGCTGGGAGGCCGTGGTCTCGAGCATCCGTCGCGCCGATCCGATTCTAATCGCCGGCGGCGCAGTTGCCGGAGCGACGATGCTCGCGCTGCGCGCCCTGATCGTCTACCGACTGCTCGGGCCGGTCGAGGGATCGGCCCGCGGGGCTGACTTCGTCGGCGCGTTCCTGGCGGGGTACTTCTCCCGGAGCGTCGTACCGTGGGGACAGTCCGTCGGTGTCGCCGTGACCGCGTACCTGCTCGCGGGGTCGTCCGAGTCGCCGTTCGAGGACAACGCCGCCGTCATCAGCGTGCGGAGGTGCTCGTCTTCCTCACGTCCGTCGTCGTTGCCGTCGTCGGACTCGTCGGGGTCGTTTCGAACGGTTCCGTCGACGTCGGCTCGAGCGTGACCGTCGGGTCGGCCCCGTCGAACCGTCTCGCGACCGGCCTCCTGGGAGCGCTGTTCGCGGCCGTCCTCGTCGCCGCTTCAGCCGTCTCCGTCACCCGCGACGGCGTCGCACGGACCATCCTGTTCGGGATCACTGCTCGGCTCGAGGAAACGCTGGCCAGGCTGCCCGGCGTCGAGCGCGCCGCCGTTCGAACCCGCGTCCGTGGGTTCCTCTCGACGATCGACGACGTCGCGGCGGATCGGTCGGTCCTGCTGGGCGCGGTGACGGTCGCGCTGGCGAGCTGGATCTTCAACGCGCTTGCGCTGTTCCTCTCGCTGATCGCTCTCGGCATCGACGCCCCGTTCGCGGTCGCGCTCCTCTGTGTACCGCTGTCCACGGTGGCAGCTGTGGTTCCGCTTCCGGGCGGGATGGGCGGTGTCGAGGTGTTCCTAGCCGGGCTACTGGTCGCGACGACCGCGGTCTCGAGCGACGTCGCGACTGCCGCTGCGTTACTCTACCGGCTGTGTACCTACTGGGTGCACGTCGGTTTCGGCGGAATCGGTGCGACGTACGTGTCGGCCACCGGCGTCGGGCTGGTTCGTGTCGATGGGTGATCCCGTTCAGTCGACGAGATCCGTCCAGTTGACGAGGCCCCGTCTACCGATAATGCCCGGTCAACCGATAACGCCCGTCTTCACCGCAACCTCTCGAGCGGCCCGCTCGTCCATCCCGTTGCCGAGAATCGTGTATCGGTCACGGATGGCGTGACAGGTCGTCAGTGCCTCGATCACGGTTTCGTCGTCGATGCCGAGATCGGCGGCCGTGGTCGGCGCGTCGATGCTCGCCAGGGCGTCCCGGATTTCGGTCCAGATGCCCGACTCCCCCTCGTGCAGATAGGCCGTCATGATCGAGCCGACGCCGACCTGGTGACCGTGGAGGGCTGCGCCGGGCGCGAGGCGATCTAGCTGGTGGGAAAAGAGGTGCTCGGCGCCGCTGGCCGGGCGAGAAGAACTCGCTATGGACATCGCCACTCCCGAGGACATGAGCGCCTTGGTGACGATCCAGGCGGACTCCTCGAGACCGGGGCGGATCATGTCGGCGTTACCGACGAGGATTTCGGCGGTCATCTCCGCGAGGGCGGCCGCGTACTCGGAGTACTCGACGTTTTTGAGTCGGTGGGCGAGTCGCCAGTCCATCACCGCGGTGTAGTTAGAGATGATGTCGGCACAGCCCGCGGTCGTCAGTTCCCAGGGTGCGTTCGCCAGAATCCCGGTGTCGGCGATCACGGCGAGTGGCGGTTCGGCGGCGACGCTGTGGCGCGTGTTTCCGTCCGGGACCGAGCCACGATTGCTGACGATGCCGTCGTGACTCGCGGCCGTCGGCACCGAGAGGAAGCCGGTACCGAGGTGGTCGGTGGCCATCTTGGCGATGTCGATGGCCTTCCCGCCGCCGACACCGATTAGGTACGATGCCCCGACGTCTTCGGCGGCGTCAATGACCGACTCCACGGCCTCGAAACTCGCCTCCTCGACGGTGACGATGGCGGGTTCGATACCGCGTTCCTCGAAATCGGCGGCGATCGGTTCGGCCGCGAGTTTTCGCGGCGTTGGGCTCGTGACCAGCAGTGGCCGCCCCTCCAGGTGAAGGTCGTCGACGACGCTCACGGTTTCGGCGAGGACGTCGTGACCGACGACGACGTTCCGCGGGAGGCGGATCCACGTCGACTTCTCGAACATAGGTGAGAGGAGGCGGGGAACGATATAAAGGCGTTCCCGTCGATCGTGCGGTGGTAGCCTCTCGAGACGAGGGACCTCGAGGAGAGCGTTCGAATCGTCCCCAGATGGTACGTCGGACGAGACCGGTTAGACTCATCTCGCGGGTTGTGCTTTTTGCGCCGGAGACAAACCGGACAACTGCGGAATCGAGAGATCCACTCGCCGGAGTAACTGCGCGTTAATCGCGACGATCACGGTGCTGAGCGACATGAGCAGGGCCCCGACAGCGGGCGAGAGAAGGATTCCAACCGGCGCGAGAACGCCGGCCGCGAGCGGGATGGCGAAGACGTTGTACCCCGCCGCCCAGACGAGGTTTTCCTGCATCTTTCGGTAACTCGCTCGGCTCAGTTTGACGAGTCGGGCCACGTCCATCGGGTTGTTCTGCACGAGAACGATGTCCGCCGACTGGACGGCGACGTCGGTCCCGGATCCGATGGCAATCCCGACGTCGGCGCGGACCAGCGCCGGGGCGTCGTTGACGCCGTCGCCGACCATCGCCACCAGTTTGTCCTGGTCCTGCAGTTCGGTCACCTTCTCGTCCTTGTCCTCGGGCAACACCTCGGCGAAGACCGTCTCGATGCCGAGTTCGTCTGCGACGGCCGCGGCGACGTCCTCGCTGTCGCCGGTCAGCATCGCCACCTCGATGCCGAGGTCGTGAAGCGCATCGACGACCCGGTAGCTCTCCTCGCGGATCACGTCCGCGAGGGCGAAGGCCGCGATTGGCCTCGCCTGGTCGGTACCTGGCTCCTGACCGGCACCTGCCTCTGTGTTCGCCTGGGCGCTCGAGTCGCCGTCGCGACCGCCCTCGCGAACGAGGTAGACGACCGTTCGTGCGTTTTCTCCGGACCGTTCAGCGAACCCCGCCAGTTCCGGGGAGACCTCGGCCTCGAGGTGAGAGAGGAGGTTCGGACCGCCGACGTATATCGCGTCGCCGTCGACGGTCGCGCGCACCCCACGACCCTTGAGCGCCTCGAAATCCGAGACGTTCGGCGGCTTCAGACCGCGGTCGGCCGCGGCCTCGCGCATCGCCTGGGCGATCATGTGCTCTGAATCGCTCTCGACGGCGGCCGCGAGCGCGAGCGCCTCGTCCTCGTCCACGAGGTCGACCGTCGCAACGTCTACGACGCCCTGTTCGCCCGCCGTGAGCGTTCCCGTTTTGTCGAAGACGATCGTATCCAGGTCCCGCGCCCGTTCCATGGCGATCCGGTCCCGGATCAGCATCCCGTTTCGCGCGGCGAGAGACGTGTTGATCGCGACGACGAGCGGGATAGCGAGTCCGAGGGCGTGCGGGCAGGCGATCACCAGGACGGTCACCACGCGCTCGATGACCGTGGCGTTAAACTGGACGGCGGCGGTCCAGGCGATGGCCGTCACCACCGCGGCGGCCAGGGCGACGTAGAACAGCCAGCCTGCCGCCCTGTCGGCCAGCATCTGTGTCCTGGACTCGCTTCGCTGGGCCTCCTCCACGAGCCGCATGATCCCCGCCAACGTCGTTTCCTCGCCCGTCGCGCTGATCCGAACGCGAAGGCTTCCGTCGCCGTTGATCGTGCCGCCGATCACCTCGTCACCCGGGTCCTTCGCAACCGGTTTCGACTCGCCGGTGATCATCGACTCGTTCACGTCCGAGTCACCCTCCTCGACGACGCCGTCGGCGGGGACGTTCGCCCCGGGACGAACGAGTACGAGATCGCCCTCCGACAGGTCGCTGACGGGGACCTCTTCAGTTTCACCGTCCTCGGTGATGCGTTCTGCGGTGTCCGGGAGCAGTTTCGCCAACTCGTCGAGCGCGCTCGAGGCCCGCCGAACCGACCGCATCTCGATCCAGTGACCGAGCAACATGATGTCGATCAGCGTCACCAGTTCCCAGAAGAACGCCGACTGGGTGGGGAAGACGACGCTCGCCAGGCTGTAGACGAACGCGACGGTGATCGCCATCGAGATGAGCGTCATCATTCCCGGCGACCGGTCCTCGAGTTCGGGGACGGCCATCCGCAGGAAGGGAACGCCACCGTAAGCGAAGACGATTACCGCGAAGACCGGATTGATCCACTCGCTGCCGGGGAACGCCAGAACCGAGAAGCCGAGCCACGATTGCAGAGTCTCGCTGTACAGAAGAACGGGGATCGAAAGCAGCGTCGAGACGAAGAATCGTCGTCGGAACATTTGCTCGTGGCCCTCGTGCATGCCGCCGTGGTTGTGGTCGCCGCCTCCGTGGTCATCGTGGCCGCCGCCTCCATGGTCGTCGTGTCCAGCCCTACGTTCGTACCGGTCATCGACCTCGCGTCTCGCTTCGTCGGCATCTTCGGCTTCCTCCTCGAGCATAGACTGTTCTACGCGGGGTTCCGACCGATCGGCCTCGGCGTCAATTTCCTGGTTCTCGGTCGTCTCCGGGTCGTGACGATGGCTGTGGTCGTGGTCACGATGGCCGCCGTCGGGTCCCTCACCGTCGGCGTCTCTATGATCGTCCATCTCGTTGCTTCGTCACACGACACCGCGAGTCAAGAAGGGATACCCCCGCTCGAGGCGGCGCACACAGAGCAGATCCGTTCCGAACGTCTCAGAGCGTATCGAGAATCCCAAGCACTCGTTCTTCGGCGTCTCGTCCAGGATCGTACTCGCTCCCGTCCCGACCGCTCACCTCGTGTTCCTCGAGCGTCCGCATCATCGCCTCCTGGAGCGGGGTCGACTCCCAGCCGAGGTTGGCGAGTTTCGCAGTCGAGAGGACGTGCGGATAGTCGCGGTAGAGGACGTATTCGTCCGTCGAGAGGCCGCCGGCCTCGAGTTCGCGCGGGCCGGCGTGGACGACCTCGACGTCCCTACCTGCGGCGTCGGCGATCAGGTCGACCATCTCCTCGAGCGTGACGATCCGGCGGTCCCCGACGTTGTAGAACTCGCCCGGCTCGCCGCGTTCGGCGACGATCCGAAGGGCACTGGCGACGTCCTCGACGTAGGCGCGGTGCCAGACGTTGGTACCGTCGCCGGGAACGATCACGCGGTCGTACTCCAGGACGCGGTCGAGCCAGAAGTCCATCCGCTCGGTATAGTCGTGGGGGCCGTACACGATACAGGGGCGGACCGACGTGGCGTTGATCCCACGGTCGGCCGCGGCGACGACCGCGCGGTCGCCCTCAGCCTTTCGGTTGCCGTAGGTGTCGTCCGACTCGTCGGTCGCCTGGTCAGGGGTGCAGGGTCGCATCGGCGTCTCGTCTTCCCGCTTGGGAATCTCCTCGCGGCCGTAGGCGTCCCCGCTCGAGATGTAGACGTAGGCGTCGACGCCGGCGAAGATTTCGGTGGCCGCGCGCACGTCCCGCGGGTAGTAGGCCACGCAGTCGAAGACGGCGTCCGGATCGACGTCGGCCGCGGCGGCCTCGAGCGCCGAGTCGTTCGTCCGGTCGCCCTGGACGTGATCGACCCGCTCGTCGTCTGCGAAGGGGTCGTCGTGGTTTCCGCGATTGAAGATGGTGACGTCGTAGTCGTGTTCGAGGAGGTCGGTGACGAGGTGGCGGCCGATGAATCGCGTGCCGCCGATGACGAGTGCGGTGTCCATACCGAACGCTCGCCCGAGAGGGTCAAAACGGTGGCGGAGGCGGCGAGGGAGACGTTCGGCTGGCCGAGAGACGAGCGATACGCTCGAGCGCAATCGAACCACACTCGAGACCGACGCACGAGCAATCGCCAACGTTCATTACGAAGGGCTTCGTCCCTCCGGGTATGGGATTTGACGAGATGGACGTCGACACGATCTGGATGGACGGCGAGTTCGTCGACTGGGAGGACGCGCAGATCCACGTCCTCACGCACGGACTCCACTACGGGACCGGCGTCTTCGAGGGGGCGCGCTGTTACGACACCGAGAACGGACCCGCGCTCTTTCGCTGGGAGGAACACGTCGACCGCCTCTTTCAGTCCTGTAAGCCCTACGAGATGGAAATCGGTCACTCCCACGAGGAACTGACGGAGGCAACCAAGGAACTCATCCGCCGCCAGGACCTCTCGTCGTGTTACATCCGCCCGCTCGTCTACTACGGCTACAAGAGTCTCGGCGTCAGCCCCCAGGACTGTCCGACGAAGACCACCATCGCCGTCTGGCCCTGGGGCGCCTACCTTGGCGAGGACGCCATCGAGAACGGCATCGACGTCAAAGTTTCGTCCTGGCGCAAGCACGCCTCGAGCCAGATTCCGACGAACGCCAAGACGACGGGATTGTACGTCAACAGCTTACTAGCCGGGGAAGAGGCCCGCCGCAACGGGTTCGCCGAAGCCATCGTCCTCAACAAGGAGGGCAACGTCGCAGAGGGCCCCGGAGAGAACCTCTTCCTCGTGCGCGACGGCGAAATCTTCACGCCCGGCCTCTCCGAGTCGATCCTCGACGGGATCACCCGCAACGCGGTCATTCGAATCGCCCGCGACCTGGGCTACACCGTCCACGATACCGTCTCCATCTCCCGAGGCGAACTCAACACGGCCGACGAACTCTTCTTCACTGGCTCCGCCGCGGAGGTAACCCCGATCAAGCGCGTCGACAACGTCACGATCGGCGAGGGAACCCGCGGGCCGATCACCGAGGAGATCCAGCAGAAATTCTTCGACGTCGTCGAGCGCCGGACCGACGAGTACGAGGAGTGGTTCGAATACGTCGAAGCGTAGACCGCGTTTCGTTTTTCGAGTCCCCCGTGGTTCACACAGCCCCCGTCGTTCACCCGTGGACCTTCACTCGAGCCCCTCGCTCCCGAGAAACGCGTCGAATGCATCCGCCGGTCCGTCGTCCACACCGACGCCGTCAGCGTCACCGTACGTGTAGAAGTAGCCGTTCTCGTCCTCGGCGATCCGGGTCTCGAGGTACGACTGGGCGGCCCGCCGCGAGAGGACGCCCATCTCGACGACGTCGGCCAGGACGGTCTTCGTGGCGCGAAACCAGGTCCGGACAGCGAAGTCGCGTTCCCCAGGTTCGACGGCGACGAGCGCGCCTCGACCCTGTTCGCGGCCGTCGCCCCACTCGAGCCAGCAGACGCGGTAGGCGCGAATCTCGTACTCGGGAGACACCAGAATCAGCGCCTCGTATCCACAGGGATCGAGGTAGTCGGTGAGGACGCTGTCCAGGGCGACGGAGTCAGCGAGGAGGTCGGAGTCGATTCGTCCACCTGCGAGCGGTGCGTCGACGGAGAGGGACTCGAAGACGCTGAGTTCGTCGCCGCCCCAGTGGCTGTACCGGAGGTCGTAGAGTCGGTCGGGGCGTCGGTAGGCGACGAGCGCTCTATGCCCCATCGTGCCACCTCGATCGGTGCCGCTGGGTCGGCGGTCGACAGGGACGAGCAGCGATCCGGCGGACGGCTTGGATACGCGAACGGGCTCGGATACGCGAACGGGAGTGCATCACCCCCCTTTGGCCGCGGACTGGTACTTGAACTCCCGGGTCGTCAGCGGGTGATCGACGGCCCGCTGTCCGCCGATCTGCCGATCCGACACCAGACACCGGACACCAGACACCAGACACCGGACACCGGACACCGGACACCGGACGATCCCACATCCCACCCGGCGTAAAGCCAAAACCCTTTCGCCCCCTATCCCCGGTGAATGGCATACGACGCAGTCGTCTTCGACAACGACGGTGTGTTGACGACTCCGACAAGCTACGAGGCGCTGACACGAGCGATGACCCTCGCGTTCGAACGCCACGGCATCGACGACCCCGTCCAGGACGACCTTGAGACCCTGATCTCCCCGACGATCGACGAACTCGAGGCCGTCACTGATCGGTACGGCCTCGAGACGGAGTCACTCTGGGCGGCCCGCGAACGGGCGGCGATCGAAGTCCAGCGCGAGGAACTCCTGGACGGGAACAAGACGCTCTACGACGACGTGACGACACTCGAAACCGTCGACGTCCCAATGGCTATCGTGAGCAACAACCAGCACGAGACCATCGAGAATATCGTCGCCCACTTCGAACTCGAAGCCTTCGACCCGTACTACGGCCGCGAGCCGACCGTCGACGGCATCAGACGAAAGAAGCCCACGCCGTACTACCTCGAGCGAGCGATCGACGACCTGGCGTGTTCGAACCCGCTGTACGTCGGCGACAGCTGGGTCGATGTCGCGGTCGCGGAGGCCCTCGAGATCGACTCGGCGTTCATCCGTCGGTCCCACCGTGAGAACTACGCGTTCACAGACTTCGGCTACGACGGCGAGCCTACCCACGAGATCACGTCCCTCGAGGCGCTGACGGAGCTCGAGCCGCCATCCTGACCGGTCGCCAGATTGCGTTCTCGGCGTGTCGACCCTCTCAAAACAACGTTCAGGCGGTCGCCCGAACCCGGTGCTCCGCTCGCTCCTTGAGTCCCCGGTTCATCGCACGAAAACCTCGTTCGATTCGACGCCGGTGAAACAGCACTGGAACCAGCGCTCCTCGAAACGTCTCCCGCTGGAGCAGCTGCGTTCGTCGCCCGCCGTCGATCGGCTCGAGGTGGAATTCGTGGTAGCCGTCGAAGGCGAACGGAACTCCCAGCCGACCGAGCCAGACGAGCCGACGGTTCGTCTCGACGGTGAGAACCCTGGTCCAGATCGTCCGGCTTCGACCACCCGGCAACCGGACGCGAATCATCAGCCGCTCCCCTTCGACGGGGAGTCCCTCGACGGAGCGGAGAAACGGGTTCCACTCGGGATAGGCGTCGAACTCGAGAAGGACCTGCCAGACGGTCTCCGGTGGAGCGTCGATCGTCTCGAACACCTCGAGTTGTTCCATGGTAGCAGCGAACGTGGCGAATGGCAAAGCACCTGTCGGTCACGTGGGGTGCGTTCACCTTCTCACCAACTGCCATCTCATACCTCGCCAACTACCATCTCATACCTCGCCAACTACCATCACGTCCTCTCACACCTGTCACCACACACTTCACCGATTGCCACCTCTCGACCCGCCACCTCACCACCGCACGACCCCACCACAACCCCCATTACCGCGCAGTCCCGAGAGCCGATATATGACGCGTTCGTCGCGCACGATTTCGCGCCGGTCCTTCGTCCGCAGTGCCGTCGCCATCGGCGGCGCGAGCGCCCTCTCCGCCTGCCTCGATCGAGAGAGCGGAGATGCGGACGCCCCGCCTCGAGGCGCCGACACCGACGAACTCGAGGCTCTCCCCGAGCGCCAGCACGCCTGGACGGCCGCCCAGCGGACCGACAAGCACGGCAACCCGCTCGTCCCCGAACACCACGTCGCTCTCCACCTCGCATACGTCGGCGACGGTCCGACCGACGAGGAGCGCGAACAAGTGGAGACGGCGTTCGAAACCCTCGAGCGAGCGTACGCCCGGAGCAACGAGGGCTTGCTGTTCACCGTCGGCTACGGCCCCGCCTACTTCGACCGGTTCGATGAGACCCTCACCGAGCACGTCGACCTCCCCGAACCGACGGCGCTCGCGCCCATCGAAACGCCCGAGTTCGACAGCTACGACGCCATGGTCCACCTCGCCAGCGACCGCGGGTCGGTCGTGTTGAGCGCCGAGGAGGCACTCACCGGCGAACTCCAGTCGATCAACGGCGTCGACGTCGAAACCACAGTCGAGGGCATCCTCGAGGTCGAGGAACGCCGAACCGGGTTCACAGGCGCCGGATTACCCGCGAAGAACCAGGATGGCGTTCGCGGAATTCCCGACAGCGAACCCGTCTCCGAGGACGCCCCGATGTTCATGGGCTTCAAATCCGGATTCAAGAAGAACCAGGCCACCGAGGACCGTGTGACGATCCAGGAGGGACCGTTCGCCGAGGGAACCACGACCCACCTCTCTCGCATTCGTCTCTCGCTCGACCAGTGGTACGAACAGGACAGTCGAACGATTCGCGAACGGAAGATGTTCTGCCCGGCCCACGCCGACGAGGGGAAAATCGAGGGCGCGGGCGACAATCTCGGCGACTCGAGTCAACTTGGCAACTGCCCAGCGGACACGCTTGAGGACGCCCGCGAGTACGGGACCGTAGGCCACTCCCAGAAGTCGGCGCGTGCCCGCGAGAACGACGAACCGATCATCCTTCGCCGGGACTTCAATTCGACGGACGCCGACGAGGCGGGGCTTCACTTCCTCTCCCACCAGCGTCGCATCCAGGACTTCGTAAAAACACGCGAGGCGATGAACGGGACCGACGTCGCCGAGCAGTCCGCGATCGGCGCGCGGACGAACAACGGCATCCTCCAGTACATGACCGTTCGACGTCGGGCGAACTACCTGGTTCCGCCGCGACGGCACCGGTCGTTGCCGACGCCGCAACCCGAGTAGGGACTCGACGGCGGTAGCGAAGACCAGACGACGTCAATTTGTCGAGCCACATCGCACGTACTTCTCGAACGGTTATGCGAATCGACTGCGGAACACACTGTTCTAGGTGATCCGAAGACGAAACTGAGACGGATCCTCGAAAACAGCCTCGAACGCGAAAACAGCCAGTCCGGGCTCTGCCCGCCGCCTACATCAGGTAGAACAGCGGGAAGAGGAACACCCAGACGATGTCGACGAAGTGCCAGTAGAGCCCGAAGTACTCGACCGGCCGGTGATCCTCGAGGTAAGCGTCGACCGTGGCCACGCGGTAGATCATGAAGCCAGCGACGAGCAGCCCCAGGATCACGTGCAGAGCGTGAAGCCCCGTCGTGACGTAGTAGATCGAGTACTCGAGGCCGTTGAACCAGTAGTCGCCGTGGGAGAACTTTTGGCCCCACTCCCAGCCCTTGACGCCCATGAACGTCAGGCCGAGCAGGACTGTCGCGCTCATCGTGGCGAGCAGGCCCTTCTTGTTCCCGCGTTCGGCCATCACCAGCGCCAGGATGACCGTGAAACTCGAGGTCAACAGGATGTAGGTGTTGACGAGTCCGGCCATGGGGATCGCGTCGAACTCCCAGGCAGACCACCCCATGTGGATGCGCATGAACACAAACGCGCCAATGGCCGCCCCGAAGACGACCACGTCCGACGCCAGGAAGAACCAGACGCCGAGCTTCGTGTTGTTGACGCCCTCGAACGGCCAGCGCTCGGCGACGTCCATCACCGGGGGGTTGAACTGTTCCATGCCGAAGTTCCAGAGGGTGTAGCCGAGCATCCCCACCCCGAGAACGATCAGCGCCGGAGAGAGAAGGGTCGGCTCCTGGGCGGAGACGTCGGCCCCATTCGCTGCGGCGAATTCGGCGACGTACGGCGTCAATCCGGCCAGCCCGAGGAAGAAGACGGCCAGTGAGAGCCCGACTCCGAACGGCCAGATGCTGGCGTGGTCGGCGTGTTCTTCCTCGTGGGCGTGCTGAACCGTTGCCGGCGTCGCGTGACCCTGGCCTGTTTCGGGAACGGCGACGGTCCCGCCGTCGGTTGCGGCGCCAGGCTCGTCGTCGACGAACTCGAGGCGACCGCTCGCGTAACTCGGGCGACCAGACCAGTTTTCGAGCGGGGGCGGGGACGGAACCGCCCACTCAGCCGTGCGGGAGAACTCCCACGGGTTGTCCGGCGCGTCCGGCCCCGAAATCAGGCTCTTGCCCAGGATGTAGAACATGAGTAGGAACGACGCGCCGAAGATGAACGCGCCGACCGTCGCGAGCTGGTGGTAGATCTCTAACCCCTCACTGAAGTGGAAGACGCGTCGTGGGGTCTCCCAGGCGAGGAACATCGGGAAGTAGAGCAGGTTGAACCCGAAGAAGTAGATCGCGAAGTGGATCTTTCCGAGGGTCTCGTCGTACATCTTCCCGCTGATCTTTGGCCACCAGTAGTAGATACCGGCGACCAGCGCGGTCACGCCCGAAACCATCACGTAGTGGAAGTGAGCGACGACCCAGTAGGTGCCGCGGAACTCGTAGTCGAGCACGACGGCGCCGAGGAACACCCCGGTGATGCCACCGAGGATGAACAGCAAGAGCGCGCCCAGGCTAAACAGGAACGGCGTGGTGAACCGCACTCGGCCCTTGACCATCGTGTAGATCAGCGCGAAGACCATCAGGTCGAACGGCAGCGAGATCCCGATCGTGGTGGCCATGAACAGTGTTTTGATCTCGAGGTTGATCGTCGTCAGGAACATGTGATGCATCCAGACCAGGAAGGATTGCACCGCGACGAGGACCATCGCGATGATGACCCACTTCCGGCCGACGAGACGCCGACCACAGAAGGTCTGGAACGTCTCGAACATGATCCCCAGTGCGGGGAAGAAGACGATGTACACCTCGGGGTGGCCGAAGAACCAGAAGACGTGGGCCCAGAGTAAACTCGAGCCCTGATCCGTCGCGAAGTACTGGGTCAGGAAGATTCGATCGACCCCGAGCAACAGCAATGCGGCGAGCAGGGCCGCGAACGCGAACAGCATCATCCAGACGGTCAGGAGCCACGACCAGGTGAACATCGGCATGTTCCACAGGCCGAGGCCCTCCGCGCGCGAACGGTGGATCGTCGTGAGGAAGTTGACCGTCCCCAGCGTGATCGAGAACACGAACAGCATCAACGCGAGAACTGTTGCGGTTCCGCCGGTGGTCGCTTCCACGGCGGGCGTGTACGTCGGCACGTTCAGCGGCGCGTACATCGTCCAGCCGCCCTCGAACGTCCCACCCTGGAAGAACGAGATCATGAACATCGCACCAGAGAATAGGTAGAACCAGTAGCTCAGGGCGTTCAGACGGGGGAACGCGAGGTCTTTTGCCCCAATCTGGAGTGGGACGAAGTAGTTCGCGAAGCCCGAGGCGATGGGTGAGAGGAACCAGAACACCATCAACAGTCCGTGGGCGGTCACCGCCTGGTTGTAGGCACTATCGGTGAGGAGACCGGCACCGCCGCTCTGCCAGAGGTGGGCTCGGAACAGGAGCGCCATCAGCCCACCGAACAGCAAGAAGAACAGGGCCGTCGCCATATAGAGTATCCCGACGTCTTTGTGGTTGGTCGTGACCAGCCACCGCTTGACGGACGTCATCGGTGGAAAGTCATCGGACATCAGTTCTCACCTCCGCTGTCGTCGGTTTCGTTTTCGTTTTCGTCTTCGTTTCCATTACCATCTTCATCACCGTCACTGCTGGATTCGTCGTTGCCGTTTCCGTCGTCGGACCCGCCAATCTGAAGCGATTCTTCGGGGCCGTCGACGATCTCGAAGTCGTCCTCCGTGGTCTCGAAGGAGCCATCGGTCGATTCGACGATCACGGTGTAGGTGTCACCCTGCTCGACGCCGATTTCGAGGGCGCCCTCGTCGTCGAAGTCCTCACCAGTGTAGGTTCCGACCGTTTCGCCGTCGGAGTCCTGGACCGTGACCTCGACGTTCTCGGTTTCGTTGAGCTGTTCGCCCTCGCCGTCCTCGAGGGTCAGCGTGAGTGTGAGCTGATCCTGGACCCACTGCTCGTAGTCCTCCTGGCTCATCACGGTGAGTGTCCCCTCCATGCTGGAGTGTCCGGGCCCGCAGAGTTCGAAGCACTCGATCAGGTACTCACCCTCGTCGTCGGCCTGGAACCACGTCTGGTCGTGCTCACCCGGAATTGCGTCGGCTTTCACCCGTTGTGAAGTGATGCCGAACGAGTGCCACACGTCGACGGATGTCACATCGACCCAGACTGGTGTCCCCGCGGGAACGACGAGTTCGTTGCTGGACTCGACGCCGTTCTCGTAGTAGAACGACCAGCTAAAGGTCTGGCCTTCCACGTCGACCTCGAGGGCATCCTCGCTTGGGCCCTCAGGACCGCTCTCGACGTCGATTAGCATGCCATACGACCAGAGCGTGAGCGAGATGACGATAAGCGCGCTCAGGAAGAACGACACGAAGAGTTTCTTCCCGCCGGTTCCGCCAGTCGGAAGCTCTCCGAGCGTCGGCAGGTCCTCGTCCGGGTGGCGCTCTCCGTCGTCACGGTATTTGTACGCATTGTACAGGATGTACGCTACGACGATGATGCCGACGATCGTCCCTAATCCCAGGAACACGAGGAAGAGCTCCTGGAAGATATCGACACGCGTCATCGGCGTCTGGAGTGGAGTGGAGATTGTGTTCACCTCAATTATACGGGTCTCTTAGTGGGGGCTCATTGCCGCGTGCACTTATCTATTTGGAAACGCCCGACGGCGACCGTAGTCTGGCGCCGGCGGGACGCTTTGTGGCCGCCTGCGGAGTCTCGTAGGAACCCCCGAATGTGCCCTTACGTAGACCGATTGACTCGGGTACCTTTTGTCTATCGTTCTTGCGGATGGACACCGCCGGCACGGGTGAACCTTGGCGGAAACATGTTCGGGAGCTGTTCGAGCAATGCCCGATTATCGGACGTCGGCCAGTCCCGGTGAACACCTTGCCCCGATTTCTGCGTATATTATTTACACCTGGGCATCCAAGAACGGGTATGCCAGAAGAAGTACTCTTTACGTTCGAGCAATCACTGACGCGCGCTGAAATCGCCGATTACCTCCGGACCGTTGCCGATCGACTCGAGAGCGGCGACGAGCTCGTCCTCGAGAGTGGGAGCGACTCGGTCACGATGCAGCCGCCGGGCCGGCCGACGTTCGAAGTCAAGGCCGAACGCGAAACCTCGCGGTCGGGCGGTCCAGCCGAGTTCAGCGTCGAGCTCGAACTCGAGTGGGAGGAAGGAGACGACGAGAACGGAACCGGTGACGGCTCCCTGACGATTTCCTGATTCCGGGCCGGTCGTAGTTGCCTCGAGCATCCGATCACGCAAGCACTCAAGCGCCGCATTCGTCACACCGCGGCGATCCAGATCGTCGCATCCTCTGGACACTCGAACACCGCACGCAAAACGTGCTCGCAGAACTGGGCGATCCGATTGGGATCGGCCTTCGCGCTCACGCGTACGTTCGTTCCTTCGGCGTCTTCAGGCCGCGTCAACTCGTCGGTTTTGAACGCGGGGTACTCGTTCAGTAGCGTTTTCAATCGCTCGAGTTCGCCGTCCGTACAGTCGAGGCTCACGACCCCGTCGGCGAACTGGATCCAGGGCACGCCGAGGTCGGGATCCGGGGCGTCATCGCGCTCGAGGACGGCTTCGTCGACTTCGATGGTCAGAAACGGGCTCGCTCGCTCGCGGTGGGCGACGATAGCGTCGACGATCAGGCGTCGACGTTCCTGTGGGTCGGCGGCCGAGAATCGCGTCATACCCGGACGATTGTGCGCCATTCTTTAAGCCTTTATGCGCTGGGGCAGAAAGACGAGGTATGGCACAGCCACGGATTCTCATCCTCGGTGCCCCCGGAGCGGGGAAAGGAACTCAGAGCGCAAAGATCACGGAGCACTTCGACATCGAACACATCACCACTGGCGACGCCCTCCGGTCGAACAAACAGATGGACATCTCCCATCTCGGCCTCGAGTACGATACCCCGGCCGAGTACATGGACCAGGGCGAACTCGTCCCCGACGAGGTCGTCAACGCCATCGTCGACGAGGCGCTCTCGTCGGCCGACGGCTTCATCCTGGACGGCTACCCGCGCAACCTCGAGCAGGTCGAGGCCCTCGAAGAGATGACCAACCTGGACGTTGTCCTGGCGCTGGACGTGGGCGAGGAGGAGCTCGTTCACCGGCTGACGGGCCGGCGGATGGATCCCGAGACGGGCGATATCTATCACGTGGAGTACAACCCGCCGGAGGACCCCGAGGTCGAGGAACGCCTCGAGCAGCGCGAGGACGACACCGAGGAAACCGTCCGCGAGCGCCTGCGCGTGTACCAAGAGAACACGGCGTCGGTACTCGAGTACTACGAGGACGAGGGGTCGCTCGAGCGCGTCGACGGTGAGCAGGCGCCCGGCGAGGTGTGGGAGGACGTGAAGGCGACGATCGAAGAAAACGCGTAACGGCGGCCGATTGATTGAGCAGCTATTAGGATTCTTCTGAAATCTCGACGTTCCAGTGATCGATGGCGATGGCGTAGTCGTTCGATCCGCCGACGGCGGAGTGGTCGGCGTGGACCTCGAAACGCGTATCCGCCTCGATGACGTCCTCTGCAATCCCGTCGAAGATATCCATGAGATCATCCGCGTTGTCGGCGTGTCTGTACTCTCCACCAGTCGTACGGGCGACCGTTTGCAATAATTCCTCGTCCGCCCCGTCTCCGAGCCCAATTGTGTAAATCGTAATTTCCGCATCAGCAGCGGCTTCAGCGGTTTCGAGCGTAGCGTCGTCGTGATCGGACGGGTCATTGAAGCCATCGCTCAACAAGACTAGGATACTGTCGGCGTCTCGCAGATTAGCCTCGAGTTCGTTGACGCCGGCCTCGAGTCCGGCAGCCATGTTGGTGGCGCCACCAACGTTGTTTTCGACGCTGTCGTTTACCGTCTCGAGGTTGGTAGACAGACCATGGGCGCGATGAGAAGTGCTGTTGAACTCGAAAACCGCCGCCCGATCACGGTAGTCGGGATCTAGCGCGTTCGATGCATTCAACTCACCGATGAACGATCGCGTGGCGTCAACGCGGAGGCCGTTGGGATCGTATCCTGGATGCTGATGATCGACGGCTACCGAAACGTTACCCCACCAGGGGTGCGTCTGACTAGAACGTACCGTGTCACCGTCGCTGAGCGTCGTTCTGTCACCATAGCTCAATTCTTCAATTCCTCCTGTCGCACGATTGATCTCCAGATCGCCCCCTGCAACGACGTCACCGGTGTGAATTGGATGTTGCCACGGACCGTGATCGTAACGCTCACGGATCGTGTGCGGCCCCATCGATCCCGACCGATCCAGGACGAATCCGACATCGATCGGGTTCCTGGTCATCACGTTCTCGAACTCGAGCGTTCGGTTCTCCTCCGGAATCGGGACGTCGGTTCGAAGTGAGCGATCGAAGTGCACCTCCAGGTGAGAGCCGCTGTCGGCGTTCCCCGATCCGCCGATCCCTTCGAACGTCCCGCTCACGATGGCGCCGTAGATTTCGGCCCCGTCCTGGACTTCGAGAGAACCGTCACCCGGCGCGTAGACGACACCCTGGACCGTGCCTGCGACGGTGACGTCGGTTTCGCTCGTTCCGTATACCCAGAGCTGTGATGCCCGATCGTCCTGGACCGTCACGGACTCGATGTCGATTGCGGAGCCGTCGGCGTAGATACTGACCTGCCCCGAGCCGACGACGGTGACGTCCTCGAGGGAGACGTCGCCGTCGACAGCGACGTAGATGTCGCCACTGGCCGTGTCGAATTCGATGCCTTCGCGGGTGAAATCGCCGTCAACGGAGTACGCTCCGGCGTCGATGTTGCCGTCTGCGTCCTCCTCGAGTTTCGGCTCGTTTTCGAGCAGCGTCGTCGTGCGCGCAATCTCGTCGTCGATCGGTTGGATTCCATCGAACGCGGTCGCCATCCTCGCGGTTGGAACGTCGACGCTCGCCGGCGAGAGATCGTCCCCGACGTACAATGCGGCCGGTGAGACGTCCGCTTCGGGCTGGATCTGGATATCGCCGTTCACCACGGGAAAGCCGGTGATCTCGGCCTGTTGAATCCAGAGCGTATCGACATCCGCAACGAACAGGTCGTCAGTGACGGTAGTGGATTCGGCGTACGATCCCGCGCGTCCATCGTAGGAGTCGACGACGAGAGATTCGTGGGTTCCGAACTGGACCGTCTCGTCCGACACGTAGAGGCCGCCGTAGATCGTGGGTTCGACGCCGAGATAGTCGTCGATGGGACGGTCGACGTCGACCGTGGCGAGAACTGACACCGTCCCCGTCGATTCGTCGTGACAGACGACGTTCTCGTCGCCCGCGTTCTCGAGCGAGCAGTCCTCGACTGCTGCATCCCCCACGTCGACCGCCTCGAACTCCTCACGCACGAAGTCGTACCAGCCGTCGTGATACGTATCGTCGGTGACCTCGAGATGGACGTACCGGGCGAATCCGAGGTCAGACACGCAGTCGGCCGTCCTGGTCTCGGAACGCGTCGTCGTCATCGAGTGCTCACCGACTCCAACGTCCCCCTGGAGATCCGAGACGGAGAATTCGAGGTACTGCGTCCCGCGGTCGTCCGCGACGTACCGAAGATCCGGTTTCGACTGCATGACGGTTCCGTCGTCGGTGTGTCTCCAGGTCCCCCCAGCCTGCTTGGCCAGTCGCTGCCCGTCGGATTCGTACTCGAGCGTCCCGAGCGTGGTGTCGTCGAGCACCGTGCACGACTGTCCGAATCGATTGGCCACGGTCAGCGACGCCGATGCCGAGTCGGTCAGTTCGTAGGTCCCGTCTTCGCTGTCCGGAATCGTGACCGCCGCCGAATTCGAACTCGAGTGCAGCAACGTCGTCAGTTCGTGGTCGAACGTGGAGAACGTCTGTTCGGTTCGTTCGTCGCCGAGATCACCCTCGAGCGCGTCTAACGCGATCATCCCGGTTACCCCGACCAGTGCAGCACCGACGAACACCATCCCGAACAGCAGGACGATGCCGACCAGGGGGGCGGCCCCCCGGTCCACAGTACGACACCCCATAGATGCACCAAACATATCACTGTATTCAAGATATTTAAATTATAAAAAACTACCAGATACGATTGTTCGAAACCAATGTTCACAGCGCCGGAGCCGTGAAACCACCAGACGGTCCGGTGGCTCAGTCACCCCTTTCCGCAGGGATAGGACGGATTGAACCGAACGCCAGAACGGATAGGCGTCGTTGAAACAGTGGTGGTCCCCCGTCACGAGCGTCTACGAACGACTCACTAGCGCGTAGTCGCTCGCGGATCACTGATCACCGAGGCCTCGGGTCGAGTGAGAGATAATCTGACCGTCACCACCGTTCGATCATCAACGGGCCGTCACCACCGCTCTGTCACTACGCCCCCATCACTACCACCGCCTTCAGCATCGCTCTGGCACTAACGCCCCCGTCACTACCACCGCCTTCAGCATCGCCCCAACACTGTTGCCTCGCCACCGAAGATAAACACTTGTATACCGAAGGTGACCTAGCCCAAAACAGATGACGCGCACAGCGGAGAAAATAGGCGCCCTCGTCCGTGAGGACTCGTCGTTCGAGGAGGCCCTCGAGGCGATTCGCCGGAAGGCCGACGAGAACGGCGGCGAGGTCGAGTGGGCGGACGTCCGCAACGACCTGTCGAGTGGCCAGTGGGGTCGACTCATCGAGAAGGGGATCCTCGTCGACGGCCAGGACGGGTTCGAGATCGCCGATCGATCGGCGTTCGACGACGCCCTCGACGGCGACGGCGAGGACGGCGGCCTCTCCGAGGACCTGCCCGAGATCGACGCCGAGGCATCGAAGTGGTCGCAGTGGGACAAGATTGCGGGGGTGACCGCGTTGCTCTTCATGTTTGGCTACTGGATCACCTCCGTCAGGGACACCGTCGGTGAGGTGCTCGACATCGCCCTCGGGCCGCTGGCGACGAGTATGCCCTTTTACACCGTGATTCTCGCCATCGCGATCATGACGGGCCTGTACTCGACGCTCCTGCAGGCGAATCTGATGGATATGGAGCGAATGGGGAAGTACCAGGAGCGCATGAAGGCCATGCAGGACAAGCGCTCCGAGGTCCAGGACCGGAAGAAAGAAGCCGAGGAGCGGGACGCGAGCGAAGCCGAGATCGAGAAACTCGACAACGAACTCCAGCAGGTGCAAGAAGAGCAGATGGAGGCGATGGCCGACAACCTCGGGATGTTCAAAGAGCAGTTCCGCCCGATGGTCTGGATCATGCTCTTTACGATTCCGCTGTTCCTGTGGATGTACTACCGGATCCACGGCACCGGCCCCCAGACCATCGAGCAGACCGTGGTCATGCCGATGGTCGGCGAGGTCGAGTGGCAGGAGGGCATCATCGGTCCCATGCGCGCGTGGATCGTCTGGTACTTCCTGTGCTCAATGGGATTCGTCCAGCTGTTGCGCAAGGCGCTCAACATCGACATGTCTCCCGACACGAGTTGAGCGAGTCGGCTGTCACCTTTTCGCGTTTTCGCCTTTTCGCATCTTCGCATTTTGCTCCTCCATCGTTGCGTTTTCACATCTCGACGCCGTTCACACCCGGTTCGCGCTCGTCCACCCCTCCACTCGCCACTCGAACGATTCAAAACCCCTTTGAGGTGGCCCCGCGCACATCGAGTATGTTACTAACCGTCTCCGGACCGCCGGGCGGAGGAAAGACGACGAACGCGGCATTGCTGGCCGAGGAGTTCGGACTCGAACACGTCAGCGGCGGCGACATCTTCCGTCAACTGGCCGACGAACGCGGCTACACCCCCCTCGAGTTCAACAAACTCGCCGAGGAGAACGACCAGATCGACCGTGACCTCGACCGACGACTGCGTGAAATCGCCGTCGAGCGCGACGACGTCGTCCTCGAGTCCCGACTGGCCGGCTGGCTGGCGGCCGAGCAGGCCGACCTCAAGTTCTGGCTCGACGCTCCGCTGTCGGTCAGGGGAACGCGAATCGCCGACCGCGAGGACAAAACCCCAGAGCGGGCGACAGAGGAGACGCGCGCACGGGAAGCCAGCGAGGTCGGACGATATCGCGAGTACTACGGTATCGAGTTCGGCGACCTGAGCATCTACGACCTCTCTATGAACACGTCCCGCTGGAGCCCCGAGGCCGTCGCCGACACACTCGTGACGGCCGTCGAGGCGTACGATCCGGCCGCCGACGAGGGGAAAACGCCCGTCGACGTCGACTACGAGTTCTGATGATCCGTCGCGGTCCCCCCGAGGAACGGTCGCCGGCGGCGCTCCTTCAGTTCGGCGTCGTCAATCTCGACAAGCCGCCGGGACCGTCTTCCCACCAGGTCAGCGGTTGGCTGCGCGACACCGTCGCCGAGACCCTCGAAGCAACCGGATCGGAGCCGATCGATCGAGCTTCTCACGCGGGGACGCTCGATCCGAAGGTCACGGGCTGTCTGCCGATCATGCTCGGCCACGCGACTCGGCTGGCGCCGGTATTCCTCGAGGGCCACAAGGAGTACGTGGCCGTCCTCGAGTGTCACGCCCCGGTCCCCCACGACGCCGAGTCCGTCATCGAGGAGTTCGAGGGGCCGATCTACCAGAAGCCGCCACGAAAGAGCGCCGTCTCGCGACGGGTCCGCGTGCGCGAGATCTACCGCCTCGAGGTGCTCGAAACGAGCGATCGGCAGGTCCTCCTCCGAATCCGCTGTGAAAGCGGCACCTACGTCCGAAAACTCTGTCACGACCTCGGCCTCGCGCTGGGGACGGGCGGCCACATGGGTCACCTCCGCCGGACGGCGACGACGCCGTTCGACGACCGGACACTTCACTCGGCCCGGGACTTCCTGGACGCGCTCGCGTTCTGGCTCGAGGACGACGACCCCGACCCGCTCCTGGACGTGGTCGAACCGGCCGAACGTATTCTCGCGGACGTCCCTCGAGTCACCATCGCCCCCAGTGCGGCCGAGTCGGTCGCCACCGGGGCGCCGGTGTACGCGCCGGGAGTACTCGAGGTCGACGATGCCGCCGTGGACGCCACGAACCGAGGCGACGACGACCCGCTCGTGGCCTGTTGTACACCCGATGGTGCAGCAGTCTGTCTCGGTCGGCTCGTCGGCGATCACGAGGCCGACTCGGGGACCGTCGTGGCGCTCGAGCGCGTACTCGTGTAGTCCTCTAGCGACCCTCCTAAACCGTAACCCGGCCGTGAACGCCAGTCAGCCCTCGTGTGCGAGCGAGAGTACCGTGGCTTCGCCTGAAACGACCACGTCGTCCTCGACGCGAGCGGTCGTCTCGACGCGGTAGCGGTCGTCGCCCAGGTCCTCGAGCACCTCGGCCGTCGCGGTGACCGTCTGATCGGGGTGGACTGGCGCCTCGAACGAGAGGTCCTGGGAGAGGTAGACGACGTCTCCGGGGAGAGAAGCGAGGGCACTCGAGATGAGGCCCGCCACGAGCATGCCGTGGGCGACGGGGCCGTCGAAGAGGCCCTCTGCGGCGTACTCGGGATCGAGGTGGAGCGGGTTCTCGTCGCCGGTGAGGTCGGCGAAGCGCTCGATGTGGTCGGTCGTGATTCGCTGGCTGACCTCGCTCCGGTCGCCGGGGCTGGCAGTCGACATACGTCTTCTTTCGTCGCAACCCGCGTGTAGTCACGGGTTGATACTCGAACGTCGGAGTACTTGAGCGCGGGCGATAACTAGGCTAGCATGACTCGAGCGACCAACGGCGACGTGGAACTCGCCTACGAGGTCGGCGGACGCCCCGATGGGGAGCCCGTCGTCTTCGTCGAGGGACTCGGCTACGGCCGGTGGATGTGGCGCTGGCAGCGAGAGGCGCTGGCCGACGAGTATCGAACGATCCTGTGGGACAACCGCGGCACGGGCGACTCCGATGCACCGGAGGGACCGTACACGATCCAGGAGATGGCGGGCGACCTCGAAGCCGTGCTCGCTGACGCGGGTGTCGACCGCGCCCACCTGGTCGGGGCGAGCATGGGCGGGATGATCGTCCAGCGCTACGCCCTCGAGTACGACCGCGCGGCGACCCTCTCCTTGCTCTGTACGACTCCGGGCGGCCCGGAGGCGGTGCCGGTGCCCGAGGAGACCCAGGAAGCGATGTTCGCGGTTCCAGAGGATGCCGACGAACGCGAACGGATTCGTCATCGAATGGCCCCCGCAGTTTCGCCCACATTCTTCGAGGAGAATCCCGACCTGGCCGACGACATCGTCGACTGGCGACTCGAGAGCGACGCGAGCGACGCGGCCCGGCAGGCCCAGGCGGCGGGCGTGGCCGAGTTCGACGCGGCGGACGAGGTGTCGGCTCTCGATGTCCCAGTAGTGATCCTCCACGGGAGCGACGACCAGGTCGTCCCCGTAGAGAACGGCCATCTGCTCGAGAACCTGATCCCGCAGGCCCGATTCGAGGCCTGTGACGGCGGTCACCACCTCTTCTTCGTCGAGCGGTCCGACTGGGTGAACGACCGGGTGTTCGACTTCCTCGAGGCGAACCCCATCGAGGCAGATCTCGAGGCCGGGGGCGAATCCACGGCAGAAGCCACACTCGAGACCGGTGATCGCGAGTGAACTGGAGCGACGACGACTACGGCTGGGTCGGCGACTGGACCGCCAGGCGGGCGTCGCTCTCGCCCGATCGGACGGCCATCGTCGACGCCACCGACGACACGCGAGCCACGTACGCGGACCTCGAGGCGCGGGCGAACCGCACGGCTCGGTTGCTCCAGGACTACGACGTTTGCGAGGGGAACCGCGTCGCCCTGGTTTCGCGAAACCGCCTCGAGGTCTTCGACCTGTTCTTCGGGACCGGCAAAACCGGCGGCGTGCTCGCGCCGCTGTCGTACCGACTCGCACCGCCGGAGCTGGCCGAGCTGCTGGAACTCGTCGACCCGAACCTGCTCGTCATCGAGTCGCCGTTCGTCGAGCGCCTCGAGCACGCGATGGCCCGCTCGAGCGTGGACCCGGCGGTGCTCGAAATCGAGACCGACGAACCCGCTGGCGGGTGGGACGTCTATCGAGACCGGCTTCCGGCGGACGACGGCCCCGTCGAGACCCGCGAACGAGCCCTTTCAGATCCGCACCTGCTGCTTCACACTGGCGGGTCGACGGGGACGCCGAAGGAGACGACGATCACCCACGGCTCGCTGTACTGGAACTCCACGAACACGATTACCGCGTGGGGACTCCGTCCGGACGACGTGACGCCGATGGTGTTCCCCAACTTTCACACCGGCGGCTGGAACGTCATCACCCTGCCGCTGATCCACATGGGGGGCACGCTGGTCATCGACCGGGAGGTCGACCCCCGGCGCGTCCTGGAGCAGGTCGAAACCCACGAGGCAACGATTCTCGTGGCCGTCCCCGCGGTGTTGCGGTCCATGGCGACCCACGACGACTGGGAGCGGACCGACCTCTCGAGTCTCCGGTTCGTCAAGAGCGGCGGCGGCCCCTGCCGGGATTCGATCGTCAGGGCCTGGCGCGACCGCGGCGTCGACATGTCACAGGGATATGGCCTCACCGAGATCGGTCCGAACAACTTTGCGATGCCCGACGAGTATGACCCTGGAAAGGTCGCGAGCGTGGGCAAACCGGTTCTCCACGCCGACGCCCGGATCGTCGACGAGCGCGGCGAAGAACTCGAAGCCGGAGAGATCGGCGAGCTCGAGTTGCGCGGTCCGCACGGGTCGGCGGGCTACTGGCGCAACCCAGAAGCGACCAGCGAGACGTTCGGGGACGACGGCGAGCAGGAGCGATGGGTGTCGACCGGCGACCTTGCCCGTGTGGACGACGACGGCTTCTACCACATCGAGGGTCGCAAGAAGAACATGTTCGTCAGCGGCGGCGAGAACGTCTACCCGCCCGAGGTCGAGGACGTGATTGCCGATCACGACGCGGTGGCGGAAGCAATCGTCGTCGGCGTCCCCGACGAGCAGTGGGGAACGGTCGGAAAGGCCGTCGTCGAACTGACCGACGAAGCCCGGGCGAACGCGGCGACCTCCGAGGACGCTCTGGCGCTTTCGGACCTCGAGGTGTTCCTCTCGGGGAAACTCGCTCGATTCAAGATTCCCAAGTACCTCGCGTTCGTCGACGAGATGCCGATGAGCGGCCCGTCGAAGATCGATCGAGTCGCGCTCGAGGATCGGTTCGGGGGCGACGAGAGCGACGCAAGCGACGACGACCGAAGGGAAGCGGGCGAGAGCACCGGGGATCGAAGTGAGGATGAGGGAGGCGACGAGAATCGAAACGAGACCGACGACGGAGCGGAGGTCGAACCGTGAATCGCGCTTTGTTCACCCGCGCTCCGTCCCGAAATCGACGGGTAAGGTTATGCCGTTTAACTAACAATACGTGTCAATGATCGACCTCACCCTGGACATGGAGCAGTACGACTGCCCGTTCATCGACACGACCGACGATCACGACGTGTCGTTCACCGCCGTTCAGTGGGAGTTCGACGGCCAGCGACGCGAACTCGAGACGCGGATGATGGTCGAGGGTGAGGACCGGTCGACACTCGAATCCGGCCTGTCGACCCTGCAAGCCCACGACAACATGTACGAGTGCACGCTCTTCAAGAAACACGAGGGAACGGCGCTCCTGCGAACCGTCATCGACGAGACGAACGCGATGCGTGTCATTCGGGACAACGGCGGCTACATCACCGGCCCGTTCCACATCGAGGACGGCAGCGAGCGTTGGGAGGTCGGCTTCGACGAGAACCGGACGGCCGACGACGCCCTCGCCGACCTGGAGCGCAACAACGAGTTCGATGTCCTCGCCGAAGACGCCCTCGACCTTCCCGACCTCTTTGACGTGCTCGACAACGCCGAGGCGGCGAGCAACCTGATCGAGGGGTGTCGGTCTCTCTCGGACGTCGAACGCCAGACGCTCGCGGTCGCGGCGGAGAAGGGCTACTTTGACCAGCCCCGGGGAGCGACCCTGCAGATGCTCGCCAACGAGTTCGACGTTTCCGACACGGCCGTCTCGAAGAACGTCCGTCGCGCAGAGCGAAAGGTCCTCCGGCGGGTCGTCGATGCGCTCGAGGACCTCGAGTAACGGCACTCGCGGATCCGGCGATTAGACGGGAATTTCACATCGTTTTTGAGCACGGAACACTTTCGTTCGAGTATGCACCAGGCACGTATCGTCGGGGTTGGCATGACCAACTTCGGCGTCCACGACCGGCCGCTTCCGGAACTCTTCTCGAGCGCGGCGTTCGACGCGATGGACGACGCGGGCGTCGACGCCCCCGCCATCGAGTCGTTCTATCTCGGGAACGCCATGGGCGGGCAAACCGAGCGGGACACCCACCTCGCGCCAACGCTGGCGAGTCACATCGGCCTGGCGGGTATCCCCTGCCAGCGCTACGAGGACGCCTGTGCGACCTCCTCGAACGCGTTCAAACACGCCGTCCGCGCGGTCGAGGCCGGTCAACACGACATCGTCCTCGTCGGCGGGGTCGAACGCTGCACCCCGACGACGGGGCTCGACACACCCGAGATGACGTCCGTTTTCGCCTCGGCCTCCCATCGCCAGTACGAACAGCCGACCGGGCTCTCCTTCCCCGGCGTCTTCGGTCTGTTGACGACGCGGCACATGCACGAGTACGGCACGACCGAGGAAGACCTCGCAGCCGTCGCGGTCAAGAACCACCGCCACGGGACCTACAACCCGCGCGCACAATTCGGCTCGGAGACGACGGTCGAGGAGGTCCTCGAGAGTCCGATCGTCGCCTCGCCGTTCCACCTGTTCGACTGTTGTCCATTCTCCGACGGTGCGGCGGCCGTCGTCGTCGCCAACGAAGAGGCCGCGGCCGACCTCTCAAGTGAGTCCGTCGCCGTCTCCGGCGTGGGCCACGCCACCGACACGATTCCGCTCGCGGACAAGGCCGACTTCACGGCGACCCAGTCGGCTCGAGATGCCGCGGACCAGGCCTATGAGCAGGCCGGCGTCGGCCCCGACGACGTCGACGTGGTCGAACTCCACGACTGCTTTACCGGCGCGGAGGTGCTGGCCATCGAGGCGCTCGGCTTCTTCGAGGACGGCGAGGGCGGCCCGGCCGCCGCGAACGGGGAAACCGCCCTCGGCGGCCGCATCCCGGTCAACCCGAGCGGCGGCCTCAAAGCGAAGGGGCACCCCATCGGCGCCACCGGGGTCGCACAACTGGTCGAACTCACCGAACACCTCCGCGGAGAGGCCGGCGAGCGCCAGGTCGAGGGCGCCCGTCGCGGGCTCGCGCACAACCTGGGTGGCGACGCCGGAACCACCATCGTCTCCATCCTGGAGGTGGACGCATGAGCGACACACTCCCCGACCCTTTGACCCACGCCGAGTGGACCGCGGCGCTCCGCGACGGTCGACTCCTGGGCCAGCGCTGTGGCGCCTGTGGCAACGAGACGGCGGCGCCGAAGGCCGCCTGCAACGAGTGTGGCTCCCGTGAGATCGAGACAGTCGAGCTTCCGACGGAGGGAACGGTGTATACCGAGACGACCATCGCCGTCGCCCCGGCGGCTTTCGAGGGCGGCTACCGCGTCGCGGTGATCGATCTCGGCACGGAAGGGAACGCCCGCGTGACCGCCCGTCTCGAGAGCGACGCCGACATCGGCGACGCTGTTGCGTTCTCGGACGTGCTCGAGGTCGACGAGCCGGTGCCGGTTTTCGGCTGAACTGTCTCCGACGATACGGCCTCGAGTTCCGGGCGTGGCCGAGGGTGACGAAGTACTCGAAAACGTGACGCGCGGAGGGACCGATACTGACAGACGAGGCCCCGCTCGAGGCAGTAAGTCGTTCGTTTTTTGCTTCTATAGCTCCCTCGACGACGGCGACCCCGACTCACTGATCCGCGGAGCCAGATCGACTGATCAACGGTCGCCTTTACTGCATTTTCCATATTGTATAAATACTTATTCTATAATGAGACTGAACAATACATATTCTATAATGAGACTGAACGTTCGAAACGAGCGCCGGCGCCCCGAGGTTCGTATATCAACCGTCCCTGCTTAGGAGGGGGAATCCATCTAGAGACCTAGTATGTCACGAGGTACCAACCGGCGAGATGTGCTCCGACGAACGGGCGCGCTCGCCGCGCTCGGATCGGCCGGACTGGCAGGGTGTATCGCGGACGAGAACGGGAACGGCAACGGCGGCAACGGCGACGGGAACGGTGGCAATGGCGGCAACGGAAACGGGAACGGAAACGGAAACGGAAACGGCGACGGCAGCCAGGAGGTCTCCGACGAGACGATTCGCATCGGCGCCCTCCAGCCCGTCTCCGGCGACCTCGAGTACTACGGCCAGATCAGCCTCATGGGCTTTTACTCGGGGATTGCCTACAAATACGACATCGACCCCATCACCGAGATGACGACGGGAACCCACACCCTCGACCCCGAGGACGGTCCAACCTTCGAGTTCGTCGTCGAGGACACCGGGTTCGTCCCGGACACGGCCCAGGAGGCCGCCGAAAGCCTCGTCCTGGACGAGGAGGTCGACCTGTTGTTCGGCGCCTCGAGTTCCGACTCCGCGCGCCGAATCTCGGCGAACATCCTGGACGAGGCCGGGATTCCGTACATCGCGGGGCCGGCAGCCGACGCCGACATCACCGCCTCGAGCGAGCACTGCCACGACCTGCTCTTTCGGGCGAGTGAACACACGGGGATGGACGCCCGTGCGGGCGGTCGATACGTCGCCCAGCAGGGTGACGTCTCGACGGTCGCCATCTTCGCCGCGGAGGGTGCCTTCGGCGAAGGCGTCGCGAACAACTACACCGAAGTACTCGAGAACGAGGGCGTCGAAGTGCTCGAACCGCGGTTCGTCGAGCCGGGGTACAGCGAGTTCGAGGGGCTGTTCGACGAGGCCCTCGATCAGGGTGCCGACGGCGTCGTCGGCGGGTTCACCTTCATCACGCTGCCGGAGTTTCTCCCAACGGCGATGGCGTACGAAGAGATCCAGGCCTTCGGCGGATTCGCGGAACTCGTGACGACCCAGATTACGGGTCAAACCGTCGAGGCGACCCTCGGCGAGGACTTCACAGCCGAGGACATCCAGGAGTCCGGACTCGGCCCCTTCACGACCCGCTACCACTGGAACCAGTACGACAACGAGATCAACGACGCCTTCATCGAGATGCACACCGAGGCCTACGGCCTGATGCCCGACCTGTTCAGCGCGGGGACGTTCGTCGGCGGCTCGGCGCTCGTCCAGGCCATCGACGAGACCGGCTCGATCGACGGCGGCGACATCGCCGACGCGATGCGCGGCATGACAGTCACGGACACGCCGAAGGGCGAGGGTGCGTACACCTTCCAGGAGCACAACAACCAGGCGGCCTCGGCGATGACTGTCGCCTGGCCAGTCCCCACGACCGACGACGTCGCCGAGTACTGGGACGCCGCCGTGATGCCGGGCGAACCGGTCGAGACCCTCCCGGCCGATGAGGTCATGATGCCGGCCGACGAGGCTAGCTGTTCGCTGAACTGATCGTCATGGTACTCCGGACGACCAATTTGACGAAGGAGTTCGGCGGTATCACCGCCGTCGACGGCGTCGACTTCAGCCTCGAGGCTGACGAACTCTGCTCGGTGATCGGGCCGAACGGGGCCGGGAAGACGACGTTTTTCAACCTGTTGACGGGCGTTCTCGAGCCGACGCAGGGGACGGTCGAGTTCGCACCGAGTAGTGGTAACAACCGTAGCGGTACCGAACACATTGATGCGACCGTAACCACCAGTGACGAATCCGCGCAGTGGGTCGACATCACCCACGCCCCGCCCC
The DNA here is from genome assembly GCF_024138145.1 of Natronosalvus halobius. Classification (NCBI taxonomy): domain Archaea; kingdom Methanobacteriati; phylum Methanobacteriota; class Halobacteria; order Halobacteriales; family Natrialbaceae; genus Natronosalvus; species Natronosalvus halobius. Next base: position 325,054 of record NZ_CP099997.1, on the reverse strand, counting down.
ACGAGACGGCACTACTCGGCCTCCACCGATCCTACCAGATCACGAACGTCTTTCCGACCGTTTCAGTCCTCGAAAACGTCCGCGTGGCCGTCCAGGCCCACCGCGGCAACGACTCCTGGCAATTCTGGCGCAATGTCGGCGCCTTCGACGAGCACTACGCCGAGGCCGAGGCCATCCTGGAGCGTGTCGGCCTCGCCGCGGAAGCCGACCGGACCGCCCAGAACCTGAGCCACGGCGAAAAGCGCAACCTCGAGATCGGGATCGCACTGGCCGGCGACCCGGACGTGCTGTTGCTGGACGAACCGACCGCAGGCGTCTCGAGCGAGGATGTCGACCAGGTGACGGCGATCATCGAAGACGTCGCCGCCGATCACGCGGTCATGCTGATCGAGCACAACATGGACGTCGTCATGGGGATCAGCGACCGCATCGCCGTCCTCAACCGCGGCGAGTTGATCGCCGACGGCGAACCCGAGACGGTTCGCGAGAGCGAGGCCGTTCAGCGGGCGTATCTGGGGGGATACGACGGCGACGGCAACGGCGACAGCGAGGGAGGCAGCACCAACGGAGCGTCCAGGACGGACGACGAGAACGAGTCGTCGACGGGGGTGGCATCGTGAGCCTGCTCGAACTCGAGGGCGTCCACACGTACTACGGCGAGAGCCACATTCTCCAGGGCGTCGATTTGCACGTCCAGGAGGGCGAAATCGTCGCCCTGATCGGACGCAATGGCGTCGGCAAGACGACGACCCTGCGGACGATCCTCCAGTTGACGCCGCCGCGGGAGGGAACGGTTCGCTACGCGGGCGAGGACGTCACCGGTCTCCCGACCCACGAGGTCGCCACCCGTGGCATCGGCTGGGTGCCTGAGGAGCGACGGATGTTCGGCTACCTCAGCGTCGAGGAGAACCTGCGGGTCGCGGTCGGCCCGGAGGACGACTTCGACGTGCTGCGAGACGAGATGTTCGACCTGTTCCCGGACCTCGAGCGTTTTCGAGAGAAGGAAGCTCGAAACCTGAGCGGCGGGCAACAGCAGATGCTGGCCATCGCCAGGGGCATCGTCGGCGGAAACGATCTCCTCCTGGTCGACGAGCCGAGTGAGGGGCTGGCCCCGCTGATCGTCGAGCAGGTCGTCGAGGCGTTGCGCGACGTCTCTACGGACACCACGATGGTGCTGGTCGAGCAGAACTTCCCGCTGGCGATGGACCTCGCCGACCGGTTCTACCTGCTCGATCACGGCACGGTCGTCGAGTCGGGGTCGACGGAGGGCGTTAGTGCCGACGACGAACAGATACGGAGGTATCTCTCGGCATGATCGGTTCGTTCGGCGCGGTCGGTTCGTTCGGCACGATCGGCTCGTTCGGTACCATCAGTTCGTTCTCGTCCCTCCCGCTCGGCACGAACGCGCTGCTCGTCTCGTTCCTGACGATGGTCGAGGTCGGGGTCAGCCCCGGTGTCGTCGGACTACTCGAATCCTCGTTCGGGATCGGGTGGATCGGCACGGTCGCCTCTGTGGCCGCTCTCGAGTGGCTCGGAACGGTCGCCGCTCTAGCCCAGATCGAGGGCCTCGACACGGTCGCCCGCATCCTCATCGAGGGCCTCGGTAAGGCGTCCATCTACTTCATCATCGCCATCGGCCTCACCCTCGTGTTCGGGCTGATGGGCGTGCTCAACTTCGCTCACGGCGCGTTCGCGATGGTCGGATCCTACGTTGGCGGCGTGTTGATGGTCCTGCTCGTCGCCTCCAGCGCGGGCGCAGCCACCCGAATCCTCTTCTTCGTCGTCGTCGTGGCCATGGTCTTCGCGCTGTTGACAGCCGTCGGCGCCGCTCTCGAGGTCGGCCTCGTCCGGCCCATTTACGACCGCACGCCCATGTACCAGATCCTGTTGACCTTCGGCGTGGGGCTCATCCTGGAGGAAGTCGCCAGAATCGTCGCCACCGCTCGTGGCATCCAGCCCGAGCCGAAGTGGTCCGGGGCACAGGCGACGATTCCGTCGGCGCTCGACGCGCCGTCTGAGATCCTGTTGACGCTGTTCGGTGCTCGTATCCGCGGATTCTACCTGTTCGCCATCGTCGCCGGTGCGATCCTGGCCGTCATCGTCTGGGCGTTCCTGACCAGGACGCTGTACGGCCTTTACATCCGAGCCGGCAGCGAGGACTCGGAGATGGTCGAGGCCCTCGGGATCGACGTCCGCCGGGCGTTCACCATCGTCTTCGGCCTCGGAACCGGTCTCGCGGCCGTCGGCGGCGTCTTCCTCATGTGGGACCCGACCGCCGGCCCGAGCGTGCTGCTCAACCTCGAGGTCCTGCTGTACGCGTTCGTGGTCGTCGTCATCGGCGGGCTCGGCTCGTTCAAGGGGACAGTCGTCGCCGCGTTGATCGTCGGGTTGGCGGACTCGCTGACAACGTGGCTGTTCACCTCCGGAACCGTGCCCTTCCCGGGAATCTCGGAGGTCACGCTCTTTACGTTGCTCGTGATCGCCCTCGTGATCCGCCCACAGGGACTGTACGGCGTCGAGGAGGTGGGCGGCCATTAGCTCCCCCACCTCTGACCTCGAGGCCGAGGACGAGCGCGATGAAACGCCCGTCCAGGAGACCCAGCCCCGAGGTGGCGGTCACGCTGGAAGTGACTGGCCCCGCCAGTACCTCCGCGATCACCTGGCGCACGTCGCCGTCATCGCGTTCTTCGCGGTGTACCCCATCGTCTACGGCCCGCTAACCGGATTTCCGGCGCTGGACGTCGGCGTCGGAATCGTCGATCCAGGCGCGTTATTCGACGCGTTCCTCCCGGCGACGACGTTCCTGATCGCGATGCTCTTCCTGGGGCTGTTCGCGATGAGCTTCGACTTCGTCAGCGGCTACACGGGCTACCTCTCGTTCGGTCACGCCGCGTTCTACGGCATCGGAGCGTACTTCATCGTCCTCGTGGCCAACGGGAAAGTGCCGGGGCTCCCCGACAGCACGCCGTTCATGGTGACGATGCTGCTGGGGGCGCTGCTCGCCGTCGTTTTCGCGCTAGCGATCGGCGCGGTCTCGTTCCGGCTGTCGGGGGTGTACTTCGCCATGCTCACCCTCGGGTTCGCCCAGGTGCTCTACCAGCTCGTGCGCAACTGGGACTACGTCGGCTCGAACCCCCAGCAGGGACCGAACCTCGCCGGACCGACTCCCGAAGTGGGCGTCCCCTACGTCGACTCCCTCTCGGTCGCACTCGGCCGGCTCGCCGGCGATAGCTTCGAGAACGTCCTCGGAACCGGCATCGACGTCTCGGCGACGATGACTTCCTACTACGCCATCGGGATCATCGTCGTCCTCTCGTACTTCGCGATGCAGCGGATCATCCACTCGCCGTTCGGTCGCGTGATGATCGCCATCCGGGAGAACGAGGAACGCGCCCGCGCCGTCGGCTACAACGTCTTCTGGTACAAGATGGCTGCCTTCGCCATGAGCGCCTTCTTCGCCGCCATCGCGGGTGCGCTGTTCGCGGCCTACCGGAGCAGCGCCGCCCCCGACACGACGTTCTACTTCCTCGTCACTGCCGACGCGCTCATCGTGACGATCATCGGCGGTATCGGGACGCTCGCCGGACCGCTCTTCGGCGCGTTCGCGTTCGAGTGGCTCGAGGACGTGCTCTCCTCCCAGCAGGGTGGGCTCGCCCCGTACCTCCGCGGGGGACTCCCCGAGAGCGTCCTGAACGCGGACGTCGCCGGCGTGACGTTCCTCGACGTGATCAATACGGTGATCGACGGACGCGCCCCGCTGTACCTGGGAATCGTCTTCGTGCTGTTCGTACTGTTCGTCCCCAACGGCTTGCTCGGGTCGATCCGCGACCGACTCGGCGGGACCGTCGCGAACCGATTACCGGCCCACATCGAACGCTATCGACGATGACTCCACGTTTCACCACGCCGCGACCACGGCCACGGTATCGCGACCACCCGATCGGCCACTGGTACCGAACTCGAGTCGACCGTTCCCCCACGCGAGGTGACCCGCGATGACGACTGTCGGCCTGACCGGCTACGGCTGCTATCTCCCCGATGAGGTCGTTACCGGCGAGGAGATCGCCGCCCAGAGCGGGATCCCCGAGTCGGTCGTCGTCGAGAAGATGGGCGTCCATGAGAAGCGCGTCTGTCCACCCGGCGACGACCACGTCACCGACATGTGCGTGGCCGCCGCCGAGGACGCCCTCGAGATGGCCGACTGCGATCCCGAGGACGTCGACCTCGTGCTCTACCACGGCAGCGAGTTCAAGGATCACGTCGTCTGGTCGGCCGCGGCCAACGTCGCCGAACGGCTGGGCGCGGAGAACGCCTTCGCCACCGAGAGCTACACCCTCTGTGCCGGCGCCCCGATCGCGATCCGACAGGTACGAGCCCAGCTCCAGGTCGACCACCTCGATACCGCCCTGCTCGTCGCCGGCAGCCGCGAGGAAGACCTGGTCGACTACGAGAACGAGCAATCCTCGTTCATGTTCAACTTCGGCTCCGGGGCCAGCGCGATGGTCCTCGAGGTCGATCCTGGCTCCCGTACACGGGCACTGGTTCACGAGAGCGCGGCACTCACGGACGGCTCCTTCTCGAAGGACGTTATAATGCCCGCTGGCGGCTCGATCGACCCCGCCAGCGAGGAGAGCGTCGCCGCGGGGCGACACACCCTCGACGTGCCCGACCCGGACGGTATGAAAGAACGGCTGGCACCCGTCTCGCTCCCGAACTACCTCGAGGTAGCGGACACCGCCCTCGAGCGTTCCGGATTCGCTCGCGACGACCTGGATTTCGTCGCCGTCACCCACATGAAGCGATCGTTCCACGACCTGCTGTTCGAGGAACTGGGGCTCGATCCGGCGACCGACGGCGTCTACCTCGACGCCTACGGCCACGTCCAGAGCGTCGACCAGGTCCTCGCCCTCGAGGACGGTCGAGGGGAGGGGCTGCTCGAGGAGGGTGACCTGGTCTGCTTCCTCGCCGCCGGAACGGGCTACACCTGGGCGGCGACGGCGTTGACCTGGCTCGAGTGACCGACACCCGGTTCGAGTGACCGACATTCGCCTAGGTTTTTGCCCACCTCTCCCCATCCTCGAGTCATGACAGACGCGCTCGTCCAGGCACTCGAGGCCGATACCGGCGTGACCGCCGTCGTCGGCGCCGGGGGCAAGAAATCGACGCTCTACGCGCTCGCCGACCGCCTCGAGCGCGCCGTGGTGACGGCGACGGTTCGCATTCCGATCTTCGACGAGCGGGTGGCCGACGTGGTGTGCACGCCTGACCCGGTGGCGACACTCGAGAGTCGCCTCGGGCGTGCCGACGACGGCAGGGTCGAGGACGACGACGGTGTCGGGGGCGCCGACGGTTTCGATGGTGCCAACGGTTTCGAGAGCGACCCGTCCGCCTGGCCCCTCGGACTGGTCCCCGAGCGAGACAGGAGCGACCGCTATCGAGGATACGAACCGGATCAGATCGACGCGATAGCGGGCGTCGACGGCGTCGACCACGTGCTCGTCAAGGCCGACGGCGCCCGCACGCGGCTGTTCAAGGCGCCAAACGAACGCGAACCCCAGATCCCGTCCGTCGCAGATACCGTTCTCGCCATCGCTAGCTGCCACGCCGTCGGGCGACCCCTCGACGCTGGGACCGTTCACCGGCCCGAGTGCGTGGCCGAACTCACCGGGCGGGCTGTCGGCGAGCCGATCACGCCGACGGACGTCGCGACCGTCCTCACCCATCCCGACGGCGGGCTGAAACGGGTTCCCGAGGGGACGTCCTTCGTTCCGGTCGTGAACATGGTCGACGACGACGGCGACCTCGAGACCGCTCGAGCCATCGGGGAGGCGATTATCGAGGACGACGAGGCGAGCGAGGGTCGGGTCTCTACGGTCGTTCTCACGAGCATGATCTGCGAGGAGCCGCTGGTGACCGTCCTCGAATGAGTTCTGGCTCCGGTTTCACGCAGGGTATCCAGCCCAGTTTCAACGCGGAGACTCGGAGAGGTGAGCGGTCACGTCGGTCGAGGACACCATCCCGACGTAGTCGCCGTCGACGACCGGGAGGTGCTTGATCCCGTACGTCGTCATCATCGCAGCGACTTCCTCCATGTAGAGATCCGGGGTGGCCGTCTCGACGTCGGTCGTCATCACGTCGGTCACTTGTAATTCCGAAACGTTCCGCCCCTGTGCGACCGCCTCGAGCACGTCCGTACTGCTAATGATCGCTCGCGGCGTGGTTCGGACGACCAGGGCACTGATGTCCCCGTCGCGCATCCGCTGGGCGGCGTCCATCACCGTCGCGTCCTTCGAAATCGTTTCCAACGGACTGGACATGACGTCTCCGACCGTCGTTCTGTCGTTCGACATACCCGTACGACGGGCACGAAACGTATGGTGTTTTCCCTCGAGGCCTCGGGCTTCCCGCTCGAAAGCGGTGCACTCGTTACGCCAGTCCGTCGTTTCCGAGTCGCCAGAGTGCCCGGTACAGCGACACCAGTCCGAGATCGTGTTCGCGAGCGAGTTCTCGACAGCACTCGAGGTAACGTCGGTAGTCCTCGACGTCGATCGGATCGGGCGGCGGGGCCTCGAGCGAGGCGTGTTCGGCCATCACGGTCCACAACTGCTGATCGACGACGAGATAACGTTCGGGATCGACGTAGTGCAGAAACGCCGAGGCGACGGGCACGTCGACGCCCTCGAGCGCGGTCAGCGCCTCGAGGGCCGCACTCGTGTCGTTCGCTCTCCTGTCGTCCGCACTCGTGTCGTTCGCTCTCGTGGCGTCCACTTTGGCGGCACTGACGGCCGTCTCGATCGCCGTCTCGACCTCGTCCCACTCGTTCTCTCGAAACGCCGATTCCGCCGGGTGTGGTTCGTTCGAGAGCGTTCGTCGAGAGTACCAGCGAACGACCCACTCGACGTCCTTCCAGAGGAACGAGCCGTCGGCGAACGCCGCAGGCAGCGTCTCGAGACGGTCGTTCTCGACGGTTGCGAACGGTTCGTACTCCTCGTAGGCGACGGCCGCCCGCTCGAGTTCCCCGGTTGCAGGTCCGTCCATCGAGTCGACCGACGGTCCGAACCGACAAAAACCGTTGCCGAACTGATGGAAGGGTTACGGCGATTCGTCCTACGGATCCATCCCGTCCGCTGACTGTCCGCTCGAGACTCCCAAAGACTGATACGTGTAATGGTAGCAATCGACAGTATGAGCTCCGAGAACGAGGGCGTCGAGACGATCTGTCCGTACTGCGGCGTGGGCTGTGGACTCACCTTACAGGAAGGTGAGGAACCCGGGGAGGTGTCCCTGAAGCCGTGGTTCGACGCGCCCGTAAACGAGGGCGCGCTGTGCATCAAGGGCGGCGCCTCACCGCAGGTGGTCAACCACGAGGATCGGTTGAAGACGCCGTTGATCCGTGAAGACGGCGAGTTCCGCGAAGCGACCTGGGACGAGGCCCTGGACCTGACCGTCTCGGAACTCGAGCGAATCCACGGGGAACACGACCCCGACGCAGTGGGCTTCTTCGGCTCCTCGAAGGTGATGAACGAGGAGAACTACCTGCTCCAGAAGCTCGCCCGGCGCTACGGCACGAACAACGTCGACAACTGTACCCGAATGTGCCACGCCTCGACTGTATACACGCTCCGCCAGAGCCTCGGCGCCGGCGCGATGACCAACAGCATGGCCGACCTCGAGACCCACGGCGACGTCTACTGGGTCCAGGGGGCGAACCCGGCCGAGCAACACGTCATCGCCCACAGCAACTACTTCCGTCGGGCCGTTCGCGAGGGAGCGACGCTCATCCAGGTCGACCCCCACGCGAACAAGACGAGCCGGGACGCGGACATTCACCTCCAGCTCGAGCCCGGAACCGACATCCCACTTCTGAACGTCGTCCTGGACACGATCCTCGAGGAGGGGTTGTACGACGAGGACTTCGTGGCAGAACGAACGCGGGGATTCGATCATCTAGAGGCGACCCTCGCGGACTTCAACGCGGCGGCGGCCGCCGAGACCTGCGGCGTCCCGCTCGAGGACATCCAGGAGGCCGCCCGAATCTACGCCGAGGCCGAAAACGGCGCCATCTTCACCGGCATGGGGATGAGCCAGCACGCCTGCGGCGTCGACAACGTGCAAAACGAGGTCAACCTCGCTTTGGTGACCGGCAACGTCGGGCGGCCCGGCACGGGCGTCAACCCGCTTCGCGGCCAGAACAACGTCCAGGGCACCTGCGACGTGGGCGCGATGCCGAACGTCCTCCCCGGCTACCAGAACGTCGACGACGACGAGGCCCGGGAGGCGGTCGAATCGGTCTGGGGCTTCGAGATTCCGCCCGAACCCGGTTTGACGAACGTCGAGGTCTCGAACGCTATCGGCGACTCGGTCCACGGGCTGTACGTCATGGGCGAGAACCCGGTGATGAGCGAACCCGACGCCCTCGAGGTCGAAAAACGCATAGCCGACCTCGAGTTCCTCGTCGTCCAGGACATCTTCATGACCGACACGGCGGAGTTCGCGGACGTCATTTTGCCCGCCACGTCCTGGGCCGAACGCGGCGGTACGGTCACCAACACCGACCGACGCGTCCAGCGAATGCGCAAGGTGACCGACGTCCCCGGAAACACGCGCCACGACCTGGACATCCTCTGTGACGTCGGCACCCGACTCTTCGGTTCGGGGTTCGACTTCGACGGCCCCGAGGCCGTCTTCGAGGAACTCCGGGAGGTGTGTCCGATCTATTACGGTATGACCTACGACCGCATCGGTCGCGAGGGCATCCAGTGGCCCTGTTACGAACCGGGCGACGAGGGCGACCAGTACCTCTACGCCGAATCGTTCGATACCGAGGACGGCCTCGGCGTCGTCCGCGGGGTTCGCCACCAGCCCCCGGACGAAGTTCCGGACGACGAGTTCCCGCTCGTGCTCACGACCGCGCGACTCGAGGAACACTACAATACGGGGACGATGAGCACCCGGTCGCCGACGCTTCGCCGGAAGACTCCCGAGAACTTCGTCGACGTTCACCCCGCCGACGCCGCGAACCGGGGTATCGAGGACGGAGAGTACGTCGTGCTCCGGTCCCGTCGCGGCGAGATCGTCCTGGAGGCGAACGTCACCGAGGACATCAAAGAGGGGGTCGTGTGGACCACCCCACACTTTTCGGACGCCCGGGCGAACACGCTGACGAACGACGTCCTGGACCCGCTGGCGAAGATTCCGGAGTACAAAGCAGCCGCGGCTGAGGTCGAACCGGTCGGTGAGAGCGGGAAGTCGACGAGCGAGTAAGCTGAGGGGATAGCTGACATTCCCATGTATTTAAAGGTAAAGCATAACAGTCAAAAGTGAGATTGTTGTTTTCCGATATGATGACTCGAGATCAGCTTCGGCGACGGAAATTCGTCGAGTTATTTGGTGGAGTTACGCTCGCCGCTACTCTCGCGGGATGCTCGTCCGACGAGGCAGGCGAAGACGAGACGGAAACGACCGACGATTCCGGGAACGACGATACCGGGGGTGGCGACGGTTCGGACGACGATACTGAAGACGCTTCGGACGATTCCTCGGATGATGGAGATGGTACTGAGGATGAGACGGAGGACGAGTCTGAAGAGACGAACGAGGACGATGACGACGATGACGACGATACCGACGAATCGTCTTCTGAACCCGAGGAAATGACGTTCTCGGGGTCGGGGGCAGAAGTCCACGACGACCTCGAGATCGAAGGCGGTCTTACCGTCGTCGAGGCCACTCACACGGGTGGAAGCAGCAACTTCCAGGTACACCTGGTCCCCTCGGAGGGGGATTTCGACGAGATGTTCGTAAACGAGATCGGGGAGTACGAAGGAGCGACAGCCGCTCTCATCGATTCCGATACGTACCAGTTAGACGTCGAAGCCGACGGTGACTGGGAGATCACCATCCGCCAACCGCGAGCGACTAGCGGCGATTCGCTTCCACAGTCAATAGACGGCACCGTGAACGAAGTGTTCGGACCGTTCGAGTTTGGCGGTAGTCACACGGCAGTAGGTGAACACAGGGGTGATGGGAACTTCATCGTTCAGGTGTATCCACCCGAAGGAGACTGGGGTGAACTGGTATTCAACGAAATTGATGAATACGAAGGAGAGACCACCTTCCGGCACGATGGCGTCGGATACGTGGCTGTCGAGGCTGGTGGAGATTGGTCGCTCTCCCTCGAGTAGGGGCACCACTCACCAAACGTTTGTGACAACTATTAGCAAAATTGCTCGAGGTTGAGTCTCCTTCGACAGTAGAGTCCGCGATCAGTCGTGATCCAGCGTCTCGAGTGGCTCTCGCGGCTCGAACTCCTCGGAGAGTTCCGACTCGATCTTCTCGGTGAGCAGGTCGATCGCCATCCGATTGACTCCCTCGGGGATGATGACGTCCGCGTGCTTCTTCGTCGGCGCGACGAACCGCTCGTGCATCGGCTTGACCGTCTCGAGGTACTGGTCGATGACGCCCTCCAGGTCCCGACCGCGGTCGATCACGTCCCGCTGGATCCGCCGGAGGATGCGGACGTCGGCATCGGTCATGACGTAGACGCAGAGGTCGAGCATCTCGAGGATCACGTCGTCGTACAGCGCGAAGATCCCCTCGACGACGATGACGTCCGTGGGCTCGACGGTGACCGTCTCGTCCATCCGGTTGTGGCGCTCGAAGTCGTACTGGGGCATCTCGATCGGTTGCCCCATCGAGAGCGTATCGAGGTGCTCGCGCAGGAGTTCCCACTCGAAGGCCGAGGGGTGGTCGTAGTTGACCTCAGTCCGTTCCTCGTATTCGAGATGCGAGAGGTCCTCGTAGTAGTTGTCGACGGGGATTCGAGTGACGGCTTCGCCGACCGCCTCGGCGACGTCGCGGGCGACGGACGTCTTCCCGGCGCCCGTTCCTCCGGCGATCCCGACGACGAAGGAGGGGATACTCATTACTCGAGGATCGAAACGCACGGTTAAGAAGACGGTGGTCTCGGGTGGCCCGAGAGCCACGCAGTACGAGGCTCGGGTAGCCGACCGGGACACCGAAATACCGCGGGCAGCTAGTCTCCACATGGACCTGCCACCGATCGGTCTCGGTACGATGGGCATCGAGGACCCCGACGTGATCGCGACCGCCCTCGATGTCGGCTACCGTCACCTCGACACCGCACAGATCTACGGCAACGAGGCCGTCGTCGGTGAGGGAATCGCCCGGAGCGACGTCCCACCAGACGAGCTCACCGTCGCCACCAAGGTCTGGGCCGACAGCCTCGCCCCCGACGACGTGATCGACAGCACCGACGCAAGCCGTGAGCGCCTCGGGGTGGAGACGATCGATCTGCTGTACGTCCACCGACCGATCGAGGCCTACAACCCCGAGGCGACGCTCCGCGCGTTCGACAGCCTCCGCGAGCGCGGCTGGATCGAGCACGTCGGCCTGAGCAACTTCACACCCGAGGAACTCGAGACCGCCCGATCGATCCTCGTGGCCCCAATCGCTGCCCACCAGGTCGAATTCCACCCGCTCTTTCGATCTCCAGGACTGCTCGAGCACGCCCGCCGCCACGAGTACCCCATCGTCGCGTACTCGCCGCTTTCCGGCGGTCGGGTACGCGAACTCGAGCCCGTCGTGGCGGTCGCCGAGAAGCACGATACGACGCCCGAGGCGGTGGCACTCGCGTGGGTTCTCGCTCACGACGGCGTCCACGCGATTCCGAAAGCCAGCAGTCGCGAGCACCTCGAGGCCAATCTCGACGCAGCCGGAATCGATCTCGAACCGAAAGACGTCGACGCGATCGACGCGATCGAGCGGCGTGAGGAGCTGTTTCCGGAGTGATTCTTTGGGTCGACGGCGGGTTCGTCGACGACCCTCGAAAACGGTGACACGACCCTCGGAAACGGTGACACGACCCTCGGGAACAGTGCCATTGTCCCAAGAACGACTCCACAAGTCCCGGGAGCGGCCCCACAGGTCCCGAAAACGGCGCCATGAGTCCCGGGAACCGCGAGGCCAGGCTACTCGAAGGACTCCACCGGCGGCTCCGCGTCGACGATCTCGAGCGGCAGTCGTTCGCCTGCCCGGTCGAACGCGGCGAACGACTCGGACGTCGGCTCCCACGGCGGAACGGCGACGAAGACGACCTCCGCGAGGTCGTCCCGTCGCGTGACCAGCAGTTCGCCGGTCGGATGGGAGACGAATCGGCCCTGGGTCTCCCTGGCCGGCGTCGACAGCGTGACGCCGAAGACGGCGTTGACCGCATTGCCTGGATCGGGCAAGAAGAAGTCGGTGAATACTGGCGTCTCCTCGGGGAGCACACCCGCATCGGCACCCTCGAGTGTTGACGACTCCGAGACGGAGAGGCCCGTCGTCAGTCGCGACGGCTCGGCGTCGGCTGCCAGCTCTAGCAAGACGTCGACCAGCCCGCGGGTGATGTAGACCACAGTTACGACTCGAGTTCCGCCCGGAAGCTACAAAGACCTGTTCCCGTCGTGGGTTGGCTCGCGGCCTTCGTTTGGGCCTCAGGGTCAAAACGGCAGGAACTGTCGAACCGCCCCGGCGTACACTCTGGGCGTCCGTCGCCGCGACGTATCGAGGGTCTCCGACAGAATCCGAGTCGCGTCGTCGTGGATCCCCTCGCCGTGGCCGACCAGAATCCGTTCGGGACGGTAGCCGCCGAGCGTCCCACGCGGAGGCGACAAACGGCGCATTGGATGGACGCCGAGCGGTTCGTCGCCCGCCCGGAAGTACGCCACCGTCCCGAGCGATTCGGAGACGATCAGCGTTCTGCGAACGGGGTCGTACAGCCCGACCTCCTGCCAGAAGCGCCCGTCCTTCACCACGAACGACTCGAGGCCCGTGTCCGCGAGTTCGTCGCCGAACCTGACGACCGGTGCGCCGACCTCCTCGCTCACGCCGTCGAACCACTCTGGCAGGTAGACCGCGGCGTCGTGGCGTTTGGCAATCGCTCCCGCGTCGCGCTTGTGTCGGTCGAGCATGACGACGACGCCGGCCACCTCGCCGAGCGACGCGAGCAGTTCGTCGACTCCGTCGGCGTCGACGGGGTCGAAAACCCAGACCTCGCCGTCGATTTCGAGGGCGTGGCTGGCCCGCTCCATCGCCTCCTCCGGATGGGCAATCCAGCCGACGCCGCCGTCGAATCGGTCGATCTCCTGGAGGGCCGTCTCACTCTCGTCGACACGAAAGCTCATGGCTATTGTTTCGAACGCAACGACCATAAACGTCATACAGAATCGCCAACATTTCGTCGCCGAACCGGTCCGACGTTCGTGACAGCGATGGGACTTTGAGGCCGTCCGGCGTACTCGGTCGTATGCTGACCAGGCTGGCCTGGCTGGGGCTGGAAGTCGAGTTCCTCGCACCCGCGCGCCGGTTCTACGAGGAAACCCTCGAGTTGTCGACCACGGATCGACCCCTCGCCCGGCACGCGGACGAGGCGCGAGGCGACGACGGACGAACGGTCGTCTTCGACGCCGGTGGGACAGATCTGATCCTCCGACGGCCGACGAGGCTCCCGCGCGGCGGGCTCCACACTCACTTCGCCTGCTCGATCCCGGCCGCCGAGTACGACGACTGGTGGGACGCACTCGAGGACGAACACGACCTCCAGGAGCACACCTTCGGTGACGCTCGCTCGCTCTATCTTTACGACCCCGACGGCAACTGCGTGGAACTGGGCCAGAGCGACGTTCCAGGACCGGGCATCGACGGCGTCTTCGAGGTCGTCCTCGAGGTCGCGTCGCTCGAGGACGCCGAGGACCGCTACGGGCGTCTGGGGTTCGAGACCGTCGACCGCGGCTCGGATCGGCGTCGAATTCGGATGAACGGCCCTGTCGCGCTCGAACTCTGGGAACCCCAACTGGGGCTGGCCGACGCCAGGGGCGGCGTCCACGTCGACCTGGGATTCCAGACGGACGACCTGGAAGCCGTCGAAGCCGCGCTCGAGGGGTGGGCTTGCTCGCTCGACCGATCCAACTCACGGCTCGTTGCGCGCGACCCCGACGGCCACCACCTGACTGTGTTCGAGGATTGAAAACCGAAACTCGCTCAGAGACGGCTCGTGTCCACGTCGATGCCCGACGGCGCGACGATCAAGAAGCCCCGAAAGTGGACTAACGTGCCGCCCGCTTCCTTGATGTCTCGAGCGAAGCCTGCCGCCAGTTCGTTGACGTCGCCGTTTACGTTCAGTACCAAAACGTTGCCCGCGTCGATGGCCTCGAGCCACTCTTCGGGGTCTTTCGAGCCGTCCAAGACGTCCAGCAGGATGCTCCCCTCGAGATCGAGTTCGTCGTCGATGTGTTCCTCGGCGGTTCGAAGGTCGAGGTCGAAATCGCTCATGTGCGGAGGTTGAACCCCGACGAGAAAAACGTTCCCCCGCCGATAGCTCTCTTGGTGGGCGTCCAGGTGGGGCGACGGGTCGGCGGCGGCGAGCGAAAGAGTCGCACCCCGTCCCCGAAGCGATACCCTTAAACAATGCACACGCATCGTTCCAGATGCGGGACCGTGGGGTAGTGGTATCCTCTGCGGATGGGGTCCGTAGGACCCGAGTTCGACTCTCGGCGGTCCCACTCATTCATTCGCGGTGCTCATTCATTCGTGAGACCGCCGAACATCGCAAATTCTTCGAGTTTGCTCAATCTCGGCGGTCCCATATTTTGCGACGCAACAATGGGAGTTCGAGATGCTGTAGGACGGTATCTCGGCGATTAAATCGAAAGTCACTGCTTTCCATCTACGACTATCTCGAGCAGTTCCCCTGCGTCTAAGTAACTCATCGGACCGCGTCCATCGGTACGGCGAGTGCGATTCGTCTCGTCGATCGAGCTGTGGGAGCGGCGTCAGCGGGGACGTCGCAATTCCTGTTCCCGAGGTCGTACCTGGTCGCCACGGGGATGAGTCTGCGTGAAAATCAGCACTCAATTCTCGAGCGGTACTTCTCGATCTGGATGCTCTACTCGCCTTACTTCATTAATGACCGCTCTGAAAGTGAGGAACGCACTCACAAATACCAGCGGGAAAAGTTGCGGTACCACTACTGCAAAAAGGGACAATTGTATTGCAAGACCGATCCAGAAAATATCTTTCTGTCGCGATTCACTGGAGGGCATAGTAACAAATCGGACGTGTTTGATTTATATCTTTTCTAATTTAGGGGGTTTTCAGCGGTCACAACAGATGGGAACTGATCGGTCAGAGGATATTTGGCGTGAGTAGCCGGAAGGGGTTCGAGCGCTCCGGCGTCGTCGCGCTGGCGGTCGTCCGTGAACCTGTTCGAAACACCCAGAAGATATCGATTTGTGTCGAGAGCGTCCATTCGGTCGGCAACGCGAAGGTGCCGGAGGCATCGAGAAACCGACGCTCGTCGATACCGATCTGGCGGACGGCGACTGGCTGAACACGTTCTGATAGTCGCGTGAGCGCCACTCCTCCGAGATCGTGATGACGACACACGCCCACGGTCCAGCGGCGCCGAGCATGGTCGACGGATAAATCGACTTCGGGGGGCGGTCGTCTTTCTCGGCGACAGGGTAGCAAAGCGATTCACATTGCGCTCGGTTTCGATGCCACGCGACACGCCAGGACGGGAGACAATTCCCGAGCGAGCGTTGGCCGAAGACGACGATTGACCTCGAAAATCAGCGTTCGATTCCATTCCAGATTCATTTACCCGTGTACGTCGTCGAGTTCACTACATTCCCATCGTCTTACTGAAAACAAGTCGCGTACTCAGCGACGACAAAACGGGGACCGGTTTGTTCAGCTCGAGAGACCGAGCGCCGCGGCGACGTCGAGCAGGCCGCTTCCCTGCTCGTTGTCCGAGAGCCCGATGTCTTCGGCCGTGTCTTTCAATTGCTGGCGGGCTTCGGTGTTCGTGTAGCCGTTAGCCATCAACTGACCGCCTGCGCCAGCAACGTGCGGGCAGGCCATCGAGGTTCCGGAGAACGTGTCGTACCCGCCACCGGGGACCGTCGAGTTGACGTCCTCGCCAGGCGCAGCGATCTCGACCTCGGAACCGGTCGAGGAAAAACTCGCCAGCGAGTCGTCCTCGCTGGTCGCACTGACGGCGATGAACTCCGGATAGGCGGCCGGGTAGCCGACGCAGTCAGAACACGGGCCGGAATTGCCCGCGGCAGCGACGAGCAACACGCCGTTGTTGTACGCGTACTGACCGGCGTCTCTGAGGGCCTGGGAGCCGGAACTCGCGCCGAGGCTGAGGCTGGCGACGTCCCAGCCCTGGTCGGCGACGTACTCGACACCGGCCGCGATGTCGGAGAACGATCCGCTGCCGCGCTTGTCCAGGACCTTGACCGCGTGCAGCGTCGCCTCGGTGGAGACGCCGACGACGCCTTCGTTGTTGTCGAGGGCGTCGGCGGTGCCCGCGCAGTGGGTGCCGTGGTCGTTGTCGTCGTCCCAGTCCTGGCCACACGAGTTCGGGCCGCCCTTGCAACTTACGAACGCCCTGCCTTCGCCCAGGTTGGCCTGTAGGTCGGGGTGATCGGAGTCGATTCCGGTGTCGAGAATTGCGATGTCGGCCCCGGCGCCGGTCTCGCCGTTGTCGTGGGCGACGTCGGCGTCCACGCGGTCGATCCCCCACGGCGTGGATTGTGCGAGTGCGTGCATCTCGCCGTTTTCCTCGACGTATCGTACGTTGGGGTTGTTCTGTAGCCCGGAGACGGCGCGTTTGGGTACCCGAATCGTGACCGCGTCGAACGCGAACTCGCGAACCGTGTCCGAGGCTGCATCGAGTGCCGCGGCTCGACCGCTGCCGTTCGAGAAGCCGACGTTGACTTCGACGATGTCGTCTGGGTCGGCTGCTGCCAGCCCAGAGACCCCGGCGGTCGCGAGCGTGCCGCCCACTGCTTTCAACACTGTTCGTCTGTCAACTGGGTGCGTATCCCGTGACATCCGTTTTCACGTGACACTCACCCAAAGATGAACGTTTCGGTCCTAACATTCATATGTTAAGTGAATAGCAAATTAAGTAAGGCAATGACGGTCACCATCGTATATAAAAATACATTCGAACTAATTTAGAGTCAATAACGATATAATAACAATCCTTCAACA
The DNA here is from genome assembly GCF_024138145.1 of Natronosalvus halobius. Taxonomy (NCBI): domain Archaea; kingdom Methanobacteriati; phylum Methanobacteriota; class Halobacteria; order Halobacteriales; family Natrialbaceae; genus Natronosalvus; species Natronosalvus halobius. The sequence goes on along the minus strand of NZ_CP099997.1, from coordinate 307,993 downwards.
CAACTGCCCGTGCTGGTTGTATCGACGTATTAACGCTATCTGCTCACCCACGATGCTCGAGGCAGCGGTCGGTATCGGCCACACACTGTATGCTCGAGGGTGGACAGCATCCGTCGCATATTCGGGTGGGGTAATATCGTCACACGCCAGACCGTCGACTGGTCGGGTGTGCCGTCACGACGTGAAAGGGGCGTTCGCGATGGTTGTGGCGAGGCAATTCACCTGATCGCTCGGAAGTGTTCGGATCCACACCGACAGGAGTGCGTTCCGATCGGGCGGATACGACCGCTCTGGAGCTTTTTCGCTGCGTATACCGACTCGCAGCGTTCGCACACGGCCATGACGCGATTGTGCTCGCGCAAGGCGATCACCCCGATCGTGCAGACGACGCCCGGGAATTTCAATATTCGCCCCGGTTTTCTGACACGATGGCGGCGGTCGATCTCGGCAGCGTGTCGACTGGCGAGAGGGAAGCCGGTTAGACCGGATCGGTAGTGGTATTCGAGTCCCCGCCTGCATCCTCGTCGACAGCAATCAGTTCGGTCGAACCGCAATTGCACCCCTCGGAGCCGATAGGTTGCACCTCGCCGTCGGGCCACCGTCTGGCAGCGTATCCGGATCCACAATTGCGACAGACGGCGATAACGCGTTCGACGTCGTCTTTCCTGTAGGCCATTTTTCAACGCTCAGAGGCGCGGAGACTATTTGAGGGTAGCTATCAGCGTCTGTCAGCGGGGGGCAAACCGTTCTCGAGGTGCCCTTCATCGGGAGCCTCGAGAGGGAATCGCCGGTCGAATCGCCCGACGTCCGCTCAGTCTCGAGTGAGCCGCGGATTCGTCACGGCACCGTTCGACGCCGAGTCGAAGTCCCTGCAGTACTTCGCCAGGACGCCCCCGTCGTAGGCGGGGTCTGGCTGGCTCCACCCCTGGCGTCGCGCCTCGAGTTCCGCGTCGTCGAGGCCGACCTCGAGCGTCCGGTCAGGGATGTCCACCGTGACGACGTCCCCGTCCTGGAGCAGGCCGATGGGCCCGCCGACGAAGGCTTCCGGAGCGACGTGACCAATCATCGGGCCTCTGGTCCCCCCGGAGAACCGGCCGTCGGTGATGAGCGCGACGTCGTCTTCGTGACCCGCGCCGACGACCGCCGCGGTGACGCCGAGCATCTCGCGCATCCCGGGGCCACCACGAGGGCCCTCGTTGCGAATGACGATCACGTCGCCGCTCTCGATGTGGCCCTCCTGGACGTAGGCCATGGCGTCCTCCTCGTGCTCGAAGATCCGGGCCGGCCCCTCGTGGTGGAAGGCGTCGTCCCCGGTCACCTTCAACACGGCGCCGTCGGGGGCGAGGTTGCCCTCGAGGATTTTGATCGCGCCCTCCTCTTCCTTCGGCTCTTCGACCGTGTAGAGGAAGTCCGCCTCGATGTCGGCGTCGTTCGCCGGCAGGTCGCCGGTCGCCTCGAGGTGAGCGAGTTCCTCGGCGATCGTCCGGCCGGTGACGGTCATCGCGTTCCCGTGGAGGAGGTCCGCCTCGAGTAGTCGGCGGAGGACGACCGGGACGCCCCCGAGTTCGTGGAGGTCGTTCATCACGCGCGTCCCGCCGGGCTGGAGGTCGGCGATCTTGGGCGTCCGCCGCGAGATGTCGTCGAAGTCACCGATCTCGAGGTCGACGTCGGCCTCGCGGGCGAGCGCGAGCAGGTGGAGGACGCCGTTGGTCGACCCTCCGATGGCGGTCTGGAGGGCGATGGCGTTCTCGAAGGACTCGCGCGTGAGGACGTCCGAAGGGCGCCGATCTTCCTCGATGCACTCGAGGGCGAGTTCGCCCGCGCGTCTGGCGACCTCGTAGCGCTCTTCGTCCTCGGCGGGCGGCGAGGCGCTACCTAGCGGAGCCAGCCCGAGCGCCTCCGAAATCGAGGCCATCGTGTTCGCCGTGAACATCCCGCCGCAGGAACCGGCGCCGGGGCAGGCGTGACGCTCGAGGTCGTCGAGTTCTTCCTCGTCCATCTCCCCGGTTCCGTACGCGCCGACGCCCTCGAACACCTGGACGATGGTCACGTCCCGGCCCTCGTGCTGGCCGGGCATGATCGAGCCCCCATAGCAAAAGACGGAAGGAAGATCGGTGCGGATCGCGGCCATCATCATCCCGGGGAGGTTCTTATCGCAACCGGCGACCGTAACGAGGCCGTCCATCCGCTCGCCGAAGCTGACGAGTTCGACGCTGTCGGCGATGAGTTCCCGCGAGATGAGGGAGGCCTTCATCCCCTCCGTTCCCATCGAGATGGCGTCGGAGATGGTGATCGTGCCGAACTCGATGGGCATGCCGCCGGCCTCGTCGACGCCCTCGAGCGCCGAGTCGGCCACGTCGTCGAGGTGGACGTTACATGGCGTGATGTCCGCGGCGGGATTCGCCACCCCGATCATCGGCGAGCCGAAATCGTCGTCGTCGAATCCCATCGCCCGAAACATCGCCCGATGAGGCGCCCGATCAGCCCCCTCGGTCACGTCGCGGCTGGTCAGCCGCTCGTCTTTCCCGTGGTCGAACGCGTCGTCGCTGCTCATAGTCGCCACTTGGTTCGAGTGTGCATAAGTCACCCCACTCGGTCAAGTGGTGCCGGATTTCGAGGACGAATCGCGCGTACTCGGCGCCGACCCGCTGTGGCATACGCTCGATCCAGCGGCGTCTGGCGGGAGCATGACGACCGTCAGACACCTATCATTCCACTATCACCGGGATATTTATCGTCGGTTGTGGCCACCACAAATATGCAAGAGGACCACGATATCGGCTACCGGATCATCGAAGCCATTGCCACGCGAGAGGGCGTCGACCCGCTCGACGTCGACCCACCGCTCCACGACGCAGTCGACGTCGGTGCACTCCAGGACGTCTTTCGATCGACGAACGATTCCGTCTCCGTCTCGTTCGAGTACGGCCGGTACACGGTGCACCTCGACGGGCCCGAGTCGGTCCGACTCACCCCGCGGCCCGACTGTGACTCCTCTACCACTTGCGGCAGCCAGTCACCCCACGGCGAGGCGTAGCCGAGTACGGACGACGGACGACCCGATCGCCGAGGTCGAGGTCGAGGTCGAGGTAACCGCTTCTGAGCCCCACTGAGGGACCGCGCATCGAACGCTACTCCTGGAGCAGGCGACTCCCGCCCGGCGGCAGGAAGTGCGCGATCTGGTCAGGGCTCGCGATCTTTCTGACGAACGATTCGTCCGCGAAGCGTTCGCGGAGTTCGCGGTAGATGCGCTTTGCGGCGTCGGCCTGGGCGAACCGTCCAGGTTCGACCTCGATCGTCGTCACCGTCTGGCCCCCGATCGCCGACGGGGGCCCGCCGACGACTCGCGTATACGGCTCACACTGGATGCCAACCGCGACGCCAACGGGCGTGTCGTCCAGGTAGGTTCGGTCGCCGCGAATCGCGAATCCACCCTTCTCGAGGTACTCGCCGCTCTCGGGCGTCTTCGACACCTGATCGGAGTCGACGACGTAGACGTCGCCCGCGTATCGCCCGTCCTTCCAGACCGACGAGTACGAGACTGCGAACTGGGCCGCCTCCTGGACGCTCGAGTCGGGAATCTCGATGTCGCTCGACGACGCCTCGCTGGGATCGGTAGCCTTCAGAACCGTAACCGGGCCGCCGTGAGCCTGCGTGTGTAACACGCGGTCGCCGCGCTCGAGGTACTTCTTGACGAGTTCCTCGTTCTGGTCGGCGTTTCGCCCACCGATCACGAGGTAGTCGTCGCTGGTCCGGAACCACCGGAACCGCTCGTACCACTGCTCGTTCTGGCGAATCGGGACGGAGGATTCGGCGAGCCAGTCGCGTTCGTCGTCGCCCGCCTCGTCTATTTCTTCGTCACCGTCGTCGGCTTCCCACTCGTCGCGCCGACGCTCGATCTCCGCGAGTTCCTCGCGGGTGTCTTCGATCGCCGCCAGAGCGCCCTCCTTCTTCTCGGCGATTCGCTTTGCCTCCGTGTAGAGGCGGTCGGCGTTCTTCTCGACGCCGTCCTCGACCAGGAGCGTGATGGGGTCGCCCTCGAGGCGAATCGTCACCGTCCCCTCCTTCCCGTTGACGTCGACGAACGGCTGGGCGGCGTCCATCCCCTGTTCTTTGGCCTCGTCGAGTCGTCCGGCAATCTCGCCCCAGGGGACGCCGTCGTCGCGGGCCGAACGAACGGTCGACAGGAGGTCGTCGACCGTGCCGTAGTGGGCGTACAGCAGTTCGGCCTTCTCGCGCTCGGCCTCAGCTTGCTCGTCGAAGCCCTGGATTGCGCCCTCTTGCTGGTCGATGATCCGCTGGTGCTTGGCGATCTGTTCCTCGAAGTCCGGACGCTGATCGCGCGGATCCGGCTCGTCGGCGTCGAGGTCCAGCCGGAAGAAGTACTCCTCGAGGGCGCCGTTGAACGTCTCGTGGGATTCGCTGGCGAGGCCTTCGTGCTCCTCGAGCGGGAACGGGGTGACGTCGACGACGTGGGCGTTCGTCTCGTCTTCACGTTCCGCGTCCCCGTCGCCGCTGTTCCCGTCGCCGCCGCTGTGGCCGTTCTCGTCGTTACCATCGTTCCCGCCGCCCTCCAGTAACACCTGCGGCTCGAGATTGGCGTTTCGCAGGTCGAGTGCCAATCGCTCGGTTTCGCGGTAAATCCGTTCGTACTCGTCCTCGCCCGCGTTCTCGATGTCGAGGGTCTTCTCGACGCCCGCGCGGGTACACAGTTCCTCGGCGTAGAGGCCGCCGAAGTTGAGCTGGGTCGCGAGCGTCCGGACGACGTCCGTGTCGGAGTCGTCCATCTGGTGACCGAACGCCTCCCGCGAGACGGTGAGCGGATTGACGCGCGACTCCGGAAACTCGTACCGCGAGCCTGGAACGACCGTCCTGGACTTCAGTCGCACAGTTTCGAGGGAGTCGATCACCTCGTACTCGCGGTCCGTGACGGCGACGTTGCCCTGGCCGAACAGTTCGACGATGATCCGCGTCATCCCGTCCTCTCGATCGAAGACGAACTCGAGGATGCGGTCGAACTCGTACTGTTCGACGCCGACGAAGTCCGCCCCCGAAAGCCGGTTGCGAAGCATCATCGCGAACTGCGGCGGGCGACCTGGCGCGTCCGGCACCCGTTCGGGCGAGACGGTGTGGACGCGTTTGCGGTCGCCTACCTCGAGCATGAGTTCGACTCGGCCGCGGTCGAAGTCACGCATCTTGAGGCGAACGAGGTCGTCGCCGTAGAGGTAGGCCTTGTCGACTTTGGCCCCCTCGTAGGATCCGAGTTCACCGACGAGCGCCGCGAGGTCGACGCTGGTGAGTTCCTGCTTTGGCTCGGTGCTCATACACCACAGTGTCGCCCACGGTGGGAAAGACGTGTCGCTCTACGAGTGTGAAGAGTTCGAGCGCGCACAGGATCCGTCCACGGCTCCCGTTTCGGGCCGCTCGCAACATCGCCTGATCTTCGAGGTTCGAAAGAAAAATCCGAGACGAGGGTAATCGCGTCAGTTGCCGCCGCCGTTTCCGCCGCCGTTTCCGCCGCCGTTTCCGCCGCCGTTTCCGCCGCCGTTGCCAGCGCCGTTGCCGTTCTCCTCCTCCTCTTCCTCCTCCTCCTCGTCTGCTGCAGCGCCTCCAGCAGAGGCGCCAATATCGACCTCGAACAGGTTCAGCTCCGCATTGCGAATCGACACGGTGTCAGACGTCATCGTTCCCGTATCACCTTCGCTCACGTCCGCCTCGTCTTCGTCGACGAAGATGTGCCCTAATGGGCCGCCCGAACCGATATCAACCTGGATCACGTACACCTCCCAATCGTCGTCGAACTCGTCGCCGAGTGCCTCAACGAGGGTGTCTCGAGTTCCCGAGTCCATCTCCGCAAGGACCGTGAAATCGGCATCCGGGAAGTAATCGCGGCCGTGGATGACGACCTCACCATCCTGGAGTCCTTCGCCGTTCTCGTCGTCTTCCTGAGCCGCCACGTTCGTGCTGGCACCGGCACCGACAGCCAGGGCGGTTGTTGCTAACGCGCTCTTCTTCATGAATGACCGTCTTCCGTCGTCTGGGTCTCGTTCTTCTCTCATGTCTCTCAGCCCAGGTTGGGCGGTCGATTGCTTGGCCAAGGTTTCGTATAAGTAAGTTCGTTCGTTTCACTTCTTTTCGCAAACAGTCGGTGAATAATACCTCGTGCGGACACAATATTGGCTGTAGTGACCCTGGCCTCGCCTATCGAATTCGGTCTGTAACTGTTGATTTCTTCACCTGGCCGACGACTGCCGCTGTAACGGACGCATTTCCGCCTGAAACGCACCGACAGAGGTGGGTAATGATTTCTCGTTCGAAACCGAGGGAGTCGCTCAAGAATTCGTGGTCGATGTGGTCTCTCAGAGCGCGACGACCAGTGTGCTCAAGCCGTCGTTACATCGCAGTGTGAACGGCTACTGCCGCCGTTCAGCTGTACTTGACCCGATCCGAACTAGCAATAGCGTCAGGCTCTGGACGGACAAATGAACCAAATTTCTCCTCGAAACGGCTCAATTACGTGAAGGTGAACACCTCACCCAGTAGGGCGACCACTGGGCCGAACGTGATTTCAGCCCGGTTTTCCGTTGCGAGCAGCGCTAGACGATCACAATGACGCGAGCGCTGATCGCCACGACCGACGAAGGCATTCGTCATGCAATGGGACAGTCGATGAGGACCGAATGTGGGTCCGAATGGATAGCACCGTTGACCGTTCCGATGTCGTTCCTCGAGGCATCGACGACGCATCCAGGAGCGCTCAGGTGATCGACAACCTCAATATTCGATCGACGGTTATGCGAGGAGGACAGTCGTGTGGATGGTTTTTCCGGAAGTAACTGTCCGACGGGTATGATAGATGCGTGCGTCATGGCCGATCGAATCAAACCCACCAGAGTGATCGCACAGTGTCCCAACTGCGGGAACGTGTACGCCTCCTACGTCTGGCCCGACGGCTCGGTCAAGCCGATCGGCCAGCAAAAGGGTTGCTCATGCGGCTCGACGGATTTTATTGTGCTTGACGAGAATCGAACGGCCGTCGAGCCTCCGCCTGGCACCGAAAGCGAACGCAACGACGCGCTCGGCGGTCCCGTTTACCCGATCTGACGGTCCAATCGTCGGTCTCCGTCGTGAACGTCGTCGATGAACGAACCCGCCACAGGTTCGCTGGGTCCCGTTCGCCCGTCTGGCCTCGAGCGGTGGATCAGCGTCGCTCGAGGGGGAACGGTACCAGATCGTTGACGGCTCGTCTCACAGCCGGCCAGCAGATCGCCTACGTTTCTTCCTCCCGAAGTTCCTTGCTCGCCTCGCGAACCTCACGCATCACGCTCGAGATGCGCTCTTCGGCCTCGAGTTCGTCCTCGACAGAGAGGTCGACGCCCTCGACCTCCAGGAGGAACTTCGCGACCTCGGTGGCCTCGTACATGACGTCGTCGAGTTCCTCCGCGGTGAAGAAGTCACACATCGCGCCGTAGAGGAAGGTCGCCCCCGACTTTCGAACCTTCTCCTCGAAGGATGACCGGGCCTGGTTGACCGCCTGCGGCGTGTAGGTATCGGTCATGAACGGCACGAGTTCGGGCAGATTCTCGCCGATTTTGGTCATCTCGACGCCCGTCTCGGTCCGGAAGTCAGAACAGAGTCGGGCGATGGCCCACTCGCGGGCGGTGACGTACGTCCGGTCGCGCAGGAATTCGTTGACCCGGTCGTACTGGGCACCGTCCATCTTCTGGAAGCGGGCGTACTTCTGAACGTCGGCCGGGATTTCGTCGTCCTCGTCGACGGCGTCGGGGTCGGGGACGCCGGGCATCGGCGGTTCGGACGTCGCCGTCTCGTCGCGATCCTCGCTCGAGTACTCTGTCCCCTGTTCAGATTCCTCGTCTCGACTTTCGGGTTCGTCGTCGCGTGCCTCGGCTTCGACGTCACGAGCCTCAAATTCGTCGTCTTGCTCCTCGGATTCACCTGCGGTAGTTCGCTCCGACCTGTCCTCGGCGCCTCGACGGTCGCGTTCGCGTTCGCGTTCGTTCTCGGTGGCCGAGTCCGTTCCCTCCTCTGACCCAGGGGTCGTCCTCGAGGAGGTACCGGGGTCGGAGGCGTCGTTCCTGCCGTCCGACTCGGCGTCGCTATCGCCGTCGCGAACCGTCTCCCGGTCGCGGTCGTCGGCCCGCGATCCGGTGTCCTGGTCGCCGGTGTCGTCCATGCGACGTCATTCCCAGACGCTCGAAATAAGGGTTGTCCTCGCGCCCTACAGGTCGAGGCGCTTCACTTCCTCCCAGGTCGTCTGGTCGACGACGACCAGCTCGTCTTCGCCGAAGACGTACAGCGAGTCGTCGATGTACGTCGCCCGGAAGGCCGGACCGTCGGTATCGACGGTCATCACGCGCTCGAGGCCGTCCTCGTAGGCGTAGACGTGCCCGCCCTCGCTGCCCGGGAGGAAGAACACCCCGTGACGCTCGTCGAGCAGGAAGGCGTTGTGGCTCTCGCTGACGGCCGACCAGCGATCCTCGAGGATCTCGTCGTCCTGGATCACCGGGTTCTCGGGATCGCTCGCGTCGAAGATCACGGCCTTGACCTTCCCGTCTTCCTGCCCGATGCCGAGGATGCGCTCCTCGCCCAGCGGGTGGAGGTAGTCGGAGTAGCCCGGAAGCTTGAGTTCGCCCTCGAGCACCGGGTTCTCGTGGTCGGAGACGTCGATGACGTGGAACGGATCGATCTGGCGGAACGTGACGACGTAGGCCTTGTCGCCCTCGTAGCGCACGGAGTAGACGCGCTCGTCGACGCCCATGCCGGTGACGGAGCCGGTCACCTCGAGGTCGGAGTCGAGCACGTAGAGGTCGTTCTCCCACTCGGCACCCGGCGCGTTGATCGTCGTCGCGATGCGCAGGTGGCCGTCGTGTTCGTCCATCGACCACTGGTTGAGCGGCGTGCCGGGGACGGCACCGCCGGCGTCGACCGAGAGACTATCGTCGAAACCGACCGTGACGATCCCCGTCCGATCGAACGCTCGTTTGTTCTCCTCGACGTACTCCTCCCAGGCGTCGCGGAGTTCGCGCTCTTTCGTTCGTCGCTCGTCGTCGTCGAGTCCGACCCGCCAGTCGGCGAGGATGGCCTCGACCTCGGTCATGGTCGCGCGTTCGGAGAGGTCGTACCCCCGCAGGCGCTCGAGTCGCTCGAGCGTCCGGTCGTCGAGGTACGCTTCACCGGTCGTCAGGAGGAACTCGAGCCGAACGTCGGCGTGGGACGGCGAGTCCACGTACGTCAGGTAGACGCCGTTCTCGGAGACGTAGGTCGCGGTCGTGTACGACGACCCGAGGAAACTCACCGAATCCGTGACCTCGCCGCTCGAGGGATCCAGGCGCAACGTCGTGTACACCGTGTTGGCACCGTTCTGATCGCTCGGGTAGTGGACGTCCGTGCAGTCGACCGCGGGGCCGTCGTCGCCGAGCGGTTCGACCGGACAGGGCTCGGCCGGCGAGACGCGATCGGCCACGACGAGGTAGACGTCACCGTCGTAGAGGCGAGCCGTCTCGAGGTGACCCTCTAGGCCCGTCGACCAGGCCTCGTCGGGGTCTTCGGGGCTCGAGACGTCGTAGCCACGCAGGCGGTTGCGGTCGAACTGTACCAGCACGTCGTCGTCGGTCAGGAGCATCTCGCCCGAGCGCGGAATCTCGCTCAGCGCCGTCGGGTCGTTCGGCGTCGAGGCGTCGATGACGTGGGTCGCGCTCCCACCACGGAAGCGTCGGTCGCCGTAGTAGACGGTCTGCCCGTCGGTCTTCAGGATGTCGGGTTCGTCCAGCATTGCCTCCTGGACGTTCGTCTCGGCGTAGCGGCGCTCGTCGGCACTGGTGCTCGAGGAGTCGCCGCTCCTGGCCGCGTCGTCACTGGCATCGTTGCCGTTTCCGTTCCCGGCGTCCCCATCTGCGGCGTCATCCTCAGCCTCGTCGGTCGCGACGGCCGGCCGCCCCATTCCGAAGCCGAAGGACCTGGAGCCCTCGTTCGACGCCCGCAGGTAGTCGGCGAACGCCGCCTCGGAGTCGAACTGCTCGATGGTCGGCTGAGCGGTGTCGTTCGATAGCTGTCGATTCTCCGGTCCGTTGGTGTCGGCTGCCGCCGGCCTCGTCCCACCGAGTTCGCCGGCGAAGGCGAATCCCACGCTCGAGCCCACGAGCAGGGCGACGAGGGCGACTGCCAGCACCTGTCGATCGAATCCCATCGACAAGTGATTCGTCCCCATACCTCAATATACTAAGGTAAGGTAAAATCGCTCTTTCACCGTGAGTAATGTCGAGCACCTGTCTCGAGCCGAATCGTCAATCACGTCTCGAGCGTAAACTTCGCGTGCGTCTCCACGAGTTCTACGGCCATTTAAGTTCGTGAGGGACGTGCGAGTCGGTATGACACAGACGCCAGTGATCGTCCAGGCTGTCCGGACCCCCCAAGGGAAAGACGGCGGCGTGTTCGCCGACGTTCGCAGCGAGGATCTCTCCATTCCGCTGATCGACGAAATGCTCGCCGAAACCGGCCTCTCGGGCGAGGACGTCGACGACCTGATGTGGGGCTGTGCCCAGCAGCGCGACGAACAGGACAACAACATCGCCCGCGTCATCGCGCTCCTCTCGGAGCTCGGCGAGTCCGTGCCGGCGACGACGATCAACCGCTGGTGTGCCTCCTCGATGCAGGCGATCATCTCCGCCTCCGACGCCATCCGCGCCGGCCAGCGCGAGTGCATCATCGCCGGCGGCGTCGAGAACATGTCGAAGGTGTCGATGGGCGACAGCTACGCGACGCTCCACCCCCAGCTCGCGACCGAGTACAACGTCGGCGAACTCCAGATGGGGATGACCGCCGAAAAGGTCGCCGAGCGCTACGACGTCGACCGCGAGACCCAGGACGAGTACGCCCTCCAGAGCCACCAGCGCGCCCACGCCGCGACAGAGGAGGGTCGCTTCGAGGATCAGATCGTCCCCATCGAAACCGAGGACGGCACCGTGACGAAAGACGAGGGTATTCGCCCCGACACCGACCTCGAGACCCTGGCAGGACTCCCGACGGTCTTCAAAGGCGACGGAACCGTGACGCCCGGCAACGCCTCCCAGATCTCCGACGGGGCGGCGGGCGTGATGGTCACGAGCGAGGCCTTCGCGGAGGAACACGACCTCGAGATCATGGCGTCAGTGGGCTCGAACAACGTCGCCGGCGTCGACCCCACCGTGATGGGAATCGGTCCGGTCCCGGCCACCCGTGGGTTGCTCGAGCGCACTGGCCGGGACATCGAGGACTACGACCTGGTCGAACTCAACGAGGCGTTCGCGAGCCAGTGTGTCTACAGCCGAGACGAACTCGGCATCGACAACGAGCAGTTCAACGTCAACGGCGGTGCCATCGCGCTCGGTCACCCGCTCGGGGCCTCCGGCGCCCGCCTGCCCGTCACGCTGGTCCACGAGTTGCTCGAGCGAGGCGGCGGCCGCGGGCTAGCGACGCTGTGTGTTGGATTTGGTCAAGGAGCGGCGATCGAACTCGAGGTCGAGTAGAGCCTGAACTGGGTTTTTTGGTCCAGCTTTTGCGAGCGAGGCGCGAGCCGAGCGAGTTAAAAGGTGGTTGCGTCAGGGAGCGGCGATCGAACTCGAGGCCGAGTAAGGAGTCTCTCCGGTCGGAAGGAATAGCTCTGGAGCCAACCTCTCTTTTCGAGAGTGCAGGTGTAGAACACCCTGCTCAATCGTGATCTGACGGCATCTGGAGTGTGAGGATGCGAGTGAACTATGGGGTTAATCCCCGTGGCGACCGTTATAAGATTGAATTGGGCATACAATGAGTCAGACCACCTACAACATGTCAACCGAGACGGCGCTACACCTCGTCGCCAACCAACGACGACGATTGGTTCTCACGCAATTAATCGAAAGCGAGCAGAACGCCGTGGCGGTGGATCTGCTCGCCGAGCACCTGTCGCCGGAGAACCCTCCCCCAGACTCAGTTGAAACGAAGAGTTCCGAACGACTTCTTCTCGATCTGTATCACAACCATCTCCCGAAACTGGAAGAGGCCGGCCTCGTCGAGTACGACGATCGAACGGAAACGGTTCGCTATCATCCGAACGACCGCGTCGAAAAACTGCACCAGTTCGTCACCACTGAACTCGAGTAGCCTTCTCACAGCGTGACTCGTGGCCGGGTCGAGCGTGCCACCGGGAGGTAGGCTTTTTGCGCTCTCCATGGACGGATCAACTATGGTAGCATTCGACGAAGAGCAGGCTGAAGCCGAGGCACTCGACCGGTTACAGGATCTTGGGTTGTCCCAGTACGAAGCCCAGACGCTCATCAACCTCTTGCAGCTCGGGACGGGCACCGCACAGGACATCACTCGTATCAACGGCGTTCCCCGAACGCGGGTGTACGAAGCGGCGGATCGGCTCCACGAACTGGGGTTCGTCGACATTCAGCACACGACGCCGCGAAAATTCACCGTAATCTCGAAGGAGACCATCGTTCGTATGCTCAACACCAAACGCGAAACCACGATTACCGAACTCAGAGAGTGTCTGGAGGAGATCGGCCCCGCACAGCCACAGCGCGAGCAGTTCGGCGTCTGGACGGTTACCAGTCGAGAGGCGGTAGCCGCCCGCATCGACGAGTTCATCGCCGAGGCAGACGACCAGATCGTCTACATGACCGTCGACGAGTTACTCACCGACCCCCATCTCGACGCGCTGCAGGCTGCTGCCGACCGAGGGGTCGAGATCTATCTGGCGGGCATCTCGGAGGCGGTCGAGGATCGCGTTCGGGAGGAGGTGCCGTCGATCGACATATTCGAAACCCTCTGGGAGTGGCAGGATACGCCCGCCGGGAGCCTGTTGATCACCGACGAAGAGACGGCGCTCGTCAGCGCGCTCGTGAACGGGACCGGCGGCGCCGACGATATCGAGGAAACGGCGATCTGGGGCGCTGGCGACCGCAACAGCCTCGTCGTCGTCCTGCGAGCCATCTTCACGTGGCGACTCGACGACACTCGATCGGCGTGACCCTGTCCAATCGTTCACTCACATCATCACACCAGCTTAATGCTGTTTGGCCGCGTTGGACGAGCAATGGTCAGTAGTGATCGAGATGAAGATGCGCAGTCGTCAGAATCGGCTGCCGTTCGCCTCCGGAAAACGTACGACTGGTCGGCCACGGCGCCGAGTTTCGCCGTGATCGACGCCCTCGCAACCATCGAGAGCGTCGACCCAGCCGAGCTGCTGACCGTGTCCGAGACGACGCTTTACGATCACGCCGACCCGGAAGCGCTCGATATTCTCGTCCGAGAGCGGAAGTCGGAATCGATCGCCGTCACGATTTCGATCGACCCCTACCAGATCCGGTTCGACGGTGACGAACTGACCGTCTCAGAACCGAGCGATCCATCGTCACCGTAACGCTGCACGTCGGGCGGTCAGAAATCGCTCCTGGACCAAGACCGCGCTCCTGGACCACGAACGAGAATCACCACCGACCACTTCACCTGTCTGTCTACGCGTTTCCTGGATCGTTCGAAGGTGGCAATCCTGCCGACACCAGTCGCCGCAACAGCACCACGATTCCGTTTTCGAGACCGCGCGCGAACACCGCCTGCTCTTTCGTCTTCCCGTCGTCGGCGTCTGGATAGTACGAGCCGATCAGCAACGTCTCGCGATCGACGAGCAATATCCGACTGATCGCAACCTCGTGGGCGACCGCCGGTCCGGTGAGCCAGTCTAGATCGGTTTCGAACGTGCGTACGTTGGGGAGTCCCGTCCCGAGTTGCTCGATGATCGACTCTGTTTGCCCACCGAGAAGAATCGAGAGCTCTCGTTCTCGGGCCGCCTCGAGGCGCTCGAACAGCGTTTCCGACAGCAGTTCCTCGTCGACGACGAGCAGCGCGATTTCCGATTTCGCACCGTCGATGAGGTCGAGCGTCCGTGACTCGATCGCCTCGTTTCCCATCAGCGACCACACCTCCTGGAGCTGGGTGTCGGTCTCCTCGAGTTTCCGGCGTTCGATAGACTGGAGATACGTTTCGAGCGTTTCGATACGGGTGTCGTACTCCCGGCGGAGCGTCCGCGTCGCCTCGGCGATCCCCACCGCTCGAAACCGCTGTGGGCTCGCGTGCTGTACTTCGACCAGTCCCTGTGACTCGAGTACACCGATTGCGTCGTACACCCGCGTCCGAGGCACCTCGGAGATCTCGTGGATCTCTTTCGCCGTGCCGGTGGACAGTTGTGTGAGCGCCAGAAAACAGCGCGCTTCGTACTCCTTGAGTCCGAGTTCCTGCAACAGACTAATCGCCTCCGAGATGCGTTCTTCCTGTGTCATGGCCCAACCACGAGTCCGGTATTCCGAACGTGTGCGGTTGGCGGCGGTGACGGAAAAGGATTCGTGTCGTAGACTGCGTTCGAAACTGGATTCATTTCGGCGGGTCGTGCGGGGGCAACTCTGTTCACTCAGATAATCACACAAACTACTTGAAGTCCCAATCGCTATGGGGAACTGGCGTGTCCCGTTATGGCCCAACCACTATGGGGCACGCCGATGTCGCTTTCTACCGACCCTTGCGCTGAGTAGCGCGTCGTTCACTCGTGGCGCTTCCGTGACGGTTGAAAACGACAGCCAGTGATTGATTCAACGAGGCCGGGCTTTTCGTCCACCTGGTACGAACGAGGTCAAAATTACGAACGAAAATACAAGTGACTCGCGTACGGGCGTCTCCAATCGCACGGTGACGAATGTACCCTCCCAATAGACCGACCGGTCCTCTCGAGACGCGTGTTGACACGTGTAATGGGCGGTGTACTCGCTCTCGAGTAAGGATGTATGTAGTTAAGTGTGGGGACGTCGGTTGCACGGATAGGAATGGTCTACTACGCGGGCGTCGACCTCGGCGCGACCAACGTTCGAGCGGTCGTCGGCGACGGCGAGGGTCGAACCGTCGGCTCGAGCAAGAACGGGACGCCTCGGGGCCCGACCGGGATCGACGTGACCGAGAAGGTTCTCGCGACGCTGCGGGAAGCCTGCGCGGACGCCGGGGTCGAACCGGCGCGGATCGAGGCCGTCGGCATCGGCTCGATCGGCCCGTTCGACCTCGCCGAGGGAGCGGTGATCGACCCCGCGAACTTCCCGGACACGGTCGATCGGATCCCGTTGACGGGCCCGATTTCGGTGCTCGTCGACTCCGAGGAGGTCTACCTCCACAACGACACCAACGCGGGCGTCATCGGCGAACGATTCCACTCCGACCGAAACCCCGACGACATGGTGTACGTCACCATCTCCTCGGGAATCGGCGCGGGGGTGTGCTGTGACGGGCGGATCATCTCCGGCTGGGACGGCAACGCGGGCGAGGTCGGCCACTGTGTCGTCGACCCGCGCGGGCGATTGACCTGTGGCTGTGGCAAGGAAGGCCACTGGGAGGGCTACTGTTCTGGGAACAACATCCCCGAGTACGCCCGCCTGCTGGCCGAGGACGATCCGTCGATCGACACCAGCCTCCCCCTCGAGAATCCCGACTTCACGGCCAAGGACGTCTTCGACCTGGCCGGCCAGGACGAGTTGGCCGACCACACCATCGAGCAAGTCGCCCACTGGAACGTCATCGGCCTCACGAACGTCGTTCACTCCTACGCACCGCTGGTCGTCTCCCTCGGCGGCGCCGTCGTCTTGCACAACGAGGACCTGGTCGTCGACCCCATTCGCGAACGAGTCCCCGAGATGGTGATGTCGAACGTTCCCGAGATCACCGTCACCGAACACGGTGACGACGTCGTCCTGGAGGGGGCGTTAGCGAGTGCGATGACCGAGGGGACCGGCGACCGACGTCGACTGCGCGGATAGCGGGCTGGCGGCGTCGAACAACGTTTTTATACTCGAGGTTCGTGGTGAGATTATGCAACGACGCGCCCTCCTCCGAACGGTCGCTGGCTCCTGTGGCGTCGGCGTCGGCCTGAGTCTCGGCGTCTCGAGCGGATCCACCGTCGCCGCCTCGGCGGCACAGGAATCCTACGAACCCCTGGGATCGGTCCCCGTCCACGGGGCGTGTGAGGTCGTCGTCGGCGACGACCAGGAGACGGCCTACCTCGCGACGGTCGACGGCTTCGCCACCGTCGACGTGAGCGATCCGACCGATCCGCAGGTGCTGGCCGACAGGCGAGGCCTCCTCGAGGACGTCGAGAACGAGGACCGCTCGTTTACCGAAATCCTCGACGTCGAGGTCAGTGGCGACCGCCTGATCGTTCCCGGGCCGGCAAATTACCTTGGATCCGGCGTATTCTACGGCTTTCTCCAGTACGACGTGAGCGATCCCGCGAATCCGACGATGATTGGCGATCCCGTCGAGACGGGATATCACCTCCACAACTGCTTTCACGACGGTGATCGTCTCTACCTCCCTCGCAACGAAGTTGGCGAAAATCGACGGCCGAACGCGGTCGAAATCTACGACCTGAGCGGTGACGACCCCGAACGGCTCGGTGAGTGGTCGTTACTCGACCACGAGCCGCGGTGGGACGACGTCGTCAACCCCTTCCTCTGGTACCTTCACGACGTAACCGTCCGCGACGGAATCGCCGTTCTTCCCTTCTGGAACGCCGGTACCTACCTCGTCGACGTGAGCGATCCGAGCGACCCGACGTACGTCTCGCACGTGTCGGATACGTCCCTCGAGGACCAGCTCGAGATCACCGACGCCGAGATGATGGACTACTACACCGGGCTGCCCGGAAACGACCACTACGGCGCGCTCGACGAAACCGGGTCGATTCTCGCAGTGGGTCGGGAGGCCTGGGTGACGGACGCACCCGAGGCCGACCGACACGGTGGCATCGACCTCTACAACGTCAGCGACATCGAGAATCCCGTCCACGCGGCGACGATCGACGCGCCGGAGACGCCGAACGGCGCCTACGAGGCCGGCCAGTGGACCACCTCACACAACTTCGAGCTTCGCGACGGACTCCTCTACTCCTCGTGGTACCGGGGCGGCGTGAAGCTCCACGACATCTCGGTGCTCGAGGACCCCGAGGAAATCGCCGCCTGGCGAGACCCGTCTGTTGCCGCCTTCTGGACGGCGCGGGTGCTCGAACCGACGGAGACGTTCGTCGCCAGCAGTACGTCGATCCTTACCAACGCCGACACCGAGGGCGCACTGTACGTCTTCGCGAGTGAACCCGGCGAACAGACCGATCCGCCGTCCTTCGAGGACGACACGGGGGATCCCGGTGAAGATGCCGACGGAAACGAAAGCGACACGGGCATCGACGAAAACGAAAGCGACGCCGGTGACGACGAGAACGACAACGACGCCGGTGACGACGAGACGGCCGACGCAGACGCCGGGGACGAGGAGTCCGATTCGATCCCCGGGTTCACCGCCGCGGGCGCGGCCGGCGTCGTCGGCGGGACGCTCGCACTCGAGGCCTGGCGTCGTCACCGATAAACCAAACCCTTTCAGCGGTCGGCTTCCTAAAACGCCCAATGACCGACGCCGACGACGAGCCACTGAAAGCGCGCGTCGAGCAGTGGCTCACCCGCGAGATGCCGATCATCAAGATGCACGGCGGGACGAGCGCCGTCCGCGAAGCCGATCCGGAGACCGGCGAAGTGATCATCGAACTCGGCGGTGGCTGTACCGGCTGTGAGGTCGCCAACATCACGACCAGCAACATCGAGGCCGAGTTGTTGACCTGGCCCGAAATCTCCGACATCACCGTCCGGGTTCCCGACCCACGCGAGAGTCTCGGCGGACCCGACCAGGCCGAGTCGATCATGGGCATCGACCGAACCGAAGGTGGACGCGGCGACTGGGGATCCTCGAATCCGGGGAAGGACCACTTCTAAGTCCTGAGCCCTGAGCTCCGACCCCTGAACCGCTGACCGTGGCACCTGCTGACACCGCCGGTCAGTTTTGGCGACGCCTATACGCTTTTTTATGCCCGTTACGCAGATGGAGCCATGACGACGCGTGGACGACCGTCGGGAGGGATCGTCGATGAGTGACGAGTACGCTTCCGGGTCGTCGACAACAGGGACCGCGGCCGACTCTGAGGTCGAGGCTGACGACGCCACCGCGGCCGACAGGGAAGGCAACTCCCCGGAAACCGACGGCGGCCAGCAGGCCTACACCGTCCGCCTCGAACTGGTCGACGAACCAGGCGAACTCCTCCGGGCGCTCGCGCCGATCAGCGAACACGGCGGCAACCTCCTGAGCATCCACCACGAGCGCGGAAACATCACGCCGCGGGGCCACATCCCCGTCGAGGTCGACCTCGAGTGCGTCCCAGCCCGGTTCGACGACGTCGTCGACGGGTTGCGCGAGGCCGGTATCAACGTCATCCAGGCCGGGCCCGAGCGCTACGGCGAGGAACTGACCGTGGTACTCGTCGGCCACCTCGTCGAGACCGACCTCTCGGATTCACTCTCGCGAATCGAAGGCGAAGCCCACGCCGGCGTCCTCGACCTCTCGCTGAACGCTCCCGACGGGACCGACGCAATCTCGAGTGCACGACTTCGCCTCGCCGTGGACACGGGGCGACGCGAGACCGTCCTGGATGCCCTCCGTTCGCTCGCCGACGAGAAGGGACTCAGCCTGATCGAGCCGCTGTCGGGAGGTGAGATCTGATGCGCCTCGCGATTCTCGGCGCCGGTGCCGTCGGCGGTTCGGTCGCGGAGCTCGCCGGCGAGTACGGCCACGAGGTCGTCGCCCTGGCGAACTCGAGTCAGGCCGCCGTCGCCGACGACGAGGAACTCGACGTCGAGTCGGCGCTCGAACGAGCGGCGAGTGACGAATCCCTCGGCTCGAGTGATCCAGACCGGGTCTTCGAAACCGACTACGACGTCCTGGTCGAGGCGACCCCGACGACCCTCGGCGACGCCGAACCCGGCTTCTCCCACGTCGAACGCGCGCTGTCCGACGACAAACACGTCGTCCTCGCGAACAAGGGCCCGGTCGCCGAGCGCTACGAAGACGTTCGCGCGCTCGAGCGAGAGAGCGCGGGGTCCGTCCGGTTCGAGGCCGCCGTCGGCGGCGCAATTCCGGTGCTCTCGACCATCGAAGACTGCACGCCCCAGGCAGTCACCGCCGTTCGCGGCGTCCTCAACGGGACGGCGAACTTCATCCTGACGCGGATGGCCGCCGAGGGCCTCGAGTACGAGCACGTTCTCGCGGAGGCTCAGGACCTCGGCGTCGCGGAGGCCGACCCGGCGTTCGACGTCGACGGCACCGACGCCGCGCTCAAGTGCGTCATCCTGGCGAACGTCCTCGCCGACGGCGGTTTCTCCCTCCAGGACGCCGACGTGACCGGCATCCAGGACGTCCCACCGAGCGCGCTCGAACTCGCGACCGAGGACGGCCGGACGATTCGCCTGGTCGGGGAGGCGACCCGCGAGGGGGTGCGCGTCGGCCCGCGACTCGTCCCCGAAAACGGCGCGATGGCCGTCTCCGGCACGCGAAACATCGTCCAGATTCAGACGCGCCACGCGGGCGACCTCTACTCGAGCGGCCGCGGCGCGGGCGGCCCGGAGACGGCGACGGCGGTGCTCTCGGACGTGGGGAGGCTCTGAGAGAAGGCGGGGTGACTCCGAGGGGGCGAGAACACCTCAGAGTACGTGTGCCGCCGCCCCGTGGTTTGTCACACTGCCGCTCGGGTCGAGTGAGCGACCGTTCGATCAGCAACGAACACCGTCAGGGCGTGTGCACCACTCACAAACCGCAAGCAAGCGACGGGGTAGCACGAATACGCTTTCGAAATGGTTTTAACCGCATCGGCCAAAAGAGACCGATATAAGCGCCTTTGCGCGTGAGCTACAACAATGAGCGACAAACCGCACCAGAACCTGGCCATTATCGGCCACGTCGACCACGGAAAGAGTACGCTGGTCGGACGCCTCCTGTTCGAGACGGGAAGCGTACCCGAGCACGTCATCGAGCAGCACCGACAGGAAGCCGAAGAGAAGGGCAAAGGCGGCTTCGAGTTCGCCTACGTCATGGACAACCTCGCCGAGGAGCGAGAGCGTGGTGTCACCATCGACATCGCCCACCAGGAGTTCGACACGGACAAGTACTACTTCACCATCGTCGACTGTCCTGGTCACCGTGACTTCGTCAAGAACATGATCACGGGCGCCTCCCAGGCGGACAACGCCGTCCTCGTCGTCGCCGCCGACGACGGTGTCGCGCCCCAGACCCAGGAGCACGTCTTCCTGGCCCGCACGCTCGGTATCAACGAGCTCATCATCGGCATCAACAAGATGGACGTCGTCGACTACTCCGAAGACTCCTACAAGGAAGTCGTCGACGAGGTCAACAAGCTCCTCAACCAGGTCCAGTTCCAGGTTTCGGACGACTCGTTCATCCCGATTTCGGCCTTCGAGGGCGACAACATCGCCGAGGCCTCCGACAACACCCCCTGGTACGACGGCCGTACCCTCCTCGAGTCCCTCAACGACCTGCCCGAGACCGAGGAGCCGTCGGACGCACCGCTGCGTCTCCCCATCCAGGACGTCTACACCATCTCCGGTATCGGGACCGTCCCCGTCGGACGCCTCGAGACCGGGACGATGAACGTCGGCGACAACGTCTCCTTCCAGCCCAGCGACGTGAGCGGCGAAGTGAAGACGATCGAGATGCACCACGAGGAAGTCCCCTCGGCCGGCCCCGGTGACAACGTGGGATTCAACGTCCGCGGCATCGGCAAGGACGACATCCGCCGCGGTGACGTCTGCGGCCCCGCCGACGACCCGCCGAGCGTCGCCGAGACCTTCCAGGCCCAGATCATCGTCATGCAGCACCCCAGCGTGATCACCGCGGGTTACACCCCGGTCTTCCACGCTCACACCAGCCAGGTTGCCTGTACGATCGAGTCCATCGACAAGAAGATGGACCCCTCGAGCGGCGAGGTCTCCGAGGAGAACCCCGACTTCATCCAGTCGGGCGACGCCGCGGTCGTCACGATCCGACCGCAAAAGCCTCTCAGCATCGAGCCGGCAAGCGAGATCCCCGAACTCGGGAGCTTCGCCATCCGCGACATGGGTCAGACCATCGCCGCCGGCAAGGTCCTGAGCGTCAGCGAGAAATAAATGCAGCAAGCACGCGTTCG
Source organism: Natronosalvus halobius (assembly GCF_024138145.1). Lineage (NCBI taxonomy): Archaea > Methanobacteriati > Methanobacteriota > Halobacteria > Halobacteriales > Natrialbaceae > Natronosalvus > Natronosalvus halobius. The sequence goes on along the minus strand of NZ_CP099997.1, from coordinate 286,899 downwards.
ACTCGCGGGCACCAACCCGAACGACCTGGACAACATCTGTGCGGACGTCCGCGAGATTGCGAACAACACCGGCGTCAACCTCAGCGGGCCGATCCCGCTGCCAACGAAGACGCTCGAGGTGCCAACGCGAAAGTCGCCTGACGGCGAAGGCACCGCGACGTGGGAGCACTGGGAGATGCGCGTCCACAAGCGCCTGATCGATCTGGACGCCGACGAACGCGCACTCCGACAGCTCATGCGCATTCAGGTTCCAAACGACGTCTCGATCGAGATCGTCCTCGAGGACTGAGGCGAGTCTCGAGTCTCGAGTCTCGAATATCAAGTCTGGAGTCTCGAGATTCGTTTCTATTCGTTTTTCGACGCTCGAGCGACTGCATTGGGAGCACGCGACTCGAGTTCGATACGAACCCGAGCCGTCCACGAATCCGACGACGCACATTCGCGGTACATACTTTTGTGTCCGATCGACGAACACCCGATATGGCGTCTGACTCCGCGAGCCCGATCCTCGAGACGCTCGGCTTGTTCGTGATCGTGTTCGTCCTGCAGGGGATCGCAGCGATGTTCAGCCTCGGCGTGATGGCCGCCTTCTTCGTCCTCGCGCCGCCACTCGAGTCCAACCCATGGACGATTGTCACGAGCGTCTACGCCCACGGTGGCGTGGGTCATCTCGTCTCGAACAGCATCGGGCTGATCGTCTTCGGCTGGCCGATCGCTCGTGCGACGACCCGGCTTCGCTTTCACACGTTCTTCGTGGTGACCGGTGCGATCGCCGGCGTCTCGCAGATCCTCGTGACGGGAGCGGTCGCCTCGTTCGTCGGTGGCTCGACGGCAGGCGTCCTCGGGGCCAGCGGCGCCGTCTTCGCGCTGATGGGGTACCTGATCGCCGGCAACCGCGTCTCCGACAGCGTGGCAGCCCGCGTCGAGGTTCCGCTCTGGGCGACGCTGCTGGCGTTCGTCGTCCTCTCGGCTGTCATCACGGTCGCAACCGGCGCGCCGGGCGTCGCGCTCGTCGCCCACTTCACCGGCTTTCTGGTGGGGCTCGTGGCTGGTCGTCTGGGCGTTCTCGAGGTCTCGCGCGCCGTTCGAAGCGGACGGGCGACGGCGTGACAGTGTGACGTGTGGCAGCGTGCGGCGCGGCGGCGTGAAGACGTAACAGACCCGGTACTCGAACTCGAGCGCGCCACTCGATGACGAACCTACCCCGAAACACAAGCTACAAGTACGAACCACGGATAGAACTCCTCGAGGGCTCGTAGATCAGTGGCAGATCGCTTCCTTCGCAAGGAAGAGGCCCCGGGTTCAAATCCCGGCGAGTCCATCACACTGTTGTCACGTTTCGAATTGTCCAGATAGTCGCATCGATAGCGGCTGACTCGAAATTTTGCACTAAGCCGATATCCGAAATTTTCGCAGTTCTGAGGCGAGTGATTGCGACCGCGGGTTTCGCCTCCGCACCTGCTGTCGATTTTCCCGAAGGAAAATCGGGGTGGTCGACGTGGCGGTGAGTGACTGGGGGCTCGAGAGCAGTTCGACCTGTGACTACTGTGGCGCCCACGTTAGCGACCAGTTCCGGCGCGTCTACGGTGACTCGTCGGACCGCGCCCACCGCTGCGGCGAGTGCGATTCGTTCCGACGCCTGAGCCGGGGAACCGGCGCCGGCGTCGACGTCGCGATTCCCGACCCCGAGATCGCGCCTGGTCATCACGGAGGTGAGACTGCGTGAGCACCCGGAAGGGCCTCAAGCGCTTCGGCGTCGTCTCGCCGACGGTCGTCCGCGAACCCGCTCGAGATGCACAGAAGATTCCAATTTGCGCCGAGTGCGGCCACCCGGTCGCGAATTCGAAAGGGTCGCAGTCCATCGATAGACCAACGCTCGTCGACGACGACCTGGCGGGCGTCGACCGACTGATCACATTCGGGTGGTCGTGCGAGCGCCACGCTTACGACGTCGTGATGCCAGCCCACGCCCACGGCCCATCGGCACCGGGCATGATCGACGGCTGGGTCGGCCTCGAGGTCGAGTTCGTCGACGGTCACGTTCGCCACGTTCCGACGCCGGAGCGGGAGGTGACCGATGTCGAGTGAGCAAGCCCGCCTGGTCGACTTCGGCTCGGATCTCTCGCCGTTAACGGAGGCCGAACGCGAGGCCTACGTCGCCTGTCGCGAAAACGGGGTCGGCGTTCGCGAGTTCGCTCGACGAACCGACCGGCGTCCGGGTACGATCGGGAACCTGCTCGCTCGAGCAGAGGATCGCCTCGAGGAGGGATTGGCGTGAGCGAAACCGATCACTGCTCGAGCAGCATTGGCCGTAGCCCCTGGTCAAAATGCGGTTACTTAGTAACGAGTTCCAGCTCGGACGATCCACACGAACATCCGGACTGCCTCCCGATCGGTCGAATCGTCTCATCGGGGCAGATTTCCGCACGGTATACGAGTCCACACTGGGCACATTGTGCAACCACCCTCTCGGTATCAACTGGTTCAGTCACTACGGCTTATCGGAGGAATTGGTCTACAAATAAGGCTCTGACAAACTCATCAAAATGGGCCCTCCTTACGGAATTTGATCGGTCGGAGGGCAAGCGATGAAACCCGATCGCGACGCGCTTCGGTGCGTCGTCCCTGACTGTGGGCGGGAAGCGGCCGCCGCTACGCCGGATGGGCCGATGTGTTCCGAGCACGCAGCTGAACTTGCGGAGGGTCTTCGATGAGTCGCCTCGTCGAGAACAGCGAGTGCGAGCGCTGTGAAGAATCCGTCACCGGCCTCCGTCGCCTTTGTCCCGAATGTACTCGAGAGGTCCGCCGCGCTCGAGGTGGACCGCTGTGAGCGTCGATAATCCGGTCGAACCGGAGGATTTCAGCAACGTCACCGGCACCAGCCGGGAGACGTTTCCCGAGCCTCGAGCACACGGTGCCGGAGTAATGAACCATTTCGCCGACTTCGATCCGCGAAATCGACGAAAGCCAGCTGGCGAACGCGGAACGCTCTACGCTCGTGCATTGAGCTACTGGCGCGAGCACGTCGAGAACCCGGAGAACGAACCCTATGTCGCCGTCGACGACTTCGATGCCGACTGGTTGCCCGAGGGAGACTATGCGCTCGTACTCACGTCGTCTCGATGGAAGGCCGGGAAAGGACTCGGTGACGACTACCGATCGTTCTACGACCAGCATTTGAAGCTCCGGCGCTGGGGACCTGAAGACGACAACGGCGAACGACCGCTCCAGAAACCACCGCTCGCGTTGCACGTCGAGATCAACCCGCAGTACCAGGACATGGTCTACAAGTCGGGTGATCCGCTCGAGTGTCCCCACGGCGAGGGAACGCGAGTCGTCGGGTGGACGACGTGGGCCGAAGGTCCCGAGGAGATTGAGCACCGGATGTACGACGCGCTACGGGCCGTCTACGGCGACGACTGTATTGACCTCGAGCAACGAGTTTTCGAGTCGCGACGGATCTCGAAAGCCGAAGCACACATTCGGTTCAACCTCGAGAAGAAGGGCGCCGTGATCGAGACGATCGACCAGTCGAAACACTTGATCGACTGGGGTGGTGAGTCCGAGATCGATGCTCGCCAGCGCCGACTGAAAGAGGGTTGGCTCGAGGCGATCGTCGAAAGCGACCGCTGGAATCTACTCGGATTCGATCCGCAGCGCTACAGTACCGAGCTGAAGGTCTACCAGATCGGCGACTGGCACAAGCGCCCGCGAAGTGATGCGTTCGCCCACCCGAAGCTCGAGGCGTCCTTTTCCGGTGTCGACCGCGGGGAACTCCCGCACGTCCTGGACTGGGACGACGTCCTCCACCACCTCCGGACCGTCGTCGCGACGCACGCGCAATGGGCCGGCGTTCGCCGGTCAGACCTGGTGTCCGACGACTTCTTCGATGGGCCGATGGCCGCACCGTTCACCTTCGAGCGACCCACAGGGCGCCGTCAGATGCTCCGTCGGCGGTACGAGGACCTGGCGACGGAGATCTACCGGGAAGCACTCAAGGAGTCCACTACGTCAGTTTACGACATCCTCCGGGTGATTGCCGAGGAGACGGGTGCCAGTTACGACTGCCTCCAGGAGCGAACCGGGCTCGCGAGATCGACGGTCCGGTACCACGTCGCCCGACTCGCCGAGGCCGGTGTCGTGAAGCGACTCGGTAATCCCGTCCTGGTGGTATTCGTGAGCCAGGCCGTCCTCGAGCGCGCTCGCGAGATCGTTCGCGAGATCCGTCCGGACGACATGGCCGAGGACATGAACGAACGGCGTGACGAGCGCCGTGAGCGCCGCGAGGAACTACAGGAGGAAATGGACGACCAATCGAACGAACGCGACGACGAAGCCAGCGAGAGCGCCACCAGCGACGACCAGATCGGCTTCGAGTACTTGGCGAAGCTGAGCGCGTCGTTCGCGGAGATCGCCCAGGAGTACGACCGCGACCGCCTCGACGATCGTGACATCCGGGTCCGGGCCGACGAGCTGCCGCCGCCATTACGGTAACTCTCGGTCCGAGTTCGCCCGGTCGCTAGCTACAGCATTCGGTTTTGCGCGTTGTTTTCGAGCGTTTCAGCGCTGGTTCTCACGTTCTCGCTTTTCGAAGAGTCTCGCTGGCCGCATTTTCACTTTCGCCTACCTGTAATCGAGCGTGAGTGCCGAAAATTGGCGACATTTCGCCTCTCGATCCCACGTGGAAACCGGCGAGTAGCGCGTCCCTGGTAGGCGAGATCGGGCGATACAGGCGTCGGCCCGCCCACCGTGGTTGTCAGGTCCCCCTACGGTAAGTGCCCCTAAGGGGGCAGGGTAATCTTGCGGCGCGCAGAACGCGCGCCGCGCTCGAGGTTTGGTCGACGGGCTGGAAACGCATGGCTCATACCCCAGTACCCCCCGTTGACGATGGTGTGACCTCGCTAACCAGGGTTGTCGAGTGTGTTTAGGGTGGGCCGATCCGGCCACTAAGATTACCTTCTCTGCGGACAATTCTCAATCAGCGCGGGGGGAGTCTGTCGTTGCCACGTCGGACTTACAGCTGACCAGCCAACCACATCATTGTTAGTTCCCCGCGCTACTCCTATCGGAACTATTCGTCATGGTGTTGGATAGTCTCTTCAATTAGTTCTGCATACCAAGCAGTGTTCAAATCCAGCCAGTGGTTTTCATTATTTACGTCAATTTGTCTGAGGGTTGCCGAATGAACACCTAACAATTTGTATGCTGGCCCCCATAGATCAATTCCATTATAATTTATGAGTGTAACAGGTCCTGCTAGGACTGGACTACCACTAGTTCCAGGATGCATCCGAGCATCAGTTAGGAAGATTGGGTTCCCGTTATAGGGCATCCCATATTGGGTAGAGATAATTGCGTTTCGGGTCACCGGAAAGTCACTATTTTGATCAATATATTGGCCAGGATATCCAATTACTTGAGATCGATCGCCAGCGAGGACACGTTCTTTCTGGGACAAGATTGATTCATTATTAAAGGCAAGACTCCCCGTTTCAGACGGTCTTTCGTTGGAAATTCCGATGCGAGGATTTATTGAGTCAAGTTTGAAGTCAAGAGGTATCACGACAACATCGATAGCCGACCCATGAGGATGAGAGTACCAATTACTCCCATCTCCTTTAGATAGGTCAATATCATGGAATTGGCGTTCTCCAAGGTTCTTCAATTCCCGAGTAAAGATTCGCATCGAATCAGGACTATCTTTTTCGCCCCAATTGAGTACATGTCTGTTAGTTACTAAGTAGGTTTGTTCGCCTGAATTATAAAAGAAACCAGTTGCATGCCCCTCTTCGTGAGGAAACCGAATTCGCGTTACAGTTGTATAAAGAGGATGAGTACTATTTTGCAACCAGTCTGGACTATTCGCTGACATAGGCTGAACCAATATGGTTAGTGACACATAGTTTTTAGGCTCCCAACCGTATCCAAACACATCTATTGCTCTTAAAACATATCTGAAATCGCTATTTTGGCCTGCTGAGTATTGCGATGATCTCCACCGCCATGCCACCGAAGTAACGGAAGACTCGAGGCCTTGCACACCCTGTCTTTGACGATCGTCAGTCCTGATCGCCCGTGTGGCCGGTACACCACGAAACAGTACCACCCGTTCGCTCGACGGAGTCGATCGTGATACGCCCTGTAGACCTTGAAGTTCCCTGGCTGCCCATCGCTGTGCTCGAGCATCGTGCTCTTGATCTCGACGGGCGATCCGTTCTGGAACTTCGCATCGTGCCAGCTCGAGCGCTCGAGGTCGAACCGTCGCTTCCGGGCCATGCGCTTCTCGCAGATCGTCCCGAAGTGGTTCGCTCGCTTCGAGCGGTTCACGCCGACCACGCGCTACGCGCGCCGATATATATCAACTCCTCCGGTCGTCTCGACGACCGCCCATCGGTCGCTTCGCTCCCCGCTGGAGCGAGCGATGGGCTTGGGCCTCGAGTAAAGGGGACTGCGTATCCGTATCCAGCCATCCATCGGACCGCGGTCATGCGATAACCTCGTTCACTTTGGAAATCGCGTCGACGTGCTCGCCGTCGTCTCGGTACTCGCGCCAGCGCGAACCCACCCAACCGTGGCTGTAGGGAACGAATTTGGCGGTTTCACGGTTCGTCATTCCCTCTTCCTTACAGCGGATTACCGTCCACAGCGCGGTGAGTCGAGCGGCCTCGTCGGCGTTCATCTCGTCGGTTTCGTCGCCGAAGCGCGACCAGCTCCAGTCGCTCGCCTCTTTGGTGTTGTAGCGGAAGTCCGTCGGTGGGATGCCTTCGATCTCGCCCTGGACGTCAGCGAGTTTCGCGTTGCTTATCGAATCGGCGATGATCGCTTTCTTCTGACTGACCTTCTTGACGATCGTGCCGACGCGCCACAGCATCGGGTGGATCGATCGTTCGCCGTGAGCGATGTAGATCAGCGCACCGCCATACTTGCGGATCTTGTAGACCAACGGCGCCATCTTCATCCGGGTTTCGTAGCCCTGTTTGCCCTGGCCGCTTGCCGAACTCGAGAACTCGTCACCGATGAACAGTTTGGAACGCTGGCTGTGCTCGAGCGGGTCGCCGTCCTGCTCGACCCACTCCATGAGGGTGCCGTAGTCAGGAATCCAGCCGTCCTGGACGTCGCCGTCGTCGTCGACCCAACGGTTCTTCTCCTCGAGGGACTGGATGTTGGTTCCGAGCAGCGAATCGGATCGGTTGAGGTCGCGCCAGCGCTGCGCGAGCAGACACGCGAAGTCGGTCTTTCCGGCGCCCATTTCGCCCAGGACAACGACGACCGGCGCCGGACCGTCGATCAGGTTGTCGACTTTGCCGATGGCTTTCATTCCTGAGACGTCCGCTCGCTGTGAGGTGTCGCCGACCATGTGCTTGATCGTCGGTATATCGCCGTTCTCGAGCGCCTGGCGGAAGGTTTCAGTCCCTTCGACCATGCGGATGTCGCGGTGCTTTCGGAGGTCTTTGCACTGGCCGGGCATCTTGTCGGGCCTATCGGCCTCGAGAGGATCGTAGTGAACCGACCGGATCGACAGCGCTCTCGAGACGTGCTCGTCGCGCACGATACCGCCGTGGTCGTGAATTTCGCGGTTTTCCCGGTCGCTGTAGCCTTCCTGGTGCTCGCGCGCCTGTGCGGTCGTGTAGAGCGCCTGCTGGTCGGCGCCGTTGTTCTCACTCATGATCTCGTCCTCTGTCGGTGGCGGCCTCCGCGGGTTCGAACGTGATCCCCTGCGGGTTCTCCGCCGGATCGTAGTCGATCGCGTAGTCGTCGACGTCGCGGATCTCGTCGCTGTCCCACTTGTCGGCCTCCTTACGAGCAGACTCGAAGCGCTCTTTCACGCTGGTCTGCTGGCCCATTAGCCCACGCTCGTCGGCCTCCGCCTGGAAGTTGATCGAGTCACGTTCGATCTCGACGCCCATCTTGCTGATACGGCCGCGGAGTTTGTTGAGCGCGATCGAATCCTCGATAAGGTCGCCGTGGATGTCCTCCAGCATCGCCTTCAGCGTCACGAGCTTCGAGTCGGCCATATTCGACTGGTAACAGCCGGTGACGATGAGGTCCTCTGTGTCCTCGAGCCACTCGAACTCGCGAACCTCGAAAGCCTCGTTGTCGTTGCATTGGTACGGCGACGGTCCTTCGACGGTCTTGTTCGCCCACACCTCGGGTTCGACGTAGTACTTCTCGCGGACGTCCTCGACGCCGTTGATGTGGTGCACGGGAATCATGTGGCGGTTTCGGAGCTTCCGCGCACCCGTGACGAATACCGCAAGTAGCGGCGGCCCCAGGAGTAACAGCGCGGCAAACCAGCCGAAGACGATCGGCGGGATACCGGGGACACTCGGTCGAATCCAAATGAGCGCGGCGCCGAGCGAGACCATGATCCCGAGAACGATTAGCTGGCTCTCGGCCAGCAAGTAGGTCACTCGGTCGGACCAGCTCGAGAACGTTCCGCTGGTTTCAGTCATGCCTGCACCACCCCGCTTTCCTCGGAGCGGACGACGTACGCCGCGCCAATACCTGCGAGCGCCGTCGTCATGATGACGCCCGAAAACAGGCCGCTCTCACCTCCGAAGTGACGGAACGGGTTCTGTTCCACCATTCCCGTCGAGACGATCGCGCCGCTCCCCTGCGCGAGTGATTGCCTGGTGGCAATGGCGACCGCGGCGCCCTGGCGGTCAGCTACGGCGAACGTCACCGTGTTCGTTCCCTCCTCGAGGCGCACCTCGTCGTAGTTGAACGACGTCGTTCCCTCCTCGAAGGTGCCGGCTTCGGTCATAGAGATACGTCGCCGTTCGTCGGCCTCGATCGTCAGGGTGAACCGACCGCTCGAATAGGACCAATCGACGATTCGCGTTTCGGCGTCGATCGCCCGCTCGTAGTCTTCACCGGCCTCGATGCCGTCCTCGGTGGCAGTCTCGTTCGTGGCGTTTTCTTGCGCGAGCGCGCCCATATTGCCCATGCCCATCGCGAGCGATACCACTACCACAATCGTGAAAATGAAAATCCGTTTCATGATTATCTCGTCCAGGGGAGGAGGTCGGTCACGATCCCGACGACCGCCAGGACCACCGCCGCGATGAGCCCGAACCCGAGCAGGGTTCCGCTGCCGCCGTCGAAGCTTCCGAACAGCCCGCCGAACAGCGGCTCGTCGTCTTCGGTGCTCGAGCTCGTCTCCTCGTTCTCGCTCTCGAGTTGAGCGATCAACTCCTCGAGTTCAGCCATCGCCTCAGCGAACTCAGCAGACGTTACCGCGTCGTAGTCCTGGTCAGTGTAATCCGGTTCAGTCGTTTGTACGTCAGCATCGCCGTCGTTTCCGACCGTGGCATCGACTTCGTAGTGCTCGATAATCGCCAGCACGTCACGCGTGTAGCGAATATCATCGACACTATCGAACTCGTCCATCTCCTCGACGATTGTGTCGATCGAGTCCGGCGTCCCTTCAAGCGCCTCAATGTCCGAAATCGTGCCATCGTCGACGTGTGTGATATCGGCGCCTTCGGCGTCCCACATCTCGACAACCTCGAGCACGCCGTCCCAAAGGTCGACCTGTCCTTGCCCTTGCTCGATCACCTCGCCGTCCTCGTCACGGGTCGACTCGTCGAACATGATCGCTCGAGCGGCCACACCGTCGAGTGATTCATTGGGGAGGCGGAGCCAGTACGGAGACAGGCCGCCCACAGTGGCGAGCTCGTCGCCATCGAACGACACACGTACAGTTCCGCTCGCCCCTAATACGAGGTGGTCAGCCGACTGCGCAACGTTCAGCGAAACGATCGAATCCGAGGCCGTGTACGTCCACATCTCCGTACCAGTATCTGCCTCGAGAGCAGTCAGCGTTGTTCCGTTCGCCAGATACAACACCCCGTCGTGTCCGATGGCATGATTCGGCGAATGCGAACCGGTCCATAGGACCTCCCAGGTGTCGGTATCGTAGGCTTTGTACGTCCCGTCCCAACCCGAGGCGACGACCGAACCAGTTTCCGCAGCAGCATGGAGATTATCGTAGAAATCCCCCGACTCAGCGACGTACTCGGTCCCGGTGTAGAGGTCGTAGATACACAGCCCGTCCGTCGATGACGTTCCGAGATGGGCCAAGTAATTCTCCGTAACCGAGAGTTGCCGACCTTGGTCTGCCAGCGTACTCGACCACAGGACATCCCCAGTTTCTACGTCGAACGTTTTTGCCGGTGCCGGGTCGCTGCCCGAAGGGCTATCGACGACAACGAACACGTCCTGGTTCTTGCTCAGGCCAGCCCAACGGTTGTAACCGTTGTGAGTGTACGAGCCCGTCCAGGCGACTGACCCATCTGTCGTGTTCATCGCCTCAACGTCACCGCCAGATTCACCGATTGCGATATTGTGCTCGGGAGAGCCGAACACCCGGCCAGAAGGAGAATGGTAGCGTACAGGGTCGCCCATCTGGTCGATAACTGCCAGGCCCCCGTCGCTCCTCGAGAAGCGTTCAGACCCCACAGCGTACCGATTCCCGCTTTTGAAATCGACATCCTCCGTACCGAACAACATACCATTGTACGTTTCGCCGTCGACGTACTCGTCAGGGTAAGCGTGACGATCGTCGAGGTTCGGGTCGGGGTCGATCCAGGTGTCCGTTGCGCCGGTCCAGTTTACCCTCATGCCACGCACGAGTCGGAGATCAGGCCGCTCGAACCCGAATTGTTGCATCCACGATATTTGGAAGCGTTCATCAGTAGGATCGTCAGTTCCCGATAGGAACCGAGCCATCCCTTCAGGCGATCGAACCTGCTCGGGCGTGATATTCCCTGCGTCGAGTTCAGCATAAATATCCTCGACGAACGACTGGTCATACCAAGCCACTACGTCGTCCGAGAGCGTTCGAACCTCCTCGAGAATCTCGAAGAACTCCCGCCCATCGAACGCGAGCAGCGAGTCCGTCGAATTGAGGTCGCCACCGTCGTCGCTCACGTTTTGCGTAGTGAGTCGGAGGTCCGTCAGCACCTCCGTACCGTCCTCGAGCACGAACGTTGTCGCGCCCGTGTGACCGTCGCCACGAACGGAGAGTTGGTGATCCGAGTCCCAGGCGTCGAGTTCGTCCGGGCCGAGTGCCTTCGAGCCGATCAGCGTCTCATCGGATGCGTCGAGGAAGTCGAAAACAGGCGTGATGAAACGCCCGTCGTCGCCATCGAGGTTATCGACATTGTCGAGAGCGTTTTCATCGACGACCGTTCCCTCGTGCAGCACAGGTTTCGTCTGCTCTCGAGCATCCGAGATGCGAACGATGACGTTCGAGCCGTCCGACACGCGCTCGCCGATCGTCTGAATGTTGTACGCCGGGTCCGTGTTCTGACCAGCGCCAGCGATATAGGACAGTTGCAGCAGCGCCTTGTTAGAGACGTGCAGATGGTTGAACTCAGGAACGCAGTAGTACTGGCGAATGCGCGAGAGCGCAGTGTCGTAACCTTTGCTCGAGCCGTTTCCGAGTTCCCATTCAGACGCCATCCCGTGACGCGCCTCGAGCGAGGCGATAGGGCGAGTGTCGTTCAGGTAGTTACCGAAGTTTACCGAGTGGTTGTTCATCCAGGCCGCCTCGTTGGTTACGAGTTGGTGCAGCTGCACGCGGTCGGACGTTGGGTCTTCGTTCATCGCGTTGCGATACCAGGTGCCTCCGACGAGGCCGACGAAGACAGGCATCGCGAAGACCGCCATCGTCCAGTGGGTCTTGTCGATGACACCGCCGATAGCCTCCTTGAGGCCATCGACGAGGCCATTGTCAGCAGCGACCGTTCCGCTCGAGGCCGTCCCCGCGATCGCAGCCGCGCCGATCGCCTGGAGCGTCCGGCGCCGGGTGAGCGTGATCCCGTGATGGTACGTCGGAGGATCTCCTGGCGATGGGCTTTGGGCTGACGACATTAGTCACCTCCTCGAGCGCGTGCCGCCACGCCAGCGAAAGCCAGCGCGAGGACAGCAACCCCGACGCCGAAGCCGGGTTGGGCGTCACCGTAGGCGATCACACCGCCGATCAGCCCGCCCTCGATTTCGACGGTCTCGACCTTTTCGGCGTCACCTTCGACCACCAGGCGCGTCGTCTCGTTGTACTCGAGGTTCGCGTGATCCTCGAAGTAGACATCCTGGACGATGCGCTCGGTCTCTTTGCCTTCGATGGTGACCGTGTGCAGCACCGTGGCGTTCGTTCCCGAGTCGTTGAACTCGGTTTCGTTGTAGAACGTCGCCTCAACGCTTGCGACGTCCGTCGACGAATCGTTGAAGTCATCGGAGAACTCGACGGCGATCGTCACCGGATCGGAGTTGTTGTCGACCTCGACGGTTTCGTTCAGGAGCTCGCTCGTGTCCGCGGCGCCGAGGCCGACCAGGAGGCCAGCGCCGAGCGCGAGCACGACGACCACTACCGAGAGGAATCGGCCAGCCGTGGGAGTGGGCCGCACTCAGACCACCCCCGCAGCCATCACCCCGGTAAGCGCGATCGAGAGCGCCGAGGCCGTGATGATGTAGCCGGTGATCGTCGAATCGTACCACTCCGCTTTCGTACCGTTGAATTTCGTGAGTTGCATGAATTGAGCCTCGAGGTTACTTGTAGGCGATCAGGTAGAACGCGGCGGCGTTCAGCAGGACGATGAACCAGCCGAGATACCACATTGAGTCGACGGCGTACGAAACGGCGGGTACGAGCGCCGACAGAATGTTGAGGATGAACGCCAACAGGAGCGTCACCGTCTCGATGTCGGTGTAGTCCTCGAGCGTCGTCTGGCCGTTCGTGATCCAGGCGGTCACGAGCGTCAGCATCGAGATGATGAACGCATAGGTGATCTCGGTGCCGTGGGCGGCGTAGAGCGCCGCGTCCATCCCGATGTTGAACGGCGCGTTCAACGCGATCGAGACCACGCCGACCATCGAGACCGACGCGAGTACAAACAGCGGCGCGAGCACACTGTCAATCAGGTCGATTCCGTCCTCCCGGCGAACCGCGCCGGGAACCATGTTCTGCGGTAGGCTAAGTGCCATACCTCCGTAGCGGCGCCCCAACGGGTCGAAAAGCTCCGTATTTCATAGGCGACGCCTCGGGTATTCATCGGCAAAACAGACTGTCAGCAACCTTTATACCAAGGCGGGTTGCCCGCCGGGTATGGCATTGAACAAATTACGCCAGCTCGACCAGAACTCCGCGGGTATCACGCTCCCGAAAGACGACCTCCGCCTCGAGGGCCTACTCGACGACGACGGGAAACTCGAGGGCGAACACCACGCCCACATTCGCCACGTCGACGAAGGGGAATGGACGATCGAACTCGTCGAAGGAATCGGCCAATAAGAAAATTACGGCTCTGCTGAAACCCTTTGAACGTGATAGAAATAGCGTGCTGAATACAGAGCGCGAATGTTGCACGGACTGAGGAGGGATCAACGCGGAAGGTCAAACGCTCAATACAGATGGTTTATGCATCACTATCACTTTCGAACCACACCCACCTCACAAAGTAAACGGAAACGACCGAAATATGTGGAAAAGTTCCGATTATCATTGCTATTAATAGCAAAGGCGGGTAGAAGAATAACCCGGGTGGTAGACCATCATCATATTTATTGAGTATATCGAAGGCGATGGCTGGGATAGCGAAAATTGTTGCCGGAAATAAAAACAGTACACTGAACGTTTCTAGCGCCCATACTGGAGTAGCTGTGAAATAAGCCAGAAACGTGATCAAAGCAGCACTGCCACCAGATAGTGCCGGTAGATACCACCACTTGTCAGTCTTAGCAGCAAAGGTCTCGAGAGAGTGGAGGTCCGTTCCTGATGAGTCAATCTGGGAAACCATATTTTGAGGTGACGGCCATCTAATTTAAATTAATTGATTTATCCATGGGATTGGTGCTATGTCCGCAGCCGTATGTAGCGGTTGGTTTCGACCTGAACGCCCGAAATAAATAGCGGCATCGTGCTGTACCCATCCTCTGTATTCAGCACAACTCTCGGAACGTATCATCAATTAAGGGTTTCAACAGAGCCGAAATTCCGAACTACAGCCATTTCACTTTCCCGCGTTCTCGCTGTTGCGCTTCCGGTGAGTACGTCCCGCGATAGTGCTCGAGGAACGTCTCGAGGTCGTTCCATCCACCCCAGTCGATCACAAGGAGCGGATCGACGTCGGCAGCCGCGAGCGCGGTCGCCCACGTCCGTCGGAGGTCGTGCATCCCGAGATATAACCAGCCGTCGTCGCCGGTCACCTGGTGGAGCTCGCGAGCGGTACCACTGAGCCAGCGCCGAAGCGAGCGTGTCGTCGAAATCTCGAGCAACGGTTTGTCGCTCGAGGCGTCGCGAACGTCGGCCACGGTTCGAATAGTCGTCGCCAGGTCGCGGGGAACGGGCGTTTCGCGGAACTTGTCGCCTTTCCCGTGCCAGACACGGAGGACTGTTCCGGCGTCAGTGTCGACGACGTCCTCGGGCGAGACGTCCAGAATTTCGTGCGAGCGGAGCCCACAACGCGCGCCCAAAGAATAGGCGAGTCGCTGCTGGGTGTTGATGGCGGCCTCGAGGAGCTGTGCAACTTCGGCCTGGCTGAGCCAGACTTTCATGTCGTCGCGGTTGCGATGTTGCTGAAGATTCATGTCCGGGTTGCGAGTAAGCCGGACGGCAACCCGGTAGATAGTGAGTGTTTTGGTGCGATGGGCGCCCCGATCGGGACGATTCACGTCCGAGATCTACTCCTTATCGGACGGCCATTCGAGTTGCATTGCAGCATCTGTTGGTTCGAGACCATGTGTGGAAGCGAACTTCTCGGCCAGTAGCCACGCTTTTTCTGCCAATATCGGATCAGCGTCCCGAAATTCTACTTCAAAACGGGTTAGCGCCACGATTAACAAACAGTCTTCTTGTGGTGTCGTTTGCATCTACTTTCCCTGGATGTGTTATCCCATAAAAAGGGTCGTCCGAAGATTAGTTGTTATCCGACGATGGTTTGACCACTTATAATTGAAATAATAGAAATAGACGGGTGTGGTTTTAGAAGTTAAACTCCTGGGTGGAGACTACCGTTTCAGAATCGCCGTCAACTGCAATAATTTTGATTTCTCCGTTTCCACTGGCAGGAATATCGGCATCGGAGTCATCTAGGGTTATGCTCTGACCAGTGGAACTGATGCCAAGATCGTTCTGGTCACCATTGTCAACTACGTATTTGAAGTTGCCTGCCTGACCAGAGTCCTGAATTGTGACTTTGATTTCTCCCGCAGCATTATCCGTTTCAGTTGCAACCACTGCATTGACCGGGCCCTCCCCGGTTGAAGCTCCCAAATCCAGTACAAACGCCGCAATCACAGCCGCGAGAATCACCGTAATGGCGACCATGAGTATAACTCCGATGACAGGAGAGACAGCCCTCTCCGATTCGTTTCCGATCAGCTTGCTTCTGTATTTCTTCAGGTCCATGATTATCGTTGTTCTATTATGCGCACCAGATGTGAACGGTCAGAAACTTTATTGACTGACCCGGCGTCGAATCAGTCGGCGGATGGGGTTGGGGGTACTTACCTTCCCACACCGTCAGTTCTTCGCGTCGCACCTGTGCTGATAGTCTCACTTAACGGCTGTATAATAAACGCTGTGGCTAGGTATGAATAAACGAGATTCAAGGTATCTGAGAGGCTTTCAGATGTGATAATCAGCGACTCGTGGAAGGCCTACAACACCCTCTTGAAACGTTCACGTCTGGCGTTTTTCCCTGTGCTGTCGAAACCCGAATCCTATTACACAACACAATCCATCACTCGAGCAATGACCGACCGCGTGTTCGTGACCGAGGAGGATCTGGCGCAAACCTTCGACGGCGGTGCCTACGAGGACGCCGCTGAGATCGTCAGGCAATACCGGAAAGCGACGCGCTATGCGTCAAAACACGACGTCAAATCGGGGGCGACCGCCTCTGCGCTGGATCTCCCGCGCTCACGCTTGCGGACGTGGATCGACGATGGCGGTGCACCTGATGCGGTGAATTGTATCGAGGCCGCACGTCGCCACGGTTGGCTCGACCTCGAGTACGGTGACTCAAAATTCGACGCGCTGAACGCACTTGTCGCGAACATCTTCTCGGGCGGGTCGATCGCCCGCGAGAACTACACCCCTGCGTTCGCCCTGAACCGACGCGGCGACGAGAGCCACGTTATCGACGCGCTCGAGCTCGCCGGCGTCGACTACGATCTCCTCGAGCGCACGGGTCGCGCGGACGAAGCCCGGCCGACGACCGACGGCCGTGTTCTAGGTCGCGTGCTCGCCAGCCTCGGCGCGCCCGTAGGGTCGAAAACCGAGGGCGAACTCGAGTTGCCCACGTACCTCGAGGGCGCACCTGACGACGTCCGTCGGCTGTTCGTCGTCTGCTATCTCGAAAATCGAGCCCATGCCCATGGCTCCATTCTCAAATTCAGGGAGGAACGCTCGAGTACATATCTCAAGGAGCTGGCAGCGCTTATCGAGGACGTCACCGGGGGACCGGTCACCGTTTCAGAAAAGAACGTCAACCTCTCTAAAGCAGCCGCTGAAAACTTGGGAAGCGTAATTTAGCGATTACTCGAGGTCGTCGGCCTCGAGGTCGCCCGCGACCCACGCCCGTCCGCGGTCCGAAATCTCGTAGTACCCTCCGTCGTCGGCGCGATCGAGCAGTCCGTGGTCCTCCAGCTCGTTGAGTCGCTGGCGAACCGTCGAGTAGCCGATCTGGTGCCCGTGGCGGTTGAGGTTCTTGTACAACGGCTTCGCCGGAAGCTCGAGATCGTGTTCTGCGAGGAACTCGAGGATCAGGCCGTCTTTCAGACTCATCCACTCGGGGCGGGGTCGCATTCAGTCCGTCCAACCCACTCAGACGGTTTAACTGCAGTCGGTTCGTTGATAGACGATTGTATTTGTGCCACATTAGTAGCGGAAATACGCTAAACTATAAGTCAATGGGGTGTCTCGGAGGCGAGCAACGGACGCCAGACGGACCCACCGCTGCCCGGTCGGGTCCTCGCAAAACGCGGACCCGGTGTTTGGGGCACCGATCCGCCTGGCCTCCGTATCCAGACTACGGAAGCATGGTAAAACGCACTTCGCGGGGAGATAAAGCCCCCGACAGACGAGAGTCGTATCGATCACGGCGACAGTCATTTTTCCCGGCATTCGAATTATCGGAAAGTTATTGGAAACGGGTTTTTCCGTATCGATTCGGATCTCAAAATCGCTTGAATCCCCGGATATGGGTCAGTAGAAGTCGTTTCGAGATTCCACCGAACCGGCCAAAACCCGGTTTCGGAAATATTGGAAACCACCCCCCGATGCTTAAGACGTGTTGCCACTCAGAACATAATCGACCAGCGGACATCGACCGCACGCGCGTTTTGGTGGAACAAGCAGCGCGCGCGGTCCGTCCGCGGTCCCTGAAACCAGAGACCATGCACACCGACGAAGGCATCCAAAGTAAACGTACCGCCAGGTACGTCGACGACGAAGCGCTGTACTGTGACGGCTGTGGAACCACCGCCGGGACCATTCGACTCGTCGACGTCGAAGATCCGGACGGACGGATCACCGTCTGCGAGAGTTGCGAGGACCTGCTCGAGGCGACGATCGTCCAGGAGGTGAGCATCGATGAGTGACGAGGACTCACTCGAGATCACCGTCGAGCTCACCCGCGGCACCAGCACCGACGACCGTGATAAAATTCGAGCAAAGGTTTCAGCTGGGAACGTCGACGAACTCGAGCACAAAGTCGAGCAGGTTCGGGAACGTCTCGAGCAATGGGCTGAGGACCTCCGCGAGGTACAACCCAGCGGAGAGACGGTTCGGGATCACGCCGCTCTCGACGAGGACCAGACGACCCTCGAGGAGGGTTCGGCGTGATCTACGAGCAACGCCACTGGACTCAAGTCCAGCAAGTCGCTCGGAAAGCACTTTGTGAACTCGCCATCGGGAACGCGGAGACGGCCACCGAGGCCGTCGACGCCGTGGGCGGTGGGCTTGGGCCAGCGCGGCGCGCCGACTCCGCCTGGTTGGTCGAGATCGTCGACGAACGACTCGACGACCAAGAGCGATCGGAACTCCTCGAGGCTGTCCGATCGGAGGCTGGTTCGAAGTGAGCGACCTCGAGCCGCTCGGACCGGAGGAGGGCGTGCAGCGTTTCCTCCGGCACCACGAACCAGGCGTTCGGAAAACGACGTATCAGAACGCGAAACACCGCCTGTCGGTGTTTCTCGAGTGGTGTGACGAACGCGAGATCGGGAACCTGAACGAACTCAGTGGGCGCGATCTCGCGGATTTCGTCGACTGGCGACGTACGGACGTCGCGGCGATCACGCTCCAGAAGCAGCTAAGCAGCGTCCGCCAGGCGCTCCGGTGGTGGGCCGACATCGAGGCCGTCGAGGAGGGATTGGCGGAGAAGCTACACGCACCGGAACTCCCCGACGGAGCTGAGTCGAAAGACGTGTTTCTCGACCCGCACCGGGCAAAAGCGGCGCTCGAGTACTTCGACCGGCATCACTACGCCAGTCGTGACCACGCGTTACTCGCAATACTGTGGCGAACCGGAATGCGTCGGAGCGCCGTTCGGTCGATCGACGTCGACGACCTCGAGGCCGACGACCACGCGGTTCGTGTCGAGCACCGACCGGAAACCGGGACGACGCTGAAAAACGGTGACGACGGAAACCGCTGGGTGTATCTCGGGCCGAAATGGTTCCAGATCCTCGACGACTACGCGAAGAATCCCGATCGCGAGGTCGTCATCGACGATCACGACCGCCAGCCGCTGTTTACGACCAGACTCGGTACCCGCCCGCACGGTGGAACCATCTACAAGTGGGTCCTTCGAGCGCTGCACCCCTGTACCTACGCCGAGTGTCCCCACGATCGGACGCCCGAAGAGTGCGAGGCTCGAGCCCGTGACGCGGTTCCGGCCAGGTGTCCGTCGGCGCGATCCCCACACGCCGTCCGCCGCGGGGCGATCACCTACCACCTGAACGAGGAGGCTGCACCTGAGGTCGTGAGCGAGCGCATGGACGTCTCGCTCGACGTTCTCTACCAGCACTACGACGCGAGGACCGAGCGAGAGAAGATGGCGGTTCGCCGCCAGGAGCTACCGAACTAATCCAAATCATGATCCAGAAAATCACCGAAACCCCACGGCTCGAGCGGGATATTCGTTCCCGGCGAGTCCATCACACTGTTGTCACGTTTCGAAGTGTCCCGTTAGTCGTATCGTTAGAGGCTGACTCGGAATTCCGCACTAAATCAGCACACGGAATTTTCGCTGTTCTGAGGCGAGTGATGGCGGCCGCGGGTTTCGCACGTCTCGCTCGACGTTCTCTACCAGCACTACGACGCGATACAGAGCGAGAGAAGATGACGGTTCGCCGCCAGGAGCTACCGAACTAATCCAAATTACGATTCAGAAAATCACCAAAACCCTACGACTCGAACGGAATATTCGTTCCCAGCGAGTCCAACGGAACGAGTGCGTCTTCGAGCGAGTGGGAATGTCGAGGCGGGACTTGAAGCCCTGGAAGTCGAGGTGCGACCGAACCCAATCGCTCCACGGGCGCTACTGATCGACTCCGAACATTCGTCCGAGAACAGCACTTCGACGACTCAGTCACCTGGACGGTAGCAAAGGCCGCCCTTACTCTCTGGGACCCGATCGGTGCGGGACGGACGAGAGGTGATCGTCGTTTCACACTTCGGACACTCGATGTCGGTGGCGTCGTCGTGCACTCGGCGGATCCAGTCCGCTTCGAGGGGGCTTTCGTGACCGCACGTGAAACAAATGAGCATCGACTTTCGAGGCGTCGATTGCCTGGGGGGTTCAGCGGAGGGGGACATACTCCACTATAGCGGCCGGACACGGATAACGGTGGTTGCCGACGTGGTGATCCACAGCTACGAGCCGCTGGAGATGCCGGAACTACGGCGAAGGTGCCGACCAAAAACGATACTGCTCTCGCTCAATTGGGAGTGGTCCACTCGTGGCCACAGTGGGCGCATTCGATCGTCACCAACTCCCCGTCTCCGAGTAGTGTGCTTCGATTTATCTCGCCGCAGTCCGGACAGCGGGTGCTGTTCACTGTGTTCATATTTGTGGACTGTGCTTCAAAACGGATACTCCCAAGCGTTTGGGGTGTGAGTATCCCCGTGACACTCACCTCATCCGATGACAGACCATGAGAGCCGAATCGGGGCGGGAACTCCGGTTCGGGAAGCGATCGAACAGTGGGCGATTCGAGGTGGGCTTCTGGATGACCCGCGAGCCTGTGTAATTGCTTCGACGTCGTCACGATAGCGTCGGCGAACGGTACTCGAGTGGCCCGCTGATCAACAGAATCAATACGTCCCCGTCTGAGTCCAAACTATGCCGGGCGCTCCATCCGAATCGGAGTTCCACCGTATTCTCTTTGCGCGATTGCGAGAGTACGTCCACCGCGAACGAACGCCGTTCGGTTCCGTTCGCCTTGGGGAAAAGACCGAGGGGAGACAGGCAAACATCGTCGTCGAATCCGAAGTCAGCGGGAGCCTGGTTATCGCAGTCGAGCGCGATTGCGTCTATCCGCTCGACACCGACGTACTTACACAGGCTCGAGACGACGCCGATACGGCCGGCGTCGACCAGTTCGCGACGTGTAACTCTCGGGACTGCTTCCTGTTTCACTACACGGACCAGTGTGAGGTCTCGGAGATTCCGTACTACTATCTCGATTTGCGTGACGTCGACTTCGACGATCCGTCGGTAACCGATCGTCTCTCGACGATCTTTCACGCGGTTCAGTACCTCACGACCCACGGTGAACTTCCCCAACAGAGCGCACGCGACCGAATTGTCGGCCCACTTCGCTCGTTTCACGACTCGATCTGGCCGACGCTCCGGGCCCTCGCTCGAGAAACGTACGATACCGACCCCGATTTCGCCGAAACGTTCGACGAGTGGGTCCAGGAGAACGATTACGCGTCACTCCCGGAGTCCGAACGGTTCTCCCTCGCTGCCAAACAGTACGCATACCTGGTCGCCAGTCAAATCCTGTTCTACGAGGTCGTTCGAGAACGGACACCCGAACCGGAACGGGCGAAACGCGAGTATCCGCTCGAGTCACTCGTCGAAGGCGCCTCGACTGCCGATAATAAAAACGGAATAGCCCGGCAGTTCGAAGAGGTTCAGGCGGAAATCGACTTCGAACCCGTGTTCGACGACGGTACGTCGTTGTTCGCCGCGTACCCACACAATGGGAAAACGCGGTCGGCCATGCGTTCGCTGCTCGGGAGCATCGAGGCAAAGAACCTCTCCACCGTCGACGAGGACCTGTTAGGGGAACTGTACGAGGACCTGATCCCGGAACGCGAACGAAAGTCCCTCGGGCAGTTCTACACGCATCCAGATATCGCCGAAGCGATCTGTAACTGGGCGCTGCAACCGCAGGGAGATGGCGTCCCTCGAGTCCTCGATCCGGCGTCCGGAAGCGGTACGTTCCCGGTAGCAGCGTACCACCGAATGCAAGAACTAGCGCCCACCGCAACACACCAGGAGATCCTGGACAACATCACCGCAATCGACATCAACCGATTCCCGTTACATCTCACGGAACTCAATCTCGCATCACGAACCGTCCTGGAGGGAACCAGCGAGTTGCACACGGTCAACGATTCCTTCTTCGAAGTGTTTCCCGAGGACAGGCGCCTGTCCCGGGGAGACGATACGGGAGATGAGTCGAGGAAATACGACGCCGTAGTCGCGAACCCGCCGTACATCCGCCAGGAGAACCTGTATCCAGACAGGGACCATTTCCGTTCTCACCTGGAGAAGTACGGCGCGGAGAACTCGAATCGATACGCGAGCGGGCGGAACAAACTATCGACCAGGTCCGACGCGTACGTCTACTTCGTCTCCCACGCGCTGCAGTTCCTCCGAGACGGGGGGCGCCTCGGATTCATTATCCCCACGAAGTGGCTGACGACGAAATACGGCGAGTCGTTCCAGGAGTTCCTGTACGATCAGGCGAAGGTCCACGCAATCGTCGGATTTTCTGACAGAGCGTTCACTGCACTCGTCGACACGGTGGTGTTGTTCGCCGAACGATGTGCCGACGAAGCGGAGCGTCGGGAGACGGTTACCGACTTTATCAGGGTGAAAGAGCGGCTGTCACCGGACGACCTTTCGTCGATTGCGGGCACTCGACGGTCGGTCCCCGACGGGAAGGCGTTTGGAATCGAGACGAACGAAGCGTATCGAGTCGTCAGTCTCCCTCAGGACCGCCTGGAGAGACAGGGGGGACGAAAGATCGGCTACTACCTGTACGGCCCGAGCCCGTTTATTCCGCTCGTCCACAGTGAAAAGATGCAGCGGCTGGATAGGTATGCAGACGTGGCGTTCGGCAACAAGACGGGCAACAACGAATTTTTCTTGCTCGACGAGCAGGACGTCACACAGTGGGGTATTGACGAACGGTTCTTACAGCCAGCGATTCGATCGATTCGAGAGCTGGAATCGTATCGTGTGGCGGATACGGATCAGTACCTTCTCGATTTTGGAGCGTACGTCGATACTGTCGAGTCACGCCAGGACGGAGTGGGCTCGACGAGCGAGCTAGCAGAAGCGGTTAAGAACGAGTTGCGCAACGACGGGCACGAGCCGACGGTCAGATATCTCGAGTACGGAGAAGAAGGGGGCGTCCCCGATGGACACACCGTATCCCAGCACACGCCCTGGTTCAACCTGGGAGACCTGCTCGTCCCAGACGTCTTACATCCCGTGTTCTACAACGAACGGGTGTTCACGGTCGATAACGCCGGCGGGTACGCGCCGACGAATGCGATCCAGTGCGTCGATATAACCGAGTGCGACGAGGTTCTCCCCTACATTCTCCACTCGACGGTGTACAAGGTACTGCTCGAACTGTGGGGACGACACGAGGGAGGAGGG
Source organism: Natronosalvus halobius (assembly GCF_024138145.1). NCBI lineage: Archaea > Methanobacteriati > Methanobacteriota > Halobacteria > Halobacteriales > Natrialbaceae > Natronosalvus > Natronosalvus halobius. The sequence goes on along the minus strand of NZ_CP099997.1, from coordinate 263,992 downwards.
GTGCTTCAGTTACTCACGTACGAAGTTTCGTCGGTTCCGGTTCCGAGCCCGGAATTGATGTCCGAGTCGCAACTGGAGCGGATTGTGCAGGCCGGAGAAAAGTTAGTCCGAGGGGTCGACGGTGCCCAGGACGAACTCGATGGGGTGATCCTCGAGTTTCTGGAGCTTGGACTATCCGTCGAGGAAGTGCAGGCTGCTCACAGCGAGCTGGTGGAGCAACGAGTAGAAGGGGCGGCAACGGAGAACGTCCTGATCGAGGATATCGACGAGTTCGACGAGTACGATCTGCGCTCCTCGGTACCCGACTCCAGATCAGACGGTGAGACGGACGCGAGTGTGGACGATTTTTGAGCAGGGCGGGAAATTGTCTTTTGAGCGAAGCAGGAGAATCGTCTGTTTTCGATGCGTTCTCGTCACTAGCGTCACTGGAGTCCCCACGGGCGACGGGTTCGAGGCTAACGCTCAATTCCGTCAGTACGGTCGGTCGTTCGCGCTCGACGGATCGTCGGTCTGCCGTCTCATTTCGAGCTTTGGCATTCGGAACGTCACCGACGGACACATCGGAACCCGAGTCGAGGCCTCTATACAATATTCCCTGCTCTCGAGCAGGAGGGGGACGACTGCGGCTCGATTAGCGACGCGTGTCGTCGACGGTAAGCGTGAAATCCGGCGCAATCGACGTCGTCGATCGACGAGCGGATCGATACACACCATAGCTCGAGACGAGCACGACTGCGAGCAGGGTTATTCCCACGAGACCACCGATCTCGGTCGGGAAGAGTTGTCCCCCCCAGAGGCTCACCGACGCGGCTGCGATCGAAATCCCAACGATTGCGGCCGTCGACTGGCGGTCGAGGGGGGATGGGTCCGTCCGAAACTCGATTGTGACGCGTTCCGTCCGGTCCGTCGGCGAGACGATCTTTCGTTGACGATCGAACGAGATGAGGTCTCGCTCTTCGAGCAACGGGAGGTGCGATTGATAGAGCGAACTGTAGACCGATTTGACGGTTCGTCTGTCGAGTTGGTCGGGTTCGCATCCGGATTCCCAACTCGCGACGCGTTCGACGAGGTCGAAGAGGTCCACCGCACCGTCCCGCTCTGACAGATAATACAGGACGTATCGCCTCCGGATATTCCTCGTCATCTCCCGAATGTCTTCGGAGAGGTCCTCGAGCAGTTGGCTATTCCCGTTCATGCGTACGGCATTCGCTCGACCCATCGACTACCGCACTCTTAAAGGGGAATCCTCGTTATGGATTGACAATTAGAATTATATCGTCCGCGAACCGTCATATGTTGAAGTTTCCGTACGTGAATACTACGTCACCGTGCGTGTTAGTCGTCGATACGTGCGTTTTCACCGTCGGAATGTTCGTGCCACCAACATATCAAGAGTGGTTTCCGTGCGCGGACCGCAGGGCTGCCGGGCCGTACTGGAATCGAATTGGCCACGAGGAGCGAACGGAATACCTCATCGAAAGGCCACGTTACGTTCCAGTGCTCGAGGATCGCCGAACCCGGTGGAATCCGCACGGACACATCTCCCAGCGACGGTTCCGACAGCCCGCCCGTAACCCCGCTCTAACTCCACGCTCTCGCGCCTGGTCCGGTCCGTAATGAAACGTACCGACCGGTATTCAGCCCGTACATCTCGGTAATAGTCCTCTCTCGAGCAGAACTCGCGGTACGTGCTCGAGATTTGCCCGTTACCGACGGCGTAGCCTCTGCTGGTCTCCCAAATTTGCTCCAGAGAGGCCGTTGGACCACCCTACGAATGGTTGGGAAGTCATTATTAAAACACACCGTTACCGTCGTCAGAATCGGTATTATCATGCAAAAGCACACTCCCGTCCCGATCACACTACTCGCAGTTGTCATAGTCGTGATTGGCATGGCAGTTCCAGCAGGCGCATCGCTAGCAGCGACAGGTACCGTCACGGAAGAGACCCAGACACCACTCGAGGCGACGACGTTCGAACCCGATCAGTCACACGCGAACACCGGAAACGGCAGCGACTCGGCCACGGTCGTAACCGAAGACGGAACGATGTCGATCGAGGAGGCACTTGCCGCGTTCGACACCGACGAACTCGAGGCGGTCGTCATCGAATCGAGTACGACCGACGGGGAAGCTAACACGCGGGTACACGCCCTGGAAGACGAGGATGCCGAACTCGTGTGGGGGACGTTGCTGGAGTCGGCGGACGACACCGTTGAGGCGACACTCGCGGACTTCACGAACGACGTGACGGCGTCGACCGCGAACGGCGAAACGCTCGCCGTCGACGACGACGGTGAAGCGACGATCACGACTGATCACGGGACGGTCGTGACGGTGGAGCAAGTCACCCGAGATCGGACCGAACAGGACGGTGAGTCGACGTCGACTGGACCCGATAGCCGCGCAGAGGTCTATCAGGAGAACAGCCAGACGACGGACCAGAACGCGACGGTCACGGTCGACGCCGAGCGGGCAGCAGTCCTCGTCGTCCAACTGAACGTCCAGGAGAACGACCAGACTGGCTACGCGGCGGCGGCTGGCGAGAACGCGTCGGCGGTCGTCCACCAGGAGAACGACCAGCGCGCGACGCAGTTCGCCTCGGTGAACGTCACCGCCTCGGAGGCGGCGGTCGTCGTCGCCCAGATCAACGTCCAGGTCAGCGAGCAAGAAGCGATGGCTGCCGCGGCAGGTCCGGGTGCGACGGCCGACGTGATACAGGAGAGTTCCCAACTGAACGACCAGGACGTGGATATCGTCGTCGAGGCGAACGAGAGTGCGATCTACGTCATCCAGGAGAGTGTACAGATCAGTACGCAGGAGGAGTATACGAGCACGAGCGACGGTGACGAAAGTGATGGAGATGAAAGTGACGAGGACGGGAGTGACGAAGACGAAAGCGACGACAATCAAAACGAGGACGAAAGCGACGGAGACGACGAAAGCGGTGGCGACGAGGAAAACGAGGACGAGAGCGAGTGTGTGCCGGATTACAAGAAGCAAACGAAGGCCAGTCACACGTAGGTAACGAACACGAGCCGCACCGGCGAGTCAATAGCACTAAACGCGGACAGACTTCAAACGAATCGAAGTCCGTGCCGTTTCTCACCATTTCGTCGGAAAATTCGTCACGAATTCGTCAGTGATGAGCCCCGAACGCCTCCGTGACGGAGCGGCCGGACTGGGTGGCTAGACGGAGTGGATAGGCAATCGGTTCGAATAACCTGGCTCACTTCGAGTCAATTCTGGTTCGATTGGCTCAACTCGTTCGATTCGCTCAACACGCTCGATACGTTGGACGAAGCCGACGACACGACGAAGCTGACGGCTCGACGAAGCCGCGTTCCTACCCGTGTGTACTCGAGCACGGGTTGCACAGGTTCGAAAAAAGACACACCAGCCGAAGGCGATTACGCGGCGCTCTGGCTGGTCGTGATCGTGGTCGACTGGGACTGGGACTGCGTATTGTCGTCGCCGGACGCGTGCTGAGTTTGCGTCTGGTCGACCTCGGTCTCGTCGGTCTGGGTCACCGTGTCACCGCCGTCCGAGTCCTGTTCGGCGTTCTGTTCGATCGTGGCATCTTGTTCGGCGTTCTGCACGTTACCGTCGCCGTTCTCGACAGTCTGTTCCTGGTCCTGGGTCACGTCCGCGTCCTGTTCGATGGTCTGATCGTTACCATCGCCGGTGGCCTCCTGGTCGGCGTTCTGCTCGACCTCGACATCCTGTTCGGCAGTCTGTTCGTTGTCGTCGCCGTTCTCGACCGTCTGCTCCTGGTTCTGGTCGGTTTCGGCGTCCTGCTCGACGGTCTGGTCGTTCGAGGTTCCGGTCGCCTCTTGGTCGGCCTCCTGTTCGACCTCGCTCTCCTGGTCGGCCTCCTGGTCGTTGTCGTTACCGTTTTCGGCTTCCTGTTCCTGTTCGGCTTCCTGCTCGGCTTCTTGTTCGGCCTCCTGGTCGTTGGCGATACCGTTAGCGTCCTGTTCGACCTCCTGTTCGACCTCCTGTTCGGCTTCGGCCTCCTGTTCGTTGTGGTTACCGTCCTCGACTTCCTGTTCCTGTTCGATCTCCTGTTCGCTCTCCTGGTCGGCGTCCTGATTATTGGCGACGCCGCTGGAATCTTGCTCGATTTCCTGTTCAGATTCCTGTTCGGCCTCGGCTTCCTGGTCGTTGTGGTTACCGTCCTCGACTTCCTGTTCTTGCTCGATTTCCTGTTCGCTCTCCTGGTCGGCGTCCTGGTTGTTGCCCAGGCCGTCAGCCTCTTGCTCGACTTCTTGTTCAGATTCCTGATCGGCTTCGGCTTCTTGCTCGTTGTGGTTACCGTCCTCCACTTCCTGTTCCTGTTCGACTTCTTGTTCAGATTCCTGTTCGGCCTCCTGATCGTTCAGCGCACCGCTGGAATCTTGCTCGACTTCTTGCTCGGATTCCTGGTCGGCTTCGGCCTCCTGGTCGTTGTGGTTACCGTCTTCGACTTCCTGCTCTTGCTCTATTTCCTGTTCGCTCTCCTGGTCAGCCTCCTGATCGTTCAGCGCACCGCTGGAATCTTGCTCGACTTCTTGTTCAGATTCCTGATCGGCTTCGGCTTCCTGGTCGTTGTGGTTGCCGTCTTCGACTTCCTGCTCTTGCTCGATTTCCTGTTCGCTCTCCTGGTCGGCCTCCTGATTGTTTGCGACGCCGCTGGAATCTTGCTTGACTTCCTGTTCAGATTCCTGGTCGGCTTCGGCCTCCTGGTCGTTGTGGTTACCGTCCTCGACCTCCTGTTCCTGTTCGATCTCCTGTTCGCTCTCCTGGTCAGCCTCCTGGTTATTCAGATCTCCATCAGCGTTCTGATCGACTTCCTGTTCTGATTCCTGGTCGGCTTCGGCCTCCTGGTCGTTGTGGTTACCGTCCTCGACTTCCTGTTCTTGCTCGATTTCCTGTTCGCTCTCCTGGTCGGCGTCCTGGTTGTTGCCCAGGCCGTCAGCCTCTTGCTCGACTTCTTGCTCGGATTCCTGGTCGGCCTCGGCTTCCTGCTCGTTGTGGTTACCGTCCTCCACTTCCTGTTCCTGTTCGACTTCTTGTTCAGATTCCTGGTCGGCGTCCTGATCGTTCAGCGCACCGCTGGAATCTTGCTCGACTTCTTGTTCAGATTTCTGGTCGGCCTCGGCTTCCTGTTCGTTGTGGTTACCGTCCTCGACTTCTTGCTCCTGTTCGATCTCCTGTTCGCTCTCCTGGTCGGCGTCCTGGTCGTTGGCGACGCCGCTCGTCTGCTGGTCGGCCTCCTGATCGGCCTCCTGATCGGCTTCGGCTTCCTGCTCGTTGTGGTTACCGTCCTCGACCTCCTGTTCCTGCTCGACCTCCTGCTGGGCTTCCTGCTCAGCGTCCTGGTTGTTATAGTAGCCGCTCGCTTCCTGCTCAGCGTCCTGATCGATGTCCTGTTCGCTCTCGGCTTTCTGATCGTTGTCGTCACCCTCGGCCGTCTGGGTCTGGCTACTGTGCTGTTCACCGTCCTGATCGGACGATTGCTCGTTGTCGTCGCCGAAGAGTACGAGCTGGACCGACTGCTGGTCGATGTCGTTGCCGTTTTGCTCGGCGCTCTGGTCGTTGTCGTCACCCTCCGCGCTCTGGCTTTGGTGTAGCGACTGACTCGCACTCTGGCTGGCGTCCTGATCGTTGTTGTCACCGAAGAGCACGAGCTGGACCGACTGCTGGTCGATGTCGTTGTCGTTTTGCTCGGCTTCCTGGTCGTTGTCGTCACCCTCGGCAGTCTGGTCCTGGCTGAAGATTTGCTCGGCAGCCTGGGTGGTATTTTGCTCGTTGTCGTTGCCGAAGATTACCAACTGAACCGACTGTTGGCCGATGTCGTTGCCGTTTTGCTCGGCTTCCTGGTTGTTGTCGTCACCCTCGGCCGTCTGGGATTGCTCGAGCACCTGCACGCCAGTCTGACTCGCGCCCTGGGCGTTGTCGTTTCCAGCGATCGAAAGCTGGATCTGGAACTGGCTGACGTTGTTGTCGTTCTGTTCGGCGCTCTGGTCGTTGTCGTCACCCTCGGCGGATTGCGATTGGACGAGCACCTGCGCTGCCTCCTGGGCGCTCAGCTGGTGGTTGTCGACACCCAGGATGACGTACTGGATCTGGTCCTGCTGGATGTTTCCGTGCTGTTCGGCGCTCTGGTCGTTGTCGTCACCCTCGACGGACTGATTCTGCGTGTAGAAAACGAGGATACCCTGGTCTTCCACCTGCTGGTTGTCGTTACCGAACAACGCCCACTGCTCCTGGCTCTGCTGGTAGTAGAGAACCTGGGTCGCCTCCTGGCAGTTGTTGTCGCCGGTCGCGAGTTGACTCTGTAGTAACTCGCCGTCTACAGTTGCGACCTGGTCCTGGTAATTCTCGTCGCCGTCGGCTTCTTGAAAGCTATCTTGTGCCCCGTTGACGATCGTTACTTCCGCTTGTTCACAATTCGTTGCATTCGATGCCGATGTCGCCCCTAGCGCCATCGCGCTCCCGGCAAAGAGCATGCCGGTCGCCACGAGTAGCGCGACGAAAGTTACGACGAAACGGTCCTTTCCTGACATTTTTTCATCCTGGCGGATAGCCCGCCAACTCACCCTCTCGGGAATACTCTACTTTGTTATCTAAACCGAACACGCTGATAATTTTGATTACGGATGTCGAGTGTACTAGTAACCTCGATTACGAACCCACAATCGTCGTTACTGTCGTCAGAGAACGGTGTAATTGCCGATATCGGCCTCGAGTCGAAAACCGGTGGCTCCTAAACGGTACGAACGCCGATCGGACGACGAGACGGTCGAACTGATCCATTACGAAATGCAGAAAACGGCGAGCATCGGACGGAGTCCGAGCATCCAGGACACCCCCGCGTTCAGTGTGTTTGACGTACTAAAACGGCTTCTCGGGTGGTCTCAGCGGAGCACGGAGCAGAGGCAGAGAGCACAGCACACAGAACACAGATGCGTCAGGAAGGATCGCCGAGTTCTTCAGATTCCCACTGGGACGCAAGCCGCTCGGCCAGTTCGGGCGGTCGGTGTTCGTTCAGCAAGTGATGTTCGAGGCTCTCGCCGGTGTCGATCGATTCTTTACACAGTTCACAGTAGATCGGTGCTTTGCTCGCCATAGCACCGATACGCGAGAAACGCGCAAAAGCATCTCGCACGCAACGAGGCGCTTGGAGGAGTAATCCGCCATTTCCCAGGAAAATCCAGATTCGTCGAACGTCAGCGATCGTCGGCGTAGAGGTGACAGGCGACGGGATGGGCTTCGTTCCCCAACTCCGGATTTTCGAGTTCGCAGATGCTCTCGTAAGCGTCGCGCAACCGCATCGCGGATTCGTCCCAGTTCTCGTGGGCGAGCGGTACCAGCGCTTCCTCGACTATCGCATCGTGTTCCGGCGGCAACGGTGTGTCGAAAACGTGGGCCTTCAGGTCCGCGACGAAGGCGTCCACCTCGGCAGGGTCGACGTCGATTCCCTCGTCGGTCATCTCGGCGTGGTCGCTGACGACTTCGAGACTGATATTCTCCCGTTCGACCAGTTCCCTGAGGGTCATGATCTCCCGGTAGGTGGCTTGCTCGATTGCGACGTCTTCGGGCGGGATCACCTCCGGGCACCGCGTCCGGAACCGACAGCCACTCGGCGGGTCCCGCGGCGAGGGAACGTCACCGGATAGCGTGTTGCGGTCGCGATCGCGCTCGTCGGTCGACGCCCTCGGGACGCTCTCGAGGAGCGCCCGCGTGTAGGGGTGCTTCGGCGTGCTGAAGATCTCCTCGACCGGCCCGATTTCGACGATTTCACCCAGGTACATAACGGCAACCCGGTCACAGATGTGGCGGATGACCGAGAGGTCGTGACTGATGAGCAGGTACGTGAGGCCGAACTCCTCCTGGAGGTCCTCGAGCAGATTGAGGACCTGTGCCTGGACGCTCACGTCGAGTGCGCTGGTCGGTTCGTCGAGGACGACGAACTCAGGTTCGAGGGCGAGTGCCCGCGCGATGCCGATCCGCTGGCGCTGGCCGCCCGAAAACTCGTGTGGATAGCGGTCGATCTGGTCGGCCGACAGGCCGACGCGCTCGAGCAACTCCTGGGCCCGGTCGCGGCGCTCCTCGGCAGTACCGACGTCGTGGACCGCGAGTGGCTGCTGGATCGTCCTTCCGATCGTCATTCGCGGATCGAGGCTCGAGAACGGATCCTGGAAGACGACCTGTGCGTTCCGCCGGAACTCGTTGCGACGGTCACCCTCGAGTTCGAAGACGTTCTCGCCCTCGAACTGGACGACGCCGTCGGTGGGTTCTTGCAGGTGTAACAGCGTCTCTCCCGTCGTCGACTTCCCGCAGCCGGATTCGCCGACGAGACCGAGCGTCTCGCCGCGGTGAACGTCGAAGTCCACGTCGTCGACCGCGCGGACGGCGACGGGCTCCTGACCGAAGAGACGGTCGATGTACGAATCTTGCTCGTAGAAGTACTTGCGGAGCCCCTCGACGCGCACCAGCGGCTGGTCGCTCCCGGTATCGGTACTCATTGCGACTCACCTCCGTCGGTCGTTGCCGTCGCCTCGCGCTCGAGGGCGTCGCTTTCGAGCGCCTGGTTCGGGTCGTACTCCATCTCCGCGAGGTAACACTTCGTCGCGTGGTCTGGACTTCCCTCGGCCGCGTACGCGGGCGGCTTCTTCAGGCACTCCTCCATCGCTTTCGGGCATCGATCAGCGAAGTAACACCGATCGGGCATCTCGTGATCGAGGAGGCTCGGGACGTTTCCGGGGATCGATCGCAACCGGTCGGCGGTTCGCTCGAGGTCGGGAACACTCCCGAGCAGACCCTCCGTGTACGGGTGGACCGACCGGTCGAAGACGTCCTCGAGAGTGCCGCGTTCGACTATCTCCCCGGCGTACATCACGCCGACGCGATCACACATTCGAGCGACGACCCCGAGGTTGTGCGTGATCAGCAGGATGGTCATTCCCGTCTCCTCCTGGAGGTCGTTCAGGAGGTCGAGGATCTGAGCCTGGATCGTCACGTCGAGCGCGGTCGTCGGTTCGTCGGCGATCAGAATGTCCGGTTCGCCGGCGAGCGCCTGGGCGATCATCGCCCGCTGGAGCATGCCGCCGGAGTACTCGTGGGGGTGTTCGTCGGCGCGCTGGGCCGGGTCCGGAATCCCCACGGTCTTGAGCAGTTCGATCGCTTTCGCCCTGCTCTCTTCGCTCACGTAGCGCTTCGAGGGGAGTACCATCGACATGATGTACGAACCCAGGGAGTACTCTGGCCCCCGTGTGCGGGCCTCGCCGGATCGCGGGTTCGGTGTCGCTCGTTGCTGGACCTCGACGGCCTCGGCGATTTGTTCGCCGACGGTTAGACTGGGGTTGAAACTACTCTCGGGGTCCTGAAAGATCATGCTGAATGACGTTCCCCTGAGCGAGCGACGGGCCTCGTCGGGGATCGCCAGCAGGTCGACCATCTCTCCCTCGACGGCTTCCGGATGGGACTCCCGCATCGCGTCGGCCAGCGTTGGATTTCGGTACTCGATCGATCCGCTCGTCACCTCTCCCGGCGATTCGACCAGGTCCATGATCGAAAGCGCTGTCACGCTCTTACCGCTTCCGCTCTCGCCGACGATACCGAAGATTTCGCCGCGTTCGATCGTCAGATCGAAATCGTCGACGGCGTTTACCTGTCCTTCACTGGTGAAAAACTGGGTCGATAGGTTGCTAATGCGAAGAATGTCGTCGCTCATGTTAGGCACCTCGTTCGCTTCCTTCGATGTTCGGGTCGAGCGCATCGCGGAACCAGTCGCCGAGTAAGTTGACCGCGATCACCGTGAGCATGATGCCGACTCCGGGGAACATCGCGATCCACGGACGCGTCCGGAGGAGGTCCTGTCCGCGCTCGATTTCGTACCCCCACGACAGCGTCGTGCCGGAGAATCCGAGGTACGCTAGCGACGCCTCGAGGAGAATCACCACGGCCACCTGAATCGTCGCGAGGACGATGATGGGCGTCAGACTGTTCGGGAGGATGTGCTTGGTGAGGATCGATCTACTCGACATCCCATAGCTCTTGCTCGCCTTGACGTACTCCTGGTTCCGCAGCGACAGGGCCTCCCCGCGGGCGACTCGCGCGAACCAGACCCAGATGACGAGGCCGGCCACGACCGTCACCGTACCAGGAATGGGAATCGATTCGGGCATGCCGTCCGCGAGCCCCGCCATGACGATTGGGTCGGGGACGTAGATCGGTGAGGAGCCAAAGACGCCGACCAGCGCCATCGCGAGGACGAGCGAGGGGAACGCCAACATTGTGTCGGCGACCCGCATCAACCCGTCGTCGACGCGGCCGCCGTAGTAGCCGGCGATGAGCCCGACTGGAACCCCAACTACGATGGCCAGTGCGGTTCCCAGCAGGGCGACCAGCAGCGAAACGCGGGCACCGTAGACGAATCTCGAGAAGACGTCCTGTCCGACGTTGTTGGTGCCCAGGATGTGCTCGCTCGTGGGTTCGACGGCCACGTCACCGATTTCGCCGTCCTGGGCGACCTGCGTCTCGTAGGAATGGCCCAGCGGCGGGTACGGCGAACCGCTCTCAGCGTAGTATCCCGTTCGGGTCGGATCGTGGGTGGCCAGCAACGGCGCGAACATCGCCATCAGAATTATCGCGACCAGGAGAACCAATCCGACTTTGGGCAGGAGACTCTCGACGAACGTCTGTTTGAGATTCGACGTAATTCGATTGGAGATCATTCGTTTTTCACCTGCGGGTTGAGCGACGTGTACAGCGCGTCAACGACGATGTTGATGACGATGAACGAGATGGCGATAAAGAGGATAATTCCCTGCATCAGCGGCCAGTCCCGAATTCGTAGCGCGTCGACCAGACGAAGCCCGAGGCCAGGCCAATTGAAGACGGTTTCGGTGATGACCGACCCGCCGATCAGTGACCCCATCTGAAGACCCAGAACCGTGATGATCGGAATCATCGTGTTGCGAAGGACGTGTTTGTATCGGATCAGCGGGTTCGGCAACCCTTTAGCCTTCGTCGCCGTCACGTACGGCTTCCCGAGTTCGTCGATCATGCCGCTCCGGGTGAGCCGGGTGATGAGCGCGGTAAAGTACGTTCCGAGGGTGATCGCCGGAAGGGTGATGTAGTGCAACCAGGTTCCCATCTCGCTGATCGACTGGTCGAAGACGATCGCCCGAACCGCGTCGGCGAAGCTCACGCCCCGTCTTCCGGTCGGGAACCCGTAGAAGTCGTAGCCGATGTAGGTGGGATACGGGATGTGGACGATTCCGATCGAGAACGTGTCGGTGGCCACGTCCGGGTACGGAATGCCGAACCAGACGCTCATCACGAGGATCAACATCAGCCCGAGCCAGAAGTTCGGCGTGCTGATCCCGAGGAGGGAAAACAGCGTCGCCCCGTAGTCGGAGGGTTCGTTCCGGCGCGTCGCGGAGACGACCCCGAGGGGAATCGCGATGACGATCGCCACGATGGTCGCGGCGACCGTGAGTTCGATCGTCGCCGGAATTCGCTCGATGACCATCGCCGAAACGTCCCTGCTCGATTGCCACGAATAGCCGAGGTCGCCCTGGAGCAATCCCCCGACGTAATCGAGGTACTGGACGTATATAGGGTCGTTGAGCCCCTCTTCCTCCCTAACCCGCTCGACGAGCGCCCGGCTCGCCCCTTCCCCGAGCATCAACGTCGCTGGGTCACCTGGCGAAACGGCCCGAAGCCCAAACAGGACCGTCACCACGCCCCAGATGACGAATACGCCCTGGAGTATCCGCCTGATCAGAAATTTCCTCAGTGCCATCGGAATGTGTCGAAGGTAACCACGAACAGTAATTATACTGTCGGTCCCCGCTCGATTCAGGCGGTTTCGGGGCACGTACACGAACTCGAGCGGTAGCTCCTGGACCGAACATTTCGATGCCTCGAAAAATCGACCGGGTCGTCGAATCGAGTGGGAGCGGTACTCGACTTACCCTTCCATCTCCCAGATGTAGATGGTCTCGTCCTCGCGGGGCTCCCACTGGATGTTGCTGTTCGCCCCGTAGATGCTCTCCTGCGTGTGCAGGAAGACGAACGGTGCCTTCTCACGCGCCAGCGCGTTGACGTCCTGGAGCGCCTGGGTTCGTTCCTCGGGGTCGTCGATCTGCTGGGTCTCGAGGATGGCGTCGCTGAGCTCTTCGTCGTCGAAAGTGCGCGACGGGTTGTCGGGGATCGTGAAGAATCCCTGCACGCCGTAGTCGGTGTCGCCCGTGATGGTCCCCCAGCCAATCATGTAGAAGGGGATGTCGAACTCGCCGGGTTCGACGCCGGCCTGGTTGGCGTCGGAGACGACCGGGAAGTCGACGATTTCAGCCTCACAGCTCACGTTGTCGAGCTGGTCGATCATGTCGGCGACGCGCTCGCCGATCGCGGCGTCGTTGAGGTAGCGGCCCTGCGGGGCGGTGAGCGTGATCTCGACATCGCCGTATCCACTGTCCTCGACGAGGCTCTCGGCGCGGCCGGGGTCGTGCTCGTAGGGTCCGAGTTCGTCGTTGAAGCCGTTGATTCCGGGCGCAACCGGCTGTCCTCGCGGTTCGCCGAAGCCACTCAGGATCTCGTCGACGATCGCTTCGTTGTCGACGGCGTAGTTCATCGCCTGGCGGAACTCCTGGCTGTCGAACGGTTCCACCGTGTTCTTCATCGGGCAGAAGATGTTCCGGAAGCTGGTGACGTTCCGGATGTCGATGCCGTCGGCGTCCTGCACCGTCGTCACGTCCTCGGGAAGGATGTTCATGGTCACGTCGCTCTCGCCGGTCTCGAGGGCGGCGACGCGGCTGCTCGACTCGCCTGAGGCGTTGAACGTGACCCGGCTAAACGGCGGCTGATCGCCCCAGTAGTCGTCGAACGCCTCGACGACGATTTCTTCACCAGAGGTGTACTCGACGACCTCGTACGGGCCGGTCCCGTTGAACGCTTCGGGTTCGGCGCCGGCGATCGCCTCGTTCTCGGCGTCGAAGTTGTCGATCGCCCACTGCTGGTTCATCGCTCGCGCGTAGTTTCCGAACTCGAACTCCGCGAGGCCGGCTGACGCACCGTAGTTGACCGCGACGGTGGTGTCGTCGACGGCTTCAGCGCCTTCGATGGAGCCGAGGCCGTACGTACCGATCGGGCTCTGGACTCCCATCTCGGGATCGACCGTTCGGTTGATCGTCCAGGCGACGTCCTCTGCGGTGAGGTCGTCACCGTTGTGGAAGACGACGTCGTCCCTGAGGTAAATCTCCGTCGTACCGTCGTCCTGTGCTTCCCAGTCCTCGGCGACGCGAGGGAAGATACCCTCGCCGGGTTGGAAGTCGAAGAGCGGCTCGTAAATGTGGTCGTAGACGTTGAAGTAGTCCCCGGTGATGTGATCGAGCGGATCCTGCGTGTCCGGGAACTGCGTCAGCGTCAGCGTGATTTCGTCGATGTCGCCACCGCCGTTACCGTTGCCGTTTCCGTTGCCATTCCCGTTTCCGTTGCCGTTCCCGTTTCCATTCCCGTTACCATCTCCCGGGTCGTCACCGATACAACCGGCGAGCGATGCGAGTCCGAGCGTGGTCGCACCAGCTGTGTATCGGAGAACGTTCCGGCGGTTCGTCGTGAGTTTGTCAGCACCCTGCATACGCATACATGTACAACCATCCTATTTATACATTGTTGGATTCGGTCGACCAGCGCTCGGTGAGAGACGGCCTAGTTGTTAAGTACTTGACTGTCCTACAGCGGCATATGGCCGCTCACGGCCGCCCCGCACTTCGGGATCTGTTCGACGAGTCGCCGACACCGCACATTGCTCATCCGCCATCGACCCATCACCGTGACTTCTACGTCGCCACCGACGGGTCCTTCCGGCGGGCGGGCGGCGGCCTCGGGGCCGTCATCGAAACGCGTGACGGCACGCGCGTCGGTCGGATCGCGACCACCGACGTGCCGCCGGACAACAACGTCGCGGAGTACCGGGCGCTCCACCTCGGTCTCGACATCCTCGCAGCCAGGGCGCCGGTCGACGCCCGCGTCGGCATCCTCGTCGATCACGACGAACTCGCGAGCAACGTCAACGCCGCGATCCTGGCCGCCAGACACCCCGACCGTAAACCGCCACGTCCGTACACCGTTCCGGCGGCGACGACTCACCACTGGCGCGGGATCACCGCCAGACTCAGCCGCTTCGGCGAGGTCCGGGCCGCCCGAATCGACAGCAGCCAGAACCCCGCACACCCCCTCGCGAACGCTCCCGAGGAGTACGCCCACGTCAACAGCGAACTCGATCGCTGCGTACTCCCAGACCCACCCGAGGTGACGTCGACACAGGTCCCGCCACCGTCTCGAGCCAATCGGAATCAGGGGGGACGGGCATCGGACTAGGCGTGAGACGAACCGCCAACGTTATTCACCCCGTCGCGAGAGTCGTTCTCGATGAGCCTTCGCGTCGCGGTCGCCGCCCCTTTCAAACAACACGGAACGAATCGGCTGCGCGAAAACGAGTTCGTCGTCGCGCTGTCGCTCGATCGCGACTGGTTCTCACCCGATCAGTCACAGCGCCTCATCGACGTCGCGACGCAGGAAGGCGTCCTGGAGCGCGACGGTCCCGAACTGGTAGCGACGTTCGATCCCTCGAGCGTAACCATCGACGACGACTTCGTCCCCGGCGACGACCTGCTCAGAGAGCGATCGACGTTCGAGCGCGTCCTGGACGCGCTGGTGGCGTCGGGCGTCGAAAAGCACGAGGCGGTTGGGGCGATCAACTCACTCCAACAGGAGTACGCGATCACGATCGAGGCCGCCGCGGTCGTCTACGCCAGCGGTGAGGGGATCGACGTCGACGAACTCGCCCCCGCCGCCCGGTCGGCGTTGATCGAAGACGGTTAGCCTACCCAGGGACAACGGCGCGTATGGTCGAGGATCGGATCACCGACGGACGGCGGATCGCCGAGTTGCTCGCCTCCGAAATCGACGGGAGGGAAGACGACGAACTCGCGTCACTCGCGGTGACGAACGCCGATCGCGACGTCGAACCGACAGTCGGCGGCGCTCGCGCGTTCGATATTTCGTTCGTAGACGAGGACGGCGACACGCTGGAGCGCCTCGCTCGCGTCTTCGTTCACCCGGATCGCGCCCATATCGAGTTCGGCCAGGGACGAGAAGCGGCCGTCGGCGCCGCCGGGGAGGCCGGTCTGCGGACGCGCCCCAAGGCGACGACGCCGGCGAAGTCGCTCGTCTTTCTCGAGCGCGCCGCGGCGGTCAAACGCGGCGTGGCCGTCATGCAGGCCGCGGCTCGGGACACCGGTGACCGGTGAACTCCGGGACGCAGGAGGGACTCGGTCCAAGAGAGGCCAGGTCGGTCCGGCTCAGGCACTACCTGGACGACGGAGACACCGCCTCGGACCTTGCTGCCTCGATCCGGTCGAGCGCGTACCGATCCGCGGCCTCGAGGACGGTCACGTCCTCGGCGTCGGCGCGCTCGATGAGCGTGCGGGTCCGGTCGCCGATGGCCACCGCGTCGGCGAGCGCCTGTTCTCGCGTGGCGCCGGTGTGTTCAGCCGCGACGGTAATCAGGCCGCCCGCGTTGAGCACGTAATCGGGCGCGTAGAGAATGTCCCGGTCGTGAAGCGCCTGCGCGTGAGCCCGCTCGTCCAGGATGTTGTTCGCCCCTCCGGCGACGATGTCGCACTCGAATTGGGGAATCGTCTCGTCGTTGACGACGCCGCCGATCGCACAGGGAGCGAAGACGTCACAGGGCTGTTCGTAGACGGCCGAAGGGGCGACGGTCTCGAAGCCGTACTCGCGAGCGAGTGCCGCAGTCGCCTCCTCGTCGATGTCGCTCACCGCGACCTCGGCACCGTGCTGGTCGAGGAGTTCGGCGAGACCGCTACCGACTTTTCCGACGCCCTGGACGACGACGGAGAGGCCGTCCACGTCCGGCGTTCCGTAGGTGGCCTCGACGCAGGCCCGCAGCCCCTCGAAGACGCCGCGGGACGTGATCGGCGAGGGGTCTCCGAGTCCCGCGCTGGTTCCGACGACGTGCTCGGATTCGCCCGCGATAATGTCCATGTCCGCGACGCCGGTGTTGACGTCGACGGAGGTGATGTAGTACCCGCCCAGTCGGTCGATCATTCGCCCGTAGGCGGCCATCAGGTCCTCGGTCTTCTCGGTCGGATCGGCGCGGATGACGGCCTTCCCGCCGCCCAGATCGAGGTCGGCGGCAGCCGCCTTGTAGGTCATAGCCCGAGAGAGGCGCATGACGTCTCGCAGAGCGGCGTCGTGGCTCTCGTAAGGGAGCAGGCGAGTGCCCCCGAGGGAGGGGCCGAGCGTCGTATCGTGGATGGCGACGATCGCCTCGAGGCCGGTTTCGTCGTCGACGAAGTGCGTTACCTGTTCGTGGCCGAACGCGGCCATCTTCCCGTGTACCATTGTGCAAGAATTGCACGAATGGAACCATTAAGGTGGCTATTTTCGATTATTCGCGTCCAGTTCCTCGTCGCGGAAAGACGATGCGAACTGTGCCTCGTGAGACCCATCTATGGCGATACATTTCGGTTGTCGTGCGAATTGAGAGTGCGAATGTGGCACTACATCTGGTTCGGTTTACAACAAAACATACTAATCGCGTATCAGATACCTCATAATCGGGTTCTACGTCCGGAAGAGTAGGTATGGTCTCTGTTTCGAGGGCCGATTATGAAGATAGTCTAGGAAGGATTGCACGATGAGGATCTTCCTCGAGAGCATGAGATGTGTCCCAATCGTCGAGTAAGAGGCCTCTCGAGGCGATTAGGGAGCATTCACGTATATTCTGGTGATTGCCGAGACTGATGGGTGAGCGAGGCCCGTTTCGTGATCGGCGCTCGCTGAGCAGATGCAGGACTCGAGTCGTTAAAAGTCCATATCCGGTTCGAGACGTGCTCTCGAGTGTGTTTGCCTTCTCGGAAAGTATCTCAGTCCAATCGGTGGTTCCAGTGCTGTCTAGCACCCTAAAACCGATAGCAGGAAACCGATTATGAACTTTTGAATCGTGTGCTGGATGACCACACGCTCGACTCGAGTGGGTATGTGAAATCCTGCAGAGAAGGCTCTAAACCAGCGAATCCGATTTCGTGAGACTGGCTTAGGGCTCTCTTCGTAGCGTTACACTTCCTGATTTCCGATAACCCGGAAAACGCAAGACAGAAACCGATTATGAACGTTTGAGAGCGTGATTTCTCCTCTTTTTGGGTCACTCTCTTTGTCCCGCTCACGCCTACCTCTGTCCTGAAAAGCCATCTCGAGCGATAACCGCCCACTCCAAGATTTCTTCCTAGGTTCGTTCATAGACCACTTCTACACACATCTTCCGGACAGCTGTCGTGGTTATGATCTCCAAGGTAGTCTGACCAGTACGATCATAGAAGCGCTCATACCTCTGTGAATTCCTCTATTCGTTAGGGAGCATATTCACTGAGACCCCTACCTTCCGCTTTCAGTTTAGCGGTTACTCTGGAATCAAGAGCTGCTACGTCCACCCTTTACTCCATGTCGGGGTGAGCATGCGGTTAGTAGCCCAGAACCGGTATGCGCGATATCACCGTGGAGGTAGTCTCAATGTATCGGTGACGGGCCAGGATCGCTCGCGACTCTAGCGATCACGTGCCGATGCGAGTGGCTACAACGACGCCAGAACCGCTGGCAATTCACTCGCGATGGTGGACTGGTCGACGTGGGCGACCGCCCGCGAGTCGGGTTCGGTGTCCGATCGGAGCACCTGGATCGCCCGCATTCCCGCTCGAGTCGCCCCCTCCACGTCCGCCTCGCGCTCGTCACCGACGTAGACGGCTCGGTCGGGTGCGACCGACAGCTCCTCCAGGATCGCCTCGAACGCCCGCGGGTCGGGCTTGCCGGCCTCGAGTTCGCCGGTGACGAGCGCCGCGTCGAACCGGCTCTCCCAGTCCAGCGTCTCGAGTTTGTCTCGCTGGGCGCGGACGGGACCGTTCGTCAGGAGTCCCACGCGGTAGGTCGACCGGAGGTCCTCGAGCATGGCCTCGACGCCCGCCAGCGGCGTGAGGGCGTCGGCGATGGACTCCCGGTAGGCCGTGGCGACGGCGCCGGGCTCGGCGCTTGTGTCGTGGTCGGCGAGCAGGTCCGCGAAGATTGGCTCGCGGCTCTCGCGCGTGAGGTTGTTCCGATGAGCCTCGAGGTACGCCTCCCTCGAGAGCGGCGGTGCACCGGTCGCGGCCGTCGCCTCGGTGAGCAACGTCTCCCGGTCCCGGTCGGGGACCGCCAGTGTGTAATCTAAATCGAAGACGACTGCCTCGAGCATGGGGGATGGAGGGGGCTCGAGGGGTTTGAAGTTGTCTGTTGTGACCAGACACGGGTCGCAGTGGGCATCGGCTGTGAGTTCACGCCGAACGAAAAATCGACGGCCGAAACGATCGATCAGTCGCCGCTCGAGACCGGCCCACTGCGCGCCTCGAGGCGCGGCACGAGCACCGCTTCGATGCGGTCGGCGTACTGCATGAACGTCGTCCCGAGGATGCTCATGACCAGCACGTAGCCGACGGCGAACGCGTAGATCTGGGTAGCGACGGGTTCGGTGAGCGCCCCGCCGGCGCCCGCCACGGCGATGCTCGCGATGATCAGGGAGAACTCGCCACGGGTCGTCATGCCGAGGCCGACCCGCAGGGATCGACGCTCGTCGAGGTTGTAAATCCGACCACCGAGGTAGCCGCTCAGCAGTTTTGTCGGCGTCGTGACGATCACTGCGACGGCGATTAGCCCGGCGACACCGGCGAACAACTGTGGGTTCGTCTCGAGGCCGATCCAGAAGAAGAAGATGGCGGCGAAGACGTCCCGGACAGGCTCGAGCAACTGTTCGAGATCGTGGACGTGGTCGGTCGCGGAGAACCCCATTCCGACGAAGAAGGCGGCGACGGCCTCGCTAACGCCCAGGGCGAGCGCGGCGCCTGCGATCAGGACGAGGATTCCCAGCGTGCGAAGGATGAGGAACTCGTTGGAGTCCGTCTCGAGGCTTCGCTGGAACCAGGCGGTGCCGAACTGGACGAGCACCAGGAGCGCGATAATGAACCCAAGCGCGATCCCGATCGAGCCGATGGCCTCTTCCACGTCGCCACCGCCCAGGACGAGCGCGGAGACGACCGCGAGGTAGATAGCGATGAAGAGGTCCTCGTAGACGAGCGTTCCGAGCATCGGGTTCGCCTCGTCGTTGGCGATCCAGCCGAGGTCGATCAGGGACTTGGTGATGATCGCACTCGAGGAGATGTAGACGATGCCCGCGACGAGCAGGGCCGCGAGGAGTGACTCGAAGAGCACGAACCCGAGGAGCAGTCCGGCACCGAAGTTGATGGCCAGATCCACGCTCCCGGCTTTCCCGATTCTGTGTTTGGCCGCCAGCAGTCGCTCGAGGTTGAATTCGAGGCCCAGGAAGAACAGCAAGAAGACGATCCCGAGTTCGGCACCCAGGTGGATGAATTCGGCCTGGCCGTCGAGCGCCAGCGCCTCTCCGTGCGGGAGGAGGTCTGTCCCCAGGTGGGCCGGAAGGTCGACCCTACCGAGTACGTACGGGCCCGAAAGCATCCCGGCAACGATGTAAAACGGGATCACCGACTGATCGATGCGCGAGGCGAGCAGGCCGGCGACGGCGGCGACGGCGAAAAGCGCACCGACGTCGACGAGGTGGGTTTCAGCTGCCACTCTCGGACACCTCCAGTGGTGGCTGCACGGGGATCACCCTCCGCCGTCGCCCCCGATCAGTGACTCGAAGTCCCGGCAGTCGTCGCGGTCGCCGACGACGACGAGCGTGTCGTCGGCCGCGAACGTCGTCTCCGGGCCGGGGGCAGCGAGAACCTCCTCGCCTCGCTGGATCGCGACGATCGAGACCCCGGTTCGCTCGCGAATCTGTGCCTCGGCGATTGTCTGGCCGACGAGTTCCGAGGCCGGGTCCAGGTTGTACCACTCGATGAACGTCTCACCGGTGAGCATGGTCTCCACACGCTCGGATTGTACCGGCTGGAAGTACGCGCCCTCGAGGATCGTTCCTACCTTGCGGGCGAGCCGGTCGGGCAATTCGAACACCTTCTCGCTGTCGGCCCCCTCCTTCTCTTTTCGGTAGATCTCCCGTTTACCCGTGTTGTGGGTGACGATGACGAGGCGCTCCCCGCCCTCGAGTTCCACCTCGTGCTTCTTGCCGACGCCGGGAAGGTCGCTCTCGTAGATGGTCATACCCTGAAGACGGGAAGGGAACGTAATAAACGCGGCGGGAATCGCCAGGCCAGCGGCGACGGAAGCCTGGGGACGGACTACGGACACCGATTCGACCGTCGTACTGGACGAGGCTACCGAGACGACCGGCGTGGGTTACTCGATCACGCTACTCCTCCGGCGAGACGCCGACGAACGGCGGGTGGCGCCGTGAGTTGATCGTGGTGGCCACCAGTTCGCCGTACTCGGCGGCCGTCAGGTTGCCAGTCACGTAGCGTTCGGCCCACGCGCTCTCGACCGTCGCCGAGCCGTATGATTCGGGCGCGTCGTCGAGAATCGTGATCGCGAGGGCGACGGCGTCGTAGCCGGCGTCGATCAGGGCCGCGTAGGCTCCAGCGATCGGACCGAGTTCGTGAATCGTTCCCGTTTCGTACCGCTCCCGGTTGACGTACTCGAGGGTCAGCACGTCCCGCTCGCGCTCGAGTGACTCGACCTCGAGCTCTTCGGCCTCGAGCGTCTCTGCGAACGCGTCCTCGTCGGTGATTTCGTCGTCTACCGACTCGATTCCCGCCGCGAACACGTCCGTCCGTTTCGTTATCGGCAGGTCGGGAACGAGTTCGGCGATCGGCCAGGACGTATTCGGTGGGAGTTCCTCGCCTACGTCCTGGGTACAGCCCGCGAGCGACGCGGAAACGCCGACGGCGAGGATGCCGAGGGCGGTGCGTCTCGAGATTCGATCCGGCGTGTTCGACTCTGACTCGCTCGACTTCGACTCAATCCGCCTCGACGCACTCGACTCCGACGCAATTCGCCCCGATTCACTCGACTTCGACACACTCGACGCCCCTCCGAACCGTCGGTCCATAGGGAACGAACGACGACCACGACAAACGACCCTCTGCCTGCAACTGACGGGTTCGGTCTTATCTGATCGTTGATGGATAGTACTGCTGTGGTACTCGAGTTGTACGACATCGGCTTCGTCGTCGTCGGTGTGACGCTGTTCGGCATCGCCGTGCTCCCCCGATACGTCGCCGACAGAGCGATTTCTCTGCCCATATTCTTCGTGGTCCTAGGATTTCTCACGTTCGGATTACCGTTCGGGCTCCCTGCCCCCGATCCGCTCGAGCAGGGCCACGTCGTCGAACGGCTAGCGGAGTTCGGGGTCATCATCGCGCTGATGGGCGTCGGACTGAAACTCGACCGGGCACCAGGACTGCGTGCCTGGTCGTCGACCTGGCGATTGCTGCTGATCGCAATGCCGTTATCGATCGCCGGTGCGGCGTTGGTCGGCTGGTGGCTGGTCGGCCTCGTCGTCCCGACGGCGATTCTCCTCGGGGCGTGTATCGCTCCGACCGATCCCGTGCTCGCCTCCGAAGTCCAGGTTGAGGACCCCGGAGACGGATCCGAAGAGGACGTGATCGGCGAGGGGGAGTACGATGACGAGGTCCGGTTCGCGCTTTCCTCCGAGGCCGGACTCAACGACGGCTTCGCCTTTCCATTCACCAATCTCGCCGTCGCCATGGCCCTCGTCGGCATCGCCCCGGGTAACTGGATGGGAGAGTGGCTGCTGGTCGATGTCGGCTACCGGGTCGTCGTCGGGACTCTCGCCGGCGTCATCCTCGGCTGGATCAGCGCCAGGCTCATCTTCGGCACCGAACCGAACACGCAGATCGCCAGGTCCGTCCAGGGGCTCGAGGCCGTCGCCGGGACGCTCCTCATCTACGGGATCACCGAACTCGTCGGCGGGTACGGCTTCATCGCGGTATTCGTCGCCGCGGTGACGATCCGCAGTTCCGAACGGTCTCACGAGTACAACGACGCGCTCCACGAAATCAGCGAACTCGCCGAACAGGTCTCTATGGGAGTCATCATGGTCTTCTTCGGCGGCGCGATCGCCGGTGGCCTGCTCGCGCCGCTGACGCTCGAGGCGGTGATCGCTGCCGTTGCCATCGTCTTCCTCGTGCGTCCGCTGGCCGGCCTCGTCGGCTTCCTCGGCTCGAGTACGGGGTGGGCCGATCGCGGCGCCATCGCGTTCTTCGGCATCCGCGGGATCGGTTCGTTCTACTACCTCGCTCACGGCCTCAACGAGGCCGCCTTCTCCGACGCCGATCTGCTCTGGGCGCTCGTTGGGGCCGTCGTCCTCATCTCGATCGTCCTCCACGGAATCACGGCGAACCCCATCATGCGAATGGTGACGGACTCGTCGTGAGCGGTAGCAAGCGCATCGGCCAACGGCGGCTCGAGCGAAAACCCGCAAAAGAAAACGATCAGGCCGTGACGCCGAGGAACCGATCGAGTACCTCCTCGTCAGCCTCGAGTTCCGCCGACGTTCCCTCCCAGACGATCTCGCCTTGGTTGATGACGTAGTTCCGGTCCGCAAGGGCAAGGCCGACGTGGACGTTCTGTTCGATCAGAAGGACCGTGATTCCCCGCTCGTTGAGGTCCTCGATGATGTCCATGACGTCCTGGACGATGTACGGGGCGAGCCCCTCGGTCGGCTCGTCGAGCAAGATGAGGTCGGCCCCCGCGACGAGCGCCCGGGCGATGGCGAGCATCTGCTGTTCGCCGCCCGAGAGCGACGACCCGGCGTTCCCCTCCCGCTCGGCGAGGTTCTCGAACGTCTCGAGCGCCTCGTCGACCGAGAGCGAGTCGACGTCGTCAGCCCCGCCGTAGGCAGCCAGTTCGAGGTTCTCGCGGACGGTCAACTCAGGGAATATCTGGCGCTCCTCGGGGACGAGCGAGAGTCCCCGCTTGGCGGTCGCGGTCGCGTCGAGATGCGAGATGTCCTCGCCGCGGTAGGCGATCGTTCCCGACGTGGGCGTAACGATCCCCATGATCGACCGAAGGGTGGTCGTCTTGCCGGCCCCGTTGCGCCCGATCAGCGAGACGATTTCTCCCTCCTCGATCGCGAGCGACAGGTCGTGCAGGACCCGCGTTTCGCCGTAGCCCGCGTCGACGTCCTCGAGTTCGAGGAGCGGGACGCGATCACTCATCGAGCGTCCCTCCGAGGTAGGCGTCCTGGACGGCCTGGTTGCTGGAGATCTGATCCGGCGTTCCCTCCGCGAGGAGTTCACCGCGATTCAACACGCTGATTCGGTCGGAAAGTTCCATGACGAGTTCGATGTCGTGTTCGATTAGCAGTAATGTCTGGTCGACTAGAACGTTCTGGATCAATTCGATCGTCTCTCGCGTCTCCTCGACGCTCATGCCGGCGGTCGGTTCGTCGAGCAAGACCAGTTCGGGATCGGTCGCCAGGACGACGCCGATTTCGAGGCGGCGGCGATCGCCGTACGCCAGCGCGTTGGCGGTGACGTCCGCGACCGACTCGAGGCCGACTCGCTCCAGGATGCGCTCGGTTTCGGCGGTGATCCCGTCGTAGCGGTCGGTCGGTCTAAACAGCGACTCGAGCAGCCCAATTTCCTCTCGGTTGACCGACTGGACTGCCAGTCTGACGTTTTCTCGAACAGATAATCCGCCAAATATATTCGATATCTGGAAGGACCGACCAATGCCGCGGCGAACGCGTTCGGCCGGCGAGAGCGACGTAATGGCAGTCGGCTCCTCGTCGTCGCGTCCGGCGAAGTAGATTTCCCCCTCCGTGACCGGGAGCGCCCCGGAGATGAGGTTGAACAGGGTCGTCTTGCCGGCCCCGTTCGGACCGATCAGGCTCCGGAACTCGCCGCGCTCGAGTTCGAGCTCGACGTGGTCTGTTGCCGTGAACTCGCCGAATCGCTTGACGAGACCCTCCGTGCGGAGGATGGGATCTGCGTTGGTCGGGAGCGGTTCGGTCGCCATCAGTCGTCACCTCCTGGTGCCGTATCGTCTGGGGTCGGTTTCGACCCGGGTCCACCCGAGAGGAACGGTCGGAGTTGTCCTGGAAGCGAGACCAGCCCTCGCGGGAGGAAGATGACGAACAGAATGAAGATGACACCGAGTACCAGTCGCCAGTAGCCGGTGAACTCGGTCAGTTCGTTCTCCAGGCCGAAAAAGACGAACGAGCCCAGAATTGGCCCATACAACGTCCCCATGCCCCCGAGGACGACCATAACGATAACCTCGCCCGATTTGATCCACTCGGCGGCCGAGGGGGTAACGAGTCCCGTGTTGAGCGCTGACAGGCTGCCGGCGAGTCCGGCAACCGCCCCGCTGATGACGAACGCGCGGCGCTTGTAGACGGTCGTGTCGTAGCCGAGGAACGTCGCCCGCTGTTCGTTCTCACGGATTGCCTTCATGACCGCGCCGAACGGTGAGTTGAGAATTCGTCGGGCGAAGAAGAACGAAGCGACGAGAGCGGTCAGGACGACGTAGTAGAACAGGGCTGAACCACCGAGGACGACCGGACCGAGGACGACCTCGATTTCGTTGAGTTCGATGCCGATGCCTCCGATACCGTAGTACGCGCCGAAGCCAAAGAGCCCGTCCGAACCGCCGGTAAACGGCCGCTCCTCGATGAGACCGAAGAGCGAAATCGTATCCAGCGAATAGATCGCGTTGTAGAACAATTCCGCGAACGCGAGCGTAATCATCGCGAAGTAGACGCCGGCGACCCGAATCGAGAGAAACCCGACGATCCACGCGGCCACCGCAGAGAGCGCGATAGCCAGCGCGATCGCGACGAACGCTGACTCGCTCACGTTGATCAGCGTGATCGCGGCCGTGTACGCGCCGAGCCCCCAGAAGAGGACATGGCCGAGCGAAACGAGGCCGGTGTACCCCATGACGAAATCGAGCGACAGCGCGAACAGTCCCCAGAGGAGCATCCGGACCACGAGCGTTACCACGAAGCCGGAGTAAAGCCAGCCGCTCCCGAACGGGACCAGCACCAGCAATACCACCATAACGAGCCCGAGTTTTAGCCGCGTGTCCTGGTCGAGATAGCTGCCGTCGGTTCCGGCCAGTAACGTCCCGCTTTCGTCCTCCGGAGCTTCGGTTCCGAACAGCCCCTGCGGGCGAACCAGCAAGATCCCGATCATCAGTAGGAAGATCACGGTCCCCTCGAGCGCGGGGACGTTGGGTCGAATAATCGTCTCCTGGAGAACCCCTACAAGGAGCCCGCCGACGACCGCACCCTTGAAACTCCCGAGACCGCCGAGGACGACGATGACGAACGCTGGGATGATGAACGACATTCCCATGCTGGGGCTCACCTGTTGGGTTCCGCCCACGATGATCCCTGCGATCGCCGCGAGGGCGGCGCCAGCGCCGAACACCAGCGAGTAGTATCGGTCGATATCGATGCCCAGATTCCGGACCATCTGGCGGTCCTGTGACCCGGCGCGAATAATGAGCCCGTACCGCGTGTGTTCGAGCGCCGCCCAGACGGCGAGGGCGACGAGAGACCCGAAGACGATGATGAACAGGTTGTACGAGCTAAAACTAAACCCGAACAGTTCGAAGGTACCACGGATGATCCCAGGGCGATTGAACGAGCGGTTTCCCGTCCCCCACACCAGATAGATCAGGTCGTTGATGACGAGCACCAGTCCGAACGTGAGCAAGATGTGATAGAGGGGATTTCGACCGTACAGCGGTCGAACGGTGAATCGCTCGATTGCCACGCCGACGACCCCGACGAGAAGCGGTGCAATCAGTAGGGCGGCGAAGAACGCGTAACCGCCACCGAGGGGTGCGATTAACGCGAGGGCGAAGTACGCGCCGAGCGTAAAGAGTTCGCCGTGGGCGAAGTTGATGACGTGCATGACCCCGAAGATCACGGAAAGCCCGGCCGCTAGCAAGACGTAAATGAGGCCGGCCGTGAGCCCGTCAAGCAGTCCCTGTACCGAGACGAAAGAAACGGCTCCGGTCGTGACCCCCTCCAGAAGGACGTGTAAAGATATCATTCAACTAGTGCTCTCCGATCAGAGTGAACAACCCGTCGATTCACAGTCGGGGGCGGCTTCCTCGCCGTCGAGTTCCCACCCCTCGAGGAGGTTCACGTCCGCGATGTCCCCTTCCTCAGGTTCGACGCACTCGGCCATCCAGACCGGGTTCGTCGCCTGGTGATCGCACTCCCGGAACTCGACGGGGCCGAAAATCGTCTCGTGTTCCAGGCCGGGCAGGGTGTCCCTGACGTCGGCAGGGTCCGTCGAGTCGGCTTCTCGAATACCGTTCGCGACCATCCGGATGGATTCGTAGCCGACTCGCGAGAAGTTGTCAGGGAGGTCGCCGTCGTAGGCGTCCTGGTAGTCGCTGACGAACGTCTGGTTGTCGCCGGTTTCGATCGTCGGAACGTACCGGGTTCCGCTATAGATGCCGTACGCACCCTCGCCCGCACCTGACATCACGGCCCGGAACGATCCGGTCGTCGTCACGATCGGTATTTCGTCGTGCAGTCCCCGGTCTTTCGCCTGTGTGAGGAACGTCGCCAGGTCCGCGCCGGTCATCCCAACGACGAGCGCGTCGGCCTCGTCGCTGGCGTCCGAGATTTGCGTGATGAACGAGGCGAAGTCCGTCGACCCGGGGTCCGAGCGGGTGATGCCGACTTCCTCGTACCCATCGCTGAGGTTCTCCATCCGCGTGCCGATCTCGTTGTGGACGGAGTCGCCGTAGGCGTAATCGGCGATATGGTAGAACAACTGGTCACCCATCTCCTCGGCCATCCACCGCGACATGACCTCCGCAATCTGGGCAGTGCTCGTCTCGAACCGGAACACCCACTCGTTGCAGTTCTCCCCGGTGATCGAGACGTCGGCAGCTCCCGGCGTGTACAGCACCTCGTTGTTCTGAGCGAAATCGTTTATCGCCAGCGCGACCGAACTCGAGATGCACCCGGTGAAGAACTCCGCGCCCTGCGATTGGACGGCGTTGTTTGCCTCCTGGATAGCGGACTCGGAATCGAGCTGGGTGTCGTAATCCTCGTACTCGAATTCGAACTCGTACTCGTCGCTCTCGTTTATCTGTTCGATGGCGAGTTCGGTTCCTCGGTGGCGTTCTTCGGCCAGCGCGCTAAACGGTCCCGTGAACGGCTCGAGGACGGCGAGCGGAACGGTTCCGCTTGCGCCGCCGTTGCCGTTACCATTGCCGTTGCCGTTCCCGTCGCCATTGCCGTCACCTGACGATTGAATACACCCGGCGAGTCCGGTTAGTCCGGCCGCCCCGCCGACGACTGCACCCCTGAGAAATTGCCGTCTGTTCCCCTGTCTCATGGTATCTCGAGTCACAAGTCCATCTATCGTGGATGCTGTATAAATATTCACCCGTAGATGGACGGGTTATATATACTCTGTAACTATTCGATTGACAGAAAATCGACCGAAGACGAACAGTTCACCCAAAACGAGGTAGGATATTACTCCTGGCGCTTGATGAGGAACTTCATGTCACCCTCGAAGACCACATCCTCTTCCTGGTTCGTCATGGTGGTATCGATCGTCACCAGGCCAGCGTCGTCCTTGCTCGAGAGTTCGCGCTTCTCGGTGACCTCCATGTCGAGTTCGATGGTGTCGTCCATGTAGACCGGGTTGGGGATGTTCATGTAGTTCATCCCGAGGAAGGCGTAGACCGTCCGCTCGACGATGCCACAGCGGTAGACGAACCCGGTTGCCAGCGAGAACGTCATCGGACCGTGAGCGACCCGCCCGTCGAAGTGACCCTCCTCGGCGAAGTGTTTGTTCGTGTGGAGTTCGGTCCAGTCGCCGGTGAACATCGAGTGGAGGACGAAGTCGGACTCGGTCACGGTTCGGCCGACGCTCTCGAAGGTCTGCCCCTCTTCGAAGTCTTCGAAGTAGTGTGGCTCGTAGCTGTATGCCATGATATGTCTGTTCAAATAGAGCGGATAAATAGATTTTCCTCCCGTCATATGTCCCGACCGACGCCACCTCGATCAGAGCAACCAAATCTCCTCGAGGCGCCTCGCACCCGAGAGATTATGACGATTCCGCCACAATCGATGTGCATGTACCGGATACTGGTCGGTCTGGACACGAACGTCGAACGAGCACAGACACAGGCCCGAATGATCGCCTCGCTCCCCGCAGCGAGTACGGACGTGACCGCAATCTTGACCCACGTCTTCCAGGACAACCCAGAAGGGGCGTCGATTCAGCAACTCGATTCCGTCCGACGGGCCATCGACGTCCTCGAGGACCACGACGTCGAGTACGAGTACTACGAGACGAGCGGGGAACCGGCGAGCGAACTCATCGAGGCGGCGGCCGAACTCGAGGCCGACATGATCTGTCTCTCCGGTCGCAAGCGGACGCCCACCGGGAAGGTGCTCTTCGGGAGTGTCACCCAGGCGGTCATCCTCAGCAGCGAGCGACCGGTGACGACCGTTTCGCCGTCATCCTCAGCAGAGAACGATCGCTGACGACCGTTTCACCGTCAGCCGCACAAGCAAGCGACCGATGACGACCCTTTCGGCGGAGTGAGCGCAGGGCCAGGGCTCGCCGTACGTTCCAGGGATCCACTCGAGGCGGTGTTTGCCTCTCGAGAGAATATAAACCACCCACGCATGTTCGGGACGAACGTGATGGTACTAGCACTCGTAGCTACTGGTGAGAACGATAATGTCGATCGATACCTGCGCCGCCTGGAACCCGTCATCGTGTGAGGGAACCGCCGGCTGTCCGCCCCGGTGCCCGCGCTTCATCGACAAGCACGGGCGGGCACTGCTCGTCGAACCCGCGAGCGACCGCCATCGCGAGGGCCTCCGATCCATGTACGCGGACTACCCCGACGCACATCGGTCGATGGGACTGCCGCCGATCCGTCTCGAGCGAATCGACGCCTGGCTCGACGCCTTGTTCGAGACGGGCACCAATCTCGTCGCTCGAGACGGGACGCGCATCGTCGGTCACGCGGCCTACGCGCCGACATCGAACGCGGAACCGGAGTTCGTGATCTTCGTCGACCCCGACTACCACGACGGGGGCGTCGGGAGCGAACTCTGCCGGCACACGATCGCCACGGCCGCCGAGAACGGCCACGAGGCACTCACGCTCGACGTAGACGCGACCAACGAGCGAGCCGTACACGTCTACCGGAAACTGGGATTCCGGATCACCGGTCGGAGCGGCGGCGACCTGGCCATGCGCCTCTCGTTCGACGAACCCATCGTCGACGCCGTTCGACTGCCGCCGGCCGAGCGGGAGATGCCCGCCTGAACGGCGCTCGAGGGTCGGTTGGCGACGCGTCGAAAACTGCGGCGGCATGTAGCCAAATATCGGTTACATAGATACGAGGAGAAAGCCCACGACTTCAGTCGTGGGAGTAGTCACTCGCCCGTCCACTCCGGCTCTCGATCCTCGAAGAACGCGTCGATTCCCTCGTTCTTGTCCGCGGTTCCGAACAACTGAGCGAACAGTTCGGCCTCGTACTCGATGCCCTGCTCGAGGTCGGTCCGCGAGGCTGCCTTGACGGCGGTCTTGGCCAGTTCGAGGGCGACGGGACTCTGCTCGGCCATCGATTCGGCGAGCCCGTAGACCTCCTCGTCCAGTTCCTCGGCGTCTCCACAGACGATATCGACGAGACCAATCTCGCGCGCCTCCGCGGCGTCGATCAGGTCCCCCGAGAGGATCAGGCGCATCGCCTGGCCCTCCCCGACCAGGCGGGGGAGACGCTGGGTGCCGCCGCCGCCGGGCATGATCCCGAGGTTGATCTCCGGCTGGCCAATCTTCGCCCGCTTGTGGGCGATGCGCACGTCACAGGCCTGCGCGAGTTCACAACCACCGCCCAGCGCGTGGCCGTTGAGCCGTCCGATCACCGGCTGGGGCAGATCGTCGATGACCTCGTAGACGCGGGGGCGCTTCGAGATCTCTCGCTGCTCGAGGGCGCTCCGGTCGCGGAACTCGCCGACGTCGGCGCCGGCAACGAAGGCTTTGGCCTCGTCGGCACCCGTGAGCACGACGACGCGGACGTCGCTCTCGGCGACGGCGGCCGCGATATCCTTCAACTCGCGCCGAACCTGCGCGTTAAGCGCGTTTCGGGCGTCCGGACGGTCGATCGTGACCGTCGCGACGCCGGGCACGCGGTCGCCAACGCTCGCGTGGACCAGATCGCAATCCTCGGCTGCGGCGTCGATGTCCTCGGCGCCGTCGACGGGGTCGTCGGGGAGCATCAGTTCGAGCCTCCGCGGTCGTCATCGTCTTCACCGTCGTCCCCATCTTCACCGTCGTCACCCTCGTACTCGCCGCTGACCCCCACGACCTCACCGTCCTCCCAGACGTAGAACCCCTCGCCGGTCTTCTTGCCCAACTTGCCGGCGCGCACCTTCCGCTTGAGCGCCTGCGGCGGCCTGAACCGCTCGCCGAGTTCCTCGCGCAGGTACTCGAGGATGTCCAGGCGAACGTCGAGGCCGACCACGTCGCCGAGTTCGATCGGGCCCATCGGGTGGTTGTAGCCGAGTTCCATCGCGGCGTCGACGTCCCGCGGGTCGGCGACCCCTTCCTGGACCATCCGGATCGCCTCGACGCCGAGGGCGACGCCGAGTCTCGAGGAGGCGAACCCGGGCGAGTCGGTCACTTCGACCGGCGTCTTGCCGATGTCCTCGACGAACTCGTGGGCGAATTCGACGGTGTCGTCGTCGGTCTGTTCGGCCACGACGATCTCGACCAGCCCCATGATGTGGACCGGATTGAAGAAGTGCAGGCCGATCACCCGTCCGTCGCGCTCGGCCGCGCTCGCGATTTTCGTGATCGACAGCGACGAGGTGTTCGTCGCGACGACGGTATCGTCGCCGACGAGCGCCTCCACGTCCTCGAGCGTCCCCGTCTTGAGGTCGATGTCCTCCGGAACGGCCTCGATCACGAGGTCCGTGCCCTCGACGGCTTCCGCGAGGTCCGTCGTTCCCGAGAGGCGCTCGAGCGCGGCGTCGGCCTCCTCGCGGGTGACCTTGTCGCGTTCGATGCCGCCCTCGAGGTTGGCCTCGATAGACTCGAGGCCGTTCTCGACGTATTCGGTTTCGATGTCTCGCACGGTCACGTCGTGGCCCGCCATGGCCGTCACCTGGGCGATGCCGTGGCCCATGGTTCCGGCGCCGAGTACTGCGACTCGCATACCTCGGGGTTTTCGGGGCTGTGTGAAAGCCGTTTCCGTTCGGGCGATACGTTCGGCGTGGCGAACGATCCGGCACACCGAGTCGTTCACCGCCCCGGATCGTTGGCCGCCGCCCAGTCCGCCAGGACCGGCGACCACTGCAGGGAGCCAAACGCTTAACCCCCGACCGTCCGACCACCTTCGTGATGACAGACGCCGACGCCGAGGCCGTTATCGTCGACGCCGTACGGACGCCACAGGGACGCAAGGACGGTGGACTCGCCGAGACCTACCCCGAGGACCTCGTCGTAACCGTCCTGGAGGCGCTGGTCGAACGCACGGGGGTCCCCGCCGAGGAGTGGGACGACTTCCGACTCGGCTGTGCCAACCAGGAGAACGAACAGGGGCGGAACCTGGCCCGCCAGTCGCTGCTCGCCGGCGGCTTTCCGGAAACCGTGCCGGGAGCGACGACGACCCGACTCTGTGGCTCCTCGCTGACGACGCTCGTCGACGCCGTGCGAGCCGTCGAAACGGGCGACGGTGACGTCTACCCCGTCGCTGGCGTCGAGCACATGAGTCGGGTCCCGTTCTCGAGCTGGCTCCACCCCGGCATCGAGGAGCGCTACGATGCCGACGACCTGCCGATGGGCGCAACCGCCGAACGAGTCGCCAGACGGTACGACATTTCGCGGGATGTCCAGGACGCGTTCGCGCTTCGGTCACACGAACGTGCCCTCGAGGCGTGGGACGAAGGGCGGTTCGACGACGAGGTCGTCCCAGTCGATACGTCCGAGGGAATAGTGGAGACAGACGAGGGCCCCCGCCCCGACACCGACCTCGAGACCCTCGCCGGCCTCCCCACGGTCTTCGCGGACGACGACGCGGCCACCGTGACGCCCGGCAACGCCTCGCCGCTGACCGACGGCGCCGCGGGACTGCTCGTCACGAGTCGCCAGTACGCCGAGGAGCGAGGGCTCGAGATCCTGGCAAGCGTCGGAGCCCGCGGCGTCGCCGGCGTCGATCCGACCGTGATGGGGACTGGACCGGTTCCCGCGACTACCCAGGCGCTCGAGGCCGCCGACCTCTCGGTTTCTGATCTGGACCTCGTGGAACTCAACGAGGCCTTTGCCTCCCAGAGTCTCTACTGCGCCGACGAACTCGGGTTCGATGAGGACAAACTGAACGTCAACGGCGGTGCCATCGCGCTCGGCCACCCGCTGGGCTGTTCCGGCGCGCGAATTACGACGACCCTGCTTCACGAACTCGCTCGCCGCGACGGCCGCTACGGCCTCGCGACGATGTGCGTCGGGTTTGGACAGGGGGTCGCCGTCGTCTTCGATCGGGAGTGAGCCGGCTCGAGCGCTTTGGTGTCGAAACGAAAATCGAGGATCAAGATTCGAGGATCAAGGTTCGAGGACTCAGGACTCGAGTATCCAGAACCTGGGCGCTCAGGACTCGAGCATCTGCATCTTGAACCCGTACCGGGTCACGCCCTCCTGGACGTAGATTCTCCGGATCGTCGCGTCGACGCGGTCGCCGACCGACACGGCCTCCGGGTCGGGTGTCAGCACCTGCGTGGGGGTCGAGACGGGGTCGTCGTCGGGTTCGGGTCCATCGAGGGCCACGACGGCGCTGACGAAGGCGCCCTCGCGAGCCTGCTGTTCGACGAACTCCGGTGGGGCGCCGCCCTGACCGATCACGGTCGCGGCTTCGACAGTACCAGTTCCTGGCAGTTCGACGTCGTCGTACTCGTCGAGCGTTCCGCATCCCCTACAGGCGCCCGAAGGCGGAAACGCGAGCCGACCGCACTCCCGGCACCGGCCCGCGACGAGGCGGTGGCGCTGGGCCATCGTCCGCTTCCAGCTGGGGACGCTGACGTAGGCACCGCCGCCGTCGGGTTCGCCGGGCGTCACGTCGCCGCGGATGCGGAGGTACTCGCCGTAGGAGAGCGTTTGGTCGCCCTCGAGCGCGGTTTCGACGGGGACGCTGTCGCTCTCGTCGCCCCCGTCCGCGTCGCTCCCGCCCGCCTCGATGCGCATCGCAATCGCCCCGCCGCCCGACCCGTACGCGACCAGGCCGAGCGAGCGGTGGCCAGCTTCGAGCGCCTTCGCGAGCCCGAGGAGGGTGCTCGCGGCGCCCGTGTCCCCGAGGTCGTGGACGGTCGTCCCCGCCTGGATCCGTTCGCCGTCGACGCCCAGTGCTCCCGCGGCCCGGTAGGGCAGTTTGCCGTTCGGCGACTGGAGGCAGACGGCGTCGACGTCCTCGAGCGAGGGCTCGAACCCCTCGACGGCCGACGCGACGGCGTCGGTGTAGGCGTCCCGGTCGTACTGCGTGATGTCGAGGCCGGTCGTTTCCGTCGACCCCGCCTCTCGATACCTGATTCCGGGGACGGCGTCGACGTACTCTCCGGCGTCCGTGACTCTCCCGGAGCCGTCGGGCGTCAATACGAGCGCCACGGCGCCCGCCCCACCCGCGTGCTCGTGTTCGTCCGAGGGGGCGCCGCGAGGGGCGTCGCTGGCGACGATCAGGACGGCGCCGTCGGTCGGTGTCTCGAGGCCAGTCCGGAGCGCGTCGGCGCCGACGCGGGTGCTTCCGGTGAACTGGCGCGTCTCGAGCGACGAGGCGAGTCCGAGGAAGCTGGCCAGTCGCGGCCCCAGTGCCTCCTCTTCGTAGGGTGGCGTCGTCGTGCCGAGCAGGAGGTGGGTGATGGTTCCGGGCTCGACGTCTGCGGCCTCAAGCGCCCGTTGGGCGGCCTCGTAGGCCATCGTCAGCGTATCTTCGTCGCCAGCGGGGACGGCCGTCTCGGAGATTCCGGCGCCCTGGAACTGCCCCCAGGCCTCCGTGACGGCCTCCGCGGTGAGTCGGTAGTCGGGGGCGTAGGCGCCGACGCCCGCGATGCCAAGCTTGGTCGCCTCGTTCGGGCCGGGCGCCTCGTCGCTCGCTCGAGGCGCCGTCATCGCGCCACCTCCTGCTCGAAGATATGGACCGCCGTCGCGCCGCCGCTCCCACCCACGTTGTGCGTGAGGCCGTAGCGCGGGTCCTCGAGCTGGCGGTCGCCCGCGTTCCCGGTCAGTTGATCGAAGACCTCGACGACCTGTCCGGTGCCGGTCGCGCCGATGGGGTGGCCTTTCGACTTGAGGCCACCGGAGGTGTTGACCGGGAGGTCGCCGTCCGGGTCGGTGACGCCCTCGCGGAGCAGTTGTGGAGCCTCGCCGGGTTCACAGAACCCCAGGTCCTCGTAAGCGATGAGTTCCGCGATGGCGAAGCAATCGTGGACCTCCGCGAAGTCGAGGTCCTCGGGACCGATTTCCGCGCGCTCGTAGGCCCGTCTGCCGGCTTCCTGGGAGGCCGAGATACTCGTGTAGTTGTCGCGTTCGGCGAGGCCGACCCGCTCGCTGGCCGCGCCGACGCCCGCGACGCGAACGCGCTCGTCGGTGTACTCGGCCACGACGTCCTCACTGGCGAGGAGCACGGCGGCAGCCCCGTCGGAGGTCGGACAGCAGTGGTAGAGGTTGAGGGGGTCGGCGACCGTTGGCGCCGCGACGGCGTCCTCGAGCGAGCACTCGAAGCCGAGGTGAGCCTTCGGGTTCTTGGCCCCGTTGGCGTGGTTCTTGACGGCAACTCGCGAGAGGTCCTCGGGGGTCGCGTCGTGGGCGTCCAGGTAGGCGCTGGCCATCTGGGCGTACACGCCAGAGAAGGTGGTCCCGGTGAGGCGTTCCCACTCGGTTTCACCGGAGACGCCGAGCCAGTACTTCGTGGTGTCGCCGGACATGTCGGTCATGACCTCGAAACCGCCCGCGAGGACGACGTCGGCCATGCCGCTCTTGATCGCCTGGACGCCCTGGCGGACGGCGAAGCCGCCGGCGCCGCAGGCGTTCTCGATCCGCGAGCAGGGCACGTTGTGCAATCCGACGTGTTCCGTGACGGCCGGCCCAGAGAGGCCGATCTGGCGGCCGCCGACGCCGAGAGTGGCGACGACCGCCTCGTCGATGTCGTCTGTGTCCAGGTCGTGGTCGACCCGGTCTCTCGCGGCCGCGTACGCCTCCGCGAACAGTTCCCGGTAGCCTCGCTCCGGGAACGAACCGAAGGCGGTCTGTCCAGCGCCGATGACGTAGACGTCCCGCATACCCGGTCATTGTCAGGTGGCGGATTTATAGCTTCGGACCCGGGCAGTCGTCGCCCGAGGCGAGTCGCCCTGCTGTGTATCATCGGCGAGGGTTGCATTCTCCGGCGCTGTGGGTGGTTTGTGCCTACCACATAATTTTTGGTGCCCCACTCCAGAGAGGGAGATGAGATGGCCTACCAGGCAATAGAGGCCGCTCCACGGAGTGAACTCCGGGAGTGCCAGAACGAACGCTTACAGGAAACGGTGCGAAACGCCTACGAAAACGTCGACCACTATCGAAACGCACTCGAGGACGCCGGGCTCACCCCCGACGACATCGAGACGGTTGACGACATCACGAAGCTCCCCTTCACGACGAAAGAGGACTTCCGCGACGAGTACCCCGACGGCCTGTTCGCCGTCGACAACGAGGACATCGTCCGGATCCACGCCTCCTCGGGAACGACGGGGAAGCCGAAGATCGTCTCCTACACGCAGAACGACGTGGACGTCTGGGGCGACGCCGTCGCCCGATGCCTCGATGCCGCTGGCCTCGACGCGGGCGATACGGTCCAGAACGCCTACGGCTACGGGCTCTTCACCGGCGGCCTCGGACTCCACTACGGCGTCGAGGAACTGGGCGCGACCGTGATCCCGATCGGCGGCGGCAACACCCAGCGCCAGGTCGAGATGCTCGAGGATCTCGGGAGCGACGCCATCGCCTGCACGCCCTCCTACGCGCTGTACCTCGCCGAGACCGCAGCGGACATGGGCGTCGACATCGAGGACCTCCCGTTGCGGGTGGTTATCTTCGGTGCCGAACCCTGCACGGACCCGATGCGCGAGGCCATCGAGGAGCGCCTCGGCGTCAAGGGAATCGACATCTACGGCCTCTCCGAGATCGTCGGCCCCGGCGTCTCCATCGAGTGCGTGGAGGCCCAGGAGGGGCTGCACATCCACGAGGACCGGTTCTACCCCGAAATCGTCGATCCGGACACCGGCGAGCCTCTGCCAGAGGGTGAGGAGGGCGAACTCGTGCTCACGACGCTCTCGAAGGAGGCCCTGCCGGTGCTCCGGTACCGAACTGGCGACCTCACGACGCTCTCCAGCGGGGAGTGTGAGTGCGGACGTACCACGATCCGCATGGACAACGTCACCGGTCGCTCCGACGACCTCGTGATCGTTCGTGGGGTCAACTTCTACCCGAGTGAGGTCGAGGACGTCGTCCTCGAGTTCGACGAGGTGGCGCCCCACTATCGGATCGACCTGGACAGAGAGAACAACCTGGACACCCTCGAGATCACCATCGAGTGCGAGCACGACTTCGAGGGCGACCGCGAGGAACTCCGCGATCGGGTGCTCACCCGCCTTCAGAACGTGCTCTCGTTCACCCCCGATACACTCACGATCGAGGAACCGGGCGGGATCGAGCGGACGGAAGTTGGGAAGGTCAAGCGGGTTTACGACCACCGCTAAGGCCAGTTCTCGGTGAACGAAGCGCGGTTTTGCAATTCGGCTCTCGAGGCGTTCTAGAGCGTCGATTCGTACGATGTGATATAGATTCTATAGTAATCGGTATAGAATCTATAGTCTTGATCAGGAAGTGACCGAGGGGTCGAGCGACCAGCCACGGCCCGTGGAGCTAGTCGAGAGGGAGTCGCGACGAACTGGAAACGCTGTTCTGAGTCAGAACTGTGTTCGTATGATCAACCGAGAATGTACACACGACCGCGGAAGGTGGCGATCCGGTCGTCGTCCTCGTCGGTGACCACGACCTCGTACTCCGCGGTACTGCCGGCGACGTGACTCTCCTCCGCAGTCGCAGTCAGGACATCGCCCACGTCCACCGCCTCGAGGTAGGAGATGTTCGTCTCGAGGGCCACAGCCGTCTCGCCGTGGGAATTCGACGCCGCGGCGAACGCCGCATCGGCCAGCGAGTAGACCGCCCCGCCGTGGGGCGTTCCGTGGAAGTTCGTCAGGTCCTCGGTGACCTCGAGTTCGGTCCGGGCGAGGCCGGGTTCGAAGTCGACGAGGTCGATGCCGAGGGTCGCACAGTAGGGATCGTTCTCGATGTGCTCGCGCAGGGCGTCGATGTCTGCCATACACACAGCCAGGGTGGCCGGGTGGCAAGAAACTACTGGTGGGGGCAACGATTCGCTGAGCGAAGGATGGGGGCCCTGGTCGAGGGATCGGCCCGCTGACGAAATCACTGCTCGAGCCCACGGCGGCCGCAGCGGCTCACCGCGAAATGACCGACGACCACGCCGAAAGTCCTCGAGTGTCTCGAGTCCCGCGCCGAAACGTCACACGAGGGCCAATCAGTGACGGCTCACGCGAAAATCTGTCGAAACAGCGCCTCTTCCGCCCGTCGCCGCCGCTCCAGGAACGCCGACTTGCTGATGCCCAGTTCCGCCGCCACCGCCTCCGAACTCGTCGCCCGCGGGATCTCGAAGTACCCCAGTTCCACGGCAACCCGGAGACACTCCTCCTGGGCGGGCGTCAGATCCCACTGCTGGCTCGGGGCCTCCTGGGCTTCCGACTCCATGGGGTAGACGCGCTCGAGGCGCACACCCACCGTATCGCCCGCCGTCTCCATCACGTTCTTGAGCACGTCCCGACCGACGACGGCCCCGAAGACCGTAGCGGCGCCGTTTCGGTACCGGAGCGTCTCGACGATCAGGCCGCCGTTGATCAGGTCGTGGACCACGCAGGGGTGCTTCGAGAGACACCGGAATCGGTACCGCCCGTCGACCTCGGTGACGTGGAGGTAGCGGATACGGTCGTCCGCGTCGAGCGTCTCGACGAAGTGGTCGTTTCGCGGCGAGCTAAACTGCAGCAGGTCGTAGCCGTCGGCCCGAAGTTGTGGCGCCTGAGCGTGGACCTCGAGGTCGACGGCACTGGTCGCCTCGGCGAGCGGACAATCGTCGTCCTGGACCCGGAATTCGACGGCGAGACACTCCTCGATCATGGGGAAAAGTACGCGCGATAGTATTTAAAACCCCGTCATGTGGCGGTCAACTGCTAAGGGTCGAAACGACGTGTAGTATAGTGAACGATGGACATCGACACCGTCAAAGAACGGGCCGGGCCGCGGGAGTTCAGCCCCGCGGACGACATGCCCCTCGAGTACCGGGAGGCCGCCACCCGGATGATCGAGTTCCACGCCAACAGCGAGATCATGGGGGCGTACCTCGAGCGGCCGTTCATTCGACAGGCACCGAGCATCGACCGCAAACTGGCCTTCTCGGCGAAGGTGCA
This sequence comes from Natronosalvus halobius, assembly GCF_024138145.1. NCBI lineage: Archaea > Methanobacteriati > Methanobacteriota > Halobacteria > Halobacteriales > Natrialbaceae > Natronosalvus > Natronosalvus halobius. The sequence goes on along the minus strand of NZ_CP099997.1, from coordinate 225,455 downwards.
GGACGAAATTGGCCACGGGCAGTTGCTCTACCGCGCGGCGGAATCGCTGGGCGTGAAGACGCGCGAGGAGATGCTCGACGACCTCGCTAACGGGAAGGGGAAATTCCTCAACTGCTTCCACTACCCGATGGACAGCTGGGTCGAGACGCCGATGATCGCCTTCTTCGTCGACGGCGCCGCGATGCGCCGCCAGGCGACGCTGCGACGCACTAGCTGGGAGCCCTACGCCCACGCCATGGACAAGGTGTGCTTCGAGGAGGGGTTCCACGTCAAACACGGCGAGAGCATCCTCGCGGAGCTGATGACCGGCTCGAAGAAAGAACAGGAGATGACCCAGGAGGCCTTCGAGACCTGGTGGCCCCGGATCATCCAGTTCTTCGGACCGACCAACGACAAGAGCACCCACCACGACTTCTCCGCCGCAGTGGGACTCAAAGCGCAGTCCAACGACGACCTGCGCTCGATGTTCCTCCGGGAGTACATCCCGAAGGCCGAGCGCTACGGCCTCGAGATTCCCGACGAGCCACGCATCCGCGAGACCGACAACGGCTACGAGGTCGTCGAGGACGACTTAGACTGGGACGAGTTCTTCCAGATCGCGAAGAACGACTTCGAGCCCGGTCTCGGCCAGATCGACGGCCGCAAGCAGGCCCAGGACGCCGTCCAGTGGGTCCGCGACAGTCTCGAGTGGGAGAACCGACCGGCCGGCAGCCCGAAACCACAGGCGGCTGACTGACCATGATCTGGGAAGTATTCCGACAGGAAGAGCAAGGTGGATACCACACCCACTGCGGCAACGTCCACGCGCCCGACCGCGAGATGGCCAGGCAGTTCGCGGCCATCCAGCACGGCCGGCGCAAGGCGACCAACAGCCTCTGGGTCGTCCCGAAGGAAGAGGTCGCGGAGATCGACGCTGACGAGACCTCCTTCGGCGGCACGACCGACAAGAGCTACCGCTGGGGACCGACCTACAAGTCCGACGTCGACCACGCCGCCGAGGTCATCGAATCGGACAAGGAACAGGAAGCGGCCGAACGACAGCGCTCGAAAGCGCAGGGTGACGACTGATGGCGAGTGCCGAATCCGTCACGGCCGACGACCTCTCGACTGACGAACGAGACGCGCTCGAGGCGCTGTTGCTCCGGCTGGCGGACGACGAATTCGTCCTCGCCGAGCGCTACACCGAGTGGCAGGTCCGCTCGCCGACCCTCGAGTCCGACCTCGCACTGTCGAACAACGCCCAGGACGAACTCGGTCACGCCCGCCTCTGGTACGACGTACTCGAGGACCTGGGCTACGAGGAACACGAACTCATCTACGAGCGCGAGGCCGACGCCTGGCGCCACAGTACCCTCGTCGAACGGCCGTTCCCCGAGGGCGACTGGGCAAACGCCATCGTCCGCCACTACCTCTACGACGTGGCCGAGAAGCGTCGCCTCGAAGCGCTCGAGGACTCGGCGTACTCGAAGCTCGCCGACCGCGTCGGCAAGATCCAGGCCGAGGAACGTTACCACCTGGAGCACGCCCAGAACTGGATGGAGCGGCTGGCTGACGACGAGGAAGACGACGGCGGCCGAGAACGCCTCCAACAGGCCGTCGACCGGCTGTTCCCGTACGCGCTGACCCTGTTCGCCCCCGTCGACGACGAGACCGAGACGGCGATCGAGGAAGCCGGCTTCCGGGACGCCACGCTCGAGGAGTTGGCCACCGACTGGGCGAACGAGGTCGTGCCGTTCCTCGAGGGACTGGGACTCGATGTGCCGATCGGTGAGGACGACGTCCTGGACCTCGATCCGGACGTCCCGCGCGGGCGTGACGGCGACCACACCGACACCTGGGCGGACCTCCGCGAGGAGTTCACCAGCACCTACCGCGAACTGGGTCGCTCGGGGGCGACAAGGATCATGGAGAAACCGGAGTAACGCCTCCGGGCACTCGTACCCCGTACCCGCTGCTACCAATCACAATGAACCGTAATACACCATCTGACGTCGACGCCGACACCGATGCCGCGCTCGAGGCCAACCCACCGACCGAGAGTGTCGACGAAACGAACGACGACCTCGAGCCGGGAGCGCAGTTCGACCCGGACCCGGACGCCGAGAGCGAGAGCGAGGCGACCCCGTGTTCGTACACCGACTACCGATCCGGCGAGGCCGTCGAGGACCTCCCAGCCACCGGCGAGGACGCGACGGGCGTCGAAGCCGCCGTCTGGGACGCCCTCTACGGGGTCGAGGATCCCGAGATGCCAGTCAGCATCGTCGACCTCGGCCTGATCTACGGGCTCGCGCTCGAGGACGGCCACGCCACCGTCGACATGACGCTGACGTACTCGGGCTGTCCCGCGCGGGACATGCTCCAGGACGAGATTCGAGAGACCGTCGCGGACGTCGACGGCGTCGAATCGGTCGACCTCCGCCTCGTCTGGAGTCCCGGCTGGACCATCGAGATGGTGACCGAACAGGGTCGATCCGACCTGCGGGAGTTCGGGTTGAGTGTCTAATATGCGCGAGACCGATCCATCCGTGATGACGAGCGGCGAGGCGTCGGGAGCGGAGTGTCCGTACTGCGAGTCGACGAACACCGTTCGCGAGCATCCGAAGGGGCCGTCGCTGTGTCGCTCGATGCACTACTGCAACGAGTGCCAGCAGCCGTTCGAGAAGTTCGAGTAGGAGACGTGGATTCGGGTGAGCGACGAGGACTCGAGTAGCCGAGTAGCAGGTCACGAGAAAGTCACAGCGTCAACTGACGCACGAACCACCCACGAGCGGCGACCTGCGGGCGCCAAGAACTATAGGCATCCCCTTCGTCCCCTCGAGACAGTATGTCAACAGCCGACGAACGAATCCCGCGCGAGGAACGCCGGAATCTGCAGACGAAGCGGCTCCGTGAGACCGTCGAACGTGCTCGAGAGAACGTCCCATTTTACGAGAAGCGACTCACAGCGGCGGGCGTCACGGCCGACGACATCGAGACGCTCCAGGACGTCACCAAACTCCCCTTTACGACGAAAGCCGACTTTCGGGACACCTACCCCGACGGCCTGTTCGCCGTCGACAACGAGGACATCGTCCGCATCCACGCCTCCTCGGGAACCACCGGAAAGCCGAAGATCGTCGCCTACACCGCGGGCGACCTCGAAATCTGGAACGAGGTGATGGAGCGAGCCATGCGGGCCGCCGGCCTCGACGCGGGCGATACGGTCCAGAACGCCTACGGCTACGGACTCTTCACCGGCGGCCTCGGCTTCCACGCCGGGGCGGAGTCGCTCGGAGCGACGGTGATTCCGACGAGCAGCGGTAACACCCAGCGCCAGGTTGAACTCGCCGCAGACCTCGAGAGCGACGCGCTCTGCTGTACGCCCTCCTACGCGCTGTACTTCGCCGAACGGGCCAGGGAGATGGGGATCGACCCCCGAGAACTCCCGCTGTCTGCCGTCCTCTACGGCGCTGAACCCTGTACCGAGCCAATGCGGGAGGCCATCGAGGAGCGTCTCGGCGTGACCGGCATCGAGAACTACGGCCTCTCGGAACTGATTGGCCCCGGCGTGGCCGTCGAGTGCGCACACGTCCAGGACGGCCTGCACATCCAGACCGACCACTTCTACCCCGAGGTGGTCGACCCCGACTCCGGCGAACCCCTGCCGCCTGGCGAGGAGGGCGAACTCGTGCTCACCTCGCTCACGAAGGAGGCCCTGCCCGTGCTTCGATACCGGACCGGCGACATGACCACCCTGATCGAAGCGCCCTGTGAGTGTGGCCGAACCACGATTCGGATGGACGGCGTCACCGGCCGCGCCGACGACCTGCTGATCGTCCGCGGCGTCAACCTCTATCCCAGCCAGCTCGAAGCCGTGATCCTGGAGTTCGATGCCGTCGCCCCCCAGTACCGGATCGACCTCTCTCGCGAGGATGCGCTCGACCGGCTCGAGGTGACGGTGGAACTCGAGCGTGGGTTCGACGGGGACGAAGAAGCGCTCCGAGAACGGTTGCTCGAGGCGATCTCGAGCACGCTCTCGTTGACGCCCGACACGCTCGCCCTCGTCGAGTACGGCTCGATCGAGCGGACCGAGGTCGGGAAGGTCAAGCGGGTGTACGACCACCGCTGACCGTCGTGTTGGCCGCCGCCTCGGCGACTGCGAGAGCTGGCGACCCATACGAAGTCGGAGACCGCCATCGAGTCGGCAGCCGTCGGGGGTGCGAGGTCAGCTACCTACTCGAAGTTGATGTTCACGTTCTTTGCCTGTGTGTACTCGCCGATAGCTTCGGCGCCCTGCTCGCGGCCCTCGCCGCTCTCCTTGACACCGCCGAACGGCGTCTGCGGGAAGGTAACTGGATACTCGTTGACGCTCACCATCCCGTACTCGAGGTCGCGGGCGAAGCGGTGGGCCCGCGAGAGGTCGTTCGTCCAGACGCCGGCGAGCAGGCCGTAGGGCGAGTCGTTGGCGACCTCGAGCGCCTCCTCCTCGCTCTCAACCTCGATGACCGAGAGCACCGGTCCGAAGATCTCCTCGCGGGCAACGGTCATGTCGTTGGTCACGTCAGTCAACACGGTCGGCTCGAGGAAGTAGCCCTCCCGGTCAGGAACCTCGCCGCCGGTCGCGACGGTCGCGCCCTCCTCGAGGCCGGTTTCGACGTAGTCGGCGACCTCGTCCCGGTGACTCTCGCTGACGAGCGGGCCCATCCGCGCGTCGTCGTCGATGCCGTTCCCGAGCGGCGTGTTCTCGGCGCCGGCGACGACGTTGTCGACGACCTCGTCGTGAATGTCCTCGTGGACGACCAGTCGGGATCCCGCCCAGCACATCTGCCCAGCGTTCATGAAGATGCCGTAGTGGACGCCCTTCGATGCGGCCTCGAGGTCCGCGTCGGGGAAGATGATATTGGGGCCCTTTCCGCCGAGTTCGAGGGTGACGCCGGTGACGCTGTCGGCGGCCTGGCCCATCACGCGCTTGCCGATTTCCGTGCTGCCAGTGAAGGCCACGTGGTCGACGCCCTCGTGTTCGGCCAGCGCTGCTCCGGCGACGCTTCCGCGGCCGGGGACGACGTTGAGCACGCCATCGGGAAGCCCCACTTCCTCGGCTGCCTTCGCGTAGTACAGCGCGGAGAGGGGCGTCTGGCTCGAGGGCTTGACCACGGCGGTGTTTCCACACGCAAGTGCCGGGGCGAGGCTGCGCCCCGCCAACTGGAACGGATAGTTCCACGGGACGATGTGGCCCGTCACGCCGACGGGTTCGCGGATGGTGTAATCGAGGCGGTCACCGGGGACGGGAATCTGGTCGCCCGCGAGCTTGTCCGCCCAGCCGGCGTAGTACCGGAACGTGTCGATGACCATCCCAACCTCGAGGGTCGCCTCGAACTGCGTCTTGCCGTTGTCGTGAGATTCCACGAGAGCGATTTCGTCCTTCCAGTCTTCGAGCTGGTCCGCAAACGCCTGCAAGTATGCCGCCCGTTCGGCGGGGTCGAGCGAAGCCCACTCGCTGCCGCGTTCGAGCGCGGCGTCGGCCGCCGACACGGCGGCGTCCACGTCTGATTCACTCGCCGCCGCGACTGTCGCGTAGGTCGTCTCGTTCGCGGGGTCGACCGTCTCGATCCGGTCGCCGCCTTCGCCGTCGGCCCATTCACCGTCGATGTAGAGGTCCATTGGACCCGTGTAGCTCATGCACCAAAACCGACGGACTGCGCCGTGTTATAGATTGGTATAACGGCACGCCTCAGGGCGTGCTCGGATGGGGGTCTCAGTTGCGTTGCACGGCTTCCAGCGCGGCGAAGACGACTCGAGTGTGAGTCCCGCCCGGAAGACGGTGGCCCGGCTGGGAATCCGGACTCGACGCCGTAGGGAGCGCGTCGGCAGTGTCGTCCCAAACGATTATCGTCCTCGGGAGACGTTGCGACGTATGGACGGGGACGACCTGCCGCCGATGCGCGTCGATCACACCGGAATCGCCGTCGAATCGATCACCGACGCCGAACCACTCCTGTTTGCGCTGGGCTGTGAGAAAATCCACGAGGAGCCGAGCAAGTACGGCTCGTTCACCTGGGCGACCTACGTACTCGGTGGCGCCTCTCGGCTCGAACTCATCGCTCCGCAACCGGGGTCGGACTCCTTTCTGACCGACTACCTGGAGGCGAACGGCCCCGGCCTCCACCACGTCACCCTCGAGGTGGCCGACCTCGAGGCCGCGATCGAAGCACTCGAGGCGGCGGCGGTGTCGGTCATCGATCACAACGAGTTCGAGACGTGGGGCGAGGCGTTCGTCTCTCCGGCGAATCCCACGGGCGTCCTCTTTCAGTTGATGGAGTACTACGAGGGGTACGCCGGTGAACGAGACGCAGGCTGTCGATTGTTCGTCGACGGAACACCTCTCGAGTGAGTCCGTTCTCGAGAGCCGACCACCCGTCCAGCAGTTCGCATCTGACCGACCGGACGTTCGCGCTAAGAGCGTGATGAATTGGTATAGATTACGAGCATAGCTATGTAATAGTGTGTCAGTTACTAACGTAATACGGCGCGTTCGTTGCAGATTGGGCATATACCTGAACTACATAATTAACTACTATTTGGTACTTCCCTATAGAGGACAAAATCGACGTCAGTGGCGCTTTCCGAGATAAATCGACTTTGACGGCGCGTACTCCTGAAAAACACCACGAACAGTCTTCGATGCCGGAAGTCCCGCACGGACGGTGGACATGATCACTGACACTCGGGTTCGACCTCAATTAGCCCTAAAACGGCTATATAGTGAATTCGGAGGTCAGAAAGGTATCGTGTCAATGTGGTCGGGATAACATATACGTTTATCGAGGAGATGTCGTATTAGTCATAGATCTTATGATACGTCGTCGATCACTCGATTACGACACGTCGTCGATACCCTCGAGCAGGTATCGCGCGCTCGCGAGATTCGTCGCCAGGGCGGTATCGCGGACGTCACAGATCCGCAAGAGTGCCGAGATGTCTGGCTCGTGTGGCTGGGCCGTGAGCGGATCGCGCAGGAAGACGATCCCGTCGAGACGATCCTGGGCGACCTCACTGCCGATCATCAGGTCCCCGCCAAGGGGTCCCGATTCCTTCCGTTCGATCTCGAGGTCGGTTGCCTGGAGGAGGCGTTTGCCAGTCGTGCCCGTTGCGATGAGGTCGTAGTCGGCGAGGACGTCCTCGTACTCGCGGACGAACGCGATGAGGTCGTCTTTCTTCTCGTCGTGAGCGATGAGTGCGAGTCGAACCATGTGACCGATTCGTCCTGGAGGGGCAAGATACCTCGGCCGCTCGGTTCCTGACGGCCTACGAGCGCCAGTAGGCCGGGAGCAATAGGACGAGCACGGGGATAATCTCGATGCGACCGATCCACATCATGAAAATCATGACGAAGCGCGTGAGCAGCGGAAAGCCGGCGTAGTTGTCGAACGGGCCAGCCAGGCCGAACGCGGGGCCGATGTTGAGGAAGATCGAGGCGGCCGCGCCGAGGGCCTCGAACTCGGAGACGCTGACCTCCCCGCGCGCCGCGTCGACGACGATGAAGATGGTCAACAGGAAGAAGATGATGATCGCGAGCATCACGTAGGCGAAGATGTCGTTGATCGTGTCCTCGTCGACGACGGTATCGCCGAGCCGGACGGGCCTGACCGCTCGCGGGTGGACGGAGAGAAAGAGGTTACGAGCCAATCCCTTCAGGATCACGAGCCATCGCAGGGACTTGATCGAACAGGTCGTACTGCCGGCCATGCCGCCGACGAACATCCCCAGAAAGAGGATGTGCTTCGCGCCAGGGTTCCAGAGGTCGAAGTTCGTCGACGCGTACCCCGTCGTCGTCACCATCGAGACGACGTTGAACAGGCCGTGTCTGAGCGTCGGCTCGAGGCCCACGGTGTCCCCGGCGAGGCCGACGAGTACCGAGACGATCGCCCCGAAGACGGCGATGACGCCGATGTAAAAGCGAAACTCCTCGGATTCGAGTGGCCGTTCATACGACCCGCGGGCGACCGCGTAGAGCAACACGAAGTTCGTCGCGCCGACGATCATGATCGGGATCATCGTCCACTGGACGATCGGCGTGAACGCCCCGATGCTATCCGGCTCGGGCGAGAAGCCGGCCGTCGAGACGCTCGTCAGGGCGTGCGAGATCGCGTTGAAGAGATCCATTTTCGGAGCCAGCCCGAGGAGGTGAAACGTGTAGAAGATCGTCGCCGCCGCCACCGTCAGCCCGACGTAGAGTCCCCAGATGAGCCGTGCCGTGCTCTCGATCTCGGGGGTCAACTTCGTGACCGTCTGGGTCTGGGTCTCGGTCTCCATCAGCTGAGCACCCCCGACCATCAGGTTCGAGAGCAGGCCGATGGCGACGATCAGGATGCCCAGGCCGCCAAGCCACTGGAGGATCTGCCGCCAGAGCAAGATCGACCGCGGCAAGTTGTCGAAGTCCCAGCCGCTCATCACCGTCGCGCCCGTCGTGGTCAGGCCGCTCATGCCCTCGAACATCGCGTTGACCGGCCCCTCGAGTCGGCCCGAAAAGGCGGAGGCAGGGTCGGCACCCAGGCCTAGCAGGAAGAACGGAATCGCGCCGATCAGCGCGACCCCGAACCACGTCAGCGCGACCATCAGGAACGCCTCGCGTTGACCGAGGTCGCGGTCGTCGGTCAGGCGCTCCAGCAGCGTGCCGATGGCGACGGTGAAAGCGATGGCGACGACGAACGGAATCGTCTCGTCGCCGTCGAGGGCCGCGAGCGCGAGCGGCGCGGCTAGTGGGACAGCGAGCCAGAAGAGAACGGTCCCCGTCACGCTGCAACTCGAGCGCCAGTCGACTCGGATCCTCATCGAACGACTCGACCTGTGTCAGCGATGGTGATAACGATACTGGGTTTCGTCGTCCGGTTCGGAGTGAATATCAGCGGGACTCGACCATGGCATCGAGAGGCGGCGTCGAGAACACCGCGACGAGGGCAATGTGTCGAGAGGACGGCGTCGAGAGCAAAGCGTCGAGAGGACGGCGTTGAGGGCAAAGTGTAGGGAGTATGACCTCGAGGGCAGGACGTCGAGGCAACGGGTTCACTCGATAGCCACGAGAAAATCGTCCAGGAGCGCGGAGCGTTCGTCCCACCAGGACTCCCCGTCGGGAGGTAAGTAGCGGACGACGACCGTCTCGCCCTCGTTCGGTTCGTCCACCGCGTCGACCCACCGGGTTCCCTGCCAGAGGCCTGTAACCTCGACGCGCCCGTGCCGTGCGTGCGTGTACGTCCGGCCGCACTCGAGGCCGCTATCGGCGGAGGAGTGGGAGGTATCCGTTCCGTTTCTCATACGCGTCGTTCTCCGTTCGAGGGCTTTTTCCTGACTGCTTGCGGTCGAAGGTTTCCGATCACCGGACCGAGAGCTTCCGATGGCGCCGTGCCGCCGAGGGAAGCGGCCGTTCCGCAGGGCCGAGAGGAGGCGTCGATAGGGTCAGGCGAGCCAGACTGGACACCTGTTCACCTGGCCAGCCAAACGCAGCCCCGTAGGCGTCGTTCCGTGTCCGTGGCTGCCAAACCGTGGACTGACCCGTTCAGCGCGCGATACTCGAGCGCGTCGCCGAGCGGACCTCGAGCGGATTGGCGAACGAATCTCGAGCGGACCTGCGACAATCGATCAGGAACCGGAATCCGTTCTCGGCTCGCCTTCTTTCGTTTCCGTGGACGCTTCGACTCCTGGACGGCCGAAGAGCCGTTCACGGAGCGACCGTTTGGCCGGACGCTCGGCGAGCAGGACCGAACAGTCGACTTCGTCGACGACGTCGAAGACGAGCGAGCCACCGACGAGTCGAGAGAGTAGCCCCTTCCTGGTCGCGCCGAGGACGACCATCGTGTGATCGTTTGCGGCGCGCTCGATGGCCCCTTCGACGTCGCCCTCCGTTTCCACGAGGAGAGTCGCGTTGCCGAGCCCGTGCTCGTCGGCCCAGGTGCCGAGGAACGCCGTTCCCTTCGCACGGTCGGTGTCCTCGTCGACGACGTGCAAAATCGATACGTCAGCGCCGTGGACGTCCCGAAGGGCCTTGGCTGCCTCGGCGCTGAGGTCCGAGTCGGGACCGCCAGCCGTCGGCACGAGCACGCGCGAGGGGTCGAATCCGCGGTCTTTGAACACCAGGAAGTCACAGGGGAGGTTCGTCGTGAGTTCATCGAGCGCGCCGCCCGTTCGCCCGCTGGTCCAGGGCCTGCTCGGGCTCCATCCCATCACGACGGTGTCGGCGTTCAGTCGTTCGGCGGAGTCGACGACCTCCTCGAGCGACCGGTGGGAGACGACGGTGTGCGTTTCGATGTCGACATCGTACTCGGCGGCGACCGCACGGGCGTTCTCGAAGAGCTGATCCGATTCGCCGTCGATTTGATCGATCTGATCGGCGACATAGTCGAGAGAGGTCTGATCGGGAACCTGCACGACGTGGACGGCGTGAACGACGCCACCCTTCTGGTTGGCCATCGTACAGCCGAGGGCGACCAGTTCGTCTTCGGTCCGGGGGTTCGAGACGGGGACCATCACGTTGTAGGGAGCGGTCGCGTCGGGCGAGGCGGCTTCGGCAGCCGAAACCGCGATGTCGGGCATTTCCTCGGGCCGGTCGCGAACGTACTCGCCGAGGACGCCCTGGATCGGCGTGCGGTAGCGTGCGTAGAGAACGTACCAGAGGACAGCCCCGACGATGAACACCACCGCCAGGATCTGGGAGGTGGTGTCCATGAAGTAGATGAGTCCCAGCGACAGGACGAACCCGAGAATCGGCACGATTGGATACAGCGGAACCGTGAAGTCAGGATCGTAGTCGGGATGCTCAGTTTCGCGGAAGACGATTAGCGCGGCGTTCATCAGGGCGTAGACGATCAGGTGGAGGACGCTCGCCGCTTCCGCGAGCACCTTGACGTCACCGCCCATGAAGATGACGAAGACGAGGATCAGCCCGCCGGTAACGATAATTGATCGGTAGGGTGTCGCGAATCGCGGATGGATTTCGTTGAGCCAGTCGTTGACGATCTTGTCCCGGCCCATCGCGAAGTTGATCCGGGCCGACGCCAGGATCGAGGCATTTGCCGAGGAGGCCGTCGCCAGCAGCGCACCGAGGGCCATGATCACCGCGGCCGCACCCGCGTAGTTTCCGGGGAACGCCACTTCGGTCGCCTGGGCTACCGGTGCTTCGAGGTCGAGGTCCGGCCACGGAACGACGCCGAGCATGATCGTTACCAGGATGCCGTACAGTACCGTGACGATGGCGACGCTACCGACGATGGCGATGGGAAGATTCCGTCCCGGGTTCTTCATCTCCTCGCCGACGGTGGCGATCTTGGCGTAACCCAGGAAGGAGACGAAGACGAGACCGGTCGCCGGCAGGAGTTCAGCGGTTCCGAACGGTGTGTAGCCGCCGCTTCCCGACACCGTCGCCCAGTCGAAGGCGAACCAGCCCGCGATTGCGAAAACGCCCAGAATCGCGAGCAAGATAGTGACGATGATCGTCTGGATGCCGCCGGTTTCCTTCGCGCCGATGTAGTTGACACCGACGAAGACCGCGCCGGCGACGATCGCCCCGACCTGGACGTTACTGAGAAACAGGATCGAGGGTAACTCGACGAGTTCGCCCAGGTAACGGCCGAATCCGATGGTGTAGAAGGCCGAAGCGAAGGCGAGGCCGAGCCAGTCGCCCAGTCCAGATATCGAGCCGAACAGGGGACCGAGCGCACGGTTGACGTAGTAGTAGGCACCACCGGCTTTCGGCATCGCCGTTCCGAGTTCGGAGACCGACAGGGCATTGACCATGGCGATGAGCCCACCGACGAGGAACGAGATCACGACGATCGGGCCAGTTCCCTGGGCGGCCTCACCGGGGAGGACGAAGATGCCTGCCCCTATCATCGTCCCGATGCCGATGGTCATCGCGGGAATCAGGCCAAGGTCCTTGGCGAGTTCCTCGTCACTCATCTGGATCACCTGGCAAGATCAGGACCGGTCGATCGGTTCGATTGATCAATTTTCGCGCGACGTCCCCTGTTAGTAGCTGACGCCACCGACTCTCGCTGCGCGGGACGAAAACGATCGTGTCGACGCGTTCGTCGTCGGCGACCTCGATAATCGTCGCTGCGACGTCAGTCCCGTATCCGACGGTGGGTTCGACGGTGAGGGTGGGGCCGTCGATGACCGCCTCGAAAATCTTGAAGAGGGTTTCGGCGAACTCCTCTCGCTGTTCGACGCCTGCGGCGTCGGGAGCACCGCCAGCTTTTTCGACGACGTAGATTGGGATCAAGATGGCGTCGTCGAACCGATCGGCGACGGCCTTGCCCGTTACGCGGGCGTCCTCTTCGTTCGCAATTGGCACCAAAACGCGCCGAAACGGCTCGTCGCTCATCCAAACCCACCTGCCATCGATTCGAGAGCGTTCTTCTCGAGAGGAGTACAGCAACTATCCGATGGTATCATATCCGACAGTGTTTATCGATACATGATAAAACCCACGCTTGTATTTTCGAATCACGAGCCACGAGGCGAGAGGTTGTCGAATCAGCAATAGGCCCGTTCGCCGCCGCTCACTAGGTGGTGGTTTCGGTATTGCTCTCGTCGACGTTGGGCGTCGTCGGTTCGGGTTCGACGCCCGTGCCGTCCTCCTCGATGTCGCGGCTCCCGCTGCCGAAGAGCCGATCGCGAAGGCTTCGCGTATGGCGTTTCTCTGCGAGCAGCACGGAGCAGCCGACCTCGTCCAGGACGTCGAGCACGAGCGACCCGCGAACGAGTCGCGAGAGGACGCCCTTTTCGGTGGCTCCGATCAGGAGCAAGGTCGCGTCCTCGGCCGCCTCCGCGATCCGCGACTGAACGTCGCCTGTCTCGACGAGAAGTCTCGCGTCCTCGAGGTCGTGGTCGGCCGCCCAGGACGCGAGGAACGCTTCGCCGTGCTCGCGCTCGCCGTGGTCGGTCACGTGCAGGAGCGTCACGTCGGCGTCGTACTGCGACTGGAGAGTCGTCGCGACCGCCGCAGCGAGGTCGGAGTCGGGACCGCCAGCCGTCGGGAGCAGGACTCGCGAGGGGTCGAAGCCGCGGTCGCGGAAGACGAGGAAGTCACACGGCAGCGAGTGGGCGAGTTCGTCGATGGTCGTTTCGGCCCGGCCCGGGGCACCGTGGGATTCGGGACCCCACCCCATCACCGTCACGTCGGCGCCGTAGCGATTCGCCGCCCCGAAGATTTCCTCGAACGGGTCGTGCGAGAGGACGATGTGCGTCTCGATATCGGCACCGTAGGTCTGGGCGTTGGCCTGGGCCTGCTCGAGCAACTGGTGGGCGGTCTCGTGTGCTTTCTGTTCGCGCGCGGCCTCGAGAGCGGTCTGTCTCGGGACGTCGACGATGTTGACGGCGACGACGGTACCGTCGTGCTGGTTGGCGATGGCCGATCCGAGTGAGATCAGGTCCTTCTCGTGTTCGGGATTGGCCAACGGGACCATGACGCGGTAGTCGCTCTGCTCGGGTGCGACGCTGGTCGCGGCGGAGACGGCGACGTCGGGAAGCCGTTCCGAGCGGTCGAGCACCCACGCGTCCAGGACGCCAGCCGCTTCGACGTGCCGTCGAGCGTAGAGCAGGTACCACAGGGCTGCGAAGATGACCAGCCCTAGCGAGAGGTAGACGACGGACGGTTCGATGTAGACGATGAGCGCGAACGAGGAGATCGTGCCGATGATCGGGACGATGGGATACAGCGGCACCTCGAAGTCCGGGTCGTAGCCCTCGGGTTCGGCCTCGCGCATAACGATTAACGCGATGTTCAACAGCCCGTAGACGATCAGGTGCAGGACCGATCCAGCCGTCGAGAGCAACTCGAGGTCGCCCACGATCAGGAAGACGACGATCAGCCCGCCCGTGACGGCGATGGACTTGTACGGCGTTCCGAACCGAGGGTGGATTTCGTTGAGTTTCGGCGTGACGATCTTTTCTCGACCCATCGCGAAGTTGATCCGCGAAGACGACAGGATCGAGGCGTTTGCCGAGGAAGCCGTCGCGAGCAGGCCGCCAAAGAGCAGGAGGCCAGCACCGAAGGCGGCGAGACTGTACCCGAGGAGGTTGTACTGGCCGAAGAGGAGGCGAGCAGCGTCGACGACGGCCGTGTTGTTCTGGGCGACGAGTTCGTTCGGGACGGCTGCGAGCAAGACTACGAGGAAGAACGCGTAGATGGTCGTGACGATGACGACCGAGCCGATCACGGCGCGCGGCAGGTTACGACCAGGGTCCTTGATCTCCTCGGCGACGGAGGTGATCTGGACGAATCCGAGGTAGGAGACGAAGATGATGCCGGTGACGGGAAGGATCTCACCGGCCATACCCGGCTGTGCGGATCCGGCGAGCGAGTCCAGGTCGGCATTGAGCAGACCGACGACCGAGAAGAGTGCCAGAATCGCCACGAGCAAGAGCACAATGACGATTTGAAGCGCCCCGGTCTCCTTCGCCCCGATGTAGTTGATGCCGATGAAGAGGAGGGCGCCGACGAGTCCGATTAGCTGGGCAGGGCCGAGCGTCACTGGCCCGAGCGCGAGAGCGCCGAGGCCGATCAGGTCGTTGACGTACTCGCCGAGGCCGTACATGTAGAAGGCGGAGGCGAACGCGAGGCCGATCCAGTTGGCCCATCCGGTAATTGAGCCGAACAGCGGCCCGAGTGCGCGGTTGACGTAGAAGTACGCCCCACCGGATTTCGGCATCGCTGTCCCCAGTTCCGAAGCAGAGAGTGCCGTAAACAGGGCGATCACCCCGCCGAGGACGAAGGTTGCTGCGGCGAAGGGTCCCGCCCGAAAGACGGCGGTTCCCGGCAGGACGAAAATGCCCGCCCCGATCATCGTCCCGATGCCGATCGTCAGTGCCGCGAGAGGCCCGAGGTCCTTCGCGAGTTCCTCGTCGCCACTCACGTCGGGTCACCTCGAGGGACCTCGTCGCGGGCGAGAGTGCGTCTCGAGCGCGGCGTTTCGTCGTGGTCTCGGGGCGTTCGTCCGTCGATGCCGCCGGCAGATGAGTGAGCGAGTACGAACATTGGTTGGAGAAAACGTCTGCTACCACCACGTATTCACACGGGTGATATCAGGGCTTCGCTCTCTCGGCGTCAGGGACGTTCCGATCGGAGGTTCGTGCATACTAACCAGTCAGTCAGCTCGTCGCGCTACGTCGTAACGTCTATTTCGGTACCAGCAAAACACCACGTCAATGCAACCGCTTCCACGGGGGTTGTCGTGCACGTAGTCGTCGTCGGTGCCGGCGAGGTCGGCCGGGCGATCGCCACGAACCTCGAGGAGACCCATGACGTGGTCGTCGTCGACCAGGACCCGGACATCGTCGAGGAACTCACCTATTCGCTCGACGTACTCGCCATCGAGGGCGACGGAACCGAGATCACGACGCTTCACGAGGCGAACGTAGAGGAGGCCGGCCTCGTCATCGCCTGTACGGACGACGACGAGGTGAACCTCGTCATCTGCGGCGCGGCCAAGACGCTGACCGACGCGTTCACCATCGCCCGCGTGCGACGACGGACGTTGCTCGAGACGTGGGAAGGGTCGGAGGGCGCCTTCGGCGTCGACTTCATGGTCTGTACCGACCTGCTCACGGCCCAGGCGATCTTCCGGATCTCCGGCCTCCCCGGCGCCCAGGACGTCGACATGTTCGCCGGCGGCCTCGTGCGGATGGCCGAGTTCGAAATCAGTCCCGAGAGCCCAATCGCAAACCAGAGCATCCAGGACGCCGACCGGTACGACTCGTTGACGTTCGCGGGAATCTTCAGGAACGGGGACATGATCGTCGCTCGTGGGGAGACGGTGATCGAACCGAACGACCGGGTCGTCGTCATCGGTAGCCCCGACTCCGTCTCGACCTTCGCCGACGACCTCGTCTGTCTCCCGCAAACCGAACACGAAGAAGTCGTCATCGTCGGCGCCAGCGAGATCGGCTACCAGGCCGCCCGCGAGTTCGAAGAACACGGCTACGAACCTCGCCTCATCGAGCAAGATCCCGACCGCGCTCGGAAAGTCGCCGAAGCCCTGCCGAACACGCTCGTCATGCAGAGCGACGCCACCGACACCGAGTTCCTGGAGCGCGAGCACGTCGACGAGGCCGACATTGTCATCTCCACCCTCGGAAGCGACGAGCGCAACCTGCTCGTCTCCCTGCTCGCTCGACGGCTGGGCGTCGACCGCACCGTCGCCGTCATCGAGAACCTCGAGTACGCCGAACTGTTCGAGACCGTGGGCGTCGACGTGGCGATCAACCCCCGCGAGGAGACCGCCGAGGAGATCGTCCGCTTCACGCGATCGAACCGCGCAGAGAAGGTGGCTATGCTCGAGCACGACCGCGCCGAGGTCATCGAAATCGAGGTCGGCGCCGACAGTGCCCTGTCCGACCGAACGATCATGGAGTCGGTCGCCGACCTCCCCGAGGGCGTCGTCATCGGCGCCATCTCCCGCGGTGGCAATCTCGTGACCCCCCGTGGGGACACGACGCTCAGACCCGGCGATCACATCGTGCTGTTCGTCGATGCGACGGTTCTTGATCAGGTGCTCGAGGCGATCTGATGAACGCCCACCTCCGCGTCGACTGGCGGGCCGGGCTGAGCCTCGTCGGGACGATCCTCGCGTTTCTCTCGCTCGCTTTCGTCCTGCCGATCGTGACGGCGCTCGCATACGGCGGCGAGGATCTCTGGGTCTTCGTCGTCTCGATGAGCGTCACCGTTGGGTTCGGGCTCGTACTCCGACAACTCGACCAGAATCCGGACCCCGGTGCCCGAGAGGCGTTCATGGTCGTCGCGCTGACGTGGCTCTTCGCCGCAATCTTCGGTGCACTTCCCTACCTCCTGGCCGGGAACGGAACGGTCGCTCACCCGACGAACGCCCTCTTCGAGAGCATGAGTGGCTTCACGACGACCGGCGCGACGGTAATGGGCGACATCTCCTTCGACACGCACTCGAGGGCGATGTTGCTGTGGCGACAGCTCACGCAGTGGGTCGGCGGAATGGGGATCATCGTCCTCGCCGTGGCGATTCTCTCGCAGATGGCCGTCGGTGGCGCCCAGTTGATGGAAGCCGAGAGTCCGGGGCCCGGCGTGTCGAAGCTGACGCCGCACATCGCGGAGACGGCGCGGGTGCTCTGGTTCGCGTACATCGGCTTCACCCTTCTCCTGATGGCGCTGTTGTACGGCCTCCACCTCGCCGGATTCGCCCCGGAGATGGACCTGTACAACTCGATCGCTCACGGCCTCTCGACGCTCCCCACCGGCGGGTTCTCTCCCGAAGCCAGGAGTATCGAGGCGTTCTCGCCGGCCGTCCAGTGGCTCATCGTGCCGTTCATGTTTATCGCCGGGGTCAACTTCGTCCTCTGGTGGCACCTCGTCTCGGGGGACACGCGAGCCCTGTTTCGGGACAACGAGTTCCGGCTCTACCTCGGCGCCGTCTCCACGCTCTCGGTCGTCGTCACGGTCGTCCTCTTCTTCGACGCCTCCTTACAGACCTCCCAGACGGGTCAGATCGGCGGCCACTTCGAACGCTCGGCGCGCTACGCCGTCTTCCAGATCGCCTCGCTTACCAACTCGACTGGCTTTGCGAACATGGACTTCGATCAGTGGGGCGGTACCGCGAAGGGCGTGTTGCTCTTTGCGATGTTCATCGGGGGGAGCACCGGGTCGACCGGCGGCGGAATCAAAGTACTCCGGTGGCTCGTCATCCTCAAATCCCTGCGGCGGGAACTGTTCACGACCGTCCACCCCGAAGCCGTTCGCCCGGTCCGCATGAACGGCAAGTCCCTCGACGAGGAGGCAATCCGGGGCATCTACGCGTTCACGCTGCTATACTTTTGCCTGTTCTTCCTGGGGATTCTCTTGCTGGCCGCCGACGCCGCTCGTGTCGGCCTCGACCTCGAGACGATCGAACTGGTCACGGCCTCGATCGCCACCCTGGGTAACATCGGGCCCGGGTTCGGCATCATCGGTCCGATGGGCGGCTACGGCGAGTTCCCGGTCACCTCGCGGCTTCTGATGATCCTCTACATGTGGATCGGCCGTCTCGAGATCTTCCCCGTGCTGGTGTTGCTGACGGCGGCGTACTGGCGGTCGTAACTCGCGAGGGAGTCGACGCGCTTTCCGACGTCGTACCCCGCGAGGCGGTCGATGCGCTTTTTTCGTCGCCCCTACGAGGTCGAGGCGATGACGACGCCACGCGCACATCACGTTGGGATTACCGTTTCTGACATCGAGTCAGTTCTCCCCTTCTACCGCGACATTCTCGAATTCGACGTGCTCGATCGCTTCTCCGTTTCGGGAGAAGCGTTCGCCGACGCCGTCGACGTCCCCGACGCTGCAGGCACGTTCGCCCACCTGGAGGCCGGAGACGTCCGCATCGAACTCGTCGAGTACGCACCGACCGGAACCGCTCGAAAAACCCCGGAACTGAATCATCCGGGGGCGACCCACGTCGGCTTCTCGGTGCCCGACATCGAGGCGTTCTTCGCATCCCTGCCCGCCGAGGTCGAGACGCTGAGCGAGCCCCGGACCACCGAGAGCGGCACATCGATTCTCTTTCTGCGCGATCCGGAGGAGAACCTGGTGGAAGTGCTCGAGCGGTAGACGGCTCGCTCACCGCCACCGGTTCCGTGGCGTTGGCGAGCGTTCGGTGGAGGAATCTGGTCGATAAAACCGGCTCGAGGCGGTCGCTCTCGAGCGCAAGGACTGACGAGCGCCGAAACGAGGGGAATCGAAGAGAGCCGATCCGCGAACGGGTTCTCGTTCGTGCCAGCGAGCGATTCTGTCGGCGAGCAGCCGACGACTGCCTTATGTTCACATGTGACATAGATATCTGTGCTATGGAGCACCCGAATGCACAGCGCCGACCGACCGTCCCTGTCGGGACGACGCCGGTCGCGAAGTACGTGTCCTGGACGGATCATCGTCGTACGATTCACGACGAGGCAGTAGCGACTCGAGAGCGGCATGCGTTACGTACGCGGTGACGGCTGTTTGCGGCGACGTCCTGTCCGCTGTCCGCGGCAACGTCTTGCCCGCGGCGACCACCGCCTCGAGCGTTCATTTTTGGCACGCTCGGGAATAGTGAGCTGATAATCATAGTGGAAAATCTATGCAACTGGAGACAGGCGCCGATTCCCTTCCTCGAGGCACAACGTGACCCGAAAGGCGCGGAGCGCCTCTCGTCATCACGAAAGTTGGGCCTTCACGAACGACAGGGAGTGAAGCAACCGTATCAGGTGTCAATACCGTTCCATCCTGACCGATCGTTCGAACCAGTGGCCACCACTCCGTCCGGGCATCCACAATAGCAACGTTTTCGTCACTGCCTCGAGCACACGAGGCCATGAACTTCTTCGATCGGTTGCACGACCGCATCGTGACGGCCGACAGCGTCGTGAGCGTCGGCCTCGACCCGGACCCCAGACGCATTCCCGATCACCTGCAAGAGCACGACCTCCCGCGGTGGGCGTTCAACCGCCGGATCATCGACGCCACGCACGAACACGCGGCCGTGTTCAAACCCAACGCCGCGTTCTACGAGGACCCCGACGGTTGGCGAGCCCTCGAGGAGACCATCGCCTACGCCCACGGGAAGGGTGTTCCCATCCTGCTCGACGCCAAGCGCGCGGACATCGGGAACACGACCAGGCAGTACGCCCAGCTATTGGAGAAGGTAGACGCCATCACCGTCAACCCCTACATGGGCCGGGACTCCCTCCAACCGTTCCTGGCGAACGAGGAGGCCGGCGTCTTCGTCCTCTGTCGCACATCGAACCCCGGCGGGGCCGACCTCCAGGACCTCGAACTCGAGACGGGTGAACCGCTGTACGAACGCGTTGCGGCCCTCGCGGACCTCTGGAACGAGAACGACAACGTGGGACTCGTCGTGGGTGCGACGAAGCCCGAGGAACTCGAAGACCTGCGCGAGCAGGTGCCCGACCTGCCGTTCCTGGTGCCCGGGGTCGGCGCCCAGGGCGGGGACACCGAGGCAGCCGTCGAGTTCGGCCTGGCGAACGGGGTCGGCCTCGTGAACTCCTCGCGCGGGATCATCTTCGCGGGGGAGGACGCTGGCGAGGGGTTCGCTAACGTCGCGGGTCAGGCGGCCAAGCGACTGAAAACGCGGTTGAATCAGTACCGGTAGGCTCGCGCCACGGCGATGGGCACGTAGAACTCCCCCTTTAACAACTCGAACGTGGGAAACGTTATCACGTTCACATCGAGAGATACCGCTAGTACAAATGACTCGTTGCCACGTGTGCCACGAACCGCTGAATCTTCCGAACGATTGCACCTACTGTGGCGAATACTACTGTAGCGAACACCGTCTTCCCGAGAACCACAACTGCCCGAACCTGGACCAGGTTCGTACCCTCGGACCGGAGTTTCGTGAGACGACGGTTCAACCTGCGAACGGAGACGGCGTTCTCACGCCGCTGCGGATCGGTGTTGGGATACTAGTTCTCGCGATACTCGTCGCAACGTTCGTGTTGTTCCTCTGAGTATCGTCCCGTTTCTGCTGCTATCTGAAGATGCGTCGAGCGTCGATTGGCGACGAGCATTGATCGACGTCGAGTCCGAACCGTCCGACTCAACACCCCTCCCGACGAACCTGCGAGCATGGACCTCACCACGCTCGTCGACCGCTTCGACGCGGAACTCAGAACCGCGGACTTCGCCGACCTGGACGCCAGCGCAAACGGCCTCCAGGTCGGCCCCGAGGAACAGACGGTCGAGCGCGTCGCCTTCGCCGTCGACGCCGCTCGAGAGACGATCGACGCTGCCGCAGACGCGGGCGCGGACGTACTCGTCACTCACCACGGTCTCTCCTGGGGCGGGTTCGAGCGCGTCACCGGACGGACCTACGACCGCCTCGAGTCCCTGATCGAGCACGATCTGGCGCTCTACGTCTCCCACCTCCCCCTGGACGGCCACCAGGAACTGGGGAACGCCGCCGGCGTGGCCGACGTGCTCGACCTCGAGGAGTGCCGACCGTTCGGCGCATACGGGCCGGAGTACATCGGCCAGCGAGGGCGCGCGGCCGAGTCGTACGCGCCAGAGGAGCTCCGAGGGACGCTCGAGTCGGCCCTCGAGACCGGCGGACAGCCGGTACAACTTCTCGAATTTGGTCCCGACGAAATCGAGAACGTCGCCATCGTCACCGGATCCGGCGTCGACTGGCTCGAGGAGGCTGTCGATGCCGGCGCCGACGCACTCGTCACCGGCGAAGGGAAACAGCAGGTCTACCACGAGGCGAAGGAAGCGGGAGTACACGTCGTCCTGGCTGGACACTACGCCACCGAGACGTTCGGCGTCCGGTCGTTGCAGGAACTGGTCGAGGAGTGGGGCCTCGAGACGACCTTCCTGGAGGCGCCGACTGGGCTGTGAGCAGGTGAGGCAGCGACGAGCGCGCCCGCGACGACCAATTAGCTCGCCAACCATTGCATCGAATTTCGGTTCGTTTCTGCCGTCGCTGTTCCGGCACTCGACATCGACTCGAGGGGGCGACGGCCCCACACGACAGGTTCTCGGGCCCGTTAATTCCCTCCTACTCCTTCGAACGGCGACCAGTCTCCGGTGAAGGGGGTCGCTACCCGGGAAGCGAGGCGAGGAGTTGGCTGACCGGATACGGGGCCTGTCACTCGGCTGATCGGTGATGGAGTTCGGTTTGGGACCTGTTACTCGAGCGGTTCTCACATCTCCGTTCGGTCAGCGAGGGTGGCAATCTCGCGTGCGAGACGGTTCGCTCCGAATGAACCTCGTGAAAATCGGTAGTTCATCGATTACAAACTGTCAATCTCGTGGAGGTGTACTCACTCTGGGGGCGATCCCCCGGGAGACTACGATGACAGACGAACGATCCATCACGAGACGGGACAGCCTCAAACGAATCGCCGCCTCCGGCGCGCTCCTCGGTGGCACCGGCTTCGCCACCGGAACCGTGAGCGCGGGCGAAGGGATGGCCGACAACATCAGGCTCGTGGCCAGTTGCTACGAGGAAGACCGATCGAAGTTCCGCGTCGACAACCACAACAAGAAGACGGTGAAAGTCACCTGGGACGTCTACGGAACCGACCAGTCCGGCTCGCTCAAAGTGTCCGGCAAGGACTCGGCGTACTTCTGGGTCGACGCCGACCACGGCGACGCGACAGTCAGGCTCTTCTACGACGGCGAGCAGATCGACGTCAAACACGCTAACGACCAGAAGGTGTGCGCGCCCGAAGATCCGAAGGAAGCGATCGACCTCGAGCCCGCGTGTTACATCGACGAGCGTGTCTACAACGGCGAGAACGACGTCTCGGTCGACCCCGACGGCACCTGCGACGACGCGACGTACTGCTTCACGCTCACGGTCGGGGACGACGCCGACGGGAACTCGCTGAACGAGATCGAGGCCGACTTCTGTGGAAGCGGCGTCGACATATCGAACGTTGGCGACGAGGACGTGTCGGTCGAGCTCAATGGTGACGACGTGACCGACGACCTGGACGAGGTCGACGATGACGACGACGGCCAGACGCTCACGCTCACCTTCGGCGGCAGCTACGACCTCGAGGAGGGCGACGAAATTCGGGTCTGCCTCGACGACGTCAAGAACCCGGCCGAAGCGGGCGTCTACACCGCGCGGTTCACGCTGAACGACGAGGAGTCGTCGGTGAGCGCGTTCACGATCGGCGACGTCGATGACGGCTCGAAAGGGAAGAAAAAGAAGAAGGGCGACCACTTCCCCGGAATGGCGAAGTTCTGCGTCCACAACGAGTTCTACGAGGACGTCGAGGTCGTCTGGCGCAGCACCTACATGCACCAGTCGGGCCTCCTGACGATCCCTGCACGCGGCAAGCGGTGCTTCTGGGCCGACCTCGACAAGAAGGGAAAAGCCCACGTCAAACTGCTCTACGACGACGAGCAGGTCGACGAGGCCGATGCCAACACCGACGAACTTTGCACGCCGAACCCGCACAAGATCCGGTTTCGGGCGGTCTGCCACGAGAACGGCCGTGCACGCTTCCGCGTGTTCAACTACAACCAGCAGACGGTGCCCGTGTCCTGGTCGGTCGACGACGATGACGATGACGACTGCGGGTACGACGGCTCCGGTTACGTCCCCGCGATGGACTCGTTGGATTTCTGGGTCGACATCGACGACGATGACGACGACGTGACCCTCTCGTACCTCGGCGAGGAACTCGACACCGACGTGGTCGCTGAGAAGGTCTGTGGCCCCGAAAACCCCAAAGAGGCCATCGACCTCGACGGGCTCTGCTATCGGCCCGGAAAGGGCAAGAAGCCAGGGAAGGCCAGGTTCGCTATCCACAACTGCTACGACTACAAGGTCCGGGTAACCTGGAAGAGCGCCTACACCAAGGAAGCCGACACGATCAAACTCGACGTCGGCGAGACCCACTACTTCTGGGTCGACCTCGACAAGAAGGGGAAGGCGATGGTCAACCTCTACTTCAACAACAAGAAGATCGACGAGGCCGACGCCGATACCGACACGCTGTGTGAGGAGTACGACGACTGACCTGACGCGAACGCCGACGGTTCCCACGCTTCGTTAATTTTTTGACGCAGACTCGACGTGCGAGCTGCGAGGCGCGAACCGCGAGCCGTGCGGCTCCCAGTTCAGACTGAACCGCTCGAGACCGACGACCAGAACCGTCGAGAACGCGGGTGAGATTCGACGCAACTGTCGTGCGGGAAATCGCGGCGTTGAAACGACTGGCTCCCCCAGGCTCGAGTATGACTGGCGACGAGGCCCCCGACCACGATCACGGTCACGACCATGGTCACGATCACGACGGTCGTGACGCGGAACACGAGGCCGACTACCACGAACCCGAACGAGAGACATTCGCCCACGACCCCGTCGGCCACGCCGAAGTCCGTTCCGGGATGTCCGTCGACGACCTCGCGAGCCAGTACGGGCGCGCGGGCGTCGGTGCGGCGAACCTCCACGAGGCAATCGACGTCACGAGCGCCATGTTCGACGACGACGTCACCGTCTTCTTCGGCCTCGCGGGCGCGATGGTTCCGACAGGGATGCGCAAAATCGTCTCTGACCTCGTTCGCGACGGGTACGTCGACGCCCTGGTGACGACCGGGGCAAACCTCACCCACGATTCGATCGAGGCCATCGGCGGCAAACACCATCACGGTGCCGTCCACACGGAGGGCAAGACCGAACGCGAACACGACGAAAGCCTTCGGGAGGAGGGTGTCGACCGAATCTACAACGTCTACCTCCCCCAGGAACACTTCGCGGAGTTCGAGAGCCACCTCCGCGAAGAGGTCTTTCCCGTTCTCGAGTCCGAGTGCGAAGACGAAGGGTCGGTCTCGATCGAACGGCTGACCCGCGAACTCGGTCGGGCGAACGCGGACGTGAACGAGCGAGACGGCGTCGAGGAGGATCCCGGTCTCGCGGCGGCGGCCTACGAGAACGACGTACCGATCTACTGTCCCGCGGTCCAGGATTCGGTGCTGGGACTCCAGGCCTGGATGTACTCCCAGACGACTGCCTTCTCACTCGACGCGCTGGGGGACATGACCGGCCTGACGGACCTCGCGTTCGAGGCGGACGAGGCCGGCGCGTTCGTCGTCGGTGGCGGGGTGCCGAAGAACTTCACCCTCCAGACGATGCTGGTCACCCCGCGAGCCTACGACTACGCCGTTCAACTGACGATGGACCCGCCCCAGACCGGCGGACTCTCCGGGGCGACCCTCGACGAAGCCAGGTCGTGGGGGAAACTCGAGCCAGAGGCTCAAAATGTGTCGGTGTACGCTGACGCGACCATTACGCTGCCGCTGGTCGTGGCGGCGGCGCGCGATCGCGTCGAATAAATCGCCTCGGTCTCGAGTGACAGGCAATTCCCGGACGAGGCAATTTTGGTGGTCAAGCCGTGGAGCGTGGGGGCCGAGTGGTCAGGTAGGGGTTTACGAACCACGACGGGCGGTCAGCGCCGATCTTCGGGGATGAAATCGGCCGTCTTCATCTCGCGGTAGGTCGAACAGTCCGGGCACGCGTGGACGTCGTCTCGGTTGTCGCCGAACACGCGGGCGAACTGCCGGGTCACCCGGTTGCCACAGTTCAGGCACTCGGGTGTAGTCGTGGTCGCCGCCTCTCGAGACGCCATCGGGGTCCACTGCGTTGGTTCAGTCGACATCAACAGCCTCTTTCGACGTTAGGGTATTTACTATAGGTCGCCTAACGAATGAAATCGGCTGCAAGGGTTTCAAAACGCCGTGCAAGTCTCGAATAGGACAGTGTCCCGAAATCCGGACAATCAACCGACGATGGACGTGTAATGGATCGTTATTCACACGTAATACGAAATTAGTCGCGGGATAGACAGCCACCAGTCGATCGAGTGGTGTCCGCCGTTTTCGGGGCGAACGGACGCGAAGGAACCCGATGCGGCCAGTTGCAACACTCGGGAAAACGGATGCGAACCGTTCACCCAATCGTGCTCGCTCGGGCGGTGGTTCGATCTCGACGCCGGACCGAAGCGCTCGACGGAACGTCCTCGCACCTCCTTCGCTGAACGACGTCCTCGAGAGTCGGTCACGTTCCCATCGGGTGATCGTTTGACATCCTCCCCGCCCTGAAGGGCGAGGATTCCCGAGCGTTGGGATATTATGGTTTGCAGTCTACCACTTGGTCACGCGGTAAGAATCCGCGTGTCAAGTCGTGAAGGTAGACTCCGGGCTGTGCCAACCAGCCGGTACTCCTATCCTCGTCCAAACTGGCCGAAGACTCGGAGTTACTTTGATTAATGTCGAGACGGATATTCTCCGCCCCATTCACGTCGGCGTTGAACGCATCATCGTGTTCGTCGCACACGTACAGGCCGCGTTCAACGCGCTGACTATCGACTTTCCTGCCGCATACGCAACACGTCTTGCTCGTGTCGCGTTCGGATACTTCTACGACCTCGATGCCCTCGACTTTCGCTTTGTAAGTGAGTATCTTCGTGAAGCGGTCGAACGCCCACCCGTGCAAGTCAAGGTTGCCGTGCCGACCCCAGCTTTTCGACTCACCGTTCTCGTCCTCTCGAATACCGTTGAGTTTACCGATGTTGATGCGCCCCACTCCTCTCTCAATACACCGTTCGACGATGTGTTTGGCGAGACTGTGGAAGAAGTGGGTGCGGCGCTCCGACCACTTCGCGTGCAGACGAGTAGCTTCTTTACCGCCCGAGTCGTCGCACTTGGCGATTTCTTTCGGGAAGTAGTACCCGTCTTGCTTCAAGCGGTTGCCGGGATAGAGGTCGGATTCCTCGGTGCTGTATGCGACGGCGGCGAAGTTGCAGATGCCGAGGTCGATGCCCGCCGTCTCGGTGCCGGGTGCGTCGGGTGTCTCCACTTCGTGTTTGCAGACAAGGTGGAGTTCCCACCGCTGTTTCGACTTGCTGTAGACGGCCCTGACTTGTTGCAGGTTTTCAACCGTGACCTCGGGACGAGTCTCGTACTCGACGAGGATGTAGTCCCAGTCTCGCGGGTGGTTTTGTGGTTCGCGCCCTTCGAGAGGCGGACGCGATTGTGTTTCGAGTCGTGACGGATGCCTTTCTGCTTCCACGTCACGGTGGAACGCGGGTGTTCTTCGTGGACGCGGTTGTCGTTGTCGTCGTAGTAGTTTTTCTTGCGGTAGCCGGGCGGATTCGCACGAGAGTCGTTCTTGCGTTTGCCATACCACGAGTTGAAGGCTTCAGCGAGTTCCTCCAGAACGCGCTGACTGGACTGGCTGTGCAGTCCCTTGTATTTGGTGTGACCTTTCAACTCGCGCTTCAAGTCCGAATCGTCGGGAATCTCGCCAGTTTCCTCCCACACTTGCCGGGAGTGATGGTTCGCAACGTTCCACGGTTTCGATGCACTCCATGCGTGCAGGTCGAGCATCCGCTCCACTGGTGAGTGGTTGCGGATTTTCGCCCGATATGTGCGGTGGACGTACATTCGTGAAACGTCTCCATAACCAGTTATGGTGCCTTTTATTGTGAATGTTTGGGCTGGTACGTGGAATATCCAGCCGTGCAGTCATCGGTGGGTAGTGTCATCCAGTGACGGCGCGTATCCCCACCGTGAACGGCGAGGTTTTGCACCTTCTCATCCCATAACCCGTATAGTTATCCGTGAATTCGTATAACCCGTAGGTACTGATGAAAGCCGTGATTCTCGCTGCTGGAGAGGGGACCCGGATTCGTCCGCTCTCGGGCGAGTTGCCGAAACCGATGCTCCCGGTTGCCGATCGCCCGCTACTCGGCCACACCGTCGATACCGCCATCGACGCCGGAGCCGACGAAATCGTTCTGGTAATCGGGTACGAGGCCGATGCGGTCCGCTCGCATTTCGGCACGGAGTACCGTTCGACGCCGATTCGCTACGCCGTCCAGGAGTCCCAGGAGGGAACTGCCCACGCTGTCAACGCGGCGCGCGATCACCTCGAGGGTCCCTTCGCCGTCCTCAACGGGGACAACCTCTACGATCAGGCGGCCATCGACGAATTATTCACTCGCTGTCCTGCCGTCTGTGCGATCGAAGTCGAGGAACCCCAGCACTACGGCGTGCTCAGCACCGACGACGAGAGCGTCACGGACATCGTCGAAAAGCCGGAGAACCCGCCCACCAACCTCGCCAACGCCGGGGCTTACGCCTTCCCCGCCGAGGCGAAAGCGTGGCTCGAGGTCCCCGAGAGCGAGCGCGGCGAGTACGAGATCACGGACGTGCTTGCGACCGTAATCGACGAGTTCGACGTCACGCCCGTGGTCGTCGACCGCTGGCTCGACGTCGGCCGCCCGTGGGAGTTGCTCGAGGCCAACGAGTGGAAACTCGGCGAACTCGATCCCCGGATCGACGGCGACGTGAGTGAGGACGCCGTGCTCGAGGGGCCGGTCGTGGTCGAGGAGGGCGCGAAGATCCGCGCCGGCGTCGTGATCGAGGGGCCGGCACTGATCCGCGAGGGGGCAACCGTGGGTCCGAACGCCTACATTCGCGGCTCGACGCTCGTCGGCGAGGGCGCGAAAGTCGGCCACGCAGTCGAGGTGAAAAACAGCGTCCTCTCGGCGGGAGCGACCGTGGGTCACCTCTCGTACGTGGGCGACAGCGTCCTCGGGGAGAACGTGAACTTCGGTGCCGGGACGAACGTCGCGAACCTGCGCCACGACGGCGAGGATGTCCGGTTCACCGTAAAAGGAGAGCGCGTCTCAACCGGTCGCCGAAAGTTCGGCGTCGTCGCGGGTGACGAGGTCAAAACGGGTATCAACACCAGCCTGACACCGGGGTTGAAGCTCTCCGCTGGTGCCACGAGCTATCCTGGAGAGACCGTCGACCGGGATCGATAACCAGCAGGCGGCAGTCGACCGGAATCGATAACCAGCAGGCGGCAGTCGACCAGGACCGATACCCACGGATAGCTCTCGACGTATATCGAGTCATAGGCTACCGAGGTGTACAGGTCCAGTACCCCGTCGTGGCGGTCGAGTCCGACGCACCGCGTGTCGACGCCCCTCGAGTCCGACGCGAACCGGCGGGCGCGTCTCTGTGTTTCTCTCTCGAGTGTCTCGTTATATGATACCACGAGCCACCGATACGTTATACCGCTGGAGTTCGTAGTGATGGTGTGAGCGAAGAACACCAACGACGCAATTTGCGGATGCCCAACGATGACGAAGTGTTCGCCGTGGTCACCGAACACCTCGGCGGCAACCACGTCCGACTCCAGTGTGAGGACGGCAAGACCCGTCTCGGCCGTATTCCCGGCCGTATGAAGTACCGGACCTGGATCAACGAGGACGACATCGTCGTCGCCGAACCCTGGGACTGGCAGGACGAGAAGGCGACGATCGAGTGGCGCTACACCGGCCAGGACGCCGACCAGCTGCGCCGCGAAGGGCACATCGACTGAGTGTTTTCGCTGACGGTACTCGCTGGCTCACCTCGAGAGCGGTGCGTCCCCTGTCGGTAGCCGCACGTCGCTCGATGAAAAACGTCGAAACCGGCCGTCCATAACGGACAGAAGCGATTGCTATCGTTTTTATAGTATCCCAGAGATTCGACGAGACCACCTCGGCGATCGACGAACCTGAAAGCGCTCTTTGAGCTAGACGAAGGCACTTATCCCGACGCCGAATGGATTCCAGTATGACACGATCGACGCGCCGAGCGGTTTTACTCGGGCTGGGGACGATTTCACTGGCCGGCTGTCTGAGCGATAGCGACGAAAAACCCGGGGACGGAACCGGCGTATACGATCCAGGAACCGGTGGGAACGAGACGACGGATGGCCAGAACGGCAGTGAATCCGGCGGCGAAAATACCGACTCTCTCGAGGACCTGGCTCCGGTTTGGACGTACGAGGTAGGCACGTGGCTCGACACTGCGGTCGACGGCGTCGTTTACGGGCGGGAAGACTTTATGCACGGAAGCGGTGGCTTCGTCGCCCTCGAGGCCGAAACTGGAGACCGTCTATGGGCCTATGGTGAGGCGAACGGGTACTCTTCGTTCACTCGTCCGCTCGTCGACGACGGTCTCTACGCTGGCTACGGTGACGACGCGATAGGAAGTGGTAGTGGCCGACTCCACGCGCTCGATCTCGACGGCACTGAACGCTGGACGCTCGATACCGGAAGCGTCTATCACCAGCCCCGCCTGTGGAACGGGACAATCTACGTCGGGAGCGACGACGGGAACGTGTGGGCCGTCGACGCCGAGAGCGGAGACACTGTCTGGTCGAAATCCGTCGATGGGGAGGACGATCACCCGGTCGATCCTCGCGTCGAGGCCGTCGCGGACGGTGTCGTCTACGTCACGAAGTACGGCGAGTTCCTGGCCTTCGAGGCCGACACTGGCGACGAACAGTGGCACCACGACCTCGGTGATGACCGAGTGCGGACGTTTCACCTCGCTGATGACGGCGACGGAACCACCGATCCGGAAGCGATCTACTACAGCACCTACGACGCCGTGGGACGACTCACAAACGGCGAATCCGACTGGACGACGACACTCGAGAGTGCTGTCGCAGTCCACGCGCTCGAGGACGATTCCCTGGTCGTGACGTTCGGCTACGCGATAGGCGTACTCGACCCCGCGGATGGAAACCTCCGGTGGTCGATCGAACGAGAAGAGAAGGGTTCCCTCGCCCTGACCGCAGACGGCATACTCCTCGCCACGGACGAAAACGAGGTTAGTCTCCGAAGCCTCGACGGGAGCGAGCGATGGACGACGCCGATCGAGAACGAGATCGAGCGGCTGTACCCTGCCCAGGATGCGCTGTACGTCGTGACCGAAACCGGACTCGTTCGACTGACTCGAGCGGGCGAAATTGAGGCTACTGCGTCGATTCCCGACGTCAGGAGCCTGGTCGTCGACGACCTCGTGATCGTCGGCGCGCGAGAGAAGACCTACGGACTCGAGCGGAGTCTCGAGTAATCGTGGCGTAATAGCAAACGCGAGGACGCGAGGAACGAACCGACTATTCGACCGTGACGCTCTTCGCCAGATTCCGAGGCTTGTCGATCGGTCGCCCCAACGCATTCGCCGCGTGGTAGGACACCAGCTGGAGCTGGACGTTCGCGAGCAGGCCCGCCAGGTCCGGATCGACGTCCGGAATCTCGAGGTGGGCGTCCGCGATGTTCAGCGCACGGTGGCCCTCGGGACACACCGCAATCACCGGCGCGCCCCGCGTCTGGGCTTCCTCGGCGTTGTTCAGTACTTTCTCGTCCTCCTCACCGGTGAAGATCGCGAACACCGGCGTCTCTGAGGTGACGAGCGCCAGCGGCCCGTGTTTGAGTTCGCCCGAGGCGAATCCCTCGGCGTGCTCGTAGGTGATCTCCTTGAACTTCAGCGCACCCTCGAGCGCGACCGGGAACCCAAGACCGCGACCGATGAAGAAGAACGACTGGCTGTCGAGGTACCGCTCGGCGAGGTCCCTCGAGTCGTCGTCCTGGAGGACCGATTCGATCGTCTCCGGGAGCGCCGAGACGTCCTCGAGCAGCGCCTCCAGGTTCGCTCGCTGTTCGCCGACGACGTCGCCGGTCACCCGCTGGGCGAGCAACAGGAGCATGACGGCTTGGGAGGAGAACGTCTTCGTCGCGGCGACGCCGATTTCGGGGCCGGCGCGGATGAGAAGCGTGTCGTCGGCCAGTCGCGCGGCCGTCGAGCCGACCACGTTCGTCACGGTCAGCAGTCGGGCGCCGTCGGCCGCCGCCTGGCGCATCGCCGAGAGGGTGTCCGCGGTCTCGCCACTCTGGGTGACGGCGATCACGAGCGTGTCCTCGTCTACGGGAGGAGCACTTACACCGTACTCGTTGGCGAGGTGGGCGCTCGTCTGGACGCCGGCACAGTTCATCGCGATCGATCCATAGAGGGCGGCGTGATAGGACGTCCCGCAGGCGACGAACTGGACGCGTTCGATTCCCTCGAACGTCCCCGGTGGGAACGACTCGAGGGCGACGTCGCCGGCCTCGTGGTCGATCCGGCCCTCGATGGCCTGGCTGAGCGAGGTGCCCTGCTCGTAAATCTCCTTGAGCATGAAGTGGTCGTACTCGCCCTTGCCGGCCTGCTCGGGGTCCCAGTTCACCGTCTCGGCCTCGCGTTCGATGTCGTTGCCCTCGAGGTCCGTGAACTCGATGCCGTCGGGGCGGACGACGACCACGTCGCCGTCTTCGAGGTAGACGACGCTATCGGTGTACTCGAGGAACGCGGGGACGTCGCTGGCGAGGAAGTAGCCCTCCTCGTCGAGGCCGACGACCAGCGGCGAGCCCTGCCGGGCGGCGTAGATGACGTGATCGTTGGCGACCATCGCGGCCACCGCGTAGCTTCCATCGAGGTCCTCGATGGCCTGCCGGAACGCCGCCTCGGCGTCGGCGCCCTCGTCGAAGTACGACTGGATGAGGTGCGGGATGACCTCGGTGTCGGTGTCGCTCGTGAACTCGTGGCCATTGGCTTCGAGGTCGGCTTTCAGTTCGGCGTAGTTCTCGATGATGCCGTTGTGAACGACGGCGACGTCCTGGGTCGAATCGGTGTGGGGATGGGCGTTCTCGTCGGTCGGCGGCCCGTGGGTGGACCAGCGGGTGTGGCCGATGCCGACCTCGCCGTGGAGATCGTCGCTGTCGATCGTCCGTTTCAGTTCGTCGACCTTCCCGGAGCGCTTCTGGACCTTGATTCCGGAGCCGTTCTGGACCGCGACTCCGGCCGAGTCGTAGCCGCGATACTCGAGGTTCTCGAGGCCGGTCAGCAGGGTATCGATCGCCTGGTCGGTTCCCACGCGTCCGATGATGCCACACATCAGTGGCTCACCTCGTTGGCCGCGGGAGTCTGCCGGGTTCGAGAGAGATACGCGGAGCGGTTTCGGGGGGAGCCGCCACGGGTCGCTCGGACCGTCAAACGATGCACTGTCATAGCGCTACAAAGCGGCGCTCGACCCATTACTATAGATCCACTAACGCGGTCGATAGTCACCACGTACTCTCTCCACCGACTGATACGTCGTGAACCGGCGTCCAACCGGCGAAAGTGCCGTCTTTCGACGTAGATGGAATTATTTCACGAGATGGGAGAGAATTCTGCCGGCGCAGACGGTCCTTTCCATCGGTATGTTCACCCATCGTGTCTGCGGCAACGGTTTTGGGCTGACTACACGGTCTATAACACAGTCAATAACCCAGTCTATAATCGGACTCGATCGACTCGGACCCGAGCCCTAGAGCGACGTCTCACACAGTTCGGTCACCGCCCGCCGGAGCCGCTGGGAGACGGCGGACTTCGAGATACCCAGCGTCTCGGCGAGTTCGTCCTGTGAGATGCCGCGCGGAACGTCGAAGTAGCCCTCTTCGTAGGCGACGCTCAGGAGTTCTTCCTGCTTTTCGGTCAGCCCGATTGCAGTCGTCTCGTTCGCTTTCGCCAGGCGCAAGTGGTTTACGTGAAACGAGATTTCTCGCCGCCGACAGGACTGGTTGAACGCTAGTAAGCTATCGCGGTCGGGAAAGCGCGTTCGAAGCACCCAGCCGGTCTGTCCGCTCGAGAGCTCCAGAACGCGGCCGCCGGCTTCGACGACCTGGCTCGTGAATCGAACGGCTCGATCGGTAACTGTGGCCCGATACACCCGTTTTCGTGGGTACCGTTCGACCAGCGTCGGATTCGAGACCGTGGTATCGCGCGCGAGGGCGGTTTCGAGTTCGTCGAAGGGAGCGGCCTCGGCGACGAAGAAGATCACCGTGGTGCCGTCCTCGAGCTCGCTCGAGTACTCGAGGTCGACGCGGCCGCTGGAGAGCCGTCGAAGCGTCGGTCGGAGAATCAGCTCGTCGTGGTCGAGTTCGAGTTCGGCGACGATGCCGCCGTCGGCCTGAGACCGAAGCGGAACCGAATCGGCGTCGAGTGGGTTGGTGCTCATCGACGGACCACCCCGCACGGAGCGAGAGTCGGGTAATCGCCGCTTATCGCAAACAGGTACATCAAACGTGCATTTCGCCCCGAGTCACTTGGTGGTAGACGCTAAACCGTGAAACGGGCGATTAACGAAGCGCTAAACTGATTCATCCATCGACTCAAGTGACAATCACGGCTTGATGAGTAATCAGGAATTTCCGGCCGCGACGTGCGGTCCAGCGACGAGACGACGGCCCAAAATGTCGGGTCAGTCCGGCGACTGTTCGAACTCGCCCGCTTCGAACAGGAGTTCGTACACCTTTCGTTCGGCTATGCGCAAGTGTCGCGTGAACGTCGGCTGGGACACGTCGAGTAGGTCGGCAACCTCGCCGCCGGTGTGCTCACGCGGGGACTCGAAGTAGCCCGAGTAGTAGGCGAACCTGAGCGTCTCGAGTTGGCGTTCGGTCAGCTGATCTCTGACGCGATCCTCGAACGAGCCCGACGGACGGTCTCCGGACGAGACGACCCGTTTCGAACGAAGCTCGACGTCCGGCTCCCAGCGTTCGAGTCGGTCGACGAACGAGCGGACGCTGGTTCCGGGTGCGAGATCAACGACGAACGTCGGTCGCCGCTCGCGTCCGTCTATCGTTCGGAGGGTTCCACCGTGCGCACCAACCAGTCCGGCGAGCGTCTCGCCGGCGAGTCGAACCTCGACGTGGAGACGAGCGTCTCGCTCGCTCGATACGTCGAGCGCCTCGAGCCCTTCGATCCCGTCGGCAATCGAGCGAACGGTCGACGCTTCGAGGTCGTCGTCAGAAATCGAGCACACGACGGATGTCCCGCTCGGCCCCTCCGAGAGTGCCAGAAGGTCGACCCGGCATCGACAGCGTGTGGCGAGGGCGACGAGGGGATCACCCGGGGAGAGCCGTTCCGGCCGATCCTCAGACGCAGATAGAGATTGGTCTGTCCCGTCGTCGGCCGATGGAAGCGTGAACGTGAGTTCGAGTCGGTCCTCGGCGGTCAGGAACCGTCGGTACTCGCCGACAGCGAAGGCGAGTGAGAGGTGCGTTCGAAGGGTCTCGAGTCGCTCGAGCAGGTTGGACGTCACGGTGGCTGCCGAGACGGAGAGTGTCAGCACGCCGTATCGCCGGTCGTCGAACGACAGCGGGAGAGAGACGACGTCGATCGCCCCGTCCTCGGGGCCGTCGAACCGACCGCGACGGTCGGTTCGTCCCACCGTCCCCGGCGTTTTCCGATCGGCAGCGGGGACGTGGCTCACCGAATCAGACTCGATCGCTGCCGAGAGCGAGTCGCCGTCTTCCGCGAAGCCATCGGATCCCGCGACCGGCGGAGTCGAGACTGCCGATCCGGCGCTCGCGCGCTCGGTGACAGTTTCGGCCGCTGGATCGACGTCACCGAACCAGGCGCCGTCGATCCACTCGAGCCCCGCCAGGTCGGTGCAGAGTACCGACTCGGTGGCCCGACGATCCGAGGCGTCGGCCAGCGTGGACTCGAGTCCCTGGACGACCGTCTCGAGCTCACCCAGTCGGTCGCGATCCGCTTCGAGGCGATCGACCGTCTCCTCCAGCGCCTCGAGCGCGCGCCGGCGGTCCATCGTCTCGAGTTCCGTTGCGGCCAATGCCGTCATCCAATCGGTCGCCTCGACGTCCGTCGAATCGAGCGTCCGCAGGCCGAGTCCCGTGGCGACGACGACCCCGTGGTCACCGACCGGGGCGACGAACACCTGATCGGTCGCCACCGCCCCCGTTGCGAGCAGCGGGTCGAACGCTCTCGACTCGAGATAGCCGAGCGACGGTCCCGACAGCCGCCGCGGGTCGAGCGCCGGGACGTCCGCACAGTCGAGGGTCGGAAAGTGTACCGTTGGATCCGCGTCGGTCGGCGCGACGGCCGCCGGATAGAGTCGCTCACCGTCGAGCAGGTAACAGCAGGCGGCCGATGACGGGGTGAGTCCGAGGATGCCGTCGGCGAGGTGCTGGCTCACCACCGACGGCGAACTCGCCGACCGAAGCGCGCGACTCGTCCAGGAGAGGGTGGAAACGATGGTGTCGTCCGCCGACGGCGGCCGGTCGCCGAGCACGCAGAGCGCCGCCCGGTCTCGAGACAGCGACACGACGGTCGCCGAGACGGTTCGGTCGCCGTCTTCCGTTCGGACCGTCGCTTCGAAGGTGTCCGCGCGCCGTACCGTCGAGTCGCTCGCTCGACGTCGAATTCTGTCGCGCGTTCGCTGGTCGACCAGCGAGTCGAGCGTTCCGGCGAGCGGCACGTCATCGCCCAGCAGTTCTCGCGCGACCGAATTTGCCTCGAGCGTTCGCTCCGTTTCCCGGTCGAAGACGACGACGCCGATTCGGAGCGCCGCCGTCACTGCCTCGAGTGCTCGAGTCGTCTCGACGGCCGGGCCTGCCTCGTCGTCCGGTGACGCCTCGTCGCGATCGGTCGACGCACCCACGGCGATGGCCAGCACGCCCGATTCCGTAGGTGCGCCGACCCACTCGAGCGTCGATCCCTCCTCCTCCGGTGCCCCCTCCCCGTCGGGAGAGAGCGGCGTCCGAAACCGAACCGCTGACCCGCTTTCGCGAGCCTCCCGGAGGTGCCCGAGAATTACCTCGCGACGGTCCGCCGGCAGTGCCTCCTGGATCGAGGTCCGGGCTGTGGGATCGTCACCGAAGAGGACGCTGGCTTCGTCGGACGTTGCGACGATTCGCCACGCCTCGTCGACGGCGAACGCCGGGCGCTCGAGTGCACCGACCCAGGCTTCGACGTCGGTCCAGTCGGGCTCCGGCGCGGGACCGACGGTCAGAACGAGGCCGTCGTCGGGTGCCGGGTCGCCGCCTCTCACCGTCACGACGTGCGTTCGCCGCGTGCCGTCGGCATGGCGAAGCTGGACG
Source organism: Natronosalvus halobius (assembly GCF_024138145.1). Classification (NCBI taxonomy): domain Archaea; kingdom Methanobacteriati; phylum Methanobacteriota; class Halobacteria; order Halobacteriales; family Natrialbaceae; genus Natronosalvus; species Natronosalvus halobius. Next base: position 189,212 of record NZ_CP099997.1, on the reverse strand, counting down.
GTTCGCGGTCCATCCAGGGCGTCCCCCGTCTCGCCTCTTCCCTCGTCCCCCGTCTCGCCTCTCCCCTCGTCTGCCCACGAGTTTCGTGCCGCCTCGAGCGCGCGCCGGATCGACCGTCGGTCGTCGTCCTGAACGACGTCCTCGACGGGTCGGCCGACGAGTTCGCTCGGCGTGTAGCCCAGCACAGCTTCGACGGAGGGCAGGGCGGACTCCACGGTGCCCGTCGAGTCGACCGCCAGAGCCGTCGCAGGTCCGTTCTCGAGAACGGCCCGCTCGAGCGCCGTCCAGGTCCGGCCGGCGGCCGACGACGATGACGCCTTTAAGATTGTTTCCACGCGTGCGCGAGCCTCCGCTCGCGGGGCGTCCGGATCGAGCACGTCCGTCGCCCCGGCCTCGAGCGCCGCCTCGGCGTTGGCACCGCCCGCGACCGCCAGGAGCGGACAGTCGGCGCGCTCGCGAACGCGTTCCAGATCGGCTGGCGGGAAGTCGAACGGATACACCAGACAGCCCGCCTGCGCGACCTCGAGGAACTCGAGTGCCGTCTGGAGGTCGGTCACCCGACGGACGGCCCCCGTGCCGAGGGCGTCCTGGAGCGTTCTCGCCGTCCCGCCGAGGCTATCGGTCGGGTCGATCACGAGGACTGGCGGCGTACCGCGAGACTCCAGGCCGCTGCGCTCGCTCACTGGAGTCACCTCCGACGCGATGGCGTCTGCGAGTCGTCTGGCCGTCCGGTCTCGTCAGTCACTGTCGGACACGACCGGCCTGAGACGATTAAGTAGCCCCACCGTATCGATCGGTAGCGAGCGATTGTGCTCGCGGTGTCGATCCTGAAACCGCTCACAGCACCTCGAGAATCACGATCGCGAGGTAGAGCTGCCCGAGTCCGGCGACGATCATAATTGCGCCGGCGAGGCGTTCGATAGTCCCCGTGTGAGCAGCGATCCAGCCAGCCCCGGCGACGAGACCCATCCCGGTCGCGACGGTTAGCGAGATCATCAGCCCGGTGATGCTCCCCACGTACGCCAGGAGGACCAGCGCGCCGGCGCCTGCCGGCAGCGAGAGCGCGCTGGTAAGGACGCCGATGAACAGCGGCGCGACGCAGCCAGCGGCTGCGAGGGCGTAGCCGGCGCCGAAGACGCCAAATCCGGCGACGCTCGAGCGCCGTTTCGGGAGCGCGAATGATAGCGAGGGGGCCCGTCCGACGACGACCAGGAGCCCGAACACGATCAGCAACGCGCCGACGATCGGTTCGAAGAGCGTAACGTTCGAGAGTGTCTCGTGGCCGACGACGAACGTCGCCCCGAGCAGGACGAGAAACGTGGCGATGACGCCGGCGCCGGCGACGAGCCCGCGAGCGAGCGAGCCGCCGAGCGTTGGCTCTGCGTCCTCGGTTCGGCTCGCGTAGTAGCCGACGTAGCCGGGAAGCAACGGGTACGCACACGGGGAGAAGAACGTCGCGATCCCCGCCCCAACTGCGAACGCCAGCGTCGACACGAAGGCGAGATCGATCATCGGTCAGATCGCGTGCTCGATGCCAGCGACCAGTTCGTCGGCCGATTTGATGCCGCCCTCGGACCACTGGACGAAGCCGTACTCGTCGACGGCGACCGCGTACGGATAGCCCTGGAGCCCGTAGCGCTCGGCGAGTTCGACCGTGCGGTCGACGCCGACCGTCCAGTTGCCGTCGTGTTCGGCCCACCAGTCGGCGAGTTCGGCCTCGGTGATCGAGGCCCCGGTCGACGACCCGACGTTCTCGTTGGTCACCGAGACGAACAGCACCTCCTCGCCCAGACGCTCGTGGGCCTCGACGAGTGCGGGCATCTGCTTGATGCACGGGCCACACCACGTCCCGAAGAAGTCGATGAACGTCGGCTGTTCGAGCGACGGGAGGACGATTGTCCCGGCCTCGCTCCCCTGAGCGTCGACCGTCTCGACCTCGAGTTGTTCGGCCTCGTCGCCGAAGCGACGGCGGATGCGAGACTGCAGACTCGAGACGTCGCTCGAGGCGACGACGCCGCCGGTGGCGAGGACGCCGAGACTGCCGAGTCCTGCGAGGAGGTCGCGCCTGCGCATGTTACTGTCCAACGACCGTGCGTACGTCCTGGAGGACCTTCGAGGTGTCGACCGTGGTCCCGCGCGGATACGAGCGTTCGACGACGCCGTGTTCGTTGACGAGGAAGATCAGGGCGATATGGGTGAACGTGTACGCGCCGTGGTCGTGATCGTCGTGGCCGTTCCCCCCGCTCTGGTCGTCGCTGTCGTTTTCGTGATCTCCACCGTCGTTGCCGTCGGTTCCGTCTCCCTCCGTCCCGTCGTCGGTTCGCTCGATCTTCATTCCGAACTTCTCGTCGATCGTCGCCTGTGCCGTCTCGTTGTCTTCGGGGCGAAGAAAGTGCCAGTTGCCGACCTCGAGGTCGACGCCCTGCTGACCCGCGTACTCCTCGAGTACCTCCGGCGTGTCACGCTCGGGATCGAACGTGAGCGCCAGCAGGTCCAGATCGTCGACGTAGCCGTTCTCGACCGCGTCAGCCTGTGCGCGCCGCAGCCGCAGTAGCAGGGCCGGGCAGACCCCATCGGGACAGGACGTGAAGAAGAACGTCAGTAGATAGGATTTTTCGCCCTCGAGGTCACTCGAGGAGACGGTTTCTCCAGTTAGGGGGTCCGGGAAGGAAAACGACGGCATCTCCTGCCCGTAGATCGGGTGGACTGGATCGCCCCTGTCCTCGGTCGGCGTCTCGAGAGCGGTCTGGCCGTCGCCCCAGTTTCCGCGGCCGGGTTCGGGCTCGTCCTCGCCGAGCACGCTCTCGACCGAGCCGAGACACCCCGCAACCCCGGCGAGACCGGCCGTCGAGAGACCGCCGAGATACGTCCGTCTGTCCATACTCGAATCCTGGGACCGGCTGATCAAAGGCTCGTTGGTTCGGCGGTCTGAAAACCGACAGCGGTTTTGGCACCTCGGCCCTCGATTCGAGTATGACCGCCTCTCGACGAGACGCGCTCCGTTGCGCCGCCATCGTCGGTTCCCTCGGACTCGCCGGCTGCCTCGAGCGCCTCGGCTTCGAGGAGCAGTCGGCCTGGAACACCCCGCCGCTGCTCGAGGATCGTCCCGACGCCGTCTACGTGCCCCCCGCCGAGGAAGAGATGGCCACGTACGGTCAGGCGACAGCAGGCGACTATGCCGTCTCGCTCACCTACACGTTCCCCCACCGGTTCTGGCTCGTCTCCGGCGAGCGCCAGCGCGTCGACGTCCAGACCGAGGACACCCACCACCTGATGATGACCGTCTGGGACGACGCGACCGGCGTCGTCCTCCCCGCCGATCTGGGCCTCGAGATCGTCGACGCCGACGGCGACCTCGTCCACGGCGACGCCCCCTGGTCGATGCTCGCCCAGCGAATGGGATTTCACTACGGCGACAACGTCACGCTCCCCGAGGAGGGGTCGTACACAGCCCGCATCCAGGTCGGCCCGGTCACGACGCGACGTACCGGCGACCTCGAGGGTCGACTCGAGTCGGTCGAAACGGTCGAGATTCCGTTCGAGTACGCCCGCGCGGACGTGCGCGACCTCGAATTAATCTCGGTTCCCGAGGACGAACAGGGGACGCGCGGGGCGCTCGAGGTGATGAGCCACGAGAGCGGAGACGGGCACGAGGGCGAGCACGACGAACCTGGATCGGGCGACGACGAACACGGAAACGGCGCCGCACCCGCGTTCACCGGGCCCGCCGTCTCGGATCTCCCCGGAACCCGCCTCGGCACCGAACGGAGCGGCGACGCAGCCATCACCGCCATCGAGACCGACATCGAGCGACTGTCCGACGACGCGGACGCGGACGCAGACAGGTACCTCGCCGTCTTCCCGCGCACGCCGTACAACGACGTGTCGCTCCCCTTCACGTCGCTGTCGGCAATCCTCGAGGCCGACGGGGAGACGCTGCTCGAGGAACCGCTGGTCGAAACCCTCGATCACGAGTTCGGTCACCACTACGGGCTGGCGACCGACGACCTGGACACGACCGAGCGCGTGACCGTCTCCGTCGACACCGCGCCTCAGGTCGCTCGTCACGACGGATACGAGACCGCGTTCTTCGACTTCGAGCCCGTTTCGTTCGAGCGGTAAGGCACTCTTCCGAACGGTTTCAGCGAGTTCGATTTCGGCTAGGCGGCCGCTGACCGGGCTTAAGACTCGTATAACAAAAACGACCGATACGGTACGTGGCAGGTATGTCACAATCTGAACGCCCGCGAGTAACGGTTGGCTGTCCCGCGTGTAGCGAGTCCGTTCGAGCGGCCGTCCCCGGCGGACCGGGGATCAGAAAACCCGGACACGACCTCCAGGGGAACGACGAGGAACACCGTCTCAGCGGCACGGAGACGACGTGTCACAACTGCGGTCACACCGTCGAACTGTACTATTACTAGATCCAGCGGTTCACTTCCAGCCCTCGACACGGTTGTTCCAAGACGTTTCGACACTGTTCGAAGCTCGATTGGCCAGCGAAGTTCGCCACCAGGACTATAAAACCAGTTCTTCGACCGGGCCCTCCCCCACCCTTCATCGGGCCCATCCCTCGTGTACCGTCGAACCCACACGTTTTTGCGACCTGGACGCCCCTCATCGGACGTGCAAATCGAGAATAGCTTTCTCCCCGTTCACGGCGTGGGCGAGACCACCGAGCGCCGCCTCTGGGAACACGGCATCACCCACTGGGACGAGTTCGACGGCAGCGTCGTCGGCCCGACCGTCGCCGACCGCATCGAGACCTTCATCGACGACGGTCGACGCCACCTCGAGGCCGGCGACGTCTCGCCGTTCGCCGAGGCGCTCCCGGCGGCGAGTCGCTGGCGTTTCTTCGAAAACGTTCGCGACGACGTGTGTTACCTCGACATCGAGACGACGGGTCTCGACGCCAGCCGTCACGACGTCACGACGGTGAGCGTCCACCGACGAGGTGAAACCCGGACGTACGTCAACGGCCAGGACCTCACGCGGGACCGGCTCCAGACCGAGTTCAACGATGCTTCGGCGCTCGTGACGTTCAACGGGCAGCGCTTCGACGTCCCGTTCCTCGAGACGGCGTTCGACGTCGACGCCTCGGTACCCCACATCGACCTCATGTACCCCTGTCGAAAACTCGACCTGACGGGCGGGCTCAAACGGATCGAACGGGACCTGGGCATCGACCGCGATCAACCCGACATCAGCGGTCGCGACGCGGTTCGCCTCTGGCACCAGTACGAGCGCGGCGACCAGGACGCCCTCGAGACGCTCGTTCGGTACAACCGGGCCGACACCGCGAACCTCGAGCCGCTGATGGAGACGGTGGCCGAACGCCTCCACGAGTCGGTCTTCGAACCCGTCTGCGGGCGCGGGCTCGAGTAGCCGTTTGCGGACACAGGTTCGAATAGCCGTTCGCGGACGCAGGCTGAGTAGCCGTCCACGTTCGATGCGGACAACGCTGCCTCGCTAAGGATGCTGCTGTGAGGTAGGTAGCAGAGACGAACGTGAACGCGAACGCGTCAATCGAGAATAGTGACTGCGCCGTCGCTTTCGACGACCATCTCGTAGCCACAGAACGTGAACGTTACCTCGCCGGGACTCCGCGGAGTGCCATCCTCGCGCGGCGCGAACAGGGAGTCGAGCGCTTCTGGATTGAGAACGTCGTAGAGCGCGTCGTACTCGGGAGGTTCGATTTCAACTGGGTCGACACCCTCTTCTCTGGCCACGGCCTCGACGATACGGAAACTAAGAGGAACTCCTTCGTTCATGCTCGATCGGTCGGCTGACAGTAGCATTGGCGGATGCTTTACACGGTTGGATATAAAACCTGTGGCCTCAAGCCCCTCTTGCTGCACAATTCTATACCTCAATGATCGAGTTTGATCATCATTTATCTATTTGGCCTCTAACAAGATCATAAAATTAGTACTATCAGCGTATTCTGAACGAGTTCAGTGGCGAACTCGAGAGTGTAATCACGCATTGAACGTCTGGGTTGTATGAAACAGTCGGCCGATCGACTGAACGCCACCAATTGGTTGCAATTTTTACCGGTTTCTCGTCACTAGCCACGTGAGAGAGAAACACTCACAATACAGTTCGACAGCAGATGAAGACAGGCCGCTCCTGGACTGCGTGCGAACCACTCCAGGTTGGCGTGTACAGGGCCACGCTCAATCGGGTGGTCGCTCACATCGCTCGACGTCGTTAGACAATCGCGGGGAAGAGCCAGGGACGGGATTTGAACCCGTGAACTCTCGATTACAAGTCGAGTGCATGTACCACCCATGCTCCCCTGGCGCGGTCTGTGAGTTATCACTCGTCCTTTGAGTGTGTATCGTTTTCGGCCGACCGGTCCAGTTCGCGCTCCAGGCTGACCCTGAACGGCTCGTACCCCGCCTCGCGGTAGAAGCGCCTGGCCGCCTCGTTGTCGGCCATCGCCTCGAGAATCAGTCGATCGACGCCGCGGTCGGCGAGGGTGGCCTCGACGCGTTCGAGTAACGCCGACCCGATTCCCCGGCCACGGTAGTCGGAGTCGACGTAGAGGTTCGAGAGCAAGCCACGCGTACACGCCAGCTCGAGCGCGCCGTGTTCGACCGAGAAGGACGCGAATCCGACGAGTCGATGCCCGTCCCTGGCGACCAGCAATCCGTCGTCGACCTGGTAGGCGCCGAGGGTCGCCCGCATCGTCTCCCGGTTGGTCTCCGGGCGAACGACGGATCCGTGTCGACGCTGGTCGGTTGCGAGGCGGACCCAACACTCCGTGACGGCCTCGATGTCGTCGCTCGTCGCCGGTTCGATCACGAGGTCGATATCGTCACCGACCATTATTCACAGGGAAGCATCGCTCGAGGTGACTGGGCGAACGAGCCACGGGCCACACCGACCGGCCACACGGCGGCCACGTCACACCTGCCGACAGTCCACACAGACCAGCTGACCGTTGGCCTCCTGGAGCGAGTCGGTGAGCGTTCCACACGCCTCACAGACGCCCTGCGTGCTGAACTCCTCGCCGCCGTTGGTCACGTACTCGTCCGAGAGGGTCGTGGTGCCCTCGTTCGTGACGCCGACCTCCTCGGCGGCCGGTTGACTCGTCGCGCCCTGGAACGACCCCGCGACGGCGATGACGTCGCGCTGGGTCAGAACCCCGACGAGTTCGCCGTTTTCCTCCACCGCGAGGTTGCGAATGTTCTGACTCGCCATCGTGTCCGCGGCATCGGTCAGCGAGCGGTTGTTCTCGATCGTGAGCACCGGCGACGACATGACCTCGCCGACGGTTGTCTCGCCCGGGTCGTCCTCGTCCTCGACGACGCCCAGGACGTCCCACTCGGTCATGATCCCGACGGCCTCGGATCCACGAACGACGAGTACGCAACCGGCACGCTCTTCGCGCATCAACTGCACCGCACCGAGTACGGTGTCGGATTCGCTCACGCCGACGTATTCAGTTGTCAGGGTATCCCTGACCGACAGATCCGATTCCATAGCCGAATACACAGCCCAAACGACCTAAAAGGTACCTCCGACACGTATATACGGTCACACACTGAAGTTCCGATTTCTGTAGTACCCAAACGGTCCGGTGGCGATTCAGCTGTCGAACCCGAACGGTTCGCCCTCGATTCAGGATTCAGAACTCCACGCGCGTTCCGTTCGCCCGACAGTGCTCGAGGGCGTGTTTCGCCGCGTATCCCGCATCGTGAGCACTGGCTCCCGTACCGACGCCGACCTGCATGGTCACGTCGACCGCCGACTCGACGTGTTCGATGGCCTCGAGGTAGTCCGATCGCTCGAGGTCGGGGCAGACGACGATGACGTTGTCGCCGCCGACGAAAAACGAGAGGCTGCCGTGGGCGTGGCGCATGTGGCGCATGAGCGCGGCGTAGCCCTGTTCGATCTCGATGAAACTGTCGAATGCGTTGAGTTCGTCGGTGTACTGCCCCGTCGCGTCGATCACGTCGAAGTGGGCGATCTGGACGTCCCCGTCGGTTCGATGGGAGCCGTCGATGGTTCGGCCCTCGAGGATCTCGCGGCGATGTTCGTCCTGGGCACTGCCGGCGTCCTGGATCAGGCTCGTCGCGTCCGAGAGCGCCTGCACCGGGGTCGTTCCCGTCGCGACGCCGAGGCTCAGGGTGACCGGGTAGCGGTTGCCGACGGACTCCTGGATCAGCGCGTGGTCCTCGCGGTCGAGGCCGTTCGTGACGGCGATCATGTTGTCGAATCGCGTGAAGAAGACGTAGCCGTCGCGGGCGCCGATGAACTGCGAAAGATCGGCGTACAGTCGCGACTGGAGCGTCTGGAGGTCGGCCTCCCGTCGCGGTTCCGGCGTCACGGTCCACGGTCCGTAGTTGTCGATCTGAAAGAGCGTCACCTGCGTGTTCGTCACGGTACTCGTCCGTTTCGAACGATATCGTATAAGCGATACGTAATCCAGATTCGTGATGGGAGAGTCGGATGGACGTCGAGGATGGGGTCAGGGAGACGGTGAGCCGGGCGGACGACTGACGGGGTAACGCGACGGCGACTCAGCCGCGGCCTTCGAACAGGCGGTGCAGGACGAGATCGAGTCCGACTTTGAACGCGAAAAACAGGACGGGAATCGCGACGATCGAGAGCCAGTCGTACGAATCTCGGAATGCGGCGAAGACGAGAAATACGAGAAAGACGACGAACGCCTGCTCGAGTCGTTCCTCGAGGGAGGTGCCGGCGATCTCCATGTGCTTCGATGCGTGTCAACCGGAAAGAACCTATCAGAACCCTCAGCGTGGACTCGACGAGAGCCTTACGCGGACTTCGTCTCGGGGTTCGCCCCGACCGGGTGGTAGTCCCAGAAGTTCCCCTCGCGCATGGCCGCGCCGACCGCCTTGTGCATGTCCGTGATCGTCTCGAACTCCGGCTCGTCGACGTACTCGAAGATGTTCGCGAGCGCGACGACCGACTGGTGGTTGATCCGGATTGGTTCCTCGCCGTGGGCCTCGACGAACGCGTCGCGCTCGAGCGGGAAGTCCTCGTCCTCGTCGACTTTCTTGGCGATGATCGCCATGTCGAACTTGCGCATCCCTTCGCTGCCCTCCTCCCCGTCGGGGTCGTGTGGCCAGTCCATACCAGAGCGTGTGCCCGGGGGGCGCAAAAGGATTACTCTCCGCGAGCGACGCACAGCGGATGCGACGGCAGCTGCTCAGTCTGATTCTGCCGCTCGAACCGCGTCCTCGAGTACCTCCTCGCGGTGTTCGTCGAGCAACGGCGCGCGCCCGCGAGGTCGCGGCGGCGTCTCACTCATCTTGATCGGGCTACCGGAAATTTCGACCTCACGGTCGGCCCCGGGCTGAGCCACCGGAACGAGCATCTCGCGCGCGTAGACGTGCGGGTCGTCGAAGATGTCCGCCGTGTCCTGGACGGGCGCCACGGGTACCCGGCCCTCGAGCGCGTCACAGAGTTCTTCACACGTGCGCTCGCGCGTCCACTCGAGGATGGCCGCACGAAGGAGTTCTCGATTACTGAGCCGACTCGGCGCGTCCGGGTACTCGGCGGCGAGGTCAGGACGGTCCATCGTCTCACAGAGGGCGGTCCAGTGGTTCGAGCTGAACGCGGCGATCACGACGTGGCCATCGGCGGCCTCGAAGGCGTCGTACGGAAAGAGCGTCGGGTGGGAGTTGCCCTGACGCGTCGGCGCCTCGCCGGTGTAGGAGTGCTGGTAGATCGCCCGTTCGGTCATGCTGATCATCGCGTCGTACATCGCGGTGTCGACGTACTGGCCCTCGCCGGTTCGCTCGCGGTGGTGCAGCGCCGCGAGAATGCCGACGCAGTTCAGCGTCGCCGTGAACAGGTCGCCGATGCCGGGGCCGACTTTCGTCGGCGGGCCGTCCTCCTGGCCGGTGATCTCCATGACGCCGCCCAGCGCCTGCGCGACGAGGTCGAAGGAGGGCTGGCCCTGTCGGTGCGTCTCGCCCGTCCGTGGGTCCCCGAAGCCCCGAATCGAAGAGTAGATCAGAGCCGAGTTGTGCTCAGCGAGCGTCTCGTAACCCAGGTCGAACCGCTCCATCGTGCCCGCGCGGTAGTTCTCGACGACCACGTCGGCCTCCTCGACGAGCGAGAGGAACGCCTCGCGGTCACGCTCGGCCCCGAGATCGAGTTCGAGGCTGCGCTTCCCGCGGTTGACGCTCTGGAAGTAGCCGCCGTAGGCCTCGTCCTGAGCGCTTTCGACGAACGGCGGGTTCGGTCGGATCAGATCCCCACCCGGCCGTTCGATTTTGACGACGTCCGCGCCCATATCCGCGAGCAACATCGTACAGTACGGTCCGGCGAGCACCTGCGTCAGGTCCAACACGCGAAGCGAGGAGAGCGCTCCCATGCCCTCACCTCACGTAATGTGAGTAAAAACCTTTACTATAAATCATGATGGTGTCATAGATTCCCACAGGAGGGGCGTTAAGGTGTATTAGGAGTATTATCATGATCGACCATTAACTTTAAACAAGGATCCATCATGGTTGTGCACACAATGTCCCGCACGGTCGTTCTCGGGGTCATCGGGTCCGACGCCCACGTCGTCGGCATCACGATCCTCGAGCAGGCGTTCGCTGCAGCAGGCTTCGAAGTCGTCAACCTCGGCGTCCAGACCTCCCAGGCGGAATTCGCCGACGCCGCCAGCGAGCACGACGCCGAGGCCGTACTGGTCTCCTCGCTGTACGGCCACGCCGAGCAGGACTGCCAGGGGTTCCAGGAGACGCTCGAGGCCCACGATGTCGACGCAGTGACTTACATCGGCGGCAACCTCGCCGTCGGCCAGGACGACTTCGAGCAAACTCGCGAGACCTTCCAGGCGCTGGGATTCGATCGCGTCTTCGACGCCGAAACCCGGCCAGAGGAGGCAATCGCGACCCTGAAGCGCGACCTCCAGCTCACGGCCACGGAGCAAGAACGAGACCGGGCCACCGTCACCTCGTAGATGATACGCGACGAGCGCATTCCGGCCGAGGAGTTGCGACGCATCGACGCGGCCCTCCGCGAGAACTGGCCCACTGGTGAGGCCGTCGACTTCGACGAAGCCGTCGAGTTCCACGAGTCGCTGCCGTCCGTGAAGCGCTTCGCGGACGTGCTTGAGTCGGCCACCCGCCCGCTCTTGCAACCGAGGGCGGGTGTCCCGCGCCTCGAGGACCAGATCGCCCTGCTTGAGTACCTCCACTCGGAGGGCGAGGCGGACCTCCTGCCGACGACCATCGACTCCTACACGCGCGACAACGAGTACGGGAAGGCCCAGGAGGGACTCGAGGCCGCCCGCGAGTCTGGCGAGGACACCCTCAACGGCTTCCCGGCGGTCAACCACGGCGTCGACGGCTGTCGCGAGTTGATCGAGGCCGTCGACGCGCCGATCGAGGTCCGCCACGGGACCCCCGACGCCCGTCTGCTGGCCGCGATTACCTTCGCGGGCGGCTTCCAGAGCTTCGAGGGCGGGCCGATTTCCTACAACATTCCCTACACCAAACGGCACGACCTGGCGACGACCATCGAACACTGGCAGTTCGTCGACCGCCTGGCGGGGGCGTACACCGAACGCGGCGTCCGAATCAACCGCGAGCCGTTCGGCCCGCTCACGGGAACACTCGTCCCGCCGAGCATCGCCATCGCGGTGATGGTGCTCGAGGGGCTGCTCGCCGCCACGCAGGGCGTGCGTTCGCTCACGCTAGGCTACGGTCAGGTCGGGAACGTCGTCCAGGACGTGGCCGCGCTCCGCGCGCTTCGATCCCTCGGCGAGGAGTACCTCCCCAACGAGGTGTGCGTCACTACCGTCTTCCACGAGTGGATGGGCGGGTTCCCGCCCGACGAGGCGCGGGCGAACGGCGTCATCGGCCTCGGCGGCATGACCGCGGCCATCGCCCGCCCCGACAAGGTCATCACGAAATCGCCCCAGGAGTTCCAGGGCGTTCCAACGAAAGAGGCGAACGCGGCCGGCCTCCGAACCACGAGACAGATCATCGACATGGCACTCGAACAGGACATCGACATCGACGGCATCGACGAGGAACAGGATCTGATCGAACGCGAGACCCGCTGTCTCCTCGAGGCGGTCCTCGAGCACGGCGACGGTGACGTTGCCCGCGGCACCATTCGGGCGTTCGACTCGGGCGCGCTCGACGTTCCCTTCGCGCCGAGCGATAGCGCTCGCGGGGCGGTTCTCCCGGCCCGCGACGACGACGGCCGCGTCCGCATCCTCGAGTTCGCCGCCCTCGCGATGAGCGACGAGGTCAAGGAAATCCACGCCGCACGCCTCACCCAGCGGGCCGAAACCGAGGGGCGCGAGCAGTCGTTCCGCATGGTCGCCGACGACGTCGACGCGATCAGCGACGGCCGCCTCATCGGTCGGCCGAACGGGGGTGACACCCGTGCAGATTGAATCAGTCCGCGCAACTCCCGGGGTCTCCGGTTTCTACACCGACGACCAGTTGGCCATCAAGCGCGGCGCCCGCGAGGACGGGTTCGCCTACGCAGGTGAGCCGCTCACCGACGGCTTCGAGTCGGTCCGCCAGGCGGGCGAATCCCTGCTCGTCGACCTCGAGTTGAGCGACGGGACGGTCGTTCGCGGCGACTGCGCAGCCGTCCAGTACTCCGGGGCGGGCGGGCGCGACCCGCTCTTTCGCGCCGCCGAGTACGCCCCACTGATCGAGGGGGCGGTCGCCGACGCGCTCGTCGGCCGCGACCCGAACGACTTCGGTGAGAACGCGGCCGTGCTCGAGGGACTTCGCCAGGACGGCTCCCGACTGCACACCGCCGTCCGCTACGGTGTCTCCCAGGCCCTCCTCGCCGCAGCCGCGCGCACGCGTGGGACAACTATGACCGACGTGCTCGCAAACGTGCTCGGGACGGAACCGGCGACCGAGCCGGTCCCCGTCTTCGGCCAGTCCGGCGACGACCGTCGACGAAACGCCGAGAAGATGCTGCTCAAGGGCGTTCCCGTCCTCCCCCACGGGCTGTTCAACAGCCCCTCGAAGCTCGGCCCCGAGGGCGAGAACCTGATCGCCTACCTCGAGTGGCTTCGCGAGCGGAGCAGCGAACTGGGTCCCGAGGGCTACGAACCACGCTTCCACATCGACGTCTACGGCACGATCGGCGAGCTGTTCGGCGCGCCGTTCGACAGCGACGCGATTCTCGAGTACGTCGCCGACCTCGAGGCCGCCGCTGACCCGATTCCGCTCCAGATCGAGGGACCGATGGACGTCGGCACGCGCGAGGATCAGATTCACGCGATGGCCGAACTGCGCGACGGGCTCTTGTCGGCAGGCGTGGAGGTCGACATCGTGGCCGACGAGTGGTGCAACACGCTCGCGGACGTCCAGGCGTTCGTCGACGCCGGGGCGGCCGACCTCGTGCAGGTGAAGTCGCCGGACCTCGGCGGGGTTCACCGGAGCGGCGAGGCCGTCCGCTACTGCGAGGGAACCGACACCCGCGCGTACCTCGGGGGCACCTGCAACGAGACGGACGTCTCCGCTCGAGCCTGTGCACACGTCGCACTCGCGACCGACGCCGCTCAGGTGCTGGCAAAGCCCGGCATGGGGTTCGACGAGGGCTACATGATTGTCGAGAACGAGATGCGTCGGACGCTCGCCCGCCGTGGGCACGCGCCGACCGCCTCGAGCGAACCGGAGGAGGTGACTGCCGATGACTGACACCGACGCGGACGGTTCGCGAGACCATGAGAACGACTCGAGTGCAAGGGAGGACCTCGAGTGGACCGACCCCGACACGTTCGCCAGCGCGCTCGAGCGAGCGGACACCCGTGAGAAAGGGCATTCCTTCGAGGACTTCGCGGAGGGAGACGTGATCGAACACGAACCCGGACTCCGGCTGACTCGCTGGGGAAACGAACTGTGGACGAGCCAGACGCTGAACCACGACCCTGCGTACTGGCGCGCGGACGTCGCCCGCGACCGCGGCTTCGACGAACCGCCGATCCACCCGGACTACTTGCTGGCGGCCACCCTCGGGTGCACCGTCGAGGACCTGAGCGAGAAAGGCGGCTACTTCCTTGGCCGGACGAACGTCCGCTTTCCGGCCGACGTTGTCGCTCCGGGAACCGACCTGCGTGTCGAGAGCGAAGTCCTGACTACGAAGGGGTCGAACTCGAGACCAGACTACGGCATCGTCACCTGGGCGACCCGTGGATACGACGCCAGGACGGGCAACACGTGCTGCACCTACGAGCGAACGAACATGATTCCGCGGCGTGAACGACTCGAGACGGACGGGGGCGGCGTCGATACCGACGGCGACGGACGTTCGCCGGATGCCAACCACTCCGTGAGCGCGCTCCCCGAGACGTTCGTGACCCCTGAGGGCACCGCGTTCGAGGACTTCGAGGCCGCCCTCGAGACGGCCGAAGACCGGGACACCGTCGTTGCCTACCGGCACGAACGCGGGCGCACCATGGACGACGTGACCGTCGCGACCCTGCCGCTGTCGACCCTCAATACCGCAAAACAGCACCACAATGCCAACGCAATGGCCGACGCGCCGTCGGGAGGGATCGTCGCCTACGGCGACGTGACGCGCTCGACGGCGCTAGGCCACGCTCGGTCGGACGAGCGAACCCACCGCGAAGTTGGCTTCGAGGACGAGCGGTTCCACGCATTCGTCACCCCCGGCGACACCGTCTACTGCTTCACGCGCGTCCTGGAGACGAGCCGCGAGACGACGACCGCGAACGAGCGGGCGGGGACCGTCCGCTTCCAGCACGTCGCGTTCAACCAGAGCGACGAGCCGGTGTATTCCGGGATTCGAACCGCCGAGATACTGACTCGAGACGACTGAAGCGAGACCAACGATACAACGACCACACTCCCAATGATCAACCGAACCTGCCGCACCTTCCAGACCGCACCGGCCGCCGTCCCGAAAGACGACACGGCGAAGTACCTCAGATCCGGCCTCACCGCCGAGGGCTTCCAGGCTCCCGACTGGCTCGTCCCCGACCTCGAGGACGGCACTGCCCCGGACATGAAAGCCGAGGGGCTCGAGAACGTCTGTGAGTTACTCCCAGCACTCGAGTTCCCCGGGGAGATCTGGCCGCGCGTCCAGTGGAGCTACGACGACGAGACCGTTCGCGCCCGGGGTCGCGAGGAGATCGACACGCTCGTCCAGGACGTGGGCGACGAGATCGATGGCGTCGTGGTCCCCAAAGTCGGCCGCCGCGAGGACGTCGAGCGCGTCCTCGAGGCGGTGGCCGGTGTGGAAGCCGACCACGGCCACCCCGAGGGATCGATCGGCCTCTCGATCATCGTCGAGACGGCACGCGCCCGGTCGGACCTGCGCGAGATCGCCCGACTACGGGCCGACGCCGGTGGCGAGCGGCTCACTGCCCTCGTCTTCGGCCCCGTCGACTACACCGCCGAACTCGGCGGGCGCGACCTCGGCGACGGCCGTCCGCGCTGGGACGGCCTGCTCGAGGCGCTCTCCAACGAGGCGAGCGCCGAGGAGTTGCTCGCCATTGGCGGCCCGTTCGACGACCTCTTCGAAGAACGTGCGGGCGTGACCGTCTACAACGCCAACGGCTACGCCGACCAGGTCGAGCGCGAGGCGCGGATCGGCCTCGATGGCTCGTGGTCGCTGTACCCCAAACAGACGATCCAGGCCAACCGGATCCACACGCCCACGCCGGCGGAACTCGAGCGCGACGTGGACAAGATCGAGCGGTTCAACGCCGCGAAAGTCGAGGGAACGGGCGCGGTAACGATCGACGGCCAGATGGTCGACGAGGCGACGTTCAAGAACTTCCGGAACACCGTCGAGACGGTTCGGGCGATCCACCGTACCCGTCCCGAACAGACGGACGAGTTGTACGACGAGGGAGTGCTCGAGCGGGCGCTCGAACTCGAGTTATCGTATCGGTAGGCCCATCGGACGCGCCGAGCGGTCGGAAAACGGCGCCGAGCGGTCGGAAAACGGCGCCGGGCAGTCGGAAACGGCGCCGGGCGGTCGGGGACATCTCTGAGTAACCGAGGGACGGACTCGAGCGGCCGGGGGCGACTTCGAGCAGCCGGAAAGCGGCCTCGGGCGTTCGATGGCGAAATATAAATCGAGGCGCCGATTACGCCGTCTCCGCGGTATCTGTCTCTGTTCTCGCCCCCGGAAGCATCTCGACGCGAAACAGGTAGTCGTCGTAGGCACCGTCGAGATTCGCAGGACTCTCCTCGTCGGTGTGGGCGCGACACAGGAACGCCTTCGCCTCGACAGCACCCTGACCGGTCTCTTCCTGGTAGCGTTCGACGACGACGAACGTCGCCGATTCGGTACAGTCGCGACGGTGGCACTCTCGAGGCGAGTCGTGATCGTCACCCGCCTGGCCTTCTTCGTCGGTTTCATCCCACTCGTCGTCCGGCGGTTCGGCCTCGTCGCCACGGTCGCGCGCCTCCGAGACTTCCCGTTCTCGCTGTCGGTTCTCCTCGTTGCGAGCCTGCTTTTCTCGACTTCGTTTCGTGTCTGCCATACGGTGACATACAGTCCTGAACGGGATAACGCTGTGGACGGCACGTGAATGGACGCACCGGGAAGAGGTGATGAGCGCCGTCGCCAGCGGGCTCACAGGCCGTCGACGCAAACGTTGATTGACCTGGCAGTCGTGACTAGGCCATGATCGAGCGTCCGGACGAACGTCAACTGATCGTACGCGCACGGTCTCACCTGGAACAGTGGACGAACCGTGCCCGAACGGAGGCGTACAGCGAACTGTTCGAAGGTGACGACCCTATTCTCACGGCCGAGGACCTACAGCTTCTCGATGCGCTCGACTCGGCACTCGAGCGACAGGGTGGGGACGGTGTCTGGGGAACCGATCAGTACGGTATTCACACCGCCGGTGAGATGGGGGCTGACGTCCCGCTCGGGGTCGTCTGTGTCTATCACCCACAGATTACCGAAGACTCCGTCCTTCGAGATGGAGACGATATCGACGACGAGACTGAAGAGCGACTCAACACAGCACTCTGGCGATACAGCGAGCGTGTTTCGACGCTCATCGAAGACGAACTCGAGGAATTCGTCCATCGAACTCGGAGCAAAACGTAATCGAGTCGAGGTCGGTGGCTGTCCTGTCTTCGTTGCTACCTGGACCGACCATCGTTTAACGAAAACACCAACAGGACCAGCCAGTATCACGTTCGCCGACGCACTCGTTCACTCCGACTCGTCGTTCTTTCGCACTTCGGTGACGATCACGTCCCAATCTGGGTGCTCGGGACCGTTCCGACACTCCCACCCGCCTTCTACATCGACACCGTTACCGTGCGCCCGACGAAGGAGCGACTGCAATTCGGCATTGAGTTTCGCTCGAGTCGCGAGCGACGCCTCGTCGGAGGTCATACGGGGGACACTCCCTCGGTCACGCCGTCCGTTCCCGTCCGCTCTCGCAAAGTGAGCGCGACCGTGCCGTCGTTGGAGACGGTTATCGCGTACGTCGCTACCTGAAACGTGATCGAAACCTCCTCACCCGTCCTGTCTCGAACGCGGGCGAGATCATCGAGCGCACCGGTGTTAACGGATGCGTGAAGCGGTTTCAGTTCGACTGGATCGACATCCATCACCTCCGAGAGTACCGCCACGACGGCCATGCTCGCAGAGACTGTCTCCTGGTCGTACTCGGCCCTGTACGTTTCCGACTTCGGATAAAACGCCATCGACGCCAACTCGACACCGGCCTGTGTAGCAATCATACTACGTCTTCCTAGCGGCCTGAGTCGGGTGAAGAGCGCCACTGATTATACAGAAGGTACTAATACCGGTCTACCGATCATTCCGACCGGGTCTACGGATTAGCGAGCGTTCCGGCGATGAGTCGGCGATGGCCGCGCCTGAGTCGAGACGAAAGCGACTGCTGGGTGATACCGAGTTCGTCAGCAACGTCCTGGAGCGACGTCTCACGCGGTGAGTTGAAGTACCCATGCTCGTACGCCAGCACCAGCGCCTCTCGCTGGGTGTCGGTCAACTCGTAGCCGTCGCCCTGTACCGGGAGCAACGCGTGTACGGCGGTGATTTCGATGGGGATGTCGTGTTCCTGGCAACTGGTCCGGAACTCGCTGATTGTGTCGCGACTCTCGCCTCGAACCTCGAAGCGCCACCCGTCTCTCGTCCCGATCCCGGAGAGGACGGCGACGTTGGTCTTGGCGAGCGCGCTCAGGATACCGAAGTACGACTCCTCCCACTCCGCCCGCATGAGAAACTCGCTATCGACGCTGTCGATGAGATCGACACTGACCACGCCAGCATGAGCTTCGAATGCGGCCTCGATATCATCGGCTTCCGCACCCCGGACCCAGAAATAGGGGATAATCAGGATTTCGTGCGGGATGAGTCGCTCGAGTTCGATCGTGACTCCCGGCAAGTTTTCGAAAATAGTTCCCAGCGGAAACTCCTCTGCCGGACTCGTAAATTCTAACACGGTAGCCATACCTCCCAATTCGTCGGGGCGGCGAATAACCGGCACGGGTGGTGTATCAAGTTACAACGCAGCAGCCCGACAATGGCAGTTCGAGAACAACGCGACGACTCGAGTAATGGCAGTATGAGTACGACACGACGACCAAGGTAATGGCAGTATGAGCATACCACGATAATTCGACAGTAACATTTCGAGGCGGGGAAACGGTTTCCCCCGATTCCAATCTCGGCAGAGCATGGTGTACCATGCCACCTAGTTTTGTACTAGCATGGCCAACCATGGTGACGAGAGCGAGTCATGAGCGTAATCGCAGAATTCCGAATCCCGTCCGCCGAATTCGAACTCGGACGAATTCTGCACATCGAGGGGATCACGTCTATCCAACTCGAGAATCTCGTGCCAATCGGTGAGGCCACCGTTCCCCTCTTCTGGATCCACAACTCGACGCGAAGCTCGTTCGTCGACGCGGTCAAACGCCATCCGACCGTCAACGACGCATCGGAGGTCGACGTCTTCGAGGACCGAACGCTCTTCACGCTCGATTGGGACGCGAACCAGGACCACCTCTTTCGGGGAATCAAAGAAACCGAGGGGCAGCTTTTGAGTGCCACCGGGACACCCGATTCGTGGGCCTTCGAACTGCGATTTCCCGATCACACGGCCCTCAGCGAGTTCACGACCCGCTGTGAGGACGCACAGATCTCGCTGGAGGTGGCTCGCGTGTACAACCCGACGGAACCGGACGCCGGTCCGTGGCACGGCCTGACCGGTCCCCAGCGGGAAGCGATCACGCTGGCCGTGGAGATGGGGTACTACGACATCCCGAGAGGCTGTACGACCAAGGAACTCGCCAACGAATTCGAGATTTCCGACCAGGCTGTCACGGAACGACTTCGCCGAGCGATCGGGGCGCTCGTCACGTACACGCTCATCCCTTCCGAGGGAGACACGTGAGATCGGATTCCCTCGTGCATCATGGCGAATCCTCACACTTCTCACCCGGTAATGAGTGGATATGGATCGCCAGTCGAGCAAGTCGAGTGCGGAACGGTTGGGTATCGGGGGAGAGGCGACGAGACCCAGTCCACACGAGGGCAGAGAAGCAAATCCTCCCGACGACGTTCTCCTCGCGATTGCCAGCGAGCAACGTCGAGTTATTCTGCGAACGTTGAATCTCGCCGACGAAGAATCGATGGAGATGGACGCGCTAGCGAAACAGGTTGCCGAAGCACTCCGGAGTGAGGGCCGACCAGACAGTGAGCACGGACGACGCGTCCGAACGGCGCTCCATCACGTCCACCTCCCGAAACTGGAAGCGTGCGGGCTGGTCGTCCGCGACCCCGAAACGAATCGGATTCGGAACGCCACAAGTGACCTGGGTCAGGAACTGCTGACGGTACTCGAGTCGTACGAGACGCGAGCGTAACGTTGCCCGCGACGATCGAACCGTCGAACGGTTCGGTCCGTCTCACTCCAGCGGTCCAACCGGTTCTCGGTCTCGACGCTCCAGCGTGAATTACCCGTCCAGGACGAGGCTCGAGTCGTCGCGAGGCCGATACTCGAGTTCGTGCATCGTCTCGGTCAGCGACAGGAACCGGTCGGCGTTGTTCGAGACGCCGTGAGCGGTGATCGCGTGGGTCGAGAGCGAGGCCGAGGCCGTCGCCTGGAGGAGGCGTCGGCAGTCGGCAGAGCTGAGCCACATCGCGCGGGCGTAGCGCTCGCCAGAGCCGTCGCGTTCGTCGCAGATTTCGCGCAACTCGTCCTCGTCCAGGAGCCAGCCGATTCGCAGGTTCACGACTTCGACGCCGTGCCGCCTCGCGTAGTACTCGCCCATCGCCTCCCCGAAGACCTTCGTCACGCCGTAGTAGCTGTCGGGGCTGGGCGGGTCGTCGGGGCGGACGACACGCGGGTCGCCTCCGGTGGTCTCGACTCTCGTCGGGTTCACGACGTTGTCGCCGTTGACGGCGTGGTTCGAACTCGCGAAGATCACCCGCTCGAGGTCGTTCTCGAGGGCGGCCTCGAACGCGTTGTACACACCGTCGATGTTCGGCCCCTCCAGGTCGTCCCACTCGGCCGTGGGTGAGGGGTTCGCGGCGAGGTGGATCAGCACGTCCGCACCCTCGAGCGCGTTCGAGAAGGCGTCGAAATTTTCGATTTCGAGCGTCTCGCTGTCGATGTCCTCGTGTTCGCTGTGGCTGAAGAGTTGACAGTCGTACGCCGACAGGGCCTCGGTCGCCTCCCGGCCGACCCGTCCGGAGGCGCCGGTAATGGCTACTGTCCGATCGGACAAGGTCGATCCGTGGTGGTCCGCCATGGACGGCTGCACGACGCTGAGCCCAAAATAGGTCCGGTCGGCGCGTGCCGGTTTCGACGGGCGGGCTCGAGCGGTTGGACTCGACGGGACGAACTCGAGGACGAGCGATTCCGGCCTCAGCCCGACCAGACGAGGCCGTAGAGGAACACGAACATGAAGTAGACCAGAAACACCGAGACGGCCGCCTTCGCGTGGAAGGTGAACAGGTCGAACTCCTCGTCCTCGCGGGCCTCCTCGAACGTCTCGCGCTCAGCGTCGCTGCAGACGTCGTCGTGGGCCAGACCCACGTGATACGTGAGGAGCTCCTCGGTCTGGAGCGGGCGAGCGCAGTAGGGACAGGTCAGTGCCGGTCCCTCCTCGGGCACGTCGTACTCGGGTTCGGTGACGGGCTCCGCGTGCATCTACTCTCGCGTAGGGTGCGGTCGAAAAAGTGTCTGCCGGTTCCCCGAGGGTCGGACTGTTCGAACGAGAGCGGAGGGAAGGCGAGGCCGGAGGGAAGGCGAGAGCGAGGGCGGAGAGGACGGAGGAAGGACGGGGGCGAGGGCGAGGGCGGAGAGGACGGAGGAAGGACGGGGGCGAGGGCGAGGGCGAGGGCGGAGAGGACGGAGGAAGGACGGGGGCGAGGGCGGAAACGGAGACGAACGACAGCTCCGAATCTCCGAGTCCCACTCTAGGCGGGAACGAACGGCGCACTCGTCGTCGGCAACGAGACCAGGTACAGACTGATCATCGTGAAAACGATCATGACGACGATGAACGGGTACTGGCTTCGGATCGCCTGGAGCTTTCCGGGGAACAACTCGATCGAAACCGCGTGAGCGATCCACACGGCGAGTACGTGGCCGACCAGAATGCCGGCGATCTCGACGTAGCCGAACCAGGACGTGAGCGCCAGCTGGGTCGGGTTCGCGCTCGGATTCAGCGGCGCGCTCAGCGCCTCGAGCAGGGCCGGCCACAGCGAGATGGAGAAGCCGATGTAGTGAGCGAAGTGGTAGCCGGCGGCGATCGCCAGCAGCGGCGGCGCGTACCTGATCGCGAGGTACCGCCGGGAGAGGTACGTCTCCGCTCTCGAGCGAGTCAGTCCAGCCGCGACCCAGTAGACCCACCAACAGAGGGCGTAGCCCCCGACCAGCAACAGGAGGTAGACCAGTTGCGGTGGCAGGCCGATCCCGACCAGCGCTTCGATCACTGCGACGCCTGGTGGCGTCACGATGAAGCCGCTGAACGTGAGTTCCCAGACCAACACGAGCACGAACCCGACCACCGAGAGGTCCGTCACCACGTCGTCGTCGCTCAATCTCGCGCCCGGCCAGCGAAGCGAGAGGCCGTCGTCGGTACGCTGGATCGGGGCGACCGATCCGTAGAGGCGAAACCAGACCGACAGCGGATCGCCCCGCACGAACCACGTCGACGACCCGAAGGCGACCGCGCCGGCCACCGTCAGCACCGAGTAGACGAGGATGATCGCCGTCAACAGCCGCGGGCTCGAGATGACGGGGGCGACGACCTCGAGCCAGACGAACACCAGGAGGGTGCCGACGGCCGGCCAGGAACCGAGCGCGGGCGGATACGCGCGGTCGAGCGTCGGGAAGACGCTCGCGATCCGTCGCCAGGGGTTGAGGGTGGGCCACGGATCGCCGACCGTGTAGGCGACCGTCGTCAGGATGGCGCGAACGACGACGAACGAGAGGAGCACCGTGGCGCTGGTCAGGCCGATCCCCTGCGGACCGATGAGACCTACGACGACCATTCCGAGAAGGACTCCGACGCCGATCGTCCCGCCGATGATCGAGGCGGCGCGAGCGAGCGTCCGATTCGAGAGGCCCACGTGCTGATCGTGGGCGTGTGCGAGGAACTCCCGGTCGGTGACCAGCATCGTCAACAACGCCGAGACGCCGACGACGCCCGCGCCGGTCGCGAGGTAGAGCCACGTCGGCACGCTCACGTCGCCGCGGCTCTGGGTCAACCCGGAGGCGATGTTGCTCGCGGAGACGATGCCCGTTGCGACCGCGACGGCGAGCAGGGTCAGCCCCACGACGATACCCGTTCGGCGAGCGGCGACCGATCGCCCAGTCATTGGTCGACTCGAGGACCCCGATGGGCATGATGGTGTCGTTGTTGGGTCGGGTTCGGGCCCGGCAACCTGGACGCTGGTCGCCGATGTCACCGTCGCTGGCTCGACCAGCCCGTGCCGACCATGCAGAGGGATCTGCGCCGACCGTACAGTCCGGTCAGTTTCGAACGTGCAACACGGCCATTTCCAAACGTGCAACACGGCTAGTTGTGAACGCGGAGCGTGACCGGTTCCACACGCAAACAGTCACCTACGGAGACCGCATGAGGAAGGTATAAGTGTGCGTCTCTCCGAAGTCTCACCAATGTCGAGTGTACGAACCTACACCCTCATCTACGTCCTGTTGCTGTCGTTAGGGACGGCAAAGTTCGTGTTCTTCGAACTTCCCTGGTTTACCTACGAGTTCGCCGTGGGGGCGACGCTCTTCCTCGCCGTCATCAAGTCCCTGCTCATCATGGGCTGGTATCAGCACCTCGTAGACGAGCCGCGCTCGATTACCTACGTGATGCTCAGCGCCGTCTTCATGGTCTTCCTGCTGGCGGTCGCCGCCGGCTTCTCGATCCAGTAGCAGTCGACGGCCGCAGCGGTTCGCATAGTCTCTCCCGGTTTCTCGTCCTCGTCCGATTCGGCTGTTTCCTCTCTCAACCGCGTCCTTCCTCCCGCTCTCGTCCTCGTGAACCGTCACGTCACTCCACTCGAGTCGGCAACCAGGATGGCGTCACGTCGAGGCCACATCGGTCGACGTGCACAGTCGTCTCGGGCGAATCCACGACTCAATACTCAACGTACACACGCACACGTTCGCGTATCCGATGCCGGCCGGCGTTCGTCCTGCTGGCACTCGAGGCATCCGGAACGATGGACGACCGACTCAGTGCCACTCGAGGGAACACGGTGCGGTGGCAGAACGATGGAAGAGCGTTCGCTCACTCGAGCGGTCGATACGACTAATCGGAGAATGACGAAAAAGAAGTCAGACCTAGCCCATCAGGAGGAGGACGGCAACCGCGATCAGCCCCAGGACGCCCAGGGTGAGCGTCGCGAAAGCGACGCCCATGGCCGTGTTTCCGAACCGATCTCGAGCGGCGAAGTACGCACCGAAGAAGACGTAGCCGATCAGGGCAGCGCCGCCAACGGCGAAGACGATCGGTTCGACCAGCCCAGAGTCGACGTACTCCCCTTCGCTGACGACCAGGACGGCACCGCCCAGGAGGGCGACGGCTGTGGCAACGAAGCCGAGCGCCCAGACCGCAGGTGTCTTCGCGAGAGCGACGACGCGACTGTCTTCGGTGGCCGTTCGCGGCGACCACTCGGCGTACCCGCTGCGTGTTCCTGCGTGCCCACTCGGCGTCGCCCGCTGCCCCATTCGGGTGAGTACCGCCGCGGCGCCGAGAACGATTAATCCCATCAGGAGTGTGCTTACCAGGTATATCTCTGACATCGAACCAGCTCTTAGCAGAGGCTTGTCCCTTCGCCCATATATATCCTGCAGTTGTGCCTCGGCCGGTAGTCGATCGAGGGGCGAAAAAACGCATCAGGTGCTTCGAGCCCGGCAGATGCGTCGCTCGAGAGCGACGAGAGCAGCAGGAAAAGTGAAACCGGCGCGGCTACTCGCCGCCGAACATCTGGCGCATCATCGGATGCATCTCCATCAACTGCTCCTCGGCGATCTCCTCGTACAGTTTGTACGTGATCGAAACCGCGAGCAGCAGGCCGGTTCCGGAGACGGCACCGATGGTGCCGAGCATGTTCGCCCAGACGGCGAGCAACCCGACGAGCGCGCCGCCGATGACAGTCACCTGCGGAATGTACCGCTCCATGACCTTCTCGACGACGCCCGCGTTCTGGCGGAAGCCGGGGATCTGCATCCCCGAGTTCTGGATCTGTCGAGCCGTCGCTTTCGGCCCCATGTCCGTCGTCTCGACCCAGAAGATGGCGAAGATAGCACCGCCGATGACCATGAACGTCAGGTCGATGCCGATCCGCACCATAATCTGCCAGGGGTCGATCCCCGCGGGGGTCTGTCCAGTCCACCACATCCAGTCGCCCGGCGAGTAGATCGGCGCGAAGTAGTAGAAGAACCCGCCGACCGGCTGTCCGTTAGAGTAGGCGCCGAGCCACCCTGGCATCGTCCACTGACTGTGGATGATCTGCCCCAGGAACTGGATGTTCGCCTGGACGGCGCGGACGAGGATCATCGGCAGGACGCTCGCGTAGATGAGCTTCACGGGGAAGCGACCGCGAGCACCCTTCACCCGGGCGTGGCTCAGCGGGATCTCGACGCGGACGGATTCCGCGTAGACGACGATCCCGAAGATCAACAGCGTGGTCGCGAGCGCCAGCAACTGGCCACCGTTGTCGGCGATGAACAGCGTGTTGAAGCCCTCGCTACTGAGCCAGGAGTTGACCGCGATCTCGTCGGTGAACAGGATCTGGTACCAGCTGTAGAAGAATCCCTCGTCGGATAGCGAGAGGAATCCCGAGACGAGTCGCTGGCTGACCCCGGCGATGATGAACAGGCCGACGCCGCTGCCGACGCCCCACTTGCTGACGACCTCGTCCATGTAGAGGATGAGGATCCCGCCGATGAAGATCTGTACGAACATCAGCGTCTGAACCTCGGCCCCCGTGAGGGTGAGGCCGCCGAGTTGGAGGGCGTTGACTGACGGAAGGAAGCTGCCGGCGAACACCATCGGCAGGGCCGTCAGCGCCGTCATCACGACGACGAGCAGCTTCTGCAGGCCCTGGTAGAGGACCTGATCGCGCGGGTCGTCGGTGTCGAGCCCGAGCAGATTCGCCCCACCGAGCAACTGCAATACGATGCTGGCGGTGACGATCGGACCGATACCGACCTGCAGGAGCGAACCATGTTCCCCGGCCAGGATCGCTCGGAACTGGCCGAACAGGTCCTCACCCCCCTGAGCGACGCCCAGGACCGCGATGTTCGTCAGGAAGAAGTACAGCATGAGGATCCCCGCCGTCCACGCCAGCTTTCGCTTGAAGGGGACGTGCCCCTCGGGGCGGCGGACGGTGGGCATCCGCGTCAAGACCGGTTCAGCGGCTTCCTTCCATCCCATGGTTAGTTCTCAGTAGCCTCGTCGTCGCCTTCGTCTTCGCTGTCGTCGTCCGCGGCTTCCTGGCCACGTTCGGAGACGACCGCTTCGCCACCGGCATCCTCGAGCTTTTCGCGGGCCGTTTCGGTGAAGGCGTCCGCGGTGATCTCGAGCGTGTTTCGGACCTGGCCGCTGCCGAGGACCTTGACGACGTCGGCCTCGTAGCCGTCCTCGACGACGTCGCGAGCGTCGATTACGTAGCCGTCGCCGGCCTCTTCGGCGTCACCGTCGGCGACGTAGAGGATCGCGTCCTCGTCGAGTTTCTGGACGTCGATCTCGGCGACGGTGGGCTGGGCGCCCTGGGGTCGCTTGAAGCCGTGTTTCTCTCTCGATTCGTAGTTGTGGAACTCGTGTTTGTCACGCCCGGCTTTTCCGCGGCCACCTCGGTGGCCGGCCCCGCGGCGGTTCTTGTGCGTACCGCCGCCGTGGGTTCGCGAGCCGCGCTGACGTCGTTTCTTGCTCGTCATGGTTATCGCATCGCCGTTAGCAGGGCGTTAATCTCCTCGGTTGTATGCTTTCCGAGTTGCCCGCCGTTTCCGGTTGGGTGCTTGACGCCCTCGTGACCACCGCGTGGCGGGTGCAGTCGCAGCGTCGGCGACAGCCCCTGCTCGCGAAGCGTCGTCTCCTCTGCGAGGAGCGCCTCGGCGAGAGTGGCGAAGTCGTCGTACTCGGTGTGCTCGGCGATCCAGTCTGCGTCGACGTCGGACTGGCGACCCTCAAGCGGCTCCGCTCGCTTCGCGAGCAGGGTCTCGAGGACCTCGGCGTCGGGTTCACCGTAGGCCACGAAGTCGTGCACCTTGGTGATCATCCCGCGGTAGGTGTCCGTGTCGGGGACGATGGTGAGGTGGTTGACCTTGTGCAGGTTCAGCATCGACAGCGTGTCGTCGACGCCCTGCTGTCGGTTGACCTCACCGCGAATCTGAACGATAGCTTTTGCCGTCATCGCTCAGCCACCTCTCGTGGGATGCGCGACTGCGAGGCGTTCTCGAGTGCGTTGTAGGTCGCTTTCGCCAGGTTCACCGTCGTTCGGGTGTTGCCGTGACTCTTCGTCCAGGCGTTCTCGATACCGGCGAGTTCGAGCACCGCACGCACGGTGTCACTCGCGGCCAGGCCCAGCCCCTCGGGGGCCGGGATGAGTTCGACCTCGACGGAGCCGGCCTTGCCGGTCGTCCGGCGGGTCAGCGAGTGGGGCCGGTCCGAACGATCCTCCCACGACCCGGAGCCGCGGGGCACCTGAATGATGTTTAGCTTCGCGATACCGATCGCCTTCTGGATGGCGGCGCCGACCTGGTCCTCGCGACCCTCGGCGTAGCCGACGAAGCCGTCACGGTTGCCGACGGCGACGACACACCGAAACTTCACCCGGCGGCCGGAGTCGGTCATCCGCTGGACCATGTTGATGTCCAGGACCTCGTCGTCCAGTCCGGGGAGGAGTTGGTCGACGAGTTCGGGCTCTTTGAGGGGAAGTCCAGAGTTGAGGGCGTCCTCCATCGTATCGATTTCGCCCTCCTGGACGAGCTTCCCGAGTCGGGTTACGGGCTGCCACCCGTCGTCGTAGTCGTTTGCACTCATTCTAAGATCGCCTCTCGTACGTCGTCGAAGTGTTCGGGAAGATCCGTCGCGTCGAAGTCGCCGCTGTACAGCGGCTCGTCGAGCTGTTCGGCGTACTCGGCGATGTGCTCGCCGCGAGTACGCGACCAGTCGGCGAGGACGCTGTCGTTGTGGGGAATCTCGAGCCCCGCGTCGATCGCGCCCTCCTGGATCGCGAACACTTTGTTTCCGGGCGTCGCCTTGTTGAGGCCGATATCGAGGACGGCCTCGTCGACGCCGGCGTCTACCGCTCGCTTCCCGGCCAGCAGGCCGGTCAGGTACGCAGCCGAGAGGTTACTCGTCGGCGCGTCCCAGCCGTACTCCTCGAGGTCGCTCGAGTGAGCACTGGCGAGCGTGTCGTCACCGTCAGGGCCGGGGGTGATCAGCTGCGCCGTGGCGTGCTTGTTGCTCAGGCGAGCAACGAGGCGGGGTTTCCCCGATTTCAGCAGGCGCAACCTCTGATGGTAGTCCGTCCGGACCTCACGGCGACGCCGCATCGGTACCTTGTATCGTGGTCCTGTCGCCATTATTGGTCACCGTATTCGTTGTCGATGTAGTTCAACAGGTACCGGACGCTGCGGAACTCCCCGCCGGCTGCCTTGCGGTAGAGCTGGCGGTACTGCGTAGGCGTAATCTCGCCCTGGTCGCGGAGTTCGCGGAGCTTCCGGCGCTGTGCGCGAATCTTGTTCGTCCACTCCTCTTTCTGGTTCTGGCGGGCGCCCTTCTTACCGCGGCGCTTGCCAGGCCCCTTCTTGTGGCCGTAGGAGCGCTTCTCGTTGCGTTTGCGGGCGCGACCGCGGGAGTTCCCACGGGCGTCTTTCGCCCGGATCGTTCCGTCGTCGATCAGTTCGCGGATCTCCTCGCGCGTGAT
Organism: Natronosalvus halobius; assembly: GCF_024138145.1. Lineage (NCBI taxonomy): Archaea > Methanobacteriati > Methanobacteriota > Halobacteria > Halobacteriales > Natrialbaceae > Natronosalvus > Natronosalvus halobius. The sequence goes on along the minus strand of NZ_CP099997.1, from coordinate 160,820 downwards.
CGCCGACGCGATGTCGCCCTGAGCCTCGGGGTCGAACCAGACGCGGTTCTGCCCGACGTCGAGGACGTCCGCTGCGAGTCGCTTCTGTGAACTCAGGTCAGTCATTCGTCCACCTCGACTTCGACGTAGGTCGGGTTCAGAACGCGGATTTCCGCGTCCTCGGCCTGCTCCTCGATTCGCTCGCGCTTGCGAGCGCCGACGGAGCTGGCGATGCGAACGGCCTGGGTGTCGCCGTCGACACCCTCGAGGTCGTCCGTGTTCTCGACGTAGACTTCCTCGAAGCCGCTCGGGTGTTTGCCGCGAATAGCTTCAGGCGTGCGGTAGCCGGCCTGGACCTTCGGGCCCTTGCCTTTGATACCGCGACGCTGCTTGGAGAGGCCACCACGCGGGCGCCGCCAGGATTCCGGCGTGCGCTTTTTCTTGTGGTAGTCCTGTCGGTTGAACTGCGGTTTGCCCTCGGCGTGGCGCCGGCCGAGCAGGCGCGCTTCCTCGTCGTCGAGGTCGGGCGTCTTCTCGGTCAGGCCACGGGGCTGCAGTTCGGTCTCGACGTCTTCGATCTCTTCTTCTTCCTCAGCGGCCTCGTCTTCGATCTCGGCCTCGGTCTCTTCTGTGACCTCGAGGTCGCCGACGTCGGCTTTGATACGCGCAGCGAGCGCGTTACCGATGCCTTCGGCCTCGGCCAGGTCGTCCTGGTCGGCCTCTTTGACGTCCTCGATGGACTCGAACCCGGCCTCGCGGAGTGCCTTGGCCTTGCTCTCACCGACGCCGCTGATGTCTTCGAGTTCCTGTGGTTGGTCGTCGTCAGCCATCTATCAGGCACCTCCTTTCTGTGGCTTCTGGGTGATGTAGACCCCGTCCTGGAAGACGCGGGTGTCCTTGCCTTTCACCTTGGTCAGCTGTTCGATGTCGGCGGCGGTCTGGCCGACGTGCTCCTTGTTCGGGCCGGAGAGCGTCAGCGCTTCGCCGTCGACGTTCACCTCGGTGTCGCCGTGGATAGTCGTTCGTCGCGGTGCCTTTTCGCCGAGGAAGTTCTCGATGACGACCTCGTCGCCTTCGACGCGGACCTGCATCGGGAAGTGAGAGTAGAAGACTTCCATCTCGTACTCCCATCCCTCGGTCACACCGTGGAAGGCGTTTCGGACGTGGCTCTCGAAGGTGCCGACGGTCGCGTTCGTTTTCGCGTTCTCCGTCGCGCTCTCGATGACCACGCGGTCGTCGTCGACGTCGACGGTGACGTCCGGGTACCAGAGGCGGCGGGTAACGCTGCCTTCCGGGCCCTCGATCGTCACGTCGAGGTGATCGACCTCGGCGGTTACGTCGTCTGGGATGTCCAGTTCGGTTCGCATTGTTAGTAGACGTACGCGATCACCTGGCCGCCGACGCCCTGCTCTCGAGCCTCGTAGTGGCTCATGATTCCTTCACTCGTCGTCACGACGAGCGCGCCGAAGTCTCGAGCCGGGAGGAATCGCTTCTCCCACTTCTCGAATTCGTCGGCCTTGACGGAATATCGGGGCTTGACGGGGCCGCACTTGTTGATCGCTCCTTTCAGTTCGACCTCGAACGTACCGGCTTTGCCGTCGTCGACGAACTCGAAGCCGTCGATGTACCCGCGGTCGTAGAAGACCTCGAGGACGCTGCCGATGACGTTGGAGGCGGGTTCTACCTCGTGGCTCAGGTGTCCGACGCTCTCGGCATTGTCGATGCCCGACAGCGCGTTGCTGAGTGGATCGTTCCCGGTCATTTGTACTTCTTGAATCCCATGTCGCGGGCGATCTCGCGGAAACACTGCCGGCACAGGTTGATGTCGTACTTGCCGACCAGCCCCTGCTTGCGACCACAGCGCTGGCAGGCCGCTTCCTGCCCCGTGCGCTTGGCGGCGTGCTCGCCCGTCTGTTCGTTCTCGGTCTCAGTTTCGCTTTCACTCATCGTCTGGCACCTCCACGTCCACGTCGTAACTCGACTCGAGGTACGCGATGGCGTCCTCGGGGGTCAGTCGGTGTCGTGACGGGATCGCCTGGGTCGCCTTGGCTCGCTTCGTGACGCGGTATCCCGGCCGGACCAGGTTGACCGTCACGTCCAGGCCGTAGATCCCGACGTTCGGGTCGTACTCCTGGCTCGGGAACTCGGTGTGCTCGGCGACGCCGAAGCTGAAGTTCCCGGTTTGATCGAACTGCGACGCCGAAAGGTCCGCGAGCGCCAGCGCCGTCTCCAGGAAGTCCTCGGCGTCGTCACCACGGAGAGTGACCTTCGCGCCGATCGGGTCGCCCTGGCGGATGCCGAACTCGGGTTCGGTCGCCTTCGCCTGGGTGCGGACGCTCTGCTGGCCGGTAACCTCCTCGATGATGTCCTCGGCGCGTCCGAGGTCGCGGCCGCCGCGGCCGACGCCCATGTGGACGACGACTTTCTCGACACGGGGCTCGCGCATCTCGTGGAAGTCGGCCTCGCCGGCTTCACTTTCACTCATTCGTCGTCACCTCCGCTCGCCGTCTCCGACGAGTCGTCGTCGCCGACGAAGTTCTCGTCGATGACGAACACGTATTCCTCGACGGTTTCGAACTCGCCGTCGTCGGTTTCGACCGTGACGATGTTCGAGCCGCTGCCGAGAGTCACGTCGATGTCGACGAGTTCGCCGATCTTCCCGCCGTGATTGCCGCTGACGGCGGTGACCAGCGCACCCTCCTCGTAGGGGAAGTGCGCGACGACCGACTTGTCCTCGTTGTCGACGACGACCGAGTCGTTCGTGCTGTACTCGTCCGCGACGACGACGTTCGTGCCGTCGTGGAGCGAGAGTTGCGTCTCGCCGCCTTTGACCTGCTGTTTGCCGACGACCTTGCCGAGACGGCTGTCTGCGGCATCGGCGTCGATTTCGGTCAGCGAGAGGCGGCCGCCTTCGTCGGGGAAGACGCGGTAGTACTCCTCGCGTTCGGGGAAGCCGACGATGTCGAACATCCCGATGGGACGTTTCTCGTCGTTGATCGGCTCGCCGTTGACCAAGATTGCGTCCTGGGAGAGGGCGTAGCGGGCTTCCTTCTTCGAGTCGACGTAGCCGAGGACGTCCCGAAGGACGATGACCAGCGGGACGCCGGCTTCGCCGTGGGGGCCAGCGCGCGCTTTGACGGTAAAGACGTCGGTCTTGCGCTCGACCGGCCACGATTTCGGTACCGAGAGTCGTTTCTGATGGTTGCTCATTCGCTATCACCTTCCAGGCGCGCCTCGCGACGCTCGTCCGAGAGGTCGAGGTCCACGATTCGGACGTTCGACGCGTCGAGCGGTCGGGCGACTTCCTCGCCGTCTGCCGTCTCGACCGTCACGTCCTCGACGTGGATCACGGCCTCGTCGAGGTCGACGCGCAGAACCTCGCCTTCGTCGCCGGCGAAGTCACCGCGCATGATCTCGACGCGGTCGCCCGCGTTGACGCGGGTGCGACGCACGTCGTACTCCTCGCGGAGGTCCGCCGAGAGCGTGGCGTGAACCTGCTTGTGCTTCTGGTGAAGCGGCGCCTGCTCAGTCTGGGTTCGTTGTTTGCGTGGTTGTTTGCTCATAGTCTATCCTATACGATCATCGTCGCCGTGCTGGCGATTGCGCCGAAGCGCTCCGCGACCTCGCGGGCGATGGGGCCCTTGATCTCGGTGCCTCGCGGTTCTTCGTTCTCGTCGACGATGACGGCGGCGTTGTCCTCGAACTTCAGGCGCGTCCCGTCCGGCCGGCGGATCGATTTCCGCTGGCGGACGACGACGGCCTCGAGAACCTGGCGTCGCATCTCGGGGGTACCCTTCGTCACGGAGACCGTGACTTTGTCACCGAGACCCGCCTTCGGCTGGCGGTTCTTGGTGCCGTGGTAGCCCGCGACGCTGATGATTTTCAGCTCGCGTGCGCCGGAGTTGTCGGCGCAGGTCACGAGCGACCCCTTCTTCAGGCCCTGCGTGACGTCGGCTTTCATTGCCTCCATCAGGCATCACCCTCGTTGGCTTCGTCCTCGTCGCCGGAACCGCCGGCCAAGTCTTCGGCCGACAGCTGAGGGTCGTGTTCCTCTTCCAGTGTCAACTCGGCGACGTCGACGGCGGTCGCTTCCTGGGTTATTTCGACGACCACGTGCGATTTCGTCTTCGACAGTGGTCGGGTCTCTGCGATCTTGACCGTATCGCCGACCGAGAGCGGCTCGAGCACGCCCGGCACGTGTGCCGGAATGCGCGAGCGACGTTTCATTTGACGGTCGTACTTCGGAACCGTCACGTCGTACTCTCGCTCGACGACTACGGTCTTGTCCATGTCCGTCGAGACGACGGTGCCGACGAGGATCTGACCTCGGACCGGCAAGTCGCCGTAGAACGGACACTTCTCGTAGTCGTACTCCTCCGGGTTTTCGGGTTCCGGAGGGGTGGTTACGTCTAATCCTATTGCCATGGTGAGTCACCTTTCGTTTCGGTGCGTCGGGCGGGTCGTGAGAGCAATCGCGATCCATCGACCGTAACGTAGGCTACGCCCTCGCCAGCACAGTCTGTGAGCGAGTCGTCGCCCCCAGGTTGTGTGTCGGCCAGTTTGGACGCAGTCCCCGGGGACTTCTCGTCTCCGGCGGCTTCATCTGTGATCGCGAATTCGAATACCGAGCCCGATTTCGGCACGGTGAGCACCCGGGGCGTCCCGTTCTCGCGAATCTCTATGGAGATAGTCTTCGTCGTCTCGAGGACGACTCGTCCCTCGATTCCCACGCGGCCGGCGTCGTCGCTATCGACGACCCGGACCGGCAGGCCGTTGAGTTCGTGTCGCGGGAGCGTTTCGGGTGTCAGTGCCATTGCTTATTCCTCGTCGGTGTCGTCCAGGTCGCCTTCTTCCTTCTGGATCGTCTTGACCCGCGCGACGGTCCGCTTGAGTTCGCCGATTTCGCCCGGATTCTCCGGGGCGCCACCGGCGGCGAGAACCGCGTTGGCGTTCAGCAGTTCCGTTTCGAGGTCCTCGAGTTCGGCCTGCCGTTCGGCGGGCGTCATGTCGCGGATCTCCTCGGTGTGGAGGATCGCCATCAGGCGTCACCTCCTTCGTCTGCTTCGGCTTCTTCGGCTTCGGGTTTGTCGTCTTCGGCTTCAGCTTCGGCTTCTTCGGCTTCGTCCTCAGCTTCCATCTCCGCGACGAGATCCTCCGCTTCGGCCTCGATCTCCTCGTCGAGTTCGTCGAGTTCCTCCTCGGCGTCCTCGGCGTCGACCGCCGCCTCGGATTCGCCGGCATCGGTCTCTTCCTCGTCAGCGACTTCTTCCTCGATGACCTCTTCGACGACGTCTTCGTCGATTTCGGTCTCCGAAACGTCTGCTCCGACGTCCTCGGGTTCGGCCGCGAGGTCCTCGTCCTCGGGCTCACCCTCGAGCAACTCCTCGACACCCTCGGCCTCGTTGGCCTCGACGGCATCGGGGACGACTTCTTCGGGATCGAGGTCGTCGTGAATGCGGAAGTCGTCGGGAAGTTCGGCTCCCGGCGGGATGATCTTGACCGTCACGCCGATCGTGCCGAGCTTCATGACCGCGACTCCCTGGCCGGTGTCGACGATCTCCTCGGCGGGTTCGCCGTTGTGCTTGATGTAGCCACGGTTGAACTTCTCGACGCGCGATCGCGCGCCCGTGACCTTTCCAGCGAGGACGATCTCGGCGCCGAGGGCGCCAGCATCCATGATTCGGTCGATCGTCGTGTGACCAGCCTTCCGGAAATACCAGCCACGCTCTAAGGCGTTAGCCAGTCGGTCCGCGACGATCCGTGCATTGAGGTCGGGTTCGTCAACCTCCTGGACGTCGATCTGAGGGTCCTCGAGGTTGAACTTCTCCTCGAGAGCCGTCGTGACCTTCCGGATGTTCTCGCCGCCTTTGCCGATGACCATCCCCGGCTTCTCGGCCTTGAGGACGATCTGTGTGCCCATCGGCGTCTTGGCGACGTCCATGCCACCGTAGCCCGCGCGGCCGAGTTCCTCTTCGAAGAACTCGTCGATCTGGGACCGCTGCAGGCCGTTTTCGATGAATTCGTGTTCGTCTGCCATTAGTCGTCACCTTCTACGTCCGTGTCCGCGACGACGATTTCGACGTCGACCTGCGGGGTGTTCCAGGCGGAGGCCCTGCCCATCGCACGCGGTTTGCGCCCGACAGACTCGCCGACCTTGTGGGCGGCACAGTGGGCGATCTCCATCGACCCACCGTCGAAGCCCTGGTGGTCGGCGTTGGCCGCCACGTTCTCGAGCAGTTCGAGGAACGCCTTGCTGGCCTTCTCGGGGTAGCGACCGGCGTCCCAGCCGTCGATGTCCGAGCGGTGGCCGACGCCGGAGTTGTGCGACCGGAACGGAACCGAGCGCTCGCCCTCGACGACCGCCTCGAGGTATTCGACGGCGTCGTCGACCGTTCGACCCTTGATCTCGCGGGCGATCTCCTTGCTGTGCTTGTGGCTCATGTGACGCTCCCGAAGCATCGCTTTCGCGGTGGTGTCCGGGTCGGCGTCGACTGAGTAGTTGATTCCCATGCGATGATCACTTCAGTGGGACGAACTTCGACGATCGGGTCGCGCCGATACCGGCCTGTCCGTGCGTGACGGACGATCGGGTGAGCTGGAACTCACCGAGGTAGTGGCCGATCATTTCGGGCTCGATCCGAACGCGCTCGAAGCTCTGTCCGGTGTAGACGGCGAAGGTCAGCCCGACGAACTCCGGCAGCACCGGCATGTTGCGCAGGTGCGTCCGGATCGGCGAGTTGGCCGTCTCCTGTTCGTCTTTCTCGCGGGCCTTCTCGAGCAGTTTCTCCTGCTCGACCGAGAGCCCACGTACGATACTCCGTCGCTGTCGTGCCGGAAGCACGTCAGCGACCTCCTCGAGCTCCATCTCCTGGAGCTCCTCGAGCGTGTGACCGCGGTAGGTGAACTCCTCACCCTCGCGGCCGGTACGGTATTCCGAACTCATTTGTTTCCACCTCGACCGGTTCGCCGGGAGGCGATGTCACCGACTTTCCGTCCCGGCGGTGCGTTCTTCGAGACGGATTTTGGGCGACCGGGGTGCTGGCGGCCGCCGCCACCGAAGGGGTGGTCGACGGCGTTCATGGCGACCCCGCGGACGCGCGGCCACTTGATCCCACGGGCGCGCATCTTGTGGTACTTATTCCCTGCCTTGACGAACGGCTTCTCCGTGCGGCCGCCACCGGCGACAACGCCGATGGTGGCACGGCACTGGGGATCGAGCCGCTTGACTTCGCCACTTGGCAGCTGGACGACCGCAGCCTTGCGGTCGTGGGTGATGAGGTCCGCGTTGACGCCGGAGGCGCGGGCGAACTTGCCGCCGTCGCCCGGCTTGGCCTCGACGTTACAGACCGGGACCCCCTCGGGGATCTCCGCGAGCGGGAGCGTGTTCCCGGGCTTGATCTCGGCGCTGACGCCGACCTGGATCTCCTCGCCAACGGCGACGCCCTCGGGAACGAGGATCAGGCGCTGTTCGCCGTCGTCGAACTCGACAGCCGCGATCGGCGCCGAGCGGGCCGGGTCGTGTTCGATGCTGACGACCTCGCCCGAGACCACGTCGGTGTCCTCGAGTTTCTTGTGCTCGAGATTCGCCTTGTATCGGTGCGACGGTGCGCGGAACGTCGGCGACCCGCGCCCTCGTCGCTGACCGAAGATTCGTCGTCCCATGCTCAGAACACCCCAATTCGGGAGGCGACTTCCTGGGCGTCGTCGTCCTCGCCCAGCGTCACCGTTGCCTTCTTCGTACCGTTCATGGTGATCTGTGTATTCACGTTCGCGACCTCGACGTCGAAGCGCTCCTGGATGGCGTCACGGATCTCGGGTTTCGAGGCGTCGACGTGCACGAGGAACTGGAGCTTGTTCTCGAAGTCCATGTCGTTCATGGCCTTCTCGGTCACGAGGGGGTGTTCGATGATTCCGCTCATCGGTCGGCCACCTCCTCGAGTGCGCTCTCGGTCCAGACGGTCAGTCGACCGGCCTGGGTGCCCGGTGCGAGGTCCTCGGCGTTGACCTCGGCGGCGGTCGCCACGTCCGCGCCCGCGAGGTTGCGGGCGCCACGCGAGGGACCGGCCTCGCTCGAGGTCACGAAGAGGATCGACTTGGGCTGCTGGTGTTTGCGACCGCGGAGCTTCCCCTGCCCCGAGCGGACGCCGCGTCCGTCGTCGGCGCGCTCGATGTCCGCGTCGACGCCGGCGGCCTCGAGGAAGGAGACGACCTCCTTCGTCTTCACGAGGTCCTCGAAGTCGTCGCTGACGACGAGCGGAAGCTCGGCGTCGTCGTCGAAGGCGTGACCGCGCTCGGCGACGATGTCGGCGTCGGCCGTCGCGGCGATCGCGCTTCGGGTCGCCAGCTTGCGTTCTTTCTTGTTGATCGATTCGCCCTGGTCCTTCTCGGCCTTCGGCGGGTGAGCCCGTCGTCCCTTGACGGCCTGCGGGACGCGTCGAGCGCGTCCGTTCTGCCGGGGTACGTGGGCCATCCCGCGACCGCTACCGAACGATTCGGCGGGCGTTCGCATCCCGGCGAACTCGTCGGCGCCGTAGGCCTGTTTTCGGTTTGCCTGTGCGACGCGGACCGCGCGGGCGATCAGGTCCGGGCGGTACTCCGTCTCGAAGACCGCCGGGAGCTCGACCTCCCCCGCGTCTGCGCCGTCCAGGTCTCGTACTGTTGCGTTCATGGTTTGCTAGTTCACCCCTGGTTGGATGCGGTGGAGACGTAGCGCACCTCGGGATCGAGACGCGGCTGGTCTCCGGGTCGGATCGCCGGGCGGAAGCGCACGAGGCGCTTGTTCGGCCCGGGGAGCGAGCCCTTGATCAACGCGTGCGGGCCGTCGACCTCGCCGTAATTGACGAAACCGCCGTCGACCGTCGCGTCGTCGCCGTCGCCGATGTCGACGAGGCGTTTGTTGAGCTCAGTCCGCTGGTGGTACCCGGTCTGGCCCTGCTGGGGGACCGTCGACCGGACCCTGGAGGGGTTCCAGGGACCGAGGTTCCCGATGCGGCGGCGCCATCCCTGCCGGGCGTGCTTGCCCTTGCGCTTCTGGACGCCCCATCGCTTGACGGGACCCTGGGTACCTTTCCCTTTGGTGACGCCGCTGGCGTCGACGTACTCGCCGGCGCGGAACACGTCGTTCATGACGTGCTCGCCGCCGTCGGCGATCGTCTCGAGCGCGAAGTCGACGCGCTCCTCGACGGAGCCGCCGCCGACGCGCGTCTCCATGACGTCGGGTTTCTTCTTGGGAACCGAGGGGATCGAACCGGGGACGGTGTGGGTGATGACGCGAACGTCGTCGACCCGACCGGCCTCGAGTTCCTCGCGGAACTCGTCTTCGGCGGCCTCGGCGTCGTACTCGTCGCCGGGGACGTCCAGGACGCGCTCGAGTTCGTCGACGAACTCGGTGGTCCAGACCTCGGTAATCGGTTGCTGTCCATACGGTGTGTTCTCGTACGCACGCAGGGCGACGGCGCGCATCGGCGGCGTCTCCACGATGGTCACGGGAACGGTCTGTTCCATTCCCTCGGTCGGCGAGTTAGCGGTGTCGTCGACCATAACCACGTGGGTCATGCCGGCCTTGTAGCCCGCGAAGCCCTGGAGCGTTGGCTGTCCGTCGTCGTCCGGCCACGAGGAAAAGCGTGGGACCTCGCTGGTCGCCCGCTTTCGTGGGCCGAACCCGAGTGAGCCTTTGCGTGGTGCGTTTGGTTGTGGCATTCTATCACGCTCTCAGTGAGAGGGGGGCGAGGGTGGCGAACAGAGCCTCCTCCGTTCGCACGACCGTGCTCCCCTGGTTCGGAACCGTATTGAGCCAGAGGTCGAACCCCGTTTCCGTGCGCAGATCGCTGGGTTCGACGTTTGCGTCGCCCTCGGTATCGCCGTAGGCGGCCTCGATGGCCACCTGGTCGATACCCAGGATGGGCGGCAGCCCTCTCTCGGGTGCGCCGAAGGCGACGGTCATCCCGTCCCGTTCAACGCGTCCGGCCAGCGTCTCGAGGCGCCCCACGGTGAGCGGTTCACCGTATCGGGAGGCCGCGATGCGAACGCCGGCGTCCTCACGGCCGAGTGCTGCCGGAAGGTCCGTCCGCTCGACGGCGAACCCCGGTGGGGATTCGTCGACGAGTTTCGCCCGGACCGGTCGTCGCGAAGAGATCCTGACGGTCACGCGCTCTCCCTCGCCGACCTCCATTCCGGGAGGTGTGTTGAGGGAGATCGGGTGTTGCAGTCCGCAATTGACCCGGACGCGCCCTTCAGGTCCGACCTCGGTCACGATTCCTTGTCTTGTCGACCCCGAACCGTTCGATTCGGAGCCGGTCTGTGACGGGGCACGGAGCGGCGGTAAGACGCCCACGGCCTCCAGTTCGTCCCGCTTGCCCCAGGCCTCCTTTCGGAGGTACGGGGGCGTCGCGGCGTACCGCAAGACGGTTTCGACGAACCCGTCGCCAAATCGCCCGTCGTCGCCCCCTGGATCGGGGTAGACGATCAGGCGATCGGCCCGGAAGATGGTCGCCGCACGGGCGACGTATCCGAGTTTGCGAGTGGCCTCGCGTTTGTCCTCGGCTTCCCGGCTGAGTGACGACGGCACGAGCACGCTGACGGTCATACCGCGACTTCGGCGCCTCGTCACTAGACTGTAGCGATGTGTTACGGACAGTGTCTTAAAAGGGTAGCGGATTCGATTCCCGGCTGTGAGGGGTTCGCAGGGCCAAATTCGTGACACTCGGGCACACAAAATGGCCCCGAGAACGCGGCAATCGCTACCGGGTTCGGCGCGCTTAGCGAGAGGGAAAGGTCGGTCCTTATCCGTGAAACGGTTGGGTTTTTTTCATTATATCCTCCATTAAGAAGGTCCCCGGTCCCAGACGGTGACCCAATGCAACCGTCATCTCGACGCAAACTGTTGGCTGCACTGGGCGCAGGCTCGGCATCGCTCGCTGGTTGTCTGGACATGATTCCCGGCGGCGACCCGAGGGACGGGAACGGGAACGGAAACGGAAACGGGACGTCGGGCAACGGGAACGGAAACGGCGACAGTGACCGAACCGGAAACGGCGAGGACGAGGGCAGTATCGCGTGGCCCGCGACCGACACTGGCGAACCCATCGACACCTTCGAGAACCTCGAGCACTGGCGGACGACGGAAGGGACGATCGACGCCGCACCCGACGAGGCCAGAACCGGGTCACAGGCGGCGGTCCTCGAGAGCGACACGAATCAGGTCGTCGCCACGACGGCCTTCCCGGATCGGCTCGACCTCGGCGGTTACGACGTCTCGCTGGCGGTCAAGGTGGAATCGGCCACCCGGGTCGCCCTTGAAGTCGAAACCGGCAATCGCGACAACCGACTGAAGAGCATCCGCGTGATCCCTGGGGGGTACGAAGGCTGGCTCCGTATCGACTTCGGATACGGCCAGAAGTACGGCGAACTCGATCTCCCGAACGTCACCAGGCTAAACATCATCGGGTACGGCCCCGAGGACGGGCCTACGAAACTCGTGGTCGACGACCTCCGGAAGACGCAGGGTGTCGACAACGGCAAGGCAATCCTCGCGTTCTACGGCGGCCACAGTTCCCAGTACGAGCGCGCCGCGCCGATGCTCGAGGAGCGCGGCTTGTCCGCAGCGGTCGCCGTCGATCCCGAACGGATCGGCGGGCGCAACCAGATGACCCTCGAGCAACTCGAGGAACTGCAGGACCAGGGCTGGGACGTCTGTGCGTACCCCGAGAGCCAGGGCGCGCTTCCGGAGATGCCCATCGAGCGCCAGGAGCGCGTCCTCGAACACACACGGGCCGCGCTCGAACAGCACGGCTTCGAAAACGGCGCCCGACACTTCGTCGTCCCGGACGATCGGATGACCCAGGAGACCCACGAGGCACTCCGCGAGCACTACGAGTCGGGGCTGCTGTTCGGCGGCGGACCGACCAGCGGCAATCCGACCTCCATTCACACCCTCCCTCAGATCTGGGGGCCGGCCCTTCACGAGGGCGTCCGCCGTCACATCAACAACGTCGACCAGTGGAACCAGCTCTCCATCCTTCGCATTCCGCGCATCGTCGAGGGCGAGTCGACGTCGAGCAGTATGTCAGTTGACGACCTCGAGCACCTGCTCGACCACATCGAACAGCGCGGTGTCGACGTCGTGACGCTGTCGGACGTGGTCGACGGCAACCTTGGTGGCGGTGGCGATGGCGATGGCGGCGACGGCGAAGAAGACGAACCCGCCGAACGGCCGGAGGGAACGATTTTCGAGAGCGGCCGCTCACTCTCCTTCGATGGCGACGGCTCCACGACGTCGGACTCGTTCGACCTCTCGGAGGGAATCCTCGTTGGAGACGTCTCGGTGGACGGCGATTTCGTCGCCAGGCTCCAGCCGAGCGACGGAAGCCTGGCCGACGACCTGCTGGTACAGACCGCCGGTGGTGCGGACGGCGAGTCGATGATGGTCGTCGGCGAGGGCTCCTACGAACTCGACATCGAGGCCGACGGTGAGTGGTCAATCGACCTAGACCAGCCCGAGGTTCACGCCGACGACCTGACGGACATCCCGACTTCGGCCTCCGGAACGGGACCGTCGTTCGTTGGCCCGCTGTGGACCGAAGACGACCTCAGCCTCGAGGTCACTCACAGCGGGGACGGGACGTTCATCGTGGACGGCTGGGGAGCCGACGGTAGCTGGGAACAGCTGGTCAACCGGAGCGGGGAGTTCCAAGGTTCCCGGTCGTACGCCGCCGCCAACGTCTGCTGGATCGATGTCGAGGCCGACGACGACTGGTCGCTCGAGATCGAGTGAACCGACGTCGTCGCCGCGGGCCTCGAGGGTGTTTATCGAATCGGTAAATCGCCGTCCGAGCCCGTGGTGTGAGTCGTGTAGTCGTAGCCCACACCCCTCCCAATTCGCAACCCTTATACACCCTTGCCGGTGTAGGTGAGAGTGCAACAGGGCGCTGGTAGTGTAGTGGTATCACGTGACCTTGCCATGGTCACAACCTGGGTTCAAATCCCAGCCAGCGCATTTTAACTGAATCAAACCGACGAGCGAAGCGAGTTGCGTTTCGCGTCGACACGAGCACGGGATTGGTGTGAGGCCATCGAACCAGGCATTGGAGCCCACAGAACTCTCGAGCCGGCGTTTTCCTGGCAGATTCCCACACATATTGGAAGTATTCCACATAGATTTTTCATTTATATCCGATATATACACCCAATCCAAAATATATCGGCAACATTAGTTTATACTTGGTCGTGATACTCATGGGATCGAATGGCACGCGAAACCGGAGCAGCTCGATATCACGGAGTGGATGACACATCTGAACTGGGACAACGGCGGTGGTGGGAACCGGCTCGTAGAACGAAGCCGATACCCGATCGTGACGGGTTCGCTCGAGCGCAGCCGACGCCGTCGATGAGAGGAGGAGATTGGTAGTGGACTGTCCGTCAAGATGTCGGTTCTTTCAACGACGAGTGTGACAATGGCGGTTTCCAAATATGAGCCATCTGGCGATTCGTGTCTGCTCGAAAACGATCGACGGCGGACGATTTACGAGACCGTCGAGGCCGAGCCCGGTCTCTGTCTCTCCACCGTGAGCGAGGAAAGCGGCGTCGCACTCTCGACCGTTCGCTATCACGTCCGCGTTCTCGAAGACGAGAACGTGATTCAATCGGTCACAGCCTGCGGGAAACGACGGTATTTTCCGTTCAGTCAGGACGACGTCGAGTTGCGAAGCGTCCTCTTCGAACCGGCAAAGCGACGGGTGCTCGAGGCACTAGCGACGCTGGGTCCGACGCACAATGCTCGCCTCGCTACCGCACTCGAGTGCGACTCGAGTACGGTTTCACACCACCTCTCGATGCTCGAAGACGCCGGCTTCGTCGTTCGCGAGCGTGACGGCCGGACAGTCGTCAACGAACTCGCTCCCACCGTCGAGTCCGCAATATTCGAGGACTGGTCGAATCACGAATCGGACGAGTCCGAGTCGCGACTCGAGGCTGAAGTCGCGTAACCGTCTGCGAAGCGTAGCTGTTTTGACGACTGATTCATCGCTATCCGAACTCCGAGAGGACCCCTGGATGAGTTTGTCAATACCATTTTTATCATGATTATTGTTGACCGCGATAGGTCCGCTGGACCACGCTGCACCACGCTGCACACGAACTATGATGGAACACGAACACGATGCAACTGACACGCACGAAGCCGAGGCGACCTTCGATACCGTACCGATCAACCGACGCGACTTCGTACGACTCTCTGCTGCACTAGGTGGCGTCCTGGCCTTACCTGGCAACGCTATCGCTGACCTCGAAGACTCGGCGATGACCGACGAGTACGAGTACGTCGTCAATCACACACCCGACGAATACGCCGTCGCGACGCTGATCCAGTTCGAGGAGGAGTCGGGGATCGACGACCTGCTCGGACTCGACCTCGAGGTCGAGATCGACGACGACTGGATTCTCGAGGAGCCACCCGCAGCCTACGCGCAACTCACGACGGCGGAGGTCGAGGAGGTACTCGAGATTCCAACCGCCGAGGAGTTGAGTTACACGCCCGGGTCGAACCCCTTCTGGCGACTGGGTTACTATCCCCTCGGCGTCTTCCCGGCACCGCACCGCGCAGTCGACTTCATCGACTACGAGCAGATGATCAGCGGGATGGAGTACCTCGAGTCCGAGCACGCAGAGCGGCTCAACTTCTACGCCCTCGCGGACGCGGAGAACCCGCACGATGTCGAGTTCGGGACGAGTCCCGGCCACCACAACCGACTGACCGACCGGTACGATCCGAAAGACCTCCACGTCGCCGAGATCACGAACGACATCGACGAAATCCGCGGGACTGAGGAGTTCGAGAACCGGCAGAAGGTAATGTTCGAGGCCTCGATGCACGGCCTCGAGCGCGCCGGTCCCGAGGCGTGTTATCGCTTCATCGAACGGGTACTCACGGGACGTGAACAGGAGTTCGAGCGACTGTTGGATGAGTGCGTGCTAATCATCCTCTCGTGTAATCCCGACGGCTGGGTGGCTCGCAGCCCGCAGTACGATAGCGGCTGGCAGACCGGGGGGCCTGGTGCGACGCATCCACGGCTTCCCGCAGCACCACTCCACGAGCGAGGGAACGCCGAGGTGTACGACACGAACCGGCAGTACCCCACCGTCGGGTGGATCGATCCATCCCACCACCCCGGCGAGCCGAACGAGCACCGCTGGGCGAAGGACAATCCACACGACATCATCGATAAGGTGCCCGACGCGATGGGCGTCGTCGAGCACTTCCGTGGGTACGAAAACCTCACCCACGGCGCCGACCTCCACGCGATGTTCTGGAACTCGGATTTCATCCTGGGACTCATCAACCAGATCGAGTACACCCAGAACGAGTTCCACGACCTCTACGAGATGAACCGGACCCTGGAGACGAACCTCGAGGAGGCGATGGACGACTGGGAGACGCTCGCCGAGGTCCAGGAGGAGGCCACCGGCAAGTTCAACCCCGAAGTCCTCATGCCCACGCTGCCCGAGACGGCCTACGATTACTCGACCATCTGGGACACGATCGGCTACACGATCACCGGCGGGCTCATCGGCTTCATGGGCGCCAGCGAGGACCTGGGCGGCCTCGACGTGACGACGATGGCGTTCGAGATGGCCTACAGCCACATGATCGGGGGGAACGTGTACAATCCCGAGTTGGCCGACAAGTGGGTGACGGGCTACATTGCGGCGATGAAGACGATGACCGACTACGCGCTCCGCGACGTCGACTCCGAGGTCGTCACCCGCGACGGCGAACCCACGGAGATCGCCTACGTGACGACCGACGAACTCACGCGCTCGTCGGACGACCTCTCGTTCCTGCAGGATGACGATACCGATAGCGGCGGAAGCGAACTCGCCAGCACCGAGCACGAGCTCATCGTCGACGCCGAATCCACCGAGACGCTGACGTTCGACGTCGCCGACGACCTGCACACGCTGTCGGTACACGCCCACGCGCCGTATGGCCTCGTCGACGTCGTGCTTCGCGATCCGAACGGGAACAAGGTCCGCTCGTACCGGCCCTCGACGTTCAACGGCGATCGACATCACCACATCCCGCCGATGGTCGTGAAAGAGCCGGCGGGCGGCGAGTGGACGCTCGACGTCGAGAGCCTGATGACCGAGGAGGCGACGGAACTCCACGCTCACGTCGGGACGTTGCAGTCGGAGGCCGACAACCCGGATCCTCGAGACGCGCTCGGCTTCGAGCAGGAGGCGTACGAGGTGACGCCGCTGGCGTTCTTCGACGACTTCGAGGCGGAGAACGAACTGCTCACCACGGTCGCGCTCACACCCGAAGAGGTGGCCGAAGCGGGGGTCGACGCCGACCACCTCGTCGTCGTCCACGACGACCGCGGCGACGACCCCGAGGGCTACGCAGCAGCGATCGACGACTTCGTCGAGTCGGGCGGCAACCTCGTGGTGACCGACACTGGTCTCCACCTGCTCGCAGACCTGGAGACCGCACCCGGCATCGGCGAGGGCGACGTTATCGACGAGACGTTCGGCGTCAGTCACCTCGAGGAGAAAGACGAGGAACACCCGCTGCTCACCGACACCCGCCCGATCCAGCGGATGACGTGGAAGGTGGCACCACTCGGCTACCCGTACGCGAACGACGCGCCGATGACGCTGCTCGACGCGGACGCCTTCGAGACGTCCGGCGGAACCGTCGCCGGGACGACCGACGACCTGGTGAGCTGCGGTTCGATCTTCACCGACAACGAGGAGTGGCGTGGTATCCACGCGATAGGCGGACTCTTTCCCCCGGCTAGTCAGCAGGAATTGCATCCCTTCGGGTTGAAGAACTACGTCCTCGCGTACTTCGGGTTCACCGTCCTGGTCAACGCGCTCGGCATGGAGCAGCGGCGGTTCGTGAACGGCGAGGTCGTCCGGACAGTCGGCGACCGCAAGCAGGGTCCGCCGTTTGCGGCCGACGGCGAGCGCGAGGATTCGGGCTCGTTGTTCACCGGTGGGCAAACGAATCGCATCGAACTGAACGTCGAGGCCACCGAACCGGTTCTGGTCCGCGACACGGTGCCGGAAGACTGGACAGCCCACGAGGAGTACGGTGACGTCGAGGCGACGACGCCGGCGTTGAACGGTGGTACGCACGTCTACTTCGGCCTCCAGGACGCCCAATCGGTCTCCGAGAACCTCACGCACTTCGCGGAGGCTCCCGACGACCTGCTCGACACCGGTGAGTACACGTTTGGACCGATCGCCGTCTCGCGTGACACCGGTGACGACGGGACGCTCACCGACCGCGAGTGGATTCTGCTCGGTGGCACCGATCGCGACGTGACCGTCGTCGCGGAAGAGGGCTGATCGTGACGGGGACGGGCCACTCACGCGTGCTTCGACGCGCCGCCGGTTCCTGAAACTCGTCGGCGCGTCGGGCGTCGCTGCGGCCACCCGAGACCTCTCGGCTACCGCTGTAGACGGCGGGCTCGTCGGTGCGTTCGATACACGTACTCCTCTCCGAAGGATCGGTCAGTTCGAGAGACCCAACTCGCACGACCGCTTCCGGTACGTTCAGCGATAGTATTATCTCCGGATACAGCGAGTACGTCCCTATGACTTCGAGAGACGAAGAGAACGGGTCCGGACGAACTCCCGGGATGGGGATGTCGGTCGGACTCGTACTCGGCGTCGCTATTGGCGTCGCGATGGACGAGTTGGCTATCGGTATCGCTCTCGGAATCGTCCTCGGTGCGGGCATCGACGCTGGCTGGCCGGAAAATCAGCAGTCGTAGATCTTCCATCGGCTCGAGTGGGAGCGTGGAGACTCCCTTCTGAGCCGTATTGGTGCGAGTCGGTTCGTTGCCGGTTACGTCTCGTCGTCGGTTTCGTTGCCGTTGGTTTCGTTGCTGTCGGTTCCGTCGTCGGTTTCGTTATCGCTAGCTTCGTCACCCTCGCCCTCGTCGTCCTCGTCGATTGGCTCGTCCTGGGTGTCCTCGGTCGCCTCCTCGTCCGCCTCCTGTTCGTCAGCCCCGTCATCGGGTACCGAGATGTCGTCTCCCTCGTCCGGTGACACGATCTTCATGACGACTCCCGTGTCGCCCGACGGAACACCCTCCCGGTTCGCGAGGACGTACACGTTACCGTCGCCGTCCTGGCCGAACTGCCGAACGAAGTAGGGGAAGGAACCGTCGTCGGTCCCCGAGACCTGGAGTTCTTCCATCTCCCAGAGTTCGTCGCGGGGGACGGCTTCGACGTCTCCTTCTTCGCCATCACCATCGTCGCTCGAGTTGGTATCCGTCGTCTCGTCGTCATCCGAACTTCCGTCGTCATCCGAACTTCCGTCGTCCTCCGAACTTCCGTCGTCCTCCGAACCTCCGTTTTCGTCCGAATCCCCGTCGGTGGGCTCGGACGCCGCGAGGAGTCGACCCGCCGGCGCCTGGCGCGCCGGATCAGCCGTCCAGTCGCCGAAGACGTACTTGCCGTTCAATTCCTCGAGCTGGTCAGCCTCGTACACGTGGCCGCCGATGATCGTGATTCCGACCGTCTCCCCCTCGTAGACGTGGGGGTACTCGACGATCGGATCCTGTAGTTCCTGGCCGTTGTACGGCGGTTCGTCGGGAGCGGCGTCCGGACAGTCTGCGGGCGGATCGCTCGGGCTATCCGTACTGAAGCAGTGAGTCCCCTCCTTGACGTTCCAGCCGTAGTTGCCGCCGGCCTCGACGAGGTTCGCCTCCTCGTAGAGGTCCTGCCCGGCGTCGGAGACGAACAGTCGCCCGTCGCTGTCGAACGAGATACCGAACGGGTTCCGGAATCCCCACGCGTAGTACTCGTCGATGGCATCGTCCACGTCGACCAAGGGGTTGTCGTCCGGGATGGCGTAGGGCCTGTCGTCGCCCTCCGCGTCGACATCGATCCGATGGATGCCGCCGAGGAGGGTATCGGTGACGTTCTGTCCGTTTCCACCCGCGTTCTCGTCGTACCAGTCCTCGACGTGGCCCTCCATGTCGTCGTTCGCGCCACCGCCGTCACCCATCGGGACGTACAGGTAGCCGTCGGGTCCGAAGGCCATCGGCCCCGCGTCGTGGTTGTACTGTGGTTTCTGGAACTCAAGGAGGACGGTCTCCGAGTCCGGGTCGCCTTCACTCCGGTCGCTCGACGCGTGGAACTCCGAGATTACTTCGACGTGACTCCACCCATCGGGCGTCTCGTCGTTCGGCGGCGCGCTGTAGTGAACGAAGAAGCGACAGTTATCGTCGAAGTTCGGGTGGACTTCCACGCCGAGGAGACCCCGTTCGTCGTAGTCCTGGTTCGGATCGGCGTACGATCCTTCGAACGTGCCGAGTTCGACCAGCCGATCGCTCACGTCGAGGAACGGTTCCTCCCGCCGTCCGTCGCCGTCGACGAGCCAGAGTTCGCCCGTCTGGTCGGCGACGAGGTACTGGTCTTGGTCCTGGTCCTGGTCCTGGTCCTGGTCCTGGTCCTGGTCCTGACCCCCCTCGATCACAGCAAAGTCGGTCGGAGCCGTCATCCCCTCCGCGATCGACTGGAGTCCGATTTCGGCCCCCGGATCGAAGAACGCTGGCGCCTCGCCGTCTCCCGACTCGTCGCCGGTTTCGTCGTCGGTGTCACCGCCGACCGAGACCTCCCCGCGCATCGTCCCCGCGTGCGGTTCACAATAGTACTCCGCCATCTCGCTCGTCGCCTCGAACTCGAGCGTCTGGGTCTCCCCTTCCCCGGCCAGGAGTTCGGTGCGCTCGAGTTCCTCGCCGTCGCTGTCGACGATGACGACGTTGTGTGCCTGGCCGTCGAGGTTCTCCCACGTGAGTTCGTACGTCGCCCCTTCCTCGAGTTCCAGCGTCGGGTTGGATTCACCTTCGATTTCGTCCGGAGCGATTCCTTGCCACCCACTCGTCTCGCCCCCGAGTTCGATCGTTCCGGTCTCCTGGGCGAGGATCGTATTACCGACCGCGGCGAGACCGCCCGCAGCGGCGGTCGCCTGGAGCAGTCGTCGCCGCGTGGTCGGCCACCAGCGGGAGTTCCCGGTCGCTGCGGATTCGTACGGACGAGTCGATCGCTCGTCGTCGCCTGGTTGTTCGCTCATAACGCTCGACACGGCGATGGACGAATGGATAAACGCCACCAATCGTTACCGTAATTTTCTCGCTCAATCGGCTGTTGTTACTGGGCTGTAGGAGGGGGACCAGTGGACGCGTCCGTAACGCTGAGTTACCGGACGCCGTCGGCGTCAAGCCCGTCCCTTCGCGACCGGTCGCCGGATCACCCCTCCCGAGGGTCGTACTGGATCACTTCTCGCCTTCGGAACGCGCGTAACTCGGCGTTTCCTTCGAACGCAGCGATTGGACTGGTGACGCCGACGGGTCGGCGTCGTAATCGGACGGTCGAGTTTCACTCTCGACGACTGCGGCGGAGTTCCCCTCTCCAGGAGACCGGCTGGCAAGATAGTCGACGGCCCTCCGTACGCCCTGCGGGACGTTGGAGAAGGGAACATAAACGTGGCTCGCGCACGTTCACGTGACACGAGTGAACGTAGATGTCCAGTGACCTGTCCATCCAGACGACGCACGTCGGAAGCCTTCCCCGGTCGGACGCACTCCGCGAATTGTTGCGACGCGACGACGATTCACGTTCAGAGGCGTTCGAAGCCGCCGTCAGCGAGGCGGTCCGCGACGTGGTTCGCAAACAGGCCGAAGCGGGAATCGACGTCGCGAACGACGGCGAACAGAGTCGCCTCGCGTACTCGGTCGACGTGACGAACCGCCTCTCCGGGTACTCGGACCGATTCGCCGAGCGCGACCTGCCGGCCGACCTGGAGGAGTATCCCGAGTTCGCCGAGCACGCGCTGGGTGACATCGACAACATCGGCGGACCGATCGCGACGGGCCCCATCGAGTACGTCGGGGAGGAGGCCCTCGAGCGGGACCTGGCTCGCTTCGACGAGGCACTCGAGGAGACGGGCGTTTCCTTCAGCGATCGATTCCACACCGCGCCGTCGCCGGGAGCCGTCCTCAGGTTCACCGACTCGACGTATCACGACTCGAACGAGGCGTACATCTTCGACCTCGCGGAGTCGCTCCGGACCGAGTACGAGATCATCGTCGACAGCGGCGCCCAGTTACAGATCGACGCGCCGGAACTGCTCGCCGGGTTCACGATCACCTACAAGGACGCCTCGACCGACGAGTTCTGCGACCAGGTCGAAACCTACGTGGAGGCGATCAACGTCGCACTCGGCGACGTCCCGTCCGACCGCGTTCGACTCCACGCCTGCTGGGGGAACTACCCGGGTCCTCACCACCACGACGTGGCGCTTGGCGACGTCATCGACAAATTCTACGAGGCCGACGTTTCGGGTCTGGTCGTTGAAGGCGCGAACCCTCGACACAACCACGAGTACCGAACGATTGCGGAGCACCCGCTCCCCGACGACTGGACGCTCGTTCCCGGCGTGATCGACGTGAAGACGAACATCGTCGAGCACCCCGAGGTCGTCGCGGACCGACTCGAACGGTTCGCCGAGAGTGTCGGCGACCCGTCGCGAATAGTCGCCGGTTGCGATTGCGGTTTCGAGACGGTGATGACCGCGAACCTCGTCTATCCGGCGCTCGTGTGGAAGAAACTCGAGTCACTGGTCCAGGGTGCGGAACTCGCCTCGAACCGGCTCGCGTGACCAGTCTGGCCCATTGGAGACGTTTCCGGACGATTTCCGCCTCCCGAACGAACCGGAAGCGCCGGATGAACCAGACGAACGTACTCCCTCGAGCAACCGCCGTGACATCGACGTAACCAGGTGAAACTGGTGTTCGCGAAAGTATATCGGATTCACCCCCGAATATCTAACAGAACATCGTGACAGCCACCAGCCGGATCGACGACCGACGAACACCGCCCGCCGCCGACGAGGATTCCGAATCGCATGACTGACCACCTCCCGGGTTCGACGCGCATCGGTCGCACCGCGCTGACCGTCGCGAACCTCGAGAAATCGATCGAGTTCTATCGAGATGTCGTTGGGCTCGTCGTCCGAGCGAAAAGTGAGGCGGCGGCAACGCTTGGCACCGAGACGGAGCCGTTGCTCGAGCTTCGCCGAGACGCTGATGCCCAGCCACGAAATCGGAACCAGGCGGGGTTGTTCCACAACGCCTTCGAGGTCACCTCGAGGGCCGCACTCGGGGCCACACTCGAGCGGATTCGCGACCGATGGACGCTGAACGGCGCCTCCGACCACTACGTCAGCGAGGCACTGTACCTCGACGATCCCGAGGGTAACGGCGTCGAGATATACTGCGACCGACCGCAATCGGCGTGGCCGCGCCGCGACGACGGAACGGTTCGGATTGGCACGATTCCGCTGGATCTCGAGGCCGTCGCCGCCGAGTCGGACCGAGCGGCGACCGTTCCCGACGGGACGACGGTCGGCCACGTCCACCTCGAAACGACCTCGCTCGAGGCCGCTCGCGAGTTCTACGTCGAGACGCTGGGGTTTCAGGTTCAGACCGAAATCCACGGAGCACTGTTCGTCTCAGCGGGCGGCTACCACCACCACCTGGGCGTAAACGCGTGGGCTGGCCGATCACAGCCACGACCGGCGGACGGCCGCGGGCTGGCGTGGGTCGAACTGCTCGTTCCGAGCACGACGGCCCTCGAGACGATCCGTGATCGGCTGGACGTCACCGGCGTCTCCGTAACGGAGCGTGAGAGCGGATTCGAGACCACCGATCCCGACGGGGTCACGGTTCGCATCAGGATCGCCTGACCCGTCACGATCGTCCGTCGTCGCTTGCGGTTCTTCCACACGAAATCGACGCGCATCGGCGCTCATCCCACATGTTTAGGGACCACCTTTAGGCCGGACTGGACGAAAGGACGTGTGTGCAGACGTTCAGACCAACGGAGCCCGTCGATATTCTCCTCATCGAGGACAACCCAGGTGACATTCGGCTCACCGAGGAGGCATTCAAATCGGCTCTGAACGAGGTACGCTTTCAGATTGCGACTGACGGCGAGGAAGCCGTTCGATTCTTACACGAGTGCGAACAGGACGACGACCAGCCCTGTCCCGATCTGATCCTGCTCGATCTGAACCTTCCCCGACTCGACGGATTTTCGATTCTCGAGATGCTGAAAGACGACTTTGACCACCCGTCCCCGCCGGTACTGGTCCTCTCGAGTTCGACGGCCAGAGAAGACATCGTCAAATCATACGAACGGGCCGCCAACGCCTACCTGACCAAACCCGATTCGCCGGACGAGTTCGATTCGATGGTGCGAGCGGTCGAGGATTTCTGGATCGAGTCGGTACAGCATCCGCCGATCGAGTTCTGAGGCGGAGAGCCGTCGCCGGACCGTCGCGCCCGACTCGCTGTCGTCACTATCCAATCGTCGATACCTGCCGTCGCTTCGCCTCACAAGAGAGTTCTTGGGAGTAACAGTTTCTGCGCCGTCGCACACAGGGCCGAATCGAGTACTATTCGCAGAGCGTCGAACTCACGACTCGAGTTCGACGACGTCGTCGAAGAGATGCGAGAGCGTCGTGATCGTCTCCCTGTCCTGGACGGACGAGTCGACGTGGACGTACGCGACGGCGTCGGCCCGGCGAATCTCCTCGAGGGTTACGTGCAGGAATCGGAAGGTCATCTCGAGACCCTTGCGCTCGAGGAGCGGTGTGAGTGATTCGAACCAGAGGATGGGGTGCTGGTTTGAGTTCGAGTTCGAGTTCGGGTTCGAGCTCGAGTTCGAGTTCGACTTTGAGTTCGACTTTGAGTTCGACTTTGAGTTCGAATATCCGCCTTCACCTCCGGCTTTGACTTCGTCTCCGTCTTCGGCTTCCCCCTCGCTTTCGTCCCACCGCGAGAGCGCGTCGCCAATCGCGATGCCGATGCCGGTGACGTCCTCGGTACCGACGGTGAGGATGTGCGCCTGGGGGAGTTCCATGGAACTGGAGCTAGCGGCTACCGAGCGGGTGACCTCGCCGATGGAGACGATGCTGAACTGGCTCGGAAAGTCGCCGATACGTGACCGCCAGGCGTTCAGGATCGCCTCGGCCGTGTGGTCGCGCGAGACGACGACCGTCGGCCGTTCGTCGTCGGTCTCGCCGGTTGGATCAGGAGAACGGATGCCCTCGACGGTGGTGACGATTTCGGACGCGTCCATGGAGGGGCTGACGACCAGTACGCTCGAGCCCGGGTCGTACTGATCGAGCGCTGTCGGAGGAGAACGTCCCATGAGAACCCCTTGTCGGTCTTCGTAATAAAGCGCCCGGCCGTGACAGCCAGGTTGGAAGTAAATATTACCGCGCGGGTCCCCGAGAAATCGACCGTCTCGTCGGTGGCGGTCGCCTGCACGCCCCAGAGGAACTACGCACGTCTCTGGAGGGGAAACTACGCACGCCCCCGAAGAAAGTAACCACAGACGGTTACCTCTTGTCCGAATGTACCCGCGAGTTTAAGCGGTTTCGTGCGTAAGTCAGTTGCATGCTCACCGACGACTTCGGGCGCGAGGTTTCCGGGGTACGTATCTCGCTCACCGATCGGTGTAACTTCGACTGCATCTACTGTCACAACGAAGGACTGGGGGACACGCGGGGGCCAATGGACCCGCGAGAAAACGAGATGGGGACCGACGACGTCGTCCGCTTTCTCGAGGTCGCCGCCGAGTTCGACGTTCAGGCGGTCAAGTTCACCGGCGGCGAGCCAATGTTGCGAGACGACCTCGAAGAGATTATCGAGCGGACGCCCGACTCGATGGCCGTCTCGCTGACGACCAACGGCACATTCCTGCCCGACCGCGCGGACGCGCTCGTCGAGGCTGGACTCGAGCGGGTGAACGTCTCCCAGGACGCCCTCGATCCGGAGGCGTTCGCCGCGGTGACCAAGAGCGGGGCTTACGATCGGGTGATCGAGGGGGTCGAAGCGGCGCTCGAGGCTGGACTCGATCCGGTCAAACTCAACATGGTCGTGTTCGAGCACACCGCGGGGTACGTCCCGCAGATGGTCGAGCACGTGGCCGATAACGACGGCCTCCAGCTCCAGTTGATCGAGTACATGCCCGAATTGACCGGCAAGCCCGAATGGCACGTCGAGATCGAGCGCGTCCACGACTGGCTGGCCGACCAGGCCGAGACAATCGAACACCGCGAGATGCACGACCGGAAGCGCTACTGGATCGGCCAGGACGAGGGAGAGGGCCGCGGGATGGTCGAGATCGTTGACCCCGTCGAGAACCCGACGTTCTGTGCGAACTGCCACCGCGTCCGCGTCACCCACGAGGGCTACCTCAAGGGCTGCCTCAACCGCAACGACGACCTGCGTCCGATGGGTGAAATGACCAAACCCGAGATTCGCGAGGCGTTCCGCGAGGTCGTCGCCAATCGCGTGCCCTACTACGGCGAGTACATGGTCCGGAACGAGAGCGGGGAGTGGGAGCTCAACGACGAATACATCGACGTCGGGGCCTGATTCGCGACTCGCGGAAGAACGTAACTTGGTGCCTTAGCGCAGCCACGAGGACCAACGCTACTTGAGCGCAGCCACGAGGAAGACGACCGCGAGCAATAGCAACACGACGCCTCCGGCGGGTTGTCCGCCGCCGCCGAAGACGTACACGCCGTACCCGAGCGTCGCCGCGACCAGCCCGACCGAGAGACTCGAAACGACGTGGACGGCCTCGAGGCGGCGAGTGTCGGTTTCGCGGCCGAGTTGCTCGCCGAGTTCGACGGCGCTCCGGCCGAGGTCCAGGGCGACGAGGGCGGCGATGGCACCGACGACTGTCACTTCGGGGGGCATCCCTTGCAACCCACTGAGGACGACGGCGACGAACAACAAGCCGGCGCCGGCGTCGGTCGCGTCGGTGATCCCCCACACCAGGCCCGCGGCGAGCGAGACGGTTCCGATAACGGCGAGGACCGCGCCAGCTGGCGACCCAACGGCGGTTGCTCCGACGACGATCACTGCGGCGAGAGCCGCCCCGAGACTCGCGATCCGAGTCGGTCGCCTGGTCAACTCCTTCATCGGCGACCACCCGCGTTCGCTCGAGCGACCGCCTCGTCAATCGTCTCTGATGGCTCCCAGTCGATCACGGGGACGCCGGCGCGCTGGAGGTCGAACCGCCTGATTCGGCGAGCGACCCGGGCAAGTTGCTGGCTGGTCGTCCGTTCGGCCGTCGGATCCGGACTGATGACGGTGAGGGCGTGCCCCCTGGCGTCCAGGCGGCGGACGATCCGGGCCGCGGCGGCGTCGCACAGGGGACTGAGGAAGACGATCTGGGTCTCGGCGGCGAGGCGTCGACGGATCATCCGCAGCTGTGGTCGCCACTGGGTTTCCTCGCGGGGCGGCTCCGTCGAGAACTGACCGTGGGACGCGAGCGCCTCGTTGAGCCGGATTCGATGGTGCTGTCCCGACGAAGGAGCGATCCAGCACGTCTCGCGCAAGTTGAGCCGCTGGTTGGCTTCCCGGTTGACGGGGCCGAGCGCGGCCAGCCCGACCGTATCGCCGTCGTCGAGCAACGACGCGACGATCCGACCGGCCGCTTCGACGGACTGATCGATGGCGTGGGCAGCGTCGGGCTGGTGTGCGAGGTAGGAGGCTTTCCGCGCGTCGATCAACACGAGGACCCGAGCGGCCCGTTCCTCGTGGAACTCGAGGGTCGCGAGTTCGCCTGACCGGGCGTGACGATTCCAGTCGATCCGGTTAAGCGGGTCATTGCGCCGGTACTCACGAACCGAGTGAAACTGCATCCCATCTCCCGAGTCGGCGGTCGTCAGTTGACCGGAAAACGCCGCGGCGGCGGGTCTGAGCGGGACCGCGGTCGTGAGCGCCTGGAGCGTCGGTTCGGCGACGATGGCCGTCTCCGTCTCGGCCGTGAGATACGATTCGCGTTCGCTCGAGCGTGAGAGGTCGCGAGTGAGCGCGAGCGCCGGGTCGAACGTGTGTTTGCCGCGACGAGCCGTGACGGTGTATTCGAGGCTCACCGAGTCGTGGGGACGAAGCGACGTCCCGAGCCGTGCCGAACCCGACTCGAGTGCGAGCCCCGCGGGAATCCCGTCGACGAACCGGAGGTCCGGGACGAATCCGCCCGAGTCGTTGGTGATCGTCACCGTCACCGTCACCTCCTCGCCCGGATCGGGGTAGTCGTCGCTGAGCGTGCGCTCGAGGGTGAGGTCGGGGTCCGGGGCGTCCCGAAGGTGGGCGAAGCCGGCGTAGCCGACCCCGACGACGCCGGCGAGAACGGCACCCGGCGACTGGGCGACGGCCCCGACGCCGACGGCGAAGAGCGCGAGGCCGCCGACGCCCGTCCAGTACCCAGTCTCGCGAACTGACCGTTCGACCCGGCCGACGAACGAGTCCTGGGTCGTCCGTGGGGTGACGTCCTCCAGTTCTTCCGGGTCGTACTGCGGGATCGAGTCGGGCAGTACCTGATCGCCGAGGCCGCCGTAACCGATCGCCGCGATCGAGGCCGCCGTTCGCCGGACGTTCTGTCGAAAGGTCGTCTCCCGATCGAGCCCCGCCACGAGCCGATTCCGGAGGGACGCCTTCGGAGGGTCGAGATCCGGCGAGAGAAACGCAGCGACGCGTTCGTCGGCCGTCCAGGTACCCGACTCGATGCGGTCGCGTGCATCCTCCGTCGAGAGCCCATCGAACCGCGTGAGGACCGCCATCGCGGCCTCCCGGAGCCCGTCGACGATGCGTCTCGAACCGGAGACGAACCCGTAGGAGTCGGTTCGAAACTGTGCGATGGCGCTCGAGAGCGTTTTCCCGGGAACGGGAACGGTCGTCCGGTGTTCGGGGTCGGTCGTCGTCGTCAGGTCGCGTTCGGTGCGGCGACGGCTGAATCCACTCAGCGCGACCAGGATCGCCAGTACGCCTATCAGACCGATTACGCTCTGGCCGACGTCGAACCTGGTCGCGCCGACAAGAACGAGCACGCCGGCGAGGAAGACGAACACGCCGACGACGAGCAGGAGCCGACGGGTCATCGGCCGTCACCTTGCTCGTCTCGGCCGGTGTCCGGGCCCGTTTCGCCGTACGTCGACTCGATCGCTCGCAGGATCGAGACCGCCCGTTCCTCGCGTTCGTCGGTCGTGTCCTCGTGACCGTAGCGAACGGCCTCGAACAGGTCCGTGAGTTCCTCGACGTGGTCGCGCTCGAGGCCCGCGTCCACCGCGACGGCAGCGAACTCGCGGGGCGTCATCGACTCGGGACGGTCGACCTCGAGGAGGTCGGTCATCTCACGCCAGGCGCGGTAGATCTCGTTGTCGACGCCCGTCGAGGACTCGTCGGCGATCCGGTCCGCAGCACGACCGGCGGCAGCCGCGACTGCCGCCCGTTCCGTGTTCGTGCCGTCCTGGCCTTCCTCGACGGACGCGGTACCCCCCGTGGACGATCCACGTTTGCTCAAGACCAGTCCGCCGACGAATATGGTCGCGACGAGGGCCAGCACACCGAGGAGGGGGCCGAAATTGAGCGGAACGTCCGTCTCGCGTGAGCCGGTTCCTGAGGTTCCTCCGCCACCAGAACTGTTGTTCGACGTGTTATACGTCTGGTTCTGTGTGACGAACTCCGGCTGCTCGCCGTACTTGAGGAGGAGATAGACGATTGTGGACAGAATCAACGTGATCAGAATCGTGGCGGCACCAATTTTCACGAGATCTCGACGATTAGAAATTAGGTACCACACGACCACGAGGGCGAGCATGATTAGTAACGCGTACACGAGATACTGCAGGAACTCGGGGGGCGTCCCTGGCTCGTCACCCCTGTTGTCACTGTATGGCTCCCCCTCGCTTGCCCCCTGGCCTGACCCTTCGCCGTCGCCGTCGCCGAACCCGGTTCCGTCACTCCCGGGATCGATGGGCGTGGTAATGGTCGCGGCAACGAGACCGATCGCGACGATCACGAGGAGGGCAACCGCCAGCCGCAAGAGCGTTTCTGTGGAAGGCACCGATTGTCAGTTCGTTGTTCCTAGTTCCTAATAAGTCGTAGCATTTCGATGTGGTAGCACGCGACTCGAGAGCGACGAATCACGGCCTTTCGTTGCCCTTAAGTACTGGCCACGGGAAGTGACGGGTGCAATACGAATGTAGGGGGTCGGCCCCGAGTCCGCGAGGGCGACAATGACCACGGTGTCGTGGTAGCCAAGCGGCCCAAGGCGCATGGTTGCTAACCATGTGGCGTCAAGCCTCCGGGGTTCAAATCCCCGCCACGACGTCGATCACCCACTCGCACCCGGCCACGAGTCACGGGACCCACAACCGCAACCCGCAGCATGGAACCCCGTGACCCGTCGCCGGCGAGAGCCGATCAACGAACCACAGACGACCTACAACACATGAGTGAGGAAGAACCGCAAGAACAGGAGGAAGACGAGCTTCAGTACTTCGTCCGGATCGGGCAGACCGACCTCGACGGGACGAAGTCCGTCGAACGCTCGCTCGCCGAGATGAACGGGATCGGCCGACGTGCCGCCCGGATCATCGCGGAGGAAGCCGGCGTCGACCGTACGGCGACGTTCGGTGCCCTCGATCAAGAGACGATCGACGAAGTCGTCACGCACGTAGAGAACTACGCCGAGGACGTCCCAGAGTGGCTCACCAACCGCCAGAAGGACTTCTACACCGGCGAATCGACCCACGAGATCGGAAACGATCTCCAGTTGACCCGTCAACACGACATCAACCGCATGAAGATGATCGACTCCTACCGGGGAGTCCGTCACAAGCGCGGCCAGAAGGTCCGCGGCCAGCGGACGAAGTCCACCGGTCGTACGGAAGGGACCATCGGCGTCAACGTCGAAGAGATCCGCGAAGAACAGGCCGAGGAAGCCGCAGCGGAAGCGGAGGATGACGAATAATGCCGCTGGGATCCAACACCAAACAGTACGAGACGCCGAATCACCCCTACCAGGGCGAGCGCATCTCGAACGAGCACGCACTGCTCGACCGCTACGGCCTGAAGAACAAAGAAGAACTCTGGCGAGCCCAGTC
Organism: Natronosalvus halobius; assembly: GCF_024138145.1. NCBI lineage: Archaea > Methanobacteriati > Methanobacteriota > Halobacteria > Halobacteriales > Natrialbaceae > Natronosalvus > Natronosalvus halobius. Next base: position 130,858 of record NZ_CP099997.1, on the reverse strand, counting down.
CGAACTTCGCTCGTACCGACGCGAGGCCCGTGACCTGCTCGCCCAACCACAGGACGAAGCGACCGTCATCAACCGGACCGAGGAGTTCCTTGGACGCCTCAAGCGCGTCGGCATCCTCAACGAAGGCGACGAACTCGGCTCCGTCCTGAGTCTCGAAATCGAGGACGTCCTCGAGCGCCGTCTCCAGACGGTCGCCTACCGCAAGGGACTGGCCCAGACGCCACAGCAGGCGCGCCAGTTCATCACCCACGGGCACATCGTCCTGGACGGCCAGCGCCAGCGGATTCCGTCGTACGTTGTCGACGTCGACGAGGAGGACCTGGTCGAGTTCGACGAGAACAGTCCGATTGCGGACGAACTCCACCCGGCACGAGCGGAGGGTCAATAACATGGCAGACGACGATAAATGGGGCATTGCCCACGTACACGCATCGTTCAACAACACCGTCATGACCGTGACCGACCTCACGGGTGCGGAGACGATCGCGAAGTCCTCCGGCGGGACGGCGGTCAAACAGAACCGCGACGAGGCATCGCCGTACGCGGCCATGCAGATGGCCGAGTCCATCGCCGACGAGATCAAGGCGGCCGGCATCACCGGCCTCCACGTTCGCGTTCGCGGTCCTGGTGGCAACTTACAGAAGTCCCCCGGACCGGGCGCCCAGGCGACGATTCGCGCGCTCGCCCGTGCAGGGCTCGAGATCGGCCGCATCGAAGACGTCACGCCGATCCCCCACGACGGATCGCGCGCACCCAAAGGCAAGGGCGGCTACTAGATCATGACTGAAACGTACGACGTCGAGTTCGTCGAACGCGACGACCGGAGCGCGCGCTTTCTCGTCCGTGGCCTGACGCCCGCATTCGCCAACGGCATCCGCCGAGCGATGGTCGCGGACGTGCCCACGATGGCGATCGACGAGGTCCGTTTCATCGAGAACTCGTCGGTGATGTTCGACGAGCAACTCGCGCTTCGACTGGGACTCGTCCCGTTGACGACGCCCCCGGAAGGCGAGTTCGTCGAGGACGACACCGTCACCCTCTCGATCGACGTCGAAGGACCGGCGACCGCCTACTCGGGCGACCTGGTCACGAGCGACGACCTCGTTCGACCCGCCGACGAGAACGTCCCGATCATCGATCTCAAGGACGGACAGCGCCTCGAGGCCGAGGCCGACGCCGTGATCGATCGCGGCAAGGACCACGCCAAACACCAGGGCGGCGTGGCTGTCGGTTACCGGCACTTACAGCGCGTAACTGTCGAGGACGACCTCTCCGAGTTCGAAGACGAGGAGACCCAGATCGTCCGTGGCGTGATCGAAGACGACGGCGAACTCGTTCCCACGAGCGAGTTCGGCCACGACCTCTCCGAGCGCTATCCTGGCAAGCAGATTCGCGTCGAGGACGTGCCCGGCGCGTTCGTCTTCCACGTCGAGACCGACGGCTCGTTCGACGTCGAGGAACTCGTCACGCGCGCGGTCGATTCCATCGACCGCCGCGCTGCCGAACTCGAGGAAGCCGTTCAGCTGTAGCGAAGTACTGAAACAGAGACCAAAACACAATGATCCGACGTCCCACCCCCATCCGGAGCCACACACAGACCGGTTCGCTGCCGGCCGCCGCCGACGCCGTGAGCGACGAGTTCGGCGGCGCTTCGGGTTCTCAAATCGAAAGGGGTTTTACGGGGCGACGGGTACGGAGGAGTGCGAGCAGGGATAGCCAAGTCAGGCCAACGGCGCAGCGTTCAGGGCGCTGTCTCGTAGGAGTCCGCAGGTTCAAATCCTGCTCCCTGCATCACTTCTCCGATCGGACGTCGACTGCTCGAGGGATGGCTTCGGCCAGGCTTCGAGCGTTCGTCGGCGTCTCGCCGACTACGATTGCGACTGCGACTGCGACCACGATTGCGGCTGCAACTGCAACTGCAACCGCGACGCAAACTGAATCTGGAGGAAATCAATGAGTACAAAGACCAATCCGCGACTCACCGATCTCATCGCCGAGTTGAAGTCGACGTCCCGACAGCGGGACGCGGCCGTCTGGCGAGACATCGCGGACCGTCTCGAGAAGCCCCGCCGCAACCACGCGGAAGTCAACCTGGGGCGGATCGAGCGGTACGCACGCGAGGAAGAGACCGTCGTCGTCCCCGGCAAAGTGCTGGGGTCCGGCGCACTACAAAAGAACGTCACCGTCGCCGCCGTCGACTTCTCGTCGTCGGCCGAGACGAAGATCGAACAGGTCGGCCAGTCGGTCTCGCTCGAGCAGTTGCTCGAGGAGAACCCCGACGGGTCGAACGTCCGGGTGATCGCCTGATGAGCGTCGCCGAATACGACGCTGACGTCGTCGTCGACGCCCGCGACTGCATCCTCGGCCGCGTGGCCAGCGAAGTCGCCCAGCGCGCCCTGGACGGCGAACGCGTCGCCATCGTCAACGCCGAAGACACCGTGATCACCGGCGGCAAGAACGACGTCTTCGAAACCTATCGGACGCGCCGGGAGGTCGGCTCCGACAACGGGCCGTACTACCCACGCCGTCCGGACGCCATTCTGAAGCGCGCCGTTCGCGGCATGCTTCCCGCGAAGAAGACTCGCGGTCGCGAGGCGCTCTCGAACGTCCGCGTCTACGTCGGCAACCCCTACGAGGGCGACGACGACTACGAGGCCGAGGTCCTGGAGGGCACGTCGCTGGACCGACTCTCGAACATCCGCTTCGTCCACCTGCACGAAGTCTCCGAACAGTTAGGTGCTAACGTCACATGGTAACGAACACGAGTGGAAAGAAGAAGACGGCCGTCGCCCGCGCCACGGTGCGCGAGGGCGAGGGTCGCGTCCGAATCAACTCCCAGCCGGTCGAACTGGTCGAACCCGAGATGTCTCGACTGAAGATGCTCGAGCCGTTCCGCATCGCGGGCGACGACCTCCGCGACGGCATCGACGTCGAGGTTCACGTCGAGGGTGGCGGCGTCAGCGGACAGGCCAACGCCGTCCGTACCGCCATCGCTCGCGGCATCGTCCAGCACACCAACGACGCCGAACTCCGCGACGCGTACATGGAGTTCGACCGCTCGCTGCTGGTTAACGACGTTCGACAGTCCGAACCCAAGAAGTGGGGCGGCCCCGGCGCACGGGCTCGCTACCAGAAGTCCTACCGCTAAGGTGATCAAGATATGATGGTACCGGTCCGGTGTTTCACGTGCGGTAACGTCGTCGGCGAACACTGGGAAGCGTTCGACGAGCGGGCAAACGAGGGCGATGAGGACCCACAGGAGGTCCTCGACGACCTTGGCGTCGATCGCTTCTGTTGCCGACGCATGCTCGTCAGTCACACCGACCTCGTCGACGTCGTCTCACCCTACCAATGATGCAACAACGCCACAACCGATACGAGAAAGCACGCATCCTAGGCGCTCGAGCGCTGCAGGTGTCCTACGGGGCGCCGGTGCTCATCGACACCGATCAGTCCGAACCGATCCTGATCGCGGCCGAGGAGTATGACGCCGGCGTCCTGCCGTTCACCGTCCATCGAGGAGGAAAATGACGCGCATCACCGACGTTCGGCTCCGGGAAGTGCTTGACTCGCGGGGGAACCCGACTGTCGAGGCCGACGTCCTCACCGAGAGTGGCGGATTCGGCCGGGCCGCGGCCCCTTCGGGAGCCAGCACGGGCGAGTACGAAGCGATCGAGCGGCCGGCCGGCGAGGCCATCGCCGCCGCCCGCGAAACCGCCGTCCCGCGCCTCGTCGGTGAAGCCTTCGCCGGCAATCAGCGCGAGGTCGACGGCATCCTTCGGGCGGCCGACGGCACCGACGACTTCTCGGAAATCGGCGCCAACAGCGCGGTCGCCATCTCGATGGCCGCCGCCAAAGCGGGCGCCGACGTACTCGGTGCGCCGCTGTTTCAGCATCTGGGCGGTACCTTCCGCGGCGACAACTTCCCGGTACCGCTCGGGAACGTCGTCGGCGGTGGCGAACACGCCGCCGACGCGACCGACATCCAGGAGTTCCTCTCGGCACCGGTCGGCGCCCCGAGCGTCGCCGAGGCCGTCTTCGCGAACGCGGCGGTCCACGCCGAAGTCTCGGAACTGCTCCACGAGCGCGACGCCCCCGCCGGCAAGGGCGACGAGGGCGCGTGGGCCCCGTCGATCGACGACGCCGAGGCCTTCGACATCGTCGACGAGGCGGTCTCGACCATCCAGGACGAGGTCGGCTTCGAGATCCGGTTCGGCCTGGACGTGGCCGCTGCCGAACTGTACGACGCCGACGCCGGCGTCTACGAGTACAGTGACACGACTCGAGACACCGACGAACAGATCGCCTACGTCGCCGACCTGGTCGATGAGCACGATCTGGTCTACGTCGAGGACCCGCTCGACGAGAACGACTACGAGGGCTTCGCGAAACTCACCGAGGAGGTGGGTGACCGGACGCTCGTCTGTGGCGACGACCTGTTCGTCACCAACACCGAGCGACTGGCCGAGGGGATCGAACAGGGTGCGGCAAACAGCATCCTGATCAAGCCTAACCAGATCGGGACGCTCACCGACGCCTTCGATGCGATCGAACTCGCCCGCGCGAACGGCTACGAGTCGATCGTCTCCCACCGGTCGGGCGAGACCGAGGATACGACCATCGCACACCTCGCCGTGGCGACGGACGTCCCGTTCATCAAGACGGGCGCCGTCGGCGGCGAGCGAACCGCCAAACTCAACGAACTCATCCGAATTGCAGACGATGCGACATGACTGAGGACAACGCACAACAGGACGGACTCGACGCCGCCGAGGCGGAGATCGACGAGGAGCCAGCCGAAGGGGCCGGCCCCGCCGCCGAATCCGCCGACGAGGACGTCGAGCCAGTAGACGAACAGGACGCCGAGGCCGGCGATGCGGCGGCCGCGGACGAACAGGAAGAAGAGGAATCAGCTGGACCCACGCTCGACGACGACGTCATGAGCGACGAGGAGGCCGACCTCCTCATCCCCGTCGAGGATTACCTCGGCGCCGGGGTCCACATCGGGACCCAGCAAAAGACCCAGGACATGGAGCGGTTCATCCACCGTGTCCGGACCGACGGGCTCTACGTGCTGGACGTCTCGAAGACCGACGGCCGCATCCGCACGGCCGCGGACTTCCTCGCGAACTACGCGCCCGAACAGATTCTGGTGACCTCGAGTCGCCAGTACGGTCGCTTCCCCGCCGAGAAGTTCGCCGAGGCCGTGGGTGCGCGCGCCCGCACCGGGCGGTTCATCCCAGGGACGCTGACCAACCCCAAGTACGACGGCTACATCGAGCCGGACGTCGTGGTCGTCACCGACCCTATCGGCGACGCCCAGGCCGTCAAGGAGGCCATCACGGTGGGCATTCCGGTCATCGCGATGTGTGACTCGAACAACCAGACGAGCAACGTCGACCTCGTCGTCCCGACGAACAACAAGGGGCGCAAGGCGCTGTCGGTTGTGTACTGGCTGCTGGCCAACGAGACCCTCGACCGCCGCGGCGCAGAGCCCAGCTACGCGCTCGAGGACTTCGAGAGCCTGGTGTAAGGTCGCGTTTCGCTCGTGTTTTTCGCGAATGTTCGAGCCGGTGAGCGTCAGCGCTATCGGTGTCGTGTTAGAGTGGCTAGCGAGGGCGTACTGGGACCCGAGGTGCGCGCCGAGGTCCTCGGTGAGCGGGACCCCTATTCACCGGCGACGGTCTCGAGTCGCTGCGCCGTCGGCACGGTCCAGCCCCGCGAGAGAGCGAGTACCCGGGTCCCGACGGTGACGGACGCACAGGCCGCGGCTGCGAGAGTCGCGTCGGCGGCGAGCGCCGTGAAGAGCCAGTAGGCGCTCCCGCCGAGGACGGCGCAACTGGCGTAGAAGTCCTCGAAGAGGATGAACGGCGAGCGATCCAGGAGGAGATCGGCGAACGCGCCGCCGCCCACGGCGTTGATCGTGGCGATGGCAACGACGCCAAACGCCGGCAAGCCGATTTCGGTGGCGACGATTGCTCCCGCCGTGGCGAACGCCGCGAGGCCGACCGCGTCAGCGTACAGCGTGATCGGTCGATCGTCGGGCGCCTCGAGCCACGCGTAGAGGACGACCGCCAGACAGACGCCGAAGAGCCCGAGGGCGATCTCCTCCACGGTCTGTAGTGCGAGCGGGACGCGGCCAACGAGTACGTCGCGCGTCGCGCCACCGGCGAACGCCGTCACGAGACCGACGACGGTGACGCCGAACAGGTCGAACTCCGCACGAATCGCCTTGGCGGATCCGACCAGGGCGAACGCGACCAGTCCGATCGCGTTCATCACGAGGAAGGGGTCCACGACGAGCGTCTGGAATCGACTCACTACGAGTGGCCACGGGCGAGACGGTATTGACTGTGTCGGACGATCGTTTGCGCCTCGAAGTGGTCTCCAGGACGACGTCGCACCTCGAGCCCGAAGCCCATACTACAAATTTTATAGTAACCGGCGTAGCCGGGTCGCCAGGACCTCCGTCGTAGCGCGTCGTGAGGCAAGAATCGAACTTTCGTCACGTGGTTCGAGGCGGCGGTCGATAGCCCGTTCGACCGCACGGATGGCGTCCGGGTCGACGTGCTGGTGGACCGGCAGGAGGACGACCGTCTCGGAGAGGTGACGGGCGGTTTCGAAGGCAGGATTCTCGAGAACCGACCGCGAGAGCCGCGGCCAGGTGTGTACGCCGCCGACGCCGTGAGACTCGAGCAGGCGACGGAGCCGTTCGGGTCGATCGGTTTGGACCGGAAAGACCTGGGGGCAGACCCCCGGCGGGAGCGTCTCGAAGAGGGGATCGACGTCGGGACGGTTCGCGAACAACGCGGTCCAGGCGCGGTAGTTCTCCCGTCGGCGCGAACGAATTTCGTCGGGGTCCGATCCCGCGATTACTGCAGCTGATAGCCGCGACAGGCGCGTCTTCGACGCCTCGTACCGTCGATTTGGATCGGGAATCCCCTCGGCGCCGCGATTGGTCGCCAGGAATCTGGTGGCGGCGTCCTCGAGCGACGAACGTCGAGCGAAGGCGCCGGTCGCGAGCGATTTGCAGACGAACGCGAGGTCCGACCGGCGAACGCGACTGTTGACACCGGCGAGAGTGGACGGTTCGAACTGCGCCGAAACGTCCGGGTTCGAGAGGTAGAGCACCGCTCCGTTCGGGATCGCCAGCAGTTTCCACAGGCTGGTCACGCCGACGTCGCCTCGCGTTCCGAGCAATCGGCCACGTTCGAGGGTGAGGGGGCCGTGTGCGTTGTCCTCGACGTGGTAGCAGTCGTACTCGTCGACCAGCGCTTCGATCACGTCGAACCCGGGTTGGGGGAACCCGAAGTAGTTCACGGAGATGACGGCGAGCGTCCGGTCGACGATGCGGGACTCGAGGTCTCCCCGGTTTGGCGCGAGCGACTCGGTGATTGCGTAGCGACGGGGCTCGATGTCGAGTTCACGAATCGGCTCGACGACGGCGTCGGGGAGGTACGCGGGGAGGAGGACGTTCGTGGCCCCGCCCTCGTCCATCGCCAGGAGCGTCGCGAGGCCGTCGCGGAGCGCCGCCTTGCTCGAGCCGTAGTATGCCATTTCGTCGGCACGTCCCTCGAGGTAGGAGGCGACGGTCGGGCGGTTCGTGCGAGACGCCGGAGGGGTGTCGTCCGCGAGCGTATCCGGGGCTCGGAATCGAGTCGACGCCACGAACGCCTGCTCGAGAAGAGGGCGTCCACCGTTGCGTATCGACGCGAGCACTGACGGCTTTCCCCCGATCATCGCTTCGCCCACGTCCGTCTGCAGTCGGTCGATTTCCGTCCTGCCACCATCGGCGAAGCCACCCGCCCTGCCATCATCGGTGAAACCACGGACGGCCAGCGGCTTAGTGATGCGGACGATACGAATCGGTTCGGTCGTTCAACGTCGGCTTACGGCTGCACGGAACCCCGCTGTATCGTCCGCCGACTGGGAGAAATCTCGACGTACATGGTCAATATAATCGCATAACAATGGCGTCGACAGCCAACACTCGAGTATGGATGACGACGGACCACAACTGCTCGTCGTAGGGCTCGACGCCGCCTGTTTTCCGGTGCTCGATCCGCTGTTCGAGGCGGGAACGACGCCGACGCTTCGTCGCCTGTTCGAAATCGGTGCCTGCGGCCCGCTCGAGTCACAGCTACCGCCGTGGACAGCGAGCGCCTGGCCCAGCCTCTACACGGGACAGAACCCCGGGAAGCACGGCGTCTACGACTTCCTCCGGTTCGACGGCTACGACTGGGACGTCGTCAACGCCTCGCACGTCCGCGCCCGGCCAGTCTGGGAGCTGCTGAGCGACCACGGCCTCTCGAGCGTCGTCGTCAACGTTCCCGTGACCCACCCGACGCGGGAGTTCGACGGCGCGCTGATTCCGGGAATGACCGCACCCGAGGACCCGCCGTGTCACCCGAAGGGGATCCTCGCGGAAATCGAAGCCGAGTGCGGTGAGTACCGGGTTTACCCTCAGAGCGGCCCCGAACCCGAGACGTCGATCCAAGGTTACGAGCGAACCATCGAAGGGCGCGGGCGGGCTTTCCGGTACCTCCTCGAGCGATTCGAACCCGCGTTCGCCTTCCTCCAGTTTCAGCAGACGGACTCCGTGTTTCACGAGCGCCCGGGCGAGAAGCGAGCCGTCGAGGCGGTCTACCGGGCCGTCGACGACCAGCTCGCCCGAATCATCCTCGAGTTCGAACCGGACAACGTCCTCGTCGTCAGCGACCACGGCATGGGGCGCGTCGAGGGCTGGGAGTTCCGCATCAACGAGTACCTCCGCGATCGGGGAGACGTGGTCGCCAGGAGCGGCGGCGAGGGGATGCCCACCTGGACGCGGGCCTGGCAGAACGACCTGCTCGAGGGCGAGTCGGCGGGCGACCACGACCGGAGCGCGTTCGAGCGAGCGACGAACCTGGCAGCCCGGGCCGGAATCACCACCCAGCGCGTCGCCACCGCGCTCGACCGCGTCGGGCTGAAGGAGACCGTGGGAAAGCGGATTCCGAACGACGTGATTCGGTCGGCGAGCGAGCAGGTCGACTTCCCGAACTCGCGGGCGTACCTCCGCTCGAAGAGCGAACTCGGCGTCAGGATCAACCTCGAGGGACGAGAGCCCAACGGCCAGGTGTCGCCCGAGGAGTACGACGTCTACCGGCAGGCCCTTATCGAGGACCTCCGCGCCGTCGAGACGCCCAACGGCGAGCCGATGTTCGAGGCCGTCGAGCCGCGAGAGGCGGTTTTCGACGGTCCCGAACTCGAGCGAGCGCCCGACATCGTGACGGTCCCGGCGGGCTTCGACAACGCGGTCGTCGAAGGGCTCGAGGGTGAACACTTCGCCGAGCCCTGGGAGTCGTGGAACCACAAGCGAACGGGCGTGATCGCTGCGGCCGGAACGGGCTTCGATGAGGGGGTGACCCTGTCGGGTGCGACGATCTTCGACGTCGCACCGACGATATGCTCGTTCTTCGACGTGGACATCGACGCGGCGATGGACGGCGAGGCTCTTTCGGTGGTCGAGGCGAGTGAGCGCGCCGAGTACCCGAGCTACGAACCCGACGTGATTACGGCCACCGACGACGCGGCCGTCGAGGACCGACTGACGGACCTGGGGTACCTCTGACCATGAGCGTCGAAATCGATCGACTGGACATCCGCGAGGACGCCGACGAGTGGAACCGGCACGTCGAGCGTGCGGACCGGACGCACCCGTTCTTCCGGGCCGAATCGCTCGCGCTGCAGGCGGAGGACACGAACACGACGGTCCACCCGCTGGTCGGGTTCAAGGGACAGGAGGTCGTCGGCCTCTTTCCCGTGTTCGAGTTCAGGAAGGGGCCGGTCACGGGCGCGTTCTCGCCGGCGCCGTACTCCTGGGCGTGCTACCTCGGGCCGGTCATGTGCAACCTCGAGAAGCTGAAACGGCGCAAGGTAGACCGGCGGACGAAGACGTTCCTGGAGGAGAGCCTCGCGTGGATCGAGGCGACCCTCTCGCCGATGTACGCCAAGTTCGAGTCGGTTCGCGTCGGCGACGTCCGCCCCTTCGTCTGGAGCGGCTATGAGGTCGAGCCGCAGTACACCTACGTCGTCGACCTCGGGGACAATCTCGACCAATTGCTCGACACCTTCAGCAGCGACGCCAGATCCAACGTGCGAAGCGCCGACGACTTCGAGGGCGTGTACGTGATCGAGGAAGGTTCGATCGACGACATCGACCGGATCGTCGAGCAGGTCCGGTCGCGCTACGCGAGCCAGGGGCAGTCGTTTCACCTCTCCGCGGCGTTCGTCCGGTCGCTCTACGAGGAACTCCCCCAGGGATCGGTCCGGCCCTACGTCTGTCGCGTGAACGGTGACTTCCAGGGCGGCATCCTGGTGCTCGAGTCAGAGTCGACGCGGTATCGCTGGCAGGGTGGCGTGAAGCCGGATGCGGACGTCGACTTGCCGATCAACGATCTACTCGACTGGCACGTCATGCGCGACGGCCTCGAGGCCGGCCTCGAGCGCTACGACTTGGTCGGGGCAGGCGTGCCGAGCATCAACCGCTACAAGGCGAAGTTCAATCCCCGTCTCGAGACCTACTATACGGTCACGTCTGGGGCGTTCGGACTCGATGTGCTGATCAACAGGTATCGGAAGCGAAAGTGAGACGGGAGCGGTCGGCGTGCGAGTCACGTATCGACGGCTCGCCAGGCAAGCGATCGAAGAATGGGTGGCCCGATTGTGGTGGTGCGATGGTGTGACAGGGTTACGGGGCGGGCCACCCCCGAACCGGAGCGAACGACCGAATCGGCCGTTACAACTCGCCGTCGACCGTGTAGATCGACCGGCGCGCGTCGCGAAGCGACGGGCGGCTGTCGATACAGTCGACGTTCTCGAGTTTCGTGAGCGCGTAGCGGACGGTCCGCGCGCACAGCCGAGACTCCGTCGCAATCTCTTCCTGGGTCATCGCGCCCTCGTACTCGAGTACCTTGTAAACCAGTTTGGCACTCGGCGGAAGGTCGCTGACCAGTGTACTCTGCGTCGATTCGTCGCTAGTCTGTTCGGTATCTGTGACGCTCATTGGTCGAGGCGGGTCGGTACGTCGACCGACCACGGATCCCACTATCAACGGCCCCCATCGTTCACGGAACTATGGGGTCACTATACGTCGATACACTGTGATTGACACGCTTCGAACCTGAAACCGATAAAACGGGTCGTAGCGGCGATTTTCCGTCAGTACAACGATCTCATATAGGGTGTATAATCGTTTCTGCCGTAGCAAACGAGGGGTCGGTCGGGCGTGACCGACGGACTCGAGTCCAGAACGCCGACGCGGAGATGATGCACCCGTACGTAAGGTATTTGGACGCCGGCCGCGGTGATTCGTGCATGGCCAGAACCTCCTATCAGGAACAGCTTCTGGAACTTCGATCGGACATCTGTTACATGGGCGAGGTCGTCATGGAACGCCTCCGGATGGGCCTCGACGCACTCGAGCAGAAAGACGAGGACCTCGCCAACGAGGTCATCACGGGCGACGGCGAGATCAACCGGATGTACCTCGACCTCGAGCAACAGTGTATCGACCTCCTGGCGCTCCAGCAGCCGGTCGCCAGCGACCTGCGGTTTATCGCCTCGTCGTTCAAGGTCATCACCGACCTGGAACGGATCGGCGACCTGGCAGTCAACCTCGGGGAGTATACTATCGACGCGGAACAGGACCTCTTTCCCGACGTCGACGTACAGGCGATGGGCGATCTTACCCTCGAGATGATCGACGACGCGATGCAGGCCTACGACGAGGAGGACGTCGGCGCCTGTCGGGAACTCGCGGTGCGAGACGACGATCTCGACCACTTCGCCGAACGGGCGAGCGAGATCGTCGTCCGTGATCTCATCGAGCGGGAACTCGACGCGCCCGAAGAGGTCGAGACCCTCCTCCAGGACGTCTCTCGTCTCCTGTTGACGATTCGAGACCTGGAACGGGTAGGTGACCACGCGGTCAACATCGCCGCCCGGACGCTGTACATGGTCGAGAACGACGACGAACTCATCTACTGAGTCGCCGGCTCTGTTGGTTTCATTCGCAGTTGATAGGAATCACGTGCTGAATTCAGAGGGATGTATGCAGCAATGTGGTATTGCAAGTAGTGTAGCTCTCGGTAAATTCGTCATCAGGTGTCCACCGATAATCAGGTGAGACAAGAGCGACTCGTCTACCTTTATCGCCGCCTATGAGAGGAATTCCTTGATAATCCGGCCTTCGGCTCGATGGAGGACACCACTGGCCGCCGATTGATTAACCCCCAATGTGTCTGCAAGTTCGACGAGCGAACAGCCGCGAGGACTGTCGTAATACCCCCGTTCAACCGCTTCAGTGATGACCTCTCGCTGACGCTCGGTCAGAAGTCCGTTCGAGTCGTATGATTGGGTCAACGACAGTATCTCGTACGGAATGTGAGCCGCCGCTAGCTCGGTAGTTAACGCCGACAACTGCTCGTGTGAGGTAGTTTGTTCACCGAATGCCCATCCGTCTCGGATGATGAGAGGAAATCGCGGGAGGATCCCCATCGAACGCCTCACCTCGTACGTTGACGGCATTGGAAACACCAACTGGATCAGTACCATTCTGTCGTCGGAATGGAGCACTTCGTACGAGCGCACCTCCGGTGCGTCGTCAAACCGGTGAACGATGGCGTCCCCATCCGATGTCGTTACTTCGATCAGTTCGAGCACGCCATCGTCTACGGGCTGGCTCGTCAGGATTTTAAACTCGGAATCCGAGAAGTCGGTCGAGACACCAGCCAGCCAGTTGTCGTCGTCTACCCCGATCTCGACTTTCAGGCGTACACGAACCATATCACTAGAGTTGGCTGGCGAGTGGCTTAACAAACTTCCTAGTGACTTAAAAAGGTGAATATATTCACGGGAAACTCCGTCGTCTCAACACGCGTAGCAGACCCGTGCCTTCCGTCAGAGACGAGGGCAGAACGTTATGAAGAAACCCCGTCCGAATCGCGTGAGAATAGTAGACTATGAGTACAATTGAAACGGCCATCACCCTCGTGCAAGGGTTGCTCGGACTCATCATGCTGGCTGCGGGCGTCGCGAAGCTAATCGGCATTGACCTCGTGGTAGAGGATTTCGACCGATACCGCTATCCAGAGTGGTTCCGATTCGTTACTGGCGGCATCGAGACGTTTGGGGGTCTCGGCTTGCTCGTCGGCCTCGTGTTCGCGCCGATTCTCGCTGTTCTCGGCGGACTGTTAATCGTCGCCACGATGGCCGGAGCCATCCTGACACATCTCTTTCGGGTTGACGATCCGCTCTGGAGATTTGTTGGGCCAGCGACCTATCTCACCGTCGGACTCCTCGTGACGAGATTTCACCTGCTGTCGTTCTAGCCGTCGAAGTACGAGCAGCAGTACTTGCCCCAGTTGCGATAAGGACGGGACTCGTAGGCGCGATTCGAGCGGATGGTCGCCCTCGATAACTACGCGGGTGTAGATCTAGGTGGGTTCGTTATGCTTCGGATGAGACAGCTATACCAGATGAGGAGGTGGCCAGAGCACCCTTCCGGCATCGTTATGTTGTTAGTTAACGTACCACATAGAACGCTTCCTCATTCGACTCAAATTCACATCGACGAATCACTGAGACGAGAGGGATGTGCCACGACCGGCGATCGACGCCTTTCGTGGACGGAGGGAAGAGAACATGAGCGACACAGACTATACGGGCATTACGAAGAATCAAAAGGAGACGTGGGCAACTGGCGATTTCAACGAGATTGCCCGCCAAAACGTGGTCATGGCAGAAGCACTCTGCAAGGCGGTTGATCCCCACCCCCGCCAGCGTGTGCTGGACGTGGCCTGTGGGAGTGGGACAGCGGCACTGGTCGCAGAGCGACGGTACTGTGAGGTCACCGGCCTCGATTACGTCCCCGAATTGATCGAACGTGCGAGAACCCGGGCAGAGGCTAACGGGCAGTCCATCGACTTTCGCGTTGGCGATGCACAGGACCTGCCATTCCCCGACAACAGCTTCGATGTAGTACTCTCGGTGTACGGGGTGCAGTTCGCACCCGACCAGAAGCAGGCGGCAAGCGAGTTACTGCGAGTGTGTAAGCCGGGGGGCAAAATCAGTCTGGCAGGTCCGATCTCCGAGGGGTGGAGTGGCGATTGGTTTGCTACTCACGCCGAATACGTCCCCCCACCACCGGACGTCCCCTCGCCTCTTCTGTGGGGCACAGACGAGGGGCTCGACGAGTTACTCGGTGCGGGCACGCGTTCGATCGAAAGTGAACGGCGAACTGCACTCCAGTATTATCGGACGATCGACCATGCGGTGGACGTGTTCAGTTCTTACTTCGGCCCGACGATCCGGGCTCTTGAGATGCTTGATCCGGACGCACAAGAACGGCTTCGGGACGACCTTGGGGAGATATTCAGACGCTACAATCGCGCCACGGATGGAACCGCCATCGTGGAGAACCAGTACTGCCAAACCATTGCAACCAACGAGTAACTAGCCCCAGGTGAACAGGGTATCCCACACCCCAACCCTCAATCACGATTTGAATTTTGATCAATGCATCCTCTGTATTAAGCAATCAGCATTCTGCGTTGAGTGGCCGCTGGTTCGTGGAACATTCGCGCTTTGTATTCAGCACAGTCGTTGAAACCTATCACCGCTCGAGGGGTTCAACGAAGCTGAGTCGCCCACGTTGCAGCGCGACTAGGGTCGGCGACCGATCATACTACCGCCGTCACCGACCGATCCTGGTTGTTACCGCCGCGAGGTCGAGTCCTTCCGTCCACCCCGTTGCCACCAGCGCGTGGAAAACCGATAGGGTCGCGAACGAAGAGACGACGAGACCCGTGATGGCGAGTGCGGGGAGCGGGAGAACGCCGCCTGCCGACAGCCCGATCAGCGCGACGCCGAGGCTGGACAGGGCGAGGTACGGTCGCCACCACGCTCGAGTGTCCTCGTCCTCGTCCTCGTCCCCGGGTTCGGATTCGAGTTCGGATGGGGCGAGGTACTCATCGAAGTGTTCGACGAGCGCCAGCGGGGTGACGGCCCCGCGGTCCTTGTGATAACGAACGATTCCGTACTCGTCGAGTTTGGGCAGATGCGTCTGGTAGAGCGAGATGTAGACGCGCTGGCGCTGGCGGGAGGTCAGCATCTCTGGCGTCGTCTCCTGTTCGCGCGCGGCGACCCACTCGGCGAGTTCCCGTGCGTCGACGGGCCCGTCGCACCGGCGGAGGTACCGGAGCGTATCGCGACGACGCCGCGTCTGTAAGATGTGATACCGGTCGTCGGGAGGAAGCGACGGCGGGGAGTCACCCGAACGACGCCCGTCGGTCGCTGACACCTCCCCGACCGCTACCGCCGGATTCGACGGGGCAGACTGCCCGGGACTCATTTATACGTTACCCGATACGTAAACCGCATTATATAAATTGATGGTTTCACATATCACTTTTGATAGGATGGTCAGCGCACATCGGTTCGAACCGGCCAACCGAACGACTGCTCGCCCCCGAGCCGTCAGCCACGAACATATATCCGTGATCCGGCCACATCAACGAGTATGCGCGTCACGTTTCTCGGCACCGGCAGCGCCATCCCGACCGGTGAACGCTTCCAGACCGGGTTGCTCGTCCAGGACGCAGAACGAACCGTCCTCGTCGACTGTGGCGCCGGCGTCCTCCAGCGTCTTCAGCAGTCGGGCGTCGGCTTCGAGGCGGTCTCGAGCGTCCTCCTGACCCATCACCATCTGGATCACGTCTCCGACCTGCTTCCACTGATGAAAGCGCGGTGGCTCGCCGGCGAGGAGCACCTCGAGGTCGTCGGCCCGCAGGGGACGAAAGCGCTCGTCGATGGGTTGCTCGAGGTGCACGAGTACATG
This sequence comes from Natronosalvus halobius, assembly GCF_024138145.1. Classification (NCBI taxonomy): domain Archaea; kingdom Methanobacteriati; phylum Methanobacteriota; class Halobacteria; order Halobacteriales; family Natrialbaceae; genus Natronosalvus; species Natronosalvus halobius. The sequence continues at coordinate 114,981 of NZ_CP099997.1, read as the reverse complement.
CAGGACAGACTCGAGTTGCGGGTCAGGGAGGTCGTTCCGGGCTCGTTCACGGTGGCGGACTTCGACGTCGAGGCCTACGAGACGCGTCACTCGCTGCCGTGTCTGGCCTACCGCTTCGGCGATTACGTCACCTTCAGCGGCGACACGGAGGCGTTCGCGGGATTGGCGAACTTCGCCGACAGCTCGGCGATTCTAATTCACGACTGTTCGTTCCCCGACGACGTCGATGTGTCGAACCACCCCACGCCAAGCGAACTGGGGCAGGTCCTCGAGGGGCACGAGATCGGTCGCGTCTATCTGAGTCACCTCTACCCCCACACGGACGGCCGCCACACGGAGATGCGAGAATCGATCGCTCGCCACTACGACGGAGATGTGCGATTCGCCGAGGACCTCCAGACGATTTCGATCGAATAGCCGACCTACGCCCGGTCGAACCGGCATCGGCTCGAGACGCGCCGTCATCAAGCTATATACTCGCGGCCTGTCAACGACTCATCGAATGCAGGGAGACGGGTCGCACGATCGGCAGGTGGTCGCGTGAGGCGACGCTCCCGACTGGTCGAGGCGATCACGACCCACGCGCGTCTCGTGCTGGTCGGCTGTCTCCTCGCGACGCTGCTCTTCGGCGCGGGGATTCCCGCCCTGGAGACGGACACTACCCTCGAACAGTTCCGGACCGACACCCCCGAGAGCGAGGCGCTCGCGTACGCCGATCGCCACTTCGAGGAACGAGGCGAGAACACGACGACCGCTCACGTCGTCGTCACCGACGAGAACGCCCTCGAGCGCGAGTCACTGCTCGAAGGCCTCCGGTTCCAGCAGTCGCTCCGCCAGGACGAGGTGATCGGACCGACGCTGGTCGAGAACGACTCGACGATCGGCGTCGAGAACGTCGTCGCTACGGCGATCATCCGACTGGAACAGGCGGACGAACTCGAGGATCGCGTGGACGAACTCGAGACACGAGCGAGCGACCTCGGGGACCGAATCGACGACCTCGAAGCCGCCCTCGAGACGGTCGGCTCGCTCCAGGCCGACTACGAGGCCCTGAACGACTCCTACGCGGCCGGGGAGGTGAGCGACGAGGAGTACGACCGGCGGGCGGCCGCCATCGAGGCCGACCTGGACGCCACCGTTTCGAACGCGACGGCCGACCTCGAACGAGAGCGAGTCACGCAGTTCGAACGGGCGGCCGCGACCGTTCGCGCGATCGAGAGCGAGATGGCCGACCTCGAACGCCGGCGAGCCGCGGGTTCCGTCACGGACCGGGAGTACGAGGCTCGAATGGAGACCCTCGAGGACGACCGTGAACAGACTATCGTCGACGGCTCGCGCTGGCTGTTCGGCGACGAACTCCAGTCCCTCCAGCGAGAAGCGAGGGAACTCGAGGCCGAGCGCGACGCGATCGAACGTCTCGACCGACCGCCGCTTCAGGAGCAGATTTCGGCCCTCGAGCGCGCCGACGGCGACCGGTTCGACCGGGCGTTCACCCTGGTGCTGGCCGAGGACGGTCCGGGAAGTGCGGCAGCGCTTCGTCTCCTCCCGTCGTCGTACGAACCGGGGGCGCTGGAATCTGACGAGCGACTGCTGCTCGTGACCCAGTCGCTCGACCGCGGGGCAGGACCGCCCGGAGAAATCGGTCCCGACGTCGTCGAGAGCCAGCTCGCCCTCGAGGAGCGCGTCCTCGAGCGCGACGAGGAGAATCTGGTCTTCGGGATGGGTCTGGTGGCCGACGAGGTAGACCGCGCGGTGGCCGACAGTCTGGTGATCGTCGGCCCGCTCGCGCTGCTCTTCGTAATCGTATCGCTCGCAATCGCCTACCGCGACGTTCTCGACATCGCCCTGGGCGTCGCGGGCACAGTGACGGTGCTCGTCTGGACGCTCGGGATGGCCGGGTGGACGGGCGTCGCGTTCACACAGGTGTTCGTGGCCGTGCCCGTCCTGCTGATTGGGCTCTCGATCGACTACGCAATCCACGTGGTGATGCGCCACCGCGAGGAACGCGAGGACGAGGGCGAGAGCGAGGACGAGGACGAGGACGTCCGAACGACCGACGACGTTCGTACGTCGATGGCCAGCGCGCTCGCGGGGCTCGCAACGGCGTTCGTACTGGTCACCGCGACGACGGCCATCGGCTTCCTCGCCAACGTCGTCAGTCCGATCGCTCCCATCAGGGAGTTCGGGGTCGTGAGCGCTTTCGGCATCGTCTCCGCGCTCGTCGTCTTCGGGGCCGCGGTCCCGGCCGCGAAGGTCGAGTTCGACGCCGTCCTCGAGGCGCGAGGCTTCGACCGTCGTCGGCGAGCGATCGGCGGGAGCGTCCACGTCGCCCGTACGCTCGCCGTCGGTGCGGTCGCCGCCCGGAGAGCGCCACTCGTGGTCCTCGTCTGTGCCCTGCTGGTGACCGCCGGCGGCGTCTACGGGGCGACTCACGTCGACACCACGTTCGACGAAACCTCGTTCCTGGCGGGTGACCCCCCATCGTGGACGGCACACCTCGGCCCGCTCGCCCCCGGCGAGTACCGGATGCAGTCGACGCTCGACGTGCTCGAGGAGCGCTACCAGCGCGAGGGCGGACAGGTGCAGATCCTGTTGCGTGGGGACGTCACGGCGGGCGGCACCCTCCAGCGGGTCCAGGACGCGACGGCGCGCGCGGCGGCGAGCGACGACGTCTACGTGCTCCCGCACGGCGAACCCGACGTCCGGTCGCCGCTGTCGGCGATGCGGGCGACGGCCGACGAAAGCGAGTCCTTCGACGCGACGTTCTCGCTGGCCGACCGAACCGAAAACGGCGTGCCCGACCAGAACCACCTGGGACTCTACGACGGCCTCTTCGAGTACAACCCCGACTCGGCGAGCGACGTCGTCTACCGCAGCGAGTCCGGCGAGTACGAGGCGATCCGGCTGCTCGTCGGGGTGCAGACCAGCGCCGAGAACGACGAGACGGCCGCAGAGATGCGGGCGGTCGCCGCAGCGCTCGAGGGCGACGGCGACGCCGGCGACGCCATCGCGACCGGCGGCCCGCTCACCACCTACGCGCTCGAGCGAACCCTCTTCGAGAGCGTCGTCGGCGCACTCGCGGTCGCGCTCGGGGCAATCGTCACGCTGCTCGCCGTCGGCTACCGAGTCACGGGCCGCGGGGCGACGCTGGGACTCGTGGCCGCGATTCCCGTTCTCGTCGCGCTCGGCGCCACGCTGGGGACGATGGCCCTCCTCGACCTCCCGTTCAACGTCCTGACCGGGATGGTGGCGAGCCTGACGATCGGCCTCGGCATCGACTACAGCGTCCACGTCACGACCCGGTACACGCGCGAACTCGGGGCGCTCGAGGCCGGCGAAACCGCGTGGGATGCCCTCGAGCGGACGCTGTCGACGACCGGTGGCGCGCTGGCAGGGAGCGTCGTGACGACCGGCTGTGCCTTCGGCGTCCTCGTCGTCGCCCTCGTCCCGTTGCTCCGGCAGTTCGGCCTGGTGACGGCGCTGACGATCGGGTACGCCTTCCTCGCGAGCATCCTCGTCCTGCCGACGCTACTCGCGTCCTGGACGCGATATCTGGCCCCGGAACCCTATCGCGTTCCGTCGCTCGCGGTCGCCCCCTCGAGGGGGTCGCTGTGGTCGCGCCCGACTCGAGACGATGATCAGGAGTGACCCGCGATCGCCGTGTGAGTTAGCCGTTTACCAGTGGCCTGTCAGCCACTGGTTCTGTTAGTATAATCATAACAACGAGTATTTATGCACTGATTTAGTAGGATCGTAACAACAGAATGGTACCCCCAGCAGTTCGAGACGAAAGTGGAGGCCCGAGATGAGTCTCGCCGATCGCATCGCCGGAACGATTACGAGCCACAGCAAGGCGGTGCTCGTGGTCATGCTCGTGCTCACGCTCGTGGTGGGTGCCGGCGCACCGATGGTCGACGACGACTCCTCGCTCGGGCAGTTCGAGAGCGAGTCGCCGGAAGTCGCGGCGTCGGAGTACATCGCCGAGAACTTCACTGTCGAAGGCGCCGAGAACACGACGACTGTCCAGGTGATCGTGCGTGGCAACGGCGAGAACGTCCTCTCCCGGGAGTCGCTGATCGACTCGCTTCGCTTCCAGCAGGCGCTTCGCGAGAACGAGTCGATCAACGCGACTCTTGCCGACGAAAACGCCATCACCGGCGTCGAGAACATCGCTGCGATCACTCACATTCGAAGCCAGGAGGCCGCCGAACTCGCCGAACGCGGCGCCGAACTCGAGAATCGAAGCCAGCAGCTCAACGAGACGACCGAACGTCTCAACGAGTCGCTGGTGACCGTCGTTGGCCTCGAGCGCGAGTACGCCGCCCTCAACGCCTCCTACGAAAACGGCGAGATCGACGAGGGAACGTACGAGGAGGAATCGGCCGCAATCGAAACCCAACTCGAGGAAACCACCGACGAAGCGACTGCGGACCTCGAGTCCGAGCAGGCAGCGACCTTCGAGGCAACGGTCAAGGACCTCCGTGCTGTCGTCAACCAGGAGGCCCAGCTCGAACGCCAGTACGAGGCTGACGAGATGGGCGACGAAGCCTACGAGACCCAGTCCGCCGAACTCGCCGAGCAACGCGAGGGACTGTTCGAGCAGGGCACTGCCGGCGTGCTCGCCGACGAGTGGGCGCAACTCGAGGAGGATAGCGAGGCGCTCCAGGCGGACCAGGAGGCCCTCCAGACCGCCGACCAGCCATCGCTCGAAGAACAGATCGAGGCCCTCGAGGGACTCGACGACGACGAGTACGAGGAGTTGATCGCGGACGTCCTGTCCGACGACGGCGAGGACACCACCGCGCTCGCGTTCATGCCCGCGGAGTACGAACCGGGCGACACGTTCGCCGAGGCGCGAATGCTATTCGTCACCCAGAAGTCCGAGGGTGGCGGCATGGCCGAGATGGGCGGTGGCGGCGGACCCGCGCTCGACGCCCAGCTCGACATGCAGACGCTCGCGAGCGAGCACGACGGGGGAGAGGAGTACCTCATCTTCGGTGCGGGCGTCATCACGGACGAGATCGATCGATCGATGGGCGACAGCCTGGCTATCGTCGGGCCGCTGGCGCTGCTGTTCGTCGTCGCGGCGCTGGCTATCGCCTATCGCGACCTGATCGACATCGCGCTGGGCGTCCTCGGCATACTGCTGGTACTGGTCTGGACGTTCGGCTTCATGGGCTGGGCCGATATCGCGTTCAACCAGATGTTCGTCGCCGTGCCCGTGTTGCTGATCGGGCTCTCGATCGACTACGCCATCCACGTCTTCATGCGCCACCGCGAGCAACGCGAAGAAGCGGGAACGACCGACGACGTCCGCGGGTCGATGCACATCGCGCTCGCCGGCGTCGGCGTCGCCCTCGTCTGGGTAACCGCGACGACGGTCATCGGGTTCCTCTCGAACCTCATCAGTCCCATCGCGCCCATCCGCGAGTTCGGCATCGTCAGTTCGTTCGGCATCGTCGCGGCGCTGGCCATCTTCGGCGTGCTCGTCCCCGCCGCGAAGGTCGAACTCGACGCTCTGCTCGAATCCCGCGGATTCGACCGGCGGAAACGGGCGTTCGGAACGGGGAGCGGTTGGTCCAGCGAGGCGCTCACCTTCGGCGCCACGGCCGCACGCAAGGCACCGCTCGTGATCCTCGTCGTAGCGCTCCTGTTGACCGCAGGTGGGGTATACGGCGCGAGCCAGGTCGACACCTCCTTCAGCGAGGAGGACTTCCTCGCGGAGAGTCCGCCCGCCTGGACCGAGAACCTGGGGCCGTTGAGTCCCGGCGAGTACACCGCCAAGTCCAACCTGGATTACGTTAACGACCACTTCCAGCGCCAGGACGTCCGCGCCCAGGTTCTCGTCGAGGGCGACGTGACCGACCCGGAGACGCTCGAGCGCCTGGACGCGGCCGAATCCGCTGCCGCCGCGAACGAGGACGTCGTCTACGTCCTGCCAAACGACGAGGCCGACGTCTCCGGTCCGCTGTCGACCATGCGCAAGGTGGCCGCCGAGAACGAGTCGTTCAACGAGACGTTTACCGCCGCCGGCGGGGGGCCCGACTCGGTGCCGACCGAGAACCTCGAAGGCGTCTACGACCACCTGCTCGAGGTCGAACCGTCGGCCGCCCAGTACGTCTACCGGACCGACGGTGGCGAGTACGAGGCAGTCCAGTTGTCTATCGCAGTCCGGGGGAACGCCGACCTCGCGGACGTCACCGCGGAAATGCGCGCCATCGCCAACGACATCGACGACGGCGGCACCGACTCTCGCTGGACGGCGACTGCCACCGGCGACCCGATCGTCAACTACGTCGTCGAGAACGACCTGATGCAGACCGTCCTGGAGAGCCTGCTGATCACGCTCGTCGCGGTCGTCGTCTTCCTCTCGGTCGCGTACTGGCTGACGGGGAAGGGTGCGACGCTGGGCGTCGTGACGCTGCTGCCGGTCGCGCTCGCGGTCAGCTGGATCCTCGGCTCGATGTACCTGCTGGGAATGTCGTTCAACGTCCTCACGGGGATGATCACCAGCCTCACGATCGGGTTGGGCATCGCCTACAGCATCCACGTCAGCTCCCGGTACATGCTCGAACTCGAGCGCCACGGGAACGTCTGGACGGCCATGGAAACCACCGTCACTGGCACCGGCGGCGCCCTGCTGGGCAGCGCCGCGACGACCGTCGGCGGCTTCGGCGTCCTCGCGTTCGCCATCCTGCCGGTCCTGCGCCAGTTCGGGATCATCACTGGGCTGACGATCATCTACGCGTTCCTCGCGAGCGTCATCGTCCTCCCGACGCTCCTGGTGCTCTGGACGCGCTACCTCGGTCCCGACCTGTCGAGCGCCGACTGGTCGACCGATCGGCCGACGCCGGCCAGCGATGGGGGCCACGAGGCCAGCGACGGCGGCCACGAGGCCAGCGACGCGACCGCCGGAGGTGACGACGAATGAGCGCGCCGACCGAGAACGACGCCATCGAGTCCTTCGAACGACTCGGACTGACGAGCTACGAAGCCCGGGTGTTCATCGCGCTCCAGCAACTCGGCTCGGGTACCGCTCGAGACGTCGCGAGCGTCGCCGACGTCCCTCGATCGCAGGTCTACAGCGTGGCCGAGAGCCTCGCGGACCGAGGTCTCCTCGAGATGCAACAATCCAGTCCCATCCGGTACCGACCGGTGAACCTCGAGGAGGCACGCTCGATCCTTCGCTCGCGCTTCGAGTCAGAACAGGAACGGGCCTTCGACTACGTCGAGCGTGTCCAGGAGGAACCCGGGGGCGGGGAAGAACAAGAGGACATCTGGACGGTTCGCGGCCGAGCGCGCATCGACGACCGCGTGGTCGACCTCTGCTCACGCGCCGAAGCGCGCATCATCTTCGGTGCTCGACTCCCACCCCTCGTCACCGACGAGATCGAGCAACTGCTCGAGAACGGTGCTGCCGACGGGCTCGAAGTGACGGCCGTGAGCGCCGCACCCGAAGTCCGGTCGCGGTTCGAACGACTCGAGGGCATCTCGGTGTTCGAGTCCCCGGAACATCGCCAGGCCGACGATCGGTCGGGACGGATCCTGATCGTCGACGACCAGACGATTCTACTCAGCGTCGTCGATGACGACGGGGGCGAAACCGCCATCTGGAGTGCCGACTCGCTGTTCGCCTCGGTGTTGATCCAGTTGATCGAGGCCAACAGCGAAGCGCGCGGACGGGCGGAGTAGACGATCGATCGCGATCGGTCGCCCAGTCCCGATCAGTCGATTGACCTCGATCAGGTCACTCGCTTCCCGAAACGACAGTCCGAAACACAATCCGTTTTACTATTCGAATCGAGCCTGTGATCGAATGGTCAGCATCGAAGCGCGGGTCGACGCCGGTTCGAAGCCGAACGAGGACCTCGCCTGGCACGGGGAGAACACGGTCGCAATCCTCGACGGGGCGACCGGGCTGGGTAACCAATCGGTCACCGACCGGGAGTCGGATGGTCGGTGGTACGTCGAGCGCCTCGCCGAGGAGTTGTCGAGTCAATTCGAACGGGATCGGGACCTCGAGACGGTCGCCGCCGAGGCGGTGGCGTCCGTTTCGGACGACTTCGAGAAACTGCGCAGAGCCGAGACCGTCGCGCAACACGAGCGCCCCTCAGCGGCCGGTGTCTGCTGTCGGTGGACCGAAGATAAACTCGAGTACTTCGTTCTCGGCGACTGTACGCTCATCGTCCGGAGTGAAGACGGCGTAGACGTCATCCGCGGAGAAGGGCCTCGCGAACTCGATCGACGCGTCATCGACACGATGGTCGACATCCGTAACGAGGCCGGTTCGATCCCGCACGACGCGCTCCTCGAGCGCGTTCGGCCCATGCTCGTCGAGCACCGGGCGCGACAGAATGAACCCGACGGCTACTGGACGTTCGGGCTTGACCCCGCTGCTACGTCGCGGGGTCGATCGGGAACGTACGACCTGGCGACGCTCCGCGACGCCCTCCTGTTCACCGACGGCTTCGAACCGCTCTGTGAACTGTACGACGCCTTCGAGGGCTGGAAACAGGTGCTCCGATACGTCGACGACAACGGACTCGAGAGGGCGATTCGGCTCCTCCGAGCGTTCGAGAACGCCGATCCGGGCTGTGAGGCGTTTCCTCGGCTCAAACCCTCGGACGACGTAGGCGTCGTCGCACTCTCGTTCTGATTAGTGGTCCCCGGCCGCGAGCACGACGTCTTTGATCAACTCGGCGGCGATCGGTATCGCCACTGCCTGAACGAGCGCGAACGAGAGGTCGTCGATCGTGCCGGTAGCCCAGAGGTACAGTCCGAGGAGGGGAACGACGGCGAGTCCGTAGATCCAGTTTCGGCCGATTAGGCCGGCCAGTCCGGGACGGTGGGCGTTCTCCCAGGCTCGATCGAAGTATCGCGACAGCAACCGGTAGACCGTCGTCTGGTCGCGTCCCCGGAGCAGAATCGAGGAAACGCCGCGTTCTCGCCCGAGTTCGCGGACGAACACGCGATATGTGCACTCCTGATCGTTTCGCGAGTGGACGAGCAACCCGAAGAAGTGGGCGTCCTCGCGTTCGCGTATCAACCGATAGGTGAGCGTTCCCGCGGACTCGGCGTGTTCGCGCTCCAGCCGTTCGATCGATCGAATGCCGGCTTCGATCTCCTCGCCGACCCGAGGTCTCTCGAGTTCTACACCGAGATCGGGATGCAACAGGGTGATTCGTACGTCGACGCCGTTCTCGAGGGCCTCGCTCAGCGATTCTTCGAGAAAACCCGGAATCGTCTCGAGGGAGAACGCGGCGAGACACAGTTCGGTAACGCCGGTGTACGCTTCCCAGTCCAGATCCCGCTTGAACGTCTCGGTTCCCCGCCGCGACGACGCCTGCGAGATGACGTCCGCCCGTCGCTCGACGCGCTCGTCGGCGAGGCGATGCTCGAGGTCGTCGGCGATGGCCTCGAGCGCCATCGCGCGCGCTTCGGTCCCGTTCTCGCGGATCCACTCGATCAACCGATCGACGAACTCGCCGTCCGCGATGGGTTCGAGGAACGGGCCGTCGGTTTCGTCCTCCGGATCGACGTCCGCGAAAAGCCCGCGCTCGACGAGGGAGTGAATCGCCGTCTCGATTTCCGAGGCGTCCGCGGCCAGGTCGTTTCGAAGTGTCTCCGGCAGGAGCGTCGGCCGGGTCCCGGGATACTCGAGAACTATCCATGTCAGGACGTTCGTCTCGAGCGCGGGTAACACCCCCTCGAAAACGTCGGCCAGTTCGCGGCGCAACGCTCGCTCGTCGGGCGCTCTGAGCATTACACGGCCTCCGCGATGGCGCGTTCGAGGTCGTCTCGCTGGGATTCGTCGAACCGACCGCGATGGTCTTCGTACACGGCTCGAACCCCTCGATCGAGGAAGTCGTCGATGCGCTCGAACTTCGCACACTGATCGTCCCACTCGAAGACCGTCTCCTCCTGTGGGCCCGCGGTCGTCGAGACATCGACCGTCGCGTACCGCGCCGATTCGAGCGCCCGGACGGTGATCTCCCAGTCGGCCAGCCACCCGCTGTCGGTCGGCAACGCGTCCGGAACGGCCTCCGCCCTGAAGCCAAAGGCCCCGGGCTGACAGTCGAAGGTCGGATCGAGGTCGGCCGTCGCATCGGGGCCGGCCGCTTCGAACGCACAGAGCGTCTCCAGGCGTTCGAACGGCAGCCTGTCGACCCGGTCTCCGTTCACCTCCATCCAAACCGACCGTGCACGTCGCTGGGGGATCACCACGTCAGCACCCGTCTCCTCGAGGCGATCGAAGATGCGAGCGAGCGCCGACGGCGGATACTGCCCGTCACCGTCAGTGACGAGACAGGGGTCGCCAAGCTCCGCTGCGAGTCGCATCGACGTCCGGCGGGCACGCCCGAAACCGAGTCGTGAGCGAGAGACGAGCGTCGAATCAGCGTACTCGGGGGCGGTCGGATCCTCGGGCGCGTCGAGAACGAGCACGAACCGTGCGTCGAGCACGTCTCCAACTCGTTTCGCCCAGGCCTCGTTCGGGCGCTCGTAGGCCATCGCCGCGACGACGCGTTCGTCAGTCATACTGTGAGACAGGCGCACTCGAGGTCATGAACGTTCTGGCCCTGGATGCCGCCGTCCGTGCTGTCAACCGCCTCGAGCTAGCTCGTCAGGCGTACTCGAGCGACGTCATGGATACCCTCCCCCTCCTCCACATCCACATCCACATCCACATCCTTCCTCATCCACATCCTTCCTCATCCGATTGATGGGTACCGCAGGCCACTCATTCGAGGCGATACCGCAACAACGCCGCGATGCCACCGAGGTTCGAGAGCTGTTCGCCCGGCGGGAACTCGCTCGAGAAGACCGTCACGTCGCCGCCTTTCTGCTCGGCCGTCCGGACGACGTCGTCGACGTTTACCGACCAGTCGCCCTCAGGACCACGTTCCTTGCGGAGCTTCTCGTCCAGGACGAGCAGTCGCTCGATGGCGCCGTACTCGGCGGCCTGGGCGACCGCCTCGGGACCGTAGGCTGCTTTCGCTCCCTCGGCAATTCGCTTCGTGAGTTCGTCGATGTAGGCCGCCTCCGACTCGATCCGGGTCTCCTCCTGGACGTCCGCCACGGCGCCGCGTTTGAGCACCTCGTGGACGCCGCGGTCGCCGACGCCCGCAGTGTCGACCATCGTTATTTGTTCGGCAACCTCGGGGTGATTGCGCTCGAGGTGCTTCAGCGCGTCCTGTTTCGTGAAGCCGGGCCCCGCGAGGATGATCGCGTCGACCTCGAGCCGTGAGAGGATGGTCCCGAGTTCGGCGAACAGTTCCGAGCGGTCGCGGGCGTACTCGCCCTTCCCGGTCGGACCGGTGATCGACGCCCGTTCCTCGGTCCCGTACTGGGCGACTGTGTGGACGTGGGCCTCGCCCTCCTCGACGGTCGCGATGGCGACGTCGGGGTTCTCCGTGGCCTCGGCGGCCTCCTCGAGTCGCTCGTTCTGGTCGGGCTTGAACCGCTTGTCGATCGAGAGTTCGTCGCGGGCCTCGACGTTCAGCGTGTGGTGAAAGCCCAGCTGGTCCTCCCGGGAGCAGGCGACGATCTCGCCGCCGACCCGGAGGCGGTTGGCGAACTTGTGGAACTCGACGTCGTCGATGGCGATGGCGACCCACATGTGTTCGCGCTCGCCACCCGTATCGCGCATCTGCTCGTCGTCCCGCTGGATGCGCCGGGTGGTGTCGCCGGCGACGCGGTCGCCCGGCTCGAGGACGTACTGGAGGTGCCAGAGGTCGTCGACGCTCTCGGGGACGACCGTCACCCGCTCGCGCCCGCCCTCGAGGGGCTCGCGACTCTTGATCTGCATACTCCGTGATGAACGCCGATGGGGTAAGTGACCTGCGGTCGGCCGCGGTCCGGTGTCGACGCTGTTCCGAGCGGTTCGAGTACGCGTTCTCGATAGCTGTCAACTGACTATCGAGGGTAGGACGACGATCCGTTCCTGGACGGTGAAAAACAGCGTCGGTGGGCCGCGAAACCGACGAACAGTAGTCGTCGCGATTAGAACGCGTCGCCCTCGAACGATGCGTCGGCGTGGAGACTGTCCTTCAGCGCGTCGTGAACCTTGCAGAGTTCGAACGCGCGGTCGAGAATCTTCTGGCCCGTCTCGTCGTCGACGTCCGCCTCGACGCGGATGTCGAAGGCCGTCGACTCGAGTTTGTCGTCGTCGTTCAGGTCACCGGAGACGTCGATCTCGATTTTCCCCAGTTCCTCGACGCCGCGCTGCTGACCGCCGACGCGCAGGGCGGGGACGTAACAGGAGCCGTAGGCCGCGAGCAGGCTCTCGAGCGTGTCTGGGGCCCCCTCGCCGGTAGCGTCGATGTCGACGCTGAAGTCGCGGACCTCGTTCGTCGCGGCGAATCCCTCCTCGGAGATGGTGGTGACTTCTTTCGTCATTGCACATCGACGAACGTGCTCGCCCGGGGTAAACGTTGTTTTCTCGATCGAGGGTCGGAGTCCGCTTCGAGGTACGATCGGTCGGCTCAGAGGTCGAACGTCTCGTCGCCCTCGAGAGCGACGACCTCCGCACTGCTCCCCGCCGCTTTCACCTCACGAGCGAAGTCGTCGGGGTCCTGCTCGATCGGCGGGAACGTATCGTAGTGCATTGGGAGGGCGTAATCGACATCGAGCCAGTCGGCCGCGATGGCGGCCTGCCACGGCCCCATCGTGAAGTGGTCACCGATGGGCAGCGCCGCAGCGTCGGGCTCGAGGTACGGGCCGATGACCTCCCGCATCTCGGTCATGAGGCCGGTGTCGCCGGCGTGGTAGAACGTCGTCGACTCCTCGTCTTCGACCTGGGTCGGCTTCGTGTCCGAAATGACGAATCCGGTGGGCATCCCGGCGTCGACGTCGTACTCGGTCATGATGCCGTTGGTGTGGTCGGCGCGATGCATCGTGACGAAGGCGTCGCCGCACTCGACGGTGCCGCCGATGTTCATGCCCATGCCGCCGACAGCATCCTCGAAGCCGAACTCGTCCTGGCAGTAGGAGACGAGTTCCGGAGTCGCCACGAGCGTCGCCTCCGAAAAGGCGCCGGCGTCGGCGATGTGATCGGCGTGACCGTGCGTGAGTAACACGTAGTCCGGTGTCTCGAGGTCGTCGGCCTCGATGTCCGTCTTCGGGTTGTCGAAGAACGGGTCGATCAGCAGGTCGGTACTGCCGACAGTGACGTGCCACGTCGAGTGGCCGTGCCAGGTGAGCTCCATTGCGGGTCGACCTACTCGCGTTGTCGGCATAAAGGTGGGCGCGAGCGCTGCCGGCTGGTTCCGCCCATCGACCGCGGATGCGTACGATCACCAATGTTTATGTGGCGATGTGCTCGATAGTCGGTGACCGCACTGCTGACACACCACGCGGTCAAAGCGATCAGGGAGATGGGGACTGCCGGTTCGCGCGAATCGGTATCGAAACACGGCAATACCGTGTCTTTTATCGACGCGACTGATCAGTCGACGGAGGAACGAGCCCGGACGTGGGTCAGACGAGTACCACACCGTCAATCATCAATCTTTACAGCGGTCGCCACGAGGGTACAGCGTATGCTCACCCTCTCGCTCGAGGACTTCATGATCGAACTTAAGGATGGCTCGTTGAAGAACGTCGGCCCGACGAACAAGTCCGCAACCGCGAAACTGTTCGACGTCTCCAGCGCGGAGGCCCGCGAGTTTGGTGACAAGCGTGTCAAACTCGTCTTCCAGGACGACGACGGGAACGAACTCCAGGCCGCGCTCTTCCCCGAGGACGCTCGCGCGATCGCAGACGACCTCGAGGCACTCGAGGCGGAATCGCCGGTCTTCGAGGAGTGATCACGCCCACGGCTATCGATTTCGGCGAGAAATTCGCGCCATCACGACCCGAGTGGATTTCGACAACCGTTTTAGGACGAACCTGCTTGTGAGAAGTAGATGGGTACCTGTATCATCTGTGGCAAACCCGTCGACGACCACGTGTGCGAGTTCCACGAGGAGGACGTCGCCTTCGAATTCGAAGGCACCTCCGCATCGGAACTCGTCACCTCCCGGTACTACCGGGGTTCGGTCGACGGCTACGCTGACTTCGGTCTCTTCGTCGACATCGGAGACCACGTCACGGGTTTGCTCCATCGAAGCGAGCTGGATCGTCGCCTCGAGAGTCTCGATCTCGAGCCCGGCGATCCGGTCTACGTACAAGTATTGGACGTCAGAGACAACGGCAACATCGACCTCGGGTGGTCGATCCGCCAGGACGACCGCGAGTTCCGCGGGAAGGTCATCCAGACCCCCGACGGCAACGTTCTGCCGGACGAGCGAGCCGACGACGGTGGCGAGTCCACTGACGAATCGAACGATACGCGGTCGAGCGGTACTGCCGACGTGTCGGCAGACGTCGCCACCGAGACGACGTCGAGCGCCGACGAGCAATCGACACCGGCATCTATCGCTGCATCGACCTCGACCTCGAACGACGACGCTGGTCACGGCTCGGATTCGACCTCGAGTTCGAGTTCGAGTTCGAGTTCGAATTCGGACTCAAGTTCAGACTCGACTTCGAGTTCGGGATCGAGCGCCAACGCGGCAACCGCAACCGAGGATGCGACGCCCTCGACCCCACTCAACCGGGCCACGATCGACACGATCGAGAACCAAGTCGGGTCCGTCGTCCGTCTCGAGGGCGAGATCACGGGCGTCCGCCAGACCAGCGGCCCGACGGTCTTCGAACTCAGCGACGAGACCGGCACCGTCGAGTGTGCCGCCTTCGAAGAGGCCGGCGTCCGCGCCTACCCCGCCGTCGAGATTGGCGACGTCGTCACTCTCGATGGCGAGGTCGAACGTCACTACGGGGACCTCCAGATCGAAACGGAGACCCTCGAGGTGCTCGAGGACGAGGACCGCGAGACCGTCACCGAGCGACTCGAGGACGCCATCGACCAGCAGGCGCGCCCGACCATCGTCGCCCCGCTCGTCGACGACCCGATCGTCGAGACGGTCGAGGACGAGATCGTCGACGCCGCGACGGCCATCCGCCGTGCGGTCGTCGAGGCACGCCCCATCGTCGTCCGCCACAGCGCGACCGCCGACGGCTACGTCGCCGGCGCCGCCCTCGAGCGTGCCATCCTGCCGCTAATCGAGGAGAAACACACCCGCGACGACGCCGTCTACCACTACGTCGAGCGCCGACCGCTCGACGGCCACGTCTACGACATGGACGCCGCCACGGGCGACGTGACCTCGATGCTCGAGGCTCGCGACCGCCACGGCGAGCAGTTGCCGCTGATGGTGCTCGTCGACGCCGGATCGACGACCGACTCGCTCGACGGCTACGAACTGCTCGACATCTACGGCGCCGACCGACTCGTGATCGACGGCGGTCGCGCGGACGCCGACGTCACCGACTCGGTTTCGGTCGCCGTTTCGCCGTCGCTGGCCGACGGTGACGCCGATGCCGATGCTGACCGCTCGGCGATCACCACGACCACACTCGCCGCGAACGTCGCCGCCCACGTCAACGACGATGTGCGCGCCGACCTGGAACACCTTCCCGCCGTGAGTTTCTGGGACGACGTCCCGAAATCCTACGCCGATCTGGCGGAAAACGCCGGCTACGACGCCGAGGCCTGCACCGAGCGACGGGAGGCCGTCGCCCTCGAGGCGTACTACCAGTCCTACAAGGACAAGCGCGAACTCGTCGCCGACTTGCTGTTCGACGGCGCCGGCGACGGCGATCTCGCGGCTCACGTCGCCGCCCAGTTCCGGGCCAAGCTCGAGACGGAACTCGAAACGGCCCGGGAGAACCTCGAAATTCGCGACGTCGACGGCCGTTCGGTCGCCGTGATCGACACCGCAGCGTTCATCCACCGCTTCGACTTCCCGACGACGACGCTGTTGCTCGACGAACTCCACCGACGGAGCGAGGAATCGGTCACCCTCGGCGTCGGCGAGGACGAACTCTACGTACGCTCGGACGACGACGTCGACGTCCGCGAACTCGGTTCGACACTCGAGACCACCGCCCCCGATGCTGGCATCACCGTCGTCGGCGGGCGCGACGGCTACATCGAGTTCCTCTCTGGCGAACGCGAGACCGTTCGCGAAGCGGCGCTCGAGGCGCTCGGCGAGTCGCTCGCGTAAGTCGGTTTTTCTCGTCTCGTCCGGCTCGAGCGGTACTGAATACGAAAAGGGGGTGTAGATTCTTGACTCGGTGAAATTCAGGTCGGGTTCAGGGCCACGTCTAACGAACGCCAACCCTCTTCCAAAACCGGAATCTGAATCGAGCAATAGCTTCGCTCTGGCCCAGCGACGGGGGAAGACTAGAGTCAAAAACACGTTGATACGAACTGACGATTGGAGATTCAATTAGACGAAGACGTAGCCGTCGAATCGAAAAAACAGTCTACGTGGTGTCCGTATAGAGGGGTGATCTGTCAGAAACGACACCTAGAACAGCAAACTTTTAGGGTCACGGCGATATCCGGAAGCAATGGTTTCGCCTGGACCACCACCGGAACGTACGATAGCGGACGTCCAGGAGTTCTTCAGTCGAACCGATCAGCCATCGACGCCAGTGTTCACCGAGGAAGTCGCCGAGTCGCTCGAGTGGCCCCCTCAAACCGTCCGTCACTGTCTGGAGGCCCTCGCTGAGCGGGGCGAAATTCAGACCAAACAGGGAGGCGACTCGAGTCGGATCTGGTGGAAGGCTGAGGAAAACGCTAACGACCCACACCAGGACGAAGCGCAGTTCAGCGCCCTCGTGAGTGCGGTCAAAGATTACGCGATTTTCATGCTCGATCCCGAGGGGTCGGTCGTCACCTGGAACGAGGGAGCCGAGCAGATCAAGGGGTATTCCGAAGCGGAGATCACTGGCGAACACTTCTCGACGTTCTATACCGAGGACGATATCGCCGACGAGGTTCCCGATCGAAATCTCGAAACTGCAGCGACAGCGGGTCGTGTCGAGGACGAGGGGTGGCGGGTCCGCAAGGACGGCTCGAGGTTCTGGGCAAACGTCACGATCACTGCCATTCGCGACAGCGAGGGCACCCTTCGAGGATTTACCAAGGTCACGCGTGACATGACCGAGCGTCGCGAGTACGAACAGCAGCTAGAAGAGCAAGCTGAACGGCTCGAACAGCAGCGAGACGACTTCAAGCGGGAACTCGACGACGTCTTCGAGCGAATTGACGACGCGTTCTACGCGCTCGACGACGAGTTCCAGTTCGAGTACGTAAACGAGCGCGCCGAGGCGTTTTTCGCTACGTCGGAACGAGAACTTCTCGGGCGAAAACCCTGGGAGGTGCTCGACGTCGACGAATCCGACTCGCTCTTCGAGAAGTTCGAGACGACGATGGTCACCCAGGAACCGATGAGCTTCGAGCGGTACTCCGACCCACTGGGAATCTGGGCGATGGTCCGCGTATACCCCTCTGAGTCCGGTCTCTCCGTGTACTTCCGGGATATCACTGAGCGGAAGGAGCGCGAAAGAGAACTCGAACTGACGCGCGAACTCCTGGAGAAGGCCGAACGCATCGCGGACGTCGGCGGCTGGGAGATCGACACCGACACTCGAGAGGTGTTCTGGACCGACCACCTCTTCGAGATTCTGGCGATACCTGATGGCGACGAACCACCGCTGGACGAAGCCCTCGACGTCTACCACGAGGAGGATCGATCGATAATCGAGCACGCCGTCGAGGAAGCTCTCGACTCCGGCGAGTCGTTCGACGTGGAGGTTCGGTTCAGAACACCCGATGGCGAGGTACGCTGGCTTCACGTCAAGGGCGACCCCGACGTCGATGACGGAGAAGTCGTCTTGCTCCGTGGCGCAGTCCAGGACATCACCGAGCGAAAAGAACGAGAGTGGGAACTCCAGCGCATCCGAGACCGGATGGAGTTCGCTCTCAATGCTACCGATTCGGTCGTCTGGGACTGGGACGTCGATGACGACGAAGCGTCGTTCTATCCCTCCGCAGAATCACTCTATGGGACGACAGTCGAAACGTGGGAGGAGTTCGTCGACGTAATTCACCCGGACGATCGACAACGAGCACAACAGGGTATCGAGAAGGCTCTCGAAACAGGTGAGCCAAAGCACGAGGAGATTCGA
This sequence comes from Natronosalvus halobius, assembly GCF_024138145.1. Lineage (NCBI taxonomy): Archaea > Methanobacteriati > Methanobacteriota > Halobacteria > Halobacteriales > Natrialbaceae > Natronosalvus > Natronosalvus halobius. Next base: position 96,903 of record NZ_CP099997.1, on the reverse strand, counting down.
ATTATTCGAAACGGAAACGTACGGTGGATCGAAGCGCCTGGATACCCCGTACAGGATGATGACGGTTCGACTAGGGTGGTCGGTGTGGCTCGTGACATTACTGAACGAAAGACGTACGATCGCAAACTTCAGGAGTCGAACGAGCGCCTCGAGCAGTTCGCGTACGCGGTTTCTCACGACCTCCAGGAGCCGTTACGGATGGTCTCGAGTTATCTCCAGTTGATCGAGAATCGATATGCCGACGAGCTCGACGAGGACGGTGAGGAATTCATCGAGTTCGCGGTGGATGGTGCTGACCGGATGCGGTCGATGATCCAGGACTTACTGGAGTACTCCCGTATCCAGACGGAGGGCGATGCGTTCGAACCGGTGGAACTGGATGGAATTCTCGAGGACGTGTTGGCCGATCTCCAGTTTCAGATCGAAGAACACGACGCCGACGTCACGATTGCCGATCTCCCGGAGGTCGAGGGTGATGCGAGCCAGCTTCACCAGTTATTCCAGAATTTGCTCGATAACGCTATCGAATACAGCGGTGACGAACCGCCACGCGTTCACGTCTCGGCCACACGAGACGGTGACGAGTGGGTCGTGTCGGTCTGTGACGAGGGGATCGGCATCGATCCGGAAGACCAGGATCGAATTTTCGAGGTATTCCAGCGACTCCACACGCAGGAAGAATACGCCGGTACGGGTATCGGACTCGCACTATGTAAGCGAATCGTCGAACGCCACGGCGGCGACATCTGGGTCGATTCGGCGTTGGGTGAGGGAGCGACATTTTCGTTGTCGATTCCAGTACCGGACACTACTGGTTAGGTGCGAGATAAAGCAGTGTAGGTCCAGCGAGGAGGGGCTAACCAGTAGAGTTCACCGAATCGTACGGACACGAACCCCCATCGAGAGAAACGGCTTTTTACAGCGAGGACGCAGGCGTGTACATGGACGAGGATCTGTGGGGGCGATTTCGAGCGAACGCGACCGGAATCGCGTCGACGCTCGTCACTGGTCTCTGGCTCGGGTTGCTGGTCGGGGATATCGGCGGCGACCTGTGGCTCGCCGTGCTCATCGTCGGGTACGTTGGGATCGTTCCCGCGGTGTCGATGCTGTTCGACGACGATGGGGGCGAAGCAGACGGATTGGACGAAGTGGACGAAGCTGTCGAAGCTGACGATGCGGGCTGGCCGAACGTCCCCGGCGAAACGGACGAAACTGGCACAACTGGCACATCTGGCACATCTGGCACATCTGGCACAACCGCCACACACGAACCCAACCAACGACTACCCGGATCTCGAGCCCCGTCGTCAGAAGACCGGGCCAACGCGCTCGCGATGCTCCGAACCAGGTACGCCGCCGGCGAGTTGACCGACGCGCAGTTCGAACACAAACTCGAGCGCTTGCTCGAGGTCGAGACACTCGAGGACGCCGAGGTCTGGGGGCGCGAACGCGACGAATCGACAGAGGAGGGGTCGGAACCGGGCGAACGGGAGCGATCGCTCGAGCGCGAGTAGTCGTTCGTCCGACGAAAATCAGCACCGAGGTCAGTCCTCGGCCTCGCCAGGCTCGCCCGACCGGTTCGCTCCCGTTTCGTATCGCCTCGAGTCGCCAGAATCGGTTGCTCGTTCGTCACGGGTGCGTTCGGGCGGTCGCTCGAGCGCGTCGGGGTCGGGCCAGGTGACCCCCTCGACGAAGGGAACCCCGATGCGTTCCGCGGCGCGGGCGATCATGTGTGAGCCCGTCGGAATCGTCAGGAACAGAAAGAGGATGCCGACGAGCGCGGTCAGTCCTTCGGCGCCGGGACCGAAGTGGACGAAGCCGGCGAGGAAGATCGAGGCGGTCCCGAGGGTCGTCGGCTTGCTCGTCGCGTGCATCCGGTTGTAGACGTTAGGCAGTCGCAGGAGGCCGATGGTGCCGACGGTCAGGAAGAACGCCCCGACGACGACCAGGCCGATCACGAGGGCCGTTCGGATCACTCGATCACCTCCCCCTCGGTGAGGAACTTCGCGACGGCGACGGTTGCGATGAAGCCGATGATCGCCAGGACGAGGCTCACGGTGATGAACAGCCCGCGGTCGGTCAGCAGAGCCACGAGGACGGCGATGGCCACGACGTTTGTCGCGATGGCGTCGAGTCCGATGACGCGATCCGGTTCCGTCGGGCCACGGATGACGCGATAGCTCGCGAGTACGCACAGGATACCCGCGAGCACCAGTGCCGCACGGACAGTCGTCTCGAGTACGGCCGGCGGAGCGCTCGGTTGTGTGGCCGAGAGTACTTCGAGGAGGGTGGGATCAATCATGGTTCTCGCCTCCATCTTCGTGTTCGTGTTCGTCTTCGCCTTCGTGTTCGATCCTGTCGGCAGCCTCGAGTTCTTCTGCCTTCTCCTCCGCCGGCAGTTGGTTCACCGTCGAGGTCTCGTCGGCGCGCTCGTCGGGCGGAACCGGCGTGCTCGCCCGGGTGCCACCGGAGACGACAATGTCTCGCGTGGGATCCTCGGGACTCGCTCGCTCGTCGAAGATCACGAGTGCGTACTCCTCCCACGTCCTGATCGTTCTGGCGATCGTCTCCGGGTCGCGGCCATCGACCGCGTGAATGTAGAGCGCGTTCGTCTCGCTGTCGTAGTCGAGCGTGACGGTTCCCGGCGTGATCGAGACGCTGTTGGCGATGGTCGTGATCGCGAGGTCGGTCTCGACGCGCAGGGGGAACAGGAACACCTCCGGTTCGATCGGCATCGAGGGCGAGAGGACACGTTTCGTCACGTCGACGTTGGCCAGCATGATCTCCCAGATGAAGATCGCGAGGTACGAGAGGGCAGACGGAATCGCACGAACGCTCCGCGGGACGTCGATCCATTCGCCGTAGAGTCGACGGAAGACGAACGCGACGGGGAACCCGACGGCGAGTCCCAGAAGCAGTTGTCCGAGGACGGCAGACGGCGTCAGGGTGACGCCGCGGACGAACACCCACAGGAGCGCGAAGACGACACCGGCGAGGGGCCAGGTTCTGGTCCGCATCAGTGGTCACCCCCGGATCCCGTCGAGACCTCGTCGGCCGGATCGACGGCCTCGACGTAGGCGTCGGCGTCCAGCGCGGCCTCGGCCCCGGCCTCGGCGAAGGCGTAGACAGGCTCGAAACCGACGCCAACGCCAACGATTGCGAGAGCGAGCGCGAGGAGGACGGCCGCCTGCACGTGATCGGCCACCGCCGTCTCGACCGCCGTGGACTGCGGTCCCCAGAAGCTCCGCGTCCACAGGCGCGTCGCGTACACGAGCGACAGCACCGACCCGGCGACGACCACGACCACGAGCGCGCTCGAGGCCGTTCGCGCGGCGACGTCGAAGACGAGGAACTTCCCGAAGAAGCCCGACAGCGGCGGGATGCCGACGAGCGCGAGCAATCCGACGAAGAACGGTACCGCGAGCGACGGACTGCGCCCGGCGAGGCCGCCCAGTTCGGCGAGGCGACTCGTCCCCGTCGCGGTCCTGACCGCCCCGACCGCGAGAAAGAGCAACCCCTTTGCCAGGGTGTGATTGAGTGCGTAGACGAGCGCGGCGACGATGCCGAATGTTCGGAGCCCCGGGACCACCGCCGCGATGGCGACGGGGAGCGCGATGAACCCAACCTGGCCGATGCTCGAGTACGCCAGCACCGACTCGATGGAGCGGCCGCCGATGGCACCGAGTCCGCCGACGAAGATGCTCGCGATGGCCATAGCAAACAGCGCCGCGCCGACGAAGACGAGCGGCGAGTCGCCGGCCATCTCGAAGCCCGTGAACGGCACCGCGAGGGAGACGTCGACCGGCGCGTCGCCGACGACGGTGAACGATAGCCGGATGATCGCGTAGATACCGACCTTCTTCGTCGCTCCGGCCAGCAGGGCGGCGATCTGTGGCGGCGCGGCCTGGTACGCCGACGGAATCCAGAACTGGAAGGGGACGAGTCCCGCCTTGATGGCGAAGACCGCGAGCAGGAGGCCGAACAGACCGACGACCGGTACGGGGTCGATGCCGTAGGCCGCCGGTTCCGCGAGGCGCCTCGAGAGGTCGGCCATATTGAGCGACCCCGCCGTCGCGTACAGGCCGCCGACGCCGAGCAGGAAGACGGCACTTGCGACGAGGTTGAGGCTGACGTACCAGAACGCGGCCCTGGTCTGGAGCGCGTTGCCGTCGTAAGCGACGAAGAGGTAGCTGGCCATGAGCATCACTTCGAACCAGACGAACAGGTTGAACAGGTCGCCCGTGAGGAAGGCGCCGGTCACGCCCACCATCAGGAAGTGAAAAAGCGGGAAGTAGTACCGGTGGCGGTCGAGATCGGGCAACACGCGAATCGAGGAGAGCAGCGAGGCCATCCCGATCACGGCGACCATCGTCAGCATGAACGCCGAGAGACCGTCGACGACCAGCGTAATTCCGAAAGGGGCGACCCAGCCGCCGACCTGGTAGGTCGCGATCCCTGGTGCGTCGGGCGCGAGCACGATGTACCAGTCGATCGCCGCGACGGCGAGCAGGTACGCGAGCGCGCCGAGAACGCTGACGCCGATCCGGCCGCGGTGCCAGCGCCCAGAGAGCAGGCTGGCGACGGCGGTCACGAGGGCGATCAAGAGCGGAGCGACGACGAGGGTAGAAGCCGCTTCGGCCCCGATCGCCGCCGGTATCTGCGTCCAGGACGCGATCACACTCATCGCCGATCACCTGCCTCGTCCGCTTCGGCCAACTCGGCCAGCGCGAGCGTCCCGTGTTCCTGGTAGACCCGGTACGAGAGGAACAGGGCGAACGCCGTCATCCCGAAGCCGATGACGATGGCCGTCAACACGAGCGCCTGGACCAGCGGGTCGGTGACGCCCGATGGGGGTTCGCCATGGCCCGCCAGGACGGGGACTGCGTCGGGGCCAGCAGGGAGTATATTCCCCATCGCCAGCAGGTAGACGTTCGCCGCCTGGCTGAGCAGCGACAGTCCCCAGACGACGCGCACGAGGTCCTGCTGAAGGAGTAGGTACGTTCCGATGGCACACAGCGCGCCGACGACGGTCGCGACGACGATGGCGGTCATTCGTCTCCCACCACCGAGAGGATCGTCAGGAGGCCCCCGAGTACCACACAGAGAACTCCGAAGTCGAACGCCAGCGCGCTGGCAATCTCGACGTGGTGATAGATCGGGACCCCCTCGAACTCGCGGAACGTCTGGCTGAGGAACGGATAGCCGAGAGCCATGGGGATCAGCGCGCTGAGGACGGCGATCGCTAGCCCGTACTCGAACAGCCGGCGGTAAGCGAGGACGACGCGATCCCGCGAGGGAGGCGCGCCGGATTCGACCTCCCGCCCGAGGACGCCACGCTCGAGGAAGTCCAGGTCGAACGCGAGGTAGATGACGACGAAGGCGGTGGCCGCGAGGACGCCGCCGATGAACCCGCCCCCGGGGAGGTTGTGTCCCTCGACGAACAGCGACGCGGCGACGACGAGGATGATGGGGACGACGACGCGGGCAGTGGTCCGCATGATCACGGTGGTCACCGGTCGTCACCTCTCGAGTTGTCCGTATCCGTATCCGTATCCACATCCGTATCCGTATCCACATCCGTATCCGTATCCGTTCCTGTATCGTCAGTTTCCGTGTCCGTATCTGCGCCCGTCTCTGTGTCGCCAGTTTCCTCGTCTGCGTCCGTATCTCCGTCCATCCCCGTCTCACCAGTCGTCGTGTAGAACCCCTGCGCATCGCCCCCGAGTCCACGCTCGAGTATGTCGACATCGTCCGGATAGTCGTCAGCCTCGAGGCGTGCTCGCTTCGCCCGATCACCCGTACGTTCGGTGTTCGAGCGCATCGTGATCAGCGTCGAAATCGAGATGGCCGCGAGCACGACCACGACGAGTTCGCCGAGGGTGTCGAACCCGCGGAAGTCGACGAGGGTGACGTTGACGATGTTCGTCCCGCCGCCCTCCGGAACGGCCCACGCGACGTACTGTCGGGCGACGTCGGTGGTCCCGTCCGGACGGGCACCGGTCGTCACGAGTACCGTGACGAAGGCGGTGACGCCGACGACCGCCGAGAGGCCGATGTCCCGGATCTCACCCAGCAGCGATCGCCCGGTCTCGACGTACTCGGGAACTTCCTCGATGACGAGCAAGAAGAGCACCAGGATCAACGTCTCGACGACCAGCTGGGTCAGCGCGAGGTCGGGCGCGCTCGCCAGGATGTAGAAAATCGCCAGCATGAACCCGAGGATCGAGAGCGTCAGCACCCCGGAGACGTGGCTGCTGGCGAGGGCAACGGCGACGCTCGCTAGCACTGCAACGAGCAGGATCAGGGCGACCTCGAGGCGGACGTCCGTCCCGAGTTCGAACGGCGTGATCGCGCCGGTCGCGACGAAGCCGCCCAGGACGAGCGCGCAGATGCCGAGGAGCGTCCAGGTCGCGTACGTCCGGAGGAGACCGTTGTGAACGGTCGCGTCGAGCCGATGGGCTAGGACCTCGAGACCGTCGACGGTGCTGTCGTACCACCGCGACGGGTTGACAGCGCGCGTTCGAGCGATGAGTTCGATTGCTCCGCGGTGGAGTCGGTCGACGAACGGGAACAGGCCGACACCGAGGGCGATCGTCACCGCGCTCATGCCGACGGGAAGGCTGAGGGACGTGGGAAGTCCGACGTGCATCTCGTGGGGATCGGTCGCCGTCGCGTCGAAGCCCGCCTGGACGATCGCCTGGACCGCGAGGTCGGGGTCGACGCTGACGACGACGGCGAGCAGCGTCAGAACGGCCGGCGATGCGAGCAGCGGGATCGCCGGTCGGCCCGCGTGCTCGGGTGTGGAGAGGCTATCACCGAAGAAAATCGACAGGAACCGCAGCGAGTAGAGGACGGTGATCACGCTCCCGAAGACGGCGACCGCCGGGTAGACCCACTCCAGGACGCCGACGTCGTGGTGGGTGCCGACCTCGAGGACCGCCTCGAAGAGTAGTTCTTTCGAGTAGAAGCCGTTGAACGGCGGGATGCCGGCCATCGAGAGGGCGACGATGGTCGTCATCCCGGCCGTGATCGGCAGATGCTGACGGAGCCCTCCGAGTTCCGAGAGGTGCCTGGTCCCCATCTGGTGGGCGACGATGCCGGCGATGAGGAAGAGGGCGGCCTTGAACAGCGCGTGGTTGAGCAGGTGGAAGACACCCGTCTCGGCGCCCAGGTACGACGGGACGCCGAAGCCGGCGATCATCAGGCCGAGGTGGCTGGCCGTCGAGTACGCGAGCAGTTCCTTGATGTCCGTCGACGCCAGCGCCAGGACCGCACAGACGACCATGGTCGTCAGGCCGAGGGTCACGAACAGAAGGAGCCACTCGGAGCCGACGAAGATCGGTCGAACCCGACCGACGAAGTAGACGCCCACCTTGACCATCGTCGCGGAGTGCAAGAACGCGGAGACGGGCGTCGGCGCGGCCATGGCGTTCGGTAGCCAGAAGTGCAGCGGGACCTGCGCGGACTTCGTGGCCGCGCCGACGGCGATCAGGCCAAGAGCCGGGAGGAACAGCCCCCGTTCGCGGAGGCCCGCCTCCATCGCGTCGGGGTTCTCGAGCATCGCCGCGAGGTCGAACGCGGCAGTCGAGCCGATGACGTCACCGGCGACCAGCGAGAGGAGGAGGAGGCCGACCAGCAAGAACAGGCCGCCGCCGGCGGTGACGATCATGGCCATGCGGGCGGCCCGCGTCGAGCCCGGGTCCGACGTGTAGTAGCCGATCAGGAGGAACGACCAGACGCTCGTGAGTTCCCAGAAGACGAATATCGCGATCAGGTCGGCCGCCAGGGCAACGCCGATAATCGAGCCCATGAACGCGAGCAACGCCCCGTAGTACCGGCCCAGCCCGTCCGATCCGTGCACGTACGCCGACGAGTACGAGAAGACGAGCACGCCGATGCCGCTCGCGAGGAGGGCGAACAGCAACCCCCAGCCGTCGACGGTGAATCGGAGTGCGATATCGAGGGTGGGTATCCAGGATAGTTCGACCGTTCCTGGATCGGTCGTCGCCGTCTCGTACTGGGTGGCGAGCAGACCGAACGAACAGAGGGCGACGAGCGCGCCGACGTAGCCAGTCCGCACGCCAAGGAAACGAACCAGTATCGGGGCGAAGCCAGCTGCCAGAAAGGGAAGAAAAACCGCCGCAAGAACGACCGGCAGGTCGGGTGACATCTGATACGCCGACGATAGGACGAGGTCGTCCTTAAACGATTACCTTTCGTGTGTTTGGCGCGTATGTTCGGCACGTGTGTTCGGCGCGTAGTTTCCGGATTTTCGGACTCGAGGTCGAGAGCGCCGATTCGGACCCGGTTCGCCGTTCTCGGGAGTCCGACACGCTTATTCACGAACGGGCACCAGTACCTACCAGTGAGTACCGAGACGCCCGACCCGACCGACACCGACGCGTTCGAGCGCGCCTGTGAGGCGCTCGTCGAGCGCCTGCTCGAGGGCGACATCGAACGCGAGGAGGTCGAGAAGGCCAAATTAGAGGTCTGTTCGGACCACTCCTCACCGAAGGTGCCGAAGAACTCCGAACTCCTCGACTTCGCCCCGAGCGAACGCCGCGAGGACCTCGAGGGCCTCCTCCAGCGCAAGCCCGTCCGCACCGCCTCGGGCGTCTCCCCCGTCGCGATCATGACCAGTCCCGAACGCTGCCCGCACGGGAAGTGCCTCTACTGTCCCGGCGGGCCGGACTCGGAGTTCTCGAGTTCCCAGAGTTACACCGGCCAGGAACCCGCCGCCGCCCGCGGCGTCCAGAACGACTACGACCCCTACGGCCAGGTGACCCTGCGCCTCGAGCAGTTGCGCGAGATCGGTCACCCCGTCGACAAGGTCGAACTCATCCTGATGGGCGGGACGATGACCGCCCGCAGCCACGACTACCAGGAGTGGTTCGTCAAGCGCGCCCTCGAAGCGATGAACGACTACGACGTCGAGAAGGATCCCGAACCTGCCGAGGACGAGAGCTTTGCACAGAACAGCGAGGACTACGAGTTCCGCTACCTCGAAGACGTGATCGCCGAGAACGAGACCAACGACGTCCGCAACATCGGGACGACCTTCGAGACCAAGCCCGACTGGTGTGACCCCGAACAGATCGACCGGATGCTCGATCTAGGCGGGACGAAGGTCGAGGTCGGTGTCCAGACTACTTTCGAGCGCATCAACCGCGAGATGCACCGCGGCCACGGCACAAAGGATTCCATCGACGCCAACCAACGGCTCCGGGACTCCGCGTTCAAGGTCGGCTTTCACATGATGCCGGGCCAGCCAGGGATGAGCAAAGAGATGTGCCTCGAGGACTTCCGCGAGCTGTTCGAGTCGACCCAGTGGCGCCCGGACTACCTCAAGATCTACCCGACGCTCGTGGTGCGCGGGACGGCGACCTACGACTGGTGGCACAACGACGAGTACGAACCGCTGACGAACGAGGAGGCCGCCGACCTGGTCGCGGAAATCAAGGACATGATCCCCCGGTACACCCGCCTCCAGCGCGTCCAGCGCGACATTCCGGCGGACTTCATCGACGCCGGGGTCTGGAAATCGAACCTCCGTCAACTCGCCCGCCAGCGGATGGACGAGCACGGCTGGACCTGCGACTGCATCCGCTGTCGCGAAGTCGGCATGAACGAGGCCGAACCCGAGAAGATCGACCTCGACGTCATGACCTACGAGGTCTGTGGCGGCACCGAGCACTTCATCTCGGTCGAAGACTTCGAACAGGACCTGCTGATCGGCTTTTGCCGGCTCCGGTTTCCGAACTCGCCCGTGAGGCCGGAACTCGAGAACGCGGCTCTCGTGCGCGAACTGCACGTCTACGGCAGCGAAGTGTCGGTGGGCGACGCGAGCGAGGGCGACCAGCACCAACACCAGGGGTACGGCCGCCGGTTGATGACCCGCGCCGAGGAACTGGCGGTCGACGCGGGCTACGACAAGATCAGCGTCATCTCGGGCATCGGCGCGCGGGAGTACTACCGGAACAAGCTGGGGTACCACCAGGACGGGCCGTACGTGAGCAAGCGGTTCTAGCTGGTCGATTGTACAGCGTTCAGCGCCCAGCGTTCACCGTTCAGTGTTCAGCGCCCAGCGTTCAGCGCTCGAACCTGAACTCGAGCGCGTGCCGCCCGATTCTCGCTCTCGGGCGCGTGCCGTACTGACATTTATTAGCGCTCGCCGTCGAATCCACGTATGGCAATTCTCGTCGCCTACGACGGCTCGGACCCCGCCCAGGAGGCGGTCGAACACGCAGTTCGCAAACACGCCGACGAGGAGATTATCCTCTTGCGTATCGTCGAACTCGCCGACGGCTTCACGGGCGCCGGCTACAACCTCCTCAAAGAACAGTTCGAAGCGGACGAGGAGGCGCCGGAGGTTTCCGAAGAACTCCGACTGTTGCTCGACGAGGAAGACGTCGAGTTCCGGATCGAGACCGCCGTCGGCGACCCCGCTCGAGAGATTGTCGAGTTCGCCGAAGGCAACGCCGTCGATCACATCGTCGTCGGCAGCCACGGTCGGCAGGGTGTCTCGCGTGTGCTGCTCGGGAGCGTGGCCGAGAAGGTTGTTCGTCGAGCCCCGATGCCGGTCACCGTCGTTCGGTAAGTCGGTGAATCGACGAAAATTGGGGCAGCAAGTAGATTGTACTGGTACTATTAATTCTATACCATTGTTCTGTCAGTCGGTAATCCGCCACAGAGGCGAATCGATCGTTCTGACGGGTTCGACGCACGACCATCCACCGTCCAGGGTGCAGTCAACGGGACTCCACACCAGTAAGTTACTGTTCGGTCTCCGACTCGAGCCAGCCTATGACTTCTTCAGCAGGAACGAACCCGTCCGCACGGCGGGCGACGGGGTCGCCGTCGGCGAAGAGGACTAACAGGGGTACGCTCCGAACGTCGAATCGCTCGATCAGCGGCGGGTCGTCCCGCGGATTGATCGTGGCGATGGCGACGTCGGTCGCTCGAGCGACGCCCCCGAGGACGGGGACCATCGCGTCGCACATCGAACACCCCGCCGTGTAGAACTCGACCAGCGCCCGGTCGTGGTCCGCGACGAACGCCTCCAGGTCGGCCTCGTTCTTGAGAGCGACAGGGCGCGCCGAGCGTTCAGCAGCCTGGTCGCTCGTCTCGGCCGTCTCGCCTACGTCGGCCGTCGTCGGGTCAGTCATACCCGGAATTAGGCTCGAGGCTACGTCTGTCTTGTGCCGTGAGCATCGGGCGTTCGTCGGTCGGCGCCGACTCGAGTCCGACCGTCTCGTCGCGGCGACTTTCAGGCACTTTAATAGGGGTCGCTGAGTCCCAACGCTGTATGGAACGCGTTGACGTTGCGATCGTCGGCGGTGGGCCCGCGGGAGCGTCGGCGGCCGAACGGGCCGCCGCTCACGGCGCCGAGACGGTCCTGTTCGAACAGGGCGTCCCTCGAGAGGATCGAGAGGGCCTCGGCCCGGACTCGACCGACGCCGCGGGGATGCTCGACTACTGGATCGACATCATGGACTTCGACTACGAGGAGATTCCCGACGAGGTGATCCTCCGGGAACTCGAGGGCACGGAGTTCGTCGGCCCCACGACGAAAATCCGCCTCGAGACGACGGGCATGGAGGCCCGATACCCCAAGTTCGGCTACACCTTCCACCGCGCGCGGATGGACGACTGGCTCCACGAACGTGCCGCTGACGCGGGGGCCGACATGCGCGTCGGGACGGGCGTCAAGAACCTCGAGAGCGACCTCTCGGGGGAGCCCGTTCACACCCTGACGCTCTCGAACGGCGACGAACTCGAGGCGAGCCACGTCGTCCTCGCCGACGGGCCACAGCGCCGGATCACGCTGAACGCGCTGGATCAATTTCTGGTGGGCAAGAGCGTCTCCGACCACCTCTCGCCCCCGACGGCGAACCACATCGCCTACCAGCAGTACCGCGAATTCCCCGAGGAGCTGTTCGCCGAGTTCGAAGACACCCTCAAGTTCTGGTGGGGCTACATGCCCGGCGAGACCGCCTACCCGTGGATCTTCCCCAACGACGGCACCGTCGCCCGCGTCGGCCTGACGATGCCCATCGGGATGGACCTCGAGGACGTCGCCCACCCCGAATCGTACAAGCTTCTGAAACCGAGCGACGACGGGATTCCGAACGGCGCGGAGTACATCCGCCGTCTGCTCGAGCAAGAGTACGGTGACGAGTACGATATCGAGGAAGACATCCCGATCGTCGAGGATCGCGGGAAGTCGAAGGGAACCGAAACGTATCCAATTTCGTCGACGCGGCCGATCGAGTCCCCCGTAGGTGCGAACATCGCCGTCGCGGGCGGCGCGATGGGGACGACCTCGGCCTTCCACGAAGGCGGCTACCACGTCGCTGTTCGCACGGGCAAGATCGCCGGGCGACTGGCGGCGACGGACGGCCTCGCACACTACAACGAGGTCTGGAAGCGAGCGATCGGCGACGAAATCCTCCGGAACGTCGCGTTCGCGGACATCGTCAGAGACTACGAACCGGACGACTGGGACTGGGCGTTCGACGTCATCAGCGGGATGCAGGGCTCGAGCAGCGGCGACGGCTCCATCCTGGACAAGAAGTTCACGGCTGGCGTCGGCGGTGCGAAGATCCTGATGGCCTACAGGAGACGAAAGCTCAAGTACCGTAACGGGAAGTACGTCCAGTTGCGCGAGGACGAGTACGTCTACTGATTTCGGGGACCGACGAGATCGGGGCCTCGAATACACGTGCAGACGGTGACAGCCGGCCGCGAACGTCGTGAGCCGAACGAGAGACACCACGCTTTTTCACCTCCGGGACCGTTGCCTCGACCAGTATGACCGTCGAACACGACGTGTTACCGTTCGTCGACAACCTGGTGTACGAGCCCGAACAGGTCCACGACCACGGCGTCGACCTCACGGTGGCCGCCGTCTACGAGGTCGCCGGACCCGGCCGCCTGGACTTCGGCGGCGACGAGCTCGAGGACGCCGACCTCGAGCCGATCGGTACGGAGCCGCGAAACCCGGACGACGAGTACGAGTGGTGGACCCTCGAGGGCGGCCAGTACGTCATCCAGTACAACGAGTTCCTGACGGGTGCCGAGGACGACGGACCGCTGGTCCTCCAGCCCCGCCACGAGCTGCTGGCTCGAGGGGGGTCCCACCCGACCGTCCACGTGTTCTCCCACCTCCCGTTGCTCCCACTCTCGGTCCCGGCGGGCGGCATCCGGATCAAGGAAAACGCACGGGTCTCGACGCTGTTGGCACCCGGTTCGGACGAGGATTCGCGGGCCGGTAGGACCGACGCTTCCGAACCGGTCGACGCTCGAGGGGACGTGGATCGCTAAAGAGCGAGCGTTACGATTCCGCCGTTCGAGCCGCCTCCACCAACGCCTCCACTCGCTCCCGTGAAACGGGATTCGTCGTCTCCCCACCTTCTTTCAGCGCTGTCCCGACGATCGCCCCGTCCGCGCCCACCGCAAAGGCGTCGTCGATCGACTTGGGTGTGACGCCGCTGCCGACGAACACCGGTATCGGTACGTCCCGGTCGACCGTCGACAGCGCCTCGGCCACCCGCTCGAGGTCCTCGAGCGACGTCGTCTGTCCGGTTCCAGCCCCAGAGATGATTAGCCCGTCAGCCCGTCCACGGACCGCCGTCTCGAGGGCGGTCTGTGCCAGCCCCGCCTCCCCGAGAGGCGTCGCGTGTTTGACGTCCACGTCCGCGAGGATGGCCACGTCGGCCTCGAGCCGGTCTCGGAGCCGAACCGTCTCGTGTGCTCGTCCCTCGACGATCCCCTGATCCGTCGTCGCGGCGCCGACGTGGACGTTGACCCGGACGAACGACGCCCCCGCCGCGGCGGCGACCGAGAGAGCGGCCTCGGCGTCGTTTCGCAGGATGTTGACGCCGACCGGGACGTCGACCGCGCTCGTGATCGTCGTCGCCAGCGCACTCATCTCGGCGACGGTGTGGTTCGGCACCTCGTCGGGGTAGAACGGCGAGTCGCCGAAGTTCTCGACGACGATGCCGTCGACGCCGCCGGCCTCGAGCGTGGCGGCGTCCTCGAGCGCGCGAGTGCGAATCGCCTCGCGGCTTCCCTCGTAGCCCGGCGATCCAGGGAGCGCCGGAAGGTGGATCATCCCGCAGATTGGACGTTCCGTTCCGAAGGCGTCGTGATGATTCCAGTCCATACGCGTGGTGCTCGGGCGAACCGTATTACTGTTGGGAGGCTCGGTTCGCGTCTCGCGTTCCACGCGCTCGCGAATCCTCGATTGCGGCAAGGACGTCGCCCGTCGGGTCGGTTTTCCGCCTCGAGTCCGTCTTGTCGCTCGATGACGAACCTGTTCTCGCCACTGCGGCTTCGCGACCTCGAGATTCCCAACCGCATCGCCGTCTCCCCGATGTGCCAGTACTCCTCGCCGAACGACGGCCTGGCGCGGGAGTGGCATCGCGTCCACCTCGGCAGTCGGGCCGTCGGCGGGGCGGGGCTGGTGATGGCCGAGGCGACAGCCGTCGAGGAACGTGGGCGCATCTCGACGCACGACCTGGGCATCTGGAGCGACGCCCACGCGGAGGCGCTCGAGCCAGTCACCGCGTTCCTGAAATCGCAGGGCTCGGTTCCCGCGATCCAGCTCGCCCACGCCGGCCACAAGGCCAGCAAGAATCAGCCCTGGGAGGGGAACGTCCCCGTCCCGCTCGCAGACGGCGGCTGGGAAGTCCTGTCGCCCTCGCCCGAGGCGTACCCGTTCGAAAACGAGCCCGAAGAAATGCGCCGGGCCACCACGGAGGACGTCGAGGCCGTGATCGACGCCTTCCGCGAGAGTGCGAAACGATCGCTCGCGGCCGGTTTCGAGGTCGTGGAGGTCCACGCCGCCCACGGTTACTTGCTCCACCAGTTCCTCTCGCCGGTGACGAACCGCCGCGAGGACGACTATGGCGGCAGTTTCGAGAACCGGACCCGGATCGTCCGGGAGGCGACCGCCGCGGTACGAGAGGTGTGGCCCGACGACCGTCCCGTACTCGTCCGCATCTCTGGCACCGACTGGCTCCCCGACCGGGACTCGTGGGACCTCGAGCAGTCGAAGCGCCTCGCCCGGGACCTGGTGGATCTCGGCGTCGACCTGATAGACGTCAGTTCCGGCGGAATCCATCCCGACCAGCAGGGCCCGTCAGGGCCGAACTACCAGGTTCCGCTCGCGGAGGGCATCGACAAGGCAGTCGGCGACGACGTCGCGGTGGGTACAGTCGGCGGCATCACGCAGGCCGAGCAGGCCGACGCCCTCGTACGAAACGAGCGCGCCGATCTGGTGCTCGTCGCTCGGGAGTTCCTGCGCGATCCGTACTTCCCGCTCCGATGGGCCGACGACCTGGGGCTCGAGGGACCTGAGTGGCCGGTTCAGTACCGGCGGGCCGTCGGCAAGTGAGGTCACCCTCTCCACCCCTCAATCGGTCGGCTGACCGACCTCGAGTCCCTCCCGTGAGCCCTCGGTGATCGGGAACCCGTCGTCGCCTCGCGGGGCGTGAACCCGCTGGGGGAAGGGAATCTCGATTCCCTCCCGTTCGAATCGTTCCGTCACCGCCTGGATGGCCGCCGTCTGGGCATCGAGCTGGCGACGCCTCGTCGGATCACCGATCCAGAGCTGGAGTTCGAGCACGATCGCCGAATCGCCGAACCGTCTGGCGACGACCTGCGGATCCGGGCTCGTTCGGATCTCCTCGAGGTCTTCGATGGCGTCGACGACGACCGCTCGCGCCCGCTCGAGGTCGGTATCGTAGTCGACACCGATCTCGACGTCGACGCGAAGCTGGTCGTTCTCGGAGTAGTTGATCAACTGGCTGTCAGTGATCTCGTCGTTCGGCACCAGGACGTGTTTCTCGGTGAACGTCTGTATTTTCGTGGTGAAGATGGTCACGTCGGTGACGATCCCAGTCGTGTCGTTGACCTCGATCCAGTCGCCGACGCGAAACGGTCGCGAGAAGAGCAGGATGAATCCGGCGAGCATCGCGGCGAGCGTTTGACGGGCGGTGAGCGCGACGATCGCGGTGACCGCGCCGGCCCCGATGAAGATGTTGGTGAGGTCCACGCCCCAGATGGTGAGGATGATCGAGGCGGTCCCGAGAACGATCGCGACGTCGGTAACGTGGTAGGCGACTTCGCGCTGGTGGGTCGTGATCGCGCCGGTCTCGCTGAGTTTGTCGATCGAACGGTTGACGAACCGGATCGCCAGGTACGCGACGGCCACTAGCGCCACGGTAACGAGTTGGTGGGCGGCCGTGAATCGATCGACCTGAATCGTCTCGAGCGTGTACGCCAGGACGTAGGTGACGTGCCAGACGACGCTGAGCGCGTAGACGGAGGCGGCGACGAGTACACCCATTGCCGCAACGGTCGTCGCTTCGGCGACCTGGACGCCGTAGCGGCGTCGAAGGGAAGGGTAGCCCAGTCGGGCGAGCCAGAACCCGAGAACGACCCCGAGTACGATGCCGACGGTCGCCAGCACCTGCGCCTCGAGCGTCGAGAGGTACGTCTCCTGGATGGAGGGAAGCGGCGCCGGGCGAAGTGCCTGGAGCGGGCGGACAGCGGCGACCACGACCATATGGACGGCGCCTATGGTTTCGACGGCATAAGGAGCGCGGCCGGCAGTCTCAACGTCGGCGGCGACAGTGATGGGACGACGGTCCGAGACCCGATCAGTCGTCGGTCCACTTGATCGAACAGCCTCGAGCGGGTTGCCACTCGAGGTCGACGGACTCGCCGGCGATGACGGACTCGATCGCCTCCCGGATGTAGAATCGACTGGGGTCGTCGTCGGGGTTCGGCGCGTCGTCGAGACGACCCTGGTAGACCAGCCTGAACTCGCCGTCGTCACGCTCGAAGAGGAACGGATCGGGCGTGCAGACCGCGCCGTAGGCGCCCGCGACGGCCTGGGTCCGATCCCGGAGGTAGGCGTCGTAGGCGATCGTTCCGTCCTCGACGAGTTCTTGCATTCGGTCGAAGGAGTCCTCGGGGTACTCCTCGGCGTCGTTTGGGTTGATCCCGACGACCGCCACGTCGTCGTACTCGGCGGCGAGGTCGTTGAGCAGGCCGATCTTCGCCTTCGCGTACGGGCAGTGGTTGCAGGTGAAGACGACCAGCAGAGCCTCTGCATCGGCGAAGGACTCGAGCGTGTACGTCTCGCCGTCGACGCCCTCGAGTTCGAACGTCGGCGCGGGGTCGCCGGCCTCGAGTTCGCTCTCGGATTCTTTCATGACCATAGGGGAGTGTGCAACCGTATCCTCCTTAAGCGCCCCGTTCCCGAGTTCAGATGTCGAAGAAGATAAGCAGACCAAACAGCGTCACGGCGATGCCTATCGCGCGAGTGACCGCGACCTTCCAGTCGGCCGGCTCTACGCTGGACCAGGAGCGTTTGCTCCCGATGGAGTCCATCTGCTCTTCGAACCGCGCGAGTTTGTAGGGCCAGAGTGCTCCGGCGAGCCCGATTGCGATGACGAGCGTTCCCAGTATCGGGTTGACCATACCCGACCGTTCAGGTTTGCCGTCATATATTTTCTGATAGCTGTAGAGTGAGAGGATCGAAACTGGGCTCGAGGGCCAATTCCGCGGCCTCGCGGCCGTAACGGTAGGCTCGAGGCCGATGATCTTGCAAGGGAGATGCATTTGCGCGTCCTGCTCGCAGTAACAGTGTACGGAGGCACCCATGGTACGCCAGATCACCGCCGACCGACTCGCCGACATGATCGACGGGGACGAGTCGTTCACGCTCATCGACACGCGCCCGGAGGACAGTTTCGAAGGGTGGCACATTCGGGGGGCGAAGAACGTCCCCTTTGGGCCGAACGACGACCTCACGGAGCAACAACGAAACCGCATCGGTAACAGCGACGACGCAGGATCCATCGTCGCGATCTGCGGGAAAGGGCTCACCTCGACGTCGTTCAGTTTCGAACTCGAGACCATCGGGTACGACGACGTCAGCGTCGTGAAAGGTGGGATGGAAGACTGGTCCACGGTCTACGAGGTCGTCCCCATCGACACCGAGAGCGAGCAACTCGTAATCGTCCAGCTACAGCGGCGGGCGAAGGGCTGTCTCGGATACGTCGTCGGCTCGAGTGCGTCGAGGAGCGCCGCCGTCGTCGATCCCACCCGCCAGACGGACCGGTTCAAGGTCGTCGCCGAGGAGGCCGGCCTCACGATCGAGCGCGTCCTGGACACGCACGTCCACGCCGACCACGTCTCGGGTGGTCGAACGCTCGCCGACGAACTCGGCGTCTCCTACCACCTCGGGGAACGCGCGAGCGAGCGGGACGTCGAGTACGACTACGAACCGCTCGCCGATGGGGAGACGATCGACGTGGGCGGCGTGGAAATCGAAGTGCTCCACACGCCGGGGCACACGACGGAGATGCTGAACTACCTCGTCGACGGTGAGGCTGTCCTGACGGGGGACACGCTATTCGTCGAATCCGTGGGGCGGACGGAACTCCAGTTCGGCGACGAGGACGCCGCCGACGGCGCCGAGTTGCTCTACGACTCCCTCCAGGAGACGCTCCTCGAACTCCCCGAGGACACGCGCGTCCTGCCCGGCCACGTCTCGGTCTCGGCTGACGGCGTCTACGAGGTGGGCTCGCCGGGGGACCTGATCGAGGCCCGACTCGGTACGCTTCGGGACGAACTGGAGCTCTTGGGCCTCGAGAAGGAGGAGTTCGTGAGCCGTCTCGTCGACAACACGCCCGAGAAGCCGGCGAACTACGAGCGCGTCATCGAGATCAACACCGGCCAGTCGACGCTCGAGGACGAGCACGAGGCGACCGAACTCGAAATGGGGCCGAACAACTGCGCGGCCTGAATGTCGGTTCGCGACCCCGCAGCGGGTCGAACGACTGCGACGACCGAACCGATCGTGTGAACGGAGTCGGCAGTAGGCGATTTACGGTCGTGCTCGTCGAACGACGACTACGATGAGCGTACTCACGGAACTCACGATCCCTGCCGACGAGTTCGTCCTCGCGGATACGTTGATGGCGTCGCCGGACATGCACATCGAGATCAAGCGCGTCGTGGGCGGGAAATCCACCGTTACGCCCTACCTCTGGGCCTCCGGCGAGGGGTTCGACGCCTTCGAGAGAGACCTCCGGGACGACGACATGGTCCGGGAGGTCCTCATGCTCGAAGAGCAAGACGAACGGTCGAACGAGGACGGCACGGAGGAACGATTTTATCGAGTGACCTGGGAGATGGACGTTCCAAATCTCATCACGGCCGTCTCGGACGCGAAAGCGACCGTGCTCGAGGCGGTGAGCAACGAAGCACACCGATGGGAGGTGAAGATCCTCTTTCCCGGCGAGCAATCCCTCTCTGACTTTCACGACTATTGCGTCGAACACGGCTTTTCGTTCGAACCGCAACGCGTGTACCGCCCCGAAAACCCGGAAGAACAGGCGGAGTACGGCGTCACGGCCGAACAGCAGGAAGCGCTCGAGGCAGCCTATCACGCCGGATACTTCGACGTCCCCCGCGATCAGACGCTGGCGGAACTCGCGACCGACCTCGACATCTCGCGAAACGCGCTGTCCGCCCGCCTCCGACGAGGCCAACGAAACCTCCTCGCCAACACGCTCGTGCGCGGGAAGTGAACGACCGCTCACGACTCCAGTCCAGGCGGCGAGATGGGACCCAATATAAACACCGTGCGTACTACCACAACAGACCTTTCCACTCGCTTCTCCAAGAACGAGTCGGCGAAGGGAGTGGTATCATGGACACTATCGAACGATCCACAGCACCCGCCGCGGGGTGCACGGGGGGCGGTGCGGGGAACAGTCTTGCAACTATCGTTGAAATCAGGAGCGCGTGTCTACGAGAATGACAATTGACCACCACCAGAATTCATCAGCTGTCAGCCATCGTGTCGTGAACGCGGTCGCCAGGAAGGAGGGGATCGATCCGATCGATCTGGAACCGCTGTACCACGCGATCGATCCGGAAAGCCTCGACAGGCTGTTCTCGGTCGAGGCAGCGGCCGACGACCGGGCAGCCGACGAACTCACGTTTACGTTCGCCGGCTATCGGGTAACCGTCTCCGCCGACGGATCGGTCGACGTGGCTACGATCAGCGAAGATGGCGGGCAACCGAGTTCGATCGACCGCTCGGCCACACCGTCAGGCGAACCGAACACCCCCGATTGAGCGAGCATCGGCTCGACTGCCGGTATGACGAGATCGATCGGATGTCCTGGACGCTATCGAATTTCCCGATGGACCGCGCATTCCGACGGGTGCTATTTGGCACCAGTCCCGACTCGTCGAGATGTCGCTCTCGAGGCGACAAACGTGAAGAGATCTGCCTGGGCGAGCCGACTACTGAGTGATCGACTATCCTTCGGCGGGAGCCGTCGCTTCGACCTGCTCGTACTTGTCCTCGAACTCCTGGATGAGCTGGCCCATCTTCGCGTACCAGTCGTTGAGCAGGCGCTGCATGTCGCCGGCGATCTTCGACGGGTCGGTCGGCGAGTAGACGTGATAGTAGCCGCCCTGGTCGTAGTTGACCTGTTCTTTCTGGATGAAGCCCGTCTGGAGCAAGCGCTGGACGGCCCGGTAGGCCGTCGATCGCTCGCGGTCGACTGTCGCCGCGATCTCGTCGACGGTCAGCGGTTCCTCGGCTTCCACCAGCGCCTCGAAACACGCCCTGTCGAGTTGTTTGAGGCCGTGAAAGCACTCGAGGAGGCCCTCACAGACCATGTCTTGCTGGAGTTGTTCGGCCATCGAGTCAGGCATCAGTATCGTGAATACGTAGCGGCCGAGCCGTTAAAAGATTTGTGCATAGATCGCACAATTCCGTATCGAACGCCTGGAGACTGCCAGTTTGCGTGAGCCGTTCCACCGAAAACGCCATCGATCGTCAGCACAGTGGCGTCCGGCACAGCCGCCAGGGGACGCCCTTCAGGTGGAAGCCGAGGGTGCCCTCGGTACCGATGACCGCCATCAGTAGTCCCCGAACGACGCCACAGTCACTCGTCGTCCGCCTCCGCCCACGTTGCCGGCAGTCGTGCGTAGACCAGCGCATTGCCGACGAGCGTCTCGAGCGCCGTGTACTCGTCGACGGCGTGGACGGTGTCGGTTCCGAGCGCGAACTCGACCGTCGGAATGCCGGCGTTTCGGAGTCGCTTGGCGTCTCCGCCGCCGGTCGCGCTTCGTCGATACACGCGATCGCCGGTGACGGTTTCGGCCGTCGACGCCACCGCCTCGACGAGCGGGCTCTCGAGCGGTTCGGCCGTGCCGACGCTCCAGGAGACGTCCGTAATCGCGATTCCGTTACATTCGGCGACGCACGCTCGGATTGCAGCGAGTACATCGGGCGTGTGGACGCCAGCGATCAACCGAACGTCGATGTCCGCCCGGGCCGACTGGGGAACGCTGTTTATCGCATCGCCGCCCTCGATCGTTCCGAGATTAATCGACGGGTACGCGAAGAGGTCGCGGGCTGTCTCGGGACCCATGGTCGGCCCGTAGTACGCAACCGATTCCTCGATAATCGGTTCCATCGTATCGTCGATATCCAGTTCGGACGTGCCGAAGCGCTCCCGCAGGGTCGTGATCGCCCCGTAGAGTCGGTCGACCGCGTTCACGCCGAGGGGCGGACGCGACCCGTGGGCCGCTCGGCCGGTCGCTTCGAGTGTCAGCCAGATGCTGCCGCGGTCGGCGACCGTCACCGAGTGACGCCCCTTCTCGCACGTCGGTTCGCCGATGACGCAGGCGTCGGCCTCGAGAAAACCGCCTTCGAGCAGGGCGGGAAGCCCGGCGTCGCCGCCGACCTCTTCGTCGCTGACGAAGGCGAAGACGAGATCGATCGGCGGCTCGGTGTCCGTCTCGAGCAGCGCCCGGAGCGCGAACGCCATCGCGGCGACGGCCCCCTTCATGTCGGTCGCCCCGCGGCCGTAGATGCGGTCGCCGACGCGCTCCCCGAGAGGGTCGTGCATCCACTCGTCGGCGTTGTAGGGCACCGTGTCGAGGTGCCCGTTGAACAGCAGCGTTCGCGTCGAATCCACACCCGGAACCCGCACCAGAAGGTTGGGTTTCGCCGGATCGACGGCGACCCGCTCGAGATCGAGCGGGAGCGACGACAGCGACGTCTCGAGCACATCGACGATCTCGCGCGTGTCGCCCGGTGGATTCGACGTGTCGATCGCGAGCAACTCGAGCGCGATGTCGACCAGTTCGTCACGGTGGTCGCGGACGTACGTCTCGGGCGTGAGCGAGGGCATCACTCGAGTTTCCCGCCGAGGACTTTCGCTGCGGTGAGGATCGGATCCCAGACTGGACTGAACGGCGGGGCGTACGCCAGGTCTGCGTTCTGGAGGTCGGTAACGGTCATCCCCGCCTCGAGCGCCGTCGCCACGGTGTCGATGCGCTTTGCGCCCTCGCGACCGACGACGCTGCCGCCGAGCAACGTTCCATCTTCGCGGTCAGCGACCAGCGTGACCGTGAGATCCGCACCGCCGGGGTAGTAGTGGGCGCGCGTCGCCGCCGTGATGGTGACCGAGACGGGATCGAAGCCGGCCTCGCAGGCTCGCTCCTCGTCCAGGAGTCCCGTCCTGGCTGCCCCGAGGTCGAAGGCTTTCACGATGGCAGTCCCTGCGATTCCGCCGACGGGCGTCGGCGAACCAGTGACGGTCTCGCCGATCGCTCGGCCGGCGCGGTTGGCCGTCAGTGCGAGGGGTACGTGATCCGGCTCGCCCGTGACGACGTGGCGCGCTTCGGCGCAGTCGCCCGCCGCGTAGACGTTCTCGACGTTCGTTCGGCCGTACTCGTCGACCGCGATGGCGCCCGTTTCACCGACCTCGACGCCGGCGTCGGCCGCGAGTTCGACGTTTGGGGCCACTCCGACGCCAACGATGGCGACGTCGGCCGGTTCGTCGGCGTCCTCGAGGTGGACGCGCTCGACGCGGTCGTCACCCGAAAAGCCCGAGACGGCGGTATCGAGGTTGAGGGTGACGCTCTGCTCACGGAGGTGGTCTCCGACGACGTCGGCGACCGCCTCGCCGAAGGGCTGGAGGACGTGGGGGAGCATTTCGTAGAGGTCGACGGCGAGGCCGTGGGCCGAGAGTGCCTCGGCCATCTCGATCCCGACGTAGCCCCCGCCGACGATGGCGGCCGTCTCGAGGTCGTGCTCGCGCACGTAGCGTTCGATCGCGTCGGCCTCGTCCATGTCGTGGATCGTGAACACGCCCTCGAGGCCGAGCCTGTCGAAGGGCGGTTCGATCGCCCGCGCACCGACTGCGACCAGGAGGTGACCGTAAGGTTGCTCGAACGTGTCTCCGTCGGCCTCGACCACGACGACCTCGCGCTCGGGGTCGATCTCGACCACCTCGTGACCCGTCCGGAGGTCGATGTCCCGTTCATCGCGGAACGTCTCGGCGGTCATTGCGACGAGGTCCTCGAGATCCTCGACGTCGCCTTTGACGTAGTAGGGCATCCCGCAGGCGGCGTACGAGACCCACTCGCCCTTCTCGAAGACGATCACGTCCCGCTCGGAATCCTCGCGTTTCGCCTTGCTGGCGGCGCTCATTCCGGCCGCGTCTCCACCGATCACGACGAAGGGATCGCTCATACGAAACACTTCGGGCGGAGTCGACTAAAGTATTTCTCGAATTATGCAATACTGTTTTACCTCCCGCGTCTTTGCCGTCAACAGGTGCGACAGCCGCGTCGACGCTGCACGTAGAGCAATCCCGCGAAGAGCGCGACGCTCACGGCGCCCAGCAGCGGTCGCAGCGGATCGACGTACGTCATCAACGCGGAGGAGCCAAAGAGCGCCAGGAGGACCACGTTACAGGTCGGACAGCCGAAGGCGAGGAATCCGCCGACGACCCCGCCGAACGCGGTTCGGTCGTTCGTCGAACCCCCGAGGGTCGCCCGCTGGTAGACGAACGCGCCGGCGAACACCGACGTCGCAACGAGAAACAGGTAGTCGAGGGGCGTCCGAGGGACCATTCGAACGTAGAGTGGGTTCGGGACGAGTCCAGTCACCGTACCGAACAGCAAAAAGACGCCGACGGCGACGCCGACGCTCGTGAGTGCGCGTTTTCGAGTGCTCGAGGAGGCAGTCGTGTCGGCTGTCGTGTCGTCGGGTCGAATGGAGTCCTGCATGTGTGAATCGATGTGCTATACGTCCTATTATTGTGCGTAAATCCCACTAAAGCACCACGATGATGCACCCGTCTCGCGAAAGGCTCGAGGCCCAACAGGAACGACGAACGTCGGACGAACCGCCCGGCAGGGACTCACGACCCCGCTAACCTCGACATCGAACACGTCCGCGGATCGCCTGTTCGGCCGAGGACGAACACCAGCAGGCTGATTCCGGCGAGTCGAAGGAGGTTGCCGTCGAACGGCAGGAGCGCCATCGCTCCGGCGAAGCCCAGGACGCCGAGGACGCCGGCTCCGCAGCTCGCACAGCCCGCGGCGAGCAGCCCCGGTGCGATCCCCACGACCGTTGACGCACTTCGGCGACGAGCGCGACGAACGAGAGCGACCCCGTTCGTCACCGCAACACCCGTCAAGAGGGCGTACAGCGTTAGCAGTCCGAGACCGAGCCAGCCAGAGCTGGCGTACGTCTCCTGTGTGAGCGTCGCGACGGCGAAGAACAGGTCGGCAGGTTCGCTGGTCAACACCTGAATCGAGAACTGCGGAAACGTGCTCAGTACCAGGACGACGTACGTGAACAGCGTCGTCGCGGTGGCGACGGCGAGGCGACCGTCCGAGGTCAGCGGGAACGATAGCGCCTCGCCCAGGTCGTCCAGCCACTCGCGCGTCCGTACCCGTATCCGACGATTCGTCATGCATTTCGAACCTGCTCGATTGCGTCCGCGAAGTTGTCGTACGGCTGCGCCCCGACGATTCTCCCGGCTGCGTCCGTCTCGCGATTGTAGACGACGAAGCCGGGCGTACCCTGAATGCCGGCCGACTGCCCCAGGTCGAGGTCGTCCTGGATCGGGCCTCGAACGGCCTCGGACCGTTCCTCGCGGCAGGCCTCGACGTCGGCCAACGGAACGTCCGCGGTCTCATCAGTGATCGTCGCGAACGCGTCCGCTGTCGCCCAGTCGGAACCCGATTCGGCATCCGACTGTCTCTCGAAGACGCGGTGGTGCCAGTTCCAGTAGGCTGCAGGCGTCTCGTCGGCGACTACGTCCCAGACGCACAGGCTCCACACCATCGCTTCCATGGAGTAGCTCCCGATGGTGGGGTACGGAAGGAGGACGAACCGCGCCGTGCCGGCGTCGATGTACTCCCGACCGAGCTTCGGCAGTGTCTCCGCCTCGAACCGCGCACAGAACGGACAGAGGTAGTCGGTCCAGTAGTAGACGTCGATGGGGGCGTTCAGGTCGCCGGCGATCGGTCGCCCTGCAAGCTCGGCGCCGAAGCCGGTCGTCTCGTCGCTCCGATTGGACATCTCAGGGACGTACGTCTCGTCGCTCGGGTTCGAGTCCGGGCGCGAGGCCAGGTACGTGACCCCGCCGCCGAACGCGAGCGTACCGCCGCCGGCGAGTAGCGCCCGCCGTCGCGTGATGTCCGTGTCGAGGGCCATCGAGTACGTCCTGGATTGGGTGGATCGATGGAAGGGCGTTTTGGTGAATTGCCGACTCAGAGAAACGGGCGTTCCAGGACGGTGCAAGACTCACCCCGGATAGAGCCAGATGCAGGAAGGGCGAAATCGTCGTTCGAAACCGCTCGTATTCTCGAGCTATCGCCACGCTACGCCTCGATTTGACCGCAGAACACGGGCACCGGCCGAGAGACGTCACAGCAGGCTGTCGAAAGAACTTTTCTCGCTGGCCCCACTACTTCACACGAATGACGCTCCCTATCGACCCTGCCGAGATCGACCCCGACGACATCGGCGCGAAACAGACCACCCTCGAGATGGACCACGAGGACGCCATCGAGCACGTGCGCGAGGTGTTCACCGACGCCGGCTTCGGCGTCCCCGTCGAGTTCTCCCCCTCGGAGTTGCTCAACGAGAAGGTCGACGCCGACCGGGATCCCTACTACGTCCTCGGAGCCTGCAACCCGGCCGTCGCGGACGAGGCGCTCGAGGTTTCGAACAACAAAATCGGCGCAATCTTCCCGTGTAACGTCGTCATCTGGGAGGAGTCGCCCGGCACCCAGCGCGTCTACCACGTGAGCATCATGCGCATCGCTCGACTCGTCGGGATGGCTCCGGACGACGACGCGATGGCCGACATCGTGGCCACAACTGGCGAACTGGTGGACGACGCCTTCGCGAACCTCTAATCCCATGGGACACCACACCTTCGACGCTTCGCGAGCGGACAAACTCGAGCGCGCCGAGCGCCGCTACCGATTCTGCTCGAGGGAGGAGTTGTGCTGGGCGGTTGACCCCGAAGAAACCGACACCGTGGCCGACCTCGGGAGCGGGACGGGCTTTTTCACCGACGACGTGGCCCCGCACGTCGAGACGGTGTACGCCGTCGACCTCCAGGAGGCGATGCACGATTACTACCGCGAGAAGGGCGTCCCCGAGAACGTCGACCTCGTGACGGCGAACGTGAGCGACCTCCCGTTCGAGGACGGGGACGTCGACGCCGCGTTCTCGACGATGACCTACCACGAGTTCGCGAGCGAGGCAGCCCTCCAGGAGATCCGACGCGTCCTGGCGCCGGGCGGGCGACTCGCCATCGTCGACTGGGGCGCGAGCGGCACCGGCCAGGACGGCCCGCCGACCGACGAGCGCTACAGCGCCAACGAGGCGACCGAGGCACTCGAGACGGCAGGTTTCGCCATCGAGCACGTGGGGGTCCGTCCGGAGACGTTCTTGCTGGTCGCGACGCTCGAGTAGCGTTCGTCCGAATCGTCTCACTCGAGTAGCGCTCATCCGTATCGCACGTTCGAGCGACGGTCAAACCCGTTTTCGCATCCGTCCCCGGACGAACGGACGCACCGGCGTCACACCGAGGTTCACCCGCTCGAGTTCGAGCACGTCGAAGGCACGGTCGGCCGCGAACAGCGACGCCGTCTGTCGGGTCAGGTGACAGCCACCGGCGGCCCGCTTCCATAGCGGTTCGACCAGCGACTGGACCTGCCCGCGCCAGCCGTCGTCTCGAACGTGCTCGAGAAATCGGAACTCGCCGCCAGGACGGAGGACGCGTTCGACTTCCTCGAGGGCGGCCTCGGCGCCCGGAATCGTACAGAAGACCAGCGAGGCGACGACGACGTCGAAGGACTCGTCCGGGTAGGGAAGCGCCTCGGCCCGAGCGTCGCGCAGGTCGACTGCGAGACCCAGATCGGCGGCCGTCGACGCGGCCTGGCGGCGCATGTGTGGGTCGGGTTCGATGGCGTGGAACGCCGCGTCTCCGTCGGGTACCCGGACGAGGTACGGAAAGAGAGCGCCCGTTCCCGCGCCGACGTCGAGCACCCGGCCCTCGAGGCCGTCGACCAGGTACTCGCGGTGGGGACGAAGCAGGGTTCGTTCGGCGAGTGCAGTCGCCGGATCGTAAATCGCCGCGAGCAGCGGGTGCGAGGAATCGTCCGTCGTCATAGGGTCCGGGTACGTGCCGAAGGGCTATCCGTGTTGGTGGTCCCGTCGCGGACACGACGGGCGACTAACCCAAAAATCACTACCTCCTCCGATTCGTTGAGCATCGTATGAACGTCTCCATCGTCGGCAGCGGCTACGTCGGCACGACGATCGCGGCCTGTCTCGCGGACCTCGGCCACGACGTCACGAACGTCGAGATCGACCAGGACACGGTCGACGCGATCAACGCCGGCGAGGCTCCCATCCACGAATCTGGTCTCGCGGAACGCATCGCCGAGCACGCGGGCGAGCGGCTGCGGGCAACCACCGACTACGGTGCCGTTCGCGACACCGACCTCACCTTTCTCTGCCTGCCGACGCCCCAGCACGACGACGGCAGCCTCGACCTGACGGCCATGCGCGCGGCCTCGGAGTCGCTCGGGGCCGCCCTCGCCGAGAAGGACGGCGACCACATCGTCGTCGTCAAGAGCACCGTCTTGCCGGGGACGACCGAGGACGTCGTCGGCCCGATCGTCAGCGAGGCGAGCGGGCGGGCCGTCGGCGAAGGCCTCGAGCTGGCGATGAACCCCGAGTTTCTTCGAATGGGCACCGCCGTCCAGGACTTCCTCGAGCCCGAGAAAGTCGTCGTCGGGGCGACCGACCCGGCGGCCGCCGACACCCTGTGGGAACTCTACGCTCCCATGCGCGAACGCGGGGCGGACTTCGTCGAAACCGGCGTCCGCGAGGCCGAGTTGATCAAGTACGCCAACAACGCCTTCCTCGCCTCGAAGGTCTCGCTGGTGAACGAACTCGGGAACGTCGCCAAGGCCTACGGCGTCGACGCCTACGAGGTGCTCGACGCCGTCGGACTCGACGACCGCATCTCCGAGCGGTTCATGCGCTCGGGGCTCGGCTGGGGCGGTTCGTGTTTCCCCAAAGACGTCAACGCCCTCCGAGCGGGCGCACGAGAGCAAGGCTACGATCCCGAACTCCTGGACGCCGTCGTCCGCGTTAACGACGGCCAGCCCCGCCGACTCGTCGACCTGCTCTCGAACCACGTCGACCTCGAGGGCGCCCGGATCGCCGTCCTCGGGCTGTCGTTCAAACCCGGGACCGACGACGTCCGGAAGTCCCGCGCGCTCGAGGTCATCGACGCCCTCCTGGAGCGCGGCGCGACCGTCGTCGGGTACGATCCAGTCGCCACCGAAAATCTGCGGTCTACCTACCCCGAGTACGCCGACCGCGACGGCCTCGAGTACGCCGCGAGCGCCGCGGAGGCCCTCGAGGGCGCCGACGGGGCGGTCGTCGCGACCGACTGGCCCGAGTTCGACGACCTCGCGGGGGCGCTCGAAGGGATGTCCAGGCGAGTACTCGTCGACGGGCGTCGAATCGACGTCTCCGAAGCGAAAGCGGATCTCGAGGTCTACGAGGGCCTCACCTGGTGAGTGGCGAGTCGTCAGGGAGGCCGTACTCCGTTCGAGAAGCCGAACACTCACCGAATACACCAGTACGTTTTTCCAATCCGGGCGTCGAGTGCATGCCAATGGACGAGCACGCAGGGATCGAATCCGCCGCTTCCGACGGCGACGCATCACCCGCAGACGAGAATGCTGACGCGGATGGCGACGCGAACGCGGCCCGGGACGACGCCAATGAGGAGTCTGACTCGCCGACCATCGACCACCCACTGCCGCCCGAACAGGTCTGTATTCTGCTCCCCACGCTCGAGGAGGCCGCGACGATCGGAGAGATCGTCGACCGCTTTCGCGAGCGTGGCTACGAGAACGTCCTCGTCGTCGACGGTGACTCGAACGACGGTACGCGTGACATTGCCCGAGAGCGCGGCGCCCGCGTACTGACCCAGTCGGGCTCCGGGAAGGGACAGGCCGTCCGCGAAGCCGTCGAGTACATCGACGCGCGCTACGTCCTCATGCTCGACGGCGACGGCACATACGATCCGGCCGACGCCGAGACGATGCTCGAGCCCCTGGCCCAGGGGTACGAACACGTGATCGGCAATCGGTTCGCCGACATGGACGACGACGCGATGAAGCGCCTCAACGGGTTCGGCAACCGGATGATCAACGGCGCGTTCGGGTTCATCCACGGGGCGCACTACGAGGACATCCTCTCGGGCTATCGCGCGTTCACCCGGGACTCGTTCGAGCGACTCCTGCTCGATTCCGACGGGTTCACCATCGAGACGGAACTCGCCGTCGAGTGCGTCCGCCACGGCGTCGAGACGGCCGTCGTCCCGGTGAGTTACCGGGCGCGACCCGACGAATCGGAGACGAACCTTCACCCCGTCTGGGACGGCGGGACGATCATCCTGACGCTGTACTCGCTGGCGAAGACGAACAACCCGCTGTTTTACTTCGGGAGCGTCGGCGCCGCGTCTGTCATTTCGGGAATCGCCCTCGCGGGCTACGTGCTCTGGCGCTGGATCCAGTTCAACACCGGCCACGAGATCCTCGCGCTCGTCTCCGCGGCCGCGATCTTGCTCGGCGTCCAGTTGCTCATGTTCGGGGTCCTCTCGGACATGATCGTCACCCTCCACCGCGAACAGCGTCGACGCCTCGAGCAGGTTCGCCTCGAGAGCCGCCGGGATCGAGACGATCGATAGAACTGATATCGGCAGCTCTCGAGGCGAGTGGAGACCTGACCAGGGACGTCGAACCGACACGAGCAGAAGGAGCGTCGAACGCACACGATCAGAAGGAGCATCAAGCCGACACGATCAGGACGACAGTCGAACCGAATCGATCAGAACGGGAGCAGCGTCCGGAACTGCCTGAGAAAGCCGCCCGAGTGATTCTTGCGATACTCCTCGAAGACGGGGTGTAAGGCGTTGAGCAACTCCTGTCGGCTCTCGAATCGCTCCCGGTCGACGTGCTCGAGCGCCGTCTCGAGTCCGACCGTATTCCCGTGAACGTCGTAGGGGATGTTGGCATCGCCGAGTGCGGCCGAGACGTCCGTTCTCGAGGCGGGAAACGAGAGATCGGCTCGTTTGAGGCGGGCGTCGACGGCGGCGATGCCGAATTCGATGCTCGTCGGCTCGTCGTCGGGGCCGTTCGTTGGTGGCCGGACTCCCATGAGGTGCCATAACACCTCAGGACCGAAAATGGCTACGCTCTCGAGACGGGTCGAGCACTCACGGACGGTCGTCTGCAGTGGGAATCTTTACGCCGATCCGTCACCCAGTTTCGACACGAGATGACCGAATACACGACGGTCTCGATCCCGAAGGATCTCGCGGCACGCGTCGAGGAGACCATCGAGGGCACGAGCTTTCAGAGTACGAGCGATCTCACCCGGTTTCTCCTGCGGAGCATCGTGATCCAGCACCAGAAGTCCGGTCAACTCACGGAGGCCGAGTTCGAGGAGATCGCCGAACAGCTCCGGGGGCTGGGCTACCTAGAGTGATCGAGCGCATCGCACTTCTCGTCGCGAATAATCCATTGCCCCAAACAGCTCACCTCGAGTGATCGAACACACCGAATCGCCTGAATGACCGATTGCACCGAACTGCCGGCTCCAGGTCGTCGCTCGAGGAATCCACAAAATGTGAGAAACAGCCGGACATCCTCGAGCTATCCGAATTTCCCGGTGATATAGTCCTCGACGCGCTGGCTCTCCGGGTTCTCGAAGAGTTTCGTCGTGTCGTCGAACTCCACGAGTTCCCCGCCGGTGAGGAACACGGCGGTCTTGTCCGAAATCCGGGCGGCCTGTTGCATATTGTGGGTGACGATCACGACGGTGTAGTCGTTCGCCAGTTCCTCGATCAGGTCTTCGATCTTCGAGGTCGCAACGGGGTCGAGCGCGCTCGCTGGCTCGTCCATCAGGATGACCTCCGGGTCGGTCGCGATGGCCCGGGCGATACAGAGGCGCTGTTGCTGGCCACCCGAGAGATCGAGTCCGCTCGAGTCTAGCTGATCCTCGACCTCCTCGAGCAGGGCCGCTCGCTCGAGGGCGGTCCGGACCTGCTCCTCGAGGTCGTCGTCCTTGTCCTGGACCCGGAGTCCGTAGGCGACGTTGTCGAAGATACTCTTCGGGAAGGGATTCGGTTGCTGGAAGATCATCCCGATCTTGCGGCGGAGCGCGACGGGGTCGACGTCGTCGTCGTAGACGTTCTTGCCGTGAAAGAACAGTTCGCCCTCGACGCGGGCGACGTCGATGAGGTCGTTCATGCGGTTGATCGACCGCAGGAATGTCGACTTGCCACAGCCCGAGGGTCCGATGAGCGCCGTCACCCGTCGTTCGGGGATGTCCATCGTGATGCCGTCGAGCGCCTGAGTGTCGCCGTAGAAGACGTCGAGGTCCCGGGACTGGATTACGGGCGACTCGACTCCGGGTGACCCCCGGGGGCTGGCGATTTCGGTCATCGAGGTCACGCCGGAGTCGCCTGTTGCGCCCCTGGAGAGTTCCCCGGATTCGGGTCGATTGGCGGTCATGCGCGGTAAGTCGCTAGTCACCCCTCGAACAGTTACCTGTTGTGGATGCGTAACGCACACTATCGAGAGCAGGGATCGCTCGAGACGGGAGAACACTCGAGACGGGAGAACGCTCGAGACGGGAGAACGCTCGAAACGGGAAACCCGGACGCGATCGTCGGCTGTGGCGAGCGAAGAGTCACTCTCGAGGTTGCCCAGTCGATCCCCGAAGACGTCAGGTCGTTCGTCCGGAAGTCGCCGCTACGATACTTGAGACGGCGTCTCTCGAACTCGTTCCTGCCCGGATTCGAAAATTTCCGCGTACCACTCCGCGGCCAGCGACTCGAGGTCGGCGCTCGCCGC
The DNA here is from genome assembly GCF_024138145.1 of Natronosalvus halobius. Taxonomy (NCBI): domain Archaea; kingdom Methanobacteriati; phylum Methanobacteriota; class Halobacteria; order Halobacteriales; family Natrialbaceae; genus Natronosalvus; species Natronosalvus halobius. The sequence goes on along the minus strand of NZ_CP099997.1, from coordinate 64,602 downwards.
CGTTGCAGAGTGTGACTCCCCCATCCCGCGCCAGGTGACCGACACCCGCGAGATCGGAACCAGCGCCAGGCCGCCCACGGTGACCGGCCCCTCGTTCGTCCGGACGATCCACTCCGTTCGCATCCAGGACGCCGACCGGGTGACCGACTCGACGCTCCCACCGGCGGCGACCCACTCCTCGACGAGCGATTCGGTCACGTGACGGACGCGGCGCTGGCCGAGCCAGTGAGCGGCGATACCGGTGGCGACCAGCAGGCCGAACGCGACGAGGGCAAACTCGAGGCCGCCCGCGGTGAGGTTTGCGGAGGCCGCGAGGCCGGAGGCTACGAGGACGAGGGCGACGACTCGCAGGTCGAAGGCGTTGGGGACGGTGCCGTCCCAGTCGGTTCCGTCTAAATCGGTGCGCGCAGCGGACTCGAGTGACATCTGACGGTCGCTTGTGAGCGAGTTTGGGTAGGTTCGGGGGTGGCCAGATGCACGCGTTAAGTGGGTTCGACGTCGAGTTAGGCCCCGGTCGCGAGGACGATCGAGGTGGTTCACAATCGAAGCCCCGCGTGACCGCGTCGTCCCGGCGAGGGCCTGCCCTCCCCCGGGTCACGGCGCCTCGCTTCGTACGCCGCGCTCGAGCGCCGTTCCCGGCCGTGTGTGGCGTGGCCGTGGCGATGCCGTGCCTGGCGGTGGCGGCCTCTCGAGCAGTAGCGACGATGAGCGACGGCGTACTCGAGCCGCGATTTGGCCCCGGGTGACATCGACGTTAGCGGAAATGTATGTACGCTCGGAACCTAGAGGTGGTATGAGCGACGACTTCGAAATCACCGCCGACCGACCCGACAGCCCGATTCAGACCACCGGGACCGACCACATCACGCTAATCGGCTCGAACACCGAGGACACCATTGCCTACTACCGAGACGTGCTGGGGATGCCCCTCGTCCTGAAACAGCCGAACCTGGACGACCCGACATCGACGCACCTCTTCTTCGACACCGGGGACGGCCGGGTCATCACGTTCTTCGTGAGCGACGACCGCCAGTCGAACCCGTCTCCCCTTCGCCATCAGATCGGTTCGGTCCACCACCTCGCGTTCAGCATCGACCCCGAGCGATTCGTCGACACCCGGGAGGCCCTCGAGGAGGCCGGCTACGGCTACAACGAGTTCGATCGGGGCATCTTCCACTCCCTCTATACCAGGGACAACAACGGCCTGACCATCGAACTCGCCACGGACAAGTTCTCGATTCCCGACGACCGCCGTGCCGAGGTGCTCGCGACGACCCAGCGGATCCGCGAGGAGGACGGCTCGGACTTCGCCGAGGAGCAACACATGGAGGCCGCCCTCGAGGAACTGGGAATCGATGTCGACAAACAGGAACTGCCGGACGCGCCGACGGGAGCGGGCGTCGATAACTGACGCTGGACTATCGACGGCCGCGATCAGGCATCAAGAGGGGGTTCCCTCGACCGAAAACATCGTGAATTCCTCACTCGAGATCAGTCGGTCCACGTAGGGTTCGCGCTCGATTCCCTCGAGAGCCGCCTCGGAGTGGTGGAGTTCGTCGTAGACCTCGAGTTCCCGCGCTTTATCGTAGGCGCTCACGGTGAAGTAGTAATCCGCACCGTGGTAGGCCTCCCGGTAGTTGCCGTCCTCGAACTCCTCGACCAGGACCGCCCCGCCGGCGCCGCCGTCGTAGTTGATCTCGCTCCCGGCCTCGGTGCCGTAGTGAGCGTCGCCGTAGCGGTTGATCCCGTAGCCGAAGCCGGCGTACAGGCGCTCGTCGGCCCGGGTCTCGAGGGCGGTGTCGTAGCCGAACTGCTGCTGTTCGGTGACGTGCTGGGTCGGCTGGTAGATCAGCGGTGACGTGAACAGCGTCACGAGCGTCAGGACGAGACAGGCCGCGACGAAGACGGCGGCGAGTGCGTTCGCACCCGGGGTCGTCAGCGGCCCGGCCAACCAACCGAAGAGGTGTGCGAGGGCGATTCCCGAGAGGATCGTCAGGACGACGTAGATGAAGCCAACCTGTCGGAACGCCATCGTCGGCGTCCCGAGAAAGTAGACCACGAACATGCCGCCGAGGGGCACCAGCGCGAGCGCGAAGTAGGTGACGTACGAGCGACCGTCGGGGTCCAGACTCGTTCGCCCGAGCCACGTCGCGAGGATGAACAGCGCTGCGATAGCCCCGAGCACGGCGGCGACCAGGAACATGATCGCGAACAGTTCGAGCAGGCTACCGCCCAGTTCCGTCAGCGACCCGCTTCGCTGACCGACGGTCGAGCCGGTCCCGATGTCACGGCTGAACAAACCGTAGACGAGCCCCGAGAAGGCACGTCGGAACCGCGCGTTCGCGGCTGCCCAGACCACGAACAGGACGCCGAGCATGACTGCCGGCGCGAACAGCGACGGGTGGTGCACCATCGGATGATCGTCATACCGGCGCTTCGCGAGGAACTGCACCCCGGCGAGCGCCCCGAGGAAGACGACCACGTTGATCATCTGCTGAGGGTGAACTAGCAGGAGTCCGATCCCGGCCAGGAACAGGCAGACGGTGAACGGCGAGATGCCGAGCGGGAGGCGTTCGAGGTCCGACCGACGGCTCACAAGCGCGACGGTCGCGAAGAGGGCTACGGGGACGACGAACAGCGCGTTGGAGTTCGTGTGCGGCCCCATGTGCGTCGCCACGTTGTTGATGGGGAGCACCATCCAGGAGGCGATGGCGGCGAACCCGGCGGCGGCGCCCGTTCCCGAGATGTCGCGTGCGATGAGGGGAACGAACACGACGAACGGGACGAACAGGAGGACGACGGCGATCAGGAGCGCCCGTTCCATCGAGACACCGCCGCCGAGGTGGAGGGTCGTCGCGACGGCGTGGAGCCCGGGGTAGAACAGTTCGTGTGGCTGCATCGTCCCCTGGACGAAGTCCCGGACCCACCCCAGGTGGGTGAGCGAGTCGCCCATCCCCTGGAAGTGGTAGTTACGGATCACCGGCAGGCTGACGATGCTCGTCACCGCGAGCCCGCCAAGGGCGATCCCGCCGGCCTGATACCACCCGCGGGTCCCAATGGTCACGCCAACCGCGACGGCGAGCGCGAGACCGAAGGCGACCCAGGTGAGCGTCGGCGTACCCGTGTAGATCGACGATTCGTACCCCGAGGGTGGGGACCGATGCGCGACGGCGATCGCGGTCGCCACGGCGAGAAAGCCGACCGTGAGGACGAGATCGAGCAGGGTTCGTCTCTGCGTCATCGACTCACCCGCGCGAGGCGACCGTCGACGATGGCTGGCGTGACAGTTCGCATTGGTGAAATGCCTCGAGAAGGGAGGGGTTTGTTATCCTCCGCCTACCCTATCGAAGCAGTCGCGCCACGGGTCGGCCCGGTGGATGACTGGCCAGCGCCCGCTTGCACCCGGCATCGTCCCTCCCCTCCTGCGCCAGGCGTGAGGCGACGCTCGAGACGATGGTGCACGCTAGTAGAGCGGGGGATGCGGGAGTTCAATTTGGCGGTCGAGACGACGATCGAAGGGGCGTCAGAGGCGGATACGAGCGCCTACCAGTCTCTAGGCGGTGATTTCTACGATGCCCAACGCGTCAACGATTGTGCCTGTTTTTACCGTCCTCGGTGGTGGTCACGAGACGACCGGTCGTCACCCTCGAGCCGAAACCGGTGGCGACCCCACTCTTCGACCATGGCATCGATACACATCGACACCCCGACGACGGATGGACGCACCCTTCGAACGACCGTTCGCCCCTCGAACGACCTCGCCCGGTTCTTCACTGGCGATCCGCTCGAGGTCACCTACGACGTCGACATCGAGTCGGTCCCCGACTCGCTGCTCGTCGTCCCGGCGCTGGCTCAGGTCTGTCCCGTCGCCTGGGCCGCGGGCGCGGACGTGTACGTCGATACCGTCGACGCGACGTTCGTCTCGGCGCTCGAGGACGTCCAGGCGGCCATGCTCGAGATGTACGACTTCCTCGAGGGTGGCGACCTCTACGCTCGCGAGGTCGTCGACACGCGTGTATCCAGCGACGACGGCGACGATGAGAACGCGGAGAGCGGCCTCCTCTTCACCGGCGGCGTCGACTCCACGTGCTCGTACGTCCGTCACCGCGAAGAGGAACCCACGCTGATCAGCATCCGCGGCTGGACGATTACGCCCGACAGTTCGGACGACGAGCAGTGGAACCACCTGGTCGACCGGGTGACCGACTTCGCCACCGACCGCAACCTCGAGACCGCCTTCGTCGAGGCCAACATGCTCTCCTTCCTCGACCACCCGATGTTGCTCGCCCACTACAAACGCTACGTCGACGGCGGCTGGTACAGCTCCGTCGGCCACGGCCTCGGCTTGCTGGGGCTCTGTGCCCCGCTGGCCGCCGCACGCGGGATGACGGACCTCTACATGGCCGCCACCCACTGGGAGGGGATCGACCTCGAGTGGGGCTCTCACCCCGACATCGACGACAACGTCCGCTGGGATGGCACCCGGTGTCACCACGACGCCTACGACCTGACCCGTCAGGAGCGCCTCGACGTGCTCGCCGCCTACGCCGAGAGCGACGCCCCTGACCTCGCCCTTCAGACCTGCAACGACCGGATGGACGGCAACTGCGGAGTCTGCGAGAAGTGCTACCGGACGGCCGTCGGCCTCCGACTGGCCGGCCTCGAACCGACCGAACACGGCTACCCGTTCACTGACGACCGGTACCACGACCTCCGACAGGGGCTCGAGGGCGGCCGCTGGATCCTCGGCCAGGACGAGCGCTACATGTGGGCAGACATCCGCGACCGGGTTCGAAAAACGGAGCCGAAAACGGCGGCCGAACGCGCCTTCTTCGCCTGGCTCGAGTCCGCCAGCCTCTCCGAGATCGTCGACAACTCGGGGTCGCCGCTGCGCCACCGCGTCCTTCGAGCGGGCGCCCGCAACGCGCCCGACCCGGTGTACACGACACTGTACCCCGCCTGGAGCGCGGCGAAGGCGAGCTACCAGCGCCTGCTCACCAGACGGTGACCGTGTCCAGGACGCATCCTGCGGATCGGATAATCGGGTGGGACCGGCCCACCGCGGCGCGTGCTGTCGAGCAGCCCGGGCGTAGCGAGGGTCGGTCATCCACGTCGCGCGAGGGGTGAAGAGCGCAGCGAAGCGAGCACCGCATTCGGCTGGAGAGGGCGAGGCTACTCGAGGGACTCTACCCTGGCATTCGGTGAAACCCCTGCTTCAGAAGCAGTGTGCGGGGAATACACTCTCACTGGTGCGACTCACTGTGTGCGAATTGAGTTCCGACGTGAGCATCGATAGAGCCCCCAACTTCATCCGGTGATCGTCGAGTTGTGCTGAATTCGGGGTGTGTCTCGATCACTCTGGTTGATACGGGTTCGTTGCGACGTCGAGTCGGTAGACGTCCTCTGCAGCGTCGAAATCGTCGTCGAACGCGTAGAGGTACCCGAGTCCCTCCGCTTGCATGTACGCGACGATCGCGGCATCAACGAACGAGAAGCACTCGTACTGCCGGAAGAGGGCTTTTGCCGCGGCAAATTCGTCCGCCGTCAGAGAATCGATGTGGAATTGCGTGTTCTCTTCCACCCGATCGAGGAAATCGACAGCGGCGTCGTGACCCGCGTGCGTCGTCAACCCGTTTAGCGTCTCCGCGAGGACGTAGTCGAGAATCACTGCCTCCGGGAGAGCAGCGGTGTCGATTTGCCTGAGGATAGGGAGGGCGGCGTCGTGTGCGCTGTCTTGGCGGTACGCCGCCGCAAAGAGAACGGTTGTATCGACGAGTGCACGCGGCATCTATCTCAGCTACTCGAGGTCGACGCCCCACGCGTCGTGTTGGTTCTCGGCTTCCGTTGCCTGATCGCCGTCGTAGCCGTCGAAGTCGCTGAACGTCCCGGTTCGCTGCTGGACGACCTGTACTCGGAGCGTTCCGTCGTCCTCGACGTGCCAGCGGAGTCTGTCGCCGTCGTCGATCTCGAGTTCCCGTCGGATACGAGCGGGGATATTCGCCTGATTCCCCGACACCTTGCTCTCGGAGTCGACACGCTCACTGCTCATGGGCGAGAATACGAGGCCGCTACTCATAAAGCATAGTGTGCTCCCACACTATCCCGGCAGAGTGACGAATACGTCCGTGGACCTCGTTTGGACCCTGAACCACACGCTTCGAGCCCTCGAAAGTACGTTCGACCTTTGGAACGCGGGTTACAGGACAGATTCTCGAGACTGACCGAACCAGGTTCTCCCCGAAAGCGGTCTCTCGAGGACGAACGAAAACGAGAGGTCGGTTATTCGTCGGTTGTCGAATCCGCGTCGACGGCCGCCTCGTCGATATCCGTCTCGTCAGCGACGTCTACGTCGTCAGCCTCCGTCTCGTCAGCATCCACCCCGAGTTCCGCCGGAATCACGTCGACGCTGGCGACCGCGTCGCTCGCCTCGACGTCCATCACCGTTACGCCCATCGTGTTCCGACCGACGGTCGAAATCTCGCTCGCCCGTGTACGCATGATCTGGCCACGCTCGCTCATCAGGACGAGTTCGTTGTCTTCCGTGACCGCCTTCACCGCCGTCACCGGGCCGTTTCGCTCGTTGGTCTTGATGTCGATCAATCCCTTCCCGTACCGCGACTGGGTCCGGTAGGCCGAGAGCAACGTCCGCTTGCCGTAGCCGTTCTCGGTCACCGTCAGTAACGCACGCTCGTCGCCCTCGTCGGTCGAGACCAGGCCGGCCACGGCGTCGCCGTCCTCGAGTTTGATTCCGTTGACCCCACGGGCGTTCCGACCCATGGACCGAACCTCGTCCTCGTCGAAGCGAATCGTCATCCCCTGTTCGGTCCCGATGACGAGATCCTTCGACCCGTCGGTCACGTCCACGTCGACGAGTTCGTCGCTCTCCTCGAGGCTGGCGGCGATGATGCCCGTCGAGAGGATGTTGTCGAACTCCTCGCCTGCCGTCCGTTTTACGTACCCGTGTTTGGTCACCATCGTCACGTACTCCTCCCCGTCGAAGGCGTCAGTGTCGACGATAGCCGTGATGTCCTCGCCCGGATCGAGGTCGAGGATATTGACGGCGGATTTCCCCCGCGCCGTCCGACTCATCTCTGGGATCTCGTATGTCTTGAGCCGGTAGACCTGGCCGTGATTGGTGAAACACAGCAGGTAGTCGTGGGTGTTCGCCCGGAAGACCGTCGTCACGCGGTCCTCGTCCTTGACGTCCGCACCGATGATTCCCTTGCCGCCCCGACCCTGGGCCTCGAAGTTCTCGATCGGCATCCGCTTGACGTAGTCGTCCTCGGTCATGACGACGAAGACGTCCTCCTGGGGGATCAGGTCCTCGTGGGTCACCGCCCCCATGTCCTCGATGATCGAGGTCCGCCGGTCGTCGGCGTACTCGTCTTTGATCTCGAGTAACTCCTCTTTGATGACCTCGTACAGCGCCGACTCGCTCCCGAGGATCGCCTCGAGGCGTTCGATTTCCGCCGTAACCTCCTCGTACTCGTCCTCGATTTCCGCCGACTCCATCGAGGTGAGGCTCCCGAGTTGCATCCGGACGATGTGCTCGGCCTGCGATTCGGAAAAGTCGAAGGTTTCCTCGAGCCCCGTTCGCGCCTCGTCGCGGTCCTCGGAGTCCTGGATGAGGTCGACCACGTCGTCGATGTTCTCGAGCGCCTTCAGACGGCCCTCGAGGATGTGCGCGCGGTCTTCCGCCTCCGCGAGGTCGTACTCGCTGCGCCGTCGGACGACCTCCTTTCGGTGGGAGATGTACTCCTGGAGCGTCTCCCTGAGCGTCAACACCTTCGGCTGGCCGTCGACCAGCGCGAGGTTGATGACGCCGAAGGTTCGCTCGAGGTGGTTCTCGAGCAGTCGGTTCTTGACGACGTCCGTGTTCGCACCACGCTTGAGTTCGATCACGATGCGAACGCCGTCGCGGTCGGACTCGTCGCGCAGGTCCGAGATGCCCTCGAGAGCGCCCTCGGTGACGTCCTCGGCGATGCGCTCGACCAGACGGGCCTTGTTCGCCTGGTAGGGCACTTCGGTGACGACGATGCGCTCGCGATCACGCTTCCACTCCTCGACCTCGAACTCGGCGCGAACGCGGATCCGCCCGCGGCCGGTCTTGTACGCCGAGTAAATTGCGTCACGGCCGACGATGTTGGCCCCCGTCGGGAAGTCCGGACCCTTGACGTGTTCCATCAGATCCTCGACGGTCGCGTCGGGGTTGTCGATGAGTTCGACCGTCGCGTCGATCACCTCTCCTAAATTGTGCGGCGGGATGTTCGTCGACATCCCGACGGCGATTCCCGACGAGCCGTTCACGAGGAGGTTCGGGAACGCCGCCGGGAGCACGTCCGGCTCCTGAAGGCGGTCGTCGTAGTTCGAGGAGAAGTCGACCGTGTCCCTGTCGATGTCCTCGAGCAACTCCTCGGCGATGGCGGCCATGCGGGCCTCCGTGTATCGCTGGGCGGCTGGCGGGTCGCCGTCCATCGAACCGAAGTTCCCCTGGCCGTCTACGAGCGGGTAGCGCATCGAGAAGTCCTGGGCCATCCGGACCAGGGTGTCGTAGATCGCCCGGTCGCCGTGGGGGTGGAAGTCACCCATCGTCTCCCCGACGATCGAGGAGGACTTGCGGTGACTCGAGCGACTCGAGACGCCCATCTCGTGCATCGCGTAGAGGATGCGCCGGTGGACGGGTTTGAGGCCGTCTTCGACCCGGGGGAGGGCGCGTCCGGCGATGACGCTCATCGCGTAGTCGATGTAGCTCTGCTCCATCTCGTCTTCGATGCGGACCGGTTCGACTGAGGCCGCGTCGATGTCGCTGGGGTCTGGCACTTCGGAACTCATCGCTCGAAGGACACCTCTGTTCGTCGTGGCTGGCTCATCGTCGATCGGAATGTGGCTGAATACATTGGTGGCGTTTGCTGACGTCTATATGTCGATCCACTCTGCCTCGGGGGCGTGGTCCTTGATGAACTGCTTTCGCGGCTCGACGGCATCGCCCATCAGTACCGAGAACATGCGATCGGCCGCCGCCGCGTCCTCGACCGCGATTTGCTTGAGGATGCGGTTGTCCGGATTCATCGTCGTACTCCAGAGCTGCTCGGGGTTCATTTCGCCGAGCCCCTTGAAGCGCTGGACCTGCGTCGGGTTGCCGTTGCACTTCTCCTCGACGATCTCGTCGCGCTCGGCGTCGGTCATCGCGTCGTAGGTCTCCCCACGGTACCGGATGCGGTACAGCGGCGGCTGGGTCGCGTAGACGTAGCCACCCTCGAGCAGCGGGCGCATGTGCCGGTAGAAGAACGTCAGCAGCAGGGTCCGGATGTGGGCCCCGTCGACGTCGGCGTCGGTCGCCATGATGATCTTCTTGTACCGGATGTTGTCGATGTCGAACTCTTCGCCGATCCCCGCGCCGATGGCGGTGATCATGTTCCGAATCTCTTCGTTCTCGAGGATGCGATCCAGTCGGTGCTTCTCGACGTTGAGGATCTTCCCCTTGATGGGGAGAACGGCCTGGAACTCCGGATTTCGGGCCTGTTTCGCGCTGCCGCCCGCGGAGTCACCCTCCGCGATGAACAGTTCGGCCTCGTCGGGATCTTTGGTCTGACAGTCCGCGAGTTTGCCGGGGAGAGACGTCGACTCGAGGGCGGATTTTCGTCGCGTGAGCTCCTCTGCCTTCTTCGCGGCCTTGCGGGCTTTCGCGGCCTCGACGGCCTTCATCACGATGGCCTGGGCGGTGTCTGGGTGTTCCTCGAAGTACGTCGACAGCCCGTCGTGCATCGCGCTCTCGACGATACCCCGCACCTCCGAGTTGCCGAGTTTCGTCTTCGTCTGCCCTTCGAACTGCGGATCGGGGTGTTTGATCGAGATGACTGCGGTGAGCCCCTCACGAATGTCGTCGCCGCGGAGGTTCTCCTCGAGGTCCGAGAGCAGGCCGTTTTCGCCCCCATAGTCGTTGACTACGCGGGTGAGGGCGGTCTTGAACCCAGTCAGGTGTGTCCCGCCCTCGCGCGTGTTGATGTTGTTGGCGAAAGCGTGGATCGAGCCCTGGAGCTCCTCGGTGGCCTGCATCGCCACCTCGACCTGGATGTTCTGGGCGTCGTCCTCGAAGTAGATAACGTCGTCGTGGAGGGAGGATCGCGTCTCGTTGAGGTACTCGACGAACTCGCGAATCCCACCTTCGTAGACGTACGTATCCTCGACTGGCTGCCCCTCGTCGTCCGTCTCGCGTTCGTCCCGAAGCGTGATCCGAACGCCGGAGTTCAGAAACGCGAGTTCGCGGAGCCGATTCGAGAGCGTCGAGAAGGAGAACTCGGTCGTCTCGAAGATGTCGCGGTCGGGCCAGAAGGTGATCTGGGTACCCGTCTCTTCGTCGGGTTCGAGGTCGCGAACCCGCTCCATGTCCCCCTGTGGCTCGCCGTTCTCGAACGCGTGGGAGAAGACACCGCCGTCGCGCTTGACGGTCACCTCGAAGCGTCCTGAGAGGGCGTTGACGACGGAGACGCCGACGCCGTGGAGACCCCCGGAGACCTGGTAGGACTTGTTATCGAACTTCCCACCGGCGTGGAGGACGGTGAGAATGACCTCGAGGGCCGGGCGGTCGTACTCCTCGTGGGTGTCGACGGGGATGCCACGGCCGTCGTCGGCGACGCTCACCGCACCGTCCTCGTGGATGGTCACGGTGATGTCGTCGCAGTGGCCGGCCAGCGCCTCGTCGATGGAGTTGTCCACGACCTCGTAGACGAGGTGGTGGAGTCCCCGCGTATCCGTCGAACCGATGTACATCGCCGGTCGCTTTTGGACCGCTTCCAGGCCCTCTAGGACCTGGATTTGTCCGGCGCCGTACTCGCTATCTTGAGACATACAAAACCTGATTGCGGGTAGTGGTCGGGGGGTAATAAAAGTCACGTACGCGCGCGAGCGCGCGGATTTCGGCCGACTGTCACGTATGCGACACACGAGTATTCACCTACGCCTCGAGTCGAGTACGACTCGTCGAACCGCTCGCCCCGGGTGCGCAGAAACAACCGCGAACGGAACGCACGAAGAGACCAGGCACCGGCCGCCTCGAGCCTCGATCACTTTCACTACGGTAACGCACACCTTTTACCCCCGCCGCTACAACAGAACGACGATGACGTCGCTACAGTCGACACTCGGCGACGAGCCGGGGATCGCCGAGGAACTCGCTGACAACCAGCGAGCGATCTCCATCGCCGAGTTCTTCGAAAAGAACAAGCACATGCTGGGCTTCGACAGCGGTGCTCGCGGGCTCGTCACGGCCGTCAAAGAGGCCGTCGACAACGCTCTCGACGCCGCCGAAGAGTCCAGCATTCTCCCCGATATCTACGTCGAGATCCAGGAAGCCGACGACTACTATCGCCTGATCGTCGAGGATAACGGACCGGGAATCACGAAAGAATCGCTCCCGAAGGTCTTCGGAAAACTCCTCTACGGCTCTCGGTTCCACGCTCGCGAACAGGCCCGTGGCCAGCAGGGGATCGGTATCTCCGCGGCAGTGCTCTACTCCCAGCTCACGAGCGGCAAACCCGCGAAGATCACCAGCCGAACCCAGGGGTCGAGCGAGGCCGAGTACTTCGAGTTGATCGTCGACACCGACGAGAACGAACCCGAGATCAGCGTCGCGGAGACGACGTCGTGGGACCGCCCCCACGGCACCCGAATCGAACTCGAGATGGAGGCCAACATGCGCGCTCGCGCCCAGCTCCACGACTACTTCAAGCACACCGCGGTCGTCAATCCCCACGCCCGCCTCGAGTTGCGCGAGCCCACGGCACACTTCAAATTCGAGCGTGCGACCGATCAGCTCCCCGAGGAGACCGAGGAGATCCGTCCCCACCCCCACGGGGTCGAACTGGGAACGGTGATCAAGATGCTCGCCGCAACCGACTCTCACTCCGTCTCGGGGTTCCTCCAGGAGGAGTTCACTCGCGTCGGCAAGAAGACGGCCAATTCGATCATCGACGAGTTCCGCGACCGCCACTACGGCCGCGAGATGGCCTGGAAACCGCCAGCGAGCCACGAGGCGGCGGACGTCGCCGCCGCCGTCGAAAACTCCACGGCAAACAAGGGAGCCAACGCGACGACTGACTTTGCCAACGGAATCGCGGACGCCGTCTCGAGTCGGGATCGAATCTCCCACCACGAACTGTCGACGGTCGTCGAGGAGGTCGCCGACGAGGTCGGTGACGAGTACGGCACGACGTTCGGGTCGACCGTTCGCGAGAAGGCGCTCGAATCGGCGTGGTCCGCGCTCGTCGGGCACGATGAGGTGGACGACCAGGACGGCGACGACGACCAGAACGGCGCAGACGCCACGACCCCGGAAGACGTCTCCCGCATCGTCGCCGACCTCTACGAACTCAGCGACGACGCCACGAGCACCCGGAAGGACGACGAGGTCGTCCACGCCTTCGCCGTCCGTCTGGCCGGCACGTTCGAGGACCTCGAGGACGACCGACACCGACTCACCAGGAAGGCTCTCGAGTCCGCCGTCGACCGAGCCGCGGACCTGACCGAGGAGTACGACGACGTGGCGTTCGGCGACACTGCCCGCGAAAACGTCGTCGAAGCGATATGGGACGTAATGGTGACCGTCCCGGACGACACGCCGCTCGTTCGCGAACTCGCGAGCGACCGGGACGCCGCCAGCGACCTCGTCGAGGGAATGCGCGCGACGAACATCATGGCCCCGCCGACACGGTGTCTCTCGCCGATCACGGCCGACCTGGTCGAAGCCGGATTGAAGAAGGAGTTCGACGCGGACTTCTACGCGGCGGCGACTCGCGACGCGGGCGTCTCCGGCGGCGACCCGTTCATCGTCGAGGCCGGCATCGCCTACGGTGGTGACCTCCCGGCCGAGGGAACCGCCGACGTCCTCCGGTTCGCGAACCGGGTGCCGCTCGTCTACCAGCGCGGTGCCTGTGCTACCACCGACGTCGTCAAGAGCATCGGCTGGCGCAACTACGGCCTCGACCAGCCCGGGGGCTCCGGGATACCGACCGGACCCGCCGTGATCATGGTCCACGTCGCCTCGACGAACGTCCCCTTCACGAGCGAGTCCAAAGACGCCATCGCGAACGTCCCCGAGATCGAAGACGAGATCGAACTCGCCATCCGGGAGGCCGCCCGCGAACTCAAGCGCTACCTCAACAAACGGCGCTCGATGCAAAAGCGCCGGAAGAAACAGAACGTCCTGGGCAAGATTCTCCCGGAGATGGCCGAGAAGGTCGCGGAGGTGACGGGGCGCAACCAGCCCAACATCGACGACGCCGTGGCGCGGATCATGAACAACGTCCTGGTCGAGCGTCACCTGGAGGGTGTTGACGGTGACGACGACGCCGGCGATGGCGACGGCGACGCATCGACGGTCAAACTCGTCGTCGAGAACCACTCGAGCACGAACGAGACCCTCGAGATAACCGACATCGTCTCCGCAGAACCGCGGAACCTCTCCGACGGCGCCTCGGCCGTCGAGATGGACGGCGAGTGGTTCGTCTCCTGGGAGGCGGACGTTCCCGGCGGCGAGGAGGCGACTCTCGAGTACGAAGTCTCGAGCGAGGCGACGTTCGACATCGACGTCAAAGGCGTCGACGCGGAAAAACTGACGATCACATCATGAGCACAGACGAATCACAGGCCAGAGAACAGTTGATCGACCTCGCCGCCCAGTTCTACGACCAGTTCGAACTGGGCGAAATTCCCCACATGGAGGTTCCGACCCGATCGAAGAGCAACATCGAACTCGACGAGGAGGCTAACGTCTGGGTGTACGGCGACCGAACATCGACCCGGAGTGCGAACTCCGTTCGCGGCGCCCGGAAGCTTCTCAAGGCCGTCTTCACCATCGAGTTCCTGGCAAATCAGCTCGAGGAGGATCGCTCCTCGACCCTGCGTGAACTGTACTACCTCTCGGAAAGTTGGGACAACGAGGAGGCCCAGTTCAACGACCAGGACGAGTCCAACGGCCTGGTCGAGGACCTAGAGATCGTCTCCGGGGTCACCCGCGAGGACTTCCACATGCGTCCGGAGGAGTCCGGCGCGAAGGTGATGGGGCCGCTGCACATCCGCGAGCAGACGAAGCGGGGCGACCGCGACATCCACTGCCAGCTCGACGTGGGGCAGGGCGGTTACCAGATCCCGAACAACCCCGACACGATCGAGTTCCTCGACCACGACGCCGAGTTCGTCCTCTGCGTGGAGACCGGTGGTATGCGCGACCGCCTCGTCGAGAACGGCTTCGACGAGGAGTACGACACCATCATCGTCCACCTCGGGGGCCAGCCCGCACGAGCCACGCGCCGACTGACGAAGCGCTTCCACGACGAACTCGGCCTCCCCGTGGTGGTGTTCACCGACGGCGACCCGTGGTCGTACCGCATCTTCGGCTCCGTCGCCTACGGCTCGATCAAGTCCGCCCACCTCTCTGAGTACCTGGCGACGCCCGAAGCGCAGTTCATCGGCATCCAGCCCGCCGACATCGTCGAGTACGACCTCCCGACCGATCCCCTCTCGGACTCGGACATCAACGCTCTCGAGAACGAACTCACCGATCCTCGCTTCCAGACCGACTACTGGAAGGAACAGATCGAACTGCAACTCGAAATCGGGAAGAAGGCCGAGCAGCAGGCCCTCGCCTCGCGCGGCCTGGACTTCGTGACGGACACGTACCTGCCGGAGCGACTCGAGGAGATGGGCGTCCTCTGATTGTCAGTTCGTTTTCACTTCTGCGTTCGACTCCGTTTCTTCGGCCGCCAGACCATTGTCTACGTCCACCTCGAGCGCGTCGCGGATCGAACCGGCGGAGGGATCAGCGTAGGCACAACGGTCGCAGTAGCAGTTCGAGCCCTCGTTCGTCGTGACGATCGGTACGCCGGCGACGATCAGTTCCTGTCGGTAGGTTCGTTCGACGCCATCGACGACCGGCTCGAGACAGCCCGTACAGCGTTTTTCGGGGGCGTGAACACTCCGCTCCTCGATCGACCTCGTCCGACCGTTCGTCGTGATCGGTTTTCGACGCTCGAGACGGCTCCTGGCTGGCGGCGAGACGACGACCCCGGCACCGAGAACGAGCGCGCCGACCAGGAACCCGCCGAGACTCGCGCTCGAGGCGACGATCCAGAGCCCGAGTGCGAGGAGGGAGAGCGATACGAGCGCTGAGAACCACCTCGAGCGTCGTTCCGGTTCGTTTCCCGCTCGGGCGGACGGACTCGCCCGCTCGCGAGTGGGCGAATCCGCCGACGGCGAATCGTCGGCGTGGAGCACTGTCCGCTCGGTTCGGTCGTAGTAACAGATCGCCGCGTAGATCACGTTCGCGAGTCCCATCGTCCACCAGACCGTGATCGCCGCGATCAGCAGGTGGGTTCGCGTGGAACCGAGGCTCCGTCGCACGAGGGTCGCACTGTCGTCCGTTCGGTCCTCGACTCGCCAGCCGTCTTCGACGTGTCGTCGGACGCGGCGGCGGAGTCGTGCTCGCTGGTCGGGGGTCGCAGTTGACCGCGGGACGGACGACCCCCGCGAGCGAACGGCCCACTGCAGCAGTTCGGTCACGGCTCCGCTCGAGGTCGTTCGATCCCGGCTGGAATCGCCGACGTCACCGTCGACGGCCGTCCCGCACTGGCCACAGAAGTTCGCTCGCCTGGAGAGCCGTTCCCCGCAGGATTCACAGAACCGACTCGAGGCTCGAGATCCGTCCATCACCGGTGAATAGGGGCCGCGCGACGTAATTATTGTGGAATATACATGTTGTGCTGACGGTCACGTGGATGGGACGATCACTCGTCCAGGACGACCGGGACGGCTCGTCTCGCCACATCGAGAACGAACGCGTCGGCGTCGGTCTCGAGCGCCTCGAACGTGTCGTAGTGGATCGGGAGGACGAGGTCGGGACGGATCGTCTCGGCGAGGTCGGCGACGTCGTGGCGATCCATCGTGAAACTCCCGCCGATCGGCGGGAGCAAGAGGTCGACGTCCAGTCGCTCGTGAACCGGGAGGACGTCGCTGTCGCCGGGCCAGAACGCACAGATGCCGTCGATCGTCACGCCGAAGCCACAGCCCTCGCCCTCGGGGTGGTAGGGCGTGCCGTCGTCGCGAGTGTAGGGACCGTCCGGCTCGTTGTACGCGGGCGTCGTGAAGAGGTCGAGCGGGCCGAGGACGAACGACTCGTCCTCCCGGACGCGTTCGACCTCGTAGGGGAGGACCTCGGGTTGTTCGTCGACGCGGTCTATTTCGTCGGCGTCGACGGCCTCGTGAACCACGACGATGGCGTCCTCGTGTGCGACACGCCGGATGCCGTCCGGGTCGTAGTGATGGTCGTGGCTGACAAGAACCAGGTCGCCATCTTTCGGTTCGACGTCGTCGAGGACGCCGTATCGGCCGGGATCGAGGTAGACGACGGTGCCGGTCTCGCCCTCGAGGCGAACGGTCGCGTAGCCGAACCAATCGATGCGAAGCGAGTCGAACGTGACGGTCATAGCGGCCTTTCGGCCAGCGGGTCGAAAAGGGTTGTCGCTGCGGTCGATACCGACGACCCGGTTCCGACGATTCGCTACGACCGGGGCAGCACCTGGTTCTCGAGGTCTTCGTACGTACCCGACTCGAGCACCCGCTCGACGTTCCCGGCAACGATGTCCGCCAGGCGGTCGTAGTACTTCGGCGTGTGCCCCGAGTTGTGCGGAGTGATCTGGACGTTTTCGAGCGTCCACAGTGGGTGATCTTCCGGCAGGGGTTCGGGGTCGGTCACGTCTAGCGAGGCCCCGCGGATGCCGTTACGCCGGAGTGCCGAGACGAGCGCGTCGGTCTCGACGACCGGCCCGCGAGCGACGTTGATCACCACTGCGTTCGGCGGGAGGGTGTCGAACGCCGCCGCGTCGACCAGTCCCCGGGTCTCGTCTGTGAGCGGACACGCCAACACGAGGTAGTCGGTTCGAGAGAGGGCCTCGTGGAAGTCGTCCGCGTCGAAGCCGTAGATTTCGTCCGCCGGGCCGCCCTTCTCCGGCGTGTAACGGACGCCCTGGACGTCGACGCCGAACGGTTCGAGTCGCGCACAGACGGATCGACCGATAGCGCCGAGACCGACGACCGTCACCGTCGAACCCTGGAGTTCGTTGGCCTGGTAGTGGCGCCACTCGCGGCGACGCTGCCGGCGGGACGCGACGTGGAACCGGCGGGTGAACCAGAGGATCGCCCCCAGGACGTGCTCGCCGATGTTGGGGCCGTGAACGCCCGACGCATTCGTCACCGTGACGCCCATCTCCTCGAGGGTCTCGAGGGGCAGATGACCGGTACCCGCGTAGGCACAGGCGAACAACTCCAGGTTCTCGGCGTGGCCCAGGAGGGACTCGTCGATCGTCATCCCCGTCGCAATATCGGCCCCTCGAATCGCCTCCCGTTCTTCGGCGGGCGTGCTGGCGACGGTGATCTCGACGTCCGCGTTCGAAACGCGCTCTCGAAGTGCGTTCGCGTACGCCGAGATTGGCGTTCCGTGCGTTCCCTTGCGGAGGACCAGTATCGAGAGGTCCTCGCCGCTCCGACTGCTGTCCGTCTCGGTCATATCGCTACCCTCACGTCGATTCCTCTTGAACCTGTGGTCGGCTCAGGCTGCCTCGATCACTCCCCCCTGAACGTCGGCGACTCCTTCTCCAGGAACCCACGCAAGCCCGCGGCGTAGTCGGCCGTCGACGCCAGGTCGGTAATTCGCTCCTGTTCCTCCGCGAGGTGGGCCTCGAGCCCGTCCGTCGAGGCAGCCGCGAACAGGCGCTTGATCTCCGCGTAGGCCTTCGTCGGACCGCTCGCGAGTTCCGAGGCGATGGCCTCGAGACGGTCGTCGAACCGCTCGGACGTGACGGCTTCGGTCGCCAGTCCCAGTTC
This sequence comes from Natronosalvus halobius, assembly GCF_024138145.1. Taxonomy (NCBI): domain Archaea; kingdom Methanobacteriati; phylum Methanobacteriota; class Halobacteria; order Halobacteriales; family Natrialbaceae; genus Natronosalvus; species Natronosalvus halobius. The sequence goes on along the minus strand of NZ_CP099997.1, from coordinate 46,728 downwards.
GACGGCCTCCCCGGCGTCGATCGGCTCGTCCAGGAACGCGATTCGCTGGGCCGTCCGTCGACCGACGAGTCGCGGCAGGAGCCACGTTGCCCCGCCGTCGCCCGAGAGGCCGATCTTCGGGTAGGCGTACTCGAATCGGGCGTCTTCGGCGGCGAGGACGACGTCGCCCGCGAGGGAGAGTCCGAGTCCGCCACCGGCGACGACCCCGTTGACCCCGGTCACGACCGGCTTCGGCGCCGAGACGAGCATCGAGACGGTCTCGTGGAGGGGCGTCGCGATGGCCTCGAGGCGCTCGGCGTCCGTCTCGTCGCCCTCGAACGTCGAGAGGTCCGCACCCGTGTTGAATACGCCGCCGGTACCAGTGAGCACGAGACACCGGACCGCCTCGTCTTCCGCGGCCTGGGCCACCGTCCTGGCGAGCGTTCGGGCGACCGCCTCGTCCATCGCGTTGTGGCGCTCCGGTCTGTCGACGGTGATCGTCGCGGTTTCGTCGTCGCGCTCGAGACGAATGGCGTCCGTGTTCGTGTCAGTATCTGTCCCGGTCATACGCGTCTCGAGGTTCGAGATCGAGAAAAAGGTGGGTGATTGCCGAGGTGACGTGGACGATTCGCGGATTTCGGCAGTCGACAGCAATCGTCGTCGAGTCGTCACACTATACTATTTGTAGTGTTGTCGATCGAGCGATCACGCGTCGCTCTGCATGCCTGTTCGTCGCAGAAGCATGAGGATGAGATTTGAACCACCCCTGAGAACCTGCTCACTTCGTTCGCAGAACCCCAGTATAATTCAAATTCCAGCGTTCGCGCTTCGCTCCTCGCGTCCACTCGTCGCAGAAGCGGTGAGGATGGGATTTGAACCCATGAGGCTTGCGCCACCTGCTTTCAAGGCAGGCGCGTTGGGCCGCTCTGCCACCTCACCTCGAGTCCCCCTTTTCGACCGAATCAAAAAGCGTTGTCGGTCTCGAGGACCGAAAGCGTCCGTTCCGGCGCGACTCGCCCCGCCAGCCGACGGGCCCGGGCCTCCGCAGCCGTCCCGACGAGCCCCCGACGATCCGTCACCGTCGGCACCCGCGGCGCGAACCCGACCCCCAGGCCGGCGTCGTCCGCTCGAGTCGTCAGCGTCGACACCGCCGGCTCCGCGAAGGCGTCCGTGAAATCGATCGGTTCCGTGAACGCCGCCAGGTACACGTCCCCGCCCTGGGACGGGCCGAGGACGACCTCGTTACGGCGCAGCGACATCGCCACGCCGTCGATTTCCGTCCGTCCGACGAGCGGCGCCGTCGGCTCGAGTACCCCGACGCTCTGGACCTCCTCGCGCTCGAGGAGGTGGGTCACCGTGTTACCGACGCGAGCGGCTCGATTCGAGCCGACCTGGCGCTCGAATCGGACGGCTTCGGCGCCGTCAGCGACTTCGGCGTCTCCGTCGAGCCCCTCGAGGTCCCCAAGAGCCTCGAGCACCATCGCCCGAACGGCCGCCTCGGGGTCCTCGACGGCCACGTCGTCGGGCAGAGTCTCCTCGTCGCGGTAGTTGATCAGCAGATCGCCACCGCTCGAGGCGACGGCGTTCGCGACGTCGGCGACCATCGCCCGATAGTACTCCGGCCAATTCGCGGCTGCGAACGAGTCGTGCTCGAGCAGCGAGTCGGGAGCCAGCGCCTCGTGAGGCGGGTCGACGGGAACGACGACGATCATATACCCAAACGGGGACCGCCGCGGCCTTGAAGCCGTCGAAGCCTAGACCTATATACGGCTCTCGAGCGTCGTGTCGGCCATGCATCGCGTCGTCTCCGGTCTCGGGGTTCCGCTCGCGACCGCCGGTCTGGTCGTGGCCGCGCTCTGGACCGTCGTTGACACCTACGTCGTCAGGTCGTACACCGAGTACCTGCTCCTGACGGCTGGCGCCCTCGTCGTCGCCTTCGCGTTCGTCTTTGTACTGTTCGTCCTGGGCGCGCGGTCTGACCGCTGGCTCAGCAGTCCGTACTGGTAACGGCGAAAAAAGTTCTGCGTGGGGCGACGACTCACGCCACCTTTCGAGTTCGATCGTCCGACGGCGAGCGTTCCGCCATCGAGAGGATACCGAGCTGTTCCAGGGCATCCAGGCTGTCCGACTCCTCCCAGCGCTCGGCGATCATTCCGTCCTCGAGTCGCATGAAGACCATGTTCGATCCCCTGACTCGGTTCCCCGTGGGTTCGAACCCGGCGAACGGTCCCTCGTGAGTTCCCTCGAACGCGAACCGGACCGCGACCATGTCGTCTTCGGCGATCACGTCCTCGATCGTCACCGTCGCGTCGGGAAACGCCTCGTGGGCGGCCTCGACGTGGCGGACGAACCCCTCGAACCCCCTGGCCTCGTCGGGCGTGAGCGTCTCCTCCGATACCGGGTCGTGGTTGACGACGCGCTCCGAAATTAGCTCCTCGAGCAGGTCGGTTCGACCCTCGTTGAAGGCTTCCTCGTAGTACCGGCGGACGATTTCTTTGTTCTCTGCTGCCGTGCTCATAGCTAGCTCACCACATTATATAGGACTCGAGCGCGTATAACGTGCGTCTCAGGGTTTTCTACGGGTCCCGCCGTCGACCGATCAGGACGCTGTCGAGACGATTTTGATCACGTCCCCCTCCTCGAGTTCGTAGCTGTCGCTGATCTCTCTCGAACTGCGAGCGTCGACCGCGTGGAGGTAGCCGTCGCCGATGTCGGAGTGAACGGCGTACGCCAGGTCGACCGGCGTCGACCCATGTGGCAGGAGAAACGCGTCGGGGAGCACGTTCCCACTCCCGTCGGACCACTTCGCGGCGTCCTGGACGGGGTAGGCGGTGAGGTGCTCCAGCAATTCGTAGACCGCATAATCTAGCGCGCCCTGGACGCCGGTGCCGTCCCAGCGGGACATCGTGTCCTGGAGCCCTTCGAGGGCATCGCGCTGGGCGTCGCTGACGTCGCCGGTAATTTCGAAGTCGGCGTCGCCTGGGTCGTAGTCGATCAGCTCACCCTCGGCGGCGTTCCGGAGGGCTCGCTCGCCCTCGGCCGACGTCGGAATCACGGGTTTGTCGAGGTCGAGCAGTCGGTCGACGTTTTCCTCGGGCGCGACGTCGATCTTGTTCGCCGCGACGACGATCGGCTTGGTCCGCTGGCGGATCTCGGTTGCGAGCGCTTCACGGTCGTCGTCGGTCCACTGGATCGGGTCGGCGGGGTACTCGAGTTCGCGCAGAATACGGGCGATTTCGGTGGGCGAGGCACCGAAGCCCGACATCATGTCCCCCAGCACCTCGTCGAGGTCAAAATCGGGCGAGCGGGACTTGCGCTCGACGCTCTCCCAGTTGCGCTCGACGATTCCCGCGAGCCACATATCCATCTCTGTCTCGACGAAGTCGATGTCCTCGAGCGGGTCGTGGCTCCCGATGTCGACGGGTTCGCCCTTCTCGTCGGTCCCGCCGGAGGCGTCGATCACGTTGACGATCACGTCCGCGTTGGTGAGTTCGTCGAGGAACTGATTCCCGAGACCCTTCCCCTCGTGGGCGCCGGGCACGAGTCCCGCGACGTCCAGCAGTTCGATGGGGACGTAGCGCTTGCCGTCGTGGCAGTTCTCGTTCCCGCACCGTTCGTCGCGCTCGAGGCAGGGGCACTCGGTGCGGACGTAGCTGACCCCGCGGTTGGCGTCGATCGTGGTGAACGGGTAGTTCGCGACGTCGACATCGGCCATCGTCGCCGCAGTGTAGAACGTGGACTTGCCGGCGTTGGGCTTCCCGGCAAGCGCGATCGAGAGCATACCGTCCGTTACCGGGATCGGGAAAACTGTCTTTCGGTTCTCCGAGTTCGCTCGAGGCGTCCAGACGAGAGCGGTGCTACAGTTCGAGGGCCATCATTACTTCGTCGACGTACTCGCCCTCGAGCTTGTAGTGATCCTCGCGAATCGCTTCGACCTCCCAGCCGTGGCCCTCGAGGAAGGCAATGGCGTCCTCGTTGCTCGAGGGGACGCTGTTGTAGACTTTCTCGTAGGCATTGCTGCCGGCCCACTCGAGCCCACGCGAGAGGAGGTGTGAGCCGATCCCGTTCCCGCGGTACTCCTCGATGACGCCGACCGTGAGTTCGGCCGTGTGGCTCAGTTTCTCGAGTTCGGGCGCGTGGAGGTGGACCCAGCCGACGACCTCGTCGCCGACGGTCGCGACGAAGAACATCCTGGACTCCAGTTCGTTGTGCCGGAGCAGGGCGTTCTGGTGGTCGACCTCGTCGGCGACGCTCTCGGCGACGATGTAGGTTCGTTCCTCAGCGACCTGCCGAATCGCGCCGACTATTCCCGCGAGGTCGTCCTGGCGGGCCGGGCGGATGTGAAACTCGAGGTCATCGCTCTGGTACTCCTCTTCAGCTCCCGCGTCGATAGCTACCTGCAGGCGACCGTTCCGGTCCTCGAGTCGGCCGTCGCGTTTGAGGATGGCGACGTGATGTCGGAAGCCGCCGGGATCGATCCGGAGGCGCTCCTGGGCGTCGTCGGGGTCGACCGCCCCGTGGCGCTCGACGTACTCGTAGATTCGCTTTCGGTCCTCGTGTCCGAATTCGATCTCGTCAGCGAACTTCATGGCATGCTATAACGCACCAGTATACTTAACCGTTGTTCACGGTTATCGTGCCGCCGGGTTGGCGCCTACTTCAAGTCGCAAACTATCCACCCCGAACGGTTTCTCCCCCGACTCGAATCCTCGAGTGCGTGAGTTGGTCAGACCGACGGATTGATAACCCGTTCGTGAGAGACCGATACGAGCGCAAACGACGAATGAACGGAATCGATCTACTGGTTGCTGGAATCGCCCTCCCGATAACGGTACTGCTCGGCCTGGTCGCCCACGAGTGGGCCCACGCCCTGGTACTTCGACTCGCCGGCATCGACTACGACGTCGTGTACTTCCCCGACCGACGCGACGGCGTCCTCGCCGCCCTGGCGAGCTGTCCCTGGGCGGCCGTTCACCCGCGGCCGACCGGGGACGAACCCCCCTGGCAGCTTCGGACCGCAGCGATGATCCCCTTCGTACTCGCGGTGCCCGCGCTGGTCCTCGCAACCGCGTTCCCGAGTTCGCATCCGGCCGTCGCCGCCGTCCTCGTCGGCTGGCTGGCGTGTTCGATCCCCTCCCCGCAGGACTTCTCCGTGGCCTTCTACGCCCACCGCGTGCTCGAGGAGACGGCTGAGTCGACGACGGTCGTCACGCGATCGTAGTAACGGACAGGGAGCGAACCACTTCTCTGTTAGTTGTACGTTCCTGTCGGTCGTAAACCCGATAGTGGTGCGTGGGTCGACCTCCTGACTCTACTATAGTGATTTCACGGTCGGAATCCACGCCAGAGAACACCAGTTCGACTCGCCAGGTACGCCGTCGCATACACCACACTCGTGGGAGGTGCGACGACGAACAGACCCAGGAACACTGCCGACGTGAGTGCGTTCCCGACGGCAGTCACGAAACTGGAGTGTCCACCCGACCGTGCGAGAATCGGCAAGAGGCCACCGAACGAAACACCGAGAAGTATCCCGCCTGTCGCGAGCACTGGTGAAGCGGGAACGGCGAGAACAGCAGACGAATCGACGGAACTGACCATCGTACCCAGATACGCGAGGAATATGAACAGGACAATTGCAGTGGCGAGTTGAACGATCAGGGACTCACGTGTCGACTCCGTCGACGCACGTATCGCTTCAGGGGAACGACGGGCGAACGAATAGAGTACCATACCGAGAGCCACAGCCAGTGTTCCGAGAACGACTTCGCCAACGCCCCCGAAACGCCAGCCGAGAGCCCCCATACCTGTGCCGAGTACGACCAGGACGATGGTGAATACACGAAATCGCCGTTCAGCCTTCATATTATTCGAATGCGCACGCGAAGTAAACTAAAACACGCCGATTCGGGCGGTGGCACCCTTACCGCTCCGGAACCCGCGTCAACAACTGCGCCGTGTCGAAGACGTTTCGCGTCTCGAGCAACACTTCTGCGGCTTCGCGAACGGTGAACTCGGCCTCGAGTTCGACGCCGTGACAGCGAGCGTATAGCTCGAGCCAGCCGTTCATCGACGTCCGCAGGGCGGTCAACTCCGGTTCCGAAAACGGGACCATTCGACCACCCGTTCGCGCCTCGACGTAGAGCCAGATCGCCTGTCCGGCCCCGTCTCGAAGGTACTGCCGTCCGTCTGCGACCGTGGCAGCCGCCGGATCGAACGCCTCGCGGTCGCGTTCGGCCCGGCGCTCGAGGGCGGCGATCCGGGGACCGTACCGACTCATTTAGCTACCCCTGCCGGAACTCGACGCCCTTCCCGCCGCGGGGGTGTTCCCACTCGGTGTCGGCGACGATGGCACACGTGCCACACTCGACGCAGGGCTGGGTGTCGAGGCTGACGACCGTCTCCTCGCCGCCGTTTGTCTTGACGGTCTCCGAGCGGTAACAGCCGCCGCCGAAGTCCTCGGCGCTGACCGGGCAGGCGTAGACGGCGGCGCCGCTCGCCTCCACTGAGTTGTCGCGCAGTCGGATGTGCGGATTGCCGACGTCCGTGTCGTAGGTCAGGTCGCCGATGCGCTCTTCCAGCGTCGGCGGTTCGACCTCGTTGTCCCAGTGGATCGTCCGCCCCTGCTTTTCCCCGATGATCGACGGCAAGGTGGTGTAGCCCGTCTCCGTGTCGGGGAGCATCCCGACGAGCGTCGGGGAGTTGTAGGCCTTCTCGAGTAGCCGATTCGAGAGTCGATTCCCGACGGCGGCAGAGCCGACCGGCGAACCCAGGACGCCCTCGATTGCCCGCGTAACCAGGCCGTGTTCGCCGACGGGGCTCGTCATCTCGTAGCGCCGCGGGCGGAGTTTGCCCATCGTGCCCGACTGTTCGAGCATCGTCGTGTACCGTCGCCCGGCCGCTTCGGCGTCGGCGTTTCCGCGGGTGACCGCGTGGGCGTCGGCCGCGAGCGCACCTGCAGTGACTGCGTGGTTCATCCCCTTGATGATCGGCCCCTGGGCCTGCATCTGCCCGCCAGCGTCACCGACGAGCACGAGCCGGTCGCTGTAGGGTTCGCGGTGGGCGACCTTCTTCGAGTCGGGGACGAGTTTCGCGCCGTACTCGAGTTCGACGTACTCCTCGTCGAGCCACTGGGCGAGCAGCGGGTGGGTAAGCAGGGCGTCGAGCAGTTCGTGTGGCTCGGCCTGCTCGGCGACGAGGCTGTCCAGGTGGAAGACGGTCCCGATCGAGAGGGTATCCTCGTTAGTGTAGAGGAAGCCGCCGCCGCGGACGTCGTCGAAGAGGTCGCCCGAGAAGAGGTGAGCGACGCCCTCGCCCTCCTCGATGTCGAAGCGGTCGTTGATGACCTCGGGATCCATCTCGACGACGGCCTTGACGCCCTGGAACCACTCGTCGGGCTCCTCCCAGTCCATCAGGCCTGCGTCGCGCGCAAGTTCGGAGTTGGCGCCGTCGGCGGCGACGATGAAGTCGGCCGTGATCGGGTCGAGTTCGTCGCAGGTGACGCCCACGATCTCGCCGTTCTCCCGCAGGAGGCCGTTGACGCGCACGCCGGTCAACAACCCGCCGCCGTTCTCGCTCGTCAGTTCGTGGACCCGGTCCTCGAGCCAGCCGTCCATGTGTCGGCGGAGAACGGCGTCGCACCACTCGGTGTCGTGCTCGTGAAGGTCCGTCAGATCGTAGGACTTGACCTTCCGGCCGGCGATGTTGTGGATCTCGTAGTCGGTGATCGGCCGTTCGGACGCTTCCTCCCGGAAGTTCGGGAAGAAGTCGTCGATCGTGTACGGCGCGGACTCCTCGGCGTAGATGAGGCCGCCGGAGACGTTCTTCGAGCCGGCCTCGACTCCCCGCTCCAGGACGAGCGTCTCGATGCCGTGCTGCGCCAGTCGCGCCGCCGCCGCGGCCCCACCGGGGCCACAGCCGACGACGATGGCCTCGTAGTGTTCGTACTCGCCGCCTTCGCTGGCGCTCATTCCGCTTCACCTCCGTCGGCCGCGGCCTCCATCGGTAACTCCCCGGACTTCACCGCCTCGGTGAGCCGCGGCAGTACGTCGAAGAGGTCGCCTTCGATGAAGTAGTCGCTGAAGTCCCTGATCGTCGCCTCCGGATCGGTGTTGATGGCGACGATGGTGTCCGACTCGTCCATGCCGACCTTGTGCTGGACTGCTCCAGACACGCCGGCGGCGATGTAAAGCGGCGGTGCGACGATCTGCCCCGTCTCGCCGATCTGGCGCTCTTCCTTCGAGTACTGCTCGACGTGGCCCTCGAACTGGTAGGACGAGGTGACGATGCCCCTGGTGATCCCCAGGGCGGCGTCCTCGAAAGCGTCGGCCAGTTCGAGGCCGAGTTCCATCCCGAGGGTCGGGTCGTCGCTGATACCGCGCCCGAGACAGACGACGACGTCGTGTCCCGTGAGGTCGACGCCGCCCTCGAGGGTGTCGTGTTCGGTGATCTCGACGCTGAACCACTCGTCCTCGAGGTCCATCTCGTGTTCGACGACGAGTCCCTCACGGTCGTAATCGGGCTCGGGGACGTCGAAGGTCCCCGGAATCACGGAGGCCCCCTGCGGGTGGAAGTCCCGATCCGGGTTGTCCAGGCAGAGGATCGTCGAGTACTCGAAGCCCGAGAAGTCCGGGCGCTTCATGTGGAGCACGCGCTCGAACGTCTTCTTGACGCCGGGTTCGCCGGTCTTGACCGGGTTCGAGATCTTCTCCGGTTCGATGAAGAGGTCCGAACAGTCCGACGCTAGCCCGGAGTCGAGTTCGCCCTGGACGAGTGCCGAGAGGTCCCGGCCGTTGTTCGTCGCCGGGTAGAGGGCGTATCGCGGTTCGTCGTAATCACGCCAGTCGGTGCTCTCCTCGCTTCCCTGACCACGGGCCATGTGTGCCGTGATCCGGGTGAACGGCGTGTGCAGGAATCGTTCGAGGCGGTCGTCCTCGTGGTAGACGGCGACGTCGGCCCCGTAGGCGATGGCCTCCTCGGCCAGGCCCTGGCAATCGTCGCCCATGAGGAAGGCGACGACGTCCTCTTCCTCGTACTCCTCGGCGTAGTCGTCCATTAGCTCGCGGGCCTTCCCGAGCATCTCCTTCGAGACGTCGAGCAGTTCGCCCTGCTGGGTCTCACAGAACACCCACATGTCGCGGTAGGTGCCGCCCTGGAGCGCGCGGATGTGCTTCTTGTCTCGAGTCGGGTGAGAGAGTCCGTCGTCTTCTTTCTCCTCGGCTTCCGCTTCATCCGATTCCTCCTCGGCTTCCGCTTCATCCGATTCGTCCCCGGCTTCCGCTTCGTCCGCTTCCTCCTCGACATTCGCTTCTTCCACGGCTTCAGTCGTCTCGTCCGACTCGGACTCGGTCTCTACTTCCTCCCCTTCGGCGTCCTCGCCGACGTCCTTCCGCGTCTCCTCGTACTCACCCTCGGTCTCGTCGTCGGTTTCGGTCCCGGCGTCCTCGCCGAGCACCTCGAGCCGTCGCTCGATTACCTCGCGGGCCGTCTTCCGGTTCTGCCCGGTCTGTTCGGCCTCGAGGACCGACTGAACGGTCTCGAGGTCGTCGACCGCGTCCAGCTCGTCGCGCAATTCCCCTACCGTGTACTCGTCAGGATCCAGTGTCATGATCAGTCACCCGTCGCAAACGGCTGCAGTTCCTCGACAACCTGTCCCATCCCGTCGTCGTCGCCCGGATCGACCATCGTGGCCTCCCGCTCGGAGGGGGCCTTCGGTATCGGGTCGACCGAGGAGACGATGGTGGGCGACCCGTCCAGGCCGATGTAGTCCGGATCGAGGTTGAGATCCTGGTGGTTCCACGTCCTCAGTTGCTCCTCGTGGTCGACCACCCGCTCCTGGGTCTCGGCGCGGAGTCGCTTGTGCTCGAGGCGGTGAGCCGCCTTTCGGTAGGTCGGTTCGAACTCCGGATCGGCGATGACGACACACGGCAGGGGCGCCTCGACCGTCTCGATCTCGTCGACGTCGCCCTCGACGAGACGCTTCGCTCGCAGCATTCCCTCGTCGGGGTCGATGTCCAGCGCCAGGACGTGGGTGACGATCGGCCAGTCGAGACACCAGGTGGTCTGCGGGCCGGTGTGGCCCGTCTCCCCGTCGGCCGTCTTGAAACCCGCGAACACCAGGTCGACGTCCGCGATCTCCTCCTGGTACTTCTCGACCCCCGCCGAGAGCGTGATCGCGGTCGCCCAGGTGTCCGACGCCGCGAGTTCGCGATCCGAGAGCAGGATGCTGTCGTCGGCGTAGACTGATCCCATCGCCTCCTCCAGGACGCTCGCGTAACTCGGTGGCCCCATACTCATCCCCGTAACGTGTCCGCCGTGGCGGACCTTGGTCTGCAGGGCGGCCTGGAGCGCGAAGTAGTCGTTCGGGTTCATCACCGTCGGCGTCTTCCCCCGCTCTAAGTGACCGTCCTCGTCGAAGGAGACGGCCCCCTCCGAGAAGTCCGGGACGCCCTTCGTCAGTACTATCGATCGCATAATCGCCCCCGCGGACGTGGTATGGTTGTTCGTATCATGCCTAGTACGTTCCATCACAACAGGTGTTATTAAGAATGGTGGTGAAATCCGCTGACGTAGCGGTTTTTTTCGACCGACGAATCGATTTTTCCGACACCCGCGGCGATAGCATACGGTCGACGCGTCACATTATAGTCATCAGAACGATAGTTGCGAGCCGCCGACGTCGCTCGAGCGCGCTACTCGAGATCGCGCTCCGTCGTCCTCATCGTGATTTCGCCGCTGGCCCGGATCGAGCCGTCGACCTCCGCACCGGGGCCGAGTTCGAGGTCCGAGCAGGAGACGTCGCCCAGCACGCGAACGTCGGAGCCGAGCGCGACGGCACCGTCTCGAGTCGTTACGTCGCCGTGGATACGGGTTCCTTCGCCAACCGCGATGTCGCCTCGAGCGCGCAGGCTACCGAAGACGTTGCCGTCGGTACCAACGGAAATCGTTTCCGCGCGGACGTTCCCGTGGAGTCGGCAGTCGTCGCCGATCCTGGCCGGCGTCGAGACCCGCCAGGCGTCGTCGCTGACGGTCGCGTTCCGCGGGATGACGAGCGGTTCCGTCTCGGGTTCGGCGTCGTCGTCGACGACCTCGGAGATGAGCTGCTGGGCGGCGTCTTCCTCGCCAATCAGGAGGAGGTGTTTGAGGTACATGAACAGGAAGATGATCGTCGGCATCGGGTTGCGGATGACGATCCAGCCGTTAGCCTCGAATCCCTCCTCAATGTCGACGTCGTCGCCGATATCGAGGTCCCCTGCGACCTTGAGTTCGCCGCCGACGTGGACGCGTTCGCCGAGGTAGGCGTCCTCACCGACGAGGACGTTGTCGGCCACCTCACACCACATGTCGAGTCGACAGTCCCCCTCGGCCTCGATCGATCCACCGAACTTGGCGCCCTCGCCGGCGAGGACGTTTCGCCCGCGAACGCCGAACCCGACCGTCGACCGGCCGCCGACGAGTACGTCGCCGCCGGTTACGAGGTCGTGCTCCTCGGCTTCCGTCCCCGTCGGCACGACGAGTTCGTCGAGCGGATCGCTACTGAACGCCACACTCTGAGCCAATGTCACCCCCGGGTAATAAACCCCGCGCGAACGTCTGACGGACGGCAGACGGGGCCTCGGACGCCGAACGCTGGCAATGTCGAGAGCACGGACGCTCCGCGGTTCACGACGGACGCCCCGTAGTTCGCATCTTTTTTGCTCGCGCATCGCTTCGATGGCGGTATGACCACGCTCGCGTTCGACGATGCTGGCGTCGACGTCGTCTACGAAGGAACTGAGTTTCGCCTCGAACGCGCCCTCATCGAGGAAGCCGTCGGGAAACCCTACCCCGAGGTGACCGACCACGAGGTGCTGCAGATGGTGGCCGAACAGCCGAATCTCCAGGGCGAACCGCGGCGCATCGCCGACATCATTTGAACCCAGTCAATGTGAGGCGTTCGACCGCATCTCGATCCGTCAGTGCGAGATGTTCGACCGCATCTCGATCCGTCAGTGCGAGATGTTCGACCGCATCTCGATCCGTCAGTGCAAGGTGTTCGACCGCATCTCGAGTGCCGACCTGGCCTCCTCCAGGAGCCGCGGCAGATTGCCGTCACCGAACCGATCCACGTGCGACTCCCGGAAGACGGATGCCGAGGACTCGAACCGGTCAGGAGTGAAAAATCGAAATGCTTCCATTGGATTGCTGTAACGTTCACTCGACGAGTGTTACAGCAATGGAATTAATACCTGTGGAGTGAACGTCATCTGTGATGGGGTGCCGCTCTCGAGGAGTTCTGCTGTGGAGTCTCCTCACTCTCGTCGTCCTCCTCGCAGGTTGCAGTGCATTCGGCGGCGCGGACGACCCCACCCGTGATCCATACGGCGTCGATGAGCCTGTGTCACCCGAGACCGAGGTGCTTCCTGGGGTCACCGAGGCACCCGTCACGGATGCAGAGGCGTTACTCGAGGCACACGACGCGTACGTATCGAACCGATCGTATCGCATCGATCGAACCTCCAGATTGATCCCACAGTCGAACGAGACACCCGTCCGGACGAGTTCGGTTACAATTCTCGCCGACGCCGAAGGGGAACTATCGCTCCGCCACACCTTCGATGCACCCGCCCAGGATGGAAACGAGACCGTCGTGAGAGAGGCGTGGGCAAGCGAGGACGAGGACGGCGTCTTCATCCGGAACGAGCGGTGGCACGAACAGCAATACGAGTATACACCGCGCTCCACACACGACTTCACAGCGGTCGATTCGATCGAAACGGGTCTCACCGCAATGGACGAGTTTACGGTGACGACGACACACGAAAACGGGGTGACGCGGTACGTTCTCGAGTCGGATACAGCGCCGTACAGCTACGATAACGGTTCGCTTCGACTGGTCGTTCACGAAGCAGGCTACGTCGAGTCCTACCGGTTCGAGTACGATCGGGGAGATGGCGATCAACGGGAGACCGTCGTCACTCAGGTTACGGTCGATCGGGTCGGTGATCCAGATATCGACGTTACCCAACCGGAGTGGGTACCCGAAGCCAGAGCGGAAGTCGGTGGAGAAGCCAACAGTACCGACAGTGTGTGACGGTAGCGTGTTTGGCCACTCAAGTATTCGATGAGAAAATTGCCTTTAGATGCGGTCGAGAAGAGCGAGAAGAGATCCCGGATACGGCACCAGAGAAGAGACAGTCCAACGATTTGAGCAATCTGGACTGGTGTAACCGGATCAGTCCGCCGTCGGCTCGAGCGCGACGAACTCGAGGTCGTGCTCCTCGAGGAGCCGCCTGGCCCGGTCAGTCACCGAGGGCGCGACGAGGATACCCCGTAACTCGGCCTCGGTGTGGAGGTCGCGAGAGAGGGCGTCGACGTACCGGCGAAGCTGTCCGACGGCGTCCGGGCCGACGCGTCGCCGCTTGAGTTCGACGACCACCGTACGACCCGTGTCGTCCTCCCCGTAGATGTCCACGGCCCCGGCGGGCGTCTCGCGCTCGGTCGCCAGCGGTGTGAACCCGGGCTCGAGCAGAGCGGGGTCCTCGAGAATACGATCCCGGAGGTCGGCCTCGGTACCGACGACGGCGACCGAGTCGGGGTCGGACATCGCGAACGTCGATACCTGGAGGACGTCCTGGACGGTGACGACGAGTTCTTCCGCGGGCGTCGAGCGCGTGCTGTGGAGGACGAGCGCGTCCGCATCGTCTGCGACCTGGACGGCGTGCTCACACCCCGGCGGCTGCCAGTTGACCGGCTGCTGTCCCTCCGCCGTGTGGACCAGCGCGGCGCCGTCGGGCTTGAGCATGACGTGACGGTCGCCAGCCTCGAGTCGGCTGGCCGCCCTTCCCTCGTAGTCGACCGTACAGCGTCCGAAAACGGTCACGAGCGCACCGTCCTGGAGGCCGCGATGGACGGTGTCCCGAGCGGTAGCGAGGGAGGGAGACGCGAGGCTGGTGACGGGAGAACGGGGTCGTGTCACGGAGTGGGGGTCGCTGTCGGTCGTCATGGGGAAATCGGTGGCTCGGACAGGTGCTTTCGGCGGGGAGAGCGCACGTGTTGACGCAGAACTCGAACGAGTAAAAACCGCCCGGAACGGGGCTCCGTCACGCGATAGCCAAGCCTTATTGGCGGCCAGACCGGGAAGCTAATGCACGATGGATGCTGCCCCTAACCGCCGACGAGTCCTCCAGGCGACCGGCGTAGCCGGTCTCGCCTCGCTGGCTGGTTGCAGTCAGCTTCGGTCCCAGGACGACTCGCCGGCGGACGGCAACGAGACGAACGACACCGGCGACTCGAACGACACCGAGTACTCGAACAAGGAGCCGACGATCGATCCCGAAGACGGTATCGCCGCGGTCGTCGAACCGGACGAGGAGGGGCAGGCTGAACTCGCCGCCCTCCAGCAAGAACTCGGGACGCAGATCCAGGACGACGAGATCAGCCAGGAGGAAGCCCAGGCCCAGTTGCAACAACGACAGCTAGAACTCACGATCGAAGCCGTCACCGAGTTCGAATCGTACGTCGCAGACGCCGACGGCCTCTCCGTCGCCGGCAGCATCGGCGAGTACGGGTTGCTCCTGCTCGAGGGGGACGACGGCCCGCTCGTCGCCACGCTCGAGGACGACGCCGTGAGCGCGCTCTTGCCTGGCGGTCGGTTCGCGGAAGTGCAGAGCCAGCTGGCACAGCAAGGGCAACAGGGTCAGCAGGGTCAACAGGACCAGCAGGAAAACTCGTCCTAATTGCGTACTGAACGCGTCTATCGTCGTAGACCGACCGTAACGACACGTACCTACCGAACGCTGAACGGACTCTCACGCTCCACCCACGGCCAGCCCGGTAGTCGCTCCTGGAAGCCGGCCGCGAGCGCCGCCTCGAGGTCGTCGACGCCCGCATTTTCGTCGCTGCCGTGGTGGTGGACGTCCGCGTAGTGAAACGTGGCCTCCCCGAGCGTCCGGAGCGGTTGCGGTCCGGCGATCGCGCCCGCGAGTTCTCGCCCGACGATTTCGTCGACGACGAATCCCGGGTAGTCGCCCTCGACGTCGAGTTCCCTGAGTATGGCGATCATGCCGGCGACGTTGACCGCGAGGTCGCCGTCGGCGAAGACGTCGTCGACTGCGTCGAGGTACTGCGCCTCGGTGACCGGGTCGACGTCGGTGTCGAAGAGGTCGCTAAACTCGTCTCGAACGGCGTTGATGAGCGAGACGATGATCCCCGCGCGGTCTCGTACCCAGTCGCGCTCGGCGACGACGCGCTCGGGCGTCAGCGTCAGCGTGTCCATGCCGGCCCTACGGACTCGAGCGTCGTGGGTGTTCGGGCGGGTCGAGTCAACGGTTCGAACCGCCCGGGTTGCGAAGACTTTTATACTACGCGCCGGATAGGCTCCGATAAGCGGGTTCTTCCTGGAATCTTCCCGCACGAACCAGGCTAACCGACCTGGGAGCGTGTTCGTCACAGCACGACACCGGACACTCGAGACGATGATCCGACACGACGGACCATTCGTCCCCGAACCGGAATCGACGTGGGCAGTTCACCCGGCGGCTTCGAACCGACTTCGTCGATTCGCGTGGGTAGACAGCGAACGACCGGTCACCCGCATCTGGTTCCGTGTCCTCGCCGTGACGGCACTCACCCGGCGACGAGTTCACGCAAGCCACCTCTGGCGACTATGAGTACTGTAGAGCAGCAACTCGACGATTTGAAAGCAGAGATCACGAGCGAGTTACCGAACGACATCTCGGTCTCCTCGGTGAAATACGAAGGCCCCGAACTGGTGGTCTACACGCGCGACCCGAAGAAGTTCGCCCGCCAGGGCGACCTCGTGCGAAAACTCGCGAGCAAGCTTCGCAAGCGCATCACGATCCGACCAGACCCGGACGTCCTCTCCCCGCCCGACACCGCTCGAGCGAAGATCATGGACGTGATCCCGGAGGAGGCGGGCGTGACGGACCTGGACTTCCACGCCGACACGGGCGAGGTGGTCATCGAAGCCGGCAAGCCCGGCATGGTGATCGGTCGCCACGGCTCGACGCTTCGGGAAATCACGAAACAGGTCGGCTGGACGCCCGAAGTCGTCCGCACGCCGCCGATCGAATCCTCGACCGTCTCGAACGTTCGCAACTTCCTCAAACAGGAACGAAGCGACCGCCGAGACATCTTAGAGCGCGTCGGTCGACAGATCCACCGCGAGGAGATGTCCGACGACGACTGGGTTCGCATCACGACCCTCGGGTGCTGTCGAGAGGTCGGACGCGCCTCGTTCATCCTCTCGACGCCCGAAACCCGGATTCTGATCGACTGCGGCGACAAACCCGGTGCCGAAGGCGAGGTGCCGTACCTCCACGTCCCCGAAGCGCTCGGCGCGGGCGCTCAGACGATCGACGCCGTAGTGCTCACTCACGCCCACCTCGACCACTCCGCACTGCTGCCGCTCCTGTTCAAGTACGGCTACGACGGCCCGGTCTACTGTACGGAACCGAGCCGCGACCTCATGGGACTGCTCCAGCTCGACTACCTCGATGTCGCCGCCAAAGAGGGACGAACGCCGCCCTACGAGAGCGAGATGGTTCGAGAGACGATCAAACACACCATCCCGCTCGAGTACGGCGACGTCACCGACATCGCCCCGGACGTCAAACTCACCTTCCACAACGCGGGCCACATTCTCGGCTCCGCCGTCTCGCACTTCCACATCGGCGATGGCCTCTACAACGTCGCGTTCTCCGGCGACATCCACTACAAGGACACGCGCCTGTTCAACGGCGCGACCAACGACTTCCCGCGCGTGGAGACGCTCGTCCTGGAGTCGACCTACGGCGGACGAAACGACTACCAGACCGACCAGGCCGACTCCGAGGAGAAACTCAAGAAGGTCATCAGGGAGACGGCCGAACGCGGCGGTAAGGTGCTCATCCCGGCGTTCGCCGTCGGCCGCTCCCAGGAGATCATGCTCGTCATCGAGGAGGCCATGCGCGAGGGCGACATTCCCTCGATGCCAGTCCACTTAGACGGGATGATCTGGGAGGCGACGGCGATCCACACCACCTATCCGGAGTACCTGCGCGACGACCTCCGGAATCGGATCTTCCACGAGGACGAGAACCCGTTCCTCGCCGACGAGTTCAATCACATCGACCGGGGTGAAGATGAGCGACAGGAGGTCGCCGACGGCGACCCCTGTATCATCCTCTCGACGTCCGGGATGGTCACGGGCGGCCCGATCATGTCCTGGCTCTCGCACATCGGTCCCGATCCGAACTCGACGCTCGTCTTCGTCGGCTACCAGGCCCAGGGAACGCTCGGCCGACGCATCCAGAACGGCTGGGACGAGATTCCGACGAGCGAGGTCGGGAGCGTGGGCCGGAACGGCAACGGCAACGGCCGCGGCACGCTCAAACTCAACATGAACGTCGACACCGTCGACGGCTTCTCCGGACACGCCGACCGCGCCGGCCTCGAGGACTTCGTCCGAACGATGAACCCCCGGCCAGAGAAGGTGCTCTGCGTCCACGGCGACGAACGCTCCGTCCAGGACCTCTCCTCGGCGCTCTACCACGAGTTCAACATGCGGACGTTCGCGCCGAAGAACCTCGAGACGTTCCGGTTCCTCTAATCGGTCGTCGCGCGTTCGACCACTGCGATACCACTGTATGGCGGACGGAACTGCTCTCCGTCGATGAGAAACGACTAGGACGGAACGCTCGCGTTCTCGAGAGACTATCAGGGCGAAGACTGTACGCAAAACCCGTTTCCTTCGGGATCGCGCATGACCGTCCAAGTTTCGGCGTAGGGGCCGGTCGTCTCCGTTTTCGTCTCGACGACGGTTGCCCCGAGCGCCGTCAACCGCTCGACCTCAGCCTCGCGGTCGTCGGCGGCGAGATCGAGGTGGATAGGAATGTGGTCCGGTGACGAGCGCGGCATTTTCTTGAAGAAAAGCCGGGGCCCGTGACCCGCCGGATCGACAGCCGCAGCGGCCGCATTACGATCACCACCTTCGGCCTCGATCGCCTCTCGAAGACCTGGCGGGGGTTCCTGCAGTTCGTAGTCAACTGCTTCTGCCCAGAACTCAGACAGAGCACCGGGATCTGCGCATGCGAACGTTACGTTGCCAATCGAAGCCATAAACGTGAGACGACACTCGCCACCAAAACTATTGCCCGCCTGCCATCGATCGTCGTTTGGTTCGGTCGATAGGATATGGCGATGGAGCTGGCTCCCCCGATGGACACCTGCTTTGGTTCCCGAGGTCGCTTAGACGACGGTTAACTCGCATCACCGGGTTCTCGGAGGGACCTAGAAGTACGTCGCCGGCGGTGACCGGCCCGGTAGCAGATACGCCAGATAACCGCGAGCGTAGGTCAGAAAGAGGCGCCCGTATCCCACTCGCTCCTGTCGGCGGGCGGAGGTTTTGACCGCACACTCCCGGTCGTAGACCACCTCGCCTTCTCGACGGAGGCGCAGGGAGAGGTCCGTGTCCTCGAGAAACGGGAGCGATTCGTCGAAGCCGCCCACCCGTTCGAACGCCGTCCGGCGCACGCTACAGTTAGGCCCCGGTTGCTGTACGAATCCAAGCGGCCAGCTCACTCGATACCACCAGTCCGAGAGGAGCCGAAAGCAGACGCGGTGGCGAAGGCCGAGCTCGAGCGGCTCGAGCGGTCCGCCGACGCCCACCACGGCGGACTCTCGGTAGTGACGGCGGTGATCGCGCACCCACGTCGCCGGAACGACGGTGTCGGCGTCGGTGAAACAGAGCACGTCGCCGGTCGTTCGTCTCGCGCCGCGGTTTCGTGCCCGGGCCGGCCCTGGGGCCGTCTTCTCGGGTCCATCTCCGGTCTCGTCGGATCGACTCCCGGACTCGTCACAAAGCACGTCGTCGACGACGGCGTGCTCGCGAGCGACGGCAATCGTCTCCGCCCCGCTCGCGACGACGATCACCTCGAGGTCGCCGTCGAAACGCTGGGCCGACAGCGAGTCGAGCGTCGCCTCGAGTCGGGATCCTTCGGCTTTCGCCGGCACGACGACCGAGACGCTGACCATGCGCCGGACTGTCGTCTCGAGGACAAAAATTGAGATGATTCGCCCTTCGAGACGGCGGTCACCGGTTCGGAACGACGAAGCGGACTGTCGGCGGTCGTTGCCACCGTCACAACCCCCTTTTCCGCTCGTTTCGTAGGGCCAGCAATGCCGAGCGTGACCGTCAGCGCGGGCGCCCGCCTGCACTTCGGCTTCCAGAACCTCTCGCTGGCCCGAGAACGCCTCTACGGCGGCATCGGAGTCGGCCTCGAGGAGCCGCGCGTGACGGTCACCGCCGAACCCGCGGACGCCGTCCGCGTCCAGGACCCGCTCGCCGAGCAGTACGCCCGGCGAGCAGTCGAGCGGTTACCCGTTCCCGGAGTTTACCTCGCCCTCCAGGAGCGACTCCCGCGCCACGTCGGGCTGGGGAGCGGGACGCAACTCGCCCTCGCCGTCCTGGCAGCGACGGCGAGGGCCTACGACCTCGACCCCTCAATTCGCGACCTGGCGCCGGCGCTCGGACGGGCCGGCCGGAGCGGGATCGGCGTCGCGACGTTCGAGGACGGCGGGTTCGTCGTCGACGCGGGCCACCCGACGGGCCGGTTCACCACCGAGCCGCCGGCCGAGGGCGACTGGACGGTCCCGCCCGTCGTCGCCAGACACGACCTTCCCGACTCCTGGCGGTTTCTGGTCGTCGTCCCGGACGTCGAACCCGGCCGTTGCGGCGAGGCCGAGGACGCCAGCCTCCGGTCAGTCATCGAACACGCCGACCCGGGAATCGCCGACGACATCGCCGGCGTCCTCACGCGAAAATTGCTCCCGGCGGCCGCGGAAGGCCGACTCGAGGCCTTCGGCGAGGCGATATCGACCATCGGTCACAAGAACGGTGCCTGGTACGCCGACGTCCAGGGCGGCGTCTTTCGCCCGCCTGCAGGCGAACTCGTCGACGCGCTGGCCTCGAGCCCAGTCGTCACCGGCGTCGGGCAATCGTCCTGGGGGCCGACCGTCTACGGCGTCACCGACGACCGATACGCCGACGAGGCCGTCGCTGCGGCGAGGGACGCACTCGAGGGAGCAGGCGTCGAGGGACGAGTCCTCGTCTCGCGGGCGGCGACCGAAGGCGCGACTCGAGAGCGATAAAGATAGAGCGCTCAGTTCCCGTTGTCCGACAGGTAGAGCGTTCGGTCGATGATGCTGACGGCACCCTGTCCCCAGCGCTGGATTGCCGCGCCGTCGGCGTCCGGCACGTCGATGACGATGCGCTGACCGTCGATCGTCACGTCACCGTCCGGCGTCGACTCCTGGTCCGCGAAGCTCTGGAGCTGGTAGGTGAGCAGGCGCTTCGTCGACCCCGTGATGGACACCGTTTCGGGGTCGAACGTGTAGGTCAACACGGCCCCGTCCTCGTTCTCCTCGGCGGATACCTCGAAACCGTGGCTGCTCAGCGAGAGGTCCGGTTTCTCCTCGTTGAGTGTCTCGAGTGCGCGGTCGACCGGGATCTCCTCGATGTCGTCATCGACAGGGTCGACGTGACCGGCGGGGTCGAACGGATCGAATGCGGCGGCCGTGTCGTCCGGTGTGTCCGAATCGTCCGTGTCGTCCGCGCCGTCTGTTTTGTCCAATTCGTCCAGTTCGTCCAGTTCGTCCAATTCGTCCGGGACGTCCGGGTCGTCCGGGTCGCCCGGGTCGTCGCCCACGACCTCGACACCCCCGTCGTCGCTCGCCTCGTCCAGGTCGCTCGATTCTCGAGGAGTGGGCGTTTCGAGGGACGAGTCTCGTCCAGTCTGGACCGCGGCGTCGGCATCTGTGGCGTTGGAATCTGTAGCGTCGTCACCTGCAGCATCGGTATCCGTGGCCTCCTCGTCACCGTCTCGCCGTTCGTTCTCGGCCTCGGCATCGCCGGTGACCGCTTCCGAGAAGGTGAACTCGCCTCCATCGGCGTTGGATGACGCCTCGGGTCCGACCCCGTCGGAGCCATCCGTCGTCGGTTGTCGAACGGCTTCGGGAGAGTCGGGACTGTTCGCTGGCGGGGCGGCGTAGACGGTGGGTTCGTCGTCGGTCGCTGTCTCGGCGTCGTCGTCTTCGTCCGTTACCCTCTGCTCGTCGCCGTCGCCTGAACGTGAGTCGTCATCCTCGCTGTCCGAACCCAAATCGTCACCATCGTCGCCCGAACCCGAACCTTCGACGTCCGGTTCCGGGGCGCTCTCGAGTTCACCGGCGATCTCGGGATACGTCGCGTCGGTGATCACGTCCCGATCGAGCGAGGTAGCGTACCACGCCGTTCGATCCGGGGACGTGATGAATCTACCGCGGTTGCGCGCGACCAGCGCGTCGTCGGGTGCTGAGTCCTCGGCGTCGTCGAGTTCGTCTTCATCGTCTTCATCGTCTTCGCCGTCGCCGTCGCTCGCGGTATCCTCCTGCTCGTCAGCCCCGCGTTCCGGTTCGGCCGACCCGGCACCGTCGTCGTTCGACTCGCCTGGATCATCACCCTCCGGCTCGGTCGGCTGGGTTGTCGCTTCGTCGATCGTCGCGGAGTCAGCCGCTCGTGCCTGTTCGTCCTCGGACGTCGGTTCCACCCGTTCGGCCTGGCCCTCGGATGTGGGCTGGGGCTGTGCGTGCGCCTGGCCCGCCTGTCCCTGGTGTGGCGCCTGCTGACCCTGCTGGGGTTGTTGGGACTGCTGAGGTTGCTGGGTCTGACCCTGCGGGCCCGAACTGATCGTCCCACTGCTCAGGTGCAGTTGGGTTCCGCCACTGGAACCGTGTGAGAACCCCTCGAGGTTGTGCCCGACGTCGGTCAACCCGTCGTCGAGCGTATCCTCGAGTTTGTCGACTTTGTCACCGACGCTTCGGAGGGCGAGCGAGAGGTCCCAGAGGACGACGACCCCGAAAAACAACAGCGCCAGAAAGACCGTTACAGCGACACCGGCCAGAAATTGCACGTCCATCTCGACCATACTAGTAACTACATTCGAAATCTCCTGGTCGTACCTTAGTAGTTCGGACCGTTTCAGCGGTCGACTCACCGCTCGATACGCACGGTTCGTCGGGTTCGGGGCAGGCGTGACTCGAAAACGTATTCCACTCGCCCCCGAAAGACCCGGTATGCTCACGTTCGTCGGACTCGGCCTCTACGACGAGCGGTCGATCACCGTCGAGGGTCAGGACGCCCTCCGGAACGCCGACCGCGCCTACGCCGAGTTCTACACCAGCCAGCTCGTCGGGACCACCGTCGAGTCGCTCGAAGACCACCACGACATCGACGTCGAGGTCCGCGACCGGGCGGGGGTCGAACAACATCCGGACGACATCCTCGAGGCCGCCGAAACCGAGGACGTCGTCTTCCTCACAGCCGGCGACACCATGATCTCGACCACGCACGTCGACCTCCGACTGCGGGCCCACGAACGCGGCATCGAGACTCGCGTGATCCACGGCATTACCGCTCAAACGGCAACCAGTTCGCTCACCGGACTCCAGAACTACCGGTTCGGAAAGGCGACGACTCTCCCGTTCCCCTACGCCCACGGCGCCGATGGGTTGCCGGCCAGCGTCACCGAGACCATCGAGGCGAACCACGAGGCGAACCTGCACACCGTGGTTTACCTGGACATCAAGGCCGAACGCGGCGAGTACATGACCGCCGATGTCGCCGCCGAGTTGCTCGCTGACGCGTACCCCGACCTGGTGGGCGTCGTGGTCGCTCGAGCCGGCAGTCCCGACCCCCTGATCGAGGCGGGGACGATGACCGACCTCGCCGGACGGGAGTTTGGCGACCCGCTCCACCTGCTCGTGATCCCCGGCGAACTGCACCTGCTCGAGGCCGACGCTCTCTGTGAACTGGCGGGGGCGGACCGGGACGACCTCGAGATCGCCTGACGGTCGTTGATGACGGACTCCAGTCCCTCCAACGACGGCCCACCGCTCGGCCTCGAACGAGGGACCGTCTCCCTCGTTTCACACCACCCGGGATGGCTCGACGCGGCCGCGGCCGAGCTCGAGTGCCTCCAGGAGGCGTTCGAACGGAACGGGGTTGGTGACCAGATTCTCGGATACGAGCACGTCGGCTCGACGGCCGTCCCCGGACTCGCCGCGAAGCCGATCCTGGATCTGCTCGTCCTGGTCGCGGACCTCGAGGCCGTTTCCGAGCTGCAACCGGCGCTCGAGCGCCTCGGATACGAACGTCGAGCGAACGACGGGGTTCCGGAGCGCGCCTTCTTCGCGAAGGGGCCGAAAACCGACCGAACGCACTACCTGTCGGTCGCGCCGTGGGGAAGCGACTGTCACCGCGAGCAGGTGGTCTTTCGGGACTTTCTGCAGGCGACCCCATCCGCGGCCGAGGCATACGAGACGCTCAAGCGACGGCTCGTGGAGCGTCATTCGGATGATCGGGCGGCATACACCGACCGAAAGGAACCACTCGTCGGGGAGATTCTCGAGCGGGGGGCCTCCTCGGGGTACGACGTCGGCGAGCGACCCTGACCGAACCAGTCTCGCTCGCAAAAAATCGAAACGCGCTACAGTCGATCGATAACTGCCGCCGTCACCTCGTCCGTCGAGGCGTCGCCACCGAGGTCACCCGTCCGCGGGCCGTCATCGAGCACGCCTTCGACGGCCTCCTGGACGGCCGCGCCCTCGTCTTCGTGGCCGAGGTACTCGAGCAGCATCGCCGCCGAGAGGATGGCGGCGGCGGGGTTGGCGACGCCCTGGCCGGCGATGTCGGGAGCGGTGCCGTGGACCGGTTCGAAGAGCGCTCGGTCGGGTCCGACGTTCGCGCTCGGGAGTAAGCCGAGACCGCCGACGAGGCCCGCCGCGAGGTCCGAGAGCACGTCGCCCGCGAGGTTGGGACAGACCACGACGTCGAACTGCGCCGGGTCGAGACAGACGTGAGTGGCGAAGGCGTCCATCAGCACCTCCTGTGTCTCCACGCCCTCCGCGTCGGCCACGCCGACGACCGCGTCGCGAAACCGGCCGTCCGTCTCGCGCATCACGTTGGCCTTGTGAACGACTGCAAACTCGTCGAGGCCACGGTCGTCGACGAACTCGCAGGCGTACTCGGCGAGCCGTCGCGAGCCCGAGTCGGTCACTACGCGCGTCAGCGTCGAGAGGTCGTCGCTCAGCCGGGTTTCGTGGCCCGCGTAGACCCCCTCGGTGTTCTCCCGGAGAAAGACGAGGTCCGTCTCGGGCCGAACCGCGTCGACGCCAGGGTACGCCCTGGCGGGCCGAACGTTGACGAACGAGTCGACGGCCTCGCGCAGTGGAAGAATCACGTCCGCAGCGGTCTCGCCCGCCGCGCCGAAGAGCGTCACGTCACTCGAGGCGACGAGATCGTAGGTCTCCTGCGGAAGCGCCTCGCCAGTCTCCGCCTTCACGGCG
The DNA here is from genome assembly GCF_024138145.1 of Natronosalvus halobius. Classification (NCBI taxonomy): domain Archaea; kingdom Methanobacteriati; phylum Methanobacteriota; class Halobacteria; order Halobacteriales; family Natrialbaceae; genus Natronosalvus; species Natronosalvus halobius. Next base: position 22,386 of record NZ_CP099997.1, on the reverse strand, counting down.
TCGCCCGCCGCCGCCTCGCGAAACGAAAAGTCGACGTCTATCGCTTCGAGTACCTCGAGCGCGGCCGGCGTCACTTCCTGGCCGATGCCGTCTCCTGGAACGACGGCGATGTCGTGGGTCATGCTCGCGCTCGTCGTGGAAGCCCAAAGAGGGTATCGAAAGCGGTATATTTGCCAGTCCTGGTCGTCGACGAGCGGTCGTATATCAATATATCGTACAGTCTCGAGAATCCGAATAGCCAGAAAGGTTATCATACTCGCATTCGAGTGTCTGCTTCATGGTGGTGCTTGGACGGAACCAGATCGCGTACAGTACACTGAATACACTCGGGAAGCGAGAATTTTCTTACAGCGGACTGGTGCTTCTGAACGTACTCTTCCTGTACCTCTTCGGATGGCTCGCCGTCGTTCCGGTGCTGTTTACCCTCGGGTTCTTGCTCCACGCACGAACCCTGTGACGGAGCTGAACAGGACCTCGTGGTACCGTCGAACCCCCAGTAACCTGGTACCGCGGTTACCTTGAGGCACCCGTTGTCCAGAAAACGGAAACGTGACGACTGAATCGCTTCGAGCGTTCGCTCTCAACGAGTTCGGCGCCGTCGGAGCAGCGAAGTCGTCACGGATTCGCCGAGTCTACTGGTAGCAGGCTGGGACGATCTGCGGCAGCGCTGGATCGAACTTTCTCGAAGGGACTCGAGCGGTTCGACACACGTCGAGTGGTTCGATGGGTCCCCACGACAAGACGGTAAGACCCGAGGTCGACCCCGGCGATACGGACTACGACACGGGCCCGTCTCGCTCCCGAGGCCGAGCAAGATTCACGCCAACTGAGTGGTCAGCCGTGGCCTCGTCAGGATCCACTGGGCTCGCTTCGTCACGGCACGATTCGAAGAGGTCGACTGCCCACTCGTAGACGGCCTCGTCCTCAGTGACGAACCCTCCTTTGACGACTCCCTGTTCGTCAGTGAGGTCGATTCCCACCGCGCCGTCGACGATACCGACTGAAATCGGGATGTCTTCGAAGACAGACACGTGGACATCTGTCTCATCGAGCATCTCACGCAACTGCTTTGCGGAGGTCGGATGAGTTCGGATGGCGTCGAGGACGTCCGGCGTGATTACCATTTCGAGGTGGGTGTCCCCGTGGACGGTCGACTCCCAGTCGTTTTCGATGAACTCCGGGGCGACCGTGCGTGTAACGCCCCGAATCCGGTCGCCAGAGCGGCGAAATTCGAGTATCCGTCGAATGATGGCGGTCGCGTCACTCTCCTCGAGAACGATGAGTTCGGCATCGCGAAGGCGCTGGACGTCGAACGTCAGAAGGTCGGACGGCATCCACTGCAGGGGTTCACGCAGCCGATGTTCGGCCTCCATCTCGCCCACCAGGCGCGTGAATTCGTCACACACCCATTCACCAGTCGGTGTCGCCGTGGACTCCTGGCCCGAGCGTGCGATCCAGTTGCGCTCTTCGAGCTCCCGAAGAATGCGCGCGGTCGTCACCCGCGATGCACCGATCCGATCACGTATCTCGTCGTGACTGTGCGGAGCCTCGACGAGGAGCCGTAAGACTGCCACGCGGTTCTCCGAGTTCGCGAGAAACGCAACGTCCTCGAGTGCAGTGGCCATGTCTATTGGTAACTCGAATCGTGGTATTAACCTATGGGGCGAGATGGTGGTGGGGTGGTGGTAGTGGTGGGATAGCCATATCTTGGGCTTCCGATCGTTGGCCAAGTGCTTCGAGATCGTCTGATCAAGTCGATTTGATTCACGGCCGACGAGGCCGTCATCTCACCATCCGTTCGTCGTCCACACCGTGATCATCGAAGACACCGTGATCGACGTAACCCCCGGAACGTCATGCTGGTGCGAATCGACGGATGAGAATGCACCCCACACGAAGGCGGTCCTCGGGCCGCATCGAGTGAGAAACGTGAGAACCGGGCGGTCGAACGCAATCGACAATCCAGCCGACAACACCTACGACGACCAATCATGACACTCGACGAAGAACGACTGAACCAGCACGTACAGACAGCGATAACCGACTTCGGAGCGACAGCACATGCGCCGCTCGTCGTCATCGGCGACAAACTCGGCCTGTACGATACGCTCGCCGAAGCGGGCCCACTTACGTCAGCCGAACTGGCCGAGAAAACGGATACCGCGGAACGGTACGTCCGCGAGTGGCTCCCCTCGCAGGCCGCTGGAGGGTACGTCACCTACGATTCGGAGACGGATCGCTACACCCTCACCCCCGAGCAGGCCGCGGTGCTCGCCGACGAAACCAGCCCGGCGTTCATGGTCGGTAACTTCCAGGTCGCTCTGTCGGCGGCCAGGATCGAATCACAACTCGTCGAGGCGTTCCGCACGGGCGAGGGCGTAGGCTGGCACGAACACGACGCGGACCTGTTCCACGCAATCGAGTACTCCTGGCGACCACAGTACGCGGCGAACCTGGTCGACAACTGGATTCCCGCGCTCGAGGGGGTGGACACGACGCTCCAGGACGGTGGGCGCATCGCCGACGTGGGCTGTGGCCACGGCGCCTCGACCATCCTGATGGCGGAGGCGTACCCGGAGTCGACGTTCGTCGGCATCGACCCGCACGAACCCTCGATAGCGGCGGCCCGGGAGCGAGCAGCCGAAGCCGGTGTCGCCGACCGTGTGAGCTTCGAGGTGGCGACGGCCAAGTCGTACGACGGCGCGAGTTACGACTTCGTGGCCACGTTCGACGCCTTCCACGACATGGGAGATCCGGTGGGGGCGGCCGCGCACGTCCGGGAAACGCTCGCCGACGACGGCACGTGGATGATCGTCGAGCTGTTCGCCAACGACCGCGTGGCGGACAACCTCAACCCGATGGGACGGGCAGCCTACTCGATCTCGACGCTGATCTGTACGCCGTGTGCACTCGATCAGGAGGCCGAGCGCGTGCTAGGCGCTCAGGCTGGCGAGACTGGTATTCAGGAAGCCGTCGCCGACGGCGGCTTCACCCGGTTCCGCCGGGCGGCCGAGACGCCCCTGAATCTCGTGTTCGAAGCCAAGCCGTAAGGCGAAACGAGCGAGCGATAGGGGCCGGTGCAGGCGAAATGAAATGCTGTTTGTCCCGAATCGCTCGAGAATTGGGGCATAACCGAACTCGAGTATCGAGTAGCACACTCAGACGATGCTGAGTAGACGGAACACATTCCGTCTCGAAGGAGACGAGCACCGATACGCATCATACAATGCCATGTGTAAACATACCATGGATGCTGCCCTCGAAGAGATCGACTTTCTCGCCAGATCCACCCACAGAGTTGGTGTCCTGGAGGGGCTGACCGATGGCGCCCGCGAACGGCGCGATCTCGCCGCCGCGACGGGAGCCTCTACACCGACGATGAGTCGGATTCTCGCCGACTTCGAAGACCGTCGATGGATCGCCCGGGATGGGCCGACCTATTGCCTGACGTCGCTCGGCGAGTTCGTCGCAGAGCGGTTCCTCGAGCTCCGCGAAGCGATGGAAATCGAACACAAGCTCCGCGACGTCTGGCAGTGGCTCCCCCGGGAGATGGAGGGGTTCTCCGTCGACCTCTTCACCGATGCGGTGGTCTCGTACCCCGGCCCTGGGTACCCGTACGAGCCGATCGAACGTCTCACCCACCTCATCGAGGGGACCACTCGAATGCGGGGGTTCGACAGTATCGTGTTCAAGTCGATCAACAACGAGGCGGTGTGCCAGGCCGTCCTCGACGGGATGGAGCTCGAGTACGTGTACTCCCCGACGGCGCTCGAGCAGACCCTCGCCTGGAATCCCGAACGGGTGATGGAAGCCGCATCGTGTGACCACTGCACCGTTCTCGTCCACGACGACCTCCCTGACCGGTCCCGGTGCGGGCTCGGCGTCGTCGACGACCGCGCCGGCATCTGCTGTCACGACGCGGAGACTGGCGCGCTGACGGCCATAATCGATACGGATGCACTGGCGGCTCGAGAGTGGGCCATCTCCACCTTCGAGCGCGTCCGCGACGAGGCGAGGCCAGTCGAGTCGCAAGCGTTCGAGACGCTCGTCTCGTCGGACCGCCAACGGTAGAGTGCGTCCACGAGTTGAGGAGACGTAGGAGACGCTCGGCGACTACCGATACGGCCAAAGATCACGGAATCGGACGACCACGGTGATCCACTGTATTGACCATAGCTATCGCAAACCCAACCGGTTCTTCACGGGGTGAAATATTTCACCGGATATGTAGATGTATCCAGCGAACGCACTGGAATTCGAGGAATCATGCCCGAACAAGCAGAGATCCAGGACGAATGGACCAAAATCGCGCCGGAGTACGACGAGTACGTAACTCCGTCGAACGTGGCCATCGCGGAACAGGCCCTCGAGCGGGTGGGGCTCCAGCCGGGAATGCGAGTGCTGGACGTCGCGGCCGGCAGTGGCGCGTTGAGCATCCCCACGGCTCGCGCGGGGGCACAGGTGCTGGCGACGGACATCTCCCCCGCCATGGTCGAGCACCTCGAGGCACGTGCGCGTGACGAGGGGCTCACCACCCTGGAGGCCCGCGTCATGGACGGGCAAGCACTCGAACTCGAGGAGAACACCTTCGACGTCGCCGGCTCACAGTTCGGCGTCATGCTGTTTCCCGACCTCCCACGGGGACTGGACGAACTGACGCGCGTTACCAGACCCGGTGGCCGCGTCCTCCTGGTCACGATGGGGCCGCCCGCCGAAATCGAGTTCCTACAGTTCTTCCTCGGTGCCGTGAAAGCCGCCGTCCCAGGTTTCGCGGGCCTTCCGTCAGACCCGCCGCCGTTACCGTTCCAGGTGGCGGATCCCGAGAAGTTGCACGAGAAACTGTCCGACGCCGGCCTCACGAAGATTCGCGTGGAGACGACGAATCATCGGCTGGCGTTCCACTCCGGCGCGCAGCTGTGGGACTGGGTGACCGCCAGCAATCCGATCGGGGCGGGGTTAGTCGCCGACCTGACGGCGGAGCAGCAGGATGCGGCCCGAACGGTGCTGGACGACAAACTGAGCGAGCGTTCCGACGGGAGCGGTCCAGCCGTGTTGAACAACACCGTCAACATCGGTATCGGAACGAAGTGAGCCGATCTGAGGAAAGGATTGAGAAGCGGACCTACACTCGTTTCCCGTCTTCGACGTACGAGAGTGCCTCGGCGGTCTCGTCGACGGCCTCGGCGTTTGCCTTCATCAGGGCCGTGGTATCCCAGACGCCCTCGACGAGGGCCTTTCGCTGGGCGTCGTCGACGCGTACGTCGACCGCCTTCCCGCCGTACGTGACGGTCTCGTCGGCCACGTCGACGTCGATCTCGCCGTCGGGATTCGCTTCGACCCACGCCTGTAGCTCCTCGACGACCTCGGTGTCGGCCTCGAGGGTGGGCATGCCGAGCGCGAGACAGTTCCCCGCGAAGATCTCGGCGAAGCTCTCGCCGATGAAGGCGTCGATGCCCCAGCGCATGAGCGCCTGGGGGGCGTGCTCGCGCGAGGAGCCACAGCCGAAGTTGGCGTTGACGACCATCACCGAGGCGTCGCGGTTCTGTGGCTCGTTCAGTGGATGGTCCTTCTCGTTGTCGTCGTCGTCGAACCGCTGATCGAAGAAGGCGAACTCGCCCAGGCCGTCGAACGTGACGACCTTCATGAAGCGAGCCGGGATGATCTGGTCGGTGTCGATGTCGTTGCCGCGAACGGCGACGCCCGTTCCCGATACCGAATCGACGCTCGGAATCTCGAGTTCGTTCTGGTTACTCATTCACCGTCACCTCCTTGATCGCCCGCACGTCAGTCACTTCTCCGTTGATCGCCGCCGCAACGACCATCCGGGGGTTCATCAGTACTGTGCGGCCGTCCTTGCTCCCCTGGCGGCCGACGAAGTTCCGGTTCGAGGAGGAGGCGCAGGCCTCGTCGCCCTCGAGCTGGTCTTCGTTCATGCCGAGACACATCGAACAGCCGGCACCGCGCCAGTCGAAGCCGGCATCGGTGAAGATTTCGTCCAGGCCCTCCTCTTCGGCAGCCTGCTTGACCTGCTGGCTACCGGGGACGACCATCGCACGGACGTCGGGGTCGACTGTCCGGCCCTTCACGAGCCGAGCGGCCCGCCGGAGGTCCGGCAGGCGCGCGTTGGTACACGAACCCAGGAAGGCCACGTCGATGGGGTAGCCCTCCATCGTGTCGCCCGGTTCGACCCGCATGTGCTCCTGGGCGCGGCGAGCCGTCTCGACCTTGTCCGCGGGGAGGTCCTCGGGTTCGGGAATCGGCTCGGTGACGCCGACGCCCTGTCCTGGTGTCGTGCCCCAGGTGACGACCGGTTCGAGTTCGCTTCCGTCGATCGTCACGACGTCGTCGTACTCGGCGTCGTCGTCCGATCGGATCGATTCCCAGTACGCCTTGCGCTCCTCGAAGGCCTCGCCCTCGGGGACGCGCTTGCGACCCTCGAGCCACTCGTAGGTGGTCTCGTCGGGGTTGACGTAGCCCGCGCGGGCGCCACCCTCGATCGACATGTTACAGATCGACATTCGCCCCTCCATGTCGAGGTTCTCGATGGCCTCGCCGGCGTATTCGTAGACGTAGCCGACGCCGCCTTCGGTTCCGAGTCGTCGGATGATCTCCAGGATGACGTCTTTGGCTTCGACGCCCTCGGCGAGTTCGCCGGTGACCTCGATCTTGCGGACTTTCTGTTTCTCCATCGCTACGGTTCCTGTGGCGAGGACGTCCCGGATCTGGCTCGTACCAATGCCGAACGCGAGCGCGCCGAAGGCGCCGTGGGTCGAGGTGTGGCTGTCGCCGCAGACGATGGTCGTCCCGGGCTGGGTCAGCCCCTGCTCCGGGCCGATGACGTGGACGATCCCCTGTTCGCCCGTATCGGGGTGAGAGAACTCGATACCCGACTCGCGAACGTTCTCCTCGAGTTCGGCCATCATCTCCTCGGCCGCCGTGTCGGCGTACGGGCGCTCCTTGCTCGATGTCGGCACGATGTGATCGACCGTCGCGTGGGTCAGGTCCGGGTAGGCGACCTCGAGGTCACGCTCACGGAGCATCCCGAACGCTTGCGGGCTCGTCACCTCGTGAATGAGGTGGAGGCCGACGAACAGCTGGTCCTGGCCGGTGGGCAGGCGGGTGACCGCGTGGCGGTCCCAGACCTTGTCGTAGAGCGTTCCCTCGCTCATTCGTCGGCTCCGACCTCGCTCCCGCCGCGCTCGAACACCGCGTTCGCGTCGTCGGCGTCGCGCGGCGGCGTGTGACTCACGTCTTTCATGCGGTCTTCCCTGCCCCCGTCTGCGGGGTCGCTCGAGACTCGGTCATCCCGTTCGTCCACCCGATCATCGGGAACCGCGTTCGCCTCCCCGCCGTCGGCGGCCACGATCGGCCCGCGGCTGAACAGGTGGCCGGTCGACTCGCCCGTGTAGGGATTGGTGTGGCTGACGTCGTCCATCGTTCGTCGGTCTTGATTCCGTTTCACGTCGTTCGATTTCGCTGGGGTCGTGGAGTCGGTGGTTCGTGTCATGGTTCTCTCCTCTCAGTCGTCCGCCGGCACCTCCGCCGGTTCGTTCTCGCTCGAGTCGTCCTCCCACTCGAAGAGGTCGCGCAGGGGCGCGCCGATCGATTCGATCTCGTGTTCCTCGTCGTGGCGCTTCAACTGGGTGTAGGAGGGGCGTCCGGCCTGGTTCTCGTTGATCCACTCGCGGGCGAACGCACCGCTTTGAACCTCCTCGAGTACTTCCTCCATGTTCTCGCGCACGGAGTCGTCGACGATGCGGTCGCCGCGGGTCAGGCCGCCGTACTCCGCCGTGTCGCTCACGGAGTACCACATGCCGCCGATCCCGTCTTCGTACATCAGGTCGACGATCAGTTTGAGTTCGTTCAGGCACTCGAAGTAGGCCATCTCGGGGGCGTAACCCGCGTCGATCAGTGTCTCGAAGCCGTGTTTGACCAGCGAGGTAACGCCGCCACAGAGGACGGCCTGCTCGCCGAAGAGGTCCGACTCGACCTCCTCGCGGAACGTCGTCTCGACGACGCCCGCGCGGGTGGCGCCGATGCCCTGGGCGTAGGCCAGGGCCTCCTCCTTGGCGTCGCCTGTGTAGTCCTGGTAGACCGCGATCAGCGCCGGCGTGCCGCCACCGTTCTCGTAGTCGCGGCGCACGATGTGACCCGGGCCCTTCGGGGCGGCCATCGTGACGTCCACGTACTCGGGTGGCTGAATCTGATTGTAGTGAATGTTGAACCCGTGGGCGAACATGACCGTGTTCCCCTCCTCGAGGCCGTCCTCGACGGCTTCGAAGACCGCGGGCTGGATAGTGTCGGGGACGAGGAACATGATCACGTCGGCTTCCGCGGTGGCGTCGTCGGGCGTCGTCACCCGCAGGCCGTCGTCCTCGGCTTGCGCCCAGGAACTCGAATCCTCGCGGAGGCCGACCACGACGTCGAACCCGCTGTCGTGCAGGTTCAGTGCGTGGGCGTGGCCCTGGCTGCCGTAGCCGAGGACGGCTACTGTCTTATCCTCGAGGGAGCTGGAATCGGCGTCCTCGCCGTAGTAGATGTTCGTCGTAAACGTGTCGTCTGCATCTGCGTCTGCGTCTGCGTCGGTGTGAGTGTGAGTGTCGTCAGTCATCGTCTGCTGGAACGGTGTGTCGCTGGTCGGCTGGCTGTGCTTTCGTCTGCTCGGCGGCCGTATCGTCGGTCCCGCGAGCCATCGCGGTCGTTCCCGTGCGGGAAATCTCGCGGATGCCAAACTGGCTGAACGAGTCGATGGCCGCGTCGATCTTCTGGCGCGAACCGGTGATCTCGATCGTCGCCGTCTCCGGGCTGGCGTCGACGGTCTTCCCGCCGTACATCTCCGCGACGGCGGCGACCCGGTCCGGTCGCGTCGCGTTCACCTTCACGAGCGCCAGTTCGCGACGCATCGCGTCGGGCTCGAGTTCGCGAACCGCGATCACCGGAATCAGCTTCCGGAGCTGTTTTTTCGCCTGTTCGATGCCGGGATCGGGCTCCTCGACGACGATCGTCATGCGTGCGTGGGCCTCGTCCTCCGTGGGGCCGACGGTGAGGCTCTCGATGTTGAACTGTCGCCTCGAAAACAGCCCCGAGACGTCCGAGAGCACGCCGGGTTCGTGTTCGACGAGCGCCGAGATGACGGTCCGTCGCGGCGGGCGCGCAGCCTCGACTTCCGGATCGACCCGGATGCCGAGTTCGTTGCGCTTGCCCGCCGGGGCCGGCCGTTCGCCGGGAGCGGGGCCCTCGAGTCCGCGTCGGTCAGTCACGCGGACCACCTCGAGGCCGGCCTCGAGCGTCGCGCGTCGTCGAATCGCGTTCGCGTCCCGGCCGTAGCTGGTCGCGTTCGCGTCCTGGTCATAGCTGGTCCTCCGACAGCGCGAACCGTCCGTTGTCGCCGCCGCTCGGCACCATCGGGTAAACGTTCGCCCGTGGGTCGATGTGGGCGTCGATCACCGAGGGGCCGTCGTAGGCCAGCGCGGCCTCGACCGTGTCGGCGACCTCGTCGTAGTCGTCGATGCGGAATCCTTTCGCGCCGAAAGCCTCCGCCAGGGTGTCGAACTCGGGACACCAGTTGTACTCCGAGGCGGCGTGGCGACCCTCGAAGAAGGCGTCCTGCCACTGGCGAACCATGCCGATGTACTCGTTGTTGAGCACGACGACGGTGATGTTCAGGTTCTCACGGACGGCCACGGCCAGTTCCTGGATCGTCATCAGGAACGACCCGTCGCCCTCGAAGCAGACGACCTCCTGGTCGTCCTCGGCGGCGAGTCTCGCACCGACGGCCGCGGGTAGGCCGTAGCCCATCGTCCCGAGCCCGTGGCTCGAGACCCAGGTCCGGGGTTCGGTGAACGTCCAGTACTGGCAAGCCCACATCTGGTGTTGCCCGACGCCCGTGGTCACGATCGCCCGGTCGCTCGTGGCCTCGTCGAGCGCTTCGACGACGAACGGCGGCTGGACCGGTTCGTCCTCGGGCGTCCGGTAGGCCATCGAGTATTCCGACTTCCACTGCTGGCACTGGGCGCGCCACTTGGTGGCTCGCGGAGATTCCGTGACCTCGTCGGCCAACTGCTCGATCACCGTTTCCGCGTCGCCGACGAGCGGGTACTCCGCGTGGATGTTCTTGCTGATCTCGGCTGGATCGATGTCGACGTGAATGACCTCCGCGTCGGGCGCGAAGTGCTCGATGCCGCCGGTCAGCCGGTCGTCGAACCGGGTGCCGACGCCGATCAAGGTGTCGCAATGGGTGATCGCCATGTTGGCGTACCCCGTCCCGTGCATCCCGGCCATCTCCATCGCGAGCTCGTGATCCTCGGGGAACGCGCCGAGGCCGGGCATCGTCGTCACGACCGGAATCTCGTGTTCGACCGCGAACGCCCGCACGGCCTCGGTGGCGCTGCCCTTGATGACGCCGCCGCCCAGCAGCAAGACCGGCTTCGTGGACTGCTCGATGCGCCGCGCGGCAAGTCGGACCGTCTCGGGGTCGGCGTGCTCTTGCACCTCGTACGTGTCCGGCGTCCGTGGCTGGCCCGGCTCGGTCGAGGTGTCGCCCAGGGTCACGTCCTTCGGCAGATCGACTAGCGTCGGGCCGGGTCGGCCCGCGCCCGCGAGCGCGAATGCCTCGCCGACGTCGTCGCCGACGCGATCGGGGTCGCTCGAGAACGTGTTGGCCTTCGTGATCGGTTTCGTGACGCCCGTGGTATCGGTCTCCTGGAAGGCGTCGTTGCCGACCATCCTGGTCGGCACCTGGCCCGTCAGCGCGATCATCGGATCCGAGTCCATGTCGGCGTCGGCGATGCCCGTCACCAGGTTCGTCGCGCCGGGTCCGGAGGTCGCGAAGCAGACGCCCGGATCGCCCGAGACGATGCCGTAGGCGTCGGCGGCGTGGGAGGCGCCCTGCTCGTGAGCCATCGTCACGTGGCGGATCTCGGAGTCGTAGAGTGCGTCGTAGACGGGCATGATCGCCCCGCCCTGGACGCCGAAGACGTACTCGGCGCCCGCGGTCTCGAGCGCGCGGATGACGGATTCGGCGCCCGTCGTGACCGGCTTTGTCGATGCGTCGGTGTTCGAACTCGGTTCGGTCGAGACGTCGGCGGCGGCTTCGGGGTTGCGCTCGCGTTCGCGTTCGCGCTCAGTTTCCGCCGCGCTGGAGTCCGCTTCGGTCCGCGGTGTCACCGGTGTCGCGCGTTCGCTCATCGATACCCTCCTGCCGCCGGATGGCGGCGATTTCGTGTGTGCTGTCGTGTCATCGTTCGGGGTCGCTGGGGACTGTGGGTGCTGCGTCGCTGGTCGCTAGGAAATCGGTGCAACGTCGGGACAGAGAGGGTGAAGTGAGGGGCTAGGCGGCCCCTACAATAATGAGCGTCGCGACCGCGCCGCTGTCGGCACCGCGAGCCGATCTGGAAGCGCGGGTCGTCATTACTACACTGGTAGACGCCTCGAGGCATATAACCGTTGCCCGAGTGGCAAACGTTGCTCGCGTTCGAGTCAACGGACGAGGGGCGACCACCACTCGAGGCGACGTCGGCACGCGCGGCGCTCGAGCGGCTGACTGATCCATCCGATCGAACGTCGATCCGCGACAGCCGACGCTGGCCGGCCGAAGCAACCGAAGGGTGCATCGTTACGCCTGCACCTCCTCTCGCTCCCGCTCGGGGAGCCGAGCGACGCCTTCCGCTTCGGCGAATCGCTCGAGGTCGGAGACCGTGACGCGACGTTTTTCGGCGCCGTAGTCCTTGACGCGACGGGTCACGGCCCGTACCTCGGTCTCGGTCGGGTCGAAGCCCGTCTCGACCAGCCGTTCGCGAACCGAGTGGGTTCCCGTGTGTTTCCCCAGGACGAGTCGGCGCCGGGCGCCGACCATCTCCGGGGTCATGACGCCGGGTTCGAACGTGTCGGCGTTCTCGATGACGCCGGCGGCGTGGATGCCGCTCTCGTGGGAGAACGCGTTCGCGCCCACGACCGGCTTGTTCGAGGGGACCGGGACGCCGCTTCGATCGGCGACGACCTGGGAGAGTTCGGTGATCCGCGTCGTGTCGATGCCCGTGTCCGCCTGGTAGACCGACTCGACGGCCATCACGAACTCTTCGTAAGCGGCGTTGCCGGCACGCTCGCCGATCGAGTTGACCGAGACCTGCGCCTGGTCGGCGCCGGCTTCGATCCCTGCCAGCGCGTTCGCCGTTGCCAGCCCGAAGTCGTCGTGAGTGTGGACGTCGATGCGCGCGTCGGTATGGTCGGTCACCGTCTGGATCAGATCGTAGAAGCGTCGCGGGGTCGCGACCCCGCACGTGTCGGGGACGTTGATCCAGTCGGTTCCCGCCTCCGTGACGGCCTCGATGACCTCGAGCAGGAACGGCTCGTCGGTCCGGGTGGCGTCCATCGGCGAGAACATGCAAATTGCGCCCGCCTCGGTGACGCGCTCGACGGCGTCGATCGCGCGCTCGACGACAGCTTCTCGGCTCGAGTGCATCGAGTCCTCGATCTGCACGTCGCTCGTGGAGACGAAGACGTGGACCATCTCGACGCCGGAGTCCAGCGCCGCTTCGATGTCGCCTTCGACGACGCGGGCCAGTCCACAGGTCGTGGTCTGCGTCGACGACGCGATGTCGCTGACGGCTTCGAACTCGGCCTCGGAGTTGACGGGGAAGCCTGCTTCGATGACGTGGGTTTCCATTTCGTCCAGAACCCGTGCGATCTCGCGTTTGTCGTCGTACGAGAACGAGGTTCCTGGGGACTGTTCGCCATCGCGCAGGGTCGTGTCGAAAACGCGTGCAGTTGCGATTTCGTCAGTAGAATCTAACGTGCCCTGGAAGAACTCGACCGCCCTGAGGGGTCTCAGAGCTGGTGTCGTTTGGTGTCGACATGTACCCAACCCCAGGCCCGAGGGAGTATATAAACCTGGCGCTGAAACAGACGCTGGCAGTTTTTACACGCCGATGTACGATCGTGCAAGTCCGAAAAACCGCACGACGTAAACGACCTATATCGAACGGGTAGACCTTATACGCCACCCAATGATACTATGCCAGTTCCGGTCACGGTACGACGTAGCATTGTAAATTCCGCTCGATTTGTTGAGGACGTAACGATGCGATTCGTCACGCGCGGTGGGAGTTGGTCGTTCGTCCACCTGGGAAATCATCTCGTCCACTCGAGTGAGAATTGTCGTCCACTCGAGTGAGAATTGTCGTCCACTTCGAGGAGTGTCCTCGTCCAGCCAGGTGAGCGCCGACGTCGACCGTATCGCGGGAGCGCTCCGAGTGCTGCTCAGAGCAATCTCGAGGGAATCTCCAGTCGCGATACTGATCGTTTCGAAAAGAACGCGCGCCTGGATCGTCGCTGTCGTACCGAGAACTGGAACCGAACCGTCCGGTCGTCTCACTCGAGAACGTTCAGCACTTCGTCGGCGTGTCCCTCGGGGGTGACGCCCTCGAACACCGCCTCGATGGTGCCGTCCGGGCCAACCACGAACGTGTTCCGGAAGACGCCGTCGAACGTATTCCCGAACATCTGCTTCTCGCCGTAGGAATCGTACGCGGTCGACACGGAGCCGTCCTCGTCGGAGAGGAGATCGAACTCGAGGTCATAGTCCGCCGCGAAGTCCTCGAGGTCGGAGACGGGGTCGTCGCTGATCCCGACGACGGCCGCGTTCTCGGTCTCGAGCGTCGGGCGCGCGTCGCGGAACTCACAGGCCTCGACCGTACAGCCCTCGGTGTTCGCCCGGGGGTAGAAGTACACGACCAGGTACTGGCCCTCGAAGTCGTCCAGGCGAACCGTTTCGCCGTGCTGGTTCGGCAGTGCAAAGTCGGGTGCGTCGTCGCCAGCCTCGAGCATGTCCGGTGATTCGTCTCGCGGGTTGTAGTGTTGTCGGTCCGCTACTTGTACCATTTGTACCTCGAGTCACTCCAGCGGTTCGGCCGCCTCGCGCTCGACCAGCGGCGTCGCGTTCTGCTCGGGCAGCGTGACGACGTCGTCGGTCGCGAGGGTGTACTCGCGGTCGTCGATCCCAAGGATCGAGCCGACATCGCGAGTGATGCGGACGGTGACGCGGTCGATGTCGGGTGCCAAATCGCTCGAGTCTTCGCCTCCCGTCGTCTCGGCGTCGGATTCGGCATCGCCAGCGTCCTCGCGGTTCGCAGGCGGTTCGTCCGGCGGCGGTGGCGGGACGTCGTCAGTGTCTCCCACTCTCGGTCCACTCGCCGCCCCTGCCTCGGCGGCTTCGGCGGCATCCACGTCGTCGCTCGCGGGCAGGTCACCACCCATGGCGTCGGCGGCGCTGACCGAGCCCTCCGACGACGGGTCGACCGCCGACTCGTCGGTCGCGGAACCGGCCACGTCGGCCAGCGCGTCGCCGGGGTCGGCTGACGGGTCGGGCACGGTCGACTCGCTCGAGGCCGTCGTCTCCGCGACCGCGTCCTCGGCCTCGGCCTCGTTCCCATCGAGAACGTCGAGCACACGCTGTTTGTTGCCCTGGATGCGGTCGACGAGATCGGTGAACAGGTCCGACTCCTCCGCGGTCAGTCCCTCGTCGTTGGCGGGCATCCCGGCCGCAGCGAGGCTCGCCTGCTTGACGAGTTTGCCCATCCGGCGCTCGTAGACGGCCTCGACGACGTCCTTCGCCGTCTCGATCTCGTCCGTCAGACGTCCGACCTCGGGCGAGGAGAAGGGATCGTCGGCGGCCTCGGCGACGCGCTCGCGCTCGGCCTCGAGGTTCGCGATGTACTCGCCGACTTCTTTGTAAAATGACGGACGCAGGTGCTGGAGGCTGTCCTTCTGGCGCTCTTTGCTCTGCACCGTGCGTAACTCGTCTAGATTCATTCTTGGTTCATTCTTTCTCCTTTTCGGCGCGACCACGCGCCATGAGAAACATGGCGACGTACTCCGGTAGTGACTGGTCACCCTCCTGGACTGTAAAGATATCGCCCCCCAGTTCGACATCGCCGCCGCGGGTGACGTCGACGACGATCTCGTGGCCCCTGAACGTCTCGGGGACGGCGTCGACCAGCGGGTCGAAGTCGGCCAGGTCGTCCCTGTCGATTCGTTGCGTCTCGAGCGCGCTGCCGCCGTGGAGGCTCCCCGGAAGTCGGATGAGCCGGTTCGTGTCGGTCGTGACCGGTTCGTCGATCGGCGCGTTGTCGGCCTCGACGGCCCGTCCAGCGAAGCGCTCGGCGAGCTGGGAGACCGCGGTGTGGACCGTCACGTTCCCCGCCTCGAGTTCCGCACGGTTGTTCCGGGCGGCGTTGAGTGTCGCCTGCGCCTTCCCCTCGCCGATGCCGTCGAACGACTGTAGCTTCTCGAGGGCGGCCTCCTCCTCGAGGTCGAGCAGGTCGTCGACGTAGGCCATGAACCGCTGGTGGGTGCGTCGGCCCCAGCCACCGTCGATCGAGAGGTGGCGACGCTGGGTCGGCGTCTTTCGGCCCAATCCGGCGACGGTCTCGGTCTCGATCAGCGCGTCGTACTCGAGGCCGATCCCGCGGACGTAGTCGACGATCTCGCGGCGGTGGTCGCTCTCCAGCCGTTGAACGCACTCGTCGCGGACGTGAACGTGGTAGCCCCGGCCGCCCGAGAAGACGACCTCCAGGTCTTCGAAGGCAAAGTCATCCTCCAGGAAGTCGAGCAGGCGAAACAGGGCGTCCTTGCACTTTTCGAGCATCTCCGCGTACGAATCCTCGCCGAGGGTTACGCTCGGCAGGTGGTCGGCGTCCAGGTCGAAGACCAGGTCGGAGGAGCGCCAGTCCTTCGCGCTCATCGAGTTCGCGCCGGGGTCGCGGTAGCGCCCGACCGAGTAGTAGACGTGCTGGGGGCGCTTACGCTCGAGGAAGTCCTCGAGCGAGCCGAGTTCGAGGAGCGAGCGGTGGCGAACCATCGTGGTCTTGGGGCCCTCCGTCCAGGGGATGTAGCCCCACTCGCGTTCGTTCGCCTCCGGGGGGAGGGTGATCTCCGTCCGTCGGTAGTGGTCCCGAAATCGCCCCCGAAGATAGGCCCGCGTGCGCTCCTCCATGCGTCCCCGGTAGTCGGCGGTACTGGCATATAGGCGTTTCCGAATGGCCGTCGCTGGAGCAAGTCGGGGCAGGCGAGAGAAGCCGATCGCTACCGGCGGATCAGTTCCGAGATTCGATCCGACAGTCCGGCACTCGAACCGAGTTTGAGGTAGTAGGCGTCGCCGCCGTCCTCGTAGTAGTTGTCGATGCGGCGCTTGATCTCGAAGCCGAGGTGTTCGTAGAACTGGAGGGCGTTTTCGTTGGTCGTGCGGGCGTGGCAGGTGATCGAGCGGTGGTCCTCGGCAACCTGGGCGACGAGTCGTTTGCCGATACCCTTGCCGCGACAGTCGGGTGAGACGGCCAGAAAGAGGATGTAGCCGTCGCGTCGAACGGCAGCGAACCCGACGAGGTCCGTTCCGTTGCGGACGTAACAGTGGACCGTCGAGCGCCGGTAGGCATCGACGAAGAAGTTGCGTCGCTGTTTGAGCACCCCTTCGTCCCGGCTAATCACTTCTTTGAGGTCCCAGGCCGAGTCGACGAACTCGTCGTTGCCGGGCTCGACGACGCGACTGTCGATGTTGACGCTCACTAACCAACCGTACCACCGTCGCCAATATAATTCCACCGGCGGCTGGATCGACAACTCTCGTCGAAACGGGCCGGTAGCCCGCCAAGTAGACGTTCTGACCGGTCGAAAGACCCCGTTCGAGACCCGTCGAGGAACGGCTGACTGGGGTCGACTCGCGCGGAATCGATGCACATAGCACACTGGCGACGGAACGAGCCCGCATGAGCTACGAACTCCGCGCACACACCGCGGACGTCGCCGTCGCCGCTCGCGGCGACACCCTCGAGACGACCGTCGCCGCCGTGGCCGACGGTCTAGCGGCGGCCTCGTGTGACGAGATTCCCGGTGGCGACGCGGACAAGGCGAGTAGCGATGTGGACAGCGACTCGAGTGGCGACTCCGGCGAGAGCGACGACCGGTTCACACTCGAGGTGCGCGCCGAGAGCCGCGAAGCCCTCCTCTTCGAGTACCTGGACGAACTCATCTACCTGCGAGACGTCCGCCTCGAGTTGCCGGTCGACAACCGCGTTCGGACGCTCGAGCGGGTCGACGAGGATACGGGAGACGAGAGCGAGGGCGCAGGCACGGGCGACGAGGGTGCAATCGAGGAACCAGCCAGCCGGGACCGACACACCGACGACCGGTGGCGGCTCGCGGCCGACGCCCGCGGGGTTCCGCTCACGGAAATCGACGCCAGGGAGGTCAAAGCCGTCACCTACTCGGAGATGCGCCTCGACGCCGTCGACGACGGCTGGGAGGCGTACGTCGTCTTCGACGTCTGAGCGGGGTCGATGTTCAGCAAGGGTCCAGGTTCACGTTCAGGTCCAAATTCAGGTTCAGGTCCAGGTCCGGGCCCGGGTCCGGGTCCGTCGCAGACGCAGGCGCAACTCGAGCACTTTTGCCTGTCGACTGGATAAGTGACGTATGAACGACGCTCGTCGATCCCGGCGAGGAAAAGCCCGTTCCAGCGTCCTGGACGGACTGCTGTCGCTGGCACTGACGCTGACGCTGTTGCTGTCGCTAGCGCTGGCAACCATCCTCTCGAGGCCTGTCAGCGCCCACGAAGAGTACGTCGTCGACGAGGAGCACGACGTCTCAGCCCTCGAATTTCTCGTTGACGGACTCACCGACCCCGTCGTCGTCGGTCCGCTGGCCCTCGGCGCGCTCGTCGTCACCCTCGCGATGGTCGCCTATCTGCGCGTGAACCCGGTGCCCAACGACGTCGCCGCCTTCCGGACGGCCATGCGGGAGTACACCGAGTTCGTCCCCTGGTTGCTCCGGATCTCGTTCGGCATTCCGCTGGTCGGAGCGGGCTTCGCCGGCTACTTCATCAGCCCGTCTGTCGCAGTCGACGCCCGTCTGCTCCAGGTGGCCCTCGGCTTCCTGCTCCTGTTCGGCCTCGCCACCCGCCTCGTCGCCCTCGTGACCCTGGCGGCGTACCTCGTCGGGCTGGTCGTCTGGCCGACGCTCCTCTTGCAATTCGAGTTCGTCGGCGGCCTGCTGGCCATCGCCCTCGTCGGCAGCGGCCGACCAAGCGCCGATCACGTCCTCCAGCGAGTCGCCGGCGGCCCGGGAACCGAGTACGGCCGAATCGACCGGGTTCACGACGTGGCCCAGGTGTTCCAGTCGCGAATCGACCCCTACGTGGTGTACGCCCCGACGATCGCCCGCGTCGGCCTCGGGCTGACGTTCATCACCCTCGGCGTCGGCCAGAAACTCCTGCGCCCCGGCATTGCCCTGGCCGTCGTCGACCGGTACGACCTGACGAGCGTCGTCCCCGTTCCGGCCGAACTGTGGGTGTTCGGGGCCGGGTTCACCGAGGCGGCTCTCGGCCTCGCGCTCGTCGTCGGCCTGTTCACGCGCGCCAGCGCCGCCGTCGCCATCGCCATGTTCTCGCTGACGTTGTTCGCCCTGCCCGACGACCCCGTGCTGGCACACGTCTCGCTGTTCGGGATGGCCTCGCTGTTGCTCATCACCGGCGCGGGCCCCTACGCCGTCGACAATCGCCTCCAGGCCGTCGAAAGCAAACTCGAGGACGCGGTCACGTCGACGGCGGGCTGACCGTCGCTCGTCGAACCGGGTACGGTTCCGACTCTCCCCGCAACGGTAACAAAGGTCTTTCAGCGACGGCGCCCCATCCTCGAGTATGACCACCACGTTCGACGCCGATGGCATCGTGCTCGAGCAGGTTCGCGAACACGTCTGGGAGCTCCCACAGGAAGACGGGATGCGTGTCCCCGCACGCGTACTCGCCAGCGAATCGCTACTCGAGGAGATCAGCGAGGACAGGACGCTCGAGCAATTGCGCAACGCGACGCACCTGCCGGGGATCACGAACTACGCCATCTGCATGCCCGACGGCCACCAGGGGTACGGCTTTCCGGTCGGTGGCGTTGGTGCGATGGACGCCGAGAACGGCTGTATCTCGCCCGGAGCGGTCGGCTACGACATCAACTGCGGCGTCCGGATGATGAAGACCAACCTGAGCTACGACGACGTCGCCGGGCACGAACGCGAACTCGTCGACGCCCTATTCGAGGCCGTCCCCTCCGGCCTCGGCGGCGGCGGCGTCGTCGAGACCGGCGTCGACACCGTCGAGCAGATCCTCGAGCGCGGCGTGGACTGGGCGCTCGAGGCCGGCTACGCGGTCCAGGACGATCTCCTTCACTGCGAGGACGAGGGCGTCCGGGCGGGCGCCGACGCGTCGATGGTGAGCCAGAAGGCGAAGGATCGCGGGAAGAACCAGGTCGGCTCCCTGGGTTCTGGTAATCACTTCCTCGAGGTCCAGCGGGTGACTGACGTGTACGACGACGGCGTGGCGGAGGCGTTCGGCCTCGAGCGCGATCAGATCGTCGTGCTCATCCACTGTGGCTCCCGCGGGCTGGGCCACCAGACCTGCAACGACTATCTGCGGAAGATCGAGCGCCAGCACGGTGGCCTCCTCAATCAACTCCCCGACAAGGAACTCGCCGCCGCCCCCGCTGGGTCGCAACTGGCCGAGGAGTACTACGCGGCGATGAACGCCGCGATCAATTACGCCTGGGTCAACCGTCAGCTGATCATGCACCGGACCCGCGAGGTGTTCGCGGACGTGTTCGACCGCCCCTGGGAGTCGATGGAGATGGACCTCCTCTACGACGTGGCTCACAACATCGCGAAGAAGGAGGTCCACGAGGTCGACGGCGAAGATCGGGAACTGTACGTTCACCGGAAAGGTGCGACGCGGGCGTTCCCGGCGGGTCACCCCGACGTCCCCGCAGCCTATCGCGACGTCGGCCAGCCGGTGATCATCCCCGGGAGCATGGGCGCCGGCAGCTACGTCCTTCGCGGGGGCGAAAATTCACTCGACCTCACGTTCGGCTCGACGGCCCACGGCGCCGGCCGACTGATGAGTCGCACCCAGGCCAAAAACGAGTACTGGGGCGAGGACGTCCGCGAGGACCTCGAGTCGGGCCAGGGGATCTACGTCAAGGCCCAGTCGGGGGCGACGGTGGCCGAAGAGGCCCCGGGCGTCTACAAGGACGTCGACGAGGTCGTGCGCGTCTCGGACGAACTCGGGATCGGCGACAGGGTCGCCCGGACGTTCCCGGTGTGTAACATCAAGGGGTGATCGTCGTCCGATCCGGCAGCCCCGGGGTTCGTCAGTTGATTCGGAACGGGCTGTCGTCCTCGCCGTCTTCGTCGCTGCCACTCTCGTCTCCGTCTCCGCCCGCGTCACCGTCGACGTACGGCTTTCTCGCCGTGATCGTCACCTCTGCCTCGGGAGCGTCCTCGTCCACCCACGGGCTGTCGTAACTCGAGAGTTCGAGGCCGGTGACCTCCCAACCGGCGTCTTCGATCAGGTCGACGAGTTCGCGCTGGTCGTCGAGCATGTCTCGGTCCATAGGCGCCGTACCACATCGAGCACGGTAGCCGTTGGGTTTCGTGTGTCGGGGTCGGGTTCGGCGAGAGGGTGAACGTGAACGGCGTCCGGCTGGTAACGAGCGACAAGCAACGGTTATCGAGCGGCAGCCAGCCAACTACTCGATCGTCGTCCCCGCTCCTTCCCCGTGGAAGAACGCCGGCAGCGACTCGAGGCCGAAGATCGAGGCACGGCTCTCGAGGGCGAGCAGTGCCTGCACCTTCGTAGCCATGCCGCCGGTGACGTCCGTCGACTCGCTGGCCCCGAGGACGGCCTCGACGTCGGCGTAGTCCTCGATGCGCTCGATCACGTCCTCCGCGTCGTCGAGCACCCCGGGAACCGTCGAGCACAGGCCCACGCGCTCGGCCTCGAGGGCCGTCGCGAGTTCGACGACCAGTTCGTCGCCGCTGACGATGGTGGCTCCCTCACCCCGATGGCTCACGACGTCGCCGTGCAGGACGGGGACGAACCCCTCCGCAAGCATCGTCTCGACCTGCGCCGTAGGGAGGTCGAGTCGGCCCTCGGCGTCCCGCGATGCGACCGAAAAGGGGTGAACCGGAACCGCGGGGACGTCACGCTCGAGCAATCGCTGGAGGACGAATCCGTCGAGCGTCTTCATCGCGCCGTGGATCGCGTGGACGGCGCCTACGTCGTGCGTACCGTCGGTCGTGCTCACGCCGTGCTCGCTGGCGTGGACGTGGCCGAAGCTCCCGCCGCCGTGGACGATGACGAGGTCGTCGACGTCGCCCGTCTCGAGCGCCGTCGCGACGGCGTCGGCGGCCGTCTCGAGGGAGTCGGCGTCGAGCGTCTCGTCGCGATCCTTGTCCGTGACGACGCTGCCGCCGAGTTTGACGACGGTCGTTTCGGTTTCGGTTCCGGTACCAGAGCTGGTCATGTGAGTCGCTTCACCCCCTCTTCGGCCAGTTCGGCCCGAAACGCGTCCTCACAGCCGGGGGTAAAGCGCAGGGCCGTCTCCGTCTCCGGCGTCGGATCGAGCGCGACGATACAGCCGCCCCCGCCCGCGCCGGTGAGCTTCGCCCCGTAGGCGCCCGCGTCGCGAGCGGCCCACACCATCGTCTCGAGGTCCCGCGCGGAGACGCCGAGTGCCGAGAGCAGGCCGTGATTGAAGTTCATCAGTCGACCGACTTCCTCGAGGTCGCCCGCCTGGAGAGCCGACTCACCCCTGCGGACGACGTCGCCGATTGCCTCGACGGTGTCGGCGGCGAAGTCGTACTCCTCCCGGAGGGCACGGACGCCGGCGACCAGTTCGCCTGTCTCGCCAGCGCCGCCGTCGAAGCCGATGACGAAGGGCAACTCCGGGGCGTCGATCGATCGGCAGTCGTCGCCCTCGACGCGGACGGCGCCACCGGTCGCCGAGCAGAAGGTGTCAGCGCGAGAGGCCTGCCCCTCCTGGACCGCGTGCTCGGTCCGGTAGGCTCGCTCGGCCAGTTCGTCGGTCTCGAGGGTGAGCCCGAGTTCCCGCGCCGCGGCGTCGATGGCGGCGACCACGACCGCGGCGGAGGAGCCGAGGCCTGCCCCGAGCGGAATCTCGCTCTCGATGGTGACGTCGAAGCCGACGTCGTCCTCGCCGGTGACGTCGTGAACCTGCTCGATGGCGCCGTCGACGTAGCCCATCGCGGCGCTGATGAGTGGTTCGGGGACGTTCACGTCGTGGCGGCCGTCGTGCTGGCCGCCGTACTCGACGGTGAAGCCGTCGATACTGAGGTCGTCCGCCTGTACTCTGAGCCGGTCGTCGGATCGCTGTTCGACGGTGACCCGCGCCCGTCGCTCGATGGCACAGGGAACCGCCGGCTCGCCGTAGACGACCGCGTGCTCCCCAAACAGATAGACCTTCCCGGGAGCGCTCGAGACTGTCATGTGGGGGCGTTCGGACGACGACGGTTAATAGCTATCTTCTCGCCGTCGCTGTTCGCGACCGGAGAGTG